>WGNX01000005.1 GCA_016124335.1 Alphaproteobacteria bacterium
CAAAGCGGCAGAACGCTCCGTCGACGCCACGTGGCGGCGCATCGGAACGCTCCTCCAGCACTTCGCGCCAGACGAATGCGCAAACTACTTCAGAAACGCCGGTTACGCTTCACCCTGAAACAATCACGCTCTAGCGGCGCACCGGCACGCTCGGGCAGGTGAACGCCTCGACCGGTTCGGCCACGCCCTTGAGCGCGTGACGACCCAGCGAGACGAGCGGTTCGGGGCAGATCTCGGCGAAAGCCGCCGACACGATCAGTTCGCGGTCGAGCGACTTGGCAAGGCTTTCCAGCCGCGTGACGACGTTGACCGATGGCCCGATGGCGGTGAAGTCGAGCCGGTCGGGCGCCCCGATATTGCCGTGGAAGACTTCGCCCGTATGCAGGGCGGCGACCGCACGCAGCGGAGCGGCATCGGCAAACGCCGGATCGGCGTCCATCGCATAGGCCGCCTCGATCGCCTCGCGCGCGGCGGCCAGCGCCTGGCGCGCGGCCATCCGGGCAAACTCGACGTCCTCGATCGGGAAGATCGCAAGCATCCCGTCGCCGACGAATTTGAGCACCTCGCCGCCATGGGTGTGGACGGCGGCGACCTGCCGTTCGAACCAGCCGTTCAAGAGCGCGATGATCCTGCCGGCGGGCAGCCGGTCGTTGAGTGCCGTGAAGCCGCGCATGTCGGTCGCGAGGATCGCCGCGCGGATCGGATCGCCGAAGCCGCGGCGGATTTCGCCCGACAGCACGCGCGAGCCGATCGACCGGCCCAGATAGACCGAAAGCAGGTCGCGCGCGATGCGCCGCTCGGTGACCAGCGCAAGGGGTGCGGCAAGATCGTCCGCGATCTTGCCGAGCGCCGCGATGTCGGCGTCCGAAAAGCCGCCCGCGCGCTTGGTCGCCCAGTTGCACGCCTGGAAGCGCCGCCGCTCGTTGGTCGGGCTGAAGCCCTGCAGACGGACCGGCTGGACGATATAGTCGGTATAGCCTTGGGCCGCGAGGTCGGCGACGACCGGATAGGGATAGCTGTTGGCGCGCGGCTCGATGCGCACCCGGATGGTCTCCCCCCGCTCGACCACCGGTGGAAACGGACTTGCCCGGTAGACGTCGCTCAGCGTGACCTCGTGCTCGACCAGCGCTTCTTCCGATTCGCCGATGTCATGCCACCACCTTATGCCGTAGCCGGAGAATTCCGGGTGCAGCAGGGCGACCGTGATCCCCGCCCGGTCGATGGGCAGGCCCGCCGCCACCATCCGCCAGCACAGGCCGTCGACCAGTTTGATCGGACTGCCGACCGCATGCGCCGGCCCGCGTAGCCATTGGCGGATCGAATCGAACGACGCATTCTTCGGGCGGGCTGGTTCGGGGCGCTTGTAGCGGCGGTTGCCGCGAACGCCGACGGGCCGACTTTGCTGCACCTGCGAAGAAGTATCGGTCAATCTAGCCCCTTATATTTCAATATGTTACAGACGCAGCCTTGACAGGCCGCCGCTTCTGGCCCATTTCCCACCCTAACGCACAGTCCCCCCGCGGCGCTACCGCTGCACGGATCGGGAGTTTCCTCCGATGTTCATCCAGACCGAAACCACGCCAAATCCGGCAACCCTGAAATTCCTACCTGGCCGCGCGGTCTTGACCGCTGGTTCGGCGGATTTCAAGGCAGCCGACGAGGCGGCGGCCCGCTCGCCGCTGGCGACCCGCCTGTTCGGCGTCGAGGGGGTGACGGGCGTATTCCTCGGGCAGGACTTCGTCACCGTCACCAAGGACGAGGACAAGGACTGGCACCTGATGAAGCCGGCCCTGCTGGGTGCGATCATGGAGCATTTCACGTCCGGCGCCCCGGCGCTGGCCGAGGGCGGTGAAACCGCCCACGGCGCGGCTGCGGAAGGCGAAGACGAAGTGGTCCAGCAGATCATCGAGCTGCTCGACACGCGCGTGCGCCCGGCCGTGGCCCAGGACGGCGGCGACATCGTGTTCCAGAAGTTCGAGGACGGCATCGTCTACCTGCACATGCAGGGCTCGTGCTCGGGCTGCCCGTCGTCGACGGCGACGCTCAAGATGGGCATCGAGAACATGCTGCGTCACTACATCCCCGAAATCGTCGAGGTTCGCGCGGTCGCCTGAGGGCGCCGGCGCAACCCTTTTTCGTCCGTATCGATATGAACGAGCCCGCCCGCCATTTGGCGCACGACGGTTGCGACGTCGTTTCGCCCGTTTCCGGTTCGCGGACCCTGCCGTTTTTCATCGGTCTGGGTCTCGCGGGCACGATGGCGCTTGCCGTGGCGCTGGGTACGGCCCGGCCCGGCCTGCGCATGGCCGATGCCTGGCACGGCCCGGTCGGCCCCTTCGACATCGCTTCACCTGAACTTCCCGCTTCGCCCGAATCCGACGGCGTCACGCGCGTGCGCCTGACCGGGGCGGCCGACCTCTATGCGCTGTTCGTCGAACGCGGCTTCCGCCTCGAGACCGCGCGGCGCGGCGCCGAGGCGGTGCCGCGCGTGGTGGTCGAACGGCTGCCGCGCGACCTTGCCGCGCTCGAATCGACCGACATGCGCAAGGCCGTGTTCATCAAGTCGCTGCTGCCGCTGCTGCTGCTCGAGAACGAACGCATCCTCGCCGATCGCGCGCGGCTCGAGCGCGTTCTCGCCGGCCCCGGCAAGCCCGACGACGCCGACCGGATCTTCCTTGAAGACCTCGCCGACCGATACGAGGTCTCGCTCGACAAGCCGCGCGAACTGCTGCGCCGGGTCGACGCGATCCCCGTCTCGCTGGCGATCGCGCAGGCGGCGCTGGAAACCGGCTGGGGAACGAGCCGGCCCGCGCAGTCCGGCCACGCGCTTTTCGGCCAGATGGTCTATCGCGACGACGACGATGACGGCCGCGTGCGCCGCTTCGCCGACCTGCCGGGCACGGTCGAGGCCTACGCGCTCAACCTCAACACCCATCGGGCCTATTCCGAGTTCCGTCGCGCGCGCGCCGTGGCGCGGGCGCAGGGCAAGACGCTCGACGGCAACTCGGCCGTCCAGCACCTGCAGCGCTATTCCGAGCGCAAGCTCGACTATGTGCGCGACGTGCGCGCGGTGATGCGGGCCAACGGCCTGCGCGCGCTCGACGACGCGCGCCTCGACGCCGAACCGAGCTGAATTCCGCTTACTGGCCGGTCGCGATCCGTTCGACGAGCTGCTTCACCGTCGGGATGAAGCCGCCTGCGTAGAACGGGTCGGACGCGAAACGGTAGGCGTTGTGCCCGGCGAACATGAGCTGTGATTCCGGATCGCCGCCGTGGCTGATGTCCTGCAGCGTCTTCTGGATGCAGAAGCTGCGCGGGTCGGCCTTCTTGCCGGTTGTGCCCTGGTCGTTCTGCTGCCAGTTCGAGAAGGCGCAGGCCGAAAGGCAGCCCATGCAGTTGACCTGGTCGCGGTGGATTTCCTCCGCGCGCGCGGGTGTGACGAAAATCAGCGTCGAATCGGGCGTGCGCAGCGCCTCGGTGAAACCCTGCGCCACCCACTGTTCGGCGTGCGCCTTGTCGTGCGCGGCAAGATAGACGAGCCGGCCGCGCGCACCCACCGGAAACGGCTGGTCGTGCTCGCCCACGGCATGCATCTGGTAGGCGACCTGGCGCAGCGAACGTTCTTCCAGCTCGTGCAGGAAGGGATTGCGCACCGCCGACGAATAGAAACCCGTCGGCGAGAAACGGTGCAGCAGCACGTCGCCGGCCTTCAGCGTCAGCAGGCGGCTTTTCCACGCGTCGGAGATCGGGCTTTCCCTGGTCAGCAGCGGGCGCGTGCCGAACTGGAACGCGCACGGACCAACTTCGGGATTGCCGACGAACTCCTGCCACTCGTCGAGCCGCCACACGCCGCCCGCCATGAAGATCGGCACGCGGTCGAGCGCGAATTCGCTCATCTGCTTTCGCAGTTCGATCACGCGCGGCAGCGGCGGCTCGGGCTTGCGCGGGTCCTCGGCGTTCGACAGGCCGTTGTGCCCGCCGGCAAGCCACGGATCCTCGTAGACCACGCCGCCCAGCAGCTCGCTGAACTTGTGATAGGCGCGCTTCCACAGCGCGCGGAACGCGCGCGCCGACGAGACGATCGGGTAGTAGTAGACGCCGTGCTTGGCGCAGATCTCCGCGATCCGGTAGGGCATGCCCGCACCGCACGTGACGCCGTGAATCGTGCCGCCCGCCTGCTCGAGCACCGCTTCCAGGATCGGCTCGGCGCCGCCCATTTCCCAAAGGATGTTCATGTGGACGCGGCCTTTGCCGCCCGACATGTCGTGCGCGACGCGCGCCTGATGGAGCGCACCCTTGACTGCGAAGGCGATCAGTTCGTCATGGCGCTCGCGGCGCGTCTTGCCGTGATAGATCTGGCGGACGACCTCGCCCTTGTCGTCGAGATAGTCGGCATTCACGCCCGAGAACGTGCCCACCCCGCCCGCCGCCGCCCAGGCGCCGGAGCTTTCGCCGTTCGAGACCGAGACGCCCTTCCCGCCTTCGACGATGGGAAGGACTTCGCGGCCGGAGATGATCAAGGGTTCAAGTGAAAACAACTTCGCGCTTCCGTCCGTAGGGGCCTTCGGGTGACGACCTTCTGCGGCCGCTGGCGTATATGGCGATTGGTATATTCAGCCAGCCCGAGGGGTGCAAGCGCCTTGGCGCAGGCATTTTCGGGTCGCCGGGATCAGCCCGCCGCCGGCCCGCCGGCGGCCGCTTCCGGGCCCTTCCAGTCGGCAAGCGCAAGGCTTGCATGGACAAGATCGGGCGCCTCCGGCGTTGCGGCAATACGAAAGCCGAGCCCGCGGCACAGATCGATCATGTTGCGATTCTCGCGCAGGACCTCGCCATAGACCTCGCCCACCCCGCGCGATTTCGCATAGTCGAGAATTCGGACCATCAACCGCCGTCCGAGCCCGACGCCCTTCAGGTCGGAGCGAAGCGCGATCGCGTATTCCGCACGCGCATGGTCGGGGTCGGCGGCAATGCGCACGACGCCGAGCAGGCCCACGCCCATCATTGCCGACTCGCACACGAACGCCATCTCGCGGTCGTAATCGATCTGCGTCAGGCGTGCGAGCTGGTCGCGCGAGAGCTGCTTGACCGGCGCGAAGAAGCGCATGCGGCGGTCTTCGGCATCCATCTTGTCGACCAACGCCTCGATGAGAGGTGCGTCTTCCGGGCGGATCGGGCGCAATATCGCCGGCCCCACGCCTTCGAGCAGGATCGACTGCGCGAGTTCCGACGGGTAGGGCTCGATCGCCAGGCGTGCCGCATGCACGCCGCTTTTCGGCGCCCGGATGCGGATGCGCGCGTCGAGCACGATGGCTTCCTTCGCGTCGACGAGCAGCGGATTTATGTCCAGCTCCGCCACCGCATCCAGATCGCAGATGAGCTGGGAAAGGCGGACGAGCGCGAATTCGACTTCGACGAGGTTGGCGGCCGGCGTGTCGCGATAGCCCTTGAGCAGGCGCGAGACGCGGGTCGACGCGATAAGTTCGCGCGCGAGCTTCACGTTGAGCGGCGGCAGCGCCATGGCGGTGTCCTTCAGGACCTCGACCGCCGTGCCGCCCTGACCGAACAGGATGGCCGGGCCGAATTGCCGGTCTTCGCTCGTGCCCAGGATCAGCTCGTACGCGCCGGGCCGACGGATCATTTCCTGCACGAGGAAGCCGCGGATTTCGGCGTTCGGCACCTTGGCGCGCACGCGTGCGGCCATCGCCTCGGCCGCGACGAGCACGGCCTTCGGCCCGTCAAGATCGAGCGCCACGCCGCCGACATCCGACTTGTGCAGGACCTGCGGCGAATGGATCTTGAGCGCCACGCGCCCGCCGATGCGGCCCGCAGCCTCCGCGGCCCCGGCGGCATCCTTGGCAAGTTCGCCCTTGGGCAGGCGGAAGCCGTAGCCGGCCAGCACGCGCCGCACGTCGGGATCGGGCAGCCATTCCAGGCCCGCCTCGAGTGCAGCGGTCACCGCCGCGCGCGCATCGGCGACATCGGGCACCAGATCGTCCGGCGCCCCGTCGGGCACTTCCATCAGGTTTTCCTGTGCCCGGCGATAGCGCACCAGATGCATGAAGCCGCGCACGGCCTTGTCCGGCGTTTCGAAGGTCGGGATGCGCGCGTCGGCAAACAGCGCGCGCGCGGCAAGCGCATTGCCGGTGCCGCCCAGCCACGACGTGAGCACTGGCCGGCGCGCACCCTTCGCGGCGGCGACGACCGCGTCGGCCGCCTCGACCGACGAAGCGATGGCCGTGGGACAGTTGAGCGCCAGGATCGCGTCGATTTCAGGTGCCGCCAGCAGCACGTCGAGCGCCGCCTTGTAGCGCGCCCCGTCGGCATCGCCGATGATGTCGACCGGGTTGCCGTGCGACCAGGTGCGCGGCAGCACGGCGTCAAGCTTGGAAAGCGTCGCCGGCACGATCTCCGCCAGATGGCCGTCCTCGTCCATCAGCGCGTCGGTCGCGAGCACGCCAAGCCCGCCGCCGTTGGTGAGGATCGCAAGCCGGTCGCCGCCATGCACGGGCGGCGCGGCGAGCGTGGCGACCGCATCGAAAAGTTCGTCGATGTCGTAGACGCGCAGCATGCCCGCGCGCCGGAAGGCCGCGTCGTAGACCGCATCGGCGCCGGCGAGCGCGCCGGTATGCGAGGCGGCGGCCTTCGCCGCTTCCGCGTGCCGGCCGGCCTTGATGACGATGACCGGTTTCAGGCGCGCGGCCGCGCGCGCGGCACTCATGAACTTTCGCGCCTGCGTCACCGCCTCGACATAGAGCAGGACCGCGCGCGTATGCGCGTCGTTGGCAAGCCAGTCGAGCATGTCGCCGAAATCGACGTCGCTCATGTCGCCCAGCGACACCATCTGCGAGAAGCCGATCTTGCGCGGCAATGCCCAATCGATGACCGTCGTGGCCATGGCGCCGGACTGGGTGACGAAGGCGATGTCGCCTTTCGGCGGCGAGACGTGCGCGAAGGTCGCGTTGAGCCCGATGCCCGGCACCATCACGCCCACGCAGTTCGGACCGACGATGCGCATCAGATAGGGGCGCGCTGCCTCGAGCATCTGGCGCTCGAGTTCCTTGCCGCGCCCTTCGCCCAGTTCGCCGAATCCGGCGGTGATGACGACAGCGGCCCGGCAGCCACGCGCACCCAGTTCCGCCACGAGGCCCGGCACCGTTTCCGGCGGCGTGCAGATCACGGCAAGGTCGGGAACGACCGGCAGGCTTGCCACGTCGCGATAGGCGAAGACGCCTTCGATCGCGTCGTATTTCGGATTGACCGGCAGGATGGGGCCGGCAAATCCCGCGTGGAAAAGATTGTGCGCGATGACCGAGCCAACCGACCCCGGCTTGGGCGTGGCGCCGATCAGCGCGATCGATTTCGGTTCGAGCAGCTTTTCGAGATTGCGGACCGACATGCGAAAGGCGGTGCCCCTTGTTGCGGTGCAATATGCTAGACGGGCGGGCGGTTAGCTGAAAGTAATTCTTCCGTGAACGACGATTCGATCCTCGTCTATGTCGGCCTCGACCTCGTCGGGGACGGGCTGCTGAAACTGCCTTTCGTGCGGATCCTGCGCGCGAACTGGCCCAAGGCGCGCATCGTCTGGTGCGCCGGGAAGGGGTCCAGCGTTTTCGCGAGCAGCCTGCGGCCGCTCGTCGCAGGGCTGATCGACGAAACGATCGAGAACGCAGGGTTCGGTTCGCGGCTTTCCGACGCGCTCGGCCGCCCGCTGGCCGGCCGCACCTTCGACCTTGTCATCGACACCCAGCGCCGCTTCGCGACGAGCCTTGCGGTACGCCGGGTGCGCCATCGCCGCTTCGTGTCGGGTGCTGCCGGTTTTCTTCTGTCCGGCGGCCGACCGGCGAACGCGGACAAGCCGCGTTCGATGCATGCACAGCTTCTCCAGCTGGTCGAGGCGGCCGGCGGCAATCCGGCGATCCCGGTGGCGCCGCTTTCGCTGCCCGCCGAAGCGCAAGCCGACGCATCCGCATTGTTGCCGCCGGGCCCGCGCTATGTGGGTCTGGCACCGGGTGCCGGCAACCGCGCGAAGAGCTGGCCGCTCGATCGCTTCGTGGCGCTCGCGCGCGGCCTTCGCGATGCCACGCCCGTATTCATTCTCGGCCCCGACGAGCGCGACTGGACCGATGCGTGCCGCGCCGTACCCGGCGCGATCCTGCCGTTGCAGGACGCGGCCGCGCGCGGCATTGCGCCCTCGCCCGTGCTGACCATTGCGCTTGCCCAGCGCCTGACCGCATCCGTCGCAAACGATTCGGGCGGCGGCCACATGCTTGCGGCGGGCGATGGCGCGCTGGTCTCGCTGTTCGGGCCAACCGATCCCGCAAAGTTCGCGCCGGTCGCAAAATCGCTCGTCGTCCTGCGTGCGCAGGATTTCGGCGGCGAGATGATGGACGCAATCCCGCTCGAAGCGGTCGAGGCGGCGCTTCAGTCGTCGATGGCGGGCACGGCCGCGCGCTGAGGCAGGCTTTCGGCCGGGAAGCGGCGCATCAGCCACAGCACCATCAAGATGCCCGGTACAGCGGCAAGCGTGGTGAGCGCGAAGAAAAGCGGCCAGCCGAGTTGCAGCGACAGCCAGCCGCTGCCCGCCGTGAGCGTCGTGCGGCCGACGGTGGCAAGGCTCGACAGCAGCGCATACTGCGTGGCCGTGAACGCGACGTTGCACAGGCCGGACAGGTAGGCCACGAACGCGGCCGAACCCATGCCGCCGGTGAAGTTCTCGAAACCGATCGTGACCGCGAGGAGCGCCACGTCGTGCCCGACCCAGGCTTGCGCGACGTAGAGCAGGTTGGAAACCGCCTGCAGAATCCCGCATATGAAGAGCGAGCGATAAAGACCGTAGCGATTGACGACCGCACCGCCGGCCGCCACGCCGGCAAGCGTGGCGAAAACGCCCGCGATCTTCGAGATCGACGCGACCTCGACGCGCGTGAATTCCATCGCGACATAGAACGGATTGGCCATGGCACCGGCCAGCGCATCGCCGAACTTGTAGAGCACGATGAATACGACGATCAGCAGCCATGACGGCCGCGAGGCGAAATCCGCGAACGGGCCCACGACCGCCGAGCGCATCCAGGCCGCCGCCTTTTCGGCAATCGTATTCCCCGCGATGGGCGCGAAGACCGACGGCGGGGCCGTCGGCTCGCGCGTGAGCCACACGGTTGCCGCACCCACGCCCATCAGCAGGGCCATCAGCGTGAAGGCGAAGCTCCAGCCGCCATATTCGGCCGCGAACAGCGCGCCGGCCGACGATGCCATCATCCCGAATCGATAGCCCCACTGGGTCGCCGCGGCACCGGCCCCCTGTTCGTCCGCACGCAGCAGTTCGATGCGATAGGCGTCGATGACGATGTCCTGGCTTGCCGACAGGAATGCGACGACGACGGCGACGAGCGCCGTCGGCCACGGATCGACACGCGGATCGGTGAGGCCAAGGCAGAAGATCGCCCCGGCAAGGCCCGCCTGCAGCACCAGCGCCCACGACCGGCGCCGGCCGAAACGGCGCGCGAAGGCGCCAAGCGCCAGCCGGTCGATCAGCGGCGCCCACAGGAACTTGAGCGAATAGGCCGTGCCGACAAGCCCCAGCGCACCGATCGCCGTGCGGTCCACGCCCGTCTCGGCCAGCCAGAACGACAGCGTGCCGAACGTCAGCGGCAGCGGCAGGCCCGAGGAGAAGCCCATGAACAGGACCGCCAGCAGGCGCGGGCGCAGATAGACCGCGAGCGAATCGCGCCAGTTTGTCGCCATCTGTCCGGCCATCGTGTTTTCGCGCGAATCGGGAGGGGTCCGCCGACAGTCTACGCGCCGGTGCCAAGCGGTCGAGAAGTATTGCGCCGGAAGAGTCGCCTTCCCGTCCGCTCGGTGATAGCGTCCGCTCCCATTCGCGATCCGGTACTACAAAAATGACTGAGCCGGCGCTGCAATTCGCCGAAGGCTTCCGTCCGGACACGATCCGCAGCAATCGGCTGCGGCGTTTCTACACCTATTGGGATGCAAGGCGCGGGACGCGCGCGATGCCCGCACGCTGCGACATCGACCCGACCGAAGTGCCGTGGATGCTGGGGTACGTCTCGTTGCACGACGTTCTGCCCGATGGCGGGTTCCGGTTCCGCGTGGATGCCTCGAACACTTCGGCGATGTTCGGGATCGACATGACCGGCCGGCGGCTCGACGAATATCCCATCCCGGACGTGCGCGAGCGCATCCGCTCGGCACTTGAAACGGTCGTGCTGACGCGCGAGCCGCTGCGCACCGATCTCGACTACGCCACGTCGTTCGAGAAATGGCGCTACGAGCGCCTGATCCTGCCCCTGGGCACCGACGGGCGGGTGCCGGACATGCTGATGTCGGCCATCGACGTCGCGCCGATGCATGAAAATTGAGCCGTTACCCAGACCCTGCTTGCGCGCGGACGGGGCGTGACCTAGCCTTGTAGTACCGTCTTGGAGTCAGGTCCGGGGCGGTGGGGCCGGCGCATCCCGAACGGGAGCCCGCACCTGGCGGCACGGCCGCCGGAGCAGCCCACGGAGGAGCGCACTTGTTGTGAAACCGACGGACATCGCGGCGCCCGACTACTTCCATAAAGTCGTCGACTGCCAATGGGCCTGCCCGGCACACACGCCGGTTCCCGAATATATCCGCCTGATCGCCGGAAAACGGTTCGCCGACGCTTACATGGTGAACTGGAATTCGAACGTGTTCCCGGGCGTGCTCGGGCGCACCTGCGACCGGCCGTGCGAACCCGCCTGCCGGCGCGGCCGCGTGGAGGCCGAGCCCGTCGCGATCTGCCGGCTCAAACGCGTCGCGGCCGACAACAAGGGCGACGTCACGGCCCGCATGCCAGCACCGGCTGCGCGCAACGGCAAGCGCGTGGCCGTGATCGGTGCAGGGCCCGCCTCGCTCACGGTCGCACGCGACCTGCTGGCGAGCGGCTATCACGTGACGATCTTCGAGCAGGATCCGTTCGCCGGCGGCATGATCCGCACGCAGATCCCGAAATTCCGCCTGCCGGAATCCGTCATCGACGAGGAAGTGGGCTTCATCCTGGCGCTGGAGCCGGAGCTGCGGCTGGGCAAGCGCGTGGACAGCCTCAAGGCCGTTCTCGACGAAGGCTTCGATGCGGTGTTCGTGGGCTGTGGCGCGCCGCGCGGGCGCGATCTCGACGTGCCGGGGCGCGCGGAAGCCGCCGCCAACATCCATGTCGGCATCGACTGGCTTTCGTCGGTTTCCTTCGGCCACACCACGTCGATCGGCAAGCGCGTGATCGTGCTAGGCGGCGGCAACACGGCGATGGATTGCTGCCGTTCCTCGCGCCGTCTCGGCGGCGAGGAGGTGACGGTCGTCGTGCGCTCGGGCTTCGAGGAGATGAAGGCCTCGCCGTGGGAAAAAGAGGACGCGATGCATGAAGGCATCCCGATCCGCAATTTCCTCGTGCCCAAGGAAGTTCTGCACGACAGGGGCCGCCTCACCGGCATGCGCTTCACGAAGGTGAAGCCGGAGTTCGACGCCAAGGGCCGGCGCAACCTCGTGCCCACCGGCGAAGCGGACGTGGAGATCCCGTGCGACGACGTGCTCGTCGCCATCGGGCAGGAAAACAGCTTCCCCTGGATCGAGCGCGACATCGGCGTCGAGTTCGACAGATACGGTATGCCCGTCGTCGACCCCAAGACGATGCGTTCGACGAACCCGAAGGTCTATTTCGGCGGCGATGCCGCCTTCGGGCCCAAGAACATCATCTGGGCGGTCGCGCACGGCCACGATGCGGCCGTTTCGATCGACCGCGTGCTCCACGGGCTTGACCCTGCCGAACGCCCGGCGCCGGGCACCTCGCTGGTCAGCCAGAAGATGGGCATCCATGAGTGGTCCTACGACAACGACATCGCAGCCGACCTGCGCCACAAGGTGCCGCAGCGCGATCCTTCCGAAACGCTCAAGGACATCCGCGTCGAGGTCGAGCTCGGCTACGACGACATGCTCGCCTACAAGGAAGCCGAACGCTGCCTCAACTGCGACGTGCAGACGGTCTTCACCGGCAAGCTGTGCATCGAGTGCGATGCCTGCGTCGACATCTGCCCGATGGACTGCATCACCTTCACGGATGATGCGCCCGAAGACGAGCTTCGCGCGAAGCTGACCGCGCCCGCCACGAACGCCACGCAGGACATCTATGTGGCCGACGGCCTCAAGACCGGCCGCATCATGGCCAAGGACGAGGACGTTTGCCTGCATTGCGGCCTTTGCGCCGAACGCTGCCCCACGGGTGCATGGGACATGCGCAAGTTCCTTCTTGAAATGACCCACGCGGGGCACGCATGCCGCAAAGGCTAGAAGCGACGAACGACTTCGTCGTCAAGTTCGCGAACGTCAACGGCTCGGGTTCGGCGTCGGCCAACCAGCTCTTCGCCAAGGCGATCCTGCGAATGGGCGTGCCCGCCACGCCGCGCAACATCTTCCCCTCGAACATCCAGGGCCTGCCGACCTGGTACGAGGTGCGCATTTCCGAGAAGGGCTATCTGGGTGCGCGCGGCGGCGTGGACCTTGCCGTCGCGATGAACCCGCAGACCTGGGACCGCGACGTCAAGGAGATCGAGCCGGGCGGCTACCTGTTCCACGACAGCTCGAAGCCGATGCCGGACTCGAAGTTCCGCAAGGACATCAACGTCGTGGGCGTGCCGCTGACGGAGATGTGCAACCGCACCTATTCCGACCCGCGCCAGCGCCAGCTTTTCAAGAACATCGTCTATGTCGGCGCGCTGTCGGCGCTGCTCGAGATCGAGCCGGCCGTCGTCGAACAGCTGCTGTCCGAACAGTTCAAGGGCAAGGACAAGCTGATCGCGCCCAACGTCAAGGCGTTCCACATGGGCCGCGACTGGGCGCTTGAGAATCTCCAGTGCCCGCTCGGCATCCGCGTGGCGCGGCGCGAGGCGATCGGCGACAGGATCTTCCTTGAAGGCAATTCGGCAGCGGCACTGGGTGCGGTTTATGGCGGCGCAAGCGTGTGCGCCTGGTATCCGATCACGCCGTCCTCTTCGCTTGCCGAAGCGTTCGAGCGCCACTGCCGGCGCTATCGCACCGACAAGGAGACGGGCAAGGGCCGTTACGCGATCGTCCAGGCGGAAGACGAGCTTGCCTCGATCGGCATGGTGATCGGGGCGGCATGGAACGGCGCGCGCGCCTTCACGGCCACGTCGGGGCCGGGCATCTCGCTGATGCAGGAATTCCTCGGCCTTGCCTATTTCGCGGAAATCCCGGCCGTCGTGTTCGACGTGCAGCGCGGCGGCCCGTCGACGGGCATGCCCACGCGCAACCAGCAGTCCGACGTGCTTTCCTGCGCCTATGCCAGCCACGGCGACACCAAGCACGTGCTGCTGTTTCCCGAAGATCCGCGCGAATGCTTCGAGTTCGGCGCCACCGCCTTCGATCTGGCCGACCGGCTGCAGACGCCGATCTTCGTGATGCTCGAGCTTGAGATCGGCATGAACGAGCGGCTGTGCGCGCCGCTCGCCTGGGACCCGGCGCGCAAGCTCGATCGCGGCAAGGTGATGAGTGCGGCCGACCTCGACGCCGCGCGCCAGTTCGGCCGCTATCTCGACGTCGATGGCGACGGCATCCCCTTTCGCACGCTGCCCGGCACGCATCCCACGAAGGGCGCCTTCTTCACGCGCGGCACCACCAAGGACCGCATGGCGCGCTATTCCGAGGAAGGGCCGGATTACGTCGACAACATGGAGCGGCTGCTGCGCAAGTTCGCGACGGCGGCAAAGCTCGCGCCCGCCGCCGTGGCAAGGCCAGCACAGCAGCCCACGCGCGCAGGCGTGATCTATTACGGCTCGACCAGCCCGGCGATGGACGAAGCGCTGGACACGCTGCACGAACGCAATGTCCATCTCGATGCGCTGCGCGTGCGCGCCTTCCCGTTCGGCCCCGAGGTCGCGGAATTCATCGCCGCGCACGACAGCGTCTTCCTGGTCGAGCAGAACCGCGACGCGCAGATGCGCACGCTCATCGTCAACGAGCTTGGCATCGATCCCGCGCGCATCGTTCCGGTCCTCAATTTCGACGGCAATCCGATCACTGCCCGCTTCATCGTCAAGGCGATCGCCGACCGCATGGCGGGCGCCAACGTCACGCCGCTACGCAAGGCCGTGCCATGACCTATCTTCCCAAACCGAAATTCCGCCATCCCTCGCTGCCGGCCAACGCGCTCGGTTTCACGCGGCGCGACTATGAAGGCGCCGTCTCGACGCTGTGCGCGGGCTGCGGGCACGATTCGATCTCGGCCGCGATCATCCAGGCGTGCTTCGAGCTGTCGCTGCCGCCGCATCGCATCGCCAAGCTTTCCGGCATCGGCTGCTCGTCGAAGACACCCACCTATTTCCTCGGCGCCAGCCACGGCTTCAATTCGGTGCATGGGCGAATGCCCTCTGTGCTGACGGGCGCCAATCTCGCCAACCGCGATCTCGTCTATCTGGGCGTGTCGGGCGACGGCGATTCGGCCTCGATCGGGCTTGGCCAGTTCGCGCATGCGATCCGGCGCGGCGTCAACATGCTCTATATCGTCGAAAACAATGGCGTTTACGGCCTGACCAAGGGCCAGTTCTCGGCGACGTCCGACCGCGGCTCGAAAAGCAAGAAGGGCGTCGTCAATTCCGACGAGCCCATCGACCTGATCGGCATGGCGCTGCAACTTGGCGCCACCTATGTGGCGCGCAGCTTTTCGGGCGACAAGGCCCAGCTTGTGCCCCTGATCAAGGCAGGGCTGCTGCATGGCGGGGCCGCCTTCATCGACTGCATCAGCCCGTGCGTGGCCTTCAACAACCACGAGGGTTCGACGCGCAGCTTCGATTATGTGCGCGCCCATAACGAGGCGGTGAACCGCCTCGACGTGATCCCCGCGCGTGGCGAAATCACGACCCAGTACGCGCCGGGCGAATCGGTCGACGTGCGCCAGCACGACGGCAGCGTGATCCGGCTGAAGAAGGTGGCGGCCGACTACGACACGTCGGACCGCGTGGCCGCGCTTACCTATCTCCAGCGCCGGCAGGAAGCGGGGGAGATCGTCACGGGCCTGCTTTATCTCGACGAGGAGCCCGTCGACCTGCACGCCGCGCTGAAGACGGTCGAAAAACCGCTCAACGCGCTGTCCGACGCCGAGCTTTGCCCGGGTGCGGGCGAGATCGCGAAGATCAACGCGAGCCTGCGCTAGGCTTCAGCTCGCTTCGGCATCCGCGGCCCGGTCGGCGCGCTTGCGCGCGTTGGGGTCGAGCAGCTTCTTGCGCAGGCGGATCGATTTCGGCGTCACCTCGACGACTTCGTCGTCGTTGATGTAGGCGATGGCCTGCTCGAGCGTCAGGATCTTGGGCGTCTGCAGCACCACCGCCTCGTCCTTGCCGGCCGCGCGGATGTTGGTGAGCTTCTTGGCCTTCATCGGGTTGACTTCGAGATCGTTGTCGCGCGTGTGCTCGCCGATGATCATGCCCTCGTAAACCGGCACGCCCGGCTGGATCATCATCGGCCCGCGGTCCTCGAGGTTCCACAGCGCGAAGGCCACGGCCACGCCGTCGGCGTTGGAGATGAGCACGCCCGTGTGGCGGCCCTCGATGTTGCCCTTCCACGGCGCGTAGCTGTGGAAGATCTTGTTCATGATGCCCGTGCCGCGCGTGTCGGAAAGGAACTCGCCGTGATAGCCGATCAGGCCGCGCGAGGGCACGTGGAACGTCACGCGCACCTTGCCGCCGCCCGAGGGGCGCATGTCGGTCATCTCGCCGCGCCGGCGGCCGAGCTTCTCGACCACCACGCCCGCGTAGTTCTCGTCGACGTCGACCTGCACCTCCTCGATCGGCTCGAGCTTGCTGCCGTCCTCGTCGGTCTTGATGAGCACGCGCGGACGGCCCACCGAAAGCTCGAAGCCTTCCCGGCGCATCGTCTCGATCAGCACGCCCAGCTGAAGTTCGCCGCGCCCGGCGACCTCGTAGGCTTCGCCGCTTTCGGTCTCGCGCACGCGGATGGCGACGTTGCCTTCCGATTCGCGGAACAGCCGGTCGCGGATCATGCGGCTCGTCACCTTCGTGCCTTCGCGTCCGGCGAGCGGCGAATCGTTCACCGAGAACGTCATCGCCAGCGTGGGCGGATCGATGGGCGTCGAGGGGATGGGTTCGGAAACGTCGGTCTGGCACAGCGTGTCGGCAACCGTCGTCTGCGTCAGGCCCGCGATGGCGACGATATCGCCCGCCTCGGCCTGATCGACCGGCACGCGCTCGAGGCCGCGGAAGGCGAGAAGCCGCGTGAGGCGGCCTTCTTCGAGAACCTTGCCGTCACGGCTCAGCGACTTGATGGCCATGTTGGTCTTCGCCACGCCCGAGAAGATGCGGCCCGTGAGGATGCGCCCGACATACGAGTCGTATTCAAGCGTCGTCGCCAGCATGCGGAACGGGCCGCTCGTGTCGGCCTTCGGCGGCGGCACGTGGCGCAGGATCAGGTCGAAAAGCGGGTCGAGGTTCTCGCGCGGCGCTTCCAGCGACTCGGCCGCCCAGCCCGACCGGCCGGAGGCGAACAGCGTGGGGAAATCGAGCTGGTCGTCGTCGGCGCCCAAAGCCGCGAACAGGTCGAACACCTCGTTCAGCACTTCCTGCGCGCGGGCGTCCGAGCGGTCGACCTTGTTGATGACGACGATGGGGCGAAGCCCGCGCGCCAACGCCTTCATCGTGACGAACTTCGTCTGCGGCATGGCGCCTTCGGCGGCGTCCACCAGCACGACGACACCGTCGACCATCGACATGATGCGCTCGACCTCGCCGCCGAAATCGGCGTGGCCGGGCGTGTCGACGATGTTGAGGCGCACGTCCTTCCAGGTGACCGACGTGCACTTGGCAAGGATGGTGATCCCGCGCTCGCGCTCGAGGTCGTTGGAGTCCATCGCGCGCTCGGCCACCTTCTCGTTCGCGCGGAAGGTGCCGGACTGCTTCAGGAGCTGGTCGACGAGCGTGGTCTTGCCGTGGTCGACGTGGGCGATGATCGCGAGGTTGCGGAGTTCCATATCTCTCAAGCCAAATGGCGTGCGGCGAATTCGCGCAGGCCGGTTTCAGGACGCGCGCCGTAATGCGAGATGATCTCGCCTGCGCAGATGGAGCCGAGCTTGGCGCAGGTCGCAAGGTCGCGCCCCGTCGTCAGCCCGTGGAGGAAGCCGGCGGCATAAAGGTCGCCCGCCCCCGTCGTATCGACGACCTTGACGCCGGCAAGCGCCGGTACGGCGTGCACCTCGCCGTTGCCGATGGCAACCGAGCCTTTTTCCGAGCGCGTCACCGCGGCGATGCGCTGCGGCTTGGCGCGCAGGTGCGGCAGGACTTCCTCGAAATTCTTCGTCTCGTAGAGGCTCAGGATTTCCGCCTCGTTGGCGAAAAGCACGTCGACATGGTTTTCGACCAGATCGCGGAATTCGGCGCGATGGCGACCCACGCAGAACGAATCGGACAGCGTGAGCGAAACCTTGCGGCCGGCCTTGTGCGCGACCTCGACCGCCTTGCGGAACGCATCCTTGGCCGCCGGCTTGTCCCACAGATAGCCTTCGAGATACGTGATCTGTGCCGCCCCCACGCGCGCGGCATCGACCTGGTCGGGGCCAAGCTCGACGCATGCGCCCAGATAGGTCTGCATCGTGCGCTGCGCATCGGGCGTCACGAAGATGAGGCAGCGCGCGGTCGACGGGCCGCTCTTGGCCGCCGGCGTATCGAACGCGACGCCGGCCGCACGGATATCGTGACGGAAAATGTTGCCAAGCTGATCGTCGCGCACGAGCCCGATATAGGCGGCCTTGCCGCCGAGGCTGGCGAGCCCCGCGATCGTGTTGCCGGCCGAGCCGCCCGAGCTTTCGCGCCCGGGGCCCATCAGGCCGTAGAGTGCTTCGGCCCGCGCCTCGTCGATGAGCGTCATCGCGCCCTTGCCAAGCCCGTTGGCGGCAAGGAAAGCGTCGTCCGCGCGGGAGATCACATCGACAATGGCATTGCCGATGCCGAGCACGTCGTAGCTGGCGTTGGTCAAGTTCCGACTCCGGTGGGGGGAGCTGCGATTGGCGCGGAAAATAGCCATCCCTGTTGCGCCGCACAAGCGCCATCGGTGCCGCGAAAAGACATGCCTTGCCAATGCCATAAAGGTCTGGCTCCTATCCCCGTCGTGATGCCGCCCGCCGATTCGCCCATGGGACTGCTGCAAGCACTTGCCCTGGCACTGGGCCAGCTTGGCGATCCGCGCCTGCGCCGCCCGCTGGCGATAAGCCTTGCGCTGACGATCGGTGCCTTCGGGCTGGTCTGGGCGGGCCTGGGCTGGGCGCTGACGCACACGCACTTTTTCGAGAATACGTGGCTCGATATCGGCGCCGGCGCGCTGGGGGGACTGGCGCTTGCCGGCCTGTCGTTCGTGCTCTTCCCCAGCGTCGTGGCGGCATTCCTCGGACTGTTCCTCGAGGAGGTCGCCGACGCGGTCGAGCAGCGCCACTATCCGGGCCTGCCGCCGCCTTTCCGGCGGGGGACGCTAGCTGAGATCGCCGGCAGCCTTGGCCTCATCGTGCTGTCGCTCGCACTCAACCTGCTGGTCCTGCCGCTCTACCTTGTTCCGGGCCTCAACCTTGCGGTCTTCCTTGCGACGAACGGCTTTCTTCTGGCCCGCGAATACGTCACCATGAGTGCGGCCCGGCGGCTCGATTCGCCCGATATGCGCCTCCTGTGGCGCGAACGGCGCGGACAGGCGTGGCTTGCCGGCGCGGCCTTCGCAGCGCTTTCGGCCGTGCCGCTCGTCAATCTCGCCGCTCCCGTCGTGGCGGTCGCCACGACGACGCATCTTGTCGAAGCCTGGCGACGCACGGCCGCCAACCGCCTTTCGGGGCAGGGCACTTGAGGAAGGACCAAGAATTCATGTTCCGTCGCAAGAAAGACGAATCCGAGGAATCGAAGGCCGCCGACGCGGTCGAGCCCACGATGGGCGGCGACACGGAAGCCGAGGCGATCGCCCCGCGCCCGTTCCCGCGCCCCACGCCGCCCTCGCCGGGCGCGCTCGCGCGCTCGGTTGCCGGCCCCATCGCGCCCAGTGCCGCCCGCACGGCCGTTCCCGCGCGCGCGACGAGCGACCAGGTCGAAGGGCGCAAGCTCATCGTCGGGCGCGAGATCGTGCTCTCGGGCCAGATCACGTCGTGCGAACGGCTGGTCGTCGAAGGCCGGGTCGAGGCGTCGCTTTCCGACAGCCGCTTCATCGAGATCGCCGAAAACGGCGTCTTCAAGGGCATGGCGGAGATCGAGAACGCCGAGATCGCCGGCACCTTCGAAGGCACGCTCACCGTGCGCCAGAAGCTGTGGATCCGCTCGACCGGCAAGGTCACCGGCACCGTGCGCTACGGCAAGATCGAGATCGAGGAAGGCGGGCAGGTTGCCGGCGAAGTCCAGGTCGACGCCAGCAAGCTCGTGAAGACGGACGCCAACGACGGCGGCTGAATGAAATGAGATCGATGCGGCTGGCGGCATCCGCCTTCGCGGGTGCCGCCATTTCCTTTCTTGCGGCCTGTGCGGGCACGCCCGATGCGGCTCCGGCGGCTTCCGCTGCTCCGGCGCCGGCTGCCCCGGTGGCAAGCAGTCCGGCGCCGACGGGGCCGGTCGACGCCGGCGATCCGGCGCGGCAGGTTGCCGCCGTGCCCGCCGCCACGGGGGCCCGCGCGATCATCGGGCTCGACAAGCCGGCCGTCATCTCGCGCTTTGGCGAAGCCGCGTTCGTGCGCCGCGACGGGCCGGCCGAAGTGTGGCGCTATCGCGCACCCGAATGCTTCCTCGAACTCTTCATCTATCGCGAGCGCGACGGCAGCCAGCACGTCACGCATGTCGATGCGCGCAATTTCGCGGGCAAGCCGCTGCCGGTCGAACCGTGCCTGCAGCGCTTCGACGCCGACAGGCGCGGCTAGATCAGGCTTCCGGCGCCTTCGTCTTCGGCCTGAAGGCGCAGAATTCGGCAACGATGCAGCGCCAGCATTCGGGCTTGCGCGCCTTGCACACATAGCGCCCGTGCAGGATCAGCCAGTGATGCGCATGGCGGCGGAAATCGTCGGGCGTGGCCTTCAGCAGCCCGTCCTCGACCTCGCGCGGCGTCTTTCCCTTCGCCAGTCCCGTGCGGTTGCCCACGCGGAAGATGTGCGTGTCGACCGCGATGGTGGGCTCGCCGAAAGCGACGTTGAGCACGACGTTGGCGGTCTTGCGGCCCACGCCGGGCAGTTCCTCGAGCTTCTCGCGCTCGCGCGGGATCTCGCCGCCGTACGCGCGCACGAGGATTTCGGAGAGCGCGATGACGTTCTTCGCCTTCGTGTTGAACAGCCCGATCGTCTTCACGTGGGCGCGCAGTTTTTC
The DNA here is from genome assembly GCA_016124335.1 of Alphaproteobacteria bacterium. Classification (GTDB taxonomy): domain Bacteria; phylum Pseudomonadota; class Alphaproteobacteria; order CACIAM-22H2; family CACIAM-22H2; genus Tagaea. The sequence continues at coordinate 20,376 of WGNX01000005.1, forward strand.
AAGACCCAGCGCCAGCATTTCGGCCGGCGTCTTCACCGCCGCGAACAGCGCGCGGGTCGCCTTGTTGACGCCCACATCGGTCGCCTGCGCGGAAAGCACGACCGCGACGAGGAGCTGGTAGGGGTTGCCCCATTCCAGCTCGGATTTCGGTTCCGGGTTCGCCTTCGCGAGCCGGGAATAGAATTCGCGGACATGCTCTTTTTTCATCGCCTTGCGGGATAGGCCGCCGCGCGCGTCCGGTCAAGCTGGACGGCCGCCGCAGGCGCGCTATCATCCGGGGTGTGGACGAAGCAACCGCCCCGCTGCTCGACCTGACGCTCAACCCGCACCGATCGCTGCCGCCGCGCGGCTTCGCGGTCCTGATGGGCATCCTTTGCGCGGCAAGCTTCCTTTCGGGCTGCCTATTCGTGGCGCTGGGCGCCTGGCCGGTCGTGGGGTTCCTGGGCGCCGATATCGTGCTCGTTTGGATCGCGTTCCGCGTGAGCTATGCGCGCGCGGCGGCAAGCGAACGGCTGACGCTGCACGCCGACCGGTTCGAGATCGTGCGGACCGACCGCGCGGGCCGCGTCGACCGGCGCACGCTCGAGCCCTATTGGCTGAAGGTGCGCATCGAACACCGGGGTGCGGGCGCACCGGCCGTCAGGCTCGCCAGCCACGGGCGCACCACGACCATCGGCCGTTTCCTGGGGCCGGCCGAGCGCATCGAACTTGCGCACATGATCGAAGAGGCGCTGGCCCGCTGGCGTCAGAGCCCGAGCACGTCGCGCATCGAGTAGAGCCCGGGCGCCTTGCCCTGCGCCCACAAGGCCGCGCGCACCGCACCTTTTGCGTAAACCTGCCGGCCCTGCGCCTTGTGCGCGATCTCCAGCCGCTCGCCGTCGCCCATGAACATGACGGTGTGCTCGCCGATTTCCGAGCCGCCGCGCGCAACCGAAAAGCCGATCGGGCCCGCGGGCCGTGCACCGGTGTGGCCGTCGCGCGCGCGCACCGTGTCCTTCGCGAAGTCGAGCCCGCGGCCCTTGGCCGCCGCACGCCCCAGCGACAGCGCCGTGCCGGAGGGCGCATCGACCTTGTGCTTGTGGTGCGCCTCGAAAATCTCGATGTCGTAATCGGGGCCCAGCCGGCGCGCGGCCTCTTCGACCAGCGCGAAGGCGAGATTGACGCCGAGGGAGAAGTTGGTCGACTGGACGATGGCCGTCGACCTGGCCGCCGCATCGATCTTCTTCTGGTCGTCGGCGGTGACGCCGGTCGTGCCGATCACCAGCACCTTGCGGTTGGAAGCCGCGAGTGCCGCGTGCGCGCATGTCGCCGCCGGCGCGGTGAAATCGATCACGGCTTCGCACGCGCCGAAAAGGGCTGCCGGATCGGCGCCGAGTTTCGACTGCAGCGCGCCCAGCCCCGCGATCTCGCCGACATCGCGGCCGAGACTGGGGCTCGAAGGGTTTTCGGTGCCGCCGCCGAAGGCTGCACCCGTTGTCGCGACGATCTCGCGCACGAGCATCTGGCCCATGCGCCCCGCCGCCCCCACAACGCCGATCCGGATAGACATGAAGTTTCGCCCCGTCAGATGTTCAGCTTCTTGAAGATGCGTTCCGGAATGTGCCGGATGATCGTCATGATGCCCCACCAGAAGCCCGGCGCATAGACGATGTCGCGCTTGCGCGTGGCCGCATCGAGGGCAGCGGCCGCGATCGTTTCGGGTGAAGCGACAAGGAACATGCCCGGCAGGCCCCATGTCATCGCGGTGTCGACGAAGCCGGGCTTCAGCGTCACGACATGCACGCCCTTGCGCACGAGCCGCGCGCGCAGGCCCTGGAGATAGGCGTGAAGGCCCGCCTTGGCCGAACCGTAGACATAGTTCTTGAGACGCCCGCGATCGCCCGCGACCGAGCCGAGCGCCACGACGGCACCGGCCCCCCGCGCTTCGAGCACCGGGGCAAGCCGGTGCAGCAACACGGCAGCGGAAGTGAAGTTCGCTGCAATCGTCGGGCCGACGAGCATCGGGTCCGCATCGATGGCCGACTGCTCGGGCATCGCGCCGAACGCGAGGAAGACGTTGAGCGTGCCTTCGCCTGCGAAAGCGCGTGCACGTTCGACAAGTGCCGCGTGCGCCGCTTCGTCGGTCGCATCGAACGCAACGACCTCGGCGCGGCGGCCGGTGCGAATCGCGATATCGACCGCGGTGGCGCCCGCATCGTCGATATCGCGCGCGGCGAGCAGCACGTCGGCACCCCGAATTGCCGCAACGCGCGCGAAGGCCCGCGCGATGGCAGACGATGCGCCGAGAATGAGCCAGGTATCGCTCATGCCGCCCGCCCGCCGATCGCGAGGCGCCGCGACTGGTCGGTTGCAAAGCGGCCTGCCGGATCGAGGCGCTGCAGGGCAGCTTCGAACGCGGGAAGGCCGGGATAGGTCGCCCGGAACGTCTCGGGCGACATCACGGCATCCTTGGCCAGATAGATGCGCCCGCCTGCGTCGCACGAGATGCGCTCGAGCTTTTTCATCAGCTCGTCGGCACCGGCCGAGCGCGGAATGTCGAGCGCCAGCGTCACCCCGCGCATCGGAAACGAAAGAAAGCCCCGCCCTTCGCTGCCCAGCGTCTTCAGGACGGCGAGGAACGAAGCGTTACCGCCCGAGGCGACCGTCTCGAGCATCGCGCGCACGGCCGGCAATGCCGCGCCATCCGGCACGACCGACTGGAACTGGTAGAAACCGCGCCTGCCATAGAGCCGATGCCAGTCGGACAGACGGTCCAGCGGATAAAAGAATGCATCGAGCGCACGCACGTCCTCGCGCCCGGCCGAAGGCACGCGCCGCCAATAGATCTCGTTGAACGCGCGCACGCTTGGCCCCGACAGCGCGAACGCCGGCAGGTCGAACGGCACCGGCAGGGGCTTTCGGGCGGGTGCGGCCGCACCACCGGCGGCGAATTCCGCCGTCTCGAAGATGCCGCGGCCCAGCGACCGGCCGCGGGCAAGCGCATCGACCCAGCCAACCGAATAGGTGGCGCTGTCGCGCGCGGCGGCGAAGGCGGCGAAGAACTCTTCGAGGTTCGCGATGCGGCGCGCGTGCACGGCAAGTGCGGGACTTCCCGGCAGCAGGCGGAAGCCGGCACGCAGGATCATGCCGCTCAGCCCCATCCCGCCGAGCGTGGCGCGGAAAAGCTCGGGCTCGGCATCCGGGCCCGTGCGCACGATTCGGCCATCGGCAAGCAGCATGTCGATCCAGTCGACATGATCGCCGAACGAGCCGTGGCGGTCGTGGTTCTTGCCGTGGACGTCGGCCGCGATGGCGCCGCCCACGGTCACGAAGGCCGTACCCGGCGAGACCGGCGGCACGAAACCGCGCGGCACGAATGTGTCGAGCAGCGCGCGGAACGTCACGCCCGCTTCGCATTCCACGCGCGCGGTTGCGGCATCGAAGGCAAGGATGCGGTCGAGCCGTGCCGTCAGCAGGGCCCGGCCGCCGGAAAGCTGTGCGGCATCGCCATAGCTTCGCCCGGCACCGCGCGCGAAAAGGGCCGCACCTTCGCCGCGCGCCGCCGCGAGCGCTTCCGCCGCGGCCGAGGCGCGCTCGGGACGCGCGGCCTGCGCCGCGGAAGCCGGTCCGCGGCCCCAGCCGGTCAACCGGAGATCCTTCCAGCGCACGCTCATGCGTAGATCAGATAGCCGAACACGGCGATCCAGCCCAGAACGCAGGCAAGAAGGAACCTGTCGCCGACCGCAAGGTCGGTGGGCGAGCCTGAACGTTCCTCGACCAGCGCGATCTGGAGATAGCGCAGCACGCCGGCGACGACGAACGGCACCGTCAGGTAGAGCCGGTCGGTGCCGTAGCGCTGCAGCGCGTTGGCGTCGGTCGTGTAGATCACGTAGCTGACGAGCAGGGCGCCGAGCACGACGGCCAGCGCGGTATCGACGAAACGCAGGTTGTAGCCGTCAAGCGCGCCGCGATGTGCCGTGCCCATCGCGGCGGTCAGGTCGTCGCGCCGCTTGGCGATCGCCAGGAAAAGCGCAAGCAGCCCCGTGCACACCACGATCCACACGCTCGCCGAAACGCCTGCAGCCGCGGCACCCGCTTCGACGCGCAGGACGAACCCGGCCGAGACGATCAGCACATCAAGCAGGCTGACATGCTTCAGCTTCGCCGAGTACGCCGCGTTGATCGCGAGATACAGCGCGAGGATCCGGCCGAAGGCGGCCGGCAGGAATGCGCAAAGACCAAGTGCGACAAGCGCAAGGATCGTCGCGAAGCCGAGTGCCGCCTTCCCCGACACGCGGCCGGACGCGAGCGGCCGTTCGCGCTTGCGCGGATGGAGCCGGTCGGCATCGCGGTCGAAATAGTCGTTCACGACATAGACTGCCGAAGCGGCGAGGCTGAACGCGAGGACGGCCAGTGCGACGGCTTGGAGGCTCGCGGCGGTAATGGCATCCGGCGTGAAAAACAGCGGGGCCGCGACGAACGCGTTCTTGACCCAGTGCTTCGGCCGGGCGAGGCGGATCAGCTCGAACATCGGCAAGCCAGATAGCATGCCGCCGGCCTTCCGGCGACCGTCGCGACCGGCCGCCCGGCGCGCAAGCCGGTTGCCGGGTGGCCGACCGAACTGCCACACTTATTGCCGGACGATGACCCAGCCTGCACCGACGACCGCGACGGCGGACCATATCTGGAGCCCGAAAATGCGCGCCTTCGGCGCCCTGTGGGCGGCCAAGCGCGGCGGGCGGCCGTTCCTGCCGCGCGACCTGTTCCGGCCCGAGGAATGGGGGCCGTGGTGGTCGAACATGATGCTCTACGGCATCGAGCCGGAAGGCGACGGCAAACGGCCGCGCAATTTCCGCATGACCTATCAGGGCGACGAGCTTGAATACACCGACGGCGGATCGAAGATCGGCAAGCTGATCGAGCAGATTGCTCCGCCGGACCTGGTCGCGCGCACGTTGGCGATCTACGACCAGGTGGTCGACGAATGCGTTCCGATCTATTCGATCCGCGTCGGCGTGTGGGGCCGGGTCCGGCCGGTCGCGTTCGAGCGCATTCTCCTGCCGATGGGACAGGCGTCCGGCGAGGTGACCGCCGTGCTCGGCCTCATCCTCGATCACGGTCTCGACAGGAATCTCAACCGCGACGGCCTGTTCACGCAGTCGCCCACGCTCAACGATCAGTCATACGCGATCCGCCGGATTGATCCGGAAAGCTTCTTGAGCTGCGATCTGAATGTGACCGGCAAGGGAATTGGCCTGGTCATGCCGCAGGCCGGATGACGCGGGCAGCCTAGCTGCGCAGGTCGTCCCAGAGTTCTTTCACCTTGGCGAAGAAGCTGGCGCTTTCGGGGCTATGGCTCTTGTTGCCGCCGCCGCTGCCCTCGAACTCGCGCAGAAGCTCCTGCTGCTTCTTGGTGAGGTTGACCGGCGTTTCCACGACGGCCTCGATGAACATGTCGCCGCGCGCGGCACTGCGCAGCACCGACATACCCTTGCCCTTGAGGCGGAATTGCTGGCCCGACTGGGCGCCGGCCGGGATCGTCACTTTCGCGCGCCCGCCATCGACGGTCGGCACCTCGATCGAGCCGCCCAGTGCTGCCGTCGTCATCGGCAGTGGCACACGGCAGTAGATGTCGGAGCCTTCGCGATGGAACAGCTTGTGGGGCTTCAGCGTCAGGAACAGGTAGAGATCGCCCTGCTGCGCGCCGCGCATGCCCGCCTCGCCCTCGCCGGCAAGGCGGATGCGCGTGCCGTCTTCCACGCCGGCCGGAATGTTGACCGACAGCGTGCGCTCCTTGCGCGTGCGACCCTGGCCCTGACACGTCTTGCAAGGCTTCTCGATGATCTGGCCCGCTCCGCCGCACTGCGGACAGGCGCGCTCGATCGTGAAGAAGCCCTGCTGCGCGCGCACCTTGCCCTGCCCGCGGCAGGTGGGGCACGTCGCGGGCTTTGAACCCGCCTCGGCGCCCGAGCCGTGGCAGGTTTCACAGGCATGCAGCGCTGCCACGCGCACTGTCGCCTGCTTGCCGTGATAGGCGTCTTCGAGCGAGATCTCGAGGTTGTAGCGAAGATCGGCGCCGCGTTGGGGCCCTGCCCCGCGCCGGCCGCCGCCCATGAACTCGCCGAACATCTCGTCGAAGATGTCGGCGAACCCGCCGGCACCGCCGGCCTCGAAGCCGAAGCCTCCGCCGCCGCGCGGACCGCCGCCGCCCTGCTCGAACGCGGCATGGCCAAAGCGGTCATAGGCCGCGCGCTTCTGGTCGTCCTTCAGGACGTCGTAGGCCTCGTTGATTTCCTTGAACTTGGCCTCGGCCTTCTTGTCGCCCGGGTTCTTGTCCGGGTGATACTGCATGGCGAGCTTGCGATAGGCCTTCTTGATGTCGTCCGCGGACGCACCCTTGGCCACTCCGAGCAGCTCGTAAAAATCCTGCTTCGCCACGCGCGAAATCTCCGTCGGCCGGGACGGCGCGGGCGATGCGCGCGACGCGCACCGCCCGGCCGTTCCACCGGTCCTTTACGCCTTCTTGTTCTTGTCCGAAACGTCTTCGAACGTGGCGTCGACGACCTTTTCGTCCTTCGGCGCGCCCGAGGCACCCGCCTCGCCGCCACCGCCGGCCGGCGCTTCGGGGCCCGCACCCGGGCCCGCGGCTGCCGCGCCATCGGCCTGCTGGGCCTTGTACATCGCCTCGCCCAGCTTCATCGACGCCTGCATCAGCGCCTCGGTCTTGGCCTTGATGTCCTCGACATCCGTGCCGTCCTTGGCCGACTTCAGGTTCGCGATGGCCTGCTCGATCGCGGTCTTGTCGGCCGCGGAGAGCTTGTCGCCGTGATCCTTCACGTTCTTCTCGATGTCGTGGACCATGCTTTCGGCACGGTTCTTCGCTTCGACAAGGTCGCGCTTCTTCTTGTCCTCGGCCGCGTTGGCCTCGGCGTCCTTGACCATCTTCTGGATCTCGGAGTCCGAAAGGCCGCCCGAAGCCTGGATGCGGATCTGCTGCTCCTTGCCCGTGCCCTTGTCCTTGGCCGAGACCTGGACGATGCCGTTGGCGTCGATGTCGAACGTGACCTCGATCTGCGGCACGCCGCGCGGCGCAGGCGGGATGCCGACGAGATCGAACTGGCCCAGCATCTTGTTGTCGGCCGCCATCTCGCGTTCGCCCTGGAACACGCGGATCGTCACCGCGCTCTGGCTGTCTTCGGCGGTCGAGAAGACCTGACCCTTGCGCGTGGGGATCGTGGTGTTGCGGTCGATGAGGCGCGTGAACACGCCGCCCAGCGTCTCGATGCCCAGCGACAGCGGCGTCACGTCGAGCAGCAGCACGTCCTTGACGTCGCCCTTGAGCACGCCCGCCTGGATGGCCGCACCGATCGCGACGACCTCATCGGGGTTGACGCCGCGATGCGGCTCGCGCCCGAAGAACTGCTTCACCGTCTCGATGACCTTGGGCATGCGCGTCATGCCGCCCACGAGAACGACTTCGTCGATCTCGCTGGCCTTGAGGCCGGCATCCTTCAGCGCCGAGCGGCACGGCTCGATCGTGCGCTGGATCAGCACGTCGACCAGGCTTTCGAGCTTGGCGCGGGTGAGCTTGATGTTGAGGTGCTTGGGCCCCGACGCGTCGGCGGTGATGAACGGCAGGTTCACTTCCGTCTGCACGGCCGAGGACAGCTCGATCTTCGCCTTTTCGGCCGCTTCCTTCAGGCGCTGGAGGGCGAGCTTGTCGGTGCGCAGGTCGATGCCCTGCTCCTTTTTGAACTCGGTCGCGAGATAGTCGATGATCTCCTTGTCGAAATCCTCGCCGCCAAGGAACGTGTCGCCGTTGGTCGACTTCACCTCGAACACGCCGTCGCCGATCTCGAGGATCGACACGTCGAACGTGCCGCCGCCCAGATCGTAGACCGCGATCGTGCCGGCCTTCTTCTTCTCGAGCCCGTAGGCAAGTGCCGCCGCCGTCGGCTCGTTGATGATGCGCAGCACCTCGAGGCCGGCGATCTTGCCTGCATCCTTCGTGGCCTGGCGCTGGCTGTCGTTGAAGTAGGCCGGGACCGTGATGACGGCCTGCGTGACCGTCTCGCCGAGATAGGCTTCGGCGGTCTCCTTCATCTTCATCAGCGTGAAGGCGGAGATCTGCGAGGGCGAATACTTCTTGCCCTTCGAGTCCACCCACGCGTCGCCGTTGTCGGCCTTGACGATCTTGTAGGGCACGAGGCCCACGTCCTTCGAGACCATCGGGTCTTCGAAGCGGCGGCCGATGAGGCGCTTGATCGCGTAGAACGTGTCGGTCGGGTTCGTCACCGCCTGGCGCTTGGCCGGCTGGCCGACGAGGCGCTCGCCCGAATCGGCGAAAGCGACGATCGACGGAGTGGTGTTGGCGCCTTCGGCGTTGGGAATGACCTTGGGGGTCGTCCCTTCCATCACGGCGACGCAGGAATTCGTCGTGCCGAGGTCGATACCAATGACTTTGCTCATGAAATCCTCGCTTTGCGGCAGCCCCGCCAAGCCGGCCCAAGATGGCACCGGCACGGGACCCCGTCTTTCTGGGGTCGCTGGTCAGGCCTTCTCAGCGAAGACCCTACCTTCAGCAGCGATATAGGCAGGTGGCCCCAGCCATGCAACGGCCAACGTCATTCCGGCGGGGTCGGCGGTCGCTTTTTCGTCGAAATACCCTCACAGGAAAAATTCTTGACATACTTGTGAAGGATGCCTATAAAGACCGTGAGGAATACTCGGTCGCAGTGCATCACGTTCCGTTGAAAATCAATGGAAGCTGCGGTTGGGGGTCCTCAGAACTTCGAGAAACGAGGTTCGTGTTATGACGACCGTTCAGAATGTCGGTGTCGTGCCGCCCTTGCCCCTTGTGGGTGAGAGCCGTCAGGCCGTGTCCCTTCCGGGCCAGCGTCAGACGGCACAGGGTTCGACCACAGACCAGGTTCGCAGCCAGGCCGCCGAAAGCGCCCGGGCAGCCGAAGCCGTGCGCGCGCAAGCGGCACGCCCTTCGACGCGCGATGAGGTCAAGCTCGAAACCCGTCAGCTGGCCACCAAGGCCGGACTCATCCAGGGCACGTTTGACGCTTTCGTAGATGTCGTTGACCCGCGCTACCAGACGCGCATCGCACGCATCTTCGGGCCTGACTCGGCCCCGGCTGCTGCCGATGCCGCGCCCAATCTGGTTCCGAAGGTGGTCAGCAAGGCCTATGAAGCGATCGACGGCAGCGGCAAATCCGGCGCGTTCCGCCAGAGCGCGTAGACGACACCTGTTCCACCTTCCGACCCGCGCCGGGCGCAAATGCCCCGCGCGGGCGAAGGCGTTTGCGCCTTACGCCGTCGTATCGATTCCCTGGGCGGGCGCGCCCTTCGCGACCGTGACCATGGCCTCGCGCAGCAAGCGGCCATGGATCGTGTAGCCCGGCTGGAAAACCTGGACGACCGTACCCGCCGCAACGCCGGCGGGCGCCTCGACCTGTGCCACCGCCTGATGGAGGGCCGGATCGAACGGCTTGCCGGCCGCGTCGATCTTGGCGACGCCGTTGCGCTCGAACACCGAGAGCAATTCGCGCTCGGTCAGCTCCACGCCCTCGGCGAGCTTGGCAAGATGCGGATCGGCGGCGCGCGCTTCGGCGCTGACCGCATCGAGCGCGCGGCGCAGATTGTCGGAAACCGCCAGCAGCGCCTTGGCGAAATTGCCCACGGCGTACTTCTCGCGATCGACGATCTCGCGATCGGCGCGCTTGCGCATGTTCTCGGCGTCGGCCATCGCGCGGAGTGCCGCGTCCTTGGTCTTCGCCATCTCGGCTTCGAGGGCGGCGATCTTCGCGATGGCCTCGGCCAGCGGGTCGGGCGTGGCCGGCGCTTCGGGCGCCGGTGTCTCGGAAGCGGCGGGCTGCGGCTGGTCGTTGGCGGGTTCGGTCATCGTCTCTCGCGGAATTGCATTCGTTGCGCCCGGCATTTGGGCGAAAAACCCGGCGCGCGCAAGGGTTGATTTGCCGCGCTAGCCGACCAGCCGGCCCACGACGCGGGCCGTGTAGTCGACCATCGGGATGATGCGCGCGTAGTTGAGCCGCGTGGGCCCCACCACGCCGATGGCGCCCACGATGCGCTCGGTGGCGTCGCGATAGGGCGCCACGATGGTCGTGCAGCCCGACAGGCCGAACAGCTCGTTCTGCGCGCCGATGAAGATCTGCACGCCGTCGGCGGCCTGCGCCTGCTCGAGGATGCGCGCCATCGATTCGTGCTGCTCGAGCGCTTCGAACAGCCGGCGGATGCGCTCGAGATCCTCCATCGCGTGGACGTCCTCGAGGAGCTTGGCCTGCCCGCGCACGATGAGAACGCCTTCGCCCACGCTGCCCTTGTCGGGCGTCGACCACACGGCAAGGCCCTGCTCGACGACCTTCTGCGAAAGCAGGTCAAGCTCGGCGCGCGACTCTTCGAGCCGGCGCAGGATGTCGGCGCGCGCCTCGCCCAGCGTGCGGCCGGTGAGATGGGCCGAAAGGAAGTTGGAAGCCTGCGTGAGCTGTTGCGGCGTCAGCCCCACCGGCGTTTCCACGACGCGGTTCTCGACGAGCCCGCGCTCGGTCACGAGCACGACGAGCGTGCGACCCGGCCCCAGCGGCACGAATTCCACGTGCTTGAGCGGCGAATCGGACTTGGGCGCGATGACGAGCCCCGCCCCGCGACCCAGCCCTGCGAGCATCGCGCTCGCCTGCTCGAGCACCTGACCCACCGAACGCCCGCCGGCCGCGCACTGTGCTTCGATCTGCTCGCGCTCCTCGCCCGACAGGCGGCCCACTTCCAGAAGCCCGTCGACGAACAGGCGCAGGCCCCGGTCGGTCGGCAGGCGGCCGGCCGAGGTGTGCGGCGAATAGAGCAGGCCCAGATCCTGGAGATCGGCCATCACGTTGCGGATGGTGGCCGGCGACAGCGGATCGGCAAGCTGGCGGGAAAGCGTGCGCGAACCCACGGGCTCGCCCGTTTCGACATAGGCCTCGACGATGCGGCGGAAGACCTCGCGCGAGCGTTCGTCCATCGCGGCAATGCCGCCCGCGCGCGGATCGGCCGGGGCTGCCGGTGCGGCAGCCGAAGCCTGCGGCGGCCTTCGTTCGAACGGCACGATGGGGGTTCGGCTCATGCCGTACTAGGTAGGCACCGCCTGCCTTGCGTGTCAACGCGTCCACGCCCGTCATGGCCGGGCTTGACCCGGCCATCCACGACTTGGACATCGAACACCGGTGCGGAAATCGTGGATGCCCGGCTCGAGGCCGGGCATGACGCCGTGGCGGCCGCCTTGCGTGTCAACGCGTCGCGGACTAGGTTCGCCTCCCGCCGCCGAATACGAAAAGAGATCGAACATGCGTCCCTCGGGCCGTTCCGCCGACCAGATGCGCGAGGTCCGCCTCGAGCCGGGTTTCGCCAAGCATGCCGAGGGTTCGTGCCTCGTTCGCTTCGGCGACACGCACGTCCTCGTCACCGCCTCGCTTGAAGAGAAGGTGCCGCCCTTCCTGCGCAATTCCGGGCAGGGCTGGGTGACGGCCGAATACGGCATGCTGCCGCGCTCCACCCACACGCGCACCGACCGCGAGGCGGCGCGTGGGCGTCAGTCGGGCCGCACGCAGGAAATCCAGCGCCTTATCGGGCGCAGCCTGCGCTCGGTCACCGACATGGCGGCGCTCGGCGAACGGCAGGTGAAGATCGACTGCGACGTGCTGCAGGCCGATGGCGGCACGCGCACCGCCGCGATCACGGGCGCGTGGGTGGCGCTGCATCAGGCGATCTTCCCGCTGTTGAAGGCCAAGGGCCTTGCGAAATTCCCGATCCGCGATCACGTCGCGGCCGTCTCGTGCGGCGTGTCGAAGGGCGAAAGCGTGCTCGATCTCGACTATGCCGAGGACAGTGCCTGCGAGGTCGACGCGAACTTCGTGATGAGCGGCGATGGCCGCATCGTCGAGGTGCAGGGCACGGCCGAGCGCGACCCGTTTGCCGAAGACCAGCTGCTCGCGATGCTGAAGCTCGCGCGCAAGGGGATCGGCGAACTCGTCCTCCTCCAGAAGCAGGCGGTCGCGAAATGGGCGGGCAGCGTCTGAACGCCGGCGGGCGGCTTGTCGTCGCCACGCACAACAAGGGCAAGCTTGCCGAGATGGCCGACCTGCTGCGGCCCTACGGGCTCGACTGCGTATCGGCCGGATCGCTGGGCGTGGAAGAACCCGACGAGACCGGCACCACGTTCGAGGCGAACGCGGCGCTGAAGGCCCGCCACACCGCCACCGCCACGCGCCTGCCCGCGTTGGCCGACGACAGCGGCATCTGCGTTAGCGCCCTCGACGGCGATCCCGGCGTGTTCACCGCGAACTGGGCGGGGCCGAAACGCGATTTCGCGCGCGCCATGCGCATGGTCGAAGCCGCACTCGACGGGGCCAAGGACCGCACGGCGAAGTTCGTTTCCGTGCTCGCGCTCGCCTGGCCGGACGGCGAAGTGTCGCTGTTTCGCGGCGAGGTGGAAGGCACGCTCGTGTGGCCGCCACGCGGAACGCGCGGCTTCGGCTACGACCCGATGTTCGTGCCCGCCGGCCACGCGATCACGTTTGGCGAGATGGAGCCTGAAAAGAAACACACGATGAGCCATCGCGCCGTGGCCTTCGCGAAATTCAAGGCCGCCTGCCTCGACCCGATCAGATGACCCACGCCGTCTACGTCCACTGGCCGTTCTGCAAGTCGAAATGCCCTTACTGCGACTTCAACAGCCACGTGCGCGAAAAGATCGACGGCGAGGCATGGAAGAAGGCGCTGCTGGCCGAGATCGACCACTACGCGGCGCTGACGCCGGGCAGGACCGTGACGTCGGTGTTCTTTGGCGGCGGCACGCCCTCGCTGATGGACCCGCATCTGGCCGGTGCGATCATCGACCGCATCGCGACGCGCTGGGCGATCGCCGGGGATCCCGAGATCACGCTCGAAGCCAATCCCAATTCGGCCGAGGCCGAACGCTTCGCCGCGTTCAAGGCCGCGGGCGTCAACCGGCTGTCGATCGGCGTGCAGGCGCTGGACGACAAGGCGCTGAAGTTCCTGGGCCGCGGCCACGATGCGCGCGAGGCGCGCCGCGCGGTGGACCGCGCGGCCGCCCTGTTCGAGCGCTTCTCGTTCGACCTGATCTATGCGCGCCCCGGACAGGGTGTTGACGACTGGAAGCGCGAACTGACGCAGGCGCTGGAATGGCAGCCCACGCACCTGTCGGTCTACCAGCTCACCATCGAGAAGGGCACGCAGTTCGCAACGCTCGCCGATCGCGGCGATCTGGCGATGCCTTCGGAAGACGTGCAGGAGCAGCTCTTCGACGCCACGCAAGCCCTGCTCGAAGCCGCGAAGATGCCGGGCTACGAGATCTCGAACCACGCGCGCAAGGGCCAGGAGTCGCGCCACAACCTCACCTACTGGCGCTACGAGGATTATGTGGGCGTGGGCCCCGGCGCGCACGGGCGCATCACGGTGGATGGCCGGCGCGTCGCCACCCGACAGGAGAAGGCGCCCGAGACATGGCTTGCGGGCGTGGCAGCCCAAGGCCACGCGACGGCCGAACAGACGCCGCTTTCGCGCGAGACCTGCGTGGACGAAGCGCTGATGATGGGCCTGCGCTTGCGCGAGGGGATCGACGCCGCCCGCTTCGCGCGCACGACCGGTGCGGCGCTTGAAGGGTCCGAAGCGCTCGACACCGAACGCGTGGAACGCATGGTGCGCGACGGCTTCCTCAAGCGCACGCCAACGGGCATCGGCGCCACGGCCCAAGGCCGCAAGGTGCTGAACGGCCTTCTGGGCGCGCTGCGCGGCTGACGCCCGAAAACGCGCGACAACAGGCGACGTAACCTGTTTATCCCGTTGAAATCGCAGGCAGGTAACCTGCAACGCGTTTTCGCGGGTGACGTTACCAGAAACGCCCGCACGCGCAGCGGCTCAGCCCGCCATTCGCCTCGGGAGCGGCAACGATTCTTGGGACATATGCACTTTTCAAACAGCACGCAGAAGCTGCATCATCATGCGACAGCAAGCAGGTATTGTCAAGAAAATAGACCTATTTAAGATTCGGACGCTCGTCCAAATGGATACAGTCGCGCTCGCAAACTATTTCGCTGGCCCCGGGATTCAACCGAGTCCGATCGAAGCATGGCGGACCGATACGGAGGTGTCCCGGATTCTTGGCGTCAGGGTCGGCACGCCGGTCCATCTCTCGTACGAGAATTTCAGCAAGATCACGCTGACACACAAGGATATCACGTTCGCAGAGTTTGCGCGCCTGCGTGAAGCCATCCTTTCCCCGGCCAGCTTCATCTCAAAGGGGCGTCTGCGCAGCGCGGAAATCACGTTCGTGGACGCGCAGCGGCCGCTCAGGATCATCCTTCGCGCGACCCGCCGCAACGAGATCTACGTCATCTCGATCTACAGGCTGAGAATGTCGGAGGTCCGGCGGCTCTATAAGCGCGCGCGGCGGGAAAAGCGGATCGTGCGCGACCTCAAAACGGAACTGGCGCGGCAGGTCCTGCCGCGCCAGTAAAACCCGAGGGGGATGCTCCCTTGCTTCCCCATGATGCGCCCGCCTTGCAGCGGTGCTACGGCCGGGAGGCTCACCGTGTCGCCCGAGTTCTCAATCTATATCGGAAAATCGTGATTCTTTGGATTCGTTCTCGGGCCCGATTTTGGAATTTTATTTCTGGTTGTGCGCTGCGAAAAATCCCTCACCCCGGAATTTCCGGCTCGACGAGATGTGCGAGCTGTACAAGCGATTCCTGCCAGCCGAGGTAACACATCTCGGTCGGGATCGCTTCGGGGATGCCTTCCTGCACGACGTCCAGTTCCGTGCCGCAGAGTACAGGCTTGAGGTCGACGGTGACGGTGAGCGTGCCCGGCAGGTTCGGGTCGTCGAAGCGGTCGGTGTAGCGAAGCCGCTTGCCCGGCACGAGTTCGAGATATTCCCCGCCGAAGGAATGGCCGTTGCCGGTGCCGAAATTGACGAAGCGCATGCGGAACGTGCCGCCGACCTTCGCTTCCAGATGCGCGACCTTGCACAGGAAGCCGTAAGGCGGCAGCCAGCGCGCGAGCGCATCGGCATCGAGGAACGCGCGGTAGACCTTTTCGGGCGGCGCCTTGAGCACGCGATGGAGGCGCACGGTTCCGGTCGGCATGGCGGCACTCCGTCGTCGGGGGTTCAGTTCGACTGCGCCTCGAACGTCTCTGGCGCGGGGCTCAGCACGTAGGCGCCGTCGCGGCGCACTTCCAGCACGGCGTAGCCGCGTTCGACGAAGCCGTCGGGCAGCAGGCGGAAGATGCCGTCCACGCCCGCGAAGCCCGAATCGGCGGCAAGGGCGGCGAGCGAGAAATCAGCACCATCCGGCCCCTTGCCGTGCGCGACGATGGCGGCCAGCGCCACGGCATCGTAGGCAAGATCGGCCACGCGCGGAGCGGGGCGGCCGAACGTGGCGCGAAAGCGCCCGTCAAACGCCGCGCGCGGGGCGGCGGCCGTGTCGGCGAACCACGCCCCCTGAAGCGAAGGTTCGCGCAGCGTGCGCGGATCGTTCCACAGCGGGATGCCCAGATACTTGACGCGCGCGGGGTCGATCTCGTTGCCGTGGAGCTGGGCGACGACCTGCGCCAGCCGGTCGCCGAAATCGGGCACGAGCACGGCCTCGAAATCGAGCTCCGGCGGCGGCGGGCCCAGTTCGCCGCGCGCCAGCCGCGGCGGCGGGCCGGCGAGCTGGCCAAGCCGGCGCACGGCAGGCGCATAGTCGAGCGCACCCGTGTCGTAGCGTTCCACGCGCACCAGTTCGCCGCCCGTGGACGCAAGGCTCGAGCGCAGCGCACGTTCGGCCGCCTGGCCCAGCGTGTTGGCGGGCACCAGGGCCGCGAACCGCTCGAGCCCGCGCGAGCGCGCATATTCGATCGTGCGCGCGATGGCATCCTGCGGCGCAATCCCCAGCGTGAAGATGCCCGGTGCGGCAACCGTGCGGTCGTTGGAAAAGCTCAGCACCACGATGCCGGCCGAACGCGCGCGCGCGGAAACGGCCTGCGTCTCGCTGCCCAGCAGCGGACCCACCACGAGCCGTGCCTGCTGTTCCACCGCCCAGTCCATCGCGGCGGCAGCCCCCTGCGGCGTGCCGCCGGTGTCGCGCACCAGCAGCACGAAATCGTCGTCCGCCACCTCGAACACGGCCTGCGTGGCGGCATCCAGAAGCGCGCGGCCCACGCCTGCGTTGGGCCCCGTGAGCGGCAGCAGCAGCGCCACGCGCGGCGGGCCCTTGCGCGCGGCGCTTTGCGCCGCTGCGGCGGCGGCGGCCGCATCGGTTGCGGTCGACGCGGAAGGCGGTGCGGGGGCGGGAACCGGTGCGGTTTCGGCCGGCGGCAGGGCGGTGGGCGGGGCGCTTGCGGGCGCCGACGGGCCGGGGCCGAAAATGCCCGCGACCTTCGCGCCGAGTTCGTTCGTCTGCTCGCAACCGGCAAGACACGCGGCTGCAAAGCCGGCGGCGAACAGCATTGCTAGGGACCGCATTTTCAACTGGAAGGCCTCGCACGCGACGCACGTGAAATTCGTGCGAGCCTAGCGGCCCGGCCCCCCGGAATCCAGTCTCCCCCGCGCGAGCGCCCTCGCGCGGGGGAGACTTCGCCCGGATCAAGCCGTCTTGATGCGCGCCAGGAAGCCCGAAACCTCGTCGCGCAGCACGGTGCTTTGACGCGTGAGGTCGGTAACCGAACCGAGCACCTCGCTCGAGGCAGCACCGGTTTCGTCGGCCGAGCGGCGCACGACCGAGATGCTTTCGGTCACCTGGCGCGTGCTGCCCGCCGCCTGCTGCACGTTGCGCGAGATCTCGCCGGTGGCGGCCCCCTGCTCTTCCACCGCCGCGGCGACGGCCGAGGCGATCTCGTTCATGCGGCTGATGGTCTCGCCGATCGTCTGGATCGACTGGACCACCGTCTGCGTCTCGTTCTGCACCGACTGGACCTGCGCGGCGATTTCCTCGGTCGCCTTGGCGGTCTGGGCGGCGAGGCTCTTGACCTCGCTCGCCACGACCGCGAACCCCTTGCCCGCATCGCCCGCCCGCGCGGCTTCGATCGTCGCGTTGAGGGCCAGCAGGTTCGTCTGCGAGGCGATTTCGTTGATGAGGCGCACGACGTCGCCGATCCGCGTGGCGGCGTTCGAAAGCTCGCGCACCTGCTCGGCGGTGCGGTTCGCCTCGCTTGTCGCGCGTCCGGCGATGGTCGCGGATTCCTGCACCTGATGGGAGATTTCGGTGATCGATTTCGAAAGCTCGTCGGTGGCGGCCGCGACGGTCTGGGTCGATTCGAGCGTGGAATTCGAGACCGAATTGAGCGTTTCGGTCTGCGCGCGCGTCTGCTCGGCCGAAGATCCCATGGTGCGTGCGGTCCGCTCCAGCTTGCCGGTCGATTCGCCCAAGGCCCGGAACGTGTCCTCGATCCGCTGGGTGAACCCGCCGACCGCCTGCGACATCTCGGTCAGGCGCCTGTCGCGGCTCTCGCTTTCATTCTGGATGCGCTGGCGCAGTTCCCGCGCGGACGAAAGCGAATCGCGGAACTTGAGGACGCTGCCGCCGATCAGGCCCACCTCGTCGCGCGCATGCGCGATCGACGCGTCGATGTCGAAATCGTCGTGAAGAAGCTTGTCGATGGCGCCGTGCACGCGCAGGAGGGGCTGCATGACCCTGCGGTAGGCACCGAACAGCACCCCGGCAAGGGTAAGCATGAGGATCGCGACGGCGACGACGAGAACCGCCTTGGAACGCGCCGCGCTGGCCAGCACCGTGGCCACGTTGTCGTCGAGCCGCCGCTCCATCTCGACGTAGAATTCGTCGATCGGGCGCATGATCTCGGCCTTGAACTTGTGATACTCGGGCGAGTTCATCAGCTTGATCGCCATGGCCGGGTCGGGGTCCTTCTTGACGGTGAAGTTGCCCTTGCCGTCGTCGTAAAGACCCTTGATCGCGTTCATGGCGATCACTTCCGTCTTCACGAGCCCGTCGGAGTTCTTCTTGGCTTCCTCGAGCTTCGCGAATTCCTTCTCCGTGAAACCCAGTTCGCGCATCATCGTCAGAAGCGGCTTGCTGAACGTGTCCGGGCGCGGCTTCTGCCCGGGATTGGCGGCGACGAAATCCCAGTAGATGCGGTGATACGCCTCGGGGCGGGGCTGCTTGCCGTCGCGGATGGCGAGGATTTCGAAATACTGTTTTTCATAATTGGCATCGCCCGTCGCGACATAGGTGCGCGCCAGCCGCGTCAGGTCATCCGAGCTCTGCCGCAGTTCGTCGGCAAGAAGATAGCTTGCATAGCGCGTCTCGTGCGCCCGGCTGATCGCCGACGTCGCTTCGAGATGGTAGAAGGCCGCACCGGCAAGAAGCACGAGGTTGGCGGCGACGATGGCGATGATCGCGATGGCTTTGGACTTGAGGGTTCCGGTCTTCATGGCCCGTCTCTCCCGCAATGGACGGGCAAGAGTCTTAAACGACGGAGGTTAAGAAAATTCTACTTTGGGTTATACAATTGTAGTGCTTCTGTAACGGGCGCTTTCACGCCCCCGGCCGACACGGGATTGGCGACGGCCCGGATTGCCCGCTACGTTGCAGCACCGCCGCCGACGGGGAAGCAGGGGATCGAAATGGAAAGCGACCGGGATCCGGACGATCGGATGCAGGACATCGCGGCAGGGATTTACCTTGTCGGCACGCCGATCGGCAATCTGGGCGATGCGAGCGGGCGGCTGAAGCGCGTGCTCGCCGCCGCCGGCACGATCGCGGCCGAAGATACGCGCGTGGCGCGGCGGCTGCTGTCGGCGCTGGGCATTCCTGCGCCAAAGCTGGTGCGATGCGATGAAACCATATCGGCCGACATCGCGCCGAAGCTGGCGGATGCCGCGCGCACGCAGGTGGTCGCGTTCGTTTCCGATGCGGGCATGCCAGGCATCGCCGATCCGGGCGCGGCGCTGGTGCGCGCGGCCGATGCGGCTGGCGTGCCGGTCACCGCCGTGCCCGGCCCGTCGGCGCTGGCAACCGCCCTTGCGCTGTCGGGCCTGCCGGCCGAGCCGTTCCTGTTCCTGGGCTTCCTGCCGGCGAAGGCCGGCCCGCGTTCGCGCCGGCTTGCCGAATTCAGGGACGTGAAGGCCACGCTCGTGGCGTTCGAATCGCCGCACCGGCTTGGCGAAACGCTGGCCGCGATGGAAACGGTGCTGGGTTCGCGCGCGGCCTGCGTGCTGCGCGAGATGACCAAGCTGCACGAGGAACGCCGGCCCGGCACGCTTGGCGCACTTGCCGCGCACTACGCGGCCGCCGGCGAACCGCGCGGCGAGATCGTCGTCGTCGTGGGCCCGCCCGTGGAAGGGGCGGCCGACCCGCTCGACCCCGCCGCCCTCGACCGGCATATCGCGGCGGCACTCAAGGATCATGGCGTGCGCGATGCCGCCGACCGCGTGGCCGCGGCGACCGGCCTGCCGCGCCGGCAGGTCTATGCGCGCGCGCTCGAACTTGCGGGCAAGACGCGCAAGTGACCTCCGCCCGGCATGTCGCGGCCGAGCGGCGCGGACGGCACGCGGAGTTCCTTGCCCGCTGGCGGCTGCGCCTCGCCGGCTGGCGCATCGTGGCGGCCGGCCTGCGCCTGCCTGCCGGACAGGTCGATATCGTGGCAAGACGCGGGCGGATCCTTGCCTTTGTCGAGGTGAAGGCGCGGTCCTCGGCCGAGGATGCGGCCGAATCGCTACACCCTGCCCAGCGCCTGCGCATCGCGCGCGCGGCCGAACAGTTCGTCGCGATGCGCCCTCAATTCGCCGCATTCGAAGTGCGATTCGACATGGTGCTGGTGGCCCCCGGAAGCTGGCCCCGGCACCTGCAAGACGCTTGGCGCGACTCGCGCTAGCGCCCTAAATAGAAGGGCAAAGGAGAGGCCATCGATGTCCCATCCCGTTCGCGTTCGCACCGGTCCCGTGCTGGCCGGCCTTCTCGCCGCCGGGCTTTCGCTGGGCGGCTGCGTGGGCGCCGTCGTGGGCGGGGCTGCCGCCGTCGGCACGACCGCCATGCAGGACCGCGGCCTCAAGGGGGCGGCCACCGACAACGCCATCGTGCTCGAGATCAACAATTACTGGTTCCAGGAAGGCAAGAGCACGCTCTTCTCCAACATCTCCACGCAGATCTACGAAGGCCGCGTGCTGCTGACCGGTGCCGTCACCAACCCCGACACGCGCGCGGAAGCCGTGCGCCTCGCCTGGAAGGCCAGCGGCGTGCGCGAGATCATCAACGAGATCGAGGTGACCGACGAGGGCGGCCTCAAGGCCTACGCCAAGGACGTGTGGGCGGCCAACGAGCTGCGCTCGCGCCTGCTGTTCGCCAAGGGCATCAACTCGGTCAACTACTCGGTCGATGTCGTCAACGGCACCGTCTACATCATCGGCGTCTATGCCG
Organism: Alphaproteobacteria bacterium; assembly: GCA_016124335.1. Taxonomy (GTDB): domain Bacteria; phylum Pseudomonadota; class Alphaproteobacteria; order CACIAM-22H2; family CACIAM-22H2; genus Tagaea. The sequence goes on from WGNX01000005.1 coordinate 40,790, forward strand.
ACCAGGCCGAGCACGACCGCGTGCTGGCCGTGGCGCGCAACATGTCGAACATCAAGCGCGTGGTGAGCCACGCCATCGCGCGCGACGATCCGCGCCGCTTCCGCGCACCGCCGGGCGAGGCCGGCGCCGCGTCGTGAACCCGCCCTATCGCCTGGCGCCGGACGCCGGCGCCGAGATCGCGCGGGCCCTCGCCGCGGCGGCCGGTGCGGGCGAGCAGGAGCTGGCCATCGCGGATACGGCACTGGCGCTTTCCGGTGCCGCGCGGCCCACGCTCGATCTTGCGCCCTATCGCGCGCACCTGTCGGAAATCGCGACCTGCGTTGCGGCCGAGGCGGCAAACCGCCCCGACACGTTCGCCGAGCGCGTGGCCGCGCTTCGCGAAGCGCTGGTCGAGCGTCTGGGTTATCGCGGCGACCGCGACACCTATGACGACCTGCGCAATGCCGATCTGGTCGGCGTGATCGACCGGCGGCGCGGGCTGCCGGTGGCGCTGGCGATCCTGTGGATCCATGCCGCGCGTGCGCAAGGCTGGCAGGCGGCGGGGCTTGCCTTCCCCGGCCACTTCCTGATCCGGCTCGATGCGCCGGGCGTGCGCACCATCCTCGATCCCTTCAACGGCGGCGCGGTGCTGGAAACCAAGGCGCTGCGCGGCCTGCTGAAGCGCTTCGAAGGCCCCAACGCCGAACTGCAGAACCACCATTACGCGGTCGTTTCCGACCGCACGGTGCTGCTGCGCCTGCAGAACAACATCAAGATGCGGCTCCTGAAGGCCGAGGATTTCCGCGGCGCGCTCGCCACGCTCGAGCGCATGCTGATGATCGCGCCGGGCGACCCGGCACTGTGGCACGAGGCGGGCCTCGTGCATGTCGGACTCGACAATCTGCGCGCGGGCGTGATGTGCTTGGAGCAGGCGTTCTCGCTGGTCGAGGCGCCGGGTGCGAAAGGCCGCATCGCGATGGAGATCCAGGCGCTCAAGGGCCGCCTCAACTAAGCGCCCTCAATTTCCCGTGAGGTAACCGGCATGTCGCGCGTCGTCGCCGTCCAGATGGACCCGATCGAATCGGTCAATATCGACGGCGATTCGTCGTTCGCGCTGATGGTGGAGGCGCAGGCGCGGGGCTGGACGCTCTACCACTATCTCGTGCGCCACCTGTCGATGAACGGCAAGGAGCGCATCTATGCCAAGGCGCATCCCGTGAAGGTGCGCCGCGAGAAGGGCAACCATTTCACCTTCGGCGCGCCCGAGGTGCTCGACCTCGCCAAGGTCGACGTGATCCTGATGCGCCAGGACCCGCCCTTCGACATGGGCTACATCACCGCCACGCACATCCTCGAGCATCTGCACCCGAAGACGCTGGTGGTGAACGATCCCGCGCATGTGCGCAACGCCCCCGAGAAGCTGTTCGTCACGCACTTTCCCCACCTGATGCCGCCCACGCTGATCACCGCCGACCCGGCCGAGATCGCCGAGTTCCGCCGCGAACACCGCGACATCATCGTGAAGCCGCTGTTCGGCAACGGCGGGGCCGGCGTCTTCCGCCTGAAGCCCGACGACGAGAACCTGACGGCGCTCATCGAGATGTTCACGCAGAAGAGCCGCGAACCGCTGATGATCCAGCGCTATGAGCCGGCGGTGCGCGCGGGCGACAAGCGCATCATCCTCGTCGACGGCAAGGCGGAGGGGGCCATCAACCGCGTGCCGGCGGCGGGCGAGGCGCGCGCCAACATGCATGTGGGCGGTGTCGCGACCAGGACGACGCTCACAAAGCGCGAGCAGGAAATCTGCGAGACGATCGGCCCGGAGCTGAAAAAGCGCGGGCAGATCTTCGTGGGCATCGACGTGATCGGCGACTACCTCACCGAGATCAACGTCACCTCGCCCACCGGCATCCTCGAAGTGAAGCGCTTCGACGGCACCGACATCGCCAAGTCGATCTGGGACGCGATCGAAAAGAAGCTGTAGCGCCGTCAGCAGCGCGTCTTCAGCGCGAGCCAGTGGACCCGCGGGATTCCGAGCGAAATGTCGTTTCGTTCGGGAAGTGCGGCGGCAGCGGCCTTCGCGCGCTCTGACGCCGGCGGATGGGTGGCGAGATGCGCCGCAAGGCCCGCGATCGCGCCGTTGCCGTGCTGCTCCAGGCGAATGAGGAAATCGCCCAGCGCACGCGGCGCAACGCCGTTCCCGGCCATCGTCCGGAACGCCGTGGCGTCGGCCGCCGCTTCGGCATCGTGCGTATAGTGGATGCCGAAATAGAGCGTGGCCGCGGCGGCGGCGGCCGAAAAGAACACCGCATCGCCGAACACGAGGCCTAGCACCGCACCCGTCGCCACGCTGCGCACCATGCCGCGTGCCGCATCCTTGTGTTCGACATGTGCGGCCTCATGCGCGAGCACGCCGAACATCTCCTCGGGCGTAGCGGTCAGCTCGACGAGGCCGCGCATGACGAGGATCTGCCCGCCGGGTGCCGCGAACGCGTTGACGACGGGCGAGTCGACGACGCGCACGACCAGCGGATGCGGCAGGCGGACGCTGCTCTCGATGCGGCGCGCCATGACCTGAATTGGGTCGGTGTCCCACGTTGCGCAAAACGGCGCCGCCTTTCCCGCCAGCGACTTGGCGAAAACCTCGGCAATCTGCGCGCCGAAGCGCCGTTCGTAATCTGCGGGAACCATTGCGGCGAGACTGTCGGCCGCAAGCGGGATCGCGACGAAAAGGACGAAAAGGACGCTCGCCAGCGCCCCGCCTGCCCACAGCATCGTCCGCCGGACGGCTGGCCGCGCAAGCCATGCGAGATGCGCCCGGCGTGGCTGCGCCGCGCGCAGTGCCACGGCGAATCCCGGCTGCGCGAACAGGATGCGCGCAGGTCCGTCCCCGTCGGGCGCGACGATGCCGGGTGCCGAACCTTCGGGCTTCGCGAGAATGCGCGCGCGCCCAAGTGACCAGCGCAGCGGCGCCTCGCCCGCGCGCAGCAGGACGAGCGCGCCCCCCTCGATCTGCGCGACTCCGGCTTCGGCCGTCGCCCGCGCGCCGCCGTGGAAGCGGACCGGCCAGCCGCCGGGATCAGGCGATGCCGACATCGAAGGAATCGGCAAGCCCCTCGCCGCGATCGAGCACCATGCCCGTGACGGCGGAGATACCGTCGAGTGCATCGGCGTTGGTCACGTCGAGCGAGCGCACGATGTGCGAGACGACCCACGGCTCGATCCACGCGGCGCGAATGACTCCGCCGATGGCATAGGCGGTCAGATAGAGCACGAATATCGTGGCGATGCCGATCACGGCCAGCGTTCCGCGGTCGGTGCGGCCATCGACGAGATCGGAGAGCACGAGGTTCCACAGCCCGAAACCGAACGCCAGCGCAATCCCGACGACGAGAATGCCCGCTGCGACATAGCCAAGGACGGCCAGGCCCGATGCGCGCGAGGCGAACGTTACTTCGCCCAGCCTAGTACCCGCCGCGATCGCGCGAAATTCGGCGACCCGGTAAACGACAAAGGCAATCACCGCGATCGCCGCCGGCACGATCAGCTGCCCGATCGGCGCGTTTGAGAAGTCGGGCTTTCCGTCCGGCTTCAGGGCGGCGGGCACGTATTGGTTGAACCAGAGAATGCAGAAGACAATGGCGACCCATACGACCAGCCAGTACGCGTAGAGACGGCGAAGACGGACGTGACATTCGAACTGGCGTTCGCCGAAGGCAGTCATCGACAGGAGCGTCGCGCGCAGCCGTACGCGGCAATGCGGGTAGAGCAGAAGGCCGCTCAACAGGAAAACGGCCGGCGTCCAGACCATCGAGCGCGCATAGTCGCGCAAGCGGCCTTCGACCCGCAGGCGCACGCCGCGCCAGCTCGTGCGCGACATGCGATAGCGCCATGCATAGAACTGCGCGACCACGGACAGCAGCGCGAAGACGACAAAGGTCACGTACGGTCCGGCATTGCCGAAAAGCTCGCCGAGAAGGCGCAGCACGCCGATCGACGGGGCGAGAACGGCAAGCGCCACGAGGAAGCCCTTGAACAGCTCGAAGCCGGTGCCGTGGTATTCCAGCGGGTCGCCGCGCAGGATGATGTTGCCCCACATGTGCCGCCGCCAGCGCGTGCGCGCCCAGAAGCGATAGAGGGACAGCGTGAGGATGTTGAGGATCGTGTTCGTCAGGGCGATCCGGAAGATTCCACGGCGGGCGACATATTGCAGGGCAGGCGGTTCACCGGCGGAAGCGGTTACCGCGGACGCATCAGGCGACATTCTTTGCTGGTCTCCGGATTATTATGCACGTGGAGATTAATCATTACCGGAGGTCGCGTATTTCCAGAAGTCCTTTTCAACCGATCAGCCCGCGCAGCGCCAGATACGCGCCCAGCGACAGCAGCCCGACGAGGAACCAGCGGCGGAAGGTTTCCGCCGGCAGGCGGTGGCGCAGCTTCGTGCCGACGGCCATGCCCAGAAGGGCGGGCGCCAGCGCGAAGGCCGAGCCGATCAGGCCTGTCTGGTCGTAGAGCCCGTCATTGGCAAGACCGAGGCCCAGCGCCACGGTCGACACGAGGAATGAAAGGCTCAGCGCCTGCACCAGCTGGTCGATCGTGAGCCCGAGCGCCTGGAGGTAAGGCACCGAAGGCAGCACCGATACGCCGGTCGACGCCGTCACGAGCCCGGTCGCAAGCCCCATCGGCGGCCCCAGCCATTTTTCCATGTGCGGCGGCACATGGAAGCGCACGGCCTTGAGGCTCATTCCGGCATAGGCCATCACGCATAGCCCGAGCCCCACGCGGGCGGCCTGCACGTTGCCGCCGGCAAGCCAGCCGCCGCCCATCCAGACGCCCGCGCAGATCGCGATCATCATCGGCCACAGCCGGCGCGCGGGTGCGCGCCAGTCCGGGCCGGCCCAGAACTGCCACACGTTTGTCACGAGCGAAGGCACGATCAGGATCACCGCGGATTCCCCCGGCGGCAGCGCCAAGCTCAGGAGCCCCATCGAGATCGTCGGCAGGCCAAGCCCGACCACGCCCTTGACGAAGCCGGCCAGCCCGAAGGCGAACGTGATCAAGGCAAGGACGTGAAATTCAGGCATCGCATTTCTTGTAGGGGCCGATATCGAGGTGAAAGTGGTTGGCGTGCGCGAAGTCGGTCTTCGGCGTCAGCACGATGTTGAAATGCCGGCACGCCCCTTGTGCCACATCGCGCAGGAAAGCGCCCTTCGGGCCGCGGTCGGCCCAGTCCTTGCGGATATTGACCACGAACTTGCCTTCGAACTCGAAACCGCCGATGTCGATGGCCCGGCCGAAGGCGTGTTCGGAAAGCCTTGAGGCGCGGCCGGTCTGCGGCCGGCACACATAGCTGCCGAAATGCGTGATCTCGACGACCGGCTTGCCGAAATGGCGGCGCGCGGCGGGCTGGACCACGTCCTGCTCGAAGGCCGCAAGCGCGTGGGCGAGCGGGCAGGTCATCAGGGTGGGGCGGTTCAGGCGGATGGTTGCGCGCGACAGCATCACGGCTTCGTCCACGCGACAGCCCTCCCGCGTGGGATGTGTCGCCTGACGCTCGAATTCCGCGCCGATGCGCTTGAGCGCCTCGAAGCAGTTCGCGGCCGGCGCCGGTGCGGGCGGCGGCGGCGGGGCCGGCGGCGGCAGGCGCGGCGCGCAGGCGGCCGTGGCCAGCGCCATCAGCGCGGCGAGAAAGAAGGCCCGGCCGAAACTGCGGCGGCGTGTGTCCAAGGGACGGGGAACTCCGGTTCGCGACTCGACTCCGGCTTTCCGCGTCGGTGCGCGCGCGACTATACGCGCGCGAGGGCCTTGGCGTGAATCCCCGACGTGGCCCCCGACGTCGCCTTCGCCAGCGCCTTGGCCAGCAACTCGAATTCGCCGCGCCGCGCCGTGCCCTTGCGCCAGACGAGACCGAGGTCGCGCGCCGGATCGTCCTCGACGCGAACGGCCGCAAGACCGGTGCCCTTCAGGAGGCCCGCATCGATCGCCATCTGCGGCAGCAACGTGACGCCCAGCCCGTTGTCGACCATCTGGACGAGCGTGAAGATCGACGTGGCGGCAAACGGGTCGGGATCGCGGCTTTCGCGCAGGCCGCACGCGGCAAGCGCATGCTTCTTCATGCAGTGCCCGTCGGCCAGCAGCAGCAGTTTCTGGCGGCGGATCTCCGCCGGCGTCACGCTCGCGCGCCTGGCGAGCGGGTCGTCCTTGCGCACGATCAGACGGAACGGGTCGGTGCCCAGCACCGCGCCGTCGTTGGGGCCGCACTCGCACGGCAGCGCCAGGATCGCGGCATCGATCGCGCCGCTGGCGAGCTTCTCGACCAGCCGTTCGGTCAGGTCTTCGACCAGATAGAGCTTCAGCTTCGGATAGGTCTTGCGCAGCGCCGGCAGCGCCTTGGGCATCCAGAACGGGCTGACCGACGGGATCACGCCCAGCCGCAATTCGCCCGAAAGCGGTTCGCCCGCCCCCTTGGCTTCGAGCACAAGCTCTTCGGCGTCAGCCAGCAGATGACGCGCACGCACGAGGATCCGCTCGCCCAACGGCGTCAGCACCACGCGCCTTCGCGTGCGGTCGACAAGGGCCGCCCCCAGCGTCGCCTCCAGCTCCTGGAGACTGGCCGAAAGCGTGGACTGGGTGACGTTGGCGAGCTTCGCGGCGCGCCCGAAATTGAGCGTGTCGGCAAGGCAGGCGAAATGGCGGAGCTGGCGCAGCGTGGGAAGATGGATCATCGTTTTCCTCGATAACTGAATCTAGTTTAATCCGTTGGACCGATCAAGGCCCGGGCGGCACATTCGCCTCCGACAGCGGCGCCGGACCCGTCCGCCGCCCCCATCCAAGGACGGAGAGAAATCCAATGCTGACCATCGGCGACAAGTTCCCCGCATTCGACCTCAAGGCGGTCGTCTCCACCGACCCCAAGACCGCATTCACGCAGGTCACGGGCGAATCGGACAAGGGCAAGTGGAAGGTCGTGTTCTTCTGGCCGAAGGACTTCACGTTCGTCTGCCCGACCGAGATCGCGGCCTTCGGCAAGCTCAACAGGGATTTCAACGAGCGCGACGCGGTCGTCTATGGCGTGTCGACGGACAGCGAATTCGTCCACCTCGCCTGGCGCCAGAACCATGCCGACCTGAAGGCCCTGCCCTTCGCCATGCTCGCCGACATCAAGCGCGAGCTGTCGACGGCGCTTGGCGTGCTCGACAGGAACGAGGGCGTGGCCCTGCGCGCGACCTTCATCGTCGATCCGGAAGGCATCATCCGCTTCGTTTCGGTCAACGACCTGTCGGTCGGCCGCAACCCGGCCGAGGTGATGCGCGTGCTCGACGCGCTGCAGACCGACGAGCTGTGCCCCTGCAACTGGCAGAAGGGCGAGGACGTCCTGAAGGCCGCCTGAACGCAAACGACGCAAGGAGACCGACCATGTCGATCGAAGCCCTGAAGGACGCGCTTCCGGACTATGCGAAGGACCTGAAGCTCAACCTCTCCACGCTTGCGGGCGAGGAGACGGTGGCGGCCCCGCTGCGCGCCATGCTGTTCGTGGCGTCCGCGCTTGCGGTCCGTCAGGCGGACGTGCGCGACGCACTTCTGGCCGAGTTCGGCCCGCAGCTTTCCCCCGAGCAGGTGGGGGCGGCGAAGATCGCGGTGGCGATGATGGGAATGAACAACATTTACTATCGCTTCACCCATCTCGTCGAAGCGCCGGAATACGCCACGATGCCGGCGAAGCTGCGCATGACCGCGATGGCCAGGCCCGGCATCCCGGCGGCGGAGTTCGAAGTGCTGAGCCTCGCCGTTTCGGCCATCAACGGCTGCGGCATGTGCATGGCAAGCCACGAGAAGGCCGTGCGCAAGCACGGCATCGAGCCGGCCGTCATCCAGGCCGCGGTACGCATCGCCGCGGTCGTCCACGCCACGGCCGTCACGCTCGACGCCGAGGCGGGCGCGGGGGCGGCACCGGCCCTTTCACAGGCGGCGTAGTACAAAAGTATGACGCAATTGTCCCCGAGCACCGGAAATTGTAGAAAACATGTTCTGCAATTTCCGGACTCGCAGGGGACATGGTCGCACGCGTCGCCACGGTCGCGTTCCAGGGTGTCGAGACGGTGCCGGTCGACGTGCAGGTGCAGGTCGCGGCCGGAGCGCCGGTCTTTGCAGTCGTGGGCCTGCCCGACAGTGCGGTCAAGGAAAGCAAGGAGCGCGTGCGCGCCGCGCTTGCGGCCATCGGGCTGGCGCTGCCGGGGCGGCGCATCGTCGTCAATCTCGCGCCCGCCGACCTGGCCAAGGAAGGTTCGCACTACGACCTGCCGATCGCGTTGGGCCTGCTCGTGGCGATGGGGGCGCTGCCGGCCGATCGCATTGCACCCTATGTCGCGCTGGGCGAGCTGACGCTCGATGCGCGCCTGCTGCCCGTGCCCGGCACGCTGCTGGCCGCGATGGCGGCAAATGCCACCGAGCGCGGGCTCATCTGCGCGCAGGCTTCGGGTGGCGAGGCGGCCTGGGCCGGTGCCGCGCGGGACTTCGAGATCCTTGCAGCGCCAACGCTGCTGGCGCTGATGAACCATCTGCGCGGCGTACAGGCGCTGGCCCCGCCGCAGCCCGAGCGCGGCGCGCTGCCACATGCCGGCCCCGACATCGCCGACGTGAAAGGCCAGGAAACGGCCAAGCGCGCGCTCGAGGTGGCGGCGGCCGGCGGCCACAACCTGCTGATGGTGGGCCCGCCGGGTGCCGGCAAGTCGATGCTGGCGCGCTGCCTGCCGGGCCTGCTGCCGCCGCTGACGGCGGGTGAAGCATTGGAGATCGCAAGCGTGCATTCGCTGGCCGGCGCCGGCGACGGGCGCATCGCGATGGCGCGGCCCTTCCGCGATCCGCACCACACGGCAAGCCATGTCGCGCTGATCGGCGGCGGGGCGCGCGGCAAGCCCGGCGAGGTGAGTCTGGCGCATCTGGGCGTGCTGTTCCTCGACGAACTGCCGGAATATCCGCGCGCCGCACTTGAAGCGCTGCGCCAGCCGCTGGAAACCGGGCGCGCGGTCGTGGCGCGCGCGCAGGCGCATGTGAGCTATCCCGCGCGCGTCCAGCTCGTCGCCGCGATGAACCCGTGCCGCTGCGGCCATCTCGACGATCCCGGACAGGCCTGCGGGCGCGCGCCGCGCTGTGCCGCCGATTATCAGGCGCGCATTTCCGGTCCGCTGTTCGACCGCATCGACCTGCATGTCGACGTGCCGCCGGTGGCCGCATCCGACCTGTCGCTGCCGCCGCCGGCCGAGAACAGCGCGCAGGTCGCCAAGCGCGTGGCCGACGCGCGCCACCGCCAGCGCATGCGCTTTGCCAGCCTGCCCGACGGGAACCGCCCGCGCTGCAATGCCGAGCTGGACGGGCGCGCGCTGGAAGAACTTGCCGCACCCGATGCCGACGGGCGCAAGCTGCTCGACGAGGCGGCCGGCCGCATGAAGCTTTCCGCGCGCGGCTATCACCGCGTGCTGCGCGTGGCGCGCACGCTGGCCGACCTGCAGGCCGCCGAGCGGCCCGCACGCGCGCATGTCGCCGAAGCACTGGGCTACCGGCGCCTGCGGCTGGCGGGGTGAGCCGATCCGGTAGCTATTTCGTACCGCGCCGCGGACCGTCGCAGGGGATACTGTGCGAACGACCTTCCGCCGCATATGCGCGGCGCCAACGCGAACCGGAGAAAACCGATGACCACCGAAATCCACTGGATGCTGCTGACGGTGCTGATGACCGCACTGTTCTGGCTTCCCTATATCCTCGACCGCATCGCGGTGCGCGGGCTCATCCGGGCGGTTGCCGACGACCGGCCGGAAACCGGCGAGCATCATTCGCTGTGGGCCAAGCGCGCGATGCGCGCGCATGCCAACGCGATCGAGAATCTCGCGATCTTCGTGCCGGCGGTGCTGGCGCTGCATGCGCTGAACATCAGCACGCCCGCGACACAATCGGCCGCCGCGGCCTATTTCGCCGCGCGTCTCATCCACTTCGTCGTCTACACGGGCGGCGTTCCCTATATCCGCACGCTTGCCTTCGCGGCCGGCTGGGTCGCGCAGGTCGTGCTGATCGCGACGGCACTTGGCTGGATGTGACTTGAATTGACCCGGGGGGTGCTCGCCGCACCCCCCGATTTTCCTGCTTGACTCTCAGTAAGCCATAACTTACGGTAAGTCATGGCTTACGCAAATGCATTCGCCGCTCTCGCGGATCCCACGCGCCGGATGGTGTTCGAGCGGCTCGGCAAGGGGCCGCAGGCGGTCGGCGCCATCGCCGAGACGCTGCCGGTCAGCCGGCCGGCGGTTTCCCAACATCTCAAAGTGCTGAAGGAGGCGGGACTCGTGTCCGACCGGGCCGAAGGCACACGCCGCATCTACTACATCGATCCCGAAGGGCTCGGCCAAATGCGCGCGTGGCTCGACCGGTTCTGGGACACCGCGCTGGCCGAATTCGGCGCCGAGGTCGCGCGCGACAATCTCAAGCGAAAGGACGCAAAATGACTGCCGCAACCCTGCTCAAGATCGCCCCCGTCGTGAAATCGGTCCGTGTGGAAACCTCACAGGCGCGCGCCTTCGAGATCTTCACCACCGGCATCACGCGCTGGTGGCCGCGCTTCGCCTCGTTCAACAAGGCGGCGGCGATGAAGGACATGTTCATCGAAGGCCGCGTCGGCGGCCGCTGGTACGAGGTTGGCGAAGACGGTTCGGAGCTGACGCTGGGCCGCGTGCTGGCGTGGGAACCCTCGCGCCGCTTCGTGATGACATGGACCATGCATAACAAGTGGAAGCCGGGCGCCGATGTGGCCACCGAAGTGGAGGTCACGTTCACGGCCGAAGGCCCGAACGCCACGCGCGTCGAGCTTGCACATGGCATGTTCGAGCGGCTGGGCGAGGAAGCCGGTGCCGCGATGCGCCCCGAGGTCGAACGCGGCTGGGGCGAGATGACCGAGCGCTTCAGGTGCCACGCCGAAGGCCGCGAATATGTCGGCGAAAGCAAGCCCTGCAACGGCTGAGCCGCGCGAGCCGGGAACCATACGGGCGGCGGCCGGAACGGATCCGGCCGCCGTTCGCCTTTTCAGTGCTTGGACGGTTTCACGCGCAGCGCCATTTCCGGATTGGCGCCGACGATGAGTTCGATGCGGTTCTTGAGCTGCTGCTGGCTGACCGGCTTGACCAGATAGCCGGCAACCGCGTGTTCCTTGGCGAAGATCACGGTATCGGCGTTGGCGTCGGCCGTGAGCATCACGACGGGCGTGCGGTCGATGCCCTGGATCTTCACCTTGCGGATGCCTTCCAGGAACGCCTTGCCGCCGAAATCGCCCATGTGCACGTCGCAGAACACGATATCCGGTCGCGTGCGCACCACTTCCTGCATGCCGGTGCGCCCGTCGGGCGCCTCGACGAAAGACCGGACGCCGGTCTGGAACAACAGCTGCTTGATCACCTTTCGCGTGTACTCCTCATCCTCGATCAGGAGAACGCGCAGCTTGGAATAGTCGATGTCGGGCGTTGCCATCGGTCAGTTCCTCAGCGGATCGGTTTGGTGGCGTCGGCAAGTTCGGCGAGCGTGGGCTCCAGCATCGGCTGGAGAAGGCCGGCGGTATCGAGATCGCCGGCATCGAGAACGTCCTGGAGATCGGAGGCGAGCTGGCCGAGCCGGACCGCTCCCAGCGAGCGCGCGGCACCTTTGAGCGCGTGCGCGGCCTCGCGTGCGGCCTTCGCGTCGGATGCCGCAAGCGCATCGGCCACCTTGCCCAGCATCGCGGGCACATCCGAAAGGAACGCGTTGAAGAATTCGCGCGCCTCGTCGTTCCAGCCGCCGAACATCTCGGCCACGCGCGCGCGCTCGAAGATCGCGGGATCGATCTCGGGTTCGGCCGCCTTGGCGGGCTTCGCGGCTTCCTTGGGTTCGGGCCGGCGGCGCAGTTCGCGTGCACCCGGCAGCCACTTTTCGAGCGTGGCGCTCAGCGCCTTGGAATCGATCGGCTTGGTGAGGTACCCGTCCATGCCGGCGTCGAGGCACTTCTGTTCGGTGCCGGGAAGCGCATCGGCCGTCAGCGCGACGATCGGCAGACGCGGCAGGCCGCCCGCCGCTTCCTTCGCGCGGATGGCTGCGGTCAGTTCGAACCCGTCCATCTCGGGCATGTGGAAGTCGGTCAGCAGCAGGCCGAAATTCCGGCCTTCGAGGGCGGCCAGCGCCAGCGCGCCATTGTCGGCGATCTCGAACGCGTAGCCGCGCTGCGACAGCAGACGCGAGACGACGATCTGGTTGGTCGCGTTGTCCTCGGCGACCATGATCGCGCAACCGGCCGCCAGCGCTTCGTCCAGCGGCGGGGGCGCCCAGCCGATATCGCCGTCCGCCGTGCTCGCCCGCTGGTCGAGATCGGCGCGACCCAGTGCGGCCGCGACAACCCGCCAGAAGCGGTGACGGCGCACCGGCACGGTGAGCGTGGCGAAGAAGCCCGCGCGGTCGGCCTCGTGCAGCGTGGACACGAGCTTGCGCGAGGTGACGAGAACCGGTTTCCAGCCCGCATTGGCCTTGTCCTTGCGGATGGCGCGCGCGATCGCCAGCGCCATTTCGCCGTCCCGCACCGCCCCGATGATGACGATGCCCGTGGAACCGCGCGCGCACAAAAGCGTGTGGTCGAACGAATCGCTGGAAGCGAATTCGACATCCGTTATTCCTGCCGCCGCCATCAGGCTTTCGGCGAATACGCGCCGCTTGCCCTCGACGTCGACCAGCACGATGCGCGCATCCGAAATGTCGATGGCCGGCCTGTCGCGTTCGCCATCGACCATCTCGAACGGAAGCTCGAACCAGAAGGTCGAACCCTTGCCGGGCTCGGACTCGACGCCGATCGTGCCGCCCATCATCTCGACGAGCTTCAGCGAGATCGAAAGCCCCAGTCCCGTGCCGCCGAACTTGCGCGAGGTCGACGTATCGGCCTGCTGGAAGGGCTGGAAGAGCCGCGCGCGCTGCTCGGGCGTAAGTCCGATGCCGGTGTCGACGATCTCGAAGCGCAGCGTCACGTTGCCATCGGTAGGCGGCGCCTTCGCACGCACGACGATCGAGACCGAACCCTTCTCGGTGAATTTGACCGCGTTGCCCGCGAGATTGAGTGCCACCTGGCGCAGGCGCGTGGGATCGCCCACGAGCCTGTCGGGAATCGTCGGATCGAGATCGACGATGAACTCCACGCCCTTGTCCTCGGCGCGCGGGATCAGCAGCTCGCCCACGCCCTCGACCGATTCGAGCAGCGAGAAGGGAACCGTCTCGATATCGAGCTTGCCCGCCTCGATCTTCGAGAAATCGAGGATGTCGTTGATGATCGTGAGCAGCGCCGAGGCGGAGGAGCGGATCGTCCCGCTCATCGAGCGCTGGTCGTCGGTCAGGTCGGTCTGGTCGAGCATCTCGGCCATCGACATGACGCCGTTCATCGGCGTGCGGATCTCGTGACTCATCATCGCCAGGAACGACGATTTCGCCTTCGTCGCGTCCTCGGCGGCGATCTTGGCCTGGTCGAGTTCGCGGTTGGTCGCCTCGAGCGTGGCCAAGGCGCGCGTCATCTCCATTTCCGCGCGTTTCCTTGCCTTGATCTCCTCGCGCATCTTGAGCGCGTAGATGGCCACCGCCGTCAGCACCGCGAGCACGGCCAGCAGCATCAGCAGGTTGCGCTGGAGCGTGGCGACGGCCGGCCCCAGGATCGCGTCCGCCGGCTGGACGACCACGACCGTCAACGGCAGGCGGTAGGCCGCGCCCAACGGTGCCGCCGCGCCGAAATATTCGCGGCCCTGGAACTCGAATTTCGACAGGTTCGCGCGGTCGTAGAGAAACAGGCCCGAGACGAACTGTGCCAGCGCGTCGTCCGACGAGCCGGGCGCCTGCGCGACGAGCTTGGCGTTCTGGTCGACGACGCCGATCCACGCGCCCGGCGACAGCCGCCGCGTGTGCCAGTCGTCGAGCAGTTCGCTCAGCGTATCGATATAGAAGTCGACGCCGAGGATGCCCCAGATCGCGCCCGTGCGATCCAGCAACGGCTGCGACATCGTGATCGTGAGTTCGCCGGCCGTCGCGGCCTTGTAGGGTTCCGACCACTGGATCGCCGGGTCGGCCTGCACGGCCTGATACCAGGGCCGCTCGCGCGGATCGTAGGTGGAGTTGCCTTCCGGAATGTTGATCCAGGCCTTTTCGCGCTCGTCATAGAGCGACCAGATCGCGCCCGAGGCGGGGTCGATCACGCGCTTGGCGCCGGGCAGCGCGGCGCGCGGCGCATCGGGATGGCGATAGACGAACGGCGGGGCGATCTCGCGGTATTGCCAGAACCCGCCGTCGCCGAAACCGATATAGACGGAACTCAGCTGCTTGATGCGGCGGATCGGCCCGGTGATCGCGGCAAAGAACGCCTCGCGCGCGGTGGCGCGGGCCATGTCGGGCAGGCGCGCGTCGTCGATGGTCTCCGCGATCGTGCGGGCGGGCCCGAAGATCGACGCGGCATCGGCCGTCACCAGTGAGAGAAGCTGGCGCGATTCGCCTTCCGAGCGTTCGAGAAGGGCCGCGCGTTCCGAGCGGTAGAGAAACGTCGCGAACAGCACGCCAAGGCCGGCGATCGCCGCACCGAGAACGACTTCCTTGCGAAGCCTGCCGAGAAAGCCGAACGCGCGGAGCACTTATGTATTCCCACTGCGAAAATGGAGAATACACAAAGTTTATGGTTGAAATGCTCCTGACCGCAAGACCTGAAAGCGTCTCGCGAATTGCAATTCCAATTGCAAATCAGATATTTGGCAGTCGGATGTCAACCGGCCTTGCCGATCATCGCGCCAAGCGGGCGGCCGCCAAAGATGTGCATGTGCAGGTGCGGTACCTCCTGGTGCCCGTCTTCCCCGACATTCGACAGGACGCGGTAGCCCTTCCCGGCAAGGCCGACCTGGCGCGCGACGTCGCCCACCGCCGTGAGGAAGGCCGCCTGCTCGGCCGCACTCGCCTTGGCGGTGAAATCGTCCATCGACACGTAGGCCCCCTTCGGGATCACCAGCACGTGGACGGGTGCGCGGGGTGCGATGTCGTGGAAGGCGAGCACGTGCTCGTTCTCGTAGACCTTCTTGCACGGGATCTCGCCGCGCAGGATCTTCGCGAACACGTTGTTGGGATCGTAGGCCATCGGCGTGCCGTCAGTCCTCGCTGTCGGGGTCGCGGCCGGCTTTTTCCTCGACGCCCGAAACGCCCTCGCGCCGGCACAATTCGGCCCAGACGTCGGCAGGATTGATGTGCTGGTCGGCCCACAGCACGAGCATGTGGTACATGAGGTCCGCGCTCTCGTCGACGAGGCGCTTGCGGTTGTTGCGGATCGCCTCGATGACGACCTCCACCGCCTCCTCGCCGACCTTCTGGGCGATCTTCTTGGTGCCCTTCTGGAACAGCTTGGCGGTGTGCGAGGTCTCGGGATTGGCGCTGCGGCGACTCTCGATCGTCTTGAACAGCCGTTCGAGGACGTCGCCGGCCGGGCGGGATGCGTCGTTCATGGTACTGTCAAAATGACAGGTTGAGGCGGCGGCATCAAGCCGGGCGGACCGGCACGCCCGCTGCCGCCAGGTGCGCTTTCACCTGCGCGATCGTGAAGGTGCCGAAATGGAATACGGATGCAGCGAGGAGCGCCGCCGCATGGCCCTCGCGCACGCCGGCCACGAAATGATCGAGCGTGCCCACGCCACCCGACGCGATGACCGGCACGCTGACGGCATCGGCCACCGCCCGCGTCAGCTCGGTATCGAAGCCCGCCTTCGTGCCGTCGCGGTCCATCGAGGTGAGCAGGATCTCCCCCGCCCCCAGCTCGACCATGCGCTTCGCCCAGCCGATCGCCTCGAGCCCCGTGGCATTGCGCCCGCCATGCGTGAACACCTCGAACCGGCCGGGCGAAACGCGCTTGGCGTCGACCGCGACCGTCACGCATTGCGAACCGAATTTCTCGGCCGCCTCGCGCACGAATTCCGGCCGGTTGACGGCCGCCGTGTTGATCGAGGCCTTGTCGGCACCCGCCAGCAGCAGGCGGCGGATATCCTCGACCGTGCGCACGCCGCCGCCCACCGTGAGGGGCATGAAGCAGCGCGAAGCCGTGCGCGCGACGACATCGTAGATCGTCTCGCGGTTCTCGTGGCTGGCACCGATATCGAGGAAGCACAGCTCGTCGGCACCCGCCGCGTCGTAGGCAGCGGCCGCTTCCACCGGATCGCCCGCATCGACAAGGTCGACGAAGTTGACGCCCTTCACCACGCGGCCCTCATGCACGTCGAGGCAGGGGATGATGCGGACCTTGAGGCTCATGCGGCGTCCAGAAGCTTCACGGCCTCGGCCAGATCGATGCGCCCGTCATAAAGCGCGCGGCCGGAAATGACGCCCGCAATCCCGTCGGCCGCGCGCGCCT
Organism: Alphaproteobacteria bacterium; assembly: GCA_016124335.1. Lineage (GTDB taxonomy): Bacteria > Pseudomonadota > Alphaproteobacteria > CACIAM-22H2 > CACIAM-22H2 > Tagaea. Next base: position 57,189 of record WGNX01000005.1, read on the forward strand.
TGAGCGCGCGCAGATCGTCGAGCGAGGAAACGCCACCCGAGGCGATGATCGGGATCCTGACCGCGCGCGCCAGTGCCGCCGTCGCCTCGACATTCGGGCCCTGCAGGGCGCCGTCGCGGTCGATGTCGGTATAGACGATCGCGGCCACGCCCGCGTCTTCGAAGCGCCGCGCCAGATCGACGGCCAGCACGTCGGAGGTTTCCGCCCAGCCTTCGACAGCCACGCGCCCGTCGCGCGCGTCGATGCCCACGACGATGCGCCCGGGCCAGTCGCGGCATGCCTGCTTCACCAGCCCTGGGTCGCGCAGCGCCACGGTGCCGAGGATCACGCGCGCGATGCCCGCCTCGAGCCAAGCCTTGATACGCGCGCCATCGCGGATGCCGCCGCCCAGTTGCACCGGCACCTTCACGGCGGCGAGGATCGCTTCGACAGCGCGCGCGTTGACGGGCGCGCCGGCAAACGCGCCGTCGAGGTCGACGACATGGATCCAGCGGCAGCCGGCCGCGACGAACTTCGCGGCCTGATCGGCCGGGTTCTCGTTGAAGGTCGTGGCCGCCGACATTTCGCCGCGCAGCAGGCGCACGCACTTTCCTTCTTTCAGGTCGATGGCGGGAAAAAGGATCACGGGTTCCACGCAAGGAAGTTGGAAACGAGCTTCAGCCCGATGGCCTGGCTCTTTTCGGGATGAAACTGGGAGCCCGCGATGTTTGCCTTCGCGACGGCAGCAACGATCGGCCCGCCATAGTCGGCCGTGGCCAGCACGCACGCCGGATCTTCGGGCACGAAATGATAAGAGTTCGCGAAATACACGTGTGCGCCCGCTGGCCAGCCCGCGAGCAGCGGATGCGGCCTGAAATCGAGCGCGTTCCAGCCGAGCTGCGGAAGCTTCAGCGATGGGTCGGATGGCGTCATCAGCCGCACCTCGCCCGCGATCCAGCCCAGCCCCGCATGCGTGCCGTGCTCGAGCCCGCGCGTGGCCAGAAGCTGCATGCCGACGCAGATGCCGAAAAACGGCACGGCGCGTTTCAGCACCGCTTCCTCGAGTGCCGCGACCATGCCGGGCACGGCGCGAAGGCCCGCCGCGCAATCGCCGAAGGCACCCTGCCCCGGCAACACGACGCGGTCGGCCTTGCGCACGATATCGGGATCGGCGGTGACCGATACGGTATGGCCGGGGCCCGCCTCGCGCTCGAACGCCTTGGCGGCCGAGCGCAGGTTGCCCGACCCGTAATCGACGACGGCGATCTTCATCGGTAGCTCGCGTACCAGCGCAGTTCGGCGTCGTCGAGATTGCGGCCGACCGTGAGCCCTTCCTCGACAAAGCCGCGCGCGGCAAGACCGAGCCGGCGCAGGTCGTTCGCCTCGAAGCCCACGAGGATGGCAAAAGCGGTGTCGAAGATCGCCACGCGCACCGGATCGAGCGGCAGGTAAGTTTCGGCCGCGGCAAGCGCCAGCAGATAGGCGAGCATGCCCGCCGCCGGCCACCACAGCCGGTGGCGCAACGCCCAGAAGATGCCGAAGAAGGCCGCCGCCCAGTTGAATCCCTCGCGCACGAAGATCGCGTCGCGTTCGGGCCGGTTCGAAAGGGGATTCAGATGGACGGTATAGACCCGCGCACCCATCACACGTCCACGCCGTCGGCCGAACCGCCGCCGAGCACGCCCTTGGTCGACGGCACGGCGTCGGCCTTGCGCGGATCGATGGCGATCGCCGCGCGCAGCGCACGCGCGAGCCCCTTGAAGCAGGACTCGACGATATGGTGGTTGTTCTCGCCGTAGAGGTTTTCCACGTGCAGCGTCAGGCCCGCGTTCTGCGCGAAGGCCTGGAACCATTCCTTGAACAGTTCGGTATCCATGTCGCCGAGCTTGGCGCGCGAGAAGGCGACCTTCCAGATCAGGTAGGGGCGGTTGGAAGCGTCGAGCGTCACGCGCGTCAGCGTCTCGTCCATCGGGATGGACGCTTCGCCGTAGCGCACGATGCCGCGCCGGTCGCCCAGCGCCTTGGCGACCGCCTCGCCCAGCACGATGCCCACGTCCTCGGTCGTGTGGTGGAAATCGATATGCAGGTCGCCCTTGGCGCGCACATGCACGTCGATCAGCGAGTGGCGCGAGAGCTGCTCGACCATGTGGTCGAGGAAGCCGATCCCGGTCGCCACGTCGTAGGCGCCCGTCCCGTCGAGATTGACGGTGGCTTCGATCTGGGTCTCCTTGGTCGCGCGGCGCACGGTGGCGCGGCGCGGCGTCGGGAACGGATAGACGGCGGGTTTTGCTTCGGCCATAACCCGCGATATTTACCAGACGCAGGGCAGCCCGGACCACAGATAACTGCCCCCGGGTTGCAAGCGGTTTGCCGCACACCTAGATCGCAGCCGTCGAACCGAAAGGCGAATTTCCAAATGGAAGCAAACAGGTCCGAAGTCTGGCACGGCACGACGATCCTTGCCGTGCGCCGGGCGGGCAAGGTCGTGATCGCGGGCGACGGGCAGGTGAGCCTCGGCGCCACGGTCATCAAGTCCAACGCGCGCAAGGTGCGCCGGATCGGCGGCGGCAGCGTCATCGCAGGATTCGCGGGTGCCACGGCAGATGCCTTCACGCTGTTCGAGCGGCTGGAAGCCAAGCTCGAGAAGCACCCCGACCAGCTGATGCGCGCGTGCGTGGAACTTGCCAAGGACTGGCGCACCGACCGTTACTTGCGCCGGCTCGAGGCGATGATGGCGGTCGCCGACCGCAATGTCAGCCTCGTGCTGACCGGCACGGGCGACGTGCTGGAGCCCGAGGACGGCCTCATCGGCATCGGCTCGGGCGGTTCATATGCACTTTCCGCCGCGCGCGCGCTGATGGTTTCGACCGAACTTTCCGCGCGCGAGATCGCCGAACGCTCGCTGAAGATCGCGGGCGAGATCTGCGTCTACACGAACGGCAACCTCACCATCGAGGAACTATGAGCGACAACGCCTTCTCCCCCCGCGAGATCGTTTCCGAACTCGACCGCTTCATCGTCGGCCAGAACGCGGCCAAGCGCGCCGTCGCGGTCGCACTACGCAACCGCTGGCGCCGGCTGCAGCTTGGCCCCGAGATGCGCGACGAAGTGCTGCCCAAGAACATCCTGATGATCGGCCCCACCGGCTGCGGCAAGACCGAGATCGCGCGCCGGCTTGCCAGGCTTGCACAGGCGCCCTTCATCAAGGTCGAGGCGACGAAGTTCACCGAAGTGGGCTATGTGGGCCGCGATGTCGAGCAGATCGTGCGCGACCTGATGGAGATGGCCCTCCAGATGACGCGCGAGCGCCTGCGCAAGGAAGTGGAAGCGCGCGCCGAGCTGGCGGCGGAGGAGCGCGTGCTCGAAGCGCTGGTGGGCGCCAATGCGTCGGCCGACACCAAGCAGAAATTCCGCAAGATGCTGCGCGAGGGCCAGCTCTCCGACCGCGAGATCGAGCTTCAGGTCGCCGACAATGCCGGTTTCCAGATGCCGATGATGGACGTGCCGGGCATGCCCGGCGGCCAGATGGGCATGGTCAATCTCAACGACATGCTCTCCAAGGCGTTCGGCCAGCGCACCAAGCCGCGCAAGATGAAGGTCGGCGAAAGCTATGCCGTGCTGTTACAGGAAGAGGCCGACAAGCTCGTCGACCAGGAGCGCGTGCTGAAGGAAGCGCGCCAGGCGGTGGAGCAGAACGGCATCGTGTTCATCGACGAGATCGACAAGATCTGCGGGCGCGGCGAACGCGTGGGCGGGGCCGACGTGAGCCGCGAAGGCGTGCAGCGCGACCTGCTGCCGCTGATCGAGGGCACGACGGTTTCCACCAAGCACGGGGCGGTCAAGACCGACCACATCCTCTTCATCGCCTCGGGCGCCTTCCATGTAGCCAAGCCCTCCGACCTGCTGCCCGAGCTGCAGGGCCGGCTGCCGATCCGCGTGGAGCTGAAGGGGCTGGAGAAGGACGATTTCGCGCGCATCCTGCGCGAGCCTGAAAACAGCCTCATCAAGCAGTACGTGGCGCTGCTGAAGACCGAGGACGTGACGCTCGCCTTCGGCGAGGACGCCATCGACGCGATCGCGGGACTTGCCGCCGACGTGAACCGCGGCGTGGAGAATATCGGCGCGCGGCGCCTCCACACGATCCTCGAACGCCTGCTCGAGGAAATCAGTTTCGCCGCGTCCGACCGCGGCGGCGAAACGATCTCGATCGATGCCGCCTACGTGCGCGAGAAAGTCGGCGATCTCGCGAAGAACGCGGACCTTTCGAAGTTCATCCTCTAGACAAAAAATAACCCCGGTCGGAGCAATCCGGCCGGGGTCAAGTCGGGGGGAGAAGGGGACGCGTTCGTTACTTCTTCTTCGATTCCTGCACCTGATCGACGACGAGCCCGCCGACCGCACCCACGCCGGCACCGATCAGCGCGCCGGTGCCCATGTCGAGCCCGCCGGAAAGTGCGCCAATCCCGGTGCCGACGGCGGCGCCGATTGCGGCACCGGAGAGCGTGCGCTGTTCGGTGTGGTTCATGCCCGAGCATGCGCCGGTCGTCAGGGCGGCGCCGAATGCCAAGGCGAGAGCGGCTTTGCGCATGGGGGTTCTCCTTCGCGTCGTTGGCGATGCCCCAATGGGACACGCGCCGTGTGGCGAAGGCGAGCCGGATGTATGGCGATAAAAAGGCTTTTTATATCAATGCTTTGGTGGCTTTGCGGCAACACTCTGCACGCTTCTTAGGCGTTCCAGCAGCGCTTCGGTGTCGGCCTCGCCGAGATCGCGGATATGTTCGGCCATCAGGTTGGCCAGTTCGGTCTTGCGCGGATCGAGCCCGCGCGTGTCGACGACCACGCGCGGATGCGAAAGCCCTGCGAGGCGGTGCACTTCCTCGAAATCGTCCCAGATCAGGTGGAAGTATTCGCAGATCTGCACGACCAGCGCCGGCGTGGGCTGGCCACGATGGCCGTGCTCGAGGGCCGAGAGATAGGCCTGGCTGATGTCGAGATCGGCCGCCATCTGCTTCATCGTGATGCCGCGCGCCTTGCGCAGCGCGCGCACCTTCAGGCCGAAGGGCGTCATCGCTGGCGCCGCAGCAGGATGTAGAGCGCGCCCTCGCCGCCATGCTGGATGCGCGCGGACGCAATGCGCAGGATGCGGCCCGCATGCGGGCCCGCGCGCAGCCACTCGGGCACGTGCCGGCGCAGCACGCCCTCGCCCTGCCTTCCCTTGCCGGTGACGACCAGCAGCACGCGCGCACCCGCCTTCACGGCGGAAGCGACGAACCGGTCGAGGGATTCATGCGCGCGCGCCTGCGTCAGGCCATGCAGGTCGATGGAACTGTCGATGGGCATCTCGCCGCGCTCGAAGCGCCGCGCGGTGTTGCGATCGAGCCCCGGCTCGGCCGGCTTGCGCGCGGGCGACCGCGGCGGCGGCGGAGCCGAGGGGATGAGCGGAACGAAGACCGCACGGCGCTGCGCGGTCTCGCGTGCGGCCGGCTCGGGCAGTTTGGGTTCGCTGCGCTTGACCGTCTTGCGCCGCTTGAGCGGCGTCACATCGCGCATGGCGAGATCGAACAGATGCGCGTCGGGAACGGGGCGCGGCATCCGTCCGCCGCCTATTTCGCGAGGCCGAATTCGCGCTTTGCCTCGTCCGACAGGATCAGGTTGTCGCGGCCGAGCGCACGTTCGTTCGCGCGATCCTGGCCCGCGACCGCGCGGTTCTTGCCGCAGAAGGCCATCGTCACGTCGAGTTCCTTGCGGATGATCTCGAGCGCCTTGGTGACGCCCGCCTCGCCCATCGCCCCCAGCCCATAGAGGAACGCGCGGCCGATATAGGTTCCCTTCGCACCCAGCGACAGCGCCTTCAGCACGTCCTGGCCCGAGCGGATGCCGCCGTCGAAATGCACCTCGATCCTGTCGCCCACGGCATCGACAATGGGCGCGAGTTTGGCGATCGAGGACAGCGCGCCGTCAAGCTGCCGGCCGCCGTGATTGGACACGATCAGCGCGTCGGCACCCGAGGCGACGGCCTTCACCGCGTCCTCTTCGTCGAGGATGCCCTTCAGGATCAGCTTGCCGCCCCAAAGGTCCTTGATCCACTTCACGTCGTCCCACGACAGGCGCGGGTCGAACTGCGAAGCGGTCCACGACGACAGCGAGGACATGTCGTCCACGCCCGTGACATGGCCCACGATGTTGCCGAACTGCCGGCGCCTGGTGCCGAGCATGCCCATGCACCAGCCGGGCTTGGTCATCATGTTGACGATGTTGCCAAGCGTGAGCTTGGGCGGCGCCGAAAGGCCGTTCTTCAGGTCCTTGTGGCGCTGGCCGAGGATCTGGAGATCGAGCGTGAGCACCAGGGCCGAGCATTTGGCGGCCTTGGCCCGTGCGATCAGCCGCTCGATGAAGCCGCGATCGCGCAGCACGTAGAGCTGGAACCAGAACGGGGCCGACGTGTTCGCGGCAACATCCTCGATCGAACAGATGCTCATCGTCGACAGCGTGAAGGGCACGCCGAAGGCGGCGGCGGCGCGCGCGGCGAGGATCTCGCCATCGGCATGCTGCATGCCGGTCAGGCCCGTGGGCGCAAGCGCCACCGGCATCGCCACGTCCTGGCCCACCATCTTGGAGGCGAGCGAACGGCCTTCCATATCCACAGCCACGCGCTGGCGCAGGCGGATCTTCTCGAAATCGGTCGTGTTCGCGCGGTAGGTCTGCTCGGTCCACGCACCGGAATCCGCGTAGTCATAGAACATGCGCGGCACGCGCCGCTGCGCCAGCACGCGCAGGTCTTCGATGTTGGTGATGACGGGCATGGACCTTTTCCCCCGGAATGTCGCGTCTTCTATAGCAACGCGGCGTGTGCGGCGTCGAGAACCCACGCGCGGAAAGCCGCCACGCGCGGATCTTCGCTGGCCGCCTTCGGGGCCACGACCCAATAGGCGAAGCCTGACGGCAGCTCGAGATCGAAAAGCCGCACCAGCCGCCCGGCGGCGATGTCGTCAGCCAGCGGCACGCTGCGGCCGACCGCGACGCCCTGACCGAGCCGGGCGGCGGCATAAAGCGCGCTCGAATCCGAGAAGCCAGGCCCGCGCGCGGCAAGTGCGCGCGGCAGGCCCAGAAGCTCGATCCACGGTTCCCAGCCCAGCCGCGGCTCGCTGCGCCCGATGCTGGAATCGTGCAGCAGCGTTGCCCCACGGAGATCGGCCGGCCGCCGGAGCCCCTGCGCAAGCACCGGGGCCGCGCACAGGAACAGCGCTTCCGGCAACAGCCGGTCGGCGCGCAGGTTCGCCGGCGGTTCCTTCGTGTAGCGGATGGCCACGTCCACTGCCTCGCGCGCGAAATCGACGAAGCGCCATTCCGAACGCAGCACGACATCGATCTCGGGATAGCGGCGGCGGAAATCCGGCAGGCGCGGCACAAGCCAGCCGGTCGCAAACGAGGGCAATGCCGACACGACAAGCCGGCCCGCGCGCGGCCGGCCACGCAGCGCCTGTGTGGCCGCCGCAAGCGTGGCGAATCCTTCCTCCAGCCCCGGCAGATAGGCGCGGCCCGAATCCGTCAGTTCCAGCCCGCGCGGCAAGCGGCGGAACAGCTTCACGCCCAGATGCGCCTCGAGGGCCGCGACATGCTGGCTGATCGCGGCGGGCGTGACGTTGAGTTCGCGCGCCGCCGCGGTGAAGCCGCCATTGCGCGCGGCGGCTTCGAAGGCACGCAGGGCGTTGAGCGGCGGCAGGCGGCGCGAGGACATGAGACCAAGTATAACTTAGCCTTGGCCCGGAAAAACCCGTTTGTGCGGCCGCCCGGCTGCTCTTAACAGAAAAGCCATGATCGAGTTATTCGACAGTCCCTTCTCGGGCAACGCGTACAAGTGCCGGCTGCTCATGCACAAGCTTGGCTTGCCCTATCGGCGCACCGTCGTGGATATCGACAGAGGCGAGAGCCGCACGCCCGAATTCCTCGCGCGCAACCCCAACGGCCGCGTGCCGCTGCTGCTGCTCGAGGACGGAACGCATCTTGCGGAATCGAACGCGATCCTGTGCTGGCTTGCCAAGGGCACGGCTTGGCTGCCCGAAGACCGGCTCGAATTCGCGCAAGTCATGCAGTGGCTGTTCTTCGAGCAGTATAGCCACGAGCCGAATATCGCAACGGTGCGCTACTGGCTGACGCATGGCTTCGAGATCACGCCGCTGCGCGCGCAGCTGATCGAGATTAAGCGCCCGCAAGGCCACGCGGCGCTGGGCGTGATGGAAGGCCATCTCGCGTCGCGCCCCTTCTTCGTTGGCGCCCGGCCGACGATCGCGGATATGGCGCTCTACGCCTATACGCATGTCGCCGAGGAGGGCGGCTTCGCGCTCAAGGACTATCCGCACGTCCGCGCCTGGCTTGCCCGCGTGACGGCCGACACGCCGCACATCGCGATCACCGATTAGCCGCCGCGTAGCGTCACCCCCGGGCCCGACCCGGGGTCTGCGACTTCAGGTATCGCACCCGAAGATCAAGTCGTGGATGCCCGGCTTTGCCGGGCATGACGGCTCTTTTTCTGTCATGCCCGCACTTGTGCGGGCATCCACGACTTCGGGAGCCTCAGCTCACCCTTAGCCGCCGTTCGGCGACGGCGCGCGGCAGCAGCAGCCACGCGCGGCCGGTGGAGCGCATGCGGCCCGCGCGTTCCTCGGCCGCCTTGCCGGCACCCCAGAACACGTCGCCGCGCACCGGCCCGCGGATCGCGCCGCCGGTGTCCTGCGCCATCACGAGGCGTTGCAGGCGCTGGGCTGGGTCGAGCGGATCGTCGGCATCCAGGAACACCGGCACGCCCATCGGCAGGAACGCGCGGTCGACGGCGAGCGACCGGCCCGGCGTGAGCGCCACGCCCTCGCTGCCCAGCGGCCCGTCGCCGTCGAGCACGCGAAAGAAAACATAGCTGGGGTTGGAATTTCGGATCGCGGCGGCTTCGGCCGGATGGGCAAGGAGCCAAGCCTTGATCGACTGCAGGGAGACATCTTCGCGCGTCAACGCGCCGCGCTCGATGAGCGTGCGCCCGATGGGCACGTAGGGCTGGCCGTTCTGTGCCGCAAAGCCCACGCGCAGGATGCGCCCGTCCTCCAGCACGACGCGGCCGGAGCCCTGCACTTCCAGGAAGAACGCTTCGGTCGCATCGTCGACCCACAGCAGTGGCTTGCCGCGCTGGCCAAGCGAGCCTTCGGTGATGCGCTGGCGCGTGTCGTAGGGACGCAAGGCCCCGTTCTCGACCCGGCCGGCAATGCGCTGGCCGCGCAGCTCGTCGCGGAAGGCGCCGAGGTCGACCGTCACCAGATCGTCGGGGCGACCATAGAGTGGAATTGAAAACCGCGCCGAGCGCTTCAGGCTGCCGCGCAGCTCCGGCTCGTAATAGCCGGTGAAAAGCCCGTCGGCCGCATCGTTGTTCGACAGGGCGAAGGGAATGAAGTTCGCCTCGAAGAACGCACGCGCGTCCTGCGCGCCGATGCGTTCTGCCGCCGCACACGGTGCACGCCAGTCAGCCACGCGCCCGGCGAGCGCGTCGTTGCCGATGGTCTGCGTATCCGAAAGGCGGGCAAGCCGCGCGCAGGTGCGGCGCAGGGCCGGCAGCGCTTCGGCCACACGGTCGGCGGTCCAGCCGGGCAGATCGGCGAAAGTCGCGGGTCGCAACACGAGGCGCGCGGGCGGCGCTTCAGGCACCGGTGCGGGAACGGGCGCTTTGGGGCCTGCACAGCCCGCCAGCCCCAGCGCGAACGAAAGGAAGATCGCCGGCGCGAAGCGCGGCATCGGGCGAAGCCTCAGGAGGGCTCTTCGGTGCGCACCAGCGCCCAGTTCGGATCGCGACTGCGCGTGTCGCGCGCGAAGGTCCACTGATCGGTCAGCACGTTGACCTTCGTGGCATCGCCGTCGATGACCTTGCCGTCGGCATCGCGCGTGGCGATGACCTGCTCGGACACGAACTTCACGGTTACGTTCGCGAAGCGGCCCTGCATCGAGGCGGCGACGATATCGGCGCTGCGGATCCCCACAAGCGTCGTCTCGAGCGTGTTCTTCGCGGCCACGCGCTCGCGGATGGCGCGCGCGAACCCCTCGTAGACTTCCGGCGCAAGCAGCGGCTTCAGCGTATCGGTGTCGCCCTGCGCGAAGGAGGCGACGATCATCTCGAACGCGCCGCGCGCCCCTTGCGCGAATTCGGCCGGCGCGAAGGAGGGATCGGCACGGCGGATCTCGTCGAACCCGCGCTGCAGGACCGGATCGCCTGCGACAGGCGCTTCCACCTCGCCGGGAGTCACGTCGATCGTCGGGCGGTTGGCGCCCGGAAACGGCGTGACGTTGTCGGAGACCTTGTCGGCGCGATCGAGCGTGCGCTCGGGCGGCCGCGCGCGCCAGCGCTCGGAATCCTCGGCACCCGTCCGCCGCCCCAGGATGCTGCGCAGGCGCAGGATCAGGAACGCGGCCACGGCCGCGAACAGCAGGATATCCATGATCGCCATATCGCCCATCGACGCTCGTCCAGAAGCCGGTTGCGGCCGGGTGATTTCCCGTACCGTCCTGTTATAAATAGGCGTCGTCGGGGCCGGGAACAAGCGGGTTTGGCCGCTCATTCGGCTCCCTTCGAGATTTTCCCGCCACCCGGCAATCACCCGCATGCTGCTGATCCGACACGGCCAATCCGAGTTCAACGTGGTCTTTTCCCGCACGCGGGTCGATCCCGGGATCCGCGATCCGCGGCTGACCGAGTTCGGCCGCGCGCAGGCGCGCGAAATCGCGGGCGAGCTTGCGGCCTACGGTATCGGGCGGATCATCGCGAGCCCCTATACGCGCGCCATCGAAACGGCGCTGCCCATCGCCGAGCGGCTGGGCGCCGCCATCGAGATCGACCCGAGCGTGGGCGAACGCGCGGCCTATTTCTGCGACATCGGCTCCTCGCCGGCCGAACTCAAGCGCCGTTTCCCGATGCTCGATTTCGACCATCTCGACGATCCGTGGTTCCACGATCACGAGACGCTGGGCCGGCACGAAACCGAGGAAGAGCTTGCCCGGCGCGGTGCGGAATTCCGTGCCCGCGCGGCCGTCTTCCCCGACCGTTCGGATGTGCTCGTCGTCACGCACTGGGGCTTCATCCGGGCGTTGACCGGCCAGCAGGTGAAGAACGCCGAAATCGTGCGCCTTCAATTCGACGATTGAGCCCGTCCGGCGGTTCGTGTTACCGCCTCGGCCGACATTCATTCCGACCGGAGTTTCCCGTCCCATGACCGATTCAAGCGGCGCACCGCAAGAAGGCCCCAGCTTCGGCGTCCTCGCGCAGTACCTGAAGGACCTTTCCTTCGAGAGCCCGCGCGCGCCCGACATCTTCCTTGCGCAGGACAAGAACCCGCAGGTCGGCGCCGACGTGCGCGTGGAAGCCCGCCCGCTTGGCGAGAACGTCTACGAGGTCGAGCTGTCCATCCAGGCTTCGGCCCGTTCGGGCGAAGAAACCGTCTTCGTCGTCGACTGCCTTTATGCGGGCGTCTTCCAGATCGCGGGACTGCCGCAGGAACATCTCGGGCCGTTCCTGATGATCGAGTGCCCGCGCATGATCTTCCCCTTCGCGCGCAATATCGTGGCCGATGCCACGCGCGAAGGCGGTTTCCCGCCGCTGCTGCTCCAGCCGGTCGATTTCGTCGAACTTTACCGCAAGCGGCTGGCCGAGCAGACCCAGGCGCCGACACCTTCGGCAACCGGCCCCAGCTCGCGCATCATCCTGCCGAGCTGACGCGAAAGGCCGCAGGCGATTCGCGTCATGGCCGGGCATGACGACATTGGATTGGCTACGACAGCCAGACCGGGTTCTTGATCTTCGCCACGGCCGCTTCGTGCGCGGCCGCTTCGGCCGGCGTGGGTGCATGCGGGCGCGGTTCGCGCGCGGGCCCGCGCCTGACCTCGACCGACGCCTGCGCCTGCGGGCCGCGCGCTGCCGGCCCCGTCTCGAGCAGGGCCGCCTGCCGGCCGCCGATCAGCTCGAGATAGACCTGCGCCAGCAGATCGCAGTCGAGCAGCGCGCCGTGGAACGTGCGGTGGGCGTTGTCGACGCCGAAGCGTTTGCACAGCGCATCGAGCGAGGCCGGCGCGCCGGGGAACTTCTTGCGGGCGACCAGCACCGTGTCGATGGCGCGCGCGAGCGGGATCTTGGGGAAGCCCAGCCGGGCAAGTTCGGCGTTGATGAAGCCCACGTCGAACTCGGCATTGTGGATGACGAGCTTCGAATCGGCCACGAACTCGAGGAATTCCGAAACGATCTCGGCGAAGACGGGCGCGCCCTTCAGCTTCTCGTTTGTGATGCCGTGGACGGCGGCAGCCTCGGCCGACACTTCCATTTCCGGATCGACGAGCTTGTGGAAGTTCCGGCCCGTCGGCACGTGGTTCATCAGCTCGACGCACGCGATCTCGAGGATGCGGTGGCTCTTGGGATCGAGGCCGGTGGTTTCGGTATCGAGAACGATTTCGCGCATCAGTCTTTCCGGCGATGAGGGATCGTGCGCGCGAGTCTCGCGGCTTTGGCGAGTGCGCGCAAGGTCACAAGATGGCCCAGGCCCGTGACCGCAACGATATCGGCCAGCACGCGCTTTTTGGCGTCGGGCATCTGGCGGGCGAGGATACCGGCGAGCTTTTCCGGCGTCATGCCGGGCCGGGCCAGTGCACGCTGGCGCTGGATGGCTGGCGAGGCCGAGACGACGACGACAAGATCGCAGCGCCGCTCGCCCATCGTTTCGTAGAGCAGCGGCACGTCGAGGCAGACGAGCTTCGTGCGCGCCCGCATGTGCCGGTCGAGGAAGGCGCGCTGGGCGGCACGCGCCAGCGGATGAAGGATCTTCTCCAATCGTCGCAGTGCGGCCGGATCGCCGAAGACCCTGGCACCCAGCGCCGCGCGGTCGACAGCGCCGTCATGCACCGTGCCGGGGAAGGCCGCTTCGACGGGTGTTACGCCCGCCCCGCCGCGCGCGAGCAGGCGGTGGATCTCCGCATCCGCGTCGTAGACCGGAATGCCCATGCGCCGTAGCAGCCGCGCGGCGGTGGACTTGCCCATCGCGATCGAGCCGGTGAGGCCGAGGACGCGCATCCGCCTATTCCGGGATCACGCCCTGCGCGCGCAGGAAGCCCAGCAGCGGCAGCAACGGCAGGCCCAGGATCACGAAGAAGTCGCCTTCCACGCGCGAAAAAAGCTGCGCGCCGATCCCCTCGAGCTGGTAGGCGCCGACCGAGGAATGCGCGTCCTCGCCGATCGCATCGAGATAGCGGGCGATGAACGCGGCATCGAGCGGGCGCATGGTGAGCTTTGCCGGCTCGACGTGATGCCACACGCGCGTGCCGTTGCGGAAGACGACCACCGCCGTCACCAGCCGGTGCGTCTTGCCCGACAGCGCGCGCAGGTGTGCTTCGGCGTGCGCGCGGTCGACCGGCTTGTCGAACCAGACGCCGCCGCAATCGAGCATCTGGTCCGACCCGATGACGATCGTGCCGGGATGACGCTGGGCGATGCGGCGCGCCTTGTGTTCGGCAAGCGCCACCGCGACGTCCTCGACGCCCGCACCCGCCGAGCGCATCGAAAGCTTGATCTCGTCCTCGTCGACATGCGCGGCATCGACCGCGAATTCGAGGCCCGCGCGCTCCAGCATCTCGCGGCGGAACCGGCTTTGCGAGGCGAGCACGACAAGCGGCGCTTCTTCGTTGCGAAGGCGCTTCATGAAGGCCCGCCGGCTTTCTCGCGCCGCTCCTGCACCATCGTCATGATCTGTGCCGAGGTTTCCTCGATCGAGCGGCGCGCCACGTCGATGACCGGCCAGCCGCGCTGCGAGAAGAAGCGGCGCGCTTCGGTCACTTCGCTGCGGACCTTTTCGATATCCGTATAGTCCGTCTCGCGGCTTTCGTTGAGCATGTTGAGGCGGTTGCGGCGCAGTTGGACGAGCAGGTTCGGATCGTTCGTCAGGCCCACGAAAAGCGGCCCGTCCTCGCGCGCATTGAGCGTTTCGATTTCGTCGGGCAGTGCCACGCCGGGGACGAACGGCACGTTCGCGGCCTTGATGCCGCGGTTTGCGAGATAGATGCAGGTCGGCGTCTTCGACGTACGCGAGACGCCGACCAGGATCACTTCGGCATCGCCAAGGCCCTGTGCCGCCTGCCCGTCGTCGTGGACCATGACCCAGTTGATCGCATCGATGCGACGGAAATAGTCGGCGTCGAGCGCATGCTGGCGACCGGGAAGGTTGCGCGTCTTCAGGCCGAGATAGTTCGTGAGCGCACCCATCGTGGGGTCGAGCACGGGGATGCACGGCATGCTCAGCTTGCGGCAGCCGTTTTCGAGGCCGGCGCGCGTCCGCTCTTCCATCAGCGTGTAGAGCACGATGCCCGGATTTGCCGCGATGCCGGCAAGCACCTTCTCGAGCTGGCGTTCGGAACGGATCATCGACCACATGTGTTCGACCGGTTCGACATTCTCGAACTGCACCAGACACGCGCGAACGACGGAGTTCAGCGTCTCGCCGGTTGCGTCGGATACGAGGTGGAGATGGAAGCGCTTCATCTGGGGATAGCGGGGAAAGCCGGCGTAAGGCGGGGTGTCGTCCACAGGGGCCAAATTCGGTCCCCAATCCGTATACACGACAAGCGGCGATTTGACACAGGGCGGACAGAATCCCGGCACCCTTCCGAATACCGGGGAAAACTCGTCCGGCACGATTTATCCACGCTTTGCGCGCTCGCTTCGTCCCCGCTATACGGTTTGCCGGAACAGCCATGCGCGCTATCTTTTCCCCGTATGCGCATCGCTTCGTCCACATGCCGGCATGGTCGGCACGCAAACGGGGAAAAATCCCGCGGACCACTGCCTCCCCGAAATCCACAGGCACCCACTACCCTCCACCTCCTTTTAAGAATCTTAGATTCTTGTTTATGAGGCGGGTGTTTCGGCAGATACATTCCGCCCGCTCAACCGAAGCCCGGATACCCGCACGTCGATGAACAAAGCAGCTTTCGCGCCATCCGATGCCAAGCCGTTCGTGCGCAGTCTGCGCGGCGTCGTGCACGAACGCCCGTGCTTCTGGCTGATGCGACAGGCCGGCCGCTACCTGCCCGAGTATCGCGCGACACGGGCGCAGGCCAACGGTTTCGTCGATCTGTGCCTCCGGCCCGATCTTGCCTGCGAGATCACGTTGCAGCCGTTGCGCCGCTACGCCATGGACGCGGCGATCCTGTTTTCGGACATCCTGATGGTGCCCTACGGGCTTGGCCAGAAGCTCGAATTCAAGGAAGGCGAAGGGCCTGTCCTCGATGCCGTGCGCGACGGCGCAGCGATCGCGAAGCTGGAAAAATCGGGCGGCGAATTCGATGCGCGCGTCGCGCCGATTTACGAAACGGTCCGGCGCGTTGCGGCGAACCTTCCCGGCAAGACCGCGCTGATCGGATTTGCCGGCGCACCCTGGACGGTCGCGACCTACATGGTCGAGGGCTGCGGCAGCAAGGATTTCGCGAATGTGCGCCTGCTCGCCTATCGCGATCGCATTGCATTTCAGGCGCTGATCGATCTGCTCGTGCGCGCGACAATCGGCTATCTGAAGCGGCAGATTTCGGCCGGTGCGGAAGCCGTCCAGCTGTTCGACACGTGGGCCGGCGTATTGCCGGAAGGCGAATATGCGCAGTGGGTCATCGACCCGGTGCGCCGGATCGTTGCGGCACTCGCGGCCGATCATCCGGAAATCCCGGTGATCTTCTTTCCGAAAGGCTCGGGAACGCTTTACGAAACGGCGGCGGAAATCCCGGGTGTCGCCGCACTGGGCATCGATACGGCCGTTCCGCTCGCCTATGCCAGACGCCTGCAGGCGAAGGTTGCCGTCCAGGGAAACCTCGATCCCATCGTGCTGGCCGCAGGCGGCGAGGCGCTCGATCGTGCGGCCGGCCGAATTCTCGATACGTTGGGCGCCGGCCCGTTCGTCTTCAACCTGGGCCACGGCGTCATCCCGCCCACCCCGCCGGAAAACGTGGCGCGGCTCGCGGACCTGATCCGGAACTGGCGCGCACCGCGATGACCCGGACCGCGATCGTCCTGTTCAATCTCGGCGGGCCCGATGCGCCCGCGTCCGTGCAGCCGTTCCTTTTCAATCTTTTCTCCGATCCCGCGATCATCGGCTTGCCCAACCCGCTGCGCTGGCTCGTTGCCAAGCTGATTTCCTCGCGCCGCGCGCCGACCGCGCGGCACATCTATGGGCAGATGGGCGGCGGCTCGCCGATCCTGCCCAACACGTTGATCCAGGCGCGCGCGCTGGAAGCCGCACTTGCCGATCTGGGCGAGGTCCGCTGCTTTCCGGCCATGCGCTACTGGCATCCGATGACCGATGCGGCGGCGCGCGAGGTTGCCGCATATGCGCCCGCGCGGATCCTGCTCTTGCCGCTCTATCCGCAGTATTCCACGACGACGACGGCAAGCTCGATGAAGGCGTGGCACGAAGCGGCGCGCGCCGCCGGCATCACGGCACCCATGCAATCGGCCTGCTGCTATCCGCGCCAGCCCGGTTTCATAGCCGCACTTGCCGACCTGATCGGAGCGCACTACGCGAAGGCCGTTGCGCACGGAAAGCCGCGCATCCTGTTTTCGGCGCACGGCCTGCCGAAGAAGGTCATCGACGCGGGCGACCCTTACCAGGCGCAGGTCGAGATGACGGTTGGCGAAACCGTTTCAAAGCTCGGCATCCGCGATCTCGATCATGTCGTCTGCTACCAGAGCCGCGTGGGCCCGCTCGAATGGATCGGCCCCAGCACCGAGGACGAGGTGAAGCGCGCGGGTCGCGATCGCGTACCGGCGGTGGTGGTGCCTGTCGCGTTCGTCTCCGAGCATTCCGAGACGCTGGTGGAACTCGACATCGAGTACCGCAAGCTCGCGGAGGATGCGGGCGTGCCGTATTACACGCGCGTGCCCGCCGTCTCCGCGCATCCCGAGTTCATCCGCGGGCTTGCCGAGATCGCGCGTGCGCTCGTGCGCAAGCCGCCGGCGGTGCCGGTGCGCATCTGTCCCGGGCGTTGCGGCAAATGCCCGACGGCGGCCGCCTGACGGGCCTGCGGGGGAGAAGCATCCGTGGAAGCGATTTCAGACAAGATCAACGACTGGTATCTCTGGTTCAAATGGCTGCACGTGGTCTCGGTGATCGCTTGGATGGCAGGGCTTCTCTACCTGCCCCGGCTGTTCGTCTACCATTGCGCGGCGACAGCCGGTTCGGAACTGTCCGAGACGCTCAAGGTCATGGAACGCCGGCTGCTGCGCGCGATCATGAACCCGGCGATGGTTTCGGCGTGGGTGTTCGGCGGGCTGATGCTGTCAGTCCAGGACTGGGCCGGCGGGTGGCTGCACGTGAAGCTCGCCGCGGTCGTGGTGATGAGCTACCACCACCATCTTCAGGCGCGCTGGCGCAAGGACTTCGAGGCCGACCGGAACAAGCGTTCGGCCCGCTTTTACCGCCTCCAGAACGAGGTTCCGACGGTCCTGATGCTGCTCATCGTCCTGATGGTGATCGTCAAGCCCTTCTGACGGGGGCGATTGACTTCCCCCTTGGATCGGCTAGATTGGCCCCCGGATGGGCGTCTGGCCCGTTCATATGGCCGCGTTTCTCGACGGCCGATCCTTCCCGACGACGATTTCCAAGGGTAGCTCGATCCGCACGGATGCTTGGCGTCCGTACGGGCCCCGAAGCCCCGGATCGCCAGCCGGGCCCCCGCGACGAGGTCGCGATCCCTCCTCTCCCCACCAAGCCCAAGAAATCCGGATGAACCTCCAAGAACTCAAGCGCAAGACGCCCGCCGAGCTTCTCGCCTACGCCGAAGAGCTGCAGATCGAATCAGCCTCGGCCCTTCGCAAGCAGGACATGATGTTCGCCATCCTGAAACGGATGGCCGAGAACGACGTCGCGATCTATGGCGACGGCGTGCTCGAAACCCTGTCCGACGGGTTCGGCTTCCTGCGCAGCCCTGAATCGAACTACCTGCCGGGTCCCGACGACATCTACGTCACCCCGCAGATCATCCGCCGCTACGGCCTGCGCACCGGCGACACGGTCGAAGGCCAGATCCGCGCGCCCAAGGACGGCGAGCGCTATTTCGCGCTGACCGCCGTACGAACGATCAATTTCGACGAGCCGGAAGTCGCGCGCCACCGCATCAACTTCGACAACCTGACGCCGTTCTATCCGACCTCGCGGCTCAACCTCGAGCTGCCCGACGACGCCGAACCGCCGCCGCCGCCCAAGCCCAAGGCTTCGCGCCGGCCGCAGGGCGACGAGGAAGCGGTCGCGCTGAAGGGCACGCTCTCGGCCCGCCGGACGGAGACGTCCAAGCGCGACAACGCGCCCTCGCAGCGCCGCGACATCACCGGCCGGATCATCGATCTCGTCTGCCCGCTGGGCAAGGGCCAGCGCGCGCTGGTCATCGCGCCGCCGCGCGTGGGCAAGACGGTGATGCTGCAGAACATCGCCCACTCGATCGCGCAGAACCACCCCGAGGTGTACCTGATCGTGCTGCTCATCGACGAGCGGCCCGAGGAAGTCACCGACATGATCCGCTCGGTCAAGGGCGAGGTCGTGTCCTCCACCTTCGACGAACCGGCCGTGCGCCACGTGCAGGTGGCCGAGATGGTGATCGAGAAGGCCAAGCGCCTTGTCGAGCACAAGCGCGACGTCGTGATCCTGCTCGATTCCATCACGCGCCTGGCGCGCGCCTACAACACCGTCGTCCCCTCGTCGGGCAAGGTGTTGACGGGCGGCGTGGACGCCAACGCGCTCCAGCGCCCGAAGCGCTTCTTCGGCGCCGCGCGCAACATCGAGGAAGGCGGCTCGCTGACGATCATCGCGACGGGCCTCATCGACACCGGCAGCCGCATGGACGAAGTGATCTTCGAAGAGTTCAAGGGTACCGGCAACTCCGAGATCATTCTCGACCGCAAGCTCGCCGACAAGCGCACCTTCCCGTCGATCGACATCACAAAGTCGGGCACGCGCAAGGAAGAGCTGCTGGTCGACAAGGCGATGCTGTCGAAGATGTGGGTCTTGCGCCGCATCCTGATGCCGATGGGCACGACGGACGCGATGGAGTTCCTGATCGACAAGCTCAAGCACTCGAAGACCAACAGGGATTTCTTCGAGGCGATGAATACCTGAGACGGGCTTGCGGCGGTTGCACATCATCGTCGCGGGGCCCTTTACCGCCCCCGACGCCGAAGGCCGGGCCGCGAACCTCGCGCGCATGAACCGTGCGGCGGTCGAGGTGGCCCGCAAGGGCCACATCCCCGTGATCGGCGTGAATGCGGCCCTGCCGGTGCTGGAAGCGGCAGGGCTGCCGTTCAACCACCCGTGGATGATGGAAATTTCGCTCGCCGTGGCCGACCGGTGCGATGCGTGCCTGCACATCGCGCGCTCGCCGGGCGCCGACCGGGAAGCCGAGCTGGTCCGTGCCAAGGGCCTGCCGGTCTGGACCCGGATCGAAGACGTGCCGCCAGCAGAATAACCGGTTAATCTCGGCTACGATCCTGTTGAGGCCGGGCATGTCGGATAGCGGCGACGACTTCTACCGGCGCGTGTGCGAGTCCGCGCGCATCGGCATCTACGAGACGAGCGGCGACGGCAGGCTGCTGCGCGCGAACGCGTATATCGCAAGCATGTTCGGCTATCCGGACGCGCAGGCCATGCTCGAAGAGCCCGGGCATGTCGGCGACCGCTTCTATGCGCGCCGGGCCGACCGCGACAGGTTCGCCGAGACGCTGCGCCGCGAGGGCTCGGTCCAGGAATTCGTGTGCGAAGGCAAGCGCCGCGGCGGCGGCCGGGTGTGGTTCAGCCAGACCGCCGTGCGCGACATCGGGCCCGCGGGCGAGCGGTTCGTCGGAACGATGCTCGACGTCACCGCACTGATGGAAGCGCGCGAAAGGGCCGTCGAGGCCGAAGCCGCCTATCGGTCGATCTTCGAGAATTCGAGCCTCGGCCTGTTCCGCTCGACGCCCGACGGAAGGCAGTTGCGCGGCAATCCCGCTCTCGTCCGCCTGAACGGATACGAGACCGAAAGCCAGCTGCTCGCCGCGGTCAACGACATCGGCAAGGAGTGGTATGTCGAGCCGGGTCGGCGGGACGAGTTCCTGCGGCTCATCGGACGCGACGGCCGCGTCGTCAATTTCGTCTCCGAGGTCTATCGCCACAGGACGCGCGAGCGAATTTGGGTTTCGGAGAATGCGTGGATCGTGCGCCGGCCGGACGGCGGCGTCCTCTGTTTCGAGGGGACGATCGAAGACATCACCGAGCGCCACCAAGTGCAGGAACGCGTGGCGCTGGCCAGGGCGGCGGCCGAGCAGGCGGAGGCCGATTACCGCTCGATGTTCGAAAACGCGGATTTCGGCATCTACCGGACGCGACCCGACGGAATCCAGATCCGCTCGAACGCGGCGCTCGCGCGCATCAACGGCTTTGCGAGCGAAGCCGAGCAGCTCGAGGCGGTCCGCAAGGCGACGATCTCGGGCAAGGGCTGGTATGTCGATCCGAGCCGGCGGACGGAGTTCCAGCGCATCCTGCACCGCGACGGCTACATCAGGAATTTCGAATCCGAGGTGATCCGCCGGGCGACCGGCGAACATGCCTGGGTCAGCGAGAACGGCTGGCTGGTGCGCGACCGCGAGGGCCACATCCTTGCCTATGAAGGCACGGTGACCGACATCACCGAGCGAAAGCGCGCCGAGG
Organism: Alphaproteobacteria bacterium; assembly: GCA_016124335.1. Lineage (GTDB taxonomy): Bacteria > Pseudomonadota > Alphaproteobacteria > CACIAM-22H2 > CACIAM-22H2 > Tagaea. Next base: position 77,894 of record WGNX01000005.1, read on the forward strand.
CAGAGCTTTACGACGCGAAATCGGCCGCGGAATCCGCGTCGGCGGCCAAAAGCGCGTTCCTTGCCGTGATGAGCCACGAGCTGCGCACGCCGCTCAACGCCATCATCGGCTTTGCCGAGATCATCGAGACGCGGATGTTCGGTCCGGACGATCCGCGGTATTTCGAATATGCGGCCGACATCCGCAGCAGCGGCACGCACCTGCTGCGGCTCATCAACGACATTCTCGACCTGTCGAAGATCACGGCAGGCCGGCTCGACCTGATCGAAGTTCCGGTGGCGCTCGAGCCGCTGCTGAGTGCCACGATCAAGCTTTTTGCGGCAAACGCGACGAAGGCGGAGGTCGAGCTTGTCGCCGACGTGCCCGAAGGCTGCCCCGAGATCCGGGCCGACGCGCTGCGCCTTCAGCAGGTGCTGATGAACCTGGTGTCGAACGCGATCAAGTTCACGCCGGCCGGCGGGCGCGTCGTCGTCTTCGCCCGCTGCGATGTCGACGCGATCCGGATCGGCGTCAGGGACACGGGCGTGGGCATGACGCAGGCCGAAGCGCGCGCGGCGATGGAGCCGTTCGTGCAGCTCGACTCCCGCCTGTCGCGCAGCCATGAGGGCACGGGGCTTGGCCTGTCGATCTCGAAGGAGCTGGTGACGCTGCACGGCGGCACGTTCTCGATCGAAAGCGAGAAAGGCAAAGGCACGACCGTGACGGCCGAACTGCCGCTGTCGCGGATCGTCGGCTAGCGTCTACAGCGCCGACCCGTCCTTGCGCGTATAGGTGAAGGTCTGTGCCGCGGATGCGGCGACGTCGTCGTCCGGATAGTGCGCGACCTCGCCCGGCGTGCGGTCGCCGACCTCGAGATAGACGACGTCTTCCTTGCCCTCGTTGACGAGACAATGACCGTCGGCCACGCCTGCCGGGAAGCCCGCGCACATGCCGGGGCCGAGCTTCGTCTTGCCGGAATCGGTGACCAGCGTGGCGGTGCCCGAGACGATGTAGACGAACTCGTCCTGCCGCTCGTGCCAGTGGCGCAGCGCGCTCATGGCACCGGGCGGCAGGCGCGTGAGATTGACCCCGAAATTCTTGAGGCCCAGCGGATCGCCCAGCACGCGCTTTTCGCGCGCACCGACCTTGCTGCGCAGCGGTTCCGGATAGCCCGCGCCGATGCGCGGGCTGACCGATGCTGGATCGAGAACCGGCCCCTTGCGTGCGCTCACGGGATCAGGACGACCGAGCCGGTCGTCTTGCGGCCTTCGAGATCCTGATGGCAGCGCACCACGTCCTTGAGCGCGTATTCCGCCGTCGTCTCGATCTTCACGATGCCCTTGGCGACCACGTCGAAAAGTTCGGCGGCCGTCGCGACGAGATCGGTCTTCTGGGCGATATAGGTGAAGAGCGTGGGCCGGGTGATGTAGAGCGAGCCCTTCTGCGCCAGCAAGCCCGTGTTGAACGGCTCGACCGGGCCGGAGGATTGGCCGAACAGGGCGACGAGACCCAGCGGGCGCAGACAGTCGAGCGACTTGAGGAACGTGTCCTTGCCGACCGAGTCATAGACGACCGGCACGCCTGCCGGCACGATCGCGCGCGCGGCGGCGACGAAATCGGTCTCGCGGTAGAGGACCGGATGGTGGCAGCCATGCGCGCTTGCCAGCGCCGCCTTTTCCTTCGAGCCGACCGTGCCGATGGTGGTGGCGCCCAGATGCCTGGCCCACTGGCAGGCGATGAGGCCCACGCCGCCGGCGGCGGCATGGAACAGGATCGTGTCGCCGGGCTGGACCTTGTAGGTGCGGCGAAGCAGGTACTGCGCCGTCATGCCCTTGAGCATCATCGAGGCGGCCTGCTTGTCGCTGACGCCGGCCGGGATCTTGACCATGCGGTCGGCCGGCACGATGCGTTTTTCGACGTAAGCCCCCGGCCCCGTCACATAGGCAATGCGGTCGCCCGGCTTGAAATCGCTGACGCCGGCACCGACGGCCTCGACGACGCCCGCCGCTTCGTTGCCCGGTACGAACGGCGTCTGGGCCGGATAGAGACCGGAGCGGAAATACGTATCGATGAAGTTGACGCCGATTGCGGTGTGCCTGACGAGGAGTTCGCCCTGCCCGGGCGCGCCGACCTCGATGTCCTCGTAGGTCATTGCCTCGGGACCACCCGTCTTGTGGACGCGGACTGCCTTCACCATTTCGCGACGCTCCTTCAGCCGAGATGCTTCTTGAAAAATTCCGACGTCCGCCCGTTGGCGAGATCGGCCGAGGCTTTGTCGTAATGCTTTCCGCCCACGCGCGCAAATGCATGATCCTGACCGGCATAGCTGTGGATCGTGACCTGCGGGTTCTTGCCCAGCGCCGCCGCGATCGTTTTCTGCGCGTCGGGCGGCACGAACCCGTCCTTTTCGGCAACATGCAGCATCAGCGGTTTTGAAATGCCACCGGCAATGTCGAGCGCGCCCTCGATGCCCACGCCGTAATACGCGACCGAGGCGTCGCTGTCGGACAGGCACGCCATTTTGTAGGTGAGATGGCCACCCAGACAGTAGCCGACCGTGCCGGCCTTGCCGGTGCAGGCCGGGTGCGCGCGAAGTGCCGCCAGCGTGACGATCAGGTCTTCCGCGCCGAGCGCGAAATCGAATCCCTTGAAGAGTTCGAAGGCCCGCGCCCATTCCGCGTCGGTCTGGTCGGTGATCTGGATGCCGGGTTCCTGGCGCCAGAAGATGTCGGGGCACGCGACGACATAGCCCTGTTTGGCATAGCCGTCGGCAAGGTCGCGCATGACCTTGTTGACCCCGAAAATCTCCTGGATCAGGAGCAGGCCTGGCCCCTTGCCGGACGGCGGCAGGGCCACATACGAATCGAATTTTCCACCGAACTTGGGATGCGGCGTTTTCGCCGCGACGCTCAGGGTTGCCATGGCGGTCTCCTCCTCGGTGTAAAAATGATGAGATCGACTTAGTGCCCCGGCATGGCTTTGGCAAGCTTGGGCCGGTTGCGGCGGTGCGCGGCCAGCCTTATGGTCGCCCGACGCTTGGCCGGGGAGTTCACGCCGATGAAGATCACGATCAATGTCGACTGCACGCCCGAAGAGGCGCGTGCGTTCATGGGCCTGCCCGACGTGCGCCCGATGCAGGATGCAGTGATGGCCCAGATGACGAGCCGGCTGGAAAGCGCGATGAAGGCGATGGACCCCGAAACGGTGCTGCGCCAGTGGTTCACGGGTGCGGGCTGGGAGCAGATGCAGAAGTTCTGGTCGATGTCGAATATGGGCGAGAAGGCCAAGTAACGTGGACGGCGATCCGCAGCTTTTCTATCAGGCGCACGTTTTCGTCTGCACGAACGAGCGCCCTGCCGGCCACCCGCGGGGCTGCTGCAAGCACAAGGGTTCGGAAGGCCTGCGCGATTACATGAAGGCGCGCGCCAAGGAACTGGGCCTGCCGGAAACGCGCATCAATTCGGCCGGCTGCCTCGAGCGGTGCGAATTTGGCCCTGCCCTCGTCATCTATCCCGAGGGCGTGTGGTATTCGCCCAAGACGCGGGACGATATCGACGAGATCCTCGAGACGCATTTGATGCGGGGCAAGCGCGTGGAACGCCTGATGCTGAAATACGAGGACCGCGCCCCGCCCAAGCCCAAGGGCTGAGCCGGAACGCGCAATGTCCCGCGCGACGATCTTCGCGCCCGCGACTGCCGCCGGAAAAGCCGGTGTCGCGGTCGTGCGCGTTTCCGGCCCGCGCGCTGGGGCAGCACTGAAAGCGATCGCCGGCCGCGTGCCGCCTGCCCGCCTGGCTGCGCGCGTGCGGCTTCTCGATCCGGCCGGCGGCGAGCCGATCGACGATGCGCTGGTACTTTGGTTTCCGGGGCCGGGCAGTTTCACCGGCGAGGATGTCGCGGAATTCCATATCCACGGCAGCCGCGCGACGCTGGCCGCACTTCTTGAAGCGCTTGGCCGGATGCCTCAATCGCGGCTGGCCGAGCCGGGCGAATTCGCGCGACGCGCATTCGAGGCCGGAAAACTTGATCTTTCGCAGGTCGAAGGATTGGCCGACCTGATTGCGGCCGAAACGCATGGCCAGGCCCGGCAGGCGCTGCGCCAGCTTGGCGGTGCACTGGGCCGCGCGGTGGAAGAGCTGCGCGCGCGCGTGATGCGCTTGCGTGCGCTTGCCGAGGCGGAGATCGATTTTCCCGATGAAGGCGACGTGCCGGGCGGCCTTGGCGCGCAGCTCGGCAAGCCACTCGGCGAACTTGCCGGCGAGATCGCGAACCTGCTTGCCAGTGCGGCGCGCGGCGAACGGCTGCGCGCCGGCTTCACGGTCGCGATCCTTGGCGCGCCCAACGCGGGCAAGTCGAGCCTGCTGAACCGGCTTGCGGGCCGCGAGGCGGCCATCGTCTCCGAGACGGCCGGAACCACGCGCGACGTGATCGAGGTGCATCTCGATCTTGGCGGCTGGCCGGTGACATTGTGGGATACGGCCGGATTGCGCGAGGGAATTGGCGACGGCGATCCGCATCGCGCGCTCGAAGCCGAAGGCATGCGTCGTGCGCGCCGCCGGGCGGCGGAAGCCGATCTGCGGCTTGTCGTCGTCGATGCAAGTGCGCCGTCGATCGATGGCGAGCTTGCGGCGCTCGCGCAAGACGGGATCGTGGTCTTCAACAAGTGCGATCTTGCGCGTGCCGGCGACGGCATGCGCGTTTGCGCGCTGACGGGCGAAGGGTTCGCGGCGCTGGAAGCCGAGCTTGCGGCGCGCGCTGGCGCTTCACTTGGTGGCGGTGCGGCGGATGCGCCGGTCCTCACGCGTGCGCGGCACCGCGCGGCACTGGAAGACGTGCGCGGCGCGCTCGAGCGTGCGGCGAAAGCGCGTGCGCCCGAGCTTGTCGCCGAAGAATTGCGCACGGCCGCGCATGCGCTCGGTCGCATCGTCGGTCGGACGGGCGTTGAAGATCTGCTCGACGTGCTCTTCGCCGAGTTCTGTATCGGAAAATAACGGCGGGCTTATTTCGCCATCGCAGGGGCGCGCAGGATCTGCTTGCTTTGCAGCTTCATGCGCGTCTTCTGGTTCCACAAGATCAGCCAGCCCGGGCCGGACTCGCGCGAGGCCTTGTCGTACGCCTGGGCCGCCGCCGCGAATTCGTTGCTGGCAAAAACAGGGGCGCCGGGCGCGTTCTGCGGCAATCCGGCTTTGTAGAATTGCACAAGATAGGTTTCCATCCCGAGCGATCCGTTCACGTTGTCGCGAGGGAAAAACGATAATCCCGGTTCTCTAATATGTCTCGGGATAAATCGTTGAAAATAATAGCAATTTTAATAAAATTGCAAAATGCAAATCTTTCGGATTGGCCAAGCATCTGAATTGGATATGAAATTCGGAATGTTTCTCGAGAAACATTGGCCTAGTCGCGGCATCGAATTGACGGAACCTGCGCAGGTGCCTAGGTTGCGCTCCGCATGAATCCTGCCCGCGACTTCGATGTGATCGTGATCGGCGGCGGCCACGCCGGCTGCGAGGCCGCGGCAGCGGCCGCGCGCGCCGGTGCGGCCACGCTGTTGCTGACGCTCGATCCAGCGAAGATCGGCGAGATGAGCTGCAATCCCGCGATCGGCGGGTTGGGCAAAGGCCATCTTGTCCGCGAGATCGATGCGCTTGATGGCGTGATGGCACGCGCGACGGACAGGGCGGGAATCCAGTTCCGTGTCCTCAATCGTTCGAAGGGGCCGGCGGTCCGCGGGCCGCGCGCCCAGGCCGACCGCAAGCTCTATCGGCAGGCTGTGCAGCAGCTATTGGCCGAACAGCCGGGCCTGACGGTCCGGGCCGGGGAGGCGGCGGATCTTGAGATCGGCGCGGATGGGCGCGTCGCCGCGGTGGTGACGGCCGACGGCGCGCGGATCTCGTGCGGCACCGTCGTGCTGACGACCGGCACGTTCCTGCGTGGCGTCATCCATATCGGCCTTGAGACGACGCCGGCCGGCCGGGTCGGGGAAAGGCCCTCGCTTGCCCTGTCGGCCGCGCTGGCTCGGCTGGGTTTTGCGTTGGGGCGGCTCAAGACGGGGACGCCGCCGCGCCTCGACGGCCGCACCATCGACTGGTCAGGGCTGGAAATGCAGGCGGCCGACGATCCGCCCGAGCCCTTCTCCACCCTGACCGCGCGCATCGACGTGCCGCAGATCGCCTGCGGCATCACGTACACCTCGCCCGAAACACACGCGCTGATCAGGGCCAACCTCGATCGTGCGCCGATGTACTCGGGCCAGATCGAGGGCGTCGGGCCCCGCTATTGCCCGTCGATCGAGGACAAAGTCGTGCGCTTTGCCTCGCGCGAGCGCCATCAGATCTTCCTCGAACCCGAGGGGCTCGACGACGATACGGTTTATCCAAACGGCATCTCGACATCCCTTCCGGTCGACGTTCAGCAGGGAATTCTCAAGACGATAGAAGGACTTGAGAATGCCACGATGCTGCGGCCGGGCTATGCGATCGAGTACGATTTCATCGATCCGCGCGCGCTGAAGCCGACGCTCGAAACGCTGCGCCAGCCGGGCCTGTTTCTAGCCGGGCAGATCAACGGCACGACCGGCTACGAGGAAGCCGCCGCGCAGGGCCTGATCGCCGGGCTCAACGCGGCCCTTTCGCTGGGCGGCAGCGCGCCGTTCGTGCTGGACCGGGCGGATGCATATATCGGCGTGATGATCGACGACCTGATCACGCTGGGCACGCGCGAGCCCTATCGGATGTTCACTAGTCGCGCCGAATACCGGCTGACGCTGCGGGCCGACAATGCCGACCAGCGCCTGACCGATCGCGGCATCGCCGCAGGCTGCGTGGGCAGCGTCCGACGGGCGGCCTGGGACGAGAAAAAGCGCCTGCTGGCCGAAGGCCGTGCGCTGGTCGAGCGGCTGCGGGAATCGCCGGCACGTCTTTCCAGGCGCGGTTTTGCGGTCAATCAGGACGGCGTGATGCGTTCGCCGCCCGATCTACTGACGCTGCCCGGCGTGGATTGGCCGCGTCTTGCGGCCGCCTGGCCAGAGCTGGGCGCCCTTCGCGCCGACGTCGCGTTGCAGGTAGAAGCCGACGCGCTTTATCGCGGCTATCTTGGCCGTCAGGACGCCGATATCCGCGAGTTCCGCCGTGAGGAAAGCCTGCTCCTGCCCGCCGATCTCGATTATTCGGGTCTGACGGCCCTGTCGAACGAGATGCGCCAGAAGCTTGCGGCCGTCCGGCCGGCGACCCTCGGCCAGGCGGCGCGCATTTCCGGCGTCACGCCGGCCGCCCTGACGATCCTGCTGCGCCACGCGCGGCGTGCCGCTTGAACGCCGCCGGGTTCGCCGAAAAAACCGGTGTTTCTCGAGAAACAATCGAGAAACTGACAATTTATCAACGCCTTCTCGAAAAATGGCAGGCGAAGATCAACCTCGTCTCGGCGACGACGCTGCCGGAGACCTGGCTGCGCCATTTCTATGATTCCTGGCAGGTGCTGCCGGCGCTTGGCGATGCGCAGTCGGTCGCCGACCTCGGCGCCGGTGCCGGCTTCCCGGGCCTCGTCATTGCCATCTGTGCACCGGAAAAGACGGTTCACCTTGTCGAGTCGGACTCGCGCAAATGCGCGTTCCAGATCGAAGTCGCCCGCGAAACCGGTGCGAAGGTCCAGATCCACAACATCCGCGCCGAACGGCTCGCCGGCGAACTGCACGTCGATGCGGTGACCTCGCGCGCCCTTGCACCGCTGGATAAACTGCTCGATCTGGCCGTGCCGCTGCTGAAGCCGGGCGGGTTATGCACGTTTCTCAAGGGGGCGACGTACAAAGCCGAATTGACCGCCGCGGAAAGCACGTGGCATATGCGCGTGGACGTGGCCGCCTCGCTCACCGAGCCTGATGCGGCGCTGCTCACGCTCCGGGAAATCACGCGCAAGTGACTGATTTAACAGCAAAAATGCCGCGCATCCTGGCGATCGCCAACCAGAAGGGCGGCGTCGGCAAGACGACGACCGCCATCAACCTTGCAACGGCGCTCGCCGCCGTCGGCAAGAAGGTCCTTGTCGTCGATCTTGATCCGCAGGGCAACGCGTCGACCGGTTTCGGCATCACCGCCGAACAGCGCGAGGTGGGTTCTTACGACGTGCTGATCGGCAACGCGACGTCCGCCGAAGCCATCGTCGGTTCGATGATCCCTGGTCTTTGCGTGATGCCGGCGACGCCCGATCTTGCCGGCGCCGAGCTGGAACTCGTCGATCTCGAGCGGCGCGAATACCGGCTCGCCGATGCGCTGGTCGAAGCCGTGCGGCAGATGGATCTCGATTTCGTGATGATCGATGCACCCCCGTCGCTGGGTCTTCTCACGCTGAATGCGCTTGTCGCAGCCGATGCGTTGCTGGTGCCGTTGCAGTGCGAGTTCTTCGCGCTCGAAGGGCTCTCCAACCTGATGCGCACGCTCGACCGCGTGCGCGAGCGTTTCAACCCGAGGTTGACCCTGCAGGGCGTCGTGCTGACGATGTTCGACAAGCGCAACAACCTGTCCGAGGCGGTCGCCGCCGACGTGCGCCAGCATCTGGGCGATGTCGTTTATGAAACCGCCATCCCGCGCAACGTGCGCATTTCCGAAGCGCCCTCGCACGGCAAGCCCGTGCTGCTCTACGACCTTCGCTGCCCGGGTTCGCAGGCCTACGTGATGCTGGCAAGCGAACTGCTGAAGCGCGAGGGCGCGCGCGTCGAGGAGCACGCGGCATGACGCCGGCCGACGGAAAGAAGGGTCTGGGCCGCGGCCTGTCCTCGCTGCTGGGCGCGCCGGTCGCGGGCCAGCCGGGCACGGCCGATGGCCCGCGCGGTGCACGCAACCTGCCGGTGGGCAAGATCCATCCCGGCCGTTTCCAGCCGCGGCGCGACTTCGACCAGGCGGCGCTGGCCGAGCTTGCGCAGTCGATCAGGACGCAAGGCGTGCTCGCCCCCATCCTCGTGCGCCGCGACCCCAAGGATCCGGCAAGCTACGAACTGATTGCGGGCGAACGGCGCTGGCGTGCCGCACAGCTTGCGCAGCTCCACGAAATTCCAGCGGTCGTCAAAGACCTTTCCGATCGCGAGGCGCTTGAAGCCGCCCTTGTCGAGAACCTGCAGCGGCGCGATCTCAACGCGATCGAAGAGGCGCTCGGCTACCGGCGCCTGATGGACGAGATGGATTTCACGCAAGAGCGCGTGGCCGAATCGGTCGGCAAAAGCCGTCCGCATGTCGCCAACACGCTGCGCCTGCTTGACCTGCCGGCGAGCGCGCAGAAGCTTCTGTCGGAAGGAAAGATCACGGCCGCGCATGCGCGCGTGGCGCTGGCCGCAAAGGACCCGGCCCTTTTTGCCGAAATCGTCGCGCGCGAAGGGCTGAGCGTGCGCGAGGCCGAAGCGCGCCTGAAGGCCGCAGCCGATCCGGCGACGAAGAAGAAAAAGCTGAAGCCGGGGAACCCCGCCGCGCGCGATGCCGATACGCGCGCGATCGAGCGCAGGTTGACCGAAGCGCTGGGCCTTCGCGTGGAATTGAAGCCGCGCAAGGGCGGATCGGGCGAGCTGGTCCTGCACTATTCCTCGCTCGACCAGTTCGACGACGTGCTCACCCGGCTCGAGCGCGATCCGGGCTGAATTTCAGGCGAGCAGGCCGTCGATCTCGGCGCGCGAAAGACGCAGCACGGTCGCCTCGCCGTTGATCGCGCGGCTCCAGATCCACCCCAGGACGCCAAGACGCGATTCAAGCGAATTGTGCAGCCGGTAGGTGGCGCTGCCTGCCGCGAAGGGCTGGCTTTCCGCCGCCAGCAGGAACATCGCGACTGCCACGACCGGCAACGCGCCGACGAGCCGGCGCATCATCGGGCGCGGCAGGCGCCCGAACGGCAATGCGACAAGCGCGCCGAGATTCGCGACGATCGCGATAAGCGACAATGTCATCGACATCGGCGGCAGGAAGACGGCTGCCGTGGCGCTGCGCAGCGTCCCGTCGCCGGCATCGCGCGCGCGCGCGACCATTTCGGCCATCGCCGGATCGATCGGCAATCCGGCGCGCACGGCATCCTGACCGCGCCGGATCCATTCGCGCATCGCCACGACTTCCGGTTTGTCGCCTGTCAGGCGTGCGGCAAGGTTGACCAGTGCCAGACGCTGCGGATCGGCGATCGCACCGTCGACGCCGCGCAGATCGGTATCTTCGATCAACCCGGAAAATACCGCCTCGCGATAAAGGATCAGGTCGAACGCATCGTACTGGATCTCGACCGGCACGCGATCAAGGACCGTGTCATAGATATGCGTCAGCGCAGCATAGATGCCCGCCCAGGCACCCAAGAACAGCAGGGCCACGCCCCACCCCAGTTTCGGCCACAGGCGCCTTGCGGCGGCGCGGGCGGCGGCAAGCACAAGGCCGAACGCGCCGGTGAGCTTGCCCAGCGTGGCGAGGGATTCGATCCGGTCCCGGTCGACCTGTTCGGCCGCGACGGTGGAAACGAGGCGCAGGTTGAAGGCGATTTCGGCCGCAACGTATAGAACCAGCGTGACCGCAAGGAGCAGTCGGGCACGCTTTAACACGTTGCGGTTGGGGGGCATTGCGGATCGACCTGATGCTCCGCGACTTCTCGCAGCCGGGCTATCCGCCGACAAGTCGACCCGTGTAACAGCGCGCAACAGGCCGGCATCAAGGGACACCGAACCCGGCAGAAGCTGCCGGACGGGGCGGGAAACTGCCGGGTCGCGATACCGCAAACCGACAGAATTGGTTTAATAACAATATCTTACGAATTGGCGCAGGCTTTGCGAAGTCAAACACGAACAGGCCAACCGAACGCCGGAGTCTCCAATGTCGCAATCCGCCGCCGCCGATCTGCCCGCCCACAAGGGTCTCTTCAACCTGAGCAGCCCGCCGCCCCCGCCTGCCCAGGCCGCGCCAGAACCCGCCCGCACGGCGCAAATCTTCGACGGAAAACGGATCGAACCGCGCCTCGTGACTCTCCATTCGGCCGTTTCGCCCGCACCCTCGCCCGCACCCGCCGCGGTTCCAGCCCCTGTTGCCAAGCCGGCCGCCCGCCCGCAGCTTGCCGTCGCTTCGACCAACCTTGCCCCGCGCGGTGCTGCCCCCGCCGGTGGCAACGCCCAGGTCCAGCCGAAGCCGCAGGCCGTCGCGCGCAAGCCGGTGGAATCCGGCGAGCCGATCAGCCGCGGCCGCTTCCTGAAGACGATCGAGCATCTCGCCAAGACCGAAGAGGCGAAGGCGGCCGCCGACATCGTCACGCGCGTGCGTGCGCGCGAGGTCGAGCAGGCCGTCCAGCATGCCGCCCGCGCCCGCGCCCGCTATCTCGCCTGCGTCGTCGATCTGGGCGCCAACCGCGCGCCGGTCGGCCGCGCCAATGTCGCTGAACTTGCCGAGCTTCGCCTCGCGCACGAAGAACTTTCCAAGGGGATCGACGCGCTGACCGACGCGATCCGCGAAGGCCTGATCGACATCGTCGGCGTGGGCGAATAACGCGCGCGCCCTTCTTTTCCCGGCGCGAATACGTCGTAGTATTGTCGCGCCATGAAGGGAATCGTCACCGTCCTCAACACGCCGTTCGCCAAGGACGGTCAGATCGACCTGTCCGCACTCGCCCGGCACACGCAGGTCTCGCTCGACGCGGGAGTGGCGGGTTTTCTCGTGCCTGCGCTCGCGGCGGAAGTCGGCAAGCTGGAACCCGACGAACGTGACGCGATGGTGCGCACCGTCGTGGAGACCGTGGCGGGCCGCGTGCCGGTCGTTGGCGGCGCGTCGGCGCCCACGCAGGTCGAACGCTGCCGGCACGGCGCAAGGCTCGCCGGACTCGGCTGCGACATCGTGCTCGTCAATCTCGGCTTTGAAAACCGCGCGCAATACGTCGCCGACATCGACGGGTTGGCGAAGGCAGCCGGCACGCCGGTGATGATCCAGGACTGGGATGCCGCGGGAAGCGGCGTGCCGATCGACGCGATCCTCGAGGCGTTCGAGGCCGTGCCGGCGTTCCGCTATCTGAAGATCGAAACCGCGAACGCCGGGCACAAATACACGGCGCTGAAAAAGGCGACCGGCGGCAAGGCGCATGTGTCGGGCGGCTGGGCGGTCATGCAGCTTATCGAGGCACTCGACCGCGGCGTGGACGCGTTCATGCCGACCGCGTTCAACCTTGTCTATGTGCGCATTCTCGAGCTCTATTCGGCCGGCGACCGGCTCGGCGCCACGGCGCTTTTCCGTCGCCTGCTGCCGGTGCTCGCCTTCTCGAACCAGAATCTCGAAACGTCGATCCTGTTCTTCAAGCGCCTGCTCTGGCGCCAGGGCATCTATCCGACGCCTGACTTGCGCGCACCCGCCGGCGCCTTCGACGAATACCAGCTTCGTATTGCCGACGACTTGATAGACCTCGTGCTCGCGCTCGAGGCCGAACTCGGCGCGCGGCGCTAGCGGTCAGCGCGCCGGATCGAGCTTCGCGGTTTCCGGAAGTTTCGCCGGCTTCGAGGCGACGATGTCGTCCTCCTCGCGTTCCGCGCGACAGCCGACAAGGCCGTTGTTGAAGCCGCGCTTGGTCTGGCGCGAAAGTCCTTCGAGCTTTTCCACGCACGTACGCCGATCGGGGTAACACGCGAACTTGAGTTCGTCGGCCTTGTCCATCGCAAGCGCCACGATGGCCCATGCGCCGACCGCACAGGATATGCTCATGGTCGTCTCCCCTCGTTGCGGTGCGGGGCTGACGTCAGGTTCCGATGTCCGGGTTGAACACCTTTCCCGCACCAATGCGGCTTGTCCTGCCGCTATCACCGAACAGCGAATTCCCGCCGCGCAGCGAACCGACCAGCGGTTCGGCGAGCAGGGCCATCGCCATGATCGTTTCGGGCTTCAGCGAAGCCCCTTTCAATCCGAACTGGTTGGCGAGCATCTGGAGCTGCGGCGGCAGCTCGACCGCGCGGCGCGGCGACATCTGCGGTGCGGCCGGCAGCTCGTCCGTCGTCGTCTGGTCGACGGCGGCGATCTCGCCCGTCATCTTCCTGGAAAAGAAATCGTAGACCTGCGCCAGCGTGCGCGCGCGGCCCGACTGCGGATCGTAGAAGACGCCGCGGTTTGCCGCCGCGGCTTCCGGGAATTGCGCAGCCGCGATGCGCTGCGGGTCCTGCCGGTAGCTTGCAAGAAAGCGCGTGGCACCGTTGGCGCCAAGGAAGTGCGCGAGATAGAGATCGGTCGAGTTGATGCCCGAGCCGAGCGCGCTTTCGAGCTGCTCGTGGTTCGACTTCGCGAATTCCGCGGCCATGGCGCTTGCGGTCTTCGGATCGAAGCGCAGATCGAGGATCGAGCGGCGCATCGCCGGGTCGCGCACGCGCGGATTGCCGAAATCGTCGTCTTCGATCTGGGCGGCTGCCTGGGCGAGGCCGTATTTGGCGCCGTGCTGGCGCACGGTATTCAGCCACGTGCTTTCGATGAACTGATAAAGGCCCGAGGCCGACGACGTGCGCGCCTTGGCGCGCGGATCGAAACTCGATTCGGTCTGGGCCTTGGCAAGCATGTATTTGAAATCGACGCCGCTTTTCTGGCTGGCGTCGCGGATCGCGTCGAAAACCTCGCGCGAGACGCCGCGCGGCGCAGGGTCGATCTGGCCGGCAGTTCGGAACGGTCCGATGCTCATGATTCCATGATGCTAGGCCCCGATTCGTAAATATTTTACTAAATTTGATTCCGAATCGCTATCGCCGTGCGGACTGGGACGCCATCTGGGCAAGCCCCATCAGGCAGCGATGGGTGACGAGTTCGGCCGGCATCCCGGTCGATTTACACTGTATTTCGGCCTCCAGCAGGCGTTCGAGGGCGAGCGAAAGGCGCGCCAACGGCCAGCGGGCGAGCTGCGACTTGAAGGGCGCTTTTTCCTTCCAGAAAACCGGCGGGCGAAGCCGCATCATCGCCGCGTCGGCGTCGAGCCCTTGCGACATGGCGCCTTGGGCCAACTGCAGGCGCTGGAAATGGCGCGCGATGGCGCGCAGCACCATGATCGGGCTGTCGCCTTCGCTGGCAAGGCGCGCGAAAGCGCGATCGAGTGCGGCGAAGTCCCCGCCGGCCGTGGCGCGGGTCAGGTCGTCGAGATCGATATCGGCCGAATCGCCGATGACCGCTTCGCAATCCTCCACGCGCGCGCGCTTGGCCTTGCCCACATACAGCGACAGTTTCTCGATCTCGCTGCGGGTGATCGCGCGATCGCCGCCCAGACGCATCGCAAGCCACTCGAGCGTATCCGGATCGGCGGAGATCCCGTTGGCCGCAAGGCTGTCGGCGATCGTGCGCGCCAGATCGGCGCCCTCGTCGCGATAGCAGGCGATCGCGGCCGCGTTGTCGGCCCCCTCGCACAGCTTGCGCAGCGCCGATTTGCCGTCAAGCTCGCCCGCCTCGATGACGACGAGCCCGTCGCCCTTGGGATCGTCGAGCAGGTTGCGCAGTGCTGCCGCGGTCTCGTTGCCTGCCCCACGCACGCGCACAAGCCGCCGGCCACCCATCATCGAGATCGCGGCGGCTTCGTCGGAAAGGCGCGCAGGGTCGTCCTTCAGCGTCTCGGGCGACAGGTCGGCCACGCGGAACGGATCGGCGAGATCCTCGACGACCGTGCGCGCGACGGTTTCCGCACGCTCGCGCACGAGACCCGAATCGGGCCCGTAGAACAGCACGGCGCGTGCGGCCGGGTCCGGGCGTTTCAGGAAACCGGGAATGGAACGGCCGTCGATCTTCATGGCGCCGATCCTAGCAGTTTGATATGCACGCGCGCGATGGCCCAGAACATCGACACGGCACTGAACGAGGCGCGCCGCCTGCACGCCAGGCGCGACTATGACGGCGCGCTCGGCGCGTATGCCGCCATCCTTGCGGCCGACCCTTCGCGCCTGGACGCACTCGATCCGCTCGTCGCGATCCTCGAGATGGCGCGCACGCCCGCCTTCCATCCGCGGCTGGCCGCCCTCATCGAATCCGCCTTGGCCCTTCCCGGTGCCAATACCGAGGCGTTGACGCAGAGTGCGACGCACCAGCTCGCCCTCAAATACCGGATGGCCGATCCGCAGCAGGCGCCCGCGCGCGACCTCCTGTTGGCGATGGCCCGCGACGGGCTGATGCTTTCGACGCTTTCGAATTGCATCGTGCGCGACACCACGTTCGAATCGTTCATGTGTCGCGTGCGGCGCGCGCTCTGCGTGAAGGACGCCCCGGTCGCGTTCCGGCCGCTTGTCCTCGCCCTCGCCCGGCAGGCGGACAACAACGAATATCTTTGGCCGCAGGACGAACAGGATGCCGCCGCCCTCGGCGCGCTTGGCGACGACGCCTACGCCGTCGCGTGCCGGGCGATGTATTCGCGCGTGGACGCTGGCGCCAGCACCGATCCCGATCTTGCGCAGTTCGTCGCGATCCTGACCGGCCTGCGCGAGAAAGTGCGCGCGGCCGAGACGCGAATTCCCGCACTTGCCCCGCTCGCCGACACCACGAGCCGCGAAGTCGGCGCGATGTACGAGGAAAACCCGTACCCGCGCTGGCTCAATCTCCGTCGCATCCAGCCCTTCGACATCCGCGCCGAACTTTCGCAGCGCTTCGCCTTCGCCGGCCCCTTCCCGGTCTTCGCGCAGCCGCTGCGCGTGCTGATGCCGGGTGCAGGTACCGGCCAGCACCCGCTGTCAGTTGCAGCGAACTATGCGAACGTGGAGGTCGAGGCGATCGACCTGTCGCTCGCCTCGCTCGCCTACGGCCTGACGATGGCCATGGAGCTGGGCATCGCGAACATCCATTTCGCGCAGGCCGACATTCTCGACCTGCCGAAACTGGGATCGAGCTGGGGCCACGCCGAATCGATCGGCGTGCTGCACCACATGGCCGACCCGAAGGCGGGCCTTGCCGCGATCTGCGAGGTCGTCGTGCCGGGCAGCTTCGTCCGGCTGGGTCTTTACGGCGAACACGCGCGCGCGGTCATCGTCGAAGCGCGCGATGCGATCACCAGGTACGGCTACAAGTCCGACCTGCCGGGCCTGCGCGCGTTTCGCGCCGACGTGATGGCCGGCAAGCTCGGCGAAAGGCTCAAGCGCGAGCTGCCGCAATGGGCCGACTTCCATTCGGCAAGCCTGCTGCGCGACCTGTGCTTCCACGTGATGGAGCATCGCTACGACATCGCGAAGCTGCGCGCCCTTCTGGCGGGCCTGCCGCTGCGCTTCCTCGGCTTCGATTTCAGCTTCGGCCATGCCGCCGCGCGCACCGAGGATGTGCCTGCGTTGCGCGCCTACGCGAAGAAGTTCCCGAAGGAGACGAGTTTCTCCGATCTGGCGGACTGGGAAGCCATCGAACGCGCCGATCCGGCGCTGTTCGGCGGTTACCAGTTCTGGCTCGTCAGGACCTGACGGGTCAGACGACGATATTCACGATCTTGTTCGGCACGACGACGATCTTGCGCGCCGGCTTGCCGGCCATCGCCGTCTGCACGTTGGGCACCGCGAGTGCGGCATCCTTGGCGACCTGCTCGGCCGCGTCGCGCGCGATGGTGATCGTGCCGCGCAGCTTGCCGCCGACCTGAACGGCCAGCGTCACGCTCTCGTCGACCAGCAGGGCCGGATCGGCCTTCGGCCAGCTTTCGTGGCAAAGCATCGTCGCGTGGCCCAGCTCGGCCCACATCGCTTCGGCGATGTGCGGCACCATCGGCCCGACGAGCTTGACCAATGTCTCATAGCCCGTGCGGCGCACCCAGTCGGCGCCAGCGGCCTTCGCGTCGAGCTCGCCCAGCATGTTCGCAAGCGTCCGGATCTGCGCGACGGCGACGTTGAAGCGGAAGTTCTCGAGATTCTCGGAAACCGACGCGATCGTCTTGTGGACCGCGCGCAGGACCGCATCGGCCTTCGCGTCGAGCGTCGTTGGCCGCGCGGCGTCCTTGGCCGCGAACGGCACGTCGGGCTCGGTCACGTCGCGCCAAAGGCGCTGGATGAAGCGGTAGGCGCCGTCCACGCCCGCCTCGCTCCATTCGAGATCGCGCTCGGGCGGACTGTCGGAAAGCATGAAGAGGCGCGCGGTGTCCGCGCCGTATTCGTCGATGATGCGCGCGGGCGCCACGACGTTCTTCTTCGATTTCGACATGACCTCGCGCCGGCCCACCGTCACGGGCTTGCCCGTCGCTGTCTCGACGACGCTGCCGTCGTCCTTGCGCTCGATCTCCTCGGGATAAAGCCACTTGCCGTCCGCGCTCTTGTAGCTCTCGTGGCAGACCATGCCTTGGGTAAACAGGCCCGCGAACGGCTCGTCGATCTTCGCATGGCCCGTCTTCGTCATCGCGCGCATGAAGAAGCGCGAATAGAGCAGATGCAGGATCGCGTGCTCGACGCCGCCCACATACTGGTCGACCGGCAGCCAGTAATCGCCCGCCGATCGCGTGACGGGTTCGGCAGCGCGTGGCGAACAGAAGCGCGCGAAGTACCACGAGGAATCGACGAACGTGTCGCACGTGTCGGTCTCGCGGCGCGCGGGCTTGCCGCATTTCGGGCAGCCGACATGCTTCCAGGTCGGGTGATGGTCGAGCGGGTTGCCCGGCTTCTCGAAGCTCACGTCGTCGGGCAGCTTCACCGGCAGTTCGCTGGCCGGCACCGGCACGACGCCGCACGAACCGCAGTGGATGACGGGGATCGGGCAGCCCCAATAGCGCTGCCGGCTGATGAGCCAGTCGCGCAGGCGCCAGATCGTCGTCGACTCGCCGTTGCCGTCGGCCTTCAGCTTTTCGCCGACTTTCTTTTTCGCGGCCTCGACATCGAGCCCGTCGAGGAAGCCGGAATTGATGATCGTCCCGGGCCCGACATAAGGCTCGGCGCCGACCTTGAAGGCCTTGTCGCCGTCGGGCGAGACGACCGTGCGGATCGCCACGCCGTATTTGTTTGCGAAGTCGAAGTCGCGCTGGTCATGCGCGGGGCAGCCGAACAGCGCGCCGGTGCCGTAATCGACAAGCACGAAATTCGCGATCCAGACGGGCAGCTCGACATCGGGAAGGAACGGGTGCTTCGCCTTCAGGCCCGTATCGAAGCCTTTCTTTTCAAGCTGTTCGATGACGGCGGCCGATGTGCCGGCACGCTGGCACTCGGCCACGAATTCGGCGATCGCGGAATTGCCCTTGGCAAGCTCCGCCGACAGCGGATGGTCGGCCGACAGCGCCAGGAACGAAGCGCCGAACAGCGTGTCGGGCCGCGTCGTGAACACTTCGACGCGCTCGGTGCGGCCCTTGAGCGCGAAGCGCACATAGGCGCCCGACGACTTGCCGATCCAGTTGTCCTGCATCAGCCGGACCTTCTCCGGCCAGCGATCGAGCGTGCCGAGCGCGGCGAGCAGCTCCTCGGCATATTCGGTGATCTTGAAGAACCACTGCGAGAGCTTCTTCTTTTCGACAGGTGCGCCCGAGCGCCAGCCCTTGCCGTCGATCACCTGCTCGTTGGCAAGCACCGTCTGGTCGACGGGGTCCCAGTTGACGAAGGCTTCCTTGCGGTGGACGAGGCCCGCTTCGAAGAAATCGAGGAACAGCTTCTGCTGTGCCGCGTAATAGCCCGGATGGCAGGTGGCGAGTTCCTTCGACCAGTCGATCGACAGGCCCATGCGCTTCAGTTCGCCGCGCATGTTTGCGATGTTGTCGTAGGTCCACTTCGCAGGGTGGATCTTCATGTCGCGCGCGGCGTTTTCCGCGGGCAGGCCGAACGCGTCCCATCCCATCGGATGCAGCACGTTGAAACCGAGCGCGCGGCGATGGCGCGCGACGACGTCGCCCAGCGTGTAGTTGCGCACATGGCCCATGTGGATGCGCCCGGACGGATACGGGAACATCTCCAGGACGTAGTATTTGGGCCGCGAAGGATCGTCCTTCGCCTCGAAGACGCGCGCGTCGTCCCAGCGCTTCTGCCAGGTCGTTTCGGTTTCGCGGAAATTGTAGCGTGCCATAGATGTGACGGGCCTTCGCAAAAAGGGCCGCCATGAATAGGCGAAGCGACGGATTCTGTGAAGGGCGCTTGTCGCGTCCCGGCTTTGCGCTAGTTGCTGGCCTGCTGGCGGATCTGGCGCGCGCGCGTCAGGATCGCGTTCTCGACGTCGGTATTGGTGCGGCCTTCGACGGCGGCGTCGGCCCAATTGCCCGATACGTCGCGGCGTTGGCGAAACACGGCGACCTTGACGCCGTCGGCGCGAAGCTCGCGACCGAGAATGTAGATGTTGAGCTTGAAGCGTTCGTTGGGCGTTTCAGCCGGCGAGTACCAGTCGGTGATGATCACGCCGCCGAACGGATCGGCCGAAGCTACGGGCATGAAATTGATCGTATCGAGCGACGCGCGCCACAAAAGCGCGTTGACCCCGATGCCGCCGCCGCCCTGGTCGCCCTTCTTGGAGCCGCCGAAGAAGTTGAAACCACCTTCTTCGCTGAGCAGGCCGCGATTGTCGACCTGATCGCGCGGGGCATATTTGTTGTCCGTGCCGGGGACGATCGTCGGATAATTATCCTCAACCTTCATGCCGCTGCAGCCGACCGCGGCGCACGCGACAAGCGCGATGCCCAGAACCCTTGCTGCGTAGCCCATTGGATTGACCCTCAAAGCGTTGTCCGGCGCGGCTGATCCAGCCGCAGTCCCTGCGCTGGCCGGATATGTAGAAGATTCCAGGCCGGCAGGCAATGCGACCAATTATCCCGTTGATTTTTAATTAAAATCCGCCGCCTTGGTCGGCCTATCCTCCGGGCAGTCTGTGGCAAAGCTGCAACAGCCGAATTTCGAATTCCGGTGAAGGCCTTATTCGAGTTGACGGTTTACCGGGCCATAAGGGAAAAAGTCGGGAGCGGGCGGATCACGACCGCGGCGGCCGTTATCTGGCCTCAACATGGAGATTATCGAATGAAGAAGCTTCTTCTTGGCACCTCGGCGCTCGTCGTCGCGGGCCTCGCCGCGGCCTCGGCCCCGGCGAGCGCTCAGACGCAGCCGTTCGGCTCGCCGAACTTTGCTGTCACGGTCGGCGGCTATGCGCGTCAGTATGTCACCTATGTCGGCCAGGACAACCTCCCGGCGACGACCCGTTCGCACGGCTTCGACCAGACGTCGGACAACCGCCTGATCCTCACGTTCCGCGCGGCGGTGCCGAACGGCATGTCGGCCGGTGCGGTGTGGCAGATCAACCCGAACGCCGGCAACACGGGCAACTCGATCACCCGTCGTATGTGGTCGTTCCTCGAAGGTTCGTTCGGTCAGGTCCAGTTGGGCGGTGCGGATAACGTCGCCGCGCAGGGCTCGGTTGGCGCTCCGGAAGCCTTCAATGGCGGCTTCATCGTTGGTGATAACAACGCGCTCGGCATCAACGTCGCCAAGCCGACCAGCGCCCAGTCGAACCAGGCTGGCAACCCGTCGACGGGTATGGATATCGACGGCATCTCGAACAAGATCGTTTACTGGACGCCGCGTTTCGAAGGCTTCCAGGCCGGCGTGAACTATACGCCGACGATGTCGTACTCTCAGGGTCTCGCCAACACGAACAACCAGTACCTCGATGGCTGGGCGGGCAACATCAACTTCACCCGCACGTTCGGCGCGATCGGCGTGAAGGCCGCTGCCGGCTACGTCACGTTCGCGAAGCCGTCGGGCGTTGGCCTGACGACGGCGACGCAGAACAGCCTGAAGGATCCCTCGTCTTGGGACGCGGGCCTTGTGGTCTCGGTCGCTGGCTTCGACTTCGGCGGCAGCTACCAGAAGACGGACAACTGGCGCAGCATCGGTGCCGGTACGACGTGGAACACCCCGGCGGCAGTTGCCGATGGTCTCACGAACTTCAACGGCAACTCGTATGACCTCGGCATCGCCTACACGTTCGGCGCGGCGATGGTGTCGGTCAATTACACCGCTTCGCGCAACGACGGCTCGACCGTCACGAACGGTGTTGTCACGCAGCAGACGAACGGCAAGGACAAGATCGACATCGTCGGCGCGTCCGGCCGCTACACGCTCGCTCCGGGCGTGATGGCCAACCTCGGCGTGTTCTCGGCCAAGTACAAGGAAGGCAACGGTCACACGACCTCCTTCTTCGGCTCGGCTGACCAGTCGCGCGCCAACGGCGTCGTGTCGGGTCTGACGCTGACGTTCTGATCGATCCTGAAGGGATTGGTTCGGGGAAGGGGCAGCGAAAGCTGCCCCTTTTCTTTTCGGCGAAGATGGAACAGACGAACGATATTGCGGCAGCACTTGGCGAAGTCCGGCAGCGGATTGCCGTTGCGGCGACCCGTGCGGGTCGCGATCCGGGTGAAATCAGTCTCATCGCCGTTGCGAAAACCCATCCGCAATCGGCCGTGGAACGCGCACTCGATGCCGGCCAGCTTGTCTTTGGTGAAAACCGGGTGCAGGAAGCGATGGCGAAGTATCCGCCGTTGCGGGCGGCCGGCCGCAAATTCGAGCTTCACCTGATCGGCCCGCTTCAGACCAACAAGGTCCGCGAGGCCGTCGCGACATTCGATGCGATCCAGACCATCGATCGCCCGAAACTCGCCGCAGCACTTGCCGCGGAACTGCCGAAAGCCGGCCGATCGTTGCGGCTCTTCGTCCAGGTCAACACTGGCGCCGAACCGCAGAAGGCCGGTGTCCTGCCGGAAGCGGCCGACGCATTCATTGCCGAATGCCGGGGTACCCACGGCCTGACCATCGAGGGACTGATGTGCATTCCGCCGGCCGACGAACCCGCGGCACCGCACTTCGCGTTGTTGCGCGAGATCGCCCGCCGCAATTCCCTGCGCGGCCTGTCGATGGGCATGAGCGGGGATTTCGAATTGGCCGTGGCCCTGGGTGCCACGCATGTGCGTGTCGGCAGCGCGATTTTCGGCGTACGCGGCTAGTTCAGATGCCCCGGCTTGCGGCGCTGTCGCGCTGCAGCTGCATCTGGCGATAGCGCGCAAGACCGCGTTCCATCGACTCGGCGAAATAGGATTGCGGCGACAGATCCATTGCCTGCTGCGCCTGGAGCGTTGCCGGCACGACGGCGACCGCCTGCTGGGCCGCCTCTTGCGTGGTCAATGCACGTGCGGCCTCTGCCTTGCGAATGAGACCAAGACGATCGTCCACGGCGGGCGCCTGCGCTGCGGCGCCCAGCACGCTGATCGCATGCGCCCGATAGTTGGAGAGCGACATTCCGCGCATTGGCCCGGCTGTCGAACCCGACGGGCTCGCGGCCGGTTGTTGCGGTGTGAGCGTGGGACCGGGAGTAGGGGCCGCCGCCGCGAGTTGTGGCGCCGACGGCGCAACGTCAGGCGCCGCGCTTTTCGGGGCAGGCGCCGCCGCCTCGGCCGCCGCCGCAGGCCTTATCGGCGCCAGGCCCGCCAGCGAAATCCCGCCCGGCGGAATGGCGGCGACCCGCATGTCCTTGTCGATCGACCGAGGCGCTTCCGGTTCAACCCGGCGAGGCGCATCGGGTATCCACGTCGTCAGCAGGCCGCCGCGCTCGACATTGCTCCGCTCGACGCGCGCGTCGGCCGGTTCGTGGTACGCGGCGAACTGCAGCGTCGCTTCGCCAGCGCCATCGCTCTCCCCGGGCTTTGGCATATCGCTGGCCACGCCGACTGGTGGCGCGGACGGCGCATCTTTGCCAGGCGCAACCATCGCGATCAGGTTTTCGGAGATGTCCTTGCCGCTGATCCCTTCGACGACCGCATTCGCGACGGCCGAAACGCCGCCCGCCAGGCCGCCGAACAGGACGCCGCCGACGATCCGCGCGGCCGGCGAAATCGTCGCACCCGTGATCGACCGGTAGAGCGAACCGATGAGGGGAAGCTGCTGAAGCGGATTGATGGCGTCCAGCATGTCGCCGAACGTGAGCGGTTTGGCCGAATTGTCGACAAACTCTTCCGGCGCATTCGGGGTCTGCAACGCACTCGGGCGGACCTCGTAGCGGGGTTTGGAAATTGCGGGATCGACAGTCTCAGCCATGGCACGCTTGCCATGCAAGCGAACGCCCAACAAGAATTCTTTGTTTTACAACGTGTTAGGACGGGCAGCGAGGCCGTCGCGGCAAAATCTGCCGGGCGCAACTTGCCCGGCGGCACTAACGCATCTGGTTGTTGGTCGGTGCGTCCCGGTTCGGGTCGACGAACGTGAATTTCGTGGGATCGATCGATCCGCCGAATTTGGGGTCGATCAGGGTCAGCCGCGTGGTCTGTCCTTGCGAATCGACGAACGACCAACTCGCCAAGGCGAACGGCCGATCCGAGAACGCGAGGACCAGACGCCCGGCCCGCGGATCGGCGGCCTGCACGACGGCAATCCGCAAGACGGCGGGCCCGCGCTCGACGCCGACCACCCGGACATCGTCGGACAGGCGGATGCGTTCGCGCACCAGCAGCCCGGCAGGCGTCGAGTCGATCGGCAGGTACGCGATCGTCTTCAGGTAGCGGTCGATATGGACGAAGAACCGGCCATCCGCGACGAGGAGGTTCGGGTTCGGCGCGTCGTAGTCGAGCCGCAGCTTGCCCGGCCGCGAAAGATAGAAGGCGCCTTCGGCGACCGATCCGTCCGGGCCGATCTGGAGAAAGCGCGATTCAAGCGTCCGGATCGAATCGAGATAGGCCTCCGCACGCGCGATATCGGCCTTGTCGTCGCCGCGCGACGCGGCCACCTGCGCCTTTGCCGACAGGGGGGCTATGAGTGCGTCGGCCGCAAGTGCAAGCAGGCTTCGGCGCGCAAAATCCTGACCTTTGGTCATGGCGGGCTTGATGCCGCAGAATCTTGGCCCGAACAAGGCGCACGAGGCTGTGGATATGTTACCGGCGCGCAACAACTCGGGAAAACAGCACGCTGTTACACGCCTGCGGCGATTTCCCGGCGATCCGGCAGTTACTTGGAATGTGGCTTGCTGCTGCAAATCCAAACTTCCAAAACGAGGGTCCAGATGCGTCAAGTGTATAGGATTTCGGCACTTTTCAGTGCAGTCGCCGCGATTTTCAGCATTGCGATCACTGCCAATCCCGCGCAAGCACAGATCGAAACTTCTTTCGGCACCTTTGCGCCGATGGTTGCCGGGACCACGAACTACGTTTTCCGCGGAATTTCGCAGTCGCGCAAGGGGCCGGCGCTTCAGGCTGGCCTCGAATACACCTACGAAGTCGGCTCGCTGACGCCCTATCTGGGTACGTTCCTGTCGTCGACCAAGTTTCCGTCGAACAACACGCCGGCCGGATCGACGAATATCCGCCAGCCCCGCGAATTGGACCTTTACGGCGGCATTCGCTGGAAGACACCGCTCGACGGCCTTGCGATCGATCTGGGCTATATCAGCTACATCTATCCCGGAAACACGGCGGACCAGAATGTCAGCGGCGGGCCGAACACCTACGGCAACCCGCAGTGGAATGAAGCCTACGGCAAGTTCAGCTACGATTTCGGCCTTGCGACGGCCGTCGGCTCGGCTTTCTACGCGAAGGACTTCTCCTACGGTTCCGGCAATGGTCTCTATTACGAAGGCGGATTCGATGTGCCGCTGCCCTTGAGCTTCCTGGCTTCCGCGCGACTCGGCCGCCAGACCATCGATCGCAACGCGACGTGGGGCACGCCGGATTACACGACCTGGAACGTCGGCCTGTCGCGCGACATGGAATGGCCGTTCGCGTTTTCGGCGGCACTCGTCTATTCGGACACGAACATCAAGAAGAACGCTTCGCTCGGGTTCGACAATGTCGGCAATTCGACCCCGACTATCGGTTCGGATACGTACGAACAGACCAAGGGCCAGATCTCCTTCACCTTGTCGAAGAAGTTCTGAACTCGGCCTGAACGGTAAAGCGCAGGGCCGCCGGCATCGTCCGGCGGCCCTTTTGTTTTGCGCGCGGCACTTGGTAGACTCGCGCCCACGATGAGTGGGACAAGAGTCCTTATCCTTGCCGATCCTTCGCTCGCGCCCGTTCTGGCCGAAGCGCTGCGAACTCATGGATTTGGGACCGAGACCACGGCGGCCCCCGACGCCGCATTGGCACTCGTCGCCGGGATCGGTTTTGACGTGCTGGTCGTCGATCGGGCCGTCCTCGGGCGCCGCGCGCAAGCGGTCCTGACGCGGCTATGCAAGACCGTCGATGCGCCTTTGTGCCTGCTCGTGGACCGCCCCGGTGGCGCCAACGTCGGTGCGGCGGCCGTCCTGACAAAGCCCGTGCGCGTGCCCACACTTGCCGCGATCGTGCGCGACCTTGCTGGCCGAACGCGCAATCCTCGCATCGGGCGGTTCGAGTTCCGGGCGGCTGCACGGGGGCTTTATGACCGCGAGAGGGGTCGCGAGGTCCGCCTGACCGAGACCGAGACGACCCTGCTCGATCGCCTGCACAAGGCAAAAGGTCGGGCACTCGCGCGGGAAGACTTGCTCCGGGCGGTCTGGGGCTATAATGCGGAAGTCACAACCCGCACGCTGGAGACGCACGTCTACCGGCTGCGCCAGAAGCTGGAGCGCGATCCGGCCCGCGCCCGGGTTCTTTTGACGGTGCCGGGAGGATATCGCTTGGTGCCGCGCGCGAAGGATCAGCTCCGGTGACGTCCGACCAACTGTCAGTCAAATTCTGGGGCGTGCGCGGTTCGATCCCGTGTCCGGGGCCCGCGACGGTGCGCTACGGCGGCAATACGCCCTGTCTGGAAGTGCATGCCGCGGGCCGCCTGATGTTCTTCGACGCCGGTACGGGCCTTCTGCCGCTCGGCAACGCGCTTGCCGCTGCCGGGGCGCCGGTGGATGCCGACTGGTATTTCACGCACACCCATTTCGACCACATCCAGGGCCTTCCGTTTTTCAGTCCGCTCTACGACAAGCGCAACACGTTGCGTCTCTGGGCAAGTCATCTCGCGCCGGAGATGACGCTGAAGGAAGTGCTTTCGAAAATGATGCAGGCGCCGCTGTTTCCGATCCCGATCGAGATTTTCGGTGCGGACGTGAAATTCAACGACTTTGCCCGCATGTCCACGCTCGAACCGGCGCCTGGCGTGCGCGTGCGCACGACGATGCTCAACCACCCCAATCGGGCGACCGGATACCGGGTCGAAGTGGCCGGCAAGTCGCTCTGCTATGTGACCGACACGGAACATGTGCCCGGCAAGCCGGACGAAAACATCCTTGGCCTGATCGCGGGTGCCGATCTCGTGATTTACGATTCGACCTACACCGACGACGAGTTCCCCGCGCATGTCGGCTGGGGCCATTCGACCTGGCAGGAAGGTGTCCGTCTTGCCGATCGCGCCGGCGCGAAACGGCTCGTGATCTTCCACCATGATCCGTCGCACGACGATGCGTTCATGGATCGCGTTGCGGCAGCCGCGAGCGCGGTGCGGCCGGGTACAATCGTGGCGCGCGAAGGCGAAACGATCACGCTGTAGGCGCGTCAGCGGTACGGATCGGCTGCGTCGCGCAGCCCGTCGCCGAGGAAATTGAAAGCCAGAACCGTCGCGATGACCGGCGCCACCGGCAGCAGCAGCCACGGATAGAGCGCCACGACGTTGATGTTCTGCGCTTCGGTCAGCAGGACACCCCACGAAGTGATCGGCGGACGGAGGCCCAGCCCGAGGAAGGAGAGGGCTGTTTCGCCCAGGATCATCGTCGGGATCGCAAGCGTTGCCGATGCGATCAGGTGGCTCATGAAGCTCGGGATCAGGTGGCGGAAAATGATGCGCTTGGGCTTGGCGCCCATCAGGTTCGCCGCCGTGCAGAAATCCTCCTCGCGAAGGCTGAGCAGCTTCGAGCGCACCGCGCGGCCAAGCCCCGTCCAGCCGATCAGGCCGAGAATGAGCGTGATCCCGAAATAGATGTAGAGCGGGCTCCACGAAACCGGCAGGGCGGCGGAAAGCGCCATCCACAGCGGCAGCTCGGGGAACGAGCGGATGATTTCGATCAGGCGCTGGATCGCCATGTCGACCCAGCCGCCGTAATAGCCGGCAAGCCCGCCCAGCACGATCCCGAGCACGAATTTCAACGTGACGCCGATAAGCCCGATCGTCAGCGATATGCGTGTGCCATAGGCAAGCCGGCTCATCATGTCGCGCCCGAGGCGGTCTGTGCCAAGAAGGAACAGCGTCCCGCCCTCGGCCGGGCACATCAGATGGAGATTACCCGCAACAAGGCCGAACCATTCGTAACTGTCGCCGCGGCAGAAGAAGCGTATCGGCTGCACCTTGTCGGGGCTGGGCGTGTAGTTGCGCTTGAGCGTGTCCATGTCGAGCGAATAGTCGAGCCCGTAGACGAACGGCCCCACGAAATGGCCGTCGTGCCACAGATGCACGCGTTGCGGCGGCGCGTAGATGAAATCGGTATGGCGCGCGCCGATCGCGTAGGGCGCGATCATTTCGCTGATCAGGATCGACAGGTACATGGCGACAAGAAACGCCCCCGACCAGCAGGCAAGGCGATGGCGCTTGAGCTTCCACCACATGAGCCGCCATTGGGTGGCCATGTAGTATTTCTCGAGCGCCGGATCCGTCTTTTCGCCGTCGTAGGCGTCAAACGGCTCGCGGCGCACATAGTGCGCGAGCCGGTCGCTCGAGGCCGGAAAATCGGTCATTTCGTGGCCCCGCCATGCAGCCGGATGCGCGGATCGAGGGCGGCCAGCGCAAGATCGGAAAGGAACACGCCGACGACGATAAGGATCGCCTCGATCATCAGGAACGAACCGGCGAGATACATGTCCTGGCTGCGCAGCGCGGCCAGCAGCATCGGCCCGTTCGTCGGCAGCGACATGACCACCGAAACGATCGCGGCCCCCGAAATCAGATGCGGCAGCAGGTCGCCGATGTCGGAGATGAACGGGTTGAGCGACATGCGCAGCGGATATTTGAGAAGCGCCCGGCGCGGCGGCAGGCCCTTCGCGCGCGCCGTGACGACATATTGCTTCTGCAACTCGTCGAGCAGGTTCGCCCGCAGGCGGCGGATCATCGCGGCCGTCCCCGACGTGCCGATGACGATGACGGGGATCCAGAGATGTTCGAGGACCGACATCATTTTGGCCATGCTCATCGGCTGGTCGATGAATTCGGCATCCATAAGCCCGCCGATCGACGTGCCGAACCAGATATTCGCCAGATAAAGCATCACCAGCGCCAGCAGGAACGAGGGCGTGGCAAGGCCCAGGAACCCCAGCAGCGTGAGCCCGTAGTCGCCCCAGGAATACTGGTGCGTGGCCGAATAGATGCCGATCGGGAAGGCGACGACATAGGTGAAGATCACCGTCGTGAAGGCGACGAGGAACGAAAGAACCAGGCGGTCGCCGATCACGTGCGCGACGGGCAGGTTGTATTCGAACGACCAGCCGAGATCGCCGTGCAGCAGGCCGAACAGCCAGTGGAAATACTGTTCGATCGGCGTGCGGTCGAGACCGTATTGCTGGCGCAGGAACTCGATCTTTTCGACGCTGGCCGCTTCGCCCTGCGCCTGAAGTTCCGCCATCATCGTCGAAAGATAGTCGCCCGGCGGCAACTGGATGATCGTGAAGACGATCGCGCTGATTGCCAGAAGCGTGGGAACCATCACGAGAAGCCGGCGGATGATGTAGGAGAACATGAGCCTGGCGATCTCCCCGCTCAGCGCGCCGGTGCCGCAGCCGTGCGCGGCAGCGGCTTGTCGTCGAACCAGAACGTATCCATGTGGTAGATTCCGAACAGCGCGCCAGGGTCCCAATTGTAGACGCCTTTCTGCGGCACGTTGCGCAGGCGGTTGGAGATCACCACGGGCTGTCGCACGTTCGCGACGATCCCGATCGTGTAGACCTCGTCGGCATGGATCTGCAGCATCCGCTTCCAGATCTCCGTGCGGCGGGCCTCGCCGGCCGCCGTGCGCCATTCCTCGTTTAGCGCCATGAGTTCCCTGGCGGGCGCCATGTCGACCGGCTCTCCGGATGTGCCGCCGGTCTCGAAATACTGGCCCCATTTCGGCCACTGCAGCCCCTGCTGGTTCACGGGCGCCAGCTCCTCGGGCGAAAAATCCGGCGTCGCGAGGCCGTTCTCGAGCCCGAACCAGACGCTCATCTTCGTCTCGCCCGCGAAGACGCGATTGCGGAAGATTTCGCGCTGCTGGGGGCGGGAATAGAGCTTGATGCCCGCGCGCATCCACGAATCGTGGATCAGTTCGAGCACGTCCACCTGCTCGGTATCTTCGCCCGCGGTTTCCACGACGATCTCGAGCGGCCGACCGTCGGGCATGAGGCGCACGCCGCGCGCATCGCGCCTGGTCAGTCCGATCTCGTCAAGCAGGCGATTGGCCTCGCGCAAGTCGAACGTGTGCCAGGCGCTGCGCAGCTCGGGCTGGTAGAGCGGGCTTCCGGGCAGAACGGTATTGGCGCCCTCGACCGCGAGGCCGAAATAGACGACCTGGTTGACCTCGTGGCGGTTGATCGCAAGCGAAAGCGCGCGCCGGAAACGGACGTCGCGCATCAACGCGCGCCAGACCGGATCGTTGACGTTCAGGTTCGGGTAGAGCGCCACCTGCGCACCCTTGGCCGTGTCCCACAGCACGGTATTGAACTCGTTGCGCTTGCCCGCCTGCCGAAGGAACGTGTAGTTCGCGAAGCTGAGGCCGCGCGCCTGCAGATCCGATTCGCCCGCACCGGTCTTCGCGGCAAGGATCTTGCCGTCGGCGACGTTCAGGATCACGCGGTCGATATAGGGAAGCTGGCGGCCCTCGGCGTCGATTCGGTGGAAATACGGATTGCGTTCGAAAACGAACCGCTCCGAAGGTGCGCGCGTGCGCACGACCCACGGATCGAGCGTGGGCAGGTCCGGATTGTCGTTGCGCGTCATGTTGTCGAGGCGGTTGTGGAACTGCGCCCAGTTGCGGGCATTCGCAGCGCGGGCCGTGCGGGCGAGGACCTCGCGTTCGGAATAGCGCGCGTGGAAATTTTTCAGATAGTGTGCGGGCCTGTAGATGACCAGCGGGACCGGTCCGGCAAGTGCAGGCAGGAAACCCGGATTGGGCGACGTCCAGGCATAGCGCACGGTCAACGCGTCGGGATAGCTGACTTCGGGCAGCTTGCCGCCCATGAACAGCACCTTGGGCGGGCCGCTGGGGGACAGCTCCTTGTTGTTGGCGACGTCCTCCCAGTAATAACGGAAATCCTCCGACGTGAAGGGCTTGCCGTCCGACCAGCGGTGGCCCGCCCGCAGATGCATCGTGAAGACACGGTCGCCGTCATTGTCGATCGATTGCAGGATGTCGGGCTTGAGGCGCAGGTCGGTGTCGAACCCGACGAGGCGCGAATAGCCGTACACCGTCATCATCCGCACGTCCTGCGAGCGGCCGATCAACATCTTCAATTCGCCCCCGGGCTTGCCGGGCGCCCATTCCGGCCGCTTGGGCGTAACGACCAGCGGCACCTCGGGAAGCCGTTTGTCGATCGGCGGGAAGCGGCTGGCGGTGACGTCGTCAGCCAGCCACGGCGTCTCCTGATAGGGCACGGCACGCGCCGGAACGGCAAGCGCCAATCCGATCAGCACGAATGCGGCGAGGCGGACGCAGGCCTTCATGCGATCTCCCTCGGCTTGGCGCAGGCGCGCAACACTTCTGGCGACGTGCCGATTGCAGCGCGCACGTAGTGGCCATGGCCCAGTTCGACGAAGCCGACATCGGCCCCCTCGTCGATCGTGAACGGGGCAGGCCACAGGCTCGGGATCGATGCGCGGCCTTCCATCAGTGCGGTCAGGTCAAGCGGATGGTCGATGTCCGGCTCGGGAACCGCGGCGAGCAGCGCCTGCGTGTAGGGGTGGATCGGCGCCTTGAACAGCGCTTCGCGCGGCGCCACCTCGACGAGGCGACCCGCGCACATCACGGCGATCCGGTCGGCCATGTAGTCGACGACCGCCAGATTGTGACTGACGAAGACATAGGTCAGGCCCAGTGCCTGCTTCAGGTCCTTGAGCAGGTTCAGCACCTGCGCCTGGATCGACACGTCGAGCGCGGAAACCGGCTCGTCCAGCAGCAGCAGCTCCGGCCCCAGCGCAAGCGCACGCGCGATCCCGATGCGCTGACGCTGGCCGCCGGAGAACGAGTGCGGATAGCGGTTGAGCGCACGGTCGTCGAGCCCGACGACGCGCATCAGTTCGCTTACCGCCGCGCGCCGCGAAGCCGCGTCGCCGATGCCGTGGATCACCAGCGGCTCGGAGACGATGTCGAACACCGTCATGCGCGGATTGAGCGATCCGAACGGATCCTGGAACACGAACTGGACCTGCCGGCGATAGGCGAAAAGCTCGTCACCCTGCAGCGTGTGAACGTCGCGGCCCTCGAACACGATGCGGCCCGAATCCGGCGTCAGCGCGCGCATGACCATTTTCGAGACGGTCGTCTTGCCGCACCCCGATTCGCCGACAAGGCCAAGGCACTCGCCGCGGAAAACGTCGAAACTGACATCGTCGACAGCGAGGACCGATTGCGGCTTGCCGGCACCAAGGAACCCGGACTTCCGGATCGTGTACGTCTTGCGGAGGTTGCGCACCGACAGGACAGGCGCGCGTCGGTCGGTCACGCCCGCCGCGGGTCCGCGGTTGACGCGCCGCTCGTTCGTTTCGCCAGCGCCCTTGCGGATCATGGTGCCGAGATCGGCCTTGATCTCGCGCAGCGGGACAAGCCGCTCGCCCGGCCCCATGTCGAAGCGCGGCACGGCGTGCAGCAGCGCCTTGAGATAGGGGTGCTCGGGCCGGCGGAAGATGTCCTCGCGCATGCCCGATTCCATCACGCGGCCGCGATACATCACGACGACCTCGTCGGCCATGTTCGCGACCACGCCCAGATCGTGCGTGATCAGCAGGATCGCCATGCCGAGCTGTTCCTGCAGATCCTTCAGCAGCTTCAGGATCTGTGCCTGGATCGTCACGTCGAGCGCGGTCGTCGGCTCATCGGCGATCAGCAGCGCCGGCCGGCACACCAGCGCCATCGCGATCATCGCGCGCTGGCGCAGCCCGCCCGAAAGCTCGAACGGGTAGGTGACCAGCGCCTTCGCCGGGTTGGGAAAGCCGACGCGCCGCAGCATGTCCTCGGCCAGTTCCAGCGCAAGTTTCTGGTCCGCCGACTGGTGGAGACGCACGGCCTCCGAGATCTGATCGCCCACCGTATGCAGCGGCGAAAGCGACGTCATCGGTTCCTGAAAGATGATCGAGATTCGCCCGCCGCGGATCGAGCGGAACTCCGGCCCGTCCGGATCGAGCTTTGCAAGATCGATCTCGCGGCCCTGATCGCGGAAGAGCATCTGGCCGCGGCTGATGCGGCCTGCCCTGGGCAGGATGCCGAGCGCCGACTGGCTGATGACGGTCTTTCCGGAACCCGATTCGCCAACAATCGCGACCGTCGTGCCGGGCCGCACGCGAAAATCGACCCCGTCCACCGCCTTGACGTGGGTGTTGTGGACGCTGAAATCGATCGCGAGATCGCGGACCTCGAGCAGGTTCATGCCACCGCCTCGGGCAGGCGGATGCCAAGGGCGGAGAAATTCGTGCGCGTCGCGGCATCGAGCGGAAGATCGAGCGCCAGTGCCGCCGCCGCGCTGCGTGCGGCGAATGCCTGGAAATTCTCGGCCCCCGAATCGGCGCGGATGGTCGTTCCGGCCCCTCGCAGCGTCAACTGCATCCAACCCCCTGTCCGGTCGCGGCTCGTCGCATAGAAAGCGAGCTTCAGCGAAACCAGTTCAGTCCAAGGCAGACTAGCCCGACCCGTCCCCGAAATCGAGAGATGCGAATCGTCCCATTCGATGGCTGTTCGGCCCCGCGTCCAGGTCCGGAAGGCGAAGACCGCAAACAGGACGGCGAGCGGAACGAGCAGCCAGTGCGCATAGGTCCAGCGCCCGATCGCGACGGCCGGCCCGGCGGTGAAAACAAGCCCGATCGCGGCGCGTGCATAGTCCGCATAGACGGCGCGTGGGGGGTAGGCGAGGCGGTTCATGCGGCCGTCGCAAAAATGTCGCGCGGGTCGAGAAGCCGCGCGGTGCGATGGGATTTGAGCCGCACGAGGATGCGGGCGAGAAAATCCCACGCGGCATCGTCATGCGCGAGATGGTGGGACAGCACGCCGGTCGGCTCGTCGGGATCGGCGCTGCCGTCGAGCCGCGCCTTCAGATGCGCGACGATCTGGCCAAGCGCCAGCCCGTCGCCGATATACGCACGGGTGTTCCAGTCCATTATGTCGCAGTGGGAATTCACCTGCACGATCCCTTGCGGTACGCGTCGTCGCGCGCCGTAGGTCGAAAGGGCATGAATTCCGGCGCCGCGCAGCTCGGTCGCGACCGCAGGCGCAATTCGGTTGTGCGGCGGGACAAGCATCGCCAGTGCGTCTGGCAGCAGGCGTTTGAGCGTCATCCAGCCGCGCGCGATCTCGCCAAGCACATACGATGCGGGCCGGTGGGGGCCAAGCTCGGCCTTCGGCGTGCCGTCGGGCGCGTGGTTCCAGTGGTTCCAGCCGTGCAGACACGTGCGCACGTGCGGCGCCGTCGCGAGGCGTTCGGCAAGCGAAGGCTGCGCGCGCGCGGGAATGACCGCAAGCACCAGCGGCACTTCGGGATCGAGGGCCAGCAGCCGCTCCAGCGCCGGCGTCGGATGGGTCGCGTCGTCGTCGCGCAGCCACCAGGTCGCCAGTCGCCCGCTTTCGGCAAAGGCATCGAGCGCACGGTCGAGATCGGCCCAGTCGGCCGGGGGCGGGGTTACAGCCATCGGGCAAGGAGTTTGGCCGTTTGCGCGGCCCCGTCGCAAGCGATCCGATTGACCGGCGGGCGCGGCGCGGCGTCGATCGCGGCTGAAAGCTTCCGTGCGTCGAGATCGGTCTCCGCGATGATCGCGGCCCGGCCGGCGTCGGCGAAAGCCCGGGCCCGGATTGTCTGCTCGCGTTCGCGTCCTTCCGCGAAGGGCACCAGAACCGACCGGCACCCGGCCCGCAGCAGGTCGACGCAGGTATTGTAACCGGCCTGGCTGACCGAGACCCGCGCCTGGGCCAGCAGATCGGGAAAATCGGCGCCGTTCGGTTCGTCGATGACGAATGGATTTGCCGCGGACCCCGCCGCGGCCCCGTCGCCCGAGCGAATACGCCAGCGCTCGCCCGCATGCGCGCGCGCGGCAGCAAGCGCGCGGGCCACGCCCAGCAGCCGCGCACCGGCCGCCCCGCCGCCAACCGACACGACGATTTCGTCGCGGCCGCTGGCGGCCTGCCCGGCGTCGCCGGGAACGTAGCCGGTGTAGACGATTTTTCCGGCCAGCGCCGCGCAATCCGGCCAGCTTGCCTCGATGGGCAGGAAATCGCGATCGCCGTGGACGAGGATGGCATCGAACGCACGCGCCGCCTCCACGCGCGCGGCAGCTCGCGAATCATCGGGCCGCTGCAACACGTCGCGGATGGACGAGAGCCTCGCTATTTTCTGCGCCCGCTCGAGCAGCGGTTCGAGTTCGAAACGCAGCATCGATCGGCCGAACGGGTAAAGCTCGACGATGAGGAGGTGGGGCTTCATCGCATCGAACAGGTCGAGAGTCGCATCGCGCCGCCGGGCGCGCCACGCCTCGTCGACCGGCATGCCCTGATCGTTCACGAGCGTCCGGAAGCCCGCGTCGGTCGCGCGCAATGCCGGGAGCTGGACAAGTCGTGCGCTGCCCGTCGCCAGCCGCAGAGGCGGGCCACCGGAAGCGAGCGTCACGTCATGACCTTCTTCCGCGCAGGCGGCGGCAACCGCAGCCATGCGGCGCGCATGTCCGGTGCCCAGCAGATGCTGCACATGGATCAGGATTCGGGCCATCGGCGCTTCAGCGAAAGATTGAGCGCCTCGACCGTCGGCTGCCCGTCCGGATCGAGCGTAAAGACATGGATGGCGTATAGATCGAGCGCGTCGGGCGGATCGCCCGTCATGTCCCAGCCACGTGCCTGCGAATAGACGGCGCGAAACACGCCGCGATGCGTAAGGCACAGCGTGTCGCGGCCGGCGCGGGCAATCTCGCGCAGCAAGGGCAGCACGCGCGCCCGAACCATGCGCGGCGATTCGCCTTTTGGCGGCGTGAAGTCGAGACCGCGCGCCTCGTTGTGCGTAAATTCGGCGCCGATATCCGCACGCAATTGCGCGACCGACCTGCCTTCGAATTCGCCCCAGTCCATCTCGATCAGGCGCGGGTCTGTCCGCGCGGCAAGGCCAAGCGCCTCGGCCGTCTGCCGGCAACGCGCCAGCGGCGAACAAAGCGCATGCCATCCGTCGACTTCGGGCGGCAGGCGTCGCTCCTTGAGGAATCCGACCGTCTTGTCGGTCAGGTCGATGTCCGCGCGGCCCTGCAATCGTTTTGCGGCGTTCCATGCGGTGGGTCCGTGCCGCATGAAGGCGACGCGCGTGGGACGGTTCATCGCCCGGCTCCAAGCCCGACGAGCAGCGCATCGAGCTTTTTCGACGCTCCGGCCAAATCGTGTGCCTGTGCGGCCTTCGCCGCCGCGTTCCGGCCGAAAGTTTCGCGCCGTCCGGGATCATCGAGCAGGGCGCCGACCGCTGCGGCGAAGGCTTCGGCGTCGCGTGGCGGCACAAGCAGGCCGGTCCGGTCGTGCGCGAGGATCGCGCCAACACCTGGCCCGTCGCCCGAGACCGCCGGCAGGCCCGTCGCGTGGGCTTCGAGCATCGCCATTCCGTAGGCTTCGTTGATTGCCGGCCACACGAACAGGTCGCTCGCCGCCAGAAGCCCCGGCAGCGAAGCTTCGTCGAGCTGGCCCGCATAGGCGACGCGCGGACCAAGCGGGGAAAGTGCGGCCTGCACCGCGCCCCGCGCCGGCCCGTCGCCGGCAACGACAAGACGCCATGTGCGCGTACCAAGGCGGGCAAGCGCCTCGGCCAGAACGCGGTACGAGTGGAGCTTGTCGCCGGGTCGATGCATGGCGACGGCAACAAGCCACGGTTCCGCCGCATCGATGCGCAGCCGCCGCGCCCAGGCATCGCGATGCATGTCGCGCGCGTACGCCGCAGTTGCATAGGGACGAACGTCGAGAAACGGCGCCAGCAGCGCGTGACGCGCCTCGGCGCGCAGATGGGCGCCGATACCTTCATCGTCGCCGGGATTGAGCGCGATTGCCGCATCGGCGCGTGCAAGTGCGGCCAAGGTCGCGCGATGGCCCAGATCCCACGGCCCGCCCGCGCGCTTCATGGCAACCGAAGCTTCGGCGACGACATAGGGGATGCCCAGTGCGTCCGCGACCGCAGGCCCGATATGATCGGGTGCCTTGTAATAGAGATGGTAGGTGAGCCACAGCTCCGGCCGCCTGTCGGCTTGTGCATCGCGCCAGCGGCGGACGAGCCGTGCGGCGATTCCAAGGCCGACGCGCGCAATGCGCGCTTGCCTGTCTTCATCCCCCGCACCGTCGCGGCTGCGCAGCTTCGCCGCCCATTCGACCGAATGGCCGGCCCCGCGCAGGGCCGCATCGAGAAGACGCGCCACCCGCCGGTCGCCGGAGGGGACCGGGTGGTCGGGCGGTTTCAGCGGGGCGTAGGCGGCGATACGCATTCGGCGAGCATGTCGTACAGCGACTCGAGCCCACGGGCGAACGGAAACTCGCTGCGCACGCGTGCATCGGCCGCGGCACCCAGTCGCGCGCGCCGTCCCGGATCGGCGACCAGTGAGTCGATCGCCTCTGCAAGCGCCGCCGCATCGCCGGGCGCAACGAGGATGCCGCTTTCCGGCCCGACAAGTTCGGGGATGGCCGCGGTATCGGTCGCGACCAGCGGCAGGCCCTGGCTTGCCGCTTCCATCAGCACGTTGGGAAGCCCGTCGCGGTCTCCGTCGGCGGCGATCCGGCTGGCCAGCACGAAGATGTCGGCCGCCTGCAACGTCGCCAGCACGTCAGCCTGGTCGCGTGCGCCGCGCCATTCGATCCGCGCGGATATCCCGGCCGCGTCGGCCTGCGCCTGCAGCTTCGCCTTGAGCGGCCCGCCACCGACATGGATGAAGCGCCAGGCACGTGCGGTTCCCATTCGTGCCAGAGCCGCGATCAGGTCGTCATAGCCCTTCTTGGCGACGAGCCGGCCGACCGACACGATAACGACCGGATTTTCCCGATCGCTGCCGTCGCGCGCGGGCCGCGCAGGTGCGGCAGGCCAACGCGCGAAATCAAGCCCGTGATAAACGAGGCGGACCTTGCCGGGCGCCAGCGCTTCGAGATGGTCGCGACCCGCCTTCGTGCAGGTGACGCACCAGCGCGCTTCAGCGAGCTTTTCGCGCTTTTCCCATTCGGGCGTGGTCCAGATGTCCTTCGCATGGGCCGAGGCCGACCAGCCGAGCCCGCGCATCAGTGCCGCATAGCGTACGACCGACCCCGGCGTATGGATGAAGTGTGCGTAGAGATGCACCGTTTCCGGCCCCATCTCGGCCGCGAGCACGCATGCCTGCCCGAAACGGCGGCCGCGATTTGGCGTCGGATCGCGCCGCCAGTCCGCCACGAAGTGCCGCCGCGCCTGCGCATAGCCCGGCAGCTTTCGTGCGACCAGCCAGCCGCGCAGGACCCGCAGCGGCTCCTGCCAGAGATATTCGGGCAGGTAGTTGACCCTGGCCTTGAGCGCACCGGCAAGCGCATGCCGGCGCGTATCGGTCGGATGGCGCAGCGACCAGAGCTCCAGCGCAAGGCCGCGCTGCTCGAGACCGACCAGCTCCTGCGCGATGAAGGTTTCGGACAGCCGCGGCCATCCTTTGACGATCACGGCGAGGCGGTTCAAGCTTGCCATCTTGCGATTCGCGCCGTCGCTCCCCGCGCGCCCGTCAGGCCGCACCCATCAGCCCCGGCGCGATCACCGTGTCGGAGAGCACGGGATAACGCCTCGAATCGAAGAGCTGATAGTGCCACCATTCGCGCATGTAGAAATCCCAGCCGGCCGCCGACATGAGACCGAGAAGCAGATGCCGGTTGCGCTGCGCGCCCGCGCTCACCTCGATGGCGCCGTGATAGGAGTGCGGCGTGAACGCGTCGAATTCGGTTCCCATGTCGAGTTCGGCACCGCTTGTCGCGTCGATGAGCGTCAGGTCGAGCGCCACGCCGCGCGAATGCGGCGAGCCCCGGCGGGGATCGGCAAGAAAATCGGGATCGGGACGGAAGTTCCACAACGCCCATTGCGCCTCGGACGGGCGGAAGGCGTCGAAAATCTTGAAGCGCAGCCCAAGTGCCGCCGCAAGGCCGATCGCGCGCGTCAGGTGCCGGGCGGCGTCGGGATGCAGATAGGCGGCCGCCCGCGCATAGACCGGCTTGCCCGTGAAATTGGCCGGCGTGGCGTAACGGAGGTCGAGCACCACGTCGAAATTCGGAGGTGCGATGGCGACGAGCGTCATGGCGCCTGTCTAGCATGAATATCCTCGCTTTCGACACGGCCTTCGCGGCGGTTTCGGCGTGCGTCCGCAGGGACGGCGTCGAAGTGTCCTGTCGCCGTGTCGATGCGGCGCGCGGGCATGCCGAAGTGCTGCTGCCGATGGTCGCCGAAGTGCTTGCCGAAGCGCATCTCGAGGCGAGGGCGCTGACGCGTATCGCGACTTCATGCGGTCCCGGCCATTTCACCGGCCTGCGGGCAGGACTTGCCGCAGCGCAGGGAATGGCGCTTGCGTCCGGTGCGGCACTTGTCGGGATCGACGCCTTCACGGCACTGCGCGCGGAAATCGAAGCCCCCGTTGCAGGCGAACGACTGCTGATCGCGTTCGATTCCAAGCGGACGGAAGCGTTCCTGGCACTCGACGACGAGCCGCCGTTCGCCGCCGCGCCTGCTGGATTCGCGGCACCGGGCGAGCGCTTTCTCCTTGCCGGCGACCGCGCCGCCGATTTCGCCGCCGTGTTGACGCAATCGGGGCGGCAGGTGCGGATTGCCGCCGGTCCGGCCTTGCCCGATGCGCGCACGCTTGCGCGCATTGCCGAAACCGCGATGCCCAGCGACCGGCTCGTGCCGATCTACATCCATGCACCTGCCACGACCTCGCCAAGGCGGCCATGATCGAGATCCATCCTGTCGATCGCGCCTATGCCGAACTCCTGTCCGCCCTGCACAAGGCGACATTCGACGATGGCTGGTCGTCCGATGCGATGCGCGAGGTGCTGCGGTCGTCGGGCGCATTCGCGCTTCTGGCCGCCGATGGCGAAGAGCCGGCCGGCTTTGCGATAGGGCGGCGCGCGGCGGACGAGGCGGAGCTTCTCAGCATCGGCGTGCTTCCGGCATATCGCCGCTTTGGCGTCGGACGCGCACTTGTCGTCGCGCTTGCCGCCTGCGTGCCGCGCGCGCGGGCCATGTTCCTTGAGGTCGGCGAGGACAATCCGGCTGCGCGCGCACTCTATTCGTCGCTCGGGTTCGTGATCGTCGGACGGCGGCCCGACTATTACCGTCGTACCGACGGACAATTCGTGCCGGCCCTGACAATGTCGGCGGTTCCTGCTAGTATCGGGAAGTAAATTACGTATCCGTTGTGGGCGATTTTCGACCTTGCCGCGTAATCGCGCAGCGCCTATATCCAACCAATCCCGAAGATTCGTATCGAATTTACTTGAGGAATTCTCTGATGACGGACTTGAAATCGACGGATGTTCTTGCGTTGACCGCGAATATTGTTGCGGCCCATGTTTCGAAGAATTCACTGCCGACCGACGAACTGCCGGCCCTGATCCGGCAGGTTTACCACACGCTTTCGAATGTCGGTTCGGGCAGCGCACCGACCGAACGGCCGCAACCGGCGGTTCCTATCAAGAAATCCGTCAGCAACGATTTCATCGTCTGCCTGGAAGACGGAAAAAA
Organism: Alphaproteobacteria bacterium; assembly: GCA_016124335.1. Classification (GTDB taxonomy): domain Bacteria; phylum Pseudomonadota; class Alphaproteobacteria; order CACIAM-22H2; family CACIAM-22H2; genus Tagaea. The sequence goes on from WGNX01000005.1 coordinate 117,596, forward strand.
GCTGAAGATGCTCAAGCGCCACCTCAAGGCGGCGTACAACATGACACCCGAGCAGTATCGCGAGCGCTGGGGCCTGCCGCCCGACTATCCGATGGTGGCGCCGAGTTATGCGCGCAAGCGCAGTCAGCTCGCCCGCGATCTCGGCTTGGGCACGAAATCGAAGCGTCGCCGTGGCGGCGATTGATTTCGTTTGCAAAAACGGCGCGACGGCCGTCCGAAAACGGACGTGGCCCCGTAATCGCACCGCAATATAATGCGCGTACACCGCTTCCGTCGGTCCACGACGCCGATTCGCATGTGGCGAAACCGGGTTCGGGACCAGGAGGAGCGGTCGACATGCCGGAAGGTTCAGGGAGCATGATGTCGATGCCGCAGCGGATCGAACAGCTTTGCGTCGAGAAGGGACTGAAGATGACCGGCCAGCGCCGTGTCATCGCCCGGGTACTGTCCGAAGCGACGGACCATCCGGACGTCGAGCAGGTCTATCGTCGCGCCGCGGCGATCGATCCGCGGATCTCGATCGCGACGGTCTATCGCACCGTCAAGCTGTTCGAGGAAGCCAACATCCTGGCCCGCCTCGATTTCGGCGACGGGCGCGCTCGCTACGAAGAGACGCCCGAAGAGCACCACGACCATCTCATCGATGTCAAAAGCGGCGAGGTGATCGAGTTCCACAACGAAGAAATCGAACGTCTTCAGCGCGAGGTCGCGCGCAAGCTCGGTTACGAGCTTGTGGGCCACCGCCTCGAGCTTTACGGCGTTCGGCTTGGCGCACGCGAGTCCGATCCTCCACCGAAGAAGGAACGATCGCAATGACCGCTCAGGCAATCCGGACGACCTTACCCGGCACGGAATTCGGCCACGACGACGCGCTTCGCTCCGGCAATCTCGAGGTGCGGCTTGCGCGCAATGCCGCGGAGATCGACGCCGCGCAGGCGCTGCGCTACCGCGTGTTCTTCGAGGAGCTGGGCGCAACGCCGTCGGGCCAGGTGCATGCGGCGCGCCGCGACGTCGACAAGTTCGATGCCTATTGCGACCACCTGCTCGTGCTCGATCACGCGATGGGCGAGGGGCCGGACGCGATCGTCGGCACCTATCGCCTGCTTCGCCGTTCCGTCGCCGAAATGCACGACGGCTTCTATACGGCGACCGAATTCGACATCACGCCGATCCTGTCGATGCCGGGCGAGCTTCTCGAGCTGGGCCGCTCGTGCGTCGATGCGCAGCACCGCACGCGGCCGACGATGCAGCTTCTCTGGAAGGGCATCGCGGCCTATGTCTTCGCGCACGACATCAAGGCGATGTTCGGCTGCGCAAGCCTGCCGGGCACGGACCCGGCGGCACATGCTGCGGCGCTTTCGTATCTTCATTACAATCATCTGGCCCCGCCGGAAGTCCGCGCGCGCGCGCTGCCCGAGCGCCATGTCCCGATGAATATCCTGCCTGCCGGTGCGGCCGGTCACGCCGATGCCATGCAGGCGTTCGACGCGCGCACCGTGATTGCGGCGCTTCCGCCGCTCATCAAGGGCTATCTGCGGCTTGGCGGCTTCGTCGGCGACGGCGCCGTTGTCGACCACGAATTCAATACGATCGACGTGTGCATTCTCGTCGTGACCGACACGGTGACTGACAAGTATTTCCGCCACTATAGCCGTCAGGTCGGCGGCGGCACGCCGGATTGACGGGATTGGACCAAATCGGGTCGAGCGCGCTGGCCTTCTTCCGTTCGGCGGTCTACATCGCGTTGACGCTGCCGCTGATGCCGGTCCAGGCCTTGTTCGTGGCGTTGGGTCTTCCGTTCGCGCGCACGTTTCCGCATTGGTACCACGCGCGCTGCGCGAAGATATTCGGGCTCGACATCCGCGTGACAGGTGCTCCGGCGTCGGACGTGCCGGTGCTGATCGCGTCGAACCATGTCAGCTATCTCGATATCATTGTCTATTCGTCGATCCTGCCGGTGAGCTTCGTCGCCAAGCGCGAGGTCGCGGCTTGGCCGTTCTTCGGCATGCTCGCCAAGCTCCAGCGCACGGTTTTCGTCGAGCGCCGCCCTCGCGCGGTGGGACGGGAGACGGGGGCAATCCAGCGCCGGCTTGCGGCTGGCGACAATGTGGTGCTCTTCGCCGAAGGCACGACCGGCGACGGGAACCGGGCGCTTGGATTCAAAAGTGCCCTGTTCGCGGCCGCCGAACCGCTTGAGGGCGGACCCGAGATCGTGGTCCAGCCGGCAACGATCGCGTACACGCGCCTTGACGGGATGCCGCTGTGCCGGTCACTCCGGCCGGCCGTCGCGTGGTACGGCGACATGGAGCTGCTGCCGCATCTGTGGGCGCTGATCGGCCTCGGGCGCATCGGTGTGGAAGTCGTGCTGCATGCACCCACGACGCTGGCAGTGGCCGGATCGCGCAAGGCATTGGCGCAGCATTGCGAAGAGGCTGTCGGGCGAACGCTTGCGGCCGCCAATGCAGGCCGCGAAACGCCCCCGATTCCAGCACTTTACGGGGCGGTCGGGGCTGCTTGATGGCGCCCGCGCCGCAATGGTAGATTTCCCGTCAGGTCGCGTGAAAAAGCTCCACATCAAGACTTACGGCTGCCAGATGAACGTCTACGACTCCGCCCGGATGGCGGATGTCCTGGCGCCGCTTGGCTACGCGCCGGTCGATGCGCCGGAGGGCGCCGATCTGGTCATTCTCAATACCTGCCATATCCGCGAAAAAGCTTCGGAAAAGGTCTTTTCCGAACTCGGCCGGTTGCGGCCGCTCAAGGAGCGCGACGGGACGATGCTCGCGGTCGCCGGCTGCGTGGCACAGGCCGAGGGCGAAGAAATCCTTGCCCGCGCCCCGTACGTGGACGTGGTGCTCGGCCCGCAGGCCTACCACCGCCTGCCCGAGCTGGTCGCGCGCGCCTCCCGCGGGGCGGGGGCCGCTCTCGATACCGATTTTCCGGTCGACGTGAAATTCGACCATCTGCCGGCACCCTCGGCCTCGCAGGGGCCATCCGCGTTCCTGACCATTCAGGAAGGGTGCGACAAATTCTGCACGTTCTGTGTGGTGCCCTATACGCGGGGCGCCGAATTTTCGCGCGATGGCGCGTCGATCGAGCGCGAAGCGCGCCAGCTGGTCGATGGCGGCGCGCGTGAAATCACGCTGTTGGGGCAAAACGTCAACGCATGGCACGGGACCGACGGCGAAGGTCTCGGTGCGCTCGTGCGGCGGCTCGCGCGCATCGACGGCCTTGCGCGCATCCGCTACACGACCTCGCATCCGCGCGACATGGACGATGCGCTGGTTGCCGCACACGCCGAAGAACCCAAGCTGATGCCGTTCCTGCACCTGCCGGTGCAGTCGGGCTCCGATGCGATCCTCGACGCGATGAACCGGGGCCACACGGCCGACCATTTCCGCGCGATCATCGGGCGGTTGCGCCGCGCACGTCCGGATCTGGCACTGTCGAGCGACTTCATTGTCGGGTTTCCGGGCGAAAGCGATGACGATTTCGCGCGGACCATGGAACTCGTGCGCGAGATCGGGTTTGCGCAGGCATTCTCGTTCAAATATTCGCCCCGTCCCGGCACGCCGGCGGCTCTGATCGAGCGGCAGGTCCCCGAGGAGGTGAAGGATGCGCGGCTTGCCGCTCTCCAGGCACTCCTGAAGGATCAGCAGGATGCATTCAATGCGGCCACGGTCGGCCGCACGGTGCCTGTCCTGTTCGAAAAGCCGGGCCGGCATCCCGGCCAGCTTGCCGGCAAGACGCCGTGGCTGCAGGCCGTTCACGCGCTGGCGCCCGCGACGGCCGCCGGGCAGGTCCTTGAAACAAAGATCATGGCGCTTGCGGTGAATTCGCTGGCCGGCGTCATTGTCGATTCTTCTGTCGAAGCGGGCGAAAGGCGGTCGGCGTGAGCAGCCCAATCCTTCTGGCATTCGACGACACGACGCTTCTTTCCCCTCTCTACGGCGAACACGACCGGCATCTCGCCCGCATCGAACAGCTACTCGGCGTCAATATCGCGTCGCGCGGAAATCAGGTCCGGATCCAGGGGCCGCACTCCGCGGCCGAAATGGCCCGCGACGCGCTCAACGCGCTCTATGCAAAACTCCGCCGCGGCATGACCGTCGATCTGGGTGAGGTCGAGGCCGCCGTGCGGCTCTGCACGCCTGCGACAAGCGAAACCGGCCTCGATCTTTTCGGCGCTGAAGATCTCGCGATCACGACGCGCAAGCGTCGCGTGGCGCCGCGCACGGCAAATCAGGGCGCCTATCTCAAGGCGCTCAAGCTGAACGAGCTTGTTTTCGGCATCGGCCCGGCCGGAACCGGCAAGACCTACCTTGCCGTCGCAATGGCGGTCGACGCGCTGACGTCGGGCAAGGTCGACCGGATCATCCTGTCGCGACCGGCGGTCGAAGCGGGCGAGCGGCTTGGCTTCCTGCCCGGCGACCTGCGCGAGAAGGTCGATCCCTATCTGCGCCCGCTTTACGACGCGCTCTACGACATGCTGCCGGGCGAACAGGTCACGAAGCGGCTGGCGACCGGCGAGATCGAGATTGCGCCGCTGGCCTTCATGCGCGGACGTACGCTCGCAAATGCCTTCGCGATCCTCGACGAGGCGCAGAACACCACGCCCATGCAGATGAAGATGTTTCTGACGCGTCTGGGCGAGGGCAGCCGCATGGTCGTCACGGGCGATTTGAGCCAGATCGATCTGCCGCCCGGCACGCGATCCGGCCTTGCCGACGCGCTCGAGGCGCTCGACGGGGTCAAGGGAATCGGGCTGGTGCGCTTCGCCAGCGTCGACGTCGTGCGCCATCCGCTGGTTGCCAAGATCGTCGATGCCTACGACGCGCGCGACGGCGGCGGCAAGAAACCGCGCACGCCATGAACGCCGACATTCGTGTCGACATCCTCGATCCGCGCTGGCGCAAGCGCCTGCCGAATGCCGAGCAGCTTGTGCGCGCGAGCGCGCGCGCGGCACTCGACGGCGCCAGCCGGGGTGCCGTGACATTCGCGCTCGCGGACGACGATTTTCTGCGCGCCCTCAACCGGGATTTCCGCGGCAAGGACAAGGCGACGAACGTCCTTTCGTTCGCGGCCGGCGGCGACGAGCTGGGCGACGTGGCGCTTGCGCTGGAAACCTGCGCCCGCGAAGCGCGTGCCCAGCACAAGGACCTGTCCGCCCATGTGCGCCATCTTGTCGTGCACGGCGCACTGCATCTTCTGGGGTTCGATCACGAGCGCGTCTCGGATGCGTTCGCGATGGAAGCGCGCGAAAGGCGCGTGCTGCGCCGCCTCGGCGTTTCAGATCCCTATCGCGTGCGGGGTGCCGCATGAGCGAGGGCGCAACGACCTTCACCGACCGTCTGCGTGGCCGTCTGCGCGACATGCTGCGCCCGAAGGGCCGCGAGGCCGAGGAGCAGCTACGCGAGACGATCGAGGAAATCATCGAGGAAGGCGAGGCGCCAGCCGAACCGATGGGTGCCGCCGAGCGGACGATTCTTGCCAATGTCCTGCGTCTTCGCGAGGTTTCCGCTGCCGACGTGATGGTGCCGCGCGCCGACATCATCGCCGTCGATCAGGAGATCGGGGCCGATGCGCTTGTCGCGTTCCTTGTGCGCGAAGCGCACAGCCGCGTGCCGATATTCCGCGGCACGCTCGATGAGGTGCTCGGCTTCGTCCACGTCAAGGACGTGTTGCGCGCGCGCCAATCGGGCGCGCCGTTCCGAATCGCCGACATCATGCGCAAGGTGCTTTTCGTGGCGCCATCGATGCGCGTGCTCGACCTGCTGCTCGAGATGCGCAAGAGCCGCACGCATCTGGCGCTTGTCGTGGACGAATACGGGGGCGTCGACGGCCTCGTCACCATCGAGGACGTCGTCGAAGCGATCGTCGGCGACATCGAGGACGAGCACGATGTCGACGATCGACCGCGTCTTCAGCGCCTGCCCGACGGCAGTTTCCAGATCGACGCGCGACTGCCGATCGAGGAATTCGTCGCACAGACCGGTATTTCGCTAGAGGATGCCGGACGTGCAGCCGATATCGATACGGTCGGCGGTGCCGTCGTGGCCTTGCTGGGCCGCGTTCCCGGCCGCGGGGAGATCGTGACCCATCCGGCCGGTTGCGAGTTCGAGGTGATCGATGCCGATCCGCGCCGCCTGAAAAAGCTGAAGGCCCGGCGCGTCGAACCCAAAGCCGCGTCCGACGAACCGGCCGGCTAGCTGACGACGATGATCGGCTTCCTGTCCGACCTTTCCGGGCGGCTTGGCGCGCTGTCGGGGCGGCGGCGGATTGCCGCAGCGGTCCTGCTCGGTGCCGCCGCGGCACTTGCATTGCCGCCGCTCGATCTTCTGCCGTTCGCCTTCGTGGGATTCTGCGGGCTCGTCGCCATGCTCGAAAGCGGCGTCGCGGCGTCGTCGCCGCGCGCCGCCTTCTGGACCGGCTGGTGGTTCGGGTTCGGGCATTTCACGCTCGGGCTCTACTGGATCGCGAATGCGCTGCTGATCGACTGGCAGATTTTCGGATGGATGATTCCGTTCGCCGTCTTCGGCCTTGCGGCGCTGCTCGGCGTGTTTACCGGCCTGGCGACGCTTGCCACATGCCTTGCCTGCGCACGCGGGTTCCCGCGCGTCTTCGCGCTTGCAATTGCGTGGACGTGCGGCGAGTGGCTGCGCGGGCACGTCCTGACCGGCTTTCCATGGAACCTGATGGCGACGATCTGGGATTTCAGCCCGACAATGCTGCAGGGCGTCTCGGTTTTCGGCGCCTACGGCCTGTCGGCGCTAACCGTGCTGGTCGTTGCCGCACCCGCCGGACTGCTGCGCGCCGGCCGATGGCGGTACCGGGACGCTGTAACGGCGGTAATCGCCGCAGGCCTCGTTGCAGGCGCCTGGGCGGCCGGGTCGAGCCGCCTTGCGGCTGCCGACATCGGCATTGTTCCGGATGTGCGTCTGCGCCTTGTCCAGCCGAACGTGCCGCAGGAATTGAAATGGGATCCCGAGGCGCGTGAGGCGAACCTGCAGCGGATGATCGAGATGAGCCGCCTGCCGGGTTTCGAAACGCGCACGCACGTTATCTGGTCGGAGACGGCGACGGCCTTTCCGATCTGGGGCGACAACGATGTACTTGCGATGCGCCGTGCGCAGATCGCCGCCGCGGTTCCGCCCGGCGGGATCCTCGTGACCGGAGCGCCGCGCGTCGTTCGCGAAACCGATGGCTCGCTTCGTGCGTGGAATTCGCTGCATGCGCTGGATCAAACCGGCCGCATCGTCGCGACCTTCGACAAATTCCATCTGGTTCCGTTCGGCGAATATGTGCCGCTGCGCGCCTATCTGCCGGTTGACCGCATCGTGCCCGGGACGATCGATTTCAGCGCCGGCCCCGGTCCCAGAAGCATCGAAATTCCCGGCCTGCCCCTCGCAAGTCCGTTGATATGTTACGAAATCATATTTCCCGGCAAGGTAGTCGCGCCCGACGAGCGCCCGGGCGTGCTGTTGAACCTGACGAACGATTCGTGGTTTGGCCAATCCGCAGGGCCATACCAGCATTTTGCGGCGGCGCGGTTGCGCGCGATCGAAGAAGGGCTGCCGTTAATTCGCTCTGCCGGCGGCGGCATATCCGCAATCGTCGACCCGTTTGGACGCATACAGGCCGCACTTGGATTGGGCCAAACCGGCGTTCTTGATGCGGACCTCCCGATGTCGCTGCTGCCCACCCTTTTTGCACGGTATGGTGAAGCGGCATTTTTATTTGTGCTCGTATCAATTGCAATATCAGGGGCATTCGTCGGTCTAATTACGGATCGCACGGCATCGCATCGTATGTAGTCTTGCCAATCGCCGCAGTTCACATAGAGCCGGGATTCGATTAGAAGTTAGAAATCCGATCAAGGATACGACGGGCGGACGTGGCTGAGACTAAGCGATGGCTGACAGGATGAAGCGCACGCCGCAGCATACGCGCGGTGCTCGCGGACGTGCCGCCCCCGGTCCAAATCCCATCGATATTCATGTCGGCCGCCGATTGCGCGAGCGCCGCACGATGCTGGGCTTGTCGCAGCAGGAAATCGGACGGTTGCTCGGCGTGACGTTCCAGCAGATCCAGAAGAACGAGCGCGGGACAAATCGCATGTCGGCATCCCGGCTGTTCGAAGCCGCGCGCGTGCTCGGCACGAATGTGCAATTTTTCTTCGACGAGATGCCCAACGAGATTCTGGTCTCGGGTCGCCGTCACATCCAGGGTGTCTCGGACGGGCCGTTGCCGGACTATCAACCCGACCCGATGGTCCGTCGGGAGACGATCGAGCTTGTCCGGGCCTATTACGAGATCCCGGAGCGGAAAATCCGCGCACAGATGGTCAATACGATACGGGCCGTTGCCCGGGTTCATACGGCAACCGACGGCTCCGGTCGGCCGCGGCGTGGCCGGCCCCCCAAAAAGCCATCCGGAACGGCCCAAAAGACCTAATTTCAGGGCCAATCCGTTCGATATTGACGGGCGGGGCGAACCTTGCCACAAGACGCCCGCATTCAGACCTGCACCGGCCCTCCCCATGGAATGGCAAGCTGGTCAGGCGCGTTGAGACACCCAACCGGCGCAACACTGCGCCCAGTTCCCGATCCGGAGGTCGGCCCATGCGCAAGGGCGAATACGTTTTCACCAGCGAATCAGTGTCCGAAGGCCACCCCGACAAGGTTTCCGATCGCATTTCCGATGCGGTGGTCGACGCCTTCCTGGGCCTCGATCCCTATGCCCGTGTTGCGTGCGAAACGCTGGTTACGACAAACCGGATCGTGATCGCCGGCGAGGTCCGCCTCGACAAGCGCAAGTGCGGCGCCAGGGCGCCCATGCTGGCCAGCGGCAAGGTCAACGCGAAGGTCATCGAGAAGCTGGCGCGCGAAGCGGTGCGCGAGATCGGCTACGAGCAGAAGGGCTTCCACTGGAAGAACGCGAAGGTCGCCGTCTATCTTCACGGCCAGTCGGCCGACATCGCCATGGGCGTCGACGCCAAGGGCAACAAGGACGAAGGCGCGGGCGACCAGGGCATCATGTTCGGCTATGCGACGAACGAGACGCCCGAGCTGATGCCGGCGCCGCTGCAATTTTCGCACAACATCCTGCGGCTGATGGCCGAGGCGCGCCATTCGGGCAAGGAGAAGTATCTCGAGCCCGATGCGAAGAGCCAGGTCACGCTGCGCTATGTCGACGGCAAGCCGGTCGAGGCGACGGCCATCGTCGTGTCGACCCAGCACTCGGCCAAGGTCGATCAGGACGACGTGCGCAACATCGTGCGCCCCTACGTCCAGAAGGTCCTGCCCAAGGGCTGGCGCATTCCGGAGACCGAGTTCTACGTGAACCCGACCGGCAATTTCGTCATCGGCGGCCCGGACGGCGATTGCGGCCTCACGGGCCGCAAGATCATCGTCGATACGTACGGCGGCGCCTCGCCGCACGGCGGCGGTGCGTTCTCCGGCAAGGATCCCACGAAAGTCGACCGTTCGGCCGCCTACGTCGCGCGCTACCTCGCCAAGAACGTCGTGGCCGCAGGCCTGGCCGACCGCTGCACGATCCAGCTGTCCTACGCGATCGGCGTGGCGAAGCCGCTGTCGGTTTACGTCAACACCGACAACACCAGCGAAGTCGACGAGAACAAGCTCTCCAAGGTTTTGCAGGAGCTCGTCAACCTGACGCCGCGCGGCATCCGCGAACATCTGGGTCTCAACAAGCCGATCTACCGTCGCACGTCGAGCTACGGCCATTTCGGCCGCACGCCGGAGAAGGACGGCGGATTCTCGTGGGAGCGCACGGATCTCGTGAAGGATCTGCGTTCGGCCTTCGGCGCGCGTTGAGCGCGCCTTCCGAAACTGACGGAAATGGCGAGGCGCCGGGCGATGCCCGGCGCCTTCTCCATTCCTACGGCAGGCGGCGCGGCCGTCGCCTCAAGCCGAACCAGAAGAATCTCGTCACCGGCGCGCTGCCCCGCTTCGCCGTTTCGGCGCCCGAGAAAGGCGAAAGGCTCGACGTGCCGGGCCTGTTCGGCTTCGTGCCGCGCGCGCTGTGGTTCGAAGTCGGATTCGGCGGCGGCGAGCATCTCGCGCATCAGGCCGCGAACAATCCCGACGTGGCGCTGATCGGTGCGGAGCCGTTCCTGAACGGCGTCGTTTCCGCTCTCCAGCACATCGAATCGCGCGGGCTGGCGAACGTTCGCCTCTATCAGGGCGACGCCCGCGACCTGCTGCCGTCGCTTGCCGACGGCGCGCTCGAAAAGCTGTTCGTGCTGCATCCCGACCCGTGGCCCAAGCTGCGCCACCACAAGCGCCGGCTGATCCAGCAACCGTTTCTCGACGAGGCGGCGCGTCTCCTCGGGCCGGGCGGCGAGCTTCGCCTTGCGACGGACGACGAACCCTATCTGGTTTGGATGCTCGAACGCGTGCCGCGGCACCCGGCGTTCGAATGGACAGCGCGCACGGCCGATGACTGGCGGCTCTATCCGCCGGATGCGATCGAGACGCGCTATGCCGCAAAGGCAAGGCGCGAAGGCCGCAAGGCGACGATCCTGCGATTCAGGCGGCGATGAGGCCGCGCGCGGCTTCCAGTGTCGCGAGATATCCGCGCGCCCAAACGCCGGCCGTATTCGCCTCGACCGTCGCGTAATCGGCTTTCCATCGGGCGATGCGCTCCTCGAACGGCATCGCCAGTCCTTGCGCGATCGCATCGCCGATCGCATCGGCGTCGTAGGGATTGACCTTGAGGGCACCCGACAGCTCGGCCGCCGCGCCCGCGAATTCCGACAGCACGAGAACGCCCGGGTCCGAAGCCTGCTGGGCGGCGACATATTCCTTCGCGACGAGGTTCATTCCGTCGCGCAGCGGCGTCACCAAGCCGATGCGCGCCTGGCGATAAAAGGCCGCAAGCGCCTTTCGCGGATAGCCGCGGTTGATATAGCGCAGCGGCGTCCAGTCGAATTCGGCGTATTTGCCGTTGAGGCGCCCGGCCATGCCGTCAAGTTCGCGACGCAGCGCCCTGTAGTTCGCCACCTCGCCGCGCGAGACGGGCGCGATCTGCAGATACTGCACGCGGCCGTGCCAGTCGGGATTTCGCGCAAGGAAATTGGCGAAACCGGCAATCCGGTTGGGAAGTCCCTTGGAATGATCGAGCCGATCGACGCCGATTACCAGCGCGCGATTTCCCGTACTCTCGGCAAGCCGTGCACCGGCCTCGCCGCTGGCAGACTTCGACGCCATCTCGGCAAATTGCTGGGTGTCGATCCCGATCGGAAATCCGCCGATCTCGAAGCGGCGCCCGAAGGCCTCGACCGACGGCCCTTCGCCCGAACCCAGATAGTCGGCGAACTGATGGGCATGCGAAGCCGTCTGGAAACCGACGAGATCGTAGTGCGCAAGCGCCTCGGCAAGGTCGCGGTGGACCGGCAGGCTGCGGAACACTTCGGCAGCCGGCCAGGGAATATGCAGGAAGAAACCGATGCGGTTCGTCACGCCTTGGCGGCGCAGGATTCGTGCGAGCGGGATCAGATGATAGTCGTGAACCCAGAGCGTGTCGTCGGGCGCCAGCCGTTCGCGCACGATCCTCGCGAAGCGCTCGTTGACCTCGTTATAGACCGCGTAGTCCTCGCGCCGATATTCGACCAGGCCAAGCCGGTAGTGGAACAGCGGCCACAGCACGGCGTTCGAGAATCCAGCATAGAAACCGGCATGCATCTGCGGCGTCAGCCCGAAACCGACGATCTCCGTCCGGCGCATGCGACGGCTCGACGGCGGATCCGGATCTTCGGCGACGTCGCCGTTCCAGCCGATCCATAACGCATCCTGGCGCGCAAGAACGTCGGCGAGCGCGACGGCCAGCCCGCCCGTGGCGCCGACCCGTGCGGTGGCAACGGGGATCCGATTTGAAACGACTACGAGGCGTCCCATAGGCCCTCCTTCCAACCGCGATCGAGGCGCATTGCGGCGCCTACGAGCCCGGCCATGCAGTAGGTTTGCGGGAAATTGCCCCAAAGCTCCCCGGTCGAGGCGTCGAGATCCTCCGACAGAAGGCCGAGATGATTGGCACGCGCGAGGACGCGCTCGAAAACGGCGCGCCCGCGCTCGATCTCGCCTGCCGCCCCCAGCGCTTCGGCATACCAGAGCGAGCACACGATGAAGGCGGTCTCCGGACGGCCGAAATCGTCGGGATGCGCATAGCGCGCGATGAAACCGTCGCTGTCCAATTCACGGCCCACCACCTCAAGAGTGGACACGAAACGCGGGTCGCGCGCGGAAAGGAAGCCGACAAGCGGCATCACGAGCACGCTGCCGTCCATCTCGCCGCCGTCGAGCGTACCGACAAACGCCTGCCGCGCGTCGTCCCAGGCACGCGCGAGGATCCCGGCCTTGATCTCGTCTGCTTCGGCGCGCCAGTTCCTGGCTTCCGAAACATCGCCAAGCCGTTCGGCAATGCGTGAAAGCCGGTCGAGACCGGCCCAGCACATCACGGCCGAATGCGTATGGATGGACGTGCGCCCGCGATATTCCCAGATCCCCGCATCAGGCAGGAAGGCGACCGAACGTGCATGATGGCCGAGCACGCACAGCCGCTCGTAGAGTGCTCGATCGCCAGGCACAGGCAGACGTTCGTCGAAGAACATCTGGGCGGCCGCGACGATGACGCTGCCGTAGACGTCGTTCTGGACCTGATCGATCGCCGCATTGCCGAGGCGGACGGGCCGATGCCCGCGGTAACCGCGCGCGTCGCCTGCTTCTGTTTCCTCTCCCGGATTTCCGCGCGTGATCGAATAGAGCGGCCGCAGGACGCCCGAAGGGCTTTCGGCGGCAACGTCGGTCGCGAAGGCGATGAATTCCTCCATCGTTCGCGTCGCACCCAGAAGATTGAAGGCGTAAACGACATGGAATGCGTCGCGCAGCCAGCACAGTCGGTAGTCCCAGTTGCGTGCGCTGCCCGGCGCTTCGGGGATCGATGTCGTAAGGGCCGCGACAAGCGCGCCCGTGTCTTCGTACTGGCAAAGTTTCAGCGATATCGCCGCGCGGATGACGGGGCCTTGCCAGTCGAAGGGAAGCGACAGGTAGCGCACCCACTCAAGCCAGTAGGCATGCGTTTCCTCGAGCCAGTTTGCGGCAATGGCATCGGGCGGCTCGGAAAGGCTTTCGTCGGCGCCGAAAACGAACGAATAGGCGCGCGCGACCACGAACGGCCGCGCATCGCGCACATAGGCCAATGGCGCATCGGTGGTCAGCCGCACCGAATGCGCTGAAAACGCGTAGCGAAGATGGTGGCTGCCTTGCAGCACGGCGGGCGCCGCACCGTCGCGCAGGTTGCGCATCGCCAGATGCATGCTGACACGCGGCGCACCGGCGATCGGCTCGATCCGGCGAATCAGAGTCGGCGGCCGGAATATCCGTCCGTGGCGCTTGAAGCGCGGACAGAAATCCACGATGCGCAAGGCGCTGCCGTCCGCGCCGCGCAGGATCGTCTCGAGGATCGCGGTATTCCGCAGGTAGCGCTGTTCGGTCTCCGTCGGCACGGCCAATTCGAATGACCACGCGCCCTCGGGCGAATCGTCGTCGAGCAACGCGCCGAAAACCGGATCGGAATCGAAACGCGGATGGCACATCCAGACGACCCTACCGCGAGCATCGACCAGTGCGGCGACCTGCGAATTTCCGATGGCACCGAGTGCGAGCGAGCTTCCGGTCATGCGGCCGCCGCGATGCGCTCGAGCGTGTCAAGCACCCGGTCGGGGCTGTCGATCTGGTAGCGTGCGCCTTCGAGCGTCGTGCCGACCGAAACGCCGTAGCCGCCGCCGGCCGTCGCGGCGTGGAAGCCGTCGATGTCGGGAATGTCGTTGCCGATGAAAATCGGGCGACGGCCCGCGAATGGCCGGAAGAGTGCCGCGCAGTCGAGGACGCGACCCTTGTTGATATGCGCCGGACGCAGTTCCACGACGTTGTGCGCGATGATGCAGGCAAGTCGTCCGTCCCACTCGGCGGCGAGCGCACGCATGTCGGAAAGCATGGAAAGGAAGGCAGGCGTGCCCGCCTCCAGATGCAGTGCCACGGTCGGGTTCTTGTCCTCGAGCAGCGAGCCGGGATGGCGGTCGCGGATGGTGCCGCAGCGATCGAGCAGTTCGTCGTACCGCTCCACGCCGATATGCACGCTTTCCAGCGCCGGGTTGAAGAAACGGATCTCGGCGCCGTGCTGGCCGGCGGCCGGCAGGCGGATGTGCAGCATCGCGTCGAGTACCGCGATCGGGCGGCCGGTGACGATCATCGTGGCGCCGCGCGTGGCCGCCATCAGCCGACGCAGCACGTCGCGCACGCGCGATCCGGCCCGGGCGCCGTCCGGCGTCGGTGCGGTGTCGATCAGCGTTCCATCGAAATCCAGGAAGAACGCGTCGTTTCGGGTGGCGTCCATGTCACCTCTTGTTTCCGCGCGCGGAAACTAGGTGCTGGACGACGAATGCGGCCGGAATGTGGCGCGGGTAACCGGAGACCGCCCGATTCTTGCCTCAATCCTGCTTTTGCGCGACGACGCCCCGCCGGATGCGCCGCGCCTTCGTGAATAGCCGCTGCAACGTGGCGCCTTCGTCGTGGCGAATTGCCTTCTGCATCAGGGCTATATCCTCGTAGAGACGACCGAGCATCTCGAGGACGGCGTCCTTGTTCGCAAGGAAGATGTCGCGCCACATGATCGGGCTGGAGGCTGCCACGCGCGTGAAATCGCGAAACCCCGAGGCGGAGTATCTGAAAACTTCGGTCTGGAGGGTCGATTCCAGATCGCTGGCGGTGTTTACGATCGTGTAGGCAATGAGATGCGGCACATGGCTGGTGATCGCAAGCACGCGATCATGGTGCTGGGGTGTCATGCGCGTCACCCGGCTGCCAAGGCGGCGCCAGAGCGATTCGACGGTCGCGACGGCAGCCTTGGATGTGCCCGGTGGCGGCGTGACGATCCACCAGCGACCCTTGAAAAGCTCGGCGAATCCGGATTCGGGTCCCGAATTTTCGGTTCCGGCGATCGGATGTGCCGGAACGAGATGGGCATGCGCCGGCACATGCGGGGCAAGGTGGTCGATCGCCGCGCGCTTGACCGATCCGGCATCGGTCAGGATCGCCCCCCGCTTCAGGTGCCGACCGATAGTACGGGCAATGCGCGCATAGGCCGAAACCGGCGTGCAGATGACGACCATGTCGGCACCCGTCACCGCTTCGACGGGGTTCGATACGATGCGGTCGGCAAGCTTGAGGCGCCGGATGGTCTGGCGCGCGGCAGCGCTTCCATCGCAGGCGACGATCCGGCGCGCAGCGCCGCTGCTTCGAACCGCGCGCGCGATCGACGAGCCGATCAGGCCGAACCCGATGATGGCGAGTGTTCCGACGACTGGTTTCACTTCAGGAATTCCTCGAGTGCGGCGACGACCTTGCGCATTTCGTCCTCGGTACCGATCGTGACGCGCAGGTGGTTGGGAAGACCGTAATTGGCAACCGCGCGCGGAATGATCGCGCGCGACATGAGAAACTCGTTGGCGGCGGCAGCCGTGTAACGGCCGTCGGCCGGAAACTCGACCATCACGAAATTGCCGACCGAGGGCAAAGCCTTGAGGCCGAGGCGCGCGACCTCGCCCGAAAACCACGGCAGCATCCGGTCGTTGTGCGCGCGGCATTTCTCCTGGAACGCAAGGTCTTCCATTGCCGCGACACCGGCGGCCTGTGCGCCTGCACCGACATTGAAGGGCCCGCGCACGCGGTTCAGCACGTCGACGACATTTGCCGGCGCATAAGCCCAGCCGAGCCGCATGCCGCCCATCGCGAACAGTTTCGAGAACGTGCGCAGCATGACCGTATTCGCGCCGGCGTCGACCAACTCGGTGCCGTTCGAATAGTCGTTGCGGCTGACATATTCCGCATACGCCGCATCGACGATCAGCAGCGTGTGCGGCGGCAGGCCTTCGCGCAGGCGCTTCATCTCGCCAAGCGTGACGTACGAGCCCGTCGGGTTGTTCGGGTTGGCGAGAAAACACACCTTCGTCTTCGGTCCCGCCTTGGCGATCATCGCGTCGATATCCGTCCGGTACCCTTTTTCGCTCGCCCAGACCGGCGTGGCACCTGCCGAATGCGCGGCGATGGGATACATGACGAAGCCGTATTGGCTGTAGAGGACCTCGTCGCCCGGGCCCGCATAGGCCTTGACGAGAAGGGAGATGAGTTCGTCCGAACCCGCACCGCAGACGATGCGCTCCGGATCGAGCGAAAAGCGCTTGCCGATGGCCGCGCGCAGGGCCGTAGCCCCGCCGTCGGGATAGCGGTGCATTTCGGCCGCCGCGCGCGTTGCCGCTTCCACCGCCTTGGGCGAGGGTCCAAGCGCACCCTCGTTCGATGAAAGCTTGATCGGTTTGGCGCCGCCGGGAACGGCGGATTTACCCCCGACATAGGGCGAAATTTCGAGAACGCCTTGCTTCGGCACCGGCGCGGTCATCGCGTTGCTCCCTTGGAATTGGGTGCCGCGCGCCGGGCGGGCTTGTTGCCCGCAAGCCCGAGCGGCAGCGCATATCCGCCGGCGACCCTGGCGGCGAAGCCTGCTTCGGCAAGCGCGCCAAGACGCGGGTCATCCGGCGCGATGAAGCTTTCGCACACGGCAAGGAAGCTGCGTCGCTCGCCGCGTTCACTTTCGGAAATGACGCCGGAAAGCGCGATCTCGGCCTTCGCGAACGCGCGCGACAGGCTTGCGCGGCTAGCATCGGCCGATGCGGATACGATCAGCAATCCGCGATCGCTGCCCGACTCGTCGAAAGGCTGCCGGGCAACGACAAGGGCACCCGGCTCGCGCTCGGTCGCGTCGACCGGCAACCGGGCGAGCACCTGGAGGCCTGCGGGATCGAGGTTCCGCCACCAATCGTGCTGCGGCGCGTCTTCCGGCGTCGGCAGCAGGGCCAGCTGCGCGCGCCCGTCGTCGAGACGCGCGAAGACCTGCGCGGGCGAGCCGGCGGGCAGAAGCGGCGTGGACTGGCCGAAATGCTGGCGGGCAAGCGCCATGACCGAGGGGTCGGATTCGGTCTTGAGGACGGCAATGGCGAACGGACCCTGAAGCCGCGTCAGGCTTGCCATGATGTCGCGCCAGAGCCGCACCACCAGATCGGGCGGCAAAGGGTCCTTGGTGCGGGCCGTCAGGCGGCGAAGGATCGCCTGTTCGCGCCCCGGCCTGGCCAAACGGGGCTCCGAATCGCCCTCCGCAGCCTTTGCGGCGCGGACTTCGTCCATCAGGCGCGCGCGCTCGCCCAGCATATCGAGCAGGCGGTCGTCGACCGCGTCGATACGACGGCGAAGGTCGGCCAGGGCCGGGTTGGTTTTGGGCGTCTGGGGCATTGGGCCCGCAGGCATAGCGCAGCGTGCGCCGCATGCGCAATGGGCGTTGGCGCAATGCCTTACCGGCCCAAGGCTGCGCTTGAAACGGCCGCGCGGTTGGCCCATCTTCGCGGCACCTTTTGACCAGTCAGACGGTTTGGCCTTTGAGCGCAAGTCCCCGCATCGCGGCGGTCGATACGACCGCACCGGGCTTTCCCGGCAGACGCTTCGAGATTCCGGCCTCGGCGCCGCTGCGGCTTGATTCCGGCGTCGAGCTTGGCCCGGTGACCGTCGCCTATCAGAGCTACGGCACCCTGAACGCCGACAAGTCGAATGCCGTGCTGGTCTGTCACGCGCTGACCGGCGACCAGTTCGTGGCCGACCACCATCCCGTCACCGGCAAGCCCGGTTGGTGGGAAACGATCATCGGTCCGGGCAAGCTGCTGGATACCGAGCGCTACTTCGTCATTTGTGCGAACGTGCTGGGCGGCTGCATGGGGTCAACCGGCCCCAAGGACACGAACCCGTCAACCGGAAAGCCGTGGGGGCTGGAATTTCCGGTCATCACCATCGGCGACATGGTGAAGGCGCAGGCGCGCCTCATCGATCACCTCGGGATCGAAAAGCTGTTCTGCGTCATCGGTGGCTCGATGGGCGGCATGCAGGTCCTCGAATGGGTGTCAGCTTATCCCGAGCGCGTGTTCGCCGCGGTGCCGGTCGCGACCTCCTATCGCCATTCGGCACAGAACATCGCGTTCCACGAGGTCGGCCGGCAGGCGATCATGGCCGACCCGGACTGGCACGGTGGCGCCTACCAGCTCGCCGGCGTGACGCCGCATCGCGGCCTCGCCGTCGCGCGCATGGCCGCGCACATCACGTATCTCTCCGAAACGGCCCTGCACCGGAAGTTCGGCCGGCGGCTGCAGAACCGCGCCCAGCTTTCTTATGGCTTCGATGCGGACTTTCAGGTCGAAAGCTATCTGCGCCATCAGGGTTCGACGTTCGTCGACCGGTTCGATGCGAACTCATATCTCTACATCACGCGTGCGATGGACTATTTCGACCTGCAGGCCGAACATGGCGGTTCGCTTGCCGAGGCGTTCACGGGAACCAAGACACGTTTTTGCGTGGTGAGTTTCACGTCGGACTGGCTGTTTCCCACGTCGGAAAGCCGAGCACTTGTCCATGCCCTCAACGCCGCCGCCGCGAACGTCTCGTTCGTCGAGATCGTGTCCGACAAGGGCCACGACGCCTTCCTGCTCGACGAGCCGGAATTCCATTCGGTTCTCGGCGGTTTCCTCAACGGTGCCGCCGAGCATCGCGGGCTCAAGTTCGGATGACCGATCCGCGCGTCCTTCCGGTGGCCGCGCAGGCGCGGCCGCGTGCCACGATCCGCGTCGATCTCAAGGCCATTGCCGAGATGATCGAGCCGGGCACGCGCGTGCTGGACATCGGCTGCGGCGACGGCGCGCTGCTCGATTATCTCGCGCACGAAAAGCGCGTCGACGCGCGCGGGATCGAGATCAGCCAGGCCGGTGTAAATGCCTGCGTCGCGCAGGGGCTGTCGGTCGTCCAGGGCGATGCGGATACCGACCTCAAGGACTATCCGACCGGCGGTTTCGACTATGCGATCCTGTCGCAGACGCTGCAGGCGACATCCGATCCCAAGGCCGTGGTCGGCGAACTCGTTCGCATCGCGCGCCGGGCGATCGTTTCGTTCCCGAATTTCGGCGTCTGGCATGTCCGGCTGAAGCTGCTGCTCGGCGGACGGATGCCGGTAACCGATACGCTGAGCGCGGCGTGGTACGAAACGCCGAATATCCATCTTTGCACGATCGACGATTTCGTCGATCTTTGCGGCACGCTCGGCGTGTCGATCGAAAAGGCGATGGTGCTGGATTCGCAAGGCCGCCCGCGGAGCCTTGCGGCCCCGGGACGGCTTGCAAACCTGCTCGGCGAGCAGGGCCTGTTCGTGCTTCGCAGGCGCGGCTAGGCAGCCGCGACCGCACCGAGGAACGCGTCGATCCGCTGGCGCAGGGCCTGCGAGTCGGAAGACAGCGAACCCGCGGCGTTGCGCACGTCGCCGGCCACGCGACCGCTCTGGTCGGCAGCCTGATTGACGCCGACGATGTTCGAGGAAACTTCCTGCGTGCCGGCCGAGGCCTGCTGGACATTGCGGGAGATTTCCTGCGTCGCGGCGGCCTGCTCCTCGATCGCGGCGGCGATCGCGGCCGTGATCTGGTCGATTTCGCGGATCGTGCCGCCGATCGATTCGATGGCCGACACCGATTCGCCGGTCTCGGTCTGGATCGACGCGATCTGCTGGCTGATTTCCTCGGTCGCCTTCGCGGTCTGGCTGGCGAGGTTCTTCACTTCCGAAGCGACGACCGCGAAGCCCTTTCCGGCTTCGCCGGCGCGTGCGGCCTCGATCGTGGCGTTGAGCGCCAGAAGATTGGTCTGGCTGGCGATGTCGCTGATGAGCTTGACCACGGCGCCGATCCGCTGGGCGGCCTCGGCGAGGCCCTTGACCTTCTCGTTGGTGTGCGTCGATTGCTCGACGGCGCGGCGCGCCACTTCCGAAGACGAGCTGATCTGACTCGAGATCTCCCTGATCGACGACGAAAGCTCTTCGGTAGCCGAAGCGACAGTCTGCACGTTTGCCGAGGCTTCCTCGGCGGCGGCCGCGACCGCGTTCGCCTGTCGGGCGGTCTCTTCGGCCGTCGTCGTCATCGTGGCGGCCGCTTCGTTCAGGCCGCTCACCGACGTGCCGACGGCGCCGAGGCGCTGCGTGACATCCGAATTGAAGGTCTTGATCAGGTCCATCATGTTGCGCGCGCGCAGTTCGCGGGCGGCAAGGTCGGTGCGTTCCTTTTCCTGTGCCTCGCGCTGCGCGATCAGGCCCGCCTTGAAGACTTCAAGCGTGCGTGCGATCCGGCCCACTTCGTCCTTGCGGTCGGCCCCTTCGGCAACGACCTGCGTGTCGCCGGCCGCCAGTTTCTCGATCGTGGTCCCGAGCCGCGCGAGCGGGCCGGCGATGAGGCGGTTTGCCACGAGCAGGGCAATGGCGAGGCCCACGACGATCGCCGCAAGCGAACCGCCGATCAGAAGGGGAAGGCGCGTTTCATAGAAGCGGGCCAGCTCTTCGTCGAGATTGCTGATTTCGAGCATGTCGCCGGCCGCGATCTTCTGGATGAAGGCGTTGAGCGCCTGGCGGTTCGAGCGGTTGGCGTCATTGTCGCCAAACTCGCGGGCCTTGGCGGGGCTCACCTCGTTGCCGAGGCGCACAAGCTCGGAGCGGAATTCCACGAAGCGCTTCGTTTCGGCCTGTGCCTTGGCGAAGGTCTCGCGCTGTTCGGGCGTGACGGCCTTTTCCCACTTGTCCATTTCCGCCTGAAGCAGCTTCAGCGAGGCCGTGATGCCTTTGCCGTAGCGGCCCGACTCGACGAAATTGCTCGACATGTAGACACCGCGCGAGTCCATCACGACGGCATTGATGAGGCCGTTGACGCGCTCGGCGCTGTTCGCGCGGCGTGAAGCCGAAACGGTCGCCTCGTTGAAGCGGTTGTAGGTCCGCATGGCATCGATTGCGAAGATCGTGATGCCAAGGCTCACGAGAGCCATGAAGCTTGCGACGATCGCGATCTTTACGGAGATCCGAAGATCAATAAACTTTTTCATAGGTTTATCCCTAATTCCTTTTCGCCGCAGGTATGGATGGGGGTGTCGCTCGCGGCCGTGGGGGTGACGCCTGTTCACGCGAAACTGACTTAGACGGCATAATTTTTGGTTAACTGATGTCTGCGATTTCGCATCGCATGGCGGTCTTGCGTCCCCGTCATTTCGCGGTACGCGACGATGCAACTAGGGTAAGTCCATGAACACGCTCTACTGGTTGTGGATTCCGGCGACGATCCTGGCCGCCGGCGCGCAGACCGCGCGAAACGCGATGCAGCGCCATTTGACCGAGACCCTCGGCACTGTCGGGGCAACCCATGTCCGCTTCCTTTACGGATTTCCGTTCGCGATCGCGTTTCTGGCCGTTGCCTGCCTGGTCGCGCAACGCATGCCGCCGGTCCCGGATGCGTCGGCCTTGGGCTGGATCGCGGCCGGTGCGTTGACCCAGGTGCTTGCAACGGCGTCGATGCTCGCCGCCATGCGCACGCAATCCTTCGCGCTCGCCGTGGCCTATACCAAGACCGAGCCGCTGCAGGTCGCGATATTCGCGACGATCGTGCTGGCCGAACCGGTAACCGCAACGGCTGCATTCGCGATCGCGGTCGCGTGCATCGGCGTGGTTGCGATGTCGGGCAATCCATGGCGTGCAGGTGGCCATGACTGGCGTGCCACGGCGCTCGGCATTGGGTCGGGCGGCTTTTTCGCGCTTTCAGCCGTCTTCTATCGTGGCGGCATCCTGAAGCTCGGCGAGCCGGTTTTCTGGCTGGCGGCGCTGACAGCACTTGCGATCGCGCTCGGCCTGCAGGCGATCGTGCTCAGTGCCTATCTCGGATTCACCAACCGCCCGGCCCTGGCGCGCGTGCTTGGCGCATGGCGACCGTCCCTGTTCGCAGGCGCGATGGGTGCGCTGGCGTCGGCCGGTTGGTTTACGGGCTTCTCCATCGCGACGGCGGCGGCCGTCCGCACGCTTGGCCTCGTCGAAGTCCTGTTTTCCTTCGCCGTCGGCCGGGGCTTTTTCAAGCAGGCCGCGAAGCCGAACGAAATTGCCGGTGTCGTGCTGGTTGTCGCGGGGGTCGCGATCCTGCTGCTCAACGCGTAGCGGCTGCGGGGCGAACCGCCGGCGGCATTCCTTCGCGCAGCTTTTTCTCGATTTCCGCCTTGAGATCGGGCTCGGGCTTGTTCAACAGCGAGCGCCGCCACTGGAACGTCGCCTCGAGGCGACGGCCGACGCGCCACATCGCATCGCCAAGATGGTCGAGGATCACGGCATCTTCGGGCAGGAGTTCGACTGCGCGCTCGAGCAGCGGCACGGCTTCGACAAAGCGACCCAGCCGGAAATAGGCCCAGCCGAGCGAATCGACGATCTGGCCGGAATTCGGCCGCTGCTCGACCGCACGGCGCAACATGCGCTCGGCTTCGGCGATGTTCTCGTTCTTGTCGACCCAGGTGTACGCCAGATAGTTCAGCACATCCGGCTGGTCGGGCTGGAGTTCGAGTGCGCGCTTGAAGTGGCGCTCGGCGGCCGGCCAGTTCTTCGCGCGCTCGAACGCGATTCCGCGCATGTAGAAGAGCGACCAGTGCCGCGGCTCCGGCGTTCCGATCCGTTCGATCGCGCGTCCATACGCCGCGGCGGCTTCGGCGAACCGTTCCTTCTCGCGCAGCATGTTGCCCATCGTGATCAACGGCTCGAGCCGGTCGGTCCGGTCGGTCGCAAGCTTGTCGAGTGCGCGCAAGGCGCCGTCGACATTGCCGGTCTCGTACATGTTTTCGGCAAGGCGCAGCCGTGCGGCAAATCCGTGGACCGAGAGCGGATCGACCTTCGCATAGAGCTTGTCGGCTTCCGCCCGCTGGCCGAGCTGGTCGAGAATGTCGGCAACGGTCGAGACTGTCGCCGGGTCGCGGTCATCGAGATAGAGCGCGAGCCGGCCATAGCTCAGCGCAAGCGCGATCGTATTGTCCTGCCGGAAAGCGGCGGCGAGGTTGGCGAGCGCTTCGCTGGCGCCGGCAAGCGCATCGGGTGCCGCGAAGGGCACGGGCGTGCGCTTCGGCACGCCGGGGGCGGTCCGCAACAGCCCCAGCCGGATGATCGGCGATTCAGGATTCTGCGCGCGGAAACGGAGATAAAGGTCGCGCGCGTCGGAATTGCGACCACGCCGCTCGAGGAATCCGCCATAGGCTTCGATCAGGCGCGGCGGCGCGCCGCCGTCGCCTTCAAGCGCCATCCGATAGGCCTCTTCGGCGTCTTCGAAGCGCCCTGCCAGTTCATTGACCAGGCCGACATGATAGTCGTGCAGCGAGCGGAAGCCCTGGACCTCCTGGATCGGACGCAGCGCGATGACCGCCGCAGCCGGCCGGTCGAGCGCCATTTCGATCCAGGCGATCATCAGCGGGTGGACGATCCGGTTGACGCCCTGGATCGGCAGGCTCGTGAGGCGCGCGCGCGCCGCAGCGGCATTGCCTGCACGCAGTTCGCTCACCGCAAGTGTCAGATGTGCCGGCGCGAAGCCTGCGTTGATGCGCACGATGCGCCGCGCGAGCAGTGCCGCTTCGTCGATACGGCCCGCTTCCACGAGGCTTGCATGCGTGCGCAGCATGAATTCGAAGTTGTTCGGGTCAGACTCGAGCGCCCGCGCGCTGAATTCGGCCGATGCGGAAACGTCACGCTGGCGCTGGGCGTGGAGCGAGGCGAGATAGCTTCCCGAAGCCGTCGCGACGATCCCGTCGGGAACGTCAGCTTGCTGTGGCGGTGCCGCCGTCTGCATCGCACAACCGACCAGCAGGACCGCAAGTGCCGTCGCCTTCAGGGAACTGATCGCCGTACGAATAGACATGTCGCGGTACTTCCAATCTTTCGCCGCGCCGGCGAATCGTCCGTTGCCGACAGAACTTAGCCCAGCCCCGACGGGCTTCCAATGGCCGCCGCAAGAACGGCACGCGCGTTCGCATGCGGGTCCACGAGAGGTGCCGACGCGGGCCGATCCATGTTGCAGGCCAATTGGTTAACGGAAGGACCGCGGCACTTGATTCGGGCGCGGAAAAGCGTATATTCCGCCGCGTCATATCTCCCGAGGTTTGGCTCGGGCAACATTAGGAAGTGCGCCCAAACGGCGCACTTTTTTATTGCCCGCCCGGCTTTGCCGCGGGTGACCGCGAACAGGATCGAAACGGACGGCCAAGGCAGGATGGAACGCGCGCGCGCACTGGAAGATATCGTCGGCCCGACCATCGACGGTCTGGGCTACGAGCTCGTGCGCGTGGTCGTCACCGGACGCGACCGGCCGACGCTCCAGATCATGGCCGAGCGCAAGGACCGCCGGGCAATGCGCGTGGAAGACTGCGAAAACCTGTCGCGCGCGCTTTCGGCCAAGCTCGACGTCGAGGATCCGATCGCATCCCAGTACATCCTCGAGGTCAGCTCGCCCGGTATCGACCGCCCGCTCGTGCGGCCGGCCGATTTCGACCGCTTTGCCGGCCATGCCGCCAAGGTCGAGACGCGCGCCCCCCTCGACGGTCGCAAGCGCTTTTCCGGCCGGCTTGCCGGCATCGCCGACGGGCGCGTGCGCATCGAGACGCAGGAAGGAACTGCGGAGGTTCCGCTCGCCGAAATCGCGCGCGCGAAGCTTCTGCTGACCGACGAACTCATCAAGGCGACGCATGCGGAAGAAAAGGCCGCCGCCAACCGGACCTAGATTTCGAGACAGAGAGACCGACAATGGAACGCACGACCGCCTATAACCGCATCGAAATGCTCCAGGTCGCCGACGCGGTGGCCCGCGAGAAGGGCATCGAGCGCGAGCAGGTGCTTGAGGCGATGGAACAGGCCATCCAGAAGGCCGGCCGCGCCAAGTACGGCCTCGAGCACGATATCCGCGCGCATATCGACCGCGACAACGGCGAAATGCAGCTGCTGCGCTATCGCCTGGTGTCCGATCCGGTGACCAACGAGGCGACGGAGATGTCGCTGGAAGACGCGCTGCGCAAGAATCCGGATGCGAAGGTCGGCGACTATCTCACCGATCCGCTGCCGCCGATCGATTTCGGCCGTATCGCCGCGCAGACGGCCAAGCAGGTGATCGTCCAGCGCGTGCGCGAGGCCGAGCGTCAGCGCCAGTACGACGAGTACAAGGATCGCGTGGGCGAAATCGTCAACGGTCTCGTCAAGCGCGTCGAGTTCGGCAACGTCACGGTCGATCTCGGCCGTGCGGAAGCCATTCTGCGTCGCGACGAAACGATCCCGCGCGAAAGCTTCAAGGTGCAGGATCGCGTCCGCGCCTACATCTACGATGTCCGTCAGGAAGCGCGCGGCCCCCAGATCTTCCTTTCGCGCACGCATCCGCAGTTCACTGCCAAGCTGTTCGCGCAGGAAGTGCCGGAAATCTACGACGGCATCATCGAGATCAAGGCCGTCGCCCGCGATCCGGGCAGCCGCGGCAAGATCGCCGTCGTCAGCCACGACAGTTCGATCGATCCGGTCGGCGCATGCGTGGGCATGCGCGGCAGCCGCGTGCAGGCGGTCGTGGCCGAGCAGCAGGGCGAGAAGATCGACATCATTCCGTGGTCGAACGATCCGGCGACCTTCGTCGTCAACGCGCTGGCACCGGCCGAAGTGACCAAGGTCGTGCTCGACGAGGAAGCGCGCCGTATCGAAGTCGTCGTGCCCGACGAGCAGCTTTCGCTCGCCATCGGCCGCCGCGGCCAGAACGTGCGCCTCGCTTCGATGCTGACCGGCTGGGCGATCGACATCCTGACGGAAGCCGAGGAGTCCGAGCGCCGCCAGCAGGAATTCAAGGAACGTTCGCAGGTGTTCGTCGACGCGCTCGACGTGGACGACGTGATCGCCGGCCTTCTCGTGACCGAGGGGTTCACGTCGGTCGAGGAAGTCGCACTGGTCGATGCCGACGAACTTGCGGGCATCGAAGGGTTCGACGAAGGCGTTGCCGCCGAACTCAAGACGCGCGCGGAGAATTTCGTCGAGAAGGAACTCACGCGCCTGGAGGGCGAGCGCAGGCGCCTTGGCGTCGTCGACGAGGTTGCCGGCATGGAAGGGCTCACGGCCGCGATGCTGGTCAAGCTCGGCGAGAAGGGCGTCAAGACGCTCGATGACCTGGGCGACCTCGCGGGCGACGAACTGATCGAGATCGTCGGCAAGGACGCGATGGAAGAAGAGCAGGCCAACGCGATCATCATGAAGGCGCGCGAACACTGGTTCGCCGAAGAGAAATAAGGAAGCCGCGGAGCACGTGAGCGAAGCCCTCGCCCTGGCGCCGGAAATCCCGGCCGACGACCTGCCCGAGACCGACGGGCCGCTGCGCCGCTGCATCGTCAGCGGCCGCACCGGCCCGCGCGCGTCGTTCGTGCGGTTCGTGTTGGGGCCGGACAGTACGGTCGTGCCGGATCTTGCGGGCAAGCTGCCCGGCCGGGGCCTCTGGGTTTCGGCAGATGCCGGATCGATCCGCCGTGCGGCCGACAAGAATGCGTTCGCGAAGGCCGCGCGCGCGTCGGCCAAGGTTCCGGCCGATCTGCCCGAGCGCGTGGGCCAGCTTTTGACGCGCCGTGCGATCGAAACGCTCGCGTTGTGCCGGCGCGCCGGTCAGGCGGCGCAGGGCTTCGAAAAGACGAAAGAGGCGATCGCCAAGGGCCGCTGCGGCCTTTTGGTCGCGGCGTCCGACGGTTCGCCCGCCGAACGCGCGCGGATCGGCGGGGCGGGAATTCCCGTTGCGAGCGGCCTGACGGCCGTCGAGATGGGCGAGGCATTCGGACGCGAACACGCGGTACATGCCGCTATCGCGTCAGGGAATTTGGCGGAACGGTTGCGCGAGGATCTCGCGCGTCTGGCGGCGTATCGCGCTGCCGGCAGCAACGCATGAAAGAGCGAACGACGGTCGGAAGATGACGGA
Organism: Alphaproteobacteria bacterium; assembly: GCA_016124335.1. Lineage (GTDB taxonomy): Bacteria > Pseudomonadota > Alphaproteobacteria > CACIAM-22H2 > CACIAM-22H2 > Tagaea. Next base: position 144,510 of record WGNX01000005.1, read on the forward strand.
TACCAAGGATCAGGATAGCCCCCAGGACGCCAAGAAGCGGCTCGGCCTTGCCAGCAAGAGCGGCGGCCGCCTCGAATTGCGTTCGCCAGCCGGCGGCGGTGACGCCGGACAGGTGCGACAGAGCTTCCCGCATGGACGTTCCAAGACCGTTCAGGTCGAGGTGCGCAAGAAGCGCCAGCCGGGTGCCGCACCCGTCGCGTCATCTTCGACGCCCGCCGAAACGACCGCGAAGCCGACGGCGGCGTCGACCGGTTCGGCACCTGCCGCCAAGCCGCAGGTTCTGCGGACGCTGACCGAAGAGGAACGCGTTGCCCGCCAGCGCGCGATCCAGAGCGCCATTCGTGCCGACGTCGAGGCCAAGCGCCGCAACGAGGACGAGGCCCGACGTTTCGAAGAGGATATGAAGCGCAAGGCTGACGACGACGCCAAGCGCAAGGCGGAGGAAGTCGCCCAGCGGAAGGTCGAGACCGTCGTTGCCAAGAAAGCGGACGAAGAACAGAAGAAGCGCGCCGAAGAAGAGACCCTGCGCCTCAACGAGGAAGAAAACCGCCGTCGGCAGGCAGCCGACGTGGCGCGCACGGCCACCTTGCCGCCGGTCGTCAAGGCAGCCGTCGTGGCTGCCACGGCCGAGGACGAAGAGCGTCCGCGCCGGCCGGGCGCCTTCCGCCCCGGCCCCGCCGGCCGCCCCGCCGGCCGGACTGGCCCCGGCAAGCCGACGCCAGAGGGTGGTCGCGACCTTCGCGAACGCCGTCAGGGCAAGATTTCGGTCACGCAGGCGCTCGACAGCGAAGATACGATCCGCGTGCGCTCGCTCGCCGCGATGAAGCGCGCGCGCGAAAAGGAACGCGCCCGCTTGGCCCAGCAGGGCCCGGCCGCCAAGGTCGTGCGCGACGTCGTCGTGCCGGAAGCGATCACGGTGCAGGAACTCGCCAACCGCATGGCCGAGCGCAGCGTGGACGTCATCAAGTCGCTCATGAAAATGGGCGTCATGGCGACGATCAACCAGTCGATCGATGCCGACACCGCCGAACTCATCGTTGCGGAGTTCGGCCACAAGGTGAAGCGCGTGGCCGAAGCGGACGTTGAAATCGGCCTTGAGGGCGATACCGATGTCGAGGCGGCGCTGCTGCCGCGCGCACCTGTCGTCACGATCATGGGCCATGTCGACCACGGCAAGACGTCGCTGCTCGACTCGCTGCGCGAGACCGATGTCGCCAAGCACGAAGCCGGCGGCATCACGCAGCATATCGGCGCTTACAAGGTGACCCTCAAGAACGGCCAGGCGATCACGTTCCTCGATACGCCGGGTCACGAGGCGTTCACGGCCATGCGTGCGCGCGGCGCGAAGGTGACGGATATCGTCGTCCTCGTCGTTGCCGCGGACGACGGCATCCAGCCGCAGACGATCGAGGCGATCGCCCACGCGAAAGCCGCGGGCGTGCCGATGATCGTCGCCATCAACAAGGTCGACAAGCCGGACGCCGATTCCGATCGCGTGCGCCGCGACCTGCTCCAGCACGACGTGGCGCTCGAAGGCTATGGCGGCGACACGCTGGGCATCGACGTGTCGGCCAAGGCGCGTACCGGGCTCGACAAGCTCGAGGAAGCGATCCTGCTCCAGGCCGAAATTCTCGAACTGCGCGCCAATCCCGATCGCCAGGCGCAGGGTGCCATCGTCGAAGCGAAGCTCGAGCGCGGCCGTGGCCCGGTGGCCACGGTCCTCGTCCAGAAGGGCACGCTCAAGGTCGGCGACATCTTCGTTGCCGGCGAAGAGTGGGGCCGCGTGCGCGCGCTCGTCGACGATCGCGGCCGCCAGATCGAGGCGGCCGGCCCGTCCACGCCGGTCGAGGTCATCGGCCTCAACGGCACGCCGCAGGCGGGCGACGATTTCCAGGTCGTCGACAACGATGCGCGCGCGCGCGAAGTGACCGAGTTCCGCCAGCGCCGCACGCGCGAAGCGACGGCCACCGCCAAGGCGCGCGGTACGCTCGAGCAGATGTTCACGAAGATCCAGCAGGGCGAAGCCAAGGAGCTGGCGGTCGTCGTCAAGACCGACGTGCAGGGCTCGCTCGAGGCGATCGTGGGTGCGCTCACGAAGCTGCGCACTGAGGAAGTCGCCGTTCGCGTGCTCCACGGTGCCGTCGGCGGCATCACCGAGGGCGATATCGCGCTCGCCAAGGCCAGCAGCGGCCTGATCGTGGGCTTCAACGTCCGCGCCAATCCGCAGGCCCGCGAAATGGCCAAGCGCGACGGCATCGAAATCCGCTACTACTCGATCATCTACGCCGTGATCGACGAGATCAAGGCGGCGCTTTCGGGCATGCTGTCTCCGACGCTCAAGGAGAAGTTCCTGGGCAACGCCGAGATCCGCCAGGTCTTCAACATCACGAAGGTCGGCAAGGTCGCCGGCTGCCGCGTGGTTGAAGGGCTGGTCAAGCGTGGCGCCAAGGTGCGCCTGCTGCGCGACCAGACGGTCATCCACGAGGGCACGCTCAAGACGCTGCGCCGCTTCAAGGAAGAAGTCCGCGAGGTTCAGGAAGGCTACGAGTGCGGCATGGCCTTCGAGAACTACGACGACATCCGCGAAGGCGATCTCATCGAGTGCTTCGAGGTCGAGGAAGTCGCGCGCACGATCTGATGGCCGACGGGGTTCCCAATGCAGGGGGCGGTGCGGGTTCTATCCCGGCCGCCCCTTTTTTCTTCCTGCGCCACGGCGAGACCGACTGGAACCGCGAACGGCGGCTGCAGGGCAATATCGACGTTCCGCTGAACGAAACCGGCATCGCGCAGGCGCATGACGCGGCCGCCCGGCTGATCGGCGCGGGCGTTGCCGGCATCGTCGCAAGCCCGCTTGCGCGTGCGCGCCGGACGGCGGAAATCGCGGCCGAAGCGATCGGCCTTCCGGTCGAATTCGAGGCCGATCTGGCCGAATGCCGCCTTGGTACGCGCGAGGGAACGCCGGAAGCGGGATTTCTCGAGCGTTGGCACGCTGGCCTTGAGTCGCCCGAGGGTGGCGAATCGTTCGCCGAATTCTGCGTGCGTGTTCGGGTCGGATTGACGCGGGCGCTGGCGCGCCCGGCGCCGGTTCTCGTCGTCGCGCATGGTGGCGTTTTCGCGGCTTTGCGCGTGATGATCGGGCAGGCGCCCACGTCCAAACTCAGGAATGCGGTGCCGCTGCGCATCGAACCGGTCGGCGCGCGCGCGTGGGCCGTCGCCGAGCTTTAGGCCGGCGGGCGCATCGCTTCCTTCGCCTTGGCGGCGAGCTGGTCGAGGCTGAAGGGCTTGGGCAGGAAATGGACATTCTCGAAGCCCGCGAGGTTCTGCCGGAACTGCTCCTCGGCGTAACCTGAAATGCACACGATCTTGAGTGCGGGGAAAAGCTTGCGCGCCTCGCGGATAAGCGTCGTGCCATCCATCTGCGGCATCACCACGTCGGTAATCATCAGATCGATGGTCGAGCCGATTTCGCGCACGATATCGAGTGCCGCATCGCCCGTTTTCGCTTCGACGACCTTGTAGCCCTTGTTGCGCAGCGCGCGCGCACCGAACAGGCGCACCGCGTCCTCGTCTTCGACCAGCAGGACCGTGCCGGCACCCGTCAGGTCGCGGCGCCGGGTTATCGCCGCCTCGGGCCCCTCTTCCTGCGCGGGGCCGGTCCAGCGCGGAAGGAGCAGCGTGAAGGTCGTGCCGTGCCCCATCAGGCTGTCGACAAGGACGAAGCCGCCGGTCTGCCGAACGATGCCGTAGACCGTCGAAAGGCCAAGCCCGGTGCCCGAGCCAATCGCCTTGGTCGAGAAGAAGGGTTCGAAAATCCGCCCGATGATGTCGGAAGGAATGCCGGTTCCCGTGTCGACCACATCGACGCGGACATATTCGCCGGGCGGGATTTCCTCGTCGCCGAAACGTTCGGGCACCGTCTTGGTCGCGTTCGAGGTGCGGATCGTCAGCGTGCCGCCGCTCCCCATCGCGTCGCGCGCGTTGACCGCAAGATTGATGATGACCTGCTCGAGCTGGCCCTGATCGACCCGCACGAGCCACAGGTCGCGCGCGTGGACGACCTTCAGCTCGATCGCCGCGCCGATCAGGCGGCGGAGGAGATGGGAAAGCTCGGTCAGCGCGTCGGTGACGTCGAGCACCTTGGGCTGCAGCGTCTGCTGGCGCGAGAAGGCAAGAAGCTGGCGGACAAGATTGGCGGCACGATTGGCGTTCTGCCGGATCTGCATGATGTCGGCGAACGAGGCGTCGCCCGGCTGATGGCGCAGCAGCAGCAGATCGCAAAAGCCGATCATCGCGGTCAGTAGGTTGTTGAAGTCGTGCGCCACGCCACCGGCAAGCTGGCCGACGGCCTGCATCTTCTGCGACTGGGCGAACTGCTGTTCGAGCCGGCGCTGCTCGCTGATGTCGAGGAAGTGCAGGATCGTCGCGCCATCGGCGCCGGCAGCTTCGTCGAGTGCACGGGCAAACGTCGCGACAACGCGCTCCTTGCCGTCCGCGCCGACGAGACGGAGGTTGATGTGTTCGGGCGCCCTGTCGGCAGTGGTGGGACCACTGGAAGCGGCGGCAAGCCGCCGCAGCTTGCCGATCAGCTCTGCGCGTTCCTCCGGTACCACGAACATCGTGAGGTTCCGGCCGGCCGCCCCCTCACGATCGGCCCCGGCCAGGCGCTGGAAGGCACGGTTCGTCTCGGTCAGGCGGCCATCGGGGTCGACAAGTGCGATGCCGACCGGCGCATTTTCGAAAAACCGGCGGAAACCAAGTTCGCTGCGCGCCAGCGCGCTTGCCATTTCGCGCGCAGGTTCGGCGTCGCGGGCCATGGCGCGCGCGACGAAGCCGCCCGGCGCGCCCGCATCGACAGCCTGTTCGATCGAAAGAAGAACCTGCGTGCCCGCCAGATGACGGAAGCGGACATCGCCCTTCGCAACCCCCAATCCGCCGAAAGGATCGTAGGGCGCTGTCCCGGGCGGTATGGCCTCGGCCAGTACGTCATGGAGGCGAAGGCCGCCTGTAATTTCATCCGGCGGGCGTCCGAGCATGTCGGCGAAGGCCTGATTGGCGAACACGAAACGGCCACCGGCATCAAGTGCATAAAAGCCGACGGATGCTCCGGTCAGGAACGACGCGGCACCGCGATACGAGATCGCGGCACCCGACTTCGCGCCATTGCCGAACAATTTGCCGAACACCATGCGCGCGAGCCTAGCAGGCTCAGCCGTTTGCCGCGAGTACGCGCCCGCACAGATAGAGCGAGCCGCAAACGAGCACCGGGACTGCGGGTTCCGCCGCAGCGGCGAGTGAAACGATGGCGGCATTCTCGTCGGCGGATTCCGCGACATCGGCTATCCCGACGCTGCGCGCGGCCGCCGCGATTTCCGACGCCGGCCGGGAAAGCGGTTCGCCGACGATGGGGATCGCGCGCAGCCGGCGCACGCGCGGTGCCACATGCCGGAGGAACGACGCGGGCTCCTTCGTCGACAGCATGCCGAAGACCAGATCGATCGTGCGATTGCCGATCCAGCCGGCCAGGGCCTCGCCGGCGGCGTCGTTATGGCCCCCGTCAAGGAACAGCGGGACGCCGGCCGGCAACGCACCCGCAAGCGGGCCGCGCGTCAGCTTCTGGAGCCGTGCCGGCCATTGTGCTTCGCGCATGCCGGCCGCCATCGCGTTCGCATCAAGGCCGAGAACTTCGGCAACGGCAACGGCAAGGCCGGCGTTTGCATACTGATGCGGTCCCGGCAGGACAGGGAACGGAAGGTCATGCACCGCGCGGCCGGCGTAGTGCAGTCCGCGGCCAGTTGGCGAGATGTTCCATTCGCGCCCGTGGCGGAACAGCGGAGCGGGAAGTTCGTCGCCGCGCGCATCGAAGACGGCCGCGGCTTCCGGCGGCTGGACCCCGACGGCCGTCGGCACACCCGGCTTCATGATCCCGGCCTTTTCGCCAGCGATCAGCGCCAGCGTATCGCCGAGATACTGCATGTGATCGAAGGAAATAGGCGCCAGCGCGATGGCAACAGGCTTGCGCACGAGATTGGTCGCGTCGAGCCGGCCGCCCATGCCCGTTTCAAGGAGCACGAAATCCGCCTTCGTTCGCGCGAAGGCGAGAAACGCGGCGGCGGTCGTGATTTCGAAAAACGTGATCGGCGCGCCGGCATTGATGCGCTCGATCTCTTCGAGGATCGCCGCGAGGCCGCGGTCGTCGATCAAGGCGCCGGCAATGCGGATGCGTTCGTTGAAGCTGACGAGATGCGGCGAGGTATAGACATGGACACGCTTTCCGGCCGATTCCAGCATCGCGCGCAGATAGGCGATCGTCGAACCCTTGCCGTTCGTTCCGGCGACATGGATGACAGGTGCAAGCGCGTCCTGCGGGTCGCCCAGCGCCTTCATCAGCGCGCGCACCCGGTCGAGCGACATGTCGATCGCCATCGGGTGGAGCGTCTTGAGACGCTCCAGAATCGGATCGGCGCTCACGCCTTGGCGGCGGGAATGTCGAGCTGGGGCTGGGGCAGCTTGACGACGTCGGCGCGCGGCTGCGGATCGGTAAGCAGCCGCAGCAGCCGCACGAGCATCGCGCGCAGCTCATGCCGGTGGACGACCATGTCAACCATGCCGTGCTCGAGCAGGTATTCGGCCTTCTGGAATCCGGGCGGCAGCTTTTCGCGCAACGTCTCTTCGATGACGCGGGCGCCGGCAAAACCGATCGTGGCACCGGGCTCGGAAATGGCGATGTCGCCCAGCATCGCGAACGATGCCGAAACGCCACCCGTCGTCGGGTCCGTCAGCACGACGATATAGGGAAGACCCGCTTCCTTGACCTCTTCGGCCGCGATCACCGTGCGCGGCATCTGCATCAACGACAGGATGCCTTCCTGCATGCGTGCGCCGCCGGACGCGGGAATGACGATCAGCGGGGCCTGTTGCAGCACCGCAAGCTTCGCCGCCGAGACCAGGCCTTCGCCCACGGCAAGCCCCATCGAGCCGCCCTGAAACTCGAAATCGAAGACGGCCACGACCGTGCCGACGCCGCCGATGCGGCCATGGGCGACCAGGATCGCGTCCTGCTCACCGGTCTTGTCGCGCGCCGCCTTCAGGCGGTCAGTATATTTCTTCTGGTCGCGGAACTTGAGCGGATCTGCCGCCACCTTGGGCAGTTCGATGCGGGCATAGGCTCCGTCGTCGAACAGCGTTTCGAGGCGGCGCTTGGCCGGCAGGCGCATATGATGGCCGCAATGCGGGCAGACGCGCTGGTTGGCCTCGAGATCGCGATGGAAGATCATCTTGCTGCAGGCCGGGCAGGTATCCCACAGATTGTCGGGCACCTCGGTCTTGCGCACGAGTGCTCGCAGCTTGGGGCGGACGAAGTTGGTAAGCCAGCTCATCGCCTAGACCCTCACGCGGTCCGCTTGGCGCGCGCCGCGCGCACGGCACCGGCAAGCGCCTTCACAAGCCCGTGCACGCGCCCGGCCGCTTCGGCCGCCGGCCCTTCGATAACCTGCTGCACCAGCGCCGAGCCCACGACGCACGCATCGGCATTGCGCGCGATCGCGGCCGCACCGTCGGGCGTCTTGATGCCGAAACCGACCGCGATGGGCAGTTTCGTCGTCTTGCGGAATCGCGCGACGGCCGCCGAAACCTCGTCGGTGACAGCCGAGCGCGTGCCGGTCACGCCGAGCACCGCGACGTAGTAGAGGAAACCCGACGCGCCCTCGAGGACGATCGGCAGACGCTTGTCGTCGGTCGTCGGGGTGGCAAGTCGCACGAGATCGAGCCCGGCCGTCTTCGCGTACGGACGAAGCTCGGCATCCTCTTCGGGCGGCAGGTCGACGACGATCAACCCGTCGGCGCCTGCGGCTGCGGCGTCCTTGCAGAACTTCTCCGCGCCATAGATGTAGATCGGGTTGTAGTAGCCCATCAGCACGACGGGCGTCGTCTGGTCCTTTTCGCGAAACTTCTTCAGTTGCCCCAGCGCCGAGCGGGTCGAAGCACCTGCTTTCAGTGCGCGCAGCGCCGCCGCCTGGATCGCTGGACCGTCGGCCATCGGATCGGAGAAGGGAAGGCCAAGCTCGATCACGTCGGCGCCGGCGGCCGGCAGCCCGTCGAGAATGGCCTGCGCCTGTGCTGCATCCGGATCGCCCGCCATGACATAGGTCACGAGGCCGGCGCGGCCCTCCTTCGCGAGTTCCGCGAAGCGTCCTGCAAGCCGGCTCACAGCTTCACCCCCAGCCGCTCGCCGATGGTGAAGATGTCCTTGTCGCCGCGACCGCAGAGATTCATGACGATCAGATAGTCCTTCGGAAGCTTGGGCGCGATGCGCGCGACATGCGCGAGCGCGTGGGCCGGCTCCAGCGCCGGCAGGATGCCCTCGGTGCGCGACAGCAGCTTGAACGCCTCGATCGCATCGTCGTCGGTCGCCGCGACGTAGTTCACGCGCTTGATCTCGTGCAGCCAAGAATGCTCCGGCCCGATTCCCGGATAGTCGAGCCCGGCCGAGATCGAGTGCGCCTCGTCGATCTGCCCGTCCTCGTTCATCAGAAGATAGGTGCGGTTGCCGTGCAGCACGCCCGGCCGGCCGCCCTGAAGCGAGGCCGCGTGTTTGCCGGTGTCGAGGCCAAGACCCGCCGCCTCGACCGCATCCATCGCGACGTCCTTGTCGTCGAGGAACGGGTGGAACAGGCCCATCGCGTTCGATCCGCCGCCGATGCAGGCGATCAGCTTGTCCGGCAGGCGGCCTTCGAAACCCATGATCTGCTCGCGCGTCTCGCGACCGATCACGCTCTGGAAGTCGCGCACCATCATCGGATAGGGATGCGGGCCCGCGACGGTGCCGATGATGTAGTAGGTGTTTTCGACGTTGGCGACCCAGTCGCGTAGCGCCTCGTTCATCGCGTCCTTGAGCGTACCCGTGCCCGACGTGACGGGCTTCACTTCCGCCCCCAGCAGCTTCATTCGGAAAACGTTGGGCGCCTGGCGGGCGATGTCGGTTGCACCCATGTAGACGGTGCAGGAAAGGCCGAACAGCGCGCAGACCGTGGCGGTCGCAACGCCGTGCTGGCCGGCACCCGTTTCGGCGATGATGCGCTTCTTGCCCATCCGTTGGGCCAGCAGTATCTGGCCCATACAGCTGTTGATCTTGTGCGCGCCCGTATGGTTCAGCTCGTCGCGCTTCAGGTAGATCTTCGCCCCGCCCAGCGCCTTGGTCAGCCGTTCGGCCAGCCACAGCGGCGAGGGGCGCCCGACATAGTGCGCGAGGTAATAGTCGAGTTCCTTCTGGAAGGAAGGATCCTTGCGCGCGGCCGTATAGGCGCGCTCGACTTCGAGGATCAGCGGCATCAGCGTTTCGGAGACGTAGCGGCCGCCGAAAATGCCGAAATGGCCGCGTTCGTCGGGCCCGGAACGGTAGGAATTGAGTTGTGTCATGGCCGCGCGGTTATAGCCGAGCCGGACGCCCCGGCCAAGCGACCTCAGACCGCCCGGACGGCGGCCAGAAAGCGCCTGATCAGGCGGGGCGATTTGTGTCCGGGCCGGTCTTCCACGCCCGAGGATACGTCCACCGCCGGGGCACCCGCCGTCGTGATCGCGGCAGCGACGTTCGCGGCCGTCAAACCGCCCGCCAGCATCCACGGCAGCTTCCAATTCCGGCCGGCCAGCAGCGTCCAGTCGAAACTGACGGCATTGCCGCCGGGCAATGCGCCGACGCGCTTGGGCGGCTTGGCATCGAACATCAGCCGGTCGGCGACATCGAGATAGGCCGTCGCGGCATCAAGGTCGGCTCCGTCGGACACGCCAATGACCTTCATGATCGGCAAGCCCGTCCGCCGGCGGATCTCGGCCACGCGCGCGGGCGTCTCGGCTCCGTGAAGCTGGAGAATGTCGGGCCGGAAGCCAGAAAGAATCGCATCGATCGCCGTGTCGTCGAGATCGACGATCAATGCCACGCGTCGGACACGGCGCGGCAGGCGGTCGGCGAGGAAACGCGCCAGTTCGGGCTTCACATAGCGTGGGCTGCGCGGGAAAAAATTGAAGCCGACAAAATCGGCGCGCGCCGCCGCTTCGACGGCCGGCACCGAGTTGACGCCACAAATTTTTGCGACGGCGCTCAAGCGGCGATCTCGGCCAGCACGCGCGCGAGAGCGGCCTTCGGCTCGGCGGCTTGCGTGATCGGCCGGCCGATCACGAGATGGTCGGCCCCGCGCGCAACCGCTTCGCGCGGGGTCATCACCCGCTTCTGGTCGCCGGTTGCCGCCCATTCCGGCCGGATGCCGGGCACGACAAGTTTGAATTCCGGCCCGACCTCGCGGCGCAGGCGGGCGATTTCGTGGGCCGAACAGACAACCCCGTCCATGCCGGCCGCCTTGGCCAGAACGGCGAGCCGCAACGCCTGATCGCCGGCCGGGCCACGCTGGCCGACCGCATCGAGATCGGAATCGTCGAGGCTCGTGAGGACCGTGATCGCCAGCAGCAGCGGGCGTGCGGGACCGGCGGACGATGCCGCATCGCGGGCCGCTTCCATCATCGCGCGGCCGCCCGAGGCGTGGATCGTGAGGAAGCGGGGGCGGCAAAGTGCCGCTGCGCGCACGCCGCCTGCGACCGTGTTGGGAATGTCGTGCAGCTTCAGGTCAAGAAACAGCGGTCGCGCGCCGGCCACGGCGCGCACCCCATCGGGACCGTTCGCGACGAAAAATTCCAGGCCGAGCTTGACGGCATACCCTTCGCTACCCAGCCGCGCGAGATCGGCGGCCGCTTCCTCGCGTTGCATGCGGTCGATCGCCACGAAGATACGGGGCAAGGCTTGAGACGACGGCTCGGACATTGCGAAGTTCTTTCCGTTGAGCGATATGAGGCTTGGAACCGGCGTACGAATCCGGTTCGGCCAGCAGGATTGCCCCGCACCATGAACCGTTTCAAGACCCTCGGCGATTTCGATTTTTCCGGCAAGCGCGTCCTCGTGCGCGCCGACCTCAATGTTCCCATGCAGGATGGGGCGGTTAGCGACGCGACGCGAATCGAGCGCTTTGCGCCAACCGCCGCACTTCTGGCGAGCAAGGGGGCCAGGGTTGTCGTGCTGTCGCATTTCGGCCGGCCGAAAGGGCGCGACGAAAGCCAGTCGCTGCGCCCGCTTGTGGCGGCCCTTTCCAAGGCGGTCGGCCGCAAGGTCGCTTTTGCGGACGATTGCATCGGCCCGGCGGCGCGAAGCGCGGTCGATGCGCTGAAACCCGGCGACGTGGCGCTTCTGGAAAATCTCCGCTTCCACAAGGGAGAGGAGAAGAACGAGCCGGCCTTCGTGAAGGCGCTCGCCGAACTTGGCGACATCTACGTGAACGACGCGTTTTCCTGCGCGCATCGCGCCCATGCCTCCACCGAAGGGCTGGCCCATGCGCTGCCTTGCGCTGCCGGCCTGTTGATGCAGGCCGAACTCGATGCGCTGTCCAAGGCGCTCGAACATCCGCAGCGTCCGGTGGCCGCGGTGGTCGGCGGCTCGAAGATCTCGACCAAACTCGATCTCATCGGCAACCTGATCCAGCGGGTCGACATCCTCGCCATCGGCGGCGGCATGGCGAACACGTTCCTTCACGCCAAGGGAATCGGCGTCGGCCGCTCGCTTTGCGAGGTCGACATGGCCGAAACGGCCCGGCGCATCATGGCCGATGCGGAATCGTCCGGCAGGCAGATCGTGCTGCCGGTCGATGCCGTCGTCGCAGGCGCATTGACCGATTCGGCGGGGGCGCAAACGGTCCCGATCGGCCGGGTTCCGGCGGACAAGATGATTTTGGACATCGGCCCGCTGTCGGTCGCCGAAACTTTGCGCATCTTCGACGGCGCGCGCACGTTGGTGTGGAACGGTCCGGTCGGTGCATTCGAGCATCCGCCCTTCGACAAGGGCACGACGGCTCTCGCCCGTGGGGTTGCCGAACGCACCAAAGCCGGCAAGCTCATGTCGGTTGCCGGTGGGGGTGACACCGTGGCGGCACTCGTCAAGGCCGGTGCGGTCGACTCGTTCGGCTATGTCTCTACGGCCGGCGGCGCATTTCTTGAGTGGCTCGAGGGCAAGGAACTGCCCGGCGTCGCCGCCTTGTCGGCGCGCTGAGGGTCAGTTCAGCCGCTTGAGCGGGCGGCGACGCAGGTTGTTTCCGGCATGCATCGTGCGCACGGGCGCCGGGGCCAGCGGCTCGCGCGGCGGTTCGCCGGCAGCGATCGATTCGTCGACAAGGGGACCGCGCGTCTCGCCGCGCCGCCAGGCGGACACGCGCGCTTCGGCCGTCTCGTCGTCGACGAGGTCGTAGAAAGACAGGGCATCGAAAAGCTCGCCCGGATTGACGAGCCCGCCGGCCGGGCCGCCGAGCTGGCGCATCGCGATGAAGAATTCCGTGAACAGCGGCTTGTCGACATGGCAGCCCTTGCAGGCGACCGCGAGCGCCCGCCCGCCCTGCTCGTAGAGGCAGCGCCGGGCCGTTGCCACCGATACGCGCGTGAATTTCGCGAACAGCGTCTCGATGAGCGTACGCTCGCCCGCGCGGGCCAGCGGAAGCAGCAGCTTCAAATCGCTGACATCGTCGCGGTCGATCGCGATTTTTATGCGTTGGAGCGCGCCGTTCAGCGCGGTCGAACGCGCATGGTCGGCCATGACCTCGGCCATTGCCTCGCCGATCGCCTTGTCGAGCAAAAACGGGTCGATTTCGAAATTTTCGATGATGAACCGGCGCAACGCTTCGGAAACCCAGCCGTACATGCGGCCGGCGAGTTTCGGATCGAGATCTTCGCGCCTGAGGATGAGTTCCTGCAGGTCGGCGTCTGCCTGGGAATGCTCGACGAGCGTCTCGAACGTTTCGTCGGCGATCGTTGCGCCCGCATTCTCCAGAACGGCGCGCACGACATCCTGTTCGCCCGGCCGGACAAGCGCGTCGCTGACCGGCGCGGAAATCCGTTCCCGGCGCGCGATGGCGATGCGATGCTGCATCGTGCGGCTGCGGATGACGTTCAGCAGTTCGCCGTCGTCAAGAAGCTCGGACTTGATCAATACCGGCCATGCAACCTCGATCCGGTCGTTGGCCAGCTGGACGATCAGCCTGCGCGGTGCGACGCCTTCGGCGGCCAGACGCTCGGCAAGGGCCCGGCGGATCGGCATTTCGAGATCGTGGAGAAGACGCTGGAGGATTTCTTCGGCCAGCTCGCGCTCGCGCGCGGACATCGCGGCAAGGTTGGTGCCGAGGATCATGTCGCCCATGCGCGTGGCCAGATGCGCCCGCGAATCCGGGCGTTTGTCCTGGGCCAGGATCAGCAGGCCCTGCAACTGTTCGGTGTCGAATGGAATCGTCATCGACGTTTCGTAACCGCCGCCCTTCGTTTCTCGCTGCACAACGAATTCTATTAGTAAGTCTAAATCTGAGCGCCGTGCGAATCCATGCGCGGATCATACGCCGCATCACGTTTGACTAGAAGGCGTGACATATTCGCGCGACGATTCGCAATTTGCCAAATAGCGGATGTTACAGCCGGTTTCAGGACCGCGCCGCGCAACCTGCGTGGCAAATTCGTCGCTGTTGCTGCCATGGCAGGCATACGCGGATTTTGATTTCGAGAATTAACGGAGAATTAAATCAAATTTGCTTCTATTGCCGGCTATGGAGATTCAATCAGGGTCACTTTCGGTTGCAACCGGGTTCGCGCGCCCGGATAGCACGCGTGTCACGGGACGGCCGACCTTTCCGTTGCGTGGCGGGCAATCGTCGCCAACGCAATCGGCGGCGGGTGTTCCGGCACGATCGGCCAGCAATCCCGAGGCGCAGCAGGCGGTTGCCGCCAACTTTGCCGAGGAAGCCCGCCCGACCCGAAACCTGCCCCGCGGCTCGCTCGTCGATCTCGTCGTCTGAGGTTGCCTCGGCCGGTGTGAACTTGCGCAAGGCCACTTCCGCGCGCGAAACTCGCCCGAAATGAGCGATCCCAAGCCCGTCGGCCCGTCGGTCCGCGCGATTCCGGAAGGAGATACGCGCGAACGGCTTGTTTGTGCGGATTGCGGCTTCGTTCACTACGACAATCCGAAGATCGTCGTGGGCGCCGTCGTGCTGTGGCAGGGCCGCGTCCTGCTCTGCCGACGTGCGATCGCCCCCCGGGTGGGATTTTGGACCTTGCCGGCCGGATATCTCGAGCTTGGCGAATCGCCCGAGGCCGGTGCCGCGCGCGAATCGCTTGAAGAGGCGAATGCGCGCATCTCGATCGACGCGCTGCTTGGCGTCTATTCGGTCCCGCGACTGAGCCAGGTCCAGCTCATCTATCGCGCCAAACTGGTCGATGGTGATTTTTCGCCCGGTCCCGAAAGCCAGGATGTCCAGCTTTTCGCCTGGGACCAGATACCTTGGGACGAAATCGCATTTCCGAGCGTGCGATGGGCGCTTGACCATTGGCGGGCCATCGGCGAATCCGCGCAATTCCCGATCGGCGGAAATCCCGCCTCCCAGACCGGCGATTACTGACCGCGGCCGAAAGGCTGGGCCAGGAGGCGAAGCAGGCCTTGGCTTTCCCGCTCGCGATACGATTCGAGCCCGATCGTCAGCCCGTCCTGCCCGTCCGCCGGCTCGGCCCGGTAGGTTGCGAACAGCCTGTCCCAGATCGATACCGAGAACCCGAAATTGCTGTCCGTCTCCTCGCGGCGCGCGGAGTGGTGGATGCGGTGCATGTCGGGCGTGACGACGATCAGGCGCAACGGGCGTTCGATCCAGTCGGGCATGCGCCCGTTCGTGTGGTTGAACAGCGAGGCCGCGTTCAACAGGATCTCGAAGGCGAGGACCGATTCCGGCGACGCCCCGATGACCGCAACGACGGCCACCTTTATCGCGAGGGAGAGGCCGATTTCGACCGGATGGAACCGGACGGCGGTCGACACGTCGAACATGGTGTCGGAATGGTGCATCCGGTGAATTGACCAGAAGACCGGGATGCGGTGGAACAGGCGATGCTGGAAATAGATCGCCAGATCGAGCGCGACGATCGAAACGACGAAAGCGGCCCAATCCGGGATTGCCAGAGCGGCAAGAAAGCCCCAGCCGTTTGCCTGCGCAGAGGCCGCGAAGGCCGCCACGCCGCCAGGCAGCACGACGCGGGTAACCAGCCCGCCCAAGACGACAAAAGCGAGATTGACCGGCCAGCGGCGCGTGCGCGCCGGCGGATCGGCCCGGCGCGGCGCAAGCGCTTCCCAAAGCGCAAAAGCGGCAAGCAGGCCGAGGAATATGCCGAGCCTGAGCGCCGCTTCGTGAGTCATCGGATCACCCGATCTTGAAATTCATCGCCAGCAGCCCGGCAACCAGCACGAACGCCGAGGCGACCCGAAGCATACCGAAGCGCTCGCCGAGCAGGAACGTTCCCATCAACGACGCGAACAGCACCGACGTTTCGCGCAACGCCGAGACATGCGCGATGGCCCCGAGGCTTGCCGCCCAGATCGCGATCCCGTAGCCGATCGTCGCGACGACCCCGCCGGCCGTGCCGCGCCACCAGAATTTACGTATGTAGTCGAAAATCACGGGACCGCGCCGCACCATCGCGAAAACAAACACCCACGGCCCCTCCAGCAGGTTGAGCCAGACGATATAAGAAAGCGCATTGCCTGAATGCCGCGCGCCCAACCCGTCGACGACCGTATAGGCCGCAATCGTCACGCCGGTGCACACCGCGAGCAGGATCGCACGGCGTTCGGAGAAATCCGGAATGCCGCGGCCGAAAGCAAGCCCGGCAATGCCAAGCGACACAAGCCCGACACCGACCGATTCGCGGAAATTCAGGAACTCGCCGACGATCGTGCCGGACATGATCGCCACCAACGTCGGCCCCAGCCCGCGCGCGATCGGATAGACCAGTGACAGGTCGCCATGCGCATAGGCGCGCAGCAGGAAGATGTAATAGAAAACGTGAATGAGGACGGAGGCGATCAGGAAAGGCCACGCCTCAGGAGCCGGCAGCGGCACGAACGGCACCATCACAAGACCGAAAACGCAGCCGGCCATCATGACGAGCCCGAATGAGGCGAGCCGGTCGGGGTCGGATTTGATGACGGCGTTCCAGGAGGCGTGCATCAGGGCCGCGAGCAGGACAAAGCCCGCAACCGTCGGATCGACCTTTTCCAATTTCCCCCCGGCAACAGCGCGCCACGACTCGCCGTGACGCATAACTGTAACGGAACGCCGGCAGGCATACCCCAAAAAGCAGAAGGGGCGCGGGAGAAGAACCCCCACGCCCCCAAATGCACCGAGCGAAAACCGCTTACTTCTTCTTCTTAGCGGCCTTCTTCTTCGCCTTCTTCTTCGCAGCCATGATTGACTCCTTGTTTCCGATGGTGTCGGACCGGGAAAGGCGCGCCTGAAGCCTGAGCGGAGTCGGGTGACTGTCCCGACCCTTTTGACCTCCGGCGGAGTTGGAGCCCTCCCTGGAACGATCCGAACGTGGCTAGAACATCATTTTGAACAAGGGCATGTCAAGGAAATTCAATATGAGGGGGGTTGACAACCGCACTTCCACTATCGTTAGCGGTCGACCCATTGGCTTGCGAGAGTCGAAAGATTCGTCTCTAGCGCTAGTGAACGACAGCGAAAAAACCCTGATAAAATCGGGACAATTCGCGTGTCGATGAATCGCGCACACGTTACGGATTTTCGTGCGATGCGATCACGCATCGAGGTCGAGGAGACCCTTCGAAAAACTTTGCGCATCGAACGCGCGAAGGTCGTCGATTCCCTCTCCGACACCGATCAACACCGTCGGAGTCGCGAATCGATTCGCGATCGCGACCAAAACGCCGCCCTTGGCACTGCCGTCGAGCTTCGTGACGACGAGCGCGCCGACATCGACCATGCTTTTGAAAGTCTCGACCTGCTGGATCGCATTCTGGCCGATCGTCGCATCGAGAACGAGGATCGTGTCATGCGGTGCGGATGCATCGAGCTTCTTCAAGACGCGGACGATCTTTTTCAATTCGTCCATCAGGTCGGCCTTGTTGTGCAGCCGGCCGGCCGTATCGATCAGCAGCACGTCGCTGCCGGCCGCGCGTGCCTTTTCAAGCGCTTCGAACGCCAATGCCGCCGGATCGGCGCCTTCGCGCGACGTTACGACGGGAACGCCCGTCCGTTCGCCCCAGATTTCAAGCTGACGGACCGCCGCGGCACGGAACGTATCGCCGGCGGCCAGCATCACCGACTTTCCTTCGGCCTTCAGCGTGGAAGCGATCTTGCCGATCGTCGTCGTCTTGCCGCTGCCGTTGACGCCAACGACGAGAACCACATGTGGCCGGCGCGTGGGATCAGGCGCCCAGGTCTTTGCCACGGGCGCGAGGATCTGGGAAATTTCGCTGGCGAGAATTCGGCGCACTTCGATTGACGGCGTATCGGCGGGAAGCTTGCGTGCGCGCAGGCCTTCGACAAGCTTTGCCGCGACGGCCGGACCGAGATCGGCTTCGATCAGCGCATCCTCAAGCGCTTCGAGCGACGTCGCATCGAGCCGGCCGAGATTGAGGGCACGGCCGATCCCCTCCACAAGTTTTCCGGAGGATTTGCGCAGACCGTTCTTGAGGCGCGAAAACCAGCTCACGCGGCCTCCGCGACCAGACCGGCGCCCTCGCGGCCCGTGATGCGCGCGTGAACCATCGCGCCGCGTGCGCGGGGCGCGACAAGGCGCACGCGCACGCCCTGCGCGTCGAGCCCGTCGATGCCCGAGCGTTCGACAAGCACTTCCGTGCGCGCACCGATGCGTCCTTCGAGATAACGGGTGCGCGCGAGGTCGGCGGCCGTGCGCAGACGGTGCGCGCGCTCGCGCACGATGCTGTCGCCCAGTGCCGGCATGCGTGCGGCCGGCGTTCCGGGTCGTGCGGAGTAGGCGAATGCATGGACATGCGCGAGACCCATCTCGTCGACAAGCGCGAGCGTATTGGCGAATGCCGCTTCGCTTTCGGTCGGAAAGCCCGCGATCAGGTCGGCGGCGATGGCGATTTCCGGCCGCGCCTCGCGGATTTGCCCGGCAACTGCAAGTGCCTGTGCGCGCGAATGGCGCCGTTTCATGCGCTTCAGGATCAGATCGTCGCCCGACTGAAGGGAAAGATGCAGAAACGGCGCAAGCCGGCGTTCATTTGCGAAGAGATCGACAAGCCGCCCGTCGATTTCGGCCGGGTCGAGCGAGGAAAGTCGCAGGCGCGAAAGTTCGGGAACCTCGGCCAAGAGGCGCGCGCACAAGTCGCCGAGCCGTGGCCGGGCGGGAAGGTCCTCCCCCCAGGATGTCAGGTCGACGCCCGTCAGGACCACTTCGCGTCGCCCGGCCGCGACCGCACGCTTCACGCGCACGACGGCGTCCCCAGGCGCCAGCGAACGCGACGGTCCGCGCGCGAACGGGATGATGCAGAACGTGCAGCGGTGATCGCAGCCTTGCTGCACTTCGATGAAGGCGCGGGTCCGGTTTTCCGAAAATCCGATATCCACGGGCACGAAGGTCTGGGGGGCCATCACGTCGCTGCGGCCGGGCATGCGCGCGCGCCAGAGTTCGGCCGAGAGCTTGTCGCGGTTGCCGACGACC
The DNA here is from genome assembly GCA_016124335.1 of Alphaproteobacteria bacterium. GTDB lineage: Bacteria > Pseudomonadota > Alphaproteobacteria > CACIAM-22H2 > CACIAM-22H2 > Tagaea. Next base: position 163,053 of record WGNX01000005.1, read on the forward strand.
GCGGCAACACCGTCCATGTCGGAAAAGCGCGCCGGATCGAGTTGTGCCGCACAGCCCGTCACGACGATCCGGCGGCCGGGATTTGCGCGCCGCAGGCGCCGGATCGCGGCCATCGAGTCGCGCTCGGCCTCCCGCGTCACCGCACAGGTATTGACGACAAGCGTCTCGTCGTCACCCGCCGCGTTCAGCAGGGATTCGATCGTTGCGGCTTCGGCGGCATTGAGTCGGCAACCGATGCTGACGACGCGCGTGCCGCTCATCCCTGCCACACGCCGGAAAACGCGAGCGCCACGGGACCCGCCATCAGGACGTGGCCGTCGGCATGCCATTCGATGTCGAGCGCACCCGCACCATCCGCGCTGCCATCGACGATCACGCGTGCGCGCCGTCCGCCAACAAGATTCCGGCGGACGGCGGCGACGGTTGCGGCGCAAGCGCCCGACCCGCAGGCAAGCGTGATGCCGGCCCCGCGTTCCCAGACGCGAAGCCGGATCGTTTCCGGATCGACGATCTGCGCGATGCCGATATTTGCGCGTTCGGGAAACATCGGATGATTTTCGAGCTGCGGCCCGAGCGCCGCAAGTTCGATGGCTGTCACGTCGGCCACGAAAAACGTCGCGTGGGGATTTCCCATGCCCGTGGCGACCGGGTCGGCGAGCGGCCCGAGCGTCAGCGGCACATGCAGCGTGTTGCATTCGCGCGCCAGCGGAATTTCGCGCCAGTCGAGCCGCGCCGGACCCATGTCGACAGCGACCTGTCCGCCCGATGCGCGGCGCGATTCGAGAATGCCGGCGCGCGTCTGGATGCGAAGACGGTCGGTGCCGGTCTCGCGCATCACGTGGTCGGCGACGCAGCGCGTGCCGTTGCCGCAAGCCCCGGCTTCCGATCCGTCCGAGTTCAGGAAGCGGAAAAAAACGGCCGCGGCCGGGTCCGTCGGCTTTTCGATGATGACAAGCTGGTCGAAGCCGACGCCCTTGTGCCGATCGGCGATCGCGCGCACGCGCCCGATATCGAGCTTGGGCATCCGCGCGCGGGCGTCGACGACGACGAAATCGTTGCCGAGACCATGCATTTTCAGGAACGGAAGGGCTTCCATCGCGTGCGCATATAGTCCGCCAGTGGCCGGAAAGTCTAGCGGGCGCGCAGGCGGCTGAAATTGTGACTATTCTCGAATGTTTTTCAATATATTAACTGTTTTTCAGTTAAGTTCTGGCGGTCAATATGCCGGGCCGCGTATATATGTCATGCCCGGCATCGGGCCGGCGCGGCTTGACGGTCTGCGCCTTTCTCCGTAAAACCGCCGCCGTTCAGGGGAAACATGCGCCCTTGGGCCTTCGGGTCTCCCGCCGTCCGCGAGTTTCGCGCACGGCGGCCGTCGTGTTTTGCGTGAACGGAAGGTTTGCCGGTCGGTATGTTCGAGTCGCTTTCCACCAGGCTGGGTTCGGTCTTCGACAAGCTGCGCGGGCGCGGTGCGCTCAGCGAAGCGGATGTCGATGCGGCCCTGCGCGAAGTGCGGGTGGCGCTTCTTGAAGCCGACGTGGCGCTTTCCGTCGTCAAGGATTTCATCGCCGGCGTGAAGCTCGAGGCGATCGGCCAGCAGGTCGTTCGTTCAGTCACGCCCGGCCAGATGGTCGTCAAGATCGTCAACGACAAGCTGGTTGAAACACTGGGTTCCACGGCCAGCGAGATCAACCTGCGCGCCACGCCGCCGGTCGCGATCCTGATGCTGGGCCTGCAGGGCTCAGGCAAGACGACGACATCGGCCAAGCTTGCCAAGCGCCTCGTCGCGAAGGAACGCAAGAAGGTCCTGCTCGCCTCGCTCGACGTGCGCCGCCCGGCGGCACAGGAGCAGCTCGCCGTTCTCGGCACGCAGGTCGAGGTGCCCACGCTTCCCATCGTGGCGGGACAGGATCCGGTGGCCATCGCGCGCCGCGCGATGGAAGTGGGCCGCAACGAAGGTTACGACATCGTCATCCTCGACACGGCCGGTCGCCTGTCGATCGACGACGAGTTGATGGGCGAGGCTGCGGCCGTGCGCGATGCCGTCCAGCCGACCGAGTCGCTGCTGGTCGTGGACGCGCTGACCGGTCAGGACGCGGTCAACACGGCCACCCAATTCAACACGCGCATCGGCGTCACGGGCATCGTGATGACGCGCGTGGACGGCGACCAGCGCGGCGGCGCCGCGCTATCGATGCGCGCGGTCACCGGCAAGCCGATCAAGTTCATCGGCCTGGGCGAGAAGATGGACGCGATCGACGTGTTCCATCCCGACCGCATCGCCGGCCGCATCCTCGGCATGGGCGACATCGTCGGCCTCGTCGAGAAGGCGCAGGAAACCGTCGCCGCCGAGGACGCCGAGAAGCTCGCGGCAAAGATCAAGAAGGGCGACTTCGACTTCAACGACATGCTCTCCCAGCTCGAGCAGGTCAAGAAGATGGGCGGGCTCGACGGCGTCATGGGCATGCTGCCCGGCGTCCAGAAGATGAAGGCCCAGCTCGCCAACGCGAACGTGAACGAGAAAATGATCGACCGCCAAGCGGCGATCATCCGCTCGATGACACGAAAGGAACGGCGCGACGCCAAGCTGCTCAACGGCAGCCGCAAGCGGCGCATCGCGTCCGGCTCGGGCACCACCGTCGAGGAGGTCAATCGCCTCGTGAAGCAGTTCATGGATATGAGCCGCGTCATGAAGCAGATGGGCAAGCTCGGCCAGAAGGGAATGATGCGGACGGGGCTGGGAAACCTCTTCCGCAGATAGCGCAACCGAACACGAACCATACGAAGACAGCAGCGAAAGGATCCAACCGACAATGTCCGTCAAGATTCGCATGAGCCGCGGCGGTGCCAAGAACCGCCCGCATTACAAGATCGTCGTCGCGGACAGCCGCATGGCGCGCGATGGCCGTTTCATCGAGAAGATCGGCTACTACGACCCGATGCTCGACAAGGCTGACCCCAAGCGCGTCGTCATCGACGTCGAGCGCGCCAAGCACTGGCTCTCGAAGGGCGCCCAGCCGTCGGAGCGCGTCGCGCACTTCCTGCACGCGCTCTCGCTCGGGCCGAAGCCCGAGATCCGCGAGACGCCGAAGAAGTCCGCGCCGAAGAAGAAGGCGCAGGAACGTCTGAAGGCGGCCGAGGAAGCCGCGGCGAAGCCCGCCGAGGCGGGTGCCGCGGCCTGAGGCGATGACGTCCGGCACGGGCACGAAGCCGATCCTGGTCGGCGCCGTCGTGGGAGCCCACGGCGTGCGCGGCGAGGTCAAGATCAAGAGCTTCACTGCCCTGGCGAAGGACGTCGGTGCCTACGGCCCCGTTTCGGACGAGAGCGGCAAGCGCCGCTTCGCCGTCCGTGTCCGAGGGGAGGCACGCGGGCTGGTCGTGGCCCGGCTCGAGGGGATCGAGGACCGGAACGCGGCCGAAGCGCTGAAGGGAATGCGGCTCTACGTGGAGCGCGCGGCCCTGGGCGCCAGGCCCAAGCGGGCGCCGAAGGGTGCGGAGATCTGGTACCACGCCGATCTGGTCGGCCTTGCCGTGGAAGACACGCAAGGAAGACGGATCGGGACGGTGAAAGCGCTCGCCAACTACGGTGCGGGCGACATCGTCGAAGTGGCGGGCGAAGGCGGGCAAAACCTGCTGCTGCCCTTCACCAAGCGGGTGGTGCCGGTGGTTGACGTGGATGGCGGCCGGATCGTTGTCGATCCGCCCGTGGAAGTCGAAGCAAAGGAAGGCGGACCGGACGAATGAGCGTCGCGGCGGACATGGCGGAGAACGGCACGGCGAACGGCGCGAAGGCGCCGTGGCGCGCGGTCGTGCTCACGCTCTACCCGGAAATGTTCCCCGGGCCGCTGGGTGCCTCCATTCCCGGACGTGCGGCCGCCGACGGCGCGTGGGCGCTCGAGACGATCGACATCCGCAGCTTCGCGACCGACCGCCATCGCACGGTCGACGACATCCCGTTCGGCGGCGGCCCCGGCATGGTGATGAAGCCCGATGTGGTCGACGCCGCGATCGCCGTGGCGATCGCGCGTGCACCGGAAGGCGCGGCCGTCATCTACCTCTCGCCGCGTGGCCGGCCTTTCGACCAGGATCGCGCACGCGCGCTCGCCGCCGGTCCCGGCGTCGTGCTGCTGTGCGGCCGTTTCGAAGGCGTGGACGCGCGCGTCGTCGAGGCACGCGGCCTCGAGGAAGTCTCGATCGGCGACTACGTGCTGTCCGGCGGCGAGCCGGCGGCGATATGCCTTGTCGACGCCTGCGTGCGACTGCTGCCCGGCGTTCTGGGTGCGGCCGAATCGCTGGGCGAGGAGAGCTTCGAGGACGGGCTTCTGGAATATCCCCACTACACGCGGCCGGCCATCTGGCAGGACCGCGAAGTGCCGGCGGTGCTGACCTCCGGCAATCACGCAAAAATCCGCGCCTGGCGGCGGGACGAGGCCATGCGCCTCACCGCCGAGCGACGCCCCGATCTGTGGGCCAAGCGCCAGGCGCGCACGCAACATTGAGAGTCCAAGAGGAGAAGAACATGGCGAACATCATTGAACAGATCGAGAAGGAGCAGATCGGCAAGCTCGTTGCCGCTCGCAAGGTTCCCGAATTCGGTCCGGGCGACACGCTGCGCGTGCAGGTCAAGGTGCAGGAAGGCACGCGCGAACGTCTGCAGACTTTCGAAGGCGTGTGCATCGCGCGCAAGAATTCGGGCATGAGCTCGAACTTCACGGTGCGCAAGATCTCGTTCGGCGAAGGCGTGGAACGCGTGTTCCCGCTCTACTCGCCGCGCCTGGGCGGGATCGAGGTCGTGCGCCGCGGCGACGTGCGTCGCGCGAAGCTCTATTACCTGCGCGGCCGTACCGGCAAGTCGGCACGCATCGTCGAGAAGACGGGCGGCATGGCCGCCACGGCGGCCGAGATGAGCGCCGCCGAGCTGGAGGCGTCGGCCGCCGACGCGTCGGCCGAGAAGAAGTAAGCCGTCGGCCGGGGCCGCGCCGGGAAAGACCGGCCGGCCCCGCCGAAGGAACGGGATGTCGGGAGGGGAAACGATGACGAAGCCACGCACGTTGTTCGACAAGATCTGGGACAGCCATGTCGTCCATCGCCAGGACGACGGAACCTGCGTGCTCTACATCGACCGTCATCTCGTTCACGAAGTGACGAGCCCGCAGGCCTTCGAAGGCCTGCGCATGGCGGGCCGAAAGGTCCGCCGGCCCGATGCCACGGTCGCGGTCGCCGACCATAACGTGCCGACGACCGACCGTTCCAAGGGCATTGCCGACGAAGAAAGCCGCATCCAGGTCGATACGCTCGCGAAGAACGCGAAGGATTTCGGCGTGGAGTATTACGGCATGGACGACGTCCGGCAGGGCATCGTCCACATCATCGGGCCGGAGCAGGGCTTCACCCAGCCCGGCACGACCATCGTTTGCGGTGACAGCCACACCGCCACGCACGGCGCGTTCGGGGCGCTGGCCTTCGGCATCGGCACGTCGGAAGTCGAGCATGTGCTGGCAACGCAGACGCTCGTCCAGCGACCTGCCAAGAACATGCGCATCACGGTCGAAGGCAAGCTCGGCCTTGGCGTCACGGCCAAGGACGTGATCCTCGCCATCATCGGCAAGATCGGCACGGCGGGCGGAACGGGCCATGTGGTCGAGTTCGCCGGCAACGTCATCCGCGACCTTTCGATGGAAGGCCGCATGACCGTCTGCAACATGACGATCGAGGGCGGCGCACGCGCGGGCCTCGTGGCGCCCGACGAAAAGACGTTTGCGTATCTGAAAGGCCGCCCGCACGCGCCGAAGGGTGCCATGTGGGAAGCGGCGGTGGCGTACTGGAAGACGCTGCCCTCCGACGCCGGCGCCAAGTACGACACCGAAGTGTTCCTCGACGCCAAGGACATCGCGCCGATGGTGACGTGGGGAACCTCGCCCGAAGACGTGCTGCCGATCGCCTCGGTCGTGCCGAACCCGGCCGACATTGCCGACGAAGGCAAGCGCGCGGCCGTGAAGCGTTCGCTCGACTATATGGGTCTCAAGCCTGGCACCAAGCTCGTCGACGTCAAGGTCGACAAGGTTTTCATCGGCAGCTGCACGAACGGCCGCATCGAGGATCTTCGCGCGGCGGCCGAAGTGGCGAAGGGCCGCAAGGTCGCGGGCCACGTGCAGGCACTGGTCGTGCCGGGCTCGGGCCTCGTCAAGGAACAGGCCGAGCGCGAAGGCCTCGACAAGATCTTCCTCGACGCGGGCTTCGAATGGCGCGAGCCGGGCTGCTCGATGTGTCTTGCCATGAACGCCGACAAGCTGCAGCCGGGCGAACGCTGTGCGTCGACATCGAACCGCAATTTCGAGGGCCGTCAGGGTCGCGGCGGACGCACGCATCTTGTGTCGCCCGAGATGGCGGCGGCCGCGGCGGTCACGGGCCATCTGGCCGACGTGCGCGAACTGGCGCGCTGAGACAGGGAAGGGAAACGAAAATGGACAAGTTCACGGTCCTGACCGGCGTTGCCGCCCCGCTGCCGATGATCAACATCGACACGGACATGATCATTCCCAAGCAGCACCTGAAGACGATCAAGCGCACCGGCCTCGGCAAGGCGCTGTTCGAGGAAATGCGCTTTACGAACGACGGCAAGGAAAATCCCGATTTCGTGCTCAACAAGCCGGCCTATCGCAAGGCGCAGATCCTGGTCGCCGGCGACAATTTCGGCTGCGGCTCGTCGCGCGAACATGCGCCGTGGGCGCTGCTCGATTTCGGCATCCGCTGCGTCATCAGCACCTCGTTCGCCGACATCTTCTATAACAACTGCTTCAAGAACGGGATCCTGCCCATCAAGGTCTCGAAGGAAGATCTGGCCAAGCTGATGGACGACGCCAGCCGCGGCGCCAACGCCACGCTGACGGTCGATCTCGAGAAGATGGAAATCCGCGGGCCGGACGGCGGCACGGTCAAGTTCGACCTCGACGAATTCCGCCGCCACTGCCTGCTCAACGGGCTCGACGACATCGCGCTCACGCTGGAGAAGGCGCCGCACATCGACACCTACGAGGCCAAGCAGCGCCAGTCGCAGCCCTGGCTCGCCGCGGCGCGCTGAACACCGGTACCGGAGAGACGTAAAATGGCATCCAACCGCAAGCTCCTCGTCCTTCCCGGCGACGGCATCGGCCCCGAGGCGATGAAGCAGGTCCGCCGTGTCGTCGACTGGTTCGACAAGCGCCGCACCGTGTCGTTCGACCTCAAGGAAGGTCTTGTCGGCGGCGCTTCATACGAAAAGCACGGCACGCCGCTGACCGACGAGACGATGGCGCTTGCCCAGTCGTGCGATGCCACGCTTTTCGGTGCGGTCGGCGGCCCGCAGTGGGATAACCTGCCTTTCGACAAGAAGCCCGAGCGCGGCCTCCTGCGCCTGCGTAAGGAAATGGACCTTTTCGCCAACTTGCGCCCGGCCATCGTGTTCGAAGCGCTTGCCGATGCGTCAGCACTGAAGCGCGAACTCGTCGCGGGGTTGGACATCCTGATCCTTCGCGAGCTGACGGGCGGCGTCTATTTCGGCGAACCGCGCGGCGTCACCACCCTGCCCGACGGCCAGAAGAAGGCGGTCGATACGCAGGTCTACACGACAAGCGAGATCCAGCGCGTCGCGCGCGTGGGCTTCGAGCTGGCGCGCAAGCGCGGCAACAGGCTCCACTCGGTCGAGAAGGCCAACGTCATGCACACCGGCGTGCTGTGGCGCGAGGTCGTGACGGCGCTGCACAAGGCCGAATATTCGGACGTCAAGCTCGAGCACATGTACGCGGACAACTGCGCCATGCAGCTCGTGCGCAATCCCAAGCAGTTCGACGTGATCGTCACCGACAACCTGTTCGGCGACATCCTTTCCGACTGCGCGGCGATGCTGACCGGCTCGCTGGGCATGCTGCCGTCGGCCTCGCTGGGTGCACCCGATGCGACCGGCCGGCGCAAGGCGCTCTACGAGCCCGTGCATGGCTCCGCACCCGACATTGCCGGCAAGGACATGGCCAATCCGCTGGCCACGCTGCTGTCGTTTGCGATGATGCTGCGCTATTCGTTCGACCTGGCCGACGATGCGGCGCTGGTGGAGCAGGCTGCGAAGAACGTGCTGGCCAAGGGCCTGCGCACGCGCGACATCGCTTCGGCCGGTTCGACGGTCGTGTCGACCACGCAGATGGGCGATGCGCTGCTGAAGGAACTCGACGCGCTCGCGGCCTGAGGAATCAGACCGTCGCTTGCTTGGGCTCGGGCAGGTAGCCCCAGACCCAGGCCGGCGGGAAGTTCAGCATCGCGATTCCCATGCGCCGGCCGATCAGGCCCAGCGCCTTCGTCTTGATCGGCGAGGCGGGCGAATAGGTGTACTGCACGATCTGACCGCCCGGCGCCATCACGTCGAAGGCCGCGCGGGTCAAGCCGCGCTGCACCTCGACTGGCAAGGGCAGCATCGGGATGCCCGAGACGACACAGGCGACCTTTCCGACCCATTCGGCCGGCAGCAATGCCTTCAGGTTGCGTGCGTCCCCCTGGATCACCGAGACGTTCGGAAATTCCCGACGCAGGTATTCGCAAAGCTTGGGATCGATTTCGACCACGAAAAGCCGTTCGGCCGGAATTCCGTTCGCCAGCAGCGCCTTGGTGACGGGTCCGGTGCCCGGGCCCAGCTCGACGATGCATTGGTCGGGGCCGGGGCGGGCCTGTTTTGCGAGGAGTCGGGCGAGTTGTGGCGAGGAGGGCAGAACGGCGCCGACTTTCATCGGATTGGCGAGCCAGCGACGGAAAAAGAGGACTTCTTCGGGACGTTCTTCGTCTGCGCGGGACATTTCGGTCTCCTGACGCGGCCGTTCGGGCGGCCGCGTCGCCCTTCATATTTATGAACCTTTGCCGAAACTTCCCGATACGACAGATTCTTGAATAAATTGTGACGTTCCAGCCGGCCGTTCGACGTGGCATAAGCCGCGTCCAAACGTACAAATCGGGATTGGAGCACTTATGGGCAAGCGCATCGCCGTCGTCGGCGCCACGGGAACGGTCGGACGCGAGGTATTGCAGGAACTTGCGGCCCGCGGGGTCGATGTGGCCGAGGTGGCGGCCCTTGCTTCCGAGCGGTCGATCGGGGTGGGGCTGTCCTATGGCGAAGATGCCGAAATCCGGACCGACGACCTTGCCGGCTATGATTTTGCCGGTACGGGTGCGGCGATCTTCTGCACGGCGCCGGCCGTCTCCGCCGCCAATGTGCCGCGCGCCGCGAAGGCCGGCGTCTGGACGATCGACACGTCCTCGCACTTTCGTCTCGACCACGACGTACCGGTCATCGTCGCCGGAGTGAACGACGATGCGCCGACCCTTGCACGCGCCAAGCGCCGCATCGTGGCAGTACCCGGCGCCTGCGTGACGATGCTCGTGCAGGTGCTGTCGCCGCTGCACAAGGCAGCCAACGTGCGCCGCGCGATCGTATCGACCTACCAGTGCGTCTCCGAAATGGGCAAAGCGGCGATGGACGAGCTGTTCGGGCAGACGCGCAACGTCTTCGTCAACCAGCCGATGGAGCGCACGCACTTCGCCAAACAGATCGCGTTCAACGTGATCCCGCAATGCGGCGGCTTCGAGAAGGACGGCCACACGACGGACGAGCGTGCGCTTGCGACCGAGGTCCGGAAAATCCTCGCGTCCGACACGGGTGTCTTCGCAACCTGCGTGCGCGTGCCGACATTCGTCGGGCACGGCATTTCGGCCGTCGTCGAATTCGCCGAACCGATGGGCGTGGCGCAGGCGCGTTCGATGCTCGCGCGGGCCGAGGGAATCGCGGTGGTCGATCACCGATCCGACGAAGGATTCGTGACGCCGCTTGAGACACAGGGCGAGCAGAAGATCTATGTGAGCCGGCTGCGCGACGATCCTTCCGTGCCCAACGGGCTTGCGATGTGGATTGCGGCGGACAATCTGCGCACGGCCTCCTCGGCCCCCATCGCCGACCTCGCGATCCGGCTTGCCGACAACGGATGAAGCTGCCGGCCGCACTGCTGTTCTGCCTGATATCGATCGCCGCGCGCGCGCAGGCGCCGGCACCGGCCGAACTCGACCAGCTCTACGCGGCCGGAAAATACCGCGATGTCGTCACGCGCATGATCGCGCCTGCCAACAATGCCGAGGCGCGCGCGGTTCTTGGCTGGGCGCAGGCCCGCGTGCAGGACGCCGCACCCCATGTCCTGTCGGTCGCGTATTCCGACATGCTGTGGAAAATCGGGCAGGGTCAGGCAAGCGATCCGTTGCGCGAAGAGTCGGTCCTCGTCCTGCTCTATGCGATCCTTGCCGTCGGCGTGGACGGCGCAAAGTGCGCCGACACGGCCGCGCCGGATGCGCGCGTGCGCCAGATCCTGTCCACGCGGCAGGACCGCATCGCGTTTGCGCGCAAGTTACCGGCCGAACGCCGGAAAAAGCTGCGCGATGAAGCGGTGGCGCTCGAGCAGACGACCGCTTCGCGCCGACCCGAAGATCTCGACATCTGCGCTTCAGGGCCCGAGGAGATCGGCCGCCAGCTCGCCACGCCGGGGACCACGACGCGCGAGCTTCCGCTCCGGCCGGGCGAGGTGCGCCGGACCATCGATATCGAACCGGGCCCCGGCTACAAGCCGCGCCTGCTGGCGCCAAGCCGGTGGCATGCGCGCCAGGCGCAGGTGCGTTCGAAGTTCGAAAAAATTCTCGACGGGCTCGTACCGGCCTAGAGAAGGCCGAGTTTGCGCAGCGCCGCCTCGCCGGCGACCGCCACGGCAAACCCCAGGATGACGATCGCGGCAATGCGGTTGGCCCATGTCAGCCCGGTTGTCGTGAAGCGGTCGCGGAAAAGGCACACGCCTTCCACGACGATCAGCCACCAGGCCGTCGCACCCGATGCCACGCCGGCCAGAAGAAGGATGTCGTCCTCGCCGATCTGCCCGTCGGGCCGCACGCCGAAGGCCGCGAACACGGCCATGAAGGACAGCACCGTGATCGGATTTGTCAGTGTCAGGAACAGGGTCGACGTGAAATCGGCGAACAGGCTCGTCGGGTCGCTGCCGGCCGAAAGCGTCGGTGCTGGCCTGCGTAGCAACCGCAGACCCATGCCGACAAGGACCGCGGCACCGACGAGCGAAAGCAGGGCACGCTCCTGCTCGAGAAAATTCTGCAACATCGAGACGCCGAGTGCGGCGATCGCGCCGAAGATCGTATCGGCGAGCGCGGCACCGAGCCCCGAGGCGATCCCCGCAAGCCGCCCGTGGACGAGCGTGCGACGGATCACCAGGACGTTGATCGGGCCGACCGGGGCCGCGATCAGCAGCCCGACGATCATGCCCTTGAAAAAAATCCATTCGAACATCGGCGCACCCGGTCAATCCGCCAGCCGTTCTGCGGCGGCGACGGCCGGCGGATCGACGAGCGCCGCCTGGTTGGCGACCAGCGCCAGGTCGATCGAGCCTGCTGCGGCGGTCGCCGCGACGACCGCGCGGACGGCCGACGTCGCCTGCGACAATGCGCGCGGAAGATCGTGCGTTGACAGGAACCGGCCGAGAAACAGCGCCGCGAAACTGTCGCCGGCACCATAGGCGGGATGATCGACCGGGACGACGCGCACGATGAAATCGCCGTCTCGCGATGCCGCGAGCGTGCCCAGCGCGCGACCATCGACGACCGATGTGACGACGACGATGCGGTCTTCTCGGCCCGCACCGCGCAATGCCCGTGCAGCGGCCCGTACTTCGGCGAGCGAACCGGCCGGCAGGCCGGTCAACAGCCCCAGCTCAAATGTGTTCGGGAACAGGATATCGGCCGAAGGGGCGAGCGCCCGGATCGCGTCGACGACCTCCGGGCGCACGAACACCCGGCCGCGGTCGCCCATGACCGGATCGAGCGCATAGAGGCAGTTCGGGGAAGCCCGTCTTGCGCGCGCGAGCGCATCGCTGACGACCGAACCGTGCGCGCCGGCACCAAGATAGCCTGAAAGCACGCAACGAACGCCCGCGAGCAACCCGCGCGCATCGAGCCCCTCGACGAGAGCTGAAAGTTCGGCTACCTCGGCCGGCCCCCCGGTAAACCCGCCATGGCCCGGATGGTTGGAAAAGCGCACGGTGTCGATGCGAATGGTCTCGACGCCCAACCGCTGCAGGCAGAAGACCGCCGCCGAATTGCCCACGGCCCCGGCCGCGACGGACGACTGGATCGACAGAACGCGCATGTCGTTTCCTCATATCGGGAATCGTCTTCTGACAACAGGGGTTTCCGGGCTTCCCCGGGCATCGAATCCCTTGGCAAACCGGGCGGCGGACTGACAGGATAGGTTCCTCTGGGGGAGGCAAACGAAGCGAATGGCTGATTTCCGAACCGTCGCGCGCCGTTCGGCGCTGTACATTCCCGGTTCGAACGCCCGCGCCATCGAAAAAGCGCGTTCGCTCGATGCCGACGTCCTCATTTTCGACCTCGAGGATGCTGTCCATCCCGACCGCAAGGACCAGGCTCGCGACCAGACGCTTGCCGCCCTTCGCCAGGGCGGCTATCGCGCCGAGACCGTCGTGCGGGTCAACCCGCTATCCGACAAGCTGGGTGCGGCCGACATCAAGGCCGCCGCGCGTTCCGGCTGCAACGCCGTTTTGCTTCCGAAGGTCGAAGGTGCCAAGGAAGTGCGCGATGCCGCCCTGCGCCTGGCGGCCGCGGGCGCGCCCGAAAACGTCATGCTGTGGGCGATGATCGAAACGCCGCTCGGCGTTCTGCGCGCGCAGGAAATCGCGCTGTCGAGCCCGCATCTGGGCTGTCTGGTGATGGGGACGTCCGATCTGGTGAAGGATCTGCGGGCGCGCCATTCGGAAGACAGGCTTGCGATCATGCCTTCGCTGGGCTTGTGCCTTCTCGCCGCGCGTGCTGCCGGGCTGCCGATCCTCGACGGCGTGCATCTTGACCTGAACGACGAGGCGGGATTCCTGGCGGCCTGCAAGCAGGGCGCGGACATGGGCTTCGACGGCAAGACCCTCATCCATCCCAAGACGATTTCCGCCTGCAATGCGGCCTTCGGGCCGTCGGCGGCCGACATCGAATGGTCGCGGAAAGTCATTTCGGCGTTCGAGGCGGCCTTGAGCAGGAAAGAAGGCGTGGTTGTCGTCGACGGGAAGCTTGTCGAGCACCTTCACGTGGAAAGCGCGCGTCGCACCGTGGCGATGGCCGACGCGATCGAACGAAAGAGTGCCGCGAAAGTCGCCTGACGCGCCTCAGCGGTCGGCGATGATCTTGACGCGGCTGCCGGGCACGAGCGGCGCATCTGCCTTCAGCCCGTTATAGATCCGGAAACGCTCCAGATCGAAACCGTCTTTGGTCGCCATCCGCTGCGCGATCGAAGCTTGCGTGTCGCCGGGCCGTACGGTGACGAAACGGATGCGCAGCGGCTCCGCCGCGCGCGCCTCGGCTTCGGTCAACGCGCGGAAGGAATATGTCGCGCGGCGGAAATCCTCGTTGAATTTTCCCCCGCTCGCCGCCGGTACGACGAACATCATGCGGAAATAGGCGCCGTCGGGGTGCTTGATCGCGACAAGCCGGACATCGACCGGACCCTTCTGTCCGTTCATGCGCAAGGCGCCTGTCGCGGCGGCCAAACCGTTGATCTGGATTCGCTCGACGTTTTGCAGGCGGACACCCTTCGCCCAGACGCCGACGAGGAAATCAGCCGGTTCGACGCCGCGGGGTGCCTGTTTGGCATCGAGCTTTATCGACGAATTGTCGGGCCCCATCGCGCGCACCGCGTCCTCGCCGTTGACGATGCGGAAACCCTTGGGCGCCTCGAAGCGGAAGCGGAGCTTCGGATGCGTGAAGACGTTGCCGCGCACGAACCCCGACTCGGCATCGCCGCCGAATGCCATTCCGTCGATCGCGTCAAAATATGCGTCTTCGCCGATGCGTGGATTGGCGGCGACGACCATGCCCTGGGCACGCGCGGCATCGGTCGCCGCGACGACCCGGTCGGCCGTGCGCGGATGCGACTGCATGATCGAGAATTCGTCGGCCGATTCGGGCGGCCGTCCCAGTTCCTTTACCGAAAGCCGCACGCCGTCGCCGAGCTTTGACAGCATCTCGGCCGCTTCGCGCGGGTCGTACCCGTCGGCCGCCATGTAGCGCACGCCGAGCTTGTCGGCTTCGAATTCCTGTTCGCGCGAAAAGCCGGCGAGCCAGACGGCCGCGCCGCTTCCGGTCGCCTGTGCGGCAAGGTTGCCCGCATCGCCCGAGCCGGTGAGGACCGCGACGCCGATGCCGAGAACGCTCGAGAAGATGTTCGCGGCCTGGGTGCGACTGATCCGCTCGGCGGTGTGGCGTGCCGTCACGTGGCCGATCTCGTGGCCGAGGACGGAGGCAAGCTCGGCCTCGCTCGACATCAGCGCCAAAAGGCCGCGCGTGATGTAGACGTAGCCGCCCGGAAGCGCGAAGGCGTTGTAGATATCGCTGTTGATGACGGTGAAACGGAACGGCTGACCCTTCAGCTCGCTGCGCGCGACAAGCGTCTCCCCGACCCTCTGGACGTAGGCCGCGACCTTCGGATTGTCGTAGGCGCCGCCGAATTCAGCCAGCACCTGCGGGTGCTGCTCGCGGCCGATCTTCGCTTCTTCCTCCGGGCTGACGAAAGCCGTGAACTGGCTGCGGCCCGTCGCCGCGTTCTGTGCGCAGCCCACGAGCCCGCCGGCCGCAGCAATTGCCAGCAGGCCGCAAAGAACGAGGTGCAGGGCGGGACGGGCGACGGTCATGGACGCTATTTCGCGCACCGGCACCCGACCGGTCAAGGCGGCGGATCGGCCATGCGCCGGGCGCCATTGACGGAATTCCGGCCCTACGCGATTGTGGCGCCATGCCTGCCCCCGACGCTGTCCCGCGGACCGACCTTTTCCCGCCGATCGAGCCTTATGGTTCCGGCACGCTTACCCTCGATGCCGTCCACCGGATGTATTGGGAGCAGAGCGGCAACCCGCGTGGCGCGCCCGTCGTCTTCCTGCACGGCGGGCCGGGCGGCGGGGCGACGCCCGCCCATCGGCGATTCTTCGATCCGCAGCATTACCGCATCGTGATCTTCGACCAGCGCGGCGCCGGCCGGTCGACCCCGCACGGCTCGACGCACGAAAACACGACGCGCCATCTGGTCGACGACATGGAGCGGCTGCGCGAGCATCTGGGCATCGAGGCCTGGCACGTATTCGGCGGGTCGTGGGGCTCGACGCTTGCGCTTGCCTATGCCCAGGCGCATCCCGCACGCGTGCGCTCGCTCGTGCTTCGCGGCATTTTCCTCGGTCGCCGCAGTGAGATCGACTGGTTTCTCCACGGCATCGCAAACGTGTTCCCGGAAGCCTGGCAGGCCTTTTCGGGCTTCCTGCCGGAAGCCGAGCGTGCCGACATTCTCGAGAGCTATTGGCGGCGTCTGACCGATCCGGACCCCGCCGTTCATATGCCGGCCGCGCGGGCCTGGAGCGTCTACGAAGGTTCGTGTTCGACACTGATGCCGAGCCCGGAGACCGTATCGGCGTTTTCGGAAGACCGTTGGGCGCTTGGTCTTGCGCGCATCGAAGCGCATTATTTTCGTAACGGCGTGTTCGTCGGCGAGAACGAACTGCTCGATCGCGTCGAACGCATCCGCCACATCCCCGCGACGATCGTGCAGGGCCGGTACGATATGGTCTGTCCCATCGTGACGGCCGAGGCACTTGCCGCACGCTGGCGCGAGGCGCGCTACGTGATCGTGCCGGACGCCGGGCATTCCGCGATGGAGCCCGGCATCCGCGCCCATCTGGTTGCGGCCACCGAACGGGCGAAGCGGCTCTGACGGCACACCGACGGAGAAGACAGAAATGGAAGCGCCTACGCCGTCCGCCGCCGCGCGGCCCGACAGCCCCGAAATCCGCCGGCGCGATTACGCGATCATCGGCACGATCGGTCTTGCGCATTCGACCAGCCACATCTTCCAGTTCTGCCTGCCGCCGATGTTTCCGCTTCTCCAGGCCGAGTTCGGGATCAGCTATACGGCCTTGGGCAGCGTGCTTGCGGCGTTCTATTTCGCGTCGGGCATCGGCCAGACCTTCATCGGCGTCGGCGTGGACCGCTGGGGCGGGCGGCGCGTGCTGGCTGCCGGCATGGCGGCACTTGCCGGCGCGATACTGGCGCTCGCCTTTGCGCCGGCGTTCTGGATGTTCCTGCCGCTCGCGGTCATCGCCGGTTTCGGAAACTCCGTCTTCCATCCGGCCGATTTCGCGCTGCTCGCCGCGCGCGTGCACCCGAACCGGACGGGCCGCGCCTTCTCGATCCATGCCTTCGGCGGCACGATCGGCTACGTGCTTTCGCCGGTCCTGCTGTCGCTGCTCGGCTATGCGCTGGGCTGGCGG
The DNA here is from genome assembly GCA_016124335.1 of Alphaproteobacteria bacterium. Classification (GTDB taxonomy): domain Bacteria; phylum Pseudomonadota; class Alphaproteobacteria; order CACIAM-22H2; family CACIAM-22H2; genus Tagaea. The sequence goes on from WGNX01000005.1 coordinate 179,429, forward strand.
ATCGCACTGATCATTGCCGGGCTTTACGGATTGACCCAGGCGACATTCATCTTCCTCGCCAGCGATCTTCTTGGCAAAGGCGCCGCTTCGGCCGCGACGGCCAAGGAGGGCCCGCGCGAGATCGCCGCCGGGTTTGCGCGCATGCTCGTGATGCCGGCCATGCTGGCAGCCCTCGTCTATCTGACGATGACGGCGATGGCCGGTGCGGGCGTGCAGGCGTTCGCCGCGGCGAGCCTTTCGGCGATCCATTCGATCGACTTCCGCACGGCGACGAATGCGGTCACCGCCTACCTTGCCGGCAACGCGATCGGCATCCTTGCCGGCGGATTCGTGGCCGATGCGACCCAGCGCCACGAGCGGGTCGCAGCGGCGGGCCTTTTCTCCGCCGCCCTGCTGCTTGTCGCGGGCGGCGCGCTGGCGCCGACTTTCCTTGCCGCACTCGTCCTGTTTGCGCTTGCCGGCACGTCGGTCGGCGTCACTTCGGCGGCACGCGACATCATCATCAAGAAGCTTGCGCCGCGCGGAGCGACCGGGCGCACGTTCGGGCTTGTCTATTCCGGGCTCGACATCGGCTCGATGCTGGCGCCGCTTACGTTCGGCTGGTTCCTCGACCACGGGATGCCGCACGGCACGATCTACGGAATCGCACTGGTCCTGGCGCTGACCGTCCTGGTGATCCGGTTCATCAACGGCTTTGCACGGGCCAACGCGGCCGTGCCGGCGCGCGCCTGAAACCGGCTGCACGGGCCGACTGGCGCGCGGCCACGCGCCCGGCTATTGTGCGCCCGGCGTGCGGCCCCGTAGCTCAGCAGGATAGAGCAGCAGTTTCCTAAACTGCGGGTCGGAGGTTCGATTCCTCTCGGGGTCGCCATTTCTTTCATCTGCCAAACGGCAGATCGGGCAGTCCAATGAATCAAGAGACGCTGAAACAGCGGGTTCGTGCGGGCAAGCTCGTCGCCGGAGCGATGGTTTTCGAGTTTTTCTCGCCCGGGATGGCGCGGATCGCCGAAGTGGCCGGCTGCGATTTCGTGATGTTCGACATGGAGCATTCCGGCCTTTCGATCGAAACGCTGAAGCAGATGCAGGCTGCCGCGCGCGGCCTTTCGGTCGCGCCAATGGCCCGCGTGCCGCGCGGCGAATACCATTTCCTTGCCCGTGCACTCGATGTCGGCATGCACGGCGTCATGGTCCCGATGGTGGAAAGCGCCGAACAGGCCCGCGCGATCGTCGAGGCGACGCACTATCCGCCGAACGGACGGCGGGGGGCTGGTTTCGGCTTCGCCCATGACGACTACGCTGGCGGCGACATCGGCACGAAGATGAAGGTACTCGACGAACGCAATCTTGTGATCGCGCAGATCGAAACCGAGCGCGGGCTTGCGGCTGTCGAGGAAATCGCCGGCGTTGACGGAATCGACGTGCTGTGGCTCGGTCACTTCGACCTCACCAACTTCCTCGGCATTCCCGCACAGTTCGACAACCCGCTGTTCCTCGATGCGGTCGCGCGGATCGTCGCGGCTGCGCGCAAGCACGGAAAAGGGCTCGGCTTCATGTCGGGTGATCCGGCGGCGACCAGGCGTTATCGGGATCTCGGATTCAACATGCTGGCCGCCGGTACCGATCCGGCGATCATGATCGGCGGCCTTCGCGCGATCCTTTCCCCCGTGAGGACGAAAGAATGACATTCAAGGTCGGGCTATCCCGCGACATCCTCGATTCGAAGGGCGAACCGAGTTTCGGGCGTGCGGCGCTCGCCGTCCTCGACGGGAACCCGGCGCTTGAATGGGAGTACTTCCCGGAACGTTTCACCGAACTGACGCCGGACATCGCAAGCCAGTACGATGGCATCTACATCAGCTCGCCAAAGGTGACGCGCGCCTCGCTCGCGCGCGCCGACAGGCGCGTCAAGATCATCGCCCGGCATGGCGTCGGCTACGACTCGGTCGATATCCCGGCAACGAGCGAATTCGGCGTCATCGTCACCAATACGCCACTGGCGATCCGCAGGCCGATGGCGGTGGCCGCTCTCACGCTGATCTTCGCGCTTGCATCGCGGCTTGCCGTGAAGGACCGGCTCGTGCGCGAGGATCGCTGGTTCGAGCGCACAAACCACATGGGGCTCGGATTCACGGGGCGTACCCTCGGGCTGATTGGCGCCGGTGGCATCGGGCAGGAGATCATGGGGCTCGCGAAGCCCTTTTTCGGCCGGATGATCGCCGCTGACCCCTATGGCGATGCTTCGCGAGTCGCCTCGTTCGGCGCGTCCCTCGCTCCACTCGAAACCGTGATGGCCGAGAGTGATTTCGTCGTCTGCTGCTGCCTGCTGACCGACGAGACGCGGCACATCGTCGATGCCGCCCGGCTCGCGCGAATGAAGCCATCCGCGTTCCTGATCAATGTGGCCCGCGGACCCGTGGTTGACGAACCGGCACTGATCGCCGCCCTGCGTGCGGGAACGATCGCCGGCGCAGGGCTTGACGTGTTCGAGAAGGAACCGATCGGCACCGATAATCCGCTGAAGACGATGGACAATGTCCTGCTGGCACCCCACTCGCTGGGATGGACCGACGAATGCTTCCACGACATCGCATCGACCGGCCTGAAGAGCATCGTCGATTTCTCGCTCGGCCGCCGGCCGGTGCATATGGTCAATCCCGAGGCGCTTGGGCCCGCTTCGGCAGGCGGGCGATCGAGATAATTCTCAATTCCGTGGCGTCAAAAAAATACGGCGGGGATTTCCCCCGCCGTATTTCCGCCGTTCGAAAGAAGAACCGCAGGACCTATTTCAGCCCCAGGATCTTGATTCCCTTCTCGACATACTCGTTCGTGAAGGTTTTCGACAGGTCAATCTTCGCCTTGGCCACTTCCGGTGACGACTGGCTGAACACCGCGAGGACGGCCTCGGCGCCTTTCGGGTCCATCCGGCCGGTCTGGGAGAACATCGACATCGTGTTCTTGAGCGCGGCGACGTAGCCCGCCTTGTCCTTGCCCACGAGTTCCGCCGGCATCTTCGCGGCGATTTCCTCGGCCGTGTGGCTGTGGATCCACTTCAGGGTCGACAGGATGGCATTGGTCATGGCCTGCACGTCCTTCTCGTGCGCCTTGATCCAGTCGGCCTGCGCATAGAGCGCGCCGCCCGGATATTCGCCGCCGAAGACCGCCACGGTGTCCTTGCGCGAGCGCGTATCGGAAAGGATGCGGAGATCCTTGTGGGCGCCCTGCATCACGGTCACGGCGGGATCGAGCATGATGGCCGCATCGATCTGGCCCTGCTCCATCGAAGCGATCGCGGTTTCACCGAGGCCGACGCCGATCACGCCGACCGAGTTCGGGTCCACGCCGTTCCGGCTGAGGATGTATTTCAGGAAGAAGTCCGTCGACGATCCGGGCGCCGAAACGCCGATCTTCTTGCCGGCGAGGTCCTTCACCGACTTGACCGTGTCGTTGTGCTTGGGCGACACGACCAGTGCGAACCCCGGAAACTGGTCGTAGACCACGAACGACTGAAGATGCTGGCCCCGGGCGGCGAGATTGACGCAGTGGTCGAAATATCCCGAGGCGACGTCGGCCGAACCGCCCATCACGGCCTTGAGCGATTCCGAACCGCCCTTGAACTGGACGACTTCGACTTCCACGCCGGCCTTCTTGAATTCGCCGAGCGACTCGGCAAGCATGGTCGGAAGATAGCAAAGGCACGACGCGCCACCGACCGCGATGGTGACCTTCGCCTGTGCAACTCCGGCCGCGGCGGCAAATGACAGCACGAGTGCCGCCAGACCGACGACGGCGCGACGGAATGATTTTGACATGCGTTCCTCCTCAATCCCGGCCCTGGTCGGGCCTTTCCGTGGGCACGATATGCGCGCGAACCCGGTTTGCCTAGAGCGGCCGTCCCGGAATCGCGCCGTTCATGGCCGGGCGTCGCCCACGACCGGACGCCAGACCAAGAGCCGCTTTTCGACGGCGCTCACCACCGTATCGATGGCGATCACGAAAGCCGCCAGCACGAACATGCCGGCGAAAACGCCGGCGACGTCGAAGACGCCTTCGGCCTGCTGGATGAGATAGCCGAGACCTGCGGCCGAACCGAGATATTCGCCGACAACCGCTCCCACCACGGCAAAACCCACGGACGTGTGCAGCGAGGAGAACATCCACGACAGCGCTGACGGCCAATAGACGTGGCGCATCAGCTGCCGCTCGGTCATGCCCAGCATGCGCGCATTGGCCAGCACCGTCGGCGAAACTTCCTTGACGCCCTGATAGACGTTGAAGAACACGATGAAGAACACCAGCGTCACGCCCAGCGCCACCTTCGACCAGATGCCGAGGCCCAGCCAGAGCGTGAAGATCGGCGCCAGCACGACGCGCGGCAGCGCGTTCGCCATCTTCACGTAGGGGTCGAACACGGCCGCCGTGCGCGGCTGGCGCGCGAACCAGAAGCCGACGAGAATCCCGCCCAGCGACCCGATGGCGAAGGCCAGCATCGCCTCGGCGAGCGTGACCGAGAGGTGCTTCCAGATCACGCCGGTCGCAAACCACGCCACGATCTGTTCTGCGACATCGACGGGATTGGAGAAGAAGAACGGCGGCAGCAGGATCTTGCCGAAAACCGGAATGGTCGTGAGCGCGTGCCACGCCACGATCAGCACGACGGCGACGAGTCCCTGAAGGACGTGGAGCTTGACGCGTGGCATCACCGGCCCTCCGACTGCGCGTAGCCCTTGACCACTTCCGACTTCAGCATCTGCCAGATGTCGCGATGCAGCGCATGGAAGGCGGGATCGAGCTTGATGTCGGCAATGTCGCGCGGTCGCGACAGCGCGATGCGCCAGTCGCCGATGATGCGGGCGGCCGGCCCCGCCGACATGATCACGACGCGATCGGACAGCGCGATGGCCTCTTCCAGATCGTGGGTGACGAACAGCACTGCCTTGCGGTCGGCCGACCAGAGATCGAGCAGCAGATTTCCCATGATCTGGCGGGTCTGCGCGTCGAGCGGGCCGAACGGCTCGTCCATCAACAGGATCTTCGGGTTGCGGATCAGGACCTGTGCCAGCCCGACGCGCTTGCGCTGCCCGCCCGACAGCATGTGCGGATAGCGGTCGGCGAAGGAGCCGAGCCCGACGCGCTTCAGCCAGTCGAGCGCCAGCGGCTCTGCCTCGTTGGCGGGCACGCCCGCGATCTCAAGGCCGATCGCGACGTTCGCAAGCGCCGTCTTCCAGGGAAACAGCGCGTCGGCCTGAAAGAGATAGCCGGCCTGTCGGTTGAGCGAATCGAGCGGTTGGCCGAAGATGTCGATGCGACCGGCCGCCGGTGCGAGCAGACCGGCGGCGATATTCAGCAATGTGGATTTGCCGCATCCGGTCGGTCCGACGATCGCGACGAATTCGCCGTCCGCGACCTCAAGCGTCGCATCCGTCACCGCGCGATACGTTCCACCGTCCGCCAACCGGAAAGCGACGTCCACGCCCTTCAGATCGATGGCCGAGGCCATGTCCTTTTGCCGGATTTCCATTCAGTCGGGACTCCAAGCCTTGCGCGATATTAGTGTCCGGCTTCACGAAGCGGCAATCGATTTGCCGCCTCGCTGCTCGGTCGCGATCGCCCGGCAAATCCCTTGTCACGAACGACAATGTTCGTTGTCGCAGGCAGCGGCTATCCGTGTTCCCCAACGCCCGTTCCGTCTGCGTCAGCCTGCAAAGACGTCGACGCTCTGGGGTTTGCCGGACTTGATGGCCGCCAGGATCGCCTCGAGCGTCATCGCGATGTCGACGGATTCGGCCGGTGTGGCGCCGGTCCAGTGCTTCGGTCCACCGGCGACGAGATCGGCAAACGAGTCGGCCTCGCCGAGAAATCCGTTCCCGCCGGGAACCTCGATGACCTCGACGGGATCGGACACTTTGACGCCGCGGCGGATCTCGACCGTCGGCGGCCCGCCCATTGGCGGATGGTTGAGATAGGTGCATTCGATCACGCCCGTCTCGCCCGCGATCAGCGCGTGGCGGTGATAGGCGGTGGCAAAACTGCACGAGACCTGCGCGAGAAGCCCGTCGTCGAACTCGAGCGTGGCCACCGTCGTGCGGTCGACACCCGTCTCGAACAGCTGCGCGCTTGCGCTGACGCGCGCTGGCCTGCGGCCGGCGACAAGCTGGACGAGGCTGACGGCATAGCTTCCCGCATCGAGCAAGGCGCCGCCGCCGACGTCGGGCCGCAGGCGGATGTTCGAGCGGTCGTCGAAATAGACACCGAAGCTCGACCGGACGAGATGGAGCCGGCCGATGGCACCAGACGAAACAAGTTCGGCGAGCTTCCGGGTCTGCGCCTGCGCGCGATAGGGATAGGCCTCGACCAGGTGGCGATCGGCCTTGCGTGCGGCGGAAAACATGGCGCGGGCGTCCGCCGCGGTCGTGGCGAGCGGCTTCTCGCAAAGCACATGTTTGCCCGCTTCGACCGCGCGGATCGACCATTCCGCGTGGAGCGTATTGGGCAACGGATTGTAGATCGCGTCGATTTCCGGATCGGCGAGCAGGGCCTCGTATGAGCCGAGCGCACGGGCGATGCCGGTCTCCCTGGCAAACGCCTCCGCCTTGGCCTTGTCGCGGCTGGCCACCGCCGCCACGACGATCTTCTTCGACGGGGCCGCACCGGCAATGAACATGCGGGCGATGTTTGCGGCGCCAAGGACGCCGATGCGCAGGGGTTTCATGATTTTCACTGTCCGGAGGAGGTGGCGGGGCTCCGTACAGTGCCGTCCGCCGACGACCCGCGCAAGGGTCGCCGGCCGCGCGGCTCAGTGCATCGAATCGTTGAGATGCTTGAAGAACCCGGCATAGCCGCCGTTCGCCTCGGCGAAGCGCAGCGGCTTGACGCGCTCGACGAGGATTTCCCCGCCGTCCGGGTTTGCGCCGATGAGTTTCATCGCTTCGGAGACGAATTCGGCAAGCGGCATCGCGCGCGGATCGCTGGCCTGATCCGGGCCCATCAGTTCGGTCTGCACGTAAGGCGGCGCGATCTCGAAGACCCGCACGGACGTTTCGCGCAACTGGTAGCGAAGCGACTGCGAATAGGAGTGGATCGCCGCCTTCGTCGCACAATAGGCAGGTGTCATGGCAAGCGGAACGAAGGCGAGGCCCGACGACACGGTCATGATGGCCGCCGACCTGCGCGCCCGCAGATGGGGCAGCAGTGCGGCCGTCAGCCGGATCGGCCCGAGCAGATTCGTGGCGATTGTCGCTTCCGCATCGGCCGGATCGACCGGATCGGCGAGGAAATTCTCAGGTCGCATGATGCCGGCATTGTGAAGAACGGCATTCAGGCCGGGATGCTGCGCGGTGACCGCGGCCGCAAAGGCCCGGATCGAGCCGGCATCAGCCATGTCGACCGTCATTGCCGCCATTCCCGGATTTGCCGCGACGACCGCGTCGAGCGGGGCCTTGCGCCGTCCGGTGACGATCACCTTGTTGCCGGCCTTGTGAAACGCTTCGGCGAGACCACGGCCGATGCCGGTGCCACCGCCGGTGACGAGAATCGTGTTGCCGTTCATTTCCATCGAACATCTCCATCAAAAAAGGTGATGAGCGATGAGATATGGCTTATGCTTTCCATCGTAAAGTAGGCACCTGAAAGATTTATACTTACCAAAAAGAGAGTGTCACCATGGCCAAATCTGCTGCGACACCCAAACATCGCGCACCCCCATCCGGTCCGGTTGACCCCAAGGTCGAAGCCCTGGTGAACGAGATCATCGGTCGCGTGGCCGACAAGTGGACGATGCTGCTGCTCGAAGCGCTCGCCGAGAAGGGCGAACTGCGTTTCACGCGGCTGGCCGAGCATGTTCCCGGGATCAGCCAGAAAATGCTCACGCAGACATTGCGCCAGATGGAGCGCGACGGTCTTGTCGTGCGCACGATCCATCCGGTGATCCCGCCGAAGGTCGAATACCGCCTTACGGCGCTGGGCATGAGCCTCGGCGAGGCGTTCTGCGGCGTCTGGATCTGGGCCGAGGACAATCTCGCCGCGATCGAAAAGGCCCGCCGTGCGTTCGACGATCGTGCTGCCGGCCTCGCTAGGCCGGTGGCGCGAAAGGCTGGCTGATCATCCGGAAGACCGGCATCGTCTCGGCGCGCGTGAGATCGGCGTGGAGGGCCGGATGGTTCGTGTCGTCGATCAAGCCCGGATGGACATCGGCAATGAAGCGCAAGGCCACCGCGACGGCGATATCGGCATGACCAAGCGTGGGCCCGTGCCAATACGGTTCGGCACGCTTCGCCGTTTCGGATTCGAGTAGGGCCGCTGTCCCTTCGATCTGCGTCCGGCAGCGCTGCGACCACGCCGGCGAAACCGTTTCATGCAGGCGATGTTCGTAGAAAAGGCTGACCGCCTTGTCCGCCAGACCCGTCGCCAGCGCACAGATGCGAAGTTCGCGTGTGCGCCCATGCCCTGACGTCGGCAGCAGTCGGCACGCCTCGGGCATCAGTCCGTCGAGATGATCGAGGATCGTCGGGCTGTCGACCAACGCCATGCCGTCAACGAGAACGAGGACGGGTACGCGTACGAGCGGGCTGTAGGGGCGGATCTTGTCCGCCTCGGAAAACGTCGACCAGGGGCGGTGCTCGAACGGCAGCCCGTAGAGCGTCAAGGCGATACCCACCCGGCGCACGAACGGCGAATCGTACTGACCGATCAGAATCATGCGGTTTCCCTTTCCGGCGGGGTCGGCTTCATGAAGCGCCGCGTGATCGCGCCTTTGCAGCGGTTTTAGCCGAACGGCCGAAATGGCCGCGTACGAAGAGTACGACAGGAGCATTGACGGTGGGAGTGCTGCGGCTTCATCTATCTCCACGGATGGAGGCAGCCCGCGTGCGCATACCCCTTTTAGCGATTTTCCTGTTTGTTTCGTCGTTCTTAGGTGCGGCCGCGCAATCGCCGCCCGCGCATTTGCGCTCGGCACCTGCAACGGGCGCAACGGCGCTCGAGCTATTCGCCGATTCGATTGCCGAGCCACCGGCGGGATTCGTGCCGGCGCGGCGCGGTGCGCTGTACGCACCGGCCTATTCCTCGCTTTTCAGCGGAGCCGGGCGCGCACGGGTCGATTTCGCGATCACGTTGTCGATCCACAACGTTTCGCCCGATCGGGCCGTCATCCTCGACTCGGTCGTCTACTACGACACGGCCGGACGGGCCGTAGAGACCTATCTGCCGCGCCCGGTCGCCTTGAAGCCCTTCGGGACGATCCAGTTTTTCGTGCCGCGCGACGACGTACGCGGCGGGACGGGCGCCAATTTCGTGGTGCGCTGGAGTGCCGCAGATGCGCGCGTGGATACGCCGCATGTGGAAACGGTCATGATCGGCGTGGCCAACAACCAGTCGCTCGCCTTCGTCGTTCCGGCCCGCCCGATCGAGCCCTAGGCGCCACCTGGATTCGCGCGACCGAATTCCCCTTGACCTTCCCACGGGGGAAGGCTTCACAAAGGTTCCCATGAAGGGAGACTTTGGGTGAATACGGTCATTTCCCGCGATCGCAAAAACGTCGCCGACATCCCCGTCGAGGGCATGACGTGTGCGTCGTGCGTCTCGCATGTCGAAAAGGCGATCCGTGCCGTGCCGGGCGTCGAATCGGTCGCTGTCAATCTTGCCTCCAACAAGGCACATGTGGAGGTCGCCGATGTGGCCGCGATCGGCCGTCTGCCCGAGGCGATCGAGAAGGCCGGGTATTCGGTGCCGGTTTTGCAGACCGATCTTGCCATCGAGGGGATGACGTGCGCGTCGTGCGTTTCGCATGTCGAGAAGGCGCTCAAGTCGGTGCCCGGTGTCGTCGAAGCGTCGGTCAACCTCGCGACCAACCGCGCGCATGTCCGCTTCCATGCGGGCCTTGCATCCGAAGGCGCGCTGGAAAAAGCCGTAGCGGCTGCCGGCTATGCCGCTTTGCGCGTCGATCGCAGCACCCAGGCGCAGGCCGATGGGGCGCAGGGTGAGATCGATCGCCTGCGTGTCCAGTTTTTCGTGGCGCTGGCGCTGGCGTTTCCCGTGTTCGCGATCGAGATGGGCGGTCATCTCTATGCGCCGCTGCATCACTGGGTCGCGGCGATCGCGGATCGCCAGACGCTGCAGACCGTGTTCTTCGTCCTCGCGACGCTCGCCGTCTTCGGGCCGGGGATGCAGTTTCATGTCACAGGGCTCAAGCGTCTTGCGCGCGGCGCGCCCGACATGAATTCCCTTATTTCGGTCGGGACGCTGGCCGCCTACGGCTATTCGTCCCTGTCCGTCTTCGCGCCCTCCATACTTCCGCCGGGAACCGCGAATGTGTATTTCGAGGCGGCCTGCGTCGTCATTGCGCTGATTCTTCTCGGCCGCTGGCTCGAGGCGATGAGCCGCGGCCGGGCCGGCGAGGCGATCCGCCGTCTCGTCGATCTCCAGCCGCGCACGGCGCGCGTCTATCGGTCGGGTGCGCTCGCGGAAGTGGCGGTCGCCCGAATCGTGGTGGGCGACCGGATCCAGGTCCGGCCCGGCGAACGCATTCCGGTCGACGGCACGCTTGCCGACGGGCATTCGAATGTCGACGAATCGATGGTGACCGGCGAACCGGTCCCGGTCGCGAAGCGGCCGGGCGAAGCAGTGGTTGGCGGAACCATCAACGGTCCGGGTGCGTTCGAGTTCGTCGCCACCCGCGTGGGTGCCGATACCCTGCTCGCGCAGATCGTCCATCTCGTCGAGACCGCGCAATCGGGCAAGCTTCCCGTCCAGGCGATCGTCGACCGGGTGACCGGCTGGTTCGTGCCCGCCGTCTTTGCCGCAGCCGCCCTCACGTTCGCGGTCTGGTGGATGGTCGGGCCGGAACCCGCCTTGGCCTACGCGCTGGTCAATGCGGTCTGCGTCCTCATCATTGCCTGTCCGTGCGCGATGGGGCTTGCCACACCGACTTCGATCATCGTGGCGACGGGCCGCGCGGCCCAGCTTGGCGTCCTTTTCCGGCGCGGGGATGCGCTGCAGACACTTGGTGCAGCCAAGCTCGTCGCGTTCGACAAGACCGGCACGCTGACGCTTGGAAAGCCAGTGCTTACGGATCTCGTCGCCGCGCCCGGCCTCGCGCGGGCTGAAATCCTCTCGGCCGTCTCGTCGGTCGAAGCGCTGTCCGAACATCCGCTTGCCGCCGCACTTGTCGCGGCGGCGCAGGATGAGGGTGCTGTTCCGCGAACGGTCGAAAATTTCGCCGTCGAACCCGGTTATGGGGCCAGCGCGGATGTCGGCGGGCAGCGCGTATCGGTCGGCGCGGCGCGATATATGGCCAAACTCGGTATTGATGTTTCCGCCTTTGCGGCCGACGGCGAGCGGCTGACGGTGGCGGGGCGCACCGTGCTTTATGCCGGAATCGATGGCCGGCCCGCCGCCCTTCTCGCCGTGGCCGACCCGATCCGGCCACAGGCAAAGGCGACAGTGGCACGCCTGCATGCGATGGGTCTGCGTGCGGCGATGATCACCGGCGACAACGCCGCCACCGCGCGCGCGGTGGCGAAGGCGGTCGGGATCGATACGGTCGTGGCCGAAGTGCTGCCATCTGGAAAGCTGGAGACGATCCGCCGATTGCGGACCGAGTTCGGCACCGTCGCGTTTGTCGGTGACGGCATCAACGATGCACCGGCGCTTGCCGAAGCGGATGTGGGAATTGCCGTGGGCACAGGAACGGACATCGCGATCGAGAGCGCCGAAGTCGTGCTTGTCGCCCCAAAGCTTGCCGGCGTGGCGACGGCCATCGATCTTTCGCGGGCCACGATGCGCAACATCTCCCAGAACCTGTTCTGGGCCTTTGCTTACAACGTGGCGCTCATTCCGGTCGCGGCAGGTGCGCTCTATCCGTTCGGCGGGCCGCTGCTGTCGCCGGTCTTTGCGGCCGGCGCGATGGCCGTTTCGAGCATCTTCGTTGTATCGAACGCGTTGCGCCTGCGCAGGCTGCGCGCATCGCTCATGCCGGCCGAGGGAGCAGGTCCATGAATATCGGCGAAGCCGCGGCGGCGGCGGGCGTCACCGCCAAGACGATCCGCTATTACGAATCGATCGGCCTGTTGCGTCCCCCGCCGCGCTCGACGGGCGGGTATCGCCTCTATTCGCCCGAGGATGTCCATACGCTGCGGTTTGCCGGCCGGGCCCGCGATCTCGGCTTCTCGATCGACGAGATCGGGAATCTTCTCGCGCTGTGGCGCGACAAGCGACGAGCGAGTGCCGACGTCAAACGGATCGCGATCGGCCACATTGTCGAGCTTGAAGGAAAGATCGCGGCCTTGCAGGCGATGGTGGCGACATTGCGCCATCTAGCGCGCACCTGCCACGGCGACGGGCGGCCGGACTGTCCAATCCTGACATCGCTTGCCGAACCGGCGGATGCAGGAAGCGCCCATTGCCATCCGCCCAAGCGTGCCGGCCGGCGAAAGAAAGCATGAGAATGGAAGGGACACGGAAATGGTGACCGAACTGACGATTGAGGCAATGCATTGTGGTGCCTGCGCGCGACGGGTGACCGCCGCCATCCGGCAGGTGGCGCCGGTGGCGAAAGTCGATATCGATGTCGAATCGCATCGCGTCCGGGTCGAGGGGGATGCGGATATTGCCGCGGTGCGTCGCGCCCTGTCGGATGCCGGTTATCCGCCGGCCTGAAGGCGGGCGTATTTCAATCCTTCGGGACGAAATCTACGACCGATAGCACCATGTCGACGGTCTCGCCGTCTGCCGCAAGCGGCATGATCACGTGCTGGACGCGCATGAAGTCGCGATGCGGGCCGACATAGGGCACGTCTGTCAGGATCGGGCGTCGCCGCAGGGCGACGGTCTCGAAGTCCGACCAGATGCGACTGGGTGCGCGTTGGTGTTCGACCGTGCTCATCAATTCGCCGATATACGGCCGCAGCATGTGTGCCTCGACGGCCGTTCCCATGAGCCGGTAGCGGAAATCAAGCGGCTCGCGAAGCACATCAAGCAAAACGATATTGGCAAGAAACGCCACCATCTCGCCCGGATCGATGTCCGCGCGGCCCGGAAGGCGGCCGTCGATGCTCTTCGTTCGCCAATAGGCGTACGCCGAACGCAGCCGCTCGGTCGCCCGTTCTATTTCCAATACGCCGTCGAGCATGATTGGAAATAGTATCACAATTACTGCGGGATTTTCTACGTATGCAAGACTACGGGAAGTCTATGCCTGTGCTCGGGAATATTCCGCCGATGACGATTTTTGTATGTTAGACGCGCAGTTGCGCGAGGATTCCCGCAGCGATATCCGCCGGGGCTTTCCCGACATCGGCGACAATCGCATCGCTGGGTTCTTCCAGTGTCTGGAACTGGCTCTTGAGCAGCGAAGGCGGCATGAAATGCCCGCGGCGCGCCGAAAGGCGTGCGCCGATCGTCGCCTCGCTGCCGCGCAGATAGACGAAGTGCACCTCGTCACTGCCGTCCGAAAGGATCTCGCGATAGCGTTGGCGAAGGGCCGAGCAGGCGAGAACGGTCGGCCTGTCCTTCGTGCGCCAGTCGCGGATGGCGGCCGCCATTGCGTTCAGCCACGGCATGCGGTCGGCATCGTCGAGCGGCTCGCCGCGGCTCATCTTCGCGACGTTCGCCGGCGGATGGAACTGGTCGCCTTCCGCGAAATTGCCGCCGAGGGCCTCGGCCAGGAGCGGCCCGATCGTGCTCTTGCCGCAGCCCGCAACTCCCATGACGACGACGACGATCACGATGATGCCCAATCCGCGTGGTGGCGACCGGGCCGGTCGATCCGTCCGAAACCGTGCGCGCCGAACAGGTCGCGCTGGCCGTCGATCATGTTTGCCCACAGGCGCCCGGTCCGGTACGCACCCGCATAGGCAAGCGCCGACTGGAATGCAGGCGCCGGTGTCCCGTGGGAGATTGCCGCGATGGCGACGCGCCGCCAGGCCGCGTCGCGCGTCGACACGAGCGACCAGATATCCGGGTCGCGCAGAAGGTTCGCAAGTTTCCCGTCGCGCGCGTAGGCGGATGCGATCTTGTTGAGCAGGCGCGAGCGGATGATGCAGCCGCCCCGCCAGATGCGTGCGACCGCCCCAAGGTCGATTGGCCAGTTTTTTTCGGCCGCGGCTGCGGCAATCGTCGCAAAGCCCTGCGCATGGACCGAAATGTTCGAGGCAAGCAGCGCGTCGCCCAGATCGGCGAGGATGGCCTGCCGGTCGCCCGGGTAGCGGGTCACAGGGTTGCCAAGCGCCTGTTGCGCGGCGATCCGTTCGGGCCGGAGCGCGGTCAGGCAGCGCGCGTGGACCGCCTCGGCCAAGGTCGGCGCGGCAACGCCATAGTCGAGCGTGGCGTTGGCTGCCCACTTGCCCGTGCCTTTTTGCCCCGCGCGGTCTTCGATAAGGTCGATGAGCGGCTTGCCAGTCTCCGGATCGTCGGTTGCCAGCACGCGTGCCGCGCACTCGATCAGGAACCCGCCCTGGTCGCCGGCCGCCCAGCCGTGGAAGACAGGGAGCATCTCGCGTGCCGACATGCCCAGCATGCCCTGCATGATCTGGTAGGCTTCGGCGATCAGCTGCATCAAGGCATATTCGATGCCGTTGTGCAGCATCTTGACGAAGTGGCCTGCACCGCCCGGACCGACATGTGCAAAGCACGCTTCGCCTTCGGCCTTCGCGGCGATCGCACGAAATAGCGGCGCCATCCGGCCGACCGCGCCGCCACCGCCTGCCATGATCGACGGCCCGCGCCGCGCCCCTTCCGATCCGCCCGAAAGGCCGAAGCCCATGAAATCCACGCCGCGCGGCGCGCAGGCGGCGACCCGCCGCTCCGTATCGGTATAGAGCGAATTTCCGCCGTCGATGATCGCATCGCCGGGCGAAAGCAGCGGCAGCAGTTCGGCAATGCTCTGGTCGACGGCTTCGCCGGCCGGCACCATCAGGAAGACCGTACGCGGGGCCGAAAGTTCTGCGCAGAGCCGGGCGAGCGAGTCGGTTGCGGTTCCCTTGGAACCAAGCTCGGCGCCGAGCCGCGCGGCGGTTCCCGGTGCCGGATCGAAAAGCGCCACGCGTGCGCCGTTTTCCGCAAGATTGCGCGCCAGATTGGCGCCCATTGTCCCAAGGCCGACGAGGCCGATTTCGTATCCGCTCATTGCGGCACGTGTTTAGCGCGTCGACGGGCCGAATGAACAGGGGGTAGCGATTGTGCGCCTGCGAAGGCGATCAACACTGATGTTCAAGGCGGTAAAGCCCGATATCCGGCGCACCGTCCACAAGTCCGTCCAGCCCGGCAAGGATCGACGCCGATGCGGCGCGCACCGGCCCTTCGTTGCAGCCCTCCACGAGGAGCACCCATTCCGGTGCCGCGAGGATGTCCGGCCGCCCGCGGCTTTCGGCGGTCTTTTCGGCGCTCGCGGCCGAATCGGTCGCGCAGAAATGCGCGCCCGAGATCTGTGCCATCGCGGCAGCTTCCGGCAGCAGCTTTCCGGCCATCGCGTCGACAATCGCCTGCGCGCGGCCCGGCCGCACCGCGAAACGGACCGTCGCGAGAATGCCGCCCGCTCCGGGGCCGTGACTGGCCCGCACGCGGGTGAGCGCACGCGAGGTATTGCGAAAGCCCTGCGTTGCCTTTTTCGTCCATGGTGTGGGCGCGTTGAGGCGGGCAAGATAGGCGGCACTCGTCATTACGCCCGGATCTTCGGTTTCATAGAGCGTGAAGAACTCGGGCCTTGTTGTCGCATCGATCGCGATATAGCGCCGCCCGCGCCGGAAGCCCGGCACGCCCACGCGTTCGGGCATGTGCTCGTGGAGATGCCACGCGTAGAACTCGTCGCGGCCTTCGGGCGTGATGTCGTTCCAGATGCAGATCGCCCCGCCGCCTGCCAGCGCCATCGTCCTTCTCCTCAATAGGTCGCCCGGCCGCCTGAAATATCGAAGACGGCACCGGTTGAAAATCCGCAATCCTCGGAAAGCAGCCACGCAACGAGTGCAGCAATCTCGTCGACACCGACGAAGCGGCCCATGGGGATCCGCCCGACGATTTCGGCCCGCCGCCCGTCATCGATCTCGCGCGCCATGTCGGTTTCGGCAGCCGCCGGCGTCACGGCGTTCACGAGAATTCCCTCGCGCGCCAGTTCCTTTCCCATTGTCTTGGTCAGCGCAAGGATGCCGGCTTTCGATGCCGCATAGGCAGCCGCCATCGGCATGCCTTCCTTTGCCTGGATCGACGAGACATTGACGATGCGCGCGCCCTTTGGCTCGCGTTGTGCGCGCATGCGCCGCACGCACGCCTTGGACACGAGGAAGGTGCCCACGAGATTGACGTCGACAACACGCCGAAATTCGGCGGACGCATGTTCCCAAAGCGGCGCCACGGGGCCGAGAATCCCGGCATTGTTGACGAGCCCGCCGATCGCGCCGAATTGCGCCCACGTCGCTTCGGCCGCCGCTTCGACCTGCGCTTCGTCGGCGATGTCGCAGGCAAAGGCGGCGTGCGCCGGGCCAAGCAACTTGGCCGCCTGCCTGGCTGCCTCGCCGTCGCGGTCCCATAGCGCGACCGCAACACCGCTCCGCGCAAGACGCTTCGCCACGCCAAGCCCGATGCCGCGCGCCCCGCCCGTCACGATGACGGGGCGGGGCGCTGTCGTGGCCACGTTCACGCAGGCCTTACTTCGGCAGCAGGTCGTTCGTATAGAACGCGTTCGCCGGCAGGTCGGTCTTGAGGTCCTGGAACTCCTTCATCAGGTCCAGCGTCATCTGCCAGTCCGAAGGCGGCATGAAGCCGATCGCGGCCTTCGGCGCCGTGCGCGAACGCACGAGCTTGAGGCCGGCGTTGAGCTGTTTCAGCGCCATGTCCTTGTCCATGTCGGGCTTGATCTTGAGGCCGGCGGCAATGGCGGCCGACGGGTCTTTCTCGGCTTCCATGAACGCCTTCTGCGTGGCGCGGATGAAGCCTGCGACCAGCTTCGGCTTGTCGCGCAACGTGTCGGCATGCACGTGGATGGCAAGGCCCATCGTGTTGACGCCGTAGTCGGCATAATTGAATACGGTCGAGGCCACGCCGCGCTGCTCGAGGATGAAGGGCTGGTTCTCGCTGCCGCCCAGCAGCGCCTCGGCGCGCTTCTCGAGGACCGAAACGATCTTCGCCGGCCCGTCGACGCGCAGGAAACCCACCTTGTTCGGGTCGAGTTTCGCGCTCTTGAGCAGCGCGGGCATGATCGTCAGGCCTGCTTCCCCGGCGGTGGCGGCGATCGTCTTGCCTTCGAAATCCTTGATCGTCTTGATGCCGGAATCGGCGCGCGCGATGATCGCGAAAGGCGTCGTATCCATGATACCCATCACGGCCTTGATGGGTGCGCCCTTGGCGACGCCGTTGACGATGCTCGCCCCGTCGGAAAGGCCGAACGTGTCGCCCTTGGCGGCGATCACCTGCACCGCGCGGCCGGAACCCTGGCCTTCGCCGATCTCCAGATCGATCCCTTCGGCCTTGTAGTAGCCGCGATCGACGCCGAGATAGAACGGCGTGTGAAAGCCGTAGATCAGCCAGTTGAGCCGCAGCGTGGCCTTTTCCTGGGCCACGGCGGGCCCGGCAGCCAGCAGGACGCAGGCCGCGAGGAATCCGGCAAGACGTTTCATCGTTTCACTCCCTTGTCTTTCTTCTGAGTCAGATCGGATTGGTAACGTCGCCGTGTGCGCGCTGCGACACGTGCCATGGGATCAGCACCTGCTCGGCGATCTCGACGGCCGCGTAGAGCGCGAAGCCGAGCGCCGTCAGCACGAAGACGGAACCAAACGCCATGCCGGTGTTCAGATTCCCGTTCGCTTCGAGCAGCAGGTAGCCGAGGCCGCGATCGGAGGCCACGAATTCGGCCACGACCGCGGCGGTCGCGGACAGGGCGGCGGCGACCTTTATGCCGGTGAAGAGCATGGGCAGCGCGTGCGGCACCTGCACGCGAACGAAAATCCGCCAGCGCCCGGCACCTGTCGATCGCGCGAGGTCCATGATGTCGGGGTCGACCGAACGGAACGCCGTGATCGCGGAGACGACGACGGGGAAGAAGGAGAGAAGGAAGACGAGCAGCACCTTTGGCAGCAGGCCGAAGCCGAACCAGATGATGAAAAGCGGCGCGACCGCGATTTTCGGCACGATCTGGAAGAACACGAGCAACGGATAGATCGTCTTTTCCATCGTGCGCGAGAAGGCGACGACCAGCGCCAAGGCGATGCCGACCGCCACGGCCACGGCAAAGCCCAGCAGCATCGGCCGCAGCGTGAAGCTCGCGGCATATGCATATTGCCCGCGCCGCTTGATCAGTTCGGCGATGATTTCGGACGGCGGCGGCAGGATGTAGGAGGGCAGGCTGAAGATGCGCGCGGCGGCTTCCCACAGCAGCATGAAGGCGGCCACCGTCGCGGCGATCTGAAATCCGCCGGACAGCCGGGCCAGAAGGCCGCGTGTCGTGAGGTTCGTTGTCACGTCGTTTCGCTCCCCAAGGGCGAAATCCGTTGACGGCCAACCGGGCTCGTGCAAACTGGATATCGTCCCTAATGGAACGATGTACCGATAACATGCGCGTCGTCAAGCCCCAGATCACACACTTATTGGCCCTGTTCGAGGCGATGTCGGATGCCGGGCACGATCATCGGCTGACCGATCTTGCCTTGGCACTCGATTGCCCGAAGAGCAGCGTGCAGCGCCTGCTCGATCATCTTGCGCGCGAAGGCTGGGTCGAACAGGACGACGCGACGGGCCAATACCGGCTGACGCTGCGCCTTGCCGTTCTCGGCCAGCGCTATATGCAGTCGGCCGGCATCGTCGACGCGACGCACGGCATCCTCGAGCGTGTGGCGCGCGAGTCGGGCGAACTGGTGCGGCTGACCGTCGTCGACGGGGAGCGACTGGTATGGATCGGCTCGGCGCAGGGCGCACCGGCCGGGCTGCTCTATCAGCCATCATCGGGCGGGCGGATCGTCTCGTTTGCAACCGCCAACGGAAAGGCTTGGCTCGCCACGCTCGATGACGAGGCGGCCTGTGCGATCGCGCTTGCCGACGGCCTTGGCAAGAAGACCGGCAATGTCGGCCCGCGTGCCATTTCGACGATCGAAGCCCTGCGTCGCGATCTGGCCGCGGTGCGGCGCAATGGCTATGGCACCGCGATCGAAGAGGCGGAGGCTGGCGTTGCCGCCATCGCCGTCGCGATCCGCGATCCGGCCACGGGCCGCGCCATGGGCACGACAAGCGTTGCAGGCCCCATCGTGCGGATGCCGGCCGAGCGTCGCGGCGGGCTTGCGACGCTTCTGGATGCCGCCGCGCGCGAACTGGCACGCGTGTGGCCGCTCGCGCGGACATCCCCCATTCCCCCGAAACGGCAGGCGAGGCGATGAGCGCGACATCCGGCATTTCCATCCGCGGCGTCAGCAAGACCTACGGGCGCGGGACACAGGCGACCCTGGCGCTCTCGCCGCTCGACCTCGAGGTGGCGCCGGGTGAATTCGTCGCCATCGTCGGTCCGTCGGGCTGCGGCAAGTCCACGCTGCTGCGCCTCGTGACCGGGCTGGTCGCTCGCACGAGCGGCGACCTTTCCGTTTTCGGGAAGCCTGTCGACGGACCCGTCACCGACGTGGGCATCGTCTTCCAGCAGCCGATCCTGCTCGAATGGCGCAACATCCTCGAGAACGTGATGTTCCAGATCGACATGCGCGGGCTGGACCGGGCGACCTACCTTCCCAAGGCACGCCAGCTCCTTGCAGCGGTGGGGCTTGCCGATTTCGCCGAACGGCGTCCGTACGAGCTTTCCGGCGGCATGAAGCAGCGCGCGTCGATCGCGCGCGCGCTCGTGCACGAACCACCGCTGCTGATGATGGACGAGCCGTTCGGCGCCCTCGACGCGCTGACGCGCGAGCAGATGCGCATCGATCTCGAACGGCTATGGATGGAGACGAAAAAGACGGTCGTCTTCATTACGCATTCGATCGACGAAGCCGTCCTTCTCGCCGACCGCGTCGTCGTCATGTCGCCGCGCCCGGGCCGGATCGAGACGATCATGGATGTGGACATGCCGCGCCCGCGCGGCCTCACGGCCCGCAAGGATCCACGCTTCGTTGCCATCGCCGATGCAATCACCGAGATCTTCCTCGAACGCGGCGTTCTTCACCGCCACGCCTCGTGAAGCCGGCCGCCTTCATCGACGCCGTTTTCGCCGAACAGCGCAGGGCGTTCGAAGCGCTCGATGCGGCCGGTGTCGAAGCGCTTGCCGATGATATCGAGCGTGCGCGCCGCGTCTTTCTCTACGGGATCGGGCGAACCGGACTGGCGGTACAGGGCTTCGCGATGCGGCTGGCGCAGTGCGGCATCGAAGCCCACTTCGTGGGCCAGCTTGCCGCACCGCCGGCCGCAACGGGGGATCTGTTCATTTCGGCCGTGGCGCTTGGTTCGTTGCCGACGGCCGATGCGGTTGCGGCCGCTGCCCGCCGGTCGGGTGCGCGTATCGCGGCCATCACCGCCCGGCCCGAACGCGTGCCCGATGCCGACGCGATCCTGCGTCTGCCGGCCCAGACGATGGCAGACCCGCCGCTGAGCGTCCTCCCGCTCGGCAGCCCGTTCGAACTGGCACTCCATCTCCTGTTCGAGCATCTGTGCCTGCTGCTCATGGCGCGCCGCGGGCTCGACGCGGCCGCACTCGGCGCCCGTCACGCCAACATTCTCTGACCGGTTTGACAGGCCCGCCCGTGCCCCCGAAGATCGCCGGATCGACTTGAAGGGATGATTCGATGGCGCGCAACTGGGCCGAATTCTGGGATCGGCCGAATTCCGTCTATGTCGGAGAGCGGCATCTCGCCGCGCATTTCCAAGTCATTGCCGACGAACTGATCGATGCGCTGGGCGGGCGCGGCGATCTACGCGTGCTCGACTATGGCTGTGGGGAGGCGCTCGAATCCGGCCGGGTCGCGGCAAAGGCTGCAAAGCTCTATCTGTGCGACGCCGCGCCGACGCTGCGTGCGCGCCTTGCCGCGAAATACGCGGGCGAGCCGCGCATCGAGGTCGTGGCGCCCGAATCTCTCGATGCGCTCCCGGAAGGCTCGGTCGATCTCGTGTTTGCCAGTTCTGTCGTCCAGTATCTCGACCGGGCGCTGCTCGATTGGTTCCTCGGCGCGGCGCGCCGGCTTCTGGCCGCCGACGGACGGCTTATCGTCACCGATATTATCCCGCCCGACAATCGCATCGTCGACGACGTGCGCGCGCTGCTGTCGTTCGCCTGGCGACACGGCTTCTTCATGGCGGCACTGGCCTCGCTCGTCGCGACATTTTTTTCGGATTACCGCCGCATGCGCGCGCAGGCCGGGCTCGCGGCCTATGACGATGCGACGTTCGTCGAAATCCTGCGCGATGCCGGCCTTGCCGGCGAACGCGCGCCGCGCAATCGCGGCGAAAACCCCTACCGGCGCACTTTCGTGGCGCGCAGGGCCGCGTAGGAATCGCTCTCGAAATACGCAAGTTCGGCCGCACGCGGCTCGACAAGATCGTCGGCAGCGCGCAGTGCGTCGTCGACCTCGCCAGGATGGCACATCACCACGGTCTTGCCGCGCGCCTGTGCCAGCGCATCCTCGAATATCCGCGAATAGGGCGTCTTGCCGGAGAATCCGTAGGCGCCGACGAGCCGGTCGTTGGTCGGAATGCCGCGCGCGCGCGCATCGCGCTTCATCGCGCGGCCAAGCGCGCCGATCGCCACCGATTTGAGCGCGGCGGGCCCCGCCGGGGCGTCGGAAACGCGCAGCCAGGTGCGTGACCGGTCGACCCGTCGGTCCCAAAGGGCCAGCACGGCTGCCCGAATCACGGGGAACTGGTGCGTATGCTGGTGCCCGTCGATATAGGCCGGCGGTGAGCCGAAGACGCGCTCGAACGCGTCGATCTGCCGCTCGATCTCCACCGCGATCGCACGCGGATCGAGCCGCCCGGCGAATGCGCGCAGTGCAAGGCCGCCCAAAGTTCCGCGCGGGCCGCCGGTGAACGCGAGATGGAGGCCGATCTGGATATCCGGGGCCTGCGAACGCAGGGCGGCCCCTTCGGCCGGCCAGAATTCCGTGTCGGTCATGCAGCTTGTCGCGTCGATGCGGCCTGCCCCCGCAAGCCGGCGGATTGCCCGGCTCACGCCCGGCGAAATCGCGTAGTCGTCCGCGCATACGATGATTTCGTCCACGAATTCCGCGCTCCCGACTTGACGGTCCGCCGCGCCCGGCAAAGGATACGGGCATGAGCAATTCTGTCGTGCCGGCCGTTCCCGATCTATCGGTAATTGTTCCAGTCTTCAACGAAAGCGCCGGGCTTGCGGCGCTTTTTGCGCGGCTGGGGGCGGTACTCGACGGCCTGAACCTCAAAAGCGAGATCATCTGCATCGACGACGGCAGCCGCGATGCGACCTGGGATGCGCTTAAGGCGGCGCGCGCGACGGATGCGCGCATCAAGCTCGTGCGCCTGTCGCGCAATTTCGGCAAGGACGTGGCGCTGACGGCCGGGCTGCGCCGTGCCGCCGGCCGCGCCATCGTGATGATGGATGCCGATCTCCAGCATCCGCCCGAGCTGATCCCCGAGTTCGTCGCGCGCTGGCGTGAGGGGCTCGACATGGTCTACGCGGTGCGCACCACCCGCAATGCCGATACGTTCGTGCGGCGCTGGGCAAGCCGCGCGTTCTACCGCGTCTTCCGCCACCTGACCGACATCCGCATGCCGCCGGGGGCGGGCGACTTCCGCCTCGTCGACCGGCGGGTGGCGGACGTGCTGCGCGACATGCCTGAGCGTGCGCGATTCATGAAGGGGCTCTATGCGTGGGTCGGCTTCCGGCACGGCGGCGTGCCGTTCGATCCACCGGAACGGACTACCGGCAAGACGTCATTCTCGCCGTTGCGCCTGCTCCGGTTCGCGGTCGACGCTCTCGCAAGCTTCAGCACCGTACCGCTCGTCGCGAGCGGCTATATCGGCCTGATCCTCGCCGTGCCGTCGCTGGCCCTGTCGATCTTCTTCATCGTGCGCACGCTTGCCTACGGCGTGGACGTGCCCGGCTACGCGTCGGTCATCGTCGCGGTGCTGCTGCTGGGCTCGATCCAGTTGCTCACGCTCGGTCTGTTCGGCGCCTATCTGGGGCGCGTGTTCGAGGAAGTGAAGGGCCGCCCGCTGTTCGTCGAAAGCGACACCGCCGGCTTTTCCGACGACCGCGCGCCGACCCCGCGCGATGTCTGACGGGGCCATCGGCCGGCTGCGCGCGACGGTCGTCGGCGCGGCGATCACATTTGCCGTTCTCTCGCCGCTGGTCGGGCTCGCATTCGGGCTTGAAATGTACGGCGACGGTTCGATCTTCGCTTATTCGGTGGCCGCGCGCGATGCGTGGGCCTTCCACTGGCACAACATCTCGGGCCGCATCTTCAGCTATCTGGCGTTCTATGTGCCGGCCGACATCGTCGTTGCCGCGACCGGCAGCGCGATGGCGGGCATCTACGCTTACGGAGCGCTGCTGTTTTCGGCGCCGGCCATTTCCCTGTTGGCCGTGCGCGCGCTCGATCCCAGCCCCCACAGAACCGTATTCGCATTCGCCTGTGGCTCGACTGCTGCAATTTTGCCGTTCTGCTTCGGCTTCCCGACCGAAATGGCAATGGCGCATGCGCTGTTCTGGCCGACGCTGGCACTTGCACTCGATGCGCGCGGCGGCATGCCGCGATCGGTTGGTCTCTATGCGCTGTTCCAGTCGCTCGTGCTGACACACGAGGGCGGTGTCGCTCTTGCCGCGTGCATCGCACTGGCAAGCCTTGTCGCGCGTCCGCGCCGGGGCATCGGTGCCTATGCGGCGGCGATGGTTGTTTGGGCGGTCGTCAAATTGACCCTGCCGCCGGATGCGCATATCGCCGGTGTCCTGGGTGCGGCTGCGTATAAATTCGTCGATCCCGCCAATCTTACGGATCCGGCTTTCCTGCTTGCGGCGGCGGTGCTTGGCGCTTTCGCCGCGCTATATGCGGTGACCGGGCGAACGAATTTGGCGGCACTTCTGGCGGCTTCGGGTGCGGCCGTCTACTGGCTCATTTTTGATCGCGCGCTGCTTGCGGAAATGCGCTATTCGCTGCGAACGATCCTGCTGCTTGCAACGCCGCTGTTCGGCGCGTTCGCCGCGCTGTTCGCGGCAGATTTGCCCCGAATTCGCACCTTGCCATTCGGTGCGCATTTCATCCGGCTCCGCGATTGGCTTTCGCGGCGCGATTGCGTGGCCTTCACGGCCGCGTTCTGTCTGGTGATGCTTGTCCACAGTGTCGAAATCGCGAAGTTCGTTGCCGGCTGGAATTCGTACAAGACGGCCGTGCGCATGCTGGCGACGGGCACGTTTGCCGATTCGCAACTTGGCGATGCGCGCTTCGTTTCGGCCGCCCGCATCGACCCGGCCACCTATCGTCTCGCCTGGAATTCGACGACGCCCTACCTGTCGGTCCTGCTTGCGCCGGATTTCAACCCCGCGCGGCTCGTCGTCGACCCGGCCGCCGGCTATTTCTGGCTGTCGTGCGAAACCGCCACACGCAACGCGCGGGCCGACAATCCGTTGCCGCCGGCCGCGCGTGAACTCGTGCGCGCCCTTTCTTGTCTCGCACGCTAGCGCCCGAGCATGCGATCGAGTGTCCGGTCGCGCCGCACGAAATGATGGTGGAGTGCGATCGCCGCATGCGCCACGGCAAGGCCGACAAGCGCGAATGCTGCCCAGACGTGCCAGAAAAGCACGACCTCCGACGCCGGCCGGTTGGGCGACACCAGGGCCGGCAGCACGGCAGAGTCGAATACCTTCAATGCCGGATAGAACGAGATCCCCAGCCAGCCGAGCAGCGGCACGACGATCAGCAGGAGATAGAGTGCCGCGTGGGCAAGCGTCGCGGCGCCCTGCTGCCAGGCCGGGATCTCCGGCAGCTTGCCCGGCGCGCCGCGCGCGGCGCGGTTCGCAAGACGGAAGATGACCAACGCCAGCAGCGCAAGCCCCAGCACCTTGTGCGAATCGTAGAGCTGGAACCGGTCCACGAGCGTTGCCCAGAGGCTCCCCTCCGGCCAGTCCCGGACCATGAGCACGCCGAACGCGAATTGCAGCGCGACCAGCAGGGCCGTTGCCCAGTGCAAAGCGCGCGACAGGGGGTTGTATACGTCGACCTTGCGGTTCATCCGGCCTCCTGGCTGCCGCGGGACAGTGTAGCATGCGCGAGCGCGCGATCGATCTTTGCGCTGGGTCAAGGCGGCCGGCGCGGCCGCCGTCATACGTTTGAGAACATGATGCAGAATCCCCGATCCGGACTCGAGCCAAGCGAAGCGGCGGCGCGTCTTGTCGCCGAAGGGCCGAACGAGTTGCCGCAGGGCGATCGGCGGACGCCACTGCGCATCGTCATGGAAGTGCTGCGCGAGCCGATGCTGGCGCTCCTGATCGGCGGCGGTGCCATCTATTTCCTGCTTGGCGATGTTCGCGGGGCGGCCGTGCTGCTCGCGTTTGCGGTTCTCTCGGTCGCGATCACCGTCGTGCAGGAGGTCCGAACCGAACGCGTGCTGGAAGCGTTGCGCGACCTGACAAGCCCGCGTGCGCTCGTCGTGCGTGGCGGGCAACGCGTGCGCATCGCCGGCCGTGAGGTCGTACGCGGCGATCTGGTTGTCCTTTCGGAGGGCGATCGCGTTCCGGCCGACGCTCGCGTGATCGAAGCACAGGACCTGCAGGCCGACGAATCGCTCCTTACCGGCGAATCCATGGCCGTGCGGAAAAGGGCGATCGGGCCGGCGGAAGCCGGCGATCGTCCGAGACCGGGTGGTGAAGACCTGCCTTATGTCTATTCCGGATCGCTCGTCGTGCGTGGCTCGGCGCTTGCCGAGGTCGTCGCCACCGGCGCGCGAAGCGAGATCGGGCGCATCGGGCAGGCCTTGCGCGATACCGCCAGCGAAGCCCCACGCCTCCAGACACAGACGCGCCGCGCCGTCCGCCTGTTTGCCGTTGGCGGTGGTGCGGTCAGCCTGCTGGTGGTGCTGCTCCACGGTTTGACGCGCGGCGCGTGGCTCGACGGCGTTCTCGCCGGCATTGCCGTGGGCATGTCGATGCTGCCCGAGGAGTTCCCGGTCGTCCTCACCGTCTTCATGGCGATGGGTGCCTGGCGCATCTCGCGCGCGCGCGTACTGACCCGCCGGGCTGCGGCCATCGAGACCTTGGGGTCAGCGACGATCCTGTGCACCGACAAGACCGGGACGCTAACCGAGAACCGCATGGCGCTGGCCGAGCTTCGGCTGCCCGACGGGCGGACGCTGCGCGCGGGCGCGCCATCGCCGGAGGCCGGCGAGTTCATGGCACTTGCCGCGGCGGGGCGGCAGGCAAGTGCAGCCGAGCCCGTCGATCCGATGGAACGGGCCTTCCACAATTTCGCCCCCGGAACTGACGATCCGATTCTTCAGACCTATGGATTGCGCCCGGACCTGCTGGCGATGTCGAACGTGCGCGCGTCGAAGGCCGATCCGGCGAACTTCGACATCGCCGCGAAAGGCGCGCCCGAAGCGATCGCACGATTGTGCCGGCTTGATGCCGCGTCGCGCGCGCGACTCGATGCGGCGACCGACGCAATGGCCCGCGAGGGCCTGCGCGTGCTGGGGATTGCCGCGGCCCGGCACGAAACGGGCGAGTTGCCGTCGTCGCACGCCGATTTCGATTTCGAATTCCGTGGCCTTGTGGGTCTCGCCGATCCGCTGCGGGCAAGCGTGCCCGACGCCGTGCGCGAATGCCGGGCCGCCGGAATCCGTGTGGCGATGATAACGGGCGACTATCCGCAAACGGCACAGGCGATCGCGCGCGCGGCCGGCATCGATGCAGCGCGCGTCGTGAGCGGGAGCGAGCTTGCCGCGATGGATGGATCAACGCTCGCCCGGTGTATCGCCGATACGTCGGTATTCGCGCGCATCATGCCAGAGCAGAAGCTGCGTATCGTCGAGGCCCTGAAGGCGAATGGCGGGATTGTCGCGATGACGGGCGACGGCGTCAACGATGCACCGTCGCTGAAGGCGGCGAATATCGGGATCGCCATGGGCGGCCGGGGGACCGACGTGGCGCGCGAAGCGGCCGGCCTTGTCCTGCTCGACGATGATTTCGGTTCGATCGTGAAGGCGATCCGGCTTGGCCGGCGGATCTACGACAATCTGCGCAAGGCGATGGCCTTCATCCTGGCGGTCCATGTTCCGGTTGCGGGCCTGGCGCTGCTGCCCCTGCTTTTCGGCATGCCGCCGGTCTTCGGCCCGATCCACATCGCGTTTCTGGAAATGGTGATCGATCCGGTCTGCTCGCTCGTCTTCGAGGCGGAGGAGGCGGAGCCCGACGTGATGCAGCGGCCGCCGCGCGATCCGGACGAGCCGTTGTTCTCGGTCGTGCTGATCGGATGGGGCGTCGTGCAGGGTTGCGGCGCGCTGGCGATCGTCGCGGGGATCTACCTGGCTGCGTGGGCGCGCGGCATGCCAGTCGACGAACTGCGCGCGCTGACGTTCTTTGCGCTGGTCGCGTCGATCGTGGCGCTGATTTTCGTCAACCGTGCACGCGGTGCATCACTGCGTGCGGCACTGTTCCGGCCGAATGCGGCACTCGCCGCCGTGCTGATCGTGGTGGCGACGGTACTCGCGGCAGCCCTTTCGTGGCCGACCATACGCACGCTTTTCGCATTTGGTCCGCTGCACGCCGACGACATGGCCGTCGTTGCTGCGGCCGGTGTGCTTCTGCTGGCGTTGATGGAAGGCGTGAAACTGCTGCGTGCGCGCTAGTCGGTCGCGTGCGCGCGAACCGGGTCGGCGGCAGGGCCGATCCGTCCGATGCCCGGCGCCTTGATCGCAAGGCCAAGCGGATCGATGCCGAAGGTGAGGCCAGCGACGTTGATCTCGAGCCCTTCCTGCTTTGCCAGCGTCAGGCCGAGCAGGCCCCAGAGCGAGAGCTGGAAGCCGGTGCCGCTCGGCGCCTTTGCCGCGAACGTGACGGGCCCCAGATAGTCCTTGCCGATGGCCGTCGACGGCAGATCGAGGCGCAGCTCGGGTGCCGCGCGTGCGACCATTGCCGTGAACGTGTTCGAATTCGGCCCCGGCCATAGCGTATATGTCCCGCGCCACGGATAGGCTTCCGCCGCCGCGACGATCCGCGCGATCACGGCATCGACGCCCTCGCCTTCGATCTGCGCGTACAGTTCGGGCTCGGCGCCGAACCAGCGACGGTCGGGCGGCCCCTGGGTGACGACCAGCGCATCCCCGCCATAGAGCGCGCGCCAGCCGATGATCTGGTAGGTGGTCCACTCGGCGGCACCGGTCGGCTTGACCGCAAACCAGGTGTGCACGCCGAAAGCACCCCGCCAGCTGACCGCGCGTGCACCATAGACCTGCACCATCGCCTGGCGTGCCCGTGCTGGGTCCGGCGCCAGCCCCACGGGCTCGCGGCTTGCCGTGCGCCAGTCGGCACGCGCGTTCTGCACGCTGAAAAGCATGACAGTCGGCCCGACGAGCAGGGCCGCAAGCACGATCAAAATCCAGCGCGAAAGGGGGATCAGGAGGGCTGCCACCATCCAGAAATAGGCGTCGGCGCGCGCCCTTGCAAGGTGGCGGGCGTCAGATCGTCATGTGGCGGCGGACCGTTTCGTGGTCCAGTGCCGCCGATTCGCCCGCCATGACGACCTCGCCGCGGTCGAGCACGACCATGTCGTCGGCCAGTTCCTTGGCAAAATCGAAATACTGCTCGACCAGCACGATCGCCATGTCGCCGCGCGAACGCAGCAACGCGATCGTGCGGCCGATATCCTTGATGATCGAGGGCTGGATGCCTTCGGTCGGCTCATCCAGCACCAGCAGGCGCGGGCGCATGATCAGCGCGCGGGCGATGGCAAGCTGCTGCTGCTGGCCGCCGGAAAGGTCGCCGCCGCGCCGGCGCAGCATGTCCTTCAGGACGGGGAAGAGGCCGTACACCTCGTCGTTCATCGCGCGCGCGCGCCGCGGCAGCGCCGAAAGGCCCGTGCGCAGGTTTTCCTCGACCGTCAGCAACGGGAAGATCTCGCGGCCCTGCGGAACGAACGCAATGCCCCGGCGTGCGCGCTCGAAAGCCGGGAGCGCGGCAATGTCCTCGCCGCCGAACGAGATCGCGCCTTTGGCGATCGGGCTGCGGCCGACGATGGCGCGCATCAGCGAGGTCTTGCCAACGCCGTTGCGCCCCAGCACGCAGGTGATGCGCCCTGGCTTTGCCGTGACCGAAACGCCGCGCAGCGCCTGCGAGGCGCCGTAGTAGAGGTCGATGGCGGAGACATCGAGCATGATCTAGCGCCCCAGATAGACTTCGACGACGCGCTGGTCGGCGCTGACCTGATCGATCGTGCCTTCGGCCAGGACCGAACCTTCGTGCAGAACCGTGACCTTGACGCCCAGTTCGCGCACGAACGCCATGTCGTGTTCGACGACGACGACCGAATGCGTGCGATTGATGCGCTTGAGCAGTTCTGCCGTCTCGAACGTCTCGGCATCGGTCATGCCGGCGACGGGTTCGTCGACGAGCAGCAGCGCCGGGTCCTGCGCGAGCAGCATGCCGATCTCGAGCCACTGTTTCTGGCCATGCGAAAGCCCGCCGGCCTGCGTGTTGCGCTGGCTGCCGAGCTTCACGGTCGCGAACAGTTCGTCGAGCCGCGCCTTTTCCTCCGCGGTCCGCCGCGCGGTCAGGGTCGGAAAAACGCTGCGCGGTGCCTTCAGTGCGAGGCGCAGATTGTCCTCGACCGTGTGGCTTTCGAACACGGTCGGTTTCTGGAATTTCCGCCCGATTCCAAGTTCTGCGATCGTCGCTTCGTCCAGGCGCGTCAGGTCGTGCTGCCCGCCGTCGAACAGCACGTCGCCCGTGTCGGGCCGGGTCTTGCCGGTGATGACGTCCATCATCGTCGTCTTGCCGGCGCCGTTGGGCCCCACGATGGCGCGCATTTCGCCCGGCGCGATCAGCAGGGCAAGCTGGTTCAGCGCCTTGAAGCCGTCGAACGACACGCTGACGCCGTCGAGATAGAGAAGCGCCTCGGTGGTTTTCGGGCCGTTCATTTCGACCACCGGTGCCCGAAGAGCTTCGAGCCGAAAGTGCCCACGATGCCGCGCGGCAGGAACAGCGTGACGAGGATGAACAGCGCGCCGAGCGCGAACAGCCAGACCGTGGGAATCGCCGCCGTAAGCCAGGTCTTCGCCGCGTTGACGAGGACCGCGCCGAGTGCCGCGCCGATCAGCGTTCCGCGGCCGCCGACCGCAACCCAGATCACCGCCTCGATCGAGTTCGCGGGCGAGAATTCCGACGGGTTGATGATGCCCACCTGTGGCACATAGAGCGCGCCGGCGATGCCCGCCATGACGGCGGAGACGACGAAGACGAACAGCTTGTAGTGCTCGACCCGGTAGCCGATGAAGCGCGTGCGCGTTTCGGCATCGCGGATGGCGATGAGGACGAGGCCGAGCTTCGAGGAGACGATGGCCTTCGCGGCGGCAAACCCGCCCAGCAGTGCGAGTGCCGAAAGGGCGAACAGCGTGGCACGCGTCGTCTGCGCCTGCACCTGGAAGCCGAGGATGTCCTTGAAGTCGGTCAGTCCGTTGTTGCCGCCGAAGCCCATGTCGTTGCGGAAGAACGCGAGCTGCAGCGCGTAGGTGACGGCCTGCGTGATGATCGACAGGTAGACGCCCGTGACGCGGCTGCGGAAGGCGAACCAGCCCAGCACGAAGGCAAGTGCGCCGGGAACGAGCATCGCCATCAGCGCGGAATAGCCGAACCAGTCGAAGAAATACCAGGTGTAGGGAAGTTCCTTCCAGTTCAGGAACACCATGAAGTCGGGCAGGATCGCGTTGCCGTAGACTCCGCGCGTGCCGATCGTGCGCATCAGGTACATGCCCATCGCGTAGCCGCCCAGCGCGAAGAACGCGCCGTGGCCCAGTGACAGGATCCCGCAATAGCCCCACACGAGGTCCAGCGAGAGCGCCAGCAGCGCGTAGCACATCCATTTTCCGAACAGCACGACGGTGGCGTTCGACACGTGGAGCAACGAGCCTTCGGGCATCGTCAGGTTGGCGAGCGGGACGAGCACGGCAAGCCCGGCCACGGCCGCGATGAAGGCGATCTCGGAAATGCCGAGGCGGCCGGCGAGGCGCTGGACGATCACGATTCGGCCGTCCGGCCCTTTTGCGCGAACAGGCCGCGCGGGCGTTTCTGGATGAACAGGATGATGAAGACGAGAATCAGGATCTTGCCGAGCACGGCGCCGGCCAGCGGCTCGAGCAGCTTGTTGGCGATGCCCAGCGTGAGTGCCGCCACCAGCGTGCCCCACAGGCTGCCCACGCCGCCGAACACGACGACCATGAAGCTGTCGATGATGTAACCCTGCCCCAGATTGGGCGAGACGTTGTCGATCTGCGAGAGCGCCACGCCCGCGATCCCGGCGATGCCCGAGCCCAGCCCGAAGGTCAGCGCGTCGATCCAGTTCGTGCGGATGCCGACCGAGCCCGCCATCGCGCGGTTCTGCACGACGGCGCGCATGCGCAGGCCATAATCGGTGTAGCGGATGACGAACAGGAGGCACGCGAACACGACGACCGTGAACACCACGATCCACAGCCGGCTCCAGGTCAGCGCGATGCCGAAAAGATCGAACGAGCCGGTCATGAAGGCGGGATTGCCCACTTCGCGGTTGGACGAGCCGAAGATCGTGCGCACGGCCTGCTGGAGGGCAAGCGAAACGCCCCACGTGGCGAGCAGCGTTTCGAGCGGCCGGCCATAGAGGAAGCGGATGACCGTGCGTTCGATCGCGATGCCCACGCCGCCCGAGACGAGGAAGGCGAGCGGCAGGGCAAAGAGCAGCGACCAGTCGAACAGGCCCGGCGCATTGGCGCGCAGGAACTCCTGCACTATGAAGGTCGTGTAGGCGCCGAGCATGACCATCTCGCCATGCGCCATGTTGATGATGCCCATCACGCCGAACGTGATGGCAAGCCCGATGGCGGCGAGCAGCAGCACCGAGCCCAGCGACAGGCCAAAGAAGATGTTCTGGACGCCGCTGAGGATCGAAAGGTGGCGTTCGACGCCCGCCGCCGCGCGCTCGGCGCGCTGCTTGATGGCGGCAGGCGCGTCCGCCGGCAGCGAGCGCAGCATGACAAGCGCCTCGCGGTCGCCGCGATCGGCCAGCGTGTCGATGGCGGCGAGCCGGACCGACTCGGGCTGTTTGGTGTCGACGATACGCAGCGCCGCCAGCGCCTGCGTGATGGCCGTGGCCACGCGCGCATCCTTCTCGCGGCCCAGTGCGGCTTCAAGCGCCGGGGCCTGGTCGGCCTCGCGTGCCTGCATGATCGCTTCGGCCGCGGCACGGCGTTGCCCGGGATCGCTCGATCCCAGGCGCAGCGCGCCAAGGGCGGCCGCGATCGTCTGGCGGATCGGGTTGTTGATGCGCACGCGGCGCAGATCGTCGATATCGACGTCGGTTTCGACAGCGCCGGTCTCGGCGGAACGGATCTTGTCGTCGGTGCCGATCACGAACACGCGGCGGTCGGCGCGGCGATAGGCGAGGCGGTTGTCACCCAGCGCCTCGACGATGGCGAGCGCCGTCGGATGGCCGCTGCGCGTGATTTCTTCAACACCGCGCGTGGTATCGGGGAAGCGGTCGGTCGCGAATTTGGCGATCGTCTCCTCGATGGTCTGCGCAAACGCGCTCCCGGCCGGCACCGTGAGGAGTGCCGCGAGAACGAGCAGAAGCGAGGCAATGGCGAGGGAGAGCTTTTTCAAGTCGGGGCTCGGCCGGATGCCCCCTCGGGGGAAAGCATCCGGCCGCTCCGTTCGTCTACTGTGTGCTGGCGATCAGGCCTTGCCGCCGCACTTGCCGGTCTTGACGTTGAAGTTTCCGCACGACATCGGCTTGCGCCAGTCGGAGATCAGATCCTTCGAACCTTCAAGATAGTCCGACCACTCGTCACCGACGACGAGGCCAGAGGTCTGCCAGACGGTGTTGATCTGGCCGTTGCCCTGGATCTCGCCGATCAGTACCGGCTTCGTGATGTGGTGGTTGGGCATCATCGAGGACATGCCGCCGGTGAGGTTGGGCACCGAAACGCCGACCATGGCGTCGATGACCGCTTCGGCATCGAACGTGCCGGCCTTCTCGACCGCCTTAACCCACATGTTGAAGCCGATATAGTGTGCTTCCATCGGGTCGTTGGTGACGCGCTTCGGGTTCTTGATGAAGGCGTGCCACTTCTTGATGAAGTCGGCGTTCTCTGGCGTGTCGATCGACATGAAATAGTTCCACGCCGCGAGGTGGCCGACCAGCGGCTTGGTGTCGATGCCGGCGAGTTCCTCTTCGCCGACCGAGAACGCGACGACCGGGATGTCCTTGGCGGCGATGCCCTGGTTGCCGAGTTCCTTGTAGAACGGGACGTTGGCGTCGCCGTTGATGGTCGACACGACGGCCGTCTTCTTGCCCTGGCTGCCGAACGCCTTGATCTGGCGAACGATCGTCTGCCAGTCGGAATGGCCGAACGGCGTGTAGTTGATCAGGATGTCTTCCTGCTTGACGCCCTTGAGCTTCAGGTACGCCTCGAGGATGCGGTTGGTCGTGCGCGGGTAGACATAGTCCGTGCCCGCGAGCACCCAGCGCTGAACCTTTTCCGACGCCATCAGGTAGTCGACGGCCGGGATCGCCTGCTGGTTGGGTGCGGCGCCCGTGTAGAACACGTTCTTTGAGCTTTCCTCACCCTCGTACTGGACAGGGTAGAAGAGGATCGAGTTGAGTTCCTCGAACACCGGCAGAACGGACTTGCGCGAGACCGACGTCCAGCAGCCGAACGTCGCGGCGACCTTCTGGCCGGAAATGAGTTCGCGGGCCTTCTCGGCGAAAAGCGGCCAGTTCGACGCGGGATCGACGACGGCGGCTTCGAGCTTGCGGCCGAGGATGCCACCCTTCTTGTTCTGGTCCTCGATCAGCATCAGCATGACGTCCTTGAGGGTCGTCTCCGAGATCGCCATCGTGCCCGACAGCGAGTGGAGAACGCCCACCTTGACCGGCGCGCCCTGCGCGCGGATCGAAGGGGCAGCCAGCGCCATGCCCGCAACGGCGGCGGTGGTGCCAAGGAAACGGCGACGTGTGAAACGCATTCTTAGATCCCCCAGGTTTTGCGCTTCGCGAAGACGCGGGCGCGGTTGAAGCCGGGGGTTAAGGATGCAAGTTCAAGGCCGCGCGCCCGAAAAATAGACACATGATTGGAATCGCGGGGGTTGTGCCCGGTTCCGGACGCCGCCGCCCAATAAACAGGCGAAACGGATTCGATTTAGCCATCGGCCCGGAAGCGGCTAAGTTTCGCTCCCCGAAACGTCAATGTTGGGCGATCTCCGGAGACAGACGATGGGTGCAACGGTCTTGACGGCAATGGTCATGCACGAGACGAACACTTTCAGCGTGCGCAAGACGCCGCTGGAGGCCTTCGAAGCGTACAAGCTCACCCGCGACAACGGGGTGGCGGCGTCCTTCAAGGGGACGCGAACGGGGCTGGGCGCCTCGTTCGACGCCGCCGCGAAATACGGCTGGGCGCTGCGCCATCCGATCGCCGCCTCAGCCACGCCGTCCGGCGTCGTCACACGCCCGGCGTTCGAGGCGATCCTCGAGCCGATCCTGGCGGCCGCATCGGGCTGCGATGGCGCATTGCTGTTTCTGCACGGCGCGATGGTGCTCGAGGATTACGAGGACGGCGAAGGCGAACTGCTCGAGCGGCTGCGCGCGAAGATCGGCGCCGCGCCGGTCGTCGCGATCCTCGACCTGCATGCCAACGTCACGCGCCGGATGACCGACAACGCGGATTCGCTCATTTCCTTCCGGACGTATCCGCATATCGACGCGTACGAGCGGATGACGCAGGGAGCCGCCCTTCTCGATCGCGCGATGCGCGGCGAGGTGAAGCCGGTCTGCGTGCTTGCCCAGCGCCCACAGCTCGAAGGCGTGGATCACGGCCGCACGGCCGGCGTTCCTGCCGATAGCCCGATGCTGAAGCTGCTTGCCGACGCCGACGCCGTCGAGGCGTCGGGCGAAGCGCTGGTCGTGTCGATCCAGGCCGGATTCAGCATGGCCGACATCAAGGACGTGGGCCCCTCGATTGCGGTGACGGTCGATGCCGCGAAGAAAGCGCAGGGCGAGAAGATCGCCGAGCGCTTCGTCGAGGAAATGTGGAAGACGCGCGAATACGACTCGCTGAAGCCGCAGCTGCTGTCCTTGAAGGAAGTCGTCGCGCGGGCGAAGGCCGGCGAGACGGACGCAAAGCAGCCGCTCGTCATCGCGGACTATGCCGACAATCCCGGCGGTGGCGCCTACATGGATTCGACCGCCCTGCTGCGCGCGATGATCGAGGGCGACCTTCAGAACGCGGCCTTTCATGCGATCCTCGATCCGGCTGCGGTCAAGAAGGGTTTCGCGGCGGGGCCGGGTGCCGAGATTTCCGTCTCGCTGGGCGGCCACACCGATGCCGCGCGCGGCGGCGGGCCGATCGACCTGAAAGGTCGCGTCGTGGCGCTGACAGATGGCGGCTTCGTCGCGCGCGGGCCGATGGGCGGCGGTGTCGCCTACAGCCACGGCCCTTCGATGGTGTTGCGCGCGGGCGGAATCGATATCGTGGTCGTCAGCAACCCCACGCAGTCAAAGGAACTCGAGCAGTTCATGTCCGTCGGCATCGATCCGCGTGCGGCGGCGACGCTTGCGGTCAAGTCGATGCAGCATTTCCGCGCGGCGTTCGCGCCCATCGCGCGCGAAATCCTGGTCGTGGACAGTGGCGCGCTGTGCAGCCCCAAGCGGAAATCGGCGGATTTCCGGCGCGTGCGCCGACCGATGTGGCCGTTCGATCCGGTCTAGCGCGAAACGACAAGCGCACGGTCGGCGAAGTCGAGGAAGTTCTGCCAGTCCTCCGGCCCGATGCCGTGTCCGCCGGGACGCCGGTGCCAGACGAGCGCGTCTTCGCGATCATAGAGCGTGAAGAACGGCCGTGCCGCTTCCACGGCGCGTTGCTCGTCGACAGGGCCAGCCCATGCGTCGTCGTCGGCCGATGCGACGAACACGGCGCGCGGTGCGGCGAGTGCGAGCAGGTGATGCTGGTCGAAAGGCAGCGCGTGTTCGCGCCCCGCGAATGGCCTGAGCGGGTTGGCAAACCAGTGCGGGAAGCGCTCGAACAGGTCGGCGATCGTCTCGCCGCCGGCGTCCCGCCAGAGCCGCGCGCCGCCGGCACCTGAATTGTTCGATACGACAAGGCCGATCCGCCGGTCGTTCGCCGCCGCCCACAGGGCTGCCTTGCCGTGGCGCGAATGGCCGACGGCGGCGACGCGGCGCGAATCGACCATGCCGAGCGGGATCACGGCATCCAGCACGCGCGAGAAGCTCCACGCCCATGCGGCGATGGCGCCGCCGAAGCCCGCATCGCGCACGGGCCTGCTTTCGGCCGGGTCGTCCGGGCAGAGGTCGCCGTCGTACCAGGTTGCGGCCGCGTAACCACGCTTGAGGATATCGGCAATCGGCCAGCGCCCGCCGTGGACGCCGCGCGCGGCATCGGTTGCCCTGTTGGCGATCATTCCCCAGGCGGGTTCCGGTCGCATCCAGGCGGAATTGAGAGGAATCGCCGGGTCCGGGTCGACCGAGGCGTTTCCGGCGAAATTCGGCCCCACGAAGAGTGGCGGCAGCACCCTCGTGACCGGCGGCAGGTAGAGGGCAACCGCGACGTCGAAGTAACGGAATTGTATGTCGATCCGGACCGATAGTTCGAAGCGCAGGGCGCCCCTGACAATCGGCCATTCCCGGCGTTCGACGAGCCTGCAGGCAACGTTTGTCGCGTGCGGCGCGGGGCCATACATCGCGCCTGCAAACGCATTGAGCAGGGCCGGCCGCCCGGCCGTTTCCCATTGTGCGCGTGCGTTGCCGTCGGACGGATCGGGCAGGGTGTACGATGTTACAGATATCATCGATCCGGCTGCATTTTCTGGATTCGTGCGATTGACAGCGCGCGGCACGGCGCGCCAGATTCGCGCCATCCATCTTACCGATGCGCGTGCAACGCGCACGTCCTAAGAAAGATACGGGGGAGAACGAAAGATGCGTATCGACGGCAAGTTCACGGCACTGGCGGCACTGGTGCTCGCCGGTGTGGCGCCGGCAGCCCACGCGCAGGTCGAACTGCGTTACATGTGCTACGCCGACGCGAACGAGTGCGAAGTCTCGCGCGACCTGCTCGACCGTTTCGAGAAGGCCAACGCGGGCATCAAGGTGACGGTCGACAAGGTCGGCTTCAACGTCATCCGCGAGCAGCTCGAAACGCGCCTCGAGGCCGGTCAGGGCCCCGACATGGCGCGCGTGACCAATCTCGGCGGTCTCAACAAGTACTATCTCGACCTGCGTCCGATGGTCGACGCGAAGTACTGGGACGACAATTTCGGCCAGACGCTCGACTGGATGCGCGTGGGTGCCAACGACAAGGGCATCTACGGCTTCCTGACCCAGCTCACGGTCACGGGCCCGTTCGTCAACAAGACGATGTTCGCCGAAGCCGGCGTGGAAATGCCCAAGGAAGGCGCCACCTGGGACGACTGGGCGGCCGCCATCAAGAAGGTGCAGGACAAGCTCGGCGTCTATTCGGGCATCGAGATGGACCGTTCCGGCCACCGCTTCGCCGGCCCGGCGATGTCGTACGGCGCCAAGTATTTCGACGCCGCCGGCAAGCCCGCGGTCGTCGATGCCGGCTTCAAGGCGTTCTCCGAGCGCATGGTGAAGTGGCACAAGGAAGGCCTGATGAAGGAAATCTGGCCGAGCGCTTCGGGCGCGCGCTGGAAGAACGCCGCCGACCAGTTCATCAACAAGGACACGGTCATGCATGTCGCCGGGTCGTGGATGATCCAGCGCTATGCCGAGGTGATCGGCGACCGCTTCGACTGGGTCGCGATCCCGCAGCCCTGCGGCCCGGCCGGTTGCGCCGCGATGCCGGGCGGTGCCGCGATGGTCGGGTTCAAGGCGACCAAGCACCCCAAGGAAGTGGCCAAGGTGATGGCGTTCATGGCGTCCGAGCCGGTGCTCAAGGAGTATTACGAGCGCACGCTGCAGATCCCGGCGCACAAGGATCTCGCGGCCAAGGGCCTCGACTACGGCAAGAACGTCTCGCCGCAGGCGATCGCTGCGCTCAAGGCCTTCACCGCCAACTACGCCAAGGTGCCCCCGCAGGCGC
Organism: Alphaproteobacteria bacterium; assembly: GCA_016124335.1. Taxonomy (GTDB): domain Bacteria; phylum Pseudomonadota; class Alphaproteobacteria; order CACIAM-22H2; family CACIAM-22H2; genus Tagaea. Next base: position 217,640 of record WGNX01000005.1, read on the forward strand.
ACAAGCTTCAGGGCTACCAGTTCAACGCCGCGATCTTCAATGCCACGGCGAACAACATCTCGCTGGCCATCACCGGCGGGCTGACCCTCGACGAGGCCTACAAGAAGATCGACGAGGAAGTGCAGCGGGCGGCCGGCAAGTGACCGACCCGCGGCACGCGACTTGAGCGGTTCAAAGGATACCGGCTCCGCCGCGGCGCCTGGCGCCGACGGCGGGCCGGTCATGCGCTGGATCGTCCTGCCGTTGCTGGCGGCCCTCGACCCGCCGATGCGCGCGATCCAGCGCCGCATCGGCATCGAGCGGCTCGCCTATGTCTTCCTGCTGCCGACGATGGTGATCTTCGGCATTTTCAGTTTCCTGCCGACCGCGCTGAATGTCTGGATCTCGTTCACCGGCGGCAGTTCCACGCTCGTTTCCACGCGGCCCTTCGTGGGCCTCGACAACTACGCACAACTGCTCGCGTGCGAATCGATCTTCGTTCCGAAGAGCTGCCCCGTGGCAGGCTTCGGCTTCTGGACGGGCATGTGGAACACGCTTGCTTTCGCGCTCGTCCAGGTGCCGGCGATGGTCGTCGTGGCGCTGGCGACCGCGATCGTGCTCAACCGGAAGATCCGTGCGCGCGGCTTCTGGCGTGCACTTTTCTTCTATCCGGTGATGCTCTCGCCGGTCGTGATCGCCGTGATCTGGGACTGGGTGCTCAAGCGTCGCGGCATCCTCAATGCGCTGCTCGCCGATGCGACGAACGCATATAACGCCGTCCTGGCATGGCTGCCGTTCCAAGCGGAACCAGTCGCGGCGTTCCAGCCGGTCAACTGGCTGGGCGATGCCAATTCCGCATGGCCCTTCTTCTGGGTGGTGTTCGTCTATTCGTGGTCGCATCTGGGCTTTTTCATGCTGATCCTGCTCGCCGGGCTCCAGGCGATCCCGAAGGATCTCTACGAAGCCGCCGAAATGGACGGCACGCCGCCGTGGCGCGTGTTCGCGCGCATCACGCTGCCGCTGCTGATGCCCACGCTGCTCGTCGTGCTGGTGCTGTCGCTGATCCGCGCCTTCCAGGTTTTCGACGAGGTCTACGTCCTCACCGGCGGCGGGCCGGGCACGGCCACACGCATGGTGATCCAGCAGATCTACGAGACCGCGTTCGTGTCGGAGCCAAAGCTCTTCGGCGTCGCCGCTGCGTCCTCGGTGCTGCTGGCCGGCATCATCCTTGTCCTGACGCTTGTCCAGCTTGCGCTTTCGCGCAAGCAGGCGGGGGGCTAGGATGGCAGCTGTCCTGCGGTTCCTCACGCGCACGCGCGAGCCCGGCCGCCTCGGCTGGACCGACATCCTTGCCTATTCCTATCTCGTGCTGGGCGTCGTCCTGATCCTGGCGCCGGTGTTGTGGCTGTTCGTGTCGTCGTTCAAGTCGCAGCGGGCGCTCATCGAAAGCGATCCGCGGTTCCTGCCGTACGAACAGGTCATGGTCACGCTGCCCGGCTCGACCCGGCCGGTCGGTCTCGTCGAATGGAAAGACAAGGACGGCACGACGCGCATCCTCGCGCAGATCCGCCCGTCGGGCACCGACGTGATCGTCGCCGATCCGGCGAAACCCGGCGAAACCTTCGCCGTGCCGCGACGCGAGACCAAACCGCACGAGCGGGTGCATGTGCGCGTGGAGAACTATACCGAGCCCACGCTGGAGGGCGGGCGCATGGGCACGTTCTATTTCCCGCGCTATTTCGCGAATTCCGCGGTCGTGACGATCGTGGCGACGCTCATCACGCTGACGATCAGCTCGATGGCGGCCTTCGCGCTTTCGAAATACCGCTTTCGCGGCCGCGACACGTTCATGTTCCTGATCGTGGCGACGCTGCTGATGCCCGCGACCGTCATCCTCGTGCCGCTGTTCGTCGTGGTGAAGAATTTCGGCATGCTCGATTCGCTGTGGGGCGTGATCATTCCCGGCGCCGCGACGCCCACGGGCGTCTTCCTGCTCCGCCAGTACATGCTGACGATCCCCGACGAGCTGATCGAGGCCGCGCGCATGGACTCGGCCTCGGAATGGAAGATCTATTACCGGATCGTGCTGCCGCTGGCGCTGCCCGCCCTTGCCGTGCTCGCGATCCTGTCGATCATCTGGCGCTGGAACGACTTCCTGTGGCCGCTTGTCGTGCTCTCGCATTCCGAGAACTTCACGCTCCAGCTCGGCCTTTCGTCGTTCAAGGGCGAGATGAACGACGCCACGCACTATCTCCTGGCGATGACGGTGCTCACGCTGCTGCCCGTGAGCTTCGTCTTCGCGTTCCTGCAGAAATACATCACCACCGGCATCGCAAACACGGGCATGAAATAGAAATGGCGACGCTTGATCTTGTCGGCGTGCGGAAGTCGTTCGGCGCAACCGACGTCATACACGGCATCGACCTGTCGGTCGTGCATGGGGAGTTCTGCGTGTTCGTCGGCCCGTCCGGTTGCGGGAAATCGACGCTGCTGCGGATGATCGCGGGTCTCGAATCGGTCAGCGCGGGCGAACTGCGCATCGACGGCGCACGCGTCAACGAACTGGGTGCGTCCGAGCGCGGGCTTGCGATGGTGTTCCAGTCCTACGCGCTCTATCCGCATATGAGCGTGCGGCAGAACCTTTCCTTCGGGCTCGAGAACATCCGCGTGGCGAGGGAAGAGATCGACCGCCGCGTGGCGGAGGCCGCGCGCATGCTGCGGCTGGAGCCGTATCTCGACCGGCGACCGGGCGCCCTTTCCGGCGGCCAGCGCCAGCGCGTGGCGATCGGGCGCGCGGTCGTGCGCGAGCCCAAGATCTTCCTGTTCGACGAGCCGCTGTCCAATCTCGATGCCGAGCTTCGCGTGCGCATGCGCGCCGAGCTGGGGGCACTGCACGACCGGCTGGGCAACACGATGATCTATGTAACCCACGACCAGGTCGAGGCGATGACGCTTGCCGACCGCATCGCGGTGTTGCGCGACGGGCGCTGCGAACAGTTCGACCGGCCGCTGGAACTTTACAACGCGCCGGCCAACATGTTCGTGGCGGGTTTCATCGGCAGCCCGCGCATGAACTTCATGCCGGCGAAGGTCGCCGCGCGCGACGGCGCGGCGGCGACGTTGACGCTGGCCGCCGGCGGTCGCGTGCGCGTGGAAGCGGTGACGGGTTCGGCGGCCGAGGGCGCCGACGTCACTTTCGGGGTGCGGCCCGAGCACGTGAAGCTGGTCGAGGCCGGAGCGGGCGATGCCGACATGCACGTGAACCTGACCGAGCAGCTCGGCGGCGAATCCTATGTCTACGGCACGATCGGCGACGGTCATGAAGTGACGGCGCGCCTGCCGGGCCAGACGCGCGTTCGCGGCGGGGAAACCGTGGGCATGGCGCTTTCCAAATCGACGGCAACCTATCTTTTCGGCAAGGACGGCCGCGCGCTGAAGCGCGGCGCGGCGAACGCATAATGATCGAGTTCATGAAGGTTGGCCCGGCGACGCTCGCCGGGCATGCGGCGACGTTCGGGCTGGAAGACGGCCACACGCTGCGCGTGGCGATGCTTTCGGCCGATCTTGCGCGCGTCAGCGTTCTGCCCGCCGCCGGCCATCCGGTCGACCGCACCTGGATGGTGGCGCCCGATGGCGACGTGCCAGTCGAGGGCCGCTCGCGCCTTTCCGACGCCGGCTTCGCGTGCCCGACCGCGAAACTGTCGGGCGAGGATGGCGCGCAGGCGATCGCGGCCGGCGACATCCGTGTCCGCGTGCTTGCCGAACCCATGCGCCTGATCTTCGAGCGGCGCGGTGCGGACGGAAAATTCCACGCTGTCCTTTCCGATCGCGAGAGTGCCGCCTATGTGCGCGCCGACGAGGGCCGCAAGCTGCGCCACTACCAGACGCGCGACACGGCCGAACGCTATTTCGGGTTGGGCGACAAGACCGGGCCGCTTGATCGCGCGGGTCGGCGCTTCCGCTGCCTGCAGCTCGATGCGCTGGGCTACGACGCCGAGATCGGGGACCCGCTCTACAAGCACGTGCCGTTCTTCCTCGTGCGCAATCCCGACGCGAGCGTGGCCGGGCTTTTCTACGACACGCTGGCGCCCGTGACGGTCGATCTCGGGTGCGAACGCTCGAACTATCACGGCATCTACCGGCACGTGGAAGTCGAACAGCCGGCGCTGGATTTCTATGTCCTTTTCGGTGATCGCATTGCCGATATCGTGGAGGGTTTCGCGCGGCTGACCGGCATGCCCTGCCTGCCGCCGCGCTGGAGTTTCGGCTTCGCCTTCACCACGATGCACCATGCCGACCATCCGCAAGCGCAGGCCGTGATCTCCGGCTTCGCGGACCGCTGCCGGGCCGAACGCATCCCGATCAGCGCGATCCATTTCGGCTCGGGCTATTCGAGCCGCGGCAAGCGGCGCTATGTGTACACCTGGAACCGCGACAAGTTCCCCGATCCGCAGGCGCTTTTCGCCAAGCTGCGCGGCATGGAACTGAAGACCGTCGCGAACCTGAAGCCCGTGCTGATCGACGACCATCCGGCCTATGCCGGCATCGCCGCCAAGAAGGGCTTCCTCGAGCGGCGCGACGGCGGGCCGGTCGTCGAACAGTTCTGGGACGGGCACGGCAGCTTCCTCGATTTCACGAACGCGGCCACGGGCGCCTGGTGGCAGCAGGGGCTGTCGCAGCAGATCCTCGATGTGGGATTCGATGCGGGCTGGAACGACAACAACGAGTACGAGGCGTGGCGCGACGGTTCGCTCTCGCACGGGTTCGGGCGCGCGATCCCCGTGCAGGCCTCGCGGCCGCTGCATGCGCTGCTGATGACGCGCGCGACCTATGAGGAGACGAAGCGGCGCAATCCCGACAAGCGTCCCTTCACGATCACGCGCGCGGGCCCGCCGGGTATCCAGCGCTATGCCGAGACATGGTCGGGCGACAACTACACGTCCTGGCATACGCTCAAGTGGAACATCCGCAACGGCCTGTCGATGGCGCTGTCGGGCATGGCGAAGGTCGGCCACGACATCGGCGGTTTCGCGGGCCCCCAGCCCGATCCCGAACTGCTGTGCCGCTGGGTCGAGATGATGGCGCTGCATCCGCGCGCGGTGATGAATTCGTGGAAGCCGCCGGTGGGTGCCGCGACCGAGCCGTGGACGCATCCCTCCGTGCTCGATCCGATCCGCGCGGCGCTTGAGCTGCGCTATCGCCTGCTGCCGCTGATGTATACGCAAGCCCATCTCGCGCACACCAAGGGCACGCCGCCGATCGCCCCGCTCTTCTATCACTACGACGGCGACGCGAACTGCTTTGCCGAGCACGACTCGTTCCTGATCGGGCCTGACCTGCTGGCGGCACCCGTCGTCGAACCGGGTGCGCGCCGCCGCAAGGTCTATCTGCCGGCCGGTCCCGAAGGCTGGATCGACTTCCATACCGGTGCGGTGCATCCCGCCGGAACGAGCGTGGAAGTCGATGCGCCGCTTGGTCGGCCGCCGCTGTTCGTGCGCATCGGTGCGGCGCTTGTGTTGACCGGCACCGAGATTCCGGCCGTGCGGCCGCACGATGCACCGGCACGCACGCTTTTCATCGCTCCCGGTTCGGGCAGCGGCAGCGGCGCCAGCCCGCATTTCGAGGACGACGGCGAAAGCTGGAGCCTGGCAAGCGGCGACCATTTCACGGGCCGCATCCGGATCGACTGGTCGGCGGCCGAAATCGGCATCGCCGTCGAACGGATCGCGGGGCGGCGCGACATCAAGGTCGCCGAGTTCATCCTTGAGTGTCCGAATCGCGGTAACAGAACACCCGTTTTTCGATAAGTTACACAAATAGTTCGGGAAATCCGGGCCGGACGCAAGACAGTGTTTGGCAGCCGGGCGGCTCGCGATTAGAATTTTCCATGTAAAATTTACTTACCCTGGCACCTTCCGGGGTGAGCGGCCCGTTGGAGTGCGATCCCCCCATGTCCGAGGCGTCGCGAGCGAAGAATCGCCGTGCGCACGACCGCCGAAGCGCCCGCTGGGGCCGCGGCCGGTTGCGTCGGCTTGGGCTCGGCTGGCCTTTGGCGATGGCGCTGGGCGGGCTTTCCGCGCCCGCATTCGCGCAAAGTCTTCCGCAGGGTGGCACCGTCGTCGGCGGCTCGGGCTCGATCCAGCAGCTCGGCCCGACGCTGCTGCAGATCCAGCAGAACACGAACCAGCTCGCGATCGACTGGCAGAGCTTCAATGTCGGCTCGGGTAGCATCGTGCGTTTCCTGCAGCCGGGCGCCGATTCGATCGCACTCAACCGGGTGATCGGGCCCGATCCGTCGCAGATCTTCGGCCAGATCCAGGCGAACGGCCGCGTCGTCATCCTCAATCCGAACGGCATCTATTTCGGTCCGTCGAGCCGGGTTGACGTATCGGGCCTCGTCGCGACGACGGCGAATATCCGCAACGAAGACTTCATGGCCGGCCGCCTTCTGTTCGATCAGGCCTCGGCCAATCCCGATGCCCGCGTGGTGAACGAGGGCGTGATCTCCATTGCCGACGGCGGCTTCGCCGTTCTCGCGGCCGCGGGCGTTTCGAACACGGGCCGCATCATCGCGGCCGGCGGCGACGTCGTGCTCGCGGGCACGAAGACCTTCACGATCGATTTCTACGGCGACGGCCTGTTGAGCTTCGCGGCGACAGGTCTTGTCGACCGTGCGCCATCCGGTGCCGCGGCATTGGTCGACAATTCGGGCGTGATCGAGGTTCCCGGCGGGCGCGTGCTGATGACCGCGCGTGCCGCGCGCGACGTGCTCGACAACGTCATCAACACCTCAGGCATCGTCGTCGCGACGAGCGCCCAGATGGTCAACGGCGAAATCGTCATCGACGGCGGCGACGCCGGCGCCGTCAACGTCTCGGGCACGCTCGATGCCTCGGGCAAGGGTGCCGGGCAGACGGGCGGCACGGTCAAGGTGCTCGGCGAGACGGTAAAGCTCAACGCCGGCGCGTCCATCGACGTTGCGGGCGATGCCGGCGGCGGTACCGCCATCGTCGGCGGCAACTTCAAGGGCCACGGGCCGGAGCCCAACGCGAAGGTCGTCTACATGGACGCCGCCGCGATGATCGATGCCAGTGCCGTCACGTCCGGCAATGGCGGCAAGGTCGCGCTGTGGGCCGACGATACGGCGAACGTCTCGGGCCGCATTTACGCGCGCGGCGGTGCGACCGGGGGCGACGGCGGCTACATCGAGACGTCGGGCAAGAACCGCATCTCGTTCGGCGACACGTTTGTCGTCGATACGCTCGCACCGTTCGGCAAGGCGGGCTCGCTGCTGATCGACCCGACCGATTTCGTCATCCAGACGGTCGGCGGCGACATGACGCCGGCGGTGCTGATTGGCCTGCTGGCAGCGGCGGACGTGACGATCGATTCCACGTCGGGCGGCGGCGGCACGACCGGCACGATTTACATCAACAACGCCGTCGTGAACACGGCCGCCACGGCGCGCACGCTGACGCTCAACGCGATGGGCGACATCCAGATCGCCGCCGGCGTCAGCTCCACGCTCTACCCGCTGAACCTGAGCCTTCAGGCGAACGGCAATATCGTCGTGGGCGGCGCGATCACGACCAACAACGGCAATATCGTCACGCACGCCTATGGCGGTGCGGGCACGGCGGTCAATTTCTCCAGCACGTCGGCCATCGATGTCGGTACGGGCAACATCACGCTGAACCTGTCCGGAACGGTCGATTTCGGGGCGAACGTGACGTCAACCGGCACCGTTTCGCTTGCAGCCGGCGGTGCCGTGACGCAAAGCGGCGGCGGCTATTTCGCCGGCAACAGCGCACTCGTGGTCGGCGGCACGGGCAGCGTGACGCTTGCGGACGTCGGCAACGGGTTCAACAGCGTCACGTTCAACCGTACGGGCACGTCGAACGATGTCACGCTGGCGACGTGGATATCGCCCAACGTCCAGGCCTCGACACTCGGGACCGGCAACTACTCGCTGACCGGTCAAGGTTTCCTGCAGTCCGGCGCCATCGTGCAGGACGCCGGAGGCGGCACGGTCGACATCATCGGCGGCACGGGCAACGTCACGCTCTCGAGCGCCAACAGTTTCACCGGCGCCCTGACCGTCACCGGCCAGCAGATTTCGGTCTCCAATACGCTCACGGCTACTGGCAGCGGCAGCATCACGCTGAATGCCACGCAGAACGTCACGGTCTCCAGCGCGATCTCGACCGTCTCCGGCGACATCCTGATCGAGGGCAACGTCGCGTCGTGGACCGGCCCGTACACGAGCAACGACCCGACTTTCGCTTCCGCGTCGGGCAATTTTGCCGGCGTCACCCTCGCGGCCGGTTCGTCCGTCATGTCGGCCGGCGGCAACATCGCGATCGCCGGCAAGGGCGGCGACACGAACTACAACCAGTTCGGCATCTACATGAATGCCTCGACGGTCGTTTCGACGACCGGCACGGGCGCCGTGACCTTGGTGGGCGAGGGCGGCGCGTCGTCGAGCGACCTGTTCGGTTCCGGCGGCTCGCACACAGGCATCTATCTCAATGGCGGTGCCACCGGCACCGCGGTCGACATCAGCACGGTCAACGGCGACATCCGGATGCTCGGCACCGGCGGCGGCGTGGGCACGACCGACAACAATGGCGGCGTCGCGTTCCTGTGGGCCAAGGCGCGCTCGACCGGCGCGGGCTCGATCGACATCACAGGGTTCAGCGGCGCCGGCGCCAGCCGCGGCGTCGTGATCGCGCTGACGGGCTCGGAAGTCACCACCTCGTCGGGCAACGTGACGATCACGGGCACGGGCGGCGGCGCCCAGCTCACCGGGGCGGGCTTCGTCAGTTCCGGCGTCAGCATCGGCGACGGTCTGGTCCGCTCGATGGGGGCAGGCAACGTCGTTGTCGACGGCATCCAGGGTGCGTCCGGCTACGGCATCGAGATCGGTACGGGCGCCAGCACGATCGGCAATGTCGCCATGGTGGGCGACCTCACGATGGAGGCGGACTCGTATCTTCTGAACGGAACGGTCGCCTTCGCGCATTCGGCGGCAAGCGGAACCATAAATTTCGAGACTGACAACGACGCGACGACCATCGGCGTCAATGGCGGTTCGGGGTCGCTGGTGCTTTCCGGCGGGATGCTCGGCTCGATCACGGGCTTCGCCAATCTCACGATCGGCTCGGCGACGCAAACCGGCGACATCCAGGTCGACAACACCGCCTTCGCGCAGAACCTGACGCTGCGCACGCAGGGCGCGGTCTACACGAACTCGCTGACGATGGGCTCAAACGACCTGACGATCTACGCCGACGCCGGATATACGCAAGGGACCGGCGGGCTGACGACGACCGGCACGCTGACCTTCGCGGGAACCGGCGCCGTGAGCGCGACGAACGGCGGCAACGCATTCTCCAACCTCGTGCTCAACAAGTCGGGCGCGGCCGCCGTTTCGCTCGCCACGAGCGGTGCGGTCGATCTCCAGGCCAGCACGATGGGCACCGGCGCGCTGAGCCTGACGGCCGTGGGCGTGACGCAATCGGGTGCGCTCGTGACCGGCGGCGACATCTTCGTCGATGGCGGTACCGGCAACATCGCGATGACGAATACCGGAAACGCGACTTCCGGAAACGTGCGCTTCGCGACGGCGGGTGCAGGCAACGTCGATTTCTACAACGACATCGCGACGAATTTCGGCGGCGGCACGACAGTCGTGGCCGGCGATCTGACGGTCAACGGCTCGCCGTCCTCGGGCCTTGCGCACGTCACCCAGTCCAGCGCCCTTTCGGTCGGCGGCAACGCGTCCTTCAGCGCCTACGCGTCGAACGTCACGCTGATGAACCCGTCCAACAGCGTCGGCGGTTACTTGGCCTTCGCGAGCAACGGGCTTGGTGACGTCAACTATACCGGCGCGGGTGCGGTCGTTCTCGGCGACGCGCTGGTCGCGCACCTCAACATCACCGCAGGCGGCAACATCACGCAGCAGGGCGCCACGGCACTCCTGGCGGGCTATGGCGCAACCTTCAATGCCGGCGCAAATGCGATCGCGCTGAACAATTTCGGCAACCAGTTCACGGGCCCGGTCGGCCTGACGACGACAGGCGCCAACGACGCATCCATTACGAACTCGATCGCGCTCGAGTTCGGGGCCACGAGTGTCGGCGGCAACCTGAACGTGACGACGACCGGCGCAAGTTCCGATATCACGCAATCGGCGCCGGTCTCGGTCGGCGGCGCGCTTGCCATCGTGTCGGCGGGCGGCAACATCACGCTCAATCAGGGTGCCAACACGTTCACCGGCACGGTGGACGTCACCAATACCGGCACGGGCAGCCTCGACATTCAGGCCGGCGGCCCGCTGACGCTGGGCACGATTTCGCTCGCTTCGGGTGATCTGTCGGCCGTGGCGCTCGGGCAACTCGAACTGGCCAGCAACATCACCATGGCGGCGGGCAAGAACATCGACCTGACCGCGAATGGCTTGTCGACCGCGCTGATCCTCGTTTCCGGCAACGTTACGCTCAACGGCGGTAATTTCTCGGCGGCGTCGGCGCGCTCGGTCATGCTGGTGGGCGACCTCACGACGAACGGCGGCGACATCACGCTCTACGGCAGTACCGGGGGCGGCACCGGCGATTTCAGCGCCGTCAACGTCACGGCCACATCGCTCGTGGACGCCGGGGGCGGCAACATCCTGATGTCGGGCATTGGCGGCGACAGTACGCTCGACCACGGCGTCATTATCGCCGCGACCACCGTGCAGACGACCGGAGCCGGCACGATCACGCTTGGCGGCACTGGCGGCAATTCGTCGGGCGGCATCAATGTCGGCGTCTATCTCTATGCGGGCGCCGACGTGCATACTTCCAACGGCTTGATCACGCTCAACGGCACCGGCGGGAACGGCTCGGGGACTAACAATCCGGGCGTTGCGGTCGAGGGGTCGAGCGTGCACACCACGGGCACGGGCGATATCAGCGTCACGGGCCAAGGCGGGTACGAGGGCGCGGGCGTCGTCGTATCTGGCACCGGTGGCGAGATCGCCACCTACGGCGGCGGCAATATTTATGTCACCGGCACCGGCGGCGCGACGGGCTTGGCCGGCGGCCTGTTCGGCATCTACGTCGCCGATCTGGGTTCTGGAGCCGGTACGATCTCGGCATCCGGTACGGGATCCGTCACATTGACCGGCACCGGCGGCGCGGCGGCGACCACGAACAATCATGGCGTAGTGATCGAAAGCGCCACGGTGTCGGCCGGAACGGGCGGGCTCTCGGTCACGGGCACATCCGGCGGCGGTGCCACGTCTGGCGGCATCGATCTCGCGACCGGCGGATCGCTGGTCTCGACCGGCAACGTCACGCTCGACGGCAGCGGGTCGACGAATACCGGCATCTTCGAAATCGGCGGCGGCCCGATCACGGCCGGCGGCACGGTTTCGCTCACCAGCGACAACGGCATCTCGCTCGACGGATCGGTCGTCACCGCGCCCGGCGGGCTGACGATCGCCAGCACCTTCGGCAACGTCTCGCTCGGCAATTCGAGCAACACGATATCCGGAAACATCGTGGCGACGGCCAGTGCGGGGGATCTCACGCTCGTCAATAACGGCACCACCTCTATCGGCGCGATCAACGTCTCGAACAATTTCGGTCTCACCTCGGCCGGCACGATCTCGCAGATCGCGGGCATCACCGTCGGCGGCACGGCGACATTCACCGCGATCAGCGGCGACATCACGATGAATTCGGGCAACGTCGTGACGGGCGACATCGTTCTCAGCACTTCGGGCGGGAATGCCGCATGGAACCAGACCGGCGCTGCCAGCTTCGGCAGCAGCTCGGTCTCCGGCACGCTCGCCGTCACGGCGTCGGGGGATATCTCGCAGACCGGCCCGTTCACAGTCGGCAGTTCCGCGTCGTTCGACGCGGGCGCGCACCAGATCATGCTCGCCGATCCGTCAAACAGCTTCGGCGGCAGCGTCGCTCTCTTCAACTCCGGCACCAATGCCGTGGCGCTCTCGGCGGCCGGCACGCTTGACCTTGCCGCTTCCAACGTCGGTTCCGCGACCACGACCATCTATTCGGCCGGCGCCATCACGCAGTCGGGCATCCTGACTGCCGCCGGCAACATCGATGTTTCCTCGGGCGGCAATATCACGATGGGCTCGGTGACCAACTCGGTTTCCGGCAGTGCCGCCTTCAGCACGACCGGCAACGCTACGTTCCACAATGGCGGCGCGACGCTACTGGGCCTCAGTACCGTGGGCGGCAACTTCACGGTGACCTCGGATGCCGGTATCGGCCAGGTCGGCCCGCTCTCGGTCAACAGCGCCACCTTCAACGCGGCGGGCAACGTGTCGCTCGTCGATCCGGCCAACACGGTGGCGCTCACGCTGAACGCGACGACGACGTCCGGCGGCGATTTCGACTTCGCCGGGACCGGCAGCGTGCTCACCGGCACGATGAACGTCGCGGGCAATCTCGGCATTTCGCTCGACAGCGGTTCGCTCACGCAGTCGACAGCCTATACGGTCGGCGGCATGGCTATTCTGGCGACGACGTCGTCGGGTTCGATCACGCTGGGCAAGGTCAACACGTTTGGCGCTGGCGCCAGCGTCACCGCCGCCGACGCGCTCACCATTTCCGACAACCAGACCGCGACGACCGGATCGTTCATCGCGAACGCCGGTTCGACGCTGACGGTTTCCAACGCGAGCGTCACGACGAACGGCGGCATGATCTCGCTCGGTGCGGGACAGAATGTTTCGCTGTCGACCGGAACGCTTGCCTCCAACGGCGGCAACATCGCGCTGACGGGCAGCGGCGTCGGCAGCGGCAACTATTCGGGCATCGAGCTGCTGTCTTCGACCGTGTCGGCCACCGGCGGCGACATCACGATGACCGGCACCGGTGGCGACACCAGCAACAGCAACATGGGCATCTGGGTCGGGTCGTCGACGACCGTCGACACGACCGGCACCGGCAACATCACGATGATCGGCAATGGCGGCACGGGTGCCGGTGGCGGCAATGTCGGCGTCTTCGTTTATGCCGGTTCGATTTCCGCGGGTGCCGGTACCATTTCGATCACCGGCACCGGCGGCGGGCCGGCCAGTTCGGATCACGGTGTCGCGGTGCAGCTCGCCGGCACGGTGGCCGGGACGGGCGATGTCTACGTGACGGGCATGGGCTCGGCGACCGGCAGCGGCAACGGCATCGTGATCGACGGGATCGGCTCCGGCGTATCCAGTTCTGCCGGCACGCTGTCGCTCGACGGCACGGGCGGCGCGTCGGCCGGCGCGAACGTGGGCGTTGCCGTGTCGAACGGCGGCATGGCGAGCGCGACAGCCGGCTGGCTTGACGTCATGGGCACCGCTGGCGCGGGCACGAACGCGGGCATCGACCTTTCCAACGGCGGCGGTACGGGCGGGCTCGTCTCGACGGGCGTTGCGCTGGTCTCGCTCACCGGAATCGGAGCGGGCGGTGCCGACGGGATCGCGGCGTCGGGAACCACCTCGATGATCGGCGGCGGTTCGGCGACCGGCGACATCTCGATCATCGCCGATCAGCTAACCTCGCTCGGCGCAGTCACGATCCAGACGACGGGTACCGTCCAGTTCGCGCCCTACCTCACGTCGACGAATATCGGCATCAACAACAGCATCGATCCCTTCAATCTCGACGGCACGACGCTTGGATCCGTCACGGCCGGCGGCATCGTGGTGGGCAGCGGCGCGCAGAACGGCATGATCACGCTGGGCACCGACGCGGCGAACACCTTCTCGACGCCGCTGACCATCCTGGGCGGCACCGGTGCCGACGTCGCGATCGACGGCGGGCTGACCAGCACGTCGAACGTCACGATATCGACCGCCGGGCTGATCACGCAGTCGGCCCCGGTCAGCGTGACGGGTGCCGCATCGTTCACGGGCGATGGCGGCATCCAGCTCGACAATCCGGCCAATACGATGAGCGGTCATATCCTCGTCAGTTCCGCCAGCGGCAACGTGACCGTCTACAACACCGGGCCGACCGTATTCGGCGCGAGCAATGTCTTCGGCTCGCTCGACGTGATCGCGACGGGCGGCGATGTCGGGCAGGTCGCCGCAATCTCCGTGGGCGGGCCGGCGAGCGTGTCGGCCGACCAGAACATCACCTGGAACAACATCGGAAACGTTTTCGGCGGGGCGCTGTTCCTGACGAATACCGGTGCCTACTCGATCTCGGTCGCGGCAAGCGGCGGGCTGACGCTGGGCGACGTGAGCATGAACCCGGCCGCGGCGGGCTCGTTCTCGGCCAGCGCCACGAACGGCTTGGCGCAGTCGTCCGGCGCGATGCTGACGACGGGCACGGGCGCCACCACGCTTGCCGGCGGATCGGCCAATGTGGAACTGGGCGAGGCGACGAACGCGTTTGGCGGCACGCTTTCGCTGTCCGGTGCCGGCGGCACGCTCGTGGGCACCGTCAACGGCGCGTCGGGTGCGACCGCCGCGCAATATGTCAGCTCGACCGCCGGCACGTTCGACTTCAACGGCGTGACGATCATCGCGAACACGCCACCGGCGACGACGACCACGACGACCGTCACGCAAACCGAACAGACGACAATCACCAACGCGGTATCGGGCTCGACCTCGACCACCAATACGAATCTCCAGACGACGACGGGCGGCGCGACGTCGAATGTTTCGCTCGGCGACCTGACAGGCGGCGGCGGTGGGACCGGCGGAACGACAGGCGGCCTGACGGGCGGCGATACCGGCGGCACCGGGACCGGCGGCGGGGTCACGATCGTCACGAGCGGCGAGACGGGCGGCGGCGGAACGGGCGGAAGTGGCTCTGGCAGCGGCGGCACCTCGGGTGACGGAAATTCCGATCAGCCGACGGGCACGATCGTCGTCAGCAGCGAGACCGGCGGCACCGGCAATGGCGGCGGCACGACCGGTGGCGGCACGAACGGCGGTTCGACAACGGTCGATGCCAATCCGGGCAATCCGGGGGGCACGACGCCGCTTGCGGGCAATCTGCTCGGGACGTCGAACAGCGGCGGCACGACGTCGGTCGGACAGGTCGGCAGCTCCAATTACGGCGGGAACCTGCCAATCCCGTGACGGCCGCCTTCAGCGCACGAACTGGTCGACGAAACCTTCGCCAAGACCGATGGCGGCATAGTGCGCGCGGCATTTCGAGATGCGCGTGAAGACGTCGTCGTAGCCGGTGGTCTTGCCGTCGGGATCGACATAGATCATCGCGCCGTTCACCTGGAAGAAGGTGATCATCTCCTCCACGTGCGGATCGACGACCAGCGTATGGGTCTCGCCCGGCGCCTCATAGACGTAACCGCCCTCGCGCGCGATCCAGTCGTGCTCGAGATAGCGCCATTCGCCCTTGATCACGTAGCCGTGCACGGGCAACGGATGACGATGGCGCGACAGCACGCCCGATTTGCGCACGCGCAGGAGGTTCATCCAGTAGCCGCCCGAGGCCGACAGCATCAGCGGGCGGAACCACACGTTCGGCTCGAGCGGCACCCACACGCGCTCGTCCGTCGGGATCGCGGGATGGACGACCAGTTCGGGCGGCGATTCCTTGGGCTGGGGCTGGCGATAGGGAATCCACTTGTCATCCATCGCGGCCGTACTCCTTGTCAGATGCTTGCGTAGCCGCCGTCGACCGGCAGCGTGGCACCCGTCACGAAAGCCGCGTCGGGCGAAAGCAGGAAGGCGACCGCCCCGCCGAGATCGCCCGGATGGCCCCAGCGGCCCATCGGCGTGCGTGCGAGAATGCCGGCCGAACGCGCCGGATCGTCGACGAGCGGCTTGGTCAGCGCGGTGTCGATCCAGCCCGGCGCGATGGCGTTGACGCGGATGCCATCGGCCGCCCAAGCGGCGGCCAGGCTCTTGGTCAGCTGCACCACGCCGCCCTTGGAAGCCGAATAGCCGGGCACGAAGGGCGAGCCGAAGATCGACAGCATGGACGCTGTGTTGACGATCGCGCCCTTGGCGGCGGCCAGCAGCGGTTTGGCCGCCAGACACACGCGCATCGTCCCCACGAGATTCACCTCGATCGTGCGCCGGAAGCCTTCGATCTCGAATTCCGCGCCCGCGCGCTGGATCGTGCCCGCGCAGTTCACCAGCCCGTCGAGCGCCTCGATGCCGTCGAAGAAGGATTTGACGGCCCCGTCGTTGGTCACGTCGAGCGGGCGGGCGGAAATGCGTGGGTCGGGATAGAAGGCGGCCGCTTCGCGTTCGGTCAGGCCCGTGACGGTGACGCGCCAGCCGAGGCCGGAAAGGTGGCGCGCGATTCCCTCGCCGATCCCGCTGGTCCCGCCGGTGACCAGCGCATGGCGCGTCATGCCGCAGCGGCCTTCATGGCTGCGCGCACGCGTTCGGCGCGCGGGATCGGGGCGACGGCACCGTAGCCTTCGGTCGACAGTGCCGCGGCGACGGCGGCATAGCGCGCGGCATCCTCGGGCGAATCGCCGGCCACGAGGCGCGCGCAGAACGTGCCGCCGAACGTGTCGCCCGCCCCCGTCGCATCGACGGGCTTGCACGGGTACGGCGGGATGCGCACGCGCCGGCCGGGCAACGCAAGCAGCGTTCCCTTGGCCCCCAGCTTCAGCGCCACGATCTTCGGACCGCGCGCGAGGACCATATCGGCCAGCCGGTCCTCGTCGCGTTCGCCGAACAGCACGGCCACGTCGTCGTAGCTGGGCAGGCACACGTCACAAAGCGCCATCGCCTCGGCGATGACCGCGCGCGCCCGGGTGATGGGCCAGAGCTTCAGGCGCAGGTTCGTGTCGAACGAGACCGATACGCCGGCCTTGCGCGCGGCTTCCATCGCCACGAACCCGGCATCGCAGGCGCTTGCCGAAATCGCCAGCGAGATGCCCGACAGGTGGAACAGTTTCGCCTTCGATATCGCGTCGACCGGCACGTCGGCAGGTTTGTAGCGGCTGGAGGCCGAACCCTGCCGGAAGAACGAGAAATGGTGGCCGCTGGCATCGTGCGTGACGACATAGACGGCAGTAAACGCATCGGCATCCTCGCGCACATGCGTGGCGTCCACGCCCTCGGCCTTCCACAGCTCGCGGAACATGCGGCCGTAGATGTCGGCCCCCAGCGCCGTGACATAGCCCGCAGTGGCGCCCTGGCGCGCCGCGGCGATGGCGAAGTTCGACGAGTCGCCGCCGAAGCCCTGCAGATAGTCGCGGCTGCCCGGGCCGCCGGTCTGGTTGAATTCGACCATGGGCTCGCCCATGGCCAGGATGTCGAAGTTCATGTGCCCGCCGGCATCTTCACGCGGTGCTTGGCGACCGGGATCATCTCGCGCACCTGGTCGACGCGCTTGGGGTCGATACGCGAGGTGACGATGCCCACGCCGTCGGATGCGCGCGCGACCACGTGGCCCCACGGATCGACGACCATCGAGTGGCCGTAGGTCTGCCGCATGCCGTTGCCGGCGCGGAAGCTGCCGGTCTGGCCGGAGGCGCAGAAATACGTCTCGGTTTCGATGGCGCGCGCACGGCACAGCACTTCCCAGTGGTCCTTGCCGGTCTGCATCGTGAAGGCGGCCGGCAGCGCGATCACGGCCGCGCCCTTGGCGGCGAGCGCCTGGAAAAGATCGGGGAAGCGCAGGTCGTAGCAGATCGCGCAGCCCACGGTCACGCCCTCGCAGTCGTAGGTGACGACCGCGTCACCAGGCTTCACGGCGGCGGATTCCTTGTATTCGGTGCCGTCGGGCGTGACGACGTCGAACAGGTGAATCTTGCGGTAGCGCGCCAGCTCCTTGCCGTCGCGGTCGAAAACCAGCGTCGTGTTGTGGATGCGCTCGTCGCCGTCGATCTTCTCGCTGATCGAACCGGCGTGGATGAACACGCGGTGCTTCTTCGCAAGCTCCTGCATCATCCGGTAGGTCGGCCCGCCGGGGATCGTCTCGGCCGCCGCGCGCTTCTCGGCGGTCGTTCCGCCGATGAAATCGAACGTCTCCGGCAGCAGGATCCAGTCGGGCTTTTCGATGCGCACGGCCTCTTCGATCAGGCGCGTCGCTTCGGCAAGGTTCTTGGCCTTGTCGTCGACCGAATTCATCTGGATGAGCGATACTTTCATCGATACCTCCGCGAGGGCAGGAGTATGCCAAAAAGCCCGCGGCGAATCACTTGACGCTTTATTTCGCGTCGAGGGCCGTGACGCCGGCCCAATCGGCGCCCGGCGGATCGATATCGAGCGCCGCTGCACGTTCGGCAAGGCTCAGGGCCGCCGGGTCGCCGGCCAGCGGCGCGGCGGCAAGGATCGCGCAGGCGCCCGCAAAATCCCGCGCCCGGTAACGGGCAAGCGCGGCGGCAAAGGCCTCGGCGCGCGCGGGCACGTCCGCCTCGACTTCGCCTTCTAGCCCCATCGGCTCGAAAATCGTCACGGGCTTCGCGCGGCCCTTCACCTGAACCCGATCAAGCTCGCGCCACACGATCGCCGGGCCGGCGGCCGCATCGGCAAGGTCGCGAACGGCGTCCGAGCACATCACGTTCGTGCCGAAATACTTGTTCGCCCCTTCGAGCCGCGAGGCGAGATTCACCGTGTCGCCCATGACCGTGTAGTTGAAGCGCTTCTTCGAGCCGATATTGCCGACCAGCGCCCGGCCGGCATTGAGTCCGATGCGCGCCTTGAGCTTGTGGCCAAGGAACGGCTTGGCCGGATCGGCGTTCATTTCGGCAAGCTTCGCGTTGCACGCGATCGCGGCCTCGACCGCGTTTCGTGCGTGGCTGCGGTCGTCGACGGGCGCGCCGAACACGGCCACGATCGCATCGCCGATATATTTGTCGACGAAACCGCCATATTCCTCGACGATGTCGGTCATCGCGGAGAGATAGACGTTCATCACCTGCACGAGCTGCTGCGGCGTCAGGCCTTCCGACAGGCCGGTGAAGCCCGCGACGTCGGAGAACATGACGGTGATCTCGCGTTCCTCGCCGCCAAGCTCGGGCGGCGCTTCGGCCGCAAGCAGCCGGTCGACCATCGTGGGTGCAAGGTAAAGCGCGAAGGACCGGCGCAGCAGGCGCTTGTCCTTGTCCGCCACCGCGAAGCGGTAGCCCAGCAGTGCGGCACCCGCGGCGAACGCGGCGGCAAGTGCGGTCAGGAACGGCCAGACCAGCCCGAAGCGGAGTGCAGCGACGCTCGCCACCGTCCACAACAGCGCAAGGCCGGCGAACGCGAGCGCCGCGCCGGCCGCCGGCAGCGACATCGCGACGGCCGCCGTCGCCGCCAGCAGCAGCAGGGCGGCAAGCCCTTCGCCCGTCGGCCCCAGTTCGGTGAGGCCACCGCCGCCCAACAGGTTGTTGACGAACGTCGCATGCACGAAAACGCCGGGGATCGAATCGCGCAACACGTCCTCGCGCACGATGTCGGTCCGCTTGGGAAGCGCACAGCGGTCGGCGAAGGCCGCGTCCTCGGGGCCTGTCATGTAGCGGCGGGCCGTGAGCTTGCGGTCTTCAACGTCGAGCACCGCACCGAAGAACACGACCTTGTCCTTGAAGTGCTTTGCGAAGAAATCGGCATCGCCTTTTTCCACGCACGCCCGCAGGTCGGCCAGCGAGAATGCCGGGATGTCGGCGCCGCCGCCCTGGAAATCGAGCGGCATGGCGTTGTCGCCCGATCCGGGAAGGCGCCTTCCCGCAAACCAGATCCCGTCAGCGCGAAGCTCGGGTTTCGCCTTTCGTGCGCGCATGGCCGCTTCAAGGCCAAGCGAAGGCTGTTTGCCCACGCCGCCGGCAGCGCCGGCATCCTCGATATCGAACAGCAGCGGGGCGCGCCGGATCACCTCGTCGGGATCGCGGAACAGGTTCGTCGCGCGGATATTGGCATCGTGCCCGACCGCGACCGACTGGCCCTGGAAGGGCAGGATGGGCGAGGCGCCATGCTGCACCTTGCCCAGGATGACGCGGCCCTCGCGCGCACCGGCGCGTAGTGCACGCAGCCAGTCGCGCTCGAAGCCCGGAATGAAGCGCTCGACCGATGTGGGGAAGATCACGTCGAAGGCCGTGACGGCGGCACCGGCATCGAGCACGGCCCCCAGTACCGGTGCGATCTCGCGCGGCCAGAAGGCCTGCGGCACGCCCGCGAAGGGGGGCGTGCGATAGGTCTCCTCGTCGAGCGCCACGACGACGCTTTGCGAATCGGCCGGCGCGTGCCGGGCCCCGAAAATCGCGTGACGCAACGCGAAGGCGACGTCGAGAGAGACACCGCGCAGCGAATCGGCCAGCGGCGAGGCGACCGCGAGCGCACCCAGAACGACGGCGGCCAACGCCGCAGCGATGTCGCGGCGCTTCATGCCTGTTTCAGAGCCGGATGAGGCGGCCCACCAGCGGCGCCTGCCCGGGCCGCGCTTCGGGATCGACCTTGAACACGATCTGCTTGCCGGCGGCCGTGAGACGGTAGATGCCGCCCGCCGCAAGCGCCTTGTTGGCCTTCGCAAGATCGTAGAACGATCCGCGCATGAGCTGCTGGGCCGGCACGTCGAACGCCATCGGCTCGCCCGGCTGGTCGACGCGTGCGATCGTCACATGGCCGCCGCCCTTGATGTCGAGCACGGGCGAAAGCCCGTAGATCGTCATTTCGGGGGTTGCCGCCGCGGCTGTCGGCTTGGGGGGTGCACGGAACACCATCACGCCCGACTTCGCCGCCTGATCGGAGGAAAGCCGCATCTTGCCGCCATCGCACGGCGTCTTCTCGCGCTTGACCGTGCCGCCTGCCACGGCCGACTGCTCGGCCCCGACCGTCACGGTCCCGCCCTTGATCGTCTCGCGCCAGCACGAGCGCAGATAGCTCAGCACCAGCTCGTCGTTGGCACCCAGCTTCACCACGCGGCCCGCTTCGACATAGTCCATGAAGTCGACATCAAGCTTGCCCTTGGCGTCCTCGACGATCGCGACGGGATCGGCGGCGAGGGCGGGGCCTGCGCAAAGGATCAGCGCGAGGGTGACGAGAAGACGCATGCGGGGCTCCAACAAGGCTGCGATTGCGGACGGTTTCACCGGATCTGGGCGGTCTGCCTGCCGCCGCCGCCATCGCCCACAAGGGCGAACGGCGCCCAGAAGATCGGGTGCGAATAGGCGAAGACCGGCTGGTTGGTCTGCGCATCGATGTAGCCGCGCCCGTCGATTAGGGCCGTCATCGCCTGTTGCAGGGCCGTTGCGCGCGCGAGATTCGGATCACGCGCCTGGCGGGCGAACAGGTCAGTCGTCAGCGTGCGGGCACTCGTCGTCTCGACCGGCCAGTTGGTCACCAGCAAGGCGCGCGTACCCGCATAGAAGAACGCCCGGCCGAGACCGGAAACGGCTTCCGCCCCCGCCCCGTCGCCCGTCGCCGTGTTGCACGCCGACAGCACGACCCAATCGGCATTGAGCTTCAGGCCCAGCACCTCGTCCAGCGTCAGCAGGCCGTCCCCGTCCACGTCGGCCACGTTGGGGGCGGACAGCGCCAGTGCGGGCTGCGTCAGCCCGTTGAGGTCACCCGGGATAAGCCCGTGGGTGGCGAACATCACGACGCGACGGTTCGAAAGGTCCATCGTCTTGACCGTCTTCTCGTTGGCCGCAGCACCCAGGATCACGTCGCCCGCATCGGCATGCAGCGCCACGGCAATGCCTTTCACCTCGTCGGCCGTGTCGGGCAGGCGCGGCAGCATCGCCAGTTCGGCGCTGTCCACGTTGGCGGTGGCGGGCGCCGAACGGCGTACCAGCTTCACGCCGCGCGTCTGGATGCCGCGCGTGGTGAGCTGGGCGACCTGCGTTGTGGCAGCCGCCTTCGCCTCGGCCATCTGCTCGGGGCTGAACCACGGATCGCCGAAGCCCACGAACGCCTTGCGGTTGGCCGGGGCCGCCGGCAGCGCGCGCAGCGTGCCGAGCGAGGCGACCGAGGGCAGCTGCGTGATGCCGGCCTTGCGGATCAGGAAGGGCACGTTCTTGTACGCCGAGAACAGCGCCTCGCCGTCCTTCTCCGCCGCAAGCTGGGTGGGCTGCGTGACCAGCACGGCAAAGGGCAACTGGCCCAGCACGTCGTGCGGCACCACCAGCAGCGAATTCGCCTGCGCGAAGCCCGCTTCGACCGGCTTCAGCAGGTCGTCGTAAAGCCGGCTTGCCAGCGCCACGTCGAAGGCCGGGATGTCGCCAAGCGTGCCCGCGTTGGGATCGAGCGCCTTGCGCAGGTTCGCGACCGTCGCGGCCATCGCCTTGCGACCCTTCGGTACCAATGCGAACGCGGCATTGCCCGATTGCGGCACGGCCCACACGAAGCTCTGGTCGCGGCCCACATAGGTCGCGATCAGTGCTTCGCCCGGGCGTAACGCTTTGCGCGCCTGCTCGACCGTCGCCGGGCGCGGGTCGATCAGGTTCACGTAGTCCGGAAAGCGCTTCTCGATCTCTTCGCGGATCGCCGATCGCGCGGAGCGCAGCGTATCGATCTGCTTGCGAAGTGCGGCGATGGCGGCATCGTCGCGCTCGGGTGCGGCCAGCACGTTCGTCAGCAGGCCCTGCAGCGCGCCGACCTGCTTCTGCGTATCCTGTTCGTTGCGCACAAGCCCGGCCAGTGCCGGATCGGACGCCGCCGCGCGCGCCGAGGACTGCGCCAGCGCGCGCTGCACGCCCTGCCCGCGGATCGCATCGGCAAGCCGGAACGATTCTTCCGCGGCACCCGGTCGCTTGGAAAGCGAAAGGGCGCGCATCACCGCCTCGAACACGACCCGCAACTGGGAATCGCGCGCGGCCGAGCCGCCATCCTCGTCGCTGTCGGCCTGACGCGAGGTCTGAAGCAGGATCGGCGTGGCGGTGTCGAATTCCACCAGTGCGCCGGCGAGATCTCCGGAGCGGAGCTTCGCAGATCCGAGCAGCGCCCGGGCCATCGCCGTGTCCCACGCGCGCTCGCCCATTTTCTCGGACGTGCCCTTGGCGACGTTCGTCAGGACGCGTACGGCTTCCTGCGCATCGCCGGCGCGAAGCGAAACCATGCCCCAATGCGGATTGTTGTCGAACAGAACGCGGATCGCGTCCGGATTTCCCGCGACGCGCGTGCGCAGCTCGCCATAGGTGGCCGCCGCCGCCTCCCAGTCGTCGCGCTGGCTCTGGGCACGCGCGATCTGCCGAAGGGCCCGGCCGTACACGCCGGCGGACGGATCGATTTTCATCGAATCGAGCGTTTCCATCGCCGCGCGGGCAAGCCGCTCGGCCTCGGCATGACGCCCCTGGTCGCCGATGATGTCGGCAAGGCCAAGCACGACGTTCGTCGTTTCGCTCGAGTAGCGGCCGGTCATCGAAAGGCTCTGCAGCAGGACCGACCGCATCTCGACCTCGGCTTCCAGCAGGCGCCCCTGCCGGCGCAACGCCACCGCGAGCTGGCCGCGCATGTACATGCTGAGCTGCGTGAAGTTGTTTCGCGGCAGGTTTGCCTGCGCGGTAATGGTCGCTTCGTCGCGGACGGTGCGCTCGTTCGACTGGATTGCCAGCCGTATGAGGCGTTCCGCTTCCCCGAATTGGCCGGTTTCCTGCGCGATCATCGCCTGCGTTCGGCGGAGGAACGTTTCCGCGTGATTCGCCAGCCATTGCGGGGCGCGCGAATTGTTGCGCTGTTCGGTCACTCCGGATTCGATTTTCGGAATCTGCGCGCGCGCAAGATCGAGTTCTCCCAGTCCGATCGCGGTGGCGACGATCTGCTGGTAGGCCGCAATGCGCTGGCCGGTATTGAACGCCGTGGCCGCGAGTTTCTCGCGGATCTCGAGCGACGTACGGAGATGGCCGGCGAACTGCTCGGCAAGGGCCCACTGTTCGAGATAGCGCGCGACGAGCTGCGGCGGCGCGCCCGCGCCCTGCGTGGCGTCGGCGGGGCGGCGCTGGCCGCGCTGTTGGGGAACCGGCTGGGCCGACGACCCCGATTGGGTCAGCTCGTAGGCCTGCTTGATGTCGTCGCGGCGCTGGTTGGCGCGGCCCAGTTCGGCTGCGGCGAGGCCGCGCTGATAGTAGAACGCGGCGAGATCGACATTGTTCAGGTCCTTGGACGGCTGCGCGTCGGCTTTGGCGACGGCGGCGGCGACTTTCGCGGGATCGGGCTTCTGCTGGTCGAGGATCGCGGCGATGTCGGAAATCGTGCGCGGCGGCGGGCGGAAGCCCTGGCCCTGGAACTCGGCCGTGATCTGCTTGGCTTCCTGGAGGCTGACGGCCGGCTTGCCATCCGGTTCGCATCCGGCAAGGACCGAGGCGGCAAGGGCGCAGGCCCCCGCGACCACGATGCGCAGCGATGTTTTCATGAACCCTCCGGCGTGTTCCCCGCACCGGATAGTAGCACTGCGCGGGCGCCGCTTGAACGAGGTGGATGCTTGCCGGAGGGACAGCGAGATGTTAGATTAAATACCTATATCAGGATCACGAAGTTCCATCTCGTGTATCTGAAGTTGAGGAGACATTACATGTATTTCAACAAGTTAAATAGGTTACGTCGCACATGGTAACCTATTTCTTGATTTTCCTATACGGCGCCCCCGACAGCCGCGAGCCACAGCGGGACGGGATCGATCTGGTTGAGGCGTGCGGTAAGGTAATCCGCGATCGTCTGCATGCCGGAGATACCCGCCTTCGCTTCGGCGTCGGGGTTGTAATTGGTGTTGGTGTTGACGTCGTAGGTGAAGGCGTTGCCCTCGCGGTCGACGATGAACTCGATGCCGGCGATGCCGATATCGTTGGCCGCAAGGAAGCGCTCGTAGCGCTTGATCAGCGGATGGCGGAAGCCTTCGACGATCCTGAAGCGTTCGCTCGGTGCCACTGCCGGGCACGCGACACCTGCGAAATCGACCTGGCACTGGTCGGCCGGGCACAGCTCGAATCCGGCCGACGTGTCGACGCGCACGGCATAGAGGAATTTGCCGCCGACGAACTCCACGCGCGTGATGAACGGTTCGGGTGCCTGGATATAGCGCTGCACGAGCCATGTGCCGTCGACCGGGCCGATCGCCTCGTCCTCGGCCAGATATTCCTTCAGCGCCGCGGCGCCGAGGATCAGCTTCACGCCCAGCCCCTTGCCGGCGCGATTGTGCTTGACGATGACGGGGAAGCCCAGCGATTCGGCGGCCGCGGCGATCTGCTTGCGGCCGATCGCGGCGATGGTGTCGGGCACGGCGATATCGAACTTCGCCAGCGCCTGATACTGCGCGACCTTGCTCACTTCCAGCGCCAGCGCGCGCCTTCCGTTGACGACCGTGCGCTCGTGGCGATGCAGCCACTCCAGCACGTGGCCGGTATATTCGGCGGCGAAGCGGTGGTCGCGCGTGTGCGAGGAAGCGCTCATCCGGTTGTAGAACACGCCTTCCGGCGGCTCGCTGCGCAGGTCGATGGCACCTTCGTCAAGGAACCATTCGCGGAAGGGCGTGCCGCGCTTTTCGAAGGCCGCGCGCAGCGGTTCGACCCAGGCGTCGTTCTCGTGGATGACGTGGACTTGGCTCATCGTCGTGGCTCCTCAGTTGTCCGTCGCGTCGCGCGAGACGGCACGCGCCGCGCGTTCGGCCTGCCGCAGGTCGCGGAAGCGCCGCCCGTCGATCTTCCAGTAGGGGTTCGCCGCGGCGGCGAAGCGGAACCCGCCCCGCTCGGCGAGCGCAAGGCCCGCGGCATCGCCGTCGATCTCGATCACATAGGCTCCGTCATTCATCGTCGTGCACCTTTCCGGGCGCAGGGCCGTTCGGGCCGCGCCGCCGTCGTTCCGGGTTCGTGGAAAACGCGATCCTTGTTCAGGCGCGTCGACAGCTTGGGTGCATTCGGTTGCGCGGCATGTCGGTCTCCGTCCTTGAGCCCACGACATCCGTCGTGGCGCTTTAGCGCTTGGTCACGCGGGCGCAAGCTGCTCGTTCAAATCCCGCGGCCGGCGGGGAACCCGCCGACACGCAAAATCTGGCCGGAGGGATGCCGCGCGGCAATCGAGGATTTCTCGTGCCGCCGGTTAGATTTTCTAGGGTCAGCGGTGGCGCGGATCGAGCGCGTCGCGAAGCCCGTCGCCCAGCAGGTTGAACCCCAGCACGACAAGGAAGATCGCCGCCCCCGGGAAAAGCGCCATCCATGGCGCCTGCTCGATGAAGCGCTGCGCGGAATTCAGCATCGAGCCCCAGCTGGGTTCGGGCGGCTGCTGGCCAAGGCCAAGGAAGGAAAGGCTCGCCTCCGCGATGATGGCCGCGGCGATGGCAAGGGTCGCCTGCACCATGATCGGCGGCAGGATGTTGGGCAGCAGGTGGCGCACGGCGATGCGCCAGCGCGGATTGCCCACCGCGCGCGCGGCCTCGACATAGTCCTCAACCGCGGCGTTGAGCGTGGCGCCGCGCGTGAGCCGGATGAAGGCGGGCGTGGCCGAGATGCCGATGGCGATCATCGCGTTGGAAAGGCTGGGGCCGAGGAAGGCGGCAAGCGCGATCGCCAGGATAAGGAACGGGCAGGCAAGCATCGCGTCGGCGATGCGGCTGATGATCGCGTCGATCCACCCGCCGAGGAACCCGGCAAGCAGGCCCAGCGGCAGGCCGACCGCGATCGAGATCGCGACCGAGATCACGCCGGCCGAAAGCGAGGCGCGTGCACCGAACATCACGCGCGCCAGCATGTCGCGCCCGTTCTCGTCGGTGCCGAACCAGTGGAGTGCCCCCGGCGCCTTGCGGATCGCCCCCCAGTCGGTCGCGATCGGATCGAAGGGCGCGATGAGCGGTGCGATGACCGCGATCGCCACGAAGGTCGCCACGACCGCAAGCCCGAACACCGCGGCAGGCCGGCGCAGGAGCCGGCGCAGCGCGCGCCGGCCGGGGCTGTCCGATGACGGGCTCATTCCTGACGCAGCCGCGGATTGATGAGGAAATAGGCCACGTCGGCCAGCAGGTTCAGCATCACGTAGGCGGTCGCCGTCACCAGCACCACGCCCTGCACGACCAGATAGTCGCGGTTGAACACGGCATCGACCACCAGCTTGCCGAAGCCGGGGATCGTGAAGACCTGCTCGGTCAGCACCGCGCCGGAAAACAGCGCGCCAAGTTCAAGCGCTCCCAGCGTCACGACCGGCACGAGCGCGTTCCTCAACGCATGCTTGTTGACGACCACCGCTTCGGTCAGCCCCTTGGCGCGGGCGGTGCGCACGTAATCCTGGTTGAGCGCCTGGAGCATCGCCGCGCGCGTGTGCCGCATCAGCACCGCGGCGATCGAATTGCCCAGCACGAAGGCGGGCATGATGGTCGTGGCAAGGCTCTGCCGCCAATCCTCGAACGGGCTCACGTAGCCCGACGGCGGCAGCCAGCCGAGCTGCACCGACACGAGCAGGATCAGCATGATTCCGAGCCAGAAATTGGGCGTGGAAAGCCCCCAGAGCGACAGCGCGTTGGCGAGATAGTCCCACACGCTGTCCTTCTTCACGGCCGAGAGCACGCCCGCGGGAATGCCGATGGCGCACGCGATGACGAACGCCATGCTGCCCAACTGCAGCGTCACCGGCAGTTTCGACATCACGAGTTCGCCCACCGGAACGCCCACGCGCATCGATTCGCCCAGATCGCCGTGCAGCACGCCCCAGACCCAGCGGGCGTACTGCACGTGCACGGGCTGGTCGAGACCGTAGCGTTCGCGGATCTCGGCCAGCACCTTCGGGTCGCGGTCCTCGCCCGCCAGCACAAGTGCCGGGTCGCCCGGCAGCAGAAGCTGCAGGCTGAAGACGATCACCGAAACGACGGCGAGCGTCGGCAGCACCTGTGCGAGGCGGCGGGCGAGGAACGCGAGCATTGGCGGCCTTCGTCAGTTCGCAGCCAGCTTCATGCCCTGCAACCGGATCATCGCGTCGGGTACCGGCTGGAACCCCGTGAGCTTGGTCGTGTGGGCCATGAAGTTCGTGCGGTGCCACAGATAGAGGATCGGCAGATCCTTGTGCGTGGTCTCCATGATCTTGCCGAGCAGGGCCTGGCGCTGGGTCATGTCGGCCACCGCGCGCTGCTCGTCCATCATCTTGTCGACGTCCGCATTGAAGTACTTGCCGTAGTTCTGCGGCCCGTTCTTCGTGATGAAGACGTAGAGGTTGCCGTCCGGATCGGGCCGGCCGCTCCACGCGAGGATGTAGGCCTCGAAATCGCCGCGCTCGGCGGCGTTGAGCGAACTTGCGAACTCCATCACGTTGATGCGCAGGTCGAAGCCGGCTTCCTTCGTCATGGACTGCAGGATTTCCGCGACCTGACGAAGGTCCGGACTGTTGGGCACGGTCAGGTTCACGACCGGATTCTTCTGGCCGGCCGCGGCGAGCAGCGCCTTGGCCTTGGCCACGTCGCGGCCCGGTACCTTCAGGTTCTTGTTGTGGTAAGGGCTCGACGGCGGCACGGCCTGGACGGTGGGCGTGTATTCGCCGTTATAGACGACCTGATTGATGACGTTGCGGTCGATCGCCAGTTCGAACGCCTCGCGCACGCGCGGGTCGGCGCCGATGGGCGCCTTGGCCTTCTCGCCGTTGCCGAGATTGAACGTGATGCCCTGATAGCCAAGTTCCTTGACCGGGACGACGACGAGCTTGGCGTCCTTCTTGGAAGCGGGCACGTCGGTGGCCAGCATGCGCTCGATCATGTCGAGGGCGCCGGCTTTCAGATTGGCAAGGCGCACCGAGGAATCGGAGATGGGCCGATAGATCACGCGGTCGAAATGCACGTTCGCCGCATTCCAGTACTGCGGGAACTTCTCGAGCACGATGCGGTCCTGCGCCACGCGTTCGACGAACTTGAACGGGCCGGCACAGACCGGCTTCTGGGCGAACTGGTCGCCTGCGGCCGTGGCGGCCTTGGGGCTCACCATCATGCCCGCACGGTCGGTGAACTGCGCGATGAGCGGCGCGAAGGCGGTCGACAGCGTGAGCTTCACCGTCAGCGGATCGACGACCTCGATCGTCTTGATGACCGAGATTTCGGCGCGCCGTCCCGAGCGGGGCGAATTCAGGTGCCGGTCGAGGCTGAAGCGAACCGCTTCGGCGTCCATCTTCTCGCCGTCATGGAAAAGCACGTTGGGCCGGAGCTTGATCGTCAGCACCTTGCCGCCGTCCGACCATTCGTAGCCGGTGGCGAGCTGCGGGACGATCTTCAGGTCCTTGTCGATGTCGAACAGCTTGTCGCACAGGCCGGCGAACACGATGCGGCCCACGAACGTGCGCGCGAAGGTCGGGTCGAGCGCGTCGGGATCCTCGGCAAGGCCGATGCGCAGCGTGGTCTGCGCGTGGGCAGCACCGGCGGCCAGCGCAAGCGCGGCAAGGCCGGCCATCAGGGTTCGTTTCATTCGCATGTCGCGTTCTCCTTGCTGGGGAAATCAGGTTGCGGTGGCGCGTTCGACGAAACGCGCCTGCAGGCGCTCGAGGCGCGCCTGCGCTTCGTTGGCCGGCGGCGCGGCCGCCGGCACGAAATCGGGAATCTCGCGCCAGAAATGGCAGGCGAGCGTGTGGCCGGGGCCGGCGACCTCGTGGCGCGGCACTTCGGCCTTGCAGCGCTCGACCGCGTGCGGGCAGCGCGTGTGGAAATGGCAGCCGGATGGCGGATCGATGGGGCTGGGCACGTCGCCTTCGATCAGCCGGTGCGCACGCACGAG
The DNA here is from genome assembly GCA_016124335.1 of Alphaproteobacteria bacterium. GTDB lineage: Bacteria > Pseudomonadota > Alphaproteobacteria > CACIAM-22H2 > CACIAM-22H2 > Tagaea. The sequence goes on from WGNX01000005.1 coordinate 247,202, forward strand.
CGAGGGATCGGGTGCGGGGATCGCGGCAAGCAGGGCCTGCGTATAGGGATGACGCGGGCGCGAATAGAGCGATTGCGTATCCGCGATCTCGACGATGCGGCCCAGATACATGACGGCCACGCGGTCGGCCGCGTGCTTCACGACGGCAAGGTCGTGCGCGATCAGCACCAGCGCCATGCCGAAGCGCGCCTGAAGGTCCTTGAGCAGGTTCAGCACCTGCGCCTGCACCGAAACGTCGAGTGCGGAAACCGGCTCGTCGCCGACGATCAGCTTTGGCCCGGCAGCAAGTGCGCGCGCAATGCCGATGCGCTGGCGCTGACCGCCGGAAAACTCGTGCGGATAGCGCCGGTCGTGCTCGGGCCGGAGCCCCACCACCGACAGAAGTTCGCGCACCTTCTCGGCGCGCGCGCTGCCGGTGGCGATTCCATGCAGCATCAGCGGTTCGCCGACGATCTCGCCCACCGTCATGCGCGGATTGAGCGAGGCGTATGGATCCTGGAAGACGATCTGCAGATGCCGCCGGTGGCGGCGCATCGCTTCCTCATCCAGCGCCAGCAGGTCGGCGCCGTCGAACTCGATCTGCCCGGCAGTCGGCTCGATCAGGCGCAGCAGCATGCGACCCACCGTCGATTTCCCGCAGCCGCTTTCGCCCACCAGCCCCAGCGTTTCGCCGGCCGAGACTTCCAGCGAGACGCCGTCGACCGCCCGGACGGTGCCCCGCGCGCGGCCGAACAGGCCCTTTCGCACCGGAAAGTGTTTCACCAGATCGAAGGCGCGCAACAATGGTTTGGTCATGCGGCCGCCTTCTCGAGCGGTGCCAGCCAGCAGGCCACCGCATGATCGAGGTCGATGGCGCGCATGGGCGGCTCGGCTTCGTGGCAACGCGGCTGGGCGAACGGGCAGCGCGCGGCAAAACGGCAGCCGGCGGGCCGGTCGGAAAGGCTCGGCACCGTTCCCTCGATGGTCGCAAGCCGTGCGCGCTTGCGATGAAGCTGCGGGATCGCGCCCAGAAGGCCGATCGTGTAGGGGTGCTGCGGCCATGCGAACAGGCGGTCGACCGGTGCGCGTTCGACCACGCGGCCGGCGTACATCACGGCCACGTCGTGGGCCATTTCGGCGATCACACCCAGATCGTGCGTGATGAGCACGATCGCCGTCCCCGTTTCGGCACGCAGTTTTCTCAGCAGGTCGAGGATCTGGGCCTGGATCGTCACGTCCAGCGCCGTGGTCGGCTCGTCGGCGATCAGAAGCTTGGGATCGCAGGCCAGCGCCATCGCGATCATCACGCGCTGGCGCATGCCGCCGGAAAGCCGGTGCGGATATTCGTCAAAGCGGCGTTCGGGTGCGGGGATTCGCACGCGACGCAGCATCTCGATCGCGTGCGCCCTGGCTGCCACCTTGTCGAGCCGGCGGTGGCGCATGATGCCTTCGACAAGCTGGTTTCCGATCGTGAAGGCAGGATTGAGCGAAGTCATCGGCTCCTGGAAGATCATCGCGATCTCGGCGCCGCGCAGGGCCCGCATGTCCGCTTCGGGAAGCTTGGTCAGGTCGCGGCCGCGAAAGCGGATGGCGCCACCGGCGATCCGCCCGCCGGGCTTGGGCACGAGCCCCATGATCGACAGCGAGGAGACCGACTTCCCGCAGCCGCTTTCGCCCACGATGCCGAGCGTGCGGCCGGCGTCGACCGAGAAGGAAACGCCGTCGACCGCCCGGAACTCGCCCGAATCGGTCGCGAAGTGGGTCCGCAGGTCGTCGACTTCGAGAAGCGCGCTCATTTCGCTCCGGCTGCCGCAAGGGCCGCGTCGATCTTCGCGCGATCCCATTCGCCCGCAGGATTTTCGCGCGTCGCAAGGAACGTGCGGAAGATCGCGAACCGCTCCTTGCTCTTCGCGTACAGCCGCCGAAGTTCGGGCAGCGGTGCCTCGTGATCGTCCACGCGGATGTCGAGATCGGGATATTCGTCGCGCGCATGGATGCGGATGGCCGCGGACTGGCGGCCGCGCTTGTCGCCGCCGGCCGCTTCGCCAGCATCGAACGCGTCAAGGAAGCGCTCGGCGAACGGCTTGCCCTTCGTGGCCGCGAAGACGCGCGCGGTCTCCTCGATGACCCTGGCGCCGGCCAGCATGTTCCCGGCCACCGAGAAATCGCCGAAGACGAGATGGCCAGCCCAGTCCACGCAGTTCTTGCCGGTGTGTGCGGCAAAGCGGCCGGCGGAATCCATGAGATGGACCTGACGCACCTCGCGGCCCGCATCGCGCGCGAGCAGGGCGGCAAGCGTTTCGGCGGCGGGGACGCCGCGGCCCATCAACTCGATCCCGTCGATCCCGTGCAGCGGATTGATCAGTGCCTGCGTGGCGACGGCACCCGCACCCGGCCGCACGTGCGGGCACAGCGATCCGACCGCGAAAAACCGCGTGGCGACCGCGATTCCGATTTCACCTGTTTCGGGATCGCGGGCGACGACGGACCAAGTCATGGAAAACAACCTCTTGCGGAACTGCGCCCGGCATCCAGCGCGTTGGACGCCAAAGTAAACGCCGGGCGTTCGCAGAATGCAACGACGGGGCCAGAGGAGTCAGGCGGTTTCGCGCGAGAGCTTGTTGACCATCGCGTAGGCGAACGTGTCGAAGCCCATCACGGACAGCAGGAAGGCGCCGGCCCCGCCGATCACGTTTGCCCGGTACCATTCGTCGAGGCCGCCCGGCGGGTGCGTGTGCTGCGGGTTCCACGGGCTGGGCGTTTCGGAAAGGATCGCGAGGCCGTTGATCGTCACACCCGCTTCGACCGCCGCGTCGCGCGCGGAGCCGGCGGGCGTGCCGCTGGTGTTCGTCCCGTCGCCCGAAACGTCGATCGTGCGCCGCTCGGCCGGATAGGGGCAGCGGCGAAGTTCGTCCATCGCAAAGAGGATCGCTTCGCCGACTGCCGTGGAGCCCGCGAACGGGCGCGGCGGGCCGAGCAGGCGTGCGGCGAACGCTTCGGCACTCGCCTGACCGTCGATGAGCGACCAGTCGACCATCGTGCGCTGCGCGCCGGGACCGGACCATTCGCAGTAGGCAAGCGCCACGCGTTTGAGCCGCCCGCCGGTCATCGCGCGCACGACGCGCGGATCGGCAAGTGCCGCAGCATAGCCCTGCCGCTGGAGCTGGAAACGGCCTTCGTCGATGCTGCGCGAAACGTCGGCAGCAAGGACAAGCTGAAGATCGACCGGCTCGGCGGCCCGTGCCGGCAGGGCGGCGGCGGCAACCCCCGCACCGAGACCGGCAATGAAACGGCGGCGTCTTGGAGAGCGGACCATCGCGGAACCTCGCAATCGGCGCAGTTCACGCAAAAACCTTGCCTTAAACCGGGATGTGGCGCCAACAGGTCCGGTTTTGTGGATAACTCGGGCTCGGTCCGGCGGGGCTTGGATTCCGGCACCGCGACGCCTAAACAGGAATGACCATGTGTCCTGTCGACGATACCGCGCCACAGCCGGACCCCGTTTCGGGCGCAAGCCCGGCAACGCCCTCCTGGTGGAAGGGCGGCAAGATCGACCTGAAAACGCGGTTGCATGCCTGGTGGGACGGTTACCGCCTGCCGAGCGCGGAAAAGCGCCCGAAGACGAATGCGGCCGCGCCTGCCGCCAAGCCGGCGGCCGGATCTGCCGCAGCGGCCAAACCTGCCCAGCCGCCGGCGGATTTCTGGGGGCCGGAGCGGATTCTGGTTGCCCAGCTGATCTGGGGCGACGGATTCACGTTTCCCGGGGGTGGGGAATTTGCCGCCGAACTCGCGGCCTCGCTGATCGTCGACAAGCGCTCCACGGTGATGGATGTCGGCTGCGGTCTTGGCGGCGGCACGCGCACGATCGTGCGCCGCTACGGGGCGGCGGCACACGGGTTCGATCTTTCGCCGGAACTGGCGAAAGCGGGGGATGGGCTCTCCGCGAAGGAAGGGCTCGACATGCGTGCACCCATCGCCGCACTCGATCTCGCCGATCCCGAATGGAAGCCGCGGTTTTACGATGCGGCGCTGCTACGCAACGTCGTTTCGCTGGTCACCGACAAGTCGGGGCTGGTGCGCCGCGTGGGCGAATCGCTCAAGCCCGGCGGGCGTTTCCTGCTGCTCGATTGGGCGCTGTCCGAAGACGAGACGCGCGGGAACGCGTTTGCCAGCTATATCGAGGGCGAGCCGCGCCCGCCTTATCTGGGCACGGTCGCCCAGCTTACGTTCCTTGTCGAAAGTCTCGGCTACACGGTCAAGCGTACCGAGGATTTCACGAAAGATTTCCGGCCCGTCGTGCTCGAGGGCTGGCGGCGTATCGACACGATCGTCGCAAAAGGCATGCTCAATCTTGCCGAAGGCCGGGCGCTGATGGACGAGGCAAAGCTCTGGGCGCGCCGCATCGCCGCGATCGACGCGGGCGAACTGCGCGTGGCCCGTATCGAGGCGATGAAAAAGGCCTGAGCCGGTTGGCGTCTCAGCGCGGCGTCGCCGGCCGCCAGATCATCTCGGACAAATATCCGCCGGTACCGCCGACAGCCGCACCCAGGAGCGCACCCGTCGCGCCAGCTGTATAGCCGCCCAAGGCCGCGCCGGCGACGGCGCCCCCGGCAACGAAAGTCTGCTGTCGTGAAAGGTTCGAGCAGCCGCCGGCAAGCAGGGCGACCCCAGTCAAAAGCATCAACATCGTGCGGCGCATCGCGGATTCTCCGGTGCTGGGCGCGCCAGTGGCGGACAGGGTGAGATTCGAACTCACGATACCGTTGCCGGTATATCGGTTTTCGAGACCGACGCCTTCAGCCACTCGGCCACCTGTCCGCACGATCTGGCTGTCGAAGGGCGCGGAACCTAAGCCCAAAACCGCCTTTAGGCAAGACCTGCAAACCGGTCAGGCCGGTGGGTCGTCGCCCTCGGCCGCAGCCATGCTTTCCCGTGCGATTCGGCGCGGATCGAGGCCATTTCGAAGGGTCCAGACCCCGGCCACGGCCAGGCCCGTGAAAAGCGTCAGCGCGTGGGTCAAAAGCGCGAACGCGAGCGCCTTTTCCGCGGGAACCGCAAAGAACGAAAGTGCGAAGACGATCGCCGCATGGAAGATGCCGACGCCGCCCGGCGCGGCGGGGACAAGGAACGCCATGGCGGTGACGCCAACGGTGAATGCGCCGGTCGCCAGCCCCACGTCGGGCCAAACGGCGCCGATCCCGAGCGTGAAGGAAGTGGCCGTTACCGCCCAGATGGCGGCCGACATCAACACCGCACGTGCGAGCACGGCGGGGCGCGCAAGGACCGAAAGGCCGACGAGCAGGGCCTCGCAGCGCGGCAGCACCGCGCCGTGCCATCGTTCCGGCAGGATGCGGCCGGCAAGCGCAATTGCCTGACGGCGCAGCCTTATGGCAATGGCGAGGAGAACGACGCCTGTGACAAGGGCCAATGCAATCGCCGAAAGCCCGTCGGCCACCGCTTGCGGGCGGTTCGGTACGGCAAGGATCGCAAGGCCGAGCAGGCAGACGGCGGCGACCAGATCGCAGAGCCGGTCGAGCACGATTGCCGAAAGCGCGCCGGCGACAGGAACATGCGCGCGGCGATTGAGCACCCACAGCATCCCGAATTCGCCGGCTCGCATCGGCAGCAGCCCGTTGAGCGCGTTGCCAAGCGCATGCGCCCCGAAAGTGTCGTTGTAGCCGACCGGCATTTCGGGCGCTGTCGCGTGCAGGAGCATGCGCATGCGCACGGGTCGCAGCGCCAGCCACAGCAGCCACGTCGCCAGCATCCCGGCGATGCGCCAGAGATCGGCGGCCGCCAACTCGTGTCCGACCCTGTCGATGTCGACGACGCGCAGCAGGACCACGACGATGACGATGGTGAGCGGAATCCACGCCCAGCGCAGCCAATGGCGTTTGGTAGGGCGGTGGCTCGAGACGGGGGGCACAGGCATGGTTGCGGGCGGTGTAGCAGGCCGCGGCACGGGCCGTCATCCGTTAGACGCCGTTTTTTCCCTTCTCGGACGGGCATTTTCCGGGTGTCGGGCCGCCGCTTGACAGCGTGCGGCCGGTAAGTATATTGCGCCCTCTTCGTCCGGGGGCCCAGAAGGCCGCCGCGGCGGCACTCATTTTCGGGTTCGCGAGCTTTTTCAAGGGTTTGAAAGCTGACGGAACCCCGGGGTAGCGGAACATGTACGCAGTCATTCGCACGGGCGGCAAGCAATACAAGGTCGCCAAGAACGACGTGATCGTCGTCGAGAAGCTCGAAGCCGAGGCCGGCAAGACGGTCGAACTGGGCGACGTGCTGCTCGTGGCCGACGCCGGCAAGGCGACCGTCGGCTCGCCGACCGTCAAGGGCGCGAAGGTGACCGCCACTGTCCTCGCGCAGGGCAAGGGCGAGAAGGTCATCGTCTTCAAGAAGCGTCGCCGCCAGAATTACCGCCGCAAGAACGGGCACCGTCAGCCCGAGACGACGCTGCGGATCGTCGACATCAAGGTCGCCTGAGGAGTTACGGACCATGGCGCATAAAAAAGCGGGCGGCTCTTCGCGCAACGGGCGCGACACCGAGGGCCGCCGTCTTGGACTGAAGCGTTCGGGCGGCCAGGCCGTTCTCGCCGGCAACATTCTCGTTCGCCAGCGCGGCACGGTTTACGTCGCCGGCAAGGAAGTCGGCATGGGCCGCGACCATACCCTGTTCGCGCTGAAGGCCGGCACGGTGCAGTTCCACAAGGCGGGCGGCAAGACGATCGTGTCGATCGTCCCGGCTCCGGCGGCTGCCGCCGAGTAAGCCGTTCCACGACGCGCCGCGAAAGCGGAACCGGATGAAAGGGAACGGCACCCGCCGTTCCCTTTTTTCGTTTGGGGCCTCCGATGAAGTTCCTCGACCAGTGCAAGATCTTCGTTAAGTCCGGCGACGGCGGTGCGGGCGCCGTCAGCTTCCGGCGCGAGAAGTTCATCGAGTATGGCGGGCCCGACGGCGGCGATGGCGGCAAGGGCGGCGACATCTGGATCGAGGCCGTCGCGAACCTGAACACGCTGATCGACTATCGCTACACCCAGCATTTCAAGGCCGAGAAGGGCCATCACGGCGAAGGCCGGCAGAAATCCGGCGCCGGCGGCAAGGACATCGTCCTGAAGGTGCCGGTCGGCACGGCCGTTCTCGAGGACGATCAGGAAACGCTGATTCTCGACATGCGCGAGGCGGGCCAGCGCTACAGGCTCTGCAAGGGCGGCGACGGCGGTTTCGGCAACACGCATTACAAGTCGTCGACCAATCAGGCGCCGCGCAATGCCGGCAAGGGATGGCCCGGCGAAGAGCGTTGGGTTTGGCTTCGCCTGAAGCTGATCGCGGATGTGGGGCTCGTCGGCCTGCCGAATGCCGGGAAGTCGACCTTCCTCGCCGCGACGACGTCGGCCAAGCCCAAGATCGCCGACTATCCGTTCACCACGCTCAAGCCGCAACTCGGCGTCGTGCGGATCGACGAAGACGAGCTTGTCGTTGCCGACCTGCCAGGCCTCATCGCCGGTGCGGCCGAGGGAAAAGGCCTCGGCCACCGGTTCCTCGGGCATGTCGAGCGCTGTGGCGCCGTATTGCACCTGATCGACGGGACGCAGGAAAAGGTCGTCGCGGCTTACAATCAGATCCGCGACGAGCTCGAGACCTATGGCCACGGGGTTGCCGAGAAGCCGGAAGTCGTCGGCCTCAACAAGATCGACGCGCTCGATCCGGAAGAAACCAAGAAGAAGCTTGCCGCATTGAAGCGCGCGGCAAAGAAGCGCTCGCCCGTTTCCACCGTGCTGGCGCTTTCGGGGGCGGCTGGCAAAGGCGTGCAGGAGGTTCTGCGCGCGCTTGTTCCGCCAGTACGCGAACGGCGCGCAATCGACAAGGCCGAGCGCGAGGCCATGCGCGCCCACGAAGCCACATGAACGCCGCGGCGAATTCGGGCGCTTTCGCGCGAACACGCCGCCTTGTCGTGAAGACGGGATCTGCACTGGTTGTCGACGAGGCTGGCGGCATCAAGGCGGATTGGCTTGAGGGCCTTGCCGATGACATCGCGATGCTGGCCGCGCGCGGCCTCGAAGCGATCGTCGTCACGTCGGGCGCCGTGGCCATCGGCCGCTGGAAGCTTGGTTACGGCAAGCGCAGCCTGAAGATCGAGGAAAAGCAGGCGGCAGCGGCAACCGGGCAGGTGTGGCTCGCGCACGCATGGATTGAAGCGCTCGCCAAACGCGGGATCGTCGGTTCGCAGGTGCTGCTCACGCCCGACGATACGGAGTCGCGCCGGCGCCACCTGAACGCGCGCGCAACCGTCGCGACCTTGCTGGAAGCGCGCGCGGTCCCCGTCATCAACGAAAACGATACGACGGCGACAGAGGAAATCCGCTTCGGCGACAACGACCGGCTTGCCGCGCGCGTGGCGCAGATGTCGTCGGCCGATACGCTTGTCCTTCTTTCCGATGTCGACGGGCTCTACACGGCCGATCCGCACCGCGATCCGGCCGCCCGGCATCTGTCGGAAGTCACCGAGTTGACGCCGGAAGTCTTGGAAATGGCAGGCGAGGCGCGGCCCGGCTATTCGTCAGGGGGCATGGTCACGAAGCTGGGAGCCGCGCGAATTGCACTCGCCGCCGGTTGCCGCATGGCGATCGCGTCGGGCAAGCCGGTGCGACCGCTTTCGGCGATCGAGGCGGGCGCGCGCTGCACCTGGTTCGTTCCGCAGGGAAGCCCCGCGTCGGCGCGCAAGCGATGGATCGCCGGAACCGTCGAGCCGGCCGGCGCGGTCGTCATCGACGATGGTGCGGCACGCGCGCTCGACAAGGGCAAGAGCCTGCTGCCGGCCGGCGTTGTCGGCGTGGAAGGTGCATTCGATCGCGGCGACGCGATCCGCGTGCGTGACCGTGGCGGGCGCGAAATCGCACGGGGATTGAGCGCCTATGCGGCCGCGGACGTGAAACGGATCATGGGGCGGAAATCATCCGAGATCGAGGCTATCCTCGGATTTCGCGGCCGGGACGAAATCATCCATCGCGACGATCTTACCATGACAAGTGCGTCGTGATCGCGGCACGGCGCAAGAGGGGCTAGGATGGCGCGCACGACCACGAAGGCGACGAACGCCATGGGCGAATCGGGCGACGGCGACGAGTTGAAGGCGGCCATCGAAGCGATCGGCGTACGCGCTCGGACGGCGGCTCGTCTGCTCGCGGCGGCGCCCGCCAAGCGCAAGAGTGCCGCATTGCGCGCCGCCGCCGACCGTGTGCGCGCGGCAACCCAGGAACTGCTCGACGCAAATGCCGCCGATGTCGCGTTCGCCGTCGATGTCGGAAATTCGGCCGCGATGGTCGACCGTACGCGTCTCGATCCCAAGCGCATCGATGCGATAGCGCGGGGGCTCGAGGATGTCGCAGCACTGCCCGATCCCGTGGGATCGATCCTGCAGGGTTGGACCCGGCCGAACGGCCTGCTGATCAGCCGCGTGGCGGTGCCGATCGGCGTCATCGGCATCATCTACGAGGCACGGCCAAACGTGACGGCGGATGCGGGTGCGCTCTGCCTCAAATCCGGCAATGCCGTGATCCTGCGCGGCGGCCAGGAGAGCTTCCTTTCCTCGCAAGTGATCGTCGGCGCGATGCGCGCGGCGCTTCTCGCCCACGATCTGCCGGAAGACGCGATCCAGCTGATCCCCACGCGAGAGCGCGCCGCGGTTGGCCATCTGCTCGCCATGCACCAGCATGTCGACACGATCGTGCCGCGCGGCGGGCGGTCGTTGATCGAGCGCGTGATGAAGGAAACGCGGATTCCCGTCATCGCGCATCTCGAGGGCCTCTGCCACACCTACATCCACGAGTCCGCCGACATCGAAATGGCGCGAAAGGTGACGATGAACGCGAAAATGCGTCGCGTTTCGGTGTGCGGTGCCACGGAGACGCTGCTCGTCGACCGTGCGGCAGCACCGACGCATCTTCCGGCAATCCTCGACGATCTTTTTGCCGCCGGATGCGAAATCCGGGGCGATGCCGACGTGCAGAAATTCGACCGGCGGGTCGTTCCGGCCGTCGACGCGGACTGGACGACCGAGTATCTCGATGCGATCCTTGCCGTGAAAGTCGTCGACGGGATCGAAGCGGCGATCGAACACGTCAATACGTTTGGTTCGCATCACACCGACGCGATCGTCGCAGGCGATTCGGCCGCGGCTGAGGCGTTCCTGGCCCGCGTCGATTCGGCGATCGTGCTTCACAATGCCTCGACGCAATACGCCGACGGGGCCGAGTTCGGGTTCGGCGCGGAGATCGGCATCTCGACCGGCCGCCTGCCGCCGCGCGGACCCGTCGGTGCCGAACAGCTGACGACGTACAAGTACGTCATCCGCGGCCACGGACAGACCCGGCCCTGATCTTGCGCCCGCCTGCGCCAACGGCACCGATATCGCGCCTCGGCTTCGTGCCCAAGCGGCGTGTGGGCCTGTTTGGCGGATCGTTCAATCCGGCGCATGACGGGCATGAACATGTCGCGCGCGAAGCATTGCGGCGGCTCGCGCTCGACGAAATCTGGCTGCTTGTCAGCCCGCAGAACCCCCTGAAGCCGGAAGCCGGCATGGCGCCCTTCAAGGCACGCATGGCGAGTGCGGTTGCGCTTTGTGCCGGCAACCCGCGTCTTCGGGTCGTGGCGCTTGAAGAATGGTTGGGGACCCGCTTTACCGCCGATACGCTCGCGGCCTGTCGCCGCCGGTTTCCGCGGACCGACTTTGTCTGGATCATGGGGGCCGACAACCTCGCCCAGATCCATCGCTGGGAGCGGTGGAAATCGATCTTTCACAAGATCGTCATTGCCGTGTTCGCACGACCGGCGTACTCTACCAAAGCATTGGCCGGAAAGGCGGCGCGGGCGTTTTCCACAGCCCGGGTCGGTCCCAGACGGGTCCGACGCCTGGCAACGCAAACGCCGCCGGCATGGACGTTTTTTCACGTCCGGCTCAATCCGGCTTCTGCGACGCGCATCCGGGCCGTCCGCAGCGATTGGGCCGAAGGCGCGCCTTTAAAGTCGAGTTCGCAAGGTTAACCGAAGCACGCAACAGCGGGAGACACGCGATCGCAACGACAAAGCGCAAGACCGTATCCGCGCCAAAGACGGTCCTGAAACTCGTCGAAAAGACTCTCGACGACGACAAGGCAACCGACCCGGTCGTGATCGACCTGGCCGGCAAGAGCGCGATGGCCGACTACATGGTCGTCGCAAGCGGCCTTTCCAGCCGCCATATCCAGTCGATGGCCCAGCACGTTGTCGAAAAGCTGGAAGCCAAGGGCCTGAAGAGCATCCGGATCGAGGGTGCCGATCAAGGGGACTGGGTGCTTATCGACGGTGGCGACATCGTCATCCACCTGTTCAGACCCGAAATTCGTGCCCACTACGGCCTCGAGAAGATGTGGGCCGACAGTTGGGACGAACCGGTGGCGGCGCAGGCCTGACGGAAGGCGGCGCCCGGTCATCGGGCGCCGGAGAGCGGATGCGGATTATCGTGGTCGCGGCGGGGCGCGCGCGCGGCACGCCTGAAGATGCGCTGTTCGCCGAGTATGCCAAGCGCCTGAAGCCCTCGCCGGGAGGGATCGGCCCGCTCGAGTGTCGGGAAATCGAATCGAAAGCCAAGGTACCTTCGGCCCGTAAGGCCGATGAGGGCGAACGCCTTCTTGCCCAGATGCCGGATGGCGGATTTCTCGTGGCGCTCGATCCGCGCGGCAAGGCCCTCTCGACCGAAGATTTCTCGCGGCAATTGGCACGTTGGCGGGACGAATCCATCGGCACCGTCACATTCGCAATTGGCGGCGCGGACGGGCTCGATGGGGCGGTTCTGGATGCCGCGCGATTCCGGCTTTGCCTCGGTTCGATGACGTGGCCGCACCTGCTTGCGCGCGCAATGCTGGCTGAACAGATCTGGCGCGCGGCGTCGATTCTTGCCGGCCACCCCTACCATCGAGCGTAGGACGAGGTTGCACCACTTGCCTCCGGCGACCGACCCCCGCCAATATCGGCATCCGACGCCCCGAGTCGGGCAATATTCTGCGCGAAAGGCCGAATGAAATGGCCGCGACGAAAGCCGCTACCGCCAAACGCCCAAGCCGATCCGGCGCCGACGCCGGGCGAATCTACGGCGCGCTGCGCCGGATACGGCGCGCGGAAGAAGAAATTGCGCGAATCTATCCGACGGACAAGATCAAGAGCCCGGTCCACCTGTCGATCGGGCAGGAAGCGATCGCCGTCGGCGTTTGCGACCCGCTCGAGCCGCGCGATGCGGTGTCCGGCACGTATCGTGGTCACGCGACCTATCTCGCCAAAGGTGGTTCGTTGCCGGCGATGATGGCCGAGCTGTTCGGCAAGGACACCGGCTGCGCGCGCGGCAAGGGCGGGTCGATGCATCTCATCGACATGAAAGCGAACGTGTTGGGCACGTCCGCCGTCGTCGGCACGACGGTGCCTGTCGCGGTCGGTTTCGCGATGGCGCAGAAGATGCTGGGTACGGGGGCGGTCGTCGCCTGTTTCATGGGGGACGGCGCGACCGAGGAAGGCTGCTTCCCGGAGAGCCTGAACTTCGCGGCACTCCATAAGCTTCCCGTGATCTTCGTTTGCGAGAATAACGGTTTTGCGATTCACGAACCGATCGCCAAGCGTCAGGCGACGGACAGGCTTTGCGCGCGCGTAGCCACATATGGGATTCCGACGAAGCGCTTTGTCGATTCCGACACGCGTGCCATCCGTTCGCATGTTGCTGCGGCCTTGCCGAAGATGCGCAAGGGCGGCGGCCCGATCTTCATCGAATGCATGACCTGGCGCTGGCGCGAGCATGTCGGGCCGGGCGAGGACTATGACGCCGGCTTCCGCAGCATTTCGACGCTGAAGAAGTGGCAGAAGAAGGACCCGGTCGAAATCGCGGCAAAGGCGCTCACCAGAGCGGCGCGCGCGGAAATCGACGCCGCCGTCGAGGCGGAAATCGCCGCCGCGGTGAGGTTCGCCGAAGAGTCGCCGTTCCCGCCGGTCGAGGAGCTTTATACCGATGTCTTCGCCTAACCTCGTCTGGCCGGGCCGCGCCGAGGAAGGCCGGCGCGTGTTGCGCTATGTCGACGCGCTGTCGGAATCCGTCGCGCTGGAGATGGCGCGCGATCCCAAGGTGTTCCTGTTCGGGCTCGACGTCGACGATCACAAGTCGATCCAGGGCTCGACCCGTGGCCTGCTCGAGAAATTCGGGGCGGGCCGGGTTTTCACGACGCCCCTCTCGGAAGACGCGATGACGGGCGTGGCGATCGGCGCGGCGATGGCCGGCATGCGCCCGATCCATGTGCATATCCGCATGGATTTCCTGATGCTGTGCATGAACCAGCTCGTCAATATCGCGGCCAAGGCCCGCTACATGTACGGCGGGCAGGTCAAGGTACCGCTGGTCGTGCGCACGATCATCGGAAAATCATGGGGGCAGGGCGCGCAGCACAGCCAGGGCCTCCATTCGATGTTCATGCATGTGCCTGGCCTGAAGGTCTGCGCGCCGTCGAACGCGCACGATGCGAAAGGGGCGCTTGCCGCGGCAATCCGCGACGACAATCCGGTCGTCTTCGTCGAACACCGCCTGCTCTACGCGACCGAGGCTTTCGTCGCCGAAGGTGCCTATGTCGTGCCGCCGGGCCGCTCGCGCGTGTGCCGCTGGGGCCGCGACGTCACGGTCGTCGGTATTTCCAACATGGTCGTCGAGGCTCTTCGCGCGGCCGAGCTTCTCAAGGAAGTGGGCGTCTCGGCCGAGGTCATCGATCCGATCTGGCTAGCCCCGCTCGACAGCGACACGATCATCGACAGCGTTCGCCGGACGCGCAAGCTCCTGATCGTCGACAATGGCTGGAACATGTGCGGTGCCGGAGCCGAGATCGCGGCGCGCGTTGCCGAAGCGTGCGCGGCCGATGGACCGGTCGCGATCCGTCGCATGGGATTTGCGCCCACACCGTGCCCGCCTTCACCGATTCTCGAAAATGCCTTCTACCCGAATCCGGCGACGATCGCTGCGGAAGCATTTGCGCTCGCGCGCCCGGGTACGGCGCCGTGGGCACCGGATCCGTCGAGCGCAAAGCTCGCCTACCAGATGCAGTTCAAGGGCCCGTTCTGATGTTTTATGAGCTTGCCGCCCCGTCCTGGGGCCAGGAAGAAATCGACGCGCTGCAGGCGGTCATCGCATCGGGTCGCTTCACGATGGGCGAGCGGGTCGCCGCGATGGAGGCTGCCTTCGCGGCCTACCACGGCAAGAAGCACGGCGTGATGGTGAATTCCGGTTCGTCCGCGAACCTGATTTCGATTGCGGCGCTCGCCTATCACTCATCTCGGCCGCTTGCGCGCGGCGACGAAGTGATCGTGCCCGCGATCTCGTGGAGCACGACCTATCATCCGCTTCAGCAATACGGGCTGCGTTGCAGGTTCGTCGATGTCGATCTCGATACGCTCAACATGGATGTCGCAAAGCTCGAGCAGGCGCTGACGCCGAAGACGAAGGCGCTCCTTGCCGTCTCGATCCTCGGAAATCCGGCGCGTCTGGACGAAATGCGGGCCTTCTGCGACCGGCACGGATTGTGGTTCATCGAGGACAACTGCGAATCGATGGACGCGGAACTGCCGTCGGGGCGCAAGGCCGGTACGCTCGGCGATCTCAACACGTTCAGTTTCTTTTTCTCGCACCACATCTCGACGATGGAAGGCGGGATGGTGCTGACCGACGATCTCGAGCTTTTTCATCTGCTGAAATGCATGCGCGCTCATGGCTGGACGCGCGACATCCCTTCCGATTCGCCGCTCTACAAGCGCACTTCAAGTGACCATTTCGAAGCGTACCGCTTCCTATTCCCCGGCTACAACGTGCGGCCGCTGGAAATGGAGGCTGCCGTCGGTCTCGAGCAGCTCAAGAAATTGCCGGCAATGACGGCGGCCCGACGCAAGAATCTCGCGCTGTTCCAGAAGCTGTTTGCGGGTGACGAGAATTTCCTGATCCAGAAAGAACACGGGAAGAGCTCGTCATTCTGCTTCACGATGATTCTCAACCCGAAAAAAGCACTGGATCGCGAAAAGATCTTCGCGGCGCTCAAGAAGGCCGACATCGGCTTCCGGATCATCACCGGCGGCTGCTTCCTGCGCCACGATACGATCAAGTATTACGACTACGATGTCGTCGGGAACGGTGTCCCGAATGCCGAACTCGCGCATGATCGCGGCTTCTTCGTAGGAAACCATCCGCACGACCTGACGGCGCAGATTGAAAAACTGCGCAGCGTACTCGACGAAGCGTTACGCTAAGCGCCTAGTCGGAAAGATCGGGCTCGTATACGACGATCCGGCTGCCGTCGGCGGCGGCCTTGACGTCGACCTCGGTCAGGTCTTTGAGCCGTTCGCGGATCGCCTGCTGTTTCTCCGGTGGTGCCACAAAGGCGACGAAGCCGCCGCCGCCGGCCCCCAGAAGCTTTCCGCCGACGGCCCCTGCCTCCATTCCCGCCTCGTAGATCTGGTCGATCACCGAAGTCGAGACGCCCTCGGCAAGTTCCTTCTTGAGCCGCCATGCGTCGTGCATGAGTGCGCCAAGCTCGATCATCGGGCGCGCCGGGCTTGCGATGATCGCCTCGGCCTCGTCGACCATCTCCCGCATGCGGTGAAGGTTCTTCTCCTTGGCGCCCATATTGGCGATCTGCTTGCTTGCGACCGTCAGGGCGAATCTCGACAGGCCTGTGAAGAACAGCATCAGATTGCCTTCGAGTTCCTCACGCCGTGCGCGGGTCAGGATCAGCGGCTTGACCGAAAACGTGCCGTCGGTTCGGAAATCGATGCGGTTGAGGCCGCCGAATGCCGCCCAGACCTGGTCCTGGCTGCCGACTGGCTCGCGGATGACGTGCTGCTCGATTCGGATCGCCTCCTCGGCGAGCTTCTGCTTCGAGATCATCTGGCCGCGAAGCGCATAAAGCGCATTGAGAAGACCGACCGTGAACGCCGAAGACGAGCCAAGGCCCGAGCGAGCGGGAAGGTCGCCGTCGTGGTGAATCTCTAGGCCGCGTCGTTCCTTCTGGTCCAGAAGCACGGCACGAACCGCCGGATGCTCGATTTCGAGAAGGTCATTCACCAGTTCGATCCGCGACCAGACGACGCGGTATCGGTGCTCGAAGAATGGTGGAAGCCGGCGCAGCGAGATATTGCAGTATTTGTCGATGGCCATGCCGATGACGGCGCCACCATGTTGCAGATACCATTTCGGATAATCGGTTCCGCCGCCGAAGAACGACAGGCGATATGGGGTGCGGGAAATGATCACGGTGCCGCTTTCTCCCTCACAGGCGCGAATCGAGACGATCAATTGCCACGACGAGAAATATCACCTATATCAGTCGCTTACCAGTTTCGAGACGGACGGTTGTGGGGGAACGGGAGCGATGGCTGCAAAGACGCGCATTCTGATGACCGGTGGCGCCGGCTATCTGGGTTCGACGATGACCCCGGCCCTGCTCGACGCCGGCTATGCCGTTACTGTGTTGGATAACTTCATGTTCCGTCAGATGACGCTCGCGCATGTCTGCGTGCATCCGGATTTCGACATCGTTCGCGGCGATGCGCGCGATGAATCGGTCCTGAAGCCGCTTGTGGCAAAAGCCGATGTCGTGATCCCGCTCGCGGCTCTCGTCGGCGCCCCCCTTTGCAATGCCGACAAGATCGGTGCCGAGACGATCAACCGCGAAGCCGTGGTCACGGTCCTGAAGATGCTCTCGAAGGACCAGCGCGTGCTGATGCCCGTGACGAATTCCGGCTACGGCGTGGGCGAGAAGGGCAAGGAGTGCACCGAAGAGACGCCGTTGCGGCCGATCTCGCTCTACGGGCGCACGAAAGTCGAAGCCGAAGAAGCGGTACTGTCGCGCGGAAATTCCATTTCATTCCGCCTCGCGACGGTTTTCGGCATGAGCCCGCGCATGCGGATCGACCTGCTCGTCAACGATTTCGTCCATCGTGCCGTCACCGATCGTGCCGTCGTTCTGTTCGAGCCGCATTTCAAGCGCAACTACGTCCACGTCCGCGACGTGGCGAACGCGTTCCTGCATGGACTTTCGAAATTCGAATCGATGAAGGACCGGCCCTACAACGTAGGTCTTTCGGACGCGAATCTGTCGAAGTTCGAGCTTTGCGAGCGGATCGCCAAGCACGTGCCGGGCTTCGTGTTCATGGAGGCGCCGATCGGCGAGGATCCGGACAAGCGGGACTACATCGTCTCGAATGCGCGCATCGAGGCGACCGGGTTCAAGCCGAAGCACTCGCTCGACTCCGGGATCGCGGAACTGATCAAGGGATTCCGGATGATCCGGAATTCGGTCTACGGAAACGTATGAACGTCGTCGACCTGCCGCTTCCGGGGCTCAAGCTGATCGAGCCGAAAGTCTTTGGCGACGCGCGCGGCCAATTTCTTGAAACCTGGAATGCCGAACGCTATGCGGCGGCAGGCATTCCAGGCCCGTTCATTCAAGACAACCTCTCGCGATCCCGTCGCAATACGATGCGCGGCCTGCACTGGCAAAATCCGAATGCGCAAGGAAAGCTCGTTTCGGTTGTCGCCGGCACCGTATGGGATGCGGTCGTCGACATAAGGCGGGCAAGCCCCACTTTCGGGAAATGGTACGGAGTGGAATTGACCGCCGAGAATCGCCGGCAACTCTGGGTGCCGGCCGGGTTTGCGCATGGGTTCGCCGTCTTGAGCGATTTCGCCGATTTCGCCTACAAGGTGACCGGACCGTACAGTCCGAAGGACGAGCATGTATTGCGTTGGGACGACCCTGCGATCGGCATCGACTGGAAGATCGATCGGGCGGACGCGATATTGTCGCCGCGCGATGCGTCGGCGCCGGGATTTTCCGAAATCGCAGCCGTGTAGCGACCCGAACCGGAACCGGATAGGCTGCGCGCGATGAGCGAGAGATTGGGCATTGTTCTGGCCGGCGGCGCAGGTACGCGACTGCACCCGGCTACTCTTGCGACATCCAAGCAGCTCCTGCCCGTCTACGACAAGCCGATGGTCTATTACCCGCTGACCACGCTGATGTTGGCGGGAATCCGGCGAATTCTGCTGATTTCGACGCCGGTCGACCTTCCCGGCTTCCGTCGGCTTCTCGGCGACGGTCGTGGCTGGGGCATTGAAATTACGTATGCCGAACAGCCGAAACCGGACGGAATCGCTCAGTCGCTTGTCATTGCCGAGCGGTTTCTCGAGGGCCGCCCGAGCGCGCTGATACTTGGCGACAATCTGTTCCATGGCGAAGGGCTGTCGCGTCGCCTCCAGGCCGCCAGCGTCGCATCAGGTCCAGGCGCAACCGTGTTTGCCTATACGGTTTCCGACCCGGAACGTTACGGCGTGCTCGAAATCGGTGCGGACGGTCGACCGACGGCGATCATCGAGAAGCCGACGGCGCCACGTTCAGACCTTGCGGTGACCGGTCTCTATTTTTACGACTCCGATGCACCGCGCCGTGCGCGGACGCTCAAGCCCAGCGCGCGCGGCGAACTGGAAATCACCGATCTCAATCGCACCTACCTTGCCGACGGGACGCTGAAGGTGGAAACACTGCGGCGCGGCAACGCGTGGCTCGATACCGGCACGCAGGACTCGCTCCTTGATGCGTCGAACTTCATAGCCGCAGTTGAACGCCGCCAGGGTCTGAAAATCGGCTGCCCGGAGGAAGTGGCGTGGCGTCAGGGGTGGATCGACGATGCGGCGCTTGCAAGGCTTGCCGAACCGCTTCGGAAGAGCGGTTATGGCGAATATCTCCTGCGACTGGTCGGCAGGCGCTAGACCGTGCGCACGATCCTCGTCACCGGTGGCTGTGGATTTATCGGCTCGGCCTTCGTGCGGCGTGTCGTCGGCGGAAATCTTGCGCGGATTGTCAATGTCGACAAGCTGACCTATGCCGCCAATCCGGATGCGGTTGCCGGTGTGGCCTCCCGGCCCGGGTACGCGTTTGTCCAAGCCGATATCGGCGATCGTGCTGCGATGCGTGACATATTCGCGACCCATCGGCCGGATGCGATCGTCAATTTCGCCGCCGAAACACATGTCGACCGTTCGATCGACGGGCCGCTTGCTTTCGTCGAGACGAACGTCGCCGCGACGGTGCGGCTCCTCGTCGAGACGCTCGACTTCTGGCGCAGCCTTCCGGAGGGCGCCCGCGCCGGCTTCCGCTTTCTGCATGTTTCGACGGACGAAGTGTTCGGTGCCTTGGGCACGGACGACCCGCCATTCATCGAGTCGACGCCCTATGCGCCGAACTCGCCCTATGCAGCGACGAAGGCGGCATCCGATCATCTCGTCCGCGCGTGGATGCACACATACGGCCTGCCGGCAATCGTCACGAACTGCTCGAACAACTATGGTCCGTGGCAGTTTCCCGAAAAGCTCATTCCGCTGATGATCGCACGAGCCACGGCCGGCGAGCGGCTTCCCGTATACGGCGCAGGAACGAACATCCGCGACTGGCTGCATGTTGACGATCATGCGGCGGGGCTCTGGCTCGCCCTCACGCGCGGCCGGCCGGGCGAGACATATGCGTTTGGCGGCGGAGCCGAGCGGCCGAACCTCGATGTCGTTCATTTGATTTGCGACCGGCTCGATGCGCGGCTTGGCGAGCTTTCAGGCAGCCCGCGCCGCGCACTCGTCGAATTCGTCGTCGATCGGCCCGGCCACGACTTTCGCTATGCCATCGACGCGACGAAGGCACGCACGGAGCTTGCGTGGACGCCGGCGCACGACTTCGAAGATGGTCTATCCGGAACGATAGATTGGTATCTTGACCACAGCGACTGGGTTGAAGCGATCCGTCGTCGGCGCTATGCGCTGGGGCGTCTCGGGACGGGTTAGGCCGCTCGATGCCGCTTGCTCTCGTATTTGGGGCGTCCGGCCAGATCGGGCGCGCGCTCTTGGAAGCAGCCCCGGCCGCCGGATGGCGTGTTCGTGCGCTTGCGCGTTCCGACGTCGATATTTTCGACGTCGGTGCCGTCGCGGCGGCGACGGCGGCGAATTCACCCGACGCGATCGTCAATGCCGCCGCCTATACCGCTGTCGATCGCGCGGAAACCGACGAGGCGCAGGCCATGCGCGTCAACGCAGAAGCTCCGGGGACGTTTGCCGCAGCCGCTGCGGCCGCAGAAATTCCATTCGTGCATCTGTCGACCGACTATGTCTTCGATGGCACGTCGCGCGTTCCGTACAAGGAAGCCGATCCCGTTGCACCGCTGAATGTCTATGGGCGGACGAAGCGTGCGGGCGAGATCGCTGCCTACCGGGCCGGCGGACGCTGCGTGATCCTTCGGACCTCCTGGGTTTTCGCGCCTTGGGGAAACAATTTCGTGCGGACGGTTCTGCGTCTGGCAAGAGAGCGGCCCGAATTGCGTATCGTCGACGACCAGCGCGGCGCACCGACCGGTGCGGAGGATATCGCGAAGACGATTTTCAGAATTCTCGATCGGCTGTCGGGCGCGGATGTCGGCAACCGGACCGGTCTGTTCCACTATCAGGGACGGCCACCGACGACTTGGGCGGACTTTGCCGAAGCCGCGCTGGACGAAGCGGCGGCATTTGGTCATCCGCGGCCGAAACTTGTCCGGATCCCGACATCCGAATACCCGACACCGGCCAAACGCCCCGCGAACGGAATCTTGGATTGCGCACGCATAGCCCGAGACTTCGACGTCACGCCGCCGGATTGGCGTCCGGCACTGGCTCGCGCGGTACGCGGATTGCTCGAATCGCTCTAGCCCACTTGAAATTCGGGAACCAGATCGCGTAGAGCTGCGAGCGCCGCCTCGTCGTCACCGGCCCGGGCGATACGCTCAAGCGAGTCGATCGCGGCGCGAAGCGTCGCGTAGTTCGCCGGGCGGGATTTGGCGATCTTGATCCCGGCGACTTCGGTCTGCGTGGCAAGTTCCTCGGCGTGGAACAGCTCCTCGTAGAGCTTCTCGCCCGGCCGCAAGCCCGTGAACTCGATTTTTACGTCGATGTCGGGTCGTCGGCCGGCCAGGCGGATGATCCTACGGGCCATGTCTTGAATCCGGACGGGTTCGCCCATCTCGAGCACGAGGATGCCGCCGCGGGCATCTTCCTGGGCAGTCGTGGCGAGCACGCTTGCCTGCAGGACCAATTCGACCGCTTCTCGGATCGTCATGAAATACCGCTCGATGTCGGGATGCGTCACGGTAAGAGGACCGCCGGCCGCGAGCTGACGCTGGAATAGCGGAACGACGGAACCCGACGAACCGAGCACGTTGCCGAACCGCACGGTCACGAACCGCGTGGTTCCGCCACCGGCATCAAGCGCCTGGCAAAGCATTTCCGCGACGCGCTTGCTGGCACCCAATACGTTCGTCGGGTTGACCGCCTTGTCGGTTGAAATGAGGACGACCGCCTGAGCGCCGGCGGCCATCGCCGCATCGGCGACGTTCCGCGTGCCGACCGCGTTTGTCAGAATCCCTTCGGAGGGATTCGCCTCAAGCAGTGGCACGTGCTTGAGGGCGGCCGCGTGGAATACGATTTCCGGACGGCGATCGCCCATGATCCCGGCCAATCGGGCCGGATCGCGGACATCCGCGATGGTCGTATCGCGAGCGACGGTGGGCCAGGTTTCCGAAACCTCCCGGTCGATCGCGTAGAGCTGGAATTCCGAATTGTCGAGGAGCACAAGCGCGGCAGGCTCGCGCGCGGCGATCTGCCGGACGAGCTCGCTGCCAATGCTGCCGCCAGCCCCGGTGACGAGAACGCGGCGGCCGCGAACGAGCCTGTCCATCGATTCGCGATCGAGCACGGTCTGTGGACGCCCAAGCAGATCTTCGATCGCGATCGGGTTTACCTCGAGTGCAGCATCGCCGCCGCCGGTCGCCAAGGCGTTGATCCGCGGCAGTCGAACGGTCGTCATGCCGCATCGCTCGGCCCGGTCCACGAGTGCAGCAAGCACCCCTCCGTCAGTGATCTGCGTCGCGACGACAAGCCTTTGCGGATGCAGGCCGCGCTGTTTGAGGCGAGCGACGATGCTCTCCAGTGCGCTCGGAGCGCCAAGAACTTCCACGCCGCCCATCCTGCGACCCTGCCGCCTTTCGGCCTCGTCGAGGATTCCCACGACGTAATAGGGGGCACGCCGCCTCCGGCGGTTTGCTTGCAGGAACAACTCCGCACCGTCGTTCGCACCGACGATCAGAACCTGGACCTGATCGTCGCGCGGCCCGCCGGTCGACAGGTCGATGCGTCCTTCTCGGACGCTTCGATAGATGAGGCGAGGGGCTACGAGCAGCGCGAAAAGGACAAACCAATTTATGAGAAGCGTTGCGCGCGGCATGTCTGCAAGCCGCAGCCAGAAGAACATCGCCGGAAGAAATAGGAGGATGGCGAGCGTCACCGCGCGTGCAATCAGCACCATGTCGTCGATCGCAACGTAGCGCCAGACGCCGCGCGGAAGCCCGGTGAACCAGAATGCGACCACGGACACAAGCGCAAAAGTAACAGTGCCGCTGACAAGAAGGCCGCTCGCGTATCCGAATAGATCGTCGCCGATGCGCAGGTACAGTGAAATGCAAAACGAAATCGCCGCCATCGCGACGTCGTGAGCCATCGAAAGCGTCACGCGATCGAAGCGCTGAATAATCCCGCCGATGCCGGGTTTTGCCATTCGCAATCCCGCTTTCACAGTGTCAGATACAGAAATCCGCCTGGCATCTTGGCCTCGCGCCACAGCCCTTTGACGTCGTAGACGACCGCGCCCGGTTGTCCGATGTTCGCAAGCCCGATATCAGGCAATTTGACGAACGCCTCGTGCGCGACGGCAAGGATAATGGCGTCGTATCGCTTTCCGCTTGGCATGCTTCCGAGAACGGTTTGACCATATTCATGTTGCGATTCGGCTGGATCGACAACCGGGTCATGAACGTCGACTCGATGTCCCAGGGATTCGATTTCCCGGATGACGTCGATGACCTTGGTGTTGCGCAGATCGGGCACATTCTCTTTGAAGGCCAGACCGAGCACGAGCACGTCGGCGGGCCCTGGCTTTCGAACAGCTATTGCGCGCGCAACCTGCGCGGCAACGTACGATGCCATACCGTCATTGATTCGGCGCCCGGCAAGGATGACTTCCGGGTGATGGCGCAGGCGAGTTGCGGCCTCGGCAAGATAGTAGGGATCGACGCTGATGCAGTGTCCGCCGACTAGCCCTGGCGTAAAGGGCAGGAAGTTCCACTTCGTACGGGCGGCCGCCAATACGTCGTGGATGGACAGACCCATCTTGTTGAAGATCATCGTGACTTCGTTGATGAACGCGATATTGATGTCGCGCTGAGCGTTTTCGATGACCTTTGCCGCTTCGGCCGTCCGGATGTTGCGCGCGATGAAAATGTTGCCGCCGTTGAGCGAGCCGTACATCTCGCCGAGCGCCTTTGCGACAGTCTCCGTCTGCCCTGCGACAACCTTCGTGATGCGCGCAACCGTGTGGGTTTTGTCGCCGGGATTAATCCGCTCCGGGCTGTATCCGATGAAAAAGTCGCGTCCGGACTCCAGCCCCGACGCTTTCGCGATCTCGGGTCCGACGATCTCTTCGGTCACGCCGGGATAGACCGTGCTTTCGAGAACGACGATGGCGCCCTTCCGGATTGCCTTGCCCACGGTTCGGCTCGCGGCGGTGACCGCGCCGAGATCCGGTCGGTTCGCTTCGTCAACCGGTGTCGGGACGGTGATGATGTATACATCGGCGCCGACAATCGCGGCCGGGTCGGTTGTCGCTGTCAGCTTGGCGGACTTGAGATCCGCAGCAGCGATTTCGCCGGTCCTGTCGGTGCCGGAATTCAATTCGTCGACACGACCGCGGTCAAGATCGAAGCCGGTTACCGAGTAGCGTTTGGCAAGACCGATCGCCAGCGGCAGCCCGACATAGCCGAGGCCGATGACGACGATTCGTGATATAGGATTCATATCTTACACCGGGTCGATTGAACGCATTTCGTAGCGGCGTTGGTCGGCGCGCGCAAGTGTCGGCGATTTTAAGCAAATCGTTCTCCGGTCGTTGACTTGGCAACGCCGCCGGGAACGCACTAGTGTCGCGGCTTCACGGCCAAGCCGAGAATCGGAAGGGATATGCGAACTCGTAAATTCGGCCGTTCAGGCTTCGTGGTCTCCGAAATTGGTTTCGGAACGTGGGGCATCGGCGGTTTCATTGCCGGCGCGTCCTATGGCGCGACCGACGACGGCGTTTCGCGGGCGGCATTGCATCGCGCCTTTGAACTCGGCGTCACGTTCTTTGACACTGCCGATTCTTACGGCGACGGGCGCGCCGAAATGCTGCTCGGGGAATGCTTCGGGGCCGGGTCGGCGATCGACCCGACGGCCGTCGTGATCGCGACGAAAGCCGGCCATCCGCGCTTCGGGGGGCCACAGGATTTCGAGCCTGCCCATCTGGTGGAGTCGCTCGAGGGCTCGCTGCGTCGTCTCCGGCGCGAGCGGGTCGAACTCCTCCAGCTCCACAATCCGACAATGGATCTCCTCCGTGCGCGGCCGGAGATACTTGGCGCACTTGAAGATCTGAAGCGGACCGGAAAGATCGCCGCTTGGGGCCTTTCAATGAAGACCCCGGACGAAGCGGCCGATGCGATCCGCGCCTTCGCGCCGGCAAGCGTGCAAGCCAACTTCAATCTCGCCGACCAGCGTGCGCTTGAAAACGGCCTGCTTGATCTCGCGAAATCGAGCGGCACGGCTCTGATTGCGCGCACGCCGCTGGCATTCGGATTCCTGTCAGGACGGCTTTCGGCCGATGTCGAGTTCCCCGAGGGCGATCATCGCCGGAACTGGTCGAAGGAGCGAATAGCCCAATGGGCGCGCGCAAGCCGGACGCTTGCCGGCGACATCGCCGAGCGCGATGGCCAAAGCCTTGCCCAGATCGCCTTGCGTTTCTGCCTCACCCACCCCGGAATCTCGACGACCATTCCCGGCATGATGAGGCCCGACGAAGTCGATGAAAATGCGGCCGCCTCCGATTTTGGCCCGCTCACGAGCGATGATTTTGCGCGAATTCGCGCACTTTATGCCGGCAGCGAATTTGCGGCGGCACCCGTCGTCACGCCCAAGTCACCGATCCGGAAGTAATCGGGTGCCTTAGCGGCAGAGCGGCACCACTGCCGCTTTCACGGTGTCGATGACCTTCTGTTGGTCTTCGTCCGGCATTCCGGGCCAGAGCGGAAGCGATATTTCGCCCTCGCCCCATTCCCACGAATTGGCGAAGTCCTTCGGGCCATAGCCGTATTTTTCGCGATAGTACGTGAGCGTGGGAACTGATCGGTAATTGACGGTGACAGGCACGCCGGCGGCATTGAGTGCGGCAATCGCCGCGTCCCGCGCGGACGGCCGAACGTGGATGGGGAACAGGTGTTCGGCCGAAACGCAATTCGACTCGAGCCGCTGGAGACGGATGGGAAGATTGGCGAACGCATCGCGGTAACGATCTGCCAAGGCCGTCCGCTGCGGCAGGCGTTCGCGTATCGTCTCGATTTGCTGTGGCAGCAGGGCGGCAAGAAGGTCGGGCAAGTTCGCCTTCACGCCAAGTCGTCCCATGTCCCAGTGCCTGTACTGTCCGGCCTTGAACCGGTCTGCGGCGACGGCGCTCATTCCATGCTGACGCGTCTGTTGCAGCTTAGCAAAGAGATCGGAGTCCCGCAGGACGACCGCGCCGCCCTCTCCGCAGGTCACGTTTTTCGTCGCGTAGAATGAAAAAATCGACATGTCCGAATGGCGGCCCGGAAGTTCGCCGTCGCGCGTACCTTCAAAACAATGGGCGCAGTCCTCGATGATCTTGATCGACGAAGGAAGCGCCGCACGCAGCCCCTTCATGTCGCACATCAGTCCGTACATATGAACCGGAATGCAGGCCTTCGTCTTCGGCGTGACCGCGCGGGCAGCCATATCGGGCGTCATCAGAAGCGTATCGGGATCGACATCGACGAAGACGGGCTTTGCGCCGACAAGTTCGACCATGTTGGCGGTCGCGATGAATGTCTGCGCGGGCACGATCACTTCGTCACCCGGGCCTATATCCATCGCAAGAAGGGCCGCCAGCGCGCCATTCGTCCATGAATTCACCAGGAGCGCATGCGGCATTTCGAAGAACGAGGCCAGCATGGCCTCGACCTTTTTCCCGACCGCGCCCGACGTCAGAAACGGCGTGTCGAGGACGTCGGCGATCGCCTTGGCATCGGCGCCGGTGAGCCCGTGACGGTAGAAATGCATGAGGCGGAAATCCCAAAGTCGTTGCGCGTTCGACCGTCTTTGTCGGTGCGGATCGGGGCGCTGTCAACTGCGGCCGTCGGTTGGCCTACCTCGCCTCCAGATGCCCCGATATGATACAGCCTTCCCCGGGAGGAGATGCCGACATGATCCACGTCGTTGCGATTATCACGGCCAAGCCGGGCATGCGGGAGAATATCCTGAAGGAGTTCCGGCTCAATATGCCCAACGTGCACGCGGAAAAAGGGTGCATCGAATATGTTCCGGTCGTCGATGCCGAGGGTATCGGGCCGTTCCAGACGAAATTTGGACCGGACACGTTTGTGGTCGTCGAGAAATGGGAAAGTGCCGAAACACTTGCGGCCCATGCCGCGGCGCCGCACATGGCGGCATATGGGGCGAAGGTCCGCGACTGGATCGGCACACGTTCGGTCCATGTCCTGCGCCCGGCCTGAAAGCGAACCGGACGGTGCGGGTGCATTCGCAACGCGCTAGGATCGATCCGCAGCATCGATTCGGGGAATCATGATGGGCGCTGACGAAATGGAAGCGGTAATTCTCGCCGGCGGCATGGGAACGCGCCTGCGTGAGGAAACCGGAATACGTCCCAAGCCGATGATCGAGATCGGCGGAGTCCCGATCCTCATTCACATCATGCGGCTGTATCGCCATTTCGGCGTGCGGCGATTCGTCGTCTGCCTTGGCTATAAAGGCGACGTCATCCGCGACTACTTCATCAATTATCGGCTGCACAATGCCGATCTGGAAGTGGACCTGTCGACGAATGCGGTGCGCGTCCTTGGCGACGTGGCACCGCTCGACTGGACCGTCACTCTCGTGGAAACCGGCGCGGACGCGCAGACCGGCAGCCGCATCCGCCGCGCGCTGCGCCATGTCCGCGGTCAGGCGTTTTTCGCGACTTATGGCGATGGCGTTGCCAATGTCGACATGTCGGCATTGCTTGAAACGCACATGCGTTCGGGGCGGCTCGGCACGGTAACCGCGGTCCACCCGCCCTCGCGCTTCGGCGAGATCGATATCGACGGTGGAGAAGTGCGGACGTTCCGCGAAAAGCCACAGATTGGCGAAGGCTGGATCAACGGCGGCTTCATGGTGATCGACAAGCGCGCGATCGAGCCGATCGCGCCCGACGATCCGGCGAACAGCCTGGAGGTTGACGTGCTTCCGCGTCTTGCCCATGAAGGCCAACTCGCGGTTCATCGCCATGGCGGCTTCTGGCAGTGCATGGACACATATCGCGACATGACGCTGCTCAACGAGATGTGGGCGGACGGAAAGGCGCCTTGGAAGATCTGGAAATGAGCGATTCGATCATCCGGAAATACTATGCGGCGTTCGACGCGCGCGACTGGGACGGCATGTGCGCCCTTTTGACCGACGATGTCGCGCATGATGTAAGCCAGGGAGGCCGGCAAACCGGACGTGATGCCTTTCGCAAATTCCTCGATCACATGGATCGCTGCTATCGCGAGAAAACGCGCAATCTCGTCGTGATGGCCGCCGGAGACGGCGTGCATGCGGCTGCCGAATTCGATCTCGATGGAACCTATCTGGCAACGGATGCGCCGCACCCGCCTGCAAGCGGGCAGACCTATTCGCTGCGCGTCGGCGCTTTCTTCGAGATTCGCGACGGCCTGATCGCGCGCATTTCGAACCACTACAATGTCGCCGATTGGCTTGCTCAAGTGAAATGACGGAGGTTTCGCTCGAGACGCTTTCAGGCGCGGCAATCGCCGCCGTCGTTGAAGATCTCGCGCAGTTGCGCGTCCGCGTATTCCGCGACTGGCCCTATCTCTACGAGGGCAGTATCGAATATGAACGCAAGTACCTTGTGAAATATGCCGGCATCGAGACCGCGACGGTTGTCGTTGCCCGCGCCGATTCGACGATCGTGGGCGCATCGACCGCATTGCCGTTGCTGCGTGCGGAAGAGGAGTTGCAGGCACCTTTCCGCCGTACCGGTCTGGACCCGGCAGAATTCTATTACTACGGCGAGTCCGTCCTTCTTCCGGAATGGCGCGGTCGCGGGACCGGCGTCGCCTTCTTCACGGCCCGCGAGACACGTGCAAGAGCACTTGGCTTTCGCTTCGGAACATTCTGTGGCGTCGTGCGGGCCGCCGATCACCCGGCGCGGCCTGCCGGGTACGTACCCCTCGACGGCTTCTGGGGGCACCGCGGCTATGCCAAGCTGCCGGGCGTGACCGCTTCCTTCAGCTGGCGCGACGTCGGCGATACCGAGGCCACATCGAAACCGATGGAATTCTGGTCGAAGCGGCTCTGACCGGCTTCCCGCCGGAGGACGCAACCTTTATTGTTCGCCCGTCGCATCTGCGGGGGAACCGTGCCGGAAATCGATATTCACATCTGCGAAGTCGGACCGCGGGACGGGCTTCAGAACACGAAGACGTTCATGCCGACCGAAGCGAAGAAGGCCTGGATTTCGGCGTTGGCCGCTTCCGGCCTTCCCGAGATCGAAGCCTGTTCTTTCGTGAACCCCAAGCTGATCGCACAATTCACCGATGCGGCAGAAGTCGCCGCGCACGCTTTGACGTTGCCGGGCGTGGAGGTTTCTGCCCTTGTGCCGAACCTCAAGGGCGCCGAACGTGCCGCAGCGGCCGGAATCCGGCGGATCATCCTGCCGATTTCGGCAAGCGAGGCACATTCGCATTCGAACGTCCGCAAATCGGTCGACGAGCAGGTCGCCGAACTCGAGCGGATCGTCGCGCTACGGGATGGCCAAGCCGGGGCTGGCCGCCTGCGTGTCGTCGCCGGCATCTCGACGGCGTTTGGCTGTACGTTGCAGGGTGCCGTTCCCGAGGCGGATGTGATCCGGCTTTGTGCCCGGACGGCCGCCACGGGCGTCAATGGCGTTTCGATTGCCGACACGGTCGGCTATGCGAATCCCGTGCAGGTCCGCCGGCTGATCTCTGCGGTACGCGCCGAAATCGGCCTGAAGCTCGCGACGGCGCATTTTCACAACACGCGGGGCCTTGGCCTCGCCAATTGCCTTGCCGCGATCGAGGCCGGGGTGATGTCGCTCGACAGCTCGATGGCCGGCCTTGGCGGTTGCCCGTACGCGCCCGGCGCTTCCGGAAACGTGATCACCGAAGATCTTGTCTTCATGCTCGAAGCGATGGGGCTCAGGACCGGCGTGAACATCGGCCGCCTTCTCGAGGCGCGCGCGATTCTTGAGGCGGCGCTGCCCGGGGCCGAGTTCTACGGCCATCTTTCGAAGGCCGGGCTGCCGAAGGGTTTTCGACCGGCGGAGGCCGCCTGATGACCGCCCTGCCGCTCGAAGGCCTTCGCGTCGTCGAATTCGTCCACATGGTCATGGGGCCCAGTTGCGGCCTCATTCTCGGCGATCTCGGCGCGGACGTGATCAAGGTCGAGCCGGTTCCCGCCGGCGACAATACGCGCAGGCTGTCGTCGTCGGGGGCGGGGTTCTTCGTCGCGTTCAACCGGAACAAGCGCTCGATCGCGCTCGACATGAAATCGCCCGACGGCATGGCGATCGCACGCAAGCTCGTCGCGTCCGCCGACGTCGTCACCGAGAATTTCCGGCCCGGCGCGATGGACAAGCTCGGCCTTGGTTACAAGGATGTCAGCGCGCTCAACCCGCGCACGGTCTATTGCTCGCTGAAGGGATTTCTCGAAGGGCCTTACGAACATCGCACCGCACTCGACGAGGTCGTGCAGATGATGGCCGGCCTTGCCTACATGACTGGCCCGGCTGGACGCCCGCTTCGCGCGGGAAGCTCCGTGAACGACATCATGGGCGGGATGTTCGCCGCGATCGGCATTCTCGCCGCGATCGAGGAGCGGCATCGGACCGGCACGGGCCGCTATGTGAAATCGGCGCTCTACGAGAACTGTGCGTTCCTGTCCGCCCAACATATCGCGCAATACTGCGTGACCGGCGAAGACCCGCCGCCGATGCCGGTCCGGCGCGGTGCCTGGGGCATATACGACATTTTCGAGACGGCGGATTCCCAGCAGCTTTTCGTCGGTGTCGTCAGCGACACGCAGTGGGGCCCGTTTTGCGACGAATTCGGGCTGTCCGCGCAGAACGCGGATGGCGCGCTGGCGACCAATCGCCAACGTTTCGATGCGCGCGATACGCTCATTCCGGCGGTTGCCGAAGTGTTGCGCAAATTCACGAAGGCGGAGCTTGTCGAGCGTTGCGAGCGGCTTGGAATTCCCTTTGCGCCCATCGTGCGCCCGGTCGAGCTGCTCGACGATCCGCACCTCAACGCCAGCAATGGCCTCGTCGATCTGACGACACCGGATGGCAAGCGGGTCCGGATCCCCGGTCTGCCGGTGAGCTTCGATGGCGAGAGATTGGCCGTCCGGCGCGATGCACCGGGTCTTGGCGCCCACAGTCGGTCGATTCTGGCCGATCTTGGCTATGCGCCGGCCGAAATCGACCGTTTGGTCGCGAACGGCACGCTCGTCGATGGCGCGATGCGCGCGACCGAATAGAACGTTGCGACCTGGGTTCCTTGACGCTCCGACGAGGGGCAGCCTAACCTTCCGGCCAATCCGGGAAAATCCCGGGCAAGCCGAAACCTCAATCCGACAGGGGACCCTGAGCATGACAAAGTTCTCCCGCCGCCAACTCGGCGGCGTCGCCGCCGGCCTCGCCGCAGCCGCGATCGTCCGGCCCGCCGCCGCACAGGCGAAGTGGAAATGGGACCTCCCGGCCGGCTATCCGGCAACCAATTTTCATTCCGTCAACCTGATCCAGTTTGCCAAGGACGTTAAGGACGCGACGGCAGGAAAGCTCGAGATCACGGTCCATCCCGGTGCTTCGCTGTTCAAGGTGCCCGAAATCATGCGCGCGGTTCAGACGAACCAGGCGCAGGCGGGCGAATTGCTGATGGTCGTCCTCGAAAACGAGGATGCGATTTTCGGCGCCGACAACGTTCCCTTCCTTGCGACATCCTTCAAGGAGGCCAAGCGCCTCGCCGTCGCCCAACAGCCCTATGTCGACAAGCGCCTGATGGCGCGCGGCGTCCGGCAGCTGTTTTCGGTGCCGTGGCCGCCGCAGGGCTTCTACAGCCCCAAGGCCCTCAACGTTCCCGACGATCTCAAGGGCCTGTCGTTCCGCTCCTATGGCGCTTCGGCCGGCCGGTTCGCCGAGCTCGCGGGCATGCGCGTGACGACAATCCAGGCCGCCGAGCTCGTGCAGGCGCTCGCCGCCGGCCGCGTCAACTCGATGATCTCGTCGGGCGCAACCGGCTACGATTCGAAGATCTGGGAACACATCAAGTTTTTCTACGACGTGCAGGCGTGGCTCCCGAAGAACGTGACGATGGTCAACCAGCGTTCGTGGGCGGCACTCGACGATGCGACGCGCGCCGCCGTGACGAAGGCAGCGGAAGTCGCTGAAGCGCGTGGCTGGGCCGAATCCGAGCGGCTTGCCAATTTCTACCTCGAACAGTTCAAGAAGAACGGCATGACCGTCGAAGCGCCGTCGCCCGCACTCAAGGCCGGTTTCCAGCGCTGGGGCGAGGAACTCGCGAAGGACTGGCTCGGCCGCGCCGGCGCGGACGGACAGGCCTTGATCGCGAAATACAAGGCCAGCGCGTGACGTGCGGCGCACCTATTGCTAGTTGACGGACGGGCCGGCTCCGGTGACGGGGCCGGCCCGGAACTTTCTAAGGGCAGCTCGGAAATGCGGCGGTTTCTCGACAGGCTATACGAAGCAAGCGCTTGGGCCGCAGGCCTCAGCATGGTCGCGATCCTCGTCGCAACGCTATTGCAGATCCTCGGCGGTCTTTCGGATCTTTATGTCCGCGGCACAGACGCCTACGCCGGCTATGCGATGGCGGCATCGTCGTTTTTTGCACTGGCAAGCACGCTCAAGCGCGGCGAGCACATCCGCGTCACATTGATCCTCCAGCGCTTCAAGGGTCGTGTCCGGCGCGCACTCGAGTTCTGGTGCCTGTCGGTCGCGGTCGTCATGTCGGCGTTCTTCGCATGGTACGCCTGGGACATGGTCTACTGGTCGTGGGAATTCGAATCCCGCTCCGACTCGATGGATGCGACGCTGCTGTGGATTCCGCAGACCGCGATGGCCTTGGGCATGACCGTTCTTGCGATCGCGTTCCTGGACGAATTCGTCGAAATCGCCCGCGGCCGGGATCTGGCGCAGAGCGACATGTCGGCCGACCTCCAGCACACCGAATAGAAGGCGACCGACGATGCAGAGTATCGAAGTTGCCGGGTTGCTGATCGCGCTGATGTTCGCGATCCTCGGTTCGGGCGTGTGGATCGGTCTGGCGCTTCTTGCGACCGGATGGCTCGCGATGGAGCTGTTCACGGCCCGCCCCGTCGGCCCCGCGATGGTCACGACGATCTGGGGTTCGTCGTCGTCGTGGACGCTGACCGCACTCCCGATGTTCATCTGGATGGGCGAGATCCTGTTCCGCACGCGGCTGTCGCAGGACCTTTTCCGTGGCCTTGCACCATGGATGCAGCGCCTGCCGGGCCGGCTTTTGCACACCAACGTGATCGGCTGCACGATCTTCGCGGCGATTTCCGGCTCTTCCGCGGCCACATGCGCCACGATCGGGAAGATGTCGATCCCGGAGCTTCGCAAGCGCGGCTACCCGGAGAGCATGATCGTGGGCTCCCTCGCGGGATCGGGGACGCTCGGATTGCTGATCCCCCCGTCGCTGATCATGATCGTCTATGGCGTGCAGACGAATACCTCGATCGCGCAGCTTTTCATCGCGGGCGTCATCCCGGGCCTCGGCCTTGCGCTTCTCTTCATGGGCTGGGTCGTGGGCTGGTCGGTCTTCAATGCCGACCGCATCCCGCCGGCGGACATGGAGATGACGTTCGTCGAGAAACTGCTTGCGGCACGCCACCTGATCCCGGCCGTCGCGTTGATCGTCATCGTGCTCGGGTCGATCTATGCCGGAATCGCGACGGCGACCGAGGCGGCCGCCGTCGGCGTCACGGGCGCGCTCATCGTGTCGACCGTGCAGGGCGACATGAACTGGAAGGTCTTCCAGGAGAGCCTGATGGGCGCCACGCGCCTGTCGTGCATGATCGCGCTCATTCTGGCCGGCGCGTCGTTCCTGACGCTCGCGATGGGCTTTACCGGGCTTCCCCGGCAGCTCGCCGAGTGGATCGATCAGCTCAATCTCGGGCCCGGCATGCTGATCCTGATCCTGACGATCTTTTACGCGATCCTCGGGTGCTTTCTCGACGGGATTTCGATGGTCGTCCTGACGATGGCGGTCGTGATGCCGACGATCGAGCGGGCGGGTTTCGACCTGGTCTGGTTCGGCATTTTTGTCGTTATCGTGGTCGAGATGGCGCAGATCACCCCGCCGGTCGGTTTCAACCTGTTCGTCCTCCAGGGCATGACGGGCCACCAGATCACCTATATCGGATGGGTCGCTTTTCCATTCTTCCTGCTCATGTGTGCGATGGTGGCACTTCTGTATTTCGTCCCCGAGCTCGCGCTCTGGCTTCCGAAGAAAATGATCTGATTCGCGCGCCGCCGGGCCGCCATGTCGAATCGGCGGATGACGTGACGGGCATCCCGCGTTAAAACAAAGCTTGTCCGCTTTTTTTGGCGTGCACGATGGCACGACTTGGTCGACGACAGGTATTGTCCGGTTTCGCAAGCGCTGCGGCGCTCGGGGGGCTGGTGCGTCCTGCGTCAGCCCAAGAGGCGAGCTTTTTCAGGATTGCCTCCGGCCCGACCGAATCCAGCATGTTTCAGGCGGCAACCCTGATCGGCCAGGTCGTCAGTTCACCGCCCGGTGCGCGGGACTGCGCCCGCGGCGGTTCCTGCGGCGTTCCCGGGATGATCGTCGTGAACCAGACGACCGCAGGCTCGCTCGCCAATATCGAGCTTGTCGGCGGCGGCCGGACCGATTCGGCCCTCTGCAAGGCCGATCTCGCATACTGGGCGTTCCACGGGACCGGTCCGTGGGCAAAGCGCGAGGCCGTCCGCAATCTGCGTGCGATTGCAAATCTCTACCCGGAAACGCTTCATCTGATCGTCCGGCGTGCGTCGAACATCGGCGATTTGCGCGGCCTGCGCGGCAAGTCGGTCGCTTTGGGCGAGCGTGAGTCGGGCACGGCAATCGCGGCCCGGGCGGTCCTGCAGGCCGGCGGGCTGGGGGACAGGGATATCCGGCCGCAATATCTGACCTCGGCCCAGGCAGCCGAAGCCCTTGGCGATGGCAAGATCGATGCGTTTTTCATGACCGCTGGCGTGCCTTCCCAACTCGTCGCCGATCTTGCCGAGCAGCTCGAAATTTCGATCCTTCCGCTCTCTGCCTATGCACAGCGCCTGCGTGCCACGCAGCCGTTCCTCACCGAGTCCGTCATTCCTGCCAGCGCGTATCGCGGGATCGGCGCAACGGAATCCCTGTCGGTCGGTATCGTGTGGATCGTCAGTGAACGCGTCGACGACAAAATCGTCTACGGGCTGACACGTGCACTTTGGCATCCGAACAGCCGGCGCACGCTCGAAGCCAATCCGGTTTTCGGCCGCTTCCTGAGGCCGGAAACGGCGGTCGAGGGGCTTGGATTCCAGCTCCACCCGGGGGCCGCGCTCTACTATACGGAAAGCGGGCTGCTGCGCTGATCCTAGTCCTCGGCGGCCTCAAGCAGGCCGGCGCGCTGGCGAAGTGCCGCAAGGACCGCGAGCCAATGCTCGAATGCGGCCCTGTCGCCGCGGGTCTCGGCAACATCGAGCAGGTGGCCTGCATGCGGGCGCGCCCGTACGCCCATTCGTTCATCAAGGATCTCCGCTGCCGTGTCGGCGCGCTGCCAACGGATCTCGCAGTCGAACGGGTCGAAGGACGGGTCGGGTCGACGGATCGGCGCACCCTGCCGATGGAGCAGCAAGACCAGATATTCGAACGGCACTGGCAGGCCAGCGGCAGACGCCGACGGCAGCCCGATGCGCTCGCCGCCTTCGCCAGCGGCAAGGCACGCGACGAGGCCGGCCGGTCTGCCATCGCAATCAAGGCAGATCTCAAGCCTTTCCATGCGCCACCAGGGGATCGGCGGCCTTCGCAGCAGGCCGTCGCGAATCCCGGCCCGGTCGAAATTCAGGCCTGCCGATCCGCGCCGCCGGGCAAATGAAAACAAGCCGGCGCCGCCCGCCGCAAGCAGCGCCGCGTCGATCCAGGTCGGCGTTCGCGGCGCGTAGGCGGCAAGGACGATCGCCGCAAAGAACGTGGCGACCGACAGCGCAAGGAGCATGATGCGGCGCGGGCCGCCGCTCGGGCGCATGCGGATGCGCACGCCGCCATTGGGCAGGTCGGTCTCGAATTCGCCCCCGATCAGGGGCTGTACGGTCGGCTGGATCACGGTCCTGGTCCCTGCGACAAGTCTGGCACGGGTCCGGGCCGCTTTCCTAGGGGGCGGGCCTAGGGGTCGGGATTTTCGTATTTCGCAAGGGTCCAGGGTTCGGCCTTCGCGTCGGCCACCCATTGCGCCATGAACGGGTGGTTCCAGACCGCATCGACATAAGCGCGCGACCGGGCGGTCAGTGCCGGCTGCCATGTGTGGAACCGCGCGACGACAGGTGCGTACATCGCGTCTGCAAAGCCGAAGCGTGCACCAAAAAGAAACGGGCCGTCGCCAGCGTAGCGTTGGCGCGTTCCTTCCCACAGGGCTTCGATCCGGGCGATGTCGGCCAACGCCCCGGCGGTGCGGCCTTTTCCGGGGAAACTGCGGCGCAAATTCATCCACATCGCCTTGCGCAGCTCGCCGAACCCGGCGTGCATTTCCGCAGCGATTGAGCGCGCATGCGCGCGGGCGGCGGCCTTCTCGGGCCAGAATTGTCCCGGATTGAGTTCGGCGAGTTGTTCGCCGATCGCGAGCGATTCCCAAAGCGGCGCGCCGTCGAGCGTGACATATGGAACCTTTCCCGACGGGCTTCGCGCCGAAATCCACGGCTTCCACTCCGGCGTATCCATCGGATGGACCTCCTCCCGGAACGGCAATCCCGTCAGTTTGCACGCGAGCCAGCCGCGCAGCGACCACGACGAATACGATTTGTTGCCAAGATAGGTGACGATTTCGGGCATCCGCAAACTCCCTTCTGGAATGCGAAGCGCAGCTTTCCAGCCCGGCGCCGTTGGGGCAAGCTCCTTGGCGGTCCGCGCCGACCGCCCGAGTCCCTTTCGTGAGGATTGTGCCCGAATGTCAGAGCGTCTCCCGTTCCGCCCGAAAAAGCTGGCTTCCACGATTCGGTTGACGGCGATCGCGCGATCCGAGCTGCCGAAATTCCTGAAGGCGGTATCCGCAGCACAGCGCCGATATGCCGAACAGAGCGACTTCAAGGCCGGGACCGGCGAATTTCTCGCGCTTCCGGCGCGTACGGGCGGGATCGACAGGATCGTCGTCGGCATCCCCGAGCGCGAATCCCCCGATGGCAACGGTTCCCAATTCTGGGCATGGGCAGGATTGCCCATGCGGCTTCCGGCCGGCAGCTATCGCCTTGATCCCGAACCGCAAGGCGCGGAAACGGCAACGCGCATCGCCGCGGCGTGGGGGATCGGCAGCTATGTCTTCGATCGCTACCGCAAGGCGGCGCGCGCGCCTGCGCAGCTTGTCTGGCCTGCGCGAGCCGACCGCGCGGCCGTGACGGCACTTGTCGAGTCGGACGCGTTTGCGCGTGATCTCATAAACACGCCTGCTGAAGATATGGGCCCAGGCGAACTGGCTGAGGCGGCGCGCGATATGGCGCGCGAACTCGGCATGCAGGCAAAAGTCATCGTCGGCGATGCCTTGCGCACGCAAGGCTACAATCTTGTTCATGCCGTCGGGCGTGCGGCAGCGCGCGATCCGCGCCTGATCGAGCTGACATGGGGCGATGCGCGCCACCCGCGCGTCGCGATCGTCGGCAAGGGCGTTTGTTTCGACACCGGCGGGCTCGGCATCAAGCCGGATGCCGGCATGAAGCTGATGAAAAAGGACATGGGTGGTGCCGCACACGCATTGGCGCTCGCGCGTCTCGTCGTGCAGGCCAAACTCAAGGTGCGGCTGCAGGTTCTGGTCCCGGCGGTCGAAAACAGCGTGTCGGGAAATTCCGTGCGACCGCTCGACGTCATCCGCTCCAAAGCCGGGCTGACTGTCGAGATCGGCCATACCGATGCCGAGGGCCGCCTTATTCTCGCCGACGCGTTTGCGCGTGCGGGCGAGGAAAAGCCCGAGCTGATGATCGACTTCGCGACATTGACGGGGGCGGCGCGCGTGGCGCTCGGGCCCGATCTTCCCGCGCTTTTCTGCAACGACGACGCGCTGGCCCACGAACTGCTGACGACGGGCCTCGCCCAGAGCGACCCGATGTGGCTGATGCCGCTTTGGCAGGCCTACCGTCAACGCATCGAGAGCAAGGTCGCCGATCTCAACAACGTGTCGGACAGCCCGTTCGCGGGCGCCGCAATCGCCGCGCTGTTCCTACAGGCGTTCGTGCCTGCCGGCGTAAAATGGGCCCACATCGATCTTCTCGCGTGGAGCCCGTGGCCGCGTCCGGGACGTCCGGAAGGCGCGATGTTGCAGACGGTCCGCTCGACATTCGCGCTGCTGGCCCGGCGGTATCCGGCCTAGCCGCCGGCGCGCACGGCCTTCAGCGTGTCAGGCTCCACTCGGAGTCTTGCGGGAAATGTCGGGCGATGAAGCGGTAGGTAATGCGCACGAGCTTGTCCATGCGGCCGTCGCGCTCAAGCGCCACGCCGTCCCATGCAACGAGAATCTCGTCCCAAAGCATGAAGCGCTGGTGCAATTCGTCACGCTTGTTTCGGATGTAGCTGATCGTCTCGCGCAGGCGCTTCAGTGCATTGAAGACTTCGCCGGTATTGGCATCGATCTGCAGGAAGATGCCGGAAATGTCTTCGACCGGCTTCTTCATCAGGATGCGGATGCGGCCGATCTCGTCCTGGACGCCGCGTTCGCGCTTGTAGGCCGCGAACAGCACGTTGAAGCCGGAATAGATCTTCTGGATCTTCTGGAACCGCTCGCGCAGCGCCTCGATATAGGAGGATTCGCGCGCGAGCTGCTCGATCATCTCGACGATCTGGTTCTTGTTCGCGCGGCCAAGCCCGAGCTTTTCGGCGAGCAGCTCGAAGGCTTCCTGGATCTTCTTTTTCGTGTCGGGATTGCTGGCGAGCGACTCAAGCTCCGAGGATTCCGAAACGTCGACGGGCTTGCCCGACATCCAGCTGATGATCTGCATCGAGATGCGCGCATTGGCGCGCGCGATGTGGTGGGGTTCGACGCGCCAGGAAGCCGATCCGTCGAGGATTTCGGCGGGGATCGAATCGCCGGGCAGGATGCGCTTGACGTAGCGCATCGACTTCTCGACGACGTCCAGGAGCTTGGCGTCCTCGCTGTCCTTCGGGATCTGGAACTGGATTTTTACAGCCTCGATCGGCAAGGCGGCCATGATGTCGCCGAGCGGGACATGCAGGCACACCGAATCGCCGTCTTTGCCGAAGCCGAAATAGGCGCCCTTCACCTGAAATACCGCGTGGTCGAAGGCGAACGTCTTCGACTTGTCCGCCTTTTTCGGCGGCGGCAGGTCGGCGGGAAGTTCAGCTTTTGCTTCGGCCTCTGACATCTGACAACGGTATATTTTTGCGCCAGAACGAGGATATAGCCGCCTTCCGGCCCCGGCACAATGGAAAGCCCGGGGCGGCCATCAGTACCCGTTCTCGCGGTCGACCCGGTTTACAAGCGGTTGGCCGGAAATAAAGCGGCGAATATTGTCGACGACTTGGGGCACGGCGGTCCGGGGGTCCGTCAGGCTTGCGACATGCGGGGTTATGGTGACCCGCGTATGGCGCCAGTACGCATGGTCGGCGGGCAAGGGCTCGGGCGTGGTCACGTCCAAAGTCGCATGCGCCAATTGGCCGCAATCGAGTGCCGCCAGCAGGTCGCGATCCACCACATGGCCGCCCCGGGCGATATTGATGACATACGCTCCTTTGGGCAGGGCGGCGAATGCCCGCGCGTCGAGAATTCCCTTCGTGCCGGCCGTCAGTGGCAGGACGCAGACAAGGATATCGGTCCTCGCGAGGAATGGAACCCAACCTTCCGCGCCGGCAAACGCTTGTACGCCGTCGATTGCCCGGCCGCGACGCGACCATCCCGCGACGTCAAAACCAAGGCCGGCAAAGGCTTTCGCAATGGCACTCCCGATCTCGCCGGTTCCGGCGATGCCGATGCGCCTTTCGGCCGTCGACGGGGCGGGCAACTGGTGCCATTCGGCCGCGCGCTGGAAGGTCTCGTATTCGAGAATCTGCCTGTGATAGCGCAGTGCCGCCCAAAGGGCGTACTCGACCATCCCGCTCGTCAGCGTCGGATCGACAAGCCGGACGAACGGGACATGCTTCGGAAAATCGGGATCGCCGAGAAGATGGTCGATGCCGGCACCCAGCGAGGAAACGAACTTCAGGTTCCGGAACCGCTTCAGTTCGCCGGGCGGATATTTCCAGACCGCGGCAAACTCGATCGCATCGGGGTCGGGCACGTCGGGCCAGGCCACCAATTCGATATCCGGTGCGAACTCGGAAAACGCCTTGCGCCACGGTTCGATGCGGTCGGTCGTCGATACGAAAAGCAGCTTCACTGGCGAACCTCGCGGATGTCGGCGACTTCGTGCGAAAACGCGGCGGCCATCAACGCACGGGTATAGGGCGCCTCGGGTGCTTCGAAAATGCGGGCGGCGGTTCCCTGCTCGACGACATGGCCGTCCTTCAGGACGAGAACGTCATCCGCGAGCGCGCGCACGACCTTCAGGTCGTGGCTAATGAAGACATAGGCCAGCCCGTGACGCGACTGAAGTTCGCGCAGCAGATCCACGATCTGCGCCTGGACCGACATGTCGAGCGCCGACGTCGGCTCATCGAGCACGAGAAGCTTCGGCTTGAGGACAAGTGCGCGCGCGATCGCGATGCGCTGCCGCTGTCCGCCGGAAAATTCATGTGGATAGCGATGACGGGTCGCCGGGTCGATCCGCACTTCCTCGAGCGCACGCACGACGGTCTCGTCCCGTTCGGCGGCATCCCTGCCGATACCGTGGATTTTAAGGCCTTCCGCGACGATCTCGGCGACGGACATTCGCGGGCTGAGCGATCCGTACGGGTCCTGGAATACGATCTGCATTTCGCGCCGCAGGTCGCGCAGCGCCTGTCCCCGAAGCGAATCGATCGTCCGCCCCTCGAACCGGATCGTGCCTTTCGAGCCGACGAGGCGCAGCATCGCAAGCCCCAGCGTTGTTTTCCCCGAGCCCGATTCGCCGACGATGCCCAACGTGTGGCCGGCCTGCAGCTCGATCGATACACCGTCGACGGCCTTCACGTAGCCCGTCGTGCGGCGCAACAGGCCGGACCGGATCGGGAACCAGACCCGGATGTCGCTTGCGGAAGCCACGACCGGCGCATCGCCCTGGCGGGTCGGCGGCCGCCCCCTGGGCTCGGCGGCCAGCAGATGGCGCGTATATTCATGCTTGGGCGCCTCGAAAACCTCGGCGACCGGGCCATGTTCGACGATGCGGCCGCGGCTCATCACGCAGACTCGGTTTGCGAGCTTCCGCACGATCCCGAGGTCGTGGGTGATGAACAGGATCGCCATGCCAAGCTTCTGCTGCAACTCGCGCAGCAGCTTCAGGAGCTGTGCCTGGATCGTCACGTCGACGGCGGTGGTCGGCTCGTCGGCGATCAGGATGTCCGGCTCGTTCGCAAGGGCCATCGCGATCATGACGCGCTGACGTTGACCGCCGGAAAGCTGGTGCGGGAAGGCATCAAGACGGCTTTCGGCCTGCGCGCCAAGACCGACGAGCTTCAACAGCTCGACGACGCGTTCGCGCGCGGCAGTACCCGTCAGGCCCTTGTGGATCGTCAGTGCCTCACCGACCTGCTTTTCGATCGTGTGGAGCGGGTTCAGCGACGTCATCGGCTCCTGGAAGATCATCGCAATCCGGTTCCCGCGGACCGTGCGCAGCTCGGCTTCGGAAGCTCCGACGAGCTCGCGGCCGGCAAACCGGACCGACGACCCGGCGGGGTGACTTGCGACCGGGTAGGGAAGGAGCTGGAGGATCGAAAGTGCCGTGACCGACTTGCCCGAACCCGATTCGCCCACGAGTGCGAGCGTCTCGCCACGATGAAGATCGAACGACACGCCCGTGACCGCCGCGTTCTTCCCGCGGCCGGGCAGGGCGAAGTCGACGCCAAGATCGCGCACGCTGAGAACGGGGCCGTCGTTCATCTGTCGATCTCGATCCGGAATGTCTTGCGGGGGTCGAAGGCGTCGCGCACGGCCTCGCCGATGAACACAAGCAGGGAGAGCATGATCGCCAGCGAGAAGAACGCGGTCAGGGCAAGCCACGGCGCCTGCAGGTTGGCCTTGCCCTGCGACAAGAGTTCACCCAGCGACGGTGAACCTGGCGGCAGTCCGAATCCAAGAAAGTCGAGCGACGTGAGTGCCACGACCGATCCCGACAGAATGAACGGCATGAACGTGAGCGTGGCGACCATCGCGTTGGGCAGGACATGCCGGAACATGATCAGCAGATCGGACGCGCCAAGCGCACGCGCCGCGCGCACATAGTCGAAATTGCGCGCGCGCAGGAATTCCGCCCGGACGACGCCGACGAGTCCCATCCACTGGAACAGCAGCAGCAGGCCGAGCAGCCACCAGAAATTCGGCTGCACGAAGGCCGAAAGGATGATCAGCATGTAGAGCTGCGGCAGCCCGTCCCAGATCTCGATGAAGCGCTGAAAGAGCAGATCGACCAGGCCGCCGTAATAGCCCTGCACCGCACCGGCGGCGACCCCGACGATCGAGGACAGGACCGTCAACGTCATGCCGAATAGTACCGATATCCGGAACCCGTAGAGAAGCCGCGCCACGACGTCGCGGCCCTGATCGTCCGTCCCAAGCCAGTTATCCGCCGTCGGCGGCGACGGCGCGGGAACGGGCAGGTCGAGATTGACGGTGCGGTACGAAAACCGGATCGGCGGCCAGACCATCCAACCCTTTGCGTTGATGAGATCGGCGACATGCGGATCGCGGTAATCGGCCTCGGTCTCGAATTCGCCGCCGAACGCCGTTTCCGGATAGGCCTTCGCGAAGGGCGTATAGAAGGCGCCGTC
The DNA here is from genome assembly GCA_016124335.1 of Alphaproteobacteria bacterium. Classification (GTDB taxonomy): domain Bacteria; phylum Pseudomonadota; class Alphaproteobacteria; order CACIAM-22H2; family CACIAM-22H2; genus Tagaea. Next base: position 289,608 of record WGNX01000005.1, read on the forward strand.
GAAGCGCACGAGGATCGGCCGATCGTTCGCGACGATTTCAGCGGCGAGCGAAATCGTGAACAGCGTCAGAAATATCCATAGCGACCACCAGCCCCGGCGGTTTGCGCGGAAATTGGCGAGGCGGCGCCGATTGAGTTCGCTCAATTTCATCCGCGCCCCTCGAAATCGATGCGCGGATCGATCAGCGTGTACGTCACGTCCGACACGATCTTCATCACGAGTCCAAGCAACGTGAAGAAATAGAGGGTTGCGAACATCAGCGGATAATCGCGATTCACCGCGGCTTCGAAGCCCAGCAGGCCGAGCCCGTCGAGCGAGAAGATGATCTCGATCAGCAGGGATCCGGTGAAGAAGATCGAAACGAAGGCTGCCGGGAAGCCGGCGACGACGATCAGCATCGCGTTGCGGAAGACGTGTCCGTAAAGCACGCGACGTTCTGGGAGGCCCTTGGCGCGTGCCGTCACGACATACTGCTTTCCGATTTCGTCGAGGAACGAGTTCTTCGTCAGCATCGTCAGGCTTGCAAAACCGCCCACGACCATCGCGAAGACCGGCAAGGTCATGTGCCAGGCATAGTCGAGCGCCTGACGCCACCACGGCATTCCCGCAAATCCTTCCGACGTCAGCCCCCGCAGCGGAAACCATTCGAGGTATCGCCCGCCGGCAAAGACCACGATCAGCAGCACCGCCAGCAGGAAACTCGGTACGGCATAGCCGACGATGATCACGCCGGACGTCCAGATATCGAAACGCGATCCATCGCGCACGGCCTTGCGGATGCCCAGCGGTATCGACACGAAATAGACGATGAGCGTCGTCCAGAGCCCCAGCGATATCGACACCGGCATTTTCTCGAGGACGAGCTCGACCACGGGACGGCCCTTGAAGAAGGAATTGCCGAAGTCGAAGGTCGCGTATTTTCCGAGCATCGAGACGAACCGCTCGACCGGCGGCTTGTCGAAGCCGAACTCGCGCTCGAGCTGCTTGATGTAGGCCGGGTCGATCCCGCGTGCGCCGCGATAGCCTTGCTCGCCAGATCGCGTCTCGCGGGCCTGCAGATCGCTGCCGCCGCCGGAAAGGCGGACCGTCGGGTCCGTCGACAGACCGCGCAGTTCGGCGAGCACGACGTCGATGGGGCCGCCGGGCGCCGCCTGGATGATCGCGAAATTGACGATCATGATGCCGAGCAGCGTCGGCACGATCAGCAGCAGGCGGCGGAGGAGATAGCCGGCCATTCGGGCCCGTCAGCGTCCGGTGCGCGTGCGCAGGGCGGCATCCTTCGCCGGATTGACCCACCAGGTCGACCAGTCGAACCCGGTCTTGCCGCCCGTCGCCGGCCAGCCAAACCGGTCCCACGCCGCGACGCGGTCGACGGCCAGATACCAGTTCGGGATCACCCAGAAGCCCCATTGCAGCACGCGATCAAGCGCCCGCGTGCGCTGGACGAGGCTCGCCCTGTCCGATGCCGAGATCACAAGCTCGACGAGCGCGTCGACGACGGGATCCTTGATGCCGGCCGTGTTGCGCGACCCCTTCTGGTCGGCGCGCGACGAAGACCAGAATTCCCGCTGCTCGTTGCCCGGCGATTCCGATTGCCCCCAGCCGCCGACGATCATGTCGAAATCGAAATCGTCGACGCGCGTCTGATACTGCGCCAGATCGACATTGCGGATGCGCGCCTCGATGCCGATGCGCTTCAGGTTCGCGATGAAAGGCCCGAGCACGCGTTCGAATGCGCCTTGGCTCTGGGTCAGCAGGATTTCGAAGGTGAGCGGCTTACCCGACGCGTCGACGAGCTTCTGGTCGGCAATGTGCCAGCCGGCATCGCGCAGAATTCGCGTGGCCTCGCGGATGCCGTCGCGGATGTTGCCGCTGCCGTCGGTCTTCGGCGGCTGGTACTCCTTGGTGAACACTTCGGGCGGGAGCTTGTCCTTGAAGCGTTCGAGGATGGCCTTTTCCTCGCCCTGCGGCAGACCGCGCGCGGCAAGTTCGGAATTGTCGAAATAGCTGCGCGTGCGTGTGTAGGAGTCGAAGAACAGGTTCTTGTTCGACCATTCGAAATCGAACGCGTAGCCCAGCGCCTGTCGGACGCGCCGGTCGTCAAACGGCTTGCGCCGCGAATTCATCACCAGCGCCTGCATGCCGGCGACGCGCTGCTCGGGAATTTCCAGCTTGCGGAAAAGCCCGTCGCGAAATGCCGGCGTATCGTAGCTCTGCGCCCAATAGCGCGCCGTGTTTTCGAGCCGGAAATCGTATCCGCCGGCAAGGAAGGATTCGAGTGCAACCGTCGGATCGCGGAACCACTCGAACCGGATGCTGTCGAAATTGTAGCGGCCGCGATTGACCGGCAGGTCGCGACCCCAATAGTCGCCAACGCGCTTCAGCGTCGTCGTGCGGCCCATCTCGAAGCTGTCGATGCGGTAGGGGCCCGAACCCAGCGGCGGCTCGCCGAGTGGCCGGTCGAATTCGCGCCCCTGCCACCATTTGCGCGACAGGACCGGCACCTGCCCGGTGATCAGTGCAAGTTCCCGGTTCTCGCCGTTCTGGAAGACGAAGCGCACCTTGCGCGGGCCGGTCTTTTCGGCCTTCACGACATCGGCGTAGTAGGCGCGATAGAACGGACGGCCCTTTTCCTTGAGCGTCTCGAACGTCCAGATCACGTCCTCGGGTTCGATCGGGCTGCCGTCGTGAAATTTCGCCTGCGGGCGCAGCGAGAATTCGACCCACGAACGGTCGGCCGGCGTTTCGACCGTCTCGCAGATTTGACAGTACATCGTGAAGGGTTCGTCCGGCGAACCAGCCATCAGGGTTTCGACGGTCAGGCCGACGACGCCGTTGGCCGTGCCGCGGATGATGTAGGGATTGAAACTGTCGAAAGTTCCCAGCACGCTCTGCCGGACTTCGCCGCCTTTGGGCGCATCGGGATTGACGTTGGCGAAATTGCGGAAATCGGCGGGATACTTGATGTCGCCGTGCATCGCGATGGCGTGTTTCGGCCCAGTTCCGGGCGCAAGCGTCTGCGCGCCGGCGGGCAGGGCAATCAAGGCGATCAGGGTTGCGGCGATGATCGGCGGGCGGCAGGTCACGTTGCTGGCTCCGTCGTGGCTTTGGCGGCACCCATCATGGCGCGAAGCTGCCGGAAATAAAGGCCGAATTTGATCGGCGGGCGCTCAACCGCCCAACAGGCCGAGCGCCGCCGCATGCGTGCGGCTGTCGCCGGCCGCGACCACCCGGCCGTCGCTGTTCACGTCCAGCGGTTTTCCCCGCCAGTCAGTCATGATTCCGCCGGCACCCTCGATGACGGGCGCCACCGCCGCGTAGTCGTAGACCTGGAGGCCCGCCTCGATATCGATGTCGGCGAAGCCCGAGGCGACAAGGCCGTAGGCGTAGCAGTCGCCGCCATACATCGGCAGTTTGACCTTCTCGCGCACGCGCTCGAATGCCGGAAAGTGCTCCTTGAACATCAGCGGCGAGGAGCAATAGAGCGTTGCCAGCCCAAGCTCGGCGCACGCGCGCACGCGGACATCGCGCACGCTGCCGTCCTTGAGCCGGTGCGTCGTCCTCCGGCCCTTGACGCCGACCCAGCGTTCGCCGACGGCCGAGCAATCGATGACGCCCAGCTGCGGAACGCCTTCGACGGCCAATGCCACGAGCGTGCCGAACATCGGGCGGCCGGAAATGAACGATTTCGTCCCGTCGATCGGATCGAGAATCCACACGCGCCCCGCCCCGGAACGCTCGCGGCCGAATTCCTCGCCGATGATGCCGTCGTCGGGCCGTTCGCGTGCGATCAATTCGCGCATGACCTGTTCGGCCGTGCGGTCGGCGATCGTGACGGGCGAGGCGTCTTCCTTGTCGTCGACCGCGACGGCCGTGCGGAAATAGCGCAGCGCAATCTCGCCCGCCGCGTCGGCCAGCCGGCCGGCGAACGCGATGTCGTCCTCGCGGATCATGTCAGCGCGTGGGAACGGGCTTGGGCCCCGAATAGTCGTAGAAGCCGCGCTTGGTCTTGCGGCCAAGCCACCCGGCTTCGACATATTTCACCAGCAGCGGGCACGGGCGGTATTTCGAGTCCGAAAGACCGTCGTAGAGCACGTGCATGACCGCAAGGCAGGTGTCGAGGCCGATGAAGTCGGCGAGTTCGAGTGGACCCATCGGATGGTTCGTGCCGAGCTTCATGGCCGTGTCGATCGATTCGACCGAACCGACACCTTCATAGAGCGTATAGACGGCTTCGTTGATCATCGGCAGCAGGATGCGGTTGACGATGAAGGCCGGGAAGTCCTCGGCGGTCGCCGACGTCTTGCCGAGCTTTGCCGTCAGTTCCTTGACCTGCTCGTAGGTCTCGTTCGATGTCGCGATGCCGCGGATCAGCTCGACCAGTTGCATGACCGGCACCGGGTTCATGAAATGCATTCCCATGAACTGGGAAGGGCGGTCGGTCGATGCGCCAAGGCGCGTGATCGAGATCGACGACGTGTTCGAGGCAAGCAGCGCGCTTTTCTTGAGGTGCGGGCAGAGTTTCTTGAAGATCTCGCGCTTGACCGCCTCGTTCTCGGTCGCCGCTTCGATGACGAGATCGGCATTCGCGAAAGCCGCAAGGTCGGTTCCGGTCGCGATCTTGGAGATCGCCGCGTCCTTTGCGGCCTGCGTCATGGCGCCTTTCTTGATCTGGCGGTCCATGTTGGCGCCGATCGTGGCGATCGCCTTGGGCAGCGCTTCGGCATTGGCGTCGACGAGGCTCACCTCGAAGCCGTTCATCGCACAGACATGGGCGATGCCGTTGCCCATCTGGCCCGCGCCGATAACGCCGATCTTCTGGATCATTCTAGAATCCCCTGGGTGTCTGGTTCACTTGCGCGCCGGAAGTGCGGCGGTGAGTTCGGGCACGAGCTTGAAGAGGTCGCCCACGAGGCCGAAATCGGCGATCTGGAAGATCGGCGCCTCCTCGTCCTTGTTGATGGCGACGATGACCTTCGAGCCGGACATGCCCGCGAGATGCTGGATGGCGCCCGAAATGCCGACCGCGACGTAGAGATCGGGTGCAACAACCTTGCCGGTCTGGCCGACCTGGTAGTCGTTGGGCGCGAAACCCGCATCGACGGCGGCACGGCTGGCGCCGACGGCGGCCCCCAGCTTGTCGGCGAGCGGCTCGAGATACGTCTTGAAGTTCTCGCCCGACGCCATGCCGCGGCCGCCGGAAACGACGATCTTAGCTGCCGTCAGCTCGGGGCGCTCGGATTTCGACAGCTCCTGCTTCACGAACTTCGAAAGGCCCGTGTCGGCCGCACCGGAAACGGCTTCCACGGGCGCGGGGCCGCCGAGGGCGGCCGCCGGGAAGGCGGTCACGCGCACGGTAATGACCTTGACGGCGTCCTTCGACTGGACCGTCGCCAGCGCGTTGCCAGCGTAGATCGGGCGCACGAACGTATCGGCGCTTTCGACCGCGATGATGTCGGAAACCTGCATCACGTCGAGCAGCGCGGCCACGCGCGGCATCAGGTTCTTGCCCTGCGTGGTCGCGGCCATCAGAACATGGCTGCGGCCGGCGGCGAGCTTCACGACGAGCGGGGCCACGTTCTCGGGCAGCCCGTTGGCAAGAGAAGCATCGTCGGCATGCAGCACCTTGCCGATGCCGGCGATCTTGGCGGCTTCGGCCGCCGCTGTCGCGCAACCGGATCCCGCGACCAGCACGTCGACCGGCACGCCCAGCTTGAGCGCGGCGGTGACGGCGTTGAGCGTGGCGGGGCGAAGGGTCGTGCCGTCGTGTTCGGCGATGACGAGTGCGGACATCTCAGATCACCTTCGCTTCGGTCTGCAGCTTGGTCACGAGCGTGGCGACGTCGGGCACCTTGATGCCGCCCGCGCGCTTGGGAGGCTCTTCCACCTTCAGCGTGACGAGGCGCGGGCTCACGTCCACGCCCAGCGCGTCGGGTGCCAGCGTCTCGATGGGCTTCTTCTTCGCCTTCATGATGTTGGGAAGGCTCGCGTAGCGTGGCTCGTTCAGGCGCAGGTCGGTCGTGACGACCGCCGGCAGCTTCGTCGTGATCGTCTCGAGGCCGCCGTCGACCTCGCGGATCACTTCCATCGTGTCGCCGGCGGGCGAAATCTTCGAGGCGAAGGTCGCCTGCGGCCAGCCCAGCAATGCGGCCAGCATCTGGCCCGTCTGGTTGCAGTCGTCGTCGATCGCCTGCTTGCCGAGGATGACGAGCCCGGGCTGTTCCTTGTCGATCACGGCCTTCAGGCACTTGGCGACCGAAAGGGGCTGAAGCTCGGCATCGGTCTGCACGAGTATGCCGCGGTCGGCCCCCATCGCCAGCGCGGTTCGCAGCGTTTCCTGGCACTGGGCCACGCCCAGCGAAACGGCGATCACTTCGGTCGCCGTGCCCTTTTCCTTGAGACGGACAGCTTCCTCGACCCCGATCTCGTCGAACGGGTTCATCGACATCTTGACGTTGGCGAGCTCGACGCCCGACTTGTCGGCCTTCACGCGGATCTTGACGTTGTAATCAACGACCCGCTTGACCGCGACCAGCACTTTCATCGCAGAATTCCGTACCTTTCCGGCGAAATACGAAGGTGCCGGACAATAGGATTTGGGCCGCCTTGCGTCAATGCGCAGGGGCTAGCGGCGATTCTTGCCGGGAACCCATAGGATATCGGCCTTTCCGTCACCGTTCACATGTCGCGAAACGACGAAAAGATGGTCGGAAAGCCGGTTGACGTAGCGGATGGCCGCGGGATTCACCTTCTCGCGCGTGGCAAGTTCGACGATCTCGCGCTCCGCCCGGCGCGCGACCGTGCGCGCGAGATGGAGGTGGGCCGCCGCCGCCGAGCCGCCGGGCAGGATGAACGAGTCGAGTGGTGCAAGCCGCTCGTTGAGCGCGTCGATCTCGCGCTCGAGGCGCTCGACCTGCGCATCGGATATGCGCAAAGCCTCATGCTTGGGGGCAGGCGCCTCGGGCGTGCACAAATCGGCACCCAGATCGAACAGATCGTTCTGGATTGCCGCCAGCATCGTGTCGACGGAGGCGTCCACATGCAGGCGCGCGAGCCCGATGCAGGCGTTTGTTTCGTCCACGCTGCCATAGGCGGCCACGCGCAGGTCGAACTTCGGCACGCGCGCGCCGTTGCCCAGCGACGTTTCGCCACCGTCACCGCCCTTGGTGTAGATGCGCGTGAGCTTAACCATGCGTGTTGCGCAGCCACGCATAAAAGGCCAACAGCGCCAGCGCCAGCCCCTGCAGGCCCACGCGCCAGCGCATCATCTTGTTGCCGTGGCGGCGATTGAAATCCCCGCCATGCGCCACGCCGCCAAGCCCGGTGAACAGCGAGATCACCACGCCGAGAACGACCAGGCCGATGACGTAAGGCAGCACTTTCAGGAGCAGGTCCATCGTCCTTACCTAGTGCGCGGCGCGCCCGGCGGCAAGCGCCGTCAGTTCCGCTTCTCCAAGAGGCCCCGCACGATGACCTGCGCCTGAATTTCGGCGGCCCCCTCGAAGATGTTGAGGATGCGGGCATCCGCAAGCAGGCGCGAGGCGGCATATTCGCTCGCATAGCCGTTGCCGCCGTGGATCTGCACGCAGTCGTCGGCCGCCGCCCACGCGGCGCGGGCGGCAAAAAGCTTGGCCATGCCCGCCTCGACGTCGCAGCGTCGGCCGGCATCCTTGGCGCGCGCGGCGGCCCGCGTCAGGCAGCGCGCGATCGTCGTCTCGACCGCCATCGCCGCGATCTTCGCGTAAACGCGGGGGAACGAAATGATCGCCTTGCCGAACTGCCGGCGTTGGCGCGCATAGGACAGGGCGGCGAACGTCGCCGCCTCGGCAACGCCGACCGCGCGCGCGGCGGTCTGGATGCGCGCGGACTCGAACGTCGCCATCAGCTGGCGGAAGCCCTCGCCCTCGACACCGCCAAGAAGCCCGTCGGCCGGCACGGCAAAGCCGTCGAAGGAAAGCTCGAATTCCTGCATGCCGCGATAGCCGAGCGTGCGGATCTCGCTGCCCTTGAGGCCCGCGACGGGGAAGGGGTCGTTCGCGGTTCCGCGCGGCTTGGGGGCAAGAAACATCGAAAGCCCGCGATGGTCGCTCGAGCGCGGATCGGTGCGTGCAAGCACGGTCATCAGGTCGGCCCGCGCGGCATGGGTGATCCAGGTTTTCGATCCCGTGATCCGCCAGATATCGCCCTCGCGCACGGCGCGCGTGCGGATCGAGCCGAGGTCGGAGCCCGTATCGGGTTCCGTGAACACGGCCGTCGGCAGGCACGATCCGTCCGCGATTTTCGGCAACCACTCAAGGCGCTGTGCCTCGGTTCCGCCCAGGCGCACGAGCTCGCCCGCGATTTCCGAACGGGTCGCCAGCGAACCCGTCGCGAGGTGCGCGCGCGACAGCGTCTCGCTTGCGGCACACATCGCGATCTTGCCAAGCCCCAGCCCGCCATCCGCCTCGGGGATCGTCAGTCCGAAAACACCCATTTCGGCCAACCCCTCGACGACACCGATCGGTATCAGCGTGTCTTCGTTGTGCCAGCGCTGTGCGTGCGGATCGATCTCGGCCGCCGCGAAGCGCTGCAATTGCCGGCGCATCTCCACCAAGACCGGATCGCCGTCATCGGCATCGGGCGCGATCTCGTCCTCGATGGCCGCGGCAAGCCGTGCGCGGCGCATGTCGAGATCTTCGGATTGAAGAAATCGCGCGACCGCCGGATCGGCGGCAAGCCGGTCTGCTTCCTTCGTGAGGCCCATGTCCGCCGGTCGCAAGGTTTCGCCCTGCGAGAGCGGCAGGCCATGGACAAGGCGCGCCAGATGCTCGGCGAAGCCAAGATGCACGATGTCGCGGCTACGCTCGTCGGCGCGACCCTGACGTTCCACTTCGTCCAGCCACTGCGCAAGGGCGGCAAGGCCCGCGACGCTTGCGGCAAGCCAGGCAAAGCCGTGCGCCGCACTCTGGCCGGCTTCGAGCAGTTTTGGATCGACACGGCCGTCGCGGACGAGCCGGTCGGTGAAATGGCGCCGTGCGGCCGTTTCGTAACGGCGCGCGGCGGCGAGTGCTTCCTCGGTGCTGCGGTCCATGCGCGCATGCTATAGAGCCGATCAGCGCCCGGCCACAAGCGGACCCGCCATGTCGTTTCTCGATCGTATCGCCGAATGCAATGCCCATGATCCATCGGCCTATCGTGCCCTCGTCTGCGCCGGGCACAGTGTGGGTGCCGTTCGCCACCGGATGGCCGAACGGCTGCGCGATTTTCCTGCGATTTTCTCGGTTTCCGACGAACGCGTCGTCCTGTCGGATGCCCTGACGGACGGCGACCAGCGCAGCGCGGCAATCGAACGCGTCGTGCGCGTGCTGGAAGCCGACGGTATCGTCACCGGCCGGCGGGACGAGGCCTACCCGGTGCTCGTCAACTGGGGCGACCAGCCGATATTCCGCATCGAAAGGGCCGCCGCCCCGCATTTCGGCATCCGGTCGTACGGTGTCCACATGACCGGCTACGTGCCGTCGCCCGACGGTCCGAAAATCTGGGTCGCGCGCCGCGCGAAAACGAAGCCGACTTTTCCCGGCATGCTCGACAACACGGTTGCCGGCGGCCAGCCTGTCGGCCTCGGGCTGCACGACAACATGGTCAAGGAATGCTGGGAAGAAGCCGGCATCCCCGCCGAGATCGCGCGCCGAGCGATCTGCACGGGTGCCATCACCTACCGCATGGACGGCGAGGACGGGCTGAAGCCGGACGTGCAGTTCTGCTTCGATCTCGAGCTACCCGCCGATTTCGTTCCGCGCAATACCGACGGCGAGATCGACGAATTTTTCTGGTGGCCCTGGCAGAAGGTCGCCGAAGTGGTCGCCGAAACGCGCGAATTCAAGTTCAACTGCAATCTCGTGCTGATCGATTTTTTCGTCCGCCACGGCCTGATCGATCCGGGCCGTCCGGACTATCTCGACATTGTCGCCGGTCTCCGGCGCTGATAGCGTTTCCGGAAATACTGTTCCGGGAGACGCCATGCAGACCGCCGACATGAGCCTGACGCAGGCCGAAATCGAGGCGTATCGCCGCGACGGGTATGTACTGCGGCGCGGCCTTTTTTCTCCGGATGAGATCGCGCTGGTTGACGAGGCGATCCGCACCGATCCGGCGATCGCGGCGAACACCTATGCCCGCATGGACAGCAAGGGTGCTTCGACCGAACTTGCGCTGTGGAACCATCCCGGCGACGACGTGTTCGGCGCGATCGCGCGTTGCACGCGGATCGTCGACTCGATGGAGAAGCTTCTGGGCGGCGAGGTCTACCACTGGCACTCGAAGCTGACGATGAAGCGCCCGAAGGTGGGTGGCGCATGGGACTGGCATCAGGATTACGGCTATTGGTACCGCAACGGCTGCCTGTTCCCGCAGATGGCGAGCGTTTTCATCTCGGTCGATCCGTCCACGCGCGAGAATGGCTGCCTTGAGGTGCTTCGCGGTTCGCATCTTCTTGGCCGGCTCGAGCATGGCGTCGTGGGTGGGCAGGTGGGCGCCGATATCGAGCGTGTCGAGGCGGCGATGAAGGTGCTCGATCACGTATTCGTCGAGCAGGCACCGGGCGATGCGCTGTTCTTCGATTGCAACACCCTTCACACGTCCGGGCAGAACCTGTCCGAGAAGTCGCGCAACGTACTGCTGTGCTGCTACAACGCCGCGCGCAACAGCCCGTACAAACAGTCGGGCCATCCGTCCTATACGCGCCTCGAGAAGCTGCCGGACTCTGCGGTCGGTTCGGCGCGCGCGCAGGCGGTACACGAATTCTTCAAGCCGGAGCCGCGCATACCCGAGCCGGCGAAGAGTTAGCAGCCGCAATCATTGTGGCGGATCTGCGGTAAATCGAGCCGCGATCCCGCTTGATGCCGACGGTTCTATTGCGGATTGTGGGCGGATGAGCGCTTCCGTTCGCCTTGTTTCCATCGCGACTGCTGTTCCACCAAATATTCTCACGCAGGATGTTGCCGTGCGCGCGGCCGAACGGGCGTTCGGCGCGCAAGTGCGCGACTTCAAGCGTCTCGCGCGCGTCTTCGAAACGGCCGGCATCAACCGCCGCCGGCTGGCCCGACCGGTCGACTGGTATTTCAAGCCGCTCGGCTGGCCCGAGCGCACCCGCGCGTTCGTCGAGGCCGGCGGCGAATTGTTCGTCGACGCCGCAAATCTCGCTCTTGCCCGGGCGGGGCTTTCGCCGGCGGATGTCGACTGTGTCGTGAGCGTATCCTCGACGGGAATTGCGACACCGAGCCTTGAGGCACAGGTCGCCGGTCGGCTTGGATTTCGCGCCGATGTCGAGCGCGTGCCGGTCTTCGGGCTTGGCTGTGCGGGCGGCGTATCGGGGTTGGCGATCGCGCGGCGGTTTGCGGCCGCGCGGCCAGGTGCGGTGGTGCTGATGGTCACCGTCGAACTCTGCTCGCTTGCGTTCCGCCCGGACCTGTCGACCAAAGCCAACGTCGTGGCGACCGCGCTGTTCGCCGACGGTGCCGCCGCCTGCGTCGTTCGCACTGGTGCGCCGGGCCTCGCCGACATCGAGGCGGACGGGCAGCATTTATGGCCGGATACGCTCGATACGATGGGGTGGTCGGTCGATCCGGTAGGGCTCGGCGTGATCCTCGATCGGGAAATTCCGCCTTTTGTCGGCACGCATCTGGCGCCGGCCGTCGCCGGAATTCTTGCGCGCGCCGGGCTTGGGCTCGATGCGATCGGCGGTTTCGCGTTCCATCCGGGCGGTCGCAAGGTCGTCGATGCGCTCGAGCGGGCTTTCGATCTGCCGCAAGGGAACCTCGCGCATGAACGCGCGGTGCTTGCGGATTTCGGCAACATGTCGGCGCCGACCGCCTTTTTCGTGCTTGAGCGCGCGCTTGCGGCCGGTCTGGCGCCCCGCACGCTGCTTGCTGCACTGGGGCCCGGTTTCACCGCAAGCTGTCTTACGCTCAAGATGGCGTCATGACAGCGGCCGTTTTCCTGCTCGGGTTTGTGACCGTGCAGCGCCTGCTGGAAGTCTTGGCCGCCGCGCGCAACACGGCGGCATTGCGCGAGCGCGGCGCGGTCGAGTATGGCGCATCGCACTATCCGTTCATGATCGCGCTGCACACGAGTTGGCTGGGCGGGCTCTGGCTACTGGGGCACGGCGTAGCGCCGGATATGGGCTGGTTAGCGGTCTACGCAGTCCTCCAGGTCGTGCGCATCTGGATAAGGGCGACGCTTGGCCGGCGATGGACGACGCGAATTCTCGTCGTTCCGGGCGAACGCCTTGTGCGGGCCGGACCGTATCGGTTCATCGCGCATCCGAACTATGTCGTCGTCGTGGGCGAGATCGCCGTGCTGCCGCTTTGCCTCGGCTTGCCGGTCTATGCGCTGGTCTTCTCGCTGCTCAATGCGGTGATGCTGGCCGTCCGGATTCGCGTCGAGAATGCCGCCCTGGCTGCGGCAAAAGATCAGTAGCCGCCGACTTTCGGCAGGTGCATCGGTGGATAGCGCGGGGGTGGCGGAGCCACGCGCACCGGTTCCGGCGCGGCATGTGCCGGCGCGCCGGCCACGATTCGGGCCATGAAATCGACAAGCGCGCCGAGCGTCCGCGAAAGCAGACCCAGCACGAACGCCGAAGCGGCGTAGATCGCGAGAATGATTAAGACCGTCTCCATTACGCGCTATTTGTAGTAAATTTTATTTAATTTGTCTTAAATTGCCTAAAAATCCAGTTCTTTCAATATACTGGCTGCAGTTTTCCCGGCCTCCCGAAGTTCCTTGAGAGCCATTCCGCCGGCCCGCTTGGCCAGTCGCTGGCCCTTTTCATCGAGGACAAGCCGGTGGTGCCAATAGGCGGGTGCCGCGTAGCCGAGCAGCGCCTGCAGAAGCCGGTGGATATGGGTTGCCTCGAACAGGTCGACGCCCCGCGTGACGAGATCGATCTGCTGGAGACGGTCGTCATGGACGACGGCAAGGTGGTAGCTCGCCGGAAATTCCTTGCGGGCGAGCACGACATCGCCGAGCCGCTCGGGCGCGGCTCGCTGTCGGCCGGCCGCACGATCGATCCATTCGAGCGGTCCCGTAACCTCCAACGCCTTGCGCACGTCGAGACGCAACGCATAGGGAGCGCCCGAAGCGACACGCGTCGCGACATCGTCGGCCGCGCGATGGCGGCACGTTCCCGGATAGAGCGCGCCGCTCTCATGTGGTGCACCCCCGGCAGCCTCGATCTCGCGCATGATTTCGGCACGCGTACAAAAGCATTTGTAGAGCAGACCCATGCCTTCAAGCCGTGCGAGCGCGGCCGCATAGTCGGCCATGTGCTCGGACTGGCGGCGCACCGGCTTTTCCCAATCCAGCCCCAGCCAGGCGAGATCTTCGTAGATCCCGGCTTCGAATTCGGGGCGGCAGCGGCCGCGATCCGTGTCTTCGATGCGAAGGAGGAAACGCCCGCCCGCGGCATGCGCCGCGCGCTGCGCGAACAGGGCCGAAAAGGCGTGGCCCAGATGAAGCCGGCCGGTCGGCGAAGGCGCAAATCGCGTGACGGTCATTGCAGTCTCGACAGTCGCATGTCGGCACTGCTACCAGATGACGCGCTGGCAATCGAGGATCGCGCATGCAGTTTTTCGAACTGGACGGCCCGCGCCTGCCCCCGGCATCGGGCGGCAAGACCAAGAGCGTCGTCGTGCTGCTGCATGGCCTCGGGGCCGACGGCAACGACCTCATTTCGCTCGCACCGCTCTGGGCGCGCGTGCTGCCCGATACCGAATTCGTCTCGCCGCATGCGCCGTTCCCGTGCGACATGGCACCTTATGGCCGGCAATGGTTCAGCCTTCTCGACCGCACGCCGGCGCGCGTCCTCGCCGGCGTCCAGGCGGCGGCACCCATCCTCGATGCGTTTCTCGATGAAGAACTTGCGCGCCACGATCTTCCGCCCGAACGGCTGGCGCTTGTCGGGTTCAGCCAGGGCACGATGATGTCGCTGTTCGTGGCGCCCCGCCGCCCGGTCGCCATAGCCGGTGTCGTCGGCTATTCGGGTGCGCTGGTTGGTGCCGAACTTCTCGCGAACGAGTTGCGTGCCCGCCCGCCGGTTCTGCTTGTTCACGGCGACGCCGATCCGATCGTGCCGTACGAGCGGATGGCCGCTGCGGCATCCGCGCTCGATGCCGCCGGAATTTCTGTCGAGACGTTGACCTGCCCGGGCCTGCCGCATTCGATCGACGAAGCGGGCCTGCAGGCTGGAGCGGAATTCCTCGTCGACCGTCTGGACAGGACGCTCGTCGGCTGAAATCGCGCGGAGCGTCATCGCGCCGCAACATCCCGGATATTGTGTTTGGGCGCCGGATGTCCTATCTAGGAATAGCTATTGTGACGTCGAATCTCGTGCCGCGGCTTGCCCGGACTTGAACGACCAAGGGCAAGCGCTGCACCCCGAACGGAGGCGAAGGGTCGCGCGTGAGCCTTGGAGAGTCCGATACGCTGAGCGAACCGCTCGACCCGGCGTCCGTACCCTTCGTTCCCGCGCATTCGCACGCGATCAACGCCGACGCGTGCCCGGCGCTTGTCCTCAACGCCGATTTCCGGCCGCTGTCCTATTTCCCGCTTTCGCTGTGGTCCTGGCAGGATGCGATCAAGGCCGTCTACCAGGAGCGGGTCAACGTCGTTTCGCAGTACGACCGCATCGTGCGCTCGCCCTCGCAGGCGATCCGCCTGCCGTCAGTGATCTCACTGAAGGAATACGTGCCGGCGGCGCGCCGGCCGGCCTTCACGCGCTTCAACGTGTTCCTGCGCGACCGGTTCGAATGCCAGTATTGCGGCAGCGGTTTCCCGGCGCCCGAACTGACCTTCGATCACGTGATCCCGCGCTCGCGCGGCGGGCGTACGACATGGGCAAACGTCGTCACGGCCTGCTCGTGCTGCAATCTCGTGAAAGGCAGCCGCCTGCCCCGGGAGGCGAAGATGTTCCCGCGCAACGCGCCGGTCCAGCCGACTTCGACCGTGTTGCAGGAAAACGGGCGCGCATTCCCGCCGAACTACCTGCATGAGAGTTGGCGCGACTTCCTCTACTGGGACACCGAACTCGATCCCATCTAGCGCTTCGCCGGGCCGAAGCGCAGCGTCAGATTCCCGCCAAGCCAGGTCGAGCCGAGGCCCTTGCCGCGCACCCGCTCGAGGATCGCCGATAGCGCTTCATCCTCGTGCCGCGCGGCGTAGATTTCGGCCCACGCATAATTGCCCGGCGCGACATTGCCTTCCGACGCGCCTTCCTGGGCCACACCGGCAACCTTCGCGACCGCATCGGGGTTGTCGTAGCCGGTCCGCACATAGGCCGCGAGCCGGGCAAGCGCGCCGCCGTTCTCGCCAGACAGGTCGATCCCGTTTGCCGCCGCGATCGCGTCGATCAATGTCAATGGCTCGAGCGCGAAGCGGTGATAGTGCAGGGCGCGCTGGCGACGGGCGAGTTCGCGCGGCAGCGAGCCATCGGCGGCGACCGAGTCCAGCGCCCCGCGCGCCGCGGAAATCGACCAGTCGAATAGCGCCTTGTCGCCGGTCGCGACCGCTGCGGCCAATGCGGCAAGCGATGCCCAGTTGAGATGGTTGTTCTGCTCGGCGAACGGCTTTCGCGCATAGTCGGCGACCGTTTCCCAGGCGAGATCCTCGATCCAGCCTTCGATGCGCGCGCGCGTATCGGCGCCGATCTCCTCGGCGTCGGCAATGAGCGCGTAGTTGAGCGCGACGGTGGCAAGCGTCCATTTGCGCTCGTATGTGCCTTGCTGCGTGACGCGGCCCAGCATCGCGCCTTCATCGGCCCAGCGCTTCAGCCAGTCGGCCATGCAGCGGGCGGGGGCCGAATCGCGCGGGCTTGCCGCGATATAGCGATCCCCCATCCGGGCGATGCCGGCGGCAAACGCCGCCAGTGGCGCCGTCTGCCGTCCGCGCGCGGCATAGGCTTCCGGATCGACGATGGAAAAGCTCGGATCGTCGCGCCGGTAGAACGACTCGACGATCAGGTCGCGCGGCGCTGCCGGCGGCTCTCCGCAGGCATACGCGCCGGCGATACGTGCGCCAACAGTCGCGCGCCTTTCGGCGGCGTCCGGAGCGATCTTGTACGGCGGCTCGATGCCTGCCGGGGGCGGCCCTTCGAGCGTCATGCGGCATTCGCGCGGGCCGCGTTTTCCGCTCGCGAGGATCCGGCTCTCCGCGACGCGCCCTTCGTAACGGATCGCCTTTTCGATGTCGGCGCGATAGCTGCCGGTGACGACGAGGGCGCCCTGCGGGTCGATTTCCCCGTTCAGCGATTCCGAGCCGTCCTCGCCGGGCTTGCCGCGCTGGAGCGCGAAATGTCCCTCGCGCACGATCACGGCAAGCGTCTGCCGGAATGCCGGCGACGCGCCGATCGGTCCGCAATCGACGGTGCCGCGATAGGCGCCGTCGCCGGCCTGCGGGGCTGCCGCGGCGGGTGCCGCGAGAGCGACAAGGGCGATCGGGAGGAACAAGGCGCGCATCATGCGCGCCACGTTAGCGGCTGGGACCGGGCCGGTCTACGGCGCGGCCGCGAGCCTTTCGCGCAAGGCGGCGATATGGGCGAGCAGTTCCTCGCGCGTCACCCGGTCGCGCGCCATGACGGCGTGCATGACGGGATCGTCGAGCATCTCGCTCAGGCGCGGTTCCTCGTCGCTGCGAAGGATGCGTGATTTGCGTCGGATCGGCATGCGCGGGTTATCGCCGCGAAGCGTGGCAAAATCGCGGCGATCCCGAGAAATTTTGTCACCGTTTCTTTCAGATCCGTGACGACAGCCAGATCGCAAGCCGCGAGCCGGCCTTGATGGCGCTCGTCAGCAGCTCATAGCCCGGTGCGGCATGCGGTTCATGCGCGATCGCCGTATCGCGATGCTCGACCTCTTCGCGCCGGAATTCCTCCAATGTGGACTTCAATTCGGCTTCGTCGTCGGGCAGTGCGGCGATCTGTTCGCGATAGTGCGCGTCGATCACTTCTTCGACGGCCACCGTGCAGGCCATCGCGGCCTTCTCGCCGAGCATGGCGGTGGCCGCCCCCAGCGCAAACCCGGCCGCATGCCAGACGGGCTGCAACAGCGTGGGTCGCGCGCGGCGCGCCGGCAGCATTTTCTCGAACGCTTCGAGGTGGCGGCGCTCCTGTTCGGCCATGTGCGCGATCGTCTGGCCTGCCGTCCCGTTTCGGCCGAGAACCGCAAGCTGGCCTTCGTAGATTCGCACGGCCCCGTATTCGCCGGCATGATCCACGCGCAGCACGCGGTCGATCAGGCGTTCACCGGCCGGTTCGCCGGGCAGGCCCATCTTTCGCGCATCGTCCATCAGGTGTTTCCCTTCGCCAGTCCCCGCGCGCCCCACGCCGAAAATGCGGCAAGGGCGAGCGCTGCGAGGAAATTGTAGCCGGCCATCGAGATGCCGAACAGGCTCCAGGCCGGCTCGTCGCAGCGCACGATCGGGGCGGCGAGAAGGCGCGCGCGCAGTTCTTCGAGGCTGCCCGAGGCCGGGCGCGTGCCGCCGCATTCGGCCGTACCCGCCCACCAATGCTGTTCGACACCGACATGGAAGGCCGCAATACCCGCATCGGCCACGAAGAAGCCGGCCGCAAGACCCAGCAGCAGTGCGGCTGCCCGCGGTGAACGGGGTGCCGCAAGTGCCGCAGCCGCGGCAAGCGGGATCGCCGCCCAATACGGATAGCGCTGCCAGTAGCAGAGCACGCACGGCGCCAGCCCGCCGATATGCTGGAAGGCGAGAGCACCGCCGAGAACCGCCGCGGCCCCCAGGGCGACGGCAAAAGCGGCTAGGCGTGGCGGGATCGGGCCGGATTCCATCGTCAGGAACATAGGCTGCCCGTTCCCCGATCCCAAGTCCGGCGGCTGTTGACCGCGGAAAAATCGACCCTATGATCCGCGCCACCGTTCGGCCCGGTGCCCCAGTGGCGAAACGGTAGACGCGGCAGACTCAAAATCTGTTGCCCGCAAGGGCATGCTGGTTCAAGTCCGGCCTGGGGCACCATCCGACGAGGGCCGATGACGCGGCCGCTGCCGGAACGTATGATTTCCGGGTGGCCGCCGATCTCCCCATCGAACTGCCCGGGATGCCCGCCGACGCGACGCACCCCGATTTCAGGATCTTCTACGATTACTGGCGCGCCTGCGCGCCGGCGGGGCTGCTGCCCGGCCGCCAGCATATCGACCCGGTGATCGACATTCCCTCGCTCGTGCCGCGGCTGGCGCTCTACGACGTCGTCGACACGCCCGAGGGGCTGCGCTTTCGCGTGCGCGTGGCGGGCGAGGTGCTGATCGAGGTGATGGGCCTGGCTCCGGCGGGGCATTTCGTGGACGACTTCATCGTGCCCGAGCGCCGCGCGACGGTGAACGGCGCTTTCCGGCAAGTCGCGCGCGAACGCACCGCGCACTACTGGGAAAAACAGATGTGGACGGCCGGCCGCCAGTACGTCCGCATGCAGCGCATGGCGCTGCCGCTGGCGCGCGACGGGCGCACGGTGGACATGATCTTCGCCTGCCACATCCGCGTGCCGGGCGATGCGACCTTCGCGCAGGAAAGCGACGCGCCGGCACCCTGAAGCCCGCCGACGCGCCGTTTTCGCGTTGCCTTGGCGCTTGCGGCGGCTAGAGTGCGCCCGACAGTTCCCGCAACGGAAATCCGGACCCGCGCATGACGAACCGCACCCACCGCATTGCCGTGATCCCCGGCGACGGCATCGGCAAGGAAGTCGTGCCCGAGGGCGTGCGAGCACTTCGCGCGGCCTCGGCGAAATTCGGCTTCCGGCTCGAACTCGACGAATTCGATTTCGCGAGCTGCGACTACTACGCCGAACACGGCCGCATGATGCCCGAGGACTGGAAGGCCAGGATCGGCGGCCACGACGCGCTGTTCTTCGGCGCCGTCGGCTGGCCTGCCACCGTGCCCGATCACGTCTCGCTGTGGGGCTCGCTGCTGCAGTTCCGGCGCGAGTTCGACCAGTACGTGAACCTGCGCCCCGTGCGCCTGATGCCCGGCGTGCCGTGCCCGCTGGCCGGCCGCAAGCCCGGCGACATCGATTTCTACGTCGTGCGCGAGAATACCGAGGGCGAATACACCTCGCTGGGCGGAACGATCTTTCCCGGTACCGAACGCGAAACGGTGGTGCAGGAAACCGTGTTCACGCGCATCGGCGTCGACCGCGTGCTGCGCTATGCCTTCGATCTTGCGATGAAGCGCCCGCGCCGCAAGCTCACCTCGGCCACCAAGTCCAACGGCATCTCGATCTCGATGCCCTATTGGGATGGCCGCGTGAAGGAGATGGCGAAGAACTATCCCGACATCGCCGTCGACCAGTACCATATCGACATCCTCACCGCGCATTTCGTGCTGAACCCCGACCGCTTCGACGTGGTCGTGGCGTCCAACCTGTTCGGCGACATCCTTTCCGACCTCGGCCCCGCCTGCACGGGCACGATCGGCATCGCGCCATCGGCCAACATCAACCCGGAGCGGAAATTCCCCTCGCTGTTCGAGCCCGTGCACGGCTCGGCACCCGATATCGCCGGCAAGGGCATCGCCAACCCGGTGGGCCAGATCTGGACGGCGGCGATGATGCTCGAGCATCTGGGCGAGATCGACGCCGCGCGCGCCATCGAGCGCGCGGTCGAACGCTCGCTTGCCGATGCCGCCACGCGCACGCGCGACCTTGGCGGGCGCATGGGCACGCGCGAATGCGGCGAAGCGCTTGTCGCACTTATCGGGAACGTCTGATGGCTGAAAAACCGAAACGCAAGGACCGCAAGGTCATCATCACCTGTGCCGTGACGGGTGCGATCCACACGCCGTCGATGTCGCCCCACCTGCCGGTGACGCCGCAGGAAATCGCCGCGGCCGCGATCGGTGCGGCCGAAGCGGGGGCCGCCATCGTCCACCTGCATGCCCGCGACCCGAAGACCGGCAAGCCCGACCAGTCGCCCGAGGCCTTCGCCCCGTTCCTCAAGGTCATCAAGCAGTCGTCGGACTGCGTCATCAACCTCACGACCGGCGGCGCGCCCACGATGCTGGTGGAAGAGCGCGTGCGCCCCGCGGCCACGTTCAAGCCCGAGGTCGCCTCGCTCAACATGGGAACGATGAACTTCGCGCTGTTCCCGATGCTGGAACGCTTCAAGGAATTCAGGCACGACTGGGAGCGGCCGTATCTGGAAGGTTCGCGCACCGGCTTCTTCAAGAACACGTTCGCCGATATCGAATTCATCCTGCGCACCTGTGCGGACAACGGCACGCGCTTCGAGATCGAGTGCTACGACATCGGCCATCTCTACGCGCTGTCCCATTTCGTCGAGCGCGGGCTGGTGAAGCCGCCCTTCTTCGTGCAGTCGGTCTTCGGCATCCTGGGCGGGATCGGCACGCATCCCGAGGACGTGGCCCACATGAAGCGCACGGCCGACCGGCTTTTCGGCGATGCCTACCGCTGGTCGGTGCTGGGCGCGGGCCGCCACCAGCTGGCGATCGCCGCACAGGCGGCCGCGATGGGCGGCAACGTTCGCGTGGGGCTGGAGGATTCGCTGTGGATCGGGCCCGGCCAGCTTGCGAAATCCAACGCCGAGCAGGTCGCCCGCGCGCGCGCGATCATCGAGGGGCTTGGCCTTGCGGTCGCCACGCCGGCCGAGGCGCGCGAGATCCTCGATCTCAAGGGCGGCGACAAGGTGGCGTTCTAGGATGACGGCATTGCGCAAGCGCGCGCGGGTGGCGTGCGTCCAGTACGGCCTGTCGGCGATCGCAAGCTATGCCGAGTTCGAGGCGAAGGTGGCGCACTTCGTTTCGGTCGCGGCGAGCTACGGCGCGGATTTCGTCGTCTTCCCCGAGATGTTCACGTTGCAACTGTTGACCATCGAGCATCGCGACATGCCGATGGCGCGCACGGTCGATGCGCTGGACATGTACACCGCGCGCATCCAGGCGACCTTCGCCGAGCTTGCGCGCCGCCACCGCCTGCACGTGGTGGGCGGCACGCATTTCATGCGCGACGAAGCGGGCGTGGCGCGCAATATCTGCTTCACCGCCATGCCGGATGGCACGCTGCATGCGCAGGCCAAGATCCACGTCACCCCCAGCGAGCGCGAGGCGTGGGGCATCGTGGGCGGCACGGCGGCCGAGCCTTTCGAGACCGACTTCGGCCAGGTCGCGGTCACGGTCTGCTACGACGTGGAATTCCCCGAACTTCAGCGCCATCTCGCGCGCACGGGTGCACGCATCGTGTTCGTGCCGTTCTGCACCGACGACCGGCGCGGCTACATGCGCGTGCGCCACTGCGCGCAGGCCCGCGCGGTCGAAAACCAGTGCTATCTGGCGCTGGCGGGCACCGTGGGCGTGCTGCCGCACGTGCCCAACGCGGATATCCAGTACGCCGAAAGCTGCCTGCTCACGCCGTGCGACGTGCCGTTCCCGCGCGACGGGCTCCTTGAGGCGGCACCGGCCGGGGCCGAGACGCTCGTCTTCGCCGATTTCGATCTCGAGACGCTCGATGCGATGCGCAAGGCCGGCACGGTGCGCAACCTTGCCGACCGGCGCGACGATCTTTACCGCGTCGACTGGCGCGGGTAGTCGGCGACAAACATGGGGTCCGTCATGCCCACAACAAGTGCGGGCATGCCGTAGCGGATGGAGCCGCTGGAATTGGCGACTAACAGGTTACGTAACCAGTTTATCGCCTTGAAATCGCACGCAGGTAACCTGCAACGCGTTTTCGCACCGATGTAACCCAGCCCGTCAAGCCCGGGGGTGACGCCGTTTCAAATGTCACGACGCGTGGGCGGGGATCGCCGCCGCGCGTCGGCGCGGGGTCGGGGTGTTCTTCTTCACGATTTCAAACAGCACGTCCCTGCTGTCGGCAGCGTGAAAGAACCCGTTCCGGTTGTCAAGAAAATAGACCTATACGCTCGTCCCGCCGCTGGGCAGCGGCGCGGGGCGCGGGGCCGGGGTGGCGGCCTTTGCCGGAGCGGGCTTGGCTGCCGGTGCCTTGGCGGATTGTGCCGCCGCGGGCGCCGGGGCCGGCTGGGCAACCGGCTTCAGGCGCGCGCGGGCCTTTTCGGCATCCTCGTCCTCGGGCGGCGGGGCGAGGCGGCGCTTGGCTTCGAAGACGATCTGTTCGGCCACCATGTCGACCAGCTCGTCGCCGGTCTGCGCGAGCGATTTGCCGAAATCGGAATCGAGCATCGCGCGGACCTTGGATTCGACTTCCAGGGCCACCATGCCGACGACGCGGCGGCCGTCGGCGTCATGCAGCGGCACGCGATGGACGAAGATGTGCAGGTTGCGCAACGCCCGCGCGAGGGCGGGATCGATCTTCGTCAGCCGGTGGTTATAGTCGCGCCGGTCGATCGCGTAGCATTCGCTGCCCGTCGTGGCGATGGCGCTGTGAACGCGCGCGCAGCGCTCCACCAGCGCCGATTCGCCGAACAGGCGGCCTTCGATCAGCTCGTCGAGGACGATCTCGCGCGGGCCCACGACGCGGAACAGCCGGAACTTGCCCGCCCGCACGATAAACGCGTATTGCCCTGCTTCGCCATCGCGGAACGCATAGGCACCGACGTGATATTTTCGAACAAGTTCTTGCATCGATCCGGACTCGCGCGCCAGTGTCGGCAAAACCCGTTGCCGAACCGTTAATGCCGCCGCTTCTGTTTCTGCAAGATATCCGTGTTTCCTTCGGCGGGCCACCCCTGCTCGAAAGCGCCGACCTGGCCGTGGGCCCGGGCGAACGCCTTGCATTGGTAGGACGCAACGGCTCGGGCAAGTCGACATTGCTGCGCATCGCGGCGGGCTTGCAGGCGCCGGATGGCGGCACGCGCTTCCTCCAGCCGGGAACGACCGTGGGTTATCTGGCGCAGGAACCCGACCTGTCGGGGTATGCGACGACGCTTGCCTTCGCCGAGGCGGGCATCGAAGGCGGCCACGACATCCACCGCGCGCGTCGTTATCTCGAGCGGCTCGGCCTCGACGGCAGCGAGGAACCTTCGCGCCTTTCCGGCGGCGAGGCGCGGCGCGCGGCACTGGCGCGCGCGCTTGCGGCCGAGCCCGATATCCTTCTGCTCGACGAGCCGACCAACCATCTCGACCTGCCGGCGATCGCGTGGCTGGAAAGCGGGCTTGCGGGCTATCGCGGCGCGCTCGTCACGATCAGCCACGACCGGCGCTTCCTCGAAGCGCTGTCGGGGGCCTGCGTGTGGGTCGATCGCGGCGTCACGCGCCGGCTCGAACGCGGCTTCGCGCATTTCGAGGAATGGCGCGACGCGATCCTCGCGCAGGAAGAAACCGACGCGCACAAGCTCGCGCGCAAGATCGTGCGCGAGGAAGACTGGCTGCGCTACGGCGTGACGGCACGGCGCAAGCGCAACGTGCGCCGCCTCGCCGAGCTTCAGGACCTGCGCAAGAAGCGACGCGAACGCGTTGCTTCGGTGGGCACGGCCAGGATGGCCGCCTTTGCTGCCGACGGTTCGGGCACGCTGGTCATCGCCGCCGACGGAATATCGAAGACCTACGACGAGCCGGTCGTGCGCGATTTCACGATCCGCATCCTGCGCGGCGACCGCGTGGCGCTGGTGGGGCCGAACGGTGCGGGCAAGACGACGCTCTTGAAGATGCTTGTGGGTGAACTGGCGCCGGATAGCGGCCCCGATAGCGGCGAAGTGCAGCTCGGTACCGGGCTGGAGATGGTCACGCTCGACCAGCGGCGCGAATCGCTCGACCCGGAAGCCACGCTTGCCGATACGCTGACCGGCGGGCACGGCGAGACCGTGAGCCTCGCCGGCGGCACACGCCACGTGCTGGCCTACATGAAGGACTTCCTTTTCGTCGCACAGCAGGCGCGCACCAGGATGGCCGCCCTTTCGGGCGGCGAGCGCGGCCGCGCGATGCTGGCGCGCGCACTGGCGCGGCCGTCCAACCTGCTGGTGCTCGACGAGCCGACCAACGATCTGGATGTCGAGACGCTCGACCTGCTTCAGGAGCTGCTGGCCGACTATCCCGGCACGGTGCTGCTGGTCAGCCACGACCGCGACTTCCTCGACCGCGTGGCGACCTCGACCATCGTGGCGGAAGGCAACGGCGTGTGGCGCGAATATGCGGGCGGCTATTCCGACATGCTGGCCCAGCGCGGGCGCGGGGTGGAGGCCAAGCCGCGCGCGCCTGCGGCTGCGGCCCCGCGCGCCGCACCGGCTTCGCCGCGCCCGGTGGCCGACGCGAAGAAGCGTCTGGGCTTCAAGCAGAAGCATGCGCTTGAAACGTTGCCCGCGACGATGGAGGCGCTGCGCGCCGAAATCGCCGCGGCAAACGCGGCCCTGGCCGATGCGGGGCTTTACGCGCGCGACCGCGCGGCGTTCGAAAAGCACACGGCCGCACTGGCGCGCGCCGAAACGGCGCTGGCAGCCGCCGAAGACGAGTGGCTGGAACTGGAAATGCTGCGCGCGGAAATCGAGGGCGGTTAGCGATTGCCGCGCGCGATGCGCGCGACGTTTCCTGCGAAGTCGTGGATGCCCGGGTCAAGCCCGGGCATGACGGACGACAAAGAGCCGTCACCCCCGGGCTTGACCCGGGGGTCTACGACGAACGCCGTTTCAGAACTTCCCGGCCCGGAAATCCGCGATCGCCTGATGGATCTCCTCGGGCGTGTTCATCACGAACGGGCCGTATTTGGCGACCGGTTCGCGCAGCGGCTTGCCGGCCACGAGGATCGCGCGCGCGGGTTCGGCACCGGCTTCGAGCGTCACGTGGTCGCCCGGCCGCAGCACGGCGATCGTGCCCTTGCCGGTCGCATCGCCGCCGATGGCAACCGCTCCTTCATAGACATAGACGAACGCGTTGTGTGCGGCGGGCACGGGCAGCGTCGCGCGGCCGCCGGCATCGAGCACGATGTCGAGATAGACGGGCTCGGTCGCCTTCGCGTCCACCGGCCCGCGCGTGCCCGCATAGGTGCCCGCGATCACCTTGATCGTGGCACCCGTCGCGGTCTCGACCACCGGCATCGCGTCGGCGGGAAGGTCCTGATAGGCGGGCGGGCACATCTTCTCGGCGGCCGGCAGGTTGATCCACAGCTGGAAGCCGCGCATCAGCCCTTCTTCCTGTTCGGGCATTTCGGAATGCACGATGCCGCGCCCGGCCGTCATCCACTGCACCGAGCCGGGGCCGAGCAGGCCCACATTGCCCTTGTTGTCGGCGTGGCGCATGCGCCCGTCGAGCATGTAGGTCACGGTCTCGAAGCCGCGATGCGGATGGTCGGGGAAACCGGCGATGTACGCGTCGGGATCGTCCGAGCCGAATTCGTCGAGCATCAGGAACGGGTCGAGATCAGGCAGTGCCTGCGTGCCGATCACGCGGTTGAGCTTCACGCCCGCACCGTCGCTGGTCGGCTGGCCGCGCAGCTTGGCGACGACGGTTCGGGCGGCGGAGGGGGTGGAGTCCATTTTCATCTGTCCTTGAGCATACAGCCGATCAGTTGGGAAATCCGGCACGCCGCGTCCAGTCTTGCAAACTGCAACGCAGCGTTCGCATGGCAGCAATGATCGAAGCCGCCGTCACAAAACGGCTCGAATCTTGCGATATATGGAACGGGTTTGGGGAGAGAAGCGCATCCCTTGGACGTCCCCCGGGACGAGGAGATGTGCAAATGCTCTATTACCGCAAGCTGAACCGGATGGATTCGGCCGCCTTCGAGGCCCATCTGCTTGCGCTGGGTCCGGCCGACCGCCGTGCCCGGTTTTCGGGCAATACCGCCGACGAGGTGATCGGAGCCTATGTCGCCGGGCTCGACTGGAATTCGGCCTGCCTGCTCGGCTGCTTCGACGGCACGAAGCTTTGTGGCGTGGCGGAACTGCATGCCGGCAACGGCATGCCCGCGCGGTCGGGCGAATTCGCCGTCACCGTCGCGTCCGCCTATCGCAACCGCGGGCTTGGCAGCGAACTGCTGCGCCGCACGATCCTGCTCGCGCGCAACCGGCTGCTCGGCAAGCTCCACATGATCTGCCTTGTCGACAACCATCCCATGCGCCGCATGGCCGACAGGTTCCACGGCCAGCTCGACTACGAGGACGGCCAGGTCTGGGCCAGGCTCGCCGTGCCGTTCCCCGACATGGTCTCGCTGTTTTCCGAGGCCTTCGCCGACGGGCTTGGCTTCGCGGCACAGACGATGGAAGGCGCGCGCGTCGCGGGGGCCTGATCGGCGCTTGCGCGCGGCCGCCGCGCGGGGTAATCGCTTGCGCGCATGCCGACCACGACCGTCCACCTGATCCGCCACGGCCAGTCCGAATTCAACGCCGCTTTCGACAGCATCAAGCGGATCGATCCGATGATCTTCGATCCGCGGCTGACCGAACTTGGCCGCGCGCAGGCTGCGGCCCTTGCCGATCCGGCGCGCTGGGCGCGCGTCGAGCTTGTCGTGGCGTCGCCCTTCACCCGCGCGATCGAGACCGCCCAGCTTGCCTTCGCCGGCCACGGCGCGCCGATGCGCATCGAAGCACTGCACCGCGAGCGTGCCGAGCATTCGGGCGATATCGGCCGTGCGCCTGCGGCGCTGAAGGCCGATTTCCCGCATCTCGAATTCGACCATCTCGACGATCCGTGGTGGCACCACGATCCCGCGCGCCCCGACGCGATCACGATCGAGAGCGAAGAGATCCTTTCGGCCCGCGTGGCGCACTTCGCCGACTGGCTGCGCGCCCGGCCCGAGCGTGAGATGGCCGTGGTGGGGCACGGCACGTTCCTGCGCTTCCTCACCGGCCGGCCCTTCGCCAACTGCGAAGTCGTAACACTCGACTTCTAGACACGGACCCGCCGCCCGGCCGATGATCGCGGCCATCCTTGAACAAGGGGGGCCTGGCGATGCGCGGATTGCGGGTATTCCTTTATGCGGCGGTGCTGGTCGTGGCGGGCGCGGGTGCCGCGCAGGCCGATGCGATCGACGGCAACTGGTGTTCGCCCAACGGGGCGCGGCACCTGTCGATCGACGGGCCGAAAATGGTGACGCCCGCCGGCGTTGCAATCGAGGGAAGCTACACCCGACATACATTCGATTACGTGGCGCCGGCCAAGGATGTCGAGGCGGGAAAGCGCGTCGCGATGCGGCTGATGAGCGAGACAGCCGTGCTGTTCCAGCCCGACGGCGCACCGCAGGCGGAGACGTGGCGGCGCTGCGCGCGCCCGATCAGCTGATCGGTACTACGCGAAAACCGCGGTTTTCCGGGGTTTTTCGTAACCGACCTTCATGGAATGCCGATTCCATCGGCATTTTCACATTTTCGGCCTTGCCAAGATTCCGGCGAAGCGGCATACCGAGTCTCAACCGCAAGCCGAGTCGCATTCCCGAGTCGCCGCAAGGCACGCCGGGCGGGCAGCAAGGCAAGCGGCGGCGCGAACGCCAGCCGGGACGTCCCCGAAAGCGCGCGCGACGGTCCCGCCAACGAGGGTCTTCGCACCCGCGACGCGAGTGTCGTCGAAGACCAATAACCCCGAAGAGGAGGCCTTTCCGCAAATGGCCGAGAAGCAAGAAGTTGTGACGCTGAAGGCGATCGCCTACGAGCTCGCCGAGAAGCACGAAATCTCCAAGAAGCAGTCGGTCGAAGTGCTCGACGGCTTCGTTGCCGCCCTGGGCAAGGCCCTCAAGAAGGGCGCCAAGATCCGCGTTCCGGGCCTCGGCATCTTCCAGGTCCGCAAGCGTCCGGCGCGCATGGGCCGCAACCCGGCGACGGGCGAAGCCATCAAGATCAAGGCGTCGAAGAAGATCGCCTTCCGCGCCGCGAAGGACCTGAAGGAAGCCGTCTGAGCTTTCTTCCTCGTTCGACGAGGTTCGAAGGGCGCGGGATTTCGGTCCCGCGCCCTTCTGCTTTCCGGGGGAGGAATTCGCGATGCTCTATTACGTGACGCTGGGCGCCAACGACGAGAAGAAGGCGCACGCCTTCTATACGGCCGTGCTGGCGCCGCTGGGCATCGTGCCGATCGGCGAGCACGGCGGCTTCGGCCACCAAGGCGGCGAGGCTTTCCTTTGGATCGGCAAGCCGTTTGACGGCAAGCCCGCCACCTTCGGCAACGGCACGATGGTCGCCTTCCGCGCGCCAAGCCGCGCCGCGGTCGACCGGTTCCACGCGCTGTGCCTTGCCAATGGCGGCAGCGACGAAGGCGCGCCGGGTTTGCGCAAATACGCACCCGACTGGTACGGCGCCTACGCGCGCGATCCCGACGGCAACAAGCTCACGGCCGTTTCCCGCGACTGAAACCTGCCTTTTCCGCAGGCAATTCGAAGGGTTGAACCCGTCGCGCGGAACCGACTACATTCGCTGTCACGTGCGGCGAAATCAGGGGCGCCTCGAAGCGCTGCCGCCCGTCCCGATCCTGACCGTCAGTGGCAGGCGTGGAACCCTGGGAGGAAACGGGTATGGCTGGAGTCTCGATTCGAGACGTGAAGAAGGCGTATGGCACCACGAAGGTGATCCATGGCGTCGATGTGGAAATCGGTGACGGCGAATTCGTGGTGCTGGTGGGCCCGTCGGGCTGCGGCAAGTCCACGCTGCTGCGCATGATCGCGGGGCTGGAGGAAATCACGGGCGGCGAGATCGCGATCGGCACGCGCGTGGTCAACGAGCTGCCGCCCAAGGAACGCGACGTGGCGATGGTGTTCCAGAACTACGCGCTCTATCCGCACATGACCGTCTACGACAACATGGCCTTCTCGCTCCTGCTGCGCAAAGCCGACAAGGCCGAGATCGAGACGCGCGTGCAGCGCGCGGCCGAGATCCTGAACCTCAAGCCCTATCTCCAGCGCTATCCCAAGCAGCTTTCCGGCGGCCAGCGCCAGCGCGTGGCGATGGGCCGCGCCATCGTGCGCGATCCGCAGGTGTTCCTGTTCGACGAACCGCTGTCGAACCTCGATGCCAAGCTGCGCGTGGCGATGCGCGCCGAGATCAAGGCGCTGCACCAGCGCCTCAAGACGACGACCGTCTACGTCACGCACGACCAGATCGAGGCGATGACGATGGCCGACCGCATCGTCGTGATGCATGACGGCATCGTCGAGCAGGTGGGCACGCCGCTCGATCTCTACGACAATCCGGCCAACATCTTCGTGGCCGGCTTCATCGGCTCGCCGGCGATGAACTTCGTCGACGGCAAGGTCGTGGCTTCCGGCATGATCGAGCTGCCCGGCGGCGTGAAGCTCGCCGCGGCGACGAAGGCCGCGGCCGGTGCTTCGGTGCGCGTGGGCATCCGGCCCGAGCATCTCGATCTCGTGCCCGAAGGGCAGGGCATCCCGGCCACCGTCAAGGTGATCGAACCCACGGGTGCGGAAACGATGGTGCTGGCCGACATCGCGGGCATGGAAGCGACCGCCGTGTTCACCGAGCGCCACGACTTCCGGCCCGGTGCGAAGATCGCGCTCAAGCCCAAGGCGGGCCTGCTGCACGTGTTCGATCCCGCGTCGGGCAAGCGGGTCTGACCTGCGGCGGCTAAGGGGCTGATCCGCAAAGCGGCCCCGCCGCCGCCGTACGCCTGCCGCAATCGCGTGTAGAATCGCCGGCGAAATGGCGATTCGGGGTCGATCGACGAAGCCGCGGCGCGAGCCGAGCTTTTCCGGCGAAAGCGGGACGGACGGCGCGCAAGGCGAAGGCCTGCGCGCCGACCCCGACGAGCGCGCGCGCGTCTCCAGGGAGCCGCCGCGCGCCAGGCGCGAGAAAAAGCCCAAGGCGAAGCGCCGGTCGTCCGGCTTGGCGCGCAAGGCGGCGGGCTTCGTCTTCAAGTGGGGCCTTGTCGCCGGCATCTGGGGGGCCATCGCGGGCGTGGCCGTGCTCGCCGCCTTCTGGTTCACGCTGCCGCCCATCGAGGCGATCAACAAGTTCGAGCGGCGGCCCAGCCTCGTCTTCGTCGACGGCGGCGGCGAGACGGTCGCCACCTACGGCGATCTCTATGGCGGGCTGGTCAAGCTCGACGAGATGCCGCCGTGGCTGCCGATGGCCGTGCTCGCGACCGAGGACAGGCGCTTCTACACCCATTTCGGCATCGATCCGCAGGGCCTTGCGCGCGCGATGCTGACCAACCTTCGCGCCGGCCGCGTGGTGCAGGGCGGCTCGACGATCACCCAGCAGCTCGCCAAGAACGTCTTCCTTTCGAGCGACCGCAGCTTCAAGCGCAAGATCCAGGAGATGCTGCTCGCCTTCCGGCTCGAGCATGCCTACTCGAAGGACGAGATCCTCACGATCTATCTCAACCGCGTCTATCTGGGGGCGGGCACCTACGGCGTGGAAGCCGCCGCACGCCGCTATTTCGGCAAGTCGGCGCGCGAGGTGAACGCGCACGAAGCCGCCGTCATCGCGGGCCTGCTCAAAGCGCCGTCGAAATACGCGCCCACCGCAAGCATCGAGCGCGCGCGCGCGCGCGCCGGCGACGTGCTCGACAACATGGTGGAGGCGGGCTTCATGACCGCCGCCCAGCGCGCGGCTGCCGCGAAACTGCCGCTGGCCACGGCCGGCGCCACCGTTGCCCAGCGCGGCAACCGCTATTTCACCGACTGGCTTGCCGAACAGGTGCAGGGCTTCGTGGGCTACCAGACGCAGGACCTGACCGTCGTCACGACGATGAACCCGCGCCTGCAGCGCACGGCCGAGGCGGCGCTGGAAGACATCCTCGCGCGCGAGGGCAAGAAGGCCGATGTCGAGCAGGGCGCCTTCGTGCTGATGCGGCCCGACGGTGCGGTCGAGGCGATGGTCGGCGGGCGCGATTACGGGAAGAGCGCTTTCAACCGCGCGGTCGATGCGCGCCGCCAGCCGGGTTCGGCGTTCAAGGCGTTCGTCTATCTTGCCGCGGCCGAGCAGGGCCTCCGGCCGGACGAGAGCGTGGGCGACGGGCCGATCCAGATCCAGAACTGGCGGCCGCGCAATTTCGACAACAAGGTCTATGGCGAGATTTCGGTGCGCGATGCCTTCGCGCGCTCGGTCAACACCTCGGCCGTGCGCGTGGCCCAGCGCGCGGGCGTGGATGCGATCGTGCGCGAGGCGCGGGCCCTTGGCATCGCCTCGCCGATCCCGCGCAACCTTTCGATCGCGCTGGGCACGGCGGATGTAAGTCTCCTCGAGCTGACCGGTGCCTATGCCGCCTTCGCCAATGGCGGCAACGGCGTGCTGCCCTATGCGATCACCGAGATCCGCGATCCGGCCGGCCATGTGCTCTATCGCCGCCAGGGTTCGGGCCCCGGTCAGGTGATCTCGCCGCACGCGCTTGCGACCATGCAGGACCTGCTCCAGGCGGTCGTGCGCCAGGGCACGGGGCGCGGGGCCGCGATCGACCGGCCGATGGGCGGCAAGACCGGCACCACCAACGACTATCGCGACGCGTGGTTCGTGGGCTTCACGGCCGATTATGTGGCGGGTGCCTGGTTCGGCAACGACGATGCGACCGAGATGGAGCGCACGACCGGCGGTTCGCTGCCCGCACGGCTGTGGAAGGCCGTGATGCTCGAAGCCAGCAAGGATCTTCCCGCGCGGCCGCTGCCCGGCACGCAATCGCCGGAAGAGCAGGGCTGGTTCTCGCGCCTGCTGACGAGCCTGCAGGCGCCGGGCGGCAGTCAAGTACCGCAAGCGCCGGCGAGGGCACAGCCGGCAGCGTCGAATTCATATGATTTCGCCAACGATCCGATCCTGCGCGCGAACCAGAATCGCTGACTGGCGACTGCCAGACCGCAAAATAATTGTGTAGTTTATACATTTGTTAACGCCGGGCGGCTTTTATCCGCGTCCGGCGGGAGACCAAGCACCAAAAACGCAGTCCGACATCTCGCCTCACGACAGTGCGTACGCCTTTTCCGCGACGAATGTCATTTGGGGGGCCCGACCGATGAACGCCATTTCCGATTTCCTTTCGCGCCTGCGCATGAGCGGCAAGCTCGGCCTGATCTGCGCGCTCGCCGTCGCGGGCTTCGCGGCCGTGGGCGGGCTGATCTGGTTCCAGGACCGCATCCTTGCCGAAGTGCGCGTCGTCGAAGGCGCCTCGATCGAGCGCAAGGAGACGCTGCTGCGTTTCGACAGCGAGATGCTCCAGCTGCGCCGCCACGAGAAGGACTTCCTGCTGCGCAAGGACACGCGCTATTCCGACATGCACGCCAAGTCGCTGCTCGACGCGCGCAAGAGCATCGATACCCTCAAGCACGGCATCGCGGGCGAGCTGTCCGGGAAATACGCGGCACTCGACAGGGAATTCACGACCTATAACGGCGTCTTCACCGACGTCGTGAAGACGCAGAAGGAAATCGGCCTCACCGCGACCGATGGCAAGTGGTTCGACATGCGCACGCGCGCCAAGGCGATGGAAGACGCGCTCGTCGCCTTGGGCGTCGATGCGCTGACGGTCGATCTGCTGCAGATGCGCCGCAACGAGAAGGATTACATGCTGCGCGAGCAGCAGGCCGATTACGACCTGTTCCAGAAATCCGCCGCAACCCTGACGGCGGCAATCCGCACGCGTGCCCCCTCCGACAAGGCGGCCGCCCTTCTCGACAATGCGAAGCTTTATGTCGCTTCCTTCGAATCGCTCGTCCAATCGCTGCGCCATCGCGCGCAGGTCGTGCCGGGCACGAGCCGT
Organism: Alphaproteobacteria bacterium; assembly: GCA_016124335.1. Classification (GTDB taxonomy): domain Bacteria; phylum Pseudomonadota; class Alphaproteobacteria; order CACIAM-22H2; family CACIAM-22H2; genus Tagaea. The sequence goes on from WGNX01000005.1 coordinate 322,200, forward strand.
GCCTATGCCGAGATCGACAAGATCGTGGCCGACATCTTCAAGACCGAAGCGGCCCAGGCGGCCGAGCGTGCCGCCGCCGTCAATGCCCGCCTTGCCAGCCTGCGCGCGACGATCATCGTTGCACTGGTCGTGATCGCCGCGATCGTCGTTCTTCTGGCCATGCTCGTCGCGGCGGCAACCGCGCGTCCGCTGGTGCGCATCACCGCCGAGATGACCAAGCTCAGCGAAGGCAATACCGACATCAGCGTCGCCGCCACCGGCCGCGACGAGGTGGCCGACATGGCCCGCGCGCTCATCGCCTTCCGCGACAATCTCGTGCGCCAGCGCGAGCTGGAAGCGCAGGCCAAGGCGCGCCAGCAGGCTGATCTCGAGCGCGCGACGAAGATCGCCAGGCTCACGGCGGATTTCCGCGGCGGCGTGGCCGGCCTTCTCGAATCCTCGGGCACGTCGGTCGCAAGCCTTCAGGACACGGCCGGCGACCTGACCAAGATTTCCTCCGACGCGCTCCAGCTGGCGGTCGCCGCCGCTTCGGGCGCCAACGAGGCGTCGTCCAACGTGCAGACGGTTGCCTCCGCGACCGAAGAGCTGACCGCGTCGATCGCGGAAATCTCGCGCCAGCTCGCCAGTTCGACCGAAGCGGCCAGCCGCACTTCGACGCTTGCACAGGAGAGCGAGGACCGCGTGCGGGAGCTGAGCGAAGTCGCCAAGAAGATCGACAGCGTCGTCACGCTCATCAACACCATCGCCTCGCAGACGAACCTGCTGGCGCTCAACGCCACGATCGAGGCCGCGCGCGCGGGCGAAGCTGGCAAGGGTTTCGCCGTGGTGGCGAACGAGGTGAAGACGCTCGCCTCGCAGACCGCCAAGGCGACCAGCGAGATCGCCGCGCAGGTGCAGACGATCCAGCAGCGCACCGACGGCGTGGTCGACGCGATGACCGCCATCGGCGGTGCGGTGCGCGACATCTCGCAGATGACTGCCGCCGTCTCGGCCGCGGTCGAAGAGCAGAGTGCCGCCACGCGCGAGATCGGCCGCAACGTCGAGCAGGCCGCCCAGGGCGTGGAAGAGACCAACCGCGCGATCAACGGCGTGCGCGATGCGGCCGAGCGCACGGGCTCAAGTTCGGGCGTCGTGCTCGGCGCCTCGCGCGATGTCTCCGACAAGAACGGCGAACTCAGCCGCGCGGTCGCCGCGTTCCTCGACTCGGTGCAGGCGGCCTGAGGCCGCCTGCGTCCGTTTGGTTCAATTCAGATCATCCGCTCGGCCATCGGCGGCAGGTACTTGTCGGTCCACAGTTCCTCGACCTTGGGCTTGCGCGGCAGGTCCATGGCACCCGCGACCTGATCGATGGCGCGCGCGAGCCTTGCGGGATCGAGCGTGCCCACGCCCAGCTTCTTGCTGTGGTCGTTGACGACCTGATGGGAAAGCAGCCAGCCGAGGCGGTCGATTTCCAGCGACTTGTCGACAAGCCCGTCGGCCTTGACGAGCGCATCGATCGCGTCGGCCGGCTTGGCGATCGTCTCGCGCCATGCCTTGACGAACGCCGCGACGACGCCGGTGACGAGCCCCTCGTGCTCGCGCCGGAACTTGCGCGAGACGATGAGGCCGTTCGAGTAGAAATCGAGCCCGTAGTCCGAGAAATAGAGGAACTTCACGTCCTCGCGCTTGATGCCCACGCGCGTGAGGTTGAAGAGCGTCGTCGAATCGAAGCCCGTCACCGCATCGACGCGGCCTTGCGCAAGTGCCGCCTCGCGCAGCGTCAGGTCGATCGCCTCGATCTTGATCTTTTTGGTGTCGAGCCCGGTCGACTGCGCGAAGGCGGGCAGCAGCAGGAAGCCGGCGTCCGTCGGCGGCGCGCCCAGGCTCTTGCCTTCGAGGTCCTTGGGCTTGGTGATGCCCGACTTGGCGAGGCTGATGATCGAGATGGGCGAGCGCGTATAGAGCGCCGCGATGGCATAGGGGCAGACATCCGGATTGCGGGCGGCGAACTGGACGAGGACGGTGAAGTCGCTGAAGCCGAAATCGTAGGTTTCGCTGGCCACGCGCTGGATCGAGTCGCCGGCGCCGCGCGAGGGGTCGAGCGTGGGCTCCACGCCCGCTGCCGCGAAATAGCCCTTCGCGGCGGCGTAGAAAAAGGCGGCGTTCGAGCCGTCGCGCGGCGCGTTGAGCGTGATCTTGATCGGCAGGCGTGTCTGCGCATGCAGCGCCGGGCTTGCAAGGGCCGCCATGCCCAGCGCGCCCGCGCCCGCGAGAATGTGGCGGCGCGACATGGGCTTGGCGGGCACCGAACGCTTGTCTATCGTCATCTTTGACCCCTCCGGTCGATCGATTGCGGCCCGCCGGACAGGCGGCGCCGTTCGCGGAGGTTTGTGCAAGAACCATGACAGCCCCTTCGCGGATCGCCTTCGTCCGTTGCCTCGAACTGCCCGCGCTCGACGATCTTTCCGCGCTCGATGCCGCGTTCGCGGCCGGCCGGCCGCGGGCCGGACACGTCGTGGCGCTGCTTGCCAAGACGCAGGGCGACGGCGGCCCGGCCGACACCTCGCGCGCGGCTTTCGTCGCTTCGGCGCGCGCCCTGCTGGCCCGGCATCTCGCGATTCCGCCCGAAGCGGTTGACGAACGCGTGGCCTTCGTCGTGTCGGGCGGGATCGAAGCCTCGGCTGCCCCGCACATGATCGTGCTTGCGCGCGCCCCGGCGGCCCGGCCCGCGCAGGGCACCGCGCTTGCCATCGGCCGGCATGTCTCGGCCGCGGTTCCTGCCGCCGTCGTCGGCACGGCGGCGCATATCGAGGCGGCTGCGGCGGCGGTGCGTGCAGCCCTTGCCGATGGCGGGCTTCAGCCGCGCGCGGCGCATCTGGCGCTGATCAAGGGCCCGGCGGCAGCCGGGCCGGCGGGGATTTCCGCTGCCCGTGCCGCGACGGCGCTGGGGGCGGCGGTGGCGCTTGGCGAAATTTCATCGGCCGCCGCAACGGCGGCGTGGCGCAAGCGCGATCTTGCGGTGTGGAGCGCGCGTGTCGCGGTCTCCTCGGCTGGCGAATTCCCGTGCCACGAGGTCGTCGTGCTGGGCAACGCGCGCGGCTGGTCGGGGGATTTGCGCATCGCGCATCGCGCGATGGCCGATCTGGTCGATCTCAGATCCGTCGTCGCGGGGCTTGGCGAACTGGGGCTTGTGGCTGCCCCGCAACTTTCGCGCACCGACCGCGCGCGCCTTGTCGCCACCATCGCCAAGGGCGGCCCGCCGCCCGATGAGATGCTGCGCGGCGTGCCGATGGGGCTTTCGGCGGATTCCTCGCAGCCTGCCTTCCGCCGGGTGCGTGGCGCACTTGCCGGCACCATCGTTGCCGCGACGGGCGATCCCTTCGCGTTCGTCTCGGGCGGGTCTGAACATCAGGGGCCACCGGGCGGTGGCCTTGTCGCGTTTGTCGCGAAGGTAAGGCGCTAGCGCTTCGCGAAGGGCCGCACGAGGAAGGCGAGGCTTGCCACGTGCGCTAGTGCGCTTGCCAGCACGAGGCCTGCCAGCACGCGCGGCGTGCCGTCGTGCAGGTGACCGAACGCGATGCCCACGCCGGCCGCCCACGCCATCTGCTGGAAGCCCATCAGCGCCGAGGCGGCGCCGGCCATGTGCGGGAAGGGGGCAAGCGCCCCGCCTTGCCCGTTGGGCATGCTGATGCCGAAGCCGATCATGTAGACGGCCATCGGCACGACGAGGATGACCGCGCCCGCGACGCTCGCCGTCACGAGGCCCGAAAGTGCCATGCCCAGCATCGCCGCGCCGCCCGCCGTCTTGATCGCCGCCCCGATCACCAGCATCCGGTCGATGCCAAGGCGCATCGTCAGGCGTGCGGCCAGCTGCGCGCCGGTGAAATAGCCCACCACGCACATGACGAAGAACCAGCTGTAGACGTCCGGCGTCAGGCCCAGATCGTCGATCAGCACGAAGGACGAGCCCGAGATGAACGAGAACAGCCCGGCATAGCCCGCCGCAACGCACAGCGCATAACCCATGTAGCGCCGGTCGCGCAGGAGCGTGGCGTAGTTGCGCAGCATCGCGACGGGGTCGAGCGCACGCGGATCGCGGCGGTGGTTCGTTTCGACGAGCTTCCGCGCGAGCAGGGCGACAAGCACGATGGCGAAGGCGACCAGCAGCGCGAAGTTCCAGCGCCAGCCGAAATTGACCTCGACGATGCCGCCCAGCACCGGCCCCAGCGCGGGTGCGAAAGCCATCACCGAACCCACGAGGGCAAGCATGCGCGCGGCCCCCTCGCGGCCATAGACGTCGCGCACGATCGCGCGGCCCAGAACGACGCCTGCGCAAGCACCGGCGGCCTGCGCCGCGCGGCCCGCGATCAGCCAGTCGATCGACGGGGCGAAGGCGCAGGCGAGCGAGGCAAGCGCATAGATCGCGATCCCGGCGATCACCACGGGCCTGCGGCCATAGCAGTCCGACAGCGGCCCGTAGGCGAGCTGGGCGAACGCGAAGGCGACCATGAAGGCCGAAAGCGTGAGCTGCGTGCCCGCGACGTCCGCGGCAAGCGCGCGCCCGATCGCCGGAAGCGAGGGCAGGTACAGGTCGGTCGACAGCGGCCCGATCGCGACAAGCGCGATCACGAGGGCGAACAGCATGCGGCCCGGCTTCGGCGGTCCCGGATTTTCAGCCATGGCGCAGGAGCTTGGCCCCGTGTTCGGCAAGCCATGCGCGCGCGGGCGCGTAGTCGCCGGCAAGTTCGCCACACAGTGCCCAGAAATTCGGTCCGTGATTCATGTGGCGCAGATGCGCCACTTCGTGCGCGACCACGTAGTCAAGCACGTCGATTGGCGCGAGCACGAGGCGCCAGGAAAAGGCGAGCGTGCCGTCGGCCGATGCACTGCCCCAGCGCGTGCGCGGATCGGCGATGCGGATCGCCTTGACCGGCCGGCCGATGCGCATTGCAAGCGTGCGCGCCTTCTCGCCCAGCACCATGCGGGCCTGGCCCCTCAGCCAGTCGCGCACGCGCCTTGCCGTGAACTCCGCCGCACCGCCCACGTGAAGCGTGTCGGCCTCGCGCCGCGTGGCGCCGGAACCGGCATGGCGCACCGTCAGCCGTTCGCCAAGGAACGTGAAGCTCGAGCCGTCGGCGAATTCCACGCGCGCGGGCACGGCCGCAAGGCGCTGGCGCAGCCAGTCGCGCTGGCGGCGGGCAAAGCCCAGCCCTTCCTCGACCGAGGTGTGCCACGGCACGGTCAGCGCGATGGCGCCGTCGGCGGCATCCACGCGCACGGAAATGCGCCGCGCGCGCGGATTGCGGCGCACGCGCACCTGGGTCGTTTCGCCGGGTGCAAGCAGGCCCTCGACCGGCACGGTCTTGTCGCGGCCGTCGTTGCGCCGCGCGCGCCCTTTGGGAAACAGGATTTTGAACAGGCCCACGCGTTCCGTTTTAGGGGCTTGCTCGTGACCGGCGCAAGCGCCGATGATGCGCGCCAAGGCAAGGGGAGAAACGCACAACATGCTAAAGCCCAACCAGCTTCGCCGGCGGCTTGCCGGCGGCCGGAAGGCGATCGGCGCGTGGCTGCATACCGGCAACCCGGTCGCGGTCGAAGCGCTTTCGAATGTCGGCTATGACGCGCTCATCATCGACAACGAGCACGGCCCCGCCAGCCTCGACGCCACGCGCGCGATGCTGCAGGCAAGCCTGCCGCACGATATCGGCATGGGCGTGCGCGTGCCGTGGAACGACCCGGTCTATTTCAAGCAGCTCCTCGATCTTGGCGCCGATACGGTGATGGTGCCGTGGATCAACACGCCCGATGCCGCGCGCGCGGTCGTGGATGCCTGCCGCTATCCGCCCAAGGGCAGGCGCGGCATGGGGCCGTGGCGCGCGATGGCCAACGGCGTGTCGCTCGACGACTATTCGGCGCACATGGCCGAGAATCTCTACGTCATGTGCCAGATCGAGACGCCCGAAGCGGTGGCAAATGCCGAGAAGATCGCCGCGGTCGATGGCGTGGACATGCTGGTGGTCGGCCCCTACGACCTTTCGGGCGCCATGGGCATCCCCGGGCAGTTCGACAATCCCGAGCACCGCAAGCTTGTCGATGCCGCACTCGCTGCGGCGACGAAGGCGGGCAAGCCGTGCGCGATCGTGCCGCATGGCCGCCACGACGCGGCTTCGCTGTTCAAGCGCGGCTTCGCCTTCGTCATCGCGTCGACCGAATATGCGCTGATGCGCAAGGCCGGTGCGGCCGAAGTCGAGGCCGCGCGCGCGGGGATGTGAGTGTTGCCCGTCACCCTCGGGCTCGACCGGGGGGTCTGCCGGGGATGCCCGGGTCAGGCCCGGGCGTGACGGTTCCGGGATTTCGCCTTCGCGAAGATCGCGACCAGCTCGACATGCCCGGTCCACCTGAACTGGTCGACCGGCACGACGCGCTTGAGTTCGTAGCCGCCATCGACCAGCGTGCGCGCATCGCGCGCGAACGTGGCGGGATTGCATGAGATTCCCACGACAACCGGCACGGTGCTGGCGGCAAGGTGGCGCGCCTGTTCGCCCGCACCCTCGCGCGGCGGATCGAAGATCGCGGCGTCGTAATCGTCCAGTTCCTCGGGCAGCAGCGGGCGGCGCGCGAGGTCGCGCGCCTCGCAGGTGATGCGGCCCGCGCGCCCGGCCGCGCGGGCGGCGGCAAGCATCGCGGCACTGGCGGCGGCATCGCCCTCGACCGCGTGCACGCGCCCGGCAAGCGGGAAGGAGAACGTGCCAAGCCCGGCATAGAGATCGACGACGCGCTTGGCCTTGCCAATCGCGTCCATCGCTTCGCCGGCAAGCGCTTCTTCGGCCGCGCGCGCGGCCTGAAGGAACGCGCCCGGCGGCGGCACGACCGCCACGCCGCCGATGTCGATGCGCGGGGCTTCATGCAGCGCCACGATCTCGGGCGCGTCGCCTGGATTGCGCCGCCAGGCGATACGCACGATGCGGTTTGCCGCGGCGAAATCCGCAAGGGCCGCGCGCCGTCGGGTATCGGGGCTGCGGCCGGTGACGAGAAGATCGACGCCGTTGTCGGCCGCCGTCACGTGCAGGTCGCATGTCTCGCCGGGCCGCAGCGATTCGGCCAGCAGCTTGCGCAAGGCCGGCAGCAGCGCCACGAGCGGGGGAACAAGCACCGCGCACGACGCGAGATCGACGATCGCGCCGCTCGCCGATTCATGAAAGCCGAGCGTGACGCCTTCGGGCGTGCGTCGTGCGGCAAGTTCGGCGCGGCGGCGCGTTGGCGCGGCAATGCGCACCATCGGTTCGATCGCGACGTCGAGCCCGCGCGCGGCAAGCGCGGCTTTCACGAGCGCGGTTTTCCATCCGGCGTAGGCATCGTCGGCGAGATGCTGGACCGCGCAGCCGCCGCACGTACCGAAATGCGCGCAAGGCGGGGCCACGCGTTCGCGCGCGCGTTCGATCACCTCGACGAGCTGCGCGCGGTCCTTGCCGATGCGCCGCACGCGCACGCGTTCGCCCGCCAGCGCGCCGGCGACATAGATCGGGCCGTCGGCGACGCCGTCGCCCGACGCGCCGAGGCGCGCGATGGTCAGTTCGAGGGTGTCGGTCATCCTGCGCGCAGGTTTAGCGGTCCGGGCTGGAGCAACGAAGGCAAATCCGCCGCCAAACCCCGGACTTGACAGGTTTTTGGGCGATCGGCGGTTTTTCCCCCGGCGGGTTCGCCTGAATTCAGGCCGAGCCCGGAAATTTCAGCAAAATCAATGGCCGACGCGAAAGAGGGGCCAGGGCGACTCGGCCCTGCCGGCCCTCCGGGATCGGTGGATGAATCATGTTAAATGGTTGAAATATATCAATAACGGTACAATTCGGAAAATCCGATTGGCGGGGGGGTGGGGGCGTGTTACCCAAATCGCGTCAGGAAAGCGAAGTCTTCGACCTCTTCGCGCCGTTGTTGTCCGGGCGGGACATCAGGCTCCGACGTTGCCGATGGAGTGCCGGCGGTTCCCGAAAGGGGCCGCCGGCACCAACGGCCCGGAACCCCAAAATCCACACAAAATTGGCGCCCCGAAACGGAAGAGGCGCCAGGGGCGATCTTGCGATCGTGCCGTTGTCCGGGCGGGACAATGGGCTCCCTGACGCCTCGCGAGGACCGTCGAAGCGGGCGTGCACGCCGCGCATCCGACACCACCGACGCCCCCGCTCTCGCGGAACCGCCGGCCGCCTCATGGCAGCCGAAACCCGGGTTTTCCTCCGGTGGACCTGCTTCGCACGCATGTCCGGGCCCTGGTCCGCCCGATGCCATGCGCGTTCCACCGACGGGGGTTCCGGCGGCCACGCGCGGCCCTCCGAAACCCGTTACCCGAGACGTCCGACCCTTGTCGCCTTGACGCTGCCGAACCTGACCCGAGCTTCGTGCGAGCCTCGCTCGATGCGGCGCTTGCGCGCCATGGCATCTTTGCGTCCCTCGCCGCCGATCCGCCGGCCGCGGGTACCTGGGCCGCCTGGGCCCGCCCCGCCGTCGCCGCCGAACCGGCTGGCCCCTTGCAGGGCCCTCGCCGCTCCGACCGTCGGTCCGGTCCTCGCCTGCGCGCGGATCCGTCGACGCCGTCCCCTCGTCCCGTCGTGCACGCCCCCAGGGGGACGCCCGCGCCGTCGCGAAGGGAAAGGAGTTGCCGCGTGCCACCCGGCTTGCGCCGGCCGTCCCGCGACCGCTCCGGAAGCGCTCCGCCGTCCCGTCCTTCCCGCGCCGCCGGCCTTTCGGCGACGGCCCCTGCCAGTGGATTCGCGTCCCAGCTCCGGACGCGAGGGGGAAGGATCGAACCGGTTTTGCGACCTCCTCGCTTTCGCTTACCGGTAGCAAGGGTCTCAAACCGGGCCGCCCGCGCCAACGCGAATCGTCATGGGTGCCATGAGATTCCTGTTGATAGAAATCGCGCCTGCCCACATTCCGCACACATACTGTCCACAGCTCCATCCACAGCGCGTCGCACGTGCGAACAGTTCGCGCATGCGGTAAGCGTCTCGCGCGCAACGTCGAACCCTTCAATTGACGGGCTGCGAGTCAGGGTCTAAATCCTTGGACTGCCGGGACGCGTTCCGCGCAAGGCCGCCAACGAGCGGTCGCGCCGCCATCAAGACCGAGGGGCCATGGCCGCAGATTCCAAAGGTACCGCCAATCCGCATCCGCGGCCGCTGTCGCCGCACTTGCAGGTCTATCGCCTGCCGATGCTCGCGATCCTGTCGATCACCCACCGCGCCACCGGCGTGGGGCTGGCGGTGGGCACGCTGATGCTCGTGTGCTGGCTGGTCGCCGCCGCGAACGGCGAAGCGGCATTCAACAGTGTCAACGGCTTCCTGGGTTCCGCGATCGGCCGCCTGCTGCTGTTCGGCTGGTCGGTCGCGCTGTTCTTCCACCTGGCCAACGGCATCCGCCACCTGTTCTGGGATGCGGTGATGGGCTTCGAGATCAGGTCGGCCGAGAATTCCGGCTGGGCCGTCATCGCCTTCACGGCGGTGGCGACGCTGCTTGCCTGGTCGATCGGCCTTGCCGTCGCGGGAGGGAACTGAGATGGCCGCTCCGGACAAGTCGCTCCGTTCGTCGCTGGGCCGCGTGCGCGGCCTGGGTTCGGCCAAGGACGGCACCATGCACTGGTGGGCGCAGCGCACGACCGCGATCGCGCTGGTGCCGCTGACCGTGTGGTTCGTGGTGTCGGTGATCGCGCATGCCGGCGCGCCGCTGGCCGAGGTGAAGGCGTGGATCGGCTCGCCGGTGCCCGCCGTGCTGATGCTGGCGCTGGTCGTGGCGATGTTCCAGCACGCGCGGCTCGGCGTGCAGGTGGTCATCGAAGACTACGTCCATTGCGAGGCGGTGAAGATCGCAGCCCTGCTCGCGGTCAACGGCGCCGCCCTGCTGTTCGGCGGCTTCGCGGTCTTCTCGATCCTCAAGCTTGCTTTCGGAGGCTGAACACAATGCCTGATGCTTCGAGCGGCCCCGCGATGGGCGGCCAGGCCTACAAGATCGTCGACCATGTCTACGACGTCGTCGTCGTGGGCGCGGGCGGTGCCGGCCTTCGCGCGACCTTCGGCATGGCGGCCAAGGGCCTCAAGACCGCCTGCATCTCGAAGGTGTTCCCCACGCGCAGCCACACGGTTGCCGCACAAGGCGGCATTTCGGCGGCGCTCGGCAACATGGGCCCCGACGACTGGCGCTGGCACATGTACGACACGGTCAAGGGGTCGGACTGGCTCGGCGACCAGGATTCGATCGAGTACATGTGCAAGGAAGCCATCCCGGCCATCATCGAGCTCGAGCATTACGGCGTGCCGTTCAGCCGCACGGATGCCGGGAAAATCTACCAGCGCCCGTTCGGCGGCATGACGACCGACTACGGCAAGGGCGTCGCCCAGCGCACGTGCGCCGCAGCCGACCGCACCGGTCATGCGATCCTGCACACGCTCTATCAGCAGAGCCTCAAGAACAACGCCGAGTTCTTCATCGAGTATTTCGCGCTCGACCTCATCATGGACGACGAGGGCGCCTGCCGCGGCGTGATGGCGTGGAACCTGCTGGACGGGACACTCCACCGCTTCACCGCGCATATCGTGGCGCTGGCCACCGGCGGCTACGGGCGCGCGTATTTCTCGGCCACCTCCGCGCACACCTGCACGGGCGACGGCAACGCGATGGTCTTGCGCGCGGGCCTGCCGCTGCAGGACATGGAGTTCATCCAGTTCCATCCGACCGGCATCTACGGGGCCGGCTGCCTCATCACCGAAGGCTCGCGCGGCGAGGGCGGCTACCTCACCAACTCCAACGGCGAGCGCTTCATGGAGCGCTACGCGCCGTCGGCCAAGGATCTCGCCTCGCGCGACGTCGTCAGCCGCGCGATGACGATGGAAATCCGCGAAGGGCGCGGGGTGGGCGAGCACAAGGACCACATCCACCTGCATCTCGAGCATCTCGACGCCAAGCTGCTGCACGAGCGCCTGCCCGGCATCTCGGAGACCGCGAAGATCTTCGCGGGCGTCGACGTGACCAAGGAGCCGATCCCGGTGCTGCCGACCGTCCACTACAACATGGGCGGCATCCCGACGAACCACCGCTGCGAAGTCGTCACCATGAAGAACGGTTCGGCCACCGTCGTGCCGGGCCTGATGGCGATCGGCGAGGCGGCGTGCGTTTCGGTGCACGGCGCCAACCGCCTGGGTTCGAACTCGCTGCTCGATCTCGTGGTGTTCGGCCGCGCGGCCGCCATCCGTGCCGCCGAGGTCGTCCAGCCCGGCAGGCCGCACCGCCCGCTGCCCAAGGGGGCGGGCGACGCGTGCCTGGCGCGCTTCGACACGCTGCGCTACGCCAAGGGCCCCGCGCCCACGGCCGTCCTGCGCAACGAGATGCAGCGCATCATGCAGAACAACTGCGCGGTCTACCGCACGGGCGACGTGCTGGCCGAGGGCTCGAAGCTCATCGCCGCGACCTTCGCCAAGAGCGGGGACATCGGCGTCACCGACCGTTCGCTGGTGTGGAACTCCGACCTCGTCGAGACACTGGAATACGACAACCTGATCGCCCAGGCGGTCGTCACGCTCGAATCCGGCCTCAACCGGAAGGAAAGCCGCGGCGCGCATGCCCGCGAGGACTATCCCGAGCGCAACGACAAGGAATGGATGAAGCACACGATCGCGTGGCTCGACTCGAAGGGGAAGGTCAATATCGACTACCGTCCCGTCGTGCTGACGACGCTGACCAACGAAGTGCAGTCCTTCCCGCCCAAGGCGCGCGTCTACTGAGAGGCACGAGAACGATGGCCGAATTCTCGCTTCCCGCGAACTCCAAAGTCCACGCCGGCAAGGCGTGGCCGGCGCCGTCCGGCGCCAGGCGGACGAAGACGTTCAGGATCTACCGTTGGGACCCGGACAAGGGTGCCAACCCGCAGGTCGACAGCTACACGATCGATCTCGACAAGACCGCGCCGATGGTTCTCGACGCGCTGATCAAGATCAAGAACGAGATCGACCCCACGCTGACCTTCCGCCGCTCGTGCCGCGAGGGCGTGTGCGGTTCGTGCGCGATGAACATCGACGGCACGAACACGCTCGCCTGCACCAAGGCGATCGCGGACTGCGAAGGCGACGTGAAAATCTATCCGCTGCCACACATGCCGGTCATCAAGGACCTGGTGCCCGACCTGACGCAGGCCTACGCGCAGCTGCGCTCCGTCGAGCCGTGGCTGAAGAGCGAGACGCCGCCGCCCGACCGCGAGCGGCCGCAGAGCCCGGCCGAGCGCCAGAAGCTCGACGGGCTGTGGGAATGCATCCTGTGCTTCTGCTGCTCGACCTCGTGCCCGAGCTACTGGTGGAACGGCGACCGCTATCTGGGTCCTGCGATCCTGCTGCAGGCCTATCGCTGGATCGCCGACACGCGCGACGAAGCCACGGGCGAACGGCTCGACAATCTCGAGGATCCGTTCCGGCTCTACCGCTGCCACACGATCATGAACTGCACGAAGACGTGCCCCAAGGGCCTCAATCCGGCGAAGGCCATCGGCGAGATCAAGAAGCTGATGGTCGCGCGCAAGTAGACGGTCGGTGAATTACCTCATCGTCTTCCTGGGTGCGGGCATCGGCGGGTCGTTGCGTCACGCCGTCAACGTGCTGGCGCCGCGCCTGCTGGGAACGGCCCTTCCGTTCGGCACGATGTTCGTCAATCTCGCCGGTTCGCTGGCGATGGGCCTGATCGCGGGCTGGTTCGCGTTCCGGGGCGATGCGCCGCAATCCGCCCGCCTGTTCCTGACGACGGGCATCCTTGGTGGCTTCACCACCTTCTCGGCCTTCTCGCTCGATTTCGCCATGCTGGTCGAGCGTGGCGAGATCGCCAACGCCGCGATCTATGGCGGCGTGTCGGTCGCCGGCGCACTCATGGCGCTGTTCATCGGCCTGTGGATCGCCCGCACGTTTTTCTAGTTCGCGGCAACGGGCATCCGAAACGCGACGGGCGGAACCGGTTTCCCGGTTCCGCCCGTTGGCGTTCTGGAAAGGCCTGCGGCCGTCTCAGCCGGCTTCGGTGCCCGGCGAAGGCGAATGGGCGCGGGCCGAGCCGTCTTCGGCAATCATCTGGAGACCGGCGACCGCGAGGGTGAGGGCAAGAATCGCGAGAGCGAGATAGCGCACGTTCGAACCTGTCGGATCAGGGGTAACGGACCAGCTTCCACACGCAGGACTTCTTGTTGAAGTCGGGCATGCGCGCACCCTTCGGGAACGAGGAACGGCCGGAAGGCGTCCCCTGGCTTTCCCAAATTCCGCTTTCCGGGCAGCTTTGTCCGGTCACGACCATGGTACCGATCGGCATCTTGTTCGACGGGGCGGCTGCACCGGGCTTTCCCGGCATCCCGGGTCGGGGTGGCAGTGGTGGCATCTCTTTCCTCTGGCGGCCGAAAAACATGGGCCTTCCTTGGTACATCGAGCTTGTCGCCGAATTAAGGCGGCGGATCCCTTCCCGAATCGCGCGAACGACGTGCACCCGCTCTTGTAACGTCAGATAGGATAGATTCGCCGGGCGCACAACATCCAAGCGAACGTCATGAATATTATACCAGATTCGTTAACCGGTCAACTGAGGCAGGCCCTTTAAGCGCTTGATAATAAATACAATAGTTATCAGTTCCTCGGATTGCGACGTTTCGGGACGGAATATTTGCGGGGAAGCAGGGCATCGACAGGTACCCCGACCGGACCCTCTTCGCCCGGCACGATCACCCGTGATCCGGGGGCGAAATCTGCCAGCATCTCCCGACAGATGCCGCAGGGGCTGACGATCCGGATGGTGCGATCGGCTTCGGCCGGCCGGGGGTGGCGGACCGAGACGATGGCCTCGATCTCGCTTTCCCCTTCCGCGATCGCGCGGCCTAATGCCACGGCCTCGGCGCAGACCGACGCCCGCCCGACATAGGTATCGAGATGCACGGCCGTAAAGATGCGGCCCGAGCGCGTGCGCAGCGCCGAGCCGATATGGTGGCGGTTCTCGGCATAGAGCCTGGCGATGGCCGCGCGCGCGGCCTCGGCCAGTGCCAGATCGCTGTCGGTGGCGGGTGTGCCGCCGTCGCCGTTGGTGTCCTCGCCGTTGCTGCTCAAGATGCGCGCTCCGCGTTCAGGTCGGCGGCTGCCTCGATGCGTTCCATGTCGTCGTCCGAGAAGCCGAAATGATGGCCGATCTCGTGGATCATCACGTGGCGCACGATGCGCGCGAGATCCTCGCCGCTGTCGCACCAGTAGTCGAGCAGCGCGCGGCGATAGAGGAAGATCATGTTGGGCTGCGTGTGCACGACCGAGGTGGAATCGCGCAGCATGTCGATGCCGCGATAGAGCCCCATCAGCTCGAACGGGCTGTCGAGGCCCATCTCGCGCTCGGTCTCCTCGTCGCAGAAATCCTCGACGCGCAGCACGATGTCGCGCGTGTGGCGGGCAAGTTCCGGCGGGATCGTCGCCAGCGCCTTTTCGGCGAGCCGCTCGATCTCGGCAAGATCGGGGGCTAGACGTTCGCTCTCGGCCATGGTCGCATGAGCCTAGCATGGCGGGCCGCGATCCTGCCAAGCGACGACCGGACGGAGATGCCCAAAATGGCCGAAAAACTCATGGGGCCTGCGCGCAATGCCGCCCTTGCCGAACTGGACGGCTGGGCCGAACTGCCCGACCGCGACGCGATCGCGAAGTCCTTCCGCTTCGCCGACTTCAACGCCGCGTTCGCGTTCATGACGCGCGTGGCGCTGGCGGCCGAGAAAATGGACCATCACCCCGAATGGTTCAACGTCTACAACCGCGTCGACATCGTGCTGTCGACCCACGACGCATCGGGCCTCACGGCGCGCGACGTGAAGCTCGCGAAATTCATCGACGCGGCGGCGAAGTCGGCCGGATAGCTAGTCCGGATAAATTGGAAAGTCGAAGCCGTGGACCCCCGGGTCAAGCCCGGGGGCGACGGAAAAATCTGGGTCGTCGTGCCCGGGCTCGACCCGGGCATCCACGACTAGGGCAAATCCATCATGTCGCCAGTCTTGCGCTCGGATGCACGAGCGGGCGGTAGCCGGCGCGGATCGCCTCGACCGTGCCTTCGGGTGTCAGCACCTCGATGCTGCCCTCGGGCATTTCGGCTGGCGTGTAGCCGGCATGGCTCCAGCGCCACGCGCGGCCCTGCCATTTGAGGAAGGCCGCGTCGTCGATCGCGTACATCGCGCCGTCGGGGATTTCCGCGAACGTCGCGGGCCACGGGCGCAGGCGTTCGCCGGCGAGCGTGTTGTCGAGCTTCACGGCATCGGCCTTGCGGCCGGGAAACAGCTTCAGGAAGGTCTCATAGTTCGCCTTGCGGCATTCGCCGCACGGGCGGTGGCCGGCGGCAAGCGCCGTCGCCTCGTCGAGGAAGAACAGCTCGGTATAGCGGCCGGGCTGCATCAGCGTGCGCTTGCGGTTCTTGAAGTTGAGCTGGCAGATCAGCCAGCGCTTCTCGCGCGTCGTCTCGACCTCGAGATTCCGGTGCTCGCCATGCAGGCAGCCGCGATTGCCCATGAACAGGCCGCGCGCGGGATCGGCCTCGATGGTGGAGAAAGGCGTGACGCGGTTCTGGAGCGTCATCGTTGGCTCACTTGGGGCCGGCTCACTTCGGCCCCATGCGGATGGCGCCGTCGAGCCGCACGGTCTCGCCGTTGAGCATCGTGTTGGCAAGGAAGTGCAGCACCAGCGCCGCGTATTCGTCGGCCCGGCCGAAGCGCGAGGGGAAGGGCACCTGTGCGGCGAGGCTGTCCTGCACGTTCTGCGGCATGCCCAGCAGCATCGGCGTGCCGAACAGGCCGGGCGCGATCGTCATCACGCGGATGCCGGCCTTGGCGAATTCGCGTGCCGCCGGCAGCGTCAGCGCCGCCACGCCGCCCTTCGAGGCCGCATAGGCCGCCTGGCCGATCTGTCCTTCGAAGGCGGCGACCGAGGCGGTCATCACGATCAGCCCGCGCTCGCCCTCGGCATTCGCGGGCAATGCCTGCATGTCGGCCGCGACAAGCCGCATCATGTTGAACGTGCCGATCAGGTTGATCTCGATCACGCGGCGGAACGCGTCCAGCGCCATCGGCCCTTCCTTGCCCACGATGCGCGCGGCGGGGGCGATGCCTGCGCAGTTCACCAGCACGCGCGCGGGCCCGTGCGCCTTGCGCGCTTCGGCTACGCACGCTTCGGCCGCCTGCGCCGATGCGACGTCGCAGGCGAATGCCGTTCCGCCGATCTCGCCGGCCACGCGGCGCGCGGCTTCGATATTCACGTCGACGACCGCGACCTTGGCACCGGCCTTGGCCAAGGCGCGTGCGGTTCCTTCGCCAAGTCCCGATCCGCCGCCCGTGACGATCGCCGCTTCGCCCTTGATGTCCATTGCCGGTTCCCCCGCCTGCGTCTGCCCCCGCAACCTCTATCGGATTGCCGGGGCCGCGCCAACGCCTTCAGCCGCCGCGCGCGCGGACCGCCTCGCGCCGGGCGATATAAAGCGTGCTTGCCGCAATGACCAGGGCGCCGACGACCGTATAGGTGTCGAGCCTCTCGCCGAACACGAACACGCCGAAAATCGCGGCCGTGACCATCCGCCCGTAGTCGACGGGTTCGACCGCCGTCGCCTCGGCGATCCGATAGGCGCGCATCGAGCAATACTGGCCGCCGGCCCCCAGCGCGCCCAGACATAGGCCCGCCGCCCATTCGAGCGGCGTGGGCGTCTGCCATACGTAGAGCGCCGGCACGAACGAGATCACCGTGGCAAATGCGCTGAACCAGAAGACGGTCGATTCGGCGCTTTCCGTCGCACTTAGCCGCTTGAGCGCCACCGATACGCACGCGACGAAGAAGCCGGCCAGCAGCGCCACCAGCGCATAGGGATCGAATACGCCCGAGCCCGGCCGCACCATGATGACGACGCCAAGGAAGCCCACGGCCGTCGCCGTCCACCGCCGCCAGCGGACCACCTCGTCGAGCAGCAGCACGGCCAGCACCACGAGGAAGAGCTGGCGCACGTAGCCAAGCGCCACCGCATCGGCCAGCGGCATGCGTGCCACGGCGACGAAGCCGCAGGCCATCGCCGTATAGCCCAGCAGCGTGCGCGCGAAATGCGCGCCGATGCGACGCGTCGCCACGCGGCGGAACCCGCCGAGGCCAAGCACGAGCGGCGCCATGATGAGGAAGGCGAAGAAGCAGCGGAAAAAGGCGACCTGGATGGGATGCAGAAGCGAGCCCAGGCCCTTGATGAGCGCATCCATCGTGCCGAACAGCAGCATGGCGAGGGCCGCCCAAAGGCAGCCGCGCACGTTGCCGGGAAGCGATTCCAGGCGCGTGCGCAGCTCGGCCGGCGTCATGCGCCCTCGCTGCGGGGCTGTTTGCCGTGGGCGAGCTCGCGATAGGCGATATAGAGCGTCGCCGCCACGAGGATGGCCGAGCCCAGCATCGTCCAGCGATCGGGGATCTCGGCGAAGAAGATCCAGCCGTAGACGATCGCGAAGACGAGCCGCGTATAGTCGAACGGTACGACCGCCGAGGCTTCCGCCGCCCGATAGGCCTTGAGCGCCATCCACTGCGCGCCGCTGGCCGTGCACCCGATCGTGACCATCAGCGCGAATTCGCCCGCCGTGGGCGTCTGCCACACGATCATCGCCGGCACGAAGCTTGCGATCGACGTGACGATCCCGAAATAGGCCATGATCGTCGCGTTGCGCTCGCTGCCCTGGAGCTTCTTGACGAGGACGATCACGTCGGCGACGAGAAAGGCGCCGGCAAGGGCCGCCACATGCGCGAAATCGAAAATTTCCGAGCCGGGCCGCACGATGATGACCACGCCCACGAAGCCCGCCGCGGTCGCCGACCAGCGTCGCCAGCCCACATGCTCGCCAAGGAACGTCGCGGCGAGCAGCACGGCGAACAGCGGCTTGGCAAAGCCGATGGCGGTGGCGTCGGCCAGCGGCAGGTGCGTGACGGCGTACATGCCGCAGAACATGCCCGAAACGCCCACGAGGGCGCGCATCACGTGCAGCATCGGCCGACCCGTCATGAACAGGCCGGTGCCGCCGCGCAGCACGAACGGCAGCACCGCGATGAAGCCGAACAGGCAGCGGAAGAACGCGATCTCGAAGGAATCGAGCCGTGTGCCCAGTTCCTTGACGACCGCGTTCTGCGCCGAGAAGACGATGCCCGAGGCGATCATCCACAGCGCCCCTTCGAGATTGCTGCGCGCGGGCCCGCTCATGCCGGCGGCGCCGGCTTGGGTACCGGCGGGGGCCGGCCGTCGGCCTCCGGGTTGCGCGCCAGATGCGCCTCGCGCCGCACGATGTAGAAGGTGGACGCGAAGATGATGGCGCCGCCCACGGCCGTCCAGATGTCGGGCGTTTCGCCGAACGCGAAATACGCGATCACGGCCGACATCGGCAGGCGCGAGAAATCGAACGGCAGCACGTACGATGCCTCGCATGCGGCAAGCGCACGCGTGTAGCACTGGTGGCTGATCGTCGCGAAAATGCCCAGCAGCACGGTCAGGCCGACCGCGTGCAGCGAGGGCCATTTCCACACGAACACCGCCGGCAGCAGCGCGCACGGCAGCATGTAGAGCGTCATGTAGACGATGATGGCGTTCGGATTGTCGGTGCGCGTGAGCTGCTTGACCGTGATCGCGTTCCAGCCGCCCAGTGCCGCCGAAGCCAGCACCAGCAGATGGGCGAAATTCAGGTCCTGGAAGCCCGGCCGGATGACGACCATCGCGCCGCACAGGCCCACGATCGTCGCCGTCCAGCGCCGCGCGCGCACCACTTCGCCCAGCAGAAGGGCGGCGGCGGCGGTGGCGAAGATCGGCGAGGTGAAGGACAGCGCCGTCACTTCCGCGATCTCGAGATAGGCAAGGCTGGTGAACGTGCACAGCATCGCGATGTAGCCGACGAGCGAACGGCTGAGATAGAGCTTGTGGCTCGCCGTCGCGAGCCCGCCGATCCCCACGCGCGCCAGCCACGGCAGCATGAAGACGAGCCCGATCAGCACGCGGAAGAACGAGACCTGGAAAGGGTGGAGTTCGAAGGTGAGGGCCCGGATCAGCACGTTCATTCCGGCGAACCCGAAGGCCGCAGCCGTCATCAGGACGGCGCCCCTGACCGGGCCGGACAACTGCCGGAACCGGCCGCCAATTTCCTCGAACATCGGCGATCCTCTCGGCGACGACGTTAGCCCAGCCGGTGCCGTGTTGCGCGCATTTTTGCGGGCAAGGCAGATCTGCCCCATGCACGGGGCTCATGTGCGAGCCCCATGCCGGGGATTGATTCGACTTTTCGGAAAATTGCGGCGGAAACGCTAGTCCAGCAGCGTTGCCTCGGTCACGGCGCGGAATTCCCTCTCGCTCACGCCCTCGGCAAGCTCGACGAGCTTGAGCCCGCCTTTCGCCACGTCGAGGACGCCCAGATTCGTGATGATCCGGTTGACCACGCCCTTGCCGGTCAGCGGCAGCGTGCACTTCTTGAGCACCTTCGATTCGCCGGCCTTGTTGGTGTGGTCCATGACCACGACCACGCGCCCCACGCCGGCAACCAGATCCATGGCGCCGCCCATGCCCTTCACGAGCTTGCCCGGGATCATCCAGTTGGCGAGGTCGCCTTCCTGCGAGACTTCCATGGCGCCGAGAATGGCCATGGCGATCTTGCCGCCGCGGATCATCCCGAAGCTCGTCGCGGAATCGAAGAACGACGTCTGCGGCAGTTCGGTGATCGTCTGCTTGCCGGCGTTGATGAGGTCGGGGTCTTCCTCGCCCTCGAACGGGAAGGGGCCCATGCCCAGCATCCCGTTTTCCGACTGCAGCGTGACCGACACGCCTTCGGGGATGTAGTTGGACACCAGCGTCGGGATGCCGATGCCGAGATTGACGTACCAGCCGTCCTGAAGATCTTTCGCGGCGCGGGCCGCCATCTGATCGCGGTTCCAGGGCATGGGTCTTCTCCTCAGGATGCGCGCTTGCGGGTGGTGCGCTGTTCGATGCGCTTTTCGTGCTTGCCCTGGATCAGGCGATGCACGTAGACGCCCGGCAGGTGGATGTGGTCCGGGTCGAGCGAACCCAGCGGCACGATCTCTTCGACCTCGGCCACGCAAACCTTGCCGCACATCGCGGCCGGCGGGTTGAAGTTGCGCGCGGCCTTGCGGAAAACGAGATTGCCCGACGGATCGGCCTTCCACGCCTTGACGATGGAAACATCGGCGACGAGCCCGCGCTCGAGCACGTAGGTCTTGCCGTCGAATTCCTTCAGTTCCTTGCCGTCGGCGATCACGGTGCCCACGCCGGTGCGCGTATAGAAGCCGGGGATGCCCGCACCGCCCGCGCGCATGCGTTCGGCCAGCGTGCCCTGCGGGTTGAACTCGATCTCGAGTTCGCCCGCGAGATACTGGCGCATGAATTCCGCGTTCTCGCCCACATAGGACGAGATCATCTTCTTCACCTGCCGCGTGCCGAGCAGGATGCCCAGGCCGAAGCCGTCCACGCCCGCGTTGTTCGACGCGACCGTCAGGTTCTTGGTGCCGGCTTCCTTGATGGCGCCGATGAGAAGTTCGGGAATGCCGCACAGGCCGAAGCCGCCCGCCGCGATCAGCATGCCGTCGAACAGCAGGCCGTCGAGCGCCGCAGTCGCGTTCTTGTAGACTTTCTTCATGTGCCCTCCCCGGTGCGCGCTGCCCGGCCGGGATCGTACTACGACCGGCGGACGGCGGCGGGGCCGAGTACATCAAGACCCGGGGGCCAAATCAAGGCCAGCAGCGGCGCCCGGCCTAGGGCTCGACCGGCGTGGCTGCCGGCAGGGCCATTCCCTTGGCCGCCAGCACGTCGCGCAGCCGGTCGGGATAGTCCGTGATGATCCCGTCGACGCCCATTTCGACGAGCCGGGCCATGTCGGCCGGCTCGTTGACGGTCCACGCAAGCACCTTGATGCCCAGCGCCTTCGCCTCGGCCAGGGCCGTCGCCGTCAGGTCGCGATGGAACGCCGACCAGATCCGCCCGCCCGCCGCATGGACAAGGCGCGGCGTGGAATTGCCGTGGTCGGCGGCATCCAGGCCGGTCCATGGGCTTTTCCCGCGCCCTTTCCACACATTGTCGCCGTTGCCGCGTTCAAGCGTCAGGTACGAGCGCGCAAGTTCGGGCGCCAGCCGCGCCGCGACGGCAAGCGTACGCCAGTCAAACGACTGCAATGTCGTCCGGCTTCGCATGCCCGCCTTGTCGATGGCCGCAATCGCCTGGCGCACGAACGCCTCGGGCGCAAGCGTGTCGTCCGGGGCGAGCGGGGAGAGTTTCGTTTCGATATCGAAGCGCACCGTCGCATTGCCCGCACGTCGCGCGAGGCCGAAGACCTGATCGAGCGTGGGCATGCGCGTGCCGGGGATCGCGGTCTGGCTTGCGAAGGTGCGCGCATAATCGATGCCAGGGCGTATCGCACCAACGTCATGACGCATCAGTTCGGCAAGCGTCAGTTCGCGCACGCGCGGTGCAGGAGGGGTCAGCCATTCGCCGTCGGGGCCGCGCGTGATGTCGGGATTGAGCCTGCGGTCGTGCGCCACGACGACGACATCATCCTTCGTGATGCCGAGATCGAGCTCGAGCGTCGTCACGCCGATCGACAGCGCCTTGGCGAAGGCCGGCAACGTGTTCTCGGGCATGTGGCCGCGCGTGCCGCGATGGCCTTCGATGTCGAACGCGCAGGCGGGAAAGGACAGCAGGCAGGCGATCAGGACGGTAACGCGCATCGGTTTTCTTTCGAACGGGAATCGGCGCATGATCGTGGCGCCGAGTTCGGCGAGGGAGCATTGCAGATGAAGCCCGACCAGTTCCGCGTGATGGCACGCTACAACCAGTGGGCCAACGAACGACTCTACGCCGCGTGCGCGAAGCTGCACGAGCCGGATCTTTTCCTGCAACGCCCGTCGTTCTTCGGCTCGATCCACGCGACGCTCAATCACATCCTTGTCGCGGACCGGATCTGGATGGGGCGGCTCACCGGCCATCCGGCGAAGATCGCGCGGCTCGACGAGATCCTATACGGCGATTTTCCCGGCCTGCGCGTGGCGCGCACGGCCGAAGACGCGCAGATCGTCGCGTTCTGCGACGCGCTCGATGAGCCCAACGTGAATACGACGCTGCGCTACAAAAACATGGCCGGCGAGGCGAAGGCCATTCCGGTGCGCTGGGTGTTGACGCATTTTTTCAACCACCAGACCCACCACCGCGGGCAGGTCCACTGCCTGCTTTCCCAGACGAGCGTCGCCCCGCCGTCGCTCGACCTGGCCTATTTTTTCCCGGAAGCGAAGCTGACGACGTAGGGGCCGAACGCCATTCGGCCGTTTCCTCCATGAGCCAGTCGCGAAGTGCCCGGATCGTCGGCCGCTCGATGTCCTGCCGCCGGCAGACGAACCAGTAAGCGCGACCCGAGGGCGTCACGATCGGCAGCGGCTGGACGAGCCGGCCCGACGCGATCTGTGCGGCGAACAGGAACGGGGCACCGATGGCGATGCCCATGCCCTCCATCGCGGCTTCGACCGCCACGCGCGTCGAATCGAACGTGGCCGCGCGCCGGCGCGCCGGGCACGGGCCCACGCCCGCGGCCGCGCACCATGTCTTCCATTCGTCGTAGACGATGTTGTCGTCGAGCAGCGGATGATCCATCACGTCCGCCGGCTTGCGGATCTTCTTTGCCAGCGACGGCGCGCACAGCGGCGTCAGCACGTCGTCGAACAGGCGGTCGGCGTGCACGCCCGGATAGTGCCCGTCGCCGTAGCGGATCGCCGCATCGATGGGCTCGCGCGTGAAATCGACGAGCCGCGCCGAGGTCTCGAGGCGCAGTTCGATGGCCGGATGCTTTGCCGCGAAGCGGCCCAGGCGCGGAACAAGGAAGGTGAGCGCGATCGTCGTGAGCAGGCTCAGCCGGACGGTGCCGGCCGTGTCGCGTTCGCGTGCGCGTTCGACCGCGCTTGCGATGCGCACGAAGGCACCTTCCAGCTCCGGCGCAAGCGAGGCACCCGCCGGCGTCAGCGCCAGTGCGCGCGTCAGGCGGTTGAACAGCTTCACGCCCAGCGCGTCTTCCAGCCCCTTCACCTGATGGCTGACGGCCGCCTGCGTGACGCCAAGCTCTTCGGCGGCCTTGGTGAGCGACAGATGGCGCGCGGCCGCCTCGAAGGCGCGCAACGCGTTGAGCGGGGGAAGGCGGGAAGTGGTCATGCCTTAGATTACCTTATGTATCGCCCCAGATAAGATCGTTTGTCCGACCCCTATTTTACGGACAGATTCACGATCGTTCCAAGCGTGGAACATGAAGGAGATTGGGCCATGACATGCGTAGCGATGGAGTGCGGGGTCGATCCTTGGGGCGCCTGGCGGGCGGCCTTTTCGGCCGTCGGCGTCGCGGTATCGACAAGCGTGGTGGCGCTGGCGATCTGGCAGGATCGTGCCCGGGCGCGCGCCCGGCTGGAAGGGCTCGACGACTCGGCGCTCAAGGACATGGGGCTGTCGCGCGCGGACGTCTCGCGCGAAATCGAGAAGCCGTTCTGGCGCGGATGAGCGCCGGATCGCTCGCGGGTGGTTGCCTTTGCGGCGCGGTACGCTATCGCGCCGAGGGGCCGGTCATCCGGGTGAACCACTGCCATTGCGGCCAGTGCCGGCGCGTGAGCGGCGCCATCGCGGCGACGTGGGCCGCTGTGCCGGTCGCCGGTTTCGTCATCGAAGGTGCGCGGCCGGCCGAATTTCGCGCGTCGGATTTCGCGACGCGTTCTTTCTGCGGGGCGTGCGGTTCGACGCTGTTCTGGAAGCGCGACGGGGCGGAGAAGATCGATATCGCCGTCGGCACGCTCGACGATGCCGCCGCGATTCGCGCGGGTCGGCACGACCATGTCGAAGTGCGCCTGCCGGGCTTCGCGCTCGACCCGCAGCTGCCGTCCTTCTGTGCCGACGGCACGAAGCTCTAGCCCAGCGCCTCTTCCATCGCCTTCCAGAGCGCTTCGAGCGGCTCACAGCCGACCGACAGGCGCACATAGCCCGGCGCCACCGCATCGCCCCAGCGCGCGCGGCGTTCGGCGCTGGTGTGAACGCTGCCGAAGCTGGTGCTCGGGCGCACGTAGCGGCAGGCGATGAACCGCTCGGCGGCGTCGGCATCGGCGAATTCGACGCCGATCAGGCTGCCGAATTTCGCCATCTGCTTTCGCGCGATGGCATTCGAGGGATCGTTGCCGAGGCCGGGATGGCGCACGCTGCGCGTGGCCTTGTGGACCGCGAGCCGGCGGGCGATTTCGAGGGCGTTGGCGCACATGCGCTCGAACCGCAGTTCCAGCGTTTCAAGCCCGCGATGGACAAGCCACGCCTCGAACGGGCCGGGGATCGCCCCGCCGAGCTTGCGCCAGTCGCGCACCGCATCGAGCATCGCCTTGTCGCGCGAGGCCACGTGGCCGAACAGCACGTCGGCATGGCCGCCGGGGGCCTTCGTATCTGCCGCGACGACGAGATCGGCACCAAGATCGAGCGGCCGCTGGCCCAGCGGCGTCATTGTCGTGTTGTCGACAGCGACGACGGCACCTTCGGCGTGCGCGGCCGCGGCGACGGCCGCGATGTCGCACACGTCGAGCCCGGGGTTCGACGGTGTTTCGACCCACACGAGCCGGTAGCCTTTGAACCCGCCTTCAAGGAAATCGCGTGTTGCGCGCAGGTCGAAGGAAACGCCCAGCGGGCCGAGGAATTTCTCGGCGAGCGCACGCGTCGTGTAATAGCCGTCCGACGGCAGCAGCACCTTGTCGCCCGCACGCAGGCGCGTATGCAACACGGCGGCGATCGCCGCCATGCCTGACGGGAAGGAGACGACCGGCGCATCCTCGAGGATGGCAAGCGCATGCTCGGCCGCATCCCAGCTCGGATTGTGGAAGCGCCCGTACTGGAAGGGCGAAGCCGCCGGATCGCCCGGCAGGTGATAGGCGCTTGCCGGCACGATGGGCGGAGCAATCGGATCGCCCGGGGCAAGGCCGTCGCGCGCGTGCAGCATGCGCGCGATCCGTTCGTCGTCGCCGTTTGCCATCTTCAATTCACCTCAATAACGATTTTTCCGGCCCCGCGCCGTTCGCTCAGATGCGCGAGCGCCAGGGCGGCATTCGAAAGCGCGAACCGCTCGCTCACCAGCGGCTTGAGCTTTCCCTCGCTCCACCAGCCCAGCAGTGTTTCCAGCGATGCCCGGATGCGTTCGGGCTCGTGGCGGCGATAGGAGCCCCAGAAAAATCCGAGCGCCGCGACGTTTTTTACAAGCAGCAGGTTTGCCGGGATCTGCGGGATGTGGCCCGACGCGAAGCCGACGACGACGACACGGCCCTGCCAGGCCGTCGCGCGCAAGGCCGCATCGAACGCGGCGCCACCGACGGGATCGAACACGACGTCAACACCCCGCCCCTGCGTTATCTTGAGAACGGTCGTGCGCACGTCCTCGGCGACATAGTCGATCGCCGTGTCGGCGCCGTGGGCCATGGCGAGGATGCCGCGCTCGCTGCTGCGCGTCGCGGCGAGCACGTAGGCACCCATCGCCTTGCCGACTTCGACGGCCGCAAGCCCGACGCCTCCGGCCGCGCCGAGCACCAGAAGGGTCTCGTCCGTCCGCAGGCCGGCCCGCCATGCAAGCCCGCCATGCGCGGTCCCGTAGACGACCGGGAAGGTGGCCGCGATCACATAGTCCATCGCTTCGGGAATCTTGACCGTGTCGAGCGCGCGCACGACCGCGAATTCGGCGAATGCACCGTGTTCGAGCGTGGCAAGCACGCGCTCGCCGGGAACGAAATCGGCGACATCGGCGCCGATACCGTCGACTTCGCCGGCAAGCTCCATTCCGGGGACGAACGGGAAATCAGGCCGCGCCTGATACTTGCCGCGTACCATGAGCGTATCGGCGAAATTGACGCCGGCCGCGCGCACGCGCACGCGGATTTCGCCGGGGCCCGGCGTCGGTACGGGGATCTCGCCCAGCGTCAGCTGGGGCGGGTCGCCGAAGGCATTGCAGAGGACCGCGCGCATCACCAGTTGGGCGCGGGGCGGATCTCGCCCACGGTGCGCCCGGCGGCGTTGGAAATCTTCGGGGAGAGCAGCGCTTCGACCTCCGCGCGCGGCGTATCGGCAAAACCGCCGTAGCGGTCGAGAAGCGTGGCAAGCGCCACTTCGGCACCGCGCCCGTTCCCGTCCTCGATCTTCAGCGCAATGCCGATGCGTTTGTCCGGAACGGCCGCCATGTAGACGCCTTCGGCACCCGTTTTCATGATCGCCCGGCCGCGCGCGGCGATCGTCGCGCGCGTGCAGAAGCGGCCGGTGCCGGCCAGCATGAACGGGTTTTCGCGCATCGCTGCCGCCATGCGCCGGCAGGCCGCCGCGCGCGCCTCGCCAAGAGCGTCGGGATGGCCAAGCCGCGCGATGCCCAGCGCCAGATTCCTCACCGGCGTGCCGATCTGCGGCAACGAGCAGCCGTCGAGCCCGGTTGGCGCGTCCTTCAGGTCGACGTCGAGCATTTCCTCGTACGTCGCGATGATGCGCTTCTGCAGCGGATGGGCCGGATCGACATAGCCCTTCGTGGGCCAGCCCATATGCCGGCATACCGCGAGCATGCCCGTGTGCTTGCCCGAACAGTTGTTATGCGTCGTGTCCGGCTCGCGCATGGCGCGGATCAGTTCGTTGGCCGACGGCCCGTGCGTGGGCATGTGGGCACCGCATTCGAGGTCGCCCGCATCCATGCCCATGCGGGCCAGCCAGGCCAGCACCGTGCGCGTATGCATCGGTTCGCCGCCGTGGCTGGCGGCGGCAATCGCGATTTCCGCACCCGAACAGGCGAACGCATCGGCAGCCCCCGATTCGAGCAGGCCAAGCGACTGGATCGGCTTGATTGCCGAACGCGCGAAAACCTGCCGGCCGATATCGCCGTGGCTCTCGACAAGGGCACCGTCGGACGAGACGACGGCCACGATGGCGCGATGGCGGCTTTCCACCATGTTGCCGCGGGTGACTTCGACGATCAGGGGCTCATTCATGGTCTTCGGACCTTGCCTTGCGTGCGCGCCCAAGGCAAGGTCCGGCCCGTCATGCGAGGCTATTTCGGAATAGGCGTCGAGGGCATCTCGAAGCCGATGAATCTCGGCGCGCTCGTGCGTACCGCGCACGCTTTCGGCGCGTCGTTCGCCTTCACGCTTGCCGCGGCCTTCGACCGCGGCGAGGCCAACCGCGCCGATACCTCGGATGCTTCCGAAAGCATGCCGGTCTACGATTGGGCCACGCACGCCGACATGCGCCTGCCCGTGGGCTGCGTGCTGGTGGGCATCGAACTGGTCCCCGATGCTGTCGAGCTGCCGAGCTTCCGCCATCCGCGCGCGGCGGCCTATATCCTCGGGCCCGAACGCGGCTCGCTGTCGCCCGAAACGCTGGCGCTGTGCCGCCACGTCGTGAAGATCCCGACCAAGTTCTGCATCAACGTGTCGCTTGCCGGCGCACTGGTCATGTACGACCGCGTGCTGTCGATGGGCCAGCACGTGGCGCGCCCGATCCTGCCCGGCGGCCCCAAGGGCCCGCCGACGCGCCGCCACGTTTCCGGCGGGCCGATCCTGCGCAAGAAGGGTTAGCGGCGGGCGAGCCGGAGCAGCGGATTGAGCAGGCGGCTCCAGCCGCCCGTAAGCCTGATCGGGCCGGTCGTCACGGCGAGGCACACGCAGTCGTGCGCGCGGTCGGCACGCGGCGAATGCGAGACCGTTTCGTCGGCCGCACACACGTCGCCGCGCGCATAGTGGCCGCGCCCGTCCTCGAAGGCGCCCTCGAGGACCAGAAGCAACTCGTCGCCGTAATGCGTGTGCGCGGGAATGGCCCGGCCGCCCGCCACGCGCAGAAGGCTCATGCGATGGGTTGCGGGCCCGCGCGTGGGCAAGATCACCTCGTCGACGCCCTTGACCACCGGCTTCCAGGCAAGCGCGCCGAAATCGGGGCCCGTGTAGGGAAGGAGGGCCGCCGGAATCGGCGACCCGATCGCACCGACGCGCGCGCGTGGGGCTGCGGGTTGGGGCGTGTCGAGAGCGGCAAGGGCGCGTTCCAACGCGCCCGTCGAAAGCGCGGCCGGTTCGATTCGTTCGAGCAGCGCGCCGCCCACGGCGTCGAGGCGCGCGACGGTCGCACGGCCATCCGGGCACATCGAAAGATGGGATTCGACGAGCACGGCAACCGGCTCGGGCGCCGATCCGGCGGCGAAGTCGACGAGCCATTCGTCGGCGATGGGGCGGGGAAGGTTCATCATTGGTCAGGCTCGAACATAGTGCGCAGCTTCGCCACGGCAAGGCGCAGGCGCGATTTAACCGTGCCCAGCGGCAGGCGCAGGCTTTGCGCGATGTCGCCGTGGGAACGGTCTTCGTAATAGGCAAGGCGCAGCATCTGGGCCTGCTCGGCCGGCAGTTCCTCGAGCGCGGCGGCAAGTCGCCGTTCCCAGCGGCCGGCATCAAGCGTGCGGTCGGGCAGCGCATCGGGTTCCGGCAGCAGGCCGGGATCTTCGATGTCGAGCCGCTGGCGCCGGTCGCGCCGCAAGGCGTCGATGCGCCGGTTGCGCGCGATCGCGAATATCCATGTCGACGGGCTTGCGAGCTTGGCGTCGTAGGCCGGCGCCTTGCGCCACACGGTCAGCATCACGTCCTGCATCAGGTCTTCGGCCTGACCCTGATCGGCACCGAGGCGCAGAAGATATGCCTTCACGCGCGGTGCGAAATGGCCAAACAGCCGCGCGAATGCCGCACGATCCTGAAAGCGCGCAACGGCGGCGATGTCGCGCACGAGCGCATCGATTGCCGCGGGTTGCGAGTCGGAAAGCATCGGGCCCTGTATAATGCGCGCGAGCCCTTCGGCAAACGGCTGTCGGCGCCGCAGGCGTCCGGGATATTTTCCGGGGCTCGGTGCACGCGCGCGGACCGAAGATGGGCGGTTGACGATCCTCATTCACGTGCGTTACGCAGGAAGCCCCACCCCGGATCACGATTCGCCATGAAAGCTCGACTCCTCCTCGTCGTTGCCGCTTCGTTCCTTGTTTTGAGCGGCACCGCACATGCGCAGAAGCGACCCGCACAGAAGCCGGCGGAAAAGCCCGTCGAGAAGCCGGCGGAGCCGGCGGCTGCTTCCGGCCTGCCGCGCCAGATCGGCGCGCACGACGGCTGGATCGCGGTCGATGCGGGCACCGGCGCCAATCGCGTGTGCTATCTCGTCGGCCGGCCGACGAAATCCGACAGCAAGCCCGCGAACGCCAAGCGTGGCGAAATCTCGCTGACCGTCGCGCACTATCCCGGTGCCAATCGGACGAACGAACTGACCTGGGCTGCGGGCTATCCGCTGCGCGACAACGGCCCGATGATGATCGAGATCGGCAAGGTCAAGGTGCCGCTTTCAAATCTCAGCCAGCCGAACTCCGAGAAGGCCTGGACGCGCGACGAGCCGGGCAACCGGCAGGCGGTCGACGCGATGCGCCAGGCTGCCGCCGGCGCCAACGCGATCGTCAAGGGCATTTCCGGCCGCGGCACGGAAACGACCGATACGTTCGCGCTCAACGGCTTCGCCAAGGCCCTGGCCGATATCGATAAGGCCTGCGGCGTCAAGCGCTAGGCCGCCTGCGGGTGACAAGCCGGGTGCGTGCGCCTATATAGGCGCGGATGCTCGACGATATCGTCCCACCGCCCCAGCTCGCACCTTTCAAGGAAGCGCTGCCGGCACCGCAAAGTCCCGACGGGCGCGCCAATCTCATCGGCCTGTCGCGCGAGGAGCTCGGCGCGATCTTCGCCGAGATGGGCGAGCCCGCGTTCCGCGCGCGCCAGCTGTGGGGCTGGATCTACTGCAAGGGCGCACGCGACTTCGCCGACATGACCGACATGTCCAAGAAGCTGCGTGCGAAGCTCGAAACGCGCTACGCGATGCGCCGCCCGCCGGTCTCCCGCCTTCAGGAATCGGTCGACGGCACGAAAAAGTGGCTGCTGCGCTTCGACGACGGGCAGGAAATCGAGACCGTCCACATCCCCGAGGAAGACCGCGGGACGCTGTGCGTGTCGAGTCAGGTCGGCTGCACGCTCACCTGCAAGTTCTGCCACACCGGCACCCAGCGCCTGGTGCGCAACCTCACGGTCGAGGAGATCGTGGGGCAGGTGGCGCTCGCCAAGGACACGTTCGGCGAGTGGCCGGGGCCCGAGACCGGGCGCAAGTTCACGAACATCGTGATGATGGGAATGGGCGAGCCGCTGTTCAACTACGAGAACGTCGCGCGCGCGCTGAAGATCGTCATGGACCCCGACGGCATGGCCGTCTCGCGGCGCAAGATCACGCTGTCGACCTCGGGCGTGGCGCCGATGATCAGGCGCTGCGGCGAGGATCTGCGCGTGATGCTCGCGATCTCGCTGCATGCGGTGACCGACGAGCTGCGCGACGTGCTGGTTCCGCTCAACAGGAAATATCCGATCGCCGAACTCCTCGAGGCCTGCCGCGGCTATCCCACGCTGTCCAACGCCCGGCGCATCACGTTCGAATACGTGATGCTGAAGGGCGTCAACGACAGTCCGGCCGATGCACGCGCGCTCGTCAAGCTCATCGCCGGCATCCCGGCGAAGATCAACCTGATCCCGTTCAACGCCTGGCCGGGCGCGCCGTTCGAATGCTCGACGCCCGAGGCGATCGAGAGGTTCGCGCAGATCGTCAACGACGCGGGCTATCCAAGCCCCGTGCGCAAGCCGCGCGGGAGCGACATCTTCGCGGCCTGCGGCCAGCTCAAGAGCGCGAGCGAACGCCAGCGCAAGAGCCAGCCGGCTGCCGACGCCGGCGATTGACCGTCCACCCGAGGCAGGATTTGAAATCGCACGACACTTGCCATAGTGTTGTGGATGCAAGCATCAATACTACTATCGTGTCTGGATACAACCGTAGCGAAAGCCACGGTCGCCGATATTCTGTCGACCGCCGGTTCGGCCGTGGACTTCGAGATCGTCGTCGTCACGCCCGTTCCGTTTGAAGCACCCCGGACGCGCATCCTGATCGAAGCGACCCCAGGGCTTGGTGCCGCACACGCATACAATGCCGCCGCGGCAGCGGCGCGCGGGGAAATCCTCGTCCACGTAACCGATCGCAAACGCTTCCGGCCTGGTTGGCTCGAAGCGGCGCTTGCGACTCTGCATGCGCGCGATCGCGGCGGCCCGCCATTCGTCGCGTGCCTGCCGATGCATGACCCGGATTACGGCGACGCTTTCGTGGGCACCGCCATGGGCTGGCTTTATCCCTGGTTCTTTGCTGCCCATCGCCGGCTGATCGACAGGGTCGGGCCTTACTGCGACACGGATTTCAAGAGCAGTTTCCTCGACGTCGATCTCGGTTTCAGGGTCTGGACGGCGGGGGGGCGCTGCGAAATCGTACAGGGCGGGGCTTGGTATGAACATGCGCCCGACCTGGCCCGCGTACGCGCTGGAACGAGTCATGCGGGTGCCGATTTTTCACGGCTTTGCGCGCGATGGCTCGCGCGCTTCGGCGAAAACCTGATGGACGCAACCGCACCGGTCCAGCCGTGGAATGTCTGCATCGATGTACCGTCGGTCTTCTTCGCGCACTTCGTGCGCAACGGCGCGATCATCGAGATTGGCCGCGACTGGCAACGCTTCGGCCCGTTCCTCCGCACGGCAGCCCGCCTGCTTTTTAAAGAGGGAATTCAGCCACCCGGCTCGGTACTGGCCGACCCTGCGCATATACCCGACTGGGTGATCGCGATCGATTCGGCACGCCGCCGCTCGGTTGGCTCGGCGTGACGCGATGGCGTCATACGGCAATCGCGCCAAACGGATCGCAGTAGGCGTCGAGGATGCGGTGAAGATCCGGGAATTTCGTCGGCGGCACGAGGAAACCCATGCCTGAGGCCGTGCGCGTCAGGATGCGCGCCTTGTGGCCCGGCAACTGGGCCGCGATCGCGCGGAATGAATCGAGCATCTGGCAGACCATGACGTCGTGGAAGACATAGACCGTATCGTCGGTGCAGTGGGCGCGCGCGCCAAGGAAGTCGGCCGTCTGCGCCTCGTTCGTATGATCGGCGTCGACGAACACCATGTCGGGCGGGCCGTCAAAATGCGCCGCAAGTGCGCCGGCCGTGTCCTGCGGCGAGGCCCCAAGCACGCCGGTCACATCGAACCCGTTTTCCGACGCGATCCGGTTGGTGAGGGCAAGGCCTTCCTTGCCCATGCCAAGCCCGATGTCGAGCGCCACGATCTTGGCTTTCGGCATCGACATGGCGATGGCAAGCGTGCTCCAGCCGAACGAACAGCCCACGCAGTAGATGCGCGAAGGCGAATAGACCTGCCCGATATCCTCGAACAGCGACACTTCCGACAGGCTGATGCCGCCGCCCGAATGGCCGATATTGAGGCCGTCCTTGATCGCGTAGGTGAACGTGCCGTCTTCGGCGGGGCTGTTCGAAATCTTCGACAGAAGGAAGGGCGAAATGCTCGACCGGATCGTGTAGCCATAACGCCCGTAGAGTTCGACGAGTTTGACGAACAGCATGTCGCTGGCTCCCCGCTTAATCAGCGTTTCTGGTACTGCGTGGCGCCGAACAGCACTTCCTTCTGCTTCTCGTCCATCGGGCCGACGCGGCGGCGGTCTTCCAGCAGCTTCAGCCCCTTGACCACGGCCGGGCGCGCGTTGATCGCGTCGAACCAGCGTTTCACGTTGGGAAAGTCCTCGATCTTCTGGCCCTGGCGCTCGTAGCTGCGCGTCCACGGGAAGACGGCCATGTCCGCGATGGAATAGTCGCCGGCAAGATAGGGAACTTCCTTGAGCCGCCGGTCGAGCACGCCGTAAAGCCGCGCCGTCTCGTTCGTGTAGCGGTCAACCGCGTATTTGATCGGCTCGGGCGCGTATTGGCGGAAATGGTGCGCCTGCCCGAACATGGGGCCGATGCCGCCCATCTGGAACATCAGCCACTGTATCACGTCGTAGCGCTTTCGCATGTCCGCGGGCAGGAACTTCGCCCCGGCAGCACCGTTGCGATCGCACAGATACATCAGGATCGCGCCGGACTCGAACAGCGAATACGGCTTCCCGTCCGGCCCGTCGCTGTCGACGAGAGCCGGCATCTTGTTGTTGGGACTGATCTTCAGGAAATCCGGCTTGAACTGCTCGCCCTTGCCGATGTCGATCGCATGGACGTTGTAGGGGAGCCCCAGCTCCTCGAGCAGGATCGAAATCTTGTAGCCGTTGGGCGTGGGCCAGACATAAAGGTCAAGCATCGCGAAATCCCCTGAAGAATGCCTACTTTGGTAGTGTAGCAGCGCTTGCAGGGGCCGGAGCAATCCTTATACTCCCCGCGTTTTTCGCGACCCAGACCCCAGCGGACGTCATCCATGGAAAAGCAAGTCAAGAAGGTCGTGCTCGCCTATTCCGGCGGTCTCGACACCTCGATCATCCTGAAATGGCTTCAGGATACCTACCGCTGCGAGGTCGTGACCTTCACGGCCGATCTCGGCCAGGGCGAGGAGCTTGAGCCCGCGCGCAAGAAGGCGCAGATGCTCGGCATCAAGGAAATCTTCATGGACGATCTGCGCGAGGAATTCGTGCGCGATTTCGTCATGCCGATGTTCCGCGCCAACGCGCTCTACGAGGGCCAGTATCTTCTCGGCACGTCGATCGCGCGCCCGCTGATCGCCAAGCGCCAGATCGAGATCGCCCGCCAGGTGGGTGCCGATGCCGTGTGCCACGGCGCCACAGGCAAGGGCAACGACCAGGTCCGATTCGAACTGACCTACTACGCGCTCGAACCCGGCATCCGCGTGATCGCGCCGTGGCGCGAATGGAATCTCGACAGCCGCACGAAGCTGCTCGACTTCGCCGAGAAGCACCAGATCCCCATCGCCAAGGACAAGCGCGGCGAAGCGCCGTTCTCGATCGACGCGAACCTCCTGCACATCTCGGCCGAGGGCAAGGTGCTGGAAGACCCGTGGCAGGAGCCGGAGGAATTCGTCTTCTCGCGCACCGTGTCGCCGGAAGCCGCCCCCGACAAGCCCGAATATGTCGAGATCGAGTTCGAGAAGGGCGATCCGGTCGCCGTCAACGGCAAGAAGCTGTCGCCTGCGGCGATGCTGACCGAACTCAATGCCATCGGCGGGCGCAACGGCATCGGGCGGCTCGATCTCGTCGAGAACCGCTTCGTTGGCATGAAGAGCCGCGGCGTCTACGAAACGCCCGGCGGCACGATCTGGCAGGCCGCGCACCGCGGCATCGAGTCGATCACGCTCGACCGGGGTGCCATGCATCTCAAGGACGAGCTGATGCCGCGCTACGCCGAACTCGTCTATTACGGCTTCTGGTTCGCGCCCGAGCGCGAGATGCTGCAGGCCGCCATCGACAAGAGCCAGGAGAACGTGTCCGGCACAGTCCGCCTCAAATGCTACAAGGGCAGCGTGACGGTCGTCGGCCGCAAGAGCCCGAACAGCCTCTACAGCCTCAAGCACGTCACGTTCGAGGAAGATGCCGGCGCCTACAACCAGCGCGACGCCGAGGGCTTCATCAAGCTCAACGCGCTGCGCCTGCGCCTGGCCGCCACCGCGAAGAAGCGGTGAACCCCGACACGATCGACCTTGCGATCCTGGCGACATGCGCCGGCGAGAAATCCGTCTCGCCATCGGATGTCGCCGAAGCGCTGATGCCGGGCGGGCACTGGCAGTCGCTGCTGCCGAAGGTCAAGGAACGCGCGATCGCGATGATGCTCGACGGCCGGCTCGAGATCCTGCGCAAGGGCAAGCCCGTGACCGATCCCGCTGCGGTGCGCGGCGTCATCCGCCTGCGCGCGAAAAACTAGATCACGAAAGCCCGCGCCGCGCCTTGGCCGCCTGGATCGTGTTGGCGAGCAGGCAGGCGATCGTCATCGGCCCCACGCCACCGGGCACCGGCGTGATGGCACCGGCAACCTTCTCGGCCTCTGCGAAGGCCACGTCGCCCACGAGGCGGCCCTTGCTGCCGTCGGCGCCGGGCAGGCGGTTGATCCCCACGTCGATGACCGTGGCGCCGGGCTTGATCCAGTCGCCGCGGATCATCTCCGGCCGGCCCACGGCGGCGACGACGATATCGGCCTGACGCACGATCGCGGGCAGGCCGCGCGTCTTGGAATGCGCGATGGTGACCGTGCAATCGGCCGCGAGCAGCAGCTGGGCCATCGGCTTGCCCACGATGTTCGACCGGCCGACGATCACGGCATGCAGGCCCGCGATGTGCGGCAGCGTCTGCCGGATGAGGCGCATGGCGCCGACCGGCGTGCAGGGGACGAGGGCCGCACGGCCCGCCGCAAGCAGGCCGGCATTCAAGGCGTGAAAGCCGTCGACATCCTTCTTGGGGTCGATGGCATCGAGAATCCTGGTCGCGTCGACATGTTTTGGCAGCGGCAGCTGGACGAGGATGCCGTCGACGTCGTCGCGCGAATTGAGCTGCTGGACGAGATCCAGCAGCTTCGCCTCGCTCGTATCCGCCGGCAGGCGGTGCTCGAAGCTTTTCATGCCCACTTCAAGCGTCGCCTTGTGCTTGGCGCCGACATAGACCTGGCTTGCCGGATCCTCGCCGACCAGCACGACCGCAAGGCCCGGCGTGAAGCGATGCTTTTCTTCAAGCTCGTCGACCTCCAGCGCCACGGCGGCACGAAGGTCGGCGGCCGTCGCCTTGCCATCGATTCGTTTTGCGGTCATGGGAGTTTTGCCTTCATCGTTTCCATCAGCGCGTCGGGGACGCCCGCGATCTTGAAGCGCTTGCGCCGCGAAGCCGCCCCTTGCGTGAGCGCGAAGGCGCGCTTGGGCAGCCCGAAATGCGCCGCGAGCAGTTCGACCGTCTCGGCCGTCGCCTTGCCGTCTTCCGGCGGGGCGCCGACCGCGACGGCAAGCGCACCCTCGGCATCGACAGCGCCGATGCCGCGGCGCCTGGCGCGCGGCGTCACGCGAACGGAGAGGAACACGCCATCGGCAGCGGGTGCGAGCGGCGAAGGCGCCCGGACATCCGTCGCCGACATGCGCGTCAGGGCCAATATTCGAGGATCAGGTTCTGCACGAAGATCAGCAGCAGGATCAGCACGACCGGCGAGATGTCGATCCCGCCGAGATTTGGAACGAATCGGCGGATCGGCCCGAGTGCAGGTTCTGTCACGCGGTAGAGGAAATCGGCGATCGTGTAGACGAACCGGTTTCGCGGATTGAGCACGTTGAAAGCGAGCAGCCACGACAGCAGCGCCGAGGCGACGAGCAGCCAGATATAGATCTGGACGACGTTGAAGATCAGCGATCCAAGCGCATGCATGGCGGGCCGTTGCTCCTCGCGGGGACGAAAGCGAACGCACGGTACACGAAGCCCGCAAGCCCCTGCAAGACCGCGATAATCCGTCGCTTGACAGCGCGGGACACCAAAAGCATTATCGCGCGCCTTTCGACGGGCGAGTGGGGCCGTAGCTCAGCTGGGAGAGCGCCTCGTTCGCAATGAGGAGGTCGTCGGTTCGATCCCGATCGGCTCCACCATCCCGCCCGCCGCTCCAAAACCGCAGGATACGGACGTTTCCGCCGCCGCACTCGGCCCGGGCTGGCGCGCGCGCGGCGTTTGCTGCTAAACCGGCCGGGGGACGCCGATGAGCGAAGAACTCCTGCGCACGATCGAGAGCGAGACCTTGCGTCGGCTCTACCGTTTCTGGCTGGACCAGTCGCCGGCCTCGGGCGGCATGCCGCCGGCGAAGGGATTCCCGGTCGAGGGCCTCGCCGAATGGGCGGCCAATCTCGTCATCATCGAAGTGCGCGCGCAGGCGCGCTTCCGCTACGGCTTTTACGGCACGACCTTCCGCAAGGCGTTCGGCGTCGACATGACGGGCACGGCGGTCGAGGACCTGCCGGCCGAACAGGCAAGCCTGTTGACGGCCGAATACCGCCTCGTGCGCCGTACGCAGCGCCCCTACTGGCGCGTCTATGCCGGATGGTTCGGGCCCGGCGAGGAACCGCAGACATGGGAGCGGCTGTCGCTGCCCCTGGGCGGCGCAAAAGGCGACGTCGCCTTCATCCTTGCCGCCGCCTACCGCGTCGACAAACGCGGCTAGATCACTTCGCGGCCTTGAGCCTGTCGATGCGCCGCTGCAGGTCCGCGCGCGCGGGCGCATCGGGTGGCATCAGCGCCAGCAGCCGTTGCCACAGCGCGGTTGCGACCATCGCATTGCCGGCAAGCGCTTCATCCTGTCCCATCAGCCACAGCGCGGTGCCCTCGTTGGGCGATTTCGCCAGAAGGTTCGACATGGCCGTGCGCGCGGGCGGATCGAGCGGCTTTTCGGCATCGTGCATGTCGAGCAGGGCGGCCGCATAGTCGCGCAGCACGTCGAGATTGTCGGGCGCGATGGCGGCGGCGCGCGCGTGGGCCGCCAGCGACTTTTCCGGCTCGCCCAGCACCTTGCGCGACCGCGCCAGCCGTCGCCAGCCTTCCAGGTCGTCGGGCTGCGTCTCGAGCCGTGCGGCAAGCCCGTCGACCATGTTGCGGATCGCGGCCATCCGGTCGGCGTCGGGCAGGCCCGCGATCTGGTCGGAAGCCTTGTCGCCGCCGCCCACTTTCGGCGCGCCCAGCCGGACCACGGCCTTGGGGTTGTTGGGCGAAGGTTTGAGGCGGCGCGTATCGATGCGCGCCTCGCGCGCGGTCTTGTCCAGTGCTTCGCGCACGGTCGGCAGCCAGGGGGCGTCGTGCGCCGAGGCTGCGGCAAGATCGAACCAGATGCGCACCGCACCGGCACGGTCGCCGGATTGCGCGCGCGCAAGGCCCATGTAGTAGCGTGCGCGCGGATCGCCGGGATCGGCTTCCAGCACGCGCGAGAAGGCACCCTCGGCCTCCGGCGTCACCTGACCGTTCGCCACCGCGATGGCCGCTTCGGCGAGCGGGCCCGCGATCTCGGGCTGGCCGCCGGAAAGCTCGTCCGCCTTGCGCCAGGCTTCGAGC
Source organism: Alphaproteobacteria bacterium (assembly GCA_016124335.1). Taxonomy (GTDB): domain Bacteria; phylum Pseudomonadota; class Alphaproteobacteria; order CACIAM-22H2; family CACIAM-22H2; genus Tagaea. The sequence continues at coordinate 360,168 of WGNX01000005.1, forward strand.
GCCTTGTCGGGCAGGTTGAGCGCGGTCGACGCCTGCGCGATGCGCACCCACGCTTCGAGGTCCGCGGGATTTCGTTCCACGCGCTCGTACATCGCGCGGGCGAACGCGGCGAGCTGCCGGTCGGCCGCGATGCGCGCGGCATCGTCGACCTGCCGTTCGGCGAAGGATAGGCCCGGCAGTTCTGGCGAGCCCTGCTCGAGATAGATGCCGAATGCCCCTGCGGGGAGTGCGATGGCGAGCAGGACGGCAACGATCCGGGCCGCCTTGCCGCGCATGGGCGCTTCCTGCATGGCGGCCGCCCCGTCCGCCAATGTCAGCATGCGGCGGCCGATTTCCGCCCGCGCGGCGCGCGCCTCTATCTCGGTGATCGTACCGCGCTCGACATCGCGGCCAAGCTCGGCCAGCTGATCGCGATGGACCTCGAGGTCGTAGGCCGCGCGCGCAGGCAGCGGCGTCGTGCGCCGCACGAGCGGCCAGACGAGAGCCGCGACGACGAGGACCGTCAGGGCGCCGAGCAGGACGTGGATCACGGTGCGTCCTTCCGGTCGACAAGGGCGGAAAGGCGCGCTTCTTCGTCCGCGGTAAGCGGCACGCCGGGCTGCGCATCGTCCGGCCGGCGCCGGCGCACATAGACGGCTGCGCCTGCGAGCGCGAGCGCGAGAATGATGAACGGCCCGTACCACAGCACGTAGGTATCCTCGCGCACGGGCGGCTTCAGCAGCACGTAATCGCCGTAGCGCTGGACGACATAGCGCATCACCGCTTCGTCGCTGTCGCCGGCAACCAGCCGCTCGCGCACGAGCCGGCGCAGGTCGGCGGCCAGCGGCGCATTCGAATCGTCGATGGGCTGGTTCTGGCAGACGAGGCAGCGCAGTTCCTGGCTGATCGCGCGCGCGCGCGCCTCCAGTGCCGGATCGGCGAGCATCTCCTGCGGCAGCACTGCCAATGCCGGCGAAGCGGCAAGGACCGCGAGAAGGGCAAGGACGAACCTCACGATTCAGCCCTCAGCTTCTGCACCAGCGGCAGCAGCGTGCGCTCGAGCACGTCGGGCGTGATCGCGCCCACGTGGCGGTAGCGGATCGTGCCCTTGCGGTCGACGACGAAGGTTTCGGGGGCGCCGTAGACGCCGAAATCGATGGCGACGCGGTTCTCGAAATCCCAGCCGATGGCGCGATAGGGATTGCCCAGTTCGCCGAGCCAGCGTTTCGCGTCTTCGGCCTTGTCCTTGTAGTTGAGGCCGTAGATCGGCACGTCGCTTTCGCGCGACAGGCGCACGAGCAGCGGGTGTTCCACGCGGCACGGCGGGCACCACGACGCGAACACGTTGACCAGTGCCACATCGCCCTTGAGCGTGGCGCTCGAAAGACCCGGCTTTGCGACACCGGCGACGGGCGGCAATTCGAACGCGGGCACCGGCTTGTCGATCAGCACGCTCGGGATTTCGGCCGGATCGCGCTGGAGCCCGACATAGAAATAGCCGGCAAGCACGGCAAACAGGGCGAGCGGCAGCAGGAAAAGGAGACGCTTCATTCGGCCGGGCTCGCCACCGCATCGGCAGGTCGCGCGCGCGCGGGCGCGCCCACGCGATGGCGCCGGTCCGTCAACGACACGAGGCCGCCCAGCACCATCGTGCACGCCCCCAGCCAGATCCAGGGCACGAGCGGATTGTGGTAGATGCGCACGGTCCACGCGGTCTGCGGCGTCACGGGGGCCAGAAACGCGGGCATGTTGCCGGACTGCGTGGCGCTTTCCGGATCGCCGATGGTGGCATAGATGTCGGCCAGCAGGTTCGTGCGGATCGAGGTTTCGGTGGTCGACATGCCCGCCACGGGGAAATACCGCCGTTCGGGCGTCATCACGGCATAGAGCTTCTCGTTGCGGTAGACCTCGAAGGTGCCGCGCGCGAAGTGATAGTTGGGCCCGTCGTCGCGCGTGACGCCCTTGAAGACGAACTTGTAGCCCGCGACATCGAAGGCATCACCCGGCCGTACGAGGCGGATCACCTCGGTCTGCCAGGCGGTCACGCCGGCAATTCCCATGACGACGAGACCGAGGCCCGCGTGTGCGATCGTCATGCCCCAGCTTGCCCGCGGCAGGTTGGCCGCGCGCGACCAGACCGACGCAAGCGGCGCGCGGAACAGGCGCACGCGCTCGGCCCATTCGACGAGCGCGCCGAAGATCAGCCAGGCCGCAAGCCCCATGCCCAGTGCCGCGTAAACGCTGCGCCGGTCGGCGAACCAGTAGGCGGCAGCGATCGCGAGGATCGAAAGGAACATCGCCGCGCGCAGCCGCTGCAGCGCGCCCGCAAGGTCCGCGCGCTTCCAGCCCAGCATCGGTCCGGCCGAAACGGCGAGCAGCAGCGGGATCATCAGCGGCACGAAGGTCGAATCGAAGAAGGGCGGCCCGACCGACACTTTCGCGCCGCCGATCGCTTCGAGGAAAAGCGGATAAAGCGTGCCGATGAAGACCGTCGCCGCTGCGGTCGCGAGGATCACGTTGTTGAGGACGAGTGCGCCTTCGCGGCTCACGGGCTGGAACAATCCGCCGCCCTTCAGCATCGGCGCGCGCCACGCGTACATGGCGAGCGATCCGCCGATCGCGGTCACGAGGATCGCCAGGATGAAGATGCCGCGCGCGGGATCGACCGCGAAGGCGTGGACCGACGTGAGCACGCCCGAGCGAACGAGGAACGTGCCGACCAGCGACAGCGCGAAGGCGAGGATCGCGAGCAGGATCGTCCATGTCTTCAGCGCGTCGCGCTTCTCGGCGACGATCGCCGAGTGGAGCAGGGCCGTGCCCACGAGCCACGGCATGAAGCTCGCGTTCTCGACCGGGTCCCAGTACCACCAGCCGCCCCAGCCCAGTTCGTAATAGGCCCACCATGAGCCCAGCGCGATGCCCAGCGTCAGCGCCGACCAGGCGGCCAGCGTCCATGGCCGCACCCAGCGCGCCCAGGCCGCATCCACGCGCCCTTCGATGAGCGCCGCCATCGCGAAGGCGAAGACGATCGAGAAGCCGACATAGCCGAAATAGAGAAACGGCGGATGGAAGGCGAGGCCGGGGTCCTGCAGCAGCGGGTTCAGGTCGCGCCCGTCGGTCGGCGGCGGAAAGACGCGCTCGAACGGATTGGAGGTGAAGACGATGAAGGCGAGGAAGGCGACGCCGATCATGCCCTGCACGGCGAGCGTGCGCGCCTTGAGGCCCGGCGGCAGATTGCGCCCGAAACCGGCGACGAGTGCGCCGAACAGGCCCAGGATCAGCGACCAGAGCACCATCGAGCCTTCGTGGTTTCCCCACGTGCCCGAGAATTTGTAGAGCAGCGGCTTGGCCGAGTGCGAATTCATCACGACATTGCGCACCGTGAAGTCCGACACGACGAAGGAATGCACGAGGCAGCCGAAGGCCAGTGCGACCAGCGCGAACTGTGCAAGTGCCGCAGGCTTGGCGAACGCCATCAGCGCGCCGTCGCCGCGCGCGGCACCCACGAGCGGCAGCACCGACTGCGCGAGCGCCACGCAGAGCGCGAGGATCAGCGCGTAATGTCCGATTTCGGCGATCATTTTGGTTTTGCCGCCCCTTCCTGCCAGCGCCCGGCGCGCTTGAGCGCCTCGGCGACTTCAGCCGGCATGTAGTTCTCGTCGTGCTTGGCGAGGACTTCGTTGGCGCGGAACGTGCCGTCGGCTCCGAGCTTGCCGTTCGCGACCACGCCCTGCCCCTCGCGGAACAGGTCTGGCAGCACGCCTTCGTAGGTGACCGGGATGGCGTGTTCGAGGTCGGTCACGCGGAAGCGGATCGTCGCCGACCCGGACACGCGTTCGACCGATCCTTCCTCGACCAGCCCGCCGATGCGCATCTGCCTGTCGACCGGCACCTTGTGCGCGGCGATGTCGCTTGGCGTATGGAAGAAGACGAGATGGTCGTCGAATGCGGTGAGCGTGAGCGCCGCGGCGGTGCCAAGGCCCAGCCCGGCAAGGAGCAGTATCATCAGGCGGCGGCGCTTGGCCGTACGTGCGCGCGGAAGCTTCACGGCCGTTCGCCCCGGCCGTTCTCGACCTCGGCGAGTTCGCGCTCGAGCGACTTCAGCCGGCGCACGCTCGTCATCGCGATCGATGCGACGACGACGGCCGAAAGGATCCAGGCCGGCCAGACGAACGCCGCATAGCCGCCCATGTCGAGGAAAGCCGCCATCACGCACGCTCGACGATCGTGCTGCCGGCCACGCGCGCATGGCGCAGCGCTTCAAGGCGACGCTCAAGCAACTCGGCGCGGATGCGCACCAATGCGACGGCGAGAAAGAAGAACGTGAAGCCGACGGCCATCGCGAACAGCGGCACGAGCATCGACGGGTCGACCGCAGGCGCGTCGAGCCGGGTGATCGACGCGGGCTGGTGCAGCGTGTTCCACCAGTCGACCGAGAACTTGATGATCGGAAGGTTGATGGCGCCCACCAGCGCCAGCACCGCCGATGCGCGCGCACCCCGCTCGGGCTCGTCGAACGCGGAATTGAGCGCCATGTAGGCGAGGTAGACGAAGAACAGGATCAGCACGGAGGTGAGGCGCGCATCCCACACCCACCACGTGCCCCACATCGGCTTGCCCCACAGCGAGCCGGTGACAAGGCAGAGGAACGTGAAGGCCGCACCCACGGGTGCGATCGCGCGGCCGGCGACCTCGGCAAGCGGGTGGCGCCACACGAGTGCCGCCGCACCGGCCACGGCGAGATTCGCGTAGACGAACATCGACATCCACGCGGCAGGCACGTGCACGTACATGATGCGCACCGTCTCGCCCTGCTGGTAGTCGGCCGGCGACGCAAAAAGCCCGGTCCACACGCCGATGGCAAGGAACACCGCCGCGCCGCCGGCCGTCCACGGCATGAGCCGGTCGGAAAGACGCTTGAAATTCGCGGGGCTTGCGTAGCGGTGCCAGTTCAAACGGGAGTCCTCAAAACAGGCCTTTTCGGCCGGGCCGGAGTATTGCCCGCCGCCCGGGATTTTCCAACCCAATCAGGGCGACATATGGGCGCAGTATGTCCTACTCGCTGGCTTGCCGCAGGGCCGCCGCTGCCGCGAACGGCGTGATTGTCAGGGCGAAAACGCCGAACCCTGCCAGCAGGAAAAGATGGGGTCGCGGCGAGAGCCCGGCGATCTGGGCCTCGACCGCTGCGACGGCGAAAATCAGCACCGGGATGTAGAGCGGCAGGACGATCAGGGCGAGCAGCGCGCCGCCCTTGCGCGCGCCCACCGACAGGGCAGCCCCGATCGCGCCGAATAGCGAGAGGCTTGGCGTGCCCAGCAGCAAGGTGAGCAGCAGCGTCGCGTATCCCTGGGCAGGAAGCTGGAGCATGGTCGCGACGATCGGCGAGACGACGATCAGCGGCAATGCGGTCGTCAGCCATTGCGCGAGGCACTTGGCGAGCACCAGCAGTTCGAGCGATGCGGGGGCGAGCACGAGTTGGTCGAGGCTGCCGTCGTCGGCCTCCGACTGGAACAGCCGGTCGAGCGAGATGAGGCAGGCAAGCAGCGCCACGACCCAGACGATGCCCGTCGCCACGCGCGCCAGCGCCTGTGGCTCCGGCCCGATGCCGAACGCGAAAAGCGTGGCCGCGATGACGAAGAAGGCAAGGATCGTCAGCGTTTCCGCCGGCGTGCGTAGCGCCAGGCGCAGGTCGCGCACGACTAGGGCAAGGGCCGCGTTCACGCCGCCCCCAGCGTCAGCGTGCGGGCCGAAGCGCCCGCGAATTCGAGGTGCGTGGCCGCCACGACGACGCCGCCTGCCGCCCGGTGCCGCGCCACGGCGCGCGCCAGCGCGTCGACGGATGGCGCGTCGAGCCCGTTCGTCGGCTCGTCGAGCAGCCAGAGTGGCGCCGGTGCGGCAAGCAGGCGCGCAAGTGCGGCGCGCCGACGCTGGCCCTGGCTCAGGAAACGCGCGGGCGTATCGGCAAGCGCGGCAAGCCCGAAGGCATCGAGCGCCGCCGCGACGTTTGTGCCCGATGCGCCGCGAAGGGCGGCATGGAAGTGCAGATGCTCGGCAAGCGTCAGCGTGGGTTTCAGCGCATCGGTGTGGGCGATGAAGGCAAGCCTGGCGCGGTGTGCGGCCGGATCTTCGCCGATCGCCTCGCCGTCCCAATCGAGCGTGCCTGCGGCCGGCGCAAGCAGGCCCGCAAGGACGCGCAGCAGGCTTGATTTGCCGGCACCGTTGGCACCGCGCAGCACGAGCAGGTCGCCGGGCGTGGCCCGGAGATCGAGTGCCTGAAAGACGGTGCGCCCGCCACGCCGGCAGGCAAGCGCGCGCCCTTTAAGGCCGGCGGTCGGGTTCGAATCCATCGGGCGGAGATTAGCGGAAAAAAAGAGGCGGATATGGACCGTACATCCGGGTCCATACCCGCCCTCGCGCAAAGTTCCCGACCAGGGCTGGAGTCCGGGGAGCCCTTGGCTGGGTGGGGTCTTCGGCAAAAATTGCGTGCGCGTTCGCGGTCAGTCTGCCGAGGATCCAATTCAACGGGTCGGCGACGGCTTTATTCGGGCCGGTTTGTGGCAGAAGCGTGAATTCTCGCCTTTTGCCCAATTCGTCAAATTCCACGGCAAGTTATGCATATCGATACATTAATCGGAAAACATTAATGCACCCACTGCATGGCTCGTGTGTGTGCAGCGCAGCGAAATATTCAGAATTTGGTCACTTTTCAGAGCGATAGTCCTCCCATCGGACGCCGGACATGACCGGTGCCGTTTGGAGAAAAAAATGCTCGCGTTCGTAGCCTTGGCCGCCATTCCCGCCGTTATCGCCGTTCTCGCGATGGCGCACGATGTCGTCGACGAGTCGTTCGTCGTGACGCATCCGGCCCTGATGGCGGCGGCCGCCGGCCGCTAACGCGGCGTTCGCGCCCGCGTTCAGGGCGCGCGCTCTCAGTCGTATTTCCGCACGTCCTCGATCACCTTGCCGTCGTTCGGCAAGGTGCCAGGGGCGGCGAATTCGACGGCCCCTTTCAGCTTCGTCGTCGCCTGCAGGCTTTCGGCCAATTTCGCCGCCAGACCTGCATCGGATGCCGCCTCGACCTTCAGGGTCATCGTGTCGCTGTCGCCCTCGCGCGACACGACGAGGCGGAACTTCGCGATCTTGTGACGCGCCACCGCCTCGGCGACCTGGCCGGGATGGACGAACATGCCCTTGACCTTCGTGGTCTGGTCGGCGCGGCCCATCCAGCCGCGCAGCCGGCGGTTCGTGCGCCCGCATGAACTCGTACCCGGCACGAACATCGACAGATCGCCGGTGCCGAAGCGGATCAGCGGATAGTCGGGATTGAGCGTCGAGACGACGACCTCGCCCACTTCGCCGTCGGCAAGCGCTTCGCCCGTTCCCGGGCGGACGATTTCCACGACCAGCCATTCGTCGAGGATCAGGCCCTCGTCGGGCACGCTCTCGTAGCCGATGAGGCCGAGATCGGCCGACGCATAGCACTGGCGCAGTTCGATTCCCTTTGCGGCCATCTCGCCGCGCAGCGCCTTGGGCACCGCCTCGCCCGAGACGAGCGCGCGCTTGAGGCTCGACACGTCCGCACCCAGTTCGGCGGCCTTCTCGACGATGATCTTCAGGAACGACGGCGTGCCCACATAACCGGCGGGGCGCACGTCGGAAATCGCGCGCACCTGCTGTTCGGTATTACCGGTGCCTGCGGGCACGACCGGGCAGCCGATCGCGTGCGCGCCCATCTCGAGCATCGAGCCTGCCGGCGTCAGGTGGTAGCTGAAGCAGTTGTGGATCACGTCGCCGCGACGGAATCCGGCCGCCCACAATGCGCGCGCCAGCCGCCAATAGTCCTGCCGCATCGCCTCGGGATCGTAGATCGGGCCGGGCGACATGAAGATGCGCCCCAGATGCGCGGTCTTGACTGCCGTCATCCCGCCAAACGGGTCGCGCTTGGCGACACGCTTCTTCTGCAACTCGATGAGATCGCCCTTGCGCACGACGGGAAGCGTCGCAAGCGCGGCGCGGTCGACGATGCGCGCGGGCTCGAAATCCTTCAGGGCTTCGGCGAAGTAGGGAGCGTTGGTCTTCGCGTTCTCGATCTGGTTGCGCAGTTCGGCGAACTGCCGCTCCTCGCGCAGGGACGGGTCGCGCGTCTCGAGATCGTCGAAAAACTCCATCGCCATTTCAGATTTGCCCCCGCAGGTCGAATCGAACCGGTGCCAGACTCGCCCGGCCGCGGCGTGCCGATCAAGCGTCTTAAGCCAGCCAGCGCTTGCGGCGCTTGTAATGCTTGATGTCGCGGAACGATTTGCGCCCGCCGGCGGCGATGCCGAGATAGAATTCCTTCACGTCCTCGTTGCCGCGCAGCGTCTCGGCCGAGCCGTCGAGCACGACGCGGCCGTTCTCGAGGATGTAGCCGTAGTGCGCGTGGCGCAGCGCGATCGAGGTGTTCTGTTCGGCCAGCAGGAACGAGACGCCCTGCTCGCGGTTGAGCTTCACGACGATCTCGAAGATTTCCTCGACCAGCTGCGGGGCGAGGCCCATCGACGGTTCATCGAGAAGGATCATGTCCGGCTTGCTCATCAGCGCGCGGCCGATCGCGGTCATCTGCTGTTCGCCGCCCGACGTGTAGCCCGCCTGCGAGCGGCGGCGTTCCTTGAGGCGCGGGAAATAGCCGTAGACGAGTTCGAGGTCGCGCTGGATCGCGGCGCGCCCCTCGGTGCGCGTATAGGCACCCGTCATCAGATTCTCTTCGACGGTGAGATGGCCGAAGCAGTGGCGGCCCTCCATCACCTGGATCACGCCGCGCTTGACGAGATCGTTGGGCGTCAACCCGTCGATGCGGCTGCCCTTGTATTCGATCGTGCCCTTGGTCACGTCGCCGCGTTCGGCGCGCAGCAGGTTCGAGATGGCCTTGAGCGTGGTCGACTTGCCGGCACCGTTGGCGCCGAGCAGCGCCACGATGCCGCCCTTGGGCACCTCGAGGCTCACGCCCTTCAGCACGAGGATGACGTGATCGTAGATCACCTCGATGTTGTTGACCGCCAGCAGCGGCTTCTCGCGCGGCGTCTTCAGCTTGGTTTCGAGTTCGGCGGCTTCGGTCGTCATGTCGCGGCTGTCCGGAAAATAAAAAGGGGCGGACCGTTTCCGGCCCGCCCCGTCAGGCTAGAATCCCTGGACCACTTGCGGGTCCTTCAGGATTGGTTCGCGCAGTCGCGCGGCTTGATGTTCTTCTCCTTGGCGTACTGGGCGGAACCCGCCTCGTACATCTCGCGCAGCATCTTGCGGTTGGGCTCGATCCAGTCGGAGACCCAGTTCCACTTCTTGCCGTCCCACTGCTGGATGCGCACGACGCCGCCGCCTTCGTGGTCGGCGCACGACGTCTTGAGCGGCGGCATGAAGCCCTCGAAGCCCATCGCGGCGAGCCGCTGCGGGTTCAGGTTCAGGTTTTCGAAGCCCCAGCGGACCTGCTCGCCCGTCATCGGCTTGTTGCCGTAGCGCTCCTGCGCGGTGCGCACGGCTTCGACCACCATCGCGGCGTTGATCGCCCCGCGGTTGTAGAGGACCGTGCCGACATGACGCGCTTCGCCCGTTCCCTGGCCGGGCTTCAGCACGTTCGCTTCGATGTCTCGCATGAACTTGTAGTCTTTGCCCGTGCCGTGGAAGTTCGCGGCCATGTAGCCCTTGGCCGCATCGCCGGGCGGCGTCACGTCCTGTTCGGAACCGGCCCACCACACGCCGATGAACTTGTCGCGCGGGAAGCCCACGGCCGCCGCCTCGGTAATCGCGGTCGGGTTCATGACGCCCCAGCCCCACATGATCACGTAGTTCGGGCGGATCTGGCGGCCGATACGCAGCCAGATCGCCTTCTGCTCGACGCCGGGGTTCGGCACCGGGAACTCCGACAGGTCGAAGCCCAGTTCCTTCGACAGGCGCTGGATCACCGGCAGCGGTTCCTTGCCGAACGCGCTGTCGTGATAGATGTACGAGATCTTCTTGCCCTTGAGCGAGCCGCCTTCCTTCGACTTGATGAACTGCACGATGGCGTCCATCTGCGAATAGTAAGTGGCGGGCAGCGTGAACATCCACGGGAAGACACGGCCGTCCGAACCGTCCGACCGGCCGTAGCCCGACGTCAGCAGCGGGATCTTGTCCTGCGCGGTGCGTTCGATCAGCGCGTAGGTGATGCCCGTGGACAGCGGCACGATCGCGGTGGCACCCGTCGGGCCCTTGGCCTTCAGGCGCTCGTAGCATTCGACGCCGCGGTCGGTGTTGTACGCGGTCTCGCACTCTTCATACGTGATCTTCACGCCGTTGATGCCGCCGTCGCGCGCGTTGATCATCTTGAGATAGTCGAGATAGCCGTCGGCGAACGGCGTGCCGTTCGGCCCGAACGGACCGGTGCGGTAGGAAAGCGACGGAATGAACTGCTCGTTGGCCTGCGCGAGGGCCGGAGCCGGAAGCGCGAGGGGTGCTGCGAGGATCGCTGCACCGAGCAGAGCGGACCCAAAGCGGTAGAGGCTCATCGGGCGTTCTCCCTGTTCAGACATGTGATTGCCGGGGATTGTCCCGGCCGATCGTTAACCGACCTTGGGGCGAACCTTACGACAGCCCGGGGCCGCCCGCCAGCCGGTTTCGGAAGGCCACCGCCTCAATGCGGAAACGGCCAAAGTCGCAGTTTTTCCTTGCCGATCTGCCAGAGCCGGGCAAGCCCGTGCGGTTCCACGACAAGGAAGAAGATGATGAGCGAGCCGAAAGTCATCAGCTCGAGATGCGCGATGGTCGAGGTCGACAGCGGCGTGCCCAGCGCCGTGGGCCCCGCGTTCAGCAGGATCGGCAGCATCACGATGAAGGCCGCACCCATGAACGAGCCCAGGATCGAGCCCAGCCCCCCGATGATGATCATGAACAGGATCTGGAACGAGCGGTTGATGTCGAAGGCAAGCGCCTCGACCGAGCTTGTGTAGATGAAGGCCCACAGCGCGCCCGCCACGCCGCAATAGAAAGACGACACCGCGAAGGCCAGAAGCTTGGTGTGCAGCGGCCGGATGCCGATGATTTCGGCCGCGATGTCCATGTCGCGGATCGCCATCCACGCGCGGCCCACGCGCCCGCGCACGAGGTTCTTGGCCACGAGCGCCAGCAGCGCCACGAACGCGAGGCAGAAGATGTATTTGGCGTGCGAGGTCGCCTCGATCCCGGTCACGAAAAAACCGAAGACCGCGCGCGGCGGCGCCGAGATGACGCCCGAGGGCGAGTAGTTCACGAACCACGGCACCTTCGTGAACAGCCAGATCAGGAAGAACTGCGCGGCAAGCGTGGCGACCGCCAGATAGAAGCCCTTGATGCGCAGGCTCGGCAGGCCGAACACCACGCCCACCAGTGCCGCAGCGCCGCCGGCCAGCAAAAACACGAACACGATGTTGAGATCGGGGAAGGCGGTGGCGATCTTGTAGGCCGCGAAGGCCCCGCATGCCATGAAACCGCCTGTGCCAAGGCTGAGCTGGCCGCAATAGCCGGTCAGGATGTTGAGGCCAAGGGCCGCGACCGAGAACACGAGGAACGGGATCAGGATCGTCGTCAGGAAATAGTCGGAAGCGAACATCGGCGCGCCGACAAAGGCGACCAGCAGCAGGATCGCCAGCGCGATCCGGTCCTGCAGGATCGGGAAGATCGCCTGATCGGTGGCGTAGCTCGTCTTGAACTGGCCGGATTCGCGATAGATCACGTCGCTACACTCTCTCGATGATGCGTTCGCCGAACAGGCCCTGCGGGCGGAACATCAGGAAGAACAGCGCCAGGATATACGCGAACCAGTCCTCGATCCCGCCGCCGATCTTCTCCGCCCAGAACACTTCGGCGACCTTTTCGCCCACGCCGATGATGAGGCCGCCGATGATCGCCCCCGGGATCGACGTGAAGCCGCCGAGGATCAGGACCGGCAGCGCCTTCAGTGCGACCAGCGCGAGCGAGAACTGCACGCCCAGCTTCGAGCCCCACATGATGCCGGCCACCAGCGCCACGATGCCGGCCACCGACCACACGATGACCCAGATCGTCTGCAGCGGGATGCCGACGGACTGCGCGGCCTGATGGTCGTCGGCGACCGCGCGCAGCGCGCGGCCGATGCGGGTCGACTGGAAGAAGAAGGCGAGCGTGGCCACGAGCGAGCCGGCGACGACCGCCGCGACGATGTCGAAGGTGTTCACCAGCACGCCGTGGATCTCGATGGGATCCTTCGGAATGCCGATATCGAGGCGTTTGACGTCCTCGCCCCACAGCATCTGGAAGAAGCCGTCGATGAAGAACGTCACGCCGATCGTCGCCATGAAAAGGATGATCGGCGCCTGATTGACGAGCGGGCGCAGCACGACGCGTTCGATGACGAAGGCAAGGGCGACCATCATCGCCAGCGTCAGCAGCATCGCCAGCCATTGCGGCACGCCCAGTTCGGTGAAACCGACGAAGGAAAGCGCGGCACTCAGCACCATCGCGCCCTGCGCGAAATTGAAAACGCCCGACGCCTTGAAGATCAGCACGAAACCGAGTGCCACGAGGCTGTACATCACGCCCGTCAGCAGCCCGCCGACGACGACTTCAACGAAAAACGTGGGATAGGCCCAGATCTCCTTGAGCGGCCCGAACAGGAAATCGAAGATGGCGTCCATTGCCTGCCTCACCCGTGCCCGGTGCCGAGATAGGCGTCGATCACCTTCGGATCGGCCTTGACCGCTTCGGGATCGCCGTCGGCGATCTTGCGGCCGTATTCCAGCACGACCACGCGGTCGGAGATGTCCATCACCACGCCCATGTCGTGCTCGATTAGCGCGATCGTCGTGCCGAACTGCTCGTTGACGTCGAGGATGAAGCGGCACATGTCCTCTTTCTCCTCGAGATTCATGCCCGCCATGGGTTCGTCAAGGAGCAGTAGCTCCGGCTCGGCGGCCAGCGCCCGGCCAAGCTCGACGCGCTTCTGCAGGCCGTAGGGCAGGCGGCCGACGGGAACCTTGCGGATCGCCTGGATCTCGAGGAAGTCGATCACGCGCTCGACGGCTTCGCGGTGCTCGATCTCCTCGCTCTGCGCCGGGCCCCAATGCAGGCACTGCCAGAAGAAGCCGCGATTCATCTTCAGCATGCGGCCGGTCATGATGTTGTCGAGCGTCGACATGCCGCGGAAAAGCGCGATGTTCTGGAACGTCCGGGCGATGCCGTCGCGTGCGGCCTCGTGCGGGCGCATGGCGCCGCGCGCCTTGCCCTTGTAGGTGATGCGGCCTTCGCTGGGCTGGTAGAAACCGTTGATGCAGTTGAGCATCGACGATTTTCCGGCGCCGTTCGGGCCGATGATCGCGCGGATCTCGCCCTTGCGGATGTCGAACGACACGCCCGATAGCGCGCGCACCCCGCCGAACCCGAGACTCACATCCTCGACCTTCAGCAGCGTGTCGCCGATCGGGCGCGGGGCGTCGCGCGACATTCGCTATCCGGCCTTGCGCAGCTCGACATGGGCCGCCGGCGTCGCCCGCGCGGCTTCGCGGATTTCGAGATCGGCCTCGATGCGGCCCTTGCGACCGTCCTCGAACGTGACGGTCGTGGCGATGTGCGCACGGTCGTGCCCGGAATAGAGCCCTTCGACCAGCGCGCCGTAGCGCTCGGCGATGAAGCCGCGGCGCACCTTGCGCGTGCGCGTCAGTTCGCCGTCGTCGGCGTCGAGTTCCTTGTGAAGCACGAGGAAGCGGCGGATCTGCGAGCCGGCGAGGGCGGGATCTTCCGACAGGTCGCGGTTCACCTGCTCGACGCATTGCTGGACGAGGGCAAGCACCTCGGGCTTTGCGGCAAGTTCCTGATAGGAAGCGTAGGCGATGCCGCGCCGCTCGGCCCAGTTGCCGGTCGCTTCGAGGTCGATGCTGACGAAGCAAGCCACATAATCGCGCCCGTGGCCGAACGCGACGGCTTCCTTGATGTAGCTGAAGAACTTCAGCTTGTTCTCGATGTATTTCGGCGCGAACAGCGTGCCGTCGGAAAGCCGGCCCACGTCCTTGGCGCGGTCGATGATCTTGAGGTGCCCGTCCTTGTCGAAATAGCCGGCATCGCCGGTGCGGTAGAAGCCGTCGGCGGTCTTGGCCGAGGCTGTCGCCGCGTCGTTCTTGTAGTAGCTCTTGAAGATGCCGGGCGAGCGCACGAGCACCTCGCCCGACTCCTCGATCTTGATGTCGACCTCGGGTGCGGGAACGCCGACCGTATCGGATTTGATCTGCCCGTCGGGCTGCATGCAGATGAAGACCGATGTTTCCGTTGCGCCGTAGAGCTGCTTCAGGTTCAGGCCAAGCGAGCGGTAGAAATCGAAGATATCGGGCCCGATCGCTTCGCCTGCCGTATAGCCCACCCGCATGCGCGCAAGGCCCAGCGCGTTCTTGAGCGGGCCGTAGACCAGCCGCTCGCCCAGCGCATAAAGCAGCCGGCCGGTGGCGGAGACCTGCTTGCCGTCCATCATCGCGATGCCGGCGCTCTTCGCGATCCCCATGAAGTACCGGAACATCCACCGCTTCACGGTTCCGGCGTCCTCCATCCGGATCGCGACCTGCGTGAGGATGTTCTCGAAAATGCGCGGCGGCGCGAAGAAGAAGCTCGGGCCGATTTCCTTGAGGTCGGTCATCACGGTGGCGCCCGATTCGGGGCAGCTCACGCAGAAACCGGCGACGTAGGCCTCGGCGTAGGAGAAGATGTGGTCGCCGACCCACGCCATCGGCAGATAGGCGAGAACCTCGTCCGTCTCGGTCAGGCTGTCGAACCGGATCGCGTTTTCCGCGGTGCGGATGACGTTCTCGAATGTCAGCAGCACGCCCTTCGGCTGGCCTGTCGTGCCGGACGTATACAGCATGACCGAGGCATCGCTGCCCCGGCCGCGCGCGATCTCGGTATCGAGGAAGTTCGGGCGCCTCGCGTTCCACTCGTCGCCCGCAGCAAGCACGCTTTCGAAGTCCGCGAGGCCCTCATCGGTGTAGTTCCGCATCCCGCGCGGATCGTCATACACGATCGTTTTCGGCAGGCCGATGCGCGCGCGGATGGCGAGAAGCTTGTCGACCTGCTCCTGATCCTCGGCGATGGCCACGCGCGCCTCGGCATGCTCGATGACGAAGGCCATCTCGTCGGCCACCGCGTCCTGATAGACGGGTACGGGGACGGCGCCCAATGCCTGTGCGGCGCAGATCGACCAGTAGAGGCGCGGGCGGTTGTCGCCCACGAGCACGACCTTGTCGTCGCGCGCCACGCCGAGCGAGGCAAGCCCGCACGCGATCCGCCGGATTTCCGCCGCGGTTTCGGCCCATGTCCAGCTCTGCCAGATGCCGAGATCCTTCTCGCGCATGGCCGGACGGTCGCCACGCGTACGCGCGTTGCGCATAAGGAGCTTCGGGAATGTGTCGAGGGAGGAATCCCCCGAAATGCCGCCGTCCATGGCCGCCTCGCTCCCTGTCGATGGTCGCACGTGCCCCCTTCCGGTGGCCGCGCTGGCGGTTGTAGAACCCGTCATTCGCGGCGGAACCCGTGCTCAGTCCACTTAAGTCGAAAGGTCGAACTTGGTCAAGCAGAGCACACCCTTCAACGTGACGATCGACGGCCGCAGGCTTGCGGCGGTGCGCATCGACGGGCCCAAGGCACCGCCGCTGGTGTTCCTGCACGAAGCGCTTGGATCGATCGCGCAATGGCGCGACTTTCCGGCAGCGCTGTGTGCCACCGCCGCCAGGCCGGGCCTTGTCTATGAAAGGTTCGGTCACGGCCATTCCGGGCCGATGGCCGGGCCGCGCACGCCGGCATATCTGCACGAGGAGGCGGCAACGCTGGTTGCGGTACTCGATGCGCTGCAGATCCAGCGCGCGGATCTCGTCGGGCATTCCGACGGTGGCTCGATCGCGCTGCTTGCCGCGGCACGACATCCCGCGCGCGTCGGACGGATCGCGACGATGGCGGCGCACGTGCTCGTCGAAGACGTGACGCTGGCCGGCATCCGAGCGGCACAACTGACCTACGCCGGTACCGACATGCGTGAGCGGCTGGCCCGCTACCATGGCGAGGGGACCGATGCGTTGTTCCGTGCGTGGGCCGAAACATGGCTTTCGCCGGCCTTTCGCGGGTGGAACATCGAGAAGGATATCCGCGTGCTCGATGTGCCCGTGCTGGCGCTGCAGGGCGAGGCAGACGAATACGGCACGCTCGACCAGCTCGCGCGCATCAAGGCGGCCGTGCGCGGCCCGTGCGCAACATGGGCCGTGCCGAAGGCCGCTCACCATCCGCACTTTCAGGCGCGCGCAGAAGTGCTCGACCGGCTGGCGGCATTTTTCAAGGTGTAAAGCGTCAGGCCGCCAGCGTGCTGGCGACGCGCGTGGCGGGCAGGTTCACGCGAACGGTCGTGCCGCGACCCGGCGCGCTTTCGAGATCGAGGGTCCCCTGATGCATTTCGACCAGATGCTTGGTGATCGATAGACCGAGGCCCGTGCCGCCATAGATCGCCGCGGTGCCCGGGGCCTGGCGGAAAGGTTCGGTCACATGGGGGAGGTCTGCCGCCGGGATGCCGACGCCGGTGTCGCTCACCTCGATCGTGATGCCGCCGCCGGGTGCGCGGCGTCCGCGCAGTTCGACGCGTCCCCCGCTGGGCGTGAACTTGATCGCGTTGGAAAGCAGGTTGAGCAGCACCTGCCGCAACGCGCGCGAATCGGCCCAGAGCGCGACGTTTTCCAGTTCGGCGGCATCGTACGAGAGACGCACGCCGCGCGTCAGCGCTTCGCCGTTGACGAGCGCTGCAGCGCCGGAGATCACCTCGACGGCATCGACACGCGATTCTTCCAGCTCGAGGCGGCCCGCCTCGATCTTCGACATGTCGAGCACGTCGCCGATCAGCGCCACGAGATGCCGGCCGGACGCCGCGATATCCCGCGCATATTCGACATAGCGCGGATGGCCCGCAGGTCCGAAGATCTGGCTTTCGATGATTTCGGAAAATCCGATGATCGCGTTGAGCGGCGTGCGCAGTTCGTGGCTCATGTTGGCAAGGAACTGCGATTTTGCCCGGTTGGCGGCCTCGGCCTGGTCGCGCGCGCTGCGAAGTTCGGCTTCGGTCTCGACCAATCGCGTCACGTCGGTGCTGATGCCCACGACGCCGATGCCGGGCACGTGCTGCTCGGCGACCGACACCCATCGTGCGCCACCGATCTTGATGAGATTCGGCTCGGCCGAAACCTCCCGGTGCCGGCGCACGCGCTCCTCCACCCAGCTTTCGGGCGTATGATCCTCGCCGGGCGGCTCGCCCGCGCGAATCGACCCGCGGACGACCTCTTCGTAGGTCTGGCCGACGATCCGCGCCGGGTCGCCGTGATCGGTGAACATTTCCGCAAACGGGCGATTCGCCACGGTCAGGCGGTCCTGCTCGTCGAAGATCGCGAATCCTTCGGGGATCGAATCAAGGGCGGCGCGAAGCTGGGCTTCCGCTGCGCGCGCCTTGCTCTCGACCGACTTCATTGTCGAAATGTCGAAGGCCACGGACACGGTCTGGCGCGAGACGCCATCGGAATCCACGATCGGGATCTTGCTTGCAAGGAAGCTGCGCGGCACGCCGTCGACCAGGAACGTGTCCTCGACATCGTGCGAGGTCGTCCGGGTGCGCCGCGCCACGCGCTCGCGCACTTCGACTTCGCGTGCGAATTCGGCGCTCGTGAATTCGGACAGGCTGCGCCCGACCGCGGCTTCCGGCGTGATTCCGAAGATGCGCGCCTGAAAGGCGTTCATCAGCGTGTAGCGGCCGTTCTCGTCCTTTGCATTGATGATCCCGGGAACGGCGTCGATCACGGCGCGCAGCTGGCGCTGCGAACGGGCGAGCTGCTCGCGGTCGGCCCGGTAGAGCGTGCCCAGCCGGGAAAGCCTGCCCAGATGAAGCCAGGCGATGATCGCAAGCACGGTTACCAGCACGCCGCCCACCGCGACGGCGAGCGCCTGCTGGCGTATCGCGGCATCGAGCGGTGCGCGATAGTCCGACGACGCGAGCGCGACCGAAGCGACAACCGGCAGGTTCGCGATGCGCCGCCAGCTGAGCCGCCGTTCGATGCCGTCGATCGGCGAACGTACGAGAACCGAGTCTTCGGATTTGCCTGCACGCAGGCCTTCGAGCATCGGGCCCGAATAAGTCCGGCCGATCTGGTCGAGATCGGCCGGCTGGCGCGTCAGCAGCATGCCGTCATCGCGCCACAGCGCGATGGTCCCGCTCTTCCCGACGTCGAGCGAACCGTGGAACTCGCGGAAATAGCCCAGATCGAGCGTCATCGCCACGAAGCCGGCATCGTTGCCGAATTTGTCCTTGAAACGGCGCGCAAGATAGACGTGCCAGCTGTCGGTTCGCGACACGTAGATTGGCGGCGAAATCTGCGTCACGTCGTAGGGCGCGCGATCGATCATCGCGAAGAACATCGATGTGGCGGCATCCACGGCCAATTCCGTGCCCGCGGCCGTGTCCACGCGCACATTGCCTGCCGCGTCGATCGTGAATGCCGCAAGCGACCCAGGTACAAGGTCGCGCCTTTCGCGGAACATCAGCAGGAGGTCGCGGCGCCCGTCCGCGGTACCGGCGGCGATCTGCCGGGCGAGCGAGACGATCGTCCGGTCCGCGGCGCCGATGCTCTTGCCCGCATGTTCCTCGATCGCGCGCGCGAGCGTCGCGGCCTGACGCATCGCGGCGTCCTCGGCCCGATCATAGGCGGTGACGGCGGAGAAATAGAAAACGACGACGACAATCGCGCTGATCAATCCGACAAGCGCGATCAACCGCCGGCGAAGGCGTAGCGGGTCGAAACCCGGCTCGTCGGACGCGTCCTGGCCGGTTTCTGGCGTAGGCTTCTTGGGGGGCGCGACGTTCAAATTCAGATCCTGTTGTCGCGGACGGGCCGGAAGGATCGGACTATGGCCCGGGAAAGTTAACAAGTCTTTGACAACGCAGCGCTTGCCGCCCCCCGCCGGGGCTCCGGACGGCGCCGGCCGGGCGCGCGCCACACTTCAACGGGCGCTGCGGGCGTGCTATCCAAGGCGTCACCTTCCTTTTCGCATCAGGGATATAGGGGAGATTACCCGTGCCCACCTTCGGCCATGACACGATGAAGACCCGGCGGACGCTCACCGTCGACGGTAAAACGTACACGTACTACAGCCTTGAAGCGGCCGCGGCGGCAGGCCTCAAGGGCATCGAGCGCCTGCCGTTTTCGCTGAAGGTCCTGCTGGAAAACCTGCTGCGCTGGGAAGACGGGCGCACGGTGACGGTCGACGACGTCAAGGCGATGTCGGGCTGGCTGGCCGAACGCAAATCGACGCGCGAGATCGCCTATCGTCCCGCGCGCGTGCTGATGCAGGATTTCACCGGCGTGCCGGCTGTCGTCGACCTTGCCGCGATGCGCGATGCGATGGTCGCGATGGGCGGCGATCCGAAGAAGATCAACCCGCTTTCGCCGGTCGATCTGGTCATCGACCACTCGGTGATGATCGACAATTTCGGCAAGGCCGACAGCTTCGGTAAGAACGTGGCGCTTGAGTACGAGCGCAATGCCGAGCGCTACGCCTTCCTGCGCTGGGGGTCCGCCGCGTTTTCGAATTTCCGCGTCGTTCCGCCGGGCACCGGCATCTGCCATCAGGTCAATCTCGAATATCTCTCGCAGACCGTCTGGACGCAGGATGGCGACGGCACGACCTATGCCTATCCCGACACGCTCGTGGGCACCGACAGCCACACGACGATGGTGAACGGCCTCGCCGTTCTGGGCTGGGGCGTGGGCGGCATCGAGGCGGAAGCCGCGATGCTTGGCCAGCCCGTGTCGATGCTGATCCCCGAAGTCGTCGGCTTCAAGCTCACCGGCAAGCTGCGCGAGGGCATGACGGCCACCGACCTGGTGCTGAACGTCACGCAGATGCTGCGCAAGAAGGGCGTGGTCAACAAATTCGTCGAATTCTACGGGCCCGGCCTCGACACGCTCTCGCTCGCGGACCGCGCGACGATCGCCAACATGGCGCCCGAATACGGCGCCACGTGCGGCTTCTTCCCGGTCGACAAGGAGACGATCAACTACCTGACCTTCACCGGCCGCGACGCTTCGCGCGTGAAGCTCGTCGAGGAATACGCCAAGGCGCAGGGCATGTGGCGCGACGCCAAGACGCCCGATCCCGTCTTCACCGACACGCTTGAACTCGACATGTCGACCGTCGAGCCGGCGCTCGCCGGGCCGAAGCGCCCGCAGGACCGCGTGCTGCTGTCGGCCGCCAAGGCCGGCTTCGAAAAGGCGTTGCCCGAACTCGTCGGGCCGAAAAACGCCAAGGATGGCGTCCCGGTCAAGGCGAACGGCGGCTACACGCTCAGGAACGGCGACGTCGTCATCGCGGCGATCACCTCGTGTACGAACACGTCCAACCCGGCGGTCCTCGTCGCGGCGGGCCTGCTCGCGCGCAACGCGGTTGCCAAGGGCCTCAAGACGAAGCCTTGGGTGAAGACGTCCTTCGCGCCCGGCAGCCAGGTCGTGACCGACTACATGCTCGCTGCCGATCTGCAGAAGCCGCTCGACGCGCTGGGCTTCACGCTTGCCGGCTACGGCTGCACGACCTGCATCGGCAACTCGGGCCCTCTGCCCGACGAAGTGGCCGAAGCGATCGATGCGGGCGACCTGACCGTCACCGCGGTGCTCTCGGGCAATCGCAACTTCGAAGGCCGCGTCCACGCGCAGGTGAAGGCGAACTACCTCGCTTCGCCGCCGCTCGTCGTCGCCTATGCGCTTGCGGGCTCGCTCCTGAAGGACATCACGACCGAGCCGCTGGGCATGGGCAAGGACGGTCCGGTCTATCTCAAGGACATCTGGCCCTCGAACCAGGAGATCACGGACACGATCCGCAAGACCCTGTCGGCCAAGATGTTCCGCGATCGCTACGCCAACGTCTTCAAGGGCGACGCGAACTGGCAGAAGATGGGGACCAGCGCCGGCATGACCTATAAGTGGCAGCCGGGCTCGACCTACGTGAAACTGGCGCCTTATTTCGAGGAACTGCCGAAGGAAGCCGGCGCCATCTCCGACATCGCGGGCGCCCGCCCGCTTGCGTTGCTCGGCGATTCGATCACGACGGACCACATCAGCCCGGCCGGATCGATCAAGAAGGACGGCCCCGCCGGCAACTACCTGATCGAGCATCAGGTCCGCCCGAACGACTTCAACTCGTTCGGCGCGCGTCGCGGCAATCACGAAGTCATGATGCGCGGCACGTTCGCCAACATCCGTCTCAAGAACGAAGCGGCGCCCGGCACCTCGGGCGGCATGACGCGCCTGATGCCGGAAGGCGAGACGATGTCGATCTACGACGCCGCGATGAAGTACAAGGCGCGCGGCGTGCCGCTCGTCATCTTCGGCGGCAAGGAGTACGGCACCGGTTCCTCGCGCGACTGGGCGGCGAAGGGCACGATGCTGCTTGGTGTCAAGGCCGTGATCGTCGAGAGCTTCGAGCGCATCCACCGCTCGAACCTCGTGGGCATGGGCGTGCTGCCGCTGCAGTTCCCCGAAGGCGTGTCGCGACAGACCCTGAAGCTCGACGGCTCGGAAATCGTCGACATTTCGGGCATTTCGGGCGGCATCAAGCCGCGCATGACCGTCAAGATGACGATCAAGCGCGCCTCGGGCGCCACCGAGACGGTCGACCTGACGTGCCGCATCGATACGCTCGACGAGGTCGAGTACTATCGAAACGGCGGGATCCTGCCCTATGTCCTTCGCGGCCTGCTGAAGGCGGCGTAAGGAACGTCGGAAATCCGGCGAAAGACCCCGTCCGCCGCGAGGCGGGCGGGGTTTTTCTTTTCCGCGAGGTCGAAATGTCTCTCGAGATCGTTCCGCTCTATTCGGTGCCGTTCGCGGCGCTCTATTTCGTGCTCAGCGTGCGCGCGATCGGCGCGCGGCGTGCCGGGCGCAAGGCGATCGGCCCGATCGGCGAGGCGGCGCTGGATCGCCGTCTGCGCGTCCACGGGAATTTCGCGGAATACGTGCCGTTCGTCCTGTTGCTGCTGGCCTTCGCGGAGCTTCGCGGCGCACCGGCCGCAGGCCTTCATGTCGCCTGCGTGATCCTGCTCGCCGCCAGGCTGGCCCACGCATGGGGCGTCTCGCAGACGGCCGAGAATTTCCGCTTCCGCGTCGCGGGAATGGGCGGCACGTTCACGGCGCTTTGGTCGGCACTCGCGATGATCGTCGCGACGTATCTCTAGATCACAGGGATAGCCCGTCGTCCTTGCGCGACGGAACCTGACCCGTGCTTCGCGGCGGATTGAGGCGGCGGATCGTGATGTTTCCGTCCGCGTCGATCTCGGGCGGCGCGTATTGCGGCAGGTTCGCGATGGCACCCTGCAATGCCTGCATCATCAGCTCGACGGCCTGGCGCGCAAGCGCGTCGGGCGACGGCTGGGCGGGCTGGGCCTGGGCTGCGGCGGAAGCCGATCCGAGCAGCGCCACGAGAGCCAACGTGCTGATCTTCATCGATATCTCCGTTCCGTGCGCTATGACAACGCGCCGGCACGGGCCGATAATCCCTCGTCGGACGTTCAAGTCACCTTCGCGCGCACGCGGTAACGCGGCTCGTCGTAGGCGCGCGTTTCGATCACGTCGACGAGATTTGCCGCGGCGTCCCACACGTCGACATGACGCAGGTAAAGCGGCGCGAAGCCGAAGCGCATGATGTCGGGCGCGCGGAAATCGCCCACGATCCGCCGTTCGATCAACGCCTGAACGATGGCGTAACCATCCGGATGGCGGTAGCAGACCTGGCTGCCGCGCCGGGCGACCTCGCGTGGGCTGGCGCGCACCACACCCAGCCGGTCGGCAACCCCGTCGATCAGGATGCGGAAGATCTCGGTCAGCGCCTCGGACTTCGCGCGGATATCGGCCATATTCCAGCGCAGCAGCGTATCCACACCCGATTCGAGCGCGACGAGCGACAGGATCGGGGGCGAGGAAACGATCGTTCGCTGGATGCCGTCGGCCGGCCGGTAGCTCCCGTCGAAATCGAACGGCTTCGCGTGGCCGAGCCAGCCCTGAAGGGCGGGCATGAAGCTCGCCTGCAGGCGGTGTGCCACGTAAAGGAACGCCGGCGCACCTGGCCCGCCGTTCAGATACTTGTAACCGCAGCCGACCGCGTAGTCGGCATCCGCGCCTGCGAGGTCGACCGGCAGCGCGCCTGCGGAATGGGCGAGGTCCCAGATCGTCAACGCGCCCTTCGCGTGCGCGGCCTTCGTGACGGCCGCCATGTCATGCAGCGCGCCGGTGCGGTAGTCGACCTGCGTGAGCATCACGGCAGCCGTGTCGGCGTCGATCGCGGGCACGACGTCCTCGGCCCGGTCGACGAGCTTCAGGCGATGCCCCTTGCCGAGCGTGCGGAACAGCCCGTCGGCCACGTAAAGGTCGGTCGGGAAGTTGCCGCGCTCGGAGACGACGGTGCGCCGGCCGGGCCGTTCGGCCAAAGCGGCAGCAAGGAGTTTGTAGAGATTGATCGTCGTCGTGTCGCAGGCGAGCAGCGTGCCTTCGGGTGCCCCGACCAGTTCGCCGATCTTGCGGCCGACGCGCGCCGGCAGATCCATCCAGCCATGCTTGGTCCAGCCGGCGATCAGGTCCTCGCCCCATTGGGCGCGCATGGTTTCGAAAACGCGGTTGGCGGCGTGGCGGGGCAGCGCGCCCAGCGAATTGCCGTCGAGATAGATGACGCCATGCGGAAGCTGGAACAGGTCGCGGGCCTTGGCCAGCGGATCGCGCGCATCCATTGCCTTGGCGTCGGCACGCGTGGGCGCTTCGGCGGGGAACGGCGAATGACGGTCGAGCGAGGCCTGCGGCATGCCCGCAACTAAAGCCCCGCCCGACGCCGGATTCAATCGTCTTCGAAGCGGCTCAGCCGGCCTTCACTTCGATCTTTGCGGCTTTCTTTTCCGCGGCCGGCGGTCGCGGAACTTCGACTTTCAGGACACCCTTGTCGAAGGCCGCGGCCACTTTCGAAGGATCGGCATTGAACGGCAGGTCGAAGCGCCGCAGAAACGTGCCGTAGGCGCGCTCCTTCAGGTGCATGTGCTTCTTGTCGTCGTTCTCGTCCTTTTCGTATTTGCGTTCGGCCGCGATCGTCAGGGTTCCGTCGACGAGTTCGACATGGACGTCTTTCGGATCGATGCCGGGCAATTCGGCCTGAAAGACGAGTCCCTTGTCGGTCTCGGAAACATCGACGGCCGGGCTCAGAAACGCACCGCTCTTGGCAGTTGGCAGATTCGGCCATCCGCGCGAAGCGTCGTCGAACATCCGCTCCATGTCACGGCGCATCGCGTAGTAAGGGTCGGTGCCTGCCGAGGTCGTGACGCGGGCGAAGGGCAGCAGGGATCTGATATCCATTCCATCCTCCAATTCGATATGTCCAAAAAAAGCAGGTCGTTGCACACGAAGGTCCCGTGCAACGCCCTATCTGGAGCACATCGCCACCCTAGGCGGCATTGACGTGGGTCAAGACGGCGCGAAACCCGCAGCCAGCGCGTCGGCCATGCGCTTGGCGAAATCGGCGGGATCGTCGAGCTTTTCGCCCTCCACGATGCGCGCCTGGTCGAGCAGGAGTTTTGCGATCTCGCTCACGCGCGCCTGCACCGCCTGGTTTTCGCCCCTCGCGCGGACGGTTTCGGCAAGCGCCTTGACCAGCGCGTGCGACGGGTTGACCTCGAGGATGCGCCTGGACATCGATTTGAGCTGCTTGTGCTGGCGAAGCATGCGCTCGAGATGGATGTCGATATCGTTGTCGTCGGCGACGAGGCACACGGCACTTTCGGCAAGCCGCTCGCTCGCCCGCACGTCCTTGACGGATTCGCCAAGCGCCAGCCGGAACAGCGCCAGAAGCGGGGCGATGTCCGGCGCGTCGGTCTTCGCCTCGTCCTTCTTTTCCCCTTCCGCGAATTTGGCGAGATCGGCGGCACCGCGCGTGACGGAGCGGAACTTCCTGCCCTCGAACTCGTCGGTCTGCGCGATCCAGAATTCGTCGACCGGGTCGGAAAGCAGCAGCACTTCGATGCCGCGCTTGCGGAAGCCTTCGATGTGCGGGCTGGACGCCACGGCTTTGGCATCATCGCCGGCGA
The DNA here is from genome assembly GCA_016124335.1 of Alphaproteobacteria bacterium. Taxonomy (GTDB): domain Bacteria; phylum Pseudomonadota; class Alphaproteobacteria; order CACIAM-22H2; family CACIAM-22H2; genus Tagaea. The sequence goes on from WGNX01000005.1 coordinate 385,285, forward strand.
TGTAATAGATCGCGTCCTGGCCTTCCTTCATGCGCGCGACATAATCGGCAAGCGACACCCATTCTTCGCCCTTCGCACTCGATTTGAAGCGCGCGAGCGAAAGCACGCGCTTGCCGTGCTCGGCATCCTCGAAGATGCCCTCTTTCAGCACTTCGCCGAAATTGCCCCAGAATTCGCCGTATCCGGCGGCATCGTCCTTGGCACGCTTTTCAAGTTCGCCCAGCACGCGGCCCGTGACGCTCTGCCGGATCTTGGTCAGGACCGGGTTGTTCTGCAGCATCTCGCGGCTGACATTGAGCGGCAGGTCTTCGGAATCGACGACCCCGCGCAGGAAGCGCAGATAGCGCGGTACGAGCCCCTCGGGCGCCTCATTCACGAAGACGCGGCGGACATAGAGCTTCACGCCGTGCCGGCGTTCCGGGGCGAACAGGTCCATCGGCCGCATGCCGGGCACGTAGAGCAGGGCGGCGTATTCGATCTTGCCTTCGGCGCGCCAGTGCAGCGTGCTCCACGGCTTGTCGAAGGCGTGCGCGACGTGGCGGTAGAATTCCTCGTGCTGCTCTTCGCTCACCTCCGCCTTCGGCCGCGTCCACGGCGCCGAGGCGCGGTTGAGCGTCTTGTCGCCGAGCACGATCGGGATGGCGATATGGTCGGAATAGCGTCGGACGATCTCGCCGAGTTTGGCGTCGTCGAGGAACTCGCTTGCGTCGTCCTTCAGGTGCATGGTGATCGCCGTCCCGCGCTTCTCGCGCGTTCCGGCCGAAACGGCATAGCTGCCCTTGCCGTCGGATTCCCAGCGCCATGCGGCGTCCGTGCCGGCCTTGCGGGTGTCGACGACGACCCGGTCGGCGACCATGAAGGCCGAATAGAAGCCGACGCCGAACTGGCCGATCAGCGGATTGTCCTTGCGCTGGCCTTCCTCCATCGCCTTGACGAAGGCGGCCGTGCCCGATCGCGCGATCGTGCCGAGATTGGCGACAAGCTCGTCCCTGTCCATGCCCACGCCATTGTCGGAAACGGTCAGCGTGCGCGCGTCCTTGTCGAACGAAAGCCCGATGCGGAAATCGGAATCGCCCGCCGTCAGGTCGGCCTGCTGCTGGGCGAGGAACCGCAGCTTGTCGCAGGCGTCGGAAGCATTTGAAATGAGTTCGCGCAGGAAAACCTGCCGCTCGCTGTAGAGCGAATGGGCGACGATCTCGAGCAGGCGGCTGACTTCCGCCTGGAATTCGCGCGTTTCGACGGTCGGCTGGTCTGTCATCGCTTCGGCTCCGGGTCCCGGTTTTCCGCGCTATCTAGGCGGAGGATCGGCGCCGCGCAAGACCCCGATTCTACCAGGGGAACTTGATGGGTTCGCCGTAGTCGCCGATGGCGGCGGTGTAGCTGACGATCCCGTTATCCGGTGCCCACGCGTGGAGCTGGAAGCCGGGCGGGTCCATGTTGAAGCACAGCGGCGCGTCGTCGCGGATGTCCATCGCGATCTGGTGCGCGGTCGAGGGCGCGACCGAGGCGATCGTGCCGGCGAAGCGGGCCTGGATCGAGCGGTGGATATGGCCGCACAGGATGCGCTCGACGTTCGGATACTTGGCGACGACCGCCGCCATCCGGTCGGAATTGGCCAGGCCCGACTTGTCCATGACCGCGATGCGCGTGCGGAAGGGCGGATGATGCAGGAAGATCATTGTCGGCTTGTCGCCGCCGGCGGCCAGCGTCCTGTCGAGCCATTCCGCGCGCGCGGCGCACACTTCGCCGTGATGGTGCTTCGGCACCGTGGTGTCGTAGCCGATCAGGCGGACCGGAAATTCGTCGACCGCATAGTGGAAGAATTCGCTGTCGCCCACGCGCTTGCCGATTTCCGGAAACGCCTTGGCGAGCGGCCCGCGCGCGTCGTGGTTGCCCGGCACGACCAGCAGCGGCGCCTTCAACGGCTTCAGGATTTCCGTGAGGATGGCGTATTCCTCGGCCGAGCCGCGTTCGACCAGATCGCCGGTGGCGAGCACCACGTCGGGCTGGGGGTCGAGGGCATTGAGCGTCTCGACGGCCTTTTTCAGCATCGTGACGGTGTCGACGACGCCATAGGCCGGCTTGCCGTCGCGCTGGATGTGCAGGTCGGAAATCTGGGCGATGAGCATGGCTTGAATTCGCCCGCCCGAGGGCCGAGAGTCAAGGACGCGATGGGCGATTCGAAGATCACTGCCGTGCTCGGGCCGACGAACACGGGCAAGACGTTCCTGGCCGTCGAGCGCATGCTCGGCCACCGTACGGGCATGATCGGCTTTCCGCTGCGCCTGCTGGCACGCGAGAATTACGAGCGCATTGCCGCCGCCAAGGGGACGGGACAGGTGGCGCTGGTCACCGGCGAGGAACGCATCGTCCCGTCGGGCGCGCGCTGGTTCGTCTGCACGGTCGAGGCCATGCCGATGGACCGCGAGGTCGGGTTCCTGGCCGTCGACGAGATCCAGATGGTCGCTGATCGCGAGCGCGGCCATGTCTTCACCGATCGCCTGCTTAACGCGCGTGGCCGCAACGAGACGATGTTCATGGGAGCCGAAAGTGCCCGCGGCCTGATCCGTCGGCTGGTGCCCGGGGCCGAATTCGTCGTGCGTCCGCGCCTGTCGACGCTCACCTATGCGGGCCCGCGCAAGATCACCCGCCTGCCGCGCCGCTCGGCCGTCGTCGCGTTCTCGGCAGCCGAGGTCTACGAGATCGCCGAACTCGTGCGCCGGCAGCGGGGCGGGGCGGCGCTGGTCTTCGGGGCACTTTCCCCGCGCACGCGCAATGCGCAGGTCGAGATGTACCAGTCGGGCGACGTCGACTATCTGGTCGCGACCGACGCGATCGGCATGGGCCTCAACATGGATATCGACCATGTGGCCTTTGCCGCCCTCGCCAAGTTCGACGGGCGCGGCATGCGGCGGCTGGCGGCCCCGGAACTGGGACAGATCGCGGGCCGTGCGGGCCGCAACATGACGAACGGCACGTTCGGCACCACGGCCGACGCCGGCGCGCTTGACCCCGATGTTATTTCGGCGATCGAGGATCACCGCTATCCGGCGCTCAACCACGCCTACTGGCGGAATTCCGATCTCGATTTCCGATCGCTCGACGGGTTGCTGGCTTCGCTCGATGCGCGCGCGCCCTCGGGCGAGCTTGTGCGCGTGCGCGATGCCGACGACCATCTGGCACTCCAGCATCTCGCGCGCGATGCCGAGGTGCGCGGCAAGGCGCAGGGCCGCGTGGCGCTGCTGTGGGAGGTCGCGCGCATCCCCGATTTCCGCAAGCAGATGTCGGATTCCCATACGCGCCTGCTTGCGACGATCTTCGGCCATCTGGCGGGCCCGGCGGCACGCCTGCCGGCCGACTGGGTTGCCAAGGCGATCGCGCGGCTCGACGATCCGGACGGAGATATCGACAGGCTGCTGCAGAAGATCGCGGCGATCCGCACCTGGACGTATGTGTCGCACCGCGCCGATTGGCTGGGCGATGCCGAAACCCATCAGGCCAGGGCCCGCGCGGTCGAAGACCGCCTTTCCGATGCGCTGCATGAACGGCTGACGCAGCGCTTCGTCGACCGGCGTAACGCGGTGATCGTGCGCAAGCTCGCCGACGGCAGCGATCTGTTGGCGTCGGTCGCGGCCGACGGCGAGGTGCGTGTGGAAGGTGTCCATGCGGGCAGGCTCGACGGGTTCGAATTCCGCGCCGATCCCACACTCGATGGTGGCGCGTCGGCCGTCCGTGCTGCGGCAAACCGCGCGTTGCGGCGGGATATCGGCGTGCGCGTGCAGCGGCTGGTCGACGATCCGGATCCCGCATTCGAACTTGCGCCCGACGCGCGGATTCTCTGGCTCGGGCACGCAGTCGCACGCCTTGTCGCCGGGCCGCGCGCGCTTTCGCCGGAAATCGTGCTCGGGCGCAGCGATCTGCTTGAACCGGCACACCGGCAGGCAGTCCTGCGCCGGCTGGCCGACTGGCTTGGCGTGATGTTGCATTCGCGTCTGGCACCGCTGTTCCGGCTCGAGAGCGACGAACTGCCGCCGGCCGCGCGCGGTCTTGCCTTCGAAATCGTCGCGGCACTCGGGGCCGTGCCGGCAGCGGCACTCACCATCGCGCCGGAGACCCTCGACAAGGCGATGCTTGGTGCGCTCGGGCGCTCCGGCGTTCGTGTCGGCGTCTACGGCGCGTTCGTGCCGGCGCTCAAGGATCATGCGTCCTCGAAACTGCGCGCCCTCCTGTGGTCGGTTCACGCGGGCGTGCCCAATGTGCAGCCGCCGTTGGGGCGCATCAGCTTCCCGATCGATGCCCATCCGCCCGGTCTGCTCGCGGCATGCCTCTATCTCCCCGCAGGACCGCTTGCCGTGCGCGCGGACCGGCTTGAAAAGCTCGCCCAATCGCTCGCGGTCGTTGGCCGCGAGGGCGCGTTCGCGATCGAACCGGCCTGGGCCCGGCTGGTGGATTGCGAGGCGGCGATCCTCCCCGCGGTCGTCGCCGCACTGGGCTATCGCATGCTGCGCGATCCGGATGCAGGTGGCCGCTTCATCGCAAAGAAGCCGCGCGCCGCGCGGGCCGGGGGGCCGGCCGACGCGCACTCGCCCTTTGCGGTTCTGGCACCGCTCAAGCGTCCGTGACGGCAGAAGGCGCGCCGGACCGCCAGCGCATCGACACGTGGCTCTGGGTCGCGCGCTTTTGCCGCACGCGGGCGCTGGCGCAGGCCACGCTGGCCGATGGAAAGGTACGCGTGCGCGGGCGCGTTCTCGACAAGGGCGATCACGTGAAGGCCGGTGATGTGCTGACTTTGGTTGTCGGCAGCCGGCTCAGGACCGTCGAGGTGCTTGACCTTGCTTCGCGACGCGGCGATGCCGCGACTGCCCGAACGCTCTGGCGCGATCTCTACGATCCGGTTTGACCCCTCTTCGCGCGGGGTTGCCCCCGGCACCGTGCGTGTGCTACCCGACCATCCGTTTTCGCCGTTCCGGCCTGCCCAGAGAGCGCAAAAATGACCTACGTCGTCACCGAAGCCTGCGTGAAGTGCAAGTACACCGACTGCGTCGAAGTGTGCCCGGTCGACTGCTTCTATGAAGGCGAGAACATGCTCGTCATCAAGGCCGAGGAATGCATCGATTGCGGCGTGTGCGAACCGGAATGCCCGGCCGAGGCGATCGTGCCCGACACCGATCCCAAGGCGTCGAAATGGGCGGAAATGAATAACGAATATGCCGCCCAGTGGCCCAATCTGACCCGGAAGAAGGACGCCCCGGCCGACGCCGACAGCTGGAAGGGTGTTGCCGGAAAATTCGAGAAGCATTTTTCTCCCAAACCCGGCTCCGGTAATCCCTAAGTCCTATCCGGAACGCCAAAAGAGACCTGAATCTCGTTAAAGGACGTGGAGCCGTGCGAAAAACGCGCGGGTAACGCGTGCTTTTTGACCATTTTTGTGATAGCTTCTTTCTGGTCGGGGTGTGGCAATTGAGCCGCACCCCGATCTTGCCCCGGGAGGGGCCGGACCGGGCCAGGCGCCCGTTTCATAACAGACCGATCTAGCAGCTATTTCAAATAGTTGTGTGATACGGCGAAAGGTTCGGCGAGCAAAAGCGGCTCTCCGGAACGGGAAATTTTTCGGTCTGGTGACCTGATGCAGGGCCGGATCGGACAGGACGGCAGAGACAAGGGCGACGACAGGTTCGGTCGGGACGGGATTTCGAGAGGAGCTGCATTTCCATGACGCTACGCAAGACGACGGTACGCGAGACGGACGATCTGGGCTTTGCGGTTGGCGACCACGTCGTTTACCCGACCCACGGCGTGGGCAAGATCACGGGTCTCGAGACGCAGGAGATCGCGGGCACCAAGCTGCGCCTCTTTGTCATCCAGTTCGACAAGGACCGCATGACGCTGCGCGTGCCGATGCTGAAGGCCAAGACCTCGGGCCTGCGTCGGCTGTGCACCAAGAAGGAAATGCAGAACGCGCTCGCTACGCTCAAGGCCCGTGCGCGCATCCGCCGCACCATGTGGAGCCGTCGCGCGCAGGAGTACGAAGCGAAAATCAATTCCGGCGATCCCAAGGCGATCGCGGAAGTCGTGCGCGACTTGCACCGCAATGCCGGCCAGCCCGACCAGTCGTTCAGCGAACGCCAGATGTATCAGGCAGCGCTCGACCGGCTGGTGCGCGAGTTCGCGGCGGTCGAGAAGATCTCCGAAGAAACGGCTGTCCAGCGCCTCGAGGCGATGCTCAAGGCCGCCTGATCGACGGCTGACGGTCACCGACAAAGAGCCCCGCCGGGCAACCGGCGGGGTTTTTTTGTTTGACATGTTGCTAACAGAGCGTGTTTCATTCGCGCATTATACATTCAGCAATTGTATTTTTAATCTCGCCCGCGGTGCCGCGTGCCTGAGCGAATCGCTCCTGTGCGGACCCCCTCGGGAGCGCGAAGCATCGCAGGAACCTTTGGCGTCGTATCGACGACCCACTGGATCGCGGCCCAAGTTGGCATGCGCGTGCTGGAGGCGGGCGGCAATGCCTTCGACGCCTGCGTTGCCGCCGGCTTCGCGCTGCAGGTCGTCGAGCCCCATCAGGCCGGCCTCGGCGGAGAAGTCGTCGTCCTTGCGGCGCGCGCGAAGGAGACGGTGCCGCACGTGATTTGCGGGCAGGGCGTGGCGCCCGCCGCGGCGACAATTGCACGATACCGCGCGTTCGGACTGGAGGCCGTACCGGCTGACGGCCCCCTTTCCGCAGTCGTGCCCGGCGCGCTGGACGGCTGGCTAGTGCTGCTGCGGGACTTCGGGACGCAATCGCTCGCGGACATCCTGACCCCGATCATCCCGTATGCATCGGCCGGATTTCCGGTCCATCCGAATTTCCGCGACGACATCGTCCGTTCCGAAAGTCGCCTGCGCGAATGGCCAGATTCGGCCGCACTGTACCTTCGCCACGGGCAGTTGCCGGAACTCGGCTCCCTGTTTTGCAATCTGGAACTCGCACGGACCTACGACCGCCTGCTGCGCGCCGCAGCGTCCGCCGGAACTGATCGCGATCGCCAGATCGACGCTGCACGGCGCGCTTTCTACAGCGGCTTCGTTGCCGACGAGATCGATACCTTCTCCAAGCGGACGTTTCCTGACCAAAACGGAGTGCCGCGTGAGGGAGTCGTGTGCGGCACAGATCTCGCGAATTGGCACGCGACGGTCGAGGTGCCGGTTTCGCTCCGCTATGGAGACTTTCAGGTCTTCAAGCCCGGCTTCTGGTCGCAGGGACCGGTGGCACTCGAAACGCTCGGGATCCTCGAACATTGCGCGGTCGGGGAAATGGACCCGTTCGGGGACGAATATGTCCATACCTTCGCCGAGGCGATGAAACTCGCATTGGCGAACAGGGAAGCATGGTACGGCGACAACGTGCCCGACGGGATCAGCCGCGACGCGCTCCTTGCATCGAATTGTTTGATGCAACGTCGGGCGCTAATTTCTGGTGCCGCATCGCACGACTTTGTTCCGGGCTCGATCGGTGACACGCCGATCCGACTTCCGACATACAAGACGGCAAGAGCCGGATTGGGCGGCCACGCCCGTCGTCGGCATGCGCCGGTTCTGCCCGGCCGAGACACCTGCCATATCGATGTCATCGACCGGCACGGAAACGTCGCGTCTGCGACGCCCTCTGGAGGCTGGCCGGGCGGAAACCCGACGATCCCATCGCTCGGGTTCGCCCTGAACACACGCTTGCAGATGTGTTGGCTCCAGGACGGTCTGGCTTCGAGCCTGATGCCCGGAACGCGGCCACGAACGACATTGTCGCCCACGATTGCGTTTCGCGACGATGGCGCGCGACTCTCGTTCGGGTGCCGGGGCTCGGATATGCAGGACCAGTGGTCCTTGCAGTTTTTCCTCCGTTTCGCGGAATTGGGATGGGATCTGAGCGATGCCGTCGAGCGGGCGCATTTTCATGTGGAGCACGGTCCCGGTTCCACTTTTCCGCGGCACGCCCAAGACAGCAAAATCGCATTGCGTGAAGACTTCGGATCACCGGCCGAAGCCCTGCGGGGCCGTGGCCACAAGGTCGCCGTAGGGCCGAATCACCGATGGCACGTCCTCTGCGCTGCCTTATACGAGGCAGGCGTCATAAGTGCGGCTGCAAGCATCGGAGGCGCGGTCGCAGGACGCTAGCCATCTCGATCGACGGCATGATAGCGCCAGAAAAAACAACGGAAACTTGCTTTTAATAATATCTTGCGATCAAAACATGTATTGAAATGGGGGCTATCGATGTCGACGCAAGTTGGACCCGTTCAGGTATCGAACTGCGTCTTTGCCGGGAAACTTCTTGTCGTCGCCACATGGATTCTGAGCGCCGGAGCTGGAGCCGCCGAACTTGCGGGGATTGGACGAATTGGTTGCATCATTGCCCTCGGCCTTGCGTTCGTTCATGCGGTCGAGCTGCAGCATCAAGCGCTTCACTACACCGGGTTCTCGCGCAGACCCTGGAACAGATATGCCGGCTTCGTGCTCGGGCTGCCGATGCTGGTGTCGTTCTCGGCATATCAGGCGGCACATCTGAAGCATCACGAAAGACTGGGTACGCCCGGCGATAGGGAGTTCTTCGACTACGGCGATTTGCGGAAATCGGACGCTCTGGGGCTATTGTCGATGCTCTTCATGGTTCGGCATTTCGCCGACTGCGCGCGGCGAATTCTCCGCTCCGTATCCGGCCGCGAGATGAACGAATTCGGCCGGCGTCGCGCATGTGCGATCAGATCTGAATACCGCCTGATGGGGCTCGTTCTCCTAGCTGCGTCGATCGCATCAGTCGGTACCGGCTCGACGGTCGTTCTCGATTGCTGGCTCTTCCCGTTGATCGCGATCGCGGCTCCGGTGCACGTTCTCGTCGAGATTCCGGAGCACTATGGCTGTCGGCGCAATTCGCCGGACGTCTTTCAGAATACGCGCACGATTCGGTCGAACCGCTTGATGACTTGGTTCACGAACGGCAACAATCTTCATGTCGAACATCATTGGAAGATGAATTTGCCCATGCATCGGTTGGCCGAGCTGAGGCCGCAGACTGCCGGGCGCGTGGCGAACGAGAATTCGAGCTACTGCGAATTCTACGCTGCCGTCATCTCCGACATTCGACCGTCCCGGCGTAACGCGAATGCAGGGTCTTGAAAAGCAAATTCCAGCCGGTAGCTCCGACCGGAGCGCGAGCGCGTTTTGCCAGCCGTCGGGTCGCCGCCGCTATGTCGTCGCCTGCGTTCTGACGTTCCTCATGTTTCTCGGCAACGCCGGAAGCGCATTGCTCGCTCCGATCTTGCAGGCCTACGGGCTGACGCAAGCGCAAGTCGGCGCGATCCTGTCGCTCTACGGGATATCGGCGATTTTCGGGACGCTCGTATCGGGCGCTGTCGCACAGCGGATCGGTGCACTGGCGACCGTCCGCGTCGCCGCATGGATCTTCCTTGCGGCATATCTCAGTTTCCATTCGACAGCTTCTTCCCCGATCGCCGCCGCGGCATCGCGCCTGCTGCAGGGGCTCGGCTACGGGCTCTTCCTGCCGTCGGCGATGGTCTATGCGAAGGCGCAGCTTTCGACGCGACGGGCGGTCTATTTTTTCGGAATCTTCAGCAGCATGATACCCATGCCCAACATCGTCGGTCCGTCGATCTCGAGTGCGCTGCTCGACCGTTTCGGCGCCGACGAGTTCTTTCCGTTGACTGCAATTCCGATCGTTCTCGCCGCTCTCGGGTTCCTTTTCGCTCGGGCTGATGCTGCGCGGCCTGGAATGCCCAATTCCGGCTATCTAGCCGTCTTGGGCATGCGCTCGGTGCGCGTCGCCTTCGTCGCGATTCTGGTCACCGGCCTTTTGTTCGGAATCGTGCCGTCTTACATGGCTGAACTGATGCTTTCGCGCGGCCTGCCGGTGGGACTCTTCTTTTCGACCTTTACCGTCGTATTGTTCGGCGCGCGATTTACGCTCCTTTCCTTCTTCGAGCGCGCGACGAGGCAGCGCGTCGTGGCGTTCGCCATCGGGCTTATGTCGCTCGCCTATGCGATGCTGTGTGCCTCGCCCACGGCCTTCGCGGCGGTCGGCGGTGGCCTGGCATTCGGGCTTGGATATAGCCTCGCCTACCCGAGACTGAGCATTTGGGTATCCGACCGTTTCGGCGCCGAGGATAGAGACAAACCGATCGGCTTGTTCAATGCCTTTTTTACGTTCGGAACCTACCTCAATCCGCTGCTGATCGGAACGTTCAGGACGGCCATCGGCGTCGAAGGGGTGATGGCCGGATTGGCCGGGATCGGTTTCATATGCGCGACTGCCATTCTTTGGACGCGCGCAGCCGATCGCTAGAAACCGCAGGTTTTCCTTTGGGCGACGCGGGCGAACGCGCTAGCTTCCCTTGGCGATGGTATCAAACGGAGATTTACGTCCGGCTCGCAACGAGCGCTTTGCGATCCTGCGCCGCTGCCACCGCGTCTGGGCAATCTCCGCGATCCACGGAGCGGCCGAAGCGCTGGCCCGCCTGCATGATGCCATCGCCGAACGGCGCCAGCCGGGCGACCGGATCGTCTATCTGGGAAACTGGCTCGGGCGTGGCACAGCGGTCGCCGAGACGGTCGACGAGATCGTGCGCTTCCGGCGCGAGACGATTGCCGAGCCGGGCTTCTTTGCGGCCGACGTCGTCTTCCTGCGCGGCGCGCAGGAGGAGATGTGGCAGAAGTGCCTGCAACTCCATTTCGCGGTCAATCCGGGCGAGGTTCTGGGCTGGATGCTCGGCCAGGGGCTTGGCGCGACAATCGCTGCCTATGGCGGCGATCCGAAGCAGGGCCAGTCGGCGGCGCGTGAGGGCGCCACGGCGCTCTCGCGCTGGACGACGGGCCTGCGCCGCGGTCTCGACTCGCGCCCCGGCCATCGCGAAGTGACGCTCGCATTGCGGCGCGCCGCATTCGACGACCGGGGCAAGATGCTGTTCGTCAGCGCGGGGCTCGATATCGAGCGGCCGCTTGCCGCGCAGGGCGACGCGCTTTGGTGGGGCTCGCGCGGCTTCGATGCGATCGAAAGGCCTTTCGAGGGCTATGCACGGGTCGTGCGCGGCTTTGCGCCGGCCCATCCGGGTGCCGCCATCGGCAGTTTCGCCCTTACCGTGGACGGTGGATGCGGGTTCGGAGGCCCGCTTTTGGCGGCAAGTCTCGGTCCTGACGGCGAAATTCTCGAGGTTCTCGAAGTGAAATGATCCGGTCCGCGATCCCGTGCGTATCCATGCACGGGAAAGCGACATGGCTCATTTCGACGACCATTCGACGCAGCGTGCAAACACGATCGTCATCCGCCGGGCGATGAAGGCGCCGCTGCTCGCGCGTGCGCGCGAGCAGGCGCTGGCACGTCGCTGGCGCGAGACGGGCGACCAGACGGCGCTCGCCGAACTTGTCGGGGCCTATGGCCGGCTGGTCGTTTCGATCGCGCTGCGGTTCCGCCATTACGGTCTGCCGGTCGGCGATCTCATCCAGGAAGGCCATATCGGCCTGCTGCAGGCCGCGCAGCGCTTCGAGCCGGCACGCGACGTGCGCTTTTCCACTTATGCCCAGTGGTGGATCCGCGCCGCGATCCAGGACTTCGTTTTGCGCAACTGGTCGATCGTACGAACGGGCACGACATCGGCGCACAAGGCGCTGTTCTTCAACCTGCGTCGCCTGCGCGCGCGCCTCGAAGATCCCTCGGCCGAACGCATGAATGATGCCCAGCGTGCCGAAATCGCCCGCCAACTGCGCGTGGATCCTTCTGCCGTCGTGGAAATGGAAGGCCGGCTGGCCGCGGCCGATCGTTCGCTCGATGCGCCTTTGGGCGAGGAAAGCGACAGCGACTGGAATGCCCGCCTCGTCGACGAGCGGCCGACGCCCGAATCCGCGACGATGGCCGCGCATGATGCGCGTGTCCGGGCCCGTGTCGTGCACGCGGCGCTCGGTGAACTTGATCCGCGCGAGCGTGCGGTGATCGAGGCCCGCCGCCTCGACGAAAACGGCGTGACGCTCGAAGCGCTTGGCGTAAGGCTGGGAATTTCCAAAGAGCGCGTGCGTCAGATCGAGAACCGGGCGCTGGGCAAGCTGAAGACCGCAATCTGCCGCCGGATCGGCGACCCGGCCGAACTGATCGCCGGCTAGATCGCCTCGAGATCGGCCCAGGCCTGATCGGCGAGCGCACGCAGGCGCTGGCCGTCGATCCTGCCGGCAAATGCGTAGGCATAGCCGTCGCGATGCCAGTGCACGACATTGACGCCCTGCCGCTTGTCGATGCGCGGGCCCTGCTCGTGGCGCGCGGAGAAGGCGATGACAAGCCCGACGACGTCGTTGGCATCGTTCTTGTACAGAAGCTGCGCTGCCGGCCGTCCGCCGACGATCAGCATGCGCCCGCCCTGCAGTGCAAATCCCTGCTGCGAGAGGTCTGGGATCGCAAGGTTGCGGTTCAGCTTGGCGCCGAACCACTTGCCAAGTTCGCCCATGTCCTCGGCCGTGAAATCGACGAGCAGGCGGCCCTCGCTTGCCTGGGTGGCTTCGGCGAGGTTGTAGAAGCCGGCGACGTTGTCGAGCCAGCGGTCGGTCGAAGCGAGTTCGAGCCCGCCGATCTGAGGCTGGATTCGGCCCGTGAAGATGCCGCCTGCCCCCAGCACGACAAGCAGCGCCACGCAGGCGGCGACGGCCGTTGCGAGCGGGCGCCGGAAAATCCCGCGCGCGGGCCGGAGCGCGACGACGTTGCCGGCCTTGGTCGAACGAATCGCTGCGACCAGGCGATCTGGTACCGGTTCGTCGAGCACGGGCGCGAATGCCGCACGTGCAAGGGCAGTCGTATGGCGGAACGCCTCGATCCGGCGCGCGATGCGCGCGTCGGCCCGCGCGGCCTTGGCAACACGCGTCGCGGCGACGGCATCGAGCGCGCCGTCGGCATAGGCCATCAGCGTCTCGTCGTCGAAGCGTGCGGAAGGTGCGGTCATGATCGCGTCGACGAGGCGCTGCGGCACGGCTTCGTGAAGAACTTCGTTCATCGCGGCATGCGCAAGTTCGGCCGTGCGGCGGAACATCGCCACGCGCGCGGCAAGGGCGGCATCCGCGGGCAGCACCGCTTCGAGCGCACGTGCGTCTTCCGCCGCGGCGGTGCCGTCGGCGTAGCGCATCAGTGTCTCGTCATCAAAGCGGCGTTCCATCGCGTGCGTTTCCTATTCCGCCGGCGAGGCGAGCGAAGAGCCCGTCTCGCCGAGCATGCGCGCGAGCGCCGAACGGGCGCGCGCGAGCCGGCTCATCACCGTGCCGATGGGAATGTCGAGCGCGACCGCGGCTTCCTTGTAGCTCTGGCCTTCCACGCAGACGAGCGTCAGCACGGCGCGCTGTTCCTCCGGCAGTTTGGCCATCGCCGCGCGCACGGCCTCGTAGGTCATGTGCGCTTCGATCCCGCGCCCGCCGTCGAAAGCGAGCTCGTCCTCGGCCATGTCCGCATCGATCCGGCCTTCGCCGGTGCGGACCTTGCTGGCGCGCCGGTCGTCCAGCCAGATGGTCTGGACGATGCGGAACATCCAGCTGTCCAGCCGGGTGCCCGGCTGGTACTGGTCGATCCGGGTCAGCGCGCGTTCGCACGCGGCCTGTACCAGATCGTCGGCCTGGTCGGGCGCTCCCGCGAGCCCGCGCGCAAAGCGGCGCAGGCGCGGCAGCAGGGCAACCATTTCCTCGCGGATCTGACGCAGCGTATCGTCGTTCACGATGCGCTCCGGCCGGATGCCGCTCGACACGAGGACAACGGCGGCATTTCGGGATTATTCGGCACGTCCAAGTCTTCCCCTCAGGACTGTGGCCGTTCCGCCACAGATGCGGCGGCCGGAACCGGCGAAGCTAACCTCAAGCGGCGCGGAAAGTCGAGCAAGTGCTTGGCTTTAGCGCGGCACTTCGGGCTCGGCCGGCGGCGGGGCGGGCGTGGGCATGAAATCGTCCGGAATGTCGGGCGGCGTTTCCGGTTCACTGTCGCCGCGCCAGTAGACGACGAAGTACCGGCCGTCCTCGAAACGCAGATAGACCTGCCAGTCACTCCAGTCCTCGTTGGCGCAACTGACGCCCGGCTGGCAGCGCCGCGCCTCGGCCTCGACAAGCAGGAACCCCGGCCTGAACCAGGCGAGATGGCGAAGCTCGTCGGTCACGTCCTCGGGCCGGATCGTGCTGGTGCGGTCGATCGCGTATTCGATCGGCTGGGGCTTGTCGGCAAGCTTTGGAATCTCTGTAAGCCCGACGCGTGTACACGCATCTTCGGTCTGCCGTGCCGCGCACGCGAAGAACAGCGCCACCGCACAGGGGAGATCGCGCGCTTCGCCGCCGCAGGCGAACTCGCCTTCGGCCTCCGCGCGTGCCGGCGAATTTTTTGTTTGCGCGACCGCAGGCCCGGCGACGACCAGTGCAATGGCGAATGGAAGGAAAAGGCGCGCGAAAAGGGTGTGCATCGCTTCCGTCGGGGCGGCCGAAAAAAACAGGGCGCGGAACCGAAGTCCCGCGCCCCGAATGAAGCGGACGGCGATCAGGAAAGCAAGAAGCTCACGCCGCCTCGGTTTTCGGCTTCATCTTGACGTAGGCGATCGAGGCATGCGTCGAGCAGTAGGGCTTGCCTTCCAGCGAACGCTCGCCGCAGAAGTGGAATTCCGCATCGCCCGGATCGCCGATCGGCCAGCGGCAGGTGCTTGCCGAGAGGGCCATCATCGGCAGGCGCTTTGCCGACGGCTGATTGGCCAGCGCCTTGAGTGCGGCGGCGCTGGTCTGCTGGGCGATCGACGGCACGCGTGGCTCGCGTGGCGCCTGCTGCATACGCGGTGCGCTGGACTGCGAGGGGCGCGAAGCGGCCTGACGGAAGATCTGCGGGCGCGGGCCGGTGCGCTTGATCGGCGAGGGGCGTGCCGGCAGGTGCAGGCGGTGCGCCTTGCCGACAACCGCGTTTTTGGAGATGCCAAGGCGCTTGCCGATCTCCGCCGTCGTCAGTCCCTCGCCCCACAGGCGCGTGAGCTCGGTGATCTGCTCGGGTGTCCAATCCATGCCCCATCCCCTTGATTTTTCGACGGATTATGAACTTCTAGGGATTGTGGAAAACTCCAGTCTCCCTACAACATATTGTGATCATGGGGGTGGGGCGAGTCAAGCCCGGCCACAAGGGGTTGTGGGTAAGTGCACAAGATGTAGAAACCATCCCGCGATTGCTTCGATTGTTGAATCGTGAAATGGGAGACATCCCATGATCTTCGCTTACGTCCCCGTCAACGGAGTGATCGAGCGCCGCGCCATCGCGGGCGGCGAAAAGCTGCCGACGTCGGCGGTCTGGATCGACCTGTTCGCGCCCACCGAGGAAGATCGCGCGCGCGTCGATGCGACGTTCAATCTCGCCATTCCCACGCACGCGGAGATGCTCGAGATCGAACCGTCCGCGCGCCTCTATTCGGAGAACGGCGCGCTCTACATGACCGCGACGATCCTTGCACGCGCCGACGAGATGAGCCCGACCGCGGATGCCTTCACGTTCGTGCTCGCCAACCACAGCCTCGTCACCGTGCGCTATCACGATCCTAGGCCGGTCAGCGCGTTCGGCACGCGTATCGTGCGCCAGCCCGGCGCATGCGTTTCCGGCGAAGAGGCGTTCGTCGGCCTGCTCGAGACGTTCGTCAACCGCATTGCGGACATCTTTGAAAAGGCCGGGCTCGATCTCGATGCGATCTCCCGCGGCATTTTTGGCCACACGAGCACGACCGCGCAGCGGCGCGTCGAACAGGAGCGGGAATTCCAGGAGGTTCTCGGCCAGCTGGGCCGCATCGAGGATCTCTGCTCGACCGCACGCGAAAGCATGCTCGGGCTCGTGCGTCTCATCCGGTTTTTCGACGCCTCCGTCGAACTCGAAGGCAAGAAGCAGACGAAGGAAATCCGCGCGCGGATCAAGAGCCTCAATCGCGACCTGGTATCGCTGATGGAACACGCCGATTTCGACAGCCGGAAGGTCAACTTCCTGCTCGATGCCACGCTTGGCCTCATCAACGTCGAGCAGAACCGCATCATCAAGATATTCTCGGTCGTCTCGGTCGTGCTGATGCCGCCCACGCTCGTCGGCACCATGTACGGCATGAACTTCCGCCACATGCCGGAACTCGACTGGGAATTCGGCTATCCGCTCGCGATCGTCCTGATGCTCGCCTCGGCGGTCCTGCCGTATCTCTATTTCAAGAAGCGCGGCTGGTTCTGAACTAGCGACGCGCAAGCACCTGCTTGGATATCCAGCCGGTGAGGTTGTTCGCCGGCACGGAAACGAGAAGCCATTCCGGCGTCTCGTCGCCGATGATCGCGCGATGGCTGCCGCCGGAAAGCCGGCCGCGGATTTCGCACTGGAGTCCCGCACAGCGCCGGACATTGGTGTTGCCGGACAGGCGGATGGCGCGCAATTCGGGCTCGGCGTCGGGCGGCAGCGCCGGCGAGGGCGGCGAAAGCAGAACCGGATGCGGCCCGCCGGCTGCGGCAAGGCGGAGCGACCTTTCACCGCCCAGCGGCAACGCGCTCCGTCCATCGCCGATCTGTGCGACGGCCTGCACGCGCGGTTGGGCGCAGCGCGGCAGATGCGCCACCGCAATCTTCGCGCGCCAGCCCGACCGCCCGAGATTTGGATGCGCGGCACGCGCCACTTCGGGGCGCGGCTGGTCGGCGCGTACCGTTGCGACGACGGTTCCGCATACGGCGATTGCGACAAGGCGCGCGCGCCAGCCCACCTCGCTGTCGCCGGCCCAGCCCGACAATTCCAAAATTGCCTGATCGTCGAGCGGATTGTCGCCAAGTGCGGGCGCGTCGATCCAGCCGCCGATCGTCTGGCCGATCCGCCATGTGTTCAGGGGGTAAGTCTGCTCCGAGCTGTCGACGACGACCGGTGCCGCCGCTATCGGCGTCGGCTCCGGGATGCGCGGTGCCGGCTTTTCGGCGACAGCCGCCACCTTGGAAGCCGGCGGCGGCGCCGGCTTCGGTTCGGGTGGCGCGACGACGGCTGCGACGGGCGTCGGCGCCGCTGACGGCTCGACCGAAACCATCCAGACACTTGCCGCCCCGGCGGCAAGCAGGATGGCGGCCGCGAAAATCAACCAGAGCCGGCCGGACGGCTCCACCGGGGTCAACCGCGCAGATAGGAATCCGGATCGAGGCCGAGACTGCGCGCAAGATCGGCGAGTTGCGCCCAGTTGCCTGCATCGATCGGGATTGATCGGGCGCGCGCGTCGCGCGAGCGCCGTTCGGGCTCGCCCGGCAGCAGCACGTCGCCCGGGCTCGACTTGAGCCAGGTCTCGAGGCGCGCGGCTTCGCCGGCAATGTAATCGGCCGTACCCAGCGCTGACGGGTCGATCGCCACGGCGATGGCGTTGTTCGTGATGCGCTGGGTTTCGGGCGGCAGGCTTGCGATCGTCCCGCCGCCGCCCAGCGCTCCTGAAAAAAGCTCCGCGAGCGCGGAGAGCGCGTAGCCCTTGTGTGCGGCCATCGTCAGCAGCGCGCCGGTCGGCCCGCCGGGGGCGAACATCACGCCCGGATCGGTCGTGGGATTGCCCGCGGCGTCGATCAGCGAACCCGGATCGACCATGACGCCCTTGTTGAAGGCGACGCGCACCTTGCCGACCGCGATGCGACTTGTCGCCATGTCGGCAATGATCGGCTTGCCGCCCTTGACCGGGATGCCCAGGCAGATCGGGTTCGTGCCGAGCCGGCCTTCGCGCCCGCCATGCGGGGCAACCTTTGCGTCCACGCCCGCGACGTCGACCACGAAAAACGAGGCAAGCCCGTGCTCCGCCACCTGTTCGGCCCACGCACCGATGCGGCCGATATGGTGCGTGCCGCGCAGCGCCAGCACGGCGGCGCCCGCCTCTTTGGCTTTGGCGCACAGCAACTCGGTCGCCGCCTTCATGATCGTCTGGCCATAGCCGTGCTGCCCGTCGACAACGAGCGTGGCCACCGTTTCGCTGACGACCTTCGGCTTCATCCCGAGTTTCAGCACGCCGCGGCGCACCGCATCGATATAGATCGGCAGCATCCCGACACCGTGGGAATCGTGCCCGGTGAGATTGGCATCGACGAGATTTTCCGCGACGACGCGCGCCTCCTCGTCGGCAGAGCCGGCCGCGCGGCAGATCGCGACGGCGAGGGAGCGCAGCTTTTCAGGCGAAATCGCAATATCGGACATGTTCAGGCAACCCATTCGCTGACAGGGGCTTTGGCTTCGTGGAGCGGCTGGCAGACGACGTCGACCAGTGTCGGCCCGTCATGTGCAAAAGCTTCAGAAAGCGCCGAGCGGAGTTTCGCCGGATCTTCGACGCGCCAGCTTTTCAGGCCGAACGCAGCGGCGACGGCGGCGTGGTCCGTGCGGTTGAAATCGACCGAGAAATAGCGCTGGCCATAGCCGGATTTCTGGCCGGCCTTGATCCAGCCATAGACCGCGTTCGACACGACGACGAGCGTGACCGGCAGGCCCAGCCGCGCGATCGTCTCCATCTCGCCGCACGCGAAGCCGAAGCTGCCGTCGCCCATCACCGCGACGCATTTGGATTGCGGGCGCGCGATGGCTGCGCCGATGACGGCCGGCAGCGAATAGCCAAGCGCGCCATGGGCGCGATTGGTCACGAACCAGCGTCCGGTGCGGCGCTTGGGATAGAAGGCCGAGAAATAAGGGCAGGGCGTGCCCGGATCGGCGACGATCACGGCATCGTCGGGCAGCACGGCCGCCATTTCCGCGACGAGCCGTTCGGGCTTGATCGGCCGGTCGTCGGATCTTGCCAGAACCTCGAACGCCGCCTTGCGTTCCGCGCGCGCCTTCGCCACGCGTGCATTGGCATCCGATTTTGTGCCACCCTTGCCCAACGCCGCGACGATCGCGCCCAGCGCCAGCTTCGCGTCGGCGACGACGGCTGCCTTGGTGGGATAGATGGCGCCGATCACGGCCGGATCGATGTCGACATGCACGATCGGTGTGCCCTTGGCAGGAAAGCGCCAGCGTTCGGTCGTGACCGAACCCGCACGGCAACCCACGAACAGCACAAGATCGGCTTCACCGACCAGAGCTCGGGTGGGCAACGTGCCGCCGTTGGAGCCGACGACGCCGGCCGAAAGCGGATGCGCGTCCGCGATGGCGCCCTGACCCGAAATGGTTGTCAGCACTGGCGCATCAAGCCGTTCGGCAAGGGCCGCAAGTTCGGCAAATGCACCGGAAATTACCACGCCGCCACCAACGACGATCACGGGCCGTCTGGCTTCTGCCAGTGCCTTGGCCGCCTTCTCGACATCGGTCGGGTCGGGGCCGACGCGGCGCGCCGGGTAACGCGCGTGCTCGGGATCGGCCCACATGTCCGTCTCGTCGACCGCATCTTTCTGCACGTCGTAGGGCAGGCCCAGATGGACCGCACCCGGCCTGCCGCCGGTTGCTTCGCGGAAGGCCCGTCGCAGGCTCGCGGGAATGTCGACCGCCCGGTCGATGACCGTGTTCCACTTCGTCACGGGCCTGAAGAGCGATTTCTGATCCAGTTCGGTCAGCGTGAATTTTCCGCGCGAAGATACGGAAATGTCGGTCGTGATCGCGATCATCGCGACGGAGGATTCGTTTGCCTCGGCGACTGCGGGCAGGATGTACGTCGCACCACCGCCGGACGGACCCTCGCAGATGCCGACCTTGCCGGTCAGGCGCGCGTAGGTATCGGCCATGTAACCGGCCGAGCGCTCGTCGCGCGTCAGGATATGGCGGATGCCATGTCCGCCGGGACCGCCCAGTCGGGCAAGCGCGTCATAGAGCGGCAGGCTCGTGTCGCCGCAAAGACCGAAGACCGTGTCGACGCCGTGCGCCGCGAGCAGCTTTACGAAGGCCTCGGCGCCGCCGAGCCTGTTGCCTGTACCATCCATGTCGTTTCTAGACCTGCCGTTTCCCCCGACGCGAGCCACCATCGGGCCACGCGGGATGTAGGACTGTCAATCTCTGCCTTGGCGCTTGGCGGCGATGCTTGCAAAGCCCTATTCTCGCGCCAACGGCGCCGAAATGGACAAGGCGGCCGCACGGAGCGAAACCCATGAAGACTCTCGGCCATTTCATTGGCGGCAAGGCGGTTGGCGGCAAGTCGGGCCGCGAAGGTGCGATCTACAATCCCGCGACCGGCGAACAGCAGGCGAGCGTGGCGCTGGCCAGTGCCGCCGAAGTCGATGCCACCGTCGCTGCCGCCGCGGCAGCGTTCCCGGAATGGGCCGCCACGCCGCCTTTGATGCGCGCGCGCGTGCTGTTCAAGTTCAAGGAAGTGCTCGAGAAAAACCGCGACGAGATCGCCAGGCTCATCACCGCCGAGCACGGCAAGACCTTCGAGGACGCCAAGGGCGAACTCGTGCGCGGGCTCGAAGTCGTCGAGTTCGCCTGCGGCATCCCGCATCTGATGAAGGGCGAGTTCACCGAGAATGTCGGCCGCAACATCGACTCGTTCTCCGTGCGCCAGCCGCTGGGCGTGGTCGCGGGCATCACGCCGTTCAACTTTCCCGTCATGGTGCCGATGTGGATGTTTCCGGTGGCCATCGCCTGCGGCAACACCTTCGTGCTGAAGCCGTCGGAGAAAGATCCCAGCCCCGGCCTGTTCCTGGCACAGCTCGCTCTTGAAGCGGGGCTGCCGGCGGGCGTGCTCAATGTCGTCAACGGCGACAAGGAAGCGGTCGACACGATCCTCAACCATCCGAAGATCCAGGCGGTCAGCTTCGTGGGCTCCACGCCGATCGGCGAATATGTCTACAAGACGGGTGCTGCCAGCGGCAAACGCGTCCAGGCGCTGTGCGGCGCCAAGAATCACATGGTCGTGATGCCCGACGCCGACATGGATCAGGCGACGGACGCGCTGATGGGCGCCGGCTACGGCTCGGCGGGCGAGCGCTGCATGGCGATCTCGGTCGCGGTCGCCGTGGGCAAGGCGGGCGATGCGCTGATGGAGCGGCTGGTGCCGAAGGTGCAGGCCCTCAAGGTCGGCCCGGGCATGGACCCGGCGAGCGAGATGGGCCCGCTGGTCACCAAGGAGCATCTCGCCAAGGTGAAGGGCTATATCGACCTCGGCATCAAGGAAGGCGCCAAGCTCGCGGTCGACGGCCGCGGGCTGAAGCTGCAGGGCTACGAGAACGGCTATTTCGTCGGCGGCACTTTGTTCGACGAAGTGAAGCCCGACATGCGCATCTACAGGGAAGAGATCTTCGGCCCCGTCCTGTCGGTGGTGCGCGCAAAGAACTTCGACGAGGCGCTGAAGCTCGTCAACGACCACGAATACGGCAACGGCACGGCGATCTTCACGCGTGACGGCGACAGCGCGCGCACCTTCCAGAGCCAGGCGCAGGCCGGCATGGTGGGCGTCAACGTGCCGATCCCGGTGCCGATGGCCTTCCACAGCTTCGGCGGCTGGAAGCGCTCGATCTTCGGCGACCGCAACGCCTACGGCCCCGAGGGCGTGGGCTTTTATACGAAGCTCAAGACCACGACGGCGCGCTGGCCGACGGGCCTGCGCGCCGGCGCCGAGTTCGTCATGCCGACGATGAAATGAGGCCAGCCGCTCAGGATTTCGGCCGGATCGTCGCGGCAAACGACTGCATGGCGATCCGGCCGCCCTTGACCGAAATCGTGTCCGTCACGAATTCATAGACGTTGTCGGCGGTCTCGGCCGACCAGATGATGTAGGCGTGATCGCGCGTCGTCGACCGGTGGGCGAGTTCGAAGCGCGCGCCGGGTTTTGCAAATTCCTCGATCAGCTTTTGAAAGAGCGGGCGGATCTGCGCAACGCCTTCCAGCAGGCCGGACGGGGTGAAGAAGATCGCGTCGGGCGCATAATCCGAAAGAATGCCTTCGAGATCGCCGCGCGCGAACGCGCTCAGGTGGTTGTCGAGAATCGCTTCGGCCGTCCGCATTCGCCTTCTCCGGAATCGGGTTCGGCGAATGGGTAGGGCGGATCCGGGCGATTGGGAATGACCGGTCGTCGCGATGCGATGATCGATCGTCCGAAAATGCGTCAGCGCCGTCGGGCAGGCTTTAGTGTCGCCAGTGCAAGCCCGCCAAGGATGCCGGCGCTCGCTAGCACGAGCCGCGTCGTCAGGCTTTCGCCGAGAAGCGCCACGCCGCCAAATGCGGCAATCACCGGCACGGCAAGCTGCACGGCGGCAGCCTGCGTCGTCGAAAGTCGCGGCAACGCGCGATACCAGATGACATAGCCAAGGCCCGACGTCACCGCGCCGGAAAGGACCGCAAGGACGATGCCGTGCGTGTCCGTGTAGCCGAACGTGAACGGTGCAAAGGCGAGCGGTATGCAGAGCAGGGCGGCACGAACGAAATTTCCGGCCGTCGCGTCGACCGGATCTGCGGTACCGCGGCCGCCGAGCGAATAGATCCCCCACGCGACGCCGGCAAGCGCCATCAGGGCGCTGCCGACCGGATCGGGCGAATCGAGCCGCGGCAACAGCAACCAGACCAATGCCGCGAATGCGACGAGCAAACCGGCAAGTTCGCGCGGCTTCGGGCGGTCGGCGCGCAGCGCGCCCCAAATGACCATCGTGCCCTGAACCGAGGCGAAGAGGATCACCGCACCGGTGGCCGCACCCAGCCGGCCATAGGCGAGCGAAAAAGCGATCGCATAGATGAAGATCGCCACCGCCGATATCCAGCTGCCCGTTCGTGCCCGGACAGCCGCTTCATGGCCGCGATAGGCGACGACGCCGACGAGGATGGCGGCGCCGGAAATCAGACGGATCGCGGTATAGCTGGCCGGATCGATGGTGCCGCCCGCGAGGGCTGCGCGCGCGAGAAGCGAATTCGCGGCAAAAGCGATGAGGGCAATGCAGGTCAGCAGGAATGTCGCCATTGTTCGCGTGCTACCTCGTGCTCGTCGATGCCGATGCACTCTATTCGGGATGGCGCCCGGAACGTTACGGCGGCGATCGCAGTATTCCCTTGTGCGCGTGATTCTCGTTACGTGGCCCCGTTGCGGGCATCCTCGAGGATCATCGCGGCGGCCTTTTCCGCGATCATGATCGTGGGCGCATTCGTGTTGCCGGACGTGATCGTCGGCATGACCGAGGCGTCAGCGATGCGGCATCCGGCCAATCCGCGAAGTCGCAGGCGCGGATCAACGACTGAAGCGTCGTCGCTGCCCATCCGGCACGTGCCGACGGGATGGAAGATCGTCGTGCCGATCCGGCCTGCGGCCTCGGCCAGCGCCGGATCGTCGACGATCTCGGCGCCAGGGCGGAATTCCTCGGGCCGGAAACGCTGCAATGCCGGTGCCGCGACGATGCGCCGCGTGAGACGGATCGCGGCGGCGGCGACGCGGCGATCGTCGTCGGTCGCCAGATAGTTCGGGCGGATTGCCGGTGCCGAATGCGGATCCGGTGACTTGATGCGGACATGGCCGCGGCTCGTCGGACGCAGATTGCACACGGATGCCGTGAAGGCCGGGAAGGGATGAAGCGGTTCGCCGAACTTGTCGAGGCTCAGCGGCTGCACGTGATATTCGAGATCCGGCGTGGCGACCCGGGGATCGGATTTGGCGAACGCGCCGAGCTGGGAAGGGGCCATCGTCAGCGGTCCACGCTTGAACAGCGCATATTCGAGCGCCATGCCAGCCTTGCCCAGCCACGAGTTGGCCCGTTCGTTCAGCGTCTTCGTGCCGCTCACCTTGTAGGCGCAGCGGATCTGCAGGTGATCCTGGAGATTCTCGCCGACTCCGGCCATCGCGTGCCGGACGGAAATTCCGTGGGATGCCAGAAGCGCGGGATCGCCGATGCCGGAAAGCTGGAGTATCTGCGGCGATCCGATGGCGCCTGCGGCAAGCACGACCTCCCGCGCCGCGCTCGCATGTGCCGGCACGCCCTTCCGATCGAACGTAACGCCGGTCACGCGCCCTTCGGAGAGGATCAGGTTTCGCGCATGGGCGTGTGTGACGACGCGCAGGTTCGGACGTTCGATCGCGGGCCGCAGGAACCCCTTCGCGCTCGTCCAGCGCACGCCGCGATTCTGGTTCACCTGGAAATAGGCGCAGCCGTGATTGTCGCCGCCGTTGAAATCCTCGATCTTCGGGATGCCGGTCTGTGCCGCGGCGTCGCGGAACGCATCGAGGATTTCCCACGACAGGCGCATTTCCTCGACTCGGAACTCGCCACCTTTGCCGTGCAGCGTGCCATCGGCGAAGCGCACATTGTCTTCCGAGCGACGGAAGAAGGGGAGGACGTCGTCCCATGCCCAGCCGGGATTGCCGAGCTGGCGCCAGTGGTCGTAGTCGGCCGCCTGGCCGCGCATGTAGATCATGCCGTTGATCGCCGTGCAGCCGCCCAGCACCTTGCCGCGGGGATAGCCGAGCGACCGGTTGCCCAGGCCCGGCTCGATTTCGGTCTTGAAGCACCAGTCGACGCGCGGGTTGCCGTGCGTGAACAGGTAGCCGATCGGAACGTGGATCCAGACATAATCGTCTTCGCCACCGGCTTCGAGCAGCAGCACCCGGTTCTTCGGATCGGCTGACAGCCGGTTGGCGAGCACACAGCCGGCCGAACCGGCACCGACAACAATGTAATCGAACTTCCCGAAATCCTGGCTCATGCGTTCCGCCGCGGCGCTTCCAGCGCAATTGTCATGCGATTTCCGTCCCTTGGCCGTGTTAGTGGCGTCTTAGTGTTTGTGCGGCTAATTTAAGTACAAGTTCAACCTTCTTGGAATCGGCTTTTGCGCGCCCCGGTCATCGCTGCCTTCTGGTTCGCCTGTTCGACCGCGTCCGCGCTCGCACAGTCTGCCGCCGCCGGCGGCCCAGTCCATCCCGTACCCGTCATGGGTGCCGCGACGGAAAGCGTTTCGCCGCGCTGTGACGTGCCTGCCGACATGCTGCGCCTGCATCATCCGATGCCGCACGTGGCAAAGCGGCTCGCCGAGGGGCATACGCTCACGGTCGTGGCACTCGGCTCGTCGTCGACGGCGGGTGCGGGCGCATCGAACCCGGCTTTGACTTATCCGGCCCGGCTGGAGGCCGAGCTCTACGCGATGTTCCCGCACATGGCCATCACGGTCATAAACCGCGGCGTGAGCGGCGAAGAAGCCGCCAACATGTACGCGCGCATCGAGCGCGACGTGATCGCAGCCGAACCCGACCTCGTGATCTGGCAGGCGGGCGTCAACGCGGCGATCAAGGATTCGCCGATCGACCAGTTCGCCGAAATCATGTCGGCCGGCATCGACAAGATCCGCGCGCACGGGATCGACGTGATGCTGATGGGTCCGCAGAACGCGCCGCGCTACGTGAACGCGCCGCATCGCCGTGAATATTCCGACAATCTGATGCTGCTGAGCCGCACCAAGGAAGTGCCCATCTTTCCGCGCTTCCGGATCATGAATCACTGGCAGTCGACCGGCCAGATCGTCGCAAAAGACGCGATTGCCGCGGACAAGCTGCACATGACCGACGCGAGCTACTACTGCATCGCGCAACTTCTCGCGCATGTGATCGCCGAGGCGGCACCGCACGTGCCGGCCATAAAGGCGACCGCCGCACGCTGAAGCTTCAGGCCTCGTCGAAATCGAGGACGACTTCGGTGCTTGTCGGGCGCGACTGGCACGCAAGCACGAAGCCTTTCTCGAGTTCCCATGGTTCGAGCGAATAGTTGGCCGCCATCTCCACTTCGCCCGCCCGCTTGAGGCATCGGCAGGTCGAGCACACGCCGCCCTTGCAGCTGAAGGGCAGTTCCAGGCCCTTCGCGATGCCGGCGTCGAGGATGCTGGGTCCGTCATAGCCGACCTCGAATACCTGGCGGATCCCGTCGCGGATCACGGTTACGCGCGCCGTACCTTCGCGATGGACGGCGCCGGACTCTGGCGTCACGCGCGCCGTCGCCGCGTCCGGTGCCAGAAACAGCTCCGTATGGACCCGCGACTCAGGCGCGCCGAGACCCACCAGTGCCGTCCGCACGGTTTCGACGAGGGCATGCGGGCCGCAGAGATAGTAGCCGTCGACAGTCGTGACGTCGAAAAGCGCCGTGGCGAGTGCCGCCATCTTCGTGCCGTCGAGCCGGCCGTCGAGCAGGGGCGTGTCCTGCCGTTCGCGCGACAATACATGGACCAGCGAGAAGCGCTCCATGTGGCGGTTCTTCAGGTCTTCCAGCGCCTCGCGGAAGATGATCGAATCGACCGTCCGGTTCGCGTAGACAAGCACGACATGTGAGCCCGGCTCGCCGCCGAGCAGTGCCTTCGCGATCGATATCACGGGCGTGATCCCGCTTCCTGCCGCGACGAGGACGTGTGTACGGGCGGCACGAGGGTCCGGTGCGATGCCGAACCGGCCCTCGGGCGTCCCCACCGCGACACGATCGCCCACGGCAAGTTTCGAGTTGGCGAAATTCGAAAAAGCGCCGTCAGGGACGCGCTTGATCGCAACCCGCAATTCTTTCTCGGCCGGGGCGGCGCAAATCGAATAGGAGCGCCGCTCTTCCTTCCCGCCGATTTCCAGCTTCAATGTCAGGTGCTGGCCGGGCGTGAAGCGGTAGGCGTCCGCCAGGTCCGGCGGAACATGAAGGGCGATCGAGACGCAATCGGCGGTTTCGCGCCGGACATCTGCGATTTTTAGGTCGTGAAAGGCCATCGTCAGATGCACTTGAAATATTCGAACGGTTCCGCGCATGCGGCGCAGACATAAAGCGCCTTGCACGCGGTCGACCCGAACGCGCTTGTCTGCCGCGTATCCGTCGATCCGCAGCGCGGGCAAGCGATCGCCGGCTCCGGCGCAAACAGCCCGCGCCGGCCCTTCGGGGCCGAACCCGCCGGTGGTGCAATGCCGTATTCCTTCAATCGCCGCCTTGCATCCGGCGATATCCAGTCGGTCGTCCACGCGGGCGAGGTAACGAGCCGGATCGTCGGGCGGCCGAGGCCGGCGGCTTCAATCGCATTTTCGACATCAAGCCGGATGGCAGCCGTCGCCGGGCAGCCCGTGTAAGTGGGGGTGAGGTCGATCGCGAGGCCCGATGCCTCGCAGCGGATTTCGCGCACGATGCCCAGATCCACGACCGAGAGTGCAGGCACTTCCGGGTCCATGACCTGGCCAAGAACGGCCCAAGCCTGCGCGATTCGCATATCCTGCTTTTCGGCCGTTACCATTTTGCCCCCGGATGGCTTCGCGGCAGGACCTGCATGACCGCCAGCATGTGGCCAAGCGCCTCGCTATGCCGGCCTGTCAGTCCGCCAGTCTGCATCCAGCCCGATGGCGGCTTGGCAAGCGTCGCTTCGGCGAGCACGTCGTCGACGGTGCGCGTCCATGCGGACTGGAGTGCTGCCGGATCGGGTGCGATCCGTGCGGCGACCAGTGCCGCGACGGTTTCGTCTGCCTCGAACATCTCGCCGGTGTAGGGCCAGAGCAAATCGAGCGCATCCTGCGCGCGCGAATGGCTTTCCGGCGTGCCGTCGCCCAGCCGGACAACCCACTCGCCCGAATGGCGCAGATGGTATTCGGCTTCCTTGACGGCCTTGCCGGCAATCCCCGCCAAAGCCTTGTCCGAGGATGCGGCTAGCGCGCCGTAAAGTTCGACTTGCCAGGCATCGAACAGGAATTGACGCATGATCGTGTGCGCGAAATCGCCGTTGGGCCGCTCGCAGATCAGCAGGTTGCGGAAGTCCCCCGCATCGCGCAGGAACGCAAGCGCATCGGCATCGCGACCCTTTCCTTCGAAGCGCGCCGCCTCGGCAAGCAGCATGTCGGCCTGACCTGTCAGGTCGAGCGCGACATTGGCAAGCGCGATGTCCTCTTCCAGTTCGGGCGCATGGCCGCACCATTCCGACAGGCGATGGCCCAGCACCAGGCACGAATCGCCCAGCCGAAGCAGGAACTCGAAATGGGCCGTGTCGGGCATGTTCAGATGTTCTTCACGTCCGACGGAATTTCGTAAAAGGTCGGGTGCCGATAGACCTTCGAAACCATCGGCTCGAACAGTTCATCCTTCCGGGCCGGATCGGATGCGACGATGTCGGCAGAGCGCGCGACCCAGACGCTGACGCCTTCGGCGCGCCGGCAATACACGTCGCGCGCCAGTTCGGCAGCCATCGTCCCGTCGACGGCATGCAGCGAGCCGACATGGCGGTGTGCAAGCCCGTTGCGCGAGCGGACGAAAACTTCCCAGAGCGGCCATTCCATGCGGTTGTCGGTCATTTCCTCTACTCCGCCGCTTTCGCGCGCTGCCGGTTCGCGCGCTTCGCCGCATGGGCCGCGGCAGCCTCGCGGACCCACGCGCCGTCGGCGTGCGCCTTGCGGCGTGCCGCCATGCGTTCGCGGTTGCAGGGCCCGTCGCCGGCAAGGATGCGGTTGAACTCCGTCCAGTCGATCGGGCCGTGCAGCCAATGGCCGGATGCCTCGTCAAGGCGCAGTTCCGGGTCGGGAAATGTCAGGCCCAGAAAATGGCCTTGGGGCACGGTGACATCGATGAATTTCTGGCGCAGGTCGTCGTTCGACACGCGCTTGATCTTCCAGGCCATGTTCTGGGAGGAGTGGATCGACTCCTTGTCCGAAGGACCGAACATCATCAGCGAGGGCCACCACCAGCGGTTCAGCGCGTCCTGCGCCATGCGCTTCTGCCCGGACGTGCCTTGCGCAAGTTTCAGCATAAGTTCGTAGCCCTGGCGCTGATGGAAGCTTTCTTCTCGGCAGATGCGGATCATCGCCCGCGCGTAGGGGCCGTACGAGCAACGGCACAACGGCACCTGATTCATGATCGCCGCACCATCGACAAGCCAGCCGATCGCGCCGATATCCGCCCAGGTCAGCGTCGGGTAGTTGAAGATCGACGAATACTTGGCCTTGCCCGCAAGCAGCTGTTCGACCATTTCGGCGCGCGGGACACCGAGCGTTTCGGCCGCCGAATAGAGATAGAGCCCGTGCCCGCCCTCATCCTGCACCTTGGCTAGAAGGATCATCTTGCGGCGCAGGCTGGGTGCGCGCGTGATCCAGTTGCCTTCGGGCAGCATGCCGACGATTTCCGAGTGCGCATGCTGTGAAATCTGCCGCACGAGGGTGCGCCGGTAGCCCTGCGGCATCCAGTCGTTCGGCTCGATCTTCTCCTCGGCATCGATGCGCGCCTGAAAGGCGACCAGTGCGGCGGCATCGTCAGCGGCCTTGGCGGCGCCCTCGGGCGCCCGCTGGTCGAGACCTTGCGTATACATGACGGTGCCCCTCCCGCAGGATGCAGGCTTCAATATGTCACAAAAAACGACAATTTCGAAGTTGGTATTGTGATATTCAGCCGCCAAACCGGCGGCGTGCGTAGACCGCCGCCGATGGCAGCTTTCCCTTTGCATTGAAGAGGTTTGCATCGATCCATCGTTCCGATGCCGGACGCAGATGCGCATAGATGCGCCCGGCAAATCGGCGGGCTTTGACGCCGATCCAATCGCCGGGCAGCAGTTCGGGCGGCAAATCGGGGTCGCGCAATGCAAGGCGCCGGAACGCATGGACGAGCCGGATCCGGCCGGCCAATGCCTCATATGGATCGATTGCACCTCGCTTCGCCCGTGCGAGCGGCGCAAATGCGTCGAGAAAATCCTGATACCCGCGCCCGAGTGCGTCGAGATCCCAGCCCTGACGGACAAGTGCACGCGCCGCTTCCACGGGGCCGGCGACGCCGTCGACGACAAGGGGATGCCGTCCGGCCGGGATGTCGGCGAGCAGCGAGCCGAGTGCTGCCGGGTCCGGGCGCGGGTGGATCATCGTCTGCGGCCCGATCGCACCGAAGCCGAGCCAAGAGAGCGGCTTTCGGATCGATTCGCGAACATTCGGGGTGAGATCGGGAAGGATCGCCACGCACCAGCGCCCGTTCCACGCCCCCGGCGCGGCCGCGTAGATGCGCGCTTCGGCCTCGGCGGAGCGGTGCCGGGCGGCATCCGACAGCGCGTAGAATGCGCTGCGGCCGACGCGCTGCGAGGCGAGCCATTTTTCCGCGACCAGTCGCGACAGTGCCGTGCGGAGCTGGCTGTCGTTGACACCGAATGCCTCGAGGACGCGCGCAAGGCCCGCATAGGCGATCTCGCCGCCGCGCGGCGCGACGACATCGCCGAACACGGTCACGACAAGGGATCCGGCGCGGACCGGCGCTCTGGATTTATTCGCGCGCGACATGCGCCAGCACAATAGTCGACCGCACCGCTTGGCGCGAGGCCCGCGCGCATGCGAAATTTGAACGAACGAACTTTACCGGAGGAAACGAATGGCCGCCGATCCGCTCACCGACCGCCTTGCCCGCTGCTACAGCTCGGCCGTGCACGACGTGCTTCGGGCGATGGGGCACGAGCGTTGCGTGCTGCCCGCCCCCATCAAGTCGCTCGCCCCGCGCGGCAAGGTCGTCGGGCCCGTGTGGACCGTCAGCGGGCGGATCGACCGGACGAAGTCGAGCCACGAGACCCTGCTGGAATGGACGGGGCTGCTGTCAAAGGCGCCGTCCGGAACGGTGGTCGTCTGCCAGCCCAACACGCACGAGATCGCATTGATGGGTGAACTTTCGGCGGCTGCCCTTAAACTGAAGGGTGTGCGCGGTTATATCGTCGACGGCGGCACGCGCGATGTCGACATGGTTCTGGAGCTCGGTTTTCCGGTCTTCTGCAGCTTCGCCACGCCAGCCGACATCGGCGCGCGCTGGGTCCCCGATTCCTTCGGCGCCCCGGTGACGATCGGTGCGGTCACGATCTCGACCGGCGACTATGCACTGGGCGACGCCGACGGCGTGGTGATCATCCCGAAGGCGATGGTCGAAGATGCCGTCGGGCGCACCGAGCAGGTCGTCGGGACCGAAAATGCGGTCCGGAAAGCCATCCTCGGCGGCATGGATCCGCAGCAGGCCTATCTGAAATTCGGGAAGTTCTAGCGCGCTTCCGCGCGTGCGTGGCCGATCGCAAAGTCGTTTCGGCCGGTGCGATCCTCGCCCGACAGCAGCCAGAGCGGCCGGGTCGCGAAATCGACGCGGTATCCGCTGGCAGATCCGGTCTTGATCAGTGTCCGGTCGAACAGCGACGTCCCGGGCATATAGCGGATCGCAACGCCCGCGCGCCGCTTGGGCGAGCGGTTGGCGTTCGAGCCGTGGATCAGATAGACGTCGTGCATCGACATCTGGCCGGGCTCCAGCTCGATGTCGGCGGCTTTGCCTTCATCGAACGAACCGGGCAGGGCGCGTTGGTTCAGCACCAGGTCGGTCCGGTCCTCGCGCATGTGGTCGAGCAGCTCGCGCGCGCGGTGCGAACCGGGGATGACGCGCAGGCAGCCGTTCTCGATCTTCGATTCGTCGAGTGCGATCCAGACCGTGCAGGTCGCCAGCGGGCGGATGGGCCAGTAGTGGCCATCCTGGTGCCAGGGCACTTCCATGCCATCGCCGCCGGGTTTGCAGAAGATCTGGCACCCCCACAAGATCACGTCAGGTCCTATGATCTGCGCGACGGCCGCGACGATTTCAGGATCACGCGCGAGGTCGAGAAAGTCGGCGCTGCCCCGAACGCCCTCGTTGTTGTTGCCCTCCAGATGCGCGCTGACCAGCCTCTCGGGGCGGATCGTCGGGTTGTCGGCGATGATCCGGTCGAGCGTGGTGCGAAGGGCCGCAACGCGCGCCGGTGCCAGCCGCAGTGCCGGCACGACATAGCCGTCGTGCCGGTATTTCTCGATTTCGGATGCAGAAAGTTTCACGACTTGACGGACCCCGAGGTGAGGTCGGCCGCCATATAGCGGCGGAAGGCATAGTAGATCGCGGCCGGCGGCAACGCGTAGATGAAGCCCGCGGTCATCAGCAGTTCCCACGGCGAATCGTCAGCCGACAGGAACGCGCCCAGCGCCACCGCAAGCGTGGTGTCGACATCGCGCGACAGCAGCAGGAACGCGTAGAGATATTCGTTCCACGCGAGCAGCAGCGCGTAGGTGCCGACCGCCATCATCGAAGGCGTCATCAAGGGCACGAAAATGTGCCGGAAAAGCTGGGGTGCCGTGGCGCCGTCGATGATCGCGGCCTCGTCGAGTTCAAGCGGCAATTTGTCGGCCGCCTGCTTCAGCACCCAGATCGCATAGGGTGTGGCCACGGTGACCATCGCGAGGATCAGCGACCATTGGCTGTTGAGCAGGCCGTAGGTGCCCATCGCCTTGTACATCGGCAGCGCAAGGAAGGCGGCCGGCACGAAATAGGTGAGCAGCGCCATGTTCATGATGATGCGCCCGCCCCTGACCCGCAGGCGGCTGATGGCGAAGGCCGCGGCGGTCGCGACGAACAGCGTCAGGACGCCGACCGCCACGGCGATGAGGATCGAATTCCACATCTGGTGCCAGAAATTGATCAGGTAGTGGTGCTTCTGGCCGAAGACGAGTTCGAAATTACGCAGCGTCGGATGGTCCGGCCAGAGCTTGCCCTGGAACCCGGCCTCCTTCGGCGAAATCGCGAAAAGCAACAGATGGTAGATCGGGATCAGCGTCCAGAACAGGACGGGGATTCCGACGAGGAGCAGGCGGGCTTCGGTGAGGTACTTGCGCACGCGCCGGCCCTACCGCGAAAGACGACGCATCATGAAGATCATCAGCGGCAACATCAGCGGCAGCGCCACGATGATCGAGGCCATGGCAAGGTCGACCCGGTCAAGCCGGATATACCGGATGCCGAGCGTCGCCAGCACGTGCGTCAGGTCCGCCGGCCCGCCACCGGTCAGCAGGTAGACGCTGTTGAAGTCGCCCAGCGTGAAGAACATCGAGAGGATCGTGCAGGTGAGATAGAGCTGGCGCATCGACGGCCACGTGATGTGCCAGAAGCGCTGCGGCGCGGTCGCGCCGTCGATCGCGGCCGCCTCGTACATTTCCTTCGAGATCGCAAGGCGCCCGGACAGCAGGATCAGCGTCCAGAAGGGCAGCGATTTCCAGATATGGACGGTGATGGCGAGTGTCAGGCCCAGCGAAGGGTCGTTCAGCCAGTTCGGCCCGTCCTCGAAGGTCAGGTTGTAGATGACCTGATTGATCACGCCCCATTCGGGATTGAGCATGAATCGCAGCGAAAGGATCGTGGGGATCGACGGCACGGCCCAGGGAATGATGAACAGCAGCCCGAGCGAGCGGATCCACCAGCGCGGAATAGCGAAAAAGCCCGACAGAAGCAGCGCAATCACCATCTTGATGTTGATGCCGACGATCAGGAAGATCGCCGTGTTCACGACCGCACCGATGAAAATCGGATCTTCGAAAAGCTCGACATAGCTTTCCGGGTTGTGGCCCAGCCAGAAACCGTAGGCGACCGGGTAGAGCACGAAGACGAAAAAGACGAGCAGGTATGGCGTCAGCAGGATGGCGCCCCACGTCTGCCAAGATGCAAGCCGCGAGGCCGCGGAAGCGGCGACGGGAATGCCGGCCTCATCGGCGGAGGCTGTGAGCGTCGATGCCATGTTCCAAATCCGGGGCGGGGCCGATGCCGGGCCGGCGCGGGGAACGGGTCCCCGTGCCGGCCCGGGCTTTCGTCAGCCTGCGACCTGCTTGATGCGGGCGATCATCTCGTCGATCGCCTTTTCCGGGCTAACCTTCTCGTTGACGACCCTGTTCATCGCCTTGGCCCAGACGTTCTCGTTGTTGAGGATCGTGAACTTCCAGTTCTTGGTGAACTCGAAGGTCACGGTGCCGTTGAAGAACTGCTTCTGGACGGCCTGGCGATGACGGTCGGCCTGCCAGAAAGCACTCTTCTGGGCATTCTTCGTGACCGGGAACCAGCGACCCAGCGAGCCCTCGACGTACGGCGTCAGGTTCTCTTCCTGGAGCAGGAACGCGACGAATTCCTTCGCGCGGGCCTTGTTCTTGGCCTCCTGGAAGACGACGCCGGTCTTGACGGCGGCGCGATAGACCATCGGCTTGCCGTCCGGACGGTTCGGGAAGCCGGCCGTTGCGATCTGCTCGTAATACGCCTTCTTGCCTGCTTCGCGCTCTTCCGGCTTGAGGGCAGCGTTGTTGGCGTCATCGAGCCACTTGGCGGCGATCGAGATCGTCGCATTGTGGGTCATGACGGTCGTGCGGTTGTGGAAGGCAACGTTGTTGTCGGGATCCTTCCAGCTCGTCGAGGACGGCGGCGTGCAGCCCTTGATGTACGGTGCCGTATAGTCCTTGAGCGCGTTGACGAGCCCGGCCTTGACCGCCGGCTGGTCGACGAGGAGCTTGCCGTCGTCGGCGACCAACTTGACGCCGTAGGCGTCCATGAAGGTCAGGAACGAATAGAACGAGTCGGACGAGTCGACGCCCATCGGCATGCCGATGCCGAAGCCGCGCGTGCCGGTGGAGCGGCGGAAGGCCGGCTGGACCTTGTCGCACCAGAACGACCAGTATTCCTTCCAGGTCTTCGGAATGTCGCTTTCCTTGAACCCGGACTTGTTGAGCAGGTCGATCCAGTACTGGATGTGCATCGTCTGCTGCTTGAGCGGGAAGGCGTAGTAGGCGCGCTTCTTCGCCACGTCGTTCCACAGCAGGGTCGTTTCGACCGTGTTGGGCGCGAAAGTCGGCAGCAAGGGCTTGATGACGTCCGAGATGTCCTCGAGGCGGCCTTCGAAGGCCCACTTCCCGGTCACCTGGAAGTCGTAGACGTCGGCATAGGCGACGTCGGGGACGGTCTTTGCGTCGAGCGCGGCAACCGTCTTCGGGATCATGTCCTGAATGGCGTACTGCGAGAGTTCGACCTTGACGCCGGTCTTTGCCTCGAACTTCTTGATCGCCTCAAAGAGGGCGTCGTCCTCGGCCTTGTAGAACCCCTTCACCCACCAGACTTCGAGCTTTTCCTGCGCATGGGCGGTTGTACCCAGCGCGGCAAAAGCCGCAACCATCGCCGTAGCGATAAAACGCTTCATCGCATTTTCCTCCCCATTTGTTCGCGCGGCCGCCGCCCTATGCCGGGCGGATTGCGGCCGTGTCGCGGCGGTTATAGCCTGCCCTACAACTGGTGTCGACCGTCGATGCGGCCTCCGCCGGTGGTCTCGAAACGTTACCAATCGGAGGGTCGACGGCTGCCTAACGCGCAGGCAGTATCGATCCATAGCCCGGGTATGCAGATGGCATTCGCAGATCTGAAAAACGAATACGAATCGGCGATGATTGTCGCCAGTGCGGTCTACCGCAATGGCGTGCGAATCCGCGACATCTCGATCGAGGATGCCGGCCCCGCCGCCCTGTCGGAAGGGGAGTTCGTCTGGATCGGGTTGCACGAGCCGTCGATCGAAATCCTGACGCATGTGCAGAACCGGTTCGGGTTGCATCCGCTGGCCGTCGAAGACGCAAACCGCTCCCACCAGCGCCCGAAGATCGATCTCTATGGCGATGCGATCTTCATGGTGCTCCGGACCGCGCAGGTGAAGGACGCCTGCATCGTTTTCGGCGAAACACATATTTTTGCAGGGCGCGGCTATGTGATTGCCGTGCGGCACGGCCCTTCGACGTCGTATGGCGACGTACGCGCGCGCTGCGAGCGCGAAAAGACGATGTTCGCCCGCGGAACGGGCTATGTGCTCTACGCGATCATGGACTTCGTGGCCGACAATTTCTTCCCCGTGATCGACACGATTGCCGACGAAGTGGCCGAGATCGAGAGCCATATCATCGCCAAGACCTTCACCTCGGAGGAGGTCAATCGCCTCTACCAGCTCCGGCGCGAACTGCTCGGCTTCCGCCGGTCGGTATCGCCGATGCAGGAAGTGTGCGCGCGGCTCGAACGATACAACCTTTCGATCATCGATGCGGAGATGCGGCCCTATTACCACGACGTTCACGACCATGTGCTTCAGGTCAACGAGTCGATCGACAATCTGCGCGAGGCGCTCGCGTCGGCATTCGATGCCGCGATGATGCTGTCGGCTTCCAGCCAGAACGAGGTGACAAAGAAGCTCGCGGCCTGGGCCGCGATCCTTGCCGTGCCGACCGCGATCGCGGGCATCTACGGAATGAACTTCAAGACGATGCCCGAGCTGGAGTGGGACTACGGCTATCCAGCAGTCGTGCTCGCGATCATCGTGATCTGCACCGCCCTGTATCGCAGGTTCCGCAAGGCGGACTGGCTCTGAACCGGACGGCAACATGACCGATGCCGGCGGCAGGGGCGAACCAAAGGCGCTGCTGGCAGCAGCCTTGCGTGCCCGCGATCTGGGCGACAGTGCCACGGCCCGCGCATTGTTCGAAAACGCATTTTCGCTGGCACCGGACGATGCGGATATCGTCTACAGCTACGGCCTTTTCCTGATCGGCGCCGGCGAGGTCGATCGCGCCTGCCGGCTATTCAACGATGCCTACGGAAAATCGCCGGGCAACGCGATGCTCGCCTCCGGTCTTGGCGTGGCCTTGCGGTCGAGCGGCCGCTTTGTCCTCGCCGAGCAGATTTGGCGCTCGCTGGTTGCCGCGATGCCCGGTCAGCCGCAACCGCTCTATGAACTCGGCCAATCGCTGATGGGGCAGGCGCGGCCAGAAGATGCGGTCGGGCCGTTGCGCGCGGCGCTCGCGGGCGCGCATGGCCTCCAGCAGCGCGACCTTCTCTGGAAGGCGTATCTGCTCGCGATGGCCTATGCCGACGGAATGGATCCCGAATTCGTCCGCGACGAAAACCGCCGCCATGCGGCCGAACTTGCACCATCGCCAACGAAGGTCGAATACGAAAACGATCCGGACCCGGAGCGGCGCCTGCGCGTCGGGTACGTGTCGTCGGATTTCCGTTCCCATTCGGTCGCGCGGACGATGGAGGCCCTGTTTGCGTTGCGCAATCGGCGGCGTTTTGAAATCTTTGCCTATGCGCAAGACACGACCAATGATGCCGTGACGCAGAAATTCCGCGAAATGGCAGATGCATGGCGATCGACGGTCGGTATCGATGACGTAGCCGCCGCAAGGCGCATTCGCGACGACCGAATCGATGTCCTGGTCACGTCGGCGGCCCATTTCGACGACAACCGGCTGGGCATCGCGCTGCATCGCCCGGCGCCGGTTCAGATTTCGATCTACGATTCGGCACCGACCGGTTCGGATGTGTTCGATGCGCTGATCGTCGACCCTGAAATGGCAGGCGGTGGGGACGACTATCCAAGTGAACGATTGTTCCGACTGCGCAGCATGTATGTGCATCCGCCGCTCGAGCTGGCACCACCCGTGGCCGAGCCGCCCGTGCGAAAGAACGGGTATGTAACTTTCGGGTCAGCCAATCATCCGTCGAAATTCTCGCGCCGGACCTTCGCACTCTGGTCATCGGCGTTGCGTGCGGTTCCAGGCTCCCGTCTCCGTCTGAAATCGGGCACGCGATACGAAGAGCCGACGATGCGCGCACTCATCGAGCAGCGGTTCATCGAACACGGCATCGATTCCGGCCGTCTCGTCTTCGATCGCGGTGATCTCGGGCTTGCGGCCCATCTTGCCTTCTACGGGCGGATCGACATCTCGCTCGACACCACGCCTTTCAACGGCGCAACAACGACATTCGAATCGCTGTGGATGGGCGTGCCGGTCGTCGCACTTCGCGGGCGGACGATCATGTCGCGCTGGGCGAGCGCCGTCCTTGCACGCATAGACCGCGCACGGTGGGCGGCCGCCGACGAGGCCGAATTTGCGCATATAGCCGCTGAACTTGCGAATGTGGCGCCGGTTCAGGATCGGGCGGATCTGCGCGCGCGTGTCGCCGCGTCGGCCTTGTGCGATTCCGCACGTCACGCACGGGACTACGAGCGGGTCTATCGTGCCCTTTGGCGGCGCTGGTGCAGCCGGCACCGATGAGCCATGCACGAAAACGTGCAATGCTGCGCTGCGGCATGACTTGACGCCCACCTTCGACAGTCCGATTCTTTCATACGAGAGGAATCGGCCATGGCCGACACCGAATCAGCACCTGTTTCCGGAAGCGACGAGCTGAAGAAGCTTGAGATTCTCGCGGTGGAGGTGCTTTGCGGCTTTATCGAGACCGTGCAGGCGCGCCAGAAAAGCGATGGCGACCCGATCGAACTTGCCGACCTGAACCTCGCCATGAGCGAGATGATCAACAGCGGGCGCGTGGCGAAAATCGCCGAGGTTGCGCTTTCCGGTCTCGGGCAGGAACTGCGCCATCGCTGGGCGCGCATGCTGCGCAAGGATGCGTTCGGCCGCCTGCTTTGCAAGCCGCTCTCGCCGCTCTTCGAGGCCGGCAAGGTGCCGCGCGGCGTCCATCACGGAATCCGGCATTTTGCACGTCTGGTTCTGGGCGAAGAGCTTGAGCGCGCCTTGGTCATCGAGACCGACAAGATTGTCGCGGCATGCACCGAGCGCGATGGCGTGGACTGGAAGCGCTTCTACCGGACGGCCCAACCGATCTGGTGGCAGTTTCTCGTGCGCCTTCCGGCCGCTTTCCGGCACTTCGATGCGCGGCTCAGCCATATGCTGGGAATTCTGAATACCCAGACCGGTCAGATGAGCCTTTCGGCAAATGTCGTGGTCAGGACGGGCCGCAGCGCCAGTCGCGATATCGTCGGGCCGGCGCAGGGCCGCCTGATTCTCGCGGCGTGGCTTTCGACCTTCGATGCGCTCAGCGAAGCGGAGCGGGCGACGATGGCAATAGCCACCGGATTTTCGGTCAATTTCGACGATCTGCGCGCCGAGCTGGAACCGGGGTCGTGAGGGCAGGCTAGGCCGTGCAAGCGGCGATCGTCCGGTCGACCATTTCGCCGCAAAGGCCAAGGTAGTTTGCCGGATCGCAGTGGCGCTCGATCGCCGCTCGACCGCCAAGCGCTTCGATGACCGCCGGCACGTCCGACAAAACATCGGCAAGTGGCCTGTCGCTCTCGATCGCCGTTCGGCAGGCTCCGTAGACGATATCGTGCGCGCGCTGGCGGCCGAGCTTGGGCGCCGCCGCCATCATCACGGCTTCGGCCACGATCAGGCCACGCGTTCGATCCAGATTGCGCCGCATGCGCGCCTCGTGCACGACCAGGCCGCCAAGCATGAATCGCGCATTGGCAAGTGCTGTTGCCGTCAGCAGGAAGCTTTCGGGTACGACCGCCCATTCAAGATGCCAGGGGCCCGTCGCGCGCTCGAAGTCGTGGATCATCGCGTCGAGCATTCCGGCGACATGCTGGCGAACGCCCTTTGCGGCAGCGAGCATAAGCTCGCTCGAAATCGGATTTCGTTTCTGCGGCATCGTCGACGAGGCGCCGCGATGCGGAACGAACGGCTCGGAAAGCTCGCCGAATTCCGTCGAGGCCATCATCATGACGTCGCTCGCGATTTTGCCCAGCGTGCCGGTGACCAGCCCGAGAAACGCGATCGCCTCGGCAAATCCGTCGCGCGCGACGTGCCAGGTTATCGTCGGCTGGCCAAGCCCGAGTTCCTCGCAGAACAGGCGCTGCATTTCCAGCCCGCCAGGCCCGATCGAGGCGAGGGTGCCGGCCGCCCCCGAGAACTCGCCGACAAGGAGCCGAGGAAGAATCTGCGACAATCGCTCGATGTGCCGTTCGACAGACGAAAGCCAGACCGCGACCTTGTAGCCGAACGTGATCGGAAGCGCCTGCTGGAGATGCGTGCGCCCGGCCATCGGCGTGTCACGATGGCGCCGCGCCAGATCGATGAGGATGCGGCGAAGGTCGCGGAGGTCGCTTTCGACAAGCGCCAGCGCGGCGCGGAACTGAAGGACGTTCGCGCTGTCCATGATGTCCTGGGTCGTGGCACCCCAATGGACATAGCCGCCGGCCGCGCCGGCCGCCTGCGAAAGCTGGCCAACGAGCGGCAGGATCGGATATCCGACGATCTCCGTTTCGCGCCGCAGTTTTTCGAAGTCGATCTTCAACGTGCGCGCAGCGCGATCGATTTCCCTGGCGACCTCGGCCGGAATGGCGCCGAGGCGAGCCTGCGCGCGCGCGAGCGCGGCCTCGACATCGAGATAGCGGGCGACGAGCGATTCATCCGCGAAGACAGCCCGCATTTCCGCCGTCCCGAACATGTCGCGGAACAGCGCGGAATCAAAAACGGTGCTGGCCATTGCGGGCTCCCGGCGGCGGGGTCAGCGTTTGCGCGGAACCATGATCTCGCCGCGCATCAGCAGGCGGGCCGTGCGCAGCGTGCCGGCGACCACATTCATGTCGGCGCCTTTGCCCGAAACCGTCAGCAGCACGTCGATATCGCCCGAGGGGTGTTCGATCAATACCGTGCGCGGGTTTGCGCCGTCGGGCTTCGCGAACTCGTGCGCGATCGTGCCTTCGAGCGCGCAGGCCGAAGCAACGCACACGCCGCCCGTGACGGCGTGAGCGGCATGCAGGGCGTGCGGCGTCAGGTAGCGCGAGGTGATCGTTCCGCCTTTCGTGGGAGCGGAAAGCACGCCGACCTTGGGCACGACCTTTTCGGACACGTCGCCAAGCCCCATCATCTTGCCGGCCTGCAAGCGGATCTTCTCGATCCGCGCCATGCGTTCCTTGTCGCCGTCGAACGCTTCCTTGCCTTCGGTCCCCGAAAGGCCTAAATCGGCGGCCCGCAGCAGGATCATCGGCATCGCGACATCGATGCAGGTGACGTCGACGCCGTCGATCCTGTCGCGCAGGTTGCCGGTCGGCAGCATCTTGCCGGTGATCGAGCCGACGACATCCATGAAATTGAGGACGATCGGTGCAGCCGTGCCGGGCACGCCGTCGATGCGCGCGTCTCCCGTGTAGGCAACTTCGCCACCCGGCGTCTCGACGATGGCTTCGATCCGCGACTGGGTATTGACGTTGTAGATCATCACGCGCGTTTTTCCGTCCTTGGCGGAAACGAGCCCGCGCTCGATCGCGAAGGGTGCCACGCCGGCCAGCATGTTGCCGCACGATGGCGCGGTGTCGACAAGCGGCTTCGATATGTCCACTTGGGCGAACAGGTAGTCGACGTCGCAGCCGGGCTGGCCCGATTTCGAGACGATCGCGACCTTGCTGGTGAGCGTCGTCGCCCCGCCGATGCCATCGATCTGGCGCGGATCGGGCGAACCCATCGCGGCCAGAAGCACGCGGTCGCGCTCCGCAGTTTCGGCCGGAAGGTCGGAGGCGAGGAAATAGGGGCCGCGCGACGTGCCGCCGCGCATGAAGATGCAGGGAATCGCGATCAGGTCTCGCATTGTCGTCTCTCTCGTGCGGTCGTGCGTTGGTATTGGATCGGTTCAGCGCATGCCGAGAACGGTCGGCAGCCACAGGCTGAGGCCGGGCCAGTAGGTCACGATGACGAGGAAGCCGAGCATCGTCATCAGCCACGGCCATACGGCGACCGTCAACTCGGTGATGCCCATCTTCGCAACGCCCGACGCGACATAGAGGTTCAGCCCGACGGGCGGGTGGCACATGCCGATTTCCATGTTGACCGTAATCAGGATGCCGAAATGGATCGGGTCGATGCCCAGGCGCGTCGCCACGGGAAACAGGATCGGCGCCATGATCAGGATGATCGACGACGGCTCCATCACGTTGCCGGCCAGAAGCAGGATGACGTTGACCACGAGCAGGAACGTGATCCAGCCGAATCCCTGCTCGATCAGCCACTGTGCAAGTTGCTGCGGAATGTTCTCGTTGCTCATGACGAACGAGAACAGCACGGCGTTCGTGATGATGTAGAGAAGCATCGCGCTCATGTTGGCCGATGTCAGCAGCACGCGCGGCACATCGCGCAGCCTCATGTCCTTGTAGACGAACACGGCGATGACGAAAGCGTAGACGGCACTGATTGCCGCCGCCTCGGTCGGCGTGAACAGGCCCGTGTAGATGCCGCCGATCACGATCACGACGAGGAACAGCCCCCAACCGGATTCCTTGAAGGCATGCAGGCGCTCGGCGAACGTCGCCTTTTGCTGGCGCGGATAGCCGAAGCGTCGCGCACGGTACCATGTCGTGATGCCGAGCAGCGTTGCGAGCACGATGCCCGGAACGATGCCGGCAATGAACAGCTGGCCGACCGACGTATTCGTCGACACGGCATAAAGGACCATCGCGATCGAAGGCGGGATCAGGATGCCGAGCGCGCCCGAAGTCGCAACGACGCCGGCACCGAAGCGCGGCGGAAAGCCCTGCTTGACCATCGCCGGCAGGATGACCGAGCCGATTGCGACAACGGTGGCGGGCGAGGAGCCCGACACGGCGGCAAACAGCGCGCAGGCGACCACTGCCGCGAGGCCGAGGCCGCCGTAGAAATGCCCCACCATCGACGTCGCGAAGTTGATCATCCGGCGGGCAACGCCGCCGTGCGTGAGGAAGTTGCCCGCAAGAATGAAGAACGGGATCGCCATGATCTCGAACTTCTCGATCCCCGTGAAGAGCTTGAGCGCGACGGACTGCGCGGGCACTGCCGTCATCGTGAAGATGAAGATCAGCACCGTAAGGCCCAGCGCGATTGAGATCGGCATGCC
This sequence comes from Alphaproteobacteria bacterium, assembly GCA_016124335.1. GTDB lineage: Bacteria > Pseudomonadota > Alphaproteobacteria > CACIAM-22H2 > CACIAM-22H2 > Tagaea. The sequence continues at coordinate 427,651 of WGNX01000005.1, forward strand.
CGTGAGCATCATCGAGATGAGCAGCAGGAAGACCATCGCGGCGCGCAGGCCATCCGGCAGCACGATCACTCCGAAATGCTGCAGGAAGCAGATGCCTGTCAGCGCCAGAGGCGCGACGAAGAGCGACCAGCCCAGCGCCTTGCGTTCGCCCGGTGCGGCGGCCTTGATCGGCGGCGGTGCAGCCGCGACGGCATCCGCTTCGACGCCGTCGACCGCGCCATGGTCGTGATGGGGCAGCTCGCCCGTCCGGCGGAAGTGGAATGCGACCTGAAGGAATCGGAAGCACATCAGCGACGAGCCGAGCGGGATCGCCAGATAGACGAGCCACATCGGCGCTTCGAGATCGTTCGAGCGCTGGCCGGTCTGCGAGATGTGCCAGACGAAATCCGTGCCGAGGGCCGCGATCAGTCCGGTAAAGGCTGCACCGCAGAACAGGCCGAACAGGATCGTCCGGTTCCGGTCGCGCGGATTGAGCATGTTGACGAAAACGTCGACGCCCACGTGGATGCCGGTGCGCACGCCGTACGCGGCGCCGAACTTCGCCATCCACACGAACATGTAGATGCAGAGTTCCTGGGCCCACGACAGGTCCCAGGATACGAGCCAGGAGAAAATCGCGTCGAAGAAGGCGGCGAGCCCGACCATCCCTTTCGCCGTCGCCCAGGCGGCGAGGTCGGCGGACATTCCCGAACCGTAGCGGTGGATGACCGCCACCAAGATGACGAGCGTCGCGGCCGCAATGAGGAACTTGATGATCTGTTCCTCAAGTTGGTCGAGAATTTTCATTTTGCCGCCCGTTCGCTCGGATTTTCTTCTTTTGGTTCCGGAGCGGATCAGGCCGATCCGCCCCGGTTGTCACCTGCGTCAGACTGCTGCGGCTTCTTTCTGGATCAGATCCAGGATTTCCTTGCCGACGCGGCCTTCGGCCCACTTGTAGACGGGCATCATCGCCTCGCGCCACGGCTTGGCTTCCTCGGGCGTGAGGATGCGCACCGTGGTCTTGCCCGACTTCTTGATGTCCTCCATCGCGTCGATGTTTTCCTGCAACGCGATCGAGTTCGTGTAGACGTTGGCCTCGTTCATCGCCTTCTCGAGCTGGGTGCGGATGTCGGCCGGCAGGCCTGCCCAGAACTTGGCGTTCGTGATCACGGCGTACTGGAGATGGCCATGGTGCATGCCGGTCACGTGGCTCTGAACCTCGTGGAACTTCTGGGTGAAGATGTTCGAGGCCGAGTTCTCGCCCGCATCGACCACGCCCGTCTGCATGGCGTGATAGACTTCCGAGAAGGCGAGGATCTGCGGAATTCCGCCCACGGCGCGGAAATACTGGTCGGCGATCTTCGAGCCGGAAATGCGCACCTTCAGGCCCTTGAAATCAGCCGGCTTCACCAGCGCGCGGTTCGACGTGATGTAGTAGAAGCCGTTGTCCCAGAAACCGAGGCCCTTGACGCCGTGCGGTTCGAGCTTGCCCATGAGGTACTTCCCCACGGGGCCGGCGGCGATCTTCTGGAAGTGCGCGTCGTCGCGATAGAGGAACGGCAGGTCGAGCGCCTCGAATTCCTTGGCGCCGAGCGGGGCGAACTTCGCGGTCGAGGGTGCGAGCAGCTGGACGGCGCCAAGCTGGAGCGCCTCGATCTCTTCCTTGTCCTTGTAGAGCTGCGAGTTCGGGTAGTGCTCGATCTTGACCTTGCCTTGCGTATACTTCTCGGCAAGTTCCTTGAACTTGTTGGCACCCTTGCCCTTGGGCGTGTCCTCGGCCGCGACGTGGCTGAACTTGATGACCATCGGCGCGTTCTGGGCGATCGCCGGGCAGGCGAGTGCCGTCGCCGTTGCGGCAGCACCGATCGTGAAATGACGACGCGTGAACTTCATGTTTGCCTCCCTTGTTTCGTCGTGATCGTCGGCCCCGTTGATTCGGGCGACGTCACCGGCAATTGTGTGCGCCCGCCGCTATTTGCCGGCGGGCGCGCCTGATGAGCGCATTAGTCGCATTTCATGGGAATGCCTGACAAGCGACATGAAGCGATACAGCCCGTGGACGAACTTCCCATACGGCATCGTTACGAACAGGGCGAAGACGGTGCCCAAATGAAAGGCAAGCAGCAGGCCCATCGCAGGGCTTGCGCGCAGGACGAGCAAGGCAAGGCCGCTCGCCGCGACAAGAACGAGCATCGCAAGAAAGCCCGTGTCCATGCCTGTCCGGCGGGTGCTTGCGATGACCGGGCTGCGCGATAGACGCATGCGCAGCAATCCGATCGGCCCGACGATGAGGCCGATCCCGCCAAGGGTGCCCAGAACGACAGGGATATCCCACCACGGGTAGGGTGCTTCGCGGCCGAGAACGAAATGATACAGGGTCGCCACGGCCGTTGCTGCAGCGCACAGAAGGAAGCCGTAGAAGGTTGCGTGGTGTGCGATCCGTCGCCGGTCGGGTGTTCCCGACGTATCGCTCGTGCAGCCGGCACCGCCGCCGTCGAGATAGCGCAGGCGGGCGGCATCCATCGCTGCCTGCCAGATCGACGTCCAGTCGGCAGCACCCGCCGAAGCCGCGCCGGTCGCGCGCCAGAAGCCACGCAGCGACATTGCCATCGCGACAAGCGCATAGGCGCCGGCCAGCCCGAAAAGCCCGGCCATCGTATTGTGCGGCATCACGCGGTAGAATGCGCCCGGCTCCGATCCGGCGGCCCAAAGCGCTTGCGGGTCGCCCGCGGCGACGAAGCCCGCAATGAATGCGGCAACGCTCGACGCGACGGCAAGCGCAACGAGCAGGCCATTGCGCGCGAAGAGCGGCGCGAAGGCCTTCGGCCAGACGTGGCGTGCGTAACTCTCCTCGCGCACGTCCGCCAGCACGCGCGGCACGTTGACGTCGAATTCGTGCGGCGGCGCGTACTGGCAATCCGCATGGCAAGCGCCGCAGGCGTGACAGAGATTGGCAAGATAATCGAGATCGCCGTCGTTGAAGGCCCGGCGTGCTTCCATCGCCGGGAACACCGCGCAGAGCCCCTCGCAGTACCGGCACGAATTGCAAACCGTCATCAGGCGGCTGGCTTCCGCAAGCGCGGGCGTGGCATGCTCGATGGCGTTCATGCGACCCGGGCCCCGCCGGCTGAACCGAGTGCGACGGCCGCGGCACCTTCGCCGGCAAGCCGGCCGAAGACGCTGCCGATGGTCATGCCGATGCCGGCCGCATAGCCGTGGCCCAGCACGTTCCCCGCCATGATCTCGCCGGCCGCGAACATGTTCGCGCAGCCCTCGCCGCTTGTGAGCTGGATACGCGCGTGCGCATCCACGCGTACACCGAGATATGTGAACGTGATTCCCGGCCGGACCGGATAGGCATAGAAGGGCGCTTCGGATATCGCGCGGGCCCAGTGCGACTTCGGCGGCGCGATGCCGTCCGTGCGGCAATCATCGAGGATATCCGGGTTGAACTTGCCGGGGCGCACCGCGGCATTGAAATCCTCGACGGTCTTGCGCAGCGTTGCGCCGTCAAGCTCGAGCTTGCCCGCAAGCTCTTCTATCGTCGCACCCTGGATCGGCGGATACAGCGAAGGCATGAAGAGCCGAAGCGAACGGGCGTCAAAGATGATGTAGGCGATCTGTCCGGGCTGGCGGGCGACGAGCCGGCCCCAGATCGCATAGCGCTTGGGCCAGACATCCTCGCCTTCATCGTAGAAGCGCCTGGCCTCGCGGTTGACGACGATGCCGAAGACGACGCAGTCGAGGCGTGTGATGATGCCGCCATCGAATTTGGGCGCGCGCGCGTCGATTGCGACGGCGTGGCACTGCGTGGGATCGCCGACCGGCGCCATGCCGGCGTCGAGCAGCATGCGCAGCACGCGCCCCTTGTTGTGGGGCGTTCCCCGGATCAGGAAGTTGTCGGCCGGCGGCCCCCAGCCTTCGCGCAGCCAGTCGATATTCGCCTCGAAGCCGCCGGCTGCGGCAACAAAGGCGTGACCGCGCACGCGGGTTTCGCTGCCTTTGGTGCGCACCGTCACGCTTTCAAACATGCCGTCGGCGGAATGAATCGCGACGACCTCGCTGTCGTATCGCGCGACGACGCCGAGGGCTTCGGCCGTGCGGTAGAGCGAATTGAGCATCGCCCGCCCGCCGCCGAGGAAGAACGAATTCGTTCGCCCGAGGCTGAGTGTTCCGCCAAGCGACGGCTGGAAGCGCACGCCTTGTGCCTGGATCCACTCGAGCATGTCCTTGGACCGGGCGACCATCATGCGCGCGAGCGCCCGATCGGTCTTGCCTTCGGTCACTTTCAGGATGTCGTCGAAGAATTCGTCTTCGGTATAGGGCCCGGTAAGCGTCGTGGTCGCGGTATCGTGCGCGCAGCGCATGTTGCGGGTGTGGCGCGTATTGCCCCCGCGATAGAACTGCGGTGCGCCTTCAAGAACGATGACGGACGCGCCGGCACGACGGGCTGCGATTGCCGCACAAAGCGCCGCGTTCCCGCCACCGGCTATGACCACATCGAACTGTTCGGCGGCATCCGCCATGCAGGCATCATCCCCGAGGTCGATGGGCGGGCGGGTGGAGCGGGTGAAGGGAATCGAACCCTCGTATGCAGCTTGGGAAGCTGCCGTTCTACCATTGAACTACACCCGCATGCCGAGCGGCAGGGGGCGACTATATTTGGTGGCCCGCCGCCGGGCAAGACACGCGCTTGACAGGTTTGCGCCGGCTCGAATAGGGTGCCCGTCATTCGTGGTGATTTGGGCCGGCCGGCTTGCGGACCACGTAAAAGAAACCGCTAAAAGGTCGGAGCGTTTCGCGAGCGCAAGCCCGTCGAGAAGCCCCGAGCCAAAGGCCGGGGCTTTTGTGTTACGGGGAATCGCGATGGCGAAGAAGAACGAATTTGCGACCGATCCGGCATGGCGCGGGCGGACGGCACTTGTCCATGGCGGGACGGAGCGCTCGCAGTGGATGGAAACCGGCGAGGCGATGTTCCTCACGTCGGGCTTCACGTACGGATCGGCCAGCGAGGCCGAACGCGCCTTCGCCACGCCGATCAAGCCCGAAGACCAGCGTTTCGTCTATTCGCGCTTCGGCAATCCGACCGTCGCGATGTTCGAAGCCCGCCTTGCGGCGCTCGAAGGTGCCGAGGCGTGCAAGGGAACGACGAGCGGCATGTCGGCCGTGTTCGCCGCACTCGCCAGCCAGCTTCGCGTGGGCAGCCGGATCGTGTCTTCGCGCGCGCTCTTCGGCTCGTGCCACTACATCGTCACCGAGCTTCTGCCGCGCTGGGGCGTGGAAAGCGTTCTGGTCGACGGGGCCGATCTCGCGCAATGGAAGAAGGCGCTGTCGGTGAAGACCGACGTCGTATTCCTCGAATCGCCGTCGAATCCGATGCTCGACCTGGTGGACATCCGCGCGGTCGCGAAACTCGCGAAAAAAGCGGGCGCCAAGGTCGTCGTCGACAACGTCTTCGCCACGCCGATGCTGCAATCGCCTTTGAAGCTTGGCGCCGACATCGTCGTCTATTCGGCGACCAAGCATATCGACGGGCAGGGGCGGGTGCTGGGTGGTGCCGTTCTCGGTTCACGGGCCTGGATCGATGGCACGCTCGTGCCGTTCATCCGCCATACCGGGCCGACGCTGTCGGCGTTCAATGCATGGGTGCTGCTGAAGGGTCTCGAGACGCTGCCGCTGCGCGTTGCGGCGCATTCGAAGAACGCGCTTGCCGTCGCGAAGTTTCTCGAGAAGGCCAAGCCGGTCGCGCGCGTGCTCTATCCGGGGCTTCCTTCGCATCCCCAATATGCGCTTGCCCGCCGCCAGATGAAGGATGGCGGCCCGCTCGTCGCGTTCGACCTTGCGGGCGGCAAGAAAGCGGCCTTCGCATTCGTCGACGCACTGAAGCTCATCCGCATCTCGAACAATCTTGGCGATGCCAAGAGCCTGATCTGCCATCCGGCGACGACCACCCATCAACGCCTTCCGGCCGACGAGAAGACCCGGCTCGGCATCAGCCCCGGATCGCTGCGGCTGTCGGTCGGAATCGAAGATCCCGCCGATCTTTTCGAAGATCTGGCGCGCGGTCTCGCGGCCGCTGCCAAGGCCCGGCGCTGAAGATGCGCTCGGCCCCGATGCTCACGGCACTGGGCGTGCTTTGGGCAGCGGGGCTGATCGCGAGCGGTGCCGCCCCCTTCGATCGGCTGACCTGGTTTGCAGAGGTCGCGCCGGTGCTGATCGCTTGGCCGATCCTTTTCGCCATGCGCCATCGCTTTCGTTTCACCGATCTTGCATATGCGCTGATCGCGCTGCATGGCCTGATCCTGATGGCGGGTGGTGCCTACACCTATGCGCGCGTGCCGTTCGGGTTCGCAATGCAGGAATTGTTTTCACTTGAACGAAACCCCTACGATCGTATCGGACACTTTGCGCAAGGCTTCGTCCCGGCGATTGTTGCGCGCGAGATCCTGATCCGCATTTTCCGGATCGAGCGACCGGTCTACCTCCTTTCGTTCCTTGTCGTTTGTATCTGTCTTGCAATCAGCGCCTCGTACGAGCTGATCGAATGGGTGGCCGCGGTCGCACTGGGTCAGGGCGCGGACGACTTCCTGGGAACGCAAGGCGATCCGTGGGATACACAGGCAGATATGGCCTTTGCTTTTGTCGGGGCATTGGCCGCGATCTGGCTTCTGCCGTGCTGGCACGACCGGCAGATTGCCCGTGCGCGGTAAATTCGCCCGGTGAATCGGCGGAGCAGGGGTTGGCCCGGCCTAGTCCGCGCCCTATACTCTTCGGGGCCAGAAAACGGGACCACGAAAGCCCCGATGTACACTGAGACGACACGCGAAATTAAGGTAACCGTCGAACCGGTCTACCTTGAAGACCAGTCCGCACCGGACGAAAACCGGTTCGTGTGGGCCTACCATGTCCGCATCGAAAATCTCGGGCATGCGACGGTGCAGTTGCGCGCGCGCCATTGGCGCATCACCGATGCCAATGGGCGGCTTCAGGAAGTTCGCGGTGCGGGCGTGGTCGGCGAGCAGCCGGTCTTGAAGCCGGGCGAAGCATTCGAGTACACGTCTGGCACGCCGCTGGGTACGCCGTCGGGAATCATGGTCGGCAGTTACCAGATGGAAACCGGCGAAGGGGAACGTTTCGACATCCGGGTTCCCGCCTTCTCGCTCGACTCGCCGGGTCAACCGGTCCGTCTCAACTGACGGTCCCCCCAACTCAAACGAAAGCCCTTCGCGTCGTGAAAGCTCCTCTCAAACCGATTGTTGCCGTTTCCCCGCGCCCCGACCGGGCTGCCGCGGAAGATGCGATCCGAACGCTGATCCGCTGGGCCGGCGACGACCCGGACCGCGAGGGCCTGCTCGACACGCCCAGCCGCGTGGCGCGCGCCTACGAGGAATGGTTTGCGGGCTATCGCGAAGATCCGGTCGATATCCTCGCGCGCACGTTCGAGGAGACCGAGGGATACGACGAGATGGTCGTTCTCAAGGATGTCCGCTTCGAGAGCTTCTGCGAGCATCATCTGGCACCGATCCTGGGTGCGGTCGACGTCGCTTATTTGCCCAGCCGTCGCGTCGTCGGCATTTCGAAGATCGCGCGCGTGATCGACGTGTTCGCAAAGCGCATGCAGATCCAGGAAAAGCTCACCGCGCAGATCGCCAACACGATCGAGCATGTCCTCCAGCCCAAGGGCGTGGCGGTCGTCGTGCGCGGCCAGCATCAGTGCATGAGCACGCGCGGCGTCCACAAGACAGGCGTGACGATGGTGACATCGCGCATGCTTGGCGCGTTCCGCGAAGATCAGGCGACCCGCCGCGAATTCCTCGCGATCATCGGCAATCCGCCGGTCAATCCGGGCTGACCGCCGCGCGATGGCGGCCGCAGCGGAGTCCGTCGCGCTACTCGCACGGCTGGTCGCACACCAGACCGTCAGCGCGCAGTCCAATCTCGGCCTGATCGACGACGTGCGCGCCTACCTTGCCGGGCACGGCGTCGAAAGCCGTCTGGTTCCGAACGCGGACGGCACGAAGGCGAACCTTCTGGCCACGATCGGGCCGGCGGTCGCGGGCGGTGTCGTGCTGTCGGGGCACACCGATGTCGTGCCGGTCGAGGGCCAGCCCTGGACGAGCGATCCTTTCGTGCTCACGGAGCGGGACGGAAAGCTGTTCGGCCGCGGCTCGTCCGACATGAAGGGCTTCATCGCCTGCGCGCTCGCCGCCGTGCCGCGCTTCAAGGCAGCGCGGCTCGCGCGGCCGATCCATCTCTGCCTGTCGTACGACGAGGAAATCGGCTGCTTCGGTGCACCGGACGCGATCCGGCTGTTCGGCATCGACCTCCCGCGCCCGGCCGTCTGCGTCGTCGGCGAACCCAGCACGATGCGCCCGGTGATCGCGCACAAGGGCGATTGGGTCTTCGAAGTCGTCATCACCGGCCGCGAGGCGCATTCCAGCGCGCCGCATCTCGGCGCCAATGCGATCGTGCATATGGGCCGTTTCCTTGCTTTTCTCGACACGCTGCAGGTCGAGCTTCGCGCACAGGGCACGAAGGGAGCGCTGCCCGGCGTCGAATTCGACCCGCCCTGGACGACCGTGGGTATTGGCAAGATCGCGGGCGGCACGGCCGCCAACATCGTGCCGCGCGAATGCCGGCTGACATGGGAATTCCGCGCCCTGCCGGGAATCGATGCGCTCGCAATCCAGGCCCGTGCCGAAGCGAAAATCGTCGAGCTCGATGCCGCGATCCGCGCCGAGGCGCCCGAGGCCGGTGTGCGCATGCGCACCTACGCGAATGTGCCGGCCTTCAGGCCCGAGGCAAAGGGCGCGGCCCAGCTTCTCGCCATGGAAATCACCGGCGCAAACGCGCCGTCCGCCGTCGCCTTTGCCAGCGAAGCCGGGCAGTTCCAGGATGCGGGCATATCGACGGTCATCTGCGGGCCCGGCGACATCGCCGTCGCGCACCGGCCCGACGAATACACCACTCGGGACCAGCTCGCGCTGTGCGACCGTTTTCTCGACCGGATCGCCGAGTGGGCCGTGCGTCCGTCCTGACTAGAGCTGCATGAAGCGCTGCATGTTGGCGCGGATCTGGCGGTCGAGTTCGGCGTTCACGTCCGTCATCATCTGCTGGACCATGTCGTACCAGACGCCTTCGCGGTCGTTAAGCGTGATGTCTTCGGCGACCGTACGCGAGCGTGTGGCGGCTGCGGTCGCAAACCCGTCGCGGAAATTCCCGCGGATCTGACGGACCTCGATGGCGGCTTCGATCCGTCCGTCGTAGCGCTGCGCCTGTTCGTTGGTAAATGTCGCGCGCACGCCGGTCGCGCGCGGCAGTTCGGTCTCCGTCACATGCGCGTCGATGATGACGAAGCGCACATAGCGCTCGCCGCGTCCCGTGACCGCCAGACGGTCGGTGGCCCACTGCCGCAATGCGTCGGTCGGCCGCTGCTGGAACAGGTGCTCGACGTTCGGGGGCGCGAGCGGCGGCTTGTAGTCCTGCGCGATCTCGAAGCGCTCCGCCTCGAAGGTGAAACGGCCGAGGCTTGCATAGGTCAGCGGCGGGAACTGCGGCAGCTTGGGCGCATCGCCGCAGGCGGCAAGGGCAGCTGCCGGCATTGCGATGCCGGCGATCTTCAGGAAGTCACGGCGGGAGGAAATCATCGGATGTCTCCTGTCGGCACGGAACATGCCTTCATTCGAGTAGACGCAAATCTGGGTGGAATTGCGGCGGGCATCAAGCGTCTCGGTAGACTTCGTCGAGATCGAAAAAGGCATGGGAGGTGTTGCAGAACTCGCAAGTGAGCCGCACGGCCCCGTCGTCCTCGCGCATCGTCTCGATTTCCGCGCGCGGAAGCGAGCGCAGCACGCTTCGCATTCGCTCCGGGCTGCAGCGGCAGCGATGCACAAGCGGCAGCGGCCGGTAGATCTCGACGCCTTCGGCAAGGAACAATCGGTCGACGAGTTTCCAGGGCGGCAAGTCCGGGTCCACCAGTTCGTTCGCCTTTGCCGAGCCCATCAGAATCATCGCGCGCCGCCAGCCTTCTTCCTGCGCTTCGCGCTCGGACGGATCGCGGGTCACGGGAACAAGGCCTTCGGCGGAGCCTTGCGCGTCGTCTGGCGGCAGACGCTGGATCATGATGGCGCCCGCCCGCCAGAAGATGCGGCCGTCCGCGTCCGGCTTGCCGGCGACGGCGACATTGAGACCCGCCTCGAACTGCTCGGACTGTCGGAAATAGTGGTGCGCGCATTCGGCGAGCGTCGCGCCCGTCAGTTCGACGATGCCTTGATAGCGCTCCATGTCGGCCCCCTGATCGACCGTGAAGGCGAGATAGCCGGAGCCGAAAAGCCGGGGCACCGAAACGGGTCCGTTGCCGAGAGCGGCCACGCGCGCTTCGTCGTACTGGGCGTAGCCGCGCATGTGGCCGCCCGAGGTGATGTCGACCACGAGCATGCGCAGCGGTCCGTCGCCTTTTGTCTGGATCGAGAACACGCCTTCGTACTTTAGCGTCGCGGCGAGGGCCGCACCCATCGCCAGCGCTTCGGCAAGTGCGGCCGCGACCAGGCGCGGATAGGCGTGCCGGTGCAAGATCGCGTCAAGCGCCGGCCCCAGCCGGACAAGGCGGCCGCGCAGCGCGAATGGATCGATCCGGAAGGGCAGGACGACGTCGTCGTCCTGGACGGGAGGTGTCAAGCCATGCACCAGGCGAGGATGCCCTTCTGAACGTGCAGCCGGTTCTCCGCCTCGTCCCACACGGCCGAGCGCGGCCCGTCAATCACGCCTTCGGTCACTTCCTCGCCGCGATGGGCGGGCAGGCAGTGCATGAAGATCGCATCGGGCTTCGCACGGTCCATCAGCCGTTCGGTCACCCGGAACGGCGCCAGCAGGTTGTGACGCTTCTCGCGGCTCTCGCGGTTGCCGTTCTCCTGGTCCATCGACACCCAGGTGTCCGTGACAACCGCGTCCGCACCGGCGATGGCGGCCTCGGGATCGGTCAGCAGCTGGATGCGTGCGCCCTCGCGCTTGGCCCAGGCGAGCACGTCGCTCGACGGGCGCAGCTGTTCGGGGCAGGCAAGGCGCAGCTCGAAGGCGAAGCGCTTTGCGGCATGGATCCACGAGGCGGCGACGTTGTTGCCGTCGCCAGTCCAGGCGACGACCTTGCCTGCGATCTCGCCCTTGCGCTCTTCGATCGTCATGACGTCGGCCATGACCTGGCAGGGATGCGAACGATCGGTAAGCCCGTTGATCACCGGCACGGTCGCGTGGCGGACCATCTCGGTCAGGTTCGCGACCTTGTTGGTGCGCAGCATGATCGCGTCGCAATAGCGCGACAGCACGCGGGCCGTGTCGGCGATCGATTCGCCGCGGCCAAGCTGCGTGTCGTGATGCGTGAGGATCACGGCTTCCCCGCCGAGCTGGCGGATGCCCACCTCGAACGAGACGCGCGTGCGCGTCGACGGCTTTTCGAAGATCATCGCGAGCGTCTTTCCGGCGAGCGGCTTTTCCATGCCGCCGGGCGGGCGCTTGGCCTTGTACGCCGCCCCGAGATCGAGAATGCGCCTGAGCGCATCCGCATCGAGCACGTCGAGATCGAGGAAATGGCGGGGTGTCGCGGTCATCGTCGTCTCCGTCATCCGACCTTGCGCGAGGGCGCGCGCGCGCGCAGATCGGCGCACGCGGCGTCGATCTTCTCGATCGCCTCGGCTACATGCACGGCCTCGGCGATGAGCGGCGGCAGCAGGCGCATCACGTTGTCGCCGGCACCGGCCGTCAGCAGGCCCTGTTTGCGCACGGCAAGGATCATGTCCTGGTTCGGCACCTTGCACTTGAGCCCGAGAAGAAGCCCTTGTCCGCGCGCTTCCTCGAACATGTCGGGGTTGCGCGAGACGAGGCCCGCGAGCTGCTGCTTGAGATGGCCCGAAACGCGCTCGACCTGCTCGAAGAAGCCCGGTGCGAGCATCACGTCGAGCACGGCGTTGCCGGCCGACATGGCCAGCGGGTTGCCGCCGTAGGTCGACCCGTGCGTACCGGCCGTCATGCCGGCTGCCGCCTTGGCCGTCGCAAGGCAGGCCCCGACCGGGAAGCCGTTGCCGAGCGCCTTGGCGACCGACATCACGTCCGGCGTCACGCCCGACCACTCGTAGGCGAAAAGCCTGCCCGTGCGGCCCATGCCCGTCTGGATTTCGTCGAAGAAAAGCAGCAGGCCGTTGGCGTCGCAAAGCTCGCGCAGGAGCTTCAGGAACTCGACCGGTACGGGCCTGACGCCGCCTTCGCCCTGGATGGGCTCGATAAGAATGCCTGCGGTCGCAGGGCCGATGGCCGCCTTGAGCGCCGCCTCGTCACCGAACGGGACCTGGTCGAATCCGTCGGCCTTCGGGCCGAAACCTTCGAGATATTTCTGCTGGCCGCCGGCCGCGAGCGTGGCGATCGTGCGCCCGTGGAACGCACCTTCGAAGGTGATGATGCGGAAGCGCTCGGGATGGCCGTGATGCGCGTGGTACTTGCGCACGAGCTTGATGCCGCATTCGTTGGCTTCCGCACCGGAATTGCCGAAGAAAACCGTATCGGCAAATGTCGATGCGACCAGCCGTTGGGCCAGCTTTTCCTGAAGCGGGATCGGGAAGATGTTCGAGGTGTGCCACACCTTGTGCATCTGCGCCCCCACCTCCTTCACGAGATGCGGGTGCGCATGTCCAAGACCGGTTACCGCAATGCCGCAGGCGAAGTCGAGATAGCGTCGCCCGTCGGTTCCCCAAAGATACGGGCCTTCGCCGCGCTCGAAGCCCACTTCGGCGCGCGCATAGGTCGGCATCACGGCGGGGAATGCGGTCGACACGTGGAACGACTCCTCCTCTGTCGGGCCGCCAGGCTGGCGGCTCGGTAAACGACCAGTATTCCGGCACCCCCCGGAAAAGTCAAATACAGGCCGGAATTCTTATTATATTTCAAATGCTTGATATTAAAGAAATGTCCCGTCGGGGCGATGGACCTGAATAAGGACGAGCAGGTTTTCGACCGCCTCGTCGGTCCCGAGCGGCAGCACGACACGCCACCAGCCAAGGCCCCCGCCATCGTCGCCGGCTTCAGGACCAGAATGGTGCGCGAAGAGCGGCCCGCGCCGCGCGACGGCGTCGCGATACCCCGCTTCCCAGATCCGCGCGCGCGGCGCCTCGATTTGCGAAAGCAGCATGCCCGTGTAATCCCGCCGGGGCACGCCCATGGTCGCGTTGCCATGAACGGCGAAGCGGAAGTCGCCCTCCATCACATCGACGAGGTGCAGCCGCCCGAGCCAGGGGACCAGTTCCTCGAAAAGGATGTCGCGGCGGTTCGGCCACGCGCGCGCGCCGGCCTTTTCGCGCCACAGCGCCACAAGCGCACGCATGTGCGCCGGCAGGTCGCTTTCAGCGATGGCCGCCATCTACGCGCGAAGGTTATAGCCGCGCCGGAACATCTGCAGGCAGAGCGTGCCCAGGGCGGCATTGGTCGCAATCAGCACGGCCGCACCGATCCACGGATGGGCGTCGGCATGGCCGATGAAGCCGTATCGGAATCCGTCGATCATGTAGAAGAACGGATTGAAGAGCGCGATCACGTGCCACGGATCGGGCAGTCGGTCGATCGTATAGAAGGTGCCGGAAAGGAATGCGAGCGGGGTCACGACAAAGTTCGTGACCGCCGCGATATGGTCGAATTTTTCCGACCAGACGCCGCCGGCAATGCCGAGCAACGACAGGAGCGTCGATGCCATGACGCCGTTGAAGACGATCCAGCCGATCGCATGGACGTGCATGGGCACGAAAGGTGCCACACAGATCGCGGTGACGCCGCCGACCACGATGCCGCGAACGATTCCGCCAGACGCGAAGCCGACGACCAGTTCGCTCGCCGAGAGCGGCGGCATCAGCGAATCGACGATGTTTCCCTGAACCTTCGCGATCACGATCGAACTCGACGTGTTGGCAAAGGCGTTCTGCGTCATCGCCATCATGATCAGGCCCGGCGCCAGAAATTCCGAGAATGGGATGCCGCCGACGGCGGGTGCCGCGGACGAGCCAAGCGCAAGGACGAATACGGCCAGGAACAACAGCGTGGTGACGACGGGCGCCGCAACGGTCTGCGTATAGACCTTGGCGAAACGGCGGACTTCGCGAAGGACGAGCGTGCGCAGGCCGAGCCAGTTCACGGCGCCATACCGGCGGGGCGGGAGGGGAGCGTGTTTCATGCGCCCGGGAACATAGGGTCGCCCGCCGCCGCTCGCAATCGCACGCTTGGCATGGCAAACAGGCGCGAATGGCAAACCGTCGGCCACCCCCCGTTCCGACCCCCGAGCGGCTCGAAAAGGCTGCATTGCGCTATCTCGAGCGATATGCCGCTTCGGCCGAAGGCGTGCGCCGGGTCCTGACCCGATCGGTCGAGCGCGCGGTACGCGCAGGCGTTGCCGAGCGTGAGCCCGCCCTTGCGGCCGTCGATTCGGTCGTCGCCCGACTTCTCGACCGCCGCCTCCTCGACGACCGGCGCTTTGCGGAGGGGCGGGCAGCGAGCCTTGCGCGAAAGGGGTTGCCACGCGTGCGCATCGCCCAGCGCCTGCAGATGTCCGGCGTGGGCGCCGACGACGTGGCAGGTGCACTGGAGGAGCTTGCCGAAAGCGGCATCGACGACCCCGCAGCGGCGGTCCTGTTCGCAAGACGAAAGCGGCTGGGGCCGTTCGCCGATCCATCGCGACGTGCGGCCCTGCGCGAACGCCATCTTGCGACGATGGCCCGCGCGGGTTTTTCACTCGACCTCGCGCGTCGCGTCGTCGATGCGGAAAATCCCGACGAAATCGAAACGTGAACCGATCCGCGCGCGCCAGCCCCGAGTCGTGTTAAATTATCCGAAATCGGTCCCCCCAACGATTTTCCGATGGAATCATGATCGAGCCAGCCACGCCCCGCGACGAAGCCAAGCGTCTGGCGGCGCTGCACGCGCTGGGCATCCTCGACAGCAAGCCCGAAGCGGCGTTTGAGGCCGTCGTCGAGTTGACGAAAGCGCTGCTCGATGTGCCGATGGCGCTCGTCTCGCTCGTCGATCGCGACCGCCAATGGTTCATGGCCAAGGTCGGGTTGGCGGCGAGCGAGACGTCGCGCTCGGTTTCGTTCTGCGCCCACGCGATTCACGAACCGGAAGTCTTCGTCGTTCCGGACGCGACGTTCGATCCGCGCTTCCACGACAATCCGCTGGTCGTGGGCGAACCCCATATCCGATTTTACGCCGGTTTTCCGCTGCAACTGCCGTCGGGCGAGCGGATCGGCACGCTTTGCGCGCTGTCGCCGGTGGCACGCGAGAATTTCGACGGTGTCGGCCGCACGCGGCTGCGCCTTCTGGGCGGCATGGTGCTCGATGCGATCGAGCTGCGCACGAAGCGCGCGGAGCTGTCGCGCGCGCGGGCCACGCTCAACCGGCACGACATGTTGCTGCACGCGTTGAGCCGGCCGGTTGCCTTCACCGGTCCGGATGGGCGCATCGAAACGTGCAATGCGGCATTTGCGCTGGTCGCTGGCGGTACCGATCCGGTCGGCCGACCGGTTGCCGATGCGCTGCGCCTGCCGCCGGGCGCATGGGCGCCCGCTACCGAGAGCGCGGTTGCCGGCCGCATTGCCCGGATCGAGGGTGTGGGGCTTCCCGTCGGCTTTGCCGTTCACGGCGCGCCCGACGGGTACGCCTTTATCGGCGATCTCACGAAGGCGTAGCGGCGGATGCGACGTGTTTTCGACATCCATGTGGACGGCCTCGAGGCGCCGATGCGGGTCGTCTCCAATCCGGTCGATGAGGATCTGCTCGATGCGCGCGAGCGCGCGATGCTCAAATCCTGGCGGAACGCGACGTTCAAGCGCGGCGGCGGCATCCCGCGTCGCGGCGAGCTTTCGGGTCCGCTGATCGACGATCTGGCCGCGAACCTGATGGATCTTCATCTGCTCCCCGACGGGGATTTCCTTTATGCACGTTGCGGCCGGGCGGTCGCGGCGGCGTTTGGATCGGACGTCACGGGGCGCCGGACCAGCGAATTGCCGACGGCGATCGCCAGGGTTTTTCTGAGCGTCTACCGGCTCGGGCTCAAGCATCCGATGCCGTATTCCACGCGCCACCGCTCGCCGCACGATCGCGTCGGGCATTGGCATCGCCTTATTCTGCCCGTCGCACCCGAGCTGACCGAGGGTGCGCGCGGCTATCTCGTTTGCAGCCTGCCGATCGGCGACCGGACGAACGCAAACTAGGCATCGTTCCACACGACATAGCCGTCGCCGCGGTGGCCGAAGTCGCACAATTCCGGATGCAGGATTTCGGCAAGGATCTCGAGCGATTCGACCAGTCGCGGGCCGGGCCGATTGAAATAGCTGTCGCCGTCGGCAACGACGACACGTCCCTTCAGCGAACGCCACCAGCCGCTTTGCGCGAGGGCGTCCAGTTCGGTTCGTGCACGGGCGAGGCCGAAGCCGCAGGGCACGACGAGCACCATGTCGGGCCCGCAGCCGGCAATCGCGTCTGGTTCCAGCCATGGGGAATGCTTGCCTGCTTCCCCGAAGACGTTTTCGCCGCCGGCCATCGCGACAAGCTCGGGCATCCAATTGCCGCCGGCCATTGGCGGATCGAGCCATTCCAGCGTCAGGACACGCGGGCGCGTGTTTGCGCCCGCACAGCGGCGCGCGATCTCCTCCATCTGCGCACGCATCTGGGCGGTGAGGGAGATGCCTGCCTCGCCGCGCCCGAGCGTATCGGCGATGCGCTCGATGTCGCTGAAGACATCGGCAAGCGAGACGGGGTTGAGTGCGAGGATGCGCGGTGTCGCACCCGTCCATTGCGCGAGTGCCGCTTCGAGATCCGCTGGCGTCACGGCGCAGACATCACACAAGGTTTGCGTGACGATCAGATCGGGCGCCTGCGTGCGGATCGTGTCGGCGTCGAGACGGTAGATCGACAGCGCCGCTTCGATCCGCGCGCGGATCTCGGTATTGATGGCGGCCGACGGGCGGGCCGGGTCGATGCGCGGCGACGTGACGGCCGGAACCGCCTTGATTCCCGCCGGAAAATCGCAGGCATGGCTTCGCGCGACGAGCGAACCTGCGGCACCCAGCGCGGCGATGATTTCAGTCGCCGAAGGAAGCAGCGAAACGACACGCATGGGCGCCCTGAGGGCGATCGACATTCGCAGCCACTCCCTTTGACAGCCCGTTCGCGAGCCGGTCATATAGTCCCACAAGCCGCCGGGGCCGCAAGCCGCCCCGCAACAGACACGAGGAACGCCGCCATGATCCGCCTGTCGCGCCGCGCTGCCGTCGCCGGAGCGTTTGCCACAATTTCTGCGCCAGCCGCCCTTCGCGCGCAGACGCTGCGCAAGACATCCGTCGGCGTGCTGCGACTGTCCTCGTCCGGCCCCGTTTTCATCGCCGCGGAGCGTGGCTACTGGCGCGAGGCGGGGCTCGATGTCGAGCTCAAGTTCTTCACCGCTGCCCAGCAGGTTCCCGTTGCCGTCACGTCGGGCGATGCGGAATTCGGCGTGACCGGGCTTACGGCGTCCTTCTTCAATCTTGCGGGCAAGGGTGCGCTCAAGATCATCGCGTCGCAAAGCCGCGAAGCGAAGGGCTTCCCGCTTGTCGCCTACATGGTGACGAACGCCGCCTACGACAAAGGCTTCCGATCGGTGCGCGATTTCGCGGGCAAGCGCGTCGGCATCACGACGACCGGTTCGACTTTCCACTACGAGCTTGGCCTGCTCGCGAAGAAGTACGGGTTCGAGCTTTCCAGCGTCACGCTCGTGCCGCTGCAGACGCTTCCCAACATGCAGGCTGCCTTCAAGGGCGGGCAGGTGGACGCGATCCTTGCGCCCGTCACGCTCGCGCGTGCGCTGACGGCCGACAATTCCGGCAAGGTGCTCGCTTGGGCGGGCGACGAGACGCCCTGGCAACTTGGCGCGCTGTTCACCAGCCCGCGCGCGATCGCCGAGCGTCGCGATCTGGTCGAGCGTTTCGTGCGCGGCTATCTGCGCGGGACGGCCGATTTCAACGCCGCCTTCAACCAGCGCGACGCCGCCGGCAAGGAAGTTCATGGCACCAACTTCGCCGAGACGATCGGCGTTGTGGCGCGCGCGGTCCAGCAGTCGCCCGAACTGGTCGCCGTTGGCCTGCCGTTCGTGGACGCGCTGGGGCGGCTGGATGTCGGCGACATCTACAACCAGATCGCCTTCTGGCAGCAGGCCGGCCTTGTTGGCCGCGATGTCAATGGCAGGGAAATCGTCGATCTTTCGTTCGTGCGCGGCCATCTGAACGTTCCGAAGAGCTGAAGTGCGCCTCGTCTGCGAAAGCGTCGGGCACAAATACGGCGCGCTCGACGTTCTCGACGGCATCGGGCTTACCGTTGCCGACGGCGAGTGCCTTGCCGTCGTCGGGCCTTCCGGCTGCGGCAAGTCCACGCTGCTGGGGATCATGGGCGGGCTTGTCGAGCCGACCGCTGGCCGCGTCTTTGTCGAAGGTGCGGCACCGGCCGGCTCGCTCAATCCGATCACCTATGTCTTCCAGGATTTCGCGCTGCTGCCGTGGCGAAGCGTTGCATCCAATGTGGCGCTGGCGCTGGAGCATCATCCGCTCGACGCACAGGTGCTTGCGGCGCGCGTCGACGATGCGCTGGCCCGCACCGGTCTTCGCGAATTCCGGGACGCTTTCCCAAAACAGCTTTCCGGCGGCATGCGCCAGCGCGTGGGAATCGCGCGCGCGCTTGCCGTTGCGCCCGCGGTGCTGCTGATGGACGAGCCGCTTTCGGCCCTCGATGCGCAGACGCGCGAACTGCTGATGGAGGATTTCCTGGCGCTGTGGCTCGCCGCGCGGACCACGTCGGTTTATGTCACGCACAATCTGCACGAGGCGTTGCGGCTGGCCGACCGGATCTGCGTGCTGTCGCGCCGGCCGGGCCGGATCAAGCAGATCGTCGGTGTCGGCGTGCCGCAGGCCGATCGCGCCTTGCCGGCCGCGGCCAGGGCGATGGCGGAACTTGCCGAGCAACTGTGGCATGCCGTGCGTGCCGAAGCGGTCGACGCCGAACGCGAGGTTGCCGATGGCTGACCGGCGGCCCGTTCCCTTCCGCGGCGGCGGCTTTTCGCCGATACCCGTTCGCCATGCCGCCGCGATCGGGTTTGCGGTCCTGCTGGCGTTATGGGAATTCGCGGTGCGCCACGGGCTCGTTTCGCCGCTATTCCTTCCCGCACCCACCACGGTCGTGGCGGCGCTGGGTGATCTTTGGACGGCGGGCACGCTCTGGCAGCACGTTTCGGAAAGCCTCGTTCGGCTGATCGGCGGATGGTGCCTTGGCACGCTGGCCGGGCTCGCCGCCGGGCTTGCGATGGGCGTTTGGTCGCTGGGCCGCGCGGTCGGTGTGCCGCTTGTCTCGGCGCTGTTTCCGATCCCGAAGATTTCGCTGCTGCCGCTGCTGATCCTGTGGCTCGGGATCGGCGAAGCCTCGAAGATCGCGACGATCGCGCTTGGCGTGTTCTTCCCGACGGTGATTGCGACCTATTCGGCGATCGATGCGGTGCCGCGCAATCTCATCCGGATGGCCCAGAGTTTCGGCCTGCCTGCGCGCGACGTGCTGCGCAAGATCGTGCTGCCGGGTGCGCTGCCGGGCATCCTCGCCGGCTTCCGGATCAGCACGTCGATCGCGCTGATCCTGCTCGTTTCGGCCGAGATGATCGGGGCACAGTACGGGATCGGCGCTTTTGTCCTGCAGGCGGGCAACCTGATGCTCACCGACCAGCTTCTGGCGGGCGTGCTGCTGATATCGCTGCTCGGGCTGGCGATCGGGACCGGGCTGACGCAACTGGAGCGCCGTTTGCTGCGCTGGCGCTGAGATACCTTTTTTAAGGCGTGATTTGGGAGTATGGAAGCGCCCGCGCTTAGCCGACTCGGGTGAGCCGGCGCGCGGACAGCGGGGAAACCTGTAACAATTTTACAGCGGAAGATATCGGGCGCGATGCGTCCGGAACTGCACATCGCATGATCGAAATCGGCATCGTCGGGGGTGGGCCGGGCGGCCTTATGGCTGCGCGGCTCCTGCACGCAAAGACCGCAGGCGCGGTCCACATCACGATTCTGGAAGCGGATGCGCGCACGGGCGGCAAGCTCGTGACCGGCCGGTTTCCCGAAAGCGGCCTGCCCTATGCCGCCGGCGTGGCGGAGATCTACGACTATGCCGCACTGGGGCCGGACCCGCTTGCCGAGCTTATCGCCGCGTGCGGGCTGACAAGCCGCGTCATCGGGTCGCGCACGTCCGTGATCGGCGGGCACGTTTTGCCGAATCTCGATGCGGTCGAGCGGGCTTTCGGAAAGGCGACGCGCCGGGAAATCGAAGCTTTCCGGCGCCATTGCGCGAAGACGATTTCGCCGGCCGCCTACTACGAAGGCCGCGCCGATACGCCCGAGATGCGCGCGCTCGCGCGCGCCGACGCGCAGGCTTATCTCAACGAACATGTCCGTGACGATGCCGCGCGCCGGTTCCTGCGTGCGGCGGCGCTCAGCGACATCGCCGTGGCATGGCACAACACGAACGCGCTCAACGCGATCCGCAACGTGCTGATGGATGTCGACGGCTATATCGAGCTGCGTTCGATCGACGGTGGCGTGTCGCGGCTTACCGACGCGCTTGCCGAAGACCTGCGCGCCAAAGGCGGGGTCGATATCCGTACCGGCACGCGCGCAACCCGGATCGGACGGACCGACGACGGGCGCTATCGTGTCGTCGCTGCCGGAGGCGAACAGACGATCGAGTGTCGTTTCGACGTGCTGATCGTGGCGCTTCCGCTTTCCGCGTTGGCCCAGATCGAGTGGGATGGTGCGGCACTCGATTCGGCGATGGGCCGTCATATCGCCTATTTCGACAGGCCGGGCCATTACTTGCGCGTGTCGGTGCTGTTCGAGCGGCCGTTCTGGCGCGAGACGATCCGCGACGACTGGTGGATCAGCGACGCGTTTGGCGGTTGCTGCGTCTACGACGAAAGTACGCGGTCGAACTGCGGGGAAGCGGGCGTACTGGGCTGGCTGATCGCCGGCAATGCCGCGCTGGAACTTGCCAATCTCGATGATGCCGCGATTGTCGCGCGCGTGCTCGCAAGCCTGCCGGCGGGATTGAGCGCCGGTGCGGCACTGCGGCGCGAGGCGGTCGTGCATCGGTGGCTTTCGTCGGTCAATGCGGTTCCGGGTGGCGAAGCGGATCGCGAGCTGGTGGTCAACCACGTGCCGGAACCGGCCGGCCATCCCGGGCTGATCGCCGTCGGCGACTACATCTTCGATTCCACGATCAATGCGGTTCTGGATTCGGCCGATGCGGCAACCGATCTTGCGCTGGATCCGATCGTGCGGCTGAGCCGGCCCGCACGTCCGGCCCGGCGGATCGGTGCGGCCCATTTCGCGAACTATCGCGGGCTGGGTCCGTACGAGCAGGTCTGGACGAAATTTCTCGATCCGAAAACGGCTACGCGCCTGATGCGGGCGGTCTGGCGGTTGCGCGGGCCGTTCAAACTGCTCGATGCGGGTTCCGCGTGCGGACTTGGCCTTGCCGGATTCCGCGCCGAAGGTCTCGACGCGCGCGGCATCGAGAAGAACCGCGCGATGCACGCGCGAACGGCGCCGGCTCTGGCGCGGCGCAACGTCCATGGCGACGTGTGCGACCTGCCGTTCGCCGACGGCGCCTTCGACATCGTTTACGAGACCTGCCTTGCGCATCTTGGTGACGAAGTCCTGCCCGACGCGCTTGCCGAATTGCGCCGGGTCGCCCGCCGGGGCGTCTTCTTTGGATCGGTGACGGCCGAGCTCGCCCTGCACAACGTCGAGCGCTACGAGTTGACCGACGCGGTCCCGCGCCTGCGTGGCTATTGGGAATGGATCGAGCACTTCCGCGATGCCGGTTTTGCGCCTGCCCCGATCGACGGCGCTTTGTTGGCCCGGTTGTGGGAGACTGTCCTCGCGGCCGGCTACGGTCCCGACGTCTGGTTCGAGGATGCCGAATGCCTGCGTGACTGCTTCTTCACGCCTGTCGACTGAGCGAGCCGGATGGACCGGAAGCCCGAAGAACCGGAAGACGACGACGAGTTCGACGATGTCGACGACGATTCGGACGAATCGGAGGACGACGAGTCAGATCCGAGCGAGGCCGAACGGCTGAATTTCACGTTCGCCGACGCGCGCGCGTCGATTGCGGCGTTCGGCCGGTTTCTCGCGCCCTATCTGCTGCGCCGGCCGCGTGCCTTGGCGCTTCTGGCGGCGTGTGTGGCTGTCGAGGCGGCGTTCAACGTGGCGTTCCCGCTGTCGCTCAAATACCTCGTCGATTCGGTCTTCGACGAAGAACGATGGGAGTTGCTCGTCCTGATCCTCGCGGTGCTCGGCGGGCTTGGCGCGCTTGCCGCCGCGACGATGGTGGCCGGCGAGTGGCTCAACGCGCGCATCGGCGCCGAGGCGATGGCGCGCATGCGTCAGGACCTGTTCGACCGCATCCAGCGTGTCAGCCTCGGCTATATCGACCGCACGCAATCCGGCCGCATCATGTCGCGGCTTTCGAACGATGTCGGCGCCATCGACGAGGTCGTGATGCATGCGGTCGACTGGGGCGTGCTGCCGTTCGTCGAGCTGCTCGGTGCCGTGGCGCTTCTATTCTGGCTGTCGCCGATGATGGCCGTGATCTCGATGGCAGTATTTCCGCTGACGCTGCTGGGGCCGCGGCTCGTGGCGCCGCGCGCCGTGGCGGCGGGTTATTCGCTCAAGCGGAGCCTGGCCGACGCGCTGGCGACGGCCGGCGAGGGGATCGCCGGGCAGAAGCTTGTCCGGGCGTTCGCGTTGCAGCGGCGCATCCGCCGCTGGTATGCCGGACGCAATCTCGAAGTCCGCCGCGCGGCTCGGCGCGTGCGATTCCTCGATGCGCTGCTCGAACGTTCCGCGTCGATCGGCGTTCTGATTCTCCATCTCGTCGTGTTCGGGATCGGCGCTGTCCTCACATTCGAGGAGTACATCACCGTCGGCACATTCATCGCGTTCGAGGCGGTTTTCTGGGAGCTCAGCTACAACACCGTCCATGTCGCGCAATTCCTGCCCGAAGTCGTGGCCGGTGCGGCCGCATTGCGCCACATCGAAGAATTTCGTACGGCACCCGAAGCGCCGCGCGATGCTGCGGATGCCGCTGTACCTGCGCCGTTTCGAACCGAGATCCGGTTCGAGAACGTTTCGTTCGCATACGATGACGGGAATGGCGGCGTGCGCGACGTTTCACTTGTGATACCCGCCGGGTCCCGTGCGGCGATCGTGGGCGAGAGCGGCTCGGGAAAGACCACCCTGCTGATGCTGCTTCTGGGCCTGCACAGGCCGAATGCGGGGCGGATCCTGATCGACGGCGCCGACATGGCCATGCTCGACGGCGATGCGGTGCGCGCGATGATGGGCGTTGTATTCCAGGACACCATTCTGTTCGGCACCTCGATCCGCGAGAATATCCGTCTCGGCCGCCCGTCGGCGAGCGATACGGATATCGTCGCGGCGGCCAAGGGCGCCGGGGTCCATCGTTTCATCAAATCGTTGCCGCAGCGCTACGACACCTTGGTGGGCGAACGCGGCGACACGCTTTCGCAGGGCCAGCGGCAGCGCGTGGGGATCGCGCGCGCGATCATCCGCAATCCGGCGATCCTGCTGCTCGACGAGGCGACTTCGGCGCTCGACACGCTGACGCGCAAGGAAATCCAGACGACGCTGGCCAAGGTCACGCGCGACCGGACCATCGTCAGCATCGCGCACGATCTCCAGTCGGTATCCGCGTACGACCGCATCTTCGTCATGTCGGAAGGCCGGCTCGTGCAAACGGGTACGCATGCCGAACTCGTCGCGATCGATGGTCCGTACCGGCGGCTTTGGCGCCAAAGCGCCGATTGAGGTCTGTCCCGCCTGTCGCGACCTGCTAGAATCGAAACGTCCTTCCAACATCGGAGCCCGCAATGTCCGCCGCTGCCCGCACCCTGACCGCCGCATTCTTCGTCCTTGCCTCGATCCTCCTCGGCGCGCCCGCTTGGGCGGGTGACAATGCCGTTGCCGGCGGGCGCTTCACGATCTGGACCCCGGACCAGTGGGTCACGAAGGTAAAGGGCGATCGGCTCGACACCAACAATCCGCCCGAGACCGTCTACGTTGTCGCCACGCGACTTGCGGGTGCGTCCGCGTCGGCGACGGCGCGGGCCCGGGCGTTCATCGACAGCGAACTCGACGAGGTCGATTTTGAAGGCGACAGCCTGAACGGGACGGCGCAGGACGGCGACGACGAACTGGAATTTTTTGGTACGGCCGTCGTCGACGGGGCCGACGTGCTGGTGCTGCTCGTCTATGTCTACGACGAGATGCTGAAGCAACCGGGCCCGCGGCAGGCGGTCGAGCGTATCCGCGCGAGCTTCAAGCCGCAGTGACGGCGGCTGCCAGACGCGTGTGATCTGCCCTATATTCGGTTGCGTATCTGCTCTCGAAAGGGGCGGGAATGTCCGAAGACGGGATCATCGGCCAGATCAGGCAGAAGCTGGTCGACACCAAGCGGAAATGGGCCGGCGAGGGGCGCCTCCTGACGGGTGCTGCCGCCGATCCGGCCGTGCGCCTGCCGCCGGGGCAGCGTCAGGTCCAGAACTGGCCGGTGCTCGATATCGGCATCCAGCCGCCGGTCACCACGAAGGACTGGCGCCTGACCGTCGACGGGCTCGTCGAAAATCCCGCCGCGTGGAACTGGGACGATTTCAACCGCGAGCCGCACGCGGAATTCCTTTCCGATATCCATTGCGTGACGGCATGGTCGCGCTTCGACAACCGGTGGTGCGGCCTTCCGGCGCGCCGGTTGATCAAGATCGTGCGGCCGAAAGCCGGGGTGAAGTTCGTCGTCCAGCATTCCTATGACGGCTACACGACGAATGTGCCGCTCGACTATTTCGCGGGCGAGGACGTCCTGCTCGCCCATACTTGGGAAGGCAAACCGATCAGCCGCGAACATGGCGGGCCGGTACGGCTGATCCTGCCCAGGCTGTATCTCTGGAAAAGCGCCAAGTGGCTCACGCGCATCGAGTTCGTCGCCGAGGATCGCGCGGGCTTCTGGGAGGTGCGCGGCTATCACATGCGCGGTGATCCGTGGACGGAGGAACGCTATGGCTGATTCGGGCATCGTACGTCTTCCGCGGCGTGCATTTGCGGTTGCCGCCTTTGCGGTGGCGATGGGTTCGTACTATTTCGGCCGCCTCACCGGGACGGCACTTGCCGGACCGATCGCGCCGACGAAAGGAAAGACGGGAATGCGCGCTTTCGATTTCGAGTTTACCGCGATCGACGGCACGCCGCTGCGCCTCAAGGATTTCGCGGGCAAGCCGCTTCTGGTCGTCAATACGGCCTCGTTTTGCGGCTATACGCCCCAGTACGAGGGGCTCGAGGCGCTCTGGCGCGAATACAAGGACAAGGGGCTCGTGCTGATCGGCATTCCGTCGGACGATTTCGGCAATCAGGAGCCGGGCACGAATGCGCAGATCAAGCAGTTCTGCGAGGGTTTCGACGTGTCTTTCCCGCTTGCCGAGAAGAACGTCGTGGTCGGCGCCAAGGCGCATCCGTTCTACCGCTGGCTGGCTGCCGAGCTGGGCGAAGGATCGGTCCCGCGCTGGAACTTTTTCAAGTACCTGATCGGGCGCGACGGCATGCCGCGCGCCGCATGGCCGTCGCGGGTCGAGCCGATGTCGGCCGAAATGCGCAAGGCGATCGACGAGGCGCTGGCGGCGCGCGCCGATGCCTGAATTCGGCGCCGCGTGCCGCGGCGAGTTCCTGCTCGACCCGGCGATCGCTCATCTCAACCACGGTTCATTCGGCGCCACGCCGCGCGCGGTCATGGATGCGGCGGAAGGCTGGCGCCGGCGGATGGAGACCGATACGACCGGATTCGTGCGCGGCGTGTGGCCGGCTGCCGTCGCCGCCGCACGAAACGCACTTGCCGGATTCGTGAATGCCGATCCGGATGGCTTCGTGCTCGTCGAGAACGCGACGCAAGGTGCCAACGCCGTGCTGCGCTCGCTCGAATTCGCGCCGGGCGACGAGATTGTCTTCACCGCGCACGGCTATCGGGCGGTCACGCGTACGATCGAGCACGTGTGCCGCACGACGGGTGCGGTCCCGATCGTAGCCGAGATGCCTGCCGCGAAGATCGACGACGATTTCGTCCTCGAAACCGTCGGCCGCAGGATCGGCCCGCGCACGCGCCTGATCGTCGTCGACCACATCACCTCGCCGACGGCGCTGGTGCTGCCCGTCGCGCGGCTTGTGACGCTGGCGCGCGAGCGGGGCGTCCCGATCCTGATCGACGGCGCGCATGCGCCCGGCCAGATCGATCTCGATGTCGCGGCGCTCGATGCGGACTTCTATGTCGGCAATGCGCACAAATGGCTCTTTGCCTGCAAGGGAGCGGCGTTCCTGTCGGTTGCGCCACGCTGGCGCGCGCGCATCCATCCCGGCACGATCTCGCACGGGTACGGCAAGGGCCTTGCGGCGGAGTTCGACTGGGTCGGCACGCGCGACGTCGGCGCCTGGCTGTCGCTTCCCGATGCGCTTGCGTTTGGCCAACGTCATGGGTGGGCCGCGATTCGCGCGCACAACAATGCGCTCTGCGCACATGCGGCCTCGGTGTTGATGTCCGCCTACGGCATGTCGGCAAGCGGGCCAGCGCCGATGCGCGCGCATCTGGCCGCCGTTGCGCTGCCGCTCGAGGGGCCGGCGGACGAGCCGCGGGCGCTTGCGCTCTACGACGCGTTGTTTGCCCGCCACCGCGTGCGTGCCCCCGTGATGGCGTTCGACGGGCGGCTTTGGGTGCGCGTTTCGGCGCAGATCTATAACGACAGGGGCCAGTACGAGCGGCTTGCTGCCGTCGACTGGAGCGCGCTCTAGCCGCGCTTCAGGGTTGCGGTCAACAGGCCCGCACCCACCAGCATTGCGCCGCCGGCACGGTTGAGCCGACGCATCGCGCGTTCGCTCACCACACCATGCCGTGCGCGGCCGGCGGCAAGCACGTAGCCGCCCTGGATTGCGGTCGCGAGCACGTTGAAGGTCAGCGTAAGGGCCGCGACCTGACCAAAAAGGGGCCGCTCCGGATCGATGAACTGCGGCAGGAATGCCGTGAAAAAGAGGACGCCCTTCGGATTGAGCAGAGTCACCGCGAAGCTGCGCCAAATCGCGCTACAGGCGCTTGTCCCTCGCTCCGGGTCGGCCGAAACGGCTGCGGCGGGTGCGCGCCACAAGCCGATACCGAGCCATACGAGATAGGCCGCTCCCGCCCATTTCAGAACCTCGAACGATGCGGCTGATGCCGAAAGCACCGCGCTGAAGCCGAGGACGGAAAGGCCGATTGCACACATGTCGCCTGCGGCCACGCCGGCAAGGCTGACAAACCCGAGCGCACGGCCCCCGGCAAGCGTATGACCGAGCACGATCAAAGTCGTCGGTCCGGGGATCGCGATGAGAACGGCCGCGGCGGCCGTGAATGCAAGCCAGATATCAAGGTTGATCGGCATGGTGCCGACAAGGCAGCCACGGAATCGGGCAGGTGCGCAAGTCCCGCTTGCCGGAGCCGGCCGGCATGGGCGATTGTCCGGCCAACCAAGGGTCCGCAAGGGGAGCGACGTTCGTATGCCCGGCCAATATCTGCTCGCAATCGATCAGGGAACCACGTCGACGCGTGCCATCGTGTTCGGCATCGACGGGGCGCCAGTGGCCTCCGCGCAAGTCGAGTTGAAGCAGTATTATCCCCAGCCGGGCTGGGTCGAGCACGATGCCGAGGAGATCTGGTCGGCGACGCTTTCGGTCGTGCGGCGGGCCCTGGCGAATGCGCGGCTGACGGCCGGTGACATCGCCGCGCTCGGGATCACGAACCAGCGCGAGACGACGGTGATCTGGGACCGTGCGACCGGCAAGCCGATCCATCATGCCCTTGTCTGGCAGGACCGGCGCACGGCCGACTGGTGCCGGCGCATGCTGAAGGAGATCGGCGATGCCGAACTCGGCAAGCGCACGGGCCTGCTGTTCGACGCATATTTTTCAGGCTCGAAGATCGCGTGGCTTCTCGAGAACGTCGAAGGCGCTCGTGCGGCTGCGGCGGCGGGCAGGCTTGCCTTCGGCACGATCGACACGTTTCTTCTCTGGCGGCTCACCGGCGGCAAGGTCCACGCGACTGACGCGACGAACGCCGCGCGCACGATGATTTTCGATATCGGCCGGCAGAAATGGGACGAGGATCTGCTGAAGGCCTTCGAGATTCCCGTATCGCTCCTCCCCGACGTTCGCGACAGCGCGGCGGATTTCGGCTCGAGCGATGCCGCATTGTTCGGCGGCCCGATCGCGATCCGCGGCATTGCCGGTGACCAGCAGGCGGCGACGGTCGGCCAGGCCTGCTTCACGCCGGGCATGGTCAAAAGTACTTACGGGACAGGCTGCTTCGTGCTCCTCAACACCGGTGCCAAGTTCGTGCGCTCGAAGAACCGCCTGCTGTCGACCGTCGCCTACCGGCTCAAGGGCAAGGCGACCTACGCGCTCGAAGGTTCGATCTTCATTTCCGGTGCCGTCGTGCAATGGGTGCGTGACGGGCTGAAGGCGGTTGCCAAAGCCAGCGACAGCGAGGCCATCGCGCGCTCCATTCCCGACAATGGCGGGGTCTATCTGGTGCCGGCCTTCACCGGGCTGGGCGCGCCGTGGTGGGATCCCGACGCGCGCGGCGCGATTTTCGGCCTGACGCGCGACTCCGGCCTGCCGCAGATCGTGCGCGCGGCGCTGGAATCGACCGCCTACCAGACACGCGACCTGATGGGCGCGATGCGCGCCGACATGGGGCCACGCGCGGCGCTGGCGAAGATCCGCGTCGACGGCGGCATGGTCGCGAACGACTGGGTCATGCAGTTCCTCGCCGACCAGCTCGGCCTCGAAGTCGACCGGCCGCGCGTGACCGAAACGACCGCCTGGGGGGCGGCGGCACTGGCCGGATTGGGTGCAGGTGTATACAGCTCCGTCGACGACATCGCGCGTGCACGCCAAGCGGACCGGCTTTTTGCACCGCAAGGTGACGCCGCCGCGAACGATAAATTGTATGCAGCATGGCGGGACGCGGTGGCGCGCGTGCGCTCCGATTTCCGCGCGAAGACCCCGCCGAAGGGCTTGGGCCGAAAACGGTGACGTGATAAAGCTTGGTCATAAAAGCTTCACACGACTGTCCCGGGCGGGACACGCGTGAAGCCTAAACGACGCGGCATCGGCGGAAATCCCGAACCGCCGCGCGAAATAAAGAGAGGAAGAAACCAGATGAATCTCGGTCGAAAGCTGAAATTGCAGCTTGCCGGCGCGTTGCTGGCGGGCTCCGCCCTCACGGCGGCGGCGCCTGCATTTGCGCAGACGGAAATCCAGTGGTGGCACGCGATGACGGGCGCCAACAACGACGTCGTCAACAAGCTGGCTGCCGACTTCAATGCGTCGCAGAAGGACTATAAGGTCGTCGCGACGTTCAAGGGCTCCTATCCCGACACGATGAGCGCCGGCATCGCCGCGTTCCGTGCCGGCAATGCGCCGCACATCCTGCAGGTGTTCGAAGTGGGCACCGCGACGATGATGGCCGCCAAGGGCGCCATCAAGCCGGTTGCCGAAGTGATGAAGGAAGCCGGCGAGAAGTTCGATCCCGCCGCCTATCTTCCGGCGGTGACGGGCTACTATTCGACCGCGAAGGGCGAAATGCTGTCCTTCCCGTTCAACTCGTCCTCGACCGTGATGTGGTACAACAAGGACGCCTTCCGCAAGGCTGGCCTCAACCCCGATGCGCCGCCGAAGACCTGGCCCGAAGTGTTCGCGGCCGCCAAGAAGCTGAAGGCCTCGGCGACGCCGAACTGCGGCTTTTCGAACGCTTGGGTGACTTGGGTCAACATCGAGCAGTTCTCGGTGTGGCACAATATCCCGATCGGCACCAAGGCGAACGGCATCGACGGCTTCGACACCGAGCTGAAGATCAACTCGCCGCTGCATGTGAAGCATCTCGCCAATCTCGTCGAACTCGCCAAGGACAAGACGTACGTCTATGGCGGGCGCACGAACACCGGCGAAGGCGCGTTCACGTCGGGCGAATGCCCGATCCTTCTGACCTCGTCGGGCTTCTACGGCAACGTCAAGTCGAACGCTAAGTTCGAATGGGCCAATGCGCCCATGCCGTACTATCCCGATGCGGCCGGCGCTCCGCAGAATTCCACGCTGGGCGGCGCTTCGCTCTGGATCATGGGCGGCAAGTCGGCAGCCGAGTACAAGGGCATCGCCAAGTTCTTCGCCTTCCTGTCGGATACCGACCGTCAGGCGAAGCTGCACACGGACTCGGGCTATCTGCCGATCACCAAGGCGGCCTACGCCAAGGTGAAGGATTCGGGCTTCTACAAGACGAACCCGTATCTCGAGACGCCGCTGATCGAGCTCACGAACAAGACGCCGACGGAAAACTCGAAGGGGCTGCGTTTTGGCAACCTCGTCCAGATCCGCGACGTGTGGGCCGAGGAAATCGAAGACGCGCTCGCCGGCAAGAAGACGCCGCAGGCCGCCCTCGACGCGGCCGTCAGCCGCGGCAACACGATGCTGCGCCAGTTCGAGCGTACCGCCTCGCGCTGAAGCAGGAGTGACGAATTGGGCCGGGTCGCGCGCGACCCGGCCCAATCTCGTTCGGGTAATCTGGAGTCCGGAGCGTAGTACATGGATCGACGCGTGATGTTCGGCGGAAAGGTGCTGCCCTATATGCTGCTGCTGCCGCAGTTCACGATCGTCGTCGTGTTTTTCTATCTTCCGGCCGGTCAGGCGGTCTGGCAGTCGTTCCTGTTGCAGGACGCCTTCGGCATCTCGACGGAATTCGTCTGGTTCGAGAATTACCAAGAGCTTTTCACGAACCCGGAATATTACCGCACGATGGGCACGACGGCCGTGTTCTCCGCGCTCGTCGCCTTCCTGTCGCTTTCCTGCGGGCTGCTGCTGGCCGTGATGGCCGACAAGCAGATCAAGGGTGCCACCATCTACAAGACGATGCTGATCTGGCCCTACGCGGTGGCGCCTGCCGTCGCCGGCGTGCTGTGGCTTTTCATGTTCCAGCCGTCGCTGGGCATGCTCGCCAAGTTGCTGCGCGAATGGGGTATCGACTGGAACCCGCTGCTGAACGGCACGCACGCGATGATCCTCGTGGTCCTGGCCGCGACGTGGAAGCAGATATCGTACAATTTCCTCTTCTTCCTCGCGGGCCTTGCCGCGATCCCGAAAAGCGTGATCGAGGCAGCCGCCATCGACGGCGCCCGGCCCGTGCGCCGATTCTGGACGATCATCTTCCCGCTGCTGTCGCCGACCGCGTTCTTCCTGCTCGTCGTGAACATCGTCTACGTGTTCTTCGACACCTTCGGCATCATCGACTCGGTCACCGGCGGCGGCCCGGCCGGCAATACGGTGACGATGGTGTTCAAGGTCTATTACGACGGCAAGCTGGGCTCGGACCTCGGCGGCTCGGCCGCGCAGTCGGTTGTCCTCATGCTGATCGTGATCGCACTGACCGCGATCCAGTTCCGCTTCGTCGAGCGCAAGGTGCAGTACTGATGGTCGAGCGACAGACATTCGCGAGCAAGTTCGTGCCGCACCTGGTGCTGATCGTCGGCGTGTGCATTGTCGCCTTCCCGGTCTACCTGGCATTGCTCGCATCGACCTACGATGCCGCATCGGTCCAGACGGGCAAGATGACGCTGGTTCCCGGCGGGCAGATGATCGAGAACTACTCGCGCATCATCTTTTCCGGCACGAATTCGTCGACGCGCGAGCCGGTCGGCACGATGCTTTTGAACAGCCTCATCATGGCGCTGTGCGTGTCGCTGGGAAAAATCGCGATCTCGCTGATCTCGGCCTATGCGATCGTGTTCTTCCGCTTCCCGTTCCGCATGACGGCGTTCTGGCTGATTTTCGTCACGCTGATGCTGCCGGTCGAGGTCCGCATTTTCCCCACCTACAAGATCGTCGTCGATCTTGGCCTGCTTGATACTTATGCCGGGCTGACCGTACCGTTGATCGCGTCCGCGACGGCCACGCTGCTTTTCCGCCAGTTCTTCATGACCGTCCCGGGCGAACTGGTCGAGGCGTCGAAGATCGACGGTGCGGGACCATACAAGTTTTTCGTCGACACGCTGCTCCCGCTGTCGGTGACGACGATTGCGGCGCTGTTCGTGATCCAGTTCATCTATGGCTGGAACCAGTATCTCTGGCCGCTGCTCATCACCACGCGCGACAGCATGCAGACGGTCGTCATCGGCATCAAGAAGATGATCACCACGCAGGACGCGCTGACCGAATGGCAGCTCGCGATGGCGACGGCCGTGCTGGCGCTGCTGCCGCCCGTGTTCGTGGTCGTCGTGATGCAGAAGCTGTTCGTCAAGGGTCTCGTCGAGACCGAAAAGTAACAGGGAATTGGGGCGAAGGAAGTAGCGAATGGCAAGCGTGAACCTCGACAAGGTCAAGAAAATCTACGCGGGCGGCGTCGAGGCCGTGAAGGGCGTGAGCCTCGGGATCGCGGACGGGTCGTTCACCGTCCTGCTCGGGCCGTCCGGCTGCGGAAAATCGACACTGCTGCGCATGATCGCGGGGCTCGAGCACATCAGCGAGGGCACGATCGCGATCGGGCCGCGCGTGGTCAACGAGATCGAGCCGTCCGAACGCGACATCGCGATGGTGTTCCAGAACTACGCGCTCTATCCGCATATGAGCGTGTACGACAACATGGCCTATGGCCTGCGCAATCGCGGTACGCCGCAGCCTGAAATCGAGAAGCGCGTTGCGGAAGCCGCGCGCATGCTCGCGATCGAGCCGTTTCTCCAGCGCAAGCCGCGCGCCCTGTCGGGCGGCCAGCGCCAGCGCGTGGCGATGGGCCGCGCCATCGTGCGCGAACCGGCCGTTTTCCTTTTCGACGAACCGCTGTCGAACCTCGACGCCAAGCTGCGCGTGCAGATGCGCCTGGAAATCCGCAAGCTCCATAACCGCCTGCGCGCGACGTCGATCTTCGTGACGCACGATCAGGTGGAAGCGATGACGCTTGCCGATCAGGTTGTCGTCATGAATGTCGGGCGGATCGAGCAGACCGGCACGCCGCTTGAGATCTATCGTCGCCCGGCCAGCAAGTTCGTCGCCACCTTCATCGGGTCACCGGCGATGAACCTGTTCTCCGGCACGGTCACGTCGCCCGACGAAGTCACGCTTGCCGACGGAACGCGGCTGCGGTTCGAAGCGGCCGCCTTCGCACCGGGCAGGGGTGCGAAGGTCGATATCGGCCTGCGCCCGGAAGAAGCGAAGGTCGACGCGGCGCCGTCGTCATCGACCCCACGGCTCAACTGGGACGTGACCGAAGAACTCGGCGCGACGCGGCTGCTGCACGGAACGCTGGCGGGTGAGCCGTTCGTGCTGGCGCTGCCTTCCGATGCGATCGACCCGGGCCGGGACATCGCGATTTCGGCCCTGCCTTCGAACGTCCATCTCTTCGACCCGGCTTCGGGCCGCAGCCTGCGCCGCGTCTAGGCGCTCAAAGCTCGATTTCGGTCCAGATCGGCTGGTGGTCGGAGCCTTGGGCCTTGTCGTCGATCCAGGCCCGCTTGATGCGGCCGGCAAGCGAAGCGCTCGCGAAGCAGAAGTCGATGCGGAAGAGTTTCTTGTTCGTGGTGCTGTCGCAGGTGATCCCGCTTTCCTCGGGATTTCCGGCCGCGACATAGGCATCGACAAGTCCGTCGATCGCGGTCATCCGGCCATATTCGTTCGACATGGGGCCGACGATCCGCTCGTAAAGCGGCGAATCGGCCGTCATGTTGAAATCTCCCATGAAGAAGGCCGGGCGTGGCATCGGCGGCGCCGCCTTGCCTTGCGTCCAGCCGGAGTCCCGGTGTCCGCCCGACCAGGCGCCGCCTTCGGACGGTGCATTGCGATGGATCTCGACCAGCCGGTCGACCTGCGGACCGCGGTCCCCGTCGCTCAGATGCGAAAGATGCGTCGAGTAGATGCGCAAAGGTCCGGCGCCGGGCGTATCGACGACCGCTTCGATCGCGGAGCGCTGGATGCTGTGCAGCGAAGCCGTGCCGAATTTCGGCAGCAGATGGTTGCGCGAACTGATGATCGGCGTGCGGCTGAACAGCATGTTGCCGAACTGCCGGCGGCGGTTGCCGGGCGGCGCGCCGTCGGCATGCATGTCGTATCCGGGTCCGTAGACCCAGTAATATCCGTCGAGTGCTTCGGCAAGCACCGCCGGCTGGTCGACATCGCCCGTACGCGGCCAATGCCGTTCCACTTCCTGCATGGCGATCACGTCGGCGCCACGCACGGCATCGGCAATCCGGCGAAGGTCGATTTTTCCGTCTTTCCCGGTGCCGTACTGGATATTGTAGCTGGCGAATAGCATGACCGAAGCGACTCCCCCTCTGCATGGCGCCCGTCTGGCCCTCGCGCTCGTCTACATGACGTGCATGGGGCTGATCTGGGGGCTCCAGTTTTCGCTGGCGAAGATCGCGACGCAAGGCGGAATTCACCCGCTGGGCTTCACGCTGGCGGTTTCGGTCTCGGCGGCAGCGGTACTCGCGGCCGCGGCACGTCTGCGCGGGGCCAGCATTCCCGTCGGCCGCCGCCACCGCGTCTACACGATCCTCGCCGGTGCCACGGCGATCGCAATCCCGAATTCGGTCGCGGTCCTTGTCGTCAGTCATGTTCCGGCCGGGCTTGCCGCCGTGGTCAACACGCTTTCGCCGGTAATGACCTATGCGATGGCCGTCGCCGTCGGCATGGAACGGCCGCAGCGCGCCCGGCTGCTCGGTATCGGATTCGGCATCGCGGGGGCGTTGCTGGTGGTTCTGCCGCGGGCGAGCCTGCCCGATCCCGACATGGCGCCGTGGGTGCTGCTTTGCCTGCTGGTGCCGTTCTTCTACGCGCTGTCGAACGTCTATATCGCCCGCGCGCGGCCCGCCGACGTCGATTCGATCGGGCTTGCAGCCGGCATGCAGCTTGGGGCCGCCGCCTGCATCCTGCCCCTGGCCCTGGCAAGCGGCTCGGCACATCTGCCGTTGCCGCCGGAAGGACCAGCCGACTGGGCGCTGATCGTGCAATGCTGCTTTGGCGGGTTGGGCTCGCTGCTGTTTTTCGAGGTGCTGCGGCTGGCCGGC
Source organism: Alphaproteobacteria bacterium (assembly GCA_016124335.1). Classification (GTDB taxonomy): domain Bacteria; phylum Pseudomonadota; class Alphaproteobacteria; order CACIAM-22H2; family CACIAM-22H2; genus Tagaea. The sequence goes on from WGNX01000005.1 coordinate 462,851, forward strand.
CCCGTCTTCTTCAGCCAGACGGGTTTCATCGTGACGCTCGCCGGCGTCTTCTGGGGCTGGCTCATCTTCGACGAGACGCTCAGCATCTTCGTGTGGACGGCGATGGCCGCGATTTTCGTCGGTCTTGCCCTGGTGACGCGCGCGGGTCGGGTCAGCGGTTCTCGCGGATGAAATCGCGCACCTGCGGCATGATTTCGCCGCGCCAGCGTTTGCCGTTGAAAATGCCATAGTGGCCGACATTCTTCTGCAGCCAGTGCCGATGCCGGTCGGCGGGCAGGTTCGTGCACAACGCATGGGCGGCGTAGGTCTGGCCGACACCGGAAATGTCGTCGAGTTCACCTTCGACGGTCATCAGCGCCGTGTTGCGGATGGCGCCCGGATCGACCTTGCGCCCGCGCGAGACCCACGTGCCGGTCGGCAGCGCGTGTTCCTGGAAGGCGAGGCGGATCGTCTGCAGATAGAAAGCCGCGTCGAGATCCATGACCGACAGATACTCGTCATAGAATTCCCGATGCGCCTGCGCGCTGAGCCCGTCGCCCCGCACGAGGTGCTGGTACTGTTTCATCGCCGAGCCGACATGCCGGTCGAGATTCATGCTCATGAAACCGGTCAGCTGCAGGAAGCCCGGATAGACGCGCCGCATGAAGCCCGGATAGCCGGGCGGAACGTTCGTCGTGACCGTGCGCTCGAACCACTCGATCGAGCGGTCTTCGGCAAGCTTGTTGACCTTCGTGGGATTGACGCGCGTGTCGACCGGACCGCCCATCAGCGTCATCGAGCGCGGCGCCGTCGCCGGATCGAGGACGGAAATAAGCGAGACGGCCGCCATCACCGGAACCGACGGCTGGCACACCGCGATCAGGTGCGTCTCGGGGCCGAGAAACTCCATGAATTCGATCAGGTAGTCGACATAGTCGTCGAGATCGAATGAGGTGCCTTCGATCATCGGCACGAGTGCGGCATTCATCCAGTCGGTGATGTAGACGTCGTGGTCAGGCAGCAATGCTTCCACGGTACCGCGCAGCAGCGTGGCGTAATGGCCCGACATGGGGGCCACGACCAGAACGGCCGGATCGTCGCGTTCGGCCGGCGTCTCGCGCTTGAAATGCAGCAGGTCGCAGAACGGCTTGGAAAGGACCACTTCCTCGGCGACCGGAACTTCCATGCCGTCGATCGTGGTCTTGTCGAGCCGGAAGGCGGGCTTGCCGTAGCGGCGCGTCGCGCGCTCGATCATCTCGGCGCCGGCGGCCATCGCACGGCCGAAACGGGTGTACGACATCGGCAGCATCGGATGGCTGAAGACGTTCTGCACGGCCTCGGCCGCAAGGCGAACGGGCGAAAGCAGCGTCTGCTGCATGTCATAGAGCTGATAGAGCATGGTTACTCCCTGCGGCATGCCGGCTTCGAGTCGGCGTGCCGCTTTCGTCCAACTTATCCGTACGGGGCCGAATGTCCAGCACGGTCAATGATGTGCTGGAACGACCCTGCGACGCGACCGATGCGGCAACCGGCCGTCCCAAGCGGCGCGCCGCGCGCGTCGCGGGCATGGAACAGCGGCGCGTCCTCGTCCTGCGCGAGAATGCTCGCGTAGTGGAATTCGTGGCCGCGCAGCACCGTGCCCGCCTTTCCAAGGACGCAGTCCGAATCGAGCGTCATCTCCCGATAGCCAAGATGCAGGCGGCGGTGCGCGAACGAAGTCTCGACCGGTAGGAGTCCGAGCATCTCGTGGCTCGTGCCGTCAGAATCGACGATGCGGCGGCCCAGCGTCATGTAGCCGCCGCACTCGCCGTAAACGCTTCCGGAAAACCGGCGCATCGCTTTGGCGAAATTTCCGGCCGCCGCAAGCCGGCCGGCGTGCAGTTCGGGGTAGCCGCCGGGAAGGAAAACGGCATCGCAGCTTGCGTCCGGCGCTTCGTCGTCGAGTGGCGAGAAGAAGACGATTTCCGCGCCGCTTTCATGCCATGCATCGAGCATCGCGGGATATGCGAATACGAAGGCCGCATCGCGTGCGACGGCGATGCGGCTGCCGATCGGCGCCAGCGGTTCCACCGCGGCCGATCGTGCGAAATGTGCCGGCCGCGCCGTGGCGGCAAGGGCGCCGAGATCGATCGTGCGCGTGCAGGTCTCCGCCGCGCCGTCGAGAAACGCTTCAAGGCCCGGTTGCTCGCCCGCCGGTACGAGGCCGAGATGCCGTTCCGGCAAGACGAGGGCGGCATCGCGCGCGACCGCGCCAAGGCAGGGGACTTCGGGGCAGGCGAGCGCCAGCGCCTCGCGCAGCAGCGCCACATGCGACGGCCCGCCGCAGCGATTGAAGATCACGCCGGCAAAGACGAGATCGTTTCGCGCACGCACGAAACCGGAAACGAGCGGGCCGGCCGAGGCCGCAAGGCCGCGCGCATCGACGACCAGCACGATCGGCCAGCCGGTGCGCGCGGCAAGTTCGGCCGTCGAGCCGGTGCCGCGCGCGTCGATGCCGTCGAACAGCCCCATCACGCCTTCGCAAAGAACGATGTCCGAACCTTCCGAAAGTGCCTGGATCGATGCGTCCAGTGTCTCGGGCCGCATCGCCCAGACATCGAGATTGCGCCCGGCCCGGCGCGCGGCCGCGGCGTGGTATGTCGGATCGATGTAGTCAGGCCCGCATTTGGCCGGTGCCACGCGCAGGCCCTGACGGCCGAATGCCCGCATCAGCCCCAGCGAAAGCGTCGTCTTGCCGCTGCCGGAAGCGGGTGCGGCGAGGATCAGTCCGCCCGCAATGCTCAAATCGAGCGCGCCGCGCCGCCGGTCTTGGTATCGGTCTGCCGTTCGCGCCGCCAGCCGCGCTGCTCCATGCAGCGACGATATTCTTCGGCGGTCATCGACGACGAGCCGGGCCGGCCGGCTTCGGCGCCGAACTCGCCGCGGTCGGCATAGCCGTATCCGCTCGCGCTCCGGCGGCATTCGTACTGGTCATACTCCAGCTCGCCAGGCGCGGCGCTTTCCTTGATCCAAGTCGTGCGCGACTCGCACGCGCCCAGAGTCACCGCAATGATCGCCGCCGCGACCGAATACCGAATCATCCTCGTGTCCCCTTTCAAGCCGATTCCGCCGGATCGTGACCCGCGATCCCGAGCGGATCGGCGTCGAGTGCGCGTCCTTGGGCCGCGCCAAGCCAGTCGAGGCCCGCACGCAACCGTACCACTTCGCCGACGACGAACAGAGCCGGCGGTTCAAGACCGGCCGCCGCGCAGTCGCGCGCGGCATCGCCAAGCGTCGTTTCGAGAACCTGCTGCGTCGGCGTGCTGGCGCGCGCGACGATCGCGGCCGGCGTATGCGCCGAACGACCCGCCTTCATGAGCAGGCCCGCGATACGTTCGAGATGCTTGAGCGCCATGTAGAAAACGATCGTCGGCGCGCCGCGTGCAATGCCTTCCCAGTCAAGACCGTCCGGCACGTCGCCGGTAACGCCGTGGCCGGTGACGAACGTCACCGACTGGTTCGTGTCCCGGTGCGTGACGGGGATGCCGGCATACGCAAGCCCGCCGATGCCCGACGTCACGCCCGGCACGATGCGAAACGCGATGTCGGCCCCGGCGAGTGCCAGCGCTTCTTCCCCGCCGCGGCCGAACACGAACGGGTCGCCGCCCTTCAGGCGCAGAACCCGGCGCCCGTCGCGCGCCAGTTCGACAAGACGATGGGAAATATCGCGCTGGCTGGGGCCGGGCTTGCCGCCGCGCTTGCCGGCAAATTCGAGAACGGCGCCTGTCCGGGCAAGTTTGAGGACCCGCGCATCGACCAGGGCGTCGTAGACGATCACGTCGGCATGCCGCAGCGCGTGAAGGCCCAGCAGGGAAAGCAGGCCCGGATCGCCCGGCCCCGCACCCACCAGCCATACGGTGCCGGGGGTGAATTCCGGCATATCCAGCGCTTGCATTTCCATTTAGTAGGCAGTCTATCTCCCCCGGGCGGTCGATGCTAGCCTACTGAAACTATGGCCGAAGACGAACTTCCGCCCCGTCCGGATGGACCCTTGCGCAGCGGCTGGACAACGGGGGCGTGCGCCGCCGCCGCCGCCCGTGCGGCCGGCGAGGCACTGGTCACCGGCCATATGCCGGCGACGGTCGAAATCCGCCTGCCGAAAGGCCAGGTGCCCCGTTTCGCGGTCGTGAACCCCGGAAGCGGGCCGGACTGGGCCGAAGCGGGAATCGTCAAGGATGCGGGCGACGACCCGGACGTCACGCATGGTGCTGAAATCCGGACGCGCGTCGAGGCAGGCCCGGCCGGGACCGGCGTGACGTTCACGGCCGGAGACGGCGTGGGCACCGTCACGCGGCCGGGCCTTCCGCTGGCCGTGGGCGAACCGGCCATCAATCCTGTTCCGCGCGCACTGATCGCCGCTTCGCTGGCGGAGGTGAATGTGCAATTTGGCGGACCGGCCGACTGGCACGTGCGCGTAAGCGTTCCGGGCGGTGCAGCTCTCGCCGCAAAGACGCTCAATTCTCGGTTGGGGATTCTCGGCGGCATTTCGATCCTCGGGACGACCGGCATCGTCACGCCATATTCCTGCGCGGCGTGGATCCACTCGATCCATCGCGGCATCGATGTCGCACGCGCAGCGGGCCTCACGCACGTCGCCGCCGCGACCGGATCGACGTCGGAGGCATTCGTGCAGAAGCTCTACGGCCTTCCCGAACACGCGCTCATCGACATGGGCGACTTCGCGGGTGGCACGCTCAAGTATTTGCGCGCCAAACCGGTGGCGCGGGTCACGCTGGCCGGCGGCTTTGCAAAGCTTGCCAAGCTCGCGGCGGGCGCGATGGACCTGCACTCCGCGCGCAGCCGCGTCGACGGGTCGCATCTGGCGCGCACGCTGTCCGAACTCGGCGCGAACGACGCCCTGCTGTACGAAGCGAAGGAGGGTGCGCCGGCCGGCGCCATCCTCCGGCAGGCTCGCGACGCCGGACTGCCCGTCGGCGAGGCGATTGCACGTCAGGCGCTTGACGTGGCCCGGTCGATTGTGGGCCCGGCCGTCGCCCTCGACGTGGTCGTCGTCGACCGGGCGGGCGAACTCGTCGGGCGGGCCGGCCCGTGAGCGGTGCGCGCATCCTTGTCCTTGGCGGGACCGGCGAGGCTCGTTCCCTCGCCGACTCGCTGGTCGATGCGGGCATCGATACGGTTCTGTCGCTCGCCGGCCGCACGGCGATGCCGGCGGCGAGCCGGGCGAATGTGCGAACGGGCGGGTTCGGCGGCATTGCCGGCCTTTCGACCTATCTGCGGGCCGAAAGGATCGACGCGTGCATCGACGCGACACACCCCTTCGCCGCGCGGATTTCCGCAAACGCCCTGGCGGCATGCAACGCCGTCGGCGTGCCCAGGCTCGGGCTCGTGCGCCAGGAATGGGTGCCGGTCGACGGCGATCGCTGGATCACGGTCGACGATCTGGGGCAGGCCGCACGCCTGTTGCCCGCGATGGGGCGGCGGGTTTTCGTGGCATTTGCCGACGGGCTCGAGGCATTGGCCGGTCTCGATCTCGACTTCGTGGTGCGGCGCGCCGAGCCGGGCGGCGTGGCATTGGCACGCGCGCAGGTCATCGTCGATCGCGGCCCGTTCGTGCGCGACGCGGAGCGCGACCTGTTCGCGTCCCTGCATGTCGACGTCGTTCTCGCCAAGGCAAGTGGCGGCACGGCGGCGCGCGCAAAGCTCGACGCGGCCCGCAATCTGGGCCTGCCGATCATCCTTTTGCGCAGGCCCGAACCGCCGCCGGGGCCGCAGGCCGGCTCGCAGGCGGAAGCGCTGGCCTGGGCCCGGATGCACGCCGCCCCTTGACCACGGGCCCGGTTCATTCGTCTAATCGCGCATGCGCTTTCTGATCCTGCTTCTCGCCGCTTGCCTGTTCGCCCAGCCTGCAAGCGCACAGTTCAAGATCGAGGTTCTGCACCGCCGCCCGCTGGCCGAAGCGGCGCGCGACGGCAATATCGAGGCCCTCAAGGCGCAACTGGCGGCCAATGTCTCGCCCAACCAGCAGGACCTGGAGTTCCGCCCCGCCATCGTCTGCGCCGCGATGTACGGGCAGATCGAGGCGGTGCGGCTTTTGATCGGGGCGAAGGCCAATGTCGACGGGCGGGACAAGGGAAGCCGGACGGCGTTGATGTGGGCGGCCGAGCGCGGCCATACCGCGATCGTCAAGGCGCTCATCGACGCGAAAGCCGACAAGGACGCCGACGAGCGCGGCTCGCGCATGACGGCGCTGATGCTGGCTGCGCGCGAAGGGCAACTGCCGGTCGTCGAACTGCTGGTGAATGCGGGCGCGGATCTTGCCGTGACCGACGTGACCGGCCGCACGGCGCTTGCGCTTGCCGAGACGTCGAACAAGCGGCAGGTCGTCGAATTCCTGCGGCGCAACAACGCGCCGCGCTGAACCAGCCAACGGAGTGCCACGATGCCCGTCATCAACCGTGTCGCCGCCTTTCACGACGACATGAAGGCGTGGCGGCGGGAAATCCATAGCCGCCCCGAACTCTGCTTCGAGGAAAAGCGCACGGCCGATCTCGTCGCGGAGAAACTGGCGTCGTTTGGCGTCGAAATCCATCGCGGGCTGGCGACGACGGGCGTGGTGGGCACGTTGCGCGCGGGAACCTCGGACCGGGCCATCGGCCTTCGCGCGGATCTCGACGCGCTGCCGATGGGCGAAGACAACACGTTTTCGCATCGTTCGCTCAATGCCGGCCGCATGCATGCCTGCGGCCATGACGGCCACACGGCGATGCTTCTGGGCGCGGCCAGGTATCTCGCCGAGACGCGCAATTTCGACGGCACCGTCCATTTCATCTTCCAGCCGGCCGAAGAAGGTGGCGGTGGCGGTCGCGTGATGGTCGAGGAAGGCCTGTTCGACAGGTTTCCCGTCGAAGCGGTCTACGGAATGCACAACTGGCCCGGGCTCGAGGCCGGGCGGTTTTCGGTCCGTCCCGGGCCGATGATGGCCTCGGCCGACCAGTTCGACCTGACGATCCGCGGCCTCGGCACGCATGGCGCCATGCCCCATCGCGGGGTCGATCCGGTCGTCTGCGCCTGCCAGATCGTCACCGCCCTGCAGACGATCGCCTCGCGCGAGACCAACCCGCTCGAATCGGTCGTGATCAGCGTGACGCAGATCCATGCGGGCGAGGCCTACAACGTCATCCCGAACGAATGCGTGCTGCGCGGCACGGTGCGCGCCTTCGAGCCCAAGGTGCGCGATGGCCTGCCGGCGGCGATCGAGCGTATCGCCACCGGCATCGCCAGAGCCATGGGCTGCGAGGCGGCACTTGTCTACAAGCACGGCTATCCGCCGCTGGTGAACACGGCGGCCGAGGTGCGGATCGCCGCCGAAGCGATGGCCGAAGTCGTCGGGGCCGACCGCGTGACGACCGACGGTGCGGCGACGATGGGCTCGGAGGATTTCGCCTTCATGCTCGAGGCGAAGCCGGGTGCCTATGTCTTCCTCGGGAATGGTGCCACGGCCTCGCTGCACAACCCGAAATACGACTTCAACGACGACATCCTGCCCGTGGGCGCTTCCTATTGGGCAACGCTCGTCGAGCAGACGCTCGCGCGGCGTTCGGCCACAAAGGCCGCGTGAACCGCTAGCGTTTGGCCGGCCGCAGCACGTGACTGTGGTTGGCCGCATAGAGCCGGCTGTCGCCGGCGGCGGCATCCACCGCTAGCCCCCGGCCGACGAGAATGAGCGCGGTCCGCGTGAAACCCGCTTCCTTCACCTTGGCGCGGATGTCGGCAAGCGTGCCGAAGACGAAGCGCTCGTCCGGCCAGCTCACGCGCCAGCCTACCGCAACCGGGCAATCCGCGCCGTAGATCGGCGATAGTTCCCGCACGACCTTGGCAAGATTGTTGACCGACAGGTGGACTGCCAGCGTGGCGCCGGACTGCGCGAACGTCGCCAGTTCCTCGCCCTTGGGCATCGCCGAAGCGCGCGTCGCGGTGCGGGTGAGGACGACGCTCTGCACCACGCCGGGAAGGGTCAGTTCGCGCTTCATCGCGGCGGCCATCGCCGCAAATGCCGGCACGCCGGGGATGACCTCGTAGGGAATGCCCAGCGCGTCGAGCCGTCGCATCTGCTCGGCGATCGCCCCATAGAGCGAGGGATCGCCCGAATGCACGCGGGCGATTTCCCAGCCCTTCGCGTGGGCCGCCGCGATGCGCGCGACAATGGCATCGAGGTCCATCGGCGCAGTATCGATCGCCTCGACGCCCGTCCGCCGTGCCGCGACGACTTCGGCGGGGACAAGCGATCCTGCATAAAGGACAAGATCGGCGCTTTCGACCGCCCGCAGGCCGCGCAGCGTGATGAGGTCGGGCGCACCTGGCCCGGCACCGACGAAACGGACCGTCATTTCACTTCCTTGCGTTCGTAGCCGCGCGGCGTATAGAGCCGCGTTGTGCCGGCAAGTTCCAGGCGGCGTGTCGCCGTGCTGCCGACGAGAACGAGCGTCAGCATGTCCACCTCGCCGGCCCAGTCGTCGCCCAGCCGGACGATCCTTACGCCTTCGCCCGGCCGGCCGAGATTGCGCGCCAGCGCCACGGGAACTTCCGGCCCGCGCGCGGCCAGCAGGATTTCGCGCGCGCGCGGCAACAAGGTGGTGCGACGCTGGGAAGCGGGATTGTAGAAGGCCACCACGAAGTCACCGGCCGCAGCCGCCGCAAGCCGCCGCTCGATATCGGCGACCGGCGTCAGCAGGTCGGAAAGCGAGATCGCGCAGAAATCGTGGCCCAGCGGCGCGCCGAGGCGTGCGGCGGCCGCCTGAAACGCCGAAATGCCGGGCGCGACGCGCACGGCAATGCGCCGCCATTCCGCGGCGCCCTTGTCCATCCGCTCGAAGGCGAGGGTGGCAAGCGCGTAGATGCCGGCATCGCCCGAGCAGACGAGCGCCACGCGGCGCCCTTCGGCCGCCAGCGACAGTGCCCGCTCCACGCGGCCGGTCTCGTCGCCCAGCCCCGTCTCGTGACGCGGCTTTCCGGCAATCAGCTCGGCGACAAGATCGAGATAGAGTCCGTAGCCGACGACATCGTCGGCGGCACGCAACGCCGCGCTCGCCTCGGGCGTGCGCCAATCGGCGGCACCCGGGCCGATGCCCACGATGTCGAGATGGCCGCGCGCGCGCCCGAGCGTGTGCGCGTCAATCGGCGATGGCGCCAGTGCAATCGCACAGGTCGCGCGCTTCGATTTCTGCTTCGCGACGATCAGGCGGGCATCCGGCCCGGCTGCGGCAAGTGCTGCCGCTTCGGCGACCGACGGCGTGCCCACGGCCGCGCGCACGACGTCGGATGCCTGCGAAACGCGGTGTTCTTCCCTTGCCAGCGTTTGGGCGTCGAAAAAGCGGGCGGGCACGCCGAGCTTGTCGGCAAGGGCAAGAATCGCCTGCTCGTCGGATTTGAGGTCGAGCGACACGACGCAGGCGATGGACGTCGGCGCCAGCCCCGCACCGGCGATCGCCGATCCTGCAAGTTCGGCGACTTCCGCCTCGGGCGCGCCGCGTTCCGCGCCGATGCCGAGCGCAAGGACCGGCGGATGGTAGACGAGCCGTTCGCCCGTTCCCGCGTCGGCCAGATGCGTCACGCGGATCGAAAGGCCGGCATTCGCATCGCGCTTCAATCCGGCAAGCCACGGCGCTTCACCCTCCACGCGCACGCCTTCTCCGGCGATCAGTGCGGCCGCGACGGGCTTGATCGTCGCCGGGTTGGCGATCCGCCAGCCCGGTGGCGGCTCGTCGAGCGACAGGCCAAGCAACCCATCGCCTGCCGTCGTGACGGCAGCGGTGCCGCCAAGCTTCGCGGCGATCTCGCGTGCCATTGCGTTGGCGCCGCGATGCCCGCCCAGCAGCGGAACGGCTTGGCTCCCGTCGGCGGAAACGGCGACGAGCGGCGGTTCGCGCGCCTTGTCGGCGAGCAGCGGTGCGACAGCCCGGATCAGGATACCGGCCGCACAGAAGCCGACGATGGGCCGGCCCGCGGCAAACATCTCGGCAACGTGAGCAAGCGTGGCGGTGAAGGTGACATCGGCGCCCGAGACGCGCCCGGCAAGGCCGTGGATCTCGCCGCCGATGCGGCGGGCAAGAACGGCGCCCTCTTCGGTGAGGCAGACCAGTGCGGGCGTCATTTCCAGGCCTTCGCGCGCCGGTGGACGAGAACGAGCGAGAAATAGGGCGCCTGATCGTGCGCGACATCGGCCAGCGCCATGCAGCGTTCGTCCGTCATCCCGGCGCGCTCGACATAGAGAGCGTCGGCCGCGAGACCGGCGCGCTCCAGCAGGGCTTTCAGGCGCGCGAAATGCCGGCCGAGCTTCAGGAACACCAGCGATTCGTGCGCGGCGATCCGCCGCTCGATTTCGCCATCGTCGAGCGTGGCGGGCACGACCGCGACGCTGTCCGCGCGTGCGGCAAGCGCATGACCGGACAGTGCGGCCGATGCGGCAAACGACGTGACGCCCGGCACGATCCGGCAGTCGAACCGGTCGGCAAGCCGCGCATGGAGATACATGAACGAGCCATAGAACAGCGGATCGCCGAGGCACAGCAGCGCCACGTCACGCCCGGCCGAAAGATGCGCGGCGAGCAGTCCGGCGCCCGCGTCGTAAGCCTCGCGCGCGGGATGGCGCTCGATCTCGATGGGCAGGCGCACCGGACATTCGATGCGGCCGGCCGGTACGTGCGGCGCCGCGATCTCGCGCGCGAGCGACGGACCGCTTTCGGGCGCCGGATAGGCAAGCACCGGGCAGGCGGCAATGAGGCGCACCGCCTTGAGCGTCAGAAGTTCGGGGTCGCCGGGCCCCACGCCGATTCCGTGGAGGATGCCGGTCATGGCTTGCGGACCGCGAGCTGGACGACCGGCATCGCCGCGCGCCATCCGCGATGCGCGCCAATCGTGTCCGCGTGGGAGATCGCGATGCGCGAAATTTCACCGCCCTGCTCGGCGTGGAACGCTGTCAGCGCGGCTTCGCCTTCCAGCGTGACGGCATTCGAAACAAACGTGCCACCCGGCTTCAGCGCCGCCCAGCAGGCCGCAAGAACGCCGGGTGTGGAGACGCCGCCGCCGACGAAAACCGCATCGGGCGTATCGAGGCCGGCGAGCGCTTCGGGCGCGTCGCCCGCCGCGATCTCGATATCCGGAACGCCCAGCGTTTCGGCGTTGCGCGCGACGCGCCCGCGGCGATGCGCATCGCGCTCGATGGCGATCGCGCGCATTGCCGCCCCGGCACGCAGCCATTCGATCGCGACCGATCCGTTGCCGGCACCCACGTCCCACAGCAACTGGCCCGGCAGCGGCGCCAGGGCGGCGAGCGTGATCGCGCGCACCGCGCGCTTGGTGAGTTGTCCATCGTGCTCAAAGCAGTCGTCCGGCAGGCCGGCGACGCGTGGCAGCGGGCGGGCATCGGGCCCGGCCACGCATTCAACCGCAAGCACGTTCAGATCGTCGATGCGCGCGTGCGGCCACTCGCCGGCCGTGGCCGCGACGCGGCGTTCGGTGGAACCGCCGGCACGTTCGATCGCCGTCATGCGCGAGGCGCCGAAGCCGCGCGTGGCAAGGAATGCGGCGACGGTGGCGGGCGTCGCCCCGTCATGCGTGAGCAGCAGCAGGCGCACGCGGTCGGCAAGATGCAAAGCAAGGGCGGCCAGCGGCCGGCCGTGGACCGAAAGGGCCGTGCAATCGGCCAGCGGCCACGCCATCCGGGCCGCCGCAAGTGCCAGCGAGGACACATGCGGAACAATGCGCATTTCGGCGGCCGGAAAGCGGCGGGCCAGCGTGGCACCCGCGCCGAACCACATCGGATCGCCGGAGGCGAGAACCACGACTCGCGTGCCACGTCGCCGGGCGATGGCGTCGAGCGTGTTTGCAAGCGGGTTCTCCCAGGCGAGCTTTTCGGCTGTCACGCCGGCGGCGAAGGCGAGGTGGCGCTTGCCGCCGACGAGCGTCTGCGCGTCGGCGATCGCCGCGCGTGCGGCCGGCGACAGGCCTTCCAGCCCGTCCTCGCCGATGCCCACCACGGAAAGCCAGGCATTCATGCCGGCGCCCCGTCTTCCGGATTGCCGCCAAGCGCGTTGACGGCAGCTGCCGCCATGGCGCTGCCGCCGCGCCGGCCGGGCAGGGTGGCGAAGGCAAGCCCGCGGGGATTCTCGACAAGTGCCTGCTTGGACTCGACCGCACCGACGAAGCCGACCGGGAAGGCCAGCACAGCCGCCGGTCGCGGGCCGCCGCTGTCGACGATGTCGAGCAGGCGGAACAGTGCCGTCGGCGCGTTGCCGATCGCAACCACGGCACCGGCAAGGCGCTGCCCCCACAGATCGACAGCAGCGGCCGAGCGTGTGGTGTGCATTTCGTCTGCTCGCCTGACCGCATCGGGCGTGTCGACAAGGCAGACCAGTTCGTTGCCGGCCGGCAGGCGGCGGCGCTGGATGCCGTGGACGACCATCATGGCATCGCACAGGACCGGTGCGCCGGCTGCCAGCGCTTCGCGCGCGCGCGCGACGACATCGGTGCTGGCGATCATCGCCTCCGCCACGTCGGCCATTCCGCTGGCGTGCGCGACGCGCAGCGCCAGCGCCGCGACGTCAGGGGCAAAGCGGTCGAGCTTCGCCTCCGCCCGGATCGTCGCAAACGAGCGCCGGTAGATCTCCGCGGGATCGCGCAGGTAGTCGATCATCGTTCAGCGGTGCCGGTGCGAGTGGCTGTGGCCGTGCGCATGATCGTGGGAATGGTCATGGGAGTGGTCATGGCCATGGCTGTGATCGTGCGAATGGCCATGATCGTGGTGGTGATGGTGGCCGTGATCAGCATCGGTGCCCGCGCCGCGCACATGCAGGTGATGGCCGGCCTGCACGGCGCCAACGTCAGCCTCGTAGCCGATAATCTGCGTTCGATATTTGCAGAGCGTGCAGTTCATCGCGGTTTCGCCGCGCCCGATCTCGTCGAGCCGTTCAAGGAACGTCGCGATCACGTTGGGGTGGTCGTTGAGATAGTCGGCGTACAGGAACTCGACTTCGCGGTTGAGGGCCGCGATCTCGCTCGTCTGCTCGTAGATCCGCTTCACGAGGATGCCGTTGAACAGGAAATACGGGAACACGACGATCCGGCGGAAGCCCATGCGCACGGCGCGCGAAAGGCATTCGTTCGTGCGCGGATGGGCAACGCCGGAATAGGCGACGGCCGTCCACCCGAAACCCATGCCTTCCCAGAGCATGCGCGCGATCTTGGCGACATTGGAATTCGCATCCGGATCGTTCGTGCCGCGACCCACGACCACAAGCAGCGTCTCCTCGCGCGTGGCCGGGCGCGTGGCTTTCGCTTCGGCCGCCTCGATGCGGAAGCGCGCGGCTTCAAGCAGCTTCAGGTCCACCGCCAGGTCGCGCGCGAAGACAAGCTTCACGTCCGGGTTTTCGGCCGCCCAGCTGTTGATTTCCCACGGCAGGTCATTCTTCACATGCCCGGCGGCAAACAGCATGGCGGGAAGCGCGTGGATCGTGCGCGCACCCTGCGCCTTCAGCGCGTCGAGCCCCTCGCGGATGATCGGTCTTGCGAATTCGAGAAAGCCGGAACCGACGGCGCGCCCCGGCAGGCGGGCGCGCAGGCCCGCCACCATCGCGTCGAATTCGCGGATTGCGTCGGTGTCACGGCTGCCGTGGCCGCACACCATCACCGCGGGTTGTTCCATCGTCTCGTCCTCCTCGGTTGACCGAATATAGGCCGCGGGTCACTCTCCCGGGCATGTGGATTCTGCCGTCGCCATCCTACGAACCGATGCTGGTCCTGCTGGCCGCCCTTGCGCTCGACGCCGTACTGGGCGAGGTGCGCTGGCTTTCCGGCCGCATCGGGCATCCGGTGCAGTGGATCGGCCGGCTGATTTCGGCGCTCGAATTGCGGTTGAACCGGCCGCAACGCTCGCCGCGCGCGCGCCGCGTGCGCGGGGCGATCGTCGTGGCGATCGTCGTGCTGCTGGCCGCTGCCGTCGCGATTGCCGTGACGGCATTCGCGCGTACGCGCGTCTGGGGCTGGGCGCTGGAGGCTTTCGTCGTTTCGCTGCTGATCGCGCAGCGTTCGCTCTACGACCACGTCGCCGATGTCGCGCGCGCACTCGACCGCGAGGGGCTTGCCGGCGGGCGCATTGCGGTCGCGCGCATCGTCGGTCGCGATCCGGAGAGCCTCGACCTGCACGGCGTGGCCCGCGCGGCGATCGAATCGCTTGCCGAGAATTTCTCCGACGCGGTGGTGGCGCCGGTCTTCTGGTATGCGCTGTTCGGCCTGCCGGGGCTTGCCTTTTTCAAGGCAGCGAGCACGCTTGATTCGATGATCGGCCATCGAAACGAGCGCTATCTCGATTTCGGGCGCTATGCCGCACGGCTCGACACGGCGATGAATTTCCTTCCCGCACGTCTTTCCGCGCTGCTCGTGGCGCTCGCCGCGCTCGTCTCGCCGGGTGCGCGGCCATGGGGTGCCGCGCGCACGGCCATTGCCGACGCGCGCAAGCATCGTTCGGTCAATGCGGGCTGGCCCGAAGGCGCGTTCGCCGGCGCGCTCGATCTTGCGATCGCGGGCCCGCGCCGCTACGGCAGTCTTGTCGTCGACGATCCGTGGATCGGCAGCGGCCGGGCGCGCGCGACCATCGCCGACATGCGCCGTGCGCTGTGGCTTTTTGCGGTCGCCTGCCTCGTGCAGGCCGGCCTCGTGGCGGCTCTTGCGGTCGCCCGAATGACGCTGCTCGTCTAGGTTCATCGCGCGATTCCCAGCAGCCGGTCGAGATCGAGGTGTGCCGCCACGTGTGCGGCAAGCAAATCGAGCGTCGATTCCACCTGCGCCTCGAACGCCGTTTCGCCGTTGCGACCGGCGCGCAGCGAGGCAAGCCAGCGCGCGCGCATTCCGTCCGACGCGAACAGTCCGTGGACGTAACTGCCGGCAATGCGCCCGTCGCGCGATACGGCGCCTTCCGGCGTTCCGTCGAGCGACAGGAACGGTGCGGCGGTTCCGGTCGTGCACCCGAGATGGATTTCATAGCCGCGGATGCGGCAGCCGCCGAGCGCGTCGACGGCGTCGACCTCGCGCAGCGTCTTGCCGGCCTCGAGCACCGTGTCGACCGGCAGCAGGCCAAGTCCTTCGACCTTGCCTTTGCGTCCTTCGATGCCGTCCGGGTCGTCGATCGTGCGGCCGAGCATCTGGTAGCCGCCGCACAGGCCCACGACCGCGCCGCCGCGGCGCACATGTGCGACGATATCGATGTCCCAGCCCTGCGCACGCAGGAAGGCGAGGTCGGCGATGGTCGCCTTCGATCCCGGCAAAAGCACGGCATCACAGTCGCCCGGCAACGCCTCGCCCGGTTCCAGCAAAGCCAGTTCGACGTCCGGTTCGGCGGCCAGCGGGTCGAGATCGTCGAAATTCGCGATCGCCGGCAGGTGCGGCACGCGGATGCGGATGGCGCCTTGGTGCGGCGTATAGCGCGTCGAAAGCGACGCGCCGTCCTCGGCCGGCAGCAGCCGCGCTTGGGCAAACCACGGCACGACGCCAAGGCACGGGATGCCGGCATGCGTCTCGATCGCCTTCCTGCCGTCGGCGAACATCGACATGTCGCCGCGGAACTTGTTGATGATGGCGCCTGCCACGCGCGCGCGCTCCTCGGGCGGCAGCACGGCCATGGTTCCCGCGAAGGCAGCGATGACGCCGCCGCGGTCGATGTCGCCCACCAACAGGACCGGCGCATCGGCGGCCAAGGCGAAGCCCATGTTCGCAATGTCGCCCGCACGCAGGTTGATTTCCGCCGGCGAGCCTGCGCCTTCGACCAGCACCAGATCGACGTCTGCGCGGAGGCGCGCATAGCTTTCCAGCACACGCG
The DNA here is from genome assembly GCA_016124335.1 of Alphaproteobacteria bacterium. Lineage (GTDB taxonomy): Bacteria > Pseudomonadota > Alphaproteobacteria > CACIAM-22H2 > CACIAM-22H2 > Tagaea. Next base: position 478,698 of record WGNX01000005.1, read on the forward strand.
CCATCAGTTGCGGTTTCAGCGCGTGATATTCGGCCGCCTTTGCCGTCGCGAAAACCCTGCCCTGCACGACGACCTGCGCGCCCGTGTCGCTTTGCGGCTTCAGGAGAACCGGGTTCATGTCGGCGACAGCCGGAACGCGCGCGGCGCGCGCCTGCAGGGCCTGCGCGCGGCCGATCTCGCCGCCGTCGACGGTGACGGCGGCGTTGTTCGACATGTTCTGCGGCTTGAAGGGCCGCACGCGCAGGCCGCGATCTGCGAATGCGCGCGCGAGCCCCGCGACGAGGAGCGACTTGCCCACGTCCGATCCGGTTCCCTGCAGCATGAGCGCGCGTGCGGCCATGACGATTTCAGAACTCCACGCCCGGCTGCGCCTTGATGCCGGCACGGAAAGGATGCTTGACGAGCGTCATCTCGGTTACCAGATCGGCCGCCTCGATCATCGCTTCGGGCGCGTTGCGGCCGGTGACGACGCAATGCTGCAGCGGCGGGCGCGCGGCGATCGCCTCCAGCACGGGCTCGAGCGGGATGAAGCCGTAGCGCAGCGCGATGTTGAGTTCGTCGAGCACGACCATCCGGTACTGCGCGTCGGCGAGCATGCGCCTGGATTCCGCCCACGCGCGCTCGGCCGCGGCGATGTCGCGGGCCTTGTCCTGCGTTTCCCACGTGAAACCTTCACCCAGCGTGCGGATTTCGCAAAGCTCGGGGAATTTCTTGAGGAGCCGCGCCTCGCCGGTGTCCCACCCACCCTTTACGTATTGCACGACGCCGACCTTCATGCCGTGGCCAAGGCAGCGCATCACCATGCCGAAGGCCGAGGACGATTTGCCCTTGCCCTTGCCGGTGTGGACGATCAGGAGGCCTTTTTCGCCGACCTTGCCTTCCATCATGCGGTCGCGCGCTTCCTTGATGCGGCGCATCTTCTCGGCATGTTCGGTCTCGCTTGTCATGTTCGCTCCAGGATGCGGTCGAGAAGGGCGGGGGCGTCGTTCGAGCCGGGCCGCCAAAGGCCGCGGTCGCGCGCCTCGGCAAAGCGCTGCGCCATTTCGCGCAACGCGGGCGCGTTCACCTCGGCGATGAAGGCGCGCACGTCGCCGTCGCGCAGATAGGCGTCGAACAGCGCGTCGAACTGGCGGCTTTCCACGCATGGTGTGGTCGCGGCGAAGGCAAACAGGTAGTCGACGGTCGCCGCCATCTCGAAAGCGCCCTTGTAGCCGTGCCGGCGGCAGCCATCGATCCATTTCGGGTTCGCCGCGCGCGCACGCACGACGCGCGCGATCTCTTCTTTCAGCGTGCGCACGCGCGGGCTTTCGGGTCGCGAATGATCGTTGTGGTAGATTGCCGGCGTCTTCCCCGAAAGCGCCGTCACGGCGGCGGCAATGCCGCCTTCGAACTGGTAATAGTCGTCGCTGTCGAGGATGTCGTGCTCGCGGTTGTCCTGGTTGTGCAGCACGGCTTCCACGCGCGCCAGCCGCTTCTCGAACAGGCCGTGCGCGGCTTCGCCTTCCGCGCCCGCGCGATAGGCAAAACCGCCCCACGCCACGTAGGCGCGCGCAAGGTCGCCCGCATCGCGCCAGCCGCCTTCATCGATCAGCGCCTGCAGGCCTGCGCCGTAGGCACCCGGCTTCGAGCCGAACACGCGCGTTGCGGCATCGCGCCCGCCGCCTTCGGCGCGCACGCGCGCGGCCAGCGGGTTCATCTCGGCCGGTTCGTCGAGCCCGGCTACCTTGCGTGCGGCCGCGTCGAACAGGTCGATGAGGCCCGCGAATGCGTCGCGGAAAAAGCCCGACACGCGCAATGTGACGTCCACGCGCGGCCGGTCGAGCAGGTCGATCGACATCACCTCGAAGCCGGTCACACGCAGCGACGTCGGCTCCCAAGTCGGCCGCACGCCCATCAACGCCAGCGCCTGCGCGATGTCGTCGCCGCCAGTGCGCATGTTCGCGGTGCCCCAGGCGGAGAGGGCCACGGCGCGCGGCCAGTCGCCGTGTTCCTGCAGATGGCGTTCGAGCAGCAGCCCGGCGGATTTCCAGCCAAGCGCCCAGGCCGAAGGCGTGGGCACCGCGCGCAGATCGACCGAATAGAAGTTCCGCCCCGTGGGCAGCACGTCGGGCCGGCCGCGCGAGGGGGCGCCGGAGGGGCCCGGCGCCACGCGCCGTCCGTCGAGCCCGGCCAGAAGGCCCGCCAGTTCGGCGGCGCCGCTCGCATCGAAAGCCGGTGCAAGCGCACGCGCGATCCAGCCCGCGACGGCGGCACTGGCGGGGCCGGGCGCGGCTTCGCCATCGACAATGCGTGCCGCCTGCAACTCGATCCGGTCGAGCGCATCGCCGTGAACGGACATGTCGCAGTCGAGCGGGTCGAAGCCAAGGCCCAGATCGCGCGCCAGTGCACGGGTCAGCGATTCGTTCTCCGCCTGCCCGCCGGGGCGCGGCACGCGCGCGATTGCAGCAAGCGTATCACGGCGCTGGCCGGCATCCGGCGACGTGCCGAACACGTGCAGTCCGTCGCGGATCTGGTGTTCCTTCAGTTCGCACAGCAGGCCGTCGAGTTTTGCAAGCGCGCGGTCGGCGGGCTCGCCGGGCGCGATGGCGCATTCCTCGGCAAGGCCGGTGCGGCGCGCGATGTCGAGGATTTCGGCCGCCAGCGGCGCGGTGCGGCGCGGATCGAGCCGGCGTGCCTCGTCGTATTCGTCGATCAGACGTTCAAGTGCCGCCTGCGGGCCGTAGGCGCCCGCGCGGGTCAGCGGCGGCGTCAGGTGATCGACGATGACGGCTGAAGTGCGCCGCTTGGCCTGCGTGCCTTCGCCCGGATCGTTGACGATGAACGGATAGATATTTGGCAACGCACCCAATGCGGCTTCGGGAAAGCAGTCGGCCGACAGCGCCAGCCCCTTGCCCGGCAGCCATTCCAGATTGCCATGCTTGCCGACATGGACGACCGCGTCGAACCCCGCGAGCCAGGCGTGGAACGCGAGATACCCGTGCGGCGGGACCAGCGCGGGATCGTGATAGCTGGAGGACGGATCGATCTCGTACCCGCGCGCGGGCTGGATCGCGACGGCGATATTGCCGAACAGGTGCGCGGGCAGCACGAACGCGTCGCCGTCCGAACGGCGGTCGGCTTCCGCCGTACCCCAGCGCGCGTCGATTTCCGCACGCACCTTTTCCGAACGGCCCGACAGGAAGGCGCGATAGTCGGCGAGCGGATAGCGCACGCCGCCTGCGGCCCTCTTGCGCAGGTTTGTCGGGCCTGCCAGCAGGCGCGCCATAAGGGCGGCCGAACTTTCCGGTGCGCCGTCGACCGTGTAGCCCGCAGCGGAAAGAGCCGAAAGGATCGCGATGGCCGAAGCCGGCGTGTCGAGGCCCACGCCGTTGGCAAGCCGCCCGTCCTTGCCCGGATAGTTCGCAAGCACCAGCGCCACGCGCCGGTCGGCCGGCTTCTTGCGGCGCAGCTTGACCCAGTTCGCCGCAAGTTCGGCGACGAAGCCGATGCGCGAACGGTCGGCTTCGAAGCCGACGAGATCGACCTCGCATTCGGTGTCGCGCCCCAGCGGCCCCTTGAAGCCGATCGCGCGCGACAGGATGCGGCCGTCGAGCTCCGGCAAAGCCACGTTCATGGCGATATCGCGCGGTGCAAGGCCGCGCGTGCCCTCGGCCCAGCCGGATCGCGATTCGGCCGAAAGCACGGCCTGCAGCACGGGTGCATCCAAGGCCGCGAGCGGATCGCCGGCACCGACCGAAAAGCCCGTGAGGTTGATCGCGATGTCGGGCGGTGCGGCCGCGAATTCGGCCGCGAGGAACGCGACGACCGCCGCGTCCTTCAGGCTTGCGACGTAGAAGGCATGCGTGTCGAGGCCTTTTGCGGCGAGCGCCTCGACTAGCGCTTCGACCGGCGCGATATCGCCCGCCTGATAATGCGCGCGATAGAAGACGATGGCGGCGACCGGCGCGCCCGGCCGCGCGTGCGCGTGGGCGAGCCGGCCCGCACGCGCGACGGGGCGGGGCGGGCCGGCCGTTGCCGGGCCGCCGACAAGCTCGTCGAGATAGGCAAGTGCCGAAGCATAGTTCTCCGGGCCGCCATGGGTGAAATAGGCGTGCAGGCGCGCATGCGCCTCGGGCGTCACCGTCGAAAGCTGGAGCAGCTCGGCATCCGGTTTCTCGTCACCCGGTAGCAGGGCAAGTTTCGCACCCGTGCGCCGCGCGGTTTCGACGAGCCGGTCGACGCCGTAGGGCCAATAGCTGCGCCCGCCCAGAAGGCGCACGACGATCGCGCGCGCGGGTTCGAGCGTGCGTTCGATATGCAAATCGACCGAGTAGGGATGGCGAAACGAAGCAAGATTGGCGAGCCGCAGGCCTCTGCGCGGGCCCTTCGCGCGCGCGAGCCCCGTGATCTCGCTGTCAGCCATCGACAGCACGGCGAAATCGGCCGCCGATTGGGCGAGATCGATCGCCCTGTCGTCGTCGAGGACAAGCCCTGGCGTGGCGGCCAGAAGATGCATCAGGCCAGCGCCGCCCGGATCGCGGCGGCATCGAGGCCCTTGCGCCCGATGACGACGATGCGGCTCGTGCGCGGTTCGTCCTTTGCCCAGGCGCGGTCGAAATAGCGCTCGATGCGCGGGCCCACGGCCTGCACGGCAAGCCGCATCGGCTTGCCCGGCACGTCGAGAAAACCCTTCGCGCGCAGCACGTCGTGCCGTTCGATCGCCGCGCGCAGGCGCGCCTCGAACGTGTCGGGATCGGCGATCGTTCCGGGCTCGACGACGAAGCTGTCGAAATCGTCGTGATCGTGTTCGCCTTCGGCATCGGCATGGCTCGGCCGCGTGGCGAGATCGTCCTCGGCGGCGGCATCGATCCCCAGCAGCACGTCGAGCGGCACGTCGCCGTGCGAAGCGGCTACGAGCTTGGCGCCGCCTCGCAGCTTTGCGGAAATCTCCCCTTCGACGCGCCGGCGCGTGGCGTTGTCCAGCGCATCGGCCTTGGTCAGCAGGACGAGATCGGCGCAGGCAAGCTGGTCGGTGAAGACTTCCTCGAGCGGATTGTCATGGTCGAGTGCGGGATCGGCGGCGCGCTGGGCCGCGAGCGCATCCTCGTCGTCGGCAAAGCGCCCGGAGGCGAGTGCCGGGCCGTCGACCAGCGTCACGACGCCATCCACCGTCGCGCGCGCCTTCACGCCCGGCCAGTTGAATGCCTGGACGAGCGGCTTGGGAAGGGCGAGGCCGGACGTTTCGATGACAATGTGGTCGAGCGCCGGCTCGCGGGCAAGCAGCGCTTCGAGCGTGGGCAGGAAATCGTCGGCGACGGTGCAGCAGATGCAGCCGTTGGCAAGTTCGACCACGTCGCCGGGCGCGCAGGCGTCCTCGCCGCAGCCAAGCATGATTTCGCGGTCCATGCCCAGCGCGCCGAATTCGTTGATGACGAACGCGATACGCCGGCCGTTCGCCCGCTCGGCGATGCGGCGTAGCAGCGTCGTCTTGCCCGCACCCAGAAAGCCGGTCACGACGGTGGCGGGAACCTTCTTCATTTCTTCGGTCCTTTCAGGAAGATCGGCAGGCCGGCAGCAACGAACGCCACACGGGCGGCGACGGCGCCCACGGCCTGATGGAGACGGCCTGCATGATCGCGGAAGGCACGCGCGAGCGCGTTGTCGGGCACGATGCCGAGGCCGACCTCGTTGGAGACGAGCACGACCGGGCCCTTCGCGCGCTTCAGCGCCTTGCAGAGCAAATCGGTTTGCGCCGCGACGTCGCGCCCGGCGGCCAGCAGGTTGGACAGCCACAGCGTCAGGCAGTCGACCAATATCGGCGCGCCGGGGCGTGCATGCGCATCGATCGCGGCAGGAAGCTCAAGCGGGATTTCGAGCGTTGTCCATGCGGTACCGCGTCTTGCGCGATGCATGGCGATGCGCGTGCGCATCTCGCGATCGCCGGCTTCGGCCGTCGCCATATAGAGTGCCTTTGATTTGCCGCGCGCGAGGCGCAGCGCTTCGGCTTCCGCGAACGCGCTCTTGCCGGAGCGGGCGCCGCCCAGCACCAGCACCACCGTGTGTCGTTTGCCCGCGCTATGCGCGGACGTTCGGCCGGCCATTTCGCACCTGTTCCTCCCACCGAGGACGGTCATGGGTTGCGCGCGTTGCAAGACACCGAAGTGCGCATCGCACGGCGATCCGGGAGGTCTCCTGGCTCGGGGTCGACGGCCTGCCGCCCGGCCTTCCCGGCGTGCATTCGCACGGACCAGTGGCACGGGATGGGCGGCGGGCCTTGCCCTTACAGTTGCGGGGGCAGCGCCGGTTTGGCGTCGGACGAACCGAATTGTCGGTTTGCCCGGCGATTCACCGGACTTCCCTGTCCGGACGCGGTGACGTTAGTATCACGCCAATTTGGTGGAAACCAGCGGCCAGAAGGCGGACGCCATGAATGGGCGAATCCTCGGGGTTCTTGCGGCTACGGCGTTGATTTGTTGCAGTGCCGCAGCACTTGCGCAGTCGCCGGCCCCGCCGCAGGCGACAATTCTTCAGCGTGCGCAGGAAGTCATCCCCGACAAGGTGAAATTCGCCCAGCAGATCGGCGTGACCAATCGCGTCACGCGCGACGGGCGACTGTTCGTTTCGACCTGGGCGCCGGTTGCGGCACCCCGCGGCTGGATTGTCGTGCTTCCAGATGCGCGCGGCTGGGCGCAGGAAGAGATCGCCGCCTGGCATCCCACGCTGGTCCGCCGGCAGACCGGCATCATCGCCACGCAATGGTGGTACGGCACCGGCGACGGTGCTGCGAACTATGCGACGGCGGAGGTGGTCTACCGCGAACTGGCGCAGGCACTGCGCACGATGGGCATGAAGCCGGGATCGGTGCTGCTCTACGGCATCGGCCGCGGGGCGGAGCTGGCTTTCGCGATCCAGGCCTATGACCGCCATGCCGGGGGCCGGTTCTTCGCGGCCACGGCCGTCAATTCCGGCGCGATGGCCGAGGACGTGGCCGCCAACCGCAAGGTTGCGCAAGGGCAGTTTGGCCTCGGGCCGTTCGACGATACGCACTGGATGTTTTTCTGTGGCGGCAAGGACAGCGAACCCGAACGGGCCGGTTGTCCCACGATGCGTGGCGCGTTCAACGCGGTGAAGCGCTTCGGCGGCAAGAATGACCTGTTCATCGAAGATCCGGCCGGAAATCGCGCGAGCTTTCTGAAAAGCGCGAAGCATGTCGATGCGGTGCTCGACAAATATCTGTCGCTCCCACGACCGTAGTACGTCCATAAACGGAAATTTCAGGACTTCGTTGTAGCTTCGATCAAACGCGCGCGGACGTTGTATCCGCGTGCCAGACGGGCGAAGCCGGGATGTCCTACGCCGCTGCATATCGTCAGGCCGCATGTTTCGTGATTGCCAGTGCGATCGCGCTGGCAGCCCTGCGATTCTGGCCGGCCGACGGGGTGGCGCGGATCGCGGCCGTCTTCCCGCCGGGCTGGACGGCCGAACGCAGCTTTGCCGCGAGTGCGACGGCAGGTGCGGCGGTGCTTTCGCCGGGCGGCTGGCGCAATGTCGTGGTGGTTTCCGCCGATGCGAACGCGCGCGACGCGCTTCTGCGGGCCGGCGCGCTTTTCTTTCTCGATGCCGAAGCGCTCGCCGCATGTGCGGGCGATGCGCCGGCGCCCCTTCCTCTCTGATCCCCCCAACGGAGCCCGCGATATGGAAACCTCGCTCAACCGGCTGCGCCGCAATGCCGCGAAATTCGTCATCGGCCTTCTGTGGCTGCACCCCGCCGGCATTCTCGCCTTCGCGCTGCTGACCGGCGGCGCGCTCTGGCCGGTCGGCCTTGCCGTCGCCGCCGCCCTCGTGCCCACCGTCGCGTGGCGCCGTTCGGCGCTGTCGCCCTCCGCGCGGCTGCTTGCATCGGTCGGCTATGTCGCGATGGTTTCGCTGCTGCTCTACCAGTCGTCGGGCATGCGCATGCAGATCGACGTGCACATGTACTATTTCGCGGCGCTCGCCATCCTTGCCGCCTTCTGCGACTGGCGCACGATCCTTGCCGCGGCTGCGGCTACGGCGGTGCATCATCTCGTGCTGAATTCCGTCTATCCGGCGGCTGTCTTCCCCGCCGGCGCGGATTTCCTGCGTGTCGTCCTGCATGCGGTGATCGTGGTCGGCGAAACGGCGGCCCTTGTCTGGCTGACACTGACGATGGAGCGTGCCTCGGCGGTGCAGGATGCCAACCTCGCCAAGGCCGAAGCGGCAGCGGCGGAAGCCGAACGCCTGCGCGGCACGCAGGCCGACGACCGCGCGCAGGTCGATGCGCGCCGCAGCGCCGAGTTGCAGTCGGTCGCGGGCACGCTCGAAGCGGGTGTGGGCGGGATCGCGAAGTCGCTTTCCGAAGCCTCCGATGCCATGCAGGCGGCGGCCGACCGGATGGCGCGCAACGCCGATGACACGCGCGAACGCGCGAGCGCGGTTTCCGATGCCTCGCGCGAAGCATCCGAAAACGTGCAGGCCGTCGCCTCGGCCACGCAGGAACTCTCGGCGTCCATCGGCGAGATCGCGCGCCAGGTTTCCGGCACGACGGCCGCTGCCGATCAGGCCGCGGAGTCGAGCCGTGCGGCGAGCGACCTTATCCAGCGCCTCGACGTATCCGCCCAGCGCATTGGCGAGGTCGTCAGCCTCATCAACGGGATTGCCTCGCAGACGAACCTTCTGGCCCTCAACGCCACGATCGAAGCGGCGCGGGCGGGCGAGGCCGGCAAGGGCTTCGCGGTGGTCGCAAGCGAGGTGAAGACGCTTGCCAACCAGACCGGCAAGGCAACCGATGACATCGCGGCCCAGGTCGGCGAGATCCAGGCCGAAACCGGGCGTGTGGTCGAGGCGATCGCGCGCATCTCCGAAGTCGCCGCAACGATCCGCGGGCAGGTTTCCTCGATCGCGGCTGCCATGGAGCAGCAGGGGGCCGCGACGGCCGAAATCGCGCGCAACGTCGAGGCGGTCGCGGCGACGACTCGGCGTGTCAGCGAGAATATCGACGGTGTCGGCAAGACGGCGAGTGAAACCGGCACGGCTTCGGGTGCGGTGCGCGAATCGGCACGCGGCATCGCCGGTCAGTCGCAGGCGTTGGCGGGGCAGATCCAGTCGTTCCTGTCGAAGCTCCGCGCCGGATAAACGGCGCTAGCAGGGCGCGCGGTTGACGAAGCCGACCCGCCACGAATGCCCGACACCGGCCCCTTCGAGCCGGTCAACGCGCGTGACCGAAAGCGTGTCGACCGTCATCGCCAGCGCCTTTTCAGGCTCGATCGCCAGCGCGTGGGCGACCGCCGCGCGGATCGTGCCGCCGTGACAGACGACGGGCACGTCCTTGCCGCGATTTGCCGTGGCGAGCGCGTCGAGCGCCTTTGAGACGCGCGCGCAGACTTCCTTGAAACTTTCGCCGCCGTCGGGCTTCACCTCGGCCATCGTCAGCCAATGGCGGTGCGATTTTTCGGGCGCGCCGAAACCGTAGGCGCCGAGTTCGACATAGGTGCGACCCTGCCAGTCGCCGAAGCACTGCTCGATCATGCCCTCGGCAACCGTGAAGGCCGGCCGGGTGCCGCCCTTGGCTGCCCAGATCGCATCGGCCGTGCGGCGCGTGCGCGACAGCGGCGTCACGTGCCAGGCGCCGCTGTCGGGCACGATTCGCGCAAGGCCCGCGAAGGCGGCCGCGTTCGTGGTGTCGCATTCGACATCCTTGGTGCCGTAGCAGCGCCCCTGCTGGCCCACGACGGGGGCATGACGCACGAGCCAGAAGCGGGTTTCGATAAGGCCTTCCATGTCTCTCTTTCCGGTCTAGAGCGATTGCGCGACAAGTGCGGCAAGCAGGATCGCGATTTCGGCAGTCTGCTGGACTGCGCCCAGCACGTCGCCGGTCTGCCCACCGAGGCGGTTTTGCGCGCGGCGGATGCAGGCGTATGTGCCGGCGGCCGCGAATAGCGCGCCGAAGATCGCCGTCGTCGGACCGGCAAGCAGCAGGAACGCGGCGCCAATGGCAAGCGTGTCGAACATGCGCGCGCGATCCGGCCTGCCGGCGGCATGCGAAAGTCCGTCGGTGCGCGCAGGCGGCAGCACATGCATCGCGTAGACCATGCAGGCGCGCGAGGCACACGCGGCTGCCGCCAGCGCCAGCACAACGTCGAACGGATCGGCGAGGTAGGACAGCGCGCCCGCGCGCAGGCCGATCGCGACGACAAGCGCCAGCACGCCAAACGTGCCGATGCGGCTGTCGCGCATGATCTCGAGCCGTCGTTCGCGCGTGCGCCCGCCGCCGGCATCGGCGAAATCGGCAAGCCCGTCCTCGTGCAGCGCACCGCTCGTCCATGCCATCGTCGCGACGGCCAGCAGGCCCGCAAGCGTGGGCGGGATGCCGATCGTCCAGGCGATCGCGTAGACGATCGCGCCGGCCAGCGCCACCGGCAGGCCGGCGAACGGGAAGGCGCGTGCGCCCGCGGCGAGCGGCAGCTCGCCGACATGGGCAGGCAGGCGCACCGGAATGCGCGTCAGGAACGCGAAGGCAAGCCGCAGCTCGTTGCCGAATCCGGGGCGTTCGGACACGAATTCAGGGTCGGTATCGGCGGACATGCGGGAGGACGTAAATATTCGCGGGCTTGCGGAGAAGGGCGCGGGAAGATAGGACGCCACGGCAAGCAACGCCAGCCCGGAAAGCCAATCAAGCCATGCCCGAACCCGTCGCCTCTTTTGCCGAGATCCTTGCCCTGCTGCCGGAACTGCCGGGCCCGGACCTGGAAAGCGCCACCAAGGCGGCCGCGCGCGAGGCCCAGTTGACCAAACCCGCCGGTGCCTTGGGCCGGCTGGAGGAGATTTCGGGCTGGATGGCGACCTGGCAGGGTGCCCACCCGGCGCGCATCAACCGCCCCCGGGTGGCGGTGTTCGCGGCCAACCACGGCATCGCGGCGCGCGGCGTCTCGGCCTTCCCGGCGGCGGTGACCGCACAGATGGTGCAGAATTTCGTTTCGGGCGGCGCGGCGGTGAACCAGCTTTGCACCGCCTTCGACGCCGAGCTGCGCGTCTACGAAATGGCGCTGGAAAAGCCGACCGCCGATTTCGCCGCCGGCCCCGCGATGGACGAGGGCGAATGCGCGCGCGCGATCGCTTACGGGATGATGGCGGTCGAGCCGGGCATCGACCTTCTGTGCCTGGGCGAAATGGGGATCGCGAACACGACGTCAGCCTCGGCGATCTGCATCGGGCTGTTCGGCGGTACGGCGGAAGACTGGGTCGGTCCCGGTACGGGCGTGGCGGGCGAAGCGATGGCGCGCAAGAAGGCGGCGGTCGATCTCGCCGCGAGGCTGCACTTCGCCGAGAAGCGCAAGCCGCTGGACGTGCTGGCGCGCGCGGGCGGCTTCGAGCTTGCGGCGATCGCCGGTGCCATCCTTGCCGCGCGCCTTGCGCGCGTGCCCGTGCTGCTCGACGGGTTCGCCTGCACGGTTGCGGGTGCGGTCGTCCAAGCACTCGATCCGCGCGGGCTCGACCATTGCCAGGTCGCGCACATGTCGGCCGAGCCCGGCCATCGCCGCCTGCTTGAGCGGCTGGGTCGCAAGCCGCTGTTCGATTTCGGCATGCGGCTGGGCGAAGCGTCGGGGGCAGCCCTTGCCATCGCGGTGGTGCGCGGCGCACTTGCCTGCCACAACGGCATGGCGACCTTCGCCGACGCGGGCGTGGCCGGGAAAGACTAGCCCGCCGATCCTGCGGGGGTGGAGCCGCGCGATCGGCCCGCTCGCGTAGCCGGGCGGGCGGGATAGCCTTTCCGGATCATGAAATTCGCCCCGTTCATCGATCTTGGCCTGGCCGCGCGCGGCCAGCGCCCGCCGCGCATCGGCGAAGCCGTGCCGCTGCACGTGCCCAACCTTGCTTCCCTTCTGGCGCGGATCGGGCGACGATCCCGGGCATGACCGCCGCTCCCTGGGACGATATCCGCGCCTTCCTTGCCGTTGCCGACGCGGGCAGTTTCGCGAAGGCCGCGCGCGCCACGAAACTGAGCGAAGCCACGCTGGGCCGCCACGTGAAGGCGCTCGAGGCGCATCTGGACGCACCCTTGTTCGACCGGCTGCCCAACGCGCTGCGTCTGACCGCACTCGGCCGCGAGGCGCTGGAAGGTGCCCGCGCGATGGAAGCCGGCGCCACGACACTCGACCGGCGTGCGAAGATCGCTCGCGAGCCCGCGCAACGGCCCGTCGTGGTCAGTTCGGTCAATTCGATCGCATGGTTTCTCGTTCGCAACATGGCCGCACTGAAGCGCGAGACCGGCGAGGTGCTGGTGACGCTGACGCCCACGCGCAACGCGGTCAACCTCGCGCGGCGCGAGGCGGATATAGCACTGCGCATGCTCGATCTGCCCGATGCGCCCGATCTTGCCGGGCGCAAGGTCGCGGTCGTCGCGAACGCGATCTATGCCTCGCATGCCTATCTTGCCGAGCATCGGCGCAGGCCCGCCGACGGGATCGACGGCATCGATTTCATCATGCGCGAGACGGGATCGGAGCGCTCGCCGCAGGCACGCTTCTCCGCGGCGATCGCGCCGCGCGTGCGCACGGTGTTGCGCGTTTCCGAAACCGTGCTGCGCCATCAGGCGGCGGTCGACGGCATGGGTGCCACGCTTCTGCCCTGTCACCTTGGCGACGGCGACGCGCGCCTTGCGCGCATCGGCGATCCGGTTCCCGAACTGCTGGAGGACATGTACCTGATCGTCCATCGCGACATGCGCCGCGTGGCGCTCGTGCGCGGCGTGGCCGATGCGCTCGTGCGGCTGTTCAAGCGCAACGCCCGCGTGCTCGCCGGGCGCTAGCCTATTCGCTCGACTGAAGCAGCTGCCCGCGCACGCGCGCGCGGGAAAAGGCGTAAAGGAACGCCGCGAAGCCGAGGCCGATATAGACCGCATCCAGCGCGGCGGCCGAAGCGAGGAGATCCCAGCGGAATTCGTCGCGATAGACGACCGAACGCATGCCTTCGAAGACGTGCGTGGACGGCAGCGCCCAGGCGAGCGGGCGCAGCCACACGGGCAGCGTGTCGACCGGATACCATACGCCCGACACGGGCTGCAGCACGAAGACGAGCGCCCAGGCGTAAGATTCGGCCGCCAGTCCGAAGCGGAACAGCAGCGAGGCGATAATGAGCCCGGCGGCCCAGCCGAATCCGATCAACAGCACCCAGAAGGCGACCAGCGGCAGGCCCATCTCGAAGACCGAATAGTGGAACATCGGGATCGCCAGCAGGGCGGCCGGCACGATCCCGATGAGCGAACGGACCACGCCCATGACCATCAGCGACACGCCGAACTCGAACGGGCGCAGCGGCGAGACGAACAGGTTGGCGAGGTTGCGCGACCACATTTCCTCGAGCAGCGAGAAGGTGAAACCGAACTGCGAGCGCACCAGCACGTCCCATAGCAGGACCGAGCCGATCAGCACGCCGGCCGCGTTGGCAAACCAGCTCGAATGCTGGTTGAGGTAGACCGTCATGAAGCCCCAGAGCAGCATCTGGAGCATCGGCCAGTACATCAGATCGAACACGCGCGTCCACGACCCGCGGAAAAGGTAGAGATGGCGCTTCAGCATCGCGCCGATGCGGCCGAGCGACCCGCTCATTGCGCGGCCTCGCTTTCGCCGTTGCCCGTGCCGCGCGCGATGTCGAGGAAAACCTCTTCCATCGTGTCGCGCCCGTAGCGGCGGATGAGCGCGTCGGGCGCGCCGCGATCGACGATGCGCCCGGCTTTCATCATCAGCACGTCCGCGCACAGCCGTTCGACCTCGCCCATGTTGTGCGAGGCAAGCAGGATCGAGGCGTGCGACCTCTTCGCGTAGGCCTCGAGATGGCCGCGCACGCGGTCGGCGGTGTCGGGGTCGAGGCTGGCGGTCGGCTCGTCGAGCAGCAGCAGTTCTGGCCGGTTGACCAGCGCCTTGGCCAGTGCCGCGCGGGTTTTCTGGCCCGAGGAGAGCGAGCCGGTCTTGCGGTCGAGCAGTGCCGTCAGGTCAAGCTCGTGTGCCAGTTCGTCGATGCGCGCGGGCAGATCGGCCACGCCGTAAAGCCCGCCGAAGACCGACAGGTTCTCGCGCACGGTCAACCGGCCCGGCAGGTCGACATAGGGCGAGGAAAAATTGAGGGCGGGCAGCGCCCGGAAGCGGTGGCGCAGCATGTCGTGGCCGAGGATGCGGATCACGCCCGACGTCGGCACGAGGATACCCAGCAGCATCGAGATCGTCGTCGTCTTGCCCGCACCGTTGCCACCCAGCAGGCCAACGATCTGGCCGCGCGGGACGGTGAACGAAATCGCATCGACGGCCGGCGCCCCTTCGGCCCGGAACCGCTTGGTCAGGCCGTCGACCTTTATCGCGTCTTCCATCACGGGGTGATATATGGCGCGTTCCGGCCGCGCTTGCCAGTGCGGTCCGCCAGCAGGGGCAGCACGACGCCAAAAATGCCGCCGTTCATCCAGGCCTTTGCCGAGACCACCGCCCGCGCGCCGCTTGTGGGCCGCGTGCGCCTGCGCACGCTCGTTTCGGTGCGCTGGTTTGCGGTCGCCGGGCAGGCGAGCGCCATCCTTTTCGTCTATTTCGGCCTCGGCCACGATTTTGCGCTCGCCGCGACGCTGGGTGCCGTCGGCGTATCGGCCGTGCTGAACGGGGTCCTGATGCTGGACCGGCCACCGGCCGGCCGTCTCGACGACCGCGCGGCGGGCGCCGTGCTCGGCTACGACGTGTTGCAGCTGGCCACGCTGCTCTATTTCACCGGCGGGCTCACCAACCCGTTTGCCGTGCTGCTCGTCGCACCCGTCGCCGTCGCGGCAAGTTCGCTCACCCGCGGTTCGACCGTCCTGCTCGCCACGCTCGCGGTCGTTGCCGCGGGCCTGCTTGCGCGCTGGCACGACCCGCTGCCGGGCAGTGCCATGACGGACGGGTTGCCGCCCGTTCTTGCCTTTGGCATCTGGCTGGCGCTGGCGCTGACCGTCGTGTTCGTGGCGGCCTATGTCGGCCGGCTTGCCGGCGAGGCGCGGCAGATGTCCGATGCGCTTTCGGCCGCACAGGCGGCGCTCGCGCGCGAAAACCGCATGGCGGCGGTGGGCGGCCTCGCTGCCGCGGCGGCACACGAACTGGGCACGCCGCTTGCCACCATCGCGGTCGTCGCCAAGGAGCTTGCCAAGGACGCGCCCGAGGGCCCGGTGCGCGAGGATGCCGAACTGCTGCTCAAGGAAGCGATGCGCTGCCGCGATATCCTTGCCCGGCTTGCCGCGAAGCCCGAGGGCGGCGGGCCGGAAGGCAACCCGTTCCCGCAGCCGCCGCTTTCCGTACTGCTGCGCGAGATCGCGGCGCGCTATGCGCGCGGCGGGATCGTGCCGCAGGTCAGCGGCGACTTCGCCGACGGCTACGATCCGCCGACGGCCCGCGCGCCCGAGCTTGTGCAGGCTTTGGGCACGCTGATCGAGAACGCGTGTCAGTTCGCGCGCGAGAAGGTAGCCGTGCGGGTCTGGTCGGATGCCGGTTCGGTGGGCGTCGATGTCGCCGACGACGGGCCGGGCTTCGCGCCGGAAATCTTCGCCAGGCTGGGCGAACCCTATATCTCGACCCGCCGGGACGAGGGCGACCATATGGGGCTGGGCATCTTCATCGCGACGACGTTGCTTTCCCGGTCCGGTGGTGCGGTATCCTGCGCCAACGCCGCCGGTGGCGGTGCTTGCGTGTCCGTGGTATGGCCGCGCGGAGCGTTTCCCGACGCCGCAAGGAGCGGACGGACCACATGAGCGATATCGACGCCGGAGCCAAGCACCTGCTGATCGTCGAGGACGACGAAGCCTTCCGCCTGCGGCTGGCGCGCGCGATGGAACGGCGCGGCTATGTCGTGACGATGGCCGAATCGATCGCGGCGGCAAGTACGGCGATCGAGACGCATGCGCCGGAATATGCGGTCGTCGATCTCAAGCTCGGCGATGGCTCCGGGCTCGATCTCGTGCCGCGCATCCGCGAACTGGCACCCGACGCGCGCGTCGTGATCCTGACCGGCTATGGCAACATCGCCACGTCGGTCGCCGCGATCAAGGCGGGGGCGGTCGACTACCTGCCCAAGCCGTCGGATGCCGATGCGATCGATGCGGCCCTGCAGGCGGTCGACCGTGCGTTGCCGGCACCGCCCGAGCACCCGATGTCGGCCGACCGTGTTCGCTGGGAGCATATCCAGCGCGTGTTCGAACAGTGCGACCGCAATGTTTCGGAAACCGCGCGCCGGCTCAACATGCATCGCCGCACGCTCCAGCGCATCCTCGCCAAGCACGCGCCGCGCGAGAACAGCTGAGCGCTCCGTGACCTTCCGCATCCGCCTGCTTGTCGCCCTTGGCGGGGTGCTGTGGCTTGCGTTCGCAAGCCTCGCGCTGCGTGGTGCCGATACGCTGTTCGCGATGCCCATCGCCGAGGATGGCTGGTACGCGCTCACGGTCGCGCGCAACATGGCGCGCGGGCTCGGCATCACGATCGACGGCGCCACCTGGACGAACGGCTTCCAGCCGTTGTTCACGTTCCTCGAGGCGGGTGCGTTCTCGCTTGCCGGCGGTTCCGAGGAGGGCGGTTTGCGGCTGGTGTTCGCGCTGGCCGCTCTCGTGCACGGGATGGGCGCGCTGCTCGCGGCGGGGCTCGCGCGCGCGGCCCTCGAAGGCGAGGCGGGCACGCGAAATCTGGCGGGCGCGCTGGCGTTTGCCGGCTATCTTGCGGCTCCGAAGGCCTTCAACGATTTCTACAACGGGCTGGAAACCGTGCTGCAGGCGACGCTCTATCTCGCCGCATGGCGGTTCCATGCGACCGGCTGGCGCACGCGCATGGCAAGCCGCATCGGGATGGGCGCCATCCTCGGTGCGCTGGTTCTCGCGCGCATCGATGCGGCGGTGTTCGTCGCGGTTTTCTGCGCGGCCGAACTGTGGCGCGGACGCACCCGGATCGGCGAAGCGGTCAGGGTCTGCGTGGCCGTCGGCGCCACGGCGGTGCTCGTTTCCTCGCCGTGGTGGCTCTACAACGCGATCGTCTTCGGCCATCCGATGCCGATTTCCGGATTTGCGCAGCAGGCCTTCGCGGTCACGGGCGAGCGGACGGAAGCCGCGGCCTGGGCCATCGTTGCCGAAGCGGTGCCGTGGATTTTCGCGGGCGCGTTCGAAAATTCGTGGACGGCGATTTTGCGCCTGGCGGCACTTGCCGCCTTCGCGGCGATGGTCGTCTTTCTCCGGCGTGCCGGCAAGCTGCCGCGACCCGACCGCGAGCAAGCGGCCTTTGCGGCGGTCCTGCTCGTCGCCTATGCGGCGCTTGTGAGCTATTACTGGGTCGAGTTCTTCGCGTACTGGTTTTACGTGCGCTATTTCGCGCCGCTATCGCTGCTGGCGTTCGTCTATGTGCCGGCGCTGGCGGCGCGCGTGGTTCCGCGAGCGGCCTTCGCGGCGGTGATGGCATGCGCGGCCCTCGCGGCCGTGCTGCTCGCCTTCGCGTGGCGCGGGGAAGGCATCTTCGGGCATTCGTCCAACGACATCCAGGTGGCGCTGGTCGAAAAATACGTGCCCGCCGATGCGACGGTCGCCGCGGGCCAGTCGGGCACGTTGGGCTTCAAGCGTGCGCATGTCGTCAATGTCGACGGCAAGGTGAATGCCGAGGCGCTGAAATGGCGCGGGCGCATGTGGGAATATCTCGACGCGCGCGGCATCGAATGGTTCGTCGACTCGACCTGGTACGTGGAGCTTTATCTCGGTGAGGACCCCGCCGCGCACGGCTGGTCGAAAACCGCGCAGGACGACGACTGGGTCGTCTACCGGCGGGTTCGCTAGTAGGCGTTTTCCTTGCCCAGGATCGCGATGGGCGTCAGCGCCAGGATCTTCAGGTCGAACAGCAGCGACCAGTTGTCGATGTAGAACAGGTCGAACTGGACGCGGCGGCGCATCTTCTCGGGCGTGTCGGTTTCCCCGCGCAGGCCGTTGACCTGCGCCCAGCCCGTCATGCCCGGCTTCACGCGGTGGCGGGCGAGATAGTCGTCGATGATCTTGGCATATTGCTCGTTGTGCGCGACCGCGTGCGGCCGCGGTCCCACGAGCGACATGTCGCCGAACAGCACGTTCAACAGCTGCGGGAATTCGTCGAGCGAGGAGCGGCGCAGGAAACCGCCCACGCGCGTCACGCGCGGATCGTTCCTGGTCGCCTGCGGGACGCTGGGCTCCTCCGCGCGCTGGTGGAACATCGTGCGGAACTTGTAGACGACGATCTCGTTGTTCGCGAACCCGTAACGGCGCTGGCGGAACAGGGCGGGGCCGGGACTGTCGAGCTTGACGGCAAGAGCCGTCAGCAGCAGCAGCGGCGACAGCACGACCAGCAGGACTGCCGCGAGGATACGGTCTTCGAGCGCCTTCAGCACGAGGCTCCAGCCCGACAGCGGGCGCTCGAGCACGGACAGCATCGGGATGCCGGCGATGGCGTGGAAGCCGCGCGCGGGCAGGTAGGTGCCGATATAGTCCGGGCACAGTTTCACGTCGACCGGCACCACTTTCAGCTTCTTGATGAGTTCCTGCAGGTCGGCCGATGCCTGCCAGGGAAGGGCGATGATGATCTCGTCGACAGGGTTGCGCTTGCAGTAGGCGATCAGGTCGTCGACCGTGCCGGCGACCGGATGGCCTTCGATCGTTTCCGGAAGGCGCTCGCGCCGGTCGTCGAACACGCCGACGATCTGGTATTCCTGCGTGCGTACGTCGGCGAGATGACGAAGGAACGCGCGGCCCATCTCGCCTGCACCGATGATCGCGACCTTCCTTGCAAGCCGCCCCTGCAGGCGCCAGCGGTCGATCTGCACGAGCATCGTCAGCCGCACGAGAATGAGGCCGCCGAAACCCAGTGCCAGCCAGCCAAGCGCGAAGGCGCGGCTGAAGGCGACGGATGTCTGCGTGAAGTAGGCGAGCGCGATGAGGCTTGCCATCACGCCGATCCACGCGGTCGCAAGCTTGCCGAACTGGCTTGCCAGCCGCGACAGGTTCTCGAACACGTAAAGCCGCGCGATCTGGAAATAGTTCGCGGCCAGCCCCATCGCGGCGAGGATGGCGATCAGATAGAGATCGGGGATGATCCAGCTGTCGTGGCGCGCCCAGTAGGCGGCCCAGGCGGCGATGGCGATCACGCCGACATCGGCCACCCGCAGGGCCCCCAGCACCAAGGTCTGCAGATCGGCGGCGACGACGTTGTTTTTTCGTTTCATTTCAGTCTGTTGCCCGACAATTGCGGGCATCTGGATTTGCGCGAGCATAAGCCACCCCGGTGCCGGAAGCAAAGTCGATCTCGGGACAAAACGGGCGGGGGGGGTGTAGCATTTCATTCGATGGATCTTGTCGACATCGACCTGAATCTTCTGGGATGGGCTTTGTTCGTGGCACTGGGGATTGCGCTCCTGGTGCGCATCCGCGCGACCATCGACCGCAACCGCGAAAGCGAGCAGCCCTTCGAGGAACATGTGGTGCGCGTCGTGCGCCGGCCGCGCACGGCCGGCATGTCGCCGGCCCCGCTCATCAACGTGCCCTTTGCCGCGGCCAACGCTGCCGGGCCCGACCCCGAGGATGCGGTGCGCCGGCTTGCCCGCACGCTGCTGGCGCTGGCCGACAAGCGCGACCCGGTGGGTGCCGCACAGGCACGGCGCGCGGCCGCGCGCATCACCACGCTGGCCGCCAGCCGCGGCATCGGCGGGGAGGATGTCGAGCGGGCGGCCCTTGCCGGCATGCTGCTGAAGCTGGGGCCGGGCGTGTTGCCCGTGGGCCTCCAGCCAAAGCCCGAGCGCGAGCTTTCGAGCGTTCTCATGGATACCGCGCGCCTCGACGGGCCGGTCCCGGCCATCGTGCGGGCCATCCGCGAAGGCGCCCCGGTCGAACCGAGGCTCGAGCCGCTGGTCAACCTCGTGCGCGAGGCGGCCTGAGCCGGGAATTGCCGGTCAATTGGGGCGTTGTGTCCGACGATCCGGCCTGATATTCGAGGCCGCCTTCGGGAGCACGGAAAGGTTCCGCAGACATGTCGTTGCGCAAGCGTATCCTCGTCACCGGCGGTGCCGGCTTCCTCGGCTCGCATCTGTGCGAACGGCTCGTGGCCGCCGGCCACGACGTGCTGTGCGTGGACAACTACTTCACCGGTGCCAAGGACAACATCGCCCACCTATTGGGCAAGTCGAACTTCGAGGTGATGCGCCACGACGTGACGTTCCCGCTGTTCGTCGAGGTGGACGAGATCTACAACCTCGCCTGCCCGGCCTCGCCCATCCACTACCAGTTCGATCCGGTGCAGACGACCAAGACCTCCGTGCACGGCGCCATCAACATGCTGGGGCTGGCCAAGCGCGTGAAGGCGAAGATCTTCCAGTCGTCGACCTCGGAAGTGTACGGCGACCCGGAAGTCCACCCGCAGCCCGAGGAATATCGCGGCAACGTCAACCCGATCGGCCCGCGCGCCTGCTACGACGAGGGCAAGCGCTGCGCCGAGACGCTGTTCTTCGACTATCACCGCCAGCACGGCCTCAAGATCAAGGTCGCGCGCATCTTCAACACCTACGGCCCGCGCATGCATCCCAACGACGGGCGCGTGGTGTCGAACTTCATCGTGCAGGCGCTGAAGGGCCAGGACATCACGATCTACGGCGAAGGCTCGCAGACGCGCAGCTTCTGCTATGTCGACGACCTGATCGAAGGCTTCATCCGCCTGATGGACAGCCCCGACGCGGTCACGGGGCCGATCAATCTGGGCAACCCCAACGAATTCACGATCCGGCAGCTCGCCGAGCGCGTGATCGCGCTCACGGGGGCGAAATCCAAGCTCGTGCAGCGCCCGCTGCCTGCCGACGATCCCATGCAGCGCAAGCCCGATATCGGCAAGGCGAAGTCGATCCTCGGCTGGCAGCCGACCATCCAGCTCGACGAAGGGCTGAAAAAGACGATCGCCTATTTTGACGACCTGCTCCGCCGCAACGTGGGCCCCGCACCGGTCGGCGCGAAGGTGTGAGTAGCGGCAGCGCCCGCGAATAAATTTCGCTAATGGTCTAGGCGATCTTCCGGTTGGGATCGCGCAGCAGGTTGTCGATGTGGAATCCCTGGAACAGGCGGATGCCGGCGGCCTGTCCCAGTTCCAGCGCTTCGGCCGTTTCGCAGTGGGCCATGATGATGCGGCCCGCTTCGGCGGCGGCCACCTTCTCGGCAACGCCCGGCTCGCGCCATTCGTTGGGGCGTTCGGGGCGGAACATCACCTTGATGAAGTCTGCCCCCATTTCGGGGCGCGCGAACATCGGCAGCACGTCGAGCGTGACGTGGTCGAGCAGCACGCGATAGCCGGCGTTGCGCAGGAACTCGCACGCCGTCAGGTATTCCGCGAAATCCCAGAACACGTCGAAACGCGGGATTTCCACGATGATCTGCGATTTCGGGATGAAGTTGGCGATGCGCGTGTCGAACTCGCGGAAGCTGGCGCTCATGATCGTCTGGATGTTCAGGTTCAGCGACACGTTGCCCGACTGGCGGGTCACGAAGCCGTCGAACATCGCGCGCAGCACGCGCTGGTCCATCGTGCGGGTGAGCTGCTGGAACAGCGGCTTCACCATGCGCAGGTCGTTGCGCGGCGCGACCATCTGGCGAAGGTCGCTCACGCCCACATAAACCTCGCGGAAGAATACCCGCATCTGTTCGCGCGGCGCGGCTGCACAGCACATCTGGCTTTTCAGGAAGCCGGTGATGTCGGCCTTGCGCAGCAGGTCTTCGAGCTTGGCGAGGGAAGTGGCCGTCAGCGGCTGGCCCTGCGCCGTGGTCATCGCCGTCCCGGCCTTGTTCAGGAGGCGCGCGCGGCGTTCCTGGAACGAGCGGTAATCGTCGATGATCTTCATGACGATCGCTTCGAAGTCCTGGAACTGGTCCTTGAACGCGAACAGCTCGTAGGCGTCCTGCGCCTGGCCTTCCTCGAGGCCCGCGGCCGAAGCGTGCTGGCGCAAGATCGTCTTGAGGTCGGAGTCGAAATTCTCGAGGTGGTAGCGGTGGTCGCGGCGGAAAAGCAGCACGATGTTGTAGTTGTGCATCGCGAACACGCCGCTGTCGGACTGGCCGAGCAGCTTGCGCAGCGCGTCGATGATCTGCTGGAAATTCTCGCGCCGACGGCTGAACCACGCGGGCGAGTTCATGGCCACGATGACCCCGTAGCGGAACTGCAGATCCTCGGATTTCTTGACCCGGGACAGTTCCGTCAGGAGGGCTTCTTCGTCGCTTGCTTCTGTGGCCTTGGGATCCATTCCAGATTTCTGCTCGGTCTTTTCTGCGGTCGTCGAGTCGCGGCCGTTGGTCGAATTGAAAACTCTATCCGGCGGGCCGCGGCTGTTCAACTCGCCGTGCCCAGGGCGGTTCGCGTCCGCCCGGTGCCGATGGCGGCTTGGCGCGCCAGCGCGTCATCACGTCGAGCGCTTCGGGCACGCCCAGACGGTCGAACAGCGCCACGGCCTGCGCGGGTGCGGATTGTTCGCCGGCCTGCGGATCGACCGGCATCAGCCGGCCCTCGCTGGCCGAGGTGCGGCGCAGAAGCTGGGCCAGCGCCTGATAGTGCACGCGCTCCATGCCCAATGCGCGCGCGGCAACGGCAAGCGCCCGCCCGTCGGCCTGATAGAGGATGCGTCGCGCGGTCTTCATCGGCAGTTCGGCGAAGCGCGCGAAAAGCGCTTCGAACAGCGACACGTGGCCCTGGCGCAGCGTGCGCACGAGGATGGCGGGATCGTTGAGCCGTTCGGCCTTGATCGTGTCGGCGAGCCTGTCGGCCGACGAGCCCCAGTCCATCGCCACACCGTGATCGGCGGCGGCACCTTGCGCGGCATCGTCGATCGCCCAGTCGACCGAGCCGTCCCAGCCCGGCGCCCAGTTCGCGGCCTGCGGATCGAAGGCGTAGCGCTCGCGGATCTGGCGCTTGAGGTCGGCGGCAACCCAGCCGTAAAGGCGCGCCGCGATGTCGCCCGGCAGGTCTTCGCGCGAAACGAGCGGGCGCTGCAGGCGTTCGCGTTCGCGCGCGAGGTCGGAAAGATAGGCGAATGTCGCTTCCGCGATGCGCGCCGAACGGTTGGCGAGCAGTTCTTCCATCACGTCGCTGTCGCCGGCATCGACGAGGGCGGCCGAAACGGCCTCGCTCACGTCGGTGCGGTTGGCGATGGCGAGACGGTGGGCATGGCCGCGCTGGCGGATGATCTCGACAAGGTCGCAATCGGCCAGTGCCGCGCTCATCGTCAGCAGCGGGCGGGCGATGGAAATTTCGTCGTTCGCGAGCGCCAGGACCAGTTCGCGCGGCGCATCGGGTGTTTCGGCCAGCCGCTCGGCCAGCCGCCGGCGGATGTCGGCCTCGGTCTCGCGGATGAGGGCGCGCACGATGTCGGCGGCGATCTCGAACTCGCCCTTGTCGAGCACCGCGGGCTGGTCGGCGAGGATTTCGCCCAGCTCGTTGCCGATCTTGGCGCGCGCGGATCCGCGGCTTGCCTGCGCAAGCTCCAGCAGCGCTCCGATTTTCGTCTGTATCGATTGCGGCATCGCGGTTCCACGTTATGCGACGGGGCGACTCCCCGGCAAGCGCTAGCGCCTTGTTCCCGGTTTGTCCATGGCAAAAGTACGTCGCGCTGGGCTAGTGTCGGCGCCAGCCATGAACTATCGCCACGCCTTCCACGCCGGCAATTTCGCCGACGTCGCCAAACATGTCGCCCTGTGCCTTCTCGTGGCGCGCCTTGCCGAGAAGGAGAAGCCGTTCTTCGTGCTCGATACGCATGCCGGTCTTGGCGAGTACGACCTGCTCGCCGACCCGGCCTCGCGCACCGGCGAATGGACGCACGGCATCGCGCGGATATTCGCGCGCGCGGATGCGCCGCCGGAACTGGCCGGCTATCTCGCGGCGGTGCGTGCACTCAATCCCGACGGAACGCT
Organism: Alphaproteobacteria bacterium; assembly: GCA_016124335.1. GTDB lineage: Bacteria > Pseudomonadota > Alphaproteobacteria > CACIAM-22H2 > CACIAM-22H2 > Tagaea. The sequence goes on from WGNX01000005.1 coordinate 502,630, forward strand.
GCGCTGGTATCCGGGCAGTCCCCGGCTGATTGCCGGCGCGCTGCGCCCCGGCGACCGGCTGGTCGCCAACGAACTTCACGGCGAAGACGCGCACACGCTGGCGCGCACGTTCGCACGCGAAACCGGAATCGAGGTGCGCGACGGCGACGGCTATGTCGCGATCAAGGCGGCGCTGCCGCCGCGCGAGCGGCGCGGCCTGGTGTTCGTCGACCCGCCGTTCGAGCGCAAGGACGAGTTCGCGGCCCTGGCGCGCGCGCTGCGCCAGGGCCTGCGCCGTTTTGCGACCGGCACGTTCGCGGCGTGGTACCCGATCAAGGATCGTGTATCGTGCGATGCTTTCGTGGCCGACATGGCCGACGGGCGCATCGCCCGCGTGAGCGTTGCGGAATTCCTGATGCGGCCGGCCGACGATCCCAAGCGGCTCGCGGGCTGCGGGCTGTTGTTCGTCAACGCGCCGTTCGGTTTCGAGGCGCGCCTGGAACGCGCATGGAACTGGTGCGCCGACGCGCTTGGTGCAGCGGGCGGCATGCGCATCGAAAATCTGGTGGGCGAAAAAGCGACGGCGCGGACCGAGGTTCCGATCCGCGCCGCTGCCGATACCGATAAAGGCTGACGATCAGCCGGGGGGCGCGCCCACCGGGCCGTTTAGTTCGACCGTGACGGCCTCCGGCCCCTTGCGGGCCGTGACGACCTTCATGCGCACCGGCTGGCCGGGCGCCAGGCTCTGCAGCCCGGCGTTGCGCAGCACGGTGATGTGCACGAACACGTCTTTGCCGCCGCCGTTGGGCTGCACGAACCCGTAGCCCTTCAGGCCCGAGAACCACTTCACGACGCCGTCCATATCCTCGGCGTTGGAAAGGTCGACGGGCGCCTGATAGCCGCCGCGGTCGCCGCCGCGATCGCCACGATCGCCGCCACCACCGCCACCCCAGCCGCCGCGATCGCCGCCGCCGCCACCCCAGCCGCCGCGATCGCCACCGCGATCGCCGCGGTCACCGCGATCGCCATAAGGCGTGCGCTGGCGCGGTGCTGAAGGCTGTGCGGTCGAGTTGTCGACTTCGAGCACACGCAGGACCTGACGGCCCTTCGGGCTCGATCCGATTTCGACCGTGACGTTGGCGCCTTCGCCAACGGACTCATAGCCGGCCTGTTTGAGTGCCGAGAGGTGAAGGAACGCTTCGGGCGATCCATCAGAGGGTGTCACGAACCCAAATCCCTTGGCGCTGTTGAACCACTTCACCGTGGCCCGCATCGTGCTGCCGTCACCCGAAGGCATGTTTACCGTCCTCGCCTTGTCGCGTCTTGCCGACGTCGTTGTCCCCTGCGGCAGGCGACCCGGATGCGGGGGGCTTCGGGTTTCTAGACGGCGGCTTCTTGTCGAACGGGTCGAAGAAGAGCGACGTATTGAAAGACCATGGCACCACGCGCGGAACCTGCCACGCCGAGTTAACTATAACAAAATCTCCTCCGACTCGCAAAGTGCGGAATGGACGTTCGTCAAGGGGGTTGTTCCGGCTGTGGGCGAATTTACCGCCGGCCGGCCTCGAAGACGTATTCGGCGGCCGCAAGATCTTCGAGCGCCGTTCCGACCGACTTGAAAAGCGTGATCTGGTTGTGGAACGACCGGCCCGCCGCCCGGCCCTGGGTCAGCTCGGCCAGGTCCCCCGCGATCTGCTTTTCCAGCAGCGTCCCGTTGGCCATCGGCTGGACGATGTCGCCCGCCTCCTTGAGCGCACCGCCATACGTATCGACATAGACCCGCGCGCGCGCGATCGCCGCATCGTCGGCCTCGCGCATGTCGGGCGTGAAGCCGCCGACAAGGTCGACATGCTGGCCCGGCCGCAGCCATTCGCCGCGCACCAGCGGCTCCTTCGAAAGCGTGGCGCAGCTGATCGTGTCGGCCCACGCCACGGCTTCGGCAAGGCTTGTCGCCGCGCGCGCCTTGAGCCGCCGCCCGTTGAAATTATGCGCAAGCGCCTGTGCCTTCTTCGCGTCGCGGCCCCAGACGACCAGTTCGCGGATCGGCCGCACGCTGGCGTGCGCCAGGATCATGTGCGGGGCAAGCGCGCCGGTGCCCACCATCAGCAGCTTGTCGGCATCCGGGCGCGACAGGTATTTGGCGGTCAGCGCCGAGGCCGCCGCCGTGCGCTTGAGCGTCAGCATGTGGCCGTCGATGAAGGCGAGCGGCATGCCCGTGCGCGCGGAAAGCAGGATGTAGCTTGCCGTTACGGCCGGCAGGCCCTGCGCGCCGTTCGAGGGAAAGACTGTGACGATCTTGACGCCGCAATAGCGGCCGGCCTGCCAGGCCGGCATCAGCAGCAGCGATGCCGGATCGAGGCCGGGCACTTCCATCGTGTGGCGGTGGCGCAGCGGGACTTCGGCCCCCTTGCGGAAGGCCGCGCGTAAGGCCTCGACCAGCGGGGTCGGCTCGAGGATGTTCTCGACCTCGCTGCCGCTGATGACGCGCATGCCTCCGGCGGGCGGCGACCGCATCCGCGAGGCCCTAGACCGGCGGGCCCGGCGGCAGGACCGGGGCGGCCGGAATGACGGCGGGGGCTTGGCTGGCGGCAGTGCCGCGCGCCTGGGAAAGTTCGCGTTCAAGTGCGGCCGCGCGCCGCACGGCCTCGCGTGCCCGCCTGCGTGTGCGGCCCTGCGCCAGCCACGTCACGATCGCGCCCAGCGCGAAGCCGATATAGAGGGCGCCCACCAGTGCCACGAAGACCGGCATCGCGAAGGACGGGCCGACGGGCCAGAAATCGACGGTGACGTCGCCCCGGTTGCCGAGCGCGAACACGCCCGCAAGCGCGGCGAGGACGCCTGCCAATATCCAGTAGACGACCCGCACGCCCGGCCTCAGCCGGACGACTTGTTGCCGTCGTTGAGCTTTTCGCGAAGTTCCTTGCCCGTCTTGAAGAACGGGATGAATTTTTCGGTCACGTCGACCGCAGCACCGGTGCGCGGGTTGCGGCCGGTGCGTGCACCCCGGCGCTTCACCGAAAACGCGCCGAAACCGCGCAGTTCGACGCGGTGGCCGCGGGCAAGGGCCGCGGTGATTTCGTCGAATACGGTTGTGACAATCCGTTCCACGTCGCGTTGGTAGAGATGCGGGTTGAGTTCGGCCAGTCGCAAGATCAATTCGGACTTGGTCATGGGCCAGACACCCCTAGCGCTTGATATCGTTAGCGGAAACGGAGATCAGGGTGCCAGACGGCCACGAGCCCGTCAAGCCTAAGCCTTTCGGGCAGATAGCTTTTTCCTAGCGCCGCCCGGACGGCCGCGTGAACGAGCCCGCCGAACAGGTCTTCGTCCTGCCAGACCTTTATTTCCCGCATCGGAAGGCCCTCGCCGACTCCCTTTGCGGCAAGCCATTCGCGGGCCTCGTCCATGCCCCCCAGCTCGTCGATCAGGCCGTTTGCCTTGGCCTGCCGGCCGGTGAAAACCCGCCCGTCGGCCAGTGCGAGGGCCTGCGCGCGGTCCATGCCGCGCCGCTCGGCCACCATGCCCACGAACATGTCGAACATGTCGTCGACCAGCACCTTCGTCGCGGCCCGGCCGGCGGCCGTCAATGGCTCGAACGGGGAGGGGACGGCCTTGAGCGGGGCGGACTTGATCGCCTCGGCCCCGATGCCGAGTTTCTCGAGCAGGCCGGTCACGTCGGTCGTCTGCATGATCACGCCGATCGAGCCCGTGATCGTGCCCTCGCGCGCGACGATGTGGTCGGCCGCGATGGCCACCATGTAGCCGCCCGAGGCCGCGACCTCGCCCATCACGGCGACGACGGGCTTGGTCTCGGCCACCTTGCGCACCGCGCGGTAGAAGCTTTCGCCGCCCACGACCGTGCCGCCGGGACTGTCGATGCGCAGGACCAGCGCTTTCGCGGCGTCCGCGTCCATCGCGTCGCCCAGCGCTTCGATCAGGTCGGTGTCGTCGTAGATGACGCCCGACAGGCGAAGCTCGGCCACATAGGGCGTGAACTTGGTGGCAAGCCCGCTGCGGCCGACGAGAAGTGCCAAGGCACCGGCGATGACCAGCACGCAGGCGGCGCGCCAGAAGCCGCGCGAGCGTTTGAGGCGCCGGCGTTCGGCGAGGAGTTCGGGATCGTCCATGCGGGCGACAATCTAGGGCCGTGCGGGCATATGAACAAGCGTGGCTCCATTCGCCGACCCTCGTTCGTCAAGCCCGGGGATGACGGCTTTGCGTGGCGCAAAGAAAAAGGGGCGGGTCTTTCGACCCGCCCCCCGTGCTTTCCGGCACGAAAAGGAGGAGGGATTACTCCCCTTCCTTCTCCGCCTTGCGCTTGAGGGCCGCGCCGAGGATGTCGCCCAGCGAAGCGCCCGAGTCCGAAGACCCGAACTGCTGCATGGCTTCCTTGTCTTCCTCGATCTCGCGCGCCTTGATCGACAGCTGGATCTTGCGGCTCGTGCGATCGAGCTGCGTGATCTTGGCGTCGACCTTCTCGCCCACGGCGTAGCGCTCGGGGCGCTGCTCGGCGCGGTCGCGGCTCAGGTCCGACTTGCGGATGAAGCCCGTCACGCCTTCGGCCAGCGTCAGCTCGACGCCGTTGTCCTGCACGGCCGAGACCGTGCCGGTGACCACGTCGCCCTTCTTGAAGCCCGAGACGGCCGATTCGAACGGATCGTTCGAGAGCTGCTTGATGCCCAGCGAGATGCGTTCCTTCTCGACGTCGACGTCGAGAACCTTGACCTTGACCTTGTCGCCCTTCTTGTAGGCCTTGATCGCCTCTTCGCCGGTCTTTTCCCAGTCGATGTCCGACAGGTGGACCATGCCGTCGATGTCGCCGGGCAGGCCCACGAACAGGCCGAACTCGGTGATGTTCTTGACCTCGCCTTCCAGCTCGGTGCCGGCCTGGAACTTCGTCTTGAAGACGTCCCAGGGATTGTCCATGCACTGCTTGAGGCCCAGCGAGATGCGGCGCTTCGAGCTGTCGACGTCGAGCACCATCACTTCGACTTCCTGCGAGGTCGAGACGATCTTGCCCGGGTGGACGTTCTTCTTCGTCCAGCTCATTTCCGAGACGTGGACGAGGCCTTCGATGCCCGGCTCCAGTTCGACGAACGCGCCGTAGTCGGTGATGTTCGTCACGCGGCCCTTGAAGCGCGCGTTGGCCGGGTACTTGGCGGCCACGCCTTCCCACGGATCGGCCTCGAGCTGCTTCATGCCCAGCGAGATGCGCTGGGTTTCGGCGTTGAAGCGGATGACCTGCACCTTGACGTGCTGGCCGATCGACAGCGCTTCCGACGGGTGGTTGATGCGCTTCCAGGCGATGTCGGTGACGTGCAGCAGGCCGTCGACGCCGCCGAGGTCCACGAACGCGCCGTAATCGGTGATGTTCTTGACCACGCCTTCGAGCACCTGGCCTTCCTTGAGCGAGGCGACCAGTTCCGAACGCTGCTCGGCGCGCGTCTCTTCCAGCACCGCACGGCGCGAGACGACGATGTTGCCGCGCGAGCGGTCCATCTTCAGGATCTGGAAGGGCTGCGGGGTGCCCATCAGCGGGGTGATGTCGCGCACTGGACGGATGTCCACCTGGCTGCCGGGAAGGAAGGCAACCGCACCGCCAAGGTCGACCGTGAAGCCGCCCTTGACGCGACCGAAGATCACGCCGGTCACGCGCGCGTTGTCCTTGAAGTTCTTGTCGAGGGCACCCCACGCCTCTTCGCGGCGCGCCTTGTCGCGGCTGAGCGAGGCCTCGCCATGCTTGTCTTCCATGCGCTCGACGAACACGTCGACCGTGTCGCCGGCCTTGAGCTCGGCCGGCGTGCCGGCGGCCCCGAATTCCTTCAGCGCCACGCGGCCTTCGGCCTTGAGGCCGACATCGATCACCGCATAGTCGCCCTCGATGGCAACGATCGTGCCCTTGACGACGCGGCCGTCGAACGACCCGCTTGCGCCAAGCGACTCTTCGAGCAGAGCCGCAAAATTCTCGCCACTCGCCGGCGCGCTCTGCGCGCGGGCCAGACTGGAAGCCTTCGCCATTTCCGTAGTTCCTCTCGTATTCAACGCCGGGCGTCCGTAAGGCGGAATGCCTTCGGCCGACGCCGGGGCTGGAGTTCGCGCCCGGGGACTATCCCCGCGCGCGCGTCTTCGCCGATATGAGGCCGAGAGCCATCCGGAACGCTTCGTCGGGATCGAGATCGGACGTGTCGAGCACGTCGGCATCCGGTGCCGGCTTCATCGGGGCATCAGCACGTTGGCTGTCGCGCCGGTCGCGTTCCGCCAGATCGGCGAAAACGGCCGCATATATAGGTGTTTCGCCCCGGGCGAGCAACTCGTTAAATCGGCGCTTCGCGCGCGCCTCGGGGCTTGCCGTCACGAACAGTTTCACTGTTTCCGGCCACGGGCACACGACCGTGCCGATATCGCGCCCGTCGAGCACGGCTCCGCCCGGGCGCCGGGCGAAATTCTGCTGGAATTCCAACAGGGCGGCACGCACGGCCGGGATCGCGGCCACGCGCGAGGCCTGCGCGCCGACCGCCCCGCTGCGCAGGTCCGGCGCGTCCATATCCCCGATCCGGAAGGCGGCCGCGGCGGCTTCGGGCGTTTCGCCGGTGCGCAGCGCACGCGACGCCACGGCGCGGTAGAGCGCGCCCGTGTCCAGATGCGGCACGCCGAAATGCGCGGCGATCCGCTTGGCAAGCGTGCCCTTGCCGGCCGCGGCCGGGCCGTCGAGCGCGATGATCACGCGCCGACCTTGATCTCGCCGCCCAGCGTGCGCACGAGTTCGACGAAGCCCGGGAAGCTCGTCGCGATGGCGCCGATATCGTCGACCGTGACGGGCCTGGCCGCGGCAAGGCCCATGACGAGGAAGCTCATCGCGATGCGGTGATCGAGATGCGTCTTTATCGCGGGCGTGCCTGCCTCCATGCCCGGCGGCGGGCCGCCGTTTCCTTCCACGATCAGGTCGTCGCCCTCGATCGTCGCCTTCACGCCGCACGCCGCAAGCCCGCGCGCGATGGCGGAGAGCCTGTCGCTTTCCTTGACGCGCAGTTCGTTCAGGCCCCGCATGACCGTGCGGCCCTTCGCGCACGACGCCGCGACGGCCAGGATCGGGTATTCGTCGATCATCGAGGGCGCGCGCGCGGCCGGCACCTCGACGCCGGAAAGCTGCGTGAAGCGCACGCCGATATCGCCCACCGGCTCGCCCGCCTGCGTGCTCGCGTTGCCGATATCGAGCGTGGCGCCCATCTCGCGCAGCGTCTGGTAAAGGCCCGTGCGGCGCGGGTTGAGGCCCACGTTGCGCACGCGCACGTCCGATCCCGGCACGACGAGGCCGGCGACCAGCGCGAAGGCGGCCGAGGACGGATCGCCGGGCACGCGCACTTCGCGGCCCGTCAGTTCCGGCTGGCCCTTGAGCGCGATGCGCGTGCCCTGATCGGTCCGCGTCACGTCGATCTCGGCGCCGAAATGGCGCAGCATCAGCTCGGAATGGTCGCGCGTGCCTTCCTTCTCGTGGACGATCGTGGTGCCCGGCGCGTTGAGGCCGGCCAGCAGCACGGCACTTTTCACCTGCGCCGACGGGACGGGGACGACATATTCGACCGGGACCGGATCGCTTGCCCCGATGACGGTGAGCGGCAGCAGCACCTTGCCTTCCGCGCGCCCGCGCGCCACGAAGCGCGCGCCGAATTTTTCCAGCGGGGCCGTCACGCGGCCCATCGGGCGGCGGCGCAGCGAGGCATCGCCCGTGAAGACCGCGACGATGGGGTGGGCGGCGATCAGGCCCATCAGCAGGCGCGCACCCGTGCCGGCATTGCCGAGGTCGAGCACGTCGGCCGGCTCCACCAGCGCCCCCACGCCGCGCCCGCGCGCGCGCCAGATGCCGGTCTTCTCCTCGCGCACGATCTCGGCACCCATCTGGCGCATGGCGGCGGCGGTGCGCAGCACGTCCTCGCCCTCGAGCAGGCCGTGCACGACGGTCTCGCCCACGGCAAGCCCGCCCAGCATCAGCGAGCGGTGCGAGATCGACTTGTCGCCCGGCACGCCGATCGTGCCGGAAAGCGCATGGCCCGGCCGGCTTGTTGCGGGAACGGGCGGGGCGGCGCTCGACATGGGGCCTCGGAGGTAAAAATGGCGAGAGTTGACGAGGGCTTGTAGCAATGCGCGCGGCGAGCGGCAACCGTCGCCGGAAGGCCCGGCAGGCGCGGTTGACATGGCCCCCCGGACGTGGCATTTCCCCCGGCCGTTAAAAAGGGCGCCCGGCGTCTGCGGGTGCCCGTCGGCGGTGTCGTGAAGGAGCGATCGATGGCGAAGGCCGAATGGGGTTTGAAGCGTACCTGCCAGTCGTGCGGCGCACGCTTCTACGACATGTCGAAGAGTCCCATCAGCTGCCCCAAGTGCGGCGCTGAATACGACCCCGAAGTGCTGCTGAAGTCGCGTCGCGGCAAGCCGGCGCCCGTCGTCGTCAAGCCGGCCGTCGTCGAAGAGGTCGAAACGCCCGAGCCCGAAGCGGCCGAAGGCGAGGAGGCCGAGGAAGATGCGGTGATCGAGGACACCTCGGAGCTGGGCGAGGACGAAGAGGACGTCGCCGAGGTCATCGAGAACGTCGAGGACGAGGAGCGCTGAGGCGCCAGGGCCTGCCCGCTGTTGACCGGGCCGGGCTTTCGCCATAAATAACGCGCCAGATATCGGGGACCCATCCCCGGTAACAAAGTTTCGGGGCCATAGCTCAGCTGGGAGAGCGCCGCAATGGCATTGCGGAGGTCAGCGGTTCGATCCCGCTTGGCTCCACCAGGATGAAACAAGGGCTTCGCCGGAAACGGCGAAGCCCTTGTCAGTTTTCGGAGCGCGTTTCAGCCAGGTACGGAAAGTAGCCGGACGTCGGCAATGAAGCTTTCGAGGCTCACAAGATGTGGCCTCACCGCAGCCGGAAACGACACATGGAGATCTTGGGGGACCACGAGCTGTACGCCCGCCGCGTTCATCTCGCGGAACTGCCCTTCGGACACTCCTTCCTGGAGTGTCAGGAGGCACTTTCGAGGAATCCGGTTGGCCTCGTTGAGAATTTGCCGCCAGCGGTCGCGGCACGTCGTCTTGACGGCCAGCATCCGCAATCGGTCTGCCGGAAATGCGTTGTCTTCATACGCCGCCTGCGAAGGGAACAGGAAGTCAGGACGCTTCCCGTCTTCGATGACCGGTTTGTGCTGGAAGTCGGCACCCTGCTTCAGACCCTCTTCGGTGAAAATCTCGCGCGCATGGAGTTCGAGCGAATTTCCCGACCGCGATTTCCGGCTCTGAAGCAGTGACTGCGCAAGCGAGAGGAATGCCTCGATCGATTCGAAAGGCCCCTTGATGCGGTCGCCGAAGTACGCTTTTTCGACGCTCCTGAATATCTCGAACTCGCAAGCCCTTCGCCGGAGGATGCGCCGGTCCGGGGCATCGCCGGTGCTGCTGCGCATCGCGACGGATTTCCGGATGATTTCCTCTCCAGAAGGGAAGCGTTCCAGCCATGCCGGCGGTATCTCCGCGCGTGACAGGCTGCAGTCGGCCCGCACGGGCGCGAAAAACAGATCGGTCCGGCGGCCGTCGGCGGCATTCCAGACCGTGCAACTTCCCGGTTCGACCGGCCCGATCCATTCCTCGACCAGATCTTCCTCTTCCGTGCCATTCGCACAGACCCAGACATGGCAGGCGATTCCACCTGTCATGCCATCCGGTGCGAAAGCGAACACCGCGAGCGCCCCGGTACTCTCCGGGTCCAGAAGGGCGGACATGCGGCCGCCAAAGTTCGTCAGACGTGTTTCATCACGCGTGCCATCGCCGAAGCGTTTGCCATTGTAGTAAATGGCGCGGACAGTCCGGTGATCGGCATGTGAGTCGACATAGAGGTCAAAGCGGACATCAGGATTCTTCTTCTCGACAGTATCAAGAGAAGGGAACTGTTCGAAAAGGAACGCTTTGGGGATGTACGGTCCGGCCTGGTGCGAGCCATTTGCGAGCGTATCGTTGCCCGAAAGCCTTTTCACCAGCCAGACCGATTCCGGCCGCGCATTTGCGTGGAGCCATTCGGAAAGACTGGAAACCGGCATCAGGTTCCGCCCCGGATCGAGCCGGCTTTCCGCGGTCCGGCGATCCATCGTGCGGTACGGATGATCAAGGCGTCGATTCCGATGCGCCCGCGCCCGCGCATCGCGCATTCCCATATAGTCAGGACCCGCCAGCCGACCTGCTTGATCTCGGACATCGCCCGCGCGTCGCGCTCCCTGTTCCGGTCAATTTTCACGATCCAGAATGCCCGGTTGTTTGCCGGCTGTCGATACATCGGACAGTCGTGCCCGTGCCAAAAGCAGCCATTCACGAAGATGGCCACCTTGTGCTTGGGAAGCACGATGTCCGGTCGGCCCGGCAGGCCAGCCTTGTGCAGCCTGAATCGGAAACCCATCGCGTGCAGCGCGCGCCTGACCGCGATCTCCGGCTTCGTGTTCTTGCCCTTGACAGCCGCCATCATGCGGCTGCGCGTTTCGCGGTCGACGATATCAGCCAATGGCAGCCCGTAGGGCTTTTCTGCCTTCTGCAACGGCAGCCAGCAGCCACGGCTCGACATGCTTCGCCACCGCTTCCACGACCGGCACGACGACGGAATTCCCGAACTGGCGGTATGCTTGGGTGTCCGAGACGGGAATGGCCATCGGCGCCCTGTCCTTGCCGTCGAAACCCATAAGCCGCGCGCACTCGCGCGGCGTGAGGCGGCGCGGCGCACGGTCGCCCTGTCTGACGAGGATCTCGGAACCGTCCTTGTAATAGCGCGCCGAAAGCGTCCGCGTGACGTCATCCGGCCCGACGATCCCGAAGCCGAACCCGTTGCCTTTGAGCCGATGCTTCTCGGCGTAATTCCTGAGGTAGGTCCAGAGATGATCAGTCAGGGTGTAGCGAGGATGAGCAAGGCCAGCGCTGTCGGTGTACTGGGCATCTACCTCGCCGCCCGGGTGATGCAATATTGAGCCAAGCTTCGGACCCTTCGCGGGATCAGGTATCGGCAAGGTATCAAGGCTGAATCCGTTCGCTTCCCTGAAACCTACGATGAAGATCCGCTCGCGATGCTGCGGGACCCACGGTTTCGCGTCTATCACCCTTGCCTTAACCTGGTAACCGAGTTCCTTTTCCAAGACATCTCGGATGACGCGGAAGGTGTTGCCACGGTCATGGTTCACCAGATTCTTCACGTTCTCGAGCACGAACGCGGCCGGACGGCAGTGCCCGATAATTCTCGCGACATCATAAAATAGAGTGCCCTGTGCTTCGCAGGCGAAGCCGTGCGGCCGGTTCAGCGCATTTTTTTTCGAGACGCCAGCGATGGAGAATGGCTGGCAGGGAAAACCGGCCAGGAGCAGGTCATGCGGGGGAATGTCGGCCGGATCGACCGCGCGGATGTCGCCCGCAATGGAGTGAGTGTCGTTCGGGAAGTTGGCGCGATATGTCGTCTGGCTGTATTTGTCCCACTCGCTGGTGAAGACACATGTTCCGCCGATGGCATCGAACCCGCGCCGAAGACCGCCGATCCCCGCGAAAAGGTCAATGAAGTTGAAACGACCGCCATTCTCGGGCTTGGAGGAACGACGGTCGGCGAGCCCCTTCAGGAGATCGATTGCAGCCTTGCGCGGCGGCGCACCCGACTCCCAGCGGTACAAAGTCCGTTCAGCATAGCCGGTCAATTCGGCCGCTTCACTCAGCGTGACGCCGGCCTTCTGGCGAATCTCGGAAAAGTCAGTCACTTGGCACCTCTGGGACGATTTCTGACACTCTGTCAGGATTCGTCGCGTAGAACAAGAAAAGAACATCCTCTTGGGGTCGATCCAGAGGCGTACTAGATATTTGATTCCGCCCTTAATTTCCGAAAACACTGTCACTGGTCAAATTCTCGGCGGGAGAGCGCATGCGCATCGCGATCGTGGGGGCAGGGGCCATCGGGGGGACGCTTGCGGCCCTTCTGGCGAAGGCGGGTGCGCACGACGTTTCGCTTTTGGCGCGCGGGGCGCATCTCGCCGCGATCCGTGGGCATGGGCTGACGCTCGATCAGGATGGGGTGCGCCACACGCATCGCCTGAACGCGAGCGACGATCCGGCCGCGCTCGGCGTGCGGGACATGGTGGTGCTGACGGTCAAGGGCCACAGCCTGCCGGCCCTTGCCCCGCTGCTGGGGCCGCTGCTTGCTCCGCGCACGATCGTGGTGTGCGCGCAGAACGGCATCCCGTGGTGGTTCTTCGCCGGCCTCGAGGCGCCCGAGCGAGACCAGCCGTTGCCCGTCGTCGATCCGGGCGGGGCCGTATGGAAGGCGCTTTCGGGCGCGCGCACCGTGGGCTGCATGATCCAGATCCCCGCGAGCGTGCCCGAACCGGGCGTGGTCGCGCATGGCGGCAGGCAGCGTGCCCTCACCTTCGGCACGCCGCGCAAGGGGGCCGATCCCGAAGCGCTTGCCGCGTGCGCCGACGTGTTCGGTGCGGCCGACGTCAAAGCCGTCGTCGAGGAAGACATCCGCACGGTCGTGTGGACGAAGCTCGTGCAGAACGCGTTCTTCGGGCCGGCAAGCGCGCTCACGCTGGCGCGCAACGGCGCGGTCGATACCGCCCCCGGCATGCGCGAGATCCGCACGCGCGTGGTCGACGAATTGATCGCGGTCGCCGCCGCGTGGGGCAGCGCGCTGGCGCCCGCGCGCGCAAAACTTCTCGCCCCCAACACCAACCCCGAACACAAGACCTCGATGTTGCAGGATTTCGAGGCCGGCCGGCCGCTCGAGATCGGCCCCATCCTCGCCGCACCGCTCGATCTGGGCGCACGACGCAAGATCGACATGCCCACGCTCGCCACGCTCCACGCGCTGGTCGCCTTGCGGATGGCCCCGAAGGCCTGAGGAACGCCGCCTCAGCCCAGGCTTTCGCCGTGCAGCGATTCGTCGAGGCCCTGACGCTCCTCTTCGGTCGAGACGCGCAGCCCCACCAGCACATCGGTCACGCGCAGCAGAACGAGCGATCCCGCCGCCGACCAGGCGACCGCCACGAGGCTTGCGAAGGCCTGAACGCCCAGCAGGGCCACCCCGCCCGCATAGGTGCCGCCGGTCAGGCGCCCGTCGGCGAACAGGCCCGTGAACAGCATGCCCACGATGCCGCCCACGCCATGCACGCCGAAAGCGTCGAGGCTGTCGTCATAGCGCAGGCGGAACTTGAGCCAGGTCGAAGCCCACATGCACACCACGCCCGCAACGAACCCCAGCACCAGGGCCGGACCCGGCGCGAGGAACCCGGCCGCCGGCGTGACCGCCACGAGGCCCGCAACCGCACCCGAAATCGCGCCCAGCACCGTCGGCTTGCCGCGCCACGTCCATTCGAGCAGTGCCCAGCTGAGCGTGGCACCGGCAGCCGCCATCTGCGTGGCGAGCACGGCCATGCCCGCCCGCCCGCCCGCCGCAAGCGCCCCGCCGGCGTTGAAGCCGAACCAGCCCACCCACAGCAGCGCGCCGCCGGCAACCGCGTAGGCGAGGTTGTGGGGCGCCATGTTGTCGCTGCCCCAGCCCATCCGCCGCCCGACGACAAGCGCGCAGACAAGCGCGCAGATGCCCGCGTTGATTTCCACGACCGTGCCGCCGGCAAAGTCGGCCACGCCCATCTGGTTGAGCCAGCCGAGCGGGCTCCACACCCAATGGACGATCGGCGCATAGACGACGAGCGACCACAGCGAGAAGAACAGGAGCATCGCCGAGAACTTCATGCGGTCGACGACGGCCCCGGTCACCACGGCGGGCGTGATGATCGCGAAGGCAAGCTGGTAGAGGAAGAAGACCGATTCCGGGATGGTGGTCGCGACGGCGGCGTCCGTGCCGGCGCCCAGCGTGAAGGGGGTGTCGAATGAGTCGGCAAGCCCGACGAGGAACGCGCGCGACAGGTCGCCGATCCACGCATTGCCGGTGCCGAACGCGAGCGAATAGCCGACCGCGAACCACAGCACGCTGATTGCCGCGCAAAGTGCCAGCGACTGCATCATCACGGACAGGATGTTCTTCTTGCGGACCATGCCGCCGTAGAAGAGTTGCAGGCCGGGGATCGTCATCAGGATGACGAGGAAGGTGCAAAGCAGCATCCAGGCGGTGTCGCCTGTGTCGATCTTGGCCATGGACGTTTCCCCGAACCGTAGCGTTTCTTGTGCGAATCGCCGCGGACCCGCGGCGCGGCGGGGAAAGTAGCGGGCGTCCCTGCGCGTGCGCAACGACCGCATGTTTTTGGGCGGTAACGCGCGACGAAAGGCGCTACGTTTGCGGCCGACGAGCGGAGATGAAGTCGTGCGGACCATCAATATCGGGCTGATCGGGGCGGGCTATATCGGGCATTCGATGGCGCTGGCCTATCGCGCGGTGGGCGCGCTGTTCCCCGACCTGCCGCCGGTGCGCCTTGCGATGCTGGCCGACGCGAACGAGGCGACGGCGGCGAAAGCCGCACAGCGCTACGGCTTTGCCGCGTCGACCGGCGACTGGCGCCGTCTCGTGACCGACAAGGGCGTGGACGTCGTGGCGATCGCCACGCCCAATCACCTGCATTGCGAGATGGCGGTGGCGGCCCTGGAAGCCGGCAAGCACGTGCATTGCGAGAAGCCGCTCGCCCTCGACATGGACGAGGCGCGCAAGATGGCCGATGCGGCGCGGCGCGCGGGCACGCGCACGATCGTTGGCTACAACTACCTGCATAATCCGATGATCCGGCTGGCGCGCGAGATCGTCGCGCGCGGCGAGATCGGGCGCCTCGTGCATTTCCGCGGCTTCCACGAGGAAGACTACATGAGCGATCCGGCCCTGCCCTTCTCGTGGCGATGCGAACGCGAATTCGCGGGTGCGGGCGCACTCGCCGATCTCGGCTCGCATATCGTGAGCTTCGCCGATGCGCTCGCCGGCCCCATCGCCGAACTGAGTGCGGATATCGCGACCGTCGTGCCCGAGCGGCCGGTGGCCGGCGGCGGGCGGCGCAAGGTCGAGAACGAGGATCAGGGCCAGTTCATCGCGCGCTTCGCGTCCGGCGCCACGGGCGCGATCTCGGCCAGCCGCGTGGCGACGGGCCGCAAGATGGGCCTTGCCTTCGAGCTTGTCGGCACCGAGGGCGCCATCGCGTTCGATCAGGAGCGGCTCAACGAGCTGCGCGTCTATCGCGCGAAGGAGGCCGCCGGTGCACGCGGCTTCGCGACCATCCTGGCCGGCCCCGAGCATCCCGGTTACGCCGCGTTCTGTCCGGCCCCCGGCCACCAGATCGGCTTCACCGACCTGAAGACGCTGGAGGTGGCGCATTTCCTTTCCGCCATCTGCAACGGCCGCGCGGCGGAGCCGGATTTCGCCACGGCGCTGCGCTACGAGGCGGTGATCGATGCCGCGCTGCGTTCGGCCGAGAGCCGGCGCTGGGTCCGCGTCGGGGGATAAACATTACGGATTTTCAATGAATTATACGGCAATACATTGAATTTTAGGTTTTTTGCACTATCTTGGTTGCATGGATCAGCATCCGCCCGTCGACACGTCCGAACGCAGGGTGATCATCAACCTGCTGGGTGCCGCCTTCGCGTTCTGCGCGGTGATGGGCGCGATTGGCTATGTCGTGACGCGCTATCCCGAACTGCTCGACGGCACGGCGAAAATGGTCAATGGCGTTGCCGTCGCCATTCCCGACGTGCTGCACACCGAATCGATGACGCTGCGTTGCCGCATCTCGAAGGAATACGTGATGGAGC
The DNA here is from genome assembly GCA_016124335.1 of Alphaproteobacteria bacterium. Lineage (GTDB taxonomy): Bacteria > Pseudomonadota > Alphaproteobacteria > CACIAM-22H2 > CACIAM-22H2 > Tagaea. Next base: position 518,347 of record WGNX01000005.1, read on the forward strand.
CGGGCACAAACCAGGTGCGCACGACCGCGACCACCACGAACTGCGCTAACGAACCGACCGTCGCCAAGCCCGCCAAGTAACGAAAAGAGCGCCGCATCGTCGGCGCCGTCCGCGAGGAGATCCCCCATGCTTCTGACGACCGTGGCCGGCAGCCTGCCGAAGCCCTCGTGGCTTGCGACACCCCAGATGCTGTGGGCGCCTTGGCGCCAGACCGGTGCGGCCCTTGCCGAAGCGCAGGCCGACGCGACGATGCTCGCCGTGCGGCTCCAACGCATGGCGGGGATCGACATCCCCAGCGACGGCGAACAGGCGCGCCAGCATTTCGTCCACGGTTTCCTTGCCGGCGTCGACGGGATCGACTTCGAGAACAAGGTCACGATGGGCATCCGCAACAACCGCTACGACGCGCAGGTGCCGCAGGTGATCGGCGCGCTCAGGCGCAAGGGGCCGGTGCATTCGATGGAAGCGCGCGCCGCGCGTGCCGCGACGAAGGGCAAGGTCAAGTTCACGCTGCCGGGGCCGATGACCATCGTCGACACGATCGCCGACCGGCACTATGGCGACCGCGTGAAGATGGCGATGGCCTTCGCCGACCTGCTGAACGAGGAGGCGCGCGAGCTGGAAGCCATCGGCATCGACACCGTGCAGTTCGACGAACCGGCCTTCAACGTCTTCACCGACGAGGTGCTCGACTGGGGGATCCCCGCGCTGCTGCGCGCGGCCAAGGGCCTCGAATGCACGACGGCCGTGCATGTCTGCTACGGCTACGGCATCAAGGCGAACATCGACTGGAAGAAGTCGCTGGGCAGCGAATGGCGCCAGTACGAGCGCATTTTCCCCGAGCTTGCGAAAAGCGCCATCGGCCAGGTCAGCCTCGAATGCGCGAATTCGAAGGTGCCCATCGAGTTCCTGGGCCTGCTCAAGGGCAAGGACGTGCTGGTGGGCTGCATCGACGTGGCAAGCGAGAGCGCCGAGACGCCCGAGGAAGTCGCCGCGACGATCCGCCGCGCGATGAAATACGTGCCGCCCGAACGGCTGTTCCCGTGCACGAACTGCGGCATGGCGCCGATGTCGCGCGAGCTGGCCTATGCGAAGCTTGCCGCGCTGAGCGCGGGGGCGGCACTGGTGCGCAAATCGCCCTGACGGCGGCTTCCTGAATAAATCTTGGCGGTGGTGCGAGAAAAACTTGTGAAGTGCGGCCACGGCCGGGTGATTATGGTGCCGCCATGCGTCGCCGTCTGCCGCCCCTCAACTCGCTGCGCGTCTTCGAGGCCGTCGCCCGCCATCTGAGCGTGTCGAAGGCGGCCGACGAGCTGGCCGTGACGCCGGCGGCCGTCAGCCACCAGATCAAGACGATCGAGGATCATCTGGGCATCGCGCTGTTCCAGCGCGTGAAGGGCAACCTGCTGCTGTCGGACGCGGGCCAGGCGATCCTGCCCGGCATCCGCGGCGGCTTCGAGCAGTTCGTTTCGGCGATCGAGGCGGTCGACAATCTGGGCGACGCGGGCCTGCTGACGATCAGCGTGGCGCCGTCCTTCGCGGCCAAATGGCTGCTGCCGCGGCTCGACCGGTTCCAGACGCAGTATCCGGAAATCGACGTGCGCGTTGCCGCGTCGATGTACCTGACCGAGTTCCACGGCGATGGCGTCGATCTCGCGATCCGCTACGGCGCGGGCCGCTATCCCGACCTGCATGTCGAACGCCTGCTCGACGAGGCGGTGTTCCCGGTATGCAGCCCCGATCTGCTGAAGGGGGCCGCACCGCTCGACACACCCGAGGCGCTGAAGAACCACACGCTGCTGCACGACGACAGCCCCGACGACGATCCTTCGTGCCCGAGCTGGCCGATGTGGCTCAAGGCCGCAGGCGTGGCGGATGTCGACGGCACGCGCGGGCCGAAATTCAACCAGTCGAGCCTCGTGATCGAGGCGGCGGTGATGGGACGCGGCGTGGCGCTGGGCAAGTCGCTGCTGGCCGCGGCCGATCTCGAGGCGGGCCGGCTGGTCAAGCCGTTCGGCAAGGCCGTGCCGGTCGATTTCGCCTATTACGTCGTGTGCCCCAAGCCGAAGCTGGCGCTGCGCAAAGTGGTGCTGTTCCGCGAATGGCTGCGCGCCGAAGCGGGCACGCCCAAGAAGCGCTGAACGGGCCTGCTAGAAGTCGACCTTGCCGCCGGCAAGGAAGATGGTCAGCAGCGCTTCGATTTCCTTGTCGGCCGGCTTGCGCAGATCCCACTTGCCCGCGACGAACCCTTCGCCCGCGCGCACGATCGTGCCGCGCCCGCGCACTTCGACCGAGCCGCGGTCCGAACGGATGCCGAGAACCACGTCGAACGGCGTCTCGAGCGGCGACCAGCCGGTCTCGGCCTTCGCGCGCCAGCCGTTGCGGCTCCAGTCGACGAGTTCGTAGCCTTCGCCGTCGACGAGCAGCGTGCCCTTCAGCACGCCGTAGCGGGTCTGTGTCCGTTTTTCTTCGCTCATCGTCTCGTCCGTTCGCCGGGTCCGCCCCTGGGTTTCGGGCGAAAACTAGCCGATCCGCGCGCGCTAGGAAAGGTTCCGTGCGCGCGGGCCGGCGATCGCGTTGATGAGGATCGCGGCGGTTGCCGCGACATTGAGCGACTGCACGCGGCCCGAGCCCGGCAGCGTGACCACGCGCTCGCACGCGGCAAGCGTGGCGGCGGGCAGGCCGTCTTCCTCGTTGCCCAGCACGAGGCATACAGGTTTGGATGCCGCCGCAAGATCGCCGGGCGCGATGCTCCGGCCGGTTCCCAACGCCGTCGCGACGGTCAGGTAGAACGGCTGGAGCCGGCGCAGCACGTCGGGCATGCGATGGATGCGCAGCACGTCGAGCCACACAAGCCCGCCTTCGGACACGCGATAGGCCGCCTCGGAAGGCGCGGCCTGCGAGGGATGGTCGCTGATGGCGATGCGCGGCAGGCCGAAAAATGCGGCCGTGCGCGCGATGGCGCCCAGATTGTGCGGATTGCCGATCCCGTCGAGGATGACCAGCGGCTGCCAGCGGTCGGCCCAGTTGCGCGCCTGGCCCACGTCGAACTGCTGGGGCGCGCGTTCGGCGGTTTCGGCAAGGATGCCGCCGTTGAGTGTCGTGCCCGCGATCTTCGCAAGGGCCGCTTCCGGCACGATCTTGTGCGCGATGCCGCGCGCGTTTGCCTCGCGCAGCAGGGCGCTTGCGGCCTGTGCCGTATCGGGTGCCACGTAAAGGCGTTCGATGGCGCCGGGTGCGCGGGCGAAAAGCGCTTCGACTGCGGGCAGGCCGGCGATGCGCAGCGTTTCGCGGCGATGGCGCGGGCGCTCGGCCTCGGCCGGGCGGGATTGCTTGCGGCGCCGGTCGGGCCGGGGCGGGCGGTGCGGGGGCGGACGGCTCATGCGATTGCGAGGCTTACAGCGAATGCCCGGCCTGCGCCATCGGCGTTTATTTGCGTTGTGCGCGCGTTCGCCGTATTTTCCGCGTCCCCTCGGGGGCGGAAGGCCTGCCCCCGAATTCGACTGGAAACGACGACGATGGACGCAAAACCGGGCCCCGATCTCGAGCGCATGCGGCATTCCTGCTCGCACGTGCTCGCGGCTGCCGTACTGAAGCTTTTCCCCGACGCGAAGCTGGGCGTGGGCCCGGCGACCGACACCGGCTTCTATTACGACATCCAGACGACGGTCCCGCTGACGACCGAGGACCTGCCGAAGATCGAAGCGGAAATGCGCAAGATCCGCGAGCGCAAGCTGCCGCTCGTGCGCAGCGAAGTGCCGGTCAAGGATGCGGTCGCGTTCATGGAAAAGACAGGCCAGAGCTTCAAGGTCGAACTGCTCGAGCTTCTCGCCACGCGCGGCTCGACGGCGGCCAAGGGCCTCGACGATCCCAATCTGGTCGATGCGGGTGCGGGCGGCGTTTCCAGCGTGTCGTTCTACACGCTTGGCGACTTCACAGATCTTTGCCGCGGCCCCCATGTCGAGCACACGGGCCAGGTGGGTGCCTTCAAGCTCACCAAGCTTGCCGGCGCCTATTGGCGCGGCGATTCGCGCAATCCGCAGCTGACGCGCGTCTACGGCACCTGCTGGGCCAACGAGCAGGACCTGAAGGCGTATCTGCATCGCGTCGAGGAGGCCGAGAAGCGCGATCACCGCAAGCTCGGCGCCGCGATGGGCCTTTTCCATCTTCAGGAAGAAGCGCCCGGCACGGTGTTCTGGCATCCCAAGGGCTGGACTCTGTTCCGCACGATCGAACGCTACATGCGCACGCGCCTCGAGGCCGACGGCTATGTCGAGGTGAAGACGCCGCAGCTGGTCGACCGCGTGTTCTGGGAAAAATCAGGGCACTGGGCGAACTATCGCGACGCGATGTTCGTGGCCAAGCCAGGCAAGGAAGGCGAGGAGGAAGACCGTCTCTACGCCATCAAGCCGATGAACTGCCCGGGCGCGGTGCAGATCTTCCGGCAGGGGCAGCGCAGCTATCGCGAACTGCCGCTGCGGCTGGCGGAGTTCGGCGCCTGCCACCGCTATGAACCTTCTGGTGCCTTGCACGGCATCATGCGCGTGCGCGCCTTCACGCAGGACGACGCGCACATCTTCTGCACCGAGGACCAGGTGCCGGCGGAATCGCGCAAGTTCTGCGACCTGCTGCGCGTCATCTACAAGGATTTCGGCTTCGCCGACCTGCTGGTGAAGTTCTCCGACCGGCCCGAACTGCGCGCGGGTTCCGACGAGACATGGGACAAGGCCGAAGCCGCGCTGGAGGCGGGTTCGAAGGCCGCGGGTCTCGAGACGATCCGCAATCCGGGCGAAGGCGCGTTCTACGGTCCCAAGCTCGAGTTCGTGCTGCGCGATGCCATCGGCCGCGACTGGCAGTGCGGCACGCTGCAGGTCGATTTCGTGCTGCCCGAGCGGCTGGATGCAAGCTTCATCGGCGAGGACGGCGCCAAGCACCGCCCGGTGATGCTGCATCGCGCGATCCTGGGATCGTTCGAGCGCTTCATCGGCATCCTGATCGAGAACTATGCCGGCCGCCTGCCGACATGGCTGGCGCCGATCCAGGCGCGCACGGTGCCCATCGCCGACCGGCATGCCGAATTCGCGCGCGAAGTCGCGCGCCGGCTGATGGCAAGCGAACTGCCGCAGACCGACGGCGGCATCCGCGTCGACGTGGACGATTCGACCGAGCGCATGCAGAAGAAGATCCGCAATGCCCAGCTCGAGCAGATCCCCTACATGCTGGTGATCGGCGACAAAGAGCAGGCCGAAGGCCGCGTGGCGGTGCGTCTGCGCTCGGGCAAGGATCTCGGCTCGATGGCGATCGAGGATGTGATCGCGCGCATCAAGGCCGAAGTCGGCACGCGCACCGACATCGTCGAGCCAGCGGCGGAAACGGCGAAAACGACCTGATGCGGATGATTTTGCGGCTTTGGGCGTGGCGGTGAAATCCATGCAGCCAAAACGGGAATTTTTGCGGCAGCTTTTCAAGTGACTTAGCCGTTTCAAACGATTTTCCCGATCATCGTTAAGAGGCCGCTAACGCCTGTGGCCATAACTTGCGGACTGGGGGCGGACCGCCCTCACATGGACCGGAGTGCGTCGTGGCCGAAGTGCTGCCCAACGAATCGGCGGGAAGCGAAAAGACCGACGCGAAAGACGCGAAGGCGCCGTCGCCGGGCGCCGAACTTGAGGCGCCGGTCCGCGAGGCCGCGCGTCCGCGCACGTTCGAATTCGCGCACAAGGTCTTCAAGGTCGACAAGGGAATCTTCCGCATCGACCCGACCGACGACAAGCCGGTCTATTGCGTGGATCTGGGCGACGTGCGCGCAAGCCTCACCTTCGCGACCCTCAAGCACTCGTTCGGCATCGACGAAAAGCATCCCGACTTCGCGATGCTCGACGAGATCAAGCGCGCGCTCGAAATCATTCCGCAGATCCGGCCGGGCGATTCGATCCCCAGCGAACTGCTCGACGGCACGGCTTCGTGGAAGGTGGAAGAGCGTCACCGCACGGTCGCGCGCGGGCGCATCTGGTTTGCGCTCGTCGCGTGGGTCGCGGGCACCAAGCCCAGCGCCAAGGTCGACATGCAGGAATTCGCCACGCTGGCCCAGTCGCCCGACGCGCGCGCGCGCGTGCAGTCGGCCTTCGGCCAGCTCGCCGAGAAGCTCGGCTATCCACCCGAAAGGCGCGCCGACGTGGTCGAGCAGGTCGAGCGCCTTATCGACGAGGTTTCCTATATCGAGGCGTTGCGCGAGCGCGTGGGCGCCGCGCGAAACGTGATCAATACGCTCAAGCGGTTCCGCCAGGCCTTCCGGCGCGAACGCACGCTGGCCGAGGAAGTCGACCGCACGATCCTTCTGGGCGAGAAGCCCGTGATCGGCCTCGAACAGCAGCTCGGCGCGGTCGATACGCGGCTGGGCGACACGTTGGCGGTGCTGCGCGAATTGCCGCAGCAGGTCGAATTCATCCGCCGAACGCGCGATGCGATCCACGCCCAGATGATGAAATGGGACAAGCTCGTCGCGGTCTGGGAAGGCGCCGGAAACGCGCCGGGCGAGGAAACGCACAAGCTGGTCCGCGAGACCTACCGTTTCGTGGCGCGCCATTTCCCGATTGCAAGCTCGTGGCAGCGATGAATTCGACCGGTCCGGCTCCGCGTGGTCGCGGCTTGGCGCATGGCGGTGCGGCAGGCTAAGATGAAAAAAAGTCACTGAGATGCCTGTCGCGGAACTGCGGAGCGCCGACTTGACCGAAACGGAAGGCCATAACGCCGACGGCCGCGAACTGATGGCCAACGCGCCGCGCAAGGCCGCGCCTGCGCGCCGCTTCGACTTCGCGCACAAGGTGTTTCAGGTCGAAGGCGGCCTGTTCCAGCCCGATCCGCAGACCGAAGAACCGGTGTTTTCGGTCGACATGGGCGAATTGCGCGCGAACCTGACGTTCACTTCGGTGCGCACGGCCTTCGGCATCGCGCCCGACGATCCGGACTCGAAGCTTCTCGACGAAGTGGGACGCGCGCTCGCCTATGTGCGCCGGATCCGGCCGGGCGATGCGATCCCGAGCGAACTTCTCGACGGGACGGCATCGTGGCGGATCGACGAGCATCATCGCGCGGCCGCCCGCGGGCGCATCTCCATCGGGCTCGTCGCGTGGATGTCGGGGCGCGGCAGCGTGCAGAACATGAGCACGCTCGAGCTTGCCAAGATCGCCGACGATCCGGAAACCAAGGCGCGCGTGCAGCAGGCCTTCGGCAAGCTTGCCGACGATCTGGGCCTGCCGGCGGACAAGCGCGGCGACGTCGTCAAGCAGATCGACAAGCTGGTCGACGAGCTTGCCTATATCGAGGCGCTGCGCGAAAACGTGGCGCGCGCGCGCCGCGTGCTCGAAACGCTCAAGCGCCTGCGCGCGGTCTACAAGCGCGAGCGCGGCGTCCACGACGAGATCGAACGGACGGTGGCGCTGTCCGAGCCGCCCGTCCACAAGCTCGAAATGCAGCTCACCGAGGTCGACGCGCAGTCGGGCGAGACGGCAAACGCGCTGCGCACCCTGCCGCGCCAGATCGCCTTCATCCGCGAGGTGCGCGACCGCCTGCATTCGCAGATGATGAAGTGGGACGACATCCTGGAAGCCTGGCAGGGCGTGACGGCCGAGCCGTCGGCCCGCATCCAGAAGCTCGTTCGCGACACCTACCGGTTCGTGGCGCGCCACTTCCCGGCCGAATCCGAGTGGGTGCGCTAGCCGCATGGTCGGCGTGAAGCAGGTCGAACGAAAGAAGCTCTCGCGCGAGGAGCTCGTCAAGCGCGTGGCCGCGCACGAGCGCTTCCTGAAGAAGCTGACGGGCGGGCAGCGCCTGCAGGTCAATTTCTGCGTCATCCCGCGCAACGACTTCTTCGAGCGCAACCTGACCGAAGCCGAACTTGTCGGCGCCGACCTGACCGAATGCGATTTCAGCCGCGCCAACCTCGCGCGCGCGAACCTGTTCGGCGCCAACCTGACGCATGCCTGCTTCGCCGACGCGAACATGACCCGAGTGGACCTTCGCGGCGCGATGCTGAAGGGAGCCAATCTCGAAGGCGCCGACCTGACGCGCGCGGACATCCGCGACGGTTTCCTCGTCACCGCCAACGAGAACGGCGAACTCGACTACGCGGTCGTCACGACGCAGAAATCGACGATCGACGGGGCGAAGTTCGGCGGCGCCAACCTGGGCGAGGCGCGGCTCGGCCGCGTGATGGGCCAGTCGACCGATCTCACCAACTGCAACCTGCGCGGCGCCAACCTTGCCGGCGCGGACCTTTCGAATTCGAACCTGTCGGGCGTGGTGTTCACGGGTGCCGACCTTTCCGACGCGAACCTGTCGGGTTGCCGGCTCAACGGGGCGGTGCTGGTGGGCGCCATCATGGCGGGCGCCAATCTCGAAGGGGCCGATCTGTGCGCGTGCCATTTCGTCGTATCCGAGATGGAAAAGTGCGACCTGTCGCGCGCGGTGCTGCCGCGCACGCTTGCCGATATCGGCATGTCGTTCGGCGACATGGTCGTTTCGCACAACGACTGGCTGCGCACCGGCGGCACGCAAGGCCAGCAGATCGCGATCGACGGCGTCGATCTGGGGCCCATCGAATGGCCGGGCGTCACGCTCTCGGCGGCCAAGCTCCAGCGCGTCACGCTGGTGAACGCAAAGTTCCCTTCGGGCAGGTTCGACATGTCGAACCTGGAAGGTTCGATGCTGGCGGGCGGCGACTATTCCAACGCCACGCTGCGCGGTGCCAACCTGCACAAGGCCGTGCTCGACGGCGCCAAGTTTGCCGATGCCGATTTCTCGCCGCTGCCGCTGGCCGGCGTGGCGAACACCAAGTGGCCGGCCCGGCTCCAGGGCGTTCGCGCGCACAAGACCGATTTCCGCGGCGCCGACCTGCGCGGCGCCGACTTCACCGAATCCTCGCTGCGCGATGCCGATTTCCGCGGCGCGGACCTGACGGGCGCAAGGCTGGTCGACAGCGACCTGACCGGCGCAGACATGCGCGAGACGAAAACCGCCGAAGCGGATATGCGCGGCGTCATCGGGCTTAAATAGGCAGGATCGGGCCGAAGCCCGCCTACACGCGCCGGGGGGCGGGCCCCAGCCGGCGCTTCTCGACCGTGAAGGTGCGCGTGGCCGAGGTCGGCCGGCTGACGATCGGCTGGCTCAGGCCAAGCCTGTCGGCATCCGGACGCAGGTGCGCGGGCACGGGACCGCCATCCTTGGGCGCGGACGCGCGCGCGGGCCTGCGGCCCTTCGTGCCGGCCGGCTTCTTGGGCTTCTTGGGCTTCACGTCGGCGAAGCGCACTTCGATCTTGCGCTCGCCCACCGTGCTGCCGTCGAGTGCGGCGATCGCGGCCTTGCAATGCTGCTCGGTCGCCATCGTGACGAAGCCATAGCCGATGGGCTTGCCCGTCGCGGGGTCGGTTGGAACCTGCGCGCCGATCACGATGCCGTGCGCATCGAAGATATCGGCGAGCTTCTCGGCATCGAGCCCGAAGGGCACGTTGCCGACGAAAAGGCGCGTGTTGTAGGTCTTGGCCGGCGCAACGGCTGTTTTCGGCATCTTCCAGTCCCCGGACAACGTCGGACACCTGGTGCCCGACGCACGAATGGCAGTTTGAACCGAACGCCCGTTCACGGCCTAGGGGAAACGCTGGCCTCAGACCTGCTATTCCCGCATGGCGACGCGTGCGGCGACGTGCAGGCTCGGGCCGTGCAATTCCCCTTCCAACCCGCTCTATGCCGCCGATTTGCGGCAACACGATGACACGGACCAACACTTGAAATTATTCGGTGCGCCGGCTTAGCCTCTAGCCGCAACGGCAGTCCACGGCGGGCGATTTGTTCAAGAAATTCCGGGCATTGGTAATCGACGACGACAGTACGACGCGGCTGATGCTGCGCCAGATGCTCGAAACGCTGGAGTTTGCCTCCGTCGATACCGCGGCGGGCGCCGAAGGGGCCAAGCAGGCCTTCCAGACCACGCCCGACGGCTGGCCGGACGTTCTGCTGTGCGACATCAACATGAAGCCGACCAGCGGGCTGGAGTTCGTCGCGTGGATGAATTCGCAGCCGAAGATCGCGGCGCGCGCGGTTCCGGTGGTGATGGTGACGGCGCATTCCGATGCGCCCATCGTGCGTCGGGCGATGGAGCTGGGCGTGGCGGGTTACCTGATCAAGCCCGTGCAGCCGCTGGCGCTGCGCACGCGCATGGAGCGTGCCCTGTTGCCGCGAATGCGCTGAGCTACGCGAAGACCCGCACCAGCCACAGTGCCAGGCCCGGGAACGCCAGGACCAGCGCCAGCCGGATCACGTCGGCCGCCAGGAAAGGCAGCACGCGCGCATAGGTGCGGGTGATCGGCACGTCGCGTGCGATCGACGAGATGACAAAGACGTTGAGCCCGATGGGCGGTGCCGTCAGGCCGATGCCGACCACGATCAGCACGAGGATGCCGAACCAGATCGCCACGTCGTCGGGCGACATGCCGAAATCCAGCGCCTGCACGATCGGGAAGAAGACCGGCAGCGTCAGCAGGATCATCGCCAGTTCGTCCATCACCGCGCCGAGGAAGATGTAGATCACCATCATCGCCACGACGATGAGGTAGGGCGAAACGCCAAGCCCGCCCACGGCCGAGGCGACGAAATCGGGCAGCTTGGCCAGCGCCAGGAACGCGCCGAACACCTCGGCCCCCAGAAGGATCATGAAGATCATGCCCGAGGTCTCGGCCGTCTGCCGGATCGCCTCGCCGATGTCGCGCCAGCCCAGCGTGCGCTGCGAGAGACCCACCGCCAGCATCGATATCGCGCCGACCGAAGCCCCTTCGGTCGGCGTGAAGATGCCGCCATAGATCCCGCCCACGACCACGACCGCCACGGCGATCGCCGGCAGCACGCTCACGTCGACGATGGCGACGATGACGCCACCCGCCGCGATCGTGAGCGCGAAATCGATGTCGACCGTGTCGCGCGCGAACAGCACGCCCGCCAGCGCCACGATCGCCGCCCCCGCCGCGCGCGGCCATTTCGCCGTGGAAGCCGGCGGCCCGCTCGTGCCTGCCGCCGCGGCCGAAGGCGCCAGCGCGGGTTCGCGCCGGACGACCAGTGCGATGGTGATGCAGTAGAAAAGCGCTGCCATCAGGCCGGGGATCAGCGCGGCCTGGAAGAGCTTGGCGATGTTCTGCTCGGTCGTGATCGCGTAGACCACGAGGATGACCGAGGGCGGGATCAGGATGCCAAGCGTGCCGCCCACCGCGATCGTCGCGGCCGAGAAGGCGCGGTCGTAGCCGTAACGGTCAAGCTCTGGCAGGGCCGCGCGCCCGAAGGTCGCGGTCGTGGCGACCGACGAGCCGCAGATCGCGCCGAAGGCCGTGCACGCGCCGATCACCGCCATCGCGAGCCCGCCGCGCAATTTCCCGAACGCGCGCTCGGACGCGCGGAAGAGCGAACGCGCGATGCCCGCGCGCTCGGCCAGTGCGCCCATCAGGATGAAGAGCGGGATGACCGACAGCGTGTAGTTGGCGAACTGGTAGAACGTGTTCGTCTTCATGTAGGCGAAGAACGCGTGCCAGCTGGTGATCATCGTGTAGCCGGCACCGCCCACCACGAGCATGGCAAGCCCGATGGGTGCGCGCAGCGCGATCAGCCCCAGCATCGCAAGGAAGCCGATGGAGGCGAGCGTGGCGCCGGTCATTTGCCGCGCACCGCGATCAGGACGGCGGTCGCGACGCTCGTGGCCGCGACGAGCGCGCAGAGCACCGAACTTGTCGCGATGAAGGGCCACATCTGGAGCTGGAGTTCCTGCGTGGTCTCGTAGTTCTCGCGCGCGTCGATGGCGCCGAGGAACAGCCCGTAGGCGGCGAAGGCCATGAAGGCCGCGTAGACGATGTCCCAGAACGCGTCGATGAAACCGAGCGTGCGCGGCCCGAGGCCTTGCGTGAACGTGTCGACCATGATGTTCCCGCGGCGGACCTGCGTATAGGGCATGTACGCGAAGACGCCGATCGCCGTGGCGATGCGCACGAATTCGAAATCGCCGGTCACGGGCTTGTAGAAGATCCAGCGCCCCAGCACGCTCGTGCACACGAGCAAGGCGATCGCGAGCGCCAGAATGCCGCCCAGCAGGGCCGAAAGGCCCAGCAGGCGGTCGAGCAGCCGGTCGATCCCGCTGGCGGGCCCGGCGGCGGGCGGGGAGGGCGCGTCGCTGTTCATCGGCGGACTTTACCCGTGTTCTCCGGCGCGAGGAACGGCGACGCGCGCAGCCCGGTCAGGCGTTGGCGTGCTTGGCGAGGAGCGACTTCATCGACGCGATGAGCTTGGCGCCGTCGATGTTGCGGCCCTTCATCTGCTCCACCCAGTCGGTCGTGACGTGCGCGGTCGCCTTGACCCAGCGCGCCTTCTCTTCCTCGGTGATCGTCGTGATGACGTTGCCGCGCTCCTTGACCATGGTGGACACGGTCTTGGCCTCGGTGTCCCACATGTTGCCGGCAAGCTTGGCGAAGGCCGGGCCGGAGGTGTCGTCGATCACCTTCTTCAGTTCGCCCGGCAGGCCCGCGTACTTCTGCAGGTTCATCGCCAGGAAGAAGCCGGCCGTGTAGAGCGTGGGCGAGCCCGGGATGGCCGTGTGGTACTTGCACAGTTCCTGGATGCGCACGGCCGGGACGACTTCCCACGGCACGACCGCGCCGTCGATCACCTTCTGCGCGAGGCTTTCGGCGATCTGCGGCACCGGCATGCCGACCGACGTTGCGCCCAGCGCCTTCAGCGCTTCGCCGGTGAGGCGCGCGGGGTTGCGCAGCTTCATGCCGCGCAGGTCTTCCATCGTCTTGACCTGCTTGGTCGAATGGATGAGGCCCGCATCGTGCGCCCAGAAGCAGAGCAGCTTCACTTCCTTGGTTTCCTCGCCAAGATTGGCGCGCCCGAATTCCTCGCACGCCAGCGCGTTCACGATGCCGCGCGTGTTGGCGATGAAGGGCACCTCGATCGTCTCGGTGATCGGGAAGCGGCCGGGCGTGTAGCCGGGCAGCGTCCACACGATATCGACCACGCCGTCGCGGGCCTGGTTGTAGAGCTGCGGGGGCGTGCCGCCGAGCTGCATGCTCGGGTAGATCTCGATCTTGATCGCGTTGTTGCTGGCCTTGGCGACGATGTCGGCCCAGGGGGCAAGCATCTTGGCGTGGCCGTTGGATTGCGGCGGCAGGAAGTGGTGCAGGCGCAGCGTGACGGCCTGTGCCGAGGCCGGGCGGACGATCGCCGGGGCCGCGAGGAACGTGCCGACGGCGGCGGCAGTCGTGAGGAATTGACGGCGCTTCATCTCTGAGTTCCTCCCTTTTTGGGATATCCGGCGGTCCCGGCGTGGGCCGGACCGCTTCTGTTCGTTCGATGGGCGCGAAGCTAGCATAGCGCAGGGGTAGTGCAAACGACCCGCACCCTGCATACACTTGCACTATTCAGGGTTTCGCTTGCACAAATCGAGGAATTCGCACGCATGGACAGCCACGCACAGGCCCGCCGCGATCTTGCCGCCGCCTTGAGATGGGCCGCCCGCCTGGGGCTCAACGAGGGAACCTGCAACCATTTCAGCCTGCAGGTCGACGAGGACCGCTTCCTCGTCAATCCGTGGGGGCCGCACTGGCGCGAGATGAAGGCAAGCGACCTGCTGCTGATCGATTCCAAGGGCACGATCCTCGAAGGCGACTGGCCGATCGAGGAGACCGCGCTGCACATCCACACGCGCATCCATATCCGCCATCCGCATGCCGCCGCCGTGTTCCACACCCACATGCCCTATGCGACCGCGCTTTGCAGCGTGGAAGGCGGGCGGATCGAGCCGTGCGTGCAGACGGCGCTGCGCTTCTACAACCGCGTGGCCTACGACGAGGACTATAACGGCCTTGCCGACGGGCCCGAGGAGGGCGATCGCATGGCCGCCCGGATGGAGGGCAAACCGGTGCTGTTCCTGGCCAACCACGGCGTGATCGTCACCGGCCCCACGGTCGCCGAGGCGTTCGACGAGCTTTACTATCTCGAGCGCGCCGCGCAGGCGCAGGTGCTGGCGATGTCGACCGGCCGGCCGCTGAAGCTCGTGCCCGGCCAGATCGCCGAGCGGACCGCCCGCTCGATGGAACAGGGCCGCCCGCCTTACGCGGCGGTCCATTTCAGCGCGCTCGTGCGGATGCTCGCGCGCGAGGAGCCGGAGTTCGCCGGCTAGCGGCGGCCGGCGGGCGCCTTTGCGGCCAGCAGGTTCCCGCGCAGGCGCGCGACTTCGGCGGCGAGCTTCTTCAGGCTGTCGCGCGACATGCCGGAAGCCTCGAGGATGTTGCCCGGCACGCATTGCGCGCTCTCGCGCAGGCGCCGGCCCGACGCGGTGAGGCGCACGCGCACCTGCCGCTCGTCGCCCGGATTGCGGGTGCGTTCGACATGGCCCTGCGCTTCCAGCCGCTTCAGCAGCGGCGTCAGCGTGTTCGATTCGAGGAACAGCTTTTCCCCGAGCCCGCCGACGGTCTGGCCGTCCTCCGCCCACAGCGCGACGAGAACGAGATATTGCGGATAGGTGAGGCCAAGTTCGTCGAGCAGCGGCTTGTAGACCCGGCTGAAGGCGAGATTGGCCGAATAGACCGAAAAGCAGATGAACGGGCTGATGCCGTGGTCGAACGGGTCGGGGCTGGTGCGGGCCATGAACGGTCTCCGGCGGTCGGGTGCCGTTAATATATCGCGTACGATTAAATCGTAAACCCCTTGACTCGGGGGCGGGGGCGTGCGATTTATATCGCACGCGATTTAATCGCGAACGATTTAAAGAAAGGAACCTCCCATGTCCGTCTCCGCAGTCAATGTCGTCTACCGCACCTCCGCGCGCGCCACCGGCGGGCGCGACGGCCATTCCGCCACGCTCGACGGGGCCGTCGACGTGAAGCTCGCCGTACCGAAGGAAATGGGCGGCAACGGGCAGGGCGTGAATCCCGAGCAGCTGTTCGCGACCGGCTATGCGGCCTGCTTCCTGGGCGCGATGAAGTTCGTCGCCTCGCAGGGTGGCACGGCGAAGGTGCCGGCCGAAGCGAGCGTGACCTCGACGGTGGGCATCGGCCCGCGCGCGGCCGGCGGCTTCGGGCTGGAGATCGCGCTGGCGGTTGAACTACCCGGCGTGCCCCGTGCGGAGGCCGAAGCGCTGGTCGCCAAGGCGCACGAGGTCTGCCCCTACTCGAACGCCACGCGCGACAATATCGACGTGAAGCTGTCGGTCGTCTGACACGGCGGCGCCGGCCGGGCCTGCGGCGGGCCCGGCCGCGCGTTCCTCGAAACGCGTGGCAATGCCGCCAAAGGCGCTATGATCCGCCCCCTCAAGGGGACGGAGACGCGCATGGACGGCAAACCGAAAGGCCTCGGCAAGGGGCTCACCAATTACGGCGACATGGATTTCGCGCACTTCCTTCGCCGCTCGTTCGCGCGCTCGACCGGCATGTCGAAGTCGCTGCTCGAAAAACCCGTCGTCGGCATCGTGATGACGCCGTCGGGCTTCAACAACTGCCACCGCTACATGCCCGCACTCGTCGAAGCGGTCTCGCGCGGCGTGCTCGCGGCCGGCGCCACGCCGATGCCGTTTCCCACGATCTCGCTGGGCGAGGTGTTCCTCAGCCCCACCTCGATGAAGTTCCGCAACCTCATGTCGATGGACACCGAGGAGATGATCCTCGCCCAGCCGGTCGATGCGGTCGTGCTGATCGGCGGCTGCGACAAGACCGTGCCTGCCCAGCTGATGGGGGCCGCTTCGGCCGACGTGCCGGCCATCCAGCTCGTCACCGGGCCGATGTCGACCGGCCGCCATCGCGGCCAGCGTCTGGGGGCCTGCACCGACTGCCGCAGCTTCTGGGCGAAATACCGCGCCGGCACCGTGAATGCCGAGGAGATCGAGGAGGTCGAGGGTCGCCTTGCCGTCACTGCGGGAACCTGCGCGGTGATGGGCACGGCCTCGACGATGGCCTGCATCGCCGAAACGCTGGGCATGAGCCTGCCGGGCACGGCGGCGATCCCGGCGGTGCTGGCCGAGCGGCTTGTGGCGGCGGAGGAAAGCGGGAAGGCGGCGGTCGCGCTCATCGACCGGCCGATCAAGCCCTCCCAGGTCATCACCGGGAAATCGGTCGAGAACGCGTTTCGCCTGCTGATGGCGGTGGGCGGGTCGACCAACGCGATCGTGCATCTGACGGCGATCGCCGGCCGGCGCGGCATCCGCATTCCGAACCGCCGCCTCAACGAGATTTCCGACGAGACGCCCGTGCTGGTCGACCTGAAGCCGGTGGGCGAGGGCTATATGGAGGATTTCCATGCTGCCGGCGGCGTGGGTGCGGTCTTGCGCGAACTCAAGCCGCTTCTGCATCTCGACACGATCGACATCGAAGGGCGCACGCTCGCCGAACGGCTTGCCGAGCCGCTCAAATGGGTCGACCGCAACTTCATCCGCGCGTTCGACAACCCGATCTCCAAAGTTGGCGGGCTGATCGCGCTCGAAGGCACGCTTGCGCCCGACGGCGCCATCTTCAAGCGCGCGGCCGCCACGCCGGCCCTGTTCGAGACGACCGGTCGCGCGGTCGTGTTCGAGAATCTCGAGGATCTCTCGCGCCGCGTGGACGATCCGGCCCTCGACGTGAAGGCAGACGACATTCTCGTCCTGAAGAATGCCGGGCCCATCGCGGCGGGCATGCCCGAGGCGGGTTACCTGCCCATCCCGAAGAAACTCGCGCAGGCGGGCGTGAAGGACATGGTGCGGATTTCCGATGCGCGCATGTCGGGCACGGCGTTCGGCACGATCGTGCTGCACGTGTCGCCCGAATCGGCCGTCGGCGGCCCGCTCGCCGCCGTGCGCGACGGCGACACGATCCGCCTGTCGGTCAAGGACAAGCGCATCGACCTGCTGGTCGACCCGGCCGAAATCCGAAATCGCCTTGCCGGCGTGAAGCGGCCGCCCGCACCCCGGCGCGGCTATGGCG
This sequence comes from Alphaproteobacteria bacterium, assembly GCA_016124335.1. GTDB lineage: Bacteria > Pseudomonadota > Alphaproteobacteria > CACIAM-22H2 > CACIAM-22H2 > Tagaea. The sequence continues at coordinate 535,332 of WGNX01000005.1, forward strand.
CGCTCTATGACCGTTCGGTGCTGCAGGCGCCCGGCGGCTGCGACTTCGATTTCCTGACCGGCGATTGAAATCGACGTCAGGGTTGCATTTCCGCCTCGCGCTGCTAGGATAAAGTTCTGGACGCGTGGCCGCAACGCGCCGTCGCCGGTTTTCACGCGACAGGTTACATCCGTTTAATTTCAATGGCTTAAATTGGTTACGTCGCCTTTCCGTCGCCGGAAAATTCACGCCCTTGACAAAATGAATGAACGTTCATTTTATACCGGCCATGCCGCGCCTCGCCCCCCAGTCCCGCGCCGACCGCCGAACGCAGATTCTCGATGCCGCGAAGACCTGCTTCGTGCGCTTCGGATTCCACAACGCGTCGATGCAGCAGATCTGCGCGGCCGCGGGCATGAGTGCGGGCAATCTCTACCGCTACTTCCCCTCGAAGGACGCGCTGATCGAAGGCATCTGCGAACGCGACCTCGGCGGCGCCGCGGAGGGATTTGCCGAAGCGCGCCGTGCCAGCGACGTGCTGGACGTGCTCGAAAAGATGCTCGTCGGCTATCTCTGGCGTCGGCCGCGCGAAGACCTTTGCATGTGGACGGAAATCTCGGCCGAAGCGGCGCGCAACGAGGCCGTGAACCGCATCAATCGCCATATCTACGACTTCATCATCAAGAGCGTTGCCGACGTGCTGGCGCAGGGCATCGCCAACGGGTCGGTGCGCAAGGGCATCGACACGCACCGGCAGGCGACGCTGCTGCAGGCATTTTTTGACGGCGTCATGCTGCGTCGGGCCGTCATGCCGGAATTCGATCCGCGCCCGGCCATCCGGACCATGATGGCGCAGGTGCGCGGCTCGCTCGGTCCCGTCGCCAAGAAGAAGAGCAAGCCGAAATGATACGTCTGGCCGCACTTTCCGTTTTTCTCGTCCTGTCGGCGGCTATGCCGGCGCATGCGCAGGCCACGCAGGGCAATCCGCCGCCTGCGGTTTCAGTCGTCGTGTCCGCCGTGCGCGAGCTTGTCGACACGGTCGAGGTCACCGGCACGCTTGTCCCGCGCGAGGAAGTGCTGGTCGTTTCCGAGAACGAGGGCGTGCGTATCGTCGACGTGCTGGTCGAGGAAGGCGACGAGGTGCGCGAGGGCCAGATTCTCGCACGGCTGTCGCGCGACCTGCTGGATGCCCAGCTCGCGCAGAACGCCGCCACGCTCGCCCGCGCCGATGCCTCGATTGCCCAGGCACGCGCCCAGATCGTGCAGGCCGAAGCCGCGGGCCTGGAAGCAAAGCAGGCGCTCGATCGCGCGCGGTCGCTGCGCAATTCCGGCAACGCCACCGAGGCGGTGCTCGAACAGCGCATTTCCGCCGCCCGCTCGGCCGAGGGAAGGCTCGCCGCCGCGCGCGACGGTCTTTCCTTTGCCGTCGCCGAGAAGGCGCAGATCGAAGCGCAGAAGCGCGAATTGATGGTGCGCGCCGAACGCAGCGAGGTGAAGGCGCCCCGTGCCGGCGTCATCTCGCGCCGCACCGCCCGCATCGGCCAGATGACGGTTGCGGGCGGCGAGCCGCTTTTCCGCATTGTCGCGGACGGCAAGATCGAGCTTGAGGCCGAGATTCTCGAAACGCGCGTGGCAAGCCTTGCCGAAGGGCAGGCGGCGCATGTCGTCGTGGGCAATGCCACGTACGAAGGCAGCGTGCGGCTGGTGCCGGCGGAAATCGACCGCACGACCCGGCTGGGCAAGCTGCGCGTGGCACTGCCGCGCGATCCGGCGCTGCGCATCGGCGCGTTCGCGCGTGCGACGATCGAAACCGCGCGCCGCACGGCCATCGCCGTTCCGGTGACCGCGATCGTCTACGCCGATGCAGGCCCGAGCGTGCAGGTCGTCGAAGGTTCGAAGATCGCGACGCGGCCGGTCGTCACCGGCCTCGTCGCGGACGGTTACGTCGAGATCCGCGAGGGCCTGCCCACCGATCAGCGCGTGGTCGCGCGCGCAGCCGCCTTCCTGCGCGCGGGCGACGAGGTGCGCGCGATCCTGGCACCCGCAACGCCGGCCGGGGCGCGCTGACATGGCCTTTCCCGTTTCCGCATGGGCGATCCGTCGCCCACTGCCCTCGATCGTGCTGTTCGTCGTGCTGACGATCCTTGGCCTCTACGGCTTCGCGAAACTGCCGATCACGCGCTTTCCCAATATCGACGCGCCCTTCGTGAACGTGACGGTCACCCAGTCGGGGGCCGCGCCTTCCGAGCTTGAAACGCAGGTCACCAAGAAGATCGAGGATGCCATCGCCGGCGTGACCGGCATCAAGCACATCACGTCGACCGTGACCGAGGGAAACTCGTCCACGACGGTCGAATTCCGCCTCGAGACGCAGGTCGACCGCGCGCTCAACGACGTGAAGGACGCCATCGCGCGCATCCGTCAGGACCTGCCGCGCACGATCGACGAGCCGGTCGTCCAGCGCATCGATATCGCGGGCCTTCCTATTGTCACGTACACCGCGCGCGCTCCGCAGATGTCGGTCGAGGAGTTGTCGTGGTTCGTGGACGATGTCGTCGCGCGCGACCTGCAGGGCGTGCGTGACGTGGCGAAGATCGAGCGCGTGGGCGGGGTGGAACGCGAGATCCGCGTGACCCTCGATCCCGACCGGCTGGCCGCCTTCGGCGTGACGGCGGCCGACGTGAACCGCCAGCTTCGCGCCACGCATGTCGACCTGTCGGGCGGGCGTGGCGAGGTGGGGGCGGCCGAACAGTCGATCCGCACGCTTGCCGGCACCGATTCGCTCGCCGAGCTTTCCGAGACCGCGATCGCGCTGCCCGGCGGCCGCAAGGTCCGGCTCGCCAACCTCGGCACGGTCGTCGACGGCCATGCGGAAATGCGCAGCTTCGCGCGCATCGACGGCGAGCCGGTCGTCGCCTTCGCGATCAGCCGCTCGAAGGGAGCAAGCGATGCCGTGCTGGCAAAGGCGGTCGCCACGCGCGTCGCGGCACTCCAGCTCCGTCATCCCGAAGTGACGCTGTCGCCGATCGACAGTTCGGTCACCTACACGCTGGGCAACTATCACTCGGCGATGGAAACGCTGATGGAGGGCGCGGGGCTGGCGGTCATTGTCGTGCTGGTGTTCCTGCGCAACTGGCGTGCGACCCTGATAACCGCGCTTGCCCTGCCGCTTGCGGTCATCCCGACCTTCTGGGCGATGGACCTGATGGGATTTTCGCTCAATCTCGTCTCGCTGCTGGCGATCACGCTGGTGACCGGAATCCTGGTCGACGACGCGATCGTCGAGATCGAGAACATCGCCCGCCACATGCAGATGGGCAAATCGCCCTGGCGCGCGGCACTCGAGGCGGCCGACGAAATCGGCCTTGCGGTCGTCGCGATCACGCTGACGATCGTGGCGGTCTTCGCGCCGGTCAGCTTCATGGGCGGAATCGCGGGCCAGTATTTCAAGCAGTTCGGCCTTGTGGTCGCGGCGGCCGTGCTGTTTTCGCTGCTGGTGGCGCGGCTCATCACGCCGATGCTGGCGGCCTATTTCATGCGGCCGATCGCCGTGCATGGCGGTGCCGAAGGCCCGGTCATGCGCGCCTATCTCCGGCTCGTGGGCTGGTCGTCGCGCCATCGCTTCCTGACCGTCCTCATCGGGCTTGGCCTGTTTGCGGGTTCCATCGTCTCGACCGCGCTGCTGCCGTCGGGCTTCCTGCCGGGCGAAGACGTCGCGCGCACGCTGATGGTGGTCGAACTGCCGCCGGGCGCGCGGCTCGCCGATACCGACGCGATGACCCGGCGTATCGTCGACCGGTTGCACCAGCGGCCGGAGGTGAAGTCCGTCTTTGTCGATGGCGGGCGCACGCCCAATGGCGGGCGCGAGGTCCGCCGTGCGACGCTGACGATCCAATTCGTCCACAAGACGCTGCGCGCCAAGACCCAGAAGCGGCTCGAGGCGGAAATCCTGCGCGAACTTGCCGACATTCCCGACATCCGCTTCTGGCGGCTCAACGAGAACGGCCAGCGCGGCCTGACGTTGCTCGTCACCGGCGAAGACACGCGTATCACCGGCGCCATCGCCAACCGGCTTGCCAGCGAGATGCGCACGATGCCCACTGTGCAGGGCGTCATCTCGACCGCGGCACTCGACCGGGCGGAGATCCGCATCCGGCCGCGCCCCGACCTTGCGGCCGAACTGGGTGTCTCGACCGACACGATCGCCGAAACGCTGCGCGTGGCCACGATCGGCGACATCGGCGCCAATCTCGCGAAATTCAACGTCGGCACGCGCCAGATCCCGATCCGCGTGCAGCTCGACGAGGCCGCGCGCGCGAGCCCGCAATCGCTGGAAACGCTGAAGGTGCCCACTTCGCGCGGGCAGCCGGTGCCGCTCGCCACGGTCGCGGAGATCGCGTTCGGGCAGGGGCCGACGTCGATCGAACGTTTCGACCGCCAGCGGCGCATCGCGGTGGAGGCCGACATGCTCGGCACCGACGCGCTGGGCGAGGTGATCGCCGAGGCGATGAAGCTTCCCGCCGCGCGCTCGCTGCCGCCGGGCGTGGAAATCCGCACCTCGGGCGACGCCGAGGTGATGGGCGAGGTGTTCGAGAGCTTCGCCACGGCGATGGGTGCCGGCCTGCTGATGGTCTTCGGCGTGCTGGTGCTGCTGTTCGGTTCGTTCCTCCAGCCGGTCACGATCCTGTTCTCGCTGCCGCTGTCCTTCGGCGGCGTCGTCGCGGCCCTGCTGGTCACGCAGCGCCCCATATCGATGCCCGTCGTCATCGGCCTTCTGATGCTGATGGGCATCGTCACGAAGAACGCGATCATGCTCGTCGATTTCGCCATCGAGGAGATCGCGCGCGGCGTCGACCGGGCGACCGCGATCGTCGATGCGGGCCGCAAGCGCGCGCGGCCCATCGTGATGACCACGATCGCGATGGCCGCGGGCATGCTGCCCTCGGCCTATGGCGTGGGCGACGGCGGCGAGTTCCGCTCGCCGATGGCGATTGCCGTGATCGGCGGCCTCATCGTGTCGACGGGCCTGTCGCTCGTGTTCGTGCCGGCGTTCTTCCTCGTGATGGACGATCTCAGCCGGCTGGGTGCCAGGCTGCTTTCGCGCGTCAGCGCCGGCTCGGACGAACCGCTCAGGCCTGCCGGAAGTCCTTGACCATTTCGCTGAGGTCCTGCGGCGCCAGCACGACGAGCTGGTCCTTCTCGCGCACCACGATCTTCTTCTTCGCAAGGTCGGAGAACACGCGCGCCACCGTCTCGCGCGTCGTCGACACGCGCGCGGCAAGGTCGCCGTGCGCGGGGATCGGGCGGATCGTCGTGCGCCCGCCCGCACCCGTCTTCGCCAGCCGCAGGATCTCGGCATAGACGCGGTTGTGCGCGCCCAGCGTGGAAAGCTCCACGATGCGCGAGGTCGCCTGGCGGACCATCTGCGCCAGGTGCTTCAGCAGGCCAAGCTGGGCCGGTGCGTTCGCCAGCACCGCGTCGAGGAAGGCCTGCCGCGGCAGCGAGGCGAGCAGCGTGGGCTCGAGCGCCACGACGCTGGCCGAGCGCGGGGCACCGTCGATGGCGGCAAGTTCGCCAACGCACGTGCCCGGGCCGATCTCGTCAAAGCTGACCTCGCGGCCGGTTTCCGAATAGATCACGACGCGCGCGCGGCCCGAAACGAGGAAATAGACATCCGTGTCGTCGCTGTCGCGATCGATGATCGGCCGGCCGGCCGCGATCGTCTGCCAGCGGCAGCGCGATTCCACGGCCTTGCGCGCCGTCTCGCCCAGCGGTGCGAAAAGCGCGATCGCGGCGAGCGTGCGCTCCGTTGCTGCCGGCTTGGCAGGTTTGGTCTTCATGCGGCGCAGGCCTTTTCCCCGGCGCGCGGCTGAAGATTGCCGCCGCGCGCATCCTTGCCTATAGTCGCCCGGGGCTTGTTGCGGCGCAACAAGCCAGAATGGCATTGCGCACGGGGGCCTGCGTATCCGGATGGATCAATACGAGGAACTTCACGGCCTCTATTTCGAGGATCTCAAGGTCGGTCAGACCGCCGCCTTCGCGAAGACCGTGACCGAAACCGACATCGTGCTGTTCGCCGGCATCACCGGCGACAACAACCCTGTCCATATAAACGAGATTTTCGCTTCGGCGACGCCGTTTTCGGGCCGCATCGCGCACGGCATGCTGACGGCAAGCTTCGTGTCGACCGTGCTGGGCACGCGCCTGCCGGGGCCGGGTGCGATCTATCTGAGCCAGACGCTGCGCTTCAAGGCGCCGGTGCGCGCGGGCGATACGGTCGTGGCGCGCGCGACGGTCAAGGAACTCGTGCCGGAGAAGCGCCGCTGCACGCTCGAAACGAAGATCTATGTCGATGACAAGGTCGTGCTCGAGGGCGAGGCGGTCGTCCTCGTGTCGAGCCGCGCCACGCTGAGCGCGCATCGCGCGCCGCAGCACGAGTCCAGCGCCGCCGGCGACTGACGCGCCGCATGCGACTTCTCCGCGATCCGGGCGGCGTGCCTGCCGACGCGCGTGGTGCCATCGCCGCGATCGGCAATTTCGACGGTCTCCATCGCGGCCATCAGGCGGTGATCGGCGAGGCGATGCGGCTGGCGCGCGCGCAGGGCCGGAAGTCCGCGGTCGTCACGTTCGTGCCGCACCCGCGCCGGTTCTTCAAACCCGACCTCCCGCCCTTCCTGCTTGCAAGCCCGCGCATGAAGATCGGCCTGCTGCGCGATCTGGGCGTCGATTTCTGCTTCGCACTCCGCTTCGGCCGGCGCATCGCCGGCATGACGGCCGAAGCTTTCGTGGCCGACGTGCTGGTGGGCGGCTTCGGGCTTGCCGGGGTCGTCGCGGGCTACGATTTCGTGTTCGGCAAGGGGCGCGCCGGCAGCCCTGAAACCCTGGTCGCCGAAATGAAGCGCGCCGGCCGTACCGCGAAAATCGTCGCCCCCGCGCTCGATGCGGCCGCGGCCGGCAATGCGGGCGCCGATGGCGATCCGGAAGCCTTCGTCTATTCATCGACCGGCGTGCGCGATGCGCTGAAGGCGGGCGATCCGCGTGCGGCCGCCCGCATCCTGGGTCGTCCCTTCGCGATCGACGGGCGCGTCGCGCGCGGCGATGCGCGCGGCCGCACGATTGGTTTCCCGACGGCAAACATCGCGCTCGACGGCTATCTGCCGCCGGCGCTGGGCGTCTATGCGGTTCGGGTGGCGGGTGCACTCGCCGGGCAAACGGTTCCGGGCGTCGCCAATCTCGGCGTGCGGCCGACCGTCGGCGGCGATCCCGCGCCGCGGCTGGAAGTCCATCTGTTCGACTTCGCCGGCGATCTCTACGGGCGCCGGCTGGTCGTTTCGCTGATCGAATTTCTGCGGCCCGAGCGGAAATTCGCGGGGCTCGACGAACTGAAGGCGCAGATCGCGATCGACGCGCGGAATGCGCGCGCGATTCTCGACACCAGTGCCTAGCGCGCCGGCTGTGTTGCCTCGCCGCGGCCGGCGGGCGCCAGCTTTTTCTTCAGGCTCATGACGTAGCTGATGACTTCGGCGACCGCCTTGTAATGCTCGGGCGGGATTTCGTCGTCGAGATCGACGCTCGCGTAGAGCGCGCGCGCGAGCGGCTTGTTCTCGACGATGGGCACTTCGTTCTCGGTCGCGATCTCGCGGATCTTCAGGGCGACGAGATCCACGCCTTTGGCGACGCAGATCGGCGCCGACGTCGATTCGTCGTATTTGAGCGCGATCGCATAGTGCGTCGGGTTCGTCACGACGACGGTCGCCTTCGGGATGGCCGTCATCATGCGCCGTCGCGCACGCTCCATGCGCAGCTGCTTGATGCGGCCCTTCACCATCGGGTCGCCTTCGGCCTGCTTGTACTCGTCCTTGATCTCCTGCTTGGACATGCGCAGGCGCTTGTAGTGCTGGAAGCGCTGGTAGAGATAGTCGAGGCCCGCGATCACGGTCATGACCGCGATCACCGAGATCATGACCTTCGTGGCCAGATCGGTCATCGTGCGGCCGACATCGACAAGATCAAGTTCGGCATAGTGCGAGAGGTCGTCGATCTCCTTGCGGATCGCCATCCAGCATGCGGTCGCGACGATCGATATCTTGATGAGCCCCTTGAGGAACTCGAAGACGGAGTTGAACGAGAAGAGGCGCTTGAAGCCGGCGGCGGGCGAAAGCTTGCTGAATTTCGGTATCAGCGGCTCGGCCGAGACGAGAAACCCGTTCTGCAGGACCTGCGCGGCGCCGGCCGCAAGCATCAGGATCGCGAGAAACGGCAGGATGGCCTTGAGCGGCTCCATCAGCGCATATGTCAGGATCTGCTGCAGTCCGCCGCCTTCGAACGTGAATTCGTGCGGCCGCTCGAAGAAGGGGCGCATCGATTCGTTCAGGTGGCGCCACATCGCGGCGCCAAGAAAAGTGAAACCGAGCGTGGCGCCCATGAACATCATCCAGTGGTTCAACTCGCGCGTCGCCGCGACCTGGCCTTTCTCGCGCGCCTCGTCGAGCCGTTTGCCGGTTGGCTCTTCTGTTTTGGATGCCTCGTCGTCGGCTTCTTCGGCCATCGTCGGTCCTTACGGAAGCGAGAGAAGCGGTTCGAGCTTGTCCATCAGACCGCGCTCGAAGGCGCGCATGGTGGCGGCCAGCGTCAGCGAAAGGGCCGCAAGGCCGATGGCGATCTGCGCGGGCTGGGCGATGAAGAAGATCTGGATCGCCGGCTGCAACCGCGCGATCAAGCCCATCGCGAGATTGACGACGAGCCCGAAAACGAGAAACGGGGCGGCGATCTGGACACCGAGCGCGAAGCTGTGGCTGGCCCAGATTGTGATCGCATTCGCGAAATCGCCCAGCGGCGGCAGGTTGTTCGGCGGGAAGATCGTGTAGGAATCGGCGACCGCGTGCAGAAGCAGGTGGTGCAGGTTCGAGACGAACAGGAAGGCGATCGCGATCGCGACCAGCCAGGCGGATATCGCGGCACCCTGCTGGCCGAAGCCGGGATCGAAGAGCGTCGCGGCCGCGAGGCCCGTCTGCTGCGCGATGATGGCGCCGCCGACGACGAGTGCCGACATCGCGAAACGGCCCGCGAGTCCGATGAAGGCGCCGACAAGCATTTCGCCGAGCACGATGCCGGTCATCGAAAGGGCGGACTCGGGCAGCTTGGGGATCGCCGGGCCGACGACGGGCGTCAGGATCACCGCCAGCGCAAGCGCCAGACTTAGCCGGATGCGTGCCGGAATGGCGATTTCGCCGAGGCCAGGCATGCCAAGCATCGCGGCGCCCACGCGCACGAAGACGACGAAGTAGACGAAAATCTCGGCCGGAAGCGAGCGCGAAAGCGCATCGACGAGCAGATTCATCCCGCACCGCCCACGCCGATGCCGACGGCCTTCGCCATCAGCTCGCGCGTGAATTCGATCAGCGTGGTCGACATGAACGGGATCGTCAGCACGAAGACCGCGAAGAGCACGAGGATCTTCGGGACGAACGTGAGCGTCTGTTCCTGGATCTGCGTCAGCGCCTGGATAAGGCTGATGACAAGGCCCACGACGAGAGCCATGAGCATGAGCGGGGCGGAAATCTTGAGCATTACCCAGATCGCCTCGCGCGAGATCTCAAGCACGTCGGTGGCGTTCATGGGTGTGTGGCCTCGCGGGCGGTGGAAACCGTTCCGCCGCCGTCAGATCGGCATGCGGATGATTTCCTGATATGCGGCGACGACGCGATCGCGCACCGCGACGGCCGCCTGGAGCGTCGTCTCCGCGGCCGAAAGCGCCTGCACCACCTGGCCGACATCGGCCTTGCCGGCGATCGCCTGAAGGCTCGCTTTTTCGCCGGCCTTCAGCGACTGCATCGTGTTTTGGGCGGCCTGCGCGAGGACGGTGCCGAAATCGGCCGAACCTGCGGCGGCCGGGTCTTCCGCACCGTCGGGTGCCGCGCCCGTTCGCGCGATGCGTGCAGCACCCTGATAGGCGGCTGCGGCGAGGGAGGGAGGCGTAATGGCCATGTTGATTCCTTCGGACGGCTATCAGCCGCGCAACAGGTCGATCGTGCGGGTGATCATGCTCTTCGAGGTCTCGATGACCGAGATGTTCGCCTCATAGGAACGCTGCGCCTGGCGCATGTCCATGACCTCGATGAGATTGTTCACATTCGGCGCAAGCACGTAGCCTTCCGCGTCCGCGGCCGGATGCGAGGGCTCGTAGCGGCGGGTGAACGCGGTCTTGTCGGTGCCGATCTTGCCCACGCGGACGGTCTGCGTGCCCAGCTGGCGATCGAGGATGTTGCGGAAGCTGATCGTCTTGCGCCGGTAAGGTTCGGCGCCGGGCGTCTCGCCCAGCGAGTCGGCGTTGGCGATGTTCTCGGCGATCACGCGCATGCGGGTCGATTGGGCCGCCATGCCGGCGGCCGAGACGCGCATCGATTTCTGCAGGTCCATCGTCGTCTCCCGTTATCCGCCGCTGCGGCCGATCGCCGTGCGAAGCATGGCGAGCTGGCGGCGGTAGATGTTGGTTGTGAGCTGGTAGTCCATCGCCGTATCGGCGACCTTCATCAGTTCGGTGTCGAGCTGCACGGTATTTCCCGACAGCGTGGTTTCCGACGCGCGCGGCTTGTCTTCGCGGTCCGGGCCCGGAATGATCTTGCTGGTGAGGTGGCCTTGCGAGGTCGTCGTCGCGGCCAGGCGCGCGGTCTGCGCGCGCATCTCGGCACGGAAGTCGATCGGCTTCAGGTCGCGCGGCTGGAAATTGGGCGTATCGGCGTTCGAGACGTTCTGCGCCAGCACTGTTTCGCGATGGCTCAACCAGTCCATTCGCCGGGCGATCATGCCGAACAGGGGCAGACGGGTAATATCCATGGCCGTAAAATATCGTTGAATAGGTTAATAATGCGTAAATTATCTAGAATTTTAGAGAATTTGCAAGCCCTTGATTCATTCCATCGACTCAAACGGTTGCCGGCAATATTTCTGGCACCGCAGGAGACGGTTCTCAGTCAGTAAGAGCCGGATTTGATGGATAAAATAGACTTTTAAGAAAGTTTTAGCGGGTTTGCGGTAACCCTTCCAGCCGTATGACCCGTGACGGCATTCGTCACGGATTTCACGAGAGCACCGAAAGCAGCCTGCCTTGGCCCGCCGTTCACATCGCCCGCCACAACGACCGCTCGACCCGAACAAGAAACGGGCTGTCGCCCTCGAATATGCCCGCGAAAGCGACCCGGCACCGCGCGTCACCGCGAAGGGTGAGGGGATCCTCGCGGAAAAGATCATCGAGATCGCGCGCGCGCACGGCGTCACCGTCCGCGAGGATCGTGATCTCGTGCAGCTTCTCGGCGCCGTCGACATCGATAGCCCGATCCCGGTCGAGGCGTTCCAGGCGGTCGCCGAGATCCTTTCGTACATTTATCGCAGGCAGGGATCGCTTGCGGCCCATCGCAAGTCGACACCGGAGTCCTCGCGATGAGAGCGGTCGAAGTCCTTCAGGCGATCGTCGACATCACGCGCGAAATCGACGATGCGCGCGCCGCGCTGCATCGCGGCAACGACGTGGCGCTCGACGGTCTTGACGGGCGCGTGCGCGAGATCTGCATGTGCGCGACCGAATTGCCGCGTGCCGAAGGATTAGCATGCGCAAGCGCGCTTGACGGCGTGGCGCATGCGCTCGACCGGTTGCGGGGAACGCTCGTCCACGTTTCCGGGCACGGGCCGGCCGATGCGGGAGCGATGCGATGAATCTGGATCCGGAAAGCCTGCTGCGCTTTGGTGCGGCACTCGCATTCGTCATTGCGCTGATCGCTGCCGTGGCGTGGGCAGCGCGCCGCTGGATGCCGGGCGCAATGACGACGGCCGCGGGCCGGCGCCGGCGCCTGCAACTCGTCGAAACGCTTGCCCTTGATCCCAAGACGCGCGCGATGCTCATCCGTCGCGATGGCGTGGAGCATCTGCTCGTCGTCGGTCCGGCGGGCGCGGTCCATGTCGAACGCCTTGCCGCTCCGGAGGCCGCATGACGCGTTTCCTGCGGCTGTTCCTGCCGGCGCTGCTGCTGTTGGTGACGCCGTTGCCTGCTTTCGCGCAGAGCTTCAATCTCGACCTCGGCGACGGAACCTCGACGACGGGGCGCATCGTCCAGCTTCTCCTGCTGATGACGGTGCTTTCGCTGGCGCCGTCGATCCTGATGATGGTGACGAGCTTCGTGCGCATCGTCGTCGTGCTGTCGCTGCTGCGCACCGCGCTGGGTACGCAGCAGGCACCGCCGAATGCGGTGCTGACGTCGCTGGCGCTTTTCCTGACCTTCTTCATCATGGCGCCGATCGGCGAAGCCGCCTGGCGTGACGGCATCTCCCCCCTCATCGACGGACGGATCAGCGAAGCCCAGTCGATCGAGCGCACGGCCAAGCCGTTTCACGATTTCATGATCGGCCACACGCGCGAGCAGGATCTGGGCCTGTTCATCGACATCGCGAAGATTCCCCCGCCGGAAACGCCGGAAGCGACGCCCTATCGCGTGCTTATTCCGGCCTTCATGATTTCCGAACTTCGCCGGGCTTTCGAGATCGGCTTCCTGCTCTTCATCCCGTTCGTCATCATCGACATGGTGGTGGCGGCCGTCCTGATGTCGATGGGCATGATGATGATGCCGCCGGCGATCGTCTCGCTGCCGTTCAAGCTCATCTTCTTCGTGCTTGTCGACGGCTGGTACCTGATCTGCGGATCGCTCGTCCAGTCGTTCGGGTCGGGCTAGCGGATCGTCCCCGTCGCCAGCGCGTGCGCCATGCCGCCTTCGACATGGCGGCGCAATGTCTCGCACGCCGCGGCCGCGTCGCGGCGCAGCGCGCAATCGAGCATCGCCTTGTGCTCGTCTTCCGCAATCCGGCCGCGGAAGCTAAGCGCCGTCATCTGGTAGCGCAGGTATTTGTCGAATACCGCGGCGTGCGCGTCGATCAGCACCTTCGATCCGCAGGCCGAAATCAGCGCCTGATGGAACTGCCAGTCGTAACGTTTCCACGTTTCGCTCGCCTCGCGCTCGCCACGCGCCATGCGCTCCTCGAAGCGCGCGAGCTTGTGGTGCGCGGCGACGACACGTGCCTCCCATTCGACGTCGCCGGCCTGGAACGACTTCTCGATCGCATCGCATTCGAGAAGCAGGCGCAGTGCGGCGATTTCCTTCATGTTCGCGACGGACACGGGCGCGACCTGGAAGCCGCGTTGGCCTTCGGCGACGACAAGGCGTTCCGAGGCAAGCCGGTTAAGGATTTCGCGCAGCGTACTGACGCTTGCTTCGTAGTCGAGCTTGAGCCGGTCGAGCCTGAGCTTTTCCGACGGCTTCAGACGCCCGGAGAGGATGTCGGCACGGATACGACGATAGGCGACGTCGGCGACCGATTCGGCCGCACTTCCTTCGGACAGAACGGCGATCCGGCCGGTCATGGCAGCACGCCCAACGCGCGCGTATGCGCGATGCAGCCATCGATATGCCGCTTGAGAATCGCGCAGGCCGATTGCGCGTCCCGCTTCAGCGCACAGTCGAGCAGATCGCGATGCTCGTCCGCCGCGATCGCGCCGCGAAAGACAACGGCGACCATTTGATAGCGCAGATACTGGTCGTAGACGCCACCATAGAGGTCGAGAAGCGTTTGCGAGCCGCAGGCGCCGATCAGCGACTGGTGGAATTCCCGATCATAGCGCTTCCAGGTTTCAGTCGCTTCGACGGCGCCCTTGAGCATCCGGCGCTCCATCGCGTCGAGCTTGTGGTGTGCCGCCGCGACCGCCGCTTCCCACTCGACATCACCGGCCGCAAAGCTATCGCGCAATGCATGCGTTTCCAGAAGCAACCGGAGCGAGGCGATTTCCTCGAAGTTCGTCATCGAGACGGGTGTCACTTCGAACCCGCGCTGCCCTTCGGCAACGACAAATCCCTCTGACGACAGGCGGTTCAGGATTTCGCGCAATGTGCTGACGCTGGCCCCGTACTCCTGGACGAGACCGTCCAGTCGCAGCCGCCGCCCGGGCGTCAGGCGCCCGAAAATGATATCGGCGCGGACGCGCTCGTACGTCTTTTCGGCAACGGTTGCCGTCTGAATCTCGGGTGTCATTGCCGAATCGCCCCCAACGGCCGGAAGGCTACACCACGCCGTGTGAGGATTGAAAATATGATAAATCTAGAAATATCATATGAAATGCATATTTTCATTGAATTTTTATTATAACAGTGCAAATTCAACTCATCTGACGCGGGAATCCGCGCAACCCCAGGGAGGACCCCATGGCATTCGCCCATTCACGGCGCTCGTTCATGATTTCCAGTGCTGCCGCCGTCGCAGCCACGTCGATCGGCGCATCCGGAATTGCCCGCGCGCAGACGAAGCCCGTCTTGCGGTTCTCGGCAGTGTTTTCCGAACAGGACATCCGCGCCGAAATGATGAAGCGCTTCGCGAGCGCCGTTTCCGGCGACTTCACGATGCAACTCTACTACGGCGGCAATCTCTTCAAGCAGGGGACCGAACTTGTCGCGCTCCAGCGCGGCAATCTCGAGATGGGCAACATCGCCCCGCAGGACGTGTCGAACCAGATCCCGGAATGGTCGATCATGACGGCCGCCTACCTGTTCCGCGATGTGGCGCATCTGCAGAAGGTCTTCGCCAGCGACGTCGGCCACCAGATGAAGCAGATGGCCGAAGACAAGCTCGGCATCCGGATTCTCGCGCCGACCTATTTCGGCTCCCGTCAGGTCGGGCTGCGCACGAAGAAGAAGATCAACACGCCGGCCGATATGGCCGGCATCAAGCTGCGCATGCCGGGCGGCGATGCCTGGCAGTTCCTCGGTCAGGCGCTTGGCGCCAATCCCGTGCCGATGGCGTATCCGGAAGTCTATACCGGCCTGCAGACGGGCGCGATCGACGGGCAGGACAATCCGTTGCCCAACGTGCAGAATATGAAGTTCTACGAAGTGAGTTCGCAGATCGTGCTCACGTCGCACCTCGTCGGCTTCGATCTTCTCACGGTTTCGTCGAAGGTTTGGAAGGCGATGGATGCGGCCAAGCAGAAGGCCTTCCAGGCCGCCGCGGACGCCGCCGTCGGCTGGAGCAACGCCGAACACGCGAAGAAGGAAATGGAACTCGTCGACTTCTTCAAGAAGCAGGGGCTGGAGGTCTACACGCCCGATCTCGCGGCATTCCGCGATTTCGCGCAGAAGAAGTACCTCGCGTCGGATCTGGCCAAGAGCTGGCCGCCGGGCATGCTCGCCAAGATCAACGCTCTGTGATCGGCAGGAAACTCTCAAAACTGGCCGAGGGCGTGGCGGCGGGACTTCTCGCCGCCATGTTCCTCGCATTTCTCGCGCAGATCGTCTTCCGTTACGGGCTTGGCCTGCCGGTCGGATGGACGCACGAACTCAGCGTCGTCGCATGGCTGTGGCTGGTGCTGTGGGGGGCCGCTTTCGTCCTTCGGGAAAGCGAGGAGATCCGCTTCGATCTCGTCTATAGCGCGGCCGGCGTGCGGGCGCGTCGTGCGATGATCATCGTGGCGGGCATCGCGATCATCGTCCTCTACGCGATGTCGTTCCCGGCGGTGGTCGAATATGTCTCGTTCATGCGCGTCGAGAAGACGGCGTACATGAAAATCCCGTTCGACTGGCTCTATTCGATCTATCCGGTTTTCGTGATCGCGATTCTCGCGCGGTATGGCTGGCTCGTCGCCCGTGCGCTGCGCGGCCCGGCTCCGGAAAATCCGGGCAAAGAATGACGCCCTGGACCGCCTGCCTGAGCACGATCATCGGCTTGTCGCTGCTCGGCCTGCCGATCGGGCACGCGATGATCGGTGCCTCCGTGCTCTATCTTTTTCTTTCCGGGCAGGACATGGGGACGGCCGCCGAGCAGTTCCTCAACGGCATGTATTCGAACTACGTGATCCTTGCCGTTCCCCTTTTCATTCTTGCCGCCGAGCTGATGAATCTCGGCAGCATGTCGGAGCGGCTTTTGCTGTTCTGCAACGCGCTGGTCGGGCGCTTTCGCGGCGGGCTGGCGCACGTGAACGTGCTGCAGGGGGTCATCTTCGCCGGCATGTCCGGTTCGGCATTGGCGGATGCGGCCGGCCCGGGTCGCCTGATGATGGCGCTGATGACGCGCGACGGCCGCTATACGCCGGCCTTTGCGGCGGCGTTGACCGCGGCGGCGGCGGTCATCGGGCCGATCATCCCGCCATCCATTCCGATGGTGGTCTACGCGCTCGTTTCCGATGCCTCGATCGGCTACCTGTTCCTTGGCGGATTCATCCCCGGCCTGCTCGTGGCCGCCGGGCTGATGGCGATCATCGCGACGACGGCGCGGCGCCGGAATTTTCCGGTGGAACCGCCGATCCCGCTCGCGCGCTTCCCGTCGATCGTCAAGGACGCATTCCCCTCGCTGATGATGCCCGTGGTCCTGTTGGGTGGCATCTATTCGGGACTGACCACACCGACCGAAGCGGCGGCGGTCGCGGCCGCCTATGCGCTCGCCGTCTCGACGCTTCTCTACCGTTCGCTGACGTTCGGCACGCTTTATCATGCGGTCGCCGCTTGCGCACGGACCGCGATCAGCATCGGCATGCTCATCGCCGGCGCGCTCGTCTTCAACTACGTCGTCACGATCGAAAACATCCCCGAGGCACTGAGCGTGCTGATGCGCGGCTGGCAACTCACGCCGGTCCAGTTCCTCGTGATCGTCAACCTGATCCTTCTTGTCCTGGGGTGCCTGCTTGAGGGAACGACGATCCTGCTCGTCATCGTTCCCGTCTTCATTCCCACCGCAAAGGCGCTGGGCGTCGACCTCGTGCATTTCGGCGTCGTCGTCGTGGTCAACATCATGCTCGGGCTGGTCACGCCGCCTTACGGGTTGCTGCTTTTCGTGATGACGAACATGGCGAAAATCACGATGCGCGAAATGGTGCGTGAGGTTCTTCCGTTCCTCTGGGCGATGATCGTGGCGCTTGCGGTCATCACGTTCGTGCCGGAGACCGTTCTGTTCCTGCCGCGACTGTTCGGCTATCAGGGGTGATGTGCTTGACCGATCCGATCTATGTTCTGAACGGCCCGAATCTGAACAGGCTTGGAAAGCGCGAGCCAGCGATCTATGGCAGCACGACCCTGGCGGAGGTTGAAGCGCAGTGTCGCGCGGCGGCGGGCGACGTGCCGCTCGTCTTCCGCCAGACGAACAGCGAGCAGCAGTTGATCGAATGGATTCATGAGGCGACGGATGTTCCGGCGGCCGGCATCGTCATAAATCCGGCTGCCTTTACCTTTACGTCGATCGCAGTGCTCGACGCGCTCAAGATGTTCGGACGGCCCATCGTGGAGCTTCACATCTCGAACATCCACCGTCGCGAGCCGATCTACCACCGCTCGCTCGTCTCGCCCGTCGCGACCGCGGTCATGGCCGGATTTGGCGCTGCCGGATACGCAATCGCCGTCGATGCGCTGCGAAAGATGTGCGTGGCCGGCTAGCGCTGGGCGCGCCGATCCATCCAGATGCCGATGGGAACGAGCACCAGAAGGCCGATGAGCGGCAATTCCGCATAGTCGGTAAAGCTTTTCATGCCCGTTCCGGCGAACCAGTCATTCAGTGGGACCGTCGTGCCGTAGGCGAAGGTGAAAATCAGCAGACCGATGGTGTTGCGCCAGCGCGGCATGTCAGCGCTCCGGCAATCGAGGGGCGTCCGATGCATCGGCACGCGGCGGCGTCACGTCCTTCATTTCGCGAACCTCCCAGTCGCCGGTGCGGAATGTCGCGACACGGATCGTCGTCGCATTTCCGGCCGCCCGGCGCAGCATAAAGCCAAAAAAAACGATCAGTGCGGAGCCGGCGATCCATACCCACGTAATCAACGCGCCGCCGAGCGCCGACAGAAATTGTAGGGCCGTTGCGATCGCGCCATTGTCCGGCGCGCCGAACAGGTTCGACACGATCCAGTGAACCAAGTCGCTGCCCAATGAGAATACGGCCCAAAAGCCGAAGCAGAGCAGCGACCAGAACAGGAAGGCGATCCAGGCGAAGCCCGTAAAAATGCGCGTTGGCATACCGCTAATATAGGCGCGCGAACTTGCCCGCGAAAGGAGTGTATTTCGGCATTTTTGTCGCGCGTGTTCGCCGGCTTAACCCGGCGTTTAAGGTTGTCTTCGAACCTTGCCCTCTTTGCCATTCGAGGACGACCGACATGCGATTTCCGCGCCTTGCCACTCCCTTCCGTTCGCTTGTTTCCCGGCTTGTCATCTCGTTCGGCGCGATGGCGCTTCTGGCGTGCGCCACGCTGTTCGCGATCGTCCTGAACGACCGGATCTCGGCCGACCGACAGGCCGTCGAGCGCGACGTCGAGGGAAAATTCGGCGATGTGCTCGAAGCCATGCGCGGTGAACTGGAGGTCGTCAAGGCCGTCGCGCTTTCGCTATCGACTGCCCCGCAGATCAAGGAAGCCATACTGTCCGACGATCGAACCAAGGCCGCTGAGTTCCTCGATCCGATCCTTTCGGTGGCCCGCGGCACCGTCGGCGTAAATTCTCTGATGCTGGCGAAAAATCCGGGCTTGGTAGCCTATCGCGCACATGCCCCGTCGTCCTTCGGCGACGATTTGAAAGGGCGCCGCCAGACCGTTGTCGAGGCGCTGCGCGACGGCAAGGCCTCGACGGGCATCGAACCGGCGCGGAGCAACATCAGCCTGTTCGGCACGGCACCGATTGTCGACAAGGACAAGGTCGTCGGGGCAATCGATGTCGGCGTCCGCTTGTCCCAGCCATTCGCCGACCGGATGAAAAAGAAAATCGACGCCGATATCGCCTTTCATGTCCGTGACGGCGAAAGCTTCATCACGACTGCGGCCACCCGTGGCGGCGGCACGCTGCTTTCGACCGACGAGATGGCGCGCGTGGTCGATGGCGAGACGATCATGAACGAGATCGATTTCGGGGATTCGCAGGCCGTCGTCTTCGCGCGACGGCTGGAGGACAAGGCGGGCAAGGCGTTCGGCGTCCTCGAAATCTCGCGCGACGTGACGGCACTGCGCGACGAGGCGATCGCCGCCCAGCGCAACCTCGTGATCGGCGCGCTCGTCTCGCTCGCCTTGGCGCTTGTCGCCGGCCTGTTCCTCGCGCGTGGCATCTCCGGCCCGATCGCGGCGCTCGCACGAACGCTCGACGTGATCGCGACAGGTACCACGAATGTCGAGGTTCCGGGCCGCAACCGGTCGGACGAGATCGGCCGAATGGCCGCTTCGGTCGCCGTACTGCGCGACGGTCTGGTGGAGGTCGACCGGCTGCGCGCCCAGGCGACAGAAAGCGAGAAAGCGGCCCAGACCAAGCGCCGGGAGGACGCGCTCGAACTGGCCGACCGATTCGAGAAGTCGGTCGGAACGGTCGTCGAAGCACTCGACGGCTCGGCGCGTGCGCTTCAGGGCTCGGCGCAGGAAATGGGGGCAGCCGCCGAAGCGACCAGCAGCCAGGCAGCCAGCGTCGGGACGGCATCGGAGAATGCGACGGCGAATGTCCAGACGGTTGCGGCTTCGACCGAGGAGCTGTCCGCTTCGATCCGCGAGATTTCGCATCGTGTGGCGGAGTCCGCCTCGATGAGCCGTCAGGCCGTCGACGAGGCTGCACGCACGAGCGAGACGGTGCAGAGTCTCGTGGCCGTCGCCGGAAAGATCGGCGACGTGACCAAGCTCATCAACCAGATCGCGGGCCAGACCAATCTTCTCGCGCTCAACGCGACGATCGAGGCCGCGCGCGCCGGTGAAGCCGGAAAGGGCTTCGCCGTCGTCGCGTCGGAAGTGAAGGGGCTCGCCAGCCAGACCGCCAAGGCGACCGAAGAGATCGGCGCCCAGATTTCGGCGATCCAGTCCGCCTCGACGCAGACCGTTCAGGCGATCGATGCGATTTCCGGCACGATCCGCGCGCTCGACGGGATTTCAGGCGCGATCGCGGCGGCGGTCGAAGAACAAGGTGCCGCGACCCAGGAAATCGCACGGAACATCCAGCAGGCCGCAAGCGGCACGGCACGCGTCACGGAAACGATCGCCGAAGTCGCCTCGGCAGCCGACGATGCCGGCCGAGTTTCGGGCGACGTACGCGCGCGCGCGGCCGACCTCGCGGGGCAGGCCGAACGCCTGCGCGCCGACGTGCGGACGTTCCTCGAGACGGTGCGGGCGGCCTAGCTCTTGTTCATGCGGTTGTTGACGAGATCGTCGACGACCGCAGGATCGGCAAGAGTGGAGGTGTCGCCCAGCGCCGAATGCTCGTTCGCGGCGATCTTGCGAAGGATGCGGCGCATGATCTTGCCCGAGCGGGTCTTCGGCAGGCCGGGGGCCCACTGGATGAGGTCAGGCGATGCGATGGGGCCGATCTGCTTGCGCACCCAGCCCACCAACTCCTTGCGCAGTTCCTCGCTTGTCGGCTGGCCGGCCTTCAGCGTGACGTAGGCGTAGATGCCCTGACCCTTGATGTCGTGCGGGTATCCGACCACGGCCGCCTCGGCCACTTTCGGATGGGCGACAAGCGCACTTTCGATTTCGGCCGTGCCCATGCGGTGGCCCGACACGTTGATGACGTCGTCGACGCGTCCGGTGATCCAGTAGTAGCCGTCCTCGTCGCGCCGGCAGCCGTCGCCGGTGAAGTAGTAGCCCTTGAAGGTCGAGAAGTACGTCTCGATGAAGCGCTTGTGGTCGCCGAACACGGTGCGGGCCTGCCCGGGCCAGCTGTCGGCGATGCACAGGTTGCCGTCGGTGGCGCCTTCGAGAAGCTTGCCGTCATTGTCGACGAGGATCGGCCTCACGCCGAAGAACGGCTTGGTGGCGGAGCCGGGCTTGGTCGCGATGGCGCCCGGCAGCGGCGTGATGAGGATTCCGCCCGTCTCGGTCTGCCACCACGTGTCGACGATCGGGCAGCGCCCGTCGCCCACGACGTTGTGGTACCACAGCCACGCCTCGGGATTGATCGGTTCGCCGACCGAACCCAGGATGCGCAGCGTCTTGCGGCTCGTCTTCTTGACCGGCGCCTCGCCCTCGCGCATCAGCGCGCGGATGGCGGTCGGGGCGGTATAGAAGATATTGACCTTGTGCTTGTCGACGACCTGCCAGAAACGCGAGCTGTCCGGATAGTTCGGCACGCCCTCGAACATCAGCGTCGTGGCGCCGTTGGCCATCGGCCCGTAGACGATGTAGCTGTGGCCCGTGACCCAGCCCACGTCGGCCGTGCACCAGTAGATGTCGCCGTCCTTGTAGTCGAACACGTACTGGTGCGTCATCGACGCGTAGACGAGATAGCCGCCGGTCGTGTGCAGAACGCCCTTGGGTTTGCCGGTGGAGCCGGACGTATAGAGGATGAAGAGCGGATCTTCCGCGGCCATCTCCGTCGGCGGGCACTCGGCCGGCACGCTCGCGGCTTCCTCGTGGTACCAGATGTCGCGCGCCGGATCCCAATCGACCTTGCCGCCCGTGCGCTTGACGACCAGCATCTTCTTGACCGACGGGCAGCTCTTCAGCGCCACGTCGGCGTTGACCTTGAGCGGCACCTTGCGGCCGCCGCGCAGGCCCTCGTCGGCGGTGATGACGAAGTTCGAATCGCAGTCCTGGATGCGGTTGACGAGGCTGTCGGGCGAGAAGCCGCCGAACACGATCGAATGGATCGCGCCGATGCGCGCGCAGGCCAGCATCGCGTAGGCCGCCTCGGGGATCATCGGCAGGTAGATCGTGACGCGGTCGCCCTTCTTGACGCCGTGCTTCTTGAGCACGTTCGCCATCCGGCAGGTGGCCTCGTGCGCCTCGCGATAGGTGATGTGCTTGCTTTCGTTCGGATCGTCGCCTTCCCAGATGATCGCCGTCTGGTTGGCGCGCTTGGCCAGATGCCGGTCGAGGCAGTTGGCCGACACGTTGAGCGTGCCGTCCTCGAACCACTTGATCGGCACGTCACCGGTGAACGAGGTGTTCTTGACCTTCGTGAACGGCTTGATCCAGTCGACGCGCTTGCCGTGTTCGGCCCAGAACCCGGCCGGGTCGGCGACCGATTTCTCGTACATCGCCTTGTATTTGGCCGCATCGACGAGCGCGGTCTTGGCGATCGCATCGGGCACGGGGAAAAGCTCGTTCGACATTGACGGCGCCTCCGTTCGATGGCGCGGCGACGACCGGCCGCGCCTATTGGTCTTGTTGCGGTTTTAGTCCGCCCGTATGGCGGATGGCAAGGCGGTCGGGTGCGGCGACTTAGCGCGGTAACACGGGGCCTGCCGGGGCCTCGGGCCATACCACCGCCGGGCACTCGAGGGCGCTTTCGACGATCTCGACCGCGATGGGGGTCAGGCGCCGGCCGATACACGGGCCGGCCACGCAAAGCCCGTCCTCGATCCCGAACAGCGCGCCGTGACTGCCGCAGCACAGGAATTTGCCTTCCTCGTCGAGAAAGACGCCCGGCATCCAGTCAAGCGGTGCGCCGGCATGCGGGCAGACATTGGCGTAGCCGTAGACGCGGCCGTCCTTGCGCACGACGATGATCGAACGTCGCGCCTGTCCCTCGCCGCACGTGAAGCCCCGGGCGCCCGGATCGGGCAGCTCGTCGAGGCGGCAGAGCACGCTCACGGCGAGATGCCGAGCTTGCGGCAGACGGCCTTCCATTCCGCCGGCGTGACCGGCTGGACGGACAGCCGGGAATTGTTGACCAGCATCATGTCCTTGAGTTCGGGCATCTCGCGCGCTTGCGCGAGCGTCAGGGGCGTTTTCGCCGCCTCGACCGGCTCGACGTCAACCATGAACCAGGCGCCTTTTTCGGCCGACATGTCGGGGTAGGCTTCGCGCACGATGCGCATCGTGCCGACGATCTCCTTGCCGATGTTCGAATGGTAGAAGAACGCGCGGTCGCCGATTTTCATGGCCTTCAGGTTGAGCTTGGCCGTGTGGTTGCGCACGCCATCCCACCGGCCCCGTTTCTCGGACACGAGCTTTTCCCAGGAATAGACGTCCGGCTCGCTCTTCATCAGCCAGTATTTCATTACTATTCGTCCTTCAGCGGGCGGGCGAGCAGGGCCGCGATCGTCGCCTCGACATCGGCACCCTCGTGAAGGATCGCGGCGACGACCCGGCAAATCGGCATGTCCACACCCAGTCGCGCGGCGAGCTGGCCCACGGATATTGCACCATCGACACCCTCGACAACCGAATGCCGCAGGCCGAGATCGGGATGCTCCATCGCGTCGATCCGGCTCATCCCGCCGCCCACGGCGATGCCAAGGCGCATGTTGCGCGACTGGTCGTTGTTGCAGGTGAGCGCCAGGTCGCCAAGGCCCGAAAGGCCCATGAGCGTCTCCGCCCGCCCGCCTTTGGCAAGGCCAAGGCGCACCATTTCGGCAAGTCCGCGCGTCATCAGTGCCGCACGCGCATTGTCGCCAAGCCCGCGACCCTCGACGATTCCGCAGGCGAGGGCGACGACGTTCTTCACGGCACCGCCGATCTGCGCGCCCGTCACGTCGTCGGACCGGTAGATGCGGAACGCCGGCACCGCGCAGGTTGCCGCAAGCTCGGCGCCGAGTGCCGCATCGGAACATGCGAGCGTCACGGCTGTCGGCTTTCCTTCGGCGACCTCGCGCGCGAAGGTCGGCCCCGACAGCACGGCGACGGGGTTTTCCGGCGCAATCTGCATGGCGATTTCGCTCATGAGCAGCCCGCTCATTTCCTCCACCCCCTTGCTGGCGATCAGGATGGGTGCGCCTTCGGGCCGGGTGATCTCGCTATCGGCCAGCGTCGCACGCAGATGTTGGGCGGGCGTCGCCCAGACGAGGAGATCTTTCTCGGCCACGGCTTCGGGCATCAACGGCGTCGCGTAGATCGATGCCTCAAGCGGCATGTCACGCAGGAAAAGCGGATTTTCATGCCGCTCGTTGATGTCGCGCGCGGTCGCCGGCTCGTGCGCCCACAAGGTGACCGACAGGCCGCCGCGCGCGAGCGTCTGCGCCAGTGCCGTTCCCCACGCGCCGGCGCCAAGCACGGCCGCAGTCTTGAATCGCTTGCTCATGACGGTTGTTCTAGCGGATGGGCGTGCCGCGCGTCACGATGCGATTTTGACCGTCCGGTCAAGGCCTGCGTGAAGTTCGATCGTGCGCACGCAGGCGCGGGCGGCTTCGGTACCCTTGATCACGAAGTGCCGCACGAAGAAATCGTAGTGAGCTTCGTGTTCGTGGAAATTCTGCGGCGTGAGCACCATCGATAGCACGGGCACGCCGGTATCGAGCTGGACGCGCATCAGCCCGTCGATGACCGCGTGCGCGACGAATTCGTGACGGTAGATGCCGCCGTCGACGATCAGGCCCGCCGCGACGATCGCACGGTGCCGGCCGGATTGCGCGAGACGCTTGGCCAGAAGCGGGATCTCGAAGCTTCCCGGCACGCGATGGATTTCGACGCTTGATTCGGTGCGGCCGGTCTTTGCCAGTTCGGCGACAAAGGCCTTGCGGCCATGCGCAAGGATATCGTCGTGCCAGCTTGCTTCGATGTAGGCGATTTCGGCGCGTTCCATTGTCGGCTCCCGTTGGACGTGTTCGTGACATCGGACCCGGGCGCGCAAACAGGCGAACGCACGCTTCCGCTGGTGCGGGTGCATGGCGTTTCGGCCCGTTCCCTTCCATCCGGACTTTGACCGTCGGCGCCGGGATTTCACCGGCTCTGCTGACCCCGGCGTTTCCGCCGGGCGCTCGCGGGCTGATGCGCCGTCTCCAACGCAATCACCGCCGGTGGGGAATTTCACCCCGCCCCGAGAACGTGGGCCGCCGCTTTGGGCGAACGACCCGGCGCAACTATGGCGTGGGGCGGGCAGCGTGTGAAGGGGCGGCGGCGGCAAGCTCTTCGAGCGGCCAGCGCGGCCGGCAGGCGGTGTCGAGCGGCGAGACGAGGCCGCGGGCGAAGCGTTCGAGCCCGGCCCACGCGATCATCGCGGCATTGTCGGTGCAAAGCCGCAGCGGCGGAGCGACAAACGCCAGCCCCGCATCTTCGGCCACACGCTGAAGGCGCATGCGCAGGGCCTGGTTGGCGGCCACGCCACCCGCCACGACCAGATGGCCGCCCGCGGGAAATTCACGCACGAAGCGCCGCGCGGCATTGGCCGTCCGGTCGGCGATCGTATCGGCGACAGCCATCTGGAACGACGCGGCGATATCGGCCTTTGCCGCTTCGTCGGCCGGATTTGTCCGCTCGACGAGCTGCCGGACCGCCGTTTTCAGGCCGGCAAAGGAGAAATCGCAGCCGGGCCGTCCGTATAGCGGGCGGGGCAGGTCGAAGCGCTTGGCATTGCCGCTGCGGGCAAGCTTCTCGATCGCGGGCCCGCCCGGATAGCCGAGGCCGACGAGTTTGGCGACCTTGTCGAAAGCTTCGCCGACGGCGTCGTCGAGCGTGGTGCCGAATCGGCGGTAGCGGCCGACATCCTCGACGGCGAGAAGCTGGCAATGCCCGCCCGAGACGAGCAGCAGCAGATACGGGAACGGGACGCGGTCGGACAGGCGCGCCGACAGCGCGTGCCCCTCGAGATGGTTGACCGACACGAATGGCAGCCCGCGCGCCAGTGCCGCCCCCTTCGCGAACGTGGCGCCAACGATGACGCCGCCGATCAGGCCTGGCCCCGTCGTTGCGGCGATCGCATCGACCGCTTCCCATCCGCAGCCGGCATCGGCGAAGGTGCCGCGCACGAGGTCTTCCAGATGCGCAAGGTGCGAGCGCGCGGCGATCTCGGGCACGATGCCGCCATAAGGCGCGTGCTCGCGCGTCTGCGACAGCACGCGCTCGGCGTGAATCTTTCCCGTGTCGTCGACCAATGCGGCTGCGGTTTCGTCGCAACTCGTCTCGATGCCCAGAATAAGCGTCATGCGGGGGCGGGTTTAGCGCATCCGGCGTGCGGCCGAAAGCACCCTTGCTTGCGCCCTCGCGGGCACGCGATAAAGGGGTGGAATGACGAAAGATTTGCAAACATTGCGCATCGGTACACGCGGCTCGCCGCTGGCGCTCTGGCAGGCGAACGAGACAAAGCGCCTGCTTGCCGGCGCGCATCCGGCGCTGGCCGCGCCCGGCGCCGTCGAGATCCGCGTGATCAAGACGACCGGCGACCGCATCCAGGACCGCACGCTCGCCGAAGCCGGCGGCAAGGGCCTGTTCACGAAGGAGATCGAGGAGGCAATGATCGCGCGCGAGATCGATCTTGCCGTCCATTCGATGAAGGACGTGCCGACCTGGCTGCCCGAGGGCCTGGGAATCGTCGCGGTGCTCGAGCGCGAGGACCCGCGCGACGCATTGATTGCAGGGCCCGGAATTTCGTCGATCGACGACCTGCGCGTGGGTGCGGTTGTGGGAACCGCGTCGCTGCGGCGCGGCGCGCAGCTGCTTGCGCGCCGGCCGGACGTGAAGATCGTGCCCTTGCGTGGAAACGTCGACACGCGGATCGCCAAGGTCGAGCGTGGCGAGGTCGAGGCGACATTCCTTGCCTATGCGGGGTTGCGCCGGCTCGGGCGGACCGAGGCGGTGCGCGCTCTCATGGAGCCGGAGGACATGCTGCCGGCGGTGGCGCAGGGCGCCATCGGGATCGAATGCCGGCTCGACGACCAGCGCACGCGCGGCCTGCTCGCGGCGATCGACCACGCGCCGACCGCGATCGCGGTGACGGCCGAACGGGGCCTGCTGGAAAAGCTCGACGGATCGTGCCGCACGCCGATCGGCGCCCTTGCCGTAGCCGTCGCGGGCGACCGACTGCGACTCGACGGGCTCGTCGTACGGCCCGACGGGAGCGGGTTGATGACGACCTCGCGCGAGGGTCCCGTCGCGCTGGCGCTGGCGATGGGCCGCGATGCGGGCGAAGAACTCAAGCACCGGGCCGGCCCGGGTTACTTCCAATGACACGCCGCCGCCTGCGCGTTCTCGTCACGCGGCCGCTGGGCGAGGCCGAGCTGTTCGCCGTGGCGCTCGCCATGCGCGGGCACGAGGCCGTGCTGGCGCCGATGGTGACGATCGCGCCCGTTGCGGGGGCGGAGGTCGATCTCGGCGAGGCGCAGGCGATCCTGTTCACGTCGGCAAACGGCGTGCGCGCCTTCGCGATCGCGCGCCGCGAGCGTGACCTGCCCGCGTTCTGCGTGGGCGATGCCACGGCCGCAGCCGCGCGCGCGACCGGCTTTACGAACGTCGAAAGCGCGTCGGGCGATGTCGAGGCGCTGGCCACTCTCGTGCGCGAACGCCTGAAGCCGGCCGATGGCGCGCTTGTCCATGCGGCGGGCACCGTGGTCGCGGGCGATCTTTCCGGCGCGCTGTCGGCCGACGGGTTCGAAGTGCGGCGCGCGCAGCTTTATAAGGCGGAGCCGGCGGCCACGATGCCCGCCGAGGCGGCTGCCGAAATCCGCGCCGGCCGGATCGACGCCGTGACATTCTTCTCGCCGCGAACGGCCGAGATTTTTGCGCGTGTCGCGCACGCATCCGGCTTTCACGACGAGTTTCGCGGCGTCGCGGCGGTGGCGCTGGCGCAAAGTGCCCTTGCCGCATTGCATCGCGAGGATTGCGCGTTCGGTGCCGAAATCGCCGCGTCCCGTCCCGACGAAGCGGCCCTGCTTGACGCGCTCGACCGACTTGCGGAGGAACCTGCCATGACCGAGGAAGCCCCGCCGCCGAAGTTCGAACTGCCCGGGCAACCGGAAGCCGGCGCGTCGAAAAAAGAGGCGGCGCCGCCGCGCGAGAAGCCGCGCGCGGCCGTGCTCGTCCCGATCGCCGTGGCGCTTGTCGTGGCGCTCGTCGGCATTCTCGGATGGGCCTATTGGCAGACCGCGATGACCGGCGGGACGACGGTTTCGCGCGTGATCGAGCAGCGGCTGGCGGCGCTCGACCGGCGAATCGCGCAGGCCGAGACACGCCCCGCGCCGCCGGCGGCACCGGTTGATCTTTCGCCGTTTGAGGTGCGCCTGAAGGCGCTTGAAGCACGCGACGGCGCGCCGGCATCCGACCTTGCCGCGCGCATCGCGGCGCTAGAGGCGCGGCCGGCGGGCGATCCCTCGCAGCAGGCGGCGATCGCCGCGCTGACGGCGGAAAACCGGCGTCTGGCCGACGAGCTTGCGCGCGTCCAGGCCGAGATCGGCCGCCTGCAGGGCGGCATCGTCGAGCAGGTGAACGACCGGGCCGGCGTACGGCGCGCGGAGTTCCGCCTTGCGGTTTCGCAGCTGCGCGATGCGTTGGGTGCCGGACGGCCGTTCGCCGCGGAGCTTGCCATCGTGCGCGATCTGGCTGGCGAGCCGCTTGGCGACGGGCTTGCCGCACCGCTCGTGGCGGCGGCCGAGGACGGCATCGAGACGCGCGCGAGCCTCGCGCGGCGTTTCACCGGACTTGCCAATGCCGCGATCGCCAGCGCACGCACGCAGGCGATGCCCGGCATCCTTGGCGAGATCGTCGAACGCGCCCAGGGTTTCTTTTCGATCCGGCGCGTGGGCGACGTGCCCGGCGACAGCCCGGCCGCGCGCGTCGCGCGTGCCGAAGCGCGCCTTTCCGTCGACGATCTGGCCGGAGCGCTCGGTGCGCTCGAAGGCGTGCAGGGCGAAGCATGGGCGGTCGGGCTCGTGCCGTGGATCGAGACCGTCCGGCGCAGGCTCGCGGCGGAGCGCGCGGCAAACGCGCTCGCCGGCCTTCCCGTGGCCGGCGGCTGAGGGCGGGAGCAATGCGGCGCTTCATCGGCATCCTGGTCCTTGCGGCCCTTGCGATGGCGCTGGCGGCCTGGCTTGCCGACATGCCGGGAACCGCGACGGTCGAGATCGCGGGCTGGCGGGTCGATACGTCGGCTGGCGGGCTTGCGACGGCGGGACTGGCACTGGCGTTCGCATTCGTGCTGGCCGACCGGATCTGGCGGCTTGTGACGGGCGCGCCGCGGCGCTTTTCCGAATGGCGGCGCGTACGGCGCACGCGGCGCGGCCACGCGGCACTTGCGCGCGGGCTTGTCGCGATCGCCGCGGGCGAGGCGAACGAGGCGCAGCGCCAGGCACGGCTTGCCGCGCGCGCGCTCGACGATGCGCCGGTGGCGCGGCTCCTGTCGGCGCAGGCGGCCCAGCTTTCCGGCGATGCGGCATCCGCGCGCCGGTATCTCGAAGCGATGCGCGCCTCGCCGGAAACCGAATTCGCGGCCCTGCGCGGGCTCGTGGGCGAAGCGATGCGGGCGGGCGAGGACCGGCGCGCGCTGGAACTGGCGCGCCGGGCGCGCGAACTGAAGCCGGGCGCACCCTGGGTCACGGCGGCACTTGTCGATCTGGAAACGCGCTCGGGCGACTGGGCGGCGGCGGCCGAATCGCTGGCGCGGGCGCGCCGCACCAAGCTGCTGCCCGCCGAACAGGCCGACGCGAACGCCGCGGCCGTCCTGCACGAACGCGCGCGCCAGCTCGTGCGCGAAGACCTGAAGCGTGACGCGATGGCGGTGGCCGAACGCGCGCACCGGCTCGCCCCGGACCGGCCGGAGATCGCGGCCACGCTTGCAAGCCTCTACGCGAAGGACGGGCGGCTGCGCGCGGCGGCAAACCTCGTCGAGAAGGAATGGGCGCGCCGCCCGCATCCCGAACTTGCCGCCGCCCATCGCCTTGCGCGGCCCGCGGCCAATCCGCTCGACCGTTTCCGGCAGGTGGAACGTCTTGCGCGCAACGCGCCCGACCATCGCGAGAGCCACGTGGCGCTTGCCGAAGCCGCACTCGAGGCCGAGCTGTGGGGCGAGGCGAAGCGCCATGCCGATGCGGCCGTCGCTGCATCCGGGGGCGACGCGAGTGCCGGCCTTTGCCGGCTGTTCGCGCGCATCGAGCAGAGCCGCGGCGACGATCCGGCGGCGGCTTCGGCATGGCTCGCGCGTGCCGCCGACGCCCCCGCCGATCCGGCATGGACGTGCCGTTCGTGCGGACAGCCCCACGCGGCCTGGGCGGCCTTGTGCGCGAACTGCGGGGCCTTCGACCGGCTCGAGTGGCGCGCGCCCGCAAGGCTGGCGGGCCAGCCTGCGACCATCGAACAGAAAACAGTCTAACCTTTATTCTCGGCGAGCTTCTCGTCGATGAGGCTCAGCCCCTCGACCAGCGTCTTCTCGGCGCGCTCTGCGCCCGAGACGAGTTCGAGCATGCGCACGCTCGAATAGAGGTCGGCTTCGGCCGCCTCGCGGTTCTCGGCCTTCAGGCCCTTCGAGCGCAGATCGAAGAACAGCTTGCCGGTGTGGCCGTCGATATGGCCTTCCACGCGCTTCAGCTCGTCCTTCAGTTCCTGCGAAATGCCGAGCTCGCCCGCGTATTTGGCGGCGAGCTGCATGGCGAGCAGCCGGTCTTCGACCTGCTGCATCTCGGTGATGTCGCCTTCGCCCGTGGCCATCGGCGCCAGCCGCTTCAGGTCGGCGAGCACGGTGGCGATCTCCTTGCCGGCGTTCTCGATGACGTTGGCGGAAACCATTTCCTTGAGCTTCATGCGCACGCGGTCGAGCCGGCGCGCGGCCGCGGCCCCCGAGGTGCCCTTGAGCTGTTCCTTGCCCTTGTTGATGCCTTCGAGATGGTGGCCGACTTCCTTGGCCAGATCCTCGCGCACCGTGATCTTGCCGTCGTTGGCGCCCGAGGCGATCTGGCGGCGCACTTCCTCGAAGCGCTGCTCCATGTCGGTGACCATCACCTCGGTCGTGATCGAGGCAAGCTCGCCGGTCGAGCCGGCCATGCCCTTCTCGGCCACGCGCACGAAGATCGACAGGATCTCGGTCGGCTGGTCGAGCCGCGCGACGAGCGCGTAGACGACGACGGGTGCACGCACCTTCATGCGCTCGTCCACGGCCATCACGGTCTGGCCGATCACGCCGATATCCTCGTCGGTCAGCGCCACGATCGGCTTGGGCGGCAGGTTGTCGCGCATCTGCTGGATCTCGAGGCCGATTTCCAGCACGTCGCACACGTCCTGCAGGTCGAGCCACATCTCGGGCCCGCCGAGCTTGGGCACCACCTCGGCGCGGTACGAGACGTTCTTTTCGCCGCGCGTGACGATCTCGCGAAGCGCCGTGGCGCACTGCGGCCACAGGCGCTCGCCCAGCGCCAGCCAGCTCGTGTGCGCGCGGCCGACTTTCCGGATCTCTTCCTCGATCTGCTCGACCTCGGTGCGGCCGATCTTGTCGACGATCAGGTCCCAGGCCGGATTGATCACGTGCCGGCTGATCTTGCCGATGATCTTGGGCTTGTTGGGCGGCGTGTTGGTCAGCATGTCCTCGAACGGCAGCGCGAAAAGCCGTTTGGCGGTCATGCGCCGGACCGGCCGCACGAGCTGCAGGCGCGGGCGGAACTGGCCCAGCAGCGTCACGGCGGTGGAGTCCGTGTGATTGCCCGCGCGCTTGCCTTCGAGGCTCCAGACGAGCTCGACCAGCGTCGCTTCGGGGATCTGCGACAGGCGCTGCGAAAGATCGCCGAGGGATTTGCCCACGTCCGTCATGCGGCCTTCGCCTTGTATCGTTCGAGGCGGGTGCGCAGGTCGGCGTCGATCGTGCCGCTGACCCAGTCTTCCATCGGCTTGACGAGCTTGCGCCGCTGCAGGCCGATATCGCGCAGCTTGTCGCGGCGCACGCCGGTGACCTCTTCCTCGGGCACGATGGGCAGGATGCGCGCAAGCTCCTGCACCGTCGCCTGCTGCTCGAAGGCGGGCTTCAGCACGGCGTCTTCCCACATCGCCACGAGCATGTCCCAGCCGTCGAGCATCCACGAGATGCGCCTGACGTTGTTCTCGAGCTCGGCCTGCACTTTCTCCCAGCCCAGCACGGTCGCATCGATCCTGCCCATGAAGGCGTCGATCGCGGTGAAGTGCTCGCTGGCGAGCGAGGCCGTCTCGCGCGCCACGAGGCTTGCAAGCCCGCCCAGCGGGCTGGCGTCCGACTTGTCGATCTCCGACCAGCTGCCGATCGAGTTCGCGAATTCCTCGATGCGCGTGCGCATGCGGCGAAGGCGCGGCGGCTTGGGCAGCTTGGGCACGCCCACGGCCGCGATCAGGTCGGACCACTGCTCGAGCAGCGCGTAAAGCTCGTTGCCCTCGAGCTTCACCTTGTGGGCGACGCGCGCGAGGATGAGCTTGGCCTGCTGGCGGCCGGTCTCGCTCTGCACGTGGGCAAGCGTGATCTGCAGCGAACCTTGCGAGAGCTGGGCAACCGTTTCGGCGAGCAGCGAGAACTGGATGAGGAGCTTGAAGTCGTCCTCGTCCTTCAGCATCGCCTTCGCCTGCTTGGCGGCGGCGGGCCCCGCCAGCCCGGTCGACGCCGTCTTCAGCGTCGCGCGCCGCACCTGGTCGGGCGTCGAGGCGCCGGCTTCGCCGATGGCGCGGTGCAGAACCCTGTCATGGACCGTCAGCGTGAACACGTCCGGCAGACTCTTCCACTGGAGAATGTAGTTGCCCTTGGCGCCCGAAGGGTTGGGAACCACCAGTTCCAGATCCTCGCCGCGCCCGCGCACGCGCGCGCCGACGATGATCGGTGTCGTGAACGGCACCGACGCCCCGCGCTCCGCAAACGACGGAGGCGCCCAGAAAGACTTCGATACCGCCCCGTCCATTCCTCGCCTAAAATCGGTTGTGGCTAAACGCCGGGGACACCGGTTTCGCGGTATTCCGGTGCGCGCCACAAGTGTTCAACAAGACCTTAGCAGAACGGCGCGAAGCCAAGCCAGAGATAGACGCCCGGCCGCCGGCCCTTCCGGCGCGGGCCTGCGGGCGCGGAGTCCCTTCAAAATGAATGAGTTCGACCCCTCCCGCGAGCGCCCGGCCGTGCTGTTTGCCAACGAGGCGTTCTACCAGGCCTTCGCCGACCGCGATTTCGCGGCGATGGGCGCGCTCTGGGCGGAGAGTGCCGCTTGCGTGTGCATCCACCCGGGCTGGCCGGCCCTGAGCGGGCGCAAGGACGTGCTGGCAAGCTGGCAGCGCATCCTCCAAGGCGATACGCCCGCGATCGACTGCCATCTCGCCGAGGTGCATTTCGCGGGCGAGACGGCCTTCGTGGTCTGCTACGAGGTGGTGGGCCGCGACTGGCTGGTGGCGACCAACGCGTTCGTGCGCGAGCAGGGGCGCTGGCGCCTGATGTTCCATCAGGCCGGCCCCACGCCGCCGATGACCGCGGCCCTTGCGGCAGACGACGCGGACGATGACGGGGATGACGGTCACGGCCGGCCCAACTGATCAGCGCCGGCCGAAGGCGGCCGCGAACAGCAGCGCCCAGCCGAGAAGCAAACACGTGCCGCCCGCCGGGATCAGCGGCCCGACCGGCAGGTCGAGAAACGCGCGCGCATAGAGCCCGCCGCTGAACGCCGCGCACCCGAGCGCGAAGGCAAGCCCCGCGAAATCGAGCCGCAGGGTGCCGCGATCGCGCACCAGTGCCGCCACGCCGACCAGCGCAAGCGCATGCAGGCACTGGTAGAGCGAAGCCGTGCGCACCAGCCCGACCGCCGCTTCGTCGAGCGAGGCCGACAGCGCGTGCGCGGCCGCGGCCCCCATCGCCACGCCGATGAAGCCGTTGAGTGCGCCAAGTGCGAGCCAGATTCTCATGGCGTGCAGTTTTGCACTAAAGTGAAGCGCGAACCACCCGGCGCACTGTCGCGGTTGCGCGCGGAATATCGCGGGAAGGAAACAGCATGCAGGACGGACTGGAAGGAAAAGTGGCGCTCGTGACGGGCGCTTCGCGCGGCATCGGCCACGCGATCGCCGAACGGCTGGTGGCCGGCGGCATGAAGGTGGCGCTTGTGGCGCGCACGAAGGCCGAGCTTGACGCGAACGCCGCGCGGCTGGGCGCCAACGCCTTCGCGCATGCGGCCGACCTGCGCGAGGCGGCCGCCTGCACCGCCGCCATCGACGCCACGCTCGCGCATTTCGGCCATCTCGACCTGCTGGTGAACAATGCCGGCGCGACCAAGCGCGGCGCGTTCGCCGATCTGGCGGACGGCGATTTCTTCGACGGATTCGCGCTCAAGTTCCACGCGTGCGTGCGCCTGACGCGCGCGGCCTGGCCGGCGCTGAAGGCAAGGGGCGGGGCGATCGTCAACATCATCGGTGCGGGCGGCAAGACGCCGGCCCCCGATTTCACGATCGGCGGCCCGGTCAATTCCGCGCTGATGAACTTCACGAAGGCGATGGCCCAGCTCGGCAACCGCGATGGCGTGCGCGTCAACGCGATCAATCCCGGCTCGATCGAAACCCAGCGCCTGACCGGGCGGCTGGAGGCGGCCGCGCGCGCGGCGGGCATCCCGCTCGACGAGGCGCGAAAGCGCAACCTCGCCGAACTGAACGTTCCCCGATTCGGCACGCCGGCCGAGATCGCCGAAGTGGTCGCCTTCCTGGCGGGCGGGCGCGCGGCCTACATGCAGGGCGCGCTGGTGGACGTCGACGGCGGGGTGACGCGCGGGCTGTTCTGAGCGCGCCGCCGGAGCCCGGCCGGGTGCCGGAAGGGATCGCCGGCCGGCCCCCGGAAGCGGGCGACGACAGGCGACGGTAACCTGTTTAACCCGTTGATCCGGAACGAAGGTAACCGTTGCGCGCGAGATCGTGACGACACCCGTTCGGGGGCCGGAAGGCGCGGTTCGCAAGGGCAGGCGGCGGGCAGGCATGGCGACTCCTTTCTGGTTGTGAAGTCAGCCACAACCCGCCCCGATTGTCACGAAAATAAACCTATTTTTGCCCGCCACCGGAAGCCGACGGGTTCACTTGCACGGGCGGGTTCAGTCCTGTAGTTTCCGCGCGATTTTTCCCGGTGCCGCAGTAGCTCAGGGGTAGAGCAGCGCATTCGTAATGCGCGGGTCGGGGGTTCAATTCCCTCCTGCGGCACCATTTTTATACAATGATATATTGACCACGAACGAAACCGGGCGGTGAACAGATGCCGGATCCTCTCGACCTGTTTGCGTCCGTCATCATCCTGCTGCCGATGGGCTATTTTTTTCTGCAGTCGCCTGCCTTCCTGCTGGTGCAGCTTGAGAATCCGACCGTTACGCGCCTGTTTCGCGGGATGTTCAGCATCTATTTCATGGTGCTGGCGACCGCTGGCGCGATCGGGGCCATCGCATTTGCCGTTGAAGGACGGATCACGTTCACGCTCGGCATGAGCCTGATCCTGACATTCGCGATCCTCGCGCGTCGCTGGTTTCTGAGACGCATCGATGCCGAACTCACGGCAAAGGAAGCCGGAGATCGCGATGCGTTGCGACGGCTGCGGAAGCTTCATTGGAAAGGCATGCTGTGCAACGCGGCGCAGCTTCTGGCATTGCTGACGAGCATTCCCTATCTCGCGGTTGCGCCATGACAAGCTCCTCGCAGGCATTTACAAGGCTTGAGAACAACGGTCGCGGCAGATATCGACGGCTTGGTTTTTGCGCGACCTTCACGTGCGGCCAATGCAAGCGGTCGTTCTCGATCGAAGCCGCATAGCTGCTCACAGTCGCGACGCACTTGGCCAAAGAAGGTAACCCGCATTACCTTTATCCGCTCCGGTCCACCGGTCTCGGCCTTGCAGGAGCATCTCCGTGTACAAGAAACTCCGCGTGCTGGCGATCGACGACGAGGAAGTGGCGCGGCAGATGCTGCGCAAGATGCTCGAGAACCTGCAGTTCGGCGCGGTCGATACGGCACCGGGGGCGGAGGCCGCGAAGGCCGCGTTCGAAGGCGCGCCCGAGCGCTGGCCCAATCTGGTGCTGTGCGATTACGCGATGAAGCCCACCGACGGGCTGCAGTTCGTCGCCTGGATGAATTCGCGGCCCGACATCAAGGCGCGGCGCGTGCCGGTCGTCATCGTGACGGCGCATGCCGACACCTCGATCGTGCTGCAGGCCATGCAGAAGGGCGTGTCGGGCTATCTCGTGAAGCCGTTCACCGAAGAAGCGCTGCGCGTGCGCATCCAGCGCGCGTTCCAGTCGCCGCCGCCGGATCCCGGCACGGCGTGAACTTCCGCCGCGGCGGTATCGGGCGCCGGTCCCGGGCATCGGCCGGACGCGAATGGTTTGCTGTATAGTCGGACGACCCCTGGATCGAAGGCGTCGCGATGCTTCTGCCCGACGGCGAACATCCCGTATTCGAGAATGCCGAGATC
The DNA here is from genome assembly GCA_016124335.1 of Alphaproteobacteria bacterium. Classification (GTDB taxonomy): domain Bacteria; phylum Pseudomonadota; class Alphaproteobacteria; order CACIAM-22H2; family CACIAM-22H2; genus Tagaea. Next base: position 571,348 of record WGNX01000005.1, read on the forward strand.
GACGCGCTCTTCGGCTACTGGGAAGCGCTGCGCCGCGCGCGCGGCGGAAGGCTGCCGGGCCGCCAGCATGTCGATCCGGCCGAACTGATGGCGCGCCGGCCCGCGCTCGTGCCCGACCTGTGGATGGTCGATGTCGAATATCCCGGGCCGCGCTTCCGCTTCCGACAGATGGGCGGATCGCTCGTCGATGCCGGCGTGCCCGGCGAGGTCGGCACGTATCTCGACGAGATCGAGGATGCGACGAAGCCCGGCGCCATCGTGCCGGAGCTTGCCGCGGCCTGCGTCGGAAAGGCGGCGATCTACAAGGTCGGCGCGCCCACGCTGTCGCATTCGCGCTTCGTGCCGCGGCTGGAGCGCCTGTGCGTGCCGCTCGCCGCCGACGGCGAGAACATCGACATGTTCCTGTGCGCTACGCACTATACGTGGACCGTGCCGCGCCCGTTCCCGACCGGCCTCAACCCGCGCGAATAGGCGGACGCGCTTCCCGGTTGAGCCGCCCGGGGCTAGGAAACCGGCTTGGCCGGCGGGGCTGGGGTGCTGCCGGGTGCCGGTGCGCTCGCGGGCGCGCGGCCGGTGCGCGCGGTCCAGATTTCGCCGAAGCGGGTGAGGAAGCGCTTGATGCTCTCGCGGATGGCGCCCTCGTTGGCGAGGCGCAGCCTTTCGACCGCGATCAGCGATTGGCCGAACTCGGCCGTATAGGGTGTCGTCAATTCCTCGCGGAAAAGTTCGTTCGACGAACTTTTCTCCACCACGCGGTAGGCCACGCGCGGCGTGACGGTCAGGTTGAACCCCATGATCGGCTGGTCGAGTTCGATAAGGTTCGCCGTCACGACGAACCGGCCCGGGGTGCCGCCGGAGGCAAGCAGGCCGTTGAATTCCAGCGAGCGCTCGAGCGCTTCCCGGAACTGCGGATTGTCGACCTGCGAGGTCCAGATCGGATTGGTCTCCTTGCCGCCGGCGACCTCGCCGACCGACATCGAGCCGACAAGCTCTGGATTGCTGGCAACGACCGGGGCGATCACGTTGGTCACGGCCATCTGCGACACGCGGGCGGGCTGCGCGCAGGCCGCCAGCAGGCTCAGCGCGGCGGCCGCGAATATCCGCTTTGCCACGCGGTTGAACCGCGCCTTGTGCGTGCATGCGCGCGTACCAATGCCGTCAGCCATTCTTGCATTCCTTCTTCTGCCTGAGGTTTTCCAGATGCGCCGCCCGCGCGCCGAAGGCGCCGGCTTCCTGCGTGGCTGCATCGCCGGCATCGGCATTCATGAGGATGATCGGATTGACAAGCGCGCCGAGCAAGGCCAGCTGGTTGCGCTCGCTCTGCTGGCCGTTGTCGATGTCGTAAGCGCCGGCCATCCGGCGTGTCGCGCTGATTTCGCTCTGGAGCTGCTCGCAGCCCATCAGTTCGTCGTGCGGCTGGACGATGTCGACGACGCGCGCCGTTCGCGCGGCGCAACCTTCCAGCAACAGTGCCGCAAGGATCGACAGGGCCGCGCAAGCGCCCCGACGCAGCCAGCCGTACATTTGACCCCCGGCACCAAGCCCCGTTCCGACAACGGGGACTTCATGTCCCGACAGTCGAGCAACTCTAGGGTGGATGCAATGGAAAAGTGTCATATTTTCAAATAATTTCCAAGGTGGTATCCGCGCGAATAGGCAGGCGCCGGTCAGACGCCGAAGGCCTGCGCCAGTTCGCGGCGCACGCGTCTTCCGGCCGCGAGGTTCCAGCAATTGACGATCGCCAGGCGGAAACCGCCGGGCGGCATCGCGTGCGTGGCGGGCGTGCGGCGCGGATCGAACGTGATCTGGATCGAGGCGATGTCGGGCCGGGCGCGCAGCCTGTCGATCGTCGCGCGCGGCGGCACGCGCCAGCTTCGTCCGTGGGGGGCGAACAGCACGACGCTGTAGCCGGTGCGCCGTCGCGCATCGTCGAATTTCCACGTGCCATGCCGGTAGAGCCCGGTCACCGCCGCAAGCCAGCCTTCGCCGTTGAGATCGAGCCACTGTTCGGCCATGCGCAGATGGCACTCGATGATGCGCCCGCCGATCGTCTCGACATTCGCGATGCCGGTGAAGCCCTGAAGGCCGCGCCGCGCCCAGCGCGCGAGCCGGCGCTCGAGTTCGGGCATGCGTTCGGCGTGCACGATCCAGCGGTCGAACGTGCCGCCGCGTCGCGGGATGCCGGTCGTGTGGCGGATCCATTTCGCGCGCCCGCCGGCAAGGGCGAGGTCCGTGCTGACATGGGCGCCGGTGAATAGCGGCATCCACATGTGACCGGGCTGGAGATGGCGGCGATAGTCGCCCGCATCGCGCAGCACGCGGCTGCCGGTGCCCATGCCGCGCATGTTGTAGATCGGCTTCGAGAAGACCGGGAACGACGGTGGCGTCACGCCGTGCGGCCCGTGCGCAAGGCCCTGGCTTTGGCAGATCCACAGCTTGTTATGCACGTGGCGGAATTCCGGATGCACGCGCCACGCGCTGGCCTCGTCGACGGGAATGTCGATCCCGCGCGGACAGGGAACGGGCGCGAAATACTGTCGGCGCCACGGATCGACACCCAGATAAGCCATCTCGGCTCCTCCCGAATCCTCTGCAATGGGCACGTGCGCCGGATCGCTCGAGCGCAATTCGTCGCGCGCGCCGCACGCATTGAGCTGCGGTTGCGGCACCTGCCACATTTGGTTGCCGATTATATGTGCAGCAATCGGCAATCCAACGACGCAGAGTGCCGAATTTCGCGATAAATCGTAATTCTCCAACTCATTCGCGTGAAATGAACCGCGTTTATTTGTCGGTTGCCACGGTTTCGCCACGATTGGTAATGAAAAGGACGATACGGAAAATCCGGGTGCGTGCCGCACGGCGATCGACATCAAGACCGCCACCGGCGCAATCCGCTTCTCCGACAGACCGCGTAAAGCGGCGACGACAAGCGGATTCGGCAGCAATGCCGAGGAGGCCAATAAACACTATTAAACAGTGGAGGAGATGACATGACAAAACGCAACCCCGAAGCGTCGCGGTTCACGCGGCGCACGGCCATGCAGGTCGGCGCCGGTATCGTCGGCGGCGCCATGATCCCGCCGGGCCTTTCGCTTCCCGCCTTCGCGGCGCCGGCCCCCCTCGGCACCTGGCCGGAAGGTTCCGCCGGCAGCACGGTTTCCATCGGTGCCGCCGTGCCGCGCACGGGCTCCTACGCCGCGCAGGGCGAGGACGAGCTCAAGGGCATGGAGCTTGCGGTCCAGCACATCAACGAAGGCCATGCGCTGATCAAGAAGATCTCGCCCAAGACCACCAAGGGCGTGCTCGGCAAGCAGGTGAAGCTGCTCGTCGCCGACAGCGGCGCCAAGCCGAACAACGCGGTGCAGGCGGTCCAGCGCTTCATCGCCGAGAACAAGATCGTGCTGATGACGGGCTCGACGTCGAGTGCGGTCGCCGTGGCGCTCAACAAGTTCGCCGAACGCGAGAAGGTGCTCTACGCGGTCGCGATCTCCGGTTCGAACGACACGACCGGCAAGGACTGCGCGCGCTACAGCTTCCGCCAGTGCTTCTACGGCGAGACGGCGGCCAACGCCATTGGCCCCGTGCTGCTGAAGGCCTTCGGCAAGGGCAAGAAGGCGGCGTTCATGACGCCGGACTACACCTACGGCCACACGGTCACCAAGTCGGTCAACGACTACCTGACCGCGAACGGCGGCTGGACGATGGTGACCAACCAGGTCTCGCCGCTCGGCGCGCCCGACTTCAGCCAGTACCTCACCAACATCGCCAACTCCGGCGCCGACGTTCTCGTCAACGTCAACTGGGGCCACGATGCGGTGCTGTCCATCCAGCAGGCCAAGCAGTTCGGCATCCTGCCGAAGATGAAGCTCGTCGTGCCCTACCAGGTCCCGTTCCTGGCCAAGGAAGTCGGCGCCGACATCATGCAGGACGTCTACGCGGCGACCGATTTCTGGTGGACGCTCGAGGACAAGTACCCGCTCGCCAAGATGTTCGTCGAGGCGTTCGACAAGAAGTACGGCTACAAGCCGGAGTGGGGTGCGAACAACGCCTACATGCAGTTCGCGATCTGGGCGCGCATGGTCGAGAGCGCCGGCACCTTCTATCCGCCGGACGTCATCAAGGCCTACGAGAAGGGCGAGAAGTTCGACTCGACCGTCGGCGAAGTGCATTTCCGCGGGGCCGACCACCAGCTCGTCCGCCCGGTCGTCATCGTCAAGGGCAAGGGGCCCAAGGCGATGAAGAACAAGGAGGACTTCTGGGAGGTCGTCGAAGTGGTCCCGGGCGAGCCGCTGATGCAGAAGCCGGACGCGTTCGGCTGCTCGCTGGGCGACTACACCTGAGCCCGCTCGCGGGAAACTGAAGGACACGTGCGCGGGGTTCGATCGTGATCAACTGGGTTAACTTTGCTTCGCAGGCGGTCAATGGCCTGGTGCTCGGCGCGCTGCTGGCGCTGATCTCGTCGGGCCTGACGATCATCTACGGAACCCTGGGGGTCCTGAACCTCGCGCACGGCGCCCTGTTCATGATCGGCGGCTACGCCGGTTATGTCGTCTACGGCTTCACCGAATCCTACGTCGCCGCGGTCGTCGGCGGCGCGCTGTTCGTGATGCTCGTGGGCATCGTGATGGAGCGGGTGATCATCCGCTATTTCTATGCCCGCCCGCACGAGGACCAGATCCTGGTCACGTTCGGGCTCGGCATCGTCTTCGTGGAAGTCATCCGTTTCTTCTTCGGCAGCCTTTCCAAGGTCGTGCCGGGGCCGTCGTGGGCCACCGGCATCACGCCGCTGGGCTTCATGGTCTACCCGACCTACCGGCTCGCGCTCGTGGCGATCGTCGCGGTGGCGCTGGTCGTGCTGTTCTTCGTGCTCTACCGCACGCGGCTTGGCATGATCGTGCGCGCGGGCATCGAGGATTCCACGATGGTCGGCGCGCTGGGCATCAACGTCTACCGCGTGTTCATGGTCGTCTTCGGCATCGGCTCGATGGCCGCGGGCTTCGCGGGCATCGTCAACGCGCCGGTCGTCTCGCTGACGCCCGACATGGGCGAGGCGATCCTCGTCCAGACCTTCGTGGTCGTGGTCATCGGCGGCGTGGGCTCTTTCCCCGGCGCCATCCTCGGCGGGCTCATCGCGGGCGAGATCATCTCCATCACCTCGATGTTCGATCCGGGCTACTCCTACGTCATGCTGTTCGTGACGATGACGGTGGTGCTCGTCTTGCGTCCATACGGTCTGCTCGGTACGGCGGGTCGCGAATGAAACCGGTGGCCTGATGCGATACGCCCGACCTTACCTCGTCGAAACCCTCACGGCCGTGGGGCTCATCGCGGCGCCGCTCGTGCTGCCGCATCTGGGCTTCGTGCCCAACACGATCAACCGCATCCTCGTGTGGGGCCTGTTCGGGATCGGGTTCGACATCCTGTTCGGCTTCACCGGCCTGCTGTCGTTCGGGCAGGCGGCCTTCTTCGGTACCGGCGGGTTCGTCGCCGCCTACCTGATGACGACCGCGGGCTTCCCGCACGTGGTCACGGCCCTGTTCATCGGCATGATCGCGGCGGGCGTGGTCGGCTGGCTGGTGGGGCTGATCGCGCTGCGTCGCACGGGCATCTATTTCGCGATGATCACGGTGGCGATCGCGGAGGTCTTCTTCTTCGTCGAGTTCTCGCCGCTGGCAAGCGTCACGGGCGGCGAGAACGGCCTGCCGGGCGTGCCCACGCCGAGCTTCGATCTCGGCTTCACGGTCGTGAAGTTCAACACGGACTACTCGATCTACGCGTTCCTGGCGTTCTGGTATTTCCTGGGCATGGTCGTGGCGCTGCGCATCGTGCGTTCGCCCGTGGGCGCCATCCTTGCCGCGATCCGCGACAATCCGCTGCGCGCGGCGGCGGTGGGCCACAACGTCCACGCCTACAAGCTCACCGCCTTCGTGATCGCGGCTGCCTATGCCGGTTTCGCGGGCGGGCTCCTGGGCGTGATGCAGGGTTTCATGCCGCCCGACGCGTTCACCTTCGACACCTCGGGCCAGCTCGTGATGCAGGCGGCGATCGGCGGCACCGGCACGCTGTTCGGCCCGCTGGTGGGTGCCGCACTGTGGCTCTATCTCAGCGACTTCCTGCAGAAGGCGCTCGATCTGGGGGCGGCGTGGAAGCTCGTTCTCGGCGTCGTGTTCGTCGTGCTGGTCATCTTCCTGCGCCGCGGCATCATCGGCGGGATCGCGGATCTGCGGGCACTGGCACGCGGCGCGGGCAAGGCGGCCGCCGATACCGCGGCCGACGGGGCAGGCTTCCACGAGGAAGTCGGCGCCGACGAGGCGATGCCCGCGCACCACCGCGCCAGCGACCGCACCACCGGGCCGATCCTCGAGGCGACCGGCCTCACCAAGCGCTATGGCGGCCTGCTCGCCAACAACGACATCAATTTCACGGTCAACCACGGCGAACTGCGCGGCGTCATCGGGCCGAACGGGGCGGGCAAGTCGACCTTCTTCAAGATGCTGACCTGCGAGGTGCCGCCGACGGCGGGCCGCATCGTGTTCGAGGGGCAGGACATCACCGGCATGTCGGTGACCGACGCCTGCCAGCTCGGCCTTACCAAGAGCTATCAGGTGAACCAGCTGTTCACGCACCTCACCGTGCGCGAGAACATGACGGTTGCCGTGCTGGCCGACCGGCGCGGCAAGTTCCGCCTCGACATGTTCCGCGATCCCGCGCGCATCGAGGGCCTGAACGAACAGGTCGACCGCACGCTGCATCTGGTCCGCCTGACACGCCGCGCCGACACCAAGGTTTCCGACCTCGCCTATGGCGAGAAGCGGCGGCTGGAGATCGGCCTGGCGCTGGGCACGTCGCCTAGCCTGCTGCTGCTCGACGAGCCGCTCGCCGGCATGAGCCCGCAGGAACGCATCGATACGGTCAAGCTGCTCAAGTCGATCGCCCGGGGCCGCACGATGATCGTGATCGACCACGACATGGAAGCGCTCTTCGAACTGGCCGAGCGCATCACCGTCCTCCAGGAAGGTCAGGTGCTCGTCGAGGGAACGCCCGAGGAAATCAAGGCCAACCCGGCCGTGCAGGAAGCCTATCTCGGCGGGGTGCTCGAATGAACCTGCTCGAAGTCTCCGGACTCAACAGCTACTACGGCGATTCGCACATCCTGTTCGACGTGAGCCTGCGCGTGGCGCAGAACGAGGTCGTGGCGCTTCTCGGCCGCAACGGGGCCGGCAAGTCGACGACGCTCAAGAGCCTGATGGGCGTCGTCACGCCCAGGAGCGGCAGCATCAGGCTCGAGGGCGTGGAGCTTGCGGGCCAGAAAAGCCATTCGATCGCGCAGGCCGGCGTCCAGCTCGTGCCCGAAGACAGGCGCATCTTCGGCAGCCTCAATGTCGAGGAGAACATCATCCTCGCCGGCCTGACCGCACCCGACAAATGGCCGCTCGGGCGCATCTACGAGATGTTCCCGCGCCTGAAGGAACGGCGCACCAGCCGCGGCACCGATCTTTCGGGCGGCGAACAGCAGATGCTGGCGATCGCGCGCGCACTCGTGCGCTCGCCCAAGATCATCCTGCTCGACGAGCCGTTCGAGGGGCTTGCCCCGGTCATCGTGCGCGATCTCGTCAAGGCGTGCCGCGACCTTGCGGCCGCCGGGCAGACCATCGTGCTGGTCGAGCAGAACCTCGCCGCGACGCTGGCGCTGGCCACGCGCGTCTACATCATCAACAACGGCCACATCGTCCACGAAGGCCCGGCGGCCGAGATCAAGGCCGATCCGCAGGTGCTCCAGCGCTATCTCGGCGTCTAGGCCGGCGGCCGGGCGAGACCGTCCAGATAGCGCTTCAGCGCGTCGCCGCCCGTGCGGGCGTCGAGCGCGTGCAGCAGGTGTGCTGCCAGATCCATCGAACCGTAGACGTCGTGCATGATCCGCGCGAAGCGCGGCAGCGCGTCGTTGGGCACGGCGGCCAGCCGGTCGATCGCGCGCACATAGACGGCCGCTTCGGCATAAAGGATCTGGCTGCCGGCCGCGAAGGGATCGCCGTTGATGACGACGGGCTTGAGCTGGCGGCTGAACACGCCTTCGAAGCGGTGGAGCATGAAGCCTTCGCCGCGCAGGAACACGTCGACGTCGCCGAACAGCGGCTGGCCTTCGTACATCGGCACGAACTCGACCTCGGTGTGCACGACGAGTGCGCGTGCGAGCAGGCGGCGTGCACCCCGCAGCACGTCCAGCTCCGCACCCTGCACGTCGACCTTCAGGAAATCGCACCCGTCGATCTCGGCCACGTCGTCGAGCCGGCGCGTCTGGACCCGTTCGGTTCCCACGAGCGGGATCGGCAGGTTCTGGAACAAATCGAGCAGGCGCGCATTTGGCGGGTAGAGCGAAGACGTCAGCGGGTTGGCGCATTTGTGGAACGTGCGCTCGGTGCCGTCGCCGACGAAGAAAGGATGGAAGCGGTGCTGCGGCGGGGCCGAGGCATTGCGTGCCGAACAGGCTGCCGCATCGGGCTCGAAACCCACGACGCTGACGTCCGGGTCGGTGGCCAACGCCGAATACGCATCCGTACCCGGCCCCATCGAAGCCGCACCGACATCGACGACCGCGAGCGGGATTCGCGTGCCGAGGAGCGTGGCGAGCGGAACCATGGCGCGACAATAGACGCGGACTCGGCCATCCGGCAACCCTGCCCCCGGTCGGACAGGGGAGCATTTCCCGGCCGGCGTCGGCTCGGTGACCGTGCCGGGCAATCGCCTGAGTTCATCGGCCTGTCATCTATCCCTGCTATCCCTCGCGGGCCCGATCGTCGCCACGCCAACCCGAGGGATCCGCCATGACCGATCTGCCCGTCGCCACCCGCCGCCAGGCCCTGAAACTCCTTGCCGGCGCACCGATGCTGCCGCTGGGTGCGGCCTCGCTGGCATCGCTGATGGCCGGTGGCGCACCCGCCGCATTGGCGGCCGGTACGGCGAAGTTCGTCTCGGCGAAATTCACCGGCATGCCCGCGCCCACGCTGGCCGATCCGGCCGCGATGGCGGCGACGACCGTGGGTTCGCGCCTCGCCGTCAAGATGAGCGACGGAAGCACGCACGATTTCAAGCTCACCTATCACCCGTTCTTCGTCACCGGCGATAGCGTGCCCGACGGGAAGGGCGGCACGATCCTCGCTGGCGGCTATTACGATATCGCGCACAAGCCGATCATCGACAGGTCCGTGCCGGGCAAGGAGCGCCAGATGTTCTCCGACAGCCCGGACGGCACCTCGCTGCTGTCGCTGCCCAACGCAAAGGTGCCGGGCGTGGCCGGCAAGCCGGTCTTCGCGGTCGTGCAGTTCGAGTACAATTCGCGCGATCAGAGCGGTGCTGACACCTACGGCATCCTGCCGTCGCCCATCGCCGTGCTGACGCTCGACCAGGATCCGCGCACCGGCCACCTGAAGCTCGTCAAGTACCACAACGTCGATACGTCCGCCGTGCATGCGCTGTGGATCACCTGCGGGGCGAGCCTGTCGCCGTGGAACACGCATCTTTCCTCGGAGGAATACGAGCCCGACGCGTTCTTCCCGAACAAGACCTTCAAGGCCTACAGCAAGATAGTCTTCGGCGACGAGACGATGGCCAATCCGTATCATTACGGCCATCTGCCCGAGGTGACGGTCCATCCCGACGGCACCGGCAGCATCAAGAAGCATTATAATCTCGGCCGCATCTCGCGCGAGCTGGCGCAGGTGATGCCGGACGAGCGCACCGTGCTGTTCGGCGACGACATCAACAATGGCGGCCTGTTCCTGTTCGTGGCCGACAAGGCGCGCGACCTTTCCGCCGGCACGCTCTATGTCGCCAAGTACGGCCCGGGATTTTCGGTCGATCCTGCGGCGCCGGCAGCGACTCTCGCCTGGATCCGCCTCGGCCACGCGACCAGCCGCGACATCGAAGGGCTCGCCAGCCAGCTGAAGCCCGCCGACATCATGGACGTGGCGCTCGAAGACCCGAAGGCGCCGGGCTTCACGAAGATCTGGTACGGCGGCAAGGAAAACTGGGTGCGCCTCAAGCCCGGCATGGAGAAGGCGGCGGCGTTCCTCGAAACGCACCGCTACGCGGCACTCGTGGGCGCCAGCATGGCGCTGACCAAGCTCGAAGGCACGACCGTCAACATCAAGGACAAGGTCGCGTATTCCGCGATCTCCTATGCGCGCGACACGATGGTGAAGGGCTCGAAGGGCTGGTATCCGGAATCCAACATCGCGCTCGACAAGCGCCTGATGGCCGGCGCGGTCGCAGCACACGACCTCAAGGGCGGGCAGAAGGATACGTCCGGTGCCGCCATCAAGAGCGAGTGGGTGCCGGTGCTTTCCAAGACGCTGCTTGCCGGCGAGGACATCTCGCCCGACGCGCTCGGCAACACCGCGCACGCCGACAAGATCGCCAACCCCGACAATCTCAAATTCTCCGAGAAGCTGCGCACGCTCTTCATCGGCGAAGATTCGGGCATGCACGTCAACAACTTCCTGTGGGCCTACAATGTCGACACGAAGGAACTGACGCGCATCCTGTCGACGCCGGCGGGGGCCGAGTCGACCGGGCTGCACGCGGTCGACGAGCTGAATGGCTGGACCTACATCATGAGCAATTTCCAGCATCCCGGCGACTGGGAGAAGGGCCTGCACGACAAGGTGAAGGACACGCTCGATCCGCTGGTGCGCGCCAACTGGAAGGACCGATTCGGTGCGGCCGTGGGCTATATCACGGCCGATCCGACGAGCCTCAAGCTCAGCCGGCTCTAGGGCCGGCAACCGGGGCGGCGGCGCCCAACCTCCCCCGCGACGCCGCCGCCCTATTTTTTCGATGCTTTTGCTGGCGCGGCGCGCATGGGCGCGCTTAATGTCCAGTCGCGTGTTCCCTGCGCGATGGACCGATGAACGACGCCGACAACTCGCCGGAAAATCTGTTTCGCCGCGCCCTCGACCTGCATCGCGCGGGCGACGCGGCCGCCGCCCTTTCGGTCTATGACCGGATACTGGCAATTGCGCCCGGCAATTTCGACGCCGTGCATCTGGGCGGCGTGGCGCTGTCGCAACTCGGGAAGACCGAAGCGGCGATCGCGCGGCTGCAACTTGCCGTGTCGCTGTCGCCGTCGAACGCCAACGCCTACAACAACCTTGCCATCGCGCTGCGCGAGGCGCGGCGCAACGTCGAGGCCGCCGAAAACTACGCGCGCGCCATCGCACTTGCCCCCGCCGATCCGGACCCGCATTTCAATCTCGGCAACCTGCATCGCGACGAAGGCCGGCCGGCGGAGGCGCTGGCCTGCTACGACGCCGCGATCGCGCGCGATCCGCGCAATGGCGCGGCCCTCGTCAACCGCGCCAATCTGCGCGCGGGAACGGGCAATCTTGCCGGCGCGCTTGCCGATATCGAGCGTGCGCTGGCGCTTGCGCCGGCGAATGTCGAGGCGGCGACGAGCCGTGGCACGATCCTGCAACGGCTTGGACGGATCGACGAAGCCATTGCCGCATTTCGCTCGGTGATCGCGCTGGCGCCCGGCTATGGCGATGCGCATCTCAATCTCGCCCTGTGCCTGCTGTTGCGCGGCGAATATGCCGAGGGCTGGCGCGAATTCGAATGGCGCTGGCGTGCGCGCCAGATGGAAGGCTGGCAGCGCCGCTTCGACTGCCCGGCGTGGACGGGCCGCGAGCCCGTTGCGGGCCGGCGCGTGCTCGTTTTCGCCGAGCAGGGGTTTGGCGATACGTTGCAGTTCGCGCGCTATGCGCGCGTGCTCGCCGCACGCGGTGCCAGGGTCGTGCTCGAAGTGCAGCCCCCGCTCGCAGGCCTGATGCGCTCGCTTGCCGATGTGGCCGGCGTGGTCGCGACCGGAACGCCGGTTGCCGACGTGGCGTTCCACTGCGCGCTGATGAGCCTGCCGTTCCTTTTCGGCCCGCCGCACGACTATGCGGCGACCGCGGGCGGTTACCTGCATGCGGGCAAGGCGGACGTCGAGCGCTGGGCGGCACGGCTGGGCCCGCGGACGGGCCCGCGCGTAGGCGTGGCGTGGAGCGGGCGGGCGGGCTATGCGGGCGATTTCAGCCGGGCGGTACCGTTGGCCGAATTCGGCACGCTGTTCGCGCCCGGCGTCGAGTTCGTCAGCATCCAGAAGGATGTCCGCGACATCGACCGGGCCGCACTCGACGGATTTCCGGCGCTGCGCCATTTCGGGGCGGAACTGCGCGATTTCGCCGATACGGCCGCGCTGTGCGCGCTGATGGACCATATCGTGACGGTCGACAGTGCCACCGCGCATCTTGCCGGCGCGCTTGGCCGGCCGACGAGCGTGCTGCTGCATCGGCATGCCGACTGGCGCTGGCTTGAGTCGGGCGACACGAGCCTGTGGTACCCGTCGGCCGAATTGTTGCGTCAGGCCGCGGCGGGCGACTGGTCGGTGCCGCTCGCGCAGGCGCGGACGACGATCGGAAAATTGGCCGCCGTCTGATCGGGCGTCACGCATTTTGCGAATCGCGTAATACAATTATATGGCGTATTATAATTTATTCTAATCCTGTAAGATGCATTCCGGGTTGTTTGACTTTCCAGCGGCTTCTCGGAGAACCGGAATGAAATTTGGTGAGGCCATCGAGCGCACTTCGGGTTTCGTGACCGGCGCCTTGGGCGTCTCGTTCATGATCTGCGGCCTGGCAATTGCCGGATACGCCTATTACGCGAAGCTGCTGAACGGCGAGCGCTGGAAGGCGATCGCCTGTTTCGCGCTCGCCGCGATCGTCTTCGCGATCGGCGTGGAGACTTTCCGCTAGGCTTTCACCACAGCAAGGTGCCGCCGTCGATGACGAGGGCCGCACCCGTCATGTAGCGCGCGGCATCGCTCGCGAGATAGACGGCAAGCGGGCCAAGGTCCTCGGGCTTGCCGAACTCGCCCATCGGGATCTGGTCCTTGAGCTTCGCCATCATCTCGGGCTGTTCGCGCGCCCAGCGCTCGTTGGGCGCCGTCATGAACACGCCGGGCAGGATTGCGTTCGCGGTGATGCCGTGGGGCGCCCAGTCGGCCGCGGTCGCACGCGTGAAATGCAGCACGGCGGCCTTGGCCGCCTCGTAATGCCGCCCGCCGATGCCGCGATTGGCGATGAGCCCGCTGATCGACGCGACGTTGATCACGCGCCCGCCCTTGCCGCGCGCCAGCATCGCGCCGCCGATCGCCTTCGTGCACACGAACGTGCTGGTCAGGTTCAGGTCGAGATGCGTGCGCCAGGTTTCCAGCGTCTCCTCGGCGATCGGCACGTTCACGCGCCGCCCGCCCACGTTGTTGACGAGGATGTCGATCGGCCCCAGCGCAAGGGCCGCCGCGCAGGCGCGCGCGCAATCCTCGGGCACGCCGATATCGGCCTCGATCGTCCAGCACTGCCGGCCGCGCGCGCGAATTTCGTCAGCCGTGCGTTTAAGGCTTGCCGCCTCCCGGCCCGCCATCACGACATCCGCACCCGCCTCGGCCAGCGCCAGCGCCATTTCGCGGCCCAGGCCCCGGCTGCCGCCGGTGATGAACAGGCGCTTTGCGTCGAGGCGGAAGCGGTCGAATACGTTCATGGGCGGCATCTGCTCCTTGCAGGGCGGTCCCGCGCGCGCCGCGGGGCTTCGGATACCGTGTAATTAATACATAATTAAGCGGTGCGGCCTATGCGTGTCCGGGCACCCGCACGCCCCCCCCGCACGGAAATCCTGCCTTGCGCTTCGCCGACTTTATGACCCGCATCGAAAGCCGCCGCCTGCGCGAGATCGCCGCGCATTGGGACGAGGTTCGCAGCGGAAGGCTCATGCCCGGTTGGTCGCACATCGACCCGGTTGCCATCGCACGCCATCTGCCCATCGTCTGGTCGTGGAAATACGATCGCGCGGCAGACCGCTTCACTGGTCGCCTTGCGGGCGAGGAAATCAACAACGCGTTCGGCCGGTCGCTGCGCGGCGCGGACATGGCCGAGTTCTTCCGCGACGCCGATTTCGACGGGATTTTCGCGCGCCACAGGCGCGTGGCGCGCGGCGTGTGTCTGGCCCACGGGCACGGCCAGGTTTTCAGCCACGCGCGCCGCGTGGGTATCGGCGAACGCATCATCCTGCCGCTCGCCGAAGACGGCACGAATGGCGATGGCATCTTCGGGGCGACGGTCTATCGCCTCGCACCCCCCGGCCGGGGCGCGGTCGCCAACGACGTCGGCGAGACGGTCACATTCTATCCGATCGGCGGCGAGATCCTGGACATCGGCGCGGCATAGGGGTCCGGTTACATTTTGCGACAATATGTGTCGTGCCAGGGGGCCGGGCGGGCCTTAGTTTACAGCGTGTACCGGTCAAGAACTGGCCGGCTTCCTCAAGGAGAACTCGAATGGCGACATCTTCCGTTTCCAATTCCGCGGCCACCGCCGCGCTTTCCACCCTCGGGTCCGTAAAGGGCTCTGACCCCGACCATGACGGCGATGCCGGCAAGGCCGAGACCAAGGCTGCCGAGCAGCGCGAGGCGGCCCCGCCGCCGCCGCCCGCCGCCTCGGGGCGCGGAAAGGCGACCGACGTTCTGGCCTGACGCTTCGCGCCGGCTGGCGTTCCAAAGGGCGGCTCCTTCAAGGGGGGCCGCCCTTTCGATTCCGCCGGGTCGTTCAGCCCAGCGCTGCCGCCAGCCGTTCGATATCCGATTCGTCGTTGTAGAAATTGACCGAGATGCGCAGGTTCCCGTCGCGTGCCGCGCACACCACGCCCTTTTCGCGCAGGCCGCCGAGCACGGCGGCCGGATCGCGGCCGCCCAGCGGCACGGCAACGACGTGGCTGCGGTTTTCCTTCGCCAGGCGCACCGGCGGATGGCCGCGCCCGGCCAGCGTTTCGCGCAGCATGTCGGCCAATTCGGCGTTGCGCGCATAGATGCGCGCGGGCCCGATCTCCTCGATGAGCGCAAGGCAGATCTCGTCGCCGGCCGCCGCCATCCACGAGATCGCGCCATCGAAACGCGCGGCGGTGTCCGCCAGATCCATCTGCGGTCCGAAATAGCTGTCGTAGCGGTTGCGCCCGGATTTCCAGCCCGCGCCGAACGGCACGAGCTTCGCGCGCAATGCGGGGCGGATGTAGAGATAGCCCATGCCGCGCGCGGCATTGAGCAGGAACTTGTGGTCGGTCGTCGCCAGGAAGTCGATGCCGGGCAGGGCGTCCGACAGATCGAGCGCGCCCACCGCCTGCGTGCCGTCGACGAAGAACCATGCGCCGACACCGCGCGCGATGGACGACAGGGCGCCGAGATCCGAGCGATGGCCGCTTGCCGCCTGCACGGCGCTTGCCGCAATCAGGCGCGTGCCGCCATCGACCGCCGCCGCGACGTCTTCGGCCGCCACGCCGCCGTCGCGGAACTCGACCAGCCGCACGGCATAGCCGCGCCGTTCGAGCTGGCGCCACGGGAACTGGTTCGAACTGAACTCCCCCGCACCCACGACGATGTTCTCGCCCGGCCTTGCCGGCAGGAACTGCGCGGCGATGAACTCGGCTGCGGCACTGATCGCGGCCATCTGGGCGACGTCGTCGGCCGCACAGCCCAGCAGCCGCGCCACGGCCGCGCGGGCGCGGTCGCCGCTGCTTTCGGCGGCGGGAAAATCGAATCCTTCCTCGGTCCATCGCTCGACGAAGCGGCGATAGCCGTCGGCCAGACGCACGCTCGCCGGCGCCACCGCCGACGTGTTGAGATAGGCGCGCTTTTCGATAAGCGGAAACAAGGCGCGTGCGGCGGCGAAATCCATCGTGCGGCTCCGGGGGGATCGAAGGGGGAGGCGCGCTTAGACCGCGTTCGACCGACGCGCACAAGGCATACAATCGTGCACAAGCCCCGGATGCCGGAAATCCTCAAAAAGTAGTGAATTATTAACCTGTCGAAACGACACTTTGTGGCGATTGCAGCCGGGGCAGGCGATCCTTCCGACGCCGGCCGGATGCAACATGGACACGACGGCGATGTGGGAAACACTCCTGTCTGAAGTCAGCCCGGTGCGGCGCGAGGACGAAATCGCCTCGCCGCACGGCCGTCGGTTTTTCCGTTATTGGCAGGACCTGTGCGGCGAAGGCGAGATCCCGCCGCGCCATGCCTTCGATCCGGTCGACGTGCCGTGGATCCTGGGCGACCTGACGCTGATCGAGGTCATGCCGGGCGATTATCTGTTCCGCGTCGACGGCACGCGCGCGGTCGAGTTCTTCGCCAACGAGATGACCGGCAAGCTGCTCTCGCAATATCCGTTCGCCGAGCGCGTCGGGCACATGCGCATGACCTACGACACGATCGTCGCCGGGCGCGGGCCGCATGTGTGGTTCCGCGATGCCAGGATCCGCGGCAAGCGCTGGCGTTTCGAGCAGTTGATCGTGCCGTTCTCGGATGACGGCGAAAGCGTCACGCATCTTGCGGTGACGCTCGACACATCGCCCGACCTGTTCGCGCGCGCCTGAACGCGCCTCAGCACCAAGGATGGCGCCGCCCGTCCCACCGGCGGGCGAGGCCTGCCGCAATCAGTGCTTCGCCCAGATCCGCGTCGCCCGACCGCACGGTCGCCAGTGTCCGGCCATAGCGGTCGCGCGGCCGCTTGACGTCGCGCGACAGCTCGATCGGACCCGCGGCAAGCCTTTGGGCGGTGAATTGCCGGGCGCGCTCGGCCAGTTCGGCCTCGGCCGCGCAGCGCGCGTGGGCGCCAAGCTCGGGCGTGTCGATATTCGAAATGCGGATGCGTTCAGCCCCGCATTTGATCGTGTCGCCGTCGACCGCACGGCAGGCCCGTGCGGGAAAGGTCTCGGCAGGGCCCGCCGCATAGGCAATCGCACCCAGCGCCACGACCAGGGCGGCGATCGCGACGCGCAGCAGGCGATTCGGCGGCAAAACCACGCCACAAATGTATGACGTTCGCGGTCAACCGTCGCGTTTCGCCGCCGTGAAGTTGTGCACGCGGCAAAGGCGGCGGCACCTCCGGTTACCCGCAAGTGCCCGATCTGGCGCATTTTCCCGGCGCGCAGGCTTCGTGCTGCGGCGTTGATCATTGTGCACATGCGAAAAGCTGCAGAAACAGCATTGCTGCATCGCAACATTAACGAAATTAGTTTTATGATTTCATTCGTACATTTTCTTATCGCAGCACAGCGCGCCTGGCCGGGCATCCGGCCAACGCCCAAAGACCGGAGAAAGAGCCCATGACCCCGCTTCCTGAAGACCGAATTCCCGAACGCATCAACTATTACGCCATCGAGCAGATGGCGCGTCTTCACCGTTCGGCCGCGATGGCCGAAATCCTCGTCGCCTTGTTCGTCGGTGCCGAGCGCGGCGCGCGCCGTCTTGCCGCTGCCTTCCGCCGCTGGATGGAAATCCAGGACACGATCGCCGACCTCGAGCGCCTCGACGACCGCTGCCTTGCGGATATCGGCATCGAGCGCGAAGGCATTGCCGCCTTCGCGACCGGCCATCAGGCCCGGCACGACGCCGAAGGCCATCTTTATGTCGTGGGCAGCGCGCCGATCGCCGCAAACGCGCAGCGAGCGGCAGGCGTCGCGGCCTGATCGCGCCGGCCGGCTCAGCCGGCCGCTTTCGTCCGGTCCGGCGTCCCGGCCGCCGCTTGCGGGGTGGCGGCCGGCAACGGGAAGCGCATCGCGAATGTCGCGCCGCCGCCGGGTGTTTCCTCCGCCCATAGTTTTCCGTCCAGCCGCTCGATCAGCGTGCGCGCGATCCACAGGCCGAGCCCCGCACCCGAGGCGCTCGCCGTCATCGCTCCGCCGCGGCGCGAGAATTTTTCGCCGAGACTTGCCGCGATTTCCGGCGGCAGGCCCGGGCCATTGTCCGAAATCGCAACCTCAAGCGCGCCGGGCGAACGCGCCAAACCCACCCGCACGCGGCCGTTGGGCGGCGCGAAGCGCGCCGCATTGGCAAGGATCGCCTTGAAGATCTGCGCCAGCGCGCGCTGGTTGAGGAAGACCGGGGCGCCGCTGTCGCCGACGATCTCCACCGCCACGCGGCGCGAGGAAAAGCTGCGCGCCATCGCATCGACGATCTGCCGCGCGACAGCGCGCACGTCCACGCGTTCGCGCTCGATCGGCCCCGAATCGGTTTCCAGCTCGGTGGCGCCGAGCAGTTCCTCGACAAGTTCCAGCAGCCGTTCGCCGCTCTTGGTGATGTCGGCGGCGTAGGCGCGCGTGCGCGGGCCGGCCGGCTCGACGATGCCCGCGCCGATGGTTTCGGCAAAGCCGAGCACGGCGTTGAGCGGCGTACGCAGCTCGTGGCTCATGTTCGCAAGGAACATCGACTTGGCCCGGCTCGACATTTCCGCTTCGTTGCGCGCACGCACGGCCCGCGCCCGCGCCCGCTCCGCCGCGAGCCGCCGCGCTTCGGAAAGGCGCCGCTGCCGGTAGAGCCGCCTGGTCGAGAGCATGCCCACGAAGCCGAGGGCCGCCAGCGCCAGCGATGCCGCTGCGGCCGCGCGATAGGGCGTGCGCGCGATGCCGGCCGCGCGCGCGTCGAGATCGGCCTGCGCCAGCGTGACGACGGCCAGGAGCGGCAGGTTGCGCACGCGCCGGAAGGCGACGATCCGCCGCGTGCCGTCCACGCTGCTCGCGGCGACCTCGAACATGCCTTCGTCTGCCTGCGGATAGTGTTTCCAGACCGCGGCGTCGGCGGTCGAGCGGCCGACGGGGACATGCAGGCCGGGCGCGCGCGCGAACAGGACCTTGTCGAGCCGGTGCAGCGCGATCGTTCCCGCGGACCCCAGCCGTTCGTCGTACAGCATGCGTTCGACGAACGAATAATCGAGCGTCACGGCGATGATGCCGTCGAAATCGCCGGCCCCGTTCTCGAGCCGCCGGGCGACCGCCACCTGCTCGACCTCGCGCCGCCCGCCGCGGAAGGGCAGCGAAAGATAGGCATCGTGCGTTTTGCTCGCGGAAAGATGCTTGAAGGCTTCGCCATCCGCCGCATCGTATCCGTGAACGCCGCGGCGGGTGACGGCGTGACCGCGGCCCAGCGAGTCGGCGAGTGCGAACGACGATATCTCGGGATGCGCGGGCCGGACGTCGGCCAGCACGCGGGCGAAGCGGTCGATCGAATCGGCCCGCCCGATCGAATCGGCCGCCCGCAGCAGCGCCGTGATCGCGACCTCGAAGGTTCGCGCGACATCGCCCTCGATCAGCCCGACCACGCGGACCGCATCGTCGCGCGCCTTGTCGGCGTCCGCTTGCTGCATCAGGTGGACGTTGGCGACCACGAAGATCCACAGCACCGCGACCGCGCAGACAGTCAGCGCCGCGACAAGCAGCGAACCGGTGTCGGATGTGAAATCGCGTCGGCGCAACAGGCGCAATTGCAACAAAGGCCTCCAGCGGGCGAAGGCAGTCGGACAGGTCCGAACTGGAGCGTATTATTAGATATAATTTGTGGAATTTCGACTGGAAGTATTTCTCAAGGAACGGCTGCGGCGTCGGCGTTCGCCCGACCAAAGCGCATGACAATGGTTGTACCGCCACCCGGTGTAGTTTCGGCATTCAGGATGCCGCCCTGACGCTCCACCAGCGACTTGACCACCCAAAGGCCCACGCCCGTGCCTGAAATGTCGGCGGTCAACGGATTTTCGTTCTGCACGAACGGATCGCCGACATGGGCCGCGATCTCGGGCGGCAGGCCCGGCCCGTTGTCGATGACGCCGATTTCAAGCGCCTCGCCGGCGCGCGCGACGAACACGCGCACCCGACCGTCCACGGGCGAGAAGCGCACCGCATTGGCGATCAGGCTTGCAAGGATGCGCCGCAAGGCGCGCCGGTTGAGATGCACGGGCAGATCGGCCGGCCCTTCGATCTCGATCGCGATGCGCCGCTGCGCGATCTCGAAGGAGAGCCGTTCGGTCGCGTGCGCGACCATGGCGCGAAGATCGAGATCTTCCAGATCGAGCGGCGTCTGCGCACTCTCAAGATCGGTGGCCTCGAGCAGTTCGTCGAGCATCAGCAGCAGCTTTTCGCCGGCCTCGGCGATGCTGTCGGCGTAGCCGCGCGTGCGCGGCCCCACCGGCTCGACATACGCGCCGCGGATCGTCTCGGCAAACCCGAGCACGGCGTTGAGCGGCGTGCGCAGCTCGTGGCTCATGTTCGCCAGGAAGCGGGATTTCGCGGCATTCGCCATTTCGGCCTGACGGCGCGCGCGATGAGCGGTCTGGCGGCGGAATTCCGATATCCGGTGCAGCCGGCTCACGCGCGCCGTGGCGATCAATGCAACGAAACCGATCGCCGCAAGACCGAACGTTGCCCCTGTCGCGGCAAGATAGGGCGGCCGCGCGATCGCACGGCTGCGGCTGGCGATGTCCTCGCCAGCGACCGAAACAACGGCCACCAGCGGCATCCCACGCACACGGCGGTACGCCACGAACCTGTCGGAATCCTTCGTGCGGCTGGACGCGATACGGTACGTGCCAATGGGACTTTCTTCGAAATGGCGCCAAACGGCCGCTTTGCTCGTGTCAAGGCCGGGTACCAGCCGCAAGTCGTTCGAGGCGATGGCAAAAGTCGCCTTGTCCAGCCGTTCCAGCGAGACCGTACCGTGCTGGCCGATGCGCGCATGCGAGATCATTTGTTGGAAAAAATCGTAACTGACCGTCACGCCGACAATGCGCGCGATCGATCCATCGGGCGCATCGACCCGCTTTGAAACGAAGACCTGCTGCTGACTCGAGATCCGCCCGATGTACGGCAGGCTCAGATAGAGTTTCGGATCACGATTTGCCTGATGAAACGCGAAATTCTTGACATTGGGCTGCTCGAATTCATGTTGCCATCCGGCAATCGTCGCGGAGCCCACGCCGTCGGCATCGGTCGAAACGATTGCCAGGACTTCCGGATGCACGGGCGAAAGGTCGGCGAGGATTTCCTCGAATCGGTCGTAGGTGTCGGGATGCTCGAAGGAATCGGTCGCGCGGTTGATCGCGTCGACCGCCACGTCAAGGGATCGCGCCGTTTCGCCTTCGATAAGATCGGCAACCTGCTGTGCGTCCTCTGCGAGCATGGCCGCGTCGGCCTCCTGAAGCGAGTGCACGCTCGTCAGGACGAACGCCCACAAGATCGCTGCCGCGCTTGCCGTCAACGCAAGCACCAGAAAAGACCCCCGGTCGAACGGCATGGCGCGCCGCATCATTTGGAATGACGGCATGGAAAGTCCCAAGTCAGTAGATGTTATTAATAGTATATAGCCGCTGGCACAGCGGTTGATCCGGCGAAGTCCCGGCGCGGCGGGTCAATCGATGCAATTTGTCTTATATTTTGTCCAAGGCGTCGACGCAACCCGGCAGGTGCGCGGCGCCGCGCTCAACCTGCGGTACCGCGCCACTCCCCGCACCAGTCGGTGTCGAACGTCGTCGCCGTGGCGCTGTTCACACGGATACCTGTCCAGACGGGTGTGGGCGGGAGCCGCCGGCAAAGGCCGATCACGCCGCCGCTTTCGGTGGGCTTCGGGTTGGGCGGCGGCATCCAGAATGCGCAATTCGAGCAGCGCTGCGTGGCGGCAGGTTTCATGGCGTCGGCTCCCGGTCCTGCCGTTCAGCGACGGCTTCCGCCTGATCGTATCATGAAACGATGAAGCCCAGCGTATCGATCAGGAACGGGAGGTTCTCCTCCGCCAGCGCGTCGATCTCCCCGACCGGCTTCGCGACCCGCCACAGCAGCAATGCCAGCACGTGGGTCACGCGCTCGACACCCAGCGGGAGCAGCAGGCGTTCGAACGACATGCGCACGCCCGAGCGCATGATCCGGTGGCCGGTTGAATAAAGGGGCTGGCCGCGCGCGACCATCGCTTCGTAGCAATCGAGCGTGGAGTCCCGATACGCCGCCGGCATGACCTCTGCCAGATGGCGGCCGGTATAGTTGGCGCCGTCTGCCTGGATGGTGTTCGTGCCGTGCACGCGGAACCAGAAAAGGCGCGTGCCGTCCGATGCGGTTTCGACTTCGTAGAGGATGATGTCGGGCCACCAGGCGGCCAGATCTTCGGAAACGAAGTCGGTGCGCGCCGGCATCGGCCGGTTTCCGCGGCATGCCGTCCACCAGTCCAGCAGTGCGCGAACGCGCGGTGATAGCGGGGTGTCGGGCGGAAGGTCGGGTGGATCGACGGGCATTTGATCGGACACGGATGGGGCGATGGTGCAGCATGGCGCGAACTCGTTAACAAAATCGTACGAACGGCACCGGGCCGGTGTGCGGTAGAATCGGCGCAAATGGACCTTCCGAGCATCTCCGATTTCGCGGCCCACGGCGTCGATCCGGGCCATTACGCAAGGCTTGGCGATGCCTGGTCGCTGGCGGTGGCCGATGTCGTGGGCAGCACGAAGCTTGCCGCCGCCGGCCGGGACCGGGACGTGAATTTCGTGGCCGGCGGGGCCGTTGCGGTGCTTTCGCAGGCGGTGCGCCGGCCGGGCGATACGGTCGCCTGCCAGTTCGGCGGCGATGGGGCCATTGCCGCCGTGCCGCCGGAACGCACCGGGGAAACGCGCGCTGCGCTGGGCGCCCTCGCGCACTGGGCGAAGGCCGAGTACGGCATCGACCTGCGCGTGGGTCTCGTACCGGTTGCCGCCCTTCGCGCGGCCGGGCTCGACGTCTATGCGGCCCTTCAGGATTTCGGCAACGACAATGCCTTCGGCCTGTTCCTGGGCGACGGGGTCACGGCGGCCGATGCGTGGGTCAAGGCCGATGAAAAATGGCATGTGCCGGCGCGCGAGGGGCCATTGCCCGGCCTCGAGGGGCTTTCCTGCCGCTGGCGGCCCGTGCCGCCCTCGCGCGGCACGATCCTGTGCGCGATCATCGATCCGGTGGCCGGCGGTGCCGCTGGTCTTCGCACGCTTTCGCGCGTGATGGGCGAGATCGAGAAGGTGGTGCCGGTCGGCGACGCGGCCCCGCTGGGCGACGGCGGGCGGCTTGAACCGAAGGGCGTGCCGGGCTGGCATTCGCTGTGGCTCGAAGCGAAGGCCCAGCCGCGCGGCCGGCGCCTGCTTCGCGTGCTGACGGCGATCGCCGGTTCGTCGCTGATCTCGATCGCCCATCTTCTCGGCGGCCGGCTCGGCGCCATCGACGTGGCGAACTACCGGCGCGGCATGGCCGAGCGGTCGGACTATCGCAAGGCCGCGGGCGGCCCGCGCCTCGTGCTCGACCTTTCGCCGGCCGAGGCGGATGCGATCGAAGCGCTGCTTGCGCGCGAGGAAGCCGCGGGCGCGATCCGCTTCGGCACCGCGCGCGCGGATTCCACGACGATCACGTGCCTGGTCGGCGATTTCATGGCCGACCGGCACGTGCATTTCGTCGATGGTGCGGGGCTCGGATTCTGGCGCGCGTCCGAGGTGCTGAAGGCGAAGACGCGTAAATCCGCCGCCTAGCCGCGGCCGATGAACGGCATCTTCGTCGCCATCACGGTGACGAACTGGATGTTCGCGTCGAGCGGCAGGGAGGCCATCATCGCGACGGTCCTGCCGACATTGGCGACGTCCATCGTGGGCTCGACAGCCATCGTGCCGTTGGCCTGCGGCACGCCCTTGGCCATGCGCGCGGTCATGTCGGTGGCGGCGTTGCCGATATCGACCTGGCCGCAGGCGATGTCGTACTTGCGCCCGTCGAGCGAGGCCGAACGCGTCAGCCCGGTCACCGCATGCTTGGTCGAGGTGTAGGCGACCGAGCCGGGCCGCGGCACGTGGGCCGAAATCGAGCCGTTGTTGACGATGCGCCCGCCCATCGGCTTCTGGTCCTTCATCATCCGGAAGGCCGCGCGCGTGCAGTAGAACATCCCGTTCAGGTTCACGTCGACGATCGAGCGCCACTGCTCGGGCGTCACGTCCTCGATCGAGGTCGCCGGCAGGCCCGCACCCGCATTGTTGAACAGGAAGTCGAGGCGGCCGAACTTCTCCTTCACCTTCGCGAACAGCGCGTCGACCGCCTTGTCGTCGGAAACGTCGGTCGGTACGGCAAGCGCGGGGTTCTTCAGCACCGCCTTGGTCGCCTCGAGCGCGTCGGCGCGCCTTCCCACCAGCACGACGCTGAAGCCGTCGGCGTCCAGCGCGCTCGCCACGGCGCGTCCCACGCCCGAACCCGCACCCGTCACGATCGCGATTTTTCCCTTGGCCGAAGTCATGCCGACGTTCCTCCGTTTGCTCTTGTTGAAATCGTTCCTGAACCCTAGCGCGCGTCGTCGGCGCGCGAGAAGTCGAGGCGCACGGTCGCCACGTTGGCGCCCCATTCCTCGACGAGCGCGTCCTGACGCTCGGAAAGAAGGCGCCGTTCGCGCTCTTCTTCCACGCGCACGATGCGCCGCAGGACGTAGGGCACCGCGACGTAGATCGCGAAGCCCACCATCGCGCCCAGATAGGGATAGAAATAGGCCGTGCCCCAGGTAAGCGGGGTGGTGCGCAGCGTCCCGCCCAGTGCGAGCAGCGCGAAGGGCAGCGAGCCGGCGAAGTTCAGCGCGCCCACGCACAGCGTGCCGCGGCGCTCGGGGTCGTCGTCGACCAGCGCCATGGCAAGCGTGGGCAATCCCGCAAGTGCCACGTAGATCGCGATGGCCGGCCACATGACGAGCAGCATCAGCGACATCACGGCGGCAAGCAGCCAGGCCGCGGGGGCGACCTTCTTGACCCAGCCGCGGGAGCGCTGCTGCGCGCGCTCGACCAATTTGGCTTTCGGCGCCATCACAGATACGCCGCCAGGACGCCGAAGAACGTGGCCAGCGCCAGCGAACCGGCCGCCAGCGTCGCCGTTTCGCGGCCCCGATAGGTCGCCTGCCGGCTGCGGTCGAGGACGACGAGATCGGCCTTGCTGAGCCGTTCGCTCGCCGCCGCGTATTCGGTCTTGGCGGAATCGAAACCCTTCTTGTCGGCGTCGAGCGCGACGCGGTCGTCGACGATGTTGAGCAGCCCCTGAAGGTCGCCCTGGCCCACGGCCGTCTCGCTCTTGCGGGCGATGAGTTCCTTTGTCGAGATGCGCTGGAACTGCTCGACGGTCGGGCGCACCAGCACGGCGCATTGCGCGGCGAGGTTGGGCAGCGCGCCGACGAGGTAGGTCTCCTGCAGATGGGCGAGCAGCTTGAGCGAGGCCATGCGCGCCTCCTCGTCGGCCGAGCCGCCCATCAGGCCCTTGAGCGCGTTCTCGTCGGCGGCCCCGCGCGCGGCGAGGAAGGCCGCGATGTGCCGGTCGAAGCCCTTCTGGTCGCCTTCGGCGATCGCGGCGTCGATGGCGGGCAGCATCTCGCCGGGCGATTCGACCCATTGGTCGATCGACAGCGGCGACAGGCAGGGCAGGCGCTGGTCGAGTTCGTAAAGGCAGCGCTCGAGGCCGGAGCCGGGGATCGGTTCCATCACCCAGCGCGACAGCCGCTCGTAGACGGTGAGGCGGCGCGCCTGGCGGCCCGCACCCTGGGGACCCTGCTGGGCGCTGACCCATTCGAGATGGATGCCCGAGCGGAACATCGAATCGTACGCCGGCAGCGTGTCGCGCGCGCTGAGGTAGGCGCGCGCAAGCGCGCTCGCCACGCCGTCGGGGCGCACCGAGACGCCGGAGATGTGGATCGGGCCGGAAGGGTCGAGCGCCAGGCAGATGCGCGCGACAAGTGCGGGATCGCCGTCGCGACCGGCCGGGTTCTCGGGCACCGACATCGCCTGCACCTTCTTGGCGGCAATGTCGTCGGGAAGGGCGCGGCGCGCCCAGTCGGCCAGCACGCCGGTGCGGATGGCGCCGGTCGCCTGCGGCGGATTCTTCGACAGGGCGAGCGCGATCTCGCGGCCCGTGCGGTAGAGCTTGCCTTCGAACAGGAACGGCTCGCGCGCCTTGGCAAGGCTCGTCATGCGCGGCAGCGCCGGCCTTCCGCCGTCGAGCCACTTGGCGAGCGTGGGCAGCGTCCAGCGTTCGGTCGGGTCGTCGGCCAGCGTGCCGCGGAAGAAATCGTAGAGGTCGGTCGGCGGATTGTATTTGCCCGCAAGCGCGTCCCAGTTGCCCACGTCGATGCGCCGCTGGATCACTGCCGGGTCGTCGGCCTCGGCCATCGGCCACCGGCCCATGGCCAACGCAAGTGCCGTGGCGCCAAGCGAATAGACGTCGTCGATGGCGGTTCCCGGCCCGCGCCCGTACGGATCGCAGATCGCAAGTTCCAGCGGCTCGAACTGCGCGGGCTGGCGGGCGCCGGGCGGGCCGGCGGTGCAGGGCCCGAGAATCAGCTTCGACTGGCCGAAATCGTACCAGTAGACATTGTCGGGGCGGATCGCGCGATGGGCCACGCCGCGGCGCACATATTCGGCCAGAAGCGAGGCGGCCGGCGCAATGAAGCTGCGTACCAGCACGCGCGGGTCGATCGGCTGGATCGAGGCGTTGCGACGCAGGATCGCCGCACCGGCCGGCGTCTCGTAGACCATCGCATAGCGCCGCGTGCCGTCGGGCCAGTCGATCGGCCCATGCTCGAGGAGCTTGGCGGCACCGGCCTGCGACAGGCCCTTGAGCTGGGCGCACGCCGAAACGCGCGGCAGCTGTTCGGGCCTTGCGACGAGTGCCGTCATCGCCGTGTCGGGTTGGGTCTGGTCGACGGCGACGAACGCCTCGGCCGCGGGCGTGGCCATGTCCATGACGGTCTGGCCCGGGCGGATCTTGAACCGCTCGCCCAGCATCACGTCGCGCGATGAAGTCGGCGCGCGCGTCGGTGCGTTTTCCCCGCCCTCGGCCATCGATCTTTCCGTCCCAGCCCGTACCGGCGCTACAAAAGGGCAGGCGCATTGCCTGCGCCGGCCCGAAGCCCATTTTCAGGCCAAACCGGGTGTCATTCTACCCCAAAAAATGCGCCAGTTGGGGAACCGGTCAGGACGCCGCTTCGGCCTCTTGTTCGCCCTGTTCGCCGGCCGATACGGAAAGGTCGAGAAGGGCCGGCGCCCGCTCGATGATTTCGCGCAGGATCTTCTCCGCCAGTTCGACGTCGTGGGCCGTTTCGGCCTGCAGGCCCGACGAAAAAGGCGGCGCCGACAGCGCGTTTTTGAGGTTGTAGATCGCCTTCAGCTCGCGCAGGAACACGTCCTTGGCGCCCAGCGGCAATTCTTTGGCACTCGCCACGAGTCCCATGAGTTCGATCGACGTCTTGAGATGGCGCGCCATCTGCCCGACGCGCGCGGAATGGAAGCGCGCTTCCAGCGCCGTGCGCTCGTTGCCTTCCGGCACCTTCTTGATGCGGTATTCGATGAGGATGCAGAAGCTGTCGAAGTCGCTGACGGCGTCGGCAAAGCGCTTGTAGGCCGAGAATGTGGAGCGGGCGACGTCGGTCTTGGCGCCGACGACGAGTTCGGAAATGCGTTCGGTCTTCTCGTCGAGCGCGTCGAGGAACCGTCGTGCTTCTTCCACAGGGTTGACAGTTCTTGCCATGGCCCCGACTCTCGCCATTCCCGGCCGCCCGTCAAGGGTTTACCCGGCCGTCGGGAACGATATGGGAGCACACCTGATATGACCGAAGAGCTCTTCCGCGAGGACGGCTACCTGAAGACGGCGGAAGCCGTCGTGCGCGCGGTGCGCCCGGAGGGGATCGTCCTCGACCGGACCGTGTTCTATCCCGCCGGCGGCGGCCAGCCGGGCGACAGCGGGTTCCTCGTGCGTGCGTCGGGCGCGCGCGTGGCGATCGCGGACACGCGCAAGGCCCCCGACGGCATCCTGCATGTACCGGCCCCCGATCAGGAAGCCCCGGCCGAGGGGGAGAAGGTGACGATCGAGATCGACTGGGATCGCCGCCATCGCCACATGCGCATGCACACGGCGCTCCATCTGCTTTGCGCGGTGATCCCTGCGGGCGTCACCGGCGGGCAGGTGGGGGCCGATCGTTCGCGTCTGGATTTCGATCCGGGCGAGGTCGTGTTCGACAAGGCGCACATCGAAACCGAGATCAACCGCCTGATCGCGGAGGACCACAAGGTCGCCCCGCGCTGGGTCGACGAGAGCGAGCTTGATGCCAGGCCCGAGCTGGTGCGCACGATGTCGGTGAAGCCGCCGCGCGGCACGGGCCGGCTGCGGCTTCTGGAAATCGACGGCGTCGACCTTCAGCCGTGCGGCGGCACGCATGTCGCGCATACCGCCGAGATCGGCCGCATCGTCGTCGAAAAGATCGAGAGCAAGGGCAAGCGCAACCGGCGTGTCGTCGTGGCGCTCGCTTGATCCCTGTCGGCATACTTAAGTAGTGTTTATCATTCAAGATGAACCGGAACGTGTGACCTGCTAGCTTCTTCCGCCGCGGACCGGGACCCAATCCGGCCGCGTTCGGGAGAATGCTTCATGAAGAAACGCAACATCCGTCTTGCGCTGGCCGGCGCCGTCGCCGCGCTGTGCATGGGCGCGGGAACGGGCGCGAACGCGCAGACGCTGCGCCTGATCACGTGGGCCGACTACGCGCCCAAGGAAGTCATCGAGCAGTTCACCAAGGAGACGGGCATCGCCGTCGAGGTGACTCTGTCGAACAACGAAGAAATCATCTCGAAACTGCGCGCCACGCAGGGCGCCGGCTTCGACCTCGCGCAGCCCAGCCAGGACCGCATCCTCGGGCCGCAGCAGGATTTCAACATCTACAAGCCGCTCGACATGTCGAAGATCAAGACCGAGCAGTTCATCGCCTCGATGCTCGACGCCACGCAGAAGAACACGACGGTCGCCGGCAAGGTCTACGCCGTGCCGCATATCTGGGGCACCGACGGGCTCATCGTGAATTCCAAGCTCGCGCCGAACGTGAACGACTATGCCGACCTGTGCGGCCCGGGCCTTGAAAACAAGGTCAGCTTCCGCGTCCGGCGCCCGCTGCTGATCGCCTTCGCCTTCTCGATGGGCATGGATCCGTTCGCCAGCTACGGCGACAAGCAGGCCTACGCCGCGATGATGGACAAGGTCGGCGCCAAGCTCGCGTCGTGCAAGAAGAACGTGAAGTTCTTCTGGGAAGGCAAGGATCCGCTGCTGGCGGGCCTGCGTTCGGGCGAGCTTGCGGCGGCGATCGCATGGGACACGAGCGGCTGGAAGCTCAACGCCGAGATGCCGGACATCAAGTTCATCGCACCGAAATCCGGCGCGTTGGGCTGGATCGACACCTTCGCGATCCCGGCGCGCGGCCGCGCCGACGATGCCGCCTATGCGTGGATCAACTTCAACATGCGCCGCGAGATCGCCGCGAAGGTCGCGGCCTCGGCCGGCAACTTCACCGCTTCGCGCGGGGCGGACGGGCTGACCAAGGGCAAGCTCAAGCAGCAGTTCCTCGAGAGCTTCCCGCAGAAGGCGATGGACAACATCAAATGGTACCCGGCCGTGCCGGCGGGCATCGAGGACATCGAAGGCAAGGTTCTCGACCGCCTGAAGGCGGCTTCTTCCTGACCTGAAGGGGATATCGCGGGGGCGGAAAACGACGCCCCCGCGATACCGATACGACATGGCCGAAATCGCCGATCTTTCCCTCGCGCGCGTAACCAAGCGATTTGGCGCACACGTCGCCGTCGATGCCGTCGACTTTTCGGCCGCGCGGGGCGCCTTCTTCTCGATCCTTGGCCCGTCTGGCTGCGGCAAGACCACGCTGATGCGCATGATCGCGGGCTTCGAAATGCCCAGCGAAGGCGATATCGCGATCCGCGGCGCCTCGATGGCGGGCGTGCCGGCCAACCGCCGGCCGGTCAACATGGTCTTCCAGAACCTGGCGCTTTTCCCGACCATGACGGTGGGCGAGAACGTCGCCTACGGGCTCGATTGCCGCGGCGTGGCGCGCGGCGAGCGCGAGGCGCGCGTACGCCGCATCCTCGGCCGCGTCGGGCTTGCCGATTTCATCGACCGTCGCGTCACCCAGCTTTCCGGCGGCCAGCGCCAGCGCGTGGCGATCGCGCGCTGTCTCGTGCTCGAGCCGACGATCCTGCTTCTCGACGAACCGCTCGGCGCGCTCGACCTGAAGCTGCGCGAACACATGAAGATCGAGCTGAAGCGGCTTCAGGCCGATTTCAACACGACGTTCGTCTACATCACGCACGACCAGTCCGAAGCGCTTGTGATGTCCGATCAGGTCGCGGTCATGAACCGCGGCCGGTTCGAACAGGTCGGCAGCCCGCGCGAGCTTTACCGCGATCCGGCTTCCGCGTTCGTGGCCGGCTTCGTGGGCGATGCCAACCGGTGGCCGGCCGAGTTCGAAGCGCCGAACCGCGTGCGTCTTTCGGGCGGGGCGACCGTCGCCGGCCGCCGGTTCGGGCCGCCCTCGGCGGGGCCGGCGACGTGCTTCGTGCGCCCTGAATCGGTGGCGCTCGCACCGTCGGCCGAAGCGCTTTCGGCGCTGGAAAACCGTTATTCCGGCAAGGTCGTCTCGGTGCTTTTCGACGGCGCCAATTCCACGCTGCTGGTGCGCGCGGATGCCGGCGGCTTCGAGCTGCGCGCCACGCTGCCGCAGACGGGTGCGCTGGCGGGCGTGGAGAAAGGCGCGGCCGTGCATTTCGGCTGGTCCGCCGAAGCGGCACGGATCTTCGCGGCATGATGCGCGCGCGCGGCCTCGCATTCTGGCTGCTGCTGCTGCCGCCCGTGCTGTGGCTGGGCCTGCTCTTGATCGTGCCGCATGTCGAAATCGCGATCCTCTCGTTCAGCGAAAGGGTCGGGCCGCGTCTTTACCGGTTCGGCTTCGCCAACTACCTCGCCTTCCTGACCGAGCCGCTCTACTGGCGCACCTTCGCGCGAACGGCCGTGATGTCGATCGCGGTCACCGCGATCACGCTGGTCGTGGCGTTTCCGGTGGCGTTCTACATCGCCAAGGCAGCGCGGGGGGTGTCGAAGGCGGTGCTGTTCCTGCTTTGCCTGCTGCCGTTCTGGGCGTCCGAACTCGTGCGGACGCTGGGCTGGATGATCCTGCTGCGCGAGACTGGCCTTGTCTCGGCGCTGCTTCAGGCAACCGGCCTGTCCGCCGGCCCGGTCGAACTGCTCTATAACGACGGCGCGGTGATCGTGGGGCTTGTCTATGGCGGGCTTCTGTTCATGGTCGTGCCGCTGGTCAACGCGCTCGACAGCCTCGACTTCTCGCTGATCGAGGCGGGCTTCGATCTGGGCGGCAGCCGGATCGACGTGCTGCGCCGTGTGGTGATCCCGCACGCGATGCCGGGCATCGTGGCGGGCTCGATCGTCGTGTTCATGCTGACGGCGGGTAACTTCGTCACCGCCGCCCTGCTTGGCGGCAAGAACGGCTTGTGGTTCACCGAGCAGATCTACGCGCAGTTCATCGTCCGCTTCAACTGGCCGCAGGGCGCCGCGTTCGGGCTGCTGCTCCTGCTGCTGTCGAGCGCCATCGTGTGGATCGGTCTGAAGCTCACGGGCCAGGGCTTCGGCGAAACGATGCGGCGGAGTTGACCGATGGGACGGCCGACGCGCAGCTGGAAGCTCTATGTCGCGTGCTTCTACATCTTCCTGTTCG
This sequence comes from Alphaproteobacteria bacterium, assembly GCA_016124335.1. Taxonomy (GTDB): domain Bacteria; phylum Pseudomonadota; class Alphaproteobacteria; order CACIAM-22H2; family CACIAM-22H2; genus Tagaea. Next base: position 602,780 of record WGNX01000005.1, read on the forward strand.
CACCGCTCGCGGTGGTCGCCGCCTTCGCGTTCAACGCCAGCCAGTATCCCTCGCCGCCGTGGCTGGGATTCACGCTCGAATGGTTCGCGGGCAACGGCGCGGTGTTCGGCCGGCCGGGCGTGCTGCGCGATGGCCCGATGCTCGCAAGCCTCCTTGCCAGCGTGAAGGTCGCGATCCCGGTGGCGGCACTCGCCGTGGCGCTTGGCACGGCCAATGCGTTCCTGCTCGAACGGCACGAATTTCCCGGCAAGGCGCTGCTTGCCAACATGATGCTGTGGCCGCTGGTCATTCCCGGCGTGATCCTCGGCATCTCGATCCTCGCTTTCTCCAGCCGCGTGGCGAACGGTCTTGAAGACCTGTTCGACGCCGACCTCGACTTCCTGCGCCCGGGCCTGCCGCTGGTCGTCGCGGGCCAGCTCTCGTTCATCCTGACGATCGCCACGCTCGTGATCTCCGCGCGCCTGCGCCGGTTCGACCGGGCGCTGGAGGAAGCCGCGCGCGATCTGGGGGCGGGGCCGTGGCGCACGCTGCGCACGGTCACGTTGCCCTATCTGCGGCCCGCGATGGTGGGGGCAGGGCTGGTGGCGTTCCTGATGAGCTTCGAGAATTTCAACACGACGCTCATCCTCGTTGGGTCCGAGCCGCCGCTTCCGGTCTACATGTACGGGCAGATGCGCGAGGGGGCGAGCCCGGCGCTCAACGCCGTCAGCCTCGTGCTGATGCTGGGCACCGCCGCAGTCGCGACGCTTTTCGCCCTCGTCTCGCGCAAGGCGGACTGAAGTTCGGCATCGTATCGACGTGTGACCGAGGGATACTCGAGTCGTAAAATAATTGCGTAAGTGACTCATTCGACTCGAGTATTCGGGCTTTACCAACCCAATGATTCTGTTATCATTTTTAATATGGACGCAACCTATAATCTCAACGGCGGATTTAAGCCGTCGATGAAGCGATTCGCGGACCTATCAGGTCCCGACTTTTTTCCAACGCCACGGTGGGCGACGTTCGCGCTTATGGAAAATGAAAAATTTTCTGGAGACGTATGGGAATGTGCATGCGGTAACGGTGCCATGTCTCGGGTAATTGAAGAAGCTGGAAACACTGTAATTAGTACAGACTTATATGAACGCGGGTATGGTGAGGCCGGTCATGATTTCCTTAATGCTAATCGCCAAATCGCAAACATAATTACAAACCCACCGTACAACAGTGCCGAGGGATTTGTTTCGGCGGGAGTCAAGCTGGCGCGGCGAAAATTTGCACTGCTGCTTCGTTTAGCATTTTTAGAAGGTGCAAATAGAGCTCGGACAATATTTGCGAATTCTCCACCAAGCCGAGTTTGGGTTTTTAGTGAACGAATTACATTTTACCCAAGTGGGGTAGAGCCAAAAGGCACGGGTACTACGGCGTATGCATGGTTTGTTTGGGACAAGTCGTCACATGGCGGCACTGAACTTTGTTGGTTCAAGCCGGGCTACAAATCGAAATTTTCTTAGGGGTGAAGTTTTCGTTTTCCAGCCTCTGTCACGCGATATCCAGTCTTTGGCACGTGTTCCAAATATCCTTCACAGATGTAGTTCCCCGGCTGATCGTGATGGGATTGGATATTCCGAATTTGCTGCTCCCACATTGACTCATTTGGCCGCGTAGTCGATTGAGCTAAGTCGGCATCTGCCAAACTTAGATGATCGGGAACTTCGTCGCGGCATTGATCAAATGTTGCGATCTCGTCTCTTTTGGCTTTTGCAATTTGAACAATTGCAAAGGCCACCTCGGACTCAGTCACTCTTCCATCCGCGTGCGGCATCAGCTCCTCCCGCTCACAACTATCGAGAGCTATTTTACGAAGGAAAACACCCAATAGGCGAGTCGAAGTTTTCGTTGAGTGAACTTGATGGTTTGTTTCACTAATTCGGTTCGATAATTGCCCCAAATGCCGACCAAGGGGTTGCGCCCGGATGCCAGTCTCGTCATATATCCGCCATGGCCCATTGGACGCTCGACGATATCGACTGGACGGCCTTCCGGCCCGAGCTTGTCGACCCCGAACTGGTGCGCGTGGCCAAGGCCGCGGCCTTGGTCGAGCACAACGGCGCGGACTATGCGGTCTATCTCAACAATGTCTTCGCGGGCGACCGCGAATTCGGCCCGGCGATCGATGCGTGGGCGAAGGAAGAAGTCCAGCACGGCGAGGCGCTGGCGCGCTGGGCGAAGCTTGCCGATCCTTCGTGGGATTTCGAAGCCGCGTCGCGCCGTTTCACGGAAGGCTACAGTCTGCCGCTCGATGCCACCGCCTCGGTGCGCGGTTCGCGCACGGCCGAGCTGATCGCGCGCTGCATCGTGGAAACGGGCACCAGCTCGTACTATGCGGCCCTTGCCGATGCCGCGCAGGAGCCGGTCTTCCGCGCGGTGTGCCGGCGCATCGCGGCCGACGAGCTGCGCCACTACAAGCTTTTCTACGGCCATATGCGCCGCTATCAGGCGGCCGAGAGTCTCGGGAAGTGGGGCCGGCTGCGCACCGGGCTTGGCCGGATCGCGGAATCCGAGGACGACGAGCTTTCCTACGCCTATTACGCGGCGAACCTGTGGCCTGCCCCCTACGACCGGCGCGTTGCCGCGCGCGCCTATGCGCGGCGCGCCTATTCGGTCTACCGGCCCAGCCACATCGACCGGGGCATCGGCATGGCGCTGAAGGCCGTGGGCATCAAGCCGCAGGGAAGGCTCCACCGGATGCTGTCGTCGCTGGCGGCCCGGCTGATGGCCGCGCGCGCCGCCGCGCTGGCGCGCGCAGGCGCCTAGAGCGAGATTTTCCGATTGTGAATCGAAAGGGGATTCCCAAGCGGTGCGAACTCTGATTCAAGCGAAGGACTGGATCGGAGGCCAGCATGGATGAGCCGAGCCTATTCGCTTGATCTTCGGGAACGCGTGGTGCG
>WGNX01000014.1 GCA_016124335.1 Alphaproteobacteria bacterium
ATGGGCGATGAAGAGGAGTTCGCGGAGGACGAAGACCCCGTACCCGCCGACGAGCCGGGCGTCGAACCGGTCACGCCCCATCGCGAGGGATCAGCCGAGATGGCGGCGGCGGAGGCCGACGAGGTGCGGCGCTGGAACAAAAAGGCGCGCGAGGACGCCCAGGTCATGGGCCTGCAGGTGGCGTTCGGCCTGACCGCCACCGAGGCGAAGCTGCTCGACGCACTCTGCCGGATGGGCGCTGCCACGATGGAGCGCCTGCATGCCGACGTGTATGGGCTCGATCCGAACGGAGGCCCGGAGCTCAAGATCATCGACGTCCACATCTGCAAGCTCAGAAAGAAGCTCGGCGATATCGAAATCGAAACCGTCTGGGGCAGTGGCTATCGGCTCTCGGCCGAGGCGCGGGAACTTATCCGCACCCGCGCCGCCCAGGCCATCGGCGACACCGGGAGGGCAGCGTCATGAGCACCATGCGCGCGATCTATGCCGCCAGGCGCGAACTCGGCATCGAAGACGATGAGGCCTGGTGCGGCAAGCTCGAGAGCATCACCGGCAAGCGGCACCTCAGCGACATGACGCCGGGGGACCAGGTGCGGGTGCTGCAGGAACTGCGCAAAAACGGCGCGACCCGCACCAAGCGCCTGGACGGGCCTTATGCGGCCAAGCTGCAGGCGCTTTGGCTGAGCGCCTGGAACCTCGGGATCGTTCGGGACAGGCGCGACAGCGCCATGCTGGCCTTCATCAGGCGCCAGACCGGGATCGAGCATACCCGGTTCCTCAGGGACGCCGCCGACGCGAAGAAGGCCGTCGAGGCGCTCAAGAAATGGATGGCGCGCGAGGGCGGCGTCGACTGGTCGACCGGCGAATACAGGCCGGCGTGGTGGAACAATCCAAGAGCACAAGTCGTCAGGGCTCAAATCGCACGGCTGGTGATGGATGGCATGATCACCAACGAGGGCGAGGACGGCAATTTTCTGCGGACATTCGGCGGCATCGAGGATGCGGAAAGCGCCACCGATGCCGAGTGGATCGCCGCCCAGGAAAGGCTCGGGCAGATCATCCGCTACCGTCTCGGGAGCGAAAAGAGATGACCCGGCGCCGGCAGCCCGCCCCGCTTCTCGCCGTGATCGAGCGCATGCCGATCGAGGAGATCGAGCGGCACCGGGCCGCCATGAAGCAGCGCATCCTCCTGCTGCCCCGCAATTCACACAAGCGGCTCGAACTCGAGGGCCGCATGGCCGAACTGACGCGACAGGCCCTGTCGCTCGAAATCAACGCCAGGGAGACGATCGAATGAAAGGCCGCAGTTACCGGCTGAAGGCCGATCTGTCGCGCGTCGAGCAATTGGCTTGCAGCTATCCGCACCACGGCAAGCTGATCGCCTCGGGCTTTATGCTCGGGGCCTCCTCGGGCATCTGGCGCACCCAGCGCGACGGGTTCACGGCCCGCTTCGTCTATCGCAAGCGGCAGAACGGCGAAGTCACCGTCACCTGGGTGATCAAGGGCATCGCCGCCGTATGACCGAACGCCCCGCCATCCCCGCCCATATCAAGGACTATGTGGAGGTGCTCGGCCGCGAGGGCGCGGTCGAGTTCTTTTTGACGTTCGGCGGGTCGGCCATGTATTTCGCGCCGCGCCCGCAGGCGGGGTCGATGTTGGCCAACAAGATCGGGCTGGACGCGGCGCGGGCGCTCGGCGAACGGCTCGGGCCGGCGACCGTGCGGGTGCCGACCGCAAAGCCCTTTATCGCGGCGGAAATGCGGGCTATGAATGCCTCGGTCGCCGATATCGCGCGCCGGCTGCACGTGACCGACGTCACCGTCCGGCGGATGCTCAAGTTAAGCGAACCTGCCCCGCTTCCCCTGTTCGAATAGCCCCTCATTGGCACACCCTTGCGATTAGATCGCGCGGCGGTGCGCGGGCAAGGTGGTCGCAGTTCCGGGGGCCGATTTGCGGCTCCCGGTATCGCAACCGGGGCCGTCCATGTCAGCCGAAATCGTCACCGAACTCGAAAACGCCAGAGGCGAGGTCCGCAACGTCGACGAGGCGGTCTTCGATGCGGCCGCCAGCCTCAATTGCGACCCGCACGTGCTCGGCGCCATCGTCAACGTCGAAAGCTCCGGCGACTGGTACGACCTGCTCGGCCGGCTGATCATCCTCCCGGAGAAGGCGACCTTCTACAAGCGGCTCGCCTCTGGCTTGCGCAAGAAGGCGCTGGCGCTGGGCCTGGCCGCCGCGACCTGGAGCCCGACCAATTACAAGGGCCTTGGCGGTCCGGGTTCGGACCAGCGCTGGTCGCTGCTGATGAGCATGGCGGCGATCGACGAAGACGCGGCGCTGTCGTCGACCTCTTATGGCGGTCCGCAGATCATGGGCTTCAATCACCAGCTCTGCGGCTACCCAACGGTCTCGGCCTTCGTGCTGGCCATGGCCGAGAGCAACACGAAGCAAATCGCCGCCCTGGTCGCCTATCTCGAGGCGGTCGGCCTGGTTGCCGATATCCGGGCGAAAGACTTCACCGCCATCGCCCGGCGCTATAACGGCTCGGGACAGGTCGCCGCCTATGCCGATCGCCTGCGCCGCGCCTATGAGGCCCGAGCCGGCAAGCCCGCCGGTGTCGCGGCGACGCGCTCCGGGTCGCTGCGCATGGGCACGACCGGCTTCCAGGTCGAGGCGCTGCAAAAGCGCCTGGTGGATCTGCAATATCATGTCGCCATCGACGGCGATTTCGGGCCGGCCACCGAACGGGCCGTTGCAGCCTTCCAGAAGTCCAACGGGCTGACGGCCGACGGCATTGTCGGGCCAAAGACCCTGGCGGCGCTGGAGCGTGCCGTCCCGGTCAGCCAGCACCCCGGTAACAGCCGCGACGCGCTCAAGGTCAAGGATCTGCGCAATCGCGGGTCGCAGACCATCGCCCATGCCGACACGCTGACCAAGGTCGGCGGGGCGACCATCGCCGGCGGGGTGCTGAGCGAGGCGGCGAAGTCCCCCGATACCTTCGCCAATCTCCCCGGCCTCGACCAGGTCAACCAGGTCACCGGCCTGATCTACGCCATCCAGGACCCGCTCAGGCCGGTCTTCGCCTTCATCGGCGATCACCCGCTGATCGGTCTCGCCCTAGTCGGCGGCGTGGTGTTGTTCGTTGCCTGGCGGATCAAGCAACGCCGGCTTTCCGATGCCAAGACCTGGAGGCACGTGGGCTGATGGGACTTCTGGACTGGCTTAACCCGCTCAAGCCCTTGACTGACGCCGCACTCGCTGCCGAGCGCACCTGGCTCAACTCGAAGAACGATGCCGACCGCATCAAGCTCGAGGAGAACGTCGCCTTCTGGCAGGCCCAGGTCGAAAGCCAGCAGATCGGCTCGCGCGAGCCGCCCTGGTCGGCCCGCAACCTGATGAGCTATTCGGTCGCGTCGTTCGTGGTCAAGATCGTGGTCTGGGACACGGTGCTGCAGGGCTGGACCCACGCCTCGACCGACAATCCGGGCCAGCTGGTCACCTGGGTGGTGGTCACCGTGATCGGCGCGCATTTCCTGTCGCGTTCGGGTGAAACCATCGCCGGCGCTATCGCCAGGACCATCGTCTCGGGCCGGGGGCGTTCGAAATGAAGCTCGGGAACCGCGATTTCGAACTGGCCGACCGGCGCTTCGAGGAGGAACGCGCCGCCGGCGTCGCCGCGATACGGGCGGCGCTTGCGGGCAACGGCTCCCCCGCCTGCATGGATTGCGGCGACCCGATACCGGTTCAGCGCCGCATGGCGGTGCCCAATGCAAGGCGCTGCGCGGATTGCCAGGACCTGCGCGAACGCGGGAGACGCGCATGACGCTGGCCGAATTCAAGGATTACGCCTCGATCGGGGCCTTCATCATGTCGGCGGGCGGGGTCTTCTATACCTGGCTGACGGCCCGTTCGAAGAGCAATTCCGAAGACATCAAGGCCATCCATTCCGACTTCGCCGAGGTCAAGAAGGACGTCGAGGACATCGAGGCGCGCCTGAGGGTAATCGACAGCGAGTGGAAGCACCTGCCGGACAAAGAAACGATCAACGACCTCAAGATCTCGATGACCGAGATGCGCGGCACGGTGAACACGCTGAACGAAAGCCTCAAGAGCATCGCCCGCACCGTGGGGCTGATCGACGAATACATGCGGAAAGACAGGACCAAATGAGCGGCTTCGATGATTTTCTCACCAACGATGCCCGGCTGGTCATCCTCAAGGCGCTGGCCGGCCAGACCGACAACCGGCTCAACGAGACCATCCTGACCGCGACGCTCGACAGCCTGGGGCACCGCCGCTCGCGGGACTGGGTGCGCACCCAGCTGCGCCAGCTCTCCGATATCGGCGCGGTGAAAATCACCGAGGTCGGCACGGTGATGATCGCCCAGATCACCCGGCTCGGGCTCGACCACGTGGAGCGGCGCACGATCATCGAGGGCGTGGCGCGTCCTTCGCCGGAGGCCTGAGCGATGAACAGGCCCAGGGGGCGCGGCCGGCTCAATGCCATCGAGCTTTTGCCGCCGGAATGCGACCAGATCATCGCCGAGGCGGCGGACGCCCTGCGCGACCGCGAGCGGACGGCGCAGGACATCTACGAAGAGTTCTTTTCGAAGTGCCAGGCGCTGCAGGTCGAGTACCACGGCGAGCTCGAATTCGCGATCCCCTCGAAATCGGCCTTCAACCGCTACTCGATCCGGCTGGCGACCATGACGCGGCGGCTCGAGGAGACCCGCGAGATCGCCGCCGCCATCTCCAAGCGCTTCGACGCCGAGGCTTCGGACGATCTGACCCTGATCGCGGCCGAGGCGATCAAGTCCCTGGTCTGGGAGGTGCTGACCGCCGCGGGCGAGCACGGGATCGATCCCAAGGGCGCCATGAACCTCGCCAATGCGCTGAGGGCCGCCGTGCAGGCCCAGGGCGGCTCGACGGCCCGGCGCCAGAAGCTGCAGGCCGAGTTCGCCGGCAAGGTCGACGAGGCGATGACGCAGGTGGCCAAGGTCAAGGGCCTGACCGCCGAGACGGTCGAGGCGATCAAGTCGCAGATCCTGGGGGTGAGCAAATGAAGCGGGTCCTGAGTGTTGGCCGGATATTCGGCAAGGACGGGTTGACGATCGCCGACAAGGATCTCGGGCGCGATCTTCTCAAGCCCAGCCGCAACTCGAAATACCGACCTCACAAGGGCAAGCGCGAGATCGAGCGTCGCCAGCGCCAGGCGGCCCGCAAGGCCGAGAAGCTGAACGCATGAACGCGCCCCTGAGCAAAGCGCAATGGGAGGAGTTGCGGCGGCAATCGGAGGCCGCCGTTCTCGATGAAATCGGCCTGCCCAATGTGCTGCTCACCTATCAGCAGAAGGCCGTGGGGCTGCTCGACAGCACGGCGGTCAGTGTCCTCTTCATCGAGAAGTCGCGCCGGATCGGCATGACCTGGGGCCTTGCCTCGGCCGCCGTGCTCAAGGCCAGCCGGGCCAAGAGCGCCGGCGGCATGGACGCCATGTACATCTCTTACAGCCAGGAGATGACCCGCGAGTTCATCGACGCCTGCGCGATGTGGGCGCGGGCCTTTTCGCAAGCCGCGCTGGCAGTCGACGAGTTCCTGTTCGACGACAGCGACGAGCATGGCGAGCGCTCGATCCAGGCCTTCCGCATCCGGCTTGCCTCCGGCTTCGAGATCCTCGCACTCTCCTCGGCCCCGCGCACCCTGCGCGGCAAGCAGGGTCTGGTGATCATCGACGAGGCGGCTTTCGTCGACAATCTCAAGGAACTGCTGAAGGCGGCGCTCGCGTTCCTGATGTGGGGCGGCCAGGTGGTGGTCTGCTCGACCCACAACGGCACCGACAACGAGTTCAACATCCAGATCCAGGACATTCTCGGCGGCCGCTCGAAATACGCCCATATGCGGGTGGATTTCGACCAGGCGCTGATGGACGGGCTCTACAAGCGCATCTGCCTGGTGACCGGCCGTAAGTGGACGCCCGAGTGCGAGGCCGAGTGGCGGCAGGAGATCGTCGACTTCTATGGCGACGGGGCCGACGAGGAACTGTTCTGCGTCCCCGCGCAAGGGTCGGGGGCCTGGCTGACCACGCCGCTGATCGAGGCGCGCATGACGCTCGATCCTGCCGAGGCGCCGGTGATCCGCATCGAGCTGCCAACCGACTTCCTGCAGCGCCCCGCGCTCGAACGCCGGCACCTGATGGCGCCGCATGTCGAGGCGATCGGCGAAGCGCTCGAAGGGCTCGATCCCAAGTCATTGCACGCCGCCGGCTACGACGTCGCCCGCAAGTCCGACCCGGCGATCCTCGAACTTCTGGCGATCGAGACCAATCTCAACCGGCGCTCGGCCCTGACCGTCGAGATGCGCAACGTGCCGTTCGCCGAGCAGAAGGCGATCTGCGCCGATGTGTTCCGAAACGCGCCGCGCCTGGTCGGGGCGGCGATCGACGCCACCGGCATGGGCATGAACCTCGCCGAGGACCTCGGCCGCGAGTTCGGCATTCGCCAGGACGAGACCGGCGCGGGCCTGGTCTGGCAGGTGACGCTGAGCTCCACCTGGTACAACGAGCATTTTCCGCCCGTTAAAACGGCCTTCGAAGACGGTGCGATCGCCCTTGCAAGGGATGCCGAGCACGTGGTCGACCTGCGCCTGGTCAAGGTGATCAGGGGTATTCCCTCGATCCCGGCCGAGCGCGAGGGGCAGGCCGGCAAGAAGCGGCACGGCGACTTCGCGGTCGCTTTGGCGCTGGCCCATTTCGCCAGCCGCATGGAGTGGCGCGAATACGACTACGAGGCGGCAAGGCCCGCTCCCAACCGCTTTGACAGTCCCGAACGCGACGGCGACAGCGACCGGCCGTTCCGCATGGGGCACATGCGGCAACATAGAGGGATATTCTGATGGCCGATTTCTACCGGGGTCTGGTCGATTTTCGCGGTCAGCCGATCAAGAAGGCCGAGCTTGTCATCGAACAGGGCGCGCCCTCGGTGCGCGGGGTGCGCCAGCCCTATGGCGACCATCCGGCCGCCGGGCTGACGCCGGGACGGCTGGCTTCGATCCTGCGCGAGAGCATCGAGGGCGACCCGACGCGCTATCTTGAACTGGCCGAGGACATGGAGGAGCGCCACGAGCACTATCAGAGCGTTCTGGCCACCCGCAAGCTGCAGGTCGCCGGGCTCGAGATCTCGATCGAGGCGGCCAGCGACAATGCCGAGGACGTCAAGGACGCGGACCTGGTACGCGAGGTGATCGACCGCGACGAGTTCCAGGACGAGCTGATCGACGTGCTCGATGCGCTCGGCAAGGGCTTCTCGGCCACCGAAATCGTATGGGACACCTCCGAAGGCCAGTGGATGCCTTCGGCGCTCAAGTGGCGCGACCCGCGCTGGTTCCGCTTCGACCGCGAGGATGGCGAGACCCCGCTCATTCGCGGCGACAATGGCGACGAGCCGCTCAAGCCCTTCGGCTGGATATTCCATCGGGCCAGGATCAAGTCCGGCCTGACGATCAGGGGCGGGCTGGCGCGGGGCGCGGCCTGGGCGTTCCTGTTCAAGTCGTTCACCGCCAAGGACTGGGCGATCTTTTGCGAGGCTTACGGCCAGCCACTGCGCCTCGGCAAATATGGGCCGGGTGCCACCGAGGAGGACAAGGACAAGTTGCTGTCCGCCGTCACCAATATCGGGGCGGACTATGCCGCCATCGTGCCCGAGAGCATGGCGATCGAATTCGTCAAGGCGGACTTGTCCGGCTCGCACGACCTTTACGAGAAGCGGTCTGAATATCTCGACCGCCAGGTTTCCAAGCTGGTGCTCGGCCAGGTCGGGACCACCGATGCCGTTGCCGGCGGCTTCTCGGGCAACAAGGTGCATAACGAGGTCCGCGAGGACATCGAGAAGGCCGACGCCCGCCAACTCAGCGCAACGTTGCGGCGCGACCTGGTCATGCCGCTGGTCATGCTCAACCGCGGGCCGCGCAAGTCCTATCCGAAGCTCAGGATCGGCCGGCCCGACGAGGAGGACGTTTCGGCCCTGGTGACCAATGTCGCCAAGCTGGTGCCGCTGGGGCTCAAGGTCGGCGCGGCCACCATGCGCGACAAGATCGGGGTGCCCGATCCCGGACCCGAAGAGGAACTGCTGGCGCCGACCGCCATGCCCGCCGCGCCGCTGCCGCGGCAGCCGGGGCAGTTGCCGGGCCAGATCCAGCCGGCGGCGCGCCGGACGCCTTCCGAGGTCCAGACGCAACCCGACGCCATCGAGACGGCGGTCGAGGACATGCTGGGCAATGGCGCCTGGGAGCCGCTTGTCCGCAATGTCACCCTCGGGCTCGAGGCCGAGATCGCCGCCGCAAACTCGGAGGCCGAGGTGCGCGACCTGTTGCGCCGGCGGCTCGATAGCCTGGGCATGAACGCTCTGACCGAGCAGCTGGCGCGGTCGGTCTTTGCGGCGCGGCTGGCCGGAGAGACCGGCCAGGACCTTACCTGATGGCGATCGAACTCAAGCCGGTTCGCCCCGAGGAGGCGATCCGGGCGCTCGAGGCGCGCGGGATCCGGCTCGACCCGACGTTTCACTGGCAGGAAGCCTATGGGTCGGATCACGCGGCCATGTTCACCGTCGCCAAGTCGGCTGGCTACCAGATCCTTTCCGATGTCTACGAGGCGCTCCTCAAGGCCCTGAGCGAAGGCCAGACCTTTGCCCAGTTCGCAAAAGAGATCACCCCGATCCTGCAGGCCAAGGGCTGGTGGGGCCAGGCCATGGCCACCGATCCGCTGACCGGGCTGCCGATGACGGTGCAGCTCGGCTCGCCGCGCCGCTTGCGGCTGATCTTCGACGCCAACATGCGGGTGAGCTACGCCTCGGGCCACTGGCATAGTTTCGAGACCAACAAGGAGCTGCGGCCGTACCTGCGCTATGTGCACCTTGAAGGCCAGGAACACCCGCGCCACCAGCACCATCTCTGGCACAACACGGTGCTGCCGGTCGATCATCCCTGGTGGAACACGCACGCCACGCCGAACGGCTGGAACTGCCACTGCACCATCCAGAGCCTCAACGCCCGCGACGTGGCCCGGCTGCAGGCCGAAGGCGAACAGCTGAAGTTCGAGGCCCCGCCGGTCGAAATGGTGCCCTGGCTCAACAAGGCGACCGGCCAGGAACAGCTTGTGCCCAAGGGGATCGACCCCGGCTGGGACCACAATCCGGGCAAGGACGGGTGGCAATCGGTGATCGCCAATCTTGCCGACCGGAATAGCGGGCTTCTTGGTTGATTTCTGCAAGGGGGCCTTGAAAGTGTACACTCACGGTGTATATTAATCTCATGATGCGGCGGGATTGGCCCACTGCAAGAGGTAGGAGACCTGAAGATGACCAACGAACTCGAAACCAGCCAGATCGAAATCGGTGACCGCGTGCAGTCCGAGAACGGTCATTTCGGCCGTGTCGTCGCGCTCGAAACCGACGAAATCAACCAGCCGCACGAACGCGCCACGGTGCGTTGGGATCGCGGCTCGACGAGCTACCGCCCGCTCGATGGGCTGACCAAGATTGTTGCAACTCATGAGGTTTCGATGACCAAGATCTCGTGTGGGGCGGCCGGTCACTTGCGGACGTGATGGCCGAATGACCACCTTCAAATCCGCCCTTTCAATCTGCGGCCTCTCTCAACAGGAGGCCGCGGAACTGTTCGACGTCCGGATCGACACCGTAAAATCGTGGTGCGCGGGCCGCAACAATCCGCCCGGCGCGGTCTGGCAGATGCTCGGCGACCTGTTCGAGCAGATCCAGGACGCGGCCGACGCCGCCGCCGAGCATATGGCGCTTGACGGGATCGACCCGCGCGCCTGGGGCAATATCGAGGCCGACCTGACCAACAACGCCCTGCCCAATGGTGGGCCGGTTCGCGCTGCCGGAGCGATGGCGCTGCTCATGGCGATCGCCGACCGAAATAGCGGGCCGCTGAGCGGGGCGTGAGGCTCTTGACGCCCCGATGGTTGCGGAACGACCCCTTCGGCCGCTCTACCCTGTTTAAAACCCCTTTAACGTCGATGTTCGATTGAATGCTCGGGCGCGGTTTCGTCATGGCTGGCGGAACGCGACCGCCGGGGCTATAGTCCGGCCATCGATCGGCACGGCCCGGTCCATTTCACCCGCACACCCTTGCGCATAGTTTGCACCCCGGCGCGCTGCCAATGTCGCCGCTATGCCCAAACACGTCAATCCATCGCTGAACTTCGCCGCCGGCCAGCTCGTCGCCCTTGCTCTGGGCGATAGCGGATCGATCTGGATCAAGCTGTTGCCGGCCGGCACGTTCACCGCCCTCGACGGCCGCGGGCCGTTCCGCACCGGCGACCAGGCGGCGATGCAAAAGATCATCGACCGCACGCTTGAGCGCGCCGGCTCGACCGAGCTGATGATCGACTACGATCACCAGCTGCTCTACGGGCCGGTGCAGGGCGTGGGCGGCACCGCCAGGGCGGCGGGCTGGATCAAGGAGCTGCAGGCGCGGCCCGACGGCATCTTTGCCCGCGTCGAGTTCACCCCCAAGGCAACGCAGATGATCCGGGACGGCGAGTACCGCTACGTCTCGCCGCTCTTTGCCTCCACCGACAAACAGAAGGGCGACATCCTTGCCCTCTTCAATGCGGCGCTGGTCAACCGGCCGGCGCTCGACATGCCCGCCATCGCGGCGGCCTTTTCCCAAACTCAAGAGGAACCTATGGAGAAGATCCTGAAGTCGCTCGGCCTCAAGGACGGCGCGAGCGAGGATGCGATCGTCGCGGCCATCGGCGGCCTGGTCGCGGTGCAGACCGCGGCGCTGGCCGCTCTCGGTCTCGAGGCGACCGCAAAGCCCGAGGACGTCGCCGGCGGCATCACGGCCCTGGCGGCGGAGCACGGCAAATTCGCCGACGCGGTCGGCCTGAAGCCCGATGCCAAGGCCGAAGAGATCGTCGCCGCCGCCTCCACGGCGGTTGCATCCGCCAAGTCGAACGACAAGCCCGATCCGGCGAAGTTCGTGCCGATCGAGCAGGTCACCGCCCTGCGCGACGAGCTCAAGGGCCTGCGCGCCGAGGTCGACGGCGAGAAGGCAACCGCTGCCGTCGACAAGGCGATCGTGGACGGCAAGCTCGTGCCCGCCATGCGCGACTGGGGGCTCGACCTCTTCAAGTCCGACCGCCAAGCCTTCGAGAAGTTCGTCGACGGCGCGCCCTCGCTGACCGCCGCCCAGCGCCGGCCGGCGACCCCGCCCCAGGCCCAGGAGGTCACCGCGGCCTCGCTGACGCCTGACCAGCGCAACCTGGCGACCGCCCTTGGCCTGTCGGCCGAGGCCTACGCCAAGACGCTCCAGGAAGAGCGTAACCAGGAGGCCCTCCATTGACCGCGCTCACCCAAGACCGCAACACCAAGCTCGCCCTCGGCGACATCTGGGAATACCCGATGCTGGCGGCGACCGTCGCCTATGCCGGCGGGATCGCCGTGCTCGACGCCTCGGGCTGGGCCAAGCCCGGCGTCGCCGCCACCGGCCTTGTCGCCGTGGGCCGCTTCGAGGAGCAGGCCGACAATTCGGGCGGCGCCAACGGGGCGATCAACGCCAAGGTCCGTCCCGGCGTGTTCCGCTTCGCCAACTCCACCTCGACCGACGAGATCACCCAGGCCGAGATCGGGGACGATTGTTACATCGTCGACGATCAGACCGTGGCCAAGACCGACGGCTCCTCGGCCCGCTCGGTCGCGGGCAAGGTGATCAATGTCGACAGCCTCGGGGTCTGGGTCAAGGTTGGACTCCTCTAAAGGCCACAGGCCAGAAAGACCGCTTCAATGATCATCAATTCCGCCAATCTCGACGCCATCCGGGTCGGCTTCAAGACGAGCTTTGCGAACGGGTTCGCCGGAGCGCAGACCCAGTATGGCCGCATCGCCACCACGGTGCCCTCGAGCACCAAGGAGAACAAGTACGGCTGGCTCGGCAAGTTCCCGCAGATGCGCGAGTGGATCGGCCCGCGCGTGGTGCATGCCATGGCCGAGCACGACTACGCCATCAAGAACAAGACCTTCGAACTGACCATCGGCGTCGATCGCGACGACATCAACGACGACAATCTCGGCGTCTACGCCCCGATGTTCACCGAAATGGGCCAGTCGGCCGCGGTGCAGCCGGACACGCTGGTGTTCAATCTGCTGAAAACCGGCTTCACGACCGATTGCTACGACGGCCAGTATTTCTTCGACACCGATCATCCGGTGATCGACGCGGACGGCGAGACCATCAATTCGGTGGCCAATACCGATGGCGGCTCGGGCACGCCCTGGTTCCTCTTGTGCACCAACCGGGCGCTGAAGCCGATCATCTTCCAGGAGCGCAAGGCCCCCGAGTTCGTCGCCAAGGACCGGGTGACCGACGACAACGTCTTCGAGAACAAGGAATTCCGCTACGGCGTCGACGCGCGGCGCAATGTGGGGTTCGGGTTCTGGCAGATGGCCTGGGGTTCCAAGCAGAGCCTCGACGCCACGCACTACGCCACGGCCCGCGCGGCCCTGGCCGGCATGGTGGGCGATCACGGCCGCCCGCTGGGACTGATGCCCAACCTGCTGGTGGTGCCGCCCGCGCTCGAAAGCGCCGGCCGCAAGCTTCTCAACTCCGAATACGCCTCGGGCGGTGAGACCAACGAGTGGAAGGGCACGGCCGAACTGCTCGTCGTGCCCTGGCTCGCCTGATCGGCGCCAGCCGACCAATCCTCCGGCCCCCGATGCGGGCCGGAGGGTCTTCGGCAAGGGCCGCCGCCGGCCTTTTCCCAAGACCCTCGAGCAAACCAACCCGAAGGACCTGCCCCAATGGCAAAGACCCCTGTGAAGACCCCCGCTGCTGCCAAGCCCGAGACCCCTCCGGCCGTAGACGCCGCCGCGCTCGACAAGCGCGCCGCCGCTCTCGACGCCAGGGAAAAGGACCTCGGCCAGCGCGAGGCCAGCCTGAAGAGCGCGGCCGACCTGCAGTCCAAGAACTTCGCGGCGCGCGAACAGGACCTGCGCGACCGCGAGGTGGCCGCTGCCGCGACCGAAAAGGCGCTCAAGGCGCTCAAGGCGCGCGAGGACGCGCTGAAGGCGGCGGAGGCCGGCGCGCCGACGCCCCAGCCCGCGGTGCCAGTCGCCCCGGCGGCGCCGGCCGAGACTGTCGACCCGATCGACGTGGAAGGCACGGTGAAGATCGCCGCCAGGCGCGACGGCTTCCGCCGTGGCGGCCTGACCTACTCCAAGGCCCCGGTCGAACATCCGGCCTCGGCCTTCTCGCTCGAACAGCTCAGGCACCTGATGGCGGAACCCATGCTTGCTGTCGATCTGATCGGCGAGGATCTCAAGAAGTTCGTTTTGGGCGAGTGATTTCCGGCAAGGGAGCGCCGCGAGCGAAAGCGAAGCCCGCGCCGGGATCTGGGGACCCGGCGCCAACAGCGGCAACGAATTGACCCCCTGATCGAGGCCCCATGACCTACGCGACGCAACAGGACCTGGTCGACCGTTTCGGCTCCGAGGAACTGGTCCAGCTCACCGACCGGACGAACACGCCGGCAACGACGATCGACACCGACGTGGTGGCCGATGCGCTGGCCGATGCCGATGCGCTGATCGACAGTTACGTGGGCAAGTCCTATGCGCTGCCGTTGGCCATCGTTCCGCCGATCCTCACCCGCGTCGCCGCAGATATTGCGCGGTTCTTCCTGTTCGGCGACCGGGTCGAAAAGGACGGCGCGGTCGACCGGGCCAATTCGGCGGCCATCGCATGGCTCAAGGATGTCGCCAGGGGCGTGGTGCGGATCGATGACGGCTCGGGCGGCACGCCGGGCGCCGCCGGCGGCGGGCAGATCAAGACGGCAGCCCCGGACCGCGTGTTCTCCCGCGACAGCTTGAAGGGACTTTAAGATGGTGGTCGTGCTCCCGAACCGCAAAACCGGTTCCCACTTTTTCTGGGAGCACTCGTGATGAGCGGCATCAGCTTCCAGATTGACGACAAGGAGCTGCTCGACAAGCTCAACCTTTTGGCGGCATCCAGCGAACGGCCGCAGGCGATGATGCATGCCATAGGCGCGGCCATGGTCCAGTCGACCCAGCGGCGGTTCGAGCGCGAGGCCGGCCCGGACGGGCGGCCCTGGCCCAAGCTTTCGCCGCGCACCGCCAACAAGCGTCTCGGGCGCAGCCGCCGCGGCTATGCGCACATGCTGCGGGTCACCGGCCGGCTCTACCAGTCCATCTCCTACCAGGCCGACGGGCTGAGCGTCGCCTGGGGCACAAACGTCGTCTACGGACCAATCCACCAGCTCGGCGGCACCATCGACATGCCGGCCCGCTCGCAGCGCATTTACCTCAGGAATATCCGCAAGGGCGGTCAGACCAGGACGCGGTTCGGCAAGCAGAGCCACAAGACGGCCGAACCGCGCGACGTCAATGTGGGACCGCACACCATCACCATTCCGGCGCGGCCCTATCTGGGCCTCAGCGCCGCCGACCGCGAGGAGATCATCGCCCAGGCCGTCGACTTCTACCGCAAGGAAACCGGAGCATGACCACGGTCGATGAAATCCGTACCCGGCTCGGCAGTCTCAACCTGTTCAAGACGGTCGAGGGCGCGGCGGAACTGGCGGCGGTCAAGGACAAGCCCAAGGCCTCGCCGGTCGCCTATGTGTTCGTCGGCCGCGAACAGAGCGGCGAGAACACCCGCGGCACCGGCGGCGTGCTGCAGCGCGTCGAGCGCGACATTTCGGTGGTGATCGTCACCAGCAACCTCAGCGACCGGCTCGGCGCGGCGGCGGCGGCCGAGATCGAGGCGCTCAAGACCTCGGTCCGCGCGTCGCTGATCGGCTGGACGCCGGCGTCGATGGTCGAGCCGCTCACCCACGTCAACGGCGAACTGGTCGAGGCCCGCGACGGCTTCGTCTGGTTCGAGGACGTCTTTTCCGCACCCAGCTACCTGGAGGCCACCTGATGGCAAAGCTCACCCCGCCCGAAACCGGCGGCCGCTTCTATGTCGACCCGGCGACTGGCAAGCGCCTGCCGGCCAATCCCGACGGCTCCAACCCGCACGACAAGCCCGCCGACAAGCCCAAGCCGGCTCCGGCCCCGAAGAAAGGCGAATAGGCCATGACCAAGCGCTATCACCGCAAGCTGGCGGTCCTCGCCAAGATCGAGACCACCTATGGCACCGACGCCACCCCGACCGGGGCGGCCAATGCCATGCAGATGTCGAACGTGAGCATCGAGCCCTTCGCCGGCGACGAGGTCAGCCGCGACCTGATGCGGACCTTTTTGGGCCACCAGGGCGTGATCCTGGTCGGCTCCTACGTCAAGATCGAGGGCGAGGTCGAACTGGCCGGCTCGGGCGCCGCCGGCACCGCGCCTGCCTGGGGGCCGCTGATGCGCATGTCGGGCATGAGCGAGACCATCTCGGCCGGCGTCTCGGTCGCCTATGCCCCGGTCAGCGCCGGTTACGAAAGCGGCTCGGTCTATTTCAACCAGGACGGGGTCAACCACATAGCCCTCGGGACGCGCAGCAATGTCACGCTGTCGCTGGTGCCCAAGCAGATCCCGCGCCTCAAGTTCTCCATGATGGGGCTTTTGGGCACCATCGCCGATACCGCGCTGCCGAGTGCCGACCTCAGCGCCTTCACCCTGCCGGTGCCGGTCTCCGAGGCGATGACCACGCTGGCCCTTCACGGCAAGTCGAACCTGATTTCGGAAAGCATCAGCCTCGACCTCGGGCAAAAGGTCGAGCCGCGCTTCCTGATCGGTTCGGAAGGCATGGAGATCACCGACCGCCAGGCGACCGGCCAGGTCGTGCTCGAGGCCGACACGCTGGCCAATGCCGACTGGTTCTCGATTGCGGCCGCCGAGACCCGCGCCGCGATGGAAATCGTGCACGGCACGACCGCGGGCAACATCGTCACCATCGGCGCGCCCAAGGTGCAGATCGGCCGCCCGACGCAGGGCCAGACGCAGGACATCGTCAATTACACGCTGCCCCTGATGCTGACCCCGGACGCCGGCAATGACGAGCTGACGCTCACCCTGACCTAGAAGGCCGTTCGAACGCCCTTTCAACCCCCATTCAAAGGCCCTTGAAATGAAGTTCACCGTCACCGACCGCTACACCTTCCGCTGGCCCGTCAAGGTCAAGGTGCCCGACCAGGCCCGGCCCGGACAGGTCAACACCCAGCAGTTCGTCATGGAGTTCGAGGCGCTGCCGAGCACGACGGCGGCCGAGCTCGATGCCGAACGCAACGCCCTGGCCACCGACGAAGAGCGGGCCGGTTTCGATATCGAGTTTCTGGTCAGGGTCTCAAGAGACTGGGACGAGAGCGTGGTGGATGAAGACGGCAAGCCGGTGCCGTTCACTCCCGACCGCCTGCGCGATCTTCTCCGGCAGTGGGGCTTCGTGCGGCTCGCGGTCTATCGCGCCTATGTCGAGGGCATGTCGGGCGGCGAGGCCCGCCTGGGAAACTGAGGGCGGCCGCGCGGGCCTGGGCGCTGGCCCTGATGGGCCGGAAGGACCCGCGGCGGCCGGTCCCGATCGACGAGGAAAGCGCGGCGCAATTCGCCCGGCTCGGGGTGGCGGTGCCGGAAGAACTGATCGACAGGCAGGTGGACGTGTTCGAGGTCTGGGACATCAACAGGAGATCGGTGGAACTGTTTCTCGCCCTGGCGACCCAGTGGCGGACCGCCGTGCTCGGCGGCGGGCTCGAACCCTCGCGCCTGGTGTTTCTGGGCCTCGACTACGCGGCTGCCGATACATTGTTGCCCGTCCGCCGCTCCGCGCGCCGGCGGCGGCTGCTCGATGACCTCCGGGTAATGGAGGCCGCGGCGCTCGAGGCCTTCGGCGAAACGGCGGGGGCGGCCTGATGGCAAACGGCTTCACAATCGCGATGAAGGCAACCCTCGACCCCTCTGGCGTCAAGACCGGCTCGGCCGAGGCGACGCGCGAGATCAACGAGATGGTCGCGGCGGCCCGGACTGCGGAAACCGTGGCGCAGAACGAGGTGGCCAAGGCCGCGAGCGCGGCGGCCCAGGGCACGTCGAACGTCGTGCGGCTCAACCGGGCGCAACTGACCAATATGCAGTATCAGCTGCACGATATCGCCACCGGGCTGGTCTCCGGACAGTCGCCTTTCGTGGTGATGATGCAGCAGGGCCTGCAGCTCACCCAGATGTTCGGCGAAGGCACCGGGCTCCTCGGCGTGCTCAAGGCGGTCGGCGGCGGGCTTGTGGCCTTCCTGGCCAATCCGCTGACCCTGGCCGTGGTCGGTTTCGGCATTGCCGCCAGCGCCGCCCAGGCGCTCTGGGGCGCCCTGACCGGCGGCGGGGCGAACGCGGCCGAGGAAGCCTTGAAGCGCCACAAGGACTGGGTCGACGCGATCGCTGCCGCCTATCCCGAAGCCGCGGCGGCCGCGAAGGCCTACGAGAGCGAGGTAAACAAGCTGCCGCGGAGCCTGGCCATCGCGCAAGGACAGGACCTCCTGAGCCAGTACAAGGCCCAATGGACCGACATCGTCCAGCAGGTCGACAAGTTTGCTTTCCGACTCGATCGCGTCGCCAACCAGGACAGCCTCGGTGCGGTCGAACACCAGATCCGCGCCGCGATCGCGGAATTCGACAAGACCCAGAACGTCGCGGCATTCCAGGACGCGCTGGGCCGGATCAAGAACACCTTCCCGGACATGTCCGGTTCGGCGCGGCAGTTCCTTAGCGACCTGATCGCCCTGAGCGGCGAGGCCTCCAAGCTCGAGGGCTATATCAAGGGCACCGCGGCCGGAGTGGATGCCCTGAAGGTTGAGCGGATGAAGATGTTCGGCGGCGCAGTGGGGCCTGGCGACGCGCTGAAGCAGATCAACCAGATCGCCGAAGGGGCCCGGACCGCCCGACAGCGGCTCGACGATCTGTTCACGCTCAATGTCGGCCAGGCGCGCACCACCGGCGAGATCGATGCGCTGACCGCGGCCTACAACCGGGCGGTCAAGGCGCTCGATGCCAAGGAGGCGACGCAAGGCGCAAAGAAGACCGCCTCGGCCTTCGAGACGACGACGGCGGCCATCGACAAGCAAACCGCCGCCCTGCGCGCCGAGGCCGCGATCTATGGACAGTCGAGCGCCGAGGTGGCGCGCGCCAAGATCCAGCAGCAGCTCCTCACGGCCGCCAAGCAGGCGGGCCTGACCGTCGACGCCAAGCTGACCGATGAGATCAACCGCCAGGCCGACGCCTATGCGGCGGCGACCCAGGCGGCGGCGGAGGCCAAGGCGCTCGCGGATCTGCGCGACGAACAGCGCCAGCTGGGGATGAGTGCCGACCAGCAGCGCATCTACAACATGCTGAAGGCAACCGGGGCCGACGCCAATTCCGCTTTCGGCCAGAGCGTGACCGAACTGGTCACCCAGATCGGCAGCGAACGCGGCACGATCGACAGCCTGCGCCAGGGCTATGAGGGCCTGTTTTCGAGCTTCGGGCGTTACCTGCAACAGGGCAAGGACCTGTGGTCGGCCTTCAAGGCCGCGGCGGCCGACACGCTGGCCTCGGTCGGACAGGACTTCCTCAAGCTCGCGGCCAGCCAGAGCTTCAACGCCATCCTTGGACTGTTCGGGTTCGGCGGCGGCGGGCTGGGCGGGAATTTCGTGGGCACTGGCTTCGGCTCGGTGGGGCTCTATGACGGCGGCGGCTATACCGGCAACGCGCCGCGCAATCGCATCACCGGCCTGGTGCACGGCCAGGAGTTCGTGCTCAACGCCGATGCGACCGCGAAATACCGCCCGCTGCTCGAGGCGATGAACGACAACCGGGACCTCGGCGGCGTTCGTGCCCTCGGTTCGGTCTCGACGCTGCCGGCCGTCGCGCCGCGCGCCGGCGCCGCGCAGTCCCTGGCCACCGGCGGCATCACGGTCAATCTCAACACGGTCAACAATTTCGGCGGCGCGACCGACGGCCGCCAGCTGCGCAGCCTGCTCGAGGAGCATGACCGCAAGCTCCTCGCCAAGGTGCCCGCGGCGATGCAGGACGCGATCAGGAGGGCGGCTTCCTGATGCCCGTCACCATGCCCGATTACGGCTTCGAGGGCCTCGAACTCTGGCCCGATCTGGGGATCAGGTCCGCCCGGTCCGAGGGCGGGCTGATCGTCACCTCACGGCGCTCCGACCCGTTCATTGCCGGGCGGATGACCACCGGGCCGCTCAATGCCGGCCAATATGCCGATTTCCGCGCCTGGCTGCTCGACGCGATCGACAACCATCGCAAGGTCGACTTCGTGCACCCGCGCCTGGTCGTGCCGCGCAGCTATACCGTTGCGAGCCTGCCCTGGGACGGGTCGGGAACGGTGACCGCCGTCACGGATCTGCGCACCCTGGTCATGTCCGGGCTCGAGGTCGGGGCGGTGCTGAAGCGCGGCGACCTCTTTTCGGTCACGCAGGGGAGCCTGGTCGCGGCCCGGTTCGTCTCGGCCGACACCACGGTCGCCAGCAATATCGCGCAGTCGATCCCGCTGATCCCGCGCCTGCCGATCGGCGTCTTCGCCGCCGGGGCGACGGTGAGCTTTCTCAACCCGGTCATGCGGCTGATGATCGTGCCCGGCTCGCAGAACGGCGCCGAGGCCTATGGACCGACCCCGGTCTCCTTCGACGTGGCGGAGAGTTTGTCGTGAGCAAGACCCAGACGATCCTGCCCGGCGTTCCCCTGACCTTCGACCTGAAAAGGGCGATTGCCGACGATCTTGAACAGATCCTTCGCTCAAGAGGCGTCGTCGGTGAAATCAGCATTTCCTGGCCCGACGGGAATTCCAGCGTTCGATGGATCGGGCGGTCGTCGAAGGCGGACCTGATTTGCGAACTTAGGATTGCCTATGACAACCCGGAATTCTGGGCGGTCAAGGACGGCAAGTCATGAAGTCGTTCGACGCCACCACGCTCGCGCGCCTTCAGGCCGGCGAGGTCGATTATATCGACGCGGTCACCTTCTTCTTCGACAGCGGCGCGGTCTCGCTGTTTTTCGGCGGCGTGGGGTCCTTCGACTGGAGCGACGCCACCCTCGGCGCCCAGACCTTTGTCGGCGGCGGGGCGCTGCTCTCCATCGAACTGCCCGAGCAAAAGCTCGGGGCCGAAGCCCAGCCGATCACCATCAAGCTGGCCGAAACCTACCTGACCGAGGGCAGCGACACCCCGGTCAACGTCTTCGACGACGGGGTCCGGGCCGAGATCGACGAGGAGGAATGGGAAGGCCGCACGGCGATCCTCAGCTGCTTCTGGCGGGCGGCGGACGGATCGATCATCGAACGCGAGCAGATCGATGTCCGGCAGATCAACCGGGTGCATCGCGAGATCGACGAGGCCGGCAACCCGCTGCTGATCGCCACGCTCGAACTGCCCGACATCATCCAGCGCGATATTGAGGGCAAGACACAGAACGCCGACCTGCAGGCGATGATCGACGCCACCGACCTCGGCTTCGAGCACGCGGCCGAGACAGTGACCCAGAAAATCTATTTCGGGCGGGCGACGCCCAAGAGTGTGACATGAGAGCTGCCAGGAAAAGTGGATACCGGTTTTCCGGTTCGGCAGCGCTCATAATTTCAAGAGTGGCGCGCCCTCTTGTCGCAAAACCGGCGGCCACTTTTGCGGAGGTCGCGCTATGAGCGCGGTCTGGCTCCCGCCGCAGATCCCGGCGCGTCGGCCCGGCTGGGAGCGCGGATATCTTCGCGTCATGACCAAGCTCGAACAGCCCTTTGCCTGGGGCAGTTCGGATTGCCTTAGCCTCGCGGCCGACATGGTCGAAGCGCTGACCGGGGTCGACCCGATGAAAGGCCTTCGCCGCTATCGCTCGGCCGCCGGCGCGGCGCGGGTTCTGTCCGGGCTCGGCTTCTCGGATCTCGAGGCGGCGATCGCCGCGGTGCTCCCGGCGCAGTCCTTGACCCTGGCGCGGCGCGGCGATATCGGCGTGCTCGCCCAGGACGGCGGGAATGGCCGGCTGATCTCCACCGTGCTCGTCGCCGGCGAGATGGCTTTCGGGCGCACCCCGGCCGGACGCATCGCTGTGCCCGTCCTCAATCTCAAATCGGCCTACAGGGTGGGCTGATGCCGCAGGCCGTCCCCATCATCGGCAATATCGCCCTCAACCTCGCCATCGGCGTCGGGGCCAGCGTGTTGTCCGGCGTGGTCAGCGGGGCGCTGACCCAGAAGGTGACCACGTCCAAGGGCCTAAGCTTCGACCTGGCCGTGGGCGCCACGACCAAGGTCTCGGCGATCTTCGGGCGCGGCCGGGCCAAGGGCCTTTTGGTCTATGCCAACGAGTACGGCAGCGACAACGAGTACCTGCAGCTCGTGATAGTCTGCGGGCGCGGCGAACACCACGCCCTTGAAAAGTTCCTGGTCGACGGGACGGTGCGCACGCTCTCGGGCTCGAACGCCGACGCCAGGGGCTTCGTGGTCGACGATTTCACGGTGTCCGGCACGCCCCACATGTGGGTGAAGTATTACACCGGCGCCGCCGGCCAGGCCGCCGACCCCGAGCTGATCACCAACGCCAACCCCTCGGCCCGCTGGGGCAGCGCCCACAAGCTGACCGGCGCGGCCTACATGATCGTCACGCTGCGCTATTCGGCCGACCTCTTCGGCACCTCGCTGCCGCTGTTCGGTTCGGTCTGGCGGGGCCTCAAGCTCTTCGACCGCCGCGACCCGGCCCAGACCTGGGGCGATCCCTCGACCTATACCTGGACCGAGAACCCGGCCGTCATCGCCGACAACTGGCGGCTCGGCATCTGGGTCAACGGGGTGCGGCTTCTGGGCATGGGCTATCCCATGTTCGCCAACGACGCGGCCGGGTTCATCGCCGCGGCCAATGTCTGCGACGAAACCCTGACCTATCCCGAGACCGGCCGGACGCTGAGCCGCTACACCTTCGGCCGCGAGGTCTCGGACGATGAGGAGCGCCTGGCCGTGCTCGAGGAGCTCGAGGCGAGCTGGTCGGGCTCGAGCTTCAAGCGCGGCGGCGCCTATGTGCCGCTGCCGGCCCAGCAGCTCACCTCGGCGATGACCCTGACCGACGACGATCGGCTGATCGGTTATCCGGTTCTCTCCGACCGCAAGGGCGAGGTGAGCGGCAAGAAGACCGCCTGGCTGGGGCAGTTCGTCTCGGCCGACAACGATTATCAAATCACCCCTTACGAGACGCGGATCAATGCCGCGCTCGAGACCAAGATCGGCGGGCGCCGCTCGGTCACCCTCGACCAGCCCTATGAGCAGGAGCAGGAACGCGCCCAGATGCGGGCCGAGATCGCCTTGCGGCGCGCCAACTTCCCGGGCACCCGCACCGAGACCTTCGGGCCGAAGGCGCTGGTGCTCGAACTGGGCGACCTGGTCACGCGAACCTGCGACTGGGGAGCCACGCCCATGATGGTGGTCGGCCGGACCGTGCTGGAAGACCGCACCGGGGTGACCCTGACGTTCCAGGAGTGGAATAACGCGATCGTGCCCGCCTCGGGCGACAGCTTCGTCAGCCTGCCGGCCGATGCCGGGACGTCGCCGGCATCGCCCAATCGTATCGTCACCGTGTCGGGCTTCTCGGCCACGGCCGTCGACCGGACCGGCGGCGGCGCCACCCATCCGGCGGTGCGGGTGAGCTGGACCGCGATCGCCGACGAAACCGTCGACCAGGTCATCGTGCGCTACTGGCCGAGCGCGGGATCCGAGGCCACCGACGCCACCGACGTGCCGTTGTCGAAATTCGCCGCCGGCTCGGTGCTGTCCGGCTTCCTGCCCGAGACCTCGTACAAGCTGAAGGCGACCATCGTCACCACGCCGCCACGCGCCACCGTGTGGACCAGCGTCACCACATTGACCACCGGGGCCGAGCTGGCCGCTGGCGTCGGCCCTGGCGCGGTCTCGCTGAGTTCGCTCGACCAGGAGCTCGCCAACGCCGTGGGGCTGGTGACCGGCTCGGGCGATGGGTCGCTCAGCACCATCATCGACGATCTGAAAGAGCGGCTGAATGCGCTCGCCGGGGTGACCACCGACAACATCACCCTCAGCTACGACGTGCGCGGCACCCTCTCGGCGCTGGTGGCCACCGAAACCCAGGCGAGGGTCTCCGGCGACGCGGCGCTGGCCTCCTCGATCACCGATGTCGCGGCGGCGGCCGAGAACCTGTTCGCCGACGGGCTGATCAAGATCGTCTCAACCGTCGACACGGTGGGCAGCATCGCCACGAACACCATCACCTTCAAGAGCCTGGTCGAAGCCGGCGGCGCCGAGGCCTTCTCGGCCCTCATGCTCAAGGCGGTTGGCGACGGGGCGGGCGGCATCGCCTCGGCCGACGCCTATCTCACCGCCAATACCGGGCTGACCGGCAATTTCATCCGGGTCGGCACCGCCGTCTCGCAGATCTATTTCGAGTTGTGAGCATGGGCATCAAGGTCTTCAACGCCAAGGTCGATGCGAGCGTGCCGGTTTCGGCCGCGGCCATCTATCGGCGCGCCGAAAGCGGCGATCCGGACGCCCCGCTGCTCGACCCGGTCGCCCATCTCGACAAGGTCGAATTCCACTCGTCGCTCGACTGCATGCAGCGGGCGGCCGAGACGAGCCCCACCGTCACCATCAGCCATGCGGCGGTATCCTCTGGCACCACGCCGCCCCTCGGCAGTGCCGGCCAGCAGGATTACGAAAACGCCGTCGTGGTCGCTCATGACGTCCTGACCCACGGCCTGCCTTATGTCCCCTTTGTGCTGATCAGCATCGGCGGCGAAGTCGTGCCGATCGGTCATCCGGTCCAGTCGACGGCTGAAGGCATCCGGTACGTGCAGGCGATCGTCGACGGCACCAAGGTGCAGATCCAGGAACTGGCCATTCCCAATCTCGGCCAGACCCTGCCGGCGATCGACGTCACCTATCGCGTGGTCTGCCTCAAGCGAGCCACCCCGACGCCCGTCCTCGACATCAAGGCGGGCGAAGGCGACTGCTGGTTCAAGTGCGGGGCCTTCGACAGCACGGCCGGGCGCTATTTGCGCTTCAAGGCCGGCGGCGAGAGCGGCCTCTTCCTGATCAACGGGCCGAGTGTTGATCTCGACAATGGCGTCGCGCGGACCGTCACGCCCCTCGGCACGGTGATCGACGATTTCACCTCCGGCAACCCGGCGCTCAACTATGGCGGACCGTTCGGGGCGGGCAGCATTACGTCCTATGGCGTGTCGCTGGCCGACGACGACGAGTATTCCGGGCGCACCTTCGTCGACATCAATTCGGCCGGCCAGTACCTCAGGGCCGTCAAGGACGGGCGGGTGCTGCTCGACACCAGCCGGCCGATGTTCAACGTGTTCCAAACCGTGGACCTCACCGGCCAGGTGTTCACCTTCCCCAGCCCCACCACCGACTATTTCTGCGACTTCCGCGGATCGACCTATTCGGACCTAGGGGCGTCCTACACCATCCACTGCACCTGCTGGACGACGATCGCCGCCCAGGAGTGGAGCCAGGTGATCGACCTTGCGACCCTCGACAGCGATCAGGCGGATTTCGCGCTTGGGCTGGTCAACTTCACCCAGACCGTGGCGCCCGACCAGCTGCGCTATGACAGCTCGGCTACCAGGCGCGACTTCCGCAAGCCGGTCGAAGGCGTGTGGTCGCCGGTGCAAGGCTCGATCCTGATCGAGCAGTGGCGCTTCATCAAGCGCGCCATCTCCTTTTACGTCGAGGGCAACAAGCTCAAGGCCAAGCTGCAGCAGTCGGTGGCCCCGTTCAACCTGCGCTCCACCTTCGACCCCAGCCATGGCGACGGCAGCGCCACGGACACCGAGATCCCGGCGCGCTGGATCTTCCAGTACGACCACGACCAGTACAGCGTCGGCAGCCCGGTCTCCTTTTATTACGGGGTCGCCCTGGCGGCACAGGACGCCAATTGCGCGAGCAACGCGGCGGGCTTCGACTTCGGGTCCGAGTGGACCTTCGACCTCAAATTCGTCATCGGCCGCATCTCGGCGGCGGTCTAGGAGGCTTAAATGGGCCAATACACCACCGGCACTATCTCGGTGAACAATGGCGAGACCACCGTCACCGGCACCGGCACGAACTGGCAGGCGGCCAATATCCGAGAAGGCTGCGTCATCGAGATCGCGGGGCAGGAAAAGCTGATCGCCTCGCTGACCGACACCACCCATCTCGAACTGTCAGTGCCCTGGGCCGGCGCCAACCAGGCCGATGTCACCTATGCGATCCAGTACACGAGCCCGGATTTCGGGACGAACTGGGGCGTGAGCCAGCAGGTGATGGACGTGATCACCCGCCTGTCCTCGGCCCTTGGGGCGGACGGCGCGGACGGCGGGCTGGATTTCACCGCCTCGACCAGTACTGCCGGCGGCGACCCCGGCGCGGGCAAGATAGCGGGCAACAACGCCGTCGCCGCCAGCGTCACCGAGCTGACGATCAGCAACACCGATGCCAATGGCACGCCCGGCACCGACATCTCGGCCTATATCGACACGCTGGCCGGGCGGACGGTGTTCATGATCGACAAGTCCGACCGCTCGCATATCGCGCTGTTCTCGGTCTCGGCCGTTGCCGACAGCGGCGGCTTCAGGACGCTGACGGTGAGCCATATTGCCGGCGGGATGGGCTGGGCCGATGGGGCGAGCCTGCTGGTGCAGGGCAGCGGGCCGCGGGGCGTCCAGGGCGATGCGGGGGCCTCGATCCTGACCGGGGCCGGTGCGCCGAGCGATGCAAATGGCGTGGATGGTGACTTCTACGTCAATTCGTCAAACGCCGACTTCTACCAGAAGGCGGGTGGCACCTGGGGCAGCCGCTTGGGCAATTTCGCCGGCTCGACCGGCGCGGACGGGGCCTCGGTGCTCTCGGGCAGCGGCGTCCCAGGCGCCGGGCTCGGCGTGGACGGCGACACCTATATCAATGTCACCAATGGCGACACCTATCTGAAATCGGGCGGCAGTTGGGGGACCGCGAGCGGGAACATCAAGGGGCCGCAGGGCGACGGCGCAACAATAACGGTCGGGACCGTGACAACCGGTGCCGCCGGCAGTTCGGCCTCGGTCAGCAACTCGGGAACGGCGACGGCGGCGGTGCTCGATTTCCACATTCCGAAAGGCGACACCGGCGACGCGGGCGCGGCGGCGACAGTGGCGGTCGGGACTGTGACAACCGGCGCGCCCGGCAGCTCGGCTGCGGTCAGCAATTCCGGCTCGTCGTCGGCCGCCGTGCTCGATTTCGACATACCGGCCGGATATGACGGCGCGGACGGCGCGCTGTGGTACACCGGCGCGACCGACCCGAGCGGCGGCACCGGCCAGAACGGCGACTTCTACCTGCAGACGGGCACAGGCGCGACCGGCGTGCTTGGCGACGTGTGGACCAAGTCGGGCGGCACCTGGTCGATCACCAGCAACATTCGCGGCGCGGCGGGGGCCGGCACCGGGGACATGCTGATCTCGACCTATGACCCGACCGGGGTTTCCGGCGACGCCTTCGACATGGACAACATGGTCGAGGGGACCGCCAAGATCATGACGGCGGCGGAGCGGACCAAGCTCGGCTACCTGACCGCAACAGGGGCCATCGATCTCGACGCGGTCAACAGCCGCGTGAATGCGCTCGACAGCGCCGTGATCCTGAAAGGCGGGTGGGACGCCTCGGCGGGCACCTTCCCGGGATCTGGCGCGGCGCAGGCGGGCTGGTCGTATCAGGTAGAGGTGGCGGGCACGGTGGATGGCGTGGCCTTCTCGGTCAACGACAGGCTGCTTGCCATTCTCGATAATGCCTCGACCTCGACCTATGCGAGCAACTGGCTCAAGGCGGATTACAGCGACCTGGTGGCCTCGGTGGCGGGCAAGACCGGCGCGGTGACGCTGGATGTGGCGGACGTGGCCAACGCGGTCGATGCGACCGGCGACACGATGA
>WGNX01000011.1 GCA_016124335.1 Alphaproteobacteria bacterium
GACGGCGGCGCGGACGGCGGCGCGGACGGCGGCGCGGACGGCGGCGCGGACGGCGGCGCGGACGGCGGCGCGGACGGCGGCGCGGACGGCGGCGCGGACGGCGGCGCGGACGGCGGCGCGGACGGCGGCGCGGACGGCGGCCGATTGCCTCCAAGGGAAGGGGTCGCAAGGACCGTCGCTTTACAAGCAAAAAGTCGATTTCACTCAGGCTTTTCCGCGCAATTTGTCGCGCGGCAGCGGCCGTCGGACTAACCGACCAATGCGACTTCTAAGCGCTGAATTTCAGAATTCCGTACCACAGCGAAAATCGCGTCGGTTCTTAACAACCTCATGGTAGGGCGGCCCGGCGACTCGAGGCGGACCGAGGTGCCCGCCGTCCCGCGGGTCGGCGCCGCGCCGCGCTCACCTCGGCGCCGGCCGCGCCGGGCGCCGCCGTCGGTGCACGGTCCGACGGCCCGAGCGCGTGCATCTAGTGCCGATTCTGCTTGGGTTTTCGACGCCTCGCCCGTCACGCGCCGCGCAGAGGCGGCCACCCGGCCGGCGCAGGCCGCCCCGCCGGTACGGGCGGCCCGCCGCGCGCGCCTCGGCGCCGGCCGCGTCGGGCCCGTCGGTGCACGGTCCGACGGCCCGAGCGCGTGCATTTAGTGCCGATTCTGCGTGGGTTTTCGGCATCCGAGCGGCTGGGCGCGGCGACGGCCGCGAACGCCCCGCAGATGCGTCAGACGTCGGCCGAGCTCGCCTCTCCGCTCGCAACGTCGGACGGCCGACGGCGGCGCCAAACCACGAATTTCGCGCCCGATCCGAGCCATCGGACACGATTCTAATGCAGCAAACTCAGGCATTCCCTGATCGGCGCATCGGTTCTTTACGAGCCGGCATCAGACTGCGCCATGCCCGGCCGGACTGCGGTCCGGCGAATCCGACGCCGCCGCGGACCGGCAGCGGACATGGTCACGAAGGAAGGAACTGGACATGGACAAGGATCACCCTGCTGCAACAGCCCTCCGCAAGGTCGACCTACTCATTTCGACCGTCATCTCCTCTCACGGGCTTTCTGCTGACCCGCCGGAGAAGGATCTTGATCGCCGCAAATGTCGCAGGCTGGCCGATGCCTGCGGCGACTTGCTGCGAGACCTCGGCGAGCGCCTCACGAAACTCCACCAGGTCGACATCGAACTTTCGAGCAAGGTCGCGGCCTCGAAACCCGGCCGCAAGCTCTTCGCGGCACTCGAGGGCGCCGGCCTCGGGCTGGACGCGGCGGCACGCAGATTCGAACGAATTCTGGGGACCGGCGCGAGCGAGAACGAAGTCTGGGCGGCGATCGACGCTGCCATCGCCTCGCTCCCGCAGAAGCCGGCCCCGAACGCTGCGGCTGCGGCGACCGCCCCTTCTCAGCCGCCGGCCAATTCGGCAGCTGAGCCGCCGGAAAATCCTCTGGCTCCAGGCGGCAACAAGACCGCCGCGGCATCCGGGCTTAACCGGGCGCCCAAGGGCAAGGCGTAGAACGTCGAGCCTCCGAAATGCGCCCCTTGCCGAATTCGGACCTGGACGATGCCGATCCTCGGCGGGACCTGCTCACAACAGGGCAGATCCCGCGCGAGCGCGGCTACGATTCCGGTCGGCGGGGGCGATCACATCGCCTTGGAGTTTTCGCGTCGGATCCGACAGCCCGCCTCGGCTGCTCCATGAAAATCCGGCTAGCTCCGAGTATCGCGAGCAGCCAGTACGCGCGCCGTTTCCGTCGCGGCGCTGACTCCGTGTTCGCCGTGCCAGCATCATCCACATGCTGCAGGCGATCAGAGATCCGAGCATCGCTCGGGGATGCTCGATGAGCATCTCGAAGGAAAAAGTCGACGTAATTCCGCGCCTCCTTTCGGTGGCCGAGGTGGCGAAGCTGTTGGGTCGATCCGAGGGCTGGTTCCGCGCGAACCGGGTTCGACTTGAAGGCCTCGGCTTCCCGAAACCGCATCCGGTTTTCGGCAAATACGACCGCATGGACGTCGAGAGATTCGTCGATCTTTCGAAATCTGGATTGCCCGTTCAGAGCAAACGCAGTCGGGCTCCTTCCGGAGGCGACGAAGCCATCCTTCTCGAGCGGGCGAAACAATGGTCCGCCTGATGTTCGATGTTCCGTATCTCCGGAAAAAGGCCAGCGGCTGGTACTGGGAGCCGAGCCGGCGGCTGAAGAAGCTTGGCTACAGCTCGATGCCGCTCGGCGCAGACGATTCGGAAGCTGTACGGCGAGCGCGCGAGATGAATGCCCGTGTCGATGGAGAGGCGGGACGGGCGCCTTACGAACCAAATCTCCGGAAGGACACGCTCGCCTGGCTAGTCAAGCAATGCTATCTGCCGTCGGACGCCTACCTGAAGCTCGCTCCGAAGACGAAGATCGGATACGACCGCGCGATCCGGCAGATCGAAGCATGGGCGGGGGACATGCATCCCCGCGCCGTCACGCGCAAAGCCATAAAGGAATGGCAACGAGGTCTCGAACAGTCGACGAGCCGTCTCTCGGCCGCCGCGACCCTCCGCGTGCTCAGGATCGTGATGGGTGTCGCCGTGGACGAGGGGCTGATCCCCATGAACCCCGCGCTTCGAATGCGACTAGCGACCCCAGGGCGGCGCGATCAGATCTGGACCGACGAGAACGTCGAAGCGTTCTGTCGGGCAGCAGTTGATGCCGACCGACGATCCATTGCGCTGGCGCTCCAGCTCGGGCTTTGGCTCGGTCAGCGCGAAGCTGACATCCTGAAGATGGGATGGGATCAGGTGGCGGACGATCTGGGGACAATATCAGTCGAACAGCAGAAGACGGATGCGCGGATCGTCGTCACCATTACGCCGGAGTTCAGGCCATGGATCGAAGAGACGCCTCGGATCGGCGAGAAGCTTGTCACCTCGGAAACGACCGGCCTTCCCTATGGTGAGCACAACTTCCGCCACCTGTTTGCCGAGATTCGATCAGCTGCCAAACTTGAAGCGGATCTCCTATTCATGGATCTGCGCCGATCAGCCGCGACCAGACTTGCGCAGGCCGGCTGCACCACCAACGAAATCCGGGCAATCACCGGCCACAAGACGCTGCAGATTCTCGAGCGCTATGTGCGCGTCGACGAGACGCTGGCCCGCTCCGCGATGGACAAGCTCGTCGCGAACAGATCGCGCACCAAAAATTAGCTGCGCGACGGAAAATGCACGATCCGTTCTCCCGCCGGCGACGGAAAAATGCGATTTTTCGGTCCGGCAGAACAAACCGGAACACGCATATAACGTTGGCCTATATGGAGATTGCGCCCCGGGGAAGTGGTGGGCGCTGTAGGGCTCGAACCTACGACCCGCTGATTAAGAGTCAGCTGCTCTACCAACTGAGCTAAGCGCCCGCCTTTTCGCTGGCGAGGGCGGCGATATAGCAAAGCGGTCGGGGCTTGTCGATAGCGATTCTGTCCACAGATTCCGGGTCAGCCGGCCGGGCCCTGGGCGACCTTGGCGGGGCCGTTCTGAGGCCGGTTTTGCTCGATTTTCATGGCCTCGACCAGCAGGTCCCGGACGATCGGGGCGGCGACGGCCGATCCGCCCCCGCCATGCTCGACGATGCATGCGCACGCGAATCGCGGCGCATCGACCGGGCCGAACCCGATGAACAGCGCATGCTCGCGCTCGCGCCAAGGGACCTGGTCGATCTTGCGCAGGCCGACACGCCGCTCTTCCTCGGTGATCCGCCGGACCTGCGAGGTGCCGCTTTTGCCGCCGTAGGCGTAGGCCGGGTCGAGGCTGCGGGCGCGGAAGGCCGTCCCGCGCGGGTCGTTGACGACCGCCCGCATGCCCCGCATCACGAGTGCCAGATGCGCCTGCGGCACGCCGATGGGCGCTGGCGGCGGAATCGTGCGTTCGTCCACGCGCCTTCCGTCGATGAAATCGCGCGTCAGATGCGGCACGACGGCGTTGCCGCCGTTGGCGATTCGCGCGGTCATGGTGGCCAGCTGCAGCGGCGTGGCAAGCACGTAGCCCTGCCCGATCGCCGCGACCAGCGATTCGCCGCCCGCCCAGCCCTTGCCGGTGCGCGCCATCTTCCACGCGCGCGTGGGGATAAGACCGCCGCGCTCGCCGGGCAGGTCGAGCGCCAGCGTATGGCCGAGGCCGAAGCGCTTGGCCATGTCGGCGATGCGGTCGGGTCCGAGGCGACGGCCCATCTCGTAGAAATAGACGTCGCACGACTGCATCAGCGCCTCGACCATGTCGACCGGGCCGTGGCCGCCTTTCTTGTAGCAATGGAACCGGTTGTCGCCGAGATCCATGTAGCCCGGACAATTGACGCGCATCTCGGGCTGGATGCCGAGTTCGAGCGCCGCCAGCGCCACGATGGGCTTGAACGTGGAACCCGGCGCATATTGCCCGGCCACCGCCTTGTTGGTGAGCGGTGCCCGGTGGTTGCCCAGCAAGGCGCGCCACGACGCACCCGAAATGCCGCGCGCGAATTCGTGCGGATCGTAGCTGGGATGGGAGGCAAGCGTGAGCACCGCGCCATTCGCGACGTCCATCAGCACGGCGGCGGCACTTTCCTGCGTGGCCAGCCGGTCGGCGGCGAGCGTCTGGAGCTTGGCATCGATCGTCAGCGCCAGATCGATCCCCGGCTCGCCCTCGTTGCGCGAGAGTTCGCGGATCGGCCGGCCGAGCGCGTTCACCTCGATCTGCGTGTTGCCGGCACGCCCCCGCATGGCGAGGTCGTAAACACGCTCCACGCCGTTGCGGCCCACGCGGAAATCGGGAAGCTCGAGCAGCGGATCGCCGGTCAGGTCCTGCTCGGAGGGCGGCGCCACATAGCCGATCATGTGCGCCATCTTGTCGCCGAACGGATAATAGCGCGTCGAGCCGACGTCGATCGTGACGCCGGGCAGGTCGGGCGAGTTCACCGCGATGCGGCTCACGTCGTCCCACGACAGGTTCTCCTTCACCGTCACCGGCAGGAATTTGCGCTTGCGCGCCACCTCGCGCAGCACGCGCCGCCGTTCGGCTTCGCTGATCGGCACGATCTCGGAAAGCGCATCGAGCGTGGCAGCGACCGAACCGGTCTGCTCGGCGACCAGAACGACACGATAATTGAGCTGGTTATCCGCCAGGACCACGCCGCTGCGGTCGAGCACGCGCCCGCGCGGCGGAGCAAGCAGGCGCAGGTTGATCCGGTTCTCGTCGGCCATCGTGCGGTAACGCTCCGCCTCGACGACCTGGAGATAATACATGCGCCCGCCCAGCACGCCGATGAGCGCGAGCTTGCCCGTGGCGAGAAGCACGAGGCGGCGCGTGAAGCTGCGCTGGCGGATCGGATCGCGGCTCTGCAGCATTTCAGCCGCCCGAAAGGAAGACGCGCTGGAAACGGCCGAAAACGGCTGTCGCCACCGGATATAGCGCGATCGTGAGCGCAAGCTGCGTGGCGGCCGGCATCGTGTCGGGCAGTGCGCCCTTGAGCGCGAAGCCAAACAGCAGCGTCACGAGCTGCGCGACGAAGGCCACGATCGCGAAGGCCGCCCAGACGAGCCAGAACGCCTTGCCCCGGAAGACCTTGTGCTGCGCCACGATGCTGAAATGCACGAGCAGCAGCACGAATGCGCCAAGCCCCAGCGGCGCGCCCGAAAGCATGTCGTCGAACAGCCCCACCGCGAAGGCGCCCCATGCCGGAAACAGGTCGGGCCGGTGGACGGTCCAGTAGAAGACCGACATCAACGCGAAGGAGGGCGCCAGCACGGCATATTCCGGCACCGGCAACGGCACGACCGACAGCAGCACGACGATGAAGGCCAGCGCCAGCGGCAGCGCACGTTTGAGGGCGCGGTCGAGCTGGGCGAGGGCTGCGACCACCATCGCTTGGCCCCTAGCGCAGGCGCTTGATCTGCGGCGGCGGTGCGGCGATCGGCAGCGTGCCGCCCGTGCCGTAATCCACCACGCGCAGGTAGTCGATGCGGTGGAAATCGACGAACGGCTTCACGCGCACGCCGCCATGCTCGCTCGTCTGCACGACCACGCCCACGGGAAGGCCCGGCGGGAACACGCCGCCATGGCCCGAGGTGACGATGCGGTCGCCCAGCTGCGGGCGCGAGCCCGACGCCAGGAAGACGAGGCGTGGAAGATCGGTGTTGTCGCCGTCGAGGATCGCACGGTCGCGCGAGCTTTCGATCATCACCGGCACGTGGCTGTTGAGGTCGGTCAGCAGCAGCACGCGCGCCGAACGCTCGCCCACCTCACCCACGCGGCCCGCCAGCCCGACGGGCGACATGGCGGTATGGCCCTTGGCCACGCCATCGCGCGCGCCAGCGGCAATGAGCACCGAACGCACGAACGCGCCGCCCGCATCGGCGACGACGCGCGCGGTGATGTAGGTGAAGCTCGCCTCGGTCGCGGCGTGCACGGTCTCGCGCAGCGCGCGGTTCTCGGCCTCGAGATTGCGGGCGACCTGCTGCCAGTGCAGCAGCATCGCGTTCTGGTCGCGCAGCCGGCGGTTCTCGGCGTTCACGTCCATCAGCGCGC
Source organism: Alphaproteobacteria bacterium (assembly GCA_016124335.1). Lineage (GTDB taxonomy): Bacteria > Pseudomonadota > Alphaproteobacteria > CACIAM-22H2 > CACIAM-22H2 > Tagaea. The sequence goes on from WGNX01000011.1 coordinate 6,520, forward strand.
GCACGTTGTCGGCGACCTGGGCTGCCGTCTGCACCGGCCTTGAAATGCCGTCGAGCACGGGAACGACCGCGTCGGTCACCGCCATGCGCAGCCGCTCGACGAACGGCGCTTCGGCCTTGCCGAGAACCATCAGGCCGACCGCGCTGCCCAGGAGCCCCATGAAGGCCGCGCGCTGCGCCAGCACCCGCATGGGTGCCGCGATCTTCAGCATGGGGCCGGTGCGCTTCATGGGTCAGGGGCCGTCCAGTCGCCTCAGTACATCGTGATCAGAACGTTGCGCAGCGTCTTCATTTCCTCGAGGCAGCGGCCGGTGCCCAGCGCCACGCAGGAAAGCGGATCGTCGGCGACCGACACCGGCAGGCCGGTGGCGTGCCTCAGCACGTAATCGAGATTGCCCAGGAGCGCGCCGCCGCCGGTCAACACGATGCCCTTGTCGACGATGTCGGCGGCAAGCTCGGGCGCCGTGTGCTCGAGCGCCACCTTCACCGCCTCGATGATCGCGCTGACGGGCTCGGAAAGGCTCTCGGCGATCTGGCGTTCGGAGATGATGAGTTCCTTCGGCACGCCGTTCATCAGGTCGCGGCCCTTGATCTCCATCATGCGGCCCTCGCCCTCGTCGGGCGGGCAGGCCGAACCGATTTCCTTCTTGATGCGCTCGGACGAGGATTCGCCCACCAGCAGGTTATGGTTGCGCCGGATATAGGCGATGATCGCCTCGTCCATCTTGTCGCCGCCCACGCGCACCGACTTCGAATAGACGATGCCGCCCAGCGACAGCACGGCCACTTCGGTCGTGCCGCCGCCGATGTCGACGACCATCGAGCCGGTCGGCTCGGTCACCGGAAGGCCGGCACCGATCGCGGCAGCCATCGGTTCCTCGATCAGGAACACGCGGCGCGCACCCGCACTCTCGGCCGATTCCTGGATCGCGCGGCGTTCGACGGCCGTGGAGCCCGACGGCACGCACACGATCACCTGCGGCGAGGCGAACGAGCGGCGGTTGTGGACCTTGCGGATGAAGTGCTTGATCATCTCTTCCGCCACTTCGAAATCGGCGATGACGCCGTCGCGCAGCGGCCGGATGGCGGTGATGTTGCCGGGCGTGCGGCCGAGCATCAGCTTGGCTTCGTCGCCCACCGCGAGCACCTGCTTCTTGCCCTTGATCTCGGCGATCGCGACGACCGAGGGCTCGTTGAGCACGATGCCGCGCCCCTTCACGTAGACCAGCGTGTTGGCCGTGCCGAGATCGATCGCCATGTCGGCGGAGAGCATTCCGAGAAGACGTGAAAACATCGAAGCTATTCGTACCTTTCAGCGAGTTGGGAGTCGGCCGGGCGACTCCCGTTCAATGAGCGGATATTCCGGCGGAATTAAGCCCAAACGGCACCCCTTGTCGACATGTCTTGGCCGGTTCGTGAAAGCCCCCGCGACCCGATTTCCCGCTCCGTGCCATTCCCCCGCGCCGAACGCCGCAAAGGACCCTTCGGCACCTCGGCGCCGCGCGACCGTTCCGACACCCGAAAGTCGCCGACGTCCTGTGGATAACCACCGGACCTGTCGCCCGGTTCCAAAAGGTACCAGAGAGAGCGGAATCGCGCACGAGACAGGCAATTCGGGCCATGTTTCAAACGTTTGGGAACATGGCCGCAAAATTTCCATATCGGTTACCAGAGGCGACGGTAACCTATTTAAGCCCTTGATCCGCAAGGCTTGTAACCTCGGCGGAATGTTCAAGCGACAACGCCGCAAATCTTCAGGCCTCCTGTCCTTCGATAGGATAATAAAGAAATCACCGGGCGCGCGCAATCCCCGCCCCGCCCCCGATCGGGAAAACTAACGGAAGAGGCCGAGCAGGACCGAGGGCTGCTGGTTGGCGATGGACAGCGACTGGATGCCGAGCTGTTGGCGGACCTGCAACGCCTGCACCGAGGCCGAAGCCTTGCCGATATCGGCGTCGACGATGGCACCAAGGCCCGTCGTCGTCGCATCGACGATCGAATTGACGAAGTTCGACTGGAGCTTGAGCGTGCGCGCTTCCGCTGCGTTGGTGCCCAGCGCGACGTCGACCGCCTGACGGAACGTCTGGAGCGAAACGAGTGCGGCCGCGGCCTGCGAGGCGGGTAGGATCGCCGTCGTGGCGAACGTGGTGAAGGCCGAATAGACAGACGACTGAGACGACAAGTTCAGCGTGGTGGCGTTCACGCTTGAAAGAAACGTCTTCGTCGCTGACCCGGCGGACAGCAGGTTCGTGCCGTTGTAGTTCGCCTGATCGATGAAATTCTGCATCTGCGTCGTCATCTGGTAGAAATCGTTGAAGTAGATGATCGACTGATTGAAGTTGAGCGATCCGTCGGCGAGCTGCGTTAGTTTTGCCTGCATGTTGCCGATAAGGTCCGAAAGGCCCGTCAGCGCCGCCATCGTGACGGCGCCGAGGCCCACGCCGTTTGCCAGCGACCCCTGCACGGCCTGATACGCCTGAAGATTGCCGCGAATGCCCTGCGCCACCGAGAAGGTCGACGCATCGTCGGCGGCATCGGCGACCCGATAGCCGGTCTGCACCTGTTTGGAAGCGGAATTCAGCGCCGACTGCGTCACGCGCAGCGAGGCCAGCGCGACCATTGCACCGACATTCGTATTGATCGAATTCGACACGGCCGGCACTCCTGATGCTCTATGCAACTTTTACTTATTGCAAAAAGAGTGCGGAAAATCGGCCGATTCGTCAATACTCCACCCAACGAAAAACCCCGCCGGTCGACCGGCGGGGTTTCGCGTTTCGGCTCGTGGAGACCCCCGGATCAAGTCCGGGGGTGACGCGTTCGCGTCAGTTCTTCGTCTTGTCGACCAGCTTGTTCTTGGCGATCCAAGGCATCATGGCGCGCAGCTTCTCGCCCACCTTCTCGATGTCGTGGGCGGCGTTGCGCCGGCGCATCGCCTTGAAGCTCGCCTGGCCGGCGGCGTTCTCGAGCACCCAGTCGCGCGCGAAGCGGCCCGACTGGATGTCGTCGAGGATGCGCTTCATCTCCTTCTTCGTCTCGTCGGTGATGACGCGGGGGCCGCGCGTATAGTCGCCGTACTCGGCCGTGTTCGAGATCGAGTAGCGCATGTTCGCCATGCCGCCCTCGTAGATCAGGTCGACGATCAGCTTCACTTCGTGCAGGCACTCGAAATACGCCATTTCCGGCGCGTAGCCGGCTTCCGTCAGCGTCTCGTAGCCCGCCACGATCAGCGCGCAAAGGCCGCCGCACAGCACGGCCTGTTCGCCGAACAGGTCGGTCTCGCACTCTTCCTTGAACGTCGTCTCGATCACGCCCGCACGCCCGCCGCCGACGGCCGAAGCGTAGGAAAGCGCGATCTCGAGCGCGTTGCCCGACGAGTTCTGGTGCACGGCCACAAGGCACGGTACGCCGCCGCCCTTCTGGTATTCCGAGCGCACCGTGTGGCCGGGGCCCTTGGGCGCGATCATGAACACGTCGAGGTCGGGGCGCGGCTCGATCAGGTTGAAGTGGACGTTGAGGCCGTGCGCGAAGGCGATTGCGGCCCCCTGCTTCATGTTGGCCTTGAGGTCGTCGTTCCACAGCTTCGCCTGAAGCTCGTCGGGCGTGACGATCATCATCACGTCGGCCCACTTGGCGGCCTCGGCCGGCGTCATCACCTTGAAGCCCGCACCCTCGGCCTTCTTGATCGTGGGCGAGCCCGCGCGAAGCGCAATGACCACGTCCTTCACGCCGCTGTCGCGCATGTTGAGCGCGTGGGCATGGCCCTGGCTGCCATAGCCGACGACGGCCACCTTCTTGCCCTTGATCAGGTTCACGTCCGCGTCGCGGTCGTAGTAAACGCGCATTTTCGGTGTCTCCTCTGAATTCCGAATTCGGTTAGCGTTTCAGGTCGGGGCGGCGGCGCCGCCCGATGTCACATGCGCTTCTCGCCGCGCGCGATCGCGACGATGCCGGTGCGGCTGACTTCCGCCAGCCCCAGCGGCGCCATGAGTTCGATGAAGGCGTTGATCTTCTCGCCCGAGCCGGTGATCTCGAACACGAACGAGCCGATCGTGCTGTCGATGGCCTTGGCGCGGAAGATGTCCGCGATGCGCAGCGCCTCGACCCGGTCGTTGCCCTTCGAGATGACCTTGACGAGCGCCAGTTCGCGCGCCACGTGCGGGCCTTCCTGCGTCAGGTCCGAGACGCGGTGGACCGGGACCAGCCGGTCGAGCTGCGCCTTGATCTGCTCGATCACCATTTCGCTGCCCGACGTGACGACGGTGATGCGCGACAGGTGCTTGTCGGCGTCGGTCTCGGCGACGGTCAGGCTTTCGATGTTGTAGCCGCGGCCGGAAAACAGGCCGACGACGCGCGCAAGGATGCCCGGCTCGTTGTCGACGAGCACGGCGATCGTGCGGCGCTGGATGGGCGAGGCTTGGTTCATGGGCGGTTCGTTTCCGTAAGGGGCAAGGGTCGGGCGGGCGGGCGCGCCGGCCCGGAGCCGACGCGCCGCGAAGGCGTCAGACGAGGACCATGCCCTCTTCCGAAATCGGCCCCTTGCCCGAACCCGAGCCTGCGTCCTTGTCGGTCGGCCCCAGGATCATCTCGTTGTGTGCGGCGCCCGACGGGATCATCGGGAAGCAGTTCTCTTTCTGGTCGACGCACATGTCGACCACGACCGGCCGCTTGACCGCGATCATCTCGTTGATCACGGCGTCGACCTCGCCGAGCTTCGTGGCGCGAAGCCCCACGCAGCCGAAGGCTTCGGCCAGCTTCACGAAGTCGGGCAGCGAGTCCATGTAGCTTTCCGAATAGCGCGAGCCGTGCAGCAGCTCCTGCCACTGGCGCACCATGCCCATGTACTGGTTGTTGAGGATGAACACCTTCACCGGCAACCGGTACTGCACGATGGTGCTCAGTTCCTGGATGTTCATCAGCGTGGAGGCTTCGCCCGCCACGTCGACGACCAGCGCGTCGGGGTGCGCGATCTGCACGCCCATCGCCGCCGGCAGGCCATAGCCCATGGTGCCAAGCCCGCCCGACGTCATCCAGCGGTTGGGCTTCTGGAACTTCATGAACTGGGCCGCCCACATCTGGTGCTGGCCCACTTCGGTCGTGATGAACACGTCGTCACGCGCCGCGGTGATCGCCTGCAGGCGCTCGAGCGCGTATTGCGGCTTGATGATGTCGGTCGATTTCCGGTAGGCGAGACAGTCGCGCTTGCGCCACGTCTCGATCTGCTCCCACCACGAAGCCAGCGCCTTCTTGTCGGGTTTGGCGCCTTCGGCAACGCGCTTTTTCCATTCCGCGATCATCGCGCGCAGCACGTTGCCCGCATCGCCCACGACCGGGATGTCCACCCGGACGTTCTTGTTGATCGACGAGGGATCGATGTCGGCGTGGATCTTCCTGGAATTCGGCGAGAACGCGTTGAGGCGCCCGGTCACGCGGTCGTCGAAGCGCGCACCGATATTCACCATCACGTCGCAGCCGTGCATGGTGAGGTTCGCCTCGTACGTGCCGTGCATGCCCAGCATGCCAAGGAACAGCGGATCGGCCGCCGGCATGACGCCAAGGCCCATCAGCGTGCTCGTCACCGGGAAGCCCGTCAGGTGCGCCAGTTCGATCAGCGCCTTGGAAGCTTCCGGGCCCGAATTGACGATGCCACCGCCGGTATAAAGGATCGGCTTCTTGGCCTTCACCATCAGGTCGACCGCTTGGGCGATCGCGCGCGGATCGGGCTCGGTGCGCGGGCGGTAGCTGGGATGCTTGGTTTCTGGTGCCGGCGTATAGGCCGTCTTGCCCATCAGGATGTCCTTGGGCAGGTCCACCACCACGGGGCCCGGACGGCCGCTGCGCGCGACGTGGAAGGCCTCGTGCATCACCTTCGACAGGTTCTTGATGTCCTTGACGAGGTAGTTGTGCTTCGTCGCGGGCCGCGTGATGCCGGTCGTGTCGGCTTCCTGGAACGCGTCGTTGCCGATGAGATGCGTGGGCACCTGCCCCGTCAGGCAAACGATCGGGATCGAATCCATCAGCGCGTCGACAAGGCCCGTGACCGCGTTCGTCGCACCGGGGCCCGAGGTGACGAGCACCACGCCGACCTTGCCGGTCGAGCGCGCATAGCCTTCGGCCGCGTGCACGGCACCGGCTTCCGCGCGCACGAGGATGTGGCGCAGCGCGTTCTGCTGGAACAGCGCGTCATAGATCGGAAGGACCGCACCGCCGGGGTAGCCGAAGATGACCTCGACGCCCTGGTCGACCAGCGCCTTGAGGACGATTTCCGCACCCGTGATCGGGGCGGTGTCCTGGGTCTGGGTCGGGGCGCTCGCGGTCGACATGGCCTGTCCTTTCCTCAATGGAAATGCGGTTGGGGCGCGGAACATAAAAGCCGATACCGCACTGCGTCAACGGATTTCTTTAATAAACGTACGAATCTCTGGCATCAGACTTTCCGAAAATTTCGTATGGAAGGTCTGCGCTTTATGCATCTGTCCGCGAAACCAGGTGTTCTGGCGCTTGGCAAACTGCCGGGTAGCAGTCTGCAACGCCTTGACGGCACTTGGCAAATCGCAAGCACCGCAGATATGTGCGGCCAGCTCGCGCACGCCCAGCGCCCGCATTGCCGGAAGTTCGTCGGAAAGTCCCTGCGCCAGCAGGCCGCGCACCTCGTCCAGCGCGCCCGCCTCAACCATGCCGGCCGCACGCGCATCGATCGAGGCGGCCTGTTGGGCGCGGGGCGGCAGCAGAAGCAGTGTGGGCCAGTCCGCCGGCCTGGGCGGATCGGCAGCCTGATGTTCGGAAAGCGGGATGCCGGTTGCCACCACCACCTCCCACGCCCGCAACATGCGCTGCGTGTCGGCGCTGCGGAGCTTCGCGCCCGCCGCCGCGTCGCGGCGCGCAAGATCGGCGTGGAAGCCTTCGTTGCCGCGTTCGGCAAGCAACGCGCGCGCGCGTTCGCGCACTTCGGCCGGGATCGGCGGCACGGCCGACAACCCCTCAACCAGCAGCTTGAGATACATGCCCGTCCCGCCGCACACGACGGCAAGTTTGCCTGCGGCATTCGTCGCGTCTATTTCGGCAAGGGCGGCCGTGCGCCACATGCCGACCGTGCCGTGCGTGCGCGCGGGCCACACGCCGTAGAGCGCGTGCGGTGCCGCCGCCTCGTCGGCCGGCGACGGGCGGGCGGTGAGCACGCGAAGCTCGGCATAGACCTGCATGGAGTCCGCGTTGATCACCACGCCTTCGAATTCGCGTGCGATCGCCAGCGCCAGCGCCGACTTGCCCGATGCCGTCGGCCCCGCGACGATCACGGCGCGTCGCTTGCCTTCCTTCGACCGGCTCACCATAGTCGCCGTCCCATGAACCCCGTCCTCGTCCTCACGGCGAACCCCGCCGATCCCGTCCTCGACGATAACAGGCTCGCCGACCTCGCCGCGAGCCTTGCCCCCGAATTCGGCGCCAAGGGGCCCGCGAAGTGGCTTGCCCCCGGCATCGCCGCGGAAATCGAATTCACCGGCGGCGAAGCCGGGCGCATCGCCGAACTGGCGCGCGCGGAGCTTGGCGAAATCCGCGCCGACGTCAATGTCGTGCCCTCGGAGGGCCGGGCCAAGCGCCTGCTCCTGGCCGACATGGAATCCACGCTGATCGAGAACGAGATGCTCGACGACATCGCGCATCTCCTGGGCATCGGCGAGCGCGTAGCCGCGATCACGCGCCGCGCGATGAACGGCGAACTGGATTTCCGCGCGGCACTGGAAGAACGCGTGGGCCTGCTCAAGGGCCAGCACGTCTCGATCCTCGAGCGCGCGGCCGCGGGCATCCGCATCGTGCCGGGGGCGGCCACGCTTGCCGCGACGATGAAGGCCAATGGCGCCTATACGGCCATCGTGTCGGGCGGTTTCACGTTCTTCACGATGCGCGTGCGCGCGGCCCTGGGCTTCGACCGCGACCGCTCGAACGTGCTGGAAATCACGGGCGACCATCTGGCCGGCACGGTGGCCGAGCCGGTGCTGGGCCGCGAGGCGAAGCTCGAGGCGCTGGAGCGCCTTGCCGGTGCGCGCGACCTGCCGCTCGAGGCGACCATCGCCGTGGGCGACGGGGCCAACGACCTTGCCATGCTCGCGCACGCCGGCTTCGGCGTGGCCTTCCGCGCCAAACCGGCGGTGGCGGCGCAGGCGAAGATCCGCATCGACCATTGCGACCTGACGGGCCTGCTCTACCTGCAGGGCTATTCGCGCGACCGCTTCGTGGGCTAGGCTGCCGCAGCATGGCCACGCAACGCCTCATCGTCGGCATTTCGGGCGCCTCGGGCGCCATCTACGGCGTGCGCACGCTCGAGGCCGCGAAGGCGGCGGGCATCGAGACGCATCTCGTGATGACGAAGACCGCGGCGATGACGCTCGCCTACGAGACCGACTGGACCGCGAAGAAGGTCGCGGCCCTTGCCGGCGTCGTGCACGCGCCCGACGATCTGGGGGCGGCGATCTCGTCGGGCTCGTTCGGGACGCTGGGCATGATCGTGGCACCCTGCTCGATGCGCTCGGTTTCCGAGATCGCCTACGGCAACACGACCGGGCTGCTCACCCGCGCGGCCGACGTGCAGCTGAAGGAACGCCGCCGCGTCGTGCTGCTGGCGCGCGAAACGCCGCTGCATCTGGGCCACCTGCGCGCGATGACGCAGGCAACCGAGATCGGCGCGATCATCCTGCCGCCGGTGCCGGCGTTCTATTCGCGGCCCGCGACGATCGACGAGATCGTCGACCACACGGTCGGCCGCGCGCTCGACCTGTTCGGCATCGAGACCGGGCTCGTCAAGCGCTGGGGCGAAGCCCCGCGCAGGAAGAAGCGCTGAGCGCTAGCCGCGCGGCTCGACCGGCAGGCCCACGAAGCGCTGCTCGCCGGCCCGCTCGACCATGATCAGCACGGACTTGCGCCCGGCCGTGCGCTGCTCCTTCACCTTGTCCTGCACCTGCTGGGGCTGGGTGATCTCGCTCTGCGCGACCTCGACGATCACGTCGCCCGGGCGGATGCCGCGTTCCTGCGCGACCGAGCCGTCGACGACGTCGGTCACGACAACGCCCTTCTGCTTTTCGGAAAGCTGGAAGCGCTGGCGCATGTCGGGCGTGATGGGCGCAAGCGTCATGCCCAGCACCTCGGCCTGACCCTGCGGCTGGCCCGGCTTCGATCCGGGTGCGGTCGTTGCGGCACTTGCCGCCTGCTCTTCCTCGAGCTCGCCCAGTTTCACGTTCAGCGTGACGGATTTGCGGTTACGCCACACCTCGACCTTCACGGTCTTGTCGACCGGCGTTTCGGCGACCAGGCGCGGCAGGCGGCGCATGTCGGTCACGTCCTTGCCGTCGAACTTGACGATGACGTCGCCCGCCCGGATGTCGGCCTTCGCGGCCGGGCCGTCGTCGGGGACCTTGGCGACCATGGCGCCGCGCGCCTTGTCGAGGCCCACGCTTTCCGCGATCTCGTCCGACACGGTCTGGATGTTGACGCCCAGCCAGCCGCGGCGCACGCGGCCGTCCTTGCGCAGCTGCGCCACCACGTTCTTCACGATCGCCGAGGGGATCGAGAAGCCGATGCCGATCGACCCGCCGGTCTGCGAATAGATCGCCGTGTTGACGCCAACGACATCGCCCGCGAGGTTGAACAGCGGGCCGCCGGAATTGCCGCGGTTGATCGACGCGTCGGTCTGGATGAAATCGTCGTAGGGGCCGGCATTGATGTCGCGGTTGCGCGCCGAGATGATGCCCTGCGTGACCGAACCGCCCAGCCCCAGCGGATTGCCGATGGCCACGACCCAGTCGCCCACGCGCGCCTTGTCGCTGTCGCCGAACGTGACGTGGGCGAGCGGCGTCTTGCTTTCGACCTTCAGCAGCGCCAGATCGGTGCGCTGGTCCTTGCCCACGAGCTTGGCGGGCAGCGTGGCGTTGTCGTGGAACACGACGCGGATTTCGTCGCCGCCGTCGATGACGTGGTTGTTCGTGACGATGTAGCCCGTGGCGTCGATCACGAAGCCCGAGCCCAGCGACTGGCCCTTGCGCTGCGGCTGCTGGTCGGGATTGCGGCCCTGCCGGTCGAAGAAGTCCTTGAAGAATTCCTCGAACGGGGAACCCGGCGGGAACTGCGGGATCTCGGGACGGCGCTGCTGGGGCGCCTGGCCCTGCGGTGCGCGCGGACCGGGCGTTGCGGCGGCGGTCTGCGTGGTCGTCACCTGGATCGAGACGACGGCCGGCAGCAGCCGCTCGGCCAGATCGGCGAAGGTGGAGGGCGCGAGCGTATTGGGAACCGCGCGCGGCTGGTTCTGCGCGAAAGCGGGTGCGGGGGCCAGCGCCTGAAGCGTCAGGATCGACGAGAGCGCGGCGGTTGCAAATGCACGGGCGATCACGGGGTTAGCTCCTTGGTTCTTCCGATCGTTCGGGACGGGCCTGGATCGGGACTCGCTTCGCGATTATGCGACGACCCCGGCCCGATCGCGACATCCAGTTATAATATGTCCGATTGCGGCGAAATGGCGACCGCCGGACAGCCAAACCAGCCCCCGGCCATTTCAGATGGGTAACGGCGGGTTACGGCCGCCCGCGATCAGAGGATTTCCGCCAATTCTTTCTGGCATGTCGGGGTAAGCCGCGCGGAGTTGTGCCCCACGCCCGGCACGACGGTAAGCCGGATACGCGCCTGTCCAGCGGGCGCAAGGCGGCCCATCGCGCCGACCCAGGCCCGCGCATAGTCGATGCGTGTCGAGCCCGGATGGTCCTCGCGCGGCGGCTGCGGCTCCGTATCGGCACCGCCCACCACGACCGAAATCGGCAGGGCCGCCGCCTGCGCCCATCCCGCGGGATCGGGGGTCACGAGACGGGCGGTTCCGCCGCGCTTGGCGCGCGCGCTCACTGGCTTCTGACCATAGGGCCAGGGTGCGGTCGGGTCAGGAAAGGCGTAGCGGCCGGGTGCGCTCAAGATCAAGGCCTTCAGCCGGCCGGCGTGACGGACGGCGTATCTGTTCGCGAACTGCCCGCCCGCGGAGTGGCCGTAAAGAATGAACGTGCTTGAGCCGGCGCGCGCCGCGTAGAGATCGACGATCCGGTCGACGAAATCGTCGGCACCGATGTCGCGCCCTTCAAGCGCGCGGTAGCCGCCCAGCGCCACGCTTGGATCACCGATCCACGATCCGAAGGCCGCGCCGAACACCGGTGCCAGGACGATCAGCCCGTGGCTGTCGGCAAATCCGGTCCAGCGCCTTGCGAAGGCCAGCGCGATTTCATCGGTCGTATGTTCGCGGCGCTCGTCCTCGACCGATCCGTGCGCAAGCACGAGAACGCCCGTGATCGCGCCCTGCGGCACGTATTCGAAATACTGCCCGTGCGCGATCTCGCGGCGGACCGGCTGGTCGGGCGGCGGCTTGGCGGCGAAAGCCGGCACCACCGCATCGGCCAATGTGCCCGCCGTCGCAAGCAGGATGAACCTGCGTCGGCGCAAGGCATGGCTCGACCTGTCGGCAGCGCGCTTGGGCAATCCGGCCCCCTCCGGGATCCGGCCAGCATACGCCATCCGCCGGTTTTCGTGGCGTCCCGAGCGCGCGGCTGCGCCCGCGTTGGCCTAGCGCTTGGCGGGCGCGCTGCCCGGCGTCATTTCCCGGAAATAGCGGAAGAATTCGCTGTCGGGCGTCAGCACGATCGTCGAATTCGAGTCCGCCAAGACCTTGCGGTACGCCTCGAGCGAACGCCAGAAGGCGTAGAACTCGGGGTTTGCCCCATAGGCCTTCGCCGCGATCTGGGCGGCCTCGTTGTCGCCCTGCGCGCGCAGTTCGGCCGCCTTGCGGTTGGCGTCGGCCAGAAGGACCGTGCGCTCGCGATCGGCCTCGCCGCGGGTCTTCTGCGCGATTTCCGCACCTTCGGCGCGCAGCTGCGTCGCCTCGCGCACGCGTTCGGTCTGCATGCGCGCATAGATCGCCGGCGCGTTATCCGGATGCAGGTCGGCACGCATGATGCGCACGTCCACGATCTCGATGCCGAACGGCTTGCTGGCACCCACCACACGCGTGGTGATGTCGCGCATCAGCTCGCCGCGACGCGCGGTCAGCAGCGTCTCGAAGCTCACCTGCCCGAACACGTCGCGCGTGGCCGACTGCACGATCGAGGCAAGGCGCTGGCGCATGCCCTGCTCGGTGCGCACGGTCTGGAAGAACAGCAGCGGATCGACGATGCGGTAGCGCGCGAAGCTGTCCATCACGATGCGCGTGCGGTCGCCCAGCACGACTTCGGTCGGCTCGGCGTCGAAGTCGAGCAGCCGCCGCTCGAAGAACAGCACGTTCTGCATGAGCGGGATCTTGATCTTGAGCCCGGGCTCCTGCACGACGCGCACGGGCGCGCCCAGCTGCAGGACCATCGCCTGCTGGCCCTGGCTGACCGTGAACAGCATCGAGGTGGACAGCAGGCCGAGGACGACGACGACGACGGCAAGAATGATCTGGTTGCGGGTCATCGTGCTGCTCCCGGCTGTCCGGCCTGACCCGCCGGCGCTGGCGCGCGGCGCATCAGTTCGTTGAGCGATATGAGCGGAATGACGCCCTGCTGGCCGGCGGCCGATCCGTTCTGGTCGAGGATCACCTTCTGGTTACCGCGAAGGACGGATTCCATCGTCTCGAGATAGAGGCGCTGGCGCGTGACCTCCGGCGCGATGCGGTAGGCCTCGAGCAGTGCAAGATAACCCGCGACGTCGCCCTGGGCGCGCGCGACGACCTGCTGGCGATAGCCTTCGGCTTCCTGAAGGATGCGCTGCGCCTCGCCGCGCGCGCGCGGCACGATGTCGTTGCGGTAGGATTCCGCCTCGTTCTGGGTGCGCTCGCGGTCGGCGCGCGCGCGCTGCACGTCGCGGAACGCGTCGACCACTTGGGCGGGCGGATCGACCGCGCGCAGTTCGATGCGGCTCACCTGCACGCCCGACTGGTAGGTATCGAGCATCGACTGCATCAGCACGGTCGAACGCTCCTCGAGCTTGGCGCGGCCCTCGGTCAGCATTTCCTGCGCGGTCATCTGGCCGGCCGCCTCGCGCATGGCGCTTTCGGCCACTGCCTTGACGGTCGATTCGGGCGACGCGATCGAGAACAGGAACTGGCCGGCATCGCGGATGCGCCAGAAAACGGTGTAGCGGACGTCGATGATGTTGGCATCGCCCGTCAGCAGCAGCGCTTCCTCGGGCACCGGGCGTTCGCGCCCGCGCCCGTCGGGCGCGTCGCGGAAGCCGACATTGAGCGTGTTGACCGCCGTGACCGACGGCGTGAGCACCGTTTCGACCGGCCAGGGCAGGTGATAGTTGAGGCCAGGCTGCGCGGTACGGACCCATTCGCCGAAGCGCAGCACCACGCCCTGCTGGTCGGGGCGCACCTGATAGAAGCCGAGCGTTAGCCAGATCGCCACGAGCGCCACGAACCCGAACATGAGGCCGCGGCCTGCGCCCATGCCGCCGGGCAGGAAATGGCGCAGGCGTTCCTGGCCTTCGCGGATGATGTCTTCGAAATCCGGTCCTTTGCCGCCGCCGAACGGACCACCGCCGCCGGGACGGCCGCCCCACGGATTGGGCTTCTGGCCACCGCCACTGCCCCAGGGACCGCCACCTTGATTCCACGGCATCGCTTTTTCCGATCCTCTCGTCCGTTCGACCGCGCGAAGGCCTGTTGGCCCGGCGCGCTTGCACGCCTATATAAGCGGCGGCCCCTGCGGGGCCAAGCCCGCAAAGTTGCAGGCCATGTCGATGTGGGGGTGCAAGCCCCGGAAATCAAGACAGGAAATCGCCCGTGAGCGCCCCCACCGAAGCCCAGATTCTTGCCGCACTGAAGAAGATTCCCGACCCCGACCGCGCGCAGGACATCGTGGCGCTGGGCATGGTGCAGGGCGTGATCGTCAAGGACGGGCACGTGATGTTCTCGCTGGAGGTGGATGCAAAGCGCGGTGGCGCACTCGAGCCACTGCGGAAGGCTGCCGAAAAGGCGGTCGAATCGCTGCCCGGCGTGCTGAGCGTGAGCGCGGTGCTGACCGCGCAGAAGGCGGCCGCACCGGCCGCCGGCCAGCGACAGCCCGGCACGGGTCCGGCCGGCGGCCCCAACGCGCCCGGCGGCAAGATGCTTGTTCCCGGCGTGCGCGCGATCGTGGCGGTCGCCTCGGGCAAGGGTGGCGTGGGCAAGTCGACGACCGCGACCAACCTTGCCGTCGCGCTTTCGCAGAAGGGCCTGAAGGTCGGCATTCTCGATGCCGACATCTATGGCCCCTCGCAGCCGCGCATGCTCGGCATCTCCGGCAAGCCCAAATCGCCCGACGGCAAGACGCTCACGCCGATGGAGAATTACGGCATCAAGTGCATGTCGATCGGCTTCCTCGTACCCGAAGACACGCCGATGATCTGGCGCGGCCCGATGGTGATGGGCGCGCTCGAGCAGATGCTGCGCGACGTGGCCTGGGGCGAACTCGACATTCTCGTGGTCGACATGCCGCCCGGCACGGGCGATGCGCAGCTCACCATGTCGCAGCGCGTGCCGCTGGCGGGTGCGGTCATCGTCTCGACGCCGCAGGACATCGCGCTTCTCGACGCGCGCAAGGGCCTCAACATGTTCCGCAAGGTCGACGTGCCGGTATTCGGCATCGTCGAGAACATGAGCTATCACATCTGCACCAACTGCGGGCACCGCGAGGACATCTTCGGCCACGGCGGTGCGCGGCGCGAGGCGGAAAAGCTGGGCGTGGATTTCCTGGGCGAAGTGCCGCTCGACATCGCCATCCGCGAGACGTCCGACGCCGGAACGCCGATTACCGCCCGCGACACCCAAAGCGCGCACGCCAAGGCCTATCGCGCGATTGCCGATGCGGTCTGGTCGAAGATCGAGACGGGCACCAAGGCGGGTCCGCGCATCGTCATCCAGTAGGTTCGACGAACGCGGCCTTGTTGGGTAGACTCGGGGCGAATTCGACTCGAGTCGGGATGCCCATGTCCTACAGGCCATTTTTGCGATCCGTCGCGGCACTTGCAGCCCTCGCCGCACTCGGCGCCTGCGATGCCGGCATGATGCGGCCCCCGCCGCAGCAGGCGATCAACGTGCTGCCGCCCCCGCCGCCGCCCTCGGTCCAGCGCCAGCAGCAGGCCATGCAGCCGCAGCCTTCACCTGAAATGCAGATGTCGCCCATGCAGGCCGCACCGGCACCCCAGCAGCCGGCCATGCGCAGCGGTGCCTTCGGCGGTCATCTCGAGAGCTATCATTCGGTCGAAGCCGCACAAGCAGGCTGGCAGGCGCTGGTGAAGAAGCAGCCGGCACTTCAAACCCTCAAGCCCTATTTCGTGCCCGTGACGATCAAGGGTCAGCCGTGGGTGCGCGTGGTCGCGGGCGATTTCCCGAACCGCGAGGAAGTGAACCGCTTCTGCAACTGGGCACGCGCGCAGAAGCTCTACTGCATGCCGATGTCGCTGGCCTCGGCCAGCCAGGCGATGCCCGCCCCCGTCAATGCGCCGGCCGCGCGCCGGCGTCAGCCGCGCGGCACGCCGCAGCCCCAGCCGATGGCACCGGCAGCCGCGATGCCGGCCCCTGCGCCAGCACCGACACCCGCACCGGCACCGGCACCGGCAAACGGCGGACAGACGATGATGATGCCGGCACCGGCCGAAGCGATGCCTGCCGCTCCGGCCATGCAGGCGGCACCGCCGCCCGCCAATCCGGCCATGCAGCCGCCGCAGCCGCTTGCACCACCGCTGCCGCCGCGCCGCCAGCCGAACCAGCCGGCAATCCCTCAGTAAAAACGGTTCGCCCGGTCTCCCCGATCCGTCATGCCCGGGCTTGACCCGGGCATCCACGACTTTGGCGGTTCAAAAAACTTCGCGCGGATCTTCGTCTGAAAGAACGGACCATGCAAAACTTGGTCAATGCGGAGCGGTGGATGGCCGGGTCAAGCCCGGCCATGACGAACTGGCACTACCGGCCGAGCGTTTCCATCAGCTCCGCCCATTCGCGCTTGGACAGCCCCGACTGTTCCTGCGTGACATTCTCGCCGGCCAGCAGCCGCTTGATGACCGCGAGGCCCGGCCCCGAAACGGCCGTGCCGGTCATCCGGTAATCCTCGAACGCCTCGTGCGCGATCGGGCACCAGCGCTTCACCACGTCGCGGATCGCATCGGCATAGACGCGGATCTCGTACTGCGCGTGGCTGTCGGCGCGCAGGCTGAGGAAGTGGAAGAGATTGTTGAGATCGATCTTCCAGTACCACTGCGTATACCAGTTAGTGGGCAACACCATGCGCGCCAGCTCGCGCGCGAGGCCCGGGCGCGACGGGTCCGCCCCCTCGCCCTCATTCAGCAGGTCGGAATAGACGGCGTAGGCGTCGGCCGACAGCTTCTCGATCGCATTGAGCGCGCGTTCGGCCGCGCTGCCTTCGAGCAGGTCGCCGCGCCCCTGGCGGTTGGTCGTCGACTGCGCGGCAAGCTGGTCGGGTGCCGGCACGTAGAATTCGCGATCGAGGATCGAATAGCGCGCCGAATATTCGTTCACGTTCGCCGTGCGGTGGCGGATCCACTGGCGTGCGACGAAGATCGGCAGCTTCACGTGCAGCTTGATCTCGCACATCTCGAACGGGGTCGAGTGGCGATGGCGCATCAGGTAGCGGATCAGGTTGCGGTCGTCGCTGATCTTCTTGGTGCCCTTGCCATAGGACACGCGCGCGGCCTGCACGATCGCGGCATCGTCACCGAAATAGTCGACCACGCGCACGAAGCCGTGATCGAGGACCGGGAGCGCCTGGAAGAGGATTTCCTCGAGCGCGGCGACGGTCGGGCGGCGCGTGGGGGCCTGCTGGGCGCGCGCGGCCTCGATTTCGGCTTGTTGTTCGGCGGACAGGGAAGACGGCATGGCAGCGACTTTCGGGCACGAATCGAAGGGGATAGGAGTCTAGCGCCCGGCCCGGCCGGCCCCAACCTCTTCCCCAAAGCCCCGATAAATCCTATATTTGGAGGGTCGGGCAACCGACTATGGCGATAAACGGCTTGCGTAATAGCCGATGCGGACCCGGGGGCAGTGCCCGGCGCCTCCACCATCCACCCGATGGGGGCGAACCAGGATCGACGCGCGGGTAAAGGCATGACTTTCGCCCGGCATGGTACCGCCGTTATCGGGCCGATCAAGAGATGCCAACGACAACGTGGCTCTCGCTTCGGAAGCTCGTCTCGCGGCCTAACGGTCGCCTGACGAACAACCTATAGCGCGGTTCGGGGGGCACCGGGCAACAGAAGCCCCCCACTTTCCTTCGGCACGCCGGGCCGGATGGTCGTATGATTTCAGGCAGACGAGGAGTGCCGTGGCCGACAAGCCGATCGACAACCTGCATTACGAGCGCATGATGGAAGGCGCGCTGCGCGGCGTGATCCGCGAGGCGCTGACCGTTGCCGCGTCGACCGGCCTTCCGGGCGAGCATCATTTCTATCTGACCTTCCGCACCAACGATGCGGGCGTCGATATCCCGCCGCGGCTGCGCCAGCGCCATCCCGACGAGATGACGATCGTGCTGCAGCACCAGTTCTGGGGGCTCGAGGTCGGCGAGGAGAAATTCTCGGTGACGCTGTCCTTCGACCGCGTGCACGAGCGCCTGACCATCCCCTATGCCGCGATCACCGCCTTCGTCGATCCGTCGGTCCAGTTCGGGTTGCAGTTCCCGTCCGCCGGGCCCGCCGCAGCGACCTCGGCCGAAGCGCCGAAGGCACCCGCGAAGGCCGAAACGCCCGAGACGCCGCCTGCCGAACCGGCCGAACCCGCCGATCCGTCCGGTCGCGTCGTGGCGCTCGACGCTTTCCGCAAGAAGTGATCGCGCTTTTCCCTTCCCGTCTGCCGATACGAGAGTGACATGGCCGAATTCGCCTTCCGCGAGATGATCGACGTTGCCCACGACGACGTACCGTTCCGCAAGCTCACGTCCGACCACGTTTCCACGACGAAGTTCGAGGGACGTGACATCCTGAAGGTGGCGCCCGAGGCGCTGACCACGCTCGCCAACCAGGCGTTCGTCGACATCGCCCATCTGCTGCGCCCGGCGCATCTGGCGCAGATGCGCGCGATCCTCGACGATCCCGAGGCTTCGGCCAACGACAAGTTCGTCGTCTACGACCTCTTGAAGAACGCCTGCATTTCGGCCGGCGGCGTGCTGCCGATGTGCCAGGACACCGGCAACGCCATCGTCATGGGCAAGAAGGGCCAGCAGGTGTGGACCGGCTACGACGACGCCGAGGCGATCGCGCGCGGCGTGTGGCGCAGCTACGGCGAGAAGAACCTGCGCTATTCGATGGTGGCGCCCGTCGAGCTGTTCAAGGAAACGAACACCGGCGACAACCTGCCCGCCCAGATCGACATCTATTCGACCGAGGGCGACGAATACGAATTCCTCTACGTCGCCAAGGGCGGCGGCTCGGCCAACAAGCAGTTCCTCTTCCAGGACACGCCCGCGCGGCTGACCGAGGCGGGGATGCTCAAGTTCCTCGACGAGAAGATCAAGACGCTGGGCACGGCCGCCTGCCCGCCCTACCACCTCGCCATCGTCATCGGCGGCACGTCGGCCGAGATGGCGATGAAGACGCTGAAGCTCGCCACGACCAAGTATCTCGACGGGCTGCCTGTACAGGGCAACAAGTTCGGCCAGGCCTTCCGCGACCGCGAGTTCGAGGCGAAGGTCCACAAGCTCACGCAGGCCAACGGCATCGGCGCGCAGTTCGGCGGCAAGTATTTCTGCCACGACGTTCGCGTCGTGCGCCTGCCGCGCCACGGTGCCAGCCTGCCCATCGCGGTGGGCGTGTCGTGCTCGGCCGACCGGCAGGCGCTGGGCAAGATCACGAAGGACGGCGTGTTTCTCGAGCAGCTCGAGACCGATCCGGCCAAGTACATGCCCGAGATCGACGTCTCCAAGCTCGCGGGCGAGGCGGTGAAGATCGACCTCGACCGGCCGATGAAGGATATCCGCGAAACGCTTTCGCGCCTGCCGGTGACCACGCGCGTGATGCTGACGGGCACGTTGATCGTCGCGCGCGATTCCGCACACGCGAAGCTGCGTGCCGAACTCGAAGCCGGCAAGCCGCTACCCGACTATTTCAAGAACCACCCGATCTACTACGCAGGCCCCGCCAAGACGCCCAAGGGCTACGCGTCGGGCGCCTTCGGGCCCACGACCGCAGGCCGCATGGACAGCTTCGTCGACCAGTTCCAGGCCGCCGGCGGCAGCCACGTGATGCTTGCCAAGGGCAACCGCTCCAAGGCCGTGACCGATGCCTGCAAGAAGCACGGCGGGTTCTATCTGTGCTCGATCGGCGGCGAAGGCGCGCTGCTGGCCGAGAACTGCATCAAGAAGGTCGAGTGCATCGCCTATCCCGAACTGGGCATGGAAGCGATCTGGAAGATCGATGTCGTCGACTTCCCGGCGTTCGTGGTGGTGGACGACAAGGGCAACGATTTCTTCGCCAAATGGATGGGATGACGCGCACCGGAACGGCCAGCCGTTGGGCGAGCGAACCGGAAGACGGCGCGTTCGACACGGCCGGCTGGCACGAGCGCATCGCCGACATCTACAGCCACTGGCGCAGCATCCGGCCCGCCGCGGGCACGCTGCCCGGCCGCCGGCATTTCGACCCGGTCGACGTGCCGGCCTCGCTTGCCTCGATCTGGATGCTCGATGTCCATCACGCGCCGTTTCGGCTGCGCTATCGGCTGATGGGCACCAACATCGTGCGCACGCTGGATGAAGACCTGACGGGGCGCTGGCTCGAAGACGCCAGACCCAATGTTCTGCGCGTGCCGGGCTATTTCGACCGCTACCGCTTCATGGTCGATTCAGGGCGCGCCACCTGGCGGCGCGGGCCCGCCAAGATGGCCAAGGACCCCTATTGGGCCGAAGTCGAGAACGTGATGATGCCCATGGCGGGCGACGGCAGGCACGTCGACCTGCTGCTGTGCGCGACGATCTTCTACGGCCGCGACGGGCAGGTTCTGTAGTTCGCCCTGCGGCGACAGACTATAGTGTTGGCCAGATTGAAACGCGAACCGACGCGGGGAGGCCAATGGCGTTGTCGCCGAGCAAGCACCATTGGGTTACGGAACCCGCGAACGGCGGGTTCGATACGTCGCAATGGCATCCGCGCCTTGCGGCACTCTACGCCCACTGGCGCCGGATCCATCCGGCGCCCGGCCTCCTGCCCGGGCGCCAGCACATCGATCCGTCCGCGATCCCGGGCGTTCTGGCATCGATCTGGATGCTCGACGTCCAGCGCGACCCGTTCCGGCTGAAATACCGGCTTGTCGGAACGAACCTCGTTGGCATCCACGGGACCGACTACACCGGGCGCTGGTTCGACGAGGCGCGTCCCGAAGTGCTGCGCGTGACGCCGAATTACGATCGCTATCACCACATGGTCGACGACCGCCGCGCGACGTGGCGGCGCGGCACCCCGATCCACGCGACCGATCCGCACTGGCACACGACCGAAAGCGCGATGATGCCGCTTGCCGGCGACGGCTCGAGCGTCGACATCCTGCTGTGCGGCTCGATCTATTACGGCCACGACGGGCGCGTGCTCTAGTTCAGCCGTCGCGCCGCGGCGGCGGCCTTTGCTTGGGGCGGCGTGCCGGCGGCCCAGGCCATCTCGATATCCCATTCGGCGCGCGCAGCCGCATCGCGCAGGATCTTCATCAAGCCGAATACGCCGGAATCGCCCAACGACACGTCCACGCGCGTGCCGTCGAGCGCCATCAGCGCGATGTTGTTCATGCCCTCGGGCGTCCGTTTCACCTGCATGCCCCACAGCAGGCGCACCTGCGCGCGCGGGTCGGGCGCGGGCGGGCTCGCGGCGGGCCCCGGATCGGGCTTGGGCGGTGGCGGGTGGCCCGCCTCTTCCACGACCGCCACGGGTTCGCGGAACGGGGTCGAGAAATCCGCACTGGCGGTCGCGCGCGTTTCTGCCATGTCGAGCAGGAAGTCGCGCGCCGCAGGATTTTTGGTGTCGGCCATCGCCGCGCGCATTTCCCCGGCGAGGGAATTCCACAAAAGGCGCAGATAGCGCCGCGTCACCAGCAGCCGCACGCTCTCGCGTTCGCCCTTGGCGCTGACGCGCAGCAGCAGCCTGTCCTCGATCGGCAGGTGGTCCACCGCGAATTGCTGGATCGCGCTCATCCCCGGAGGCTACCTTGGTCGGGCCGCGCCGCAAAGCAGGGACACGATGGACGACGCCGATCTCGAACTTCTGTTCGCCGACCCGCTGCCGGCCGGCCGCGTGCTGTTCATGAATGCGGCCCCGCATGCGGGCCTTGCCGCTGCGAAGGACCGTGTCACCTGCGTGCAGGGCTGGAAGCCCGTGGCAGACGCGCTTGCCCGCGCGGGCTGCGCGCTGGCAGCGGCCGAAGGCATCTACGCGACGTCGCTCGTGCGGCTGGGCCGCAACCGCGACGTCAACCGCGCGATGCTTGCCCGTGCACTCGACGTTCTCGGCCCCAAGGGCACGCTGCGCGTGGCAGGGCCCAACGCGCTGGGCGCCGCGAGCTACGAGAAGGATCTCAAGAAGCTTGGTCTCGAGGGGCGTTCGCGCAGCAAGGGCAAGGCGCGGCTGTTCGTGGCCGCGCGCGGCAAGGCCGATCCGGCGGCCTGGCGCGGGCTCGATGCGCCGCGTGAACTGGGGTCGACCGGTTTCGTCACGGCGCCCGGCGTCTTCGCGTGGGACAGGATCGACGCCGGCTCGCAACTGCTCGCGGGGCATATTCCGGCGGACCTGTCCGGCGTCGTGGCCGATCTTGGGGCGGGCTGGGGCTACCTTGCCGACGCCGTGCTCGCACGCGCCCCGGCGGTCGAACGGCTCGACGCGTTCGAGGCGGATGCCGCCGCCATCGCATGTCTGGCACGCAATCTCGCCCCCTATGGCGCGCGCGCGCGGGCGCTTTGGCACGATGTCGCCACCGGGATCGGCCGGGAAAGCTATGATTCCGCCGTCGTCAATCCGCCCTTCCACGATCCGCGCGGGGAAAACCGCGCGCTGGGCCTGCGCTTCGTTGCGGTCGCCGCCGACGGGCTGAAGCCCGGCGGCCGCCTCTGGCTGGTCGCCAACCGGCATCTCGCCTACGAAACGGCGCTTTCGGAAAAATTCGGCGAAGTGCGGCGCCTCGCCGAGGACGCCGCCTTCAAGGTCTATTTCGCGCGGAAGTAGGCGCTCAGATGCAGTAGGTCTTCAGCGGATCGATGCCGTTGAACGCCACCGACGAATAGGTCGTCGTGTAGGCGCCGGTCGAACGGATCTCCAGCCGGTCGCCCGGCTCGAGATCGACCGGCAGGCGGTAATCCGCCTTCTCGTACATCACGTCGGCCGAATCGCAGGTCGGGCCGGCGAGCACCACGCGCTCCACCTTGCCGCCCTTCTTGGCCGACACGATCGGGTACTGGATCGCCTCGTCCATCGTCTCGGCGAGCCCGCCGAACTTGCCGATGTCCAGATAGACCCAGCGCCGCGCGTCCTTCTTCGACTTGCGCGAGACAAGCACGACCTCGGTGTCGATCACGCCGGCATTGCCCACCATCTGGCGGCCCGGCTCGACGATGATTTCCGGCACGCGGTTGCCGAAATGCCTGGCGAGCGAGGCATGGATCGCCTCGCCGTAGGTCATCATCGAGGGGATGTCCTTGCGGTACTTCGTCGGGAAGCCGCCGCCGATATTGAGCATGTTGAGCTGGACGCCCGCGTCTTCGCACTCGCGGAACAGCCAGGCGGCCTGCGCCACCGCCGCTTCCCACGCGTTGGGGTCCTTCATCTGCGAGCCGACATGGAACGACACGCCATGCGGCACGACGCCCTTGGAGGCGGCCGAGATCAGCAGTTCGCGCGCCATCTCGATGTCGCAGCCGAACTTGCGCGACAGCGGCCAGTCAGCCCCCTCGCCCGAGGTCAGGATGCGGCAGAACACCTTGGCGCCCGGCGCTGCGGCCGAGAGCTTGGCAAGCTCGGCTTCCGAATCGAACGCGAAGAGGCGGACCCCGCGGCCGAAGGCGGCCGCGATGTCGTCCTTCTTCTTGATCGTGTTGCCGTAGGAGATGCGATCGCCGCTCACGCCCGCCTTCAGCGCCATGTCGATCTCGTTGACCGTGGCGGTGTCGAAGGACGAGCCGAGCCTGGCCAGCATCGACAGGATCTCCGGCGACGGGTTCGCCTTGACCGCATAGTAGATGCCGGCCTGCGGAACCGCGTCCTTGAGCTTGCGGTAGTTGTCGGCGACGACGTCGAGATCGACGACGAGATAGGGCGTCGGTCGTCGCTCGGCGAGGAAGTCGCGGATCTTCTTGGTGGTCATCCCGATGGTCTCCAGTTCTCCAGAGGTGCGTCAGGTGACGCGAAAGTTGTCGAATTGCCAAGGATCGTCGCGGACGAGTCGCTCCGGAAAAAGTCTCTCGCGATCCATCAGCGGATTCCAGTCCGAATACACGCCCGTGACGGTGCCGAGATAGGGACGGCACACCTCCATGCAGCGCGCGTGATCCATCTCGTCGGCCTCGACCGGGCCCGCGTTCGGGTTCTCGATGGCCCACACGAGGCCGGCGAGAACCGCGACGGTCACCTGCAGCGAGGTCGCGTTGTTGTGCGGCAGCAGCTTGCGCGTCTCCTCGATGGTCAGGCGCGAGCCGTACCAGTAGGCACCTTTTTTGTGGCCCATGAGCAGCACGCCCAGCTCGTCCATGCCGGCCGAGATCTCGTCCATCATCAGGCGCTTGGCGGGCTGGATCTGCCAGTTCTTGCCGGCGAGTTCGTGCAGCGACAGCACGGCGTCGTCGCACGGGTGATAGGCGTAATGGACCGTCGGCCGGTAGGCGAGCTTGCCGCCCTCGACGACCGAGTAGTAGTCGGCGATCGAGATCGACTCGTTATGGGTGACGAGGAAGCCGTGATACGGCCCTTCGAGCGGCGTCCACGACCGGACGCGCGTGCCGGCACCCGGGCGCATCAGGTAGATGGCCGCGTCGCAGCCGAACTCGTGGCGCTTGCCGTCGGCCGGGAAGGCCTTCTCGTGGCTGCCCCAGCCCAGTTCGGCCGGCTGCGAGCCTTCGCCCACGAACCCGTCGATCGACCAGGTATTGACGAATTCGCCCACCTTCTTGGGGTAGGTGGCGACCTGGGTGTCGCGCTCGGCGATGTGGATGACCTTGATGCCGAGGGCGCGCGCCAGGCCCGACCAGCCGGCCTTGTCCTTCGGAACGCCGGAAAGCTTGTGACCGGTGTCGCGGGCGATGTCGAGCAGCGCCTCCTTCACCAGATGCGAGACGAGCCCGGGATTGGCGCCGTGCGTGAGCACCGCGGTCGGACCGTTGGCGAATTTCGCGCGCAGCGCACGCGCCGACTCGCGCAGCGCATAGTTCGAGCGCTGCGAGGGCGTGAGCGTCGGGTCGGTATAGCCGCCGGCCCAGGGTTCGATGCAGGTGTCGAGGTAGAAAGCGCCCTTCGCGTTGGCCAGCTCGATGAGCGCCACGGAAGAAACGTCGACCGACAGGTTCAGCAGGAAATCGCCCTTGCCGAGGCGCTTGTCGAGCACCTGGCGGTAATTCTCGCGCGTCAGCGCGGTCTCGACGAACTCGATCCCGTATTCGGCCGCGACCTCGCGCCCGCGCGGCTCGGCGGTCACGATCGAGATCCGGCTCGTCGGCATGTCGATGTGGCGCACGATGAGCGGCAGCACGCCCTGGCCGATCGAGCCGAAGCCCACGATCACCAGACGGCCGCCATATGCCACATGCTTCTTCTTATAGACGTCCACTTCCTGCTACCCCCAAAGGCTTGCGCGCGATGGCTTCCGGCCATCGGTTGTGCGCAGCCGTATCGGATCAAGCGAGGCCCGAACCGGGGCCGGCGACTGAACCGGAAAAGAAAAGATGCGGGTCGAAACCTGAAACCGCGACGAAGGTCCGCTTGCGGGCGCCAGACGGCCTTATCGGCCGGTTGAGCGCACCCGTTTCGCCTGCGGTGCCATAAAGCGGGGCACCGCGCGGCGGCGGTTATCCTTGCATCGTCGGAAGGCGCAAAGCCCCGAACTCGGCCGCAACCATGTCCACATCCCTCGAGGAACACCGGCCCACTGTCGACCGGTTCGTACCGAAAAGGACGCGTCTACGTCGTTGCTTGACCTCGAGCGCTTGGTGACCGAGAGACGTGAGTGCTCTTCGCGAGCTCTCCGCCCTGCCTCTTAGCGCTTGCCTCGTGGGCCTGGGGCACGTGCGATTGGCGTCTGAAACGCGTAATAACATAATTGTCCCGGGGCG
Organism: Alphaproteobacteria bacterium; assembly: GCA_016124335.1. Lineage (GTDB taxonomy): Bacteria > Pseudomonadota > Alphaproteobacteria > CACIAM-22H2 > CACIAM-22H2 > Tagaea. The sequence goes on from WGNX01000011.1 coordinate 31,802, forward strand.
CAAGTGTAAATCACCGGCGCTGCCGCATGACTCGTCAATGCGGCCCCGCGCTCACGTCATGGCGGCGCGTCATTTGAATTTCGTCGAAGCGGCGCGCAGCGCCTTCAGCAGTTCGGCTTCGATGCGCCCGCCAAGCCCGGTGATGCGCTGTGCGAGCACCACGTAGAGTGCATCGATGTGGTGGCTGACGATCACCGTGTTCCACGCGTTGGGCTCGGAGATCTGCATGGCGTAATCGTGCAGCGACTTGGCGATCTGCGTGAGCAGCGGGAACTTGAAGGTGCCGCCCAGCCCCTTGATCTCCAGCGCGTCGGCCACGATGCGCCCGACCATCGCCTTGGACGGAGCCTCGCCGTCGTCGAGCTGGCCGAGTTCCTCGCGCAGCGCCTTGAGCTTCTCGCCGATATTGCGCGTGAACTCGTCCGACGAGCGCTCGACGACGAGCTGGAGCTTCTGGGTTTCCTGCGGCGAAAGGATGACGCCGAAACCGGTCTTGAAGTTGACGGCGCGTTTCCGAAGGTCCGTCGGCGCCTGGATGATCTGGACCTTGCCCTTGCCTGCCACGTTCGGCTCCGCACTTGGTGTTCTTGTTTGCCCGATCTTACGTCTTCGCCGTCTTCTGGTCGACGCCCGCACGCCCCGGCGGGGCGTTCTGGTCGACCCCGCGCCGCTCGGTGCCGTTGAACGGCACCTGCTTGCGCCGCCGCTCGGGCCCGAAATAGCCCGGCGCACTTACGTACTGGCGCGGATAGGCGATGATCGCGGAAAGCCGCTTGTAGAGTGAATCGACCGTGTAGGGCTTGGCGACGAATTCGTTGGCGCCGTGGTCGCGCGCCTCGTGGACGAACGGCTCTTCCGAGCGCGCGGTCAGCACGATGACCGGAAGCAGCCGGTCGCGCGAACTGGGGTCGTTACGGATGTAATCGACCAGCTCGATGCCGTTTTTCGGGGTGATTTCGCGCTCGGTGATCAGGATGTCGATGTTGCCTTCCTTGAGGACATCCATCGCCTTGTCGTAATCGGTGGCCCGGCGGACGTAATTCGCACCCAGCATCGACAGAATGTCGTTCAGCATCTGCAAGGCAAGCGGGTTCGGGTCGACGATCAGGAACCGGACCTTGCTGAAGTCGATCTTTTCCGCCATCGGCTCACGAACCAAAAATTTGTCGGACGACTAATAAGGAGTCCGCCGAACGGTTACAAGATACGCGTAGGCCTTGAATATTTTCGGGGAGCGGTGCCTAATTCCGCGAGGGTGCCGGATAAACTACACATTACCGAGGGATGAACCCGGAATGTGCAGAATGCGAATCCGGCCGGATGCGGAAAACCGATGGGCGAACGCGCATCCACGCGAATCGAGCGGGACAGTTTCGGGCCGATCGAAGTGCCCGCGGACCGCTATTGGGGCGCCCAGACGCAGCGCAGCATCGAACTTTTCCGGATCGGGACCGAGCGGATGCCCGAGCCGCTGGTACGCGCCTTCGGCGTGCAGAAGAAAGCCGCCGCACTCGCCAACGTGGCGCTGGGCGAACTCGACCAGCGGCTGGGCGGGGCGATCGTGCGCGCGTGCGACGAGGTGATCGCGGGCAAGCTTTCCGACCATTTCCCGCTCGTCGTCTGGCAGACCGGCTCCGGCACCCAGACGAACATGAACGCCAACGAAGTGATCGCCAACCGCGCGAACGAGCTTCTGGGCGAACCGCTCGGCACGCGCAAACCCGTCCACCCCAACGATCATGTCAATCGCGGGCAGTCGTCCAACGACAGTTTCCCGACGGCCATGCACATCGCGACCGTGGCCGAGATCCACGACACGCTCCTGCCGGGCCTGACCCATCTCAAGGACGTGCTTCAGGCCAAGGCGACCGAGCTTGCCGGCGTGGTCAAGCTGGGGCGCACGCACCTTCAGGATGCCGTCCCGATGACGCTCGGGCAGGAAATCGGCGCGTGGGCACGTCAGGTCGAACTCGGCATCGCACGCGCCGAAGGCACGCTGCCGCGGCTCTACCGCGTCGCGCAAGGGGGCACGGCGGTCGGCACCGGCCTCAACGCGCACAAGGGATTTGCCGCCAGATTCGCCCAGGAACTCGCCAAGCTCGCCAACCTGCCCTTCATGCCGGCCGAAGACAAGTTCGAGGCGATCGCCGCGCACGACGCGCTGGTCGAATGTTCGGGCGCTTTGTGCACGCTTGCCGTGAGCCTCAACAAGATCGCCAACGACGTGCGCCTGCTCGCCTCGGGCCCGCGTGCGGGCATCGGCGAGATCACGATCCCGGAAAACGAGCCGGGCTCCTCGATCATGCCGGGCAAGACCAATCCGACCCAGGCCGAAGCGCTGACGATGGTGTGCGCGCAGGTGATGGGCAATCACACCACGGTGACCTTCGCAGGGGCGTCCGGTCACCTCCAGCTCAACGTCTTCAAGCCGGTCATCGCGCTGAACGTGCTCCAGTCGATCCGGCTGATCGGCGACGCTTCCACGAGCTTCGCCGACAACTGCGCCAGCGGCATATCCCCCAATGCCGCCCGCATCGGGCGCAATCTCGAGCTCTCCTTGATGCTCGTGACGGCGCTCAATCCGCACGTGGGCTACGACGTCGCCGCGCGAATAGCAAAGCACGCCCATGCCCACGACATCTCGCTGAAACAGGCGGCCACCGACCTTGGTCTGGTGTCCGCCGCCGATTTCGACAGGTGGGTCCAGCCGATCGACATGCTGGGCCCGCGCGAATCGCGGCATTAACACCCGGGGGGAGACATGTCAGGATCAATTCGCAAGCGTTCGGTCGTCATCGCCGGACATCGTACGAGCATCTCGCTGGAGCCAGAGTTCTGGACGGCCCTCAAGGACATCGCGCGCAAGCGCAACGCGTCGATCAACGATCTCGTGACCGAGATCGACAAGCTGCGCGCGTCCAAGGACGAGGCCGGCAACCTTTCGAGCGCGCTTCGCGTCTACGTGCTGCAGTCGCTGACGGCAGCATCGCCCGCACCCCAAGCGGCGCCAAAACCGGCCTCCTGATCGCACGCGTCTTCGCGCTCGTGCTGGCCCTGGCGGCGTCCCCCGCGCCGACCTTCGCCCAGTCCGAGCGCGACGACGAGTTCGAGCGCGGCGTGGCCGCCTTCCGGGCGGAGGATTACGAGTCCGCCTGGTTCCGCTTCTGGGGCCTCGCGCGGGCCGGCGATCCGGAATCGCAGTTCAATCTTGGCCAGCTCTATCGGCTGGGCCGCGGCATCCAGCGCGACATGGTGCAGGCCCGCCGCTGGTACGAGCGCGCGGCCGAGCACAGCTACGGGCCGGCGCAGTATCAGCTCGGCGTGCTCTGGGAACGCGGCGACGGCGTGCCGGCCGATCCGGTCGAGGCGCGCGGCTGGTACGCGCGCGCCGCCGCGCAGGGCTTCGAGGCGGCGCGCACGGCGCTTGACCGGCTCGAGACGTCCGGCACGGGGCGCGGCCGCGTGCTTGAGGTCGAGCCTAGCGCCGAGGCGACGGCGCCTTCCGCCGCGCGCCGGGGTCCGCCGGCTTCGCCGCCCCGCCCGACGGCGCGCTGAAACCGAGCTTCACGTTCGGGCGGCCGGGCGGCCCAGCGATCGAGACATGCGGCACCTGGCGCGCGCCGGCGGCGGCAAGCGTGCCGCCAAGATCGACGCGCCAGTTCGCAAGGTCGAAGATGCCTGACAGCGCCAGCGCGCCGCCCGGCGCCTCGAAGCGCGTATCGTCCGTGCGCGCGATCCCCCGCTCGAGCGTCCAGTTGCCGGAAGCCTTCGTGAAACGCCCGTTTGCGCCGTGCGCAAGGCGGCGACCAAGCTCGGCAAGGTCCGGCGTGGTCGCCGAGCGCGCATAGGCGAGCAGGCCGGCAAGATCGACGCCTTCGAGCGTGCCGCCCGGCGAATCGATCGCGAGATTGCCCGAAAGACCGGCCGCCATTTCCGCGGGCGTTACCCCCGATGATGCAATCTGCCCCTTGAACGACACCGGCCCGCGCGCAAGCGGCGGTGCCCCTGCCGACGCGAGGACCCGCGCAAGTTCCGCACCGGCCAACGCGACGCGCAGATCGAATTTCGGCGCCGTCGCCACGCCGACATGACCGGCCGCCGACAGTGCGCCGCCGAAAAGGCTTCCCGAGAGTTCACCGATATCGAATCCGCCGGCATCCGCCGCCAGCACCAGTCGCGCGTCGCGAAGGTCGAGCGCGGAAAACACCAGTTCGCGCGCCGAAAGCGACAGGTCGAGCGGAATTCCGCCCACCAGATCCGGCAGGAACGGCACGCGCGACCAGCCGCCGGCACCGGGCGGCGGCGGGGCGGTGGCGGCGGCGGCCCGTTTCTGCTGGCTGCGCGTCAGGATCGGCCCGCGCACGACCGGCTTTGCGAGCGGTGCCCCGAAGAACGGGTCGAGCGAGACGCGTTCGCCCGCAAGATCGGCCTTGAGCCTGCCCGCGCGCCATTCCGCCGTGCCTTTCAGGCGCTGTCCGGCAAGTTCGATCTCCACCGGCTCGGCGCGCAGGCTTCCGGCCGCCGGGTCCATCGCGAACCCGCCGCGCAGCGCCAGCGCGCCCAGATGCCGGCGCGTCGTCACGCCAAGTGCCGCAAGGAAACGCGCGGCGTCGGGCGCCGCCAGATCGACGATGCCGTCGCGCACCCGGACGCTCGCCTCTGCGATCGAGCGCACGGCAAGTTCGTCGAGGACGAGCTTTCCGTTCTCCCGCGCGGCAACAAGGATCACGCCTTGCGCTTCGCCCGCCGGCCAGGCGAGACGGCCCGCGCGCACCCGCAGGTCGACATCGCCCGGCCGGCCCAGCGTATCGGCGACGAGCCCGGCCACGACGGCGAACGGCGCGTCGGCAAACCGGATGTCGAGGGCCGCGCGCGCGACCTCGATGCGCGCCGACCCGTCGGCCTTCACGCCCTGCCCTTCGACCTCGAAGCGCGCGAAATCGACGGCGTCGGCGGTCGCGCGCAGTTCGCCGCGCGCGCGCCCCAGCGATACGACCGTCGTATCGAGCGTGCCCTCGAAAGTTCCGTCGGACGGCCGCGCCATGCCGGCAAGACGCGATCCCGAATTCGCCACTTCGACGGCAAGCGCCGCGTGCGTTTCGTCCCAGCGCGCCGATCCCTGCAGGCGGAGCCCCTGCCAGTCGATCGCAAGCGCGTCGAGGCCCGCACGCGTCGGCCGGCCGGCAATGCGCAGTGTCTGCCCGGCAAGCGTCGTTTCGGCCGTAAGCCCGTCGGTGCGATCGATGCGCGCCGAAAGCCCGTCGCCGGCAAAGGTCAAGGCGCCATCGGCCGATTTGACCGCACCGGCATGCCCGAAGATCCGCGCGGCTGCGACAAACCGGCCGGACTGCGCGACGATACCATCCAGACGACCGACATCGGCGATCTCGATGGCCGGCACTTCCAGACGCAAAGGCCAGGTCCAGTCAAATCGCGCGCCGGGTGCGGCATGCGCGGGCAGGCCGGTCTGCGCGGAAATCTCGGCGGCAAGCCGGTCTGCGGCAGGCCCCGCCTCCGGGCGCAGCAGCACGCCCGAAGCAATGACCACGGCAAGCGCACCGGCAAGCGCGATGGCGATGTTTTTCCTCAGCATTCCCGATCCATGCCGCAATTTCGCCTCTGGCGCCAGCGCCGGGCAGTTCCTATCTAATGAAACTTCGGGGTCGCAAGGCCCCTTCCCGCACGCGCCCGGAGCCTGCCGCAATGTTCGTCGAGATCCTGTCCGCCATCACGCCTGAAGCGCTCGTGGCGCTGGGCACCGTGATCATGATCGATCTCGTGCTTGCCGGCGACAACGCGGTCGTGATCGGCATGGCGGCGGCGGGCCTGCCGGTCGAGCAGCGCGGCCGCGTTCTTCTGATCGGCATCGTCGCGGCGACGGCCCTGCGCATCGCCTTTGCCGGCGTCACGACCCAGCTGCTCGAGATCGTCGGCCTGCTTTTCGCGGGCGGCGTGCTGCTCTTGTGGGTTTCGTGGAAGCTGTGGCGCGAGATCCGCGAACAGGGCAGGCGCGACGCCGCGGCGGGCGAGAAGGTGCTCGAGGGCGAAAATGCCGTCGACATGCCGCGCAAGACGCTGCGCCAGGCGATCGTGCAGATCGTCGTCGCGGACATATCGATGTCGCTCGACAACGTGCTCGCCGTGGCCGGCGCCTCGCGCGACCATCCCTATGTCCTCGTCTTCGGCCTCGCCGTTTCTGTCGTGCTGATGGGTGCGGCCGCCGCGATGATCGCGCGCGCGCTGCAGAAGCATCGCTGGATCGCCTATGTCGGTCTGCTGCTGATCCTTTACGTGGCGCTGAAGATGATGTGGGATGGCGGCCACGAGATCGGCCAGGCCATATCCCTGCTGCTGCCGGCGACATATATCGGCTGATCGAAGGAAGCGCCGGAATGGAAGCCGACAGCATCGTCCTGGGCCTGAGCATGGCGCAATGGGCCATGCTCGGCACCGTCGTCATGGTCAATTTCGTGCTGTCGGGCGACAACGCGGTCGTCGTGGGAATGGCGGCGGCCGGCCTGCCCAAGGCGCAGCGCAAGAAGGCGCTCTGGTTCGGCATCATCGCGGCGACGGTGCTGCGCGTCGTCTTCGCGCTCGCGGCCACGCAGCTCCTCGAAGTCGTCGGCCTGCTGCTGGCCGGCGGCGTCCTGCTGCTGTGGGTTTCGTGGAAACTGTGGCGCGAGATTTCGCCCGCCGACGATCGGCTGGAGGCGGAAGGCGAAGCGCTGCTTGAAGGCCAGCTTGTCGAGCATGTCGGCCCGACCAAGACGTTCTGGGAAGCGCTGTGGCAGATCCTCGTCGCCGACGTGTCGATGTCGCTCGACAACGTGCTCGCCGTGGCCGGTGCGGCGCGCTCCGATCCGTTCGTGCTGGCGGTGGGACTGATCGTTTCGGTCGTGCTGATGGGCGTGGCCGCAGCCGCCATCGCCAGGCTGATCGAGCGCTACCGCTGGATTGCCTATGTCGGTCTGGTGCTGATCGTCTACATCTCGCTGAAGATGATCTGGGACGGCGGGCACGAAGTGCTCGCCGCCACCGGAACGATCGGCTGAGGGACCGTCAGCCGCCGACCGCGCTGTACATCAGCCGGGGCAGCCACACCACGACGTCGGGGAACAGGATGCAGATCGAAAGGCCGATCGCCTGCAGCCCGAGGAAGGGGATGGCGGCGCGGAAGACCATCGCCATCGTGATCTCGGGCGGCGCGACGCTCTTCAGATAGAAGAGCGAGTAGCCGAAGGGCGGGCTGAGGAACGCCATCTGCATGTTCACGATGAACAGCACGCCGTACCACAGCGGCGCATCCGCCTTCGACACGCCGGCCAGCCCCAGAAGGCCGTCGAAGGGCAGGCTCTTGATGATCGGCAGGAAGATCGGAACCGTCAGCAGCAGGATTCCGACCCAGTCGAGGAACATGCCGAGGATGAACAGGATGATCTGCATCAGCGCCAGGATCCCGTAGGGCCCGAGCCCGCTGCCGAGGATCGACTGGGTGACGAAGGTCTGCCCGCCCTTCAGGATGAAGAAGCCCACGAACATCGTGGCGCCGAAGAAGATCCACATAACCATCGCGGTCGCCTTCAGCGTGGCCATGCAAGCATCCTGAAGCGAACGCCACGTGAGCTGGCGATAGAGGCCCGAAACCACGAGCGCCCCGAACGTGCCGATGCCCGCGGCTTCCACGGGCGTGGCCACGCCGAAGAAGATGACGCCGAGCACCACGGCGATCAGCACGACGGGCGCGCTCAGGCCCCTGAGCAGGCGCAGTTTCTCGGCAAACGAGATACGCTCTTCCGGCGGAAGCGCCGGCCCCATGCGCGGATTGCCGTAGCTCATGACGGTGATGTAGAGCACGTAGAGGCCCGACAGGATCAGGCCCGGAAAGATCGAGCCGATCAGGAGCTCGCCCAGCGACTGCTGCGCCACGACCGCGTAGACGATCGCCATCACCGAGGGCGGAATGAGGATGCCCAGCGTTCCGCCCGCGAGGATCGAGCCCATCGCCAGATACGGATCGTATTTGCGCTTGAGCATCGCGGGCAGCGCGATCATGCCCATCGTCACTTCGGTGGCCCCGACCACGCCCACCATCGCGGCAAGGACCGTGCACACGACGACCGTCGCCGAGGCAAGCCCGCCCTTGAGGCCGCCAAGGCTCTTGTAGACCGCGTCGAACAGCTCCTCGATGATCCCCGCCTTCTCGAGGATCGCCGCCATGAAGATGAACAGCGGCACCGCCGAGAGCTGGTAATCCGTCATGAACGGGAAGAGCCGGCCCGGCAGCATGTTCAGCATCGAGGCGTCGCCGAACACGAACAGGAACACGCATGCGATGCCGCCCGTGACGAAGGCCATCGGCAGGCCCGCCATCAGCACGACGGCGAGCGAGCCGAACAGCAGGATCGACAACCACTCGATGCTTACATCAAGGCCCATGGCTCAACGCTTTCCGGCAAGAATATGGATGTCGCGCAGGAGATTGACGATTCCCTGCGCGAGCAGCAGGGCCGCACCGATCGGCATCGTCAGCTTGATCGGCCAGTACTGCACGCCCCATTCCGAGAACGACACTTCCCCGATCGTCGTTGCCTGCCAGGCGTAGGTGAAGCCCGTCCACAGCAGCGTGCCGACGAAGATGAAGAAGAAGAACGAGGTCATCACGTCGGCCAGCGCCTTCCCGCGCGGCGAGAAGCGCATGTAGATGACGTCCACGCGCACGTGCGATTCCGAGCGCAGCGCATAGGCGCCGCACAGCAGGTACTGCATGCCGTACATCAGGAACATGCTTTCGTGGACCCAGTTCGTGGGCGAATTGAACAGGAAGCGGACCACGACCTCGTAGTAGTAGACGAAGATCGAAAGCAGCGTCCAATACGAGACGAACCGCCCCGCCCAGTCGACTGCCGATCCGATGGCGCGGTGGACGGGCGTGGCCGGCGCCTCGGGCACGTGGGCGGCCGGCTCGGGCGGCAGTTCGATCGGCTTGAAGCGGTGGGCAGGGTCCACGCGTTCCTTCTCGCGCGCGCGGCGCACGAGCCCCGGCAGCAGGAAGGCGTCGACCACGAGCAGCACCGCGATGACGGCGCCGAAACCGCCGCCGATGCGGTTCCATTCGGTGATCGTGACGGTCGCCGACTGCGTATCGTCATGTGCCTTGGCGAGCTTCGCCTCGGCCGCCTTCAGCTTGTCGGTGGCACCCGCGACATTGCGCTGCATTTCGTCGCGTGCGCCGCGCAGCTCGAAATTGGCGGTGCGCTCGGCCTGGCGGATGGCCGAAATATCCTCGCGCAGCTGCTTGATTTCCGCATTGACGAACACGATGGCGCAGAAGAGCGGCAGGAACACGAAGCCCCAGCGGCTGCGCACATAGAAACGGTGGATGCCAAGAAAGCCCGCCGTCAGCCAGAACATGTAGGCGACCGAGGCGGAGATGTTGGGCGCGCCGGAATCGGCCTTTGCGGCCGCCATCTCGCGCCGCGCGGCAAGCATCGCCAGGAAGGGAAATCCCCCGAGCAGCACCCAGTACAGCCAGAGGGGCATCACGAAATTGATGTTGGGCATGGGGGGGGGGGACGCTCGTGCGGGTGGAAGTCGCGCGTTCCGCGCGGGCGGCAAAGATCCGGGGCGGCACGAACGTGCGCCGCCCCGGGGTCGTCGTTACAGGTCGAGCTTCAGGCCCGCGTACATGTCGGGCGTGACGTAGCCGTAGGTCGGCGATTCCATCACGTCGAGCTGGGCCTTGAAGATGCGGGCCGCATCCTTGTCCTTGTTCGCCCACTTGAACCAGATGGGCACCGCGACCTTCTGGAACTTCGGCAGGTCTTCGGCCGGCAGGCGGTTGATCTGGATGCCCGCCTTCTCGAACTTGCCCCACGCCGCCATGTCGGCTGCCTGGATCGCGGCATGGTGCGTGTTGGAGTAGATCTGGACTTCCTCGTCGACGAAGGTCTTCATCTTCGGCGACAGCTTGTTCCAGACGTTCATGTTGACCACGAGGTCCATGAGGTCGACCGGCTGGTAGATCGATTCGAGGCCCGGCGGGCCCATCCAGATGTACTTCGTGACCTGCTGGAACCCGAGATCCCAGTTGACCGCGGGGCCGGTGTAGTCGGCCGCGTCGACCGTGCCCTTCTCCAGCGCCGAGAACACCTCGCCGCCGGGGATCAGCGTCGTGCGCGCGCCGATGGCCGCGAAGCCCTCGGCGATCATGCCGCCGGGAACGCGCAGCTTGAGGTCCTTGAAGTCCTCGATCGAGCGGATCGGCACCTTCGAGTGGATGATGTTCGGCCCGTGATGGATTCGGTTGACGTAGAACATCCCCTGCTTGGCGAAAATCTCGCGCGCGATCTTCAGGCCGTTGTTGCCGTAGAAGAACACGTCCCACTCGTGCGGGTAACGCAGGCCCATCAGGTACGAGCTGAGGAAGGCGGTGGCCGGCAGCTTGCCCGCCCAGTAGAGCGTGAACGAGTTCATCGCATCGAGCACGCCCGACTTGACGGCGTCGAACATCTCGAAATCGCCCACGATGTCCTTCGGCCCGAACGCCTTGAACTCGAGTTCGCCGCCCGTCTTCTCGGCGATGGTCGAGCACCAGTGCTTGAACGTGGCGAGGCCCACGCCCGCGGGCCAGTTCGTCTGCACGCGCCACGACGTCGTCGCGGCTGCGGCCGTGCGGATATGCGGAAAGCCGGTGGCGGCCGCGACGGCCGCACCGCCGACGAGGGCCGACTTGAAGAATTTGCGGCGTGCGGGCTCCGTGCCCGAAACTGCTGTCTTCGGTGGCTTCGACATCGCTCCCTCCCAAAAAATCCGATGTGGCGGCTCGCGCCGTGGGGCGCTTATTAGCTGCGCCTGATCGAAGCGTATGCCGATCCGGCGCGGCACGGCAATCGCAATTTGCGACTGATTTGCCGGTATCCGCGTGGTAAGTCGCGCACGTGACTCCCGACAGTCTCGCCCGAACTTATGCGCAAGACGGCGTCGCCCAAATCGAAGGCGTGCTCGATGCCGCGTGGATCGCGCGGCTCGCGGCCGCCATCGACCGCGCGATGGCCGCGCCCGGCCGACGGGCCATCGAATTTACTGCCCCCGGCGAGCCGGGCCGCTTCTTCGGCGACATGTTCATGTGGCGGCGCGATGCCGATTTCCGCGCCGCGTTCTTCCAGACGCGCTGCGCCGAAATCGCCGGAAACGCAATGGGGGCAACGAAAGTCCATCTTTTCTACGATCAGATCTTCGCCAAGGAACCGGGGACGCCACGCCGCACGCCGTGGCACCAGGACTTCCCCTACTGGCCCGCGACGGGCGACATGTTCTGTACCGTCTATCTGGCGATAGACGAAATCGATGAACACAACGGCGGTGTGGAATATGTCGCGGGCTCGCACCGTTGGGGCGACGACTACCGCCCCCAGCCGTTCCGCGCGGGCGGCGAAGATGCCGTCCGCTACCGCAATCCGGATTTCGCGGCGGCGCCCGATATCGACGCGATGCGCGAGACGCTCGACATCCGCCGCTTCGACATGAAGCCGGGCGACGCGGTCGTCTTCCACGGCAAGCTCGTCCACGGTGCCGGCGGCAACGACAGCACCGGCCGGCGCCGACGCACCCTGGCACTGCGCTTTGCGGGCGACGACGTGCGCTGGCGCGAAGGCGTGCCGACCTTCAAGGCGCTCAACGCCGCGAAAATGAAGACGGGCGAACCGCTCGACGCGCGGCCCGACCTGTTCCCTGTGTTGTGGAGACGCGCCTAGACTCGCACGATCTTGCCGGGGTTCATGATGTTGTCGGGGTCGAGCGACTTCTTGATCGCGCGCATCACGCCCACCGCGGCGCCATGCTCGTGGTCGAGATAGTCGATCTTGCCGTAGCCCACGCCGTGCTCGCCCGTGCAGGTGCCTTCCATCGCCAGCGCGCGCGCGACCAGCCGGTCGTTGAGGCGGTTGGCCTCGGCCACTTCCTCGGGCTTCGAGGTGTCGAGCACGAGCGACAGGTGGAAATTTCCATCGCCCACATGGCCCACGATGGGGGCCGGGATGCTGGCGCTTTCGAGATCCTTCTGAGTCTCGACGATGCAGTCCGCGAGCCGCGAGATCGGCACGCACACGTCGGTTGCCCAGATCGCGCAGCCCGGACGCAGCGCCTTGGCGGCATAGGCAACGTCGTGGCGGGCCTGCCAGAGGCGCCGACGCTCGGCCGGATCCGTCGTCCAGCCGAAGCTGCCGCCGCCGTTGTCGGCCGAAATCGCCTGCACCATCTCGGCCTGCTCCTTTACCGAGGCTTCCGAGCCGTGGAACTCCAGCCACAGCGTGGGCTTGACGGCAAGGTTGAGCTTCGAATAGCGGTTGATCGCGTCCATCTGAAGCGCGTCGGCAAGCTCGATGCGCGCGACCGGGATGCCCGACTGGATCGTCGCGATGACGGTATCGACCGCCTGCTTGACCGTCTCGAAGGTGCACATGGCGACGCTCGTCGCCTCGGGAATGCCGTAAAGGCGCAAGGTCACTTCGGTGATGACGCCAAGCGTGCCCTCCGAGCCGACGAACAGGCGCGTCAGGTCGTAGCCGGCCGAGGATTTGCGCGCGCGCCGTCCGGTGCGGATCACGCTGCCGTCGGCAAGCACTACCTCGAGCGAGAGCACGTTCTCGCGCATCGTGCCGTAGCGCACGGCGTTGGTGCCCGAAGCGCGCGTGGCCGCCATGCCGCCCAGCGAGGCATCCGCCCCCGGATCGATGGGGAAGAACAGGCCGGTGTCGCGCAGATGCTCGTTGAGCTGCTTTCGCGTGACGCCTGGCTGCACGCGCACGTCGAGGTCGCTGGCGTTGACCTGGAGCACCTTGTTCATGCGCGTGACGTCGATGCAGATGCCGCCGTGCAGGGCGGCGGTGTGGCCTTCGAGGGACGTGCCGGTGCCGAAGGGCACGACCGCCAGCTTGTGGTGCTTGCAGATCTTCACGACCGCCGAAACCTCGGCGGTCGATTCCACGAATGCGACGGCATCGGGCGGAACGGCGTGGTGATAGGCCTCGCCCTTGCCGTGCTGGTCGCGCACCGCCTGCGCGGTCGTCAGCCGGTCGCCGAGGATCGTGCGGATCTCGGCGATGGCCGCCTCGCGCGCGACGGGTTCGGACTGCTTGACTTGGGCGATGCTGGCCATGGGCGTGTCTCCGCGGGAATGCTGGGGCAAATCTAGTCCCGCACCGGCGGGGCCGCAATGTCTCAGCCTGCGGCGGCAGCCGCCTCGCGCGCACGCACCCGCTCGCGCCAGATCACGTAAAGCCCGGCGGCCACGACGATCGCGGCCCCGTACCAGGTGTTGGAGGGCGGCAGTTCGTCCCAGAAGAACCAGCCGATCAGCGTCGCCCAGACCAGTTCGGTGTAATGGAACGGCGCCACCGCCCCCACCGGCGCCAGGCGGAAGGCGCGGAAGGTGAGGAACTGCCCGGCGATGAGGAACATGCTCATCCCGGCAATGCCGAACCAGACTGCCTGCGGCATTTCGGCCATGCCGCCGGGCAGCAGCAGCGTGCCGGTCCAGCCGATCGCCAGCTGGAAGAAGCACTGCGTGACCATCATCGATATTTCGGTCTCGGTCGATGCGAGCCAGCGCACGGTCGTGAGGCCCAGCGCATAGAGCACGGCCGAACTCATCGCGAACGCCGCCCCCATCGACAGGATGCCGTCGCTCGCCTCCGGCCCCACGATGATGGCCACGCCCGCGAAGCCCACGCCCACCGCCGTCCAGCGGTGGATGCCCACGCGCTCCTTCAGCAGCACGACCGAAAAGGCCGTCATGATCAGGGGCGAGGCGAAGCTGATGGCGATCGACGTCGCCAGCGGCAAAAGGCGAAGGCTTTCGAAGAAGCACAGCATCGAGCCCACGGAGATAATCCCGCGAAGCGCGTGCCCCCACGGCCGGCGCGTGCGCAGCGAGGAAACCTGGCCGGTGACGGCGACGAAGGCGAGAAGTGCCGCCAGCACCAGCACCGAGCGGATCGCCATGATCTGGATCGACGGCATGAACGCGATCACGAATTTCGAGATCGCATCCATCAGCGAGAGCGCCAGAACGCCCGAGGCCATGAACGCGATGCCGCGCAGCGGCCGGTTGGAACGGCCGGAATTGGCGGAAGGCGGGGACTCGGCCGGCGGGTTCGTCATGGCGCGCGTCGGGTATAGCCGGTCGTCCCCCCGGGCGCAGCCACCGAATTGCGGCGTCAGGCCCTCCGCAGGTCGCGGACGAGCTTTTCCACGTCCGCCCCAAGCCGGTCGGCCTGATCGGCCAGCGAGCGCGATTGCGCGACGAGCAGGCCGGTACGGTCTGCCGCGCCCGTCGCATCCTCGGCGATCGCAGCCATCGCCCGCGACACGTTCTGGGTGGCGCCCGCCGTGCTGGCGACGTTGCCGGCGATCGCCCGAGTGGCGCCGTTCTGCCGCTCGACCGCCTCGGCGATCGCCGAAGATTGCTGCGCGACCTCGTCGAACGAACCCCGCACCCCGGCGATCGCGCCCACGACGCGCGCGGTCGCCTCGCGGATCGCCGCGACCTGGCGGTGAATATCCTCGGTGGCGCGCGCCGTCTGCGCGGCGAGGCTCTTCACCTCGCCGGCAACGACGGCGAACCCCTTGCCGGCCTCGCCCGCACGGGCAGCCTCGATGGTCGCGTTGAGCGCAAGCAGGTTCGTCTGCCCGGCGATCTCGTTGATCAGCTTGACCACGTCGCCGATATGCTCGGCCGCGCCAGAAAGGGTCGCCGTCTCGGCGTCGGTGCGCGCGACGGCCCTCGAAGCGTCGGCGACGACTTCGGCGGTACGGCGGGCCTGCGCCTCGACCTCGGCGATCGACCCGGCGAGCTGCTCGCACTCGCGCGCGAAACCTTCGACGGCGCCCGATGCGTCGGACGCCTCGTTCGCCGCCGCACTGGACCGCTCCCGGATGCGGGATGCGCCTGCCACGAGGTCGCTTGCCGCCTCGCGACTGTCCTTTGCGGCGCCGATGACGCTGGCGACAACATCGCGCACGCTCGCTTCGAGCGAGCCGGCAAGCCCGTCAAGCGCGTGACGGCGTTCGGCTTCCGCCTGATTGCGCTCGGCCTCGCGTTCGGCCGCACGCCGCGCCTGATCGGCCAGAAGGTTCTGCCGGAATCTCTCGACCGCCTTGCCGATGCGGCCGATCTCGTCGCCGCGCGCAGCTTCCGCAAGCGTCACGTCAAGTTCGCCTTCGGCGAGCCGGTTCATCGTGGCCGTCAGCCGCGCAAGCGGCCGCACGATCGACAAAAGCAGCGCGACGCCGAGCGCCAATGCGCCCGCAACGATGGCTGCAACGGCGCCAAGGCCCGTCAGCAGCCGGCGCCGCGCGGCTGAAAGGCGCTCCTCGTTCGCCGCGCGCAGGTTGTCGAGAAGCACGCGTTCGCCTTGCAGCAGCCCGTCGGCGCGCGCGGCCGTCGCCTGCTGCCAGTCGGCCAGCGTCGGCGGATGGCCCTCGCCCGCCGCCTCGCGCAATGCGGCAACCCGGCGGGCGGGCGATTCGTCGAAGGCCGCGCGCATGGCGGTGCGCGCAGGCTCCTCGGCATAGGCCGTCGCGAGCCCGGCGAAGACCAATTGGGACGCGGCCTGCGCGCGCAGTGCGGAAATATCGACGGCGGCCATGCCGCCGCGCGAAAGCGCCAGCGCGCCTTCCACGGCTTCGTTCGCGGCGGCGTCCTTGGCACGCATGAAGAACAGGTAGGCATTGATTCGTGCGGCGAGCGCACGTTCGGCGCCGAGATTTCCGGTCTCGGCGATGACATCAAGCATCCTCGCCGCCGTCTCGTTGAAATAGCCGCGCGCGGCATCGGGCGCGAGCTTGCCGGCATCCAGATCGGCGCGCCGACCCTCGAGATGCGCGAACGTTTCGCCGGCACGCGCAAAAGCATTGGCGAAGCGCTCGCCGAGCCGCTCCTGCGTGATCCGGTCCGCGACGTCATACAGCCGGGCACTTGCGGCATCCGTGCGCGCACGCTGCGCCCGCAACGCGGAAACATTTGCGCTGGCGGACCCTCCGCCGAGGACCGACAGCGCACCTTCCGCCCGCAATTCGTGAAGCGTGGCGCCCAGCCTTGCGGCCAGTTCGACCGCTTCGGCCAGCCGCGTCGCTTCGCCGAGCCGGCCGCGATCCTCCGCGGCGCGCTCGAATGCAAGCCAGCCAAGCCCGGCCAACGGAACGATAAGAAGGAGGATGATTTTTCGACGGAGATTCAGCATGGCTTCGTTTCGCAAGGAGGGTGCGAAACGTTACACCTTCCCAAACCCGCCGCCACCTGGCGTTTCAATGACGAACATGTCGCCGGGGCCCACTTCCCAGCTGGCCGTGGCCCCTTTTTCCTCAATCCGGCCGTCGGCGCGCTCGACCCAGTTGCGCCCGAGCGCGCCCGGCGCCCCGCCTTCCAGCCCGAAGGGCGCCACGATCCGGCGGTTGGCGAGGATCGCGCAGGTCATCTTCTCGAGGAACCGGATCTTGCGCACCACGCCGTCGCCGCCGCGCTTGGCCCCCTTGCCGCCCGATCCGCGCCGGATCGAAAAACTTTCCACGCGCACGGGAAAACGCCATTCCAGCACTTCGGGATCGGTCAGGCGCGAATTGGTCATGTGCGTCTGCACCGCATCGCAGCCGTCGTAATCCGGCCCGGCGCCCGAGCCGCCCGACACGGTTTCGTAATACTGGTGACGGTCGTTGCCGAAGGTGAAGTTGTTCATCGTGCCCTGCGCGCCCGCCATGGCGCCGAGTGCCCCGTAGATCGCGTCGGTCACGGTCTGCGAGGTTTCAACGTTGCCGGCGACCACGGCGGCCGGATAGCGCGGGCGCAGCATCGAGCCTTCGGGGATGCGCACGTCGAGCGGCTTCAGCACGCCCGCGTTCATCGGGATCTCGTCCTCGACCAGCGTGCGGAAGACATAGAGCACCGCCGCCATGCACACGGCCGAGGGCGCGTTGAAATTGGTCGGCCGCTGGGCCGAGGTGCCCGCGAAATCGAGCACGCCCGTGCGCCGCGCATGGTCGATCGAGACCTTCACCTTCACGACCGAGCCGTCATCCATCGGATAGGCGAATTCGCCGTCCTTCAGCACGTCGAGCACGCGGCGCACCTGCTCCTCGGCATTGTCCTGCACGTGGCCCATATAGGCGCGCACGACGTCGAGCCCGAAATCGCGCACCATCTTGCGCAGTTCCTGGGCCCCTTTCTCGCACGCCGCCACCTGCGCCTTGAGATCGCCGATGTTCTGCGCGGGGTTGCGCGCCGGGTATCGGCCTGAACGCAGCAGGTCGACCATCTCCGCCTCGCGGAAACGGCCCTGCTCGACGAGGAGGAAATTGTCGATCAGCACACCCTCTTCCTCGACCGTCGTCGAATCCGGCGGCATCGATCCGGGCGTCAGCCCGCCGATATCGGCCTGATGGCCGCGGCTGGCCACGAAGAAAAGGATCTCGGTCTTCGCCTCGTCGTAGACCGGCATCACGACCGTCACGTCGGGCAGGTGCGTGCCGCCGTTATAGGGCGCGTTCAGCACGTAGACGTCGCCGGGGCGCATCGTTTCGCCCCGCGCACGCGTGACGGCCGCCACGCTCTCGCCCATCGAACCCAGATGGACGGGCATGTGCGGGGCGTTGGCGATCAGGTTTCCCTGCCGGTCGAACAGCGCGCAGGAGAAATCGAGCCGCTCCTTGATGTTGACCGAATAGGCGGTGTTCTGCAGCGCCACGCCCATCTGCTCGGCGATCGACATGAAGAGGTTGTTGAACACCTCCAGCATCACCGGATCGACCTTCGTGCCGACCGCATGCGTGCGCGTGAGCGCCTGCACCCGCCGCAGCACCAGATGGTCCTTGGCCGTCACCTCGGCGTGCCAGCCGGGTTCGACGACCGTGGTCGCGTTGGCATCCGACACGATGGCCGGGCCGGCGAGCTTCATGCCCGGATTCAGCGCGTCGCGCTTGAAGACGGGCGTGTCGTGAAACGCGCCGTCGGTATAGACGCGCACGGTTGCCGCCGCTGGCGGCGGCGGTACGTCGTGCGTGGGCAGCACCGGATCGTCGGCGCTTTCGGTGTGCCCGACGATCTCGACCGCCACGGCCTCCACGACGATGGCCTTGCCCGGCATCAGGAAGCCGTAGCGCTGGCGATGCGCGCTGGCGAAGGCTTCCTCGACCTTCGCAAGCGGCCCGTCGTCGATGGCGAGCGTCGAATCCGTGCCCTCGTATTTGAGGTGCAGGCGGCGCAGCGTCTCGATCTTGGCGTCCTCGATGCCCTGCGCACGCATCTCGGCCAGCCCTTCGGCGGCAAGCGCGTCGAGATCGGCGGCAAGCCGCGGCAGGATTTCGCTGCCAAGCCGCGCTTCGACCGCCTTCTCGCGCATCGTGCGCAGGTCGGCGAGCCCCATGCCGTAGGCCGACAGCACGCCCGCCAGCGGATGGACGAACACCGTCGTCATGCCCAGCGCGTCGGCCACCTTGCAGGCATGCTGGCCGCCCGCCCCGCCGAAGCAGTTGAGCGCATAGCCCGTCACGTCGTAGCCGCGCTGGATCGAGACCTGCTTGATGGCGTTGGCCATGTTCTCGACCGCGATGGTGAGGAACCCGTCAGCCACCGCCTCGGGCGTGCGCGCCACGCCGGTCTTCGCGGAAACCTCGGCCGCAAGGGCCATGAATTTCGCGCGCACGGTTTCGGCGTCGAGCGCTTCGTCGCCGTTCTTGCCAAACACCTTGGGGAAGAAGGCGGGCACGATCTTGCCAACCATCACGTTGGCATCGGTCACCGCAAGCGGACCGCCGCGCCGGTAGCAGGCGGGGCCCGGATTGGCGCCGGCACTTTCCGGGCCCACGCGGAAGCGCGCGCCATCGAAAAACAGGATCGAGCCGCCACCCGCCGCGACCGTGTGGATCTTCATCATCGGTGCGCGCATGCGCACGCCGGCCACGATCGTCTCGAACGCGCGCTCGAATTCGCCGTTATAGAGCGTCACGTCGGTCGACGTTCCGCCCATGTCGAAGCCGATGATCCGCCCGAAGCCGGCGTTGGCCGCCGTGCGCGCGGCGCCCACGATGCCGCCCGCGGGGCCCGACAGGATCGCGTCCTTGCCCTGGAAGCGGTGCGCGTCGACCAGCCCGCCGTTCGACTGCATGAACATCAGCCGCGTCTCGCCAAGAGCCGCCGCCACGCGATCGACATAACGGCGCAGGATCGGCGAGACATAGGCGTCCACCACCGTCGTGTCGCCGCGCCCGACGATCTTCATCAGCGGCGAGACGCGGTGGCTCACGGACACCTGCGAGAAGCCCGCCGCCGCGGCGATTTCCGCCAGCCGTTTCTCGTGCGCGGGATAGCGGTAGCCGTGCATCAGCACGATGGCGATGGCCGAAATGCCCTTGGCGCGGATCGCCCCGAAATCGGCCGCCGCCTTCGCCTCGTCGAGCGGCACCAGCAAGTCGCCTTGCGCGCCCACGCGCTCGTCGATCTCGACGACCGTTTCGTAGAGCATCTCGGGCAGCACGATGCGCCGCGCAAAAAGCTTGGGCCGGTTCTGGTAGGCGATGCGCAACTGGTCCCTGAACCCGCGCGTGATGGCCACGGCCACGCGCTCGCCCTTGCGCTCGAGCAGCGCGTTGGTCGCGACCGTGGTGCCCATCTTGACCGCATCGATCGGCTGGCCCGCGAGGCTTGCCCCCGCCGGCACGCCCAGCAGGTCGCGGATGCCCTGAAGTGCGGCGTCGTCGTAGCGGCCGGGATTTTCCGAAAGGAGCTTGTGCGTGAGAAGGCGCCCGTCAGGCCGCCGCGCGACGATGTCGGTAAAGGTGCCGCCGCGATCGATCCAGAACTGCCAGCCGGTCATGGGACCGAAGCTAGCGGGCGATCACGCCGCGATCAATCCGCCGCCGCGAACCGACCTCCGCGGCGCGAGAACGCCGGAAACACCGGCAAACGCATCCTTTGCCAACGCGCAGGCGAGCAGCCGCTCGGGCTTCTCGCCCGGCATGATCAGGCCAAGCGGTGCGGCGGGCGCAAAGCCGAAGCGCGCGTAGTAGCCGATGTCGCCCACCAGCACGATTCGCGAATGGCCCATCCACGCGGCGGCATCGAGCGTGTCGCGCATCAGCGCCACGCCGATCCCCCGCCCTTTCAGCGACGGTTCGACCGCGATGGGGCCAAGCAGCAGCGCATCCGCCCCGCCAGCCTCGATCGGCCAGTAGCGGATCGTGCCGAGCAGCCGGCCATCGGCATCCGCCCGCGCCACGCGCGAAAGCCCGCGCACCGGCGGGGCCGCGTTCCGGTAGCGGTACGAGATTTTCGAATGCCGGTCGGGCCCGAAAGCCTTGTCGAGGAGGGCTTCGATCGCGGCCGCATCGTCGGGCCGTTCGGTCGTCAGGTGGAACATGGGGCACTTGCTCGCGAATGCAGGGGATGCGTCGGGGGACGCGCGCCTCGCGGGAAAAGCCAGAATTTACAGGGGGTTGGGTCCGGCAATCCGTACGCGAATCAGCGCGCGCTGGGGCAAACGCCCAGCGTTCGTCGTCGCGAAGGAAGGTTCGTGTGCCGGATCATGAACCGCTTAATACAGGACGATTCCGCCTTACGTCAACGTCAGACCTTGAATTTCGGGTCGAGCCAGTCGCGCAGGCTGTCGCCGAACAGGTTGAACGCGAACACGGCGACCGAGATCGCCACGCCCGGGAAAAGGATCATCCAGGGCGCCTCGCGGTAGAAGTCCGACGCGTTGCCCGACAGCATCAGGCCCCAGGCGGGCGTGGGTTCGGTCACGCCGAGGCCGAGGAACGACAGCGAGGCTTCCAGCAGGATCGCCTGCGCCACATAGGCCGTGAACATGATGAGGAACGGGGCCGCCACGTTGGGCACCATGTGGCGGAAGATGATGCGCGTGTGCGAGAAGCCCGCCGCGCGCGCCGCATCGATATACGGCATGTCGCGGATCGTGAGGGCGGCCGCGCGCACCACGCGCGCCACCTTCGGCATCACCGGGATGGCGATGGCGAAGATCAGGTTCACGTCCACGCCCGCGATCTGGTTGCGGCCCAGCATGGCGACCACGACCAGCGCCAGCACGATGATCGGGAAGGACAGGATCACGTCGATGAAGCGCTGGATGATCATGTCGGCCCGGCCGCCGAAATAGGCCGACGCCACGCCCACGATGGCGCCCGTCGTGCAGCCCAGCAGCGAGGAGAAGAAGCCGATCGTCAGCGCGGTGCGCGCGCCATAGATGATGCGGCTGAAGATGTCGCGCCCGAACGCGTCGGTGCCCATCAGGTGTTCGGCCGAAGGTGCTGCCAGCATCGCGCCGAAATCGATGTCGAACGGGTCGTAGGGCGCCACGAGTTCGGAGAACAGGCCGCCGAACAGCATGATGAGGATGGCCACGCCCGAGATCGCGCCCAGCGGCTGGGCGGCGATGAATTCCAGCACCGGATGGCGACGCTTGCGCAGCTTGTAGGTGATGACGGGTTGGGAAACGGCACCGGCCATGTCAGCGCCCCCCGTAGCGGATGCGCGGATCGATCCACGCATAGACCACGTCGACCACCAGGTTCGACAGGATGAAGATGACCGCAATCAGCATCACGATCGACTGGATCAGCGTGAAGTCGTTGCGGCTGACCGCCTGCACGAACAGCTTGCCGAGGCCGTTGAGGTTGAAGACCTGCTCGGTCACGACGAGCCCGCCGATCAGGAAGGCGAATTCGAGCCCGATCACCGTGATGGCCGGGAGAATGGCATTGCGCATCGCGTGGCGCGAGACGACGAGCTTCTCGTACACGCCCTTGGCGCGCGCGGTGCGGATATAGTCTTCCTTCATCACCTCGATGATCGAGGAGCGCACCATGCGCGAGACGACCGCCGAATAGCGGTAGCCGACCGCGAGCGCCGGCCAGATCAGCTGGCTGATGTTGGCGACCGGATCGACATAGATGGGCGTATAGGTTATCGGCGGCAGCCAGTTGGCGTAGTAGAGCAGCCCCAGGATGATCAGCATGCCCAGCCAGAAACTGGGCACGGCAAGCCCCGCGATCGTCACGATGCGCACGACATAGTCGACCCACGTGTCGCGCAGCAGGGCCGATATGGTGCCCAGCGGAATCGCCACGAGGATCGCGACGATCGAGGCCATGATCGCCACCTGGATCGTCAGCTCGAGGCGTACGCCGATCTCCTCGGTCACCGGGCGGTCGGTCCACATCGAATTGCCCAGGTCGAGCGTGGCGAGCCCCACCATCCACTGCACGAACTGGACGTGCAGCGGCTGGTTGAGGCCGAGGCGCGTGCGTTCGGCCTCGATCGTTTCCTGCGTGACCTGGCCGCCGTCGCCGCGCAGCTTCACCTCGACGATATCGCCCGGCACGACCCTCAGCATGAAGAAGATGAGGACCGCGACCCCCGCAAGCGTGGGGATCATCAGGAGCAGGCGATTGGCGAGATAGCCGAGCACGGCGACGGAAGCCTTTTTTCCAGGGTCAGGTGTTGAGCCACACGCCGGCCAGATCCTGGCCGAGATTGTGGCTTGGCGACATCTGCCAGCCCATGACGGTCTTGAGCGTCGGCACGATGCGGTACCACCACAGCAGCGGCACCTGATAGGCCTGGTCGAACGCCCGCTTCTCGAAGGCGCGGATCAGGTCGAAGCGCTTCTTGAAGTCGCGCTCGTGCGACTGCGCGGCGTAGAGACGGTCGAGTTCGGCGTCGATCGCGCGGCTGCGGTTCTCGGGCGCGCGGTTGAACGACACGTACTTGGCCAGCGCCAGCGAAGGCTCGTCCATGAACAGGTTCGAGAAGTCGATGGCCACGTCGAAATTGCCGCTCGACATGCCGGCGAGGTACGGCGAGGTTTCGAACTGCCGGTGCTCGACATTGACACCGATCTGCCGCCACTGGTCGACCAGGAAGATGCCCGCCGGGGTGTAGGGCTGGGCGAGGTTGCGGTTGTGGAGCGTGAAGGTCAGGTTGGGCACGCCCGCTTCCTTGAGCAGCCGCTTGGCTTCCGCCCGCGCGGCCTTGATGTCGCGCCCGAAGCCCGGCATCTTGGCCAGATCCTCGTCCTTCATCGCGAAGGGCGAGCCCGGGCGGATGAGGCCGCCGGCATCGCGCAGCACGGCCGTGCGGGCAAGGCCCGCGGCCCCCGCGCGGCGGTCGATCGCCATGTGGAGCGCACGGCGCACGCGCGGATCGTTGAAGGGCTTCTTCTCGGTGTTGAAGACGACCATCAGGTTGAGCGTCCAGCTCGATTCCTCGATGCGGATCTTGTCGCCCATGACCTGCACGAGCCGGTCGCGCTCGGCCGGGCTCACGCCGCGGAACTCGGCCTGCACCTGGCCGCCCTGAAGCGCGTTCAGCATCGCGGCGGGCTGCGTCATGAACACGCCGCGGAAGCCGTCGAGATAGGGCTGGCCCGACTTGTAATACTTGTCGAAGCGCGTGCCCGTGACGTGGCTGCCCTTGACGTGCTCGCCGAAGACGAACGCGCCCGAGCCCATGATCTTGGTCTTCGGCCCGTTGGGTTCGGCCGCCAGCAGCGAGGCCTTGTAGATCCAGTTCCACGGGCTCGCGAAATGCTCGAGCATCGCGGGATTGCCCGCCTTCATGTTGAAGACGACCGTGTGGGCATCGGGCGTTTCGATCGTGTCGATGTCCTCGAACGTCGCCTTGCGGGTGGAGACCACGCCCGTGGGCGGGTTGCGCATGCGCTCGTACGTCGCCTTGATATCGGCCGAGGTGAGCGGCGAGCCGTCGTGGAACATCGCGTTGGGCGTGATCTTGAAGGTGTACTTCATCAGGTCGGGGGCGACGTCCCACGACGTGGCGAGATCGCCCTTCACCTTGGGATAGTTCGCAAGGTCGAACTGGAGCAGCGTCGAATAGAACGGCGCGCCGAAATGCAGCGTGGCGAACGTGTCCGAGCCGTGCGCGTCGTAATGCGGCGTTTCGGCCGAGATCGCGAAGGTGAGCGTGCCGCCGCGCTTGGGCGCACCCTGCGCGCGTGCGGGCATGGCATCGAGCAGGCCGAGGCCGGCGGCGGTGAAGGCAGCGGCCTTCATGAAGTCGCGGCGGTTGGTGGACATGGGCTCTTCCTCCTCATCTGTTCGCTCCGCCCGCATTGCTTCGCGTTCACGGAGTTTTCTTCGCTTCGGGAAACCCGCCCACCGGGGGGTCGGGCGGGGTCGTGCTGGATGGGACTACTCTGGCTCCTTCACGTCAAGTCAGGGGCATTACACCTTTATACAGGCCACGTGGTGGCCGGCGCGCACCTCGCGCGGCTCGGGCACGATGCGCCTGCATTCTTCGTCGGCAAGCGGGCAGCGCGTGTGGAAAACGCAGCCCGTGGGCGGGTTCAGCGGGCTCGGCAGCTCACCTTTTAGCGCACGCGCCGCACGGCTCTTCTCGATCGTCGGATCGGGTACCGGGGCCGCGTCGAGCAGCGCCTTCGTATAGGGATGCAGCGGTTCGGCGTAGAGCGTGTCGCCGTCGGCCATCTCCATCACGCGGCCCAGATACATGACGACGACGCGATCGGAAATGTGTCGCACGACGGCAAGGTCGTGCGCGATGAACAGATAGGTGAGATTGAGCGTGCGCTGGAGGTTCTCCAGCAGGTTGATGATCTGGCCCTGGATCGACACGTCCAGCGCCGAGACCGGCTCGTCGCACACGATGAATTCCGGCTCCATCGCCAGCGCGCGCGCGATCCCCACGCGCTGGCGCTGGCCGCCCGACATTTCGTGCGGATAGCGTTCGGCCATGTAGGGGAACAGGCCCACCAGCTCCAGCAGCTCGGCCACGCGTTCGGCCGCCGCCTTCGCGTCGGGGACGATCTTGTAGACCGTCAGCGGCTCGGCGATGATCTGGCCGATCGTCATGCGCGGATTGAGCGAGCTGAACGGGTCCTGGAAGATCGCCTGGATCTTGCGGCGGATCGCGCGCAGGTCGTTCAGCGACTTGTGCGCGATATCCTCGCCCTTGAAGCGGATTTCGCCCGCCGTGGGGTTGTCGAGGCGCAGGACCATGCGCCCGATCGTCGTCTTGCCGCAGCCGGACTCGCCCACCAGACCGAGCGTTTCGCCAGGTGCGATGTCGAACGACACGTCGTTGACCGCGCGCACCTCGCTTGTCTGCGTCGACAGCAGCCCGCCCTTGCGCGCGACCGTGAAGAACTTCTTGAGGCCGCGGACCGACAACAGCGGTGCCGCATCCTTGCCCGCACGTGCCGCGGCTTCGATGCGCTTGGCGGGTGCCGGCGCCAGCGTGCCCGCGACGAACTCCTTCGCGCGCAGGCAGGCCGAGAAATGCCCGGCCTCGACCTCGTCGAGCGGCGGGTCCTGCTCGCAGATATCCGCCTTGAACGCGCAGCGTGCGGCAAAGCGGCAGCCCTTGGGCGGATCGAGCAGGTTTGGCGGCAGGCCCTCGATCGTCTCGAGCTTTTCGCCGCGCGGCCGGTCAAGCCGCGGGACCGAACGCATCAGGCCCATCGCATAGGGATGGCGCGGACGGTGGAACACGTCGTCGGCGGTGCCCTGCTCGACCACGCGCGCGGCGTACATCACGTTCACGCGGTCGGCATAGCGCGCCACGACGCCCAGATTGTGCGTGATGACGATGAGCGCGATGTTGAGCTTGCGCGAAAGCTCCTTCATCAGCTCCAGGATCTGCGCCTGGATCGTCACGTCGAGCGCCGTCGTCGGCTCGTCGGCGATGATGAGCTTGGGGTTGCATGCAAGGCCGATGGCGATCATCACGCGCTGGCGCATGCCGCCGGAGAACTGGTGCGGATACTGGTCGAGCCGGCGCTCGGGATCGGTGATGCCGACCATCTTCAGCAGGTCCACCGCCCGCTCGCGCGCCTGCACGTCGGTCATCTTCAGGTGGATGAAGAGCGGCTCCATCAGCTGTTGGCCGATCGACAGGACCGGGTTCAGCGAGGTCATCGGCTCCTGGAAGATCATCGAGATGTCGCGCCCGCGCCGCTCGCGCATCTCCTCGTCGGACAGCTCGAGCAGGTTGACGCCCTCGAACATGATGCGCCCGTGCACGACGCGGCCCGCCGGCTTGGCAAGCAGGCGCATGACCGCGAGCGAGGAGACCGACTTGCCGCAGCCGGACTCGCCCACGATCGCCAGCACCTCGCCGGGCCTGACCTCGTAGGAAACGCCCTCGACCGCGCGGACCACGCCACGCGAGGTCACGAAATGGACGTGCAGGTCCTCAACCGATAGAAGCGGGGCGGAACTGGTCGGCGGCAAGCGGGGCGTCCTGTCCTTCGCGGGTGCGGAATCGATGTCCCGCGCCTCGTTTTATGTTCGTGCCTTTGCCTAACACGACGGGCGCGGGAAATGCCAGAGTCGCGGGGGTCGCGCGTTTGATCAAGAAACGAGCAGGGCCGCCAGTTCGTCGAGGCCACTGACGATGGCGTCGGGCCGCGGCACGTCGCCGGAAAGCGGCACGCCGCGCCGGTTGACCCAGGCGATCGTCAGGCCCAGCGGCTTGCCGCCGACAAGATCGGTGAACTGCGACTGCCCGGAATGGAGAATCCTGTCGAGCGGCACGCCGGACTTGCCGATGAAATATTTGAACAGCGCGCCGTCGGGTTTGTAGCCGCGCGCGCGTTCGGCCGTGCAGACGAGATCGAAAAGGTCGGGCAGCGGCGTGGCCGCCAGCAGGTCGTCGTCGATGTTCGAGATGACCGCAAGGCGTGCGCGCGCCTTGAAGCGCTTCAGGCAGTCAGCAACGTCGGGATAGAGCGGGAAGCGCGCGAACGCCTCGAAATAGCGCTCGATCTGATCGGGATCGCCGTCGATGCCGTGCGCGGCGAATGTTTCGGCAAGCGAGGCCCGGCAGATCTCGCGATAGGGCCGGTAAGGTTCCCAGTAGCGGCGGATGTTGCGATGCTCCCAATCCTCCCAGAATTCCCTGACGTCGACATGTGCCGCCCCCGCCGAAGCCAGGATCGCGCCAAACGCGTCGTAGGAACCCGCGCGCACGTCGATCAGCGTGCCGAAAACGTCGAACGACATGACCTGCGGATCGTAGGGCATGTCAGGCGTTCGCCTCGCGGATCGCGGCGACGACCGCATCGGTGACCGTCTTCGTATCGGCACTGCCGCCAAGATCGGCCGTGCGGTAGCGCGCATCCGCCGTGACACGCTCGACCGCCCCCATCAGGCGCCTGGCGGCCGCGTGCTCGCCCAGATGATCGAGCATCATCACGGCCGACCAGAACGTGCCGACGGGATTTGCGATCCCCTTGCCCATGATGTCGAAGGCCGAGCCGTGGATCGGCTCGAACATCGAGGGGAAGCGCCGTTCGGGATTGAGATTGGCGGTCGGCGCGATGCCGATCGAGCCGGCGAGGGCTGCCGCAAGGTCGGAAAGGATGTCGGCGTGCAGGTTGGTCGCCACCACCGTGTCGATCGATTGGGGCCGGCGCACCATGCGCACCGTCATCGCATCGACCAGTTCCTTGTCCCACGACACGTCGGGAAATTCGCGCGCGGTCTCGGCCGCGATCTCGTCCCACAGCACCATGCCGTGGCGCTGCGCGTTCGACTTGGTGACGACGGTGAGCTTCTTGCGCGGCCGCGAACGGGCAAGCGCAAACGCGAAATACATGATCCGCGCGACACCCGTGCGCGTGAAGATCGAGGTTTCGGTCGCGACCTCCTCCGGCAGGCCGCGGTGCGAGCGCCCGCCCTGCCCGGCATATTCGCCTTCCGAGTTCTCGCGCACGATAACCCAGTCGAGATCGGCCGGCGAAACGCCGGCAAGCGGCGAGGCAAGACCCGGCAGGATGCGCGTCGGGCGCACGTTGGCGTACTGGTCGAAGGGCTGGCAGATCGCAAGGCGCAGGCCCCACAGCGTCACGTGGTCGGGCACGTCGGGCATGCCGACGGCGCCGAAATAGATCGCGTCGTAGGGCTTGAGCTGGGCAAGCCCGTCTTCGGGCATCATGCGGCCCGTACGCTTGTAATAGTCGCTGCCCCAATCGAAATGGCCGACCTCGAGCGCGAAGCCTTCGCGCGCGGCCAGCGCCTCGAGCACCCGCAACCCCGCCGGAACCACTTCCTTGCCGATGCCGTCGCCGGGAATGGCGGCGATCCGATGGCGCTTCATGGCTGCGTTCCTCTCTTGCGATGTGCGTCGCGGCGCGTTCGTCTGATATACGATTTCGGTACGAGCATGTCGCACCGCACGAAGCGCTCGCAAGAGGGTCAATGTCGATCTGGGGAAGTCTTCTCGGCGGAACGGCGGGCTACGCGATTGGCGGGCCGCTGGGAGCGCTCATCGGCGCGGCCGCCGGCCACGCCATCGCGAAGGCCGCGTTCGGCGGGGAAACACCCGCGCCGGCCGAGCGTCAGGTCGCCTTCACCATCGCGACCGTGGCGCTCGCGGCCAAGATGGCGAAGGCCGACGGCGAGGTGTGCGCGCGCGAAAAGGCCGCGTTCGCGCGACTGTTCCATTTCGACGAGAGCGAGCGGCGCAATGTCGAGCGGGTATTCGACCTCGCCACACGCTCGACCGCCGGCTACGAGGCCTATGCGCGCCAGGTCGCCGGCATGTTCGAGAAGGGCGCGCCGGCGCTGGAAGAACTTCTCGACTGCCTGTTCCACATCGCGGAGGCCAACGGCGTCGTCACGGCCGAGGAGACCGCCTATCTCGCCGAGGTCGCGCGCATCTTCGGGATCGATGCCGCCGCCTTCGAGGCGCTCCGCGAGTCGCGCCTGGGCGGCGAGGGCGCCGACCCGTGGCGCGTCCTGGGCCTTGCACGCGACACCGACGAGGCAACGGCGCGAAAGGCGTGGCGCGAGCTGGTTCGCACGCACCATCCCGACGTGCTGACCGGCCAGGGCATGCCGGCCGAATTCGTGGCGCTGGCGCAGGAACGCCTGCAGAAGATCAACGCGGCGTGGGACCGGCTGCGCAAGGCGAAGGGCTGGAAATGAAACCCGTCGACATCGTCCTCGTCATCGGCGTGATGGCGCTTTGGGGCGTCAATTTCGTTTTCGGCAAATGGGCCGTGGCGGAACTTCCGCCCATCTTCGCCATCGCGCTGCGCTTCACGCTTGTCGCCGCCCTGCTGCTGCCGTTCGTGAAGACGCCGTGGCCGGACCTGAAGCGCATCGCGCTTCTGTCGCTGACGCTGGGCTGCGTGCATTTTTCGATCTTCTTCACCGGCGTTTCGGGCCTCGACGCCGGGCTTGGCGCGATCATCGCGCAAAGCCAGGTGCCGTTCGCCACATTGCTGGGTGCGATCCTCTACAAGGACTATCCGGGCTGGCGACGATGGGCGGGCATGCTGCTGGCGTTCGCCGGCATCTGGCTTGCCGCGGGCGAGCCGCGCATGGGCGGCAGCTTTTTCTATATCGGGCTTTGCCTTGCCGGCTCGTTCGCATGGGCGGTCGCGAATTTCCAGATCAAGGCGCTGAGCCGTGTGGACGGATTCGCACTCAACGCCTATATGGCGCTGTTCGCGGTGCCGATGCAGCTGGCCGTCTCGTTCTCGATCGAGAGCGGCCACTGGGAGAAGATCCGGAACGCCAGCCTGCACGCATGGTTCGGCGTCGTGTTCATGGCCGTCGTCATATCGGTCTGCACCTACTGGATCTGGTACCGGTTGATCCGCCGCTACGAGGTCAATCTCGTGATGCCCTATACGCTTCTGGTGCCGGTTTTCGGCGTGCTGGCGGGCGTGACGATCTCGGGCGATCCGCTGGGCTGGCGCACGATCGCGGGCTGCGTGCTGACGGTGGCGGGCGTGGGTATCATCACGATCCGCCGGCCGAGCCAGGCCGATCCGGAAACGCGCTCGAAATCGGCATGAAGACCGTCCGCACCCTCTCGCCCAATTTCGACGCGCGGCCCGACGGCGTGCGGCCGGAAATCCTCGTTCTCCACTACACCGACACGAACACGCTGGACGAGACGCTTGCGATCCTCCTCGATCGCGCGCGCGAAGTGAGCGCGCACTATGTCGTCGCCGAGGACGGCACGGTCCATGCGCTCGTGGACGAAGACAAGCGCGCCTGGCACGCCGGCAAGGCGAGCTGGCGCGGCTTCAGCGACGTCAACGCGCGCTCGATCGGGATCGAGATCCAGAATCCCGGGCACCGCTGCGGCTACCGGCCGTTTCCCGACGCGCAGATCGCCGCCGTATGCGAACTCGCGCGCGATATCTGCGCGCGGCACAAGATCGCGCCGCGCGACGTGGTCGGCCATTCCGACGTGGCGTCCATGCGCAAGCGCGACCCGGGCGAATTTTTCCCGTGGACGAAGCTCGCCGCCGCGGGCGTCGGCCTGAATCCGGTCGACGTCCCCGCGAGCGACGCGCGCGAATACGGTCCCGGCGAAAGCGGTGCCGCGATCGCCGAGGCCCAGCGCGATCTGGCGCGCATCGGCTATGGCTGCCCGCAGACCGGCATGCTCGACGACGAAACGGCGGCGGTGCTTGTCGCGTTCCAGCGCCGCTGGCGGCAGACCCGTTTCGACGGCCGGCTGGACGGCCAGACGCGTGCACTTCTTGGTGCGGTGGTCGCCCAAATTTTCTACTAGACATTTTCCGCCGTTGAGTTATAAAAACTCAATAATACCAATATCTTACAATCGTATAGAGGTCACGATGGTAGTCGCTCTTTATCCGGCCATCCTCGAGTATCACGGTGCCGAATTCACCGTGACGTTCCCTGACCTGCCCGGCTGCAAGGCTGCCGGCGGCACGCAGGACGAGGCCGTGGTGAACGGCCTGTCGGCGCTGACGCTGTGGCTCGAAAAGCGGACCGCTGCGGGTGAGGAACCGCCCGAAGCGACGCCGCTCGACCGCCTGCCCGCCGAACACAGCCCCAAGGAAGTCGCGCGCCTGCTGCTGAAGGCCGATGTCACCGGCCGCGTGCTGCGCCTCAACATCAGTCTCGACGAAGGGATTGTATCGCTCGCCGACCGCCGCGCCGGCCATCAGGGCATGACGCGCTCGGGCTATATCGCTTCGCTGATCCGCGCCGATCTCGCCCGCGTGGGCCGCGCGCGCCGCTGAATGCGGCCGCCCCGGCCCCGGCTTGACCGAGCCGGGGCGTTGGGCGCATCTAGTCCCCGCCAGACGGCCGGATGACCGCGCAGACGCAAGTCTTCGAGGAAAGTCCGGGCTCCACGGAAATAAAGGTGCCGGGTAACGCCCGGCGGGGGCAACCCCAGGGACAGTGCAACAGAAAACAGACCGCCAAACGGGCTTCGGCCCGCGGCAAGGGTGAAACGGTGGAGTAAGAGCCCACCGCGGTTCCGGCAACGGAACCGGCACGGCAAACCCCACCTGGAGCAAGACCAAATAGGGGCGGCACGCGGGGCTTCGGTTCCGCAAGTCTGTTTCCGGACCGCCGCCCGGGTCGGTCGCGCGAGGTGCCCGGCGACGGGCATCCCAGAGGAATGGTCATCGCCGGCCCGCAAGGGCCGGTACAGAACCCGGCTTACAGGCCGTCTGGCGTTTTCCTGACATCGCCGCGAAGTCGTCGCGCCGTAGCCAAAGCGGCGCCGCGCGCCTGCCCAAATTCCAGAGTATTTAAGTCGGGTATCGGCCGTTAAATTTGGTTAATGCCCCCCTCTTTGCGACCACTAGAACGGAACGTGTTCAAGGCGAAACAGAGGGTTAGCCCATTGACGCCCATATACTCCCATGATATCCCATATTGTCCCACGACCTATAACCTGCTTGCAGGCGCGGTCGGCGGGGCCGCGCGGAAAGACGAAACTCTCCCGTTTTTCAAGGCGTTGCGTGAATGGGGACGGGACTGGGAAACACGTCGCGGACGATGGCCAAGACCACGTTCATCGGCACCTATCGCTTCCGGATCGACAGGAAGGGGCGCGTCTCCGTTCCGGCCGATTTCCGGGCGGTGCTTGCCCACAAGGGCGAGGACGGGCTGAACGTGCTGCCCTGGGCAGGCCCGTCCGTGCGCGCGATCGGCAACGACGTGCTCGCGAAGATTGCGGCGGCTTCCGACCCCCTTGCCGCGTTCAATTCCACGCCGCTCGACAATGCCGCGATCCTCGCGGCCGACCTCATGCCGCTGTCGCTCGACGCGGAGGGCCGCGTGTCGCTGCCCGAAGCGCTGGTCGCGCACTGCAAGCTCGGCGAATTCGCCGCTTTCGCCGGCCGCAACACCTTCTTCGAAATCTGGAACCCCGAAGCGCTCGAGGCCTTCCAGGCCGCGCGGCGCGCGGGTCAGGGAGCCTGACGGCATGCGCGAACCGGCCGCGCCCCAGCTTCCTTCCGGCGATAAGGCGCACGTCCCGGTCCTTCTTGCGGAAACCATCGCCGCCCTCGCGGTGCGCGAAGACGGGCGCTATCTCGACGGCACGTTCGGTGCGGGCGGCTATACGCGTGCGATCCTCGATGCGGCCGACTGCAAGGTCGTCGCCCTCGACCGCGATCCCGACGCCATCGCACGCGGACAGGCGATGAAGAAGCGCTACGGCGACCGGCTTGCGCTCGTCGAAGGGCGCTTTGGCGAACTCGACCGGGTCGCGCGCGAGGCTGGATTTGCGCCGCTGGACGGCGTGGCGCTCGATCTCGGCGTCTCCTCGCCCCAGATCGATACGCCCGAGCGCGGGTTCTCGTTCCGCTTCGACGGCCCGCTCGACATGCGCATGGAACGTCAGGGCGCCTCGGCCGCCGACATCGTCAATACGTGGGGCGAGAAGGAACTCGCCGACGCGATCTTCGATCTGGGCGAGGAACGCCATTCGCGCCGCGTGGCGCGCGCCATCCTCGCCGCACGCGCGCAGAAAAAGATCGAACGCACCGCCGAGCTTGCGCAGATCGTGCGCTCGGCCGTGCCGCGCTCGAAGGATGGCATCGATCCGGCCACGCGCACCTTCCAGGCGCTGCGTATCGCGACGAACGACGAACTGGGCGAGCTTTCGCGCGCGCTTTCGGCGGCCGAACGCGCGCTTGCACCCGGCGGCCGGCTTGCCGTCGTGTCGTTCCACTCGCTCGAAGACCGCACGGTGAAGCGCTTCCTCAAATCGCGCGCGGGCGACGTCGACCGCGGCTCGCGCCACATGCCCGCGCGCGCGGCAGCGGCCGCGCCCAGCTTCCGCCTCGTCCAGCGCAAGGGCATCCGCCCGTCGGCCGCCGAGGCCGACGCGAACCCCCGCGCGCGTTCGGCAACGCTGCGCGTGGCCGAACGCACCGCGGCCCCCGCCTGGGCCGCCGGGGAGGCCGCATGATCCGCATCGCGACATGGCTGTGGATCGCGGTCGCCGGCCTGATGGGCTACGGCCTCTACCAGCTCAAGCACGAGGTAATCGCGCTCGAGAACGATCTCAACCACCTCAACCGGCAGATCGTGCAGGAGCAGGAGAACATCCACGTGCTGAAGGCGGAGTGGAGTTACGTCACCCAGCCCTCGCGCCTGCAAACCCTCGCCCGGCGCTATCTCGACCTCCAGCCGATGGCGCCCAAGCAGTTCGCGCGCCTCGACGCCCTGCCCGCGATGCCCGCGGCCTCGATGCAGGCCGTCTCCGCCGCACCGGCACTGCGCGCCGGCGCGCCGCTGCGCGCGACGGAGATGCGCTGATGGCCACGCGCCTTTCCGACATCGTCCGCGCGATCCCCGCCCGCCTGCGCCTGCAGGGCAGTGCCGCGCGCGCGATGGAAACCGCACGCCACCGGCTCGTCATCGCGGGCCTGCTCTTCACGGTCTGCTTTGCCGTGGTGAGCGTGCGCCTGGTCGACGTGACTCTCCTGTCCGAAGCGCACGAGCCGCGCGTCCCGCGCGTGACGAACACCGCGCCGCTGGATCTCGCGCGTGCCGACATCGTGGACCGCAACGGCGTGTTGCTGGCGACCTCGCTCGTCACGCAGTCGCTCTATGCCAATCCGAAGGTGATCGGCGATCCCGCCGCGACCGCGCGCCGCCTTGCGGCGATCCTGCCCGGCCTCGACGAGACGGGCGTGCGCGATCGACTGGCGTCGGAAAACCGCAGCTTCGTGTGGATCCGGCGCAACATGACGCCGCGCCAGCAGTATGAAGTGAACCGGCTCGGCGTGCCGGGCCTGTTCTTCCAGCGCGAGGAACGCAGGGTCTATCCCGCGGGCCCGCTCGCAAGCCACGTCGTAGGCTTCGCCGATCTCGACAATCGCGGCCTTGCCGGCATCGAGCAGTCGTTCGACGAACGCCTCAAGACCGATTCCGACCCGCTGAAACTGTCCCTCGACGTTCGCGTGCAGCATGTCGTACGCGAGGAAGTGCAGCGCTCGATCGACGAATTCAAGGCGATCGGCGGCATGGGCGTGATGCTCGACGTCAACACCGGCGAGACGCTCGCCATGGTCTCGCTGCCCGATTTCGATCCCAATGCGCCGGGTCTTGCGGACGCCGATGCGCGTTTCAACCGCAACACGCTCGGCACCTACGAGATGGGCTCGACGTTCAAGATGTTCACCTCCGCCATGGGGTTCGACTCCGGCGCGGTGCGCATGAACGACATGTGGGACGCCAGCAAGCCCTACGCCATCGGCCGCTTCACGATCACCGATTTCCACGGCAAGCATCGCTGGCTGTCGACGCCGGAGGTGTTCATCTACTCCTCGAATCTCGGCGCGCTGCGCATGGCGTTGCAGATCGGCGTCACGCGCCAGCGCGAATTCCTCGACCGGCTCGGTTTCCTCAAGCCTTCGCCCATCGAGTTGCCCGAAATCTCCCACCCGCTGATTCCAAAGCCATGGCGCGAGATCAATTCGCTGACGATCGCCTTCGGCCACGGCATCACGGTTTCGCCCATGCAGCTCGTGACGGCCGCCGCCGCATCGGTCGACGGCGGCATCCTGCGCGCGCCCACGATCCTTGCGCGCGCGCCGGGCGAGCGGGTGGCGGGCGAACGCGTGATGAGCGCGCAGGCCTCGGCCCAGCTCAACCAGCTCATGCGCCTCAACGTCGAGAAGGGCTCGGGCAAGAGTGCTGAAGTGCCCGGCTATTTCGTCGGCGGCAAGACCGGCACGGCCGAGAAGATCCAGCGCGGCGGCTACAAGAAGAATTCCCGCATGTCCTCGTTCCTCGCCACGTTCCCGGCACACGCGCCGCGCTACGTGCTGCTCGTCATGGTCGACGAACCGCAGGGCCGGCGCGAGACCGGCGGCTACGCGACCGGCGGCATCGTCGCGGCACCGGCCGCAGGGCGCATCATCGCGCGCGTGGCACCGATCCTCGGCGTAACGCCGATGGTCGAGCCGCCGCCCGACATCACAAGGCCGCTGCTTGCGGCCGCGATCGTGCGGTAGGGAGCGGATGAAGTTGAGCCAGCTCCTCGATCATGAAACCAGCTTGCGAAACGCCGCCGGGCGCGACCCGGAGGTCGCGGGCGTGACGGCCGATTCGCGCAAGGTCGAGCGCGGCTACCTGTTCGCGGCGCTGACCGGCAGCAAGAGCGACGGGCGCGCCTTCGTGGGCGAAGCGCTGCGTCGCGGGGCCGTCGCCGTGCTGGGTGCACCCGGCCTCGACCTTCCCGCCGGGGTTCCTTACGTCGAAGCGCCCAATCCGCGCCGCGCCTACGCGCGCGCCGCCGCGCGCCATGCCGGCGTCCAGCCGCGCACGATCGTCGCGGTCACCGGCACCAGCGGCAAAACGTCGGTCGCGAGCTTCGCGCGCCAGATCTGGACGCTCGCCGGCCGCAAGGCCGCAAGCCTCGGCACGCTGGGGCTGGTCGCACCGCATGTCGAACGCTATGGCGCGCTGACCACGGCCGATCCGGTCGAACTGCACGCCGATCTTGCCAATCTCGCGCGCGCGGGCGTCGACCATGTCGCGATGGAGGCGTCGAGCCACGGCCTCGACCAGTGCCGGCTCGACGGCGTGACGCTGACGGCCGCGGCCTTCACGAACCTCAGCCGCGACCATCTCGACTATCACCCGACGATGGAGGCCTATTTCGCCGCCAAGCGCCGGCTGTTCGACACGCTGCTGCCGCAGGGTGCGGTCGCCGTGCTGAACGCCGATGCGCCGGAGTTCGCGGCGCTGAACGACGTATGCATCGCCCGCCGCCAGCGCGTGATTTCCTACGGCCGCACCGGCAGCGACCTGAAGCTCGTCGCGGCCACGCCCGTGCCGCAGGGGCTTGATGTCGAAATCCTCGCCTCGGGCCAGACCTATCGCGCGCGGCTCAATCTCGCGGGCGCCTTCCAGGCGATGAACGTGCTTGCTGCCGCCGGCCTTGCGATCGGCTCGGGCCTGTCGCCGCATGCCGCACTCACGCGGATCGGTGCGCTTGAAGGCGTGCCGGGCCGCCTCGAACTTGCCGGCACGAAGGAAAACGGCGCATCCGTCTATGTCGATTACGCGCACAAGCCAGGTGCCCTCGAAACCATGCTGAAGGCGCTGCGCCCGCATGTCGAAGGCCGGTTGTGGGTCGTGTTCGGCTGCGGCGGCGATCGCGACGTGGGCAAGCGCCCGATCATGGGCCGCATCGCGCACGAACTGGCCGACCGCGTGATCGTGACCGACGACAATCCGCGCTCGGAAGATCCGGCATCGATCCGCAAGGCGATCCTCGAAGCGGCACCCGGTGCCCACGAAATCTCGCCGCGCGAAGACGCGATCCGCGCGGGCATCGAGGGCCTTCTTTCCGGCGACGTGCTGGTCGTCGCCGGCAAGGGCCACGAACGCGGCCAGATCGTCGGCGACAAGGTGCTGCCCTTCGACGACCGCGAACAGGTACGTGCCGCACTGGCCGGAGGTGGGGCATGAGTGCCGCCCTCTGGACCGCAGCGGAAGCCAGGGCCGCCACGCGCGGCACGCTCGCCGGGCCGGCCGGCTGGGCGGCGACCGGCATTTCGATCGACACGCGCACGCTCGTTCCCGGCGACCTGTTCGTCGCGCTCAAGGGCGAAGTGGCGGACGGCCACACGTTCCTTCCCGCCGCATTTGAAAAGGGTGCGGCGGCGGCCCTCGTCGCCGAGCCGGCCGCCGGCAAGCCCTGCCTCGTCGTCTCCGACACGCTTGCAGGAGTGGCCGATCTCGGCCGTGCCGCGCGGTCGCGCGCCGACGTGCGCGCCCTTGCCGTCACCGGTTCGGTCGGCAAGACGAGCACGAAGGAAGCCATCGCCCACGCACTTGGCGAACAGGGCGCCACGCATGCAGCGCGCGCGTCGTTCAACAACCATATCGGCGTGCCCGTCACGCTCGCGCGCATGCCGCGCGACACGGTCTACGGCGTGTTCGAGGTCGGCATGAACCATGCGGGCGAGATCGTGCCGCTGGTCGGCATGATCCGGCCCGAGGTGGCGCTGGTGACGACGGTCGAAGCCGTCCACACCGAGAATTTCGCCGACGGGATCGCGGGCGTCGCCGCCGCGAAGGCCGAGGTCTTTTCCGCCGGCGGGCCGTTCGCGCACGGCAATCCCGGCACGGCCGTGCTGCCGGCCGACAACGACTTCTGCGATTTCCTCGCGAGCCGCGCGAAGGAAGCCGGCTGGGGCCGCATCGTGCGCTTCGGCACGAAAGCCGGTGCGGACGTGCGCCTCGTCGACTGGTCGGGCGACGCCACCAAGGGCCGCGCGAAGGTCGATCTTGCCGGCCGAATCCTCGATTTCGAAATCGGCGCGCCCGGCGCGCACTGGGCACTCAACCTGACCGGCGCGCTTGCCGCCATCGATGCGCTGGGGGCCGATGCCGCGCGCGCGGCCGCGTCCTTCGCGCGCGTCAGCGCGCCCAAGGGGCGCGGCCAGCACCACCAGGTGGCGCTTGCCGGCGGCACGTTCCTTCTGATCGACGACAGCTACAACGCCTCGCCACCCTCGATGCGCGCGGCCTTCGCGGTGCTTGCCGCCGCACCGGCCACACGACGCGTTGCGGTGCTGGGCGACATGCTCGAACTCGGGCCCAAGGCCGGCGAACTGCACGAAGACCTTGCCCGCTCGCTCGAGGCCAACCGCATCGACCGCGTCTATTGCTGCGGGCCCAACATGCGCCGCCTCTACGAAAAGCTGCCCGCCGCCATGCGCGGCGCCCACGCGGCGAATTCGGCCGATCTCGAACCGGCCGTGCTGCGTGCCGTCAACGCGGGCGATGCCGTCGTCGTCAAGGGGTCGCTGGGCAGCCGGATGGGCCGCGTCGTCGAGGCGCTTCTGGGGCTGGGTGCGGCAAACGAAAACGGCCGGCGCGCCGCGGGCGGAAGGCAGGACTGACGATGCTCTATAACCTCCTCGTCCCCTTCGCCGACAGCTTCGCGCCGTTCAACGTGTTCCGCTACATCACGTTCCGTTCCGGCGGCGCCGTGATGACCGCGCTGCTGATCGCCTTCGTGTTCGGCGAGAGCATCATCGGCTGGCTCAAGTCCAAGCAGCCCGAACCGCCGATCCGCGCGGATACGCCCGAGCGCCACGCGCTCACCAAGAAGGGCACGCCCACGATGGGCGGCGTGCTTATCCTGCTTTCGATGGGCGTGTCGACGCTGCTGTGGGCGGACCTGCGCAACGGCTATGTGTGGGCGGTGCTGACGGTGACGCTGGGCTTCGGCGCGATCGGCTTCTACGACGATTACCTGAAGCTCACGAAGAAGAACTCGAAGGGCCTGTCCGGGCGCGGGAAGCTCCTCTTCCAGACGCTGCTCTCGCTCGCCGCGACGTCGTGGATCGTCTACCTGACGCGCGAGCCGCTCTCCACGCAGCTCGCCGTCCCCTTCTTCAAGGACCTGCTAGTCGATCTGGGCGTGTTCTTCTTCCCCTTCGCGATCTTCGTGATGGTGGGTGCTTCCAACGCCGTCAACCTGACCGACGGGCTCGACGGGCTTGCCATCGTTCCAGTGATGATCGCGGCGGGCTGCTTTGCCGGCTTTGCCTATGTCGCGGGCAACGCGATCTTCGCAAACTACCTGCTCATCCATCACGTGCCGGGTTCGGGCGAGCTTGCCGTGCTGTGTGCCGCACTGGTCGGCGCCTCGCTGGGTTTCCTTTGGTTCAACGCGCCGCCCGCGATGGTGTTCATGGGCGATACCGGATCGCTGTCGATGGGCGGCACCCTGGGCGCGGTCGCCGTCGTCACGAAGAACGAGCTGACGCTTGCCATCGTCGGCGGGCTGTTCGTGGTCGAGGCGGTATCGGTGATCGTGCAGGTCGCCTCGTTCAAGCTCACCGGCAAGCGCATCTTCCTGATGGCGCCGCTGCACCATCATTTCGAGAAGATGGGCTGGGCCGAGCCCACCATCGTGATCCGCTTCTGGATCATCGCCTCCATCCTCGCGCTCGCGGGTCTCGCGACGCTGAAGCTGCGGTGAGGGCATGATCGACGTTTCCTCCTTCCGCGGCATTCCGGTGGCCCTGCTGGGCCTGGGCAAGTCGGGCCTGCCGAGCGCGCAGGCGCTTGCGGCATCCGGCGCCACCGTGATGGCGTGGGACGACAGCCCGGCGCGTCGCACGGAAGCCAAGGACGCGGGCGTCCCGCTGGTCGACCTGACGAAAGCCGGACTTTCCGGCGTGAAGACGCTCGTGCTGTCGCCGGGCATCCCGTCGACCTTCCCGGCCCCGCATCCGGTCGTCGTGCGCGCGCGCGAAGCCGGGCTCGAGATCGTGTGCGACGTCGACCTGCTGTTCCGCACGCAGCGCCAGGCGGTCTACGTCGGCATCACCGGCACGAACGGCAAATCGACGACGACCGCATTGATCGGCCACGTGATGCGCAATTCCGGTCGCCGCGTCGAAGTCGGTGGCAATATCGGTACGGCCGCGCTGTCGCTGGCCCCGCTGGCCGCCGACGGCACCTACGTGATCGAGATGTCGAGCTACCAGCTCGAACTGACGCCTTCGGCCGCATGGGACGTGGCCGTGCTTCTCAACATCTCGCCCGACCATCTCGACCGCCATGGCGGCATGGACGGCTACGTCGCCGCCAAGCGCACGATCTTCGCGCGGCGCAAGGCGGCGGTCGTGGGCGTGGACGACGAGATTTCCGCGAAAATCCACGCCGGGCTTTCCGGCAATGTCGTCGCGATCTCCGGCAGCCGGAAACTCGCGCGCGGCGTTTATGCCGACAGCGGCACGCTTTACGACGCGCGTGACGGCAAGCCGGCGGCCATCGTCGATCTTGCCGCCTGCAAGACGCTGCCCGGCGCGCACAACCACCAGAACGCCGCCGCCGCCGCGGCGACGGCGCTCCGGCTGGGCATTTCCCGCGCGCAGATCGCCGAAGCGCTGGTCTCGTATCCCGGGCTCGCCCACCGGCAGGAGCGCATCGCGGAAATCGACGGCGTGCTTTACGTCAACGACAGCAAGGCCACGAACGCCGATGCCGCTGCCCGTGCACTGGGCTGCTACACGGACATCCAGTGGATCGCGGGCGGGCAGGCCAAGGAAGGCGGCATTGCCGCACTTGCCCCCTATTTCCCGCGCATCGCGCATGCCTGGCTGATCGGCGAGGCCGCGAACGATTTCGCGCAAACGCTCGCGCGCGTGCCGCACACGATCGCGGGCGATCTTGCCAGCGCCGTTCGCGGTGCCGCAAAGGCCGCCAAACCCGGGTCGGTCGTGCTGCTGTCGCCGGCCTGCGCGTCGTGGGACCAGTTCAGGAGCTTCGAGCACCGCGGCGAAACCTTCCGCGGCCTCGTGGCCGAGATCTCCGGCACGGAGGGCCTCGCCGCATGAGCTTCGCGCGCGCCGACAATTCGGTGATGGCCCGCTGGTGGTGGACGGTCGACAAGTGGATGCTCGTGTCGCTGGGCCTGCTGATCGGCGTGGGCGCGGTGCTGATCATGGCCGCTTCGCCCGCCGTCGCCTCGCGCGTCGGGCTCGACTCGTTCTATTTCGTGCGCAAGCAGCTGCAGATCCTGCCACTTGCGATGATCGTGATGCTGGGCGTCTCGATGCTCGAGCCGCGCCAGGTGCGTGCGCTTGCGCTGCTGGGCCTCATGGTCGCGGGCGGGCTCCTGTGCCTGACCTTCGTGATCGGCACCGAGATCAAGGGCGCCAAGCGCTGGATCAGCCTGCCCGGCATGTCGATCCAGCCGTCCGAATTCATGAAGCCGACGCTCGCCATCGTCTCGGCCTGGCTGTTCGCGCTCGCGCGCAAGAAGGAAGGCTTCCCCGGCGACGCGATCGCGATCCTGCTCTACGGCGCGACGCTTGCGCTGCTGCTCATGCAGCCCGACATCGGCATGGCCTTCGTGGTGTCGGTCGTGTGGTTCTCGCAGTACTTCCTGGCCGGCCTGCGCGTGCTGTGGGTGGTGGCGCTGGGCGGGCTCGGCGGCGGGGCAGCCGTGCTCCTTTATTTCACGTTCCCGCACTTCCACAGCCGCGTCGACCGCTTCCTCGATCCGGCTTCGGGCGACACCTACCAGATCAACACGGCGATGGAAGCCTTCATGAATGGCGGCCTGCTCGGCCGCGGACCCGGCGAAGGCACGGTCAAGTCGGGCCTGCCCGACGCGCATTCCGATTTCATCTTCGCGGTCGCGGCCGAGGAATTCGGCCTGATCCTCTGCCTTCTCATCGTGGCGCTTTACGCCTTCGTGGTGCTTCGCGGCTTCAGCCGCGCGCTGCAGGAAACCGACCTGTTCTCGCTGCTCGCCGTCTCGGGCCTGTGCGTGCAGTTCGGCGTGCAGGCGCTCGTCAACATGGGCTCCACGCTGCACCTGATCCCGACCAAGGGCATGACGCTGCCCTTCGTCAGCTACGGCGGTTCCTCGCTGCTGGCGGTCGCACTGGGCATGGGCTTCGTGCTTGCGCTCAGCCGCAAGCGCTTCGGTGCGGGAGAAACGCTGTGAACGCTCCGCTCGTCATCCTCGCGGCCGGCGGCACGGGTGGCCATGTCTTCCCGGCGGAAGCGCTGGCGGGCTCGCTCGCCCGGCGCGGCTTCCGGCTGGCGCTCGTCACCGACGATCGCGGCACGAAGTATGGCGGCAATCTCGGCGCGATCGACACGCATCGCCTGCCGATCCGCAAGATGACCGGCGGAATCTTGCGTCGCCTCGTGGGCATGGCAAGCCTGCTGCCCGGCTATTTCGCCGCGCGCGCACTCCTGAAAAAACTCCAGCCCGCCGCGGTCGTGGGCTTTGGCGGCTATCCGAGCCTTCCGACCATGGCGGCCGCGCGCAGACGCTTCCGCACCGCGATCCACGAACAGAACGCCGTGCTGGGCCGCGTGAACCGGCTCGTCGCCGCGGGCGTGGATGCCATCGCGACCTCGTTTGCCGAAACGCGCGGGGCCGGCACCAACGCCACGCTCGTGGGCAACCCCGTGCGCGGCGACGTGACGGCGCTGCGTGCGCGCGCGTTCGAACTTCCGGCCCGGGGCGCGCGCCTGCGCGTGCTCGTGACCGGTGGCAGCCAGGGTGCGGCCGTGTTCGGGCGCGTCGTGCCGGCTGCGCTGGCACTTCTATCGCCCGAGAAGCGCGCACGCATCTCGCTTGTCCAGCAGACACGCGAGGAAGATGCCGACACGGTGCGCCAGCGCTATCGCACGCTGGGCTTCGTGGCCGAAGTCGCCCCGTTCTTCGCCGACCTGCCGATGCGCGTGGCCGATGCCCATCTGGTGATCGCGCGCGCGGGTGCGTCGACCGTGGCCGAGCTTGCCTGCATCGGCCGTCCCTCGCTGCTCGTCCCGCTGCCCGCCGCGACCGACGACCACCAGACCGCCAACGCCAAGGCGCTTGCCGCCGCGGGCGGAGCTTGGGTCGTTCCGGAAGCCGAATTCACGCCCGCCGATCTCGCCGCGCGGCTCGCGTCCCTCATCGAAGATCCGCGCCCGCTCGCTGCTCTTGCGGCCGGCGCGCATTCCTTCGGCCGCCCGGATGCGGGCGAGCGTCTTGCCGATCTTGTCCAGAAACTCGCGGAGGCCAAGGCATGAGGGCGCTTCCGCTCGACATCGGCACCATCCATTTCGTGGGCATCGGCGGCATCGGCATGTCCGGCATCGCCGAGATCCTGCACAATCTGGGCTACAAGGTGCAGGGTTCCGACCAGGCCGACGGCGCCAACACCAAGCGCCTTGCGGCGCTCGGCATCCGCATCGGCATCGGTCACAAGGCCGAGAATCTCGGCGATGCCGAGGTCGTCGTCGTCTCGACGGCCGTGAAGATCGACAATCCGGAAGTGAAGGCCGCGCGCGAGCGCCTGATCCCGGTCGTGCGCCGCGCCGAAATGCTGGCCGAGCTGATGCGCCTCAAATGGGCGATCGCGATCGCCGGCACGCACGGCAAGACGACGACGACCGGCCTCGTCGCCGCGATGCTGGAAGCCGCCAACCTCGACCCCACGATCATCAATGGCGGCATCCTCAACGCCTACGGCACGAACGCGCGGCTTGGTTCGGGCGACTGGATGGTCGTCGAGGCCGACGAGAGCGACGGCACCTTCATCAAGCTGCCCGCCACCATCGCGGTCGTCACGAACATGGACCCGGAGCATCTCGACTACTGGGGCTCGTTCGATGCCGCGCGCAAGGGCTACCAGACTTTCGTGTCGAACATCCCGTTCTACGGGTTTGCCGCCCTGTGCATCGACCATCCCGAAGTTCAGGCGCTGATCGCCTCCACGCAGGACCGCAAGATCCTCGCCTACGGCTTCTCGCCGCAGGCCGACGTGCGCGGCATCAACATGCGGCTTGACGCCTCGGGCGGGCATTTCGACGTGCAGCTTTCCGGCCGTGCCGGTACCGAGCGGCGCATCGAGGGCCTGCATCTGCCGCTCGTGGGCCAGCACAACGTGCAGAACGCGCTTGCCGCGGTCGCCGTCGCGGTCGAGATGGGCATGAACGACGCGACGATCGCCAAGGCGCTTGCCGGCATCAAGGGCGTCAAGCGGCGCTTCACGAAGACCGGCGAAGGTGCGGGCCTGACGGTCATCGACGATTACGGCCACCACCCGGTCGAGATCGCCGCCGTGCTCAAGGCCGCGCGCAGCGCCACCAAGGCCGGCGTCATCGCGGTCGTCCAGCCGCACCGCTACACGCGCCTCAAGTCGCTGTTCGAGGAATTCTGCACCTGCTTCAACGACGCCGACGCGGTGATCGTGGCCGACGTCTACGCGGCAGGCGAAGTGCCGATCGAGGGTGCCTCGAAGGAAGCGCTGGTCGAAGGCCTGCGCGACCACGGGCACCGGCGCGTCGCCGCGCTGGAAAGCCCGGCCAAGCTTGCCGCAACCGTGCTCGCACAGGCCAAGCCCGGCGACATGGTCGTGTGCCTCGGTGCGGGCAGCATCACGCAATGGGCCTACGCGCTGCCCGGCGAACTCGACGCGCAGAGGAGGACGGCATGATGGCGGCCCCCCGCGACCTGCGCCTTGTCGACCGCCTGCCCAAGGTGCGCGGCACCTATCGCGCCAACGCCAATCTCGGCCAGTACACGTGGTTGCGCGTCGGCGGGCCGGCCGAAGTGCTGTTCCGCCCGGCCGACGAGGCCGACCTTGCGGTCTTCATGGCGGGCAAGCCCGCCGACGTGCCGGTGACGGTGGTGGGCGTGGGCTCGAACCTGCTGGTACGCGACGGCGGCGTGCCGGGCGTGACGATCCGGCTGGGCAAGGGCTTCACCGACATCACGCATGACGGCCACATCGTGCGCGCGGGTGCCGCGTGCCTCGACCTCAACGTCGCGATCCAGGCGCGCGAATGGGGGCTTTCGGGCCTCGAATTCCTTTCCGGCATCCCCGGCACGATCGGCGGCGCCTTGCGCATGAATGCCGGCGCCTACGGGCGCGAGATGAAGGACGTGACGCTCGCCGCCGAAGCGATCGACGCCAAGGGCGAGCGCCAGTACACGACCAACGGCGCGCTGTGCTTCGGCTACCGGCAC
Organism: Alphaproteobacteria bacterium; assembly: GCA_016124335.1. Taxonomy (GTDB): domain Bacteria; phylum Pseudomonadota; class Alphaproteobacteria; order CACIAM-22H2; family CACIAM-22H2; genus Tagaea. The sequence goes on from WGNX01000011.1 coordinate 76,596, forward strand.
AGCGGCATGCCGGCCGACTGGATCTTCGTGGCCGCCGAGCTGAAGACCGAAAGCGGCGAACCCGCCGCGATTGCCGCGCGCATGGCAGAGATCCAGGCCAAGCGCGAGGACAGCCAGCCCATCCGCACGCGCACCGGCGGTTCGACCTTCGCGAACCCCGAGGGCTCGAAGGCGTGGGAACTGATCGATGCCGCCGGCTGCCGTGGCCTCAAGCGCGGCGGCGCGATGGTTTCGGAAAAGCACTGCAACTTCCTGATCAACACCGGCGAAGCGACCGCCGCCGATCTGGAAGATTTGGGCGAGGACGTGCGCTCGCGCGTCAACGCGAAATTCGGCGTCGAGCTGCGCTGGGAGATCAAGCGCATCGGCGTGCGGCTGGAGGGCGGAAAATGACGCGCGTGCTGGTGCTGATGGGCGGGCTTTCGGCCGAACGCGAGGTGAGCCTCGTGTCGGGTCGCGAATGCGCGGCCGCACTGCGCGTGAAGGGCTACGACGTGGCCGAGCACGATTTCCGGTCGCTCGAAGGGCTCGTCGCAGCACTCGATCCCAAGCCCGATGCGGTCTTCAACGCGCTGCACGGCCGCTATGCCGAGGACGGCACGATCCAGGGCGTGCTCGATCTCGCGCGCGTGCCCTATACGCATTCGGGCCTGCTCGCCTCGGCCATGGCGATGGACAAGCCCGTCGCGCGCAAGATGTTCGCGGCCTACGGCCTGCCGGTGGCCGACGGCGGCGTCTATCACCGCGACGACGTGCTGGCCGGCCGCGCGCTGGCCGTGCCCTTCGTCATGAAACCCACCAACGAAGGTTCGTCGGTGGGCGTGAAGATCGTTCTGGAAAAATCCGATCTGGAGGCGCTCGCCGCCGAACCGTGGCCCTTCGACGAGGAAGTGCTGGTCGAGCGCTACGTGCCCGGCCGCGAACTGACCGTCGCCGTGCTGGGTGCCAACGGCTCGGCCAAGGCGCTGGGCGTGCTCGAAATCCGCCCGAACAACGGCTTTTACGACTACGCCGCCAAATATACCGACGGCAAGGCGATCCATCTGTGCCCCGCCCCCATCGATGCGCGCGCCTATTCGCGCGCGATGGAGATCGCGCTTGAGGCGCACCGGGCACTGGGCTGCCGCGGCGTCAGTCGCGCCGACATCCGCTACGACGACACGCGCGGCGAACCCGGCCAGCTCTGCCTGCTCGAAGTCAACACCCAGCCCGGCATGACGCCGCTCTCGCTCGTTCCCGAGATCGCGGCGGCCGCCGGCATGAATTTCCCCGACCTGTGCGCCTGGCTTGTCGAGCACGCGCGCCACGACGGGCCGGCCCCAAAGGTGTCCGCATGATCCTGCGCCGCTCGCGACAGAAGAAGCCCGCACGCCGCTTCGGCTGGCGCCGCCTGGTCACGTTGCGCCCGTCGGCACGCGCGGCGAAGATTTCGCTCGCGATCGTGCTGCTCGCCGGTGCCGGCGGCGGCCTCGCCTGGGCCTGGACGCACGGCGCGCCCGAGATGGTCGCGGACATGCGCGTGGATTTCGAGCGTGCGGTCCTGTCGGCCAGTGCCCGCGCGGGCCTTGCGGTGAACGAGGTGCGCATCGACGGCCGCGTGGAGAGCGAGATGCGCGACGTGCGCGCGGTGATCGACGCGCGCAAGGGTTCGCCCATCCTCGCCTTCGACCCCTACGCGGCGAAGGCCGAACTTGAAAAACTTCCCTGGGTGCGCACGGCCACGGTCGAACGCCGCCTGCCGGGCACGATCGTCGTGCAGCTCGACGAGCGCATTCCGCTCGCCCTCTGGCAGCGCCACGGCCGTTTCACGGTGATCGATTCCGAGGGCAAGGAGATCCCGGGCACCGATCCCGCGCGCTTCGCCAACCGCCCGGTTGTCGTGGGCGACGATGCGCCCGAACACGCGGCTTCCCTCGTGGCCCTGCTCGAGACCGAGCCCGCGCTCATGAAGCGCATCACCGCCGCCGTGCGCGTGGGTGCACGGCGCTGGAACCTGCGCCTCGACAACGGCATCGACGTGAACCTGCCCGAAGCCAATGCCGGTGCGGCCTACGAGCGCCTCGCCCAGCTCGAGCGCGAGAACGGCCTCATCGACCGCAACCTCGTGGCGGTCGACCTGCGCCTGCCCGACCGACTGATCCTGCGCATGGGCCGCGACCAGCAGCCCGCCCAGTCCCAGCCCGCGCCCGCAAAGCGCGTCACCAACAAGCCGACGTGAAGGAGCACCGACTTGCGCAAGAACAAGCGTAAATCGCGAAACGGCTTGATCGCCGCCCTCGATCTCGGTTCGACGAAGGTCGCCTGCTTCGTCGCCAAGCCCGAGAACGACGGCACCACGGCACGTGTGGTCGGCATCGGCCACCAGATCAGCCACGGCGTTCGCGGCGGGGCCATCGTGGATCTCGACGAGGCGGAGCATTCGATCCTTTCGGCCGTGTCGGCCGCCGAGCAGATGGCCGGCGAGACGCTCAAGGCCGTGGTCGTCAACCTCATCGGCGGCCAGCCGCTCTCGCGCACGGTGCCGGTCGAGGTCGCCATCTCCGGTCACGAGATCGCCGACCACGACCTGCGCAAGGTGCTCGACCAGGCGCGCCAGACGCAGGCCGCCCCCGACCGCCGGCTCATCCACCAGATCCCGGTCGGCTTCACCATCGACGGCAGCCGCGGCATCCGCGATCCGCGCGGCATGTGCGGCGAGCGGCTGGGCGTCAACATGCACATGCTGAGCGCCGGGGCCGCGGCCGTGCGCAATCTCGAAAGCGTCATCGCGCGCTGCCATCTCGAGGTCGAGGACGTGGTGATGCCGTCCTATGCGGGCGGGCTTGCCTGCCTTGTCGAGGACGAGATGGATCTGGGTTCGTGCGTGGTCGACATGGGCGGCGGCACGACGTCGTTCTCGGTTTTCTTCGACGGGCACTGCGTCTACGCCGATACGATCCCGGTGGGCGGTGCCCACGTCACCAACGACATCGCGCGCGGGCTTTCCACGCCGCTCGCCTATGCCGAGCGGATGAAGACGCTGCACGGCAGCTGCATCCCCTCGGCCTCCGACGAGCGCGAGATCATCGACGTGCCGCTCGTGGGCGAGGAAGAACACGCGCAGGCCAACCACGTGCCGAAATCGATCCTCACCGGGATCATCGCGCCGCGGCTGGAAGAAACCTTCGAACTTGTCCGGCAGCGGCTGGAAGCCTCGGGCTTCGACCGTATCGCGGGCCGCCGCGTCGTCCTGACCGGCGGCGCGTCCCAGCTCCAGGGCGTGCGCGAGCTTGCCGCCATGGTCCTCGACAAGCAGGTGCGCATGGGCAAGCCCATCCGCCTGCAGGGCCTCGCCGACCAGACCGGCGGGCCCGCCTTCGCGGCGTGCGCGGGCCTCGTGGCCTTCGCGCTCGCCAAGGGCAGCGAATCCCTGCGGCCGGAGCCGGCCGCGGCACCGGGTGCCGGCATGATCGGCCGCTTCGGAATGTGGCTGAAGGAGAACCTATGACCGGAGGCTTCTTCCTGCCACCCCGAAAACCGAACGCACGTCACGGCCCGCGACCACGCGCGCCGGATGCGAACGCAACGTTTCAGACCCTTTCACTCGAATTCAGGCATCGGAGGTAACGACAATGGCAATCACTCTCGGAGTCCATCCCAACGAACTGAAGCCGCGCATCACCGTCGTGGGTGTGGGCGGTGCGGGCGGCAACGCCGTCAACAACATGATCCGCGCCAAGCTCGAAGGCGTGGAATTCGTCGTCGCCAACACCGACGCGCAGGCGCTCGGCCAGTCGATCGCCGAACGCAAGATCCAGCTCGGCGCCGGCGTCACGCAAGGCCTCGGTGCGGGCTCCAGGCCCGACATCGGCCGCGTCGCCGCCGAGGAATCGATGGGCGACCTGCTCGAACACATCGCCGGATCGCACATGGTGTTCGTGGCCGCCGGCATGGGCGGCGGCACGGGCACGGGTGCCGCACCGGTCATCGCGCGGGCCTGCCGCGAGCACGGCATCCTCACCGTGGGCGTCGTCACCAAGCCGTTCCACTTCGAGGGCCAGAACCGCATGCGGCTTGCCGAAGCGGGCATCGAGGAACTCCAGCAGACGGTCGACACGCTCATCATCATCCCGAACCAGAACCTGTTCCGGGTGGCCAACGAGCGCACGACCTTCGCCGACGCCTTCAAGATGGCCGACGACGTGCTCTACTCGGGCGTGCGCGGCGTGACCGACCTGATGGTCATGCCGGGCCTCATCAACCTCGACTTCGCGGACATCCGCTCGGTCATGGGCGAGATGGGCAAGGCGATGATGGGCACGGGCGAGGCCGAAGGCGACAACCGCGCAATCGATGCCGCGCAGAAGGCGATCTCCAACCCGCTGCTCGACGACGTTTCGATGAAGGGTGCCAAGGGCGTTCTCATCAACATCACCGGCGGCATGGACATGACGCTGTTCGAGGTCGACGAGGCGGCCAACCGCATCCGCGACGAGGTCGATCCGGACGCCAACATCATCTTCGGCTCGACCTTCGATGAAAGCCTCAACGGCTGCATGCGCGTATCGGTCGTGGCGACCGGCATCGAAGCGGCCGCGATGGCCGCCCCGCTGCCGGACAAGAAGATCGTCTCGATCCGCACGATGCCGCCCCGCCCGGCCTCGGTCGCGACGACGGCACCCGCCGCCGTCGCCGCGGCGACCGCCGCCACGGCGATCCCGCCGATGCCGTCCTACCAGCCGACGGTCGCGCAGGCGGCTCCGGCACCGGTGCAGATGGCAGCCCAGCCGATCCAGCAGGGCGCTGCCGCCCTGAAGATCGAACCGGCGCCGATCGCGGCCGAGCCGGAACCGCTGGTGCTCGACCAGATCGTCGAGCCGGCACCGCAGCCGGTTGCCGCCGCCCCCGCACCGGTCGAGGCGTTCATCCCGCCCAAGCCGGTCGAGGTCGCCGCACCGGCCGCACCGGCCATGCAGACGGTCACGCTGCCCAACCCCTTCGCGGAAGCCGAGATGGTCAACGCCGCGAAGGCCGCCCCGGCCAGGCCCGCGCGCCGTCCCTCGCTCTTCGAGCGGATGACGCGTTCGGGCACCGCGCGCCAGGCGGAAAGCGAAACGCGCCAGCAGCCCACGCTGGTCGCCCCGGTCGGCGGCATCATGCCGGCCCCGGCGGCAGCCCCGGTTGCCCCGGCGCCGGCACCCGCACCGGCCCCGATCGCGGCGGTTCCCGCCGCCCCGGCGCCGCAGCCGGCCGCGATCCAGCCGCGGCTGGGCGGGCTCGACCCGCAGGACCGCCTCCAGTCGAAGTCGGAAGACGATCTTCTGGAAATCCCGGCGTTCCTGCGCCGCCAGGCGAACTAGGCGTACGGTCGTAGGCAGAATGCCTGCAACAGTTCGCAATAAAAGGTGACTTGAGGCTCCGGGGGCGGTCGTTTACCAACCCTCGGAGCCTCAAGCATTTTTAGGGATGATTCGGCCCCCCGCCGACGTTGTCGGCCAGACCGGGCGAAACCGCCCCCGGAGTTCACGTCTTGCTCGGTAAGCGTAGCACCAAGCCCCGGACGATCGCGCAGCGGACCCTCAAGGGGCCGATCGCGTGCACGGGCACGGGCCTGCATTCCGGCCGCAAGGTCGAGATGCTGCTGCTGCCGGCCGCCCCCAATCACGGCATCGTCTTCCGCCGGCGCGACATTCCCGGCGAGAACGGCGTGCTGAAGGCCGATTTCCGCAACGTGCGCGACACGCGCATGTGCTCCATGCTTGCCAACGACGCGGGCACGCGCATCGGCACGGTCGAACATCTCATGGCCGCCCTTTACGGCGCCGAGATCGACAACCTGACCGTCGAACTGGATGCCGACGAAGTGCCGGTCATGGATGGTTCCTCGGCGCCGTTCCTCTTCCTCGTCGACTGCGCAGGCACGATCGAACAGGCGGCCCCCCGCCGCGCGATCGAGGTGCTCGAGCCCGTGACGATCGAGGACGGCGACGCGCGCATCACGCTGGCGCCCGGCGCCGGCTTCGCCGCCGAATTCGAGATCGATTTCAAGAACGCCGCCATCGGCCGCCAGACGATCCGCATGGGCCTCGAGCCCGGCGCGTTTCGCCGCGAAATCGCGCGCGCGCGCACTTTCGGCTTCGAGCACGAGGTCGCCTCGCTGCGTGCGATGGGGCTTGCACGCGGCGGCTCGCTCGACAACGCGGTCGTCGTCTCGGGCGAGCGCATCCTCAACGAGGACGGGCTGCGCTTCGAGGACGAGTTCGTGCGCCACAAGATCCTCGATCTCGTGGGCGACTTCTACCTCGCCGGCGCCCCGATCCTGGGCGACGTGCGCGCCACGCGCACCGGCCACCGCCACAACAACGCCCTTCTGCACGCCCTCCTCGCCCGGCCCGAGGCCTGGCGCTGGACCGAAATGACCGCCGAGACGTATGCCGGGGCGCTGGCAGATGCGCGGCTGGGCCACGCGTCGGATTGACGCCGGGCCGCCGGGCGGGGCTGAAATTCCCCCGCCGATCCCCTATATTCAGGCCATGACCGCGCCCCGCGCCGCCCGACCGATTCGCATTGCCGCAGCCCTTGCCCTGGCGCTTGCCGGGGCGGGCCTCGGCGCGTGCAGCAGCGGCAACGACGAGGAAGCCTACGTCGAGAAGCCGGTCGAGGAGCTTTACAACAACGCCGTCAACGCGATGTCGTCGGGCCAGTACAAGCGCGCGGCCAAGCTGTTCGACGAGGTCGAGCGCCAGCACCCCTATTCGGTCTGGGCCACACGCGCCAACCTGCAGGCAGCCTATGCGCACTACCAGGCCAACAAGTACGACGACGCGATCGTGGCGCTGGACCGCTTCATCCAGCTGAACCCGTCCAACCGCGACGTGGCCTATGCCTATTACCTGAAGGCGCTTTGCAGCTACGAACAGATCACCGACGTGGCGCGCGACGCGCGCATGACCGAACAGTCGCTGCAGGCCCTTCAGGAAGTGGTGCGCCGCTTCCCCGACACATCCTATGCGCGCGACGCACGCGTGAAGATCGACCTGACCTACGACCATCTCGCGGGCAAGGAGATGGAGGTGGGGCGCTTCTACCTCAAGCGCGGCCAGTGGCTTGCGGCGATCAACCGTTTCCGCAACGTGGTCGAGAAATACCAGACCACCAGCCACGTGCCCGAGGCGCTGCACCGGCTCGTGGAATGCTACATGGCGCTTGGCCTCGTGGACGAGGCGCGCCGTTCGGCGGCCGTGCTCGGCCACAACTATCCGGGCAGTTCGTGGTACCGGGATTCCTACGCGCTGGTGGGTACGGGCGAGCTTCCGAAGGAAGAGAATGCCGGCCTCGTCTCGCGCACGCTCAACGCGATCAATCCGCTCAATCTTTTCTGAAATCCGGCCCGAATTTCTAGGAATATTTAACGAGAACAATTTGACAACATCCATCGGGCGACGTTAGCCTTCGGGACCATTCCTGACCGGTTCCGGAGTCCCGCCATGAGCCGCCCTGCCCGTGCCCGCCTGACGCTCGTCGAGCCCGCTTCTCCGCCAGCCGATTCGCCCGCTACACCGGGCACGATGCTGGCCGCCCTCGCCATCCGCGATTTCGTTCTGATCGACCGTCTCGACATCGCCTTCGAGGCGGGCCTGTCGGCGCTGACCGGCGAGACGGGCGCCGGCAAATCGATCCTGCTCGACGCGCTGGGGCTGGCGCTGGGCGGGCGGGCGGAAGCCGGCTTCGTTCGCAAGGGGGCCGCACAGGCAAGCGTCGCCGCCAGCTTCGATGTCGCGCCCGGCCATCCGTCCCTCGTCCGGCTCGCCCAGCAGGGGCTCGAGCCGCCCGAGGCCGGCGCGCCGCTGATCCTGCGCCGCGTGCTGTCGGCCGACGGGCGCAGCCGCGCCTTCGCCAACGACCAGGCCTGCTCGGTCGCGCTGCTGCGCGAACTGGGCGAAACGCTGGTCGAGGTGCACGGCCAGTTCGACACGCACGGCCTGTTCGATGCCGCAACGCATATCGGCCTGCTCGACGCGTGGGCGGGGCTGGGCCGCGACGCTGCGAAGCTTTCCGACCTTTACGGCGAATGGCGCAGGCGCGCCCGCGCGCTCGACGAGGCCAACGAGGCCGTCGCGCGCGCGCGCGCCGAGGAGGAATACCTGCGCCATGCGCTTGGCGAACTCGACGAGCTTGAGCCTGCGCCGGGCGAGGAAGCGCAGCTTTCCGAGCGCCGCGCGATCCTGCAGGCGCGCGAAAAGCTTTCCGCCGCGCTCGGCGAAGCGACAGGCGAGATCGAACAGGGCAAGGGCGTCGAGGGCGCGCTTCGCGCCGCGCAGCGTGCTCTGGAGCGCGTGGCCCCGCACGCGGGCGAACGTTTCGACCGGGCGATCGCGGCCCTCGACCGCGCGGCATCCGAGGCGATGGATGCCGCCGCCGAGATCGAGGCCGCCGGCGAAGCGCTTTCCGAAGGCGGCAGCGATCTGGAAGGGACCGAGGAACGGCTCTTCGCGCTGCGCGGCCTTGCGCGCAAGCACCGCACCGATGTCGAAGGGCTCGTGGCGCTGCGTGCGGAAATTTCCGAGAAGCTTTCGGCGCTGGACGACGGCGAGGCCGGCCTCAAGCGCAAGGCGCAGGAAGCCGCGGCCGCCAAGGCCGCTTATGTGGCCGCCGCGCGCGAGCTTTCGCGCGAGCGCAACGCCGCCGCCGCCAAGCTCGACAAGGCATTGGCGCGCGAACTGCCGCCGTTGAAGCTCGAAAAGGCGAAATTCCGCACGCGCATCGCCGCCCTCGCCGAGACGGAGTGGACGGCAAACGGCCTCGATGCCGTCGCGTTCGAGGTTTCGACCAACCCCGGCAGCGAGCCGGGTCCGCTAGCCAAGATCGCCTCGGGCGGCGAGCTTGCGCGTTTCATGCTGGCGCTCAAGGTCGTGCTCGCGAAGGCCGATGCGCGCCGCGGCCTTTCCCCGGCACTCGTCTTCGACGAGGTGGACGCGGGTATCGGCGGTGCGGTTGCCGCCGCAGTGGGCGAACGGCTTGCGCGCCTTGCGGGCGAATCGCAGGTGCTGGTCGTCACGCACAGCCCGCAGGTTGCCGCGCGCGCCAACGCCCATCTGCGCGTGGCCAAGACCGCGACCGCAAAGACCGCGTCCACGCGCATCGAAACGCTGGACGCGGCCGCGCGGCGGGAGGAAATTGCGCGCATGCTTTCCGGTGCCACCATCACCGACGCCGCGCGCGCCGCCGCCGACGCGCTCCTCGCCAGCCCCGCCGCATGAGCGCCAAGAAGAAGCCCGCCAGGAAATCCGACTATTCCGCGATCCCGGTCGACGCGCTTTCCGCCGCACAGGCGGCAAGCGAACTCGAGCGGCTGTCGCGCGAGATCACCAAGCACGATCTTGCGTATCATGCGAAGGACGCGCCGCTCGTCCCGGATGCCGAGTACGACGCGCTCAAGCGCCGCAACGAGGCGCTGGAGAGGCTCTTTCCCCTACTGCGCCGGGCGGACTCGCCCTCGGCCAAGGTGGGCGCACCGGCGGCCGCCGGCTTCGGCAAGATCCGCCACGAAGTGCCGATGCTCTCGCTCGACAACGCCTTCGGGGAAGCCGACGTGCGCGAGTTCGGCCAGCGCATCCGCCGCTTCCTCGACATGGAAGGCGGCGAGATCGCTTTTTCGGCCGAGCCGAAGATCGACGGGCTTTCCATCTCGCTCGCCTACGAGAAGGGCGTTTTCGTCCGCGGCGCGACGCGCGGCGACGGTGAGGAGGGCGAGGACGTCACCGCGAACCTGAAGACGATCGGCGAGATCCCCAAGAAGCTCGCTGGCACGCCGCCCGCGCGCATCGAGGTACGCGGCGAGATCTACATGACGCGCGCCGACTTCCTCGCGATGAACAAGGCGCAGGAAAAAGACGGCGAGAAGGTCTTCGCCAATCCGCGCAACGCCGCCGCCGGCTCGCTGCGCCAGCTCGACTGGACCATCACGGCCAAGCGTCCCTTGCGCTTCTTCGCCTATGCGTTGGGCGTCTACGAGGGACCGGCGATCGAAACGCAGTCCGACCTGCTGAAACGTCTCAAGGGCTGGGGTTTCGTCGTCAATCCGCGCGCGAAACGCTGCAAGGATGTGGACGCGCTTGTCGCCTATTACGCCGAGATCGGTCGCGAGCGGCCCGAGCTGCCCTACGACATCGACGGCGTGGTCTACAAGGTCGACCGGTTCGATCTTCAGAAGCGGCTGGGGTTCGTGGCGCGCAGCCCGCGCTGGGCGATCGCGCACAAGTTCCCGGCCGAACAGGCGCAGACCAGGCTCAACGCCATCGTCATCCAGGTCGGCCGCACCGGCGCGCTGACGCCGGTTGCCGAACTGGAACCCGTCAATGTGGGCGGCGTGATGGTAAGCCGCGCCACGCTCCACAACGAGGACGAGATCCAGCGCAAGGACGTGCGCGCGGGCGATACCGTCATCGTCCAGCGCGCGGGCGACGTGATCCCGCAGATCGTGGCAAGCCTGCCCGACAGGCGCCCGGCCAACGCCAAGCCGTTCAGGTTCCCCACGCACTGCCCCGAATGTGGCTCGATCGCCGTGCGGCCGGAGGGCGAGGCGATCCGCCGCTGCACGGGCGGCCTCACCTGCCCGGCGCAGGCCGTGGAGCGGCTGCGCCATTTCGTGTCGCGCGGCGCGCTCGATATCGAAGGACTGGGCGAGAAGAACATCGAGGAACTTTTCACGCTGGGCTGGGTGAAGAAGCCGGGCGACCTGTTCCGCCTCGCGCGCCACCGCGCCGAACTGGAAAAGCGCGAAGGCTGGGGCGAGAAATCGGTCGAACGCCTGCTCGCGGCGATCGAGGCACGGCGCAAGCCCGCGCTCGACCGGCTGATCTTCGGGCTTGGCATCCGGCAGGTGGGCGAAGCGACCGCGCGCCTGCTCGCGGTCCATTACGGCTCGTTCGCGGGATGGCGCGCGGCGATGGAAAAGGCGCAGGCCGAGCTTGCCGCGTTTGACGGCGAGAAGCGCAAGCCCGAGCTGGTGGGCGATGCGTGGAAGGAACTCGTCGCCATCGACCAGATCGGCGATTCGATGGCCGTGGACATCGCCGGCTTCTTTGCCGAGAAGCACAACCGCGAGGCGCTCGACGATCTGGCCAGCGAAGTCGACGTCGCCGATTTCGAGAAGCCGAAGAACGTCAACGCCGCCGTCGCGGGCAAGACGATCGTCTTCACCGGCTCGCTGGAGACGATGAGCCGCGACGAGGCAAAGGCGGGCGCGCTGGCGCTGGGCGCCAAGGTCGCAGGCTCGGTCTCCAAGAAGACCGATCTTGTCGTCGCGGGGCCGGGTGCGGGCTCGAAGCTCGCCGACGCGCAGAAGCTCGGCATCGACGTGATCGACGAAGCCGCATGGCGCAAGCTCGCGGGGCTGGATTCCTGAGAGAACGGTCATGCCCGGGCTTGACCCGGGCATCCACGACTTGATGGTCGAGCGCCGAAAGTCACAAAAGCCGTGGACCCCCGGGTCAGGCCCGGGGGTGACGAGAAAACCGCGCCCGGGCTTGACGGCGGAGAGAGAGTTCAGCGCTGTGCGCCCACCATCAGGAACATCGGGCGCTCGATTTCTTTCGCGAGGTCGGGGCGCGCGGCGACCTGTTCTTGCGTCGGCGCGAATTCGCCCACGCGCCGGATCGCGAAGCCCGCATCGATCAACGCATTCAGCGTCGTCGCCACCGTGCGGTGATGCTTGAGCACGCCCTTGGCGAACCAGTCGGTGCGCCGTTCGCCCTCGCGCGAATAGCCGTTCACGGGCCAGGCCAGCGTGCCGTCGGCGTCGGCCTGCCATTGCGCATTTTCAGCCGCCATATAGACCGGATGCTCGATCGTGAACACCAGATGCCCGCCAGGTGCGAGGGCCGTGTGGAGCGTGCGCGCGAGCCGCGCGAAATCGGCCACGTAATGGAAGGTGAGCGAACTGAACGCCACGTCGAAGGCGCCCGCCGGCAGGTCGAGCGTGTCGAGATCGGCGATGCGGTATTCGATTGCCGGATCGGCGGTGGTTTCCTTCGCACGCGCGATCATGTTCTCGGAAAGGTCGAGGCCGAGCACGGCGGCGGCCCCGTTCTCGCGCATCCAGCGCGCGACCCAGCCGAAGCCGCAGCCCAGATCGACCGCGCGCAACCCCTTCATCGCGGGCAGCATCGCGCGCACGGCCGGCCATTCCGGTGCGCCGTCGAGCCCCTTCACCTGCCGCGGCATCTGCCGGTAGCCCGCGAAGAATTCCGGATTGTCGTAGACGTTCTGCGCCACTGCTCCTCCGCATCACCCCCGGGCTCGACCCGGGGGTCCAGGGGATGCCCGGGTCAGGCCCGGGCATGACGTTGAAATCTATATCCGAGCCGTCGCCGCCTCGAGCCAGCCGCGCGTCTGCTCGTCGACGAGCGGGCCGATCTCGGCGAGCACGCGCGCGTGGTAGGCATCAAGCCAGTCGCGTTCGCCCGCGTCGAGCAGGTCGCGCGCGACGAGGTGGCGGTCGATGGGGGCAAGCGTCAGCGTTTCGAAGCCCAGCATCGGGCGTTCGGCTCCCGGAATCGGATCGGCCTCGCGCACGGCGACGAGATTCTCGATGCGGATGCCGTAGGCGCCGGTCTTGTAGTAGCCGGGCTCGTTGGAAACGATCATGCCCGGCTGAAGCGCCACGGAGTTGGGCATCTTGGAAATGCGGTGCGGCCCCTCATGCACCGAAAGATACGAGCCCACGCCGTGGCCCGTGCCGTGGTCGTAATCGAGGCCCACGTCCCACAGCGCGCGCCGGGCAAGCGTGTCGAGCTGCGAACCCGACGTGCCCTTGGGAAAACGCGCGCGCGCGATGGCGATATGGCCCTTCAGCACGCGCGTGAAACGGTCCTTCTGTTCCTCGCTGGCCTTGCCCACGGCCATGGTGCGCGTCACGTCGGTCGTGCCGTCGGGATACTGGGCGCCGGAATCGAGCAGGAAAAGCATGTCGGGTTCGAGCCGGCGCGAGGTCGCGGGCGTCGAGCGGTAGTGAACGATGGCTCCGTTGGGACCGGCGCCGGAAATCGTGTCGAAGCTCGTGTCGCGCAGGTCGCCGCCAGCACGGCGGAATTCCATCAGCTTGTCGGAGACGGCGATCTCGTCCCACTTGCCGGTCGGCGCCTCGCGGGAAAGCCACGCCAGGAAGCGCACGAGGGCAGCACCGTCGCGCACATGGGCCGCGCGTGCGCCGGCCAGCTCGCGTTCGTTCTTGCAGGCCTTGGGCAGCGCGCACGGGCACACGTCGCGCACCAGCACGGCGCCCGTGCCCGCAAGGCGCTGGTCGATCCACGCCGCCGCCGTCAGCCGGTCGGTCAGCACGCGGGCCTTGGCCTTGCCCAAGAATTCAAGCCCAGAGCCAAGCGCGGCGGGCGGGCGCACCTCGACGCTGTTGCCCAGATGGATCTTCGTTTCCGGCAGCAACTTGCGTTCGTCCATGTAGAGTTCGAGCGGGCGGTTCCCGTCGGCCCGCACCACCGCGAAACCCAGCGCCAGCGGCGTGTGCGGCACGTCGCCGCCGCGGATATTGAGCAGCCAGGCAAGGCTGTCGGGCGCGCTGATGACGGCGGCATCGAGCCCGTCGCGCTTCAGCCTGGCGGCAAGCTCGGCGCGCTTCTCGTGCATCGACTTGCCGGCGAATTCGAGCGGATGCGGGCGCGCGGGCGAGATCGGCGGCGGCGGCTGGTCCTGCCAGACGGCATCGACGGGGTTGTCGGAAAGCGCGACCAGCTCGGCCCCCGCCTTCTCGCAGGCGAGCCGCATCCGGTCGGCCGAATCGCTGGAATGGAGCCACGGGTCGTAGCCGATGCGGCCGCCCCTGGGCGCGTTTTCGGCAAGCCATTCGTGCGGCGGCTCGTCGACAAGATGGCGATAGGCGAACAGCTTGCCGTCGACCTGCGTTTTGACCTGCAACGTATAGCGCCCGTCGACGAACATCGCGGCCTTGTCGGCCAGCACGATGCACGCACCCGCCGAACCGGTGAAGCCTGTCAGCCAAAGGAGCCGTTCGGCGCGCGGGCTCACATATTCGCCCTGATGCTCGTCGCCGCGCGGCAGCACGAAGCCGGCAAGCTTGCGCGCGGCGAGTTCGGCGCGAAGCGCATCGATGCGTTCGCGCGCCGACTTGCCGTGCGTTCGATCGCCATCGCGTGCGGCCGCCATTTCGGCGGCAAGCGCATCGAGCTGGGCGGCAAGCGCGTCGCTTGGGGCCGCGGCAACAAGCGCATGCCACGCACGTGTATCCAGCGCCGGCGGTGCCGCAAGAATGCCGGCCACGAGCGCGCGGATTTCGGCAGGCGAACGGGTCGATCCGTTCTTGGCAAGCAGGGTCTTCAGCGCGTCATCGCCCTGATAGTTCATTCGGCACACGGACTTGGCGGGGGAGGATTCATTCATAAGGCGGCGCAGGATATCGGCTGGCGGACGCAGGCCAGCCCTGCAAATTTTGACAAGAATTTGGCAATTCCATGCGTTTCATGCATTGCTGCGGCGCACTATTAACCCGTTAATTCCAGCAAAAGCGCGATTACATTGCCCTTGTTCGTTCGTACGCGACTGAACGGCCCGATTGGCGGGCCCCCGCGCCGAACGTCGATGGAGAAGAGAATTATGTCCGCCACCCATGTTTCGCCCACCCTTTATGGCCGTGGTTCCGAGAAGGCCGACGGGTTCGGCGCGATCGGTGCTGGCCTGAAGAAGCTGTTCGCGCGCATCAAGGGCTGGAACGAGCGTCGCGCCACGTTCCTTGAGCTTGAAGCGCTCGACGACCGCATCCTGGCCGACATCGGTCTGACCCGCGGCGAGATCGCCCAGGTCGCCGCCGGCCACTACGTCCGCAGCCATCAGGACGGCTACAAGGTCGTCTCGATCCCGACCCCGGCCAACACGGCCGGTCAGGAAGCCCGCGCGGCCTGATCCGCCCCGCAAATCTGCGGCTTCCGCCGATGGTGAACGGCGGCCCGTCCCCCCGGGTCGCCGTTTTCTTTTCGTGAACATGGTATAGCGTCGGCATGGACGAGATCCGCTTCCGCCGCGCCGCGCGCGACGACCTTCCCGCCATCGTGCGCCTGCTGGCCGACGATGCGCTGGGTGCCGGCCGCGAAGACCCGAGCGAGCCCGTGAACCCCGCCTACGTCGCCGCATTCGAGGCGATGGACCGCGACCCGAACCAGTTCCTTGCGGTCGCCGAGGCGGCCGGCGAAATCGTCGGCTGCATGCAGATCACCTACATTCCCGGCCTGTCGCGTACCGGCATGTGGCGCGGCCAGATCGAAAGCGTGCGCATCGCGCGCGCGCGGCGCGGCAGCGGGCTCGGCCGGCAGATGTTCGAATTCGCGATCGCCGAATGCCGCAAACGCGGCTGCGGGCTGGTGCAGCTGACGACCGACGCCGCGCGCAAGGACGCGCAAGGTTTCTACGACGCGCTCGGCTTCAAGCCGAGCCATGTGGGCATGAAGCTCGCGCTTTAGCGGCAGGCTAGATCGTCGTGCCGTCGCGCATCGTGCAGACCGACAGGTTCAGCACCATCGCGACATTGCCTTCGCCGTCGCAGAGCGGCAGCGAAAGCCGCTCGACTCGCGTGATCTCGTTGGGCGTGTGCGACTTCGGCACCTTCGTGATGCTCCAGGCGGGCATGGCCTCGCGCACGACGCCTTCGAGGCTGCGCCCCAGTGCGGTCTGCGCGAGATCGGGAAAATCGGCATCGAGATAAAGGCCCGTCGCATCGATGTTGCGCGCCTTGGTCACGCCCGTGCCGACAAGCCGGTAGCGGAAGCGGCCGCTCGCGCATTCCCAGTCGGCCAGCCACAGGTTCGGCAGCAGCTTTGGAATGTCGACCGGGTCGATGTCCGCGCGCGTCGGCCGCCTTCCCGTGTTCCGGTAGACGCCGATCCAATAGTCCCAGAGCGCCGCGACCTTCCAGTGTCGGGCTGCCGGAAAAGGCGGCGAGGGTAACGAAGGGCTGTCCACCGCAAGGTCTCGAACGTCCGCCGTCGTCAAAGAGGTGAGTCTCCTTGTATGACAGTGGGATATTCACGAGTCTGCCATCAGAATAATTAATAATCCACTACTACGTACGGTAGATAATTATTACGCATCGTGCGACTCAGGCAGCCGCCGAAACGCCCTTTTCCGCCTGTTCGACAAGGGTTTCGATGCGGTCGAGCAGCGGCTCGAAATGGTCGAGTTCGGCTTCGACCTCGGCATTCGTGGCCTGGAGCTTCGCAAGCGTCTCGGCCGTCTGTGCCAGCGCCTGTTCCTTGTCGATCGCATGGGCGGCGGCAGCTTCGAAACGCTGCTGCGCTTCGGCGATCTGCGCTTCGGCAGCTTCCGCGCGCGTACGCGCCTCGGCGAGCCGGGCGGCCGTCGTCTCGTTTTCGGCCTTCGCGGCGGCAAGATCGCTCTCGAGCTTCCCGTTCGCTTCCCTGGCGGCGGCAAGATCGCCTTCCAGCGTACCGGCGCGCGCCTGCGCGTCGATCGCGCGCGCGTCGGCATCGGCCGCCGCACCGTGCGCGTCGGCAAGCTCGGCCTCGAGCGATGCCAGCCGCGCCGCCGAAGCGCCCGCCTCGGTCTGCGCGCGCGACAGCTTCGCCTCAAGCTCGGCGATGCGCCGCGTCATCTCCTCGGCCTTGGCGATCCAGCTCTGCGTGGCGGCTTCCGCGCGCGCGCGCGAATCCTCGGCGGCTTTCGTCTCGTGGCGCGCGGTTTCGGCCGCTTCGCGTTCACGCTGGAACAGCGCTTCGGCGGTAGCCTGCCTTGCCTTCGCGTCCTCGGCCGCCTGAACGAGTGCCGGATCGACGATCGTGCGCGGCGGCGCGTTGCGGATCTCTTCCAGCTCGTCGTAGGCGCCGGCAAGCTCGTCGCCGAGATTGAGTGCGGCCAGCAGCATCAGGCGCGCGTCGCCCGCCTGCCCGACCTGCGCGACGATCTCGCGCACCTTCTCGTCGACATAGCGCCCGATATCCTCGACGCGGCTTTCGCGCCCGTCGTCGCACACGATGGGATAGTCGCGGCCGTTGACGCGAACGACGATCTGGCTCATCGCGCTACTCCTTCCCGGCCTCTCAGGCCGTGCCGGCCTTCAGCTTTTCGATCGCCTTGTCGAGACGCGCCTCGACCTGGTCGGCCAGCGCCGACAGGGCTTCATGATCGGTCTTGAGTTTCGCAAGCTCGGCTTCGGCGGCTTCCGCGCGCGCGCGCAGCGCCGACTCGGATTTGACGCGCGCCTCGAGGGCTGATTCGAGGCGCTGGACGGCGGCGGTAAGGCGTTCGAGCGAAGGCGAAGTCATGTTCGTGGCGTGCTTTCCAGGTGAACCAAGTTGCGTTGCGATTGCGGCACCTTAAGGGCCGATTCCGAGTCGCGACAACGTCCTTGTCCGTGGCCCCCCGCCCCCGCAAAGCCGGCAGGGTTGACGGGGCACCCGGCGGCCTGCATGTTCCGCCCGTTTTTCGGGTCTTCCCGACCCCTCGCATTGCCAAAGAAGTGAGCCGGATGAGTGCTGCAACCGACACCGCCCCGACCACCGCGCCGATCGCGCTGAGCGACAGGCAGAGCCCGGAGCACCAGCGCCTGGCCAACGCCATCCGCGCGCTGTCGATGGACGCGGTCGAAAAGGCCAAGTCGGGCCATCCCGGCATGCCGATGGGCATGGCCGACGTGGCGACGGTGCTGTGGTCAAAGCACCTGAAATTCGATCCCACCGCGCCCGACTGGGCCGACCGCGACCGCTTCGTGCTGTCCGCCGGCCACGGCTCGATGCTGCTCTATTCGCTTCTCCACCTCACCGGCTATGCCGACATGACGATGGCCGAGATCGAGCGCTTCCGTCAGCTCGGCGCCAAGACAGCCGGCCATCCCGAATTCGGCCATGCCGCCGGCATCGAGACGACGACCGGCCCGCTGGGTCAGGGACTTGCCAACGCCGTGGGCATGGCGCTGGCCGAGCGCATGCTCGCCGCGCGCTACGGCGAGAGCGTCGTCGACCATCACACCTACGTCATCGCCGGCGACGGCTGCCTGATGGAAGGCATCAGCCACGAGGCGATCTCGCTGGCCGGGCATCTGAAGCTCGGCAAGCTCATCGTCCTGTTCGACGACAATTCGATCTCGATCGACGGGCCCACGAACCTCGCCGTCGGCGACGATCAGGTCGCGCGCTTCAAGGCGTGCGGCTGGAACGCGGTCGCCATCGACGGCCACGATCCCGCGGCCATCGACGCCGCCCTCGCGCAGGCCAAGGCCAGCGACAGGCCCACGATGATCGCGTGCAAGACGACCATCGGCTACGGCGCGCCGACCAAGGCGGGCACGGCCGGCAGCCACGGCGCGCCGCTGGGTGCCGCCGAGATCGAAGCCGCGCGCAAGCGGCTGGGCTGGACATCGCCGCCCTTCCAGATCCCGACCGACATCCTCGCGCAGTGGCGCGCGTTCGGCGGTGCGGGCGCTTCCAAGCGCGCGGCATGGGAACGCCGGCTCGGCAAGCTCGAGCCCGCCCAGCGCGCGGAATTCCGTCGCGTGATGGACGGCAAGCTGCCCAAGGGCTGGGTCGAGGCGTGCGCCGCCTTCAAGGAAAAGCTCTCCGCCGACAAGCCCGCCATCGCCACGCGCGTCGCTTCGCAGAACGCGCTCGACGTGCTGACCGTGGCGGTGCCCGAACTCGTCGGCGGCTCGGCCGACCTCACCGGCTCGAACAACACCAAAACAAAAGCGCAGGGCGTGGTGAAGCCCGGCAACTTCGCGGGCAGCTACATCCATTACGGCGTGCGCGAGCACGGCATGGCCGCGGCGATGAACGGCATCGCGCTGCATGGCGGGCTCATCCCCTATGGCGGCACGTTCTTCGTGTTCACCGACTATTGCCGCCCGTCGATCCGGCTTTCGGCGCTGATGAACCAGCGCGTGATCTACGTGATGACGCACGATTCCATCGGCCTTGGCGAAGACGGCCCCACGCACCAGCCGGTCGAGCACCTCGCCGCCATGCGCGCGATGCCGAACGTCTGGACGATCCGGCCCGCCGATGCGGTCGAGACGCTGGAAGCCTGGCAGGTCGCCATCGCGCGTGCCGACGGCCCCAGCGTGCTGTGCCTCACGCGCCAGAACCTGCCCACCCAGCGCACGACCTATATCGCCGAGAACGCCGTCGCCAAGGGCGGCTACGTGCTGGCCGAAGCCGAAGGCGGCGACCGGCAGGCAACGCTCGTCGCCACGGGCTCGGAAGTCGCCATCGCGATGGACGCGCGCAAGCTGCTGGCCGCCGAAGGCATCCGGGCCGCCGTCGTCTCGATGCCCTGCACGCAGGCCTTCGACAGGCAGACCGCCAAGTACCGCAAGGAAGTGCTCGGCCCGTCGCGCTGCCCACGCATCGTCGTGGAAGCCGGGCTCGAGTTCGGCTGGGAGCGCTATATCGACGGCAAGGGTGCCTTCGTGGGCATGACGGGTTTCGGCGCGTCGGCGCCCGCCCCCGATCTCTACAGGCATTTCGGCATCACGGCCGAGGCTGTTGCGGCGGCGGCAAAGAAACTCGTCTGACCGATGCGCGACACGCTGCTCTTCGACCTCGACGGCACGCTGACGGATACCGACGCGCTGCACTACGAGGCGTATGTGCAGCTGCTCGCCCCCGCCGGCAAGTCGGTCACGCATGCGGAATTCAAGGCGCGGATCATGGGCGCCACGAACGACAGCATCATGGGCTGGCTTTTCCCCGACGCGGACGCCGCCGGGCGGCTGGAACTGGCCGAACGCAAGGAAGCCATCTTCCGCAGCCTGACCGGGGCCATGAAGCGCACCGAAGGCCTGAGCGAGCTGCTCGAGTGGGCCGATGCGTGCGGGCTGAAGACCGCGGTCGTCACCAACGCGCCGCGCGCCAACGCCGAACTGATGCTCGAACGCCTCGGGCTTGGTGCGCGCTTCGAAACGCTGGTGATCGGCGACGAACTCGCCCGCGGCAAGCCCGATCCGCTGCCCTATGCCACCGCGCTCGACCGGCTTGGTTCGCGGGCCGATGGCGCACTGGCCTTCGAGGATTCGCGCGCGGGCGTTGCCGCGGCGCACGCCGCCGGCATCGACACGGTGGGCCTCACCACCGGGCTCGACGCCGCGGCACTGGAATCGGCGGGTGCCGTGGGTGCGGTCCCGCATTTCGCCCATCCCTGGCTCATCGCGCGGCTTGCGAGCGATTTCGGCTCGGCCCCGCGCACGACCTGAAACAAGAACGACGCCTGCAAGGAGAGACCAACATGGCCGTCAAAGTCGCAATCAACGGGTTCGGGCGCATCGGGCGCCTGGTGCTGCGGGCACTCGTCGAATCCGGACGCACGGACCTCCAGGTCGTGGGCATCAACGACCTTGGCCCCGTGAAGGCCAACGCGCACCTGCTGAAGCACGATTCGGTGCACGGGCTCCTCAGCCAGCCCATCGCCACGGGCGAGGACTGGATGGATGTGGGCCGCGGCAAGATCAAGGTCACCGCCGAGCGCGACCCGGCCAAGCTGCCGTGGAAGGAACTGGGTGTGGACATCGTGATGGAGTGCACGGGCATCTTCACCAAGCGCGAGCAGGCGGCAAAGCATCTCGAGGCGGGCGGCAGGAAGGTGCTCGTCTCGGCCCCGGCCGACGGCGTCGACCTCACGGTCGTCTACGGCGTCAACCACGACAAGCTGAAGCCCGAGCACACGATCGTCTCGAACGCGAGCTGCACGACCAACTGCCTCGTGCCGGTCGCCCTCGTCATGAACGAGGCCTTCGGCATCGAGAAGGGCTACATGACGACGATCCACTCCTATACGGGCGACCAGAACACGGTCGATACGCTCCACAAGGACCTGCGCCGCGCGCGTGCGGCGGCCCTCTCGATGATCCCGACTTCGACGGGTGCCGCCAAGGCCGTGGGCCTCGTGCTGCCCGAACTCAAGGGCAAGCTCGACGGCACCTCGATCCGCGTGCCCACGGCGAACGTGTCGGTCATCGACTTCAAGTTCGTCTCCAAGCGCCCCGTGACGGTCGACGAGGTGAACAAGGCCGCCATCGCCGCCTCGCAGGGCCGCCTCAAGGGCATCCTCGAGACGACCAACGAGGAACTGGTCTCGAGCGATTTCAACCACAACCCGGCAAGCTCGACCTTCGACCTGACGCAGACGCAGGTCGTCGAAGGAAACCTCGTGCGCGTGATGAGCTGGTACGACAACGAGTGGGGCTTCTCCAACCGCATGTCGGACACCGCGCTGGCGATGGCCAGGGTCGGCTGAAGCCGCGAACGAAAATCGTTCTCGCAAGCCTGCGACAAAAGGGCCGGGGAAACCCGGCCCTTTTCGCGTTTCAGGCCATGACGGTGCCTTGCCGGCGCCGGATTCCCCGTGCATATCGGCAGCAGGGAATTCGGGGGATCACATGACGGATTCGATGCGCAACGACGCGGCCGGCTACGGCATCGCCGCGCGCGGGCTTCACTGGCTGTCGGCCTTCTGCGTGGCCATGGCGTGGCTGCTGGGCCAGCTCGTCGATGCGTTCGGCCGCGCGTGGGAGCCCACGGTCGTCTTCTCGCACGTCTCGTTCGGCCTGACCGTCGCGGGCCTGCTGGCGCTGCGGCTGGGCTGGCGCTTCGCCGATCCGCCGCCGCCGGCCGAGCCTTCGCGCTTCGATCCGTGGGCCGCGCGCGCGGCGACGGCGGGCCACTGGCTGCTCTACGCGCTGCTGCTGGCGATCCCTGTCTCCGGCATCGCGCTGACCTTCGCACGCGGCGAGGCGCTGCCGGTCTTCGGCCTGTTCGAGATCGCCTCGCCTTGGGTACGCGACCGCGCGTTTTCGCGATCGGTCAAGGAAGTGCACGAGACCATCGCCAACATCCTGCTGATCGTGGCGATGCTCCACGCCGCCGCGGCGCTGGCCCACCACTACATTTTGCGCGACCGCACGCTCGTGCGCATGCTGCCGCGCGCCGAATAGCGCCGGGTTTGCGCCCCCCCGCCCTTCCCGCTAGGTTGCGCGCGCATGGAACGCGCGCGCATCAACGGGCTGGAAGACGGGCGGCGGAAACTGGCCGCGGCGAAGGCCGCCGGCACGCGCCTGTCGCTTGAAAGCCTTGAGGATGGCGCGCTGTCGGGCGGGGCCGAATGGTTTGCCGCCATCGAGCGCGCGCTGCGCGCGGAATTCCCCGACACGCTTGGCGAGATGATCCTCGATTGCGGCGATTGCCCGGGAACCGCCCTTGGCGCGCTGCGCACCGGCCTCAAGACGATCGCCTATTCCGGCCCCGAACGTGCGCGCATGGAAGATGCCGCCGCGACGTCGGGCGCGAAACTGGCGGAAGCCCGGTCATGACCGATCCGGCCGCAAAGCCCGGCCCCGCCCCGTGGTGGCGGCCCGACCGTTTCGCGCGCAAGCTCGACAATCTGCGCACCCGCCAGCGCGTGCTGCGCGCCACGCGCGGCTTTTTCGAGAACGAAGGCTTCGACGAGGTGGAAACGCCGGTCCTCCAGGTGTCGCCGGGGCTGGAGCCGCATCTGATGGCCTTCCAGACCGTGCTGCGCGATCCGGGCGAACGGCTCACGCGCCGGCTCTACCTGCACACCAGCCCCGAATTCGCGATGAAGAAGCTGCTGGCCGCGGGCATGCCGAAGATCTGGCAGCTCGCGCACTGCTTCCGCAATTCCGAACGCTCGGCCACGCACCATCCCGAATTCGCGATGCTGGAATGGTATCGCGCGAACGCGGATTACACCGCCCTGATGGCCGACTGCGAGGGCCTGCTGCGTGCGGCGGCATCCGCCGCCGGTATTGCGAAATTCCAGCGCGGGGCCAACGCGTCCGATCCTTTCGCCCCGTTCGAGAAGCTTTCGGTCGCCGAAGCCTTCGCGCGCTATTGCGGGCTCGACCTGCTTGCCGCCTCGCCCGATCCCGAACGGCCGGGCGACGAGATCAACGCGCTTGACCGGCTTGCCGCGGCCGCGCGCCCGCTCAACATGGTGCCGCACGCGGGCGACCGCTGGGACGATTTCTTCTTCCGCCTGTTCTTCGAGCACATCGAAGGCAAGCTCGGCATGGTGCGGCCCACGATCCTCTATGACTGGCCCATCGCGATGGCGGCCCTCTCGCGCGCCAAACCCGGCGACCCGCGCGTGGCCGAGCGTTTCGAGCTTTACGTGTGCGGCGTGGAACTGGCCAACGCCTTCGGCGAACTGACCGACGCGGCCGAACAGCGCCGCCGCTTCGAGGCCGACCAGGAGCTGAAGGCCAAGCTCTATCGCGAGCGCTATCCGGTGGACGAGGATTTCATCGCCGCATTGATGCACGGCCTGCCGCAATCGGCGGGCATCGCGCTCGGTTTCGACCGGCTGGTGATGCTGGCGACGGGCGCAAGCCACATCGAGGACACGATCTGGGCGCCGGTGGCGCTCGCCGGTTTCGACGATCCGGGGGCACGCTGATGGATAGCGGCCGGCGCACCACGATCCGCACCCCCGGCGACCTCGCGCGCGAAGGGCTGGGCAACGATCCGGCGATAACGGAGGTGGCCGCGCGCTATGCGCTGGCGATCACGCCGCACGTGCTCGACCGCATCGACCGCGCCGATCCGGCTGATCCGGTCGCGCGCCAATACGTGCCCGACGCGCGCGAACTGGAATCGACGCCCGAGGAACGCGTCGACCCCATCGGCGACGACGCGCACAGCCCGGTGAAGGGCATCGTCCACCGCTATCCCGACCGCGCGCTGCTGAAGCCCGCGCATGCCTGCGCGGTCTATTGCCGTTTCTGCTTCCGGCGCGAGATGGTGGGACCGGGCGGCGAGGCACTGGACGCGGCCGAACTCGCCCGCGCGCTCGATTACATCCGCGCCACGCCGGCGATCCGCGAAGTGATCCTCACCGGCGGCGACCCGCTGGTGCTGAGCGCGCGCCGGCTCGGCGAGCTCGTGCGCGACATCGCCGCCATCGATCATGTCGACTGGATGCGCATCCATACCCGCATTCCCGTGGCCGAGCCTTCGCGCGTGACCGACGGACTGGTCGCGGCACTGAAGGCCGACAAGGCGGTGTGGGTTGCCGTGCATGTCAACCACGCCAACGAGCTTTCGAAAGATGCGCTCGCGGCGTGCGCGAAACTCGTCGATGCCGGCATCCCGCTGGTGGGCCAGACCGTGCTGCTGAAGGGCGTCAACGACGACGCGGCCACGCTCGACGCGCTGTTCCGTGCGCTGGTGAAGAACCGTATCAAGCCCTACTACCTGCACCACGGCGACCTTGCCCCCGGCACATCGCATTTCCGCACCACGCTCGCGCAGGGCCAGTCGCTGATGCGCGAACTGCGCGCCACGCTCTCGGGCCTCGCCCAGCCGGTCTACGTGCTCGACATCCCCGGCGGTGCGGGCAAGGTGCCGGTGGGGCCGAATTATCTGGGTGAAGACGGCACGGTCGAAGATCCGCGCGGACGGAAGCACCCTTATTCGCGCTGAAGGCAGATGCCCGGGTCAGGCCCGGCCATGACGATCCCTATTCCCCGTCATGCCCGGGCCTGACCCGGGCATCCACGACCTCAACTCGTACGCAGCTGCGCGACGTCGCTAGGGGCGAATATCAACTTCCGGGAATGAGACGCGCACGGAGCGGTTCGCGGTTGCCGCCGCAATCGGATCGCCTGTCGGCAACACGCCCTGGCCCGCGAGCACGACATCGAAGTTAGCACGCAAAAAATCTAACTGACACGTCGGCAAAGCGCTTGCCATCGACCGTGATTCAACAGTTAAATAATTTAAGTTGCGAACGATGACAACCCACACTCTTTCAGAGAATATTCTAGACGAGAATCAGAAAAGCATTTGGAGGCCGAGATGACTGACTTAACAAATGCAGTAGCGGTACTTGGAAGGCCATATGCAATTACTCGGTCACGCCTCGGCGCCATAACAAAAGTATACTCAGATCGATATATTTGCGACGTACCCGCACTAAAAGAGCTTTTCAATTCGATGGATGAAAAGCTTCGGGGCATCACTAATGTGACCGGACAGGCATTTTCATTTCTAATTTCATTTGCCGATCAAACGCACCACGATGGCGTGACCGCAGATCTGATGAGCATGTCACAAATTCCGATTGGAAAAGTCACAGAACGAGTTGTTGTAAAATGGAGCGTTGTTCACGAAATTGACGGCGCTCCAAATGATCTCTCAGTAACTATTCGAGTATCCAATCCTGTAAATCCTCTTATATTTCTTCAAGCTGCGCTTTCTCGAAGCGCAGCGGAATTGGACAATTTTGAGTTTGAGCTGGGCTCTACGTGCGTGACTGTCGACGGGGCAAATCAGGCATTTGCCGATGAGGTATTCTTACGCGTGAAACGCTGGCTCGAAGCACGGAGCAAACCGCACTCATTTATGCCGCTCCATAAAATATACAAGCGGTGGGAATGGGCATTTGACCAATTGAGCATTTCTCTTCTGCCTCTAATCGTAGCCGTCACTGCATCCGCTTGGCTGTGGAAGCAGAAGGATACGTCTCTTCAGGCATCGCTAATTCCATCGATCTTCGCTGGCTTAATTGTAATTCAGATGCTCGGTGCACGGCTGAACATGAAAATGGCAAAGTGGGTTCGAAAGACGAATACTTTTCATCTATTTCAAATTACAAACGGTGATTGTGATTCACTTACACGGCAGGTTGCTCAAGCAAACTCAAACGCATTAAAATTCTTCCTATCTGCTGCGTTCGCATTTTTGTTGAACCTCGCGGCCGGTATTGTTTGCTGGTGGATGCTTCCCTCTGGAACATAGGCAGTAAACCGCAAGCTCTCCAATGGCTCCGCTTTTCATTGTGCACAACTGACGGTATCAACAATTCCGCGTTCGATCTTGGATCAATCGCCGCGGCCGCAGCGCCCCCATCACCCCGCCTTCAACTGCGCCACCACCGCCGCGAGGCTGTTCATGCCCCAGTGTTCGAGATAGCGCCCGTCGCGCAGGCGCACGATGTCGATCACGTCGATGGCAACCGCCTTGCCGGTGGGCGCAATACCCATCAGCGCGCCCTTGTGCGTGCCGCGGATGATCTTGCGCGTGCACACCCGGTCGCCTTCCGCGAACTGGTCGAGGATCTCGACCGTCAGGTCGGGGAACGCGGGCCGCAGCACGTTCACGATGGTGTTCCACATGCCGTCCTTTCCCGGCGGCATGCCGGGCGGGGCCGTGCGGTTGACGAAATCGGGGTCGAAAAGCTCGGCGAAGGCGGCGGCATCGCCCTTGCCGATCACGTCCATGTTGAAGCGCATCACCGCGCGCTTGTTGATGTCGGTCTGGTTCACGCGGGCCATCTCCTACATTCGTATCTGTAGTTGTATATATTCCTTTTGTGGACTAGATTCCCGTGCATCGGCCAAGTCGCTGCGGCCGTGCGCTGTTTGACAAGTGAAGATACAGGTTACCGAACCGAATCCCCGTCGCCGGTTTCAAACCCTTGAAACCGCGACGGGTCCGGGCCGGCGGGCAGGTTACGCGCGAAAAACGCGTTGCAGGTTACCTGCGTTGCGAATCAACGGCTTAAACAGGTTACGTCGCCTGTTTCAGCGCAGCGCGAATTCCGCCGCGTTGTTGGTATGCGAAAGCGCATAGAGCCCGCGCACCGTGCCGGCCGCCGCCCCCGCCGCGGCAAAGCGCGTTTCGCCAAGCTCGTTTGCGGCCAATGCGTCGAGCGCCGCGCGTTCGTAGCCGCAGGCAAGGAAGATCCAGTCGGCCGCCGCATCGCCGCCGCGGATGCGCTGCTCGGTCGTCTCGGCGATCGCGGGCGTTTCGGTCGCAAGCAGGTGGGCAGCCGCCGTGCCGCGCCGGCCGGCGATGGCATGGGCAAGATCGTGCAGGAACGCGCGCAGCCGGTCCTTCGCTTCGCGCGCGGGCGAAAGCCGCACGGTCAGCATGTAGCGCGCGATGGCGCCGCCCACGCTTTCCAGCACGCGCGTCTGGCTGCGCACCATGTTGCGGTGATGCGGCATCAGCCGCGCCGACCACGGGGTTGGCGAATTGAGCCTGGCGAGATAGGCGGGCGAGACGAGCGTCTCGTAGCTTTCCATCTCGTAGAGCACGAAGAAGCCTTCCCCGCCGCCGGCATCCACCCAGCGCGAGCCGCGCCGGAAGCCGGGGATCGACATGCGTTCGGGGAAATGTTCGTGGGTGTGCCAGGCCTCGAACTCGGCGCGCATGTCGGCGGCCATGTCCCACCACATGGCCAGCGCACCCTTGCCCAGCAACGCCATCTGCGCCCCCGTCCGGCGGCCGCGCGCGGGATGCGCCGGTCCGTACCGGCCGAAGTCTATTGCCGATTGGCGTGCGGAGGCGAGCCGATGATGCTTCGAATATACTTGCATATGGAAGTATATCGGTTATATATCGCCCATGACCGATGAAAACGCATCCTATGCCGCCGTGCTGCGGCTGTTCCGCGCGCAATCCTTCCTGGAAGCGCGTCTGGGCCCCCCGCTTGCCTCGGTGCACGGGCTGGGCTTGAACGAACTGATGCTGCTCATGCAGCTTGCCCGCGCGCCGCTGCACCGGCTGCGCCGCGTCGATCTCGCCGCGATGCTGAACGCCAGCCAGTCCACGGTCACGCGCATGGCGTTGCCGCTGGAGAAGACCGGTTTCGTCAAGCGGGAGTCCGACCCGCGCGACGCGCGCGTGGCCTATGTCGTGCTGACCAAGGCCGGCCGCGCCATCGTGGATCAGGCCGAGGACACGCTGCGGCAGATGTCGACCGAGCTGTTCCGCGACCGCTGGACCGACAAGGAAATCGCGGCGCTGGGCGGCCTGCTCGGCCGCTTCACCGCCGCCCTGCCGGGCGAAATCCCCTAGGCCGGCATCTTCACGAACGCGGCGAGATCGGCGACGAGATCGGAAACCGCCGCCTCCCACAGCCGCTTGCCCGCCTCGATCGACGACAGGCCGGGGTTCGAGCCGATGCGCCCGTCGGGGAAGTTGCGGCGATAGTCGTTCGCGTCGGTGAATTCGCCGCGCGGCGCCACCTCGGGGCTCATCTTCATGGGCTTGGCCGTTTCCGGATGGACCGCCCAGGTGAGCGACACTTCCGAAGGTGTCGCGTGGCTGCCTTCCTGGTCGCCGTAGAGTTCCCGGCTGATCGCCTTCACGCCCGCGGTCTCGTACCAGTTGCGCAGGCGGCAGCGCACCGCCGGGCGGTTGGAGGCGCGCATCAGCGAGGCCTCCGCGTATATTTCGGAGAAGGCCGAACTGAAGGGCGCGACGTTCCCGCCATGGCCGTTGACGAAATAGAAATGCGTGAAGCCGTGGCGCGCGAGGCTTTCCACGTTGTCCTTCACCACCGCGATGAGCGTGGAGGGCCGGAGCGTCATCGAGCCGGGAAAGCCCAGATGGTGCTGCGCCATGCCGACCGCGATCGTGGGCGCCACCAGCGTGCCCGTGCGCTCGCCAAGCTTTCGCCCCACCGCTTCGCCGCAGATCGCGTCCGTGCCGACAAGGCCATTGGGCCCGTGCTGTTCGGTCGAGCCGATCGGCACGATGATCGCGGTCGATTTCTTCAGATACGCCTCGACCTCGGGCCAGGTCTGCAGATGGAGCAGCATCGGGAGCGATTCCTTGTTTTGCGGGAAGGGTTTGTGGGTAGCGTTATCGCGCCGTTCCGCCCCCTCGACAAGCCCCGTATGACGGGCTAGAAGCCCCTCGGTTTTCGGGCGGCCACAGGTGCCGCGATTCCCGTCAGGAGCGTCCTTTGAAAGTCACCCAGAAGGTCAAGAAGATCCTCGCCAATTACGAGAGCGACAACCCCGGCACCAAGGCGAACCTCGCCCGCATCCTGATGACGGGCAAGCTCGCCGGCACGGGCAAGCTCGTGATCCTTCCGGTCGACCAGGGCTTCGAGCACGGCCCGGCGCGTTCCTTCGCACCCAACCCCGACGCCTACGACCCGCACTATCATTACCAGCTCGCCATCGATGCGGGCTGCAACGCCTACGCCGCCCCGCTCGGGCCGCTCGAAGCCGGTGCGGATACGTTCGCCGGCGCGATCCCCACGATCCTCAAGATGAACTCGTCCAACAGCCTTGCCACGATCAAGGATCAGGCGGTGACCGCCTCGATCGGCGACGCGCTGCGGCTGGGCTGCTCGGCCATCGGCTTCACGATCTATCCGGGCGCCGAAGACCAGTTCGAGATGATGGAGGAGATCCGCGAACTCGCCGAGGAGGCGAAGTCGGTCGGCCTCGCGGTCGTCATGTGGTCGTATCCGCGCGGCGGCAAGCTCGACAAGGCGGGCGAAACGGCACTCGACGTCACGGCCTATGCCGCCCATCTCGCGGCCCTGCTTGGCGCGCACATCATCAAGGTGAAGCCGCCGACCAACGTGCTGTGGCAGCCGGAAGCCAAGGCCGCCTACGAGAAAGCGGGCGTGGACATCTCCACGCTCGCCAAGCGCATCGCGCATGTCATGCAGTCGTCGTTCGCCGGGCGGCGCATCGTCGTCTTCTCGGGCGGCGAGGCGAAGGACGAGGCAACACTGCTGACGGAAATCCAGGCACTGCGCGACGGCGGGGCCTCGGGCTCGATCGTCGGGCGCAACGCCTTCCAGCGCAAGCGCGAGGACGCGCTGGCGCTGCTGGGCAAGATCATCGACATCTACAAGAGCTGAGCGGTTGGCACAGTTCCCCACGCGGCTCTACCTGATCACGCCGCCGGACATCGATCCGGCGGCGTTTTCGCCTCGCCTCGACGAGGCGCTTTCGGCCGGCGACGTGGCGTGCGTCCAGCTGCGCCTGAAGGGCGTATCCGACGACGCGATAAGGCGGGCAACGCAGGTTCTCATGCCGGTCGTGCACGGGCACGACACGGCCTTCCTGATGAACGACCGCGCCGATCTCGCCAAGGAACTCGACTGCGACGGCGTGCATATCGGGCAGGAGGACGGCACGCTTGCCGACGCGCGCCGCCTCGTCGGGCGCGACTGCATCGTGGGCGTCACGTGCCATGCCTCGCGCGATCTCGCCTTCGAGGCAGCCGAGGGCGGGGCCGACTATGTGGCCTTCGGCGCGTTCTTCCCGTCCACAACCAAGCCCGATCCCAAGGGCCATGCGACGGCGCAGCTGATCGCCGACTGGTCGAGCCACGTCACCGTGCCGTGCGTGGCCATCGGCGGCATCACGCCGGAAAACTGCGGCGCGCTGGTGGCCGCCGGAGCGGACTTCCTCGCCGTTTCAGGGGCCGTGTGGAACCACCCCCAGGGCCCCGCGGCAGCGGTAAAGGCCTTTGCCGCCGCGATAAAAGCCAACACGCCGGTTTGATTGCGTTATTTTTCGGAATTGAATCCTCACACATTCGCCCGTATAATCAACTTTAAATTGGTCTAACAAGGGTTGCGAACGTGAGCGATCTGGAAATCGACGACTTCGAGCCCGACGAAATCGGCGACTGGACCGAGCGAAAAATTCGGATCGTTTCAAAGTACGCGAAGCCGTACGCGCAAATCATTTCCAGCCACAATCTCCATGGCTACTACATCGATGGATTCTCCGGCGGCGGTGTCCATATCAAGAAAGACACCGGCGAGCGGGTTCTGAGTACGGCCCGTCGAATTCTGCAAATTGAGCCGAAATTCGAACGCTACGTGTTTATCGATTTTGACCAGCAGAAATCCGACGCTATGCGCCGCGCATGTAACGGGCGAAGCGACGCCCAAGTAATCTGCGGCGATGCCAACGAGGTATTGCCAAAGACAGTGTTTCCGCAAATTCGCTTCGACGAATACAAGCGCGCGCTCTGCTTTCTCGATCCATATAAAATGCTGTTGGATTGGCAAGTGCTATGCGCTGCCGCGGCGACCAAAGCAATAGAAGCGTTCATCCATTTCCCCACCCAAGACGTGAATCGAAACGCTCTTCGCCATGAGCGATCTAAGGTCCGCGAAGAAGACCGCTCGCGAATGACGCGAATGTGGGGTGACGATTCTTGGGAAGCCGCTGCTTATTCAAGCCAGCAAGGCTTGTTCGAGAAAATGGAAGAGCGCGCACCGATAAGCAGCGTAATTGAAGCTTTTCGCAATCGCCTCAAAAAGGTTGCTGGCTTCAAATATGTATCGGAAGCCCTTCCGATGTTTAATCGGAAAAATGGCATCGTGTATCATCTGATTTTCGTTACGCAGAATGCGACTGCTGTTAGAATCGCCACCGAAATTATGGAAGCCGAGCAAAGACCACACTCCGATGGCTGACGCATCACGCATCGAATGGACCGAAGCAACGTGGAACCCTGTGGCTGGATGCTCGATCCTCTCACCGGGCTGCACGAATTGCTATGCCATGCGGATGGCCGCGCGCCTTGAAGCGATGGGAATGGAGAAATATGCCGGCCTTACGCGGAAGTCTGGCGGGCGTGCCAAGTGGACTGGCAAGATCAAGCTCGACGAGGCATCGCTTGAACTTCCGAAGAAGTGGAAACGCGGGCGCCTGATCTTCGTCAACAGCATGTCCGACCTGTTCCACAAGGACGTACCTGCGGAGTTCGTCGGGCGAGTGTTCCGCACGATGGCCGAAGCGCCGCAGCACACGTTTCAGGTCTTGACCAAGCGGCCGGAGCGGTTGGTCGAGTTGTCGTCTCGGCTGCCGTGGCCGTCGCATGTCTGGATGGGCGTCAGCGTCGAGAACGCGGACTATGTCGAGCGCATCGATCTGCTCCGCCGGTCGGGCGCGCGGGTCAAGTTCCTCAGCCTCGAGCCGCTTCTGGGGCCGCTCGACGATCTCGATCTGACCGGAATCCATTGGGTCATCGCCGGCGGCGAGAGCGGTCCGGGTTGCCGGCCTGTCGAGAAGGCGTGGGTCCGGTCGATCCGGGACCAGTGCAAGGAGGCCGGCGTCGCCTTCCATTTCAAGCAGTGGGGCGGCATCAACAAGAAGCGCGCCGGCCGCAAGCTCGACGGGCGGACATGGGATCAATTGCCTGCCCAGCCTTCGATGGCTGCCGCCGCCGAATAGGCCGTTTCGGCCCCGGAAACGACCCTGCGTTAACGATTTACATTCCGCAGCCCGCGGGCTAGCTTCCCCGCCGCTTTCGGGGGGCCCCGGCGGGCCGCTCCTCCAACGGGATTCAGGTTATCGAAATGAAGATCATCGGCAGCGCGATCCGTCAGGGCAACGTCATCGAAGTCGACGGCAAGATCTGGCGCGTCATCAAGCACAACATCGTCAGCCCCGGCAAAGGCGGCGCCTTCAACCAGATCGAAGTGCGCGACATCAAGACGGGCACGAAGTCGAACATGAAGTTCCGCTCGGACGAGACGTGCGAACTGCTGCGCGTCGAGGAGAAGGAACTCCAGTACCTGTTCAAGGACGGCAACCAGTACACATTCATGGACAACCAGTCCTACGAGCAGATCACGATCACCGAAGAGATGATCGGCGATCCGGCCGCGTTCCTCACCGACAACATGCAGGTCTCGGTGCAGTTCATCGAGGGCGCGCCGGTGGGCGTCGAACTGCCGGTCACGACCATCTGCAAGATCGTGGAAGCCGACGCGGTGGTGAAGGGCCAGACGGCCGCCTCCTCGTACAAGCCCGCGATCCTCGACAACGGCGTCAAGATCGGCGTGCCGCCGTTCGTCGCCACGGGCGAGCGCGTGGTCGTCAACATCGCCGAGCGCGCCTACGTGGAGCGGGCCAAGGACTGACCGGTCCGAAGCCCCGCGCATGCGAACCACCTCCCGCTCCCCGCTCTTCACCGTGATGGAACGCGCCGCCCGCAAGGCGGGGCGCGGCCTCGTGCGCGACTTCGGCGAGATCGAGCACCTGCAGGTCTCGGTCAAGAGCCCGGGGGATTTCGTGTCGACCGCCGACCACGGTGCCGAAAAGGCGATCCGCGAGGAGCTGGAGCGCGCGCGGCCGACCTTCTCGTTCCTGATGGAGGAAAGCGGGAAGATCGTCGGCAAGGATCCCGACAGCGTGTGGATCGTCGATCCGCTCGACGGCACGACGAACTTCCTGCATTCGATTCCGCATTTCGCCATCTCGATGGCGCTCGTCCAGAAGGGCGAGATCGTCGCGGGCATGATCTACAACCCGGTCGTCGACGAGATGTACTGGGCCGAAAAGGGCCGCGGCGCCTTCCTCAACGACCGCCGCCTGCGCGTGTCGGGGCGTCGCGACATGGGTGAGGCGCTGATCGGCACAGGCATTCCCTTCCAGGGCCGCGGCGACCATCCGCATTATCTCAAGCTCCTCGCCGCGACGATGGAAAAGGTCGCCGGCGTGCGCCGCGCGGGTGCGGCAGCCCTCGATCTCGCCTATGTCGCGGCCGGGCGACTCGACGGCTTCTTCGAGATCGAACTCAACAAATGGGACATCGCCGCCGGAATCATCCTCATCAAGGAGGCCGGCGGGTTCGTGGGCGACATGGACGGCGATGCCGACGCGCTTGAAACCGGCAATATCGTGGCCGGAAACGCCAAGCTTTTCGACCCGCTGTGCAAGCTGCTGCGCGCGGCCGGCGGTTCGGGAAAATAAGGCTGGCACCGGCCGCCTTTCGCCGCCGCGAAAGGCGGTTGTTCGCCGCCGCCGCCTCGGGCTAATGTCGTGCCCGTCATGAAGAAAGCGCTCCTTGCGGCCACCGCCCTGACCCTTTTCGCCGCCGCGGGCGAAGCCGTCGCCCAGCAGCAGCTGTTGCATCCGCGCGCGAGCGTCGAGATCGACTGGTCGGTCCTCGACGACCTCAACGCGCCGCCGCCCGGCGGCGTGACGCTGCGCCCGCCCCGCGGCGTCGTCACGCACGGGGGCCCGCGCACGCCCGCCACCCCGCTTGCCGCCGCCGGCACAACGCCTGTCCAGCGCGCACCGCTCGTTCCGCCGGCCACGGCCAGCGCTTCGGCGGCACCGGCCTTCACGCCGCCGCCGGCCCCGCCGGCCTATGCGCCGCCGCCTGCTCCAGCAGCCCAAGCACCGGCCGTGTCCGCGACCCTTCCGCCGCCACCGCCCCCGCCACCGCCCGCCGCGGCCAGCACGAAAGCGGCCGATGCGAAGGCCTCGGCGGCGCCTGCCGCTTCCGCGCCGCGCGCGGTCGCGCCGCCACCGCCGCCCCCCGCTGCGTCGGCGCAGACGATGGCAAGCGCGCCACCGCCCCCGCCGCCACCGGCCGTGATGCAATCGCCGCAGCCGCTTCCGCCTCCGGCCGCCGCGAGCGCACCGCCGCCGCCGGCACCGCCCGTGGCTGCAAGCACACCGGCACCTGTGCCGGCGCCGGCACCTGCGGCCGCCCCCGCGCCCGCCAATCCGCCGCAGGCAGCGGCGGCACCGGCCGCCGCACGCGCCGCAGGCGATCCGCTCGCGCGGCTGTCGTTCAATACCGGCTCCGCCGAGATCAACGATGCGGGCAAGGCCGCCCTCGGCCCCGTGATCGCCGAACTCAAGGGCGATTCGAGCGCGCGTCTCCAGCTTCAGGCCTATGCCAGCGGCGGCGACGATGCCGGCGGCCAGGCGCGCCGACTATCATTGTCGCGCGCACTCGCCGTGCGCGCCCAGCTGATCGAGCAGGGCATCGCCTCGACCCGCATGGATGTCCGCGCGCTGGGCCGCACCAACGACGGTCCGCCCGACCGCGTGGACATCGTTCTCGTTCGCCGCTGACGACCGGCAGAAAGGAGCGGACCGGATGGATGCGACGATCGCACGCCCGACCCGATTCCTGATCCGTACGTTGCTGTTCCTTGTCGCCGTCGGCGGCGTCTGCTGGTTTCTCAAGGACGGCCTCATCGAGGCGTTCCAGCACCACCTTCCGCTCAACAGCGTGATCCTCGCCGTTCTGGCGCTGGGCATCCTTTTCAACGCGCGCCAGATCGTGTCGCTCAACGCCGAGATCGCGTGGATCGAGATGTTCCGCGCCAACCGGCCCGCCCTTTCCGACGCCAAGCCGCCGCGCCTTCTGGCGCCGATGGTGAAGATGCTGGGCGAGCGCACGGGCCGCTTCAGCCTCTCGCCCGTGTCGATGCGCTCGCTTCTCGATTCGATCGGCAGCCGCATGGACGAAAGCCGCGACCTGTCGCGCTACTTCGTGGGGCTGCTGATCTTCTTGGGCCTGCTCGGCACCTTCTGGGGTCTGCTCCAGACGGTTTCGGCCGTCAGCGGCGTCATCGCCACGCTCTCGGCCTCGACCGACGTCGGCTCCCTTTTCGCCGACCTGCAGAACGGCCTCAAGGCGCCGCTGAAGGGAATGGGCACGGCGTTCGGGACGTCGCTCTTCGGTCTCGCCAGTTCGATCGTGCTCGGCTTCTGCGACCTTCAGGCGGGTCAGGCGCAGAACCGCTTCTATAACGATCTCGAGGAATGGCTCTCCGCGCAGACGCGCCTTTCCTCCGGCACCATCGGCAGCGGCGAGGGCGGCGACACCGTGCCCGCCTATATCCAGGCGCTGCTCGAAACGACCGCCGACAATCTCGAAAGCCTGCAACGCACGATCACGCGCTCGGAAGAAGGGCGCAACGCCGCCAATCAGGCGAACATGGCGCTGGCCGACCGGCTCGGATCGCTTGCCGACCAGATGAAGGCCGAACAGCAGCTCCTGCTCAAGCTCGCCGAAGGCCAGATCGAGCTGCGCACGGCCATCACGAAGCTCGCCGACGTGCCGCGCGCGGCCGGCGGCGGCGTCGACGAGGCCACGCGCATGCACATCCGCAACATGGATGCCGCCCTTTCGCGCATGGTCGAGGAAGCTTCGACCGGCCGCCTGCAACTGACGCAGGACATCCGCAACGAGATCCGCCTGCTCGCGCGCACGATCGCCAACCTCGCCGAAGAGCCGAGGAGCTAGGCAGTGCGCGGCGGCAACCGTCGTCACGTCCGCACCATCGACGTCTGGCCGGGTTTCGTCGACGCGCTCGCCACGCTCGTCATCGCCGTCGTCTTCGTGATGATGGTGTTCGCGGTCTTCCAGTTCTACCTGAAGGACGTCATCGCCGGGCGCGACGACCAGCTTGCGCGGGCAAGCGTCCAGCTCGCCGAACTTGCCAACTCGCTGGCGATGGCCGAACGCGAGAAGACCGATCTCGATTCCCGCCTCAAGAGCCTGATTTCCGAAATGCAGGCCACGCTTGCCGACAACGAGCGCCTGAAAGGCGAGTCGGAAGCGGCCAAGACGCTTTCCGCCGAACGCGCCAAGGAACTCGAGGACGCCAACAAGACGATTTCGGCAGACCGCGAGAAGATCGAAGCCCAGTTGCGCGATCTCGAGACGCTCGCCGCCCTTCGCGCCGATCTCGAGAAGCGCGTGACGACGGCCGAGGACAGCGCCAAGAGCGAGCGCCAGATTTCGAGCCAGGCGCAGGCGCAGGTCGCCCTCCTCAACCGCCAGACGGCCGAACTGCGCGAACAGCTCCGCCGCATCGAGGCGTTGCTCGCCGAGTCCGAGCGGAAGACCGCTGAATCGCAGGCGCAGGTGGCCGATCTCGGCAAGCGGCTCAATCTTGCACTTGCCGGCCGCGTGGAGGACCTCCAGCGCTACCGCTCCGAATTCTTCGGGCGGCTGCGTCAGGTGCTCGGCAGCCGGCCGGAACTGCGCGTGGTCGGCGACCGTTTCGTGTTCCAGTCGGAGGTGCTGTTCGCTTCCGGTTCGGCGACGATCGAACTTGAAGGCGGCAAACAGCTCCAGAAGCTCGCCGAGATCCTGCGCGAAGTCACCGCGAAGATCCCCAAGGACATCGATTGGGTCTTGCAGGTCACCGGCCATACCGACCGCCGCCCCATCGCCACGCGCGAGTTTCCGTCGAACTGGGAACTCTCCTCCGGGCGCGCGATCTCGGTCGTGCGCTTCCTGATCGCGAACGGTTTGCCGCCCGAACGCCTCCAGGCCGCCGGCATGGCCGAATTCCAGCCGATCGACGACCGCGATGACGAGGCCGGCTGGCGCCGGAACCGGCGCATCGAGCTCAAGCTCACGAACAGATAAGCGCACAATTCCAATTGCTTATGAGCAGATAAAGATTTGACTCGACATATTACGGATATTTCATATCCTCAGAGATATTAAATATCCGTAATTGGAGATGATCATGTCCATTGCTCGCGCCGACTATGCCGAACTTTCCACCGACCTCTTCAAGAAGTACCTCGCCTTCAGCATGGCGATTAAGGCGAGTGGCCTCGATGCGAAGCTGCGCCACCTCGTCGACATCCGGGTCTCGCAGATGAATGGCTGCGCGTTCTGCGTCGACATGCATGTCAAGGAAGCCAAGATCGCGGGCGAGCGCGAGTTGCGCCTGCATCATGTGGCGATCTGGCGCGAAAGCCCGCTTTTCGACGCGCGCGAGCGCGCCGCTTTCGCCTGGGCCGAAGCATTGACGCGGCTCGGCGAACACGGCGTGACCGATGCGCTCTACGATGAAGCCCGCGCGCAGTTCGACGAAAAATCGCTCGCCGAGCTTACGTTCGCCGTGATGGCGATCAACGGATGGAACCGTGCAAGCATCGCTTTCCGTGTTGTCCCGGGATCGCGCGATGCAGCCTACGGCCTTACGAAGGCGGGCCTCGCCTGATGCAGTTGCGAAACCAGGTCGAATGGGCGCTGCATTGCTGCGCCATCCTTGCGGGCCTTCCCGAAGCGCGCTTCCTTTCGACCAAGGATCTTGCCAAACTGCACGGCGTGCCGAAGGAATATCTCGGCAAGGCCTTGCAGGCGCTTTCGCAGGCAGGACTTGTCGAAGGAACACTCGGCCCTTCGGGCGGCTATCGCCTGGCGCGCGAAGCCGCCGGGATCACGTTTCTCGATATCGTCGAGGCCGTCGAAGGCAAGTCGTCCTCGTTCGTGTGCACCGAGATCCGCAAGAACAACCCCTGCCGCACGCCGGGCATGCGCAAAAACGGGCCATGCGCGATCGCGCGCGTCATGTGGGATGCCGACAGGGCCTGGCGCGAGCGGCTTGCCGCGGTGTCGCTCGCCGATCTCGCGCGCACGCTTGCCGACGAACTGCCGCCCGACCAGATCGCGCGGATGGGCGAATGGATCGAAGCCCGAAGCTGACCTTCAGCAGCCGCCGCCGGCCAGAACCGACTTGCCGCAGGCGCCGGCGAGCAACCCCGAAAGGCCGCTCGGGTTGGCCCGCGTCACGACGATACGCTGGGCGGCCGGCGCGCTGCCGGTGACGGCCTCGAGATATTTCAGATAATTCTGCGCGCGATCGAGACGGTTTCGGCCCTGGGCACGCGCCTCGCAATCGCGGTCGACCGGATCGGTGTCGCGTTCGTCGATGAGATAGACGACATCGCGATCGGCGTATTGCCGTGCCAGATCGGCCCCGATCACGCCATAGGCATAGACCGAGGGCACGGCCAGCCCGTAGGGCCAGAGATTGAAACCCGGGCATTGCTCGCGCTCGAATGGCGCAAACGGCGTGTCGCCACGGCTGGGCCTGCGGTCGTCGAAATAGACGAACGTGTCGGCGTTGGCGACGACGAAATGGACCTTGATGTCGAGCGTATATGCGGCACCGAGCCCTTTGGTGACGGCCGCATAGAGTTGGACCATCCGGCCGCTGCGCCCGTATCCGACGATCTCGATGTCCTTCAGGTCGGGAAACCCGGCCCGGTCGGCAAGATAGAGAATGACCGCATCGAGAACCGTGAAGCTCGACACCATCGGCCCCGTGTCGCGCAAGTTGGCCGGGCGCGAATTTCCGCCGTCGCTCCAGCCCTCGATCGTCCAGCGCGCGAACTCGGGCCCGAGCTTGTGCTTTTCCGCGTCCTGGGCCGCGATGAACTGCGGAACCACGACCATCGTGTCGGGCCCCTCGCCGACCGCCTTTTTCAGCACGTCGAAGACGAGTCCGGCGTTGCGATACGGATCCTGGATGCCGACGACCACGCGTTTCACGCCGGCATGCGCGCCGACGAGCTTTTTCTCGGAATACATCGGCAGGAGTGCCGACTGGCCGCCTTCGAGCGGGACGGCGAAATCCTGGTCGGACATGCGGTCGATCGCCTTCAGCAGTGCCGGGACCGGACCGCGCAACGGTTCGTCGGAGCCGCACGCGGCCAGCAGGCCCGCCGAAAGCGCAAATATGCAGGCGACCTTCGCCTTCATCGTCCGACTACTCCCTGCAACGTCGCCCGTTCGCCCGATGGCGCGTCGAATTGAAGTGCTGCAAGCCGCGCATAAAGCCCGCCTTCGGCGACAAGCCGCGCATGCGGACCTTCGGCGATTTTCCGCCCGTGGTCGAGCACGATCAGCCGGTCCGCGCGCACGACCGTCGCGAGCCGGTGCGCGATGGCAAGGACCGTGCGGCTGCGACCGACCGCTTCGAGGGCCGCCTGGACATAGCGTTCGCTTTCGGCGTCGAGCGCGCTTGTCGCCTCATCGAGCAGAAGCAGCGCCGGATCGCGCACGAGGGCGCGCGCGATCGCGATGCGCTGGCGCTGGCCGCCCGAAAGGCGAACGCCACGTTCGCCCAGAAACGTGTTCCAGCCCTGCGGAAGCCGCTCGACGAACTCGTCCGCATAGGCGGCGCGCGCGGCGGCGCGCACTTCGGCATCCGTCGCCCCGACGCGGCCATAGCGGATGTTCTCGAGCACGTCGGCGGCGAAAATCGTCGGTTCCTGCGGGACGAGCCCGACACGCGCGCGTGCCTCGGCCGGATCGGCAAGCCGGAGATCCACGCCGTCAAGGCGCACGACGCCGCCTTGCGGATCGTAGAAGCGCAGCAGCAGCTGGTAGACGGTCGTCTTGCCGGCACCCGACGGGCCGACGATGGCAACCGTCTCGCCCGGCTCGACCGCGAAGGAAAGGTCGTCAAGCGCCGTGCGGTCGGGCGCGCTCGGATATCGGAACGATACATGCTCGAACGCGACCGCACCGCGCGAAGGGACAGGGAACAAGGCAGGCGACGCCGGGGACCGGATATCCGGCACGGCGTCGAGCAGCTCGAAGAGCCGTTCCGATGCGCCGGCCGCGCGCTGCAGGTCGGCCATGAATTCGCTGATGGCGCCGACCGAGCTTGCGACGATGACGGCATAGAAAACGAAGGCGCTGAGCTGGCCGACGGAGATTTCCCCGCGCATCGCGCCGTGCCCGCCGACCCACAGCACGAAACCGACGGCGCCGAAGACAAGCAGCATCACGAGCGCGATCAGCGCCGAACGTGCGGCGGCACGCCGTGCATTGGCCACAAACGCCTCTTCCACCCGACGGTCGA
This sequence comes from Alphaproteobacteria bacterium, assembly GCA_016124335.1. Taxonomy (GTDB): domain Bacteria; phylum Pseudomonadota; class Alphaproteobacteria; order CACIAM-22H2; family CACIAM-22H2; genus Tagaea. The sequence continues at coordinate 116,760 of WGNX01000011.1, forward strand.
AGCGCGCGCCGTCCGCGGCCTCGCGGTTGAAGGCCTGCACGGTGCGAACGGCGTTGAGTGTCTCGTCGATATCGGCGCCGACGTCGCCGAGCCGGTCCTGGCTTTCACGCGAGAGCTTGCGCACGCGCCGGCCGAAAATCACGATGGGCGCCACGACGAACGGGACGACCGCCAACGTGATCGCCGCAAGGTCCGGTGCCGTGATCGCCATCATCGCGGCACCGCCGATCATCAGCAGCACGTTTCGCAGCGCCATCGATGCGGTCGACCCGACGATGGTTTGGATTGCCGTCGTGTCGGCCGTGAGCCGGGAGAGGACTTCGCCGGTGCGCGTGGTCTCGAAGAAGGCCGGCGACAGGCGCAGCGTACGCGCGAAGACGGCCTTTCGCAGATCGGCCGTGACGCGTTCGCCAAGCCACGTCACGAGGTAGGAACGCGAATAGGTGGCGCCCGCCAGCAGCACGATGAAGCCGACCAGCCCCCACAGCGCGCGATCGAGAAGCGCCGAATTGCCGCTGGCAAAACCCGCATCGACAAGCCAGCGCAACGCCGTGCCGAGCCCGAGGACCGAACCGGCCGCGATCGTCAGCGCGATCGCGGCGCCGACCAGCCGCAAGCGGTAGGGCAGCAGGAACGCTCCCAACCGCACGAGCACGCCGAAATTCCGGCTGCCGGTCCGCTCGCTGCTTTGTTTGTCTTCGCCGCGCGCCATGTCAGTCCTCAACTGTCGAGCGAGACGGCATGCCCGACGGCAGTCGCCAGATCGCCGGAAAGCCGGCCCTCGAGCGTGTCGGGCCCCCTAGTCGAACGCCAGCAGGTCCCCGTTTCGTCCCAGGCGAAATGCGAGGCACCGGAAACCGGCGAGGAAAGCCAGACCTGGCGCGTCGGTCCGTGCTTGTTGAGCACGAATTGGCCGCCATCGGCGAGCTCGACCGTCAGGATCCCGCCGCGCAATTCGATCTCCGGATCGTCCGCGCCAAGGGCGGCTTCAAGGGCATCCTGCAGCCGTGAAAGCGTCCGGTCGGCCCTGTCGGCGAATTCGCGCTCGTCCATATCCGCCAAATCTCTCGGAAATTTCAATGCCTTCGGCGCTTTAGCACGGTCAGCCGGAAACGTCGAGGGGGCAGGTCCCGTCGTCTTGCACCGCCGCCCGCAAGCCTGTATAAGCGCCGCTTCCTGCCAGGGCGCCCACGCGGCCGCCGGGCGGCCGAAATCGAACTTCCGGAGCGCGGTCCATGAAGCCCCAGATCCACCCTGACTACCACGAAATCACCGTCGTGATGACCGACGGCACCCAGTTCAAGACGCGCTCGACGATGGGCAAGGCCGGCGACACGCTGCGTCTCGACATCGATCCGAAGACGCATCCGGCCTGGACCGGCCAGCAGCGCATGCTCGACACGGGCGGCCAGGTGGCCAAGTTCAACAAGCGCTTTGCGGGCATCGGCATCAAGGCCGGCCCGACCACCGGCGAAAAGGCGGCAGCACCGAAGGCCGACGCTCCGGCCAAGGCCGCCGCGAAGAAGTAATCCCGCACACCCCTTTCGGGGAACGGCGAGAGGGCGCTTCCGGAAAGAAGCGCCCTTTTTCGTTCGCTCAAACGCCGATCAGATGCCGAGTTGCCGGTCGAGGCGCGCCACACGTTCGAACAGCCGCCGGCTCTGGAGCATCAGATCGCCGAGCCGCGCGCTCGAGCGCGCGACGCGCGCATCGGTATCGGCAAGGCACAGCGCATGCGCGCCAAGACGGAAGCGCTCGTCGCGCACTTCCTCACGGCTGATCTCGCCGGCGGCGACCGCCTTTTGCGCAAGGAGCCACGCCATCACCTGCGCAAGTCGCGTGGTCAGGCGCATCGCTTCGCAATTCATATGCAGCCGTTCGTCGGGATCGGCCTGAAAAGCCTCCCCCGGCTGGACGTTCGCCACGTAGTGGCGCGCGGAAAGCAGCAGGCTCATCGTTTCGTCGAACGTGCGCCCGAAGAACGGCGAAACGGGATCGGCCGATGGGCTCGACTCGGATAGCGTCAATTTCGCTCCTCCTCGCCGCATAAGTTTCGGAGTCCGCCCGAAAAAACGCAAATGGCAATTTTGCCGGGCCTGGCGGGCCTTGAATCCCCCGTACGCGCGCCTAAATCCAGCCTGTCCGGCGGTGCCCATCCGGGGCTGCCGGCGTCAACCAACGTCCGATCGCTCAAAGGAGGATAGGATTATGAATCACTTCGACTTTTCGCCCCTTTTCCGTTCGACCATCGGCTTCGACCGGCTCTCGCGCATGATCGACGAGTCGTTGCGCGTCGCCGAACAGGGCGGCTACCCGCCGTACAACATCGAGAAAACCGGCGAGAACAACTATCGAATCGCCATGGCCGTCGCGGGCTTCGCGGCCGACGAGATCGAACTCGTCCAGCAGGAGAACACGCTCGTGATTTCCGGCGCGAAGAAGGAACCCGAGCAGGCCGGCGCCTATCTGCATCGCGGCATCGCGCAGCGCAGCTTCGAGCGACGCTTCCAGCTCGCGGATTTCATCCGCGTGTCGGGTGCAAGCATCGAGAACGGTTTGCTGCATGTCGATCTCGTGCGCGAAGTGCCCGAGGCGATGAAGCCCCGCCGTATCGCGGTCGAGACTTCGGCCAAGCCGCAGACCCTCGAAGCCAAGGCCGCCTGAACCAGGCGTCCGGTCAACCGCGACAGCGCCCGCCCGGCATCCGCCGCGGCGGGCGTTCGCGCGTCAGGCGCGGAAATGCGCCTTGATGCGCTGGCGGACATGCGGGTCGTTGCAGGCATATTTCGCGCCGATCAGGCCGTCGTTGGCGCGCACGATTTCCAGTTCGGCCTCGAAACCCATCGACAGATAGCCGTTGCGCAGCATGACGGTCGCCTTCATGTGCTGGCCGGGCTGCGCGATGCCGTTGAAGGGCCCGAAAAGCAGGCCCGTTTCGCTCCAGTTGCGCAGCGGCACGCGCTGGCCGCCAAGCAGCACGCGGTCCTCGGGGCCTGCAACCATGCGCGGGGAAATGCGCCGCTCGCCAGCCGCGGTCAGATCGGCGAAGGCCGTGGCCGCGATCTCGCGGAAGCGCTGGCGGCGATTGTCGGACAATTGCGAGGCGGCCATGAGCTGGGAGACCTGCCCGGCGAGCGCGCGCTTTTCGTCGTGCGCCATGCCGGGCACGTAGAAATCCGACTTGAATTCGGGATTTTCGACCAGCGAGTCGATCATCGCGACAAGGTAGCGGCGCGCATTCGGATCTTCGATGTCGGCGTGAAGGCCCAGAAGCACGAGAAGCTTGCGGCCGATGCCGACTTCGCGCGCGACGATGGGCTCAAGACTTTCCGGTGCGGTCAGTCGGGTGAGGCGCCTGGACAGGTTTTCCTTGAGCTCGCGGTCGGCGTCGAGCAGCGGCAGACCGTCGATCTTGCGGCGCAGGTCGCGCGTGGCCTTCAGTTCCTGCGTGGGATCGCGCTTGTCGAGCGAGGCCGGCCCGGTCACCGCCCCGTTCAATATCTCCACGACCGCGCGCCCGGTGAACGGCATGTCATGGTTCTTGGTCGCCGCAGTTAGACCGTGGACGAAATTCGACGCACCGCGCACGGACTCGGCATCACCGGCCAGCGCCAGGCACGCCTTGACGAGTGCGGTGAGATTTTCGGCGGGCGCGACGAGCCCGGCGCACGCGGACTTGATCCGCAGCAGTTCGGCGATCGTCTGATCGAGCAGGGCGACGACTGCCGGGTGCCGCGCGGCGGATAGAAGCTCGAGGCAGCGCTGCCCGCGAATGACCCAGGTGCCGGGCCCCATCGGTGCCATGACGGCCGCAAGGGCAATTCCCGCGCGCACCGGCCCAAGTTGGGCGTCGCTGGCCGCGAGTCGGTCGAGCGCCGTGGCGTCGGCCACATGCGCGTCAGGCAGCCCCTTGGCTTCCATTTCGACCAACCGCATGGCGCCATCGACGAGTTCGAGCGTCTGGCGGACGCGCTCGGTCACCGGATTCTTGAGCTGCTGGCCTTGCAGGATCGCGACACGCTGGATGTATTCCTGGAATTTCGTGCCGGAATTCAATAGCTTCCGGTGCTCTCGCGGGTCGAAGGCAAGCTCCGCCGCGGTAATCCGTGCCTGCTCGAGATAGGGCATCGCCACGCGAAACAGTGTCTCGCGCGCCTCGGGTCCAAGCGCTTCAATCGGGGTCGTGCAGAACATCGGCAGGTCCAGTCTTGCGACAAGACCGGCAACCTACCTGTTGATGGTAAATAAATTGTGTGTAAATCCCGAGGCGGTCAGGCCGCCCGGAAATGGGCCTTGATACGCTGGCGGGCCTGCGGATCGGGGCAGTTGTACTTGGCGCCGACCAGCCCGTCGACCTGACGGACGATCTCAAGCTCGGCCTCGAAGCCCATCGCGATATAGGCGTTGCGCAGCATCACCGTGGCGCGCATGCGCTGGCCCGGGGCGATCAGGCCGTTATACGGACCGAACATCAGGCCGGTCTCGCTCCAGTTGCGAAGCGGCACGCGCACGCCGCCGATCTGGATGCGGTCCTCGGGGCCCGCAATCATCCTTGGCGAAATCCTTCTGTCGCCGGATTCGCCGAGATAGGCGAACGTCGTCGTCACGATGGCCTGATAGCGCTGCCGCTTGATGTCGATGAGGTCGGCATTCGTGATCGCCTGCCCGACCTGGGCGACGAGCGCCCGCTTTTCGTCGTGGCTGGATCCCGGAACGAAGAACTCGTCCTTGAACTCGCGTGAATCCACGAGCTGGTCGAGATGCGTGACAAGGTGCTTGCGCGCGCCCGGATCGCCGATCTCGCAATGCAGGCCGAGCAACAGGATCGCCTTGCGGCCGGCGCCGATTTCGCGCGCGACCAGCGGCTCCAGCAGTTCGGGCGCCACGAGGCGCGACATGCGCCGTGCGAGGATTTCCTGCAACTCGCGGTCCGCGACGAGGCGCGGGAGATTTGTAATGCGATCGCGCAGGCTGCGAGTCTGCTTGATTTCCTGCGTCGGATCGCGCTTGACCATCGAAGCGGGGCTCGCGAGGGCGCCTTTGAGGACTTCCACGGCCGACTGGACGGTGCGCGGCGTCGGTCGCTTCTTTTGCCGCGCGACGAGCGCCTGGACGAACGGCGCGGCATTTACCGACGAACCCGCGTCGGTGTCGCCCGCGATCATGAGACACGCGCGAACGATGAGCGGCAGGTTCTCCGGCGAACCGATCAGCGTGGTCGACGCCGGCTTCAGTCGGACAAGTTCGGCCAAAGTCTGGTCGACGATGTCGAGCGCGACCGGATGCGTCAGGCTGTCGAACAGCGTCAGGCAGCGATTGGCCTTGCCGATCCAGTCGCCGGGGCCGGTTGTGGCAAGCGTCGACGCGATGGCCACGCCCGCCCGGATGGGACCCAAAACCGGGTCGCTTGCGGCGAGGCGGTCGATCCCCGCAGCATTGGTCTCGTGCGATGCGGCGACCTCCCGGGCGACCTGCTCGATCATCCGCATGGCCTCGTCGACGATGTCGATGATCTGCCGGACACGCTCGGTGACCGGGTTCTTCATCGTCTGCCCCTGCAGGATCGCCACGCGCTGGACGAACTCCTGGAACCGCGTTCCGGCATTCAGAAGGCGGCGCTGCTCGCGCGGATCGAAGGCAAGTTCCGTCGCCGTTATTCGGGCGTGTTCGAGATGGGGCTGGGCAACACGGAACAGGGTCTCGCGTGCCGGCGCGTCGAGGGCTTCGTTGGCGCTGATGCAGAACATACCGGTTCTCCGCGGCAAAATTCGCCGCGACCTTACCGGTTGCTCGACAAAAGGGTAGACAATTCTACGACGAATTTTCCTGTATACACAATTTCTGGAGACACGATCGTATGTCATCCGGAATTTCAACCGGCCGCTGATTGGCACGTTTGACAAAGACGTGAACGAAATAACCTTCGGCCGCGGCGGCCTGTGTTCCGCGCTTGAATATCCCGATTTCGTAGCGCACTGAGCTTTTCCCGATATGTCCTACGCGCAGGCCCGCTTCGACGGTCTCGGGAAAGGCAAGTGACGCACGGAAGCGACAATTCGTTTCAACGGCGACACCGATAACATCCGCATTATGTATGTCCAGCCCGCCGGCTTCGATGAGGTAGGCGTTTATGACCGTGTCAAAGTAGCTGTAATAGACGACGTTGTTGACGTGACCGTAAAGGTCGTTGTCCATCCAGCGCGTGGGAATTTCGCGAAAATGCGCATAGGCGGCGCGAGTCTCGGGTGCCTTCTTATGGTCCGCCACGTTCAGCAGACCTCGGCCAGGGCGGCGAGCGTTTCGTCCGGCCGTTCGATCATGGCCATGTGACCGGCGCCCGGTACAGTCCGCACCAGGGCTCCGGGAATAGCGTCTGCCAGCGCGCGCCCGCCGGCTGCCGGAGTCATCCGGTCGCCGTCGCCGAGCAGGACGAGCACCGGGCATCGCACCGAACGCGCCGCGTCCGGCGCACCGGCGAACGAATCGCAGGCGGCAAGATCGCTTGCGAGCACGCCCGGCCGGGCGCGCTCGAGAAGGCGCGTCCCGCCGCCGACCATCCAGGTGCCCGGTGCGCGCGCGCCGCCGATCTGCGCGCGCCGGCCGAAGGCCCAGTCCGCGATCATCGCAACGGCGGAAGGATCGTTTCGCCGCGCGGCATCCAGCAGCTTGGGGTGGACGGGCATCCGTGCCGCGGCACCAAGCAGTGCCAGGGCGCGCAGGCTTCCGGGATGGCGTGCCGCGGCGGAAAGCCCAACCAGTGCCCCCATCGAATGGCCCACGATCGCCGCTTGGCGTGCGCCGGCCGCGCCGGTCGCCCGCACGATGAAATCCGCCATCGCATCGATCGAGGCGAGTGCGGCCCCCTGCGAACGCCCGTGCCCGGGGAGATCGAAGGCAAGCGCATTGCGGCCGTGATGGGCAAACCACCGTGTCTGGAGCGTCCAGACCGTGTGGTCCATCCCGGCCCCGTGAACGAACGCGACTGTCGGCAATGTGGGATCGAACGGGCGCCCGCCGGTCGCCGCGAAGACGCGCGTGCCCGCAACGTCGATCTCCATGCGCTAGCCCTTCGAAGCGACGCGCAACGCCGCCCCGAGGTCGTCGAGCAGGTCGGCCGGATCCTCGAGACCCACAGAAAGCCGGATCATCTCCTCGCCGATGCCGGCCGCCTTGAGCGAGGCCGCATCCATTTGCTGGTGCGTCGTGGAAGCCGGATGAATGACCAGCGATTTCGCATCGCCGACATTGGCAAGATGGCTGAACAGCCGGAGCGCCTCGATGAAGCGCTTGCCGGCCGCGCGCCCGCCCTTGATCCCGAAACTGACGATCGAACCCGACCCGTTGGGCAGGAGCCTGCGTGCGAGCGCATGATCGGGATGGGACGGCAGATCGGGATGATTGACCCAGGCCACGTCTGGCGACGCGGCGAGGAACGCGGCGACCTTGCGCGCGTTTTCGACGTGACGCGCCATGCGCAGCGGCAGCGTCTCGAGCCCCTGAAGCAGATGGAACGCGTTCGTGGGCGACATGCAGGCGCCGAAATCGCGCAATCCCTCGGCGCGCGCGCGCATCAGGAAGGCGGCGGGGCCGAACTCCTCGGCGAAGTCGAGACCGTGATAGCCGGCATAGGGTTCGGTCAGCGTCGGGAATTTTCCCGAGGCTTCCCAGTCGAAGGTTCCGGCATCGACGAGCACGCCGCCGATCGCGATGCCGTGCCCGCCCATCCATTTGGTCGCCGAGTGCATCACGATATCCGCGCCGTGCTCGAACGCCCGGAACAGATAGGGCGTGCAGAACGTGCAGTCGAGCATCAGCGGCAGGCCGGCTTCGTGCGCGACCTTCGCGACGGCCGGCACGTCGAGCACTTCAAGTCCGGGATTGCCGAGCACTTCGCCGAAGACCAGCCGCGTCGCAGGCCCGATCGCGGCAGCGAAGGCGGCCGGGTCGCGCGGATCAACGAAGGTTGCCGAGATTCCGAATCGCGGCAGCGTGTGCGCGAACATGTTGTGCGAGCCGCCATAGATCGACGAAGAGCTGACGATATGGCCGCCCGCACCCATCAGCGTGGCGACGGCAAGATGGAGGGCGGCCTGCCCGGATGCCGTCGCGATCGCCCCGACGCCGCCCTCGAGGGCGGCCACGCGTTCCTCGAACACGGCCACGGTCGGATTCGAGATTCGCGAGTAAATGTGGCCGGCGCGCTCGAGATTGAACAGTGAAGCGGCCGAATCGACGTCCGGGAAAACGTAGGACGTGGTCTGGTAGATCGGCACGGCGCGAGCACCGGTCGCCGAATCCGGCTGCTGGCCAGCGTGGAGAGAAAGTGTATCAAAACGCGGGAATCGTCCGCTCATGCGTTCCCCCGAAAAACAGAACCGCCCGAGCGCATCTTCGGCGTCAATCGGGCGGTTCCTTATTCAAGCAGCGCGTCCCTGTTCAACCCGCAGCTCAGGCGAGACCCTAACCACCGGCCCCAGCGCCCGTCAATTGTCGAATTGAGAAAAGCCGGGACGATGCATCGATGCCATTCATACTACTGTAGAGTATAAATCTTTCCTCAATTGCATCTTATGCGGTCTTCTGGCATTAGGGGCTCGACCTCGGTTGGCCGGAGAACCGCCGGTGACATACACGCCCCCCACGATCCAGGTCGCAGGTCTCGACGGCGCAGAAGCGATCGAGAACCAGGCCTCCGCAAGGCCGCACAATGTCGCGGCGGCGGTCCTGTGCATCTTCATGATCTGCGCCGTGCTGGGCACGGCAACGTGGATTCACGACCGCGAACGCTCGTTCGGCGAGGCGTTCGCCGAATTCCGCGCCGCCGCGATCGAGCGCAGCCTTCTGTCCGGCGACACGTTCCTTGCCCAGCTCGTCGCACGTGCCGACCTGCTGATGGTTCCCGTCATGCGCGTCCTCGACGGGCACGCGCCTGTGGACGTACCGCCCGAACGGCTGGCGACGGCCCTGCGCGTTCCGCCAGAACACGCAGCCGACGGCGTCACCATCGATGTCTGGCGTGCCGACGGCCGCCACGCGCTCGATCCGTCGCGCGGACACGCCGACGGAGAGGAGTTTTTCCGGCATCACGTGGGCGACGGCCGATATGCGGCAAGCCGCGCGCTCGTCGCCGATCCGTTCCGCGATGTCGTCCTGTCGACGGGAAGCCTCGGCGGCCGCCGCACGCTGGTGGTCTCGCGCACGGTCTCGACGCCCGAAGGCGAAGCGCTGGCGGTCGTCGCCGTCAGCATTCCGACCAACGTCGTGACCGACTATCTGATGACGTTGCGCCAGCGTGCCAGCGATCGCGTTGCGATCTATCGCAACGACGGGCAACCCGTCGCGCAATACCCGGCCGAGTCTGCCGCAGGAATCGTCGATATTCCCGCAACCGACCTCTGGCGACGCTATCCCGCCTCCAGCTTCGGCCGGATCCACCAGAAGCTTGCCGGGTCGGGTACCGAAGCCGTCACGGTCTTCCTCGGCCTGCAGCCGCTGCCGCTCGTCCTCGTCTACACGGCCGAATACCGGCCCATCGCGCAGGAGGCGCTGCGTATCTACTGGCCCGTGCTCGCCATCGCGATCATTACGCTGGTCGTGGCCATCGGCTATGCGTGGTCGTCGACGCGCTATGCCAACGCGCTGGCGCGCGCCAACGTCGAGCTGGCGGGTGCGAAGGCGCGCCTGCAGTTCGAGTCCGACGAACGCGGCATCTTCATTGCGAACATGAACCACGAACTTCGCACACCCCTCAACGCGATCGTCGGATTCGCGCAGATCCTCGCCGACGCCACGTTCGGCCCGTCGCACCCGAAATACCGCGAATATGCGCGCGACATCGCCACGAGCGGCGAGCATCTGCGCAATCTGATCGGCGAAATTATCGACTTTTCTGCCATTGATCAGGGGCGGCGGCGCGTCGATGTAATACAGCTCGATGCCATGCAGTCCGTGCGCGACGTCGTCCGGCACCTGAAACCGGTCGCGGTCAATCGCTCGATCACGCTGGTCGTGACGGGCGAGGAAGCCGTCGCGCGCGGCGATGCCGTGGCGCTGCGGCAGGTCCTCATCAATCTCCTGACGAATGCCATCAAGTTCTCGCTTCCGGGCGGTACAGTGGAAATCCGGACGTGCGTCACGCTTCGCGGCGACAGCGTTGAAATCGCGGTCATTGATCGCGGTGCCGGCATCGACCCGGACGAACTTGAATCGGTCGGCCGCCCGTTCTTCCGGGCGCGCGCCGCGCGGCTCGGCGCCGTATCGGGAACCGGTCTCGGCCTGTCGGTTGCCGTGGCGCTTGCCCATCAGATGGGGGGCCGCCTCCTGCTCGAGAGCGCGCCGGGTGCCGGGACCACCGTCACGCTTCAGCTTCCCGCCGCTCAATCGTAGCCTAACTTACAATAGTATTGATGGATCATATTTACACCAGATTAAGGAAGGCAAGATAGAACCACGCGATCCCGATACGGAAACCGCAAGTGGCCTTCGACCTTCCCCAAAATCCGCTGGAAAACCGCGCGACAGATCTCGAGCGGCCAAGCTCGCCGTCGCTGCGCCGGCTCTATGTCTGGGCCGTGCTGCTTTGCGTGGCGCTGGTTGCCGCAGCACTTTCAACCGCCTCGTGGATGTTCCGGCGCGAAAGCGCGCAGCGCCTCGCCGGCATCGAGCGCAACCTGCTCGTCGCCGATTCGCATGGCGTGCGTCTCGTGGCGCTGGCCGATGCCGTCATCATGCAGGTCCTGTGGTCGCTCGACGGCCGCGATCCGGCGAAACTTCCGCCCGAGCAGATCGCGCTTATCCGGCGCACCGCGCTCGATTCCGTGCCGGCGCATTTCTCGCTCGACATCTGGCAGGCCGACGGCCACAGCCGGCTTCTGAGCAGCCGCATCGACGCGAGCGGGCGCGAGGATTTCCGCTACCAGATCGGCAGCGGAAGGCAGGCGCCCGAACGCGAATTGATGATCGATCCCAATCGCCAGCTCTTCATCTCCGGCCCGCTGCCCGGCGCGCGCGAGGCGGAAGAAACGATCTACGTCTCCCGCCCCATCGCGACGCTCGAGGGCCAGACCGTCGGCGTCGTCAGCGTGGGTATCCCGCTCCAGTCGTTCGTCGACGTCTTCAAGGCGCTCGTGGATCGGGAGGGCGACCGGATCTCGCTGTTCCGCAATGACGGTACGGCAATCGCGCGATATCCGTCCGACGACGTCGAGAATGCCGCCGCGATGCCCGGGCTGAACCTTTGGGCGCGCTATCCGGCGGCACGCACCGGCCATTTCAACTACCAGCCCGCCGGCACGGACGTGCCGTTGCTGGCTGCCTTCGTCGGGCTCGAGCCGCTGCCGCTCGTCGTCGTCTACGCCACGGTCTGGCAACCGTTCGACCGCAACGTGCTGCTCGCCTACTGGCCGATGCTCGCGATCGCCGGCGTCACGCTGCTGGCGGCGTTCGTCTATGCGCGCATGTCGATCCGCTATGCGGTGGCGCTGGGCCGTAGCAATGCCGATCTGGCGCTCGCGCGCGACGGGCTGCGCCGCGAGGCGGAAGGGCGCGGCATCTTCATCGCGAAGATGAACCATGAACTGCGCACGCCGCTCAACGCCATCGTCGGCTTCGCCCAGATCCTTTCGGATGCGACGTTCGGCCCGCTGGGGCATGCGAAATATTCCGAATACGCGCGCGACATCGCCGACAGCGGCAATCATCTGCTGATGCTGATCGGCGACATCATCGACTTCTCGACGATCGACGTCGGCAGCCGGGAACTGCGCATCGTCGAGATCGACGCCTCGATCCTCGCCGAGGAAATGGCGCGCCTGCTGCGGCCCGTCGCGGCCGACCGAAAGGTGACGCTGCGCGCGTTCGGCGAAGGCGTCGTGGCCTGCGGCGACGAGATCGCGGTGCGCCAGATCCTGATGAATCTTGTCTCGAACGCGATCAAGTTCTCGCCCGCCGGCGCGCAGGTCGACATCGTGGCCCGCAACGACGAGACCTCGGGCATGGTCGCCATCTCGGTCGTCGATCGCGGCCCCGGCATCGCGCCCGAGGATCTTTCCTCGATCGGCAAGCCGTTCTTCCGCACGCGCGCCTCGCGGGATTCGGCCGTTCCGGGCACCGGACTCGGGCTGTCGATCTCGACCGCGCTTGCCCACCGCCTCAGCGGCCGGCTCACGCTGGCAAGCGCCCCCGGCCTGGGCACGACGGTCACGCTGATGCTTCCTCGGGCACCGCATGCGGTGAGCGCCGCCTGAGACGGCCGCCGATTTAGTTAAATTTATGTGCGGCCTTTAAGAATCTTGCGTTGGCAAGGCTCCGGTTGCTACGCATTGTGCGCCGCCGATTTACGGCCCACTGCCTGCCGGGAGACGAGGATGAAGGTTGCGATCCCCAAAGAACGCCGTGCCTACGAGGCGCGCGTTGCCGCAACACCGGATTCGATCAAGCGCATGAAGCCGTTAGGCCTTACCTTCCTTGTCGAAGCGGGTGCGGGTCTTTCGGCCGCGATCCCCGATCAGGCCTTCGTCGATGCGGGCGCCGAAATCGTTTCGGACAATGCGAGCCTTCTGGCGCAGGCCGATATCGTGCTGAAGGTCGGCCGCCCGCTGACCGCGGCCGAAGGCGGTGACGAACTGGCGGGCATGAAATCCGGCGCGGTTCTCATTTCGCAGCTCGACCCCTACCGCAACAAGGAACAGGTTGCCGATCTGGCACAGCGTGGCATCACGGCCTTCGCGATGGAACTGGTGCCGCGCATCACGCGCGCGCAGTCAATGGACGTGCTTTCGAGCCAGGCGAACCTCGCCGGCTACAAGGCCGTGATCGATGCGGCCGAGCAGTTCGGCCGCGCCTTCCCGATGATGATGACGGCCGCGGGCACCGTCGCCCCGGCCAAGGTGATGGTGATGGGTGCGGGCGTCGCAGGCCTTCAGGCGATCGCGACCGCACGCCGCCTCGGCGCCGTGGTGTCGGCGACCGACGTGCGCCTCGTCGCCAAGGAGCAGGTCGAATCGCTGGGCGCCACGTTCGTCTTCGTCGACGACGAGGAAGCCCGCCAGGCCGAAACCTCGGGCGGCTACGCCAAGGAAATGTCGGACGCCTACAAGGCCAAGCAGGCCGCCCTCATCGCCGAAACGGTCAGGAAGATGGACGTCGTGATCTGTACGGCGCAGATCCCCGGCCGCCCCGCCCCGCGCCTCGTCAGCGACGCGATGGTCGCCTCGATGAAGCCCGGTTCCATCGTCATCGACCTTGCGGTCGAGACCGGCGGCAACTGCGAGGGCAGCGAAGTCGGCAAGATCGTGGCCCGGCACGGCGTCAAGATCGTGGGCTACGCCAACGTGCCCTCGCGCCTGGCGGTGGATGCCTCCGCGCTCTATGCGCGCAATCTTGCCGAATTCATGAAGCTGGTCGTCGCCAAGGACGGCAGCCTCGCCATCGACCCGGCCGACGAGATCATCAAGGGTTCGCTTCTCACCCGCGACGGCCAGATCGTGCATCCCAATTTCGCGCCGGCGCCCGCCGCGGCCGCGCAGTAACCGGGGGACTGGAAGAACATGGCCGACGCTTCGCTTCTCGACCGCGCCGCATCGCTTGCGACCGATGCCGCTTCGCTCGCCGCCAAGGCGCGCGACCTGGCCGCGCAGGCCGCGATGTCGCCCGACGCGACCGCGGGCCACGGGCCCGACGCGCTGACGATGGGCCTGACCGTCCTCGTGCTGGCGACCTTCGTGGGCTACTACGTCGTCTGGCGCGTGACGCCGGCGCTGCATTCGCCGCTGATGGCTGTCACCAACGCCATCAGCTCGGTCATCATCGTGGGCGCGCTGCTGGCGGCCGGGGCCTCGGTCGTCGGCTTCAGCCAGGCGATGGGCTTCCTTGCCGTGATGCTCGCGTCGGTCAACATCTTCGGCGGCTTCGTCGTCACCCAGCGCATGCTGGGCAAATTCAAGAAGAAGCAGAAGTAGGCGGGGGAGATCGCGATCATGGGTGCCAATACCGCTTCGCTGCTCTATCTGGCGGCTTCCATCTGCTTCATCATGTCGCTGCGCGGCCTCTCGAGCCCCGAGACCGCGCGCGGCGGCAACTTCTTCGGCATGGCCGGCATGGCGATCGCCATCGGCACGACGCTGCTGCTGCCGCAGACCAGTTCCTTCGGCCTGATCGCCGCGGGCATCCTGATCGGCGGTGCCGTCGGCACGTTCGTGGCCATGCGCATCGAGATGACGGCCCTGCCCCAGCTCGTCGCGGCCTTCCACTCGCTGGTCGGCCTCGCGGCGGTGTTCGTGGCCGCCGCCACGCTCTATTCGCCGCAGAGCTTCGGGATCGGCATTCCGGGCGCCATCAAGGCGTCCTCGCTGGTCGAGATGGCACTGGGCACGGCGATCGGCGCGATCACTTTCACCGGCTCGATCGTCGCCTTCGCGAAGCTCCAGGGCCTCGTATCGGGCGCGCCGCTTCAGTTTCCCATGCAGCACCCGCTCAACGCGATCCTCGGCGTCGTCATCGTCGCCGTCATCGTGTGGCTGTCGGCAAGCGGCAGCCCGGTCGCCTTCTGGACGCTGGTGATCGTCTCGCTCGCACTGGGCTTCCTCTTGATCCTGCCCATCGGCGGTGCGGACATGCCCGTCGTCGTCTCGATGCTCAACTCCTATTCGGGGTGGGCCGCGTGCGGCATCGGCTTCACGTTGCAGAATTCGCTGCTGATCGTCACCGGCGCGCTCGTGGGCTCGTCGGGCGCGATCCTGTCCTATGTCATGTGCAAGGGCATGAACCGCTCGATCTTCAACGTGATCCTGGGCGGCTTCGGCACCGACGCGTCGACGGCGGCAGCCGGCGGGGCGGCGAAGGAACAGCGCCCGGTCAAGCAGGGCTCGGCCGAAGATGCCGTGTTCATCATGAAGAACGCGTCTTCGGTCATCATCGTGCCGGGCTACGGCATGGCGGTGGCGCAGGCCCAGCACGCGCTTCGCGAGATGGCCGACATGCTGAAGAAGGAAGGCGTGTCGGTGCGCTACGCGATCCACCCGGTCGCCGGCCGCATGCCCGGCCACATGAACGTGCTGCTCGCCGAGGCGAACGTGCCCTACGACGAGGTGTTCGAACTCGACGACATCAACCGCGACTTCGCGCAGGCCGATGTCGCCTTCGTCATCGGCGCCAACGACGTGACGAACCCCGCCGCCAAGACCGATCCGAAGAGCCCGATCTACGGCATGCCCATCCTCGACGTGGAAAAGGCCAAGACCGTGCTGTTCATCAAGCGCTCGATGGCTTCGGGCTATGCGGGTGTGGAGAACGAGCTGTTCTTCCGCGACAACACGATGATGCTGTTCGGCGACGCCAAGAAGGTGGTCGAGGAGATCGTCAAGTCGATGTCGGGCGGGCACTAGAGCGTGATTGTTTCAGGGTGAAGCGTAACCGGCGTTTCTGAAGTAGTTTGCGCATTCGTCTGGCGCGAAGTGCTGGAGGAGCGTTCCGATGCGCCGCCACGTGGCGTCGACGGAGCGTTCTGCCGCTTTGCGTAGC
>WGNX01000001.1 GCA_016124335.1 Alphaproteobacteria bacterium
GCCATTTCGGAGAAGCACGGCAGGTTGGGGTTGAGTTCGTAAAGGCAGCGTTCGATCCCGTTGCCGGGGGCCGGATCGTCGATCCATTTGGAAAGCCGCTCGACGAAGCCGTTGGGCGGCCCGTTCTTGCCGCCCGCCATCCTGTGGAAGTGCGCCCATGCGCCGGGAAGGCGCGCACGGATGAGGTCGGAAAAGACCGCGCCCATGCCCGGCCGTCGCATCGCGGTCGCCAGCGCCGGCCCCAGTCCGTCGAGCGTGATCGAATGGCCGCGGAAGCGGATCGGCGCCAGCGGATCGAGCAGGATGCACACGCGCGCCACGATCGTGGCGTCGTTGAAGGTCGGGTTCGGATCGCCGGTAGCTTCCTTGATGGCCGACACGATGCGGTCGTGGAGCTTCTGGTCGCCCAGCGTGTTGCGCACCCAGAGCGCGATGTTGCCGCTGCGCAGTTCGCGCGCGGCCAGTTCCCAGCGCTTGCCAAGCCCGTTGGCGAGATCGCGCGGGTTCTTGTAATCGCGGCCGGCGAAGCGGTGGCCGATCGCCGAGCGCAGCAGCGGCGGCGCGGTATGCGTGGGTTGCTGGCGCTGGCCGTCGAGCCAGTTGCGTAGCATCTCGACGGTCCAGCGGTCGCCCTCCCAGTCGTTGGTGAGGCCGCGGATGCATTCCATCAGCACCGCCGGGATCTTGCTCAGCTCGGCATAGGTGTCGAACGAGCCGCGTTCGATCCGCTTGGAAATGGCGTCTTCGGGATCGAGGTTGGCCGGCAGCGAACCCTGCGCGAAGCTCAAGAGCGTCATTCCCAGCGCGAACATGTCGTTCGTGCGGGTGCCCTCGCCGCGCGCTTCGGGATCGGCCATCGCGCATTCGATCGTCTCGAACGCAGCCGGCTGGTCGAAGCCCGGCGGCACGGCAAGGCACGGCCCCAGCACGACGCGCGTGCGCGCCTGATCGAACCAGTAGAGGTTCTGCGGGCGGATCGCGCGGTGGATCACGTTGCGCAGGAACATCTCCGACAGCGCGCCGGAGATCGGCAGCAGGATCTGGCTGATGAGCTTGGGCGGCGGCCACGCATCGCGCGGGCCGTTTTCCGCCCACAGCGGCCCGCCTTCGGGAAAGTCATAGATCAGGGCAAGCCGCTTGCCGGAAACGCCGGGCCAGTCGACGAGGCCGAATTCGTAGAGCCGCAGCAGCCCCGCGCGCTCGATCGACTTCATCGCCTTGGCGCTTTCGAGGCGCGCGGGCAGTTCCTGCCCGCACACCAGCGCCATGCGCGCGAGGCCCGGATCGCGCGTGTCGGTGGCGGCGAAAGCACGCACGTGCGCCGAGGACATCGATGCGATCGGCGTCGATGGAAAAATGGAAAAGCGGTTGCCCAGCGCCACGCTCGGGCCGAACGGCTCCGTGCGTGCCGGCTTCTCCTCCGGCTCAACAGTGTTGGCAGGCTCGGCCATCGACGTCCGCTCGCCCTCCCATGTCGACGGGGCCCGATCGGGCGCCCGGCAAAGTCGGGGGAATCAAGACGTCAGGAATTCATAAATCCTGAATTATATCAACGGCATACAATACGAAACCTAGCCCGCGAACGGATCCTCCACGAGGATCGTGTCGTTGCGCTCGGGGCTGGTGGAAAGCAGCGCCACGCGGCAGCCGATCAGCTCCTCGATGCGCACGATGTACTTGATCGCGGCGGCCGGCAATTCGGCGAAGGAACGCGCCCCGCGCGTGGATTCCTTCCAGCCATGCATCGTCTCGTAGACGGGCCTCGCCTTGGCCTGGAGGTTCTGCGCGGCAGGCAGGCGGTCGAAACGCCGCCCGTCGATGTCGTAGGCCACGCATACTTTCAGCTCGTCCATGCCGTCGAGCACGTCGAGTTTGGTGAGCGCGATGCCGCGAAGCCCGCCGTTGCGCACGGCCTGACGCACCAGCACGGCATCGAACCAGCCGCAACGGCGCGGCCGGCCGGTGACGGTGCCGAACTCGTGCCCGCGTTCGCCCAGCCCCTGCCCGACCGCATCGGTCAGTTCGGTCGGGAACGGCCCCGAGCCCACGCGCGTGGTGTAGGCCTTCGTGATGCCCAGCACGAAGCCGACATTGTGCGGCCCGATGCCCGAGCCCGACGCGGCCTGGCCGGCAACGGTGCTCGACGAGGTGACGAACGGATAGGTGCCGTGATCGACGTCGAGCAGAGCGCCTTGCGCGCCTTCGAACAGGATGCGCCTGCCCTTGCGGCACGCCTCGTCGAGGAAGGGCCACACCGGATCGGCATAGGGAAGGATCTGCGGCGCCACTTCGGCGAGCGCCTTTTCCAGCGCCGCGCGGTCGACCGGCGGGAAGCCGAGGCCCTTGCGCAGCGCGTCGTGGTGGCGCAGCAGCTCGTCGAGCTTGGCCTTGAGCGTCGCCGGGTCGGCAAGATCGCAAACGCGGATCGCGCGGCGCGCGACCTTGTCCTCGTAGGCCGGGCCGATGCCGCGGCCGGTGGTTCCGATCTTGCCGGCGCCGCGCGCTTCCTCGCGCAGGCGGTCGATCTCGGCATGCAGCGGCAGGATCAGCGGCGCGTTCTCGGCCACGCGAAGGTTCTCCGGGCTCACCATCACGCCCTTCTCGCGGATGGACGCGATCTCCCTGATGAGGTGCCACGGATCGACGACCACGCCGTTGCCGATGATGCCGAGCTTGCCCGGCCGCACGACGCCCGAAGGCAGCAGCGAGAGCTTGTAGGTGACGCCGTCGATGACCAGCGTGTGGCCGGCATTGTGGCCGCCCTGGAAGCGCACCACGATCTCGGCGCGCTCCGAAAGCCAGTCGACGATCTTGCCCTTGCCTTCATCGCCCCACTGCGAGCCGACGACGGTGACATTGCTCATGTTCGTTGTTCCCTAGATGGCGACTTGCTTGCCGTCGCGAAGGACGTGCGTGCAGCCAAGGCGCCTTGCCTCGGCCGCGGGATCGGAAGCGGGCTCGAGGCCCGAGACGACGCGCGCGCCCGACGCGCGCAGGGTTTCCAGCGTTTTCGCGGGCGTGCCGAAGGGCGCGTAGGTCGCCTCGATCCCCGGCGGCAGCGGGATCGCGCGCAGCACCGTGTCGGTGAAGAGCGTGACGCCGGTGGCGGTTTCGCCCGCCCCTTCCATCAGGTCTTCGCCCGCAAGATAGCGCCCGCCGCGGCCAAGCTCCCCGCGCACGCCGCGCGCGAAGATCGTGAAGGACAGACCCTTCTGGTATTCGAAGCCGCGCCGTTCGACCGCATCGATCGTGATGGGCAGTGCGGGCAGTGCGGCGCGCACGAGGCCCACGGCCTCTTTCAGCCGCGCCACTTCCTTGCGGGCGGCCGGCGGCAGGTCGAGCGCGTCGAGCTTCGGGATCGCGGTTTCGACCGGCCCGCTGGCGGCGACGAGACCTGCCAGCAGCTTGCCGGCCGCCCCGCCGCGCGCGAGCACGGCTTCGGCATCCTTGCGATCGAGTGCCGCGCGCACGTCGGCGGCGGCCTTGGGTTCGAGCTGGCTCCAGCCGATCACGGCGGGCACGAGATAGGGAATGGCAAGATCGATCGAGACGTTCGCGGCCCCCACTTCGGCAAGCGCGCAAGCCGACATGACGATGATCTCGGCATCGGCCGAGGCCGCTTCCGAGCCGATCAGCTCCGCACCCACCTGCCCGAACTGGCGTTCGGGGCGAAGCGTGTCGCCCTTCACGCGCATCACCTGCCCGGCATAGGAAAGGCGCAGCGGGCGCGGCTCGGCCTTCAACCGCGTGGCCGCGATGCGCGCGACCTGCGGCGTCATGTCGGCGCGCATGGCCATCATGCGCTGGCTGTCGGGATCCATCAGGCGGAAGCAGTGGCGCGACATGCCGGCCTGGCTGCCGGCGAGGAGCGAGTCCTCGAACTCCACCATCGGCGGCTTGACGCGGGCATAGCCGAAACGCCCGAAAGTGCAGGTGACGCGCCAGACGATCTCGGCTTCCTGATCCGCCTCGGGCGGCAGGGCATCGCGAAGGCCTGCGGGCAGCAATGCCCGGGTGACGAGTTCGTTCATTCCAATCCCCGTGGGAACCCCGCACGGGTTCGCGTCTGATTAGCCGTTTTTGCCCCGCCAAGCCAACCCAAAACCGGCAAAAACAACTGGCGACGTCGCCTATTTAAGCCCTTGAAATCGAACGCAGGTAACGCGTCGCCGACGAATTCGTGAAATTGGCGACATTCGCCCGATCCTGCCGCGATTCCAAGGTGTTGAGATCGGCGAGCGACATTGCGCCGGTAACCAGCGTCTTCGTTCTCGGGAAATCGGGTAGAGGGAAAATTTATCATCATAAAAGGAATATAGTCAATTTCACGGCAAAGAGCAATGCGCGCGCAAGTCGTGGGTGCCCGGGACAGGCCCGGGCATGTCCCGGGGTTCACGACTTCATATACTACCTTTTGTAGTATTCCGCAGCACATGATACCCAGCCTCTCCGGATGATCGGATATGTCTTGCAGATTCTGTATCCAATTGGATACAATCCGTGGCGTTAGAGTTACGGAAAACCGTCGAATTTGACCGATGGCTGCTCGCGATCCGGGATGCCAAAGCCACCGCCCGGATTGTGGCGCGACTGCGCAGCGCCGAACTCGGCAATTTCGGCGACTGTCGTCCGGTCGGAGACGGCGTGCGTGAAATGCGTGTCCATGTCGGGCCGGGTTATCGGATCTATTTCATCCGCCAGGGACAAAGCGTCTATCTGCTTCTGCTCGGCGGCGGCAAGAAATCACAGAAGCGCGACATTCAGCGGGCCCGGGAACTGGCACGCGCACTTTAGGAGCCACACGATGGCCAAGACCAAACATAGTCGCTTCGATGCCGCCGACTATCTCCGTAATCCGGCGACAATCGCCGAATATCTGACCGCCTGCCTCGAAGATCCTGATCCGGCCGTGTTCGTTGCGGCACTCGGCGATGTCGCTCGGGCAAAGGGCATGATGAATATCGCGCGCAAGGCCGGGCTCGGACGCGAAAGCCTCTACAAGGCGCTCGAGGCCGGTTCGCAACCTCGTCATGAAACGGTGCGGCGCGTCGTCGAGGCTTTGGGTCTCAAGCTGACACTCGAAGCCGCATAGAGCGGCACACCCATCCCCATTCCGTCATGCCCGGCGAATGCCGGGCATCCACGACTTCGGGCGGGCAACAGCGCTCGACGATCAAGTCATGGATGCCCGGGTCAAGCCCGGGCATGACGAGTGAAAGGACGCCCGCCTCAGAACGTCAGCGGCCGTACGTTACGGCTGTCTCACGATGACCGGATGGACGACGAAGACCTCCTCGAGATCCGGACGCACCTCGACGCGCACCCAATGGATGCTGGGGCTCCCGAACGTCTGGAGCCGCGTGAAGTTCGGCAACAGCTTCGTCGGACTGTAGAGCGGCTTGTCGACCTTGAAGAAGTGCGTATCGCCGTGGACGAAGAGAACCTGACCCGAATAGCCCGCCGTCTCCGATGCGAGGCGATCCATGAAATTCCGGTATCCGCTGACTTGCGGATCCTTGCTTTCGTCGAGGTCCTCGGTCTCCGGCAGATCGAAGCCCGGATCGGCCTGGAGCACGAGCACGATGCCATGCGCCTTGGCCGCGGACGCCATCTCGAAGGATTTCCGCATCCATTCGACATTGGCCGCATCTCGCTCCAGATATTCGGCGTTGTCGGCCTCGCATTGGGCGGGCGTGCGCGCACTTTTGTTGGAACAGTCCTTCTCGCCGAGAATCCTGTTGTTGTTGCTGCCCGGGATGTTCAGGCCGACGAAGACGATCCCTTTGTGCATGAACCGGACGTTTTCGACGAATTTTTCGCCGGGCCGACCCTGTCGTTCGATACGCAGGCCCGCATTGGCAAGACGCGAATCATCCGTGAACATCGTCTTTCGCAGATAGGCGAGCCTTTCAAGGTTGTCGTATCCGCCGTTGTTCAGACGATGGCAATCGGTCCATTCGTTGTCGCCGGGCACATAGACGACCGGCTGCCGGACCGAGCCGAACATCTTCAGCGCATTTGCGAAGACGTCGTCCGTGCATTTCGAGCTGCCGTCCTTGATGTCGCCGTCGTAGATCGAAAATTCGATGTCCGACGCGCCGATGCTCTCGAGAAGCGCCTTCATCTTCGGCGCATCCCCGGCCTTCTCGTAAGGCATGTCGCCCCAAAGGCCGAACGTGAACGTCTGTGCGGCGGCCGCGTTCGCAAACAGGCAGCCCATGCAAACCGCCAGAATCCTGCCGATATTCATCGAGTTCCCTCCGAAATGATCGCCGCGATTAAACAGGGCGATCATTTCGGATTCGTGACGGCGGCCATGCGGCAGCGGCATCCGGATACGGCTTTCTCGGAATTTTCCGGCGCGCGACGGCCCTTTTTACCTCAGAACGTCAGCGGCCTGACGCGCAGCACCTGCGGCAGCGCGCGGACCTTGGCCAGCACCGCGTCGCCGATGGGCTGGTCGACCGCGATGAGGCAGATCGCCTCGCCGCCGCGCGTCTGGCGGCCAAGATTGAACGAGGCGATGTTGATGCCGGCATCGCCGAACAGGCGGCCGATCGAGCCGATGAAGCCCGGCTTGTCCTGGTTTCGCACATAGACCATGTGCGGCATGAACTCGGCTTCCAGCGGCACCTCCGCGATCTCCACGATGCGCGGCTTGGCGTTGCCGAACAGCGAGCCTGCGATCTTGCGCACGTTGCCTTCCGAGACGACCGTCACGCGGATGAGCGTGGGATAGTCCGAAGCGCGGTCGTGGCGCATGTCGGTGACCGCGATGCCGTGCTCGCGCGCGACGGCGGGCGCCGAAACCGTGTTGACGCTTTCAAGCTTGGCGCCAAGGAAGCCCGCGAGCACGCAGGCCGTCAGCGGCTTGGTGTTGAGGGCCGCGACCGCGCCTTCGTATTCGATCGAGAGCGACTTCACGTTCTCGTCCTGCAACTGGCCCAGATACGAGCCGAGATTCGTCGCGAGCTGCATGTAGGGGCGCAGCTTGGGCGCGTCTTCCGCCGAGACCGAGGGCATGTTGACGGCGTTCGTCACCGCGCCGGTCAGAAGGAAATCCGACATCTGCTCGGCCACCTGAAGCGCCACGTTCTCCTGCGCTTCGCTGGTGGAAGCCCCCAGATGCGGCGTGCAGATCACGTCGTCGCGCCCGAAGAGCGCGTTTTCCTTCGCAGGCTCGGTCAGGAACACGTCAAGGGCCGCACCCGCCACGTGGCCGGACTGAAGCGCCGCCAGCAGGTCGGCTTCCACCACCAGCCCGCCGCGCGCGCAGTTGACGATGCGCACGCCCTTCTTGGTCTTGGCGAGCGCCTTGGCGTCGAGGATGTTCCTGGTCTGCTCGGTCAGCGGCGTGTGCAACGTGATGAAATCCGCGCGCGCGAGCAGCGTATCGAGATCGGCCTTCTCCACGCCCATCGCCTGCGCGCGCTCGGGCGTCAGGAACGGGTCGTAGGCGACGACCTTCATCTTGAGGCCGAGCGCCCGGTCGGCGACGATCGAGCCGATGTTTCCGGCCCCGATCAGGCCCAGCGTCTTGCCGTAAAGCTCGACGCCCATGAAGCGGTTCTTCTCCCACTTGCCGGCCTGCGTGGACTTGTCGGCCGCGGGCAGCTGGCGGGCCAGCGCCATCATCATCGCGACGGCGTGTTCGGCCGTGGTGATGGAATTTCCGAAGGGCGTGTTCATCACCACGATGCCGCGCGCCGTGGCCGCCGGCACGTCCACGTTGTCCACGCCGATGCCTGCGCGCCCGATCACCTTGAGGTGCGTGGCCGCGGCCAGCAGGTCGGCATTCGCCTTGGTGGCCGAACGGATGGCAAGGCCGTCGTAGTTGCCGATGATCGCCTTCAGCTCGTCGGGCTTGAGGCCGACCTTCATGTCGGTCTCGATGCCGCGTTCCTTGAAGATGTCGACCGCGCGGGGGCTGAGGGCGTCGGAGATGAGGACCTTGGGCATGGGATGCTCCTTGGCGCGCACGGGCGTCACCCGCGCGTCAGATGAAACGGAAAACGGAACGGATCAGGCGGCCTTGGAAAGCCCGGCCTTCGCTTCGGCAAACGCCCATTCGAGCCAGCCGAACAGCGCCTCGAGATCGGACGTCTCGACCGTGGCACCGGCCCAGATGCGAAGCCCCGGCGGTGCATCGCGGTAGGCGTCGATGTCGTAGGCGACCTTCTCGGCCTCGAGTGCCGCGACCATCTTCTTCGAGAAGGCGGCCTTCGCATCGGCATCGAGTGCGGCCACGGCCGGGTCCTTGATGACAAGGCACACCGACGTGCACGAGCGGATCGCCTTGTCTTCGGCAAGGAAGCCCACCCACGGCGTCTTGGCGGCCCACGCCTCGATCGCGGCGAGGTTGCCTTCCGAGCGCTTCACGAGCGCGTCGAGCCCGCCGATCTTCTCGGCCCACATCAGCCCGTCGAGCGCATCCTCGACCGCGAGCATGGAGGGCGTATTGATCGTCTCGCCCTTGAACACGCCCTCGATCAGCTTGCCGCCCTGCGTGAGGCGGAAGATCTTGGGCATCGGCCAGGGCGGGCTGTAGGTGGTGAGGCGTTCGACCGCGCGGGGGCTGAGCACCAGCATGCCGTGCTGGCCTTCGCCGCCCAGCACCTTCTGCCAGGACCAGGTGGTGACATCGAGCTTGTCCCACGGCAGGCGCATGGCGAACGTGGCCGAGGTGGCATCGCAGATCGTCAGGCCCTTGCGGTCCGCCGGGATCCAGTCGCCGTTTGGCACGCGCACGCCCGAGGTCGTGCCGTTCCACGTGAAGACGACGTCGTTCTCGAAATCGACGCCCGCCAGATCGGGCAGCTTGCCGTAGCCGGATTCGATCGTGCGCGCGTTCTTGAGCTTGAGCTGCTTGGCGACGTCCGACACCCAGCCGGCGCCGAACGATTCCCACGCCAGCATGTCGACGCCGCGCGGGCCCAGCAGCGACCACAGCGCCATCTCGACGGCACCCGTGTCGGAGGCGGGCACGATGCCGATGCGGTAATCGGCCGGAATGCCCAGCACCTTGCGGGTGCGCTCGATCACGTCGGCAAGCTTGGCCTTGCCGAGCTTCGAACGGTGCGAGCGCCCGAGGGCGGCATTCTTCAGGTTTTCAAGGGACCATCCGGGGCGCTTGGCGCAGGGTCCGGACGAGAAGTTCGCGCACGCGGGGCGCGCAGTCGGTTTCATCATTTTAAGCTCTTCCTTTCAGAAGAGCCGGGACCCGTTGGGAGGTCCTGGCCCGGCACCGCTTCTAGAGAGGTGCCGGACCCCGCGCAACCGAAAAAATGTAAACGCCGTTCAGATCTCCACGCGCGTGCCCAGCTCGACGACCTTGCCCGGCGGGATGCGGAAGAAGTCGCCGGCATTGGCGCCAAGCTTGTAGAGCGCGATGAAGAGCCGCTCCTGCCAGCGCGGCAGCGTCGGCTTGACGGCGGCAGACAGCGAATTCCGCCCGATGAAATACGACGTGCGCATTTCGTCCCACGCATGGCCGTAACGCGGCAGGTGCGCCAGCGCCTTGGGTACGTCGGGCGTCTGCATGAAGCCGAAGGACATCTTCACCGCAAGGAAGCCCTTGCCGAGATCTTCCACGCTCACCCGCTCGGCCCCCGGCACGCGGGGAACCGGCAGCGTGGTGACCGAGGCAAGCACGACGCGCTCGTGGAGGATCTGGTTGTGCTTGAGATTGTGCAGGAGTGCGCGCGGGATCTCGCTTGCCCGCGCGGTCATGAACACGGCCGTGCCCGGCACGCGGTGCGGCTTGCCCGGTTCGATGCGGCGCAGGAACAGTTCGGTCGGCAGCGAATCGGCACTTTCCTGATCGGCCAGTGCGGTGCGCCCGCGCCGCCAGGTCCACATCGTCGCGAACACGAGCGCGCCCACCGCCAGCGGGATCCAGCCGCCCGAGGCGATCTTCAGCAGGTTTGCCGACAGGAACGCCGCGTCGACGACAAGGAAGCCGCCCAGCACCAGCGCCACGCGGCCCCGGCTCCAGCCCCACAGGTGGCGCGCGGCCGCCATCGCCAGCACGGTCGTCACCAGCATCGTGCCGGTGACCGCAATGCCGTAGGCGTTGGCGAGCCGGTCGGACGACCCGAAGCCCGCCACGAGCAGCGCCACGCCGATCATCAGGCCCCAGTTGAGCGTGGGCACGTAGATCTGCCCCATCTCGCTGTGCGAGGTGTGGCGGATGCGCATGCGGGGCGAGAGGTCCAGCAGCGTCGCCTGCTGCGCCATCGAGAATGCGCCCGAGATGACGGCCTGCGAGGCGATGACGGTTGCCGCCGTGGCAAGCGCCACCATCGGCAGCAGCGCCCAGCCCGGCGCCATCAGGTAGAACGGGTTGGCGACCGCGGCCGGGTTCGCCAGCACCAGCGCGCCCTGCCCGAAGTAATTCACCAGCAGCGAGGGCAGCACGAGGCCGAACCATGCCCAGCGGATCGGCTTGGCGCCGAAATGGCCCATGTCGGCGTAAAGCGCCTCGCCGCCGGTGATCGCGAGCACGACCGAGCCGAGTGCGGCGAACCCGACCCAGCCGTTGTCGAGGAAGAATTCGACCGCGTGGCGCGGATCGAGTGCCGCAAGAACGCCCGGCCGCTCGGCGATGTGGACGAGGCCCAGCACCAGCAATGCCGCAAACCACACGACGGTGATGGGCCCGAACAGCTTGCCCACGCCCGCCGTGCCGAAGCGCTGCACGACGAACAGGGCGACGAGCACGGCCAGCGACAGCGGCACGACGAAGGGCTCGAACGCGTCGGTCGCGATCTTGAGGCCTTCGACCGCCGACAGCACCGAGATGGCCGGCGTCAGGATGCAGTCGCCGTAGAACAGGGCCGCGCCCACCACGCCCAGCGCGAACAGCGTGCGCCTGGCGCGTGCGCCAAGCCCCTTGCCGTCGAGTGTCAGCGCCATCAGCGCCAGCACGCCGCCTTCCCCGCGATTGTCCCAGCGCATGGCGAGCACGACGTATTTGAGCGTCACGACGCCGATCAGCGACCAGAAGATCAGCGACAGGATGCCCAGCACCTGCGCCTCGCCCGTGTCGCCGGCCGCGTTGAGACATTCGCGCAGCGTGTAGAGCGGGCTCGTGCCGATGTCGCCGTAGACCACGCCGACGGCGGCAAGCGCGAGCCTGAGCACATCCTTGAGCGACGGCGCGTTGGCACCATCGACGGGGGTCGTCATCGAATTCTCCTTGCCAGATGCGGCGCGAGGCATAGACCCGGCGCTGGCGCCGGAGCTTACGCCGAATTCGCATGGCAGGCGCGGACCTGCGCGCATGGGAGGCTTCGGCGTTTCTTGCATCAAAGAAGGCTATGTCCTTGGACATGCAGGCGCGGATAGGATCGTGACATGTCCCAGGCATACGTCCGGTCCCGCGGCAATATCGGTATGCTAACGGTTGCAGATCGCGAATTTGCCTGCGTGCTGGGCAAAGCCGGCGTGGTATCGGCCGACGCCAAGCGCGAAGGCGACGGTGCGACACCGGCCGGCACATGGAAACTGCGCGCCGGCTTCTGGCGCGCGGACCGATTGGCGAAGCCCGATGGCCCGCTCGCATTCACCCCCATCGCGGCCGACATGTTCTGGGACGACGATCCCGCCTCGCCCCACTACAACACGCTGCGCCGCGGCGCGCCGCCCAAACATCCCGAACGGCTCCTGCGCGCCGATCCTGTCTACGATGTCGTTGTGCCGCTGGGTTTCAACGACGACCCGATCGTGCCCGGCCGCGGCAGTGCCATCTTCCTGCATGTCGCGCGCCCCGAGCGCACGCCCACGGCGGGCTGCGTGGCGCTGGCGCTCGACGATCTGCTGGAAGTCCTCGCCGCCCTGCCGCCCGATCCCTCGCTGACGATCGGGTAACGGACGGCACGGTTCAATAGGCCGATCCGTCCTTGCGCGTGAAACGGAGCTTGCCGTCGTCCCCCCGCTTCAGCGCCAGGTCGTCGGCCGGGTAGTCGGCCGAATCGTCCGGCGTCCGGTCGCCGATTTCGAGATAGACGACATCGTGCGGGGTCCGGTTGACGAGCTGGTGCGCCCGTCCGCCGGCCGCAAACCCCGCACACGCGCCGGGGCGAAGCGTCGTTTCGCCTTCGTCGGTCACCAGCGTCGGTTCGCCGGAAACGACGAAGACGAATTCGTCCTGCCGGGTGTGTCGATGAAGGACCGACGACTCGCCGCCCGGCGCCAGCGTCGTCAGGTTGACGCCGAAATTCTTCAGGCCGAACCGGTCGCCGAGGACACGCTTCGCGCGGCCGGCCATGCGCGAATAGAACGGCTCGGGATAGTTCGAGCGTTGCGCGCGGATCTCGACGGCATGCGCGTCGAGCGCAAGCTTCGCATCGATCGGCGGCGGCGTCTCGGCAGGCGCGCCGGCAAGTCTTTCCAGCGCTTCGCCTTCCATGCGCAGGCCGATCCATTCCGGCGTCTCGGCCGCACCAAGCCCCTTGTAGAAATCGCGCGCGGGCACGTTCCAGTCGAGGACGGACCACTGGTAGCGCGCGCAGCCGCGCGCCAGCGCAAGCTTGGCCCCCCATGCGATCAGCGCCTTGCCGATGCCCTGCCCGCGCGCGCTTTCCTCGACATAGAGGTCTTCGAGATAGAGCCCCGGCGCGCAGGCGAAGGTGGAGAATGTGGAGTAGAACAGCGCGAAGCCCACGTTGCGGCCGTCGAGCGAGGCGAGTGCCGCTTCGGCCGCAGGCCGCGGCCCGAAAAGATGGCGCACGAGCGTGGCCTCGTCGGCGGCGACCGTGTGCTCGAGCTTCTCGTAGACCGCGAGCAGGCGGATGAAGCGCAGCAGTTCGCCCGCGTCCTCGGCGCGCGCGGGGCGGATCGCGACGTTCGCGTTCATGCGTCGCGCCTCCGCTTCACGAGGATCAGGAAGGTCGTCGTCATTACCGGCTCGTCGCGCTGGTTGAGCGCGGTCAGGTGGAACTTGAGGATGCCGCGGTCGGGCTTGGATCTGGACGGCACGATGTCCTTCACCTCGCCAAGCGTACGGATCGTGTCGCCGACCTGGACGGGTTTGAGCCAGCGCAGCTCGTCCATGCCCGGCCCGCCCATCGACGCGCTCTTGAGGAAGCCGGTCTGGTACATGAGGCGGAAGGCGACCGACAGCGTGTGGAAGCCCGACGCGATGAGCCCGCCATAGTTCGACTTGCGCGCGGCATCCGCGTCGATATGGAAGGGCTGCGGGTCGTACGCGAAAGCGAAATCGACGATCGAGGATTCGGTGAAGGTGTAGCCGCCGCTCTCGAAGCGGTCGCCGGCCTTCAGTTCGTCGAGATAGTAGTCCTGGCGCGGTGCGGTCATCGTACGTGTCTCCCGGGTCCGGGAGACTAGCCGTGCGCGGCGGCCCCCGCCAGCGCGCTCGCGTCGGCATGCGCGGCTTCCCAGCCGATCATCGCCATCTTGCGCGGCTTGCCCCAGTGGTAGTGGCTGATCGCGCCCGACTTTCGTATGACGCGATGGCACGGCACCAGCCACGAGATCGGGTTGGCGCCCACCGCCGTGCCGACCGCACGGCTGGCCGAAGGCTTGCCGACCGCCTGCGCGATGTCGTCGTAGGCGACGAGCTTTCCCTGCGGGATCGTCAGCAGCGCTTCCCACACCTTGATCTGCCAGGGGGAGCCGCAGAGCAGCAGCTTGAGCCTTGCCCCTTTCTTGCGCGCGGCCGGATCGAACAGCACGGATGCGATGCGCGCGACTTCGGCCGGGTCTTCGCGGAATTTCGCGTCCGGCCAGCGGCGCTTCATGTCGTCGAAGGCCGCGCGCTTGCCGTCGGCGCCGGGCATCGCGAAGGCAAGCCCGCAGATGCCGCGCGCCGTCGTCAGCACCAGCGCCTCGCCGAACGGCGAGTCCGCCCAGCCCCACGAAATCTCCAGCCCCGCGCCGCGCAGCTTGTATTCGCCCGGCGTGACCGCTTCGTGCGCGACGAACAGGTCGTGCAGCCGGCCCGGCCCCGACAGCCCGGCCGCGAAGCTCGCATCGAGCACGGAGCCCGCACCCGCAAGGCATTCCTTGGCGCGATCGAGGCTGAGATACTGGAGGAACTTCTTCGGGCTGACGCCGACCCAGCGCGTGAAAAGGCGCTGGAAATGGAAGGGTGAAAGCCCTACTTCGGCCGCCGCGCGGTCGAGATCGGGCTGGTCGTCGACGTTCTCCTCGAGAAAGGCGAGCGCCCTGGCGATGCGGTCGTAATCGTTCATGGGAGAAATCTAGGCGGGCGGGCCTGCCCGAACCACCCGGAACTTGCGCTTGCCGCCTAGCCTTCGAAAAGGACCGGGACGAGCGAGGCGACGAGCAGGACGGCCATCGTCCAGTTGAAGCGGCGCACGTTGCGCGCCTCGGAAAGGTAGCGGCGCAGCCACACGCCGAACATCGCCCAGATCGTGATCGTGGGCAGGTTCACCAGCCCGAATGTTCCCGCGACGACGAACAGGCTGGTGAACTGGCTTTCCGCAAGCGTATAGGCCGCGATCGCCGAAAGTGCCATCGCCCACGCCTTGGGGTTCACCCACTGGAAGGCGGCGGCCTGAAGGAACGTCATCGGGCGGGCACCCTCGCGCGCCTCGCCGATGGCGCCGGCATTGGCGATCTTCCAGGCAAGCCAGACCATGTAGGCCACGCCCGCGACCTTCATGAAGCCGTGCAGCCACGGCAGCAGCTCGAAAAGCCGGCCGATGCCCAGCCCCACGAGCACGATCATGGCCGTGAAGCCGATGGCGATGCCCAGCATGTGCGGGATCGTGCGCGCGAAACCGAAATTCACGCCCGAGGCGAGCAGCATCATGTTGTTGGGGCCCGGCGTGACCGACGTCACGAAGCAGAACAAGATCAATGCGACAAGCTGTTCGGCGCCAAGCATGCTCAGTTCTCCGTTGCGGCCCTGCGGCGGTAGATGTCGGGATCGGCGCGCTCCATCACGCGTGCGGGTTCGGCCAGCGCCGTGAAGCCGTAATCGCGGTAGAGGCCGTGGGCATCGCGCGTGGCAAGGTGCCAGCGCCGGAATCCCTGCAATTCGGGATGCGCGAAGATCGCATCGAGCATGAAGCGCGACAGGCCACGGCCGCGAAAGGCCGCATCGACGAAAACGTCGGCGAGATAGCCGTAGGTGGCACGATCGCCAAGGACGCGCGCAAACCCGCGCTGCGCCCCGTCGGGCGCATAGACGCCAAAACACATCGAGCCCTCAAGCGCGCGCTCGAACACCGCGCGCGGCAGCCCGAGCGACCAGTACGCCTCGCGCGACAGCCAGCCATAGACGCGATCGCGGTCGATGCGTTTGCGATCGTCGCTGACGAAATGGCCGTCCTCGCGCGTGCGCAGGCTCACAGACCCAGCTCGTACCAGATCACGCCCGCATTCGGGTTCGGGTCAAACGGCGTGGTCTCGAGAAAGCCCATCGAGCGGTAGAGCTCGACCGCGGCTTCAAGCCGCGCGAGCGTGTGCAGGCGCAGGCGCCGGTAGCCGCGCTTGCGCGCTTCGTCGACGACCGAGGCGGCGAGCTTGCGCCCGAGCCCCAGCCCGCGCGCGGACGGGCGCACGTAAAGCCGTTTCATTTCGGCGACGTCGGCATCGTCGATCGCGCGCAGCGCCACGACGCCGACCGGGCTGCCGTCGGCCTCGGCCAGCAGGATGCAGCCCGCCGGATCGGCGTACTTGCCCGGCAGGCCGGCAAGCTCGGCCTCGAATCCTTCGAAGCACAACGACGCGTCGAGCGCCCCTTCGTATTCGCGACAAAGTTCGCGCACCGCACCGAGGTCGGCAGCCCCTTCGGCATAACGCATCACGAGCAGGTCAGACATGGATCGTCCCCTCGAGATAGAGCTTCGCCGCACCGCCCATATAGGTGCGTGCGCCCGCATGCTGGCAGTGGAGCGTGCCGCCGCGCCGGCTCACCTGCCGTGCGACGAGCTTCTTCTTGCCAAGCCGACCGGCCCAATAGGGCACGAGCGTGCAATGTGCCGAGCCGGTGACCGGGTCCTCGTCGATGCCCGCGGCCGGCGCGAAGAAGCGCGAGACGAAATCGAATCCGTCGCCGTTTCCGGGTGCCGTCGCGATCGCGCGGCCCAGCCGGGTCGCGGCGAGGCTGCGGATATCGGGAGCAAGCGCACGCACGGCCGCCTCGTTCTCGTACAGCACCATGTAGCGGTCGACGGAAAGCTGCACCGATACCGGCGTGCCGCCCATCGCGCTGGCGACGGCGGCGGCTTCCTCGGGCGAAACGGGTTCAAGACCGCGCGAGGGGAAATCCAGCGTGAACACGTCGCCCGCGCGCGTCACCTGCAACGGGCCCGACTTCGTGTGGAAGCGCACGGCCATGCGCGACGGATCGAGGATCGTCATCAGCACGTACGCGCTGGCGAGCGTCGCATGGCCGCACAACGGAACTTCGATCGCCGGCGTGAACCAGCGCAGGCGGAAATCCTCGCCCTCGGGCGCGAAGAACGCCGTTTCGGCGAGGTTATTTTCCGCCGCGATCGATTGCATCGTCGCGTCCGCAAGCCATTCGGAGAGCGGCACGACCGCTGCCGGGTTTCCCGCGAACAGCCGGTCGGCGAACGCGTCGACCTGATAGATCGAAAGACGTTTCGCCACTCAGGCCCCCGCCGCTTCGCGCATCGCCTTGGCAAGTTCGCGATCATCCGCGCGCTCGCTTGCTTCAAGCGCCGCGATCGCGCCATCGCGGTCGGCGGCATTGCGATTCTGCGACATCTTGAATTTTCCTTCGACGCGCGCGAGCGGGATTTCAAAGCCGATGATCGCCCGCAGCTGACGCGCGATATAATCTTCGGTTTGGGTATCCAATGTCCACGCCCTACGTTCGTATTGTTCCGTGAGGTCATCGACGATGCGGCGTACCGACGGCGCATCGTCCACAAGGCGCGGCACGCCGTAGACATGCACGGCCGCATAGTTCCAGGTGGGTACGTTGTTGCGGGGGCTCGCGTACCAGCGCGGCGAGATGTAGCCGTGCGGGCCCTGGAACACGGCAAGCACTTCGCGACCTGCGCGCGCACAATCGGCAAGCACCTCGACCTGATGGTTGGGCCGGGCAAGATGCCCGACGAGCACGCCGCGCGCGCCATCGCGCAGGATCGGCACATGCGAGACCATAGGCACGCCATCGGAAGCGCATGCGACGAGAACGGCAAAACCGTAGGTGTCGATCAGGCGCGCGCTCGCCGCATCGCTGGGGCTTGCGAAGGTCCGGGGGACGTACATGGATTTCAGTCGG
Organism: Alphaproteobacteria bacterium; assembly: GCA_016124335.1. Lineage (GTDB taxonomy): Bacteria > Pseudomonadota > Alphaproteobacteria > CACIAM-22H2 > CACIAM-22H2 > Tagaea. The sequence continues at coordinate 17,246 of WGNX01000001.1, forward strand.
CCGCTGCGGGATTTTGCCCGCAGCGGCCGCTCCGGTTCAGTTGATCCAGAAGGGCTTGTTCGACTCGAGGTCGATGTCGGCCTGCGACAGGCCGAGATCGGCGCGCATGTGGGCGCTCATCTCGGCGAGCTGGTGTCGCTGTCGCGCGCGCTCCTGCCAGACATAAAGTTTCTCGAAACCGGCTAGGAGGGCGCGGTCCAGCGTGCGGACCGCGACGACGGCGAGCTGGCGCGCGAGGCGCACGGACTGCTCGATCGGACCGGACTGCACGATTGTAACCATACAAGCCTCCTGCTGGCGGGTGAATGTAACGATAATTGTTACAATTCGGAAGATGACATTGACACAATTTGGGGTCAATCAATACATTGTCATCATGACAAATTGGCTCCCGGCGATCGCCACCCGCAGCGGCCCGCGCTATCTCGCCATCGCAGACATGCTGGCCGGCGACATCGCCGCCGCCCGTCTGAAGCCCGGCGACCGCCTGCCGACCCATCGCGAACTTGCCTGGAAACTTGGCGTCACCGTCGGCACCGTCACGCGCGCCTATGCCGAGGCCGAGCGGCGCGGCCTGATCGCCGGCGAAGTCGGTCGCGGCACGTTCATCCGCGAGCGCATCGGCGATCCGATCAACGTGATGCCGCCACCCGTCCCGACGACGGACGACTATGTCGATCTGTCGCGCAACCTGCCCGCCGTCGTCGGGCCGGCGGCGAACATGATCGCGCGCCACATGGCCGACCTGGCGCAGGAAGACCTCTCGCGCTTCCTGTCGTACGTGCCGAATGCCGGCATGGACGCCCATCGCGAAGCCGGGGCCGCATGGATCGCGCGCCGCGGCATCGCCGCCGATCCCGCGCGCGTCGCGATCGTGGCGGGTGCGCAGAACGGCATGATGCTGGCGATCGCCGCCCTCGCCCGGCCCGGCGACGTCGTGCTGACCGAAGCGCTCACGTTCTACGGCATGAAATCGATCGCCAACCTGCTGGGCGTCCGCCTGATCGGCGTCGAGATCGACGATTACGGCCTGATCCCCGACGCGCTCGAGGCCGCCTGCCGCCAGCACGCGCCCAAGGCGATCTACACGCTGCCCACCTTCCAGAACCCGACGACGAGCCTGATGCCGATCGAACGGCGCAGTGCCGTCGCGGAAATCTGCCGGCGGCACAATTGCGTGATCATCGAGGACGACATCTACGGCTTCCTCGACGAAACGAACACGCCGCTGTCCAAGCTCGCGCCCGACTCCTCGATCTTCATCACCTCGCTGTCGAAATCGATCGCGCCGGGCCTGCGCCTTGGCTATCTGCACGCGCCCGAAGCGATCGTTCAGCGCGTGGCCGCCGCCATCCGCGCCAGCGCCTACATGACGACGCCGATGGTCGCCGAACTGGGCGCACGGCTGATCCGCTCGGGCGATGCGCTGCGGGCCGCGACATGGCAGAAGTCGCTTGCCGAACGTCGTCAGGCGCTCACCGCCAAGATCCTCGATGGCAGCGAATTCACCGCACATCCTGCGGCGTTCCAGATCTGGCTCAAGCTGCCCGAGCCGTGGCGTCGGGAAGAATTCGTGGATGTGGCACGTCGTCGCGGCGTCGGCGTCGCACCTGCCAACGCTTTTGCGGTGGGTCGCGCGCCGGTGCCACATGCCGTGCGCATCGCGCTTGCGGCCCCCGACAAGGATGAAGATCTTTCACGTGCGCTCGGTACGCTTGCAGAAATTCTTGAGGAACGTCCCGAAGGTAGTCTTCCGATGGTGTAAGCCGTCGGAAGAATTTGCGGCCTGAATTCAATTGGATGCCGATAGTATTGTATTATACTTGCCGATAGTGGGATTTCCCGTTTCACGGCGCCGGCTATGAAATTCAAGTGGACACCCGCCATCGACCTCATCGCCGGGGCGCGCTATGCGGCGATTGTTGATTGTCTGGCAGCGGATATCGCGTCGGGCCGGCTTCGCTCGGGCGATCGCCTGCCGACCCATCGCGCACTTGCCGAGCGGCTCGATGTCACGATCACCACCGTCACGCGGGCCTATGCCGAGGCCGAACGGCGCGGTCTGGTCACCGCCGAGGTCGGCCGCGGCACGTTTGTCCGCGAAACGGCCGATGACTCGCCCGAGGCGGCGGCCGCCTCGCCGGCCGACAAACCGGACGGGATCGACATGGCCTTCGATCGGCCGCCCGACACCGGCCCGGCGATCGCCGCCATCGCAAGCCATATCGCGGCCGCCGCGCATGCCGAGCGCGACGCGTTGCTGCCCAGCGAAACGCCCGGCGGCCTGAGCCGCCACCGCGAGGCCGGGGCCGAATGGCTGTCCGGCCAGACCGGCGCGCGCACCGATCCCGCGCACGTCGTCATAGCGGCGGGCACGCAGCACGCCATCCTTCTGTCGCTCAGCGCGGCCGCGGGCGCGGGCGACGCCGTCTTGTGCGGCGCGTTGATCTCGTACGGCATGAAGGTCGCGGCGGGCGTCCAGGGCATTCGCCTTTTCGGCGTCGAGATGGACGACGAGGGAATCCTGCCCAGTGCATTGGAAACGGCGATCCACCGCCGCTCGCCGAAGGCCCTCTATCTCTCGCCCACGCATCACACGCCCAACAACGCGACGATGTCCGACGGGCGGCGCGCGCGCGTCGCCGCGGTCTGTGCCGCGTACAACCTGACCATCATCGAGGAAGACTGCTACGCCTTCCTCGATCCCGAACGGCAGCCGATCGCCGCCTTGGCGCCCGAACGCACGATCTATTTCGGCTCACTTTCGAAATGCGTCAGCTCGAGCCTGCCGGTCGCCTTCATCCGGTTTCCGGCCCGCAATCTCGAACGCGCGCACGCGAACCTGCGCGCGACGATCCACTCGACGGCGCCGCTTATGTGCGAGGTCGCCGCACGGATGGTCGTGTCGGGCGATGCACAACGCGCGGTCGACGCCTATCGCGATTTGATCCGTGCGCGCGGCAAGATCATCCGGCGAATGCTTCCGGGCGCCGATGCCGCCCTCAAGGCCGATGCGCACCAGCTCTGGCTTCCGCTGCCCAAGGGCCGATCGCCCGACAGGTTCGTCGAGATCGCGGGAAAGGCCGGTGTGCGGCTGCTTTCCGGGCGCGCGTTTGCACCGGACGGCGCGCCGGTACCCGATGCCGTGCGCATCTGTTTCTGCGCACCGAATTCGGAAGCCGAAATGAAGGCCGGTCTTGAAAAGCTTGCGGAAATTCTTGCGGCAGATACCAAAGCGAAATAGCCCGGAGCCCATTCATATACGATTGTCTTACTACAAGAAGCATACGTCCGCGCGCGCCGGGTGTTGAATTTCTCAAGCCGCCGCGCAGAATTGCGCTACGTCCAGATTGCGGCGCGGAGAACAGACGATGCCCCAACTGAAATGGATCCCGCAGATCGGCGGCCGTACGGGCCCGGTCTATCTGGCGATTGCCGATGCGATCGCCGGCGATATCGCGACCGGCCGGCTGAAGGCCGGCATGCGACTTCCCACCCATCGCGCGCTCGCCGGAGCGCTGCGGGTCACCATCGCGACCATCACGCGGGCCTATGCCGAAGCCGAACGGCGCGGGCTGACCGAAGGAACAGCCGGCCGCGGCACCTTCGTGCGCGATCGCACGCACGACAGCAAACCCTGTCTCGACGACGCCCCGCGCGCTGCCGGCAATATCGTCGACCTGTCGCGCAGCTTCCCGATCGACGTGCCGGGCGTGAAGGCGATGATCGAGCAGCTTCTGGGCGAGATCGGACCGGCCCGGATCGCCGAATTGGTCGGCCCGGCCCCGGCCTTCGGCCTCCCCGCGCATCGCGAAGCGGGTGCACGCTGGCTGTCGCTGCGCATCGGCACGGCCGATCCGGCGCGCACCGCCGTCCTCGGCGGCAGCCAGTCGGCGTTCCTCTTTGCGATTGCGGCACTTGCACTGCCCGGCGACACGATCCTCGCCGAAGCGCTGACCCATCCGAACCTTCGTCCGGTCGCCAAGACGCTCGGCGTGCGGCTGGCGGGCGTCGAGATCGACGAGAACGGGATGATTCCCGAAGCGCTCGCCATCGCCTGCCAGCGCCACCGGCCCAAGGCGGTTTTCGTCGCCCCGACCTTCCACAGCCCGACCGGATCGCTGATGCCGTACAAGCGGCGGGAAATGATCGTCGCCGTCTGCCGCCGCTTCGGCGTCATGATCATCGAGGACGATACCAACGGCCTGCTCGACGAGCAGAGCGTGCCGCTTGCCGCACTTGCGCCGGACAACTGCATCTACATAAGTGCCTGCGCCGAGACGACGGCGGGCTTCGTGCGCCTGTCATATGTCCATGCGCCGGCGGCGGTGATGGAGCGGTCTGCCGGCATTGCCAGCGGGCCGGCGGCTTTGACATCCGCGCTTTCGGCCGAACTGACGACGCGCCTGATCAACTCCGGCGGCGCGCTGCGCGTCGCAGCCTGGAAGCGCGGCGTGGCCGAGGAACGCCGGCGCCTTGCGCTCGATGCCTTCCCGACCGGCGACGCGGTGGCGCATCCGGGTGCGCCCCAGCTCTGGCTCCGGCTCGACAGGCCCTGGTCGGGCGACGGATTTTCCGCGGCCGCCCGGCAGCGCGGCGTGTGCGTGGCGCCGGCCAGCGTCTTCGCGATCGATCCCGACGCCCCCAAGCCGGACGGTGTCCGCATCGGCCTCACCGCGCCCGAGCAGGGGGTCGATATTTCCGAAGCCCTTTCGAAATTGGCGTCGCTGCTACGTGGCGAGCCCGGCCGTGCCGAGGCGACGCTCGCCGCCTAGACTTCGCATTCAGGACTGACGGACCGTGTGCGCGTGATTGAGCGGCCCGTGGCCCTTGCCGATGCCCGGCGCGGTTTCGATGGCGCGGCGCACGTATTCGCGCGCGCGCGCGACCGCGATCTCCAGATCGAGACCCTGCGCCAGCCCCGTGGCGATCGCCGAGGCAAGCGTGCAGCCCGTCCCGTGCGTGGATTTCGAGGCGATGCGCTGGGATTCGAAATTGCGGATGCCGCTTTCGGTCGCCAGCACGTCGACGACCGTGTCGCCTTCCATGTGCCCGCCCTTCAGCAGCACCGCCTGACAGCCCAGCGTGACCATCGTGCGCGCGGCGTGGCGCATGTCGTCGAGCGTGCGGATGCGCATGCCCGAGAGCGCCTCGGCTTCCGGCAGGTTGGGCGTCAGCACGCGCGCGAGCACCAGCAGGCGGCGCTTGAGCGTGGCGACCGCTTCGGGCTGCAACAGCGGATGGCCGCCCTTGGCGTACATGACCGGGTCGACGACCAGCGGAACGTCGCGGGCGCCCGCCTCGGCCTCGAGCACGTCGCTCACCGCGTCGATCGTGGCGCTGTCGTGCAGCATTCCGGTCTTGATCGCATCGGCACCGATGTCGCGCAGCACGACGCGCATCTGCCGGGCGATGAAGCCTGGCGGCACCGGCATCACGCCGTGCACGCCGGTCGTGTCCTGCGCGGTCAGCGCGGTGATCGCGGTGGCCGCATAGCCGGCCAGCGCCGTGACGGTCTTGATGTCGGCCTGGATGCCGGCCCCGCCGCCGGAGTCCGACCCGGCGACGATCAGGACGCGCCCGCGCACGGCTAGGCGTCCGTCGCCCTGCGCGCGCCGGAGCGGCGGTCGAGATAGCGCGGATATTCGGGCGGGCGTTCGGGTGAATCCGACGATGCCGCCTTGCTTGCCTTCGTGCCGCCCGCAAGCGTGCCGCCGGCGGAGAGCAGCGCATCGACGACCAGTTCGACGGCTTCGCGCACCAGCGCCGGCTCGCCCGCCTCGGCCATCACGCGCACGACCGGCTCGGTGCCCGACTTGCGGATCAGCAGCCGCCCGTCGCGCGAAAGCTTCGCCTCGGCGGCGGCGATCGCCTTGCGGACGGGTTCGGAATCCATCGGCGGCGGGCCGGCAAAGCGCACGTTCTTCAGGAGCTGGGGATAGGGCTCGAACACGTGGGCGACTTCCGACGCCTTCTTGCCCGAATGCACGATGGCCGCGAGCACCTGCAGGCCCGCGATGAGGCCGTCGCCGGTCGTCGCATAGTCGGAAAGGATCACGTGGCCGGACTGCTCGCCGCCGAGATTGGCGTCGAGCTCGCGCATCATCTCGAGCACGTGGCGGTCGCCGACCTTGGCGCGCGCGAGCTTCAGCCCCTCGCCCGCCAGCCATTTCTCGAGCCCGAGATTGGACATGACCGTCGCGACGACATTCGTGCCGCGCAGGCGACCCTCGTTCTTCCAGCCGCGCGCGATGCAGGCAAGCACCTGGTCGCCGTCGATCGAATGGCCGCGCTCGTCGACAAGCTGGACGCGGTCGGCGTCGCCGTCGAGCGCCAGGCCGATATGCGCACCGTGCGTGACCACCGCCTGCTGCAGCAGTTCGATATGCGTGGCCCCGCAGCCGCGGTTGATGTTGAGGCCGTCCGGCTCGACCGCGATGGGCACGATCTCGGCACCCAGTTCCCACAGCACCGTCGGCGCCACGCGGTAGGCGGCACCGTTCGCGCAGTCGACGACGATCTTGAGGCCATCGAGCCGCAGCCCCTTGGGAAAGCTCGACTTGACCGATTCGATGTAACGGCCAGGCGCATCGTCCAGCCGCCTTACGCGACCGAGCGTTTCGGGCGGGGCGCGGCCGTCGGTGCCGTCGAGCGTGCGCTCGATCTCGGCCTCCAGTTCGTCCGACAGCTTGTAGCCGTCGGGACCGAACAGCTTGATCCCGTTGTCATGGTGCGGATTGTGGGAGGCCGAGATCATCACGCCGAGATCCGCGCGCAGCGAGCGCGTGAGCATCGCCACGGCCGGCGTGGGCAGCGGTTCGAGGATCACGACATCCATGCCGATCGACACGAACCCGGCGGTCAGCGCGGGCTGGAACATGTAGCCCGACAGGCGCGTGTCCTTGCCGATCACCACCCGATGGCGGTGATTGCCCTGGCGCAGGATCTTGCCCGCCGCGATCGCCACTTTCATGGCGATTTCAGCCGTCATCGGCGCGCTGTTGGCCGCACCGCGAATCCCGTCGGTTCCGAAAAGCTTCCCCATCCCGGGGCGCTTATAGGCGCTGGACGGGGTCCCGTAAAGTCACGTCGGATTTCGGAATTTTTCAATCGCCTGCCAGACGGCCAGCGCCTGGCGCGTGGCCGCCACGTCGTGGACGCGCAGGATGTCGGCCCCGCCGGATACCGCGGCCAGTGCGGCGGCAATCGAGCCCGGCAGCCGCTCCTTGGGCCGCTCGCCCTTGGACAGCGCGCCGATGAAGGCCTTCCGGCTCGCGCCGATCAGCACGGCCACGCCGAGGCCGCGCAGCTGCGGCACATTGGCGAGGATTTCGGCGTTGTGCGCGACGGTCTTGCCGAAGCCGATGCCCGGATCGATCGCGATGTTCTCGGCCGCGATACCGGCTCCGCGGCAGGCCGCCACGCGCCCGGCCAGATAGCGCGCGATGTCGCGCGGCGCATCCGCATAGGTCGGGTTCTTCTGCATGGTCCGCGGCTCGCCCTGCATGTGCATGAGCACGACGCCGACCTTGCGCGCGGCGACCAGCGGCAGGCTCGCTTCCTCGCCCGAGAGCGCCGTCACGTCGTTGACGAGGGCTGCACCGGCATCGAGGGCCGCGCGCATCGTGCCGGCGTGCCACGTGTCGATCGACACGACCGCGCCGGCCTTCACCAGCGCCTCGATCACCGGAACGACGCGGCGGATTTCCTCGCCCTCGGGCACGGGATCGGCGCCGGGGCGCGTGGACTCCCCGCCGATATCGAGGATGTCGGCGCCCTCCTCCTTCAGCCGCAGGCCATGCGCGATCGCCCCTTGCGTATCGTAATGGTCCCCGCCGTCCGAGAAGGAATCCGGCGTGGCGTTGACGATGCCCATCACGAGCGGGCGGTCGAGCGGGAATCGTTCGAAACGGCGCATGACCAAAGGAATAGCCGATGCAAAGGCACCGTGGTGCCAGAAAATTATCGGCGACCACCGCGAATACGGACCGGCCGGATTGGCGGCTGCGGCGGAATAGGCGCGGACCATCGAGAGTTGTGGGAGCACATCGCCACCGGGGATGCCCATGAACCCAGGACCCCTCGCCTGCCTCGTCTGCGCTGCGATCCTGACCGCCGGTTGCGTCGACCTGAGCACGCGATGCCGACCGAGCCGCGACCCGGCCTTTCCGTTTGGCGACTACTCATGTTGGCCGCGCGATACATACGGGACCGGCTTCGGGCGCGAGCAGGACCGCTCCAGGCGATCCGACGACGGACATGGGATCCAGCTGAAGCAGATCACCAAAGCCATCCGCGACGCCAAGCGCCGGATTCTAAGGAACTTCTGAAACCCTTCGGAGACCGGCCTTCAGATGAAGACGACCTTGGGCGCACTCGCCGTGCTTGCGATCATCTTCCTGCTGCCGGGCTGCACCGGCACGCGGGTCGGGCCGGAACGAACTCCCCTCGGGGCCGGCCTGCGCGACCCGCGAACCTTCGACCCGACGGCCTGGAATCTCGATGCGCTAAGGTCGAAGCGTCAGGGCCGAACCACGATCGAGGTGCGACCCCCGATCGACAGGATTCCCTAGGCGCCCGGCAGGGGCTGCGGGTCGAACCCGCCTGCGGGCTTGTTTCCGCCGGACGTTGGAACCGAGCCGCGACGGCCGCCGGGCTTGGTCGCGGGCGGCGGATCGTCGGCCGACGGGCGCACGATTTCCTCGCCGCGCAGCAGCGCCTTCACCTCGTCGCCCGAAAGCGTCTCGTGCTCGAGCAGCGCCTTGGCGAGCTTGTGCAGGTCGTCGATCCCCTTGGTCAGCAGGTCGCGCGCCTTCGTCTCGGCCGTCTCGATGATCCGGCGCACTTCCGAATCGATCGTGTTGGCGGTCGCCTCGGACATGTTCTGCGTCTGCGTGACGGAATGGCCGAGGAACACTTCCTGTTCGTTGGCCGAATAGCGCACGCGGCCGAGCTTTTCCGACATGCCGTATTCGGTGACCATGCGGCGCGCCATGCTGGTCGCCATCGAGATATCGCCCGATGCGCCGGTCGTGACGTTCTCTTCGCCGAAGATGAGCTGCTCGGCCACGCGGCCGCCGAAGGCCATCACCAGACGGGCCTCCATCTCCTTCTTCGACTGCGAATACTTGTCGCGCTCGGGCAGGCTCATCGTCAGGCCCAGCGCACGGCCGCGCGGGATGATCGTGACCTTGTGCAGCGGATCGTTGCCCGGCTCCCACAGCGCCAGAAGCGCATGGCCCGCCTCGTGGTAGGCGGTCAGTTCCTTTTCCTTCTCGGTCATGACCATCGAGCGCCGCTCGGTGCCCATCATGACCTTGTCCTTGGCGTCTTCCAGTTCGGCCATCGTGACCATGCGCTTGCCGCGCCGGGCAGCGAGCAACGCCGCCTCGTTGACGAGGTTCGCGAGGTCGGCACCCGAGAAGCCGGGCGTGCCGCGCGCGATCACCTTGGGCTCGACGTCGGGCGACAGCGGCACCTTGCGCAGATGCACCTTGAGGATCTTCTCGCGGCCCAGCACGTCGGGGTTCGGCACGACGACCTGACGGTCGAAGCGGCCGGGACGCAGCAGCGCCGGGTCTAGCACGTCGGGGCGGTTCGTCGCGGCGATCAGGATCACGCCCTCGTTCGCCTCGAAGCCGTCCATCTCGACGAGCAGCTGGTTGAGCGTCTGCTCGCGCTCGTCGTTGCCGCCGCCAAGGCCCGCACCGCGATGGCGGCCGACCGCGTCGATTTCATCGATGAAGATCAGGCACGGCGCGTTCTTCTTGCCCTGCTCGAACATGTCGCGCACGCGGCTGGCACCCACGCCCACGAACATCTCGACGAAGTCGGAGCCCGAGATCGTGAAGAACGGCACGTTGGCTTCGCCCGCGATGGCGCGCGCCAGCAGCGTCTTGCCGGTACCCGGCGGGCCGACCAGCAGTACGCCCTTCGGAATCTTGCCGCCGAGACGCTGGAACTTCTGCGGATCGCGCAGGAACTCGACGATCTCTTCCAGTTCGCCCTTGGCCTCGTCGATACCCGCGACGTCGTCGAACGTCACGCGGCCGACCTTCTCGGTCAGCAGGCGCGCCTTCGACTTGCCGAAGCCCATCGCCCGACCGCCGCCGCCCTGCATCTGGCGCATGAAGAAGACCCACAGGCCGATCATCACCAGGAACGGCGCCCACGAGACGAGGATCTGGAGGAGCGGGTGCATCGGCTCTTCGATGGGCGCCGCCGAGAACGAAACGTTGTTCTTCTGCAGCCGGTCGACCAGCGAGGGATCGTTGGGCGCGTAGGTGACGAAACCGCGCCCGTCGGGCTGCATGTGGCCGCGCACCTGCGGGCCGGAAATCGTCACGTCGCGGACCTGCTGCTTGTCCACGAGATTGAGGAAATCCGAATACTGGATCTGGGCGGCATTGCCGCGAGGGTTCGAGCCCTGGAAAAGATTGAACAGCGCAATCAGCAGCAAGCCGATGATCACCCACAGTGCCAGATTTTTGCCGAGATTATTCAAGGGATTGGCCTCGCGCGTCGGACTCGCCGGTGGCCGGGACGCGGATCAGGGGCCAATGAAGACAGGACCCGCCAGCGCATGCCGGGGACGGAAACGGACAACCACGGTATCAAGCGGGTGCCGTCCACGTCCATACATGAGGTGGGGGACGAGACCCACGCCGTCAAGGTCCAGAATCGCGGGCAGAACGGCCCGCGCGGCCGGCGGGAAGCGGGTCGCAGCGGCCTCGCGCACCGCGCGCGGCAATTCGCCCCACCCGGCTTCACCCAATGCCGCAACGCGAAGCCCCGCGACGGGCGCTTCGAGGCGCACTTCGTATCGACCGTCCCATGCCAAGGGCGCGCCCGCGACAAGCTCGACCGGATCGGGAAGGCCGGCGGCTTCGCGCGCCACCAGCAGGCGGCCATCGCGTCGGCGCACGAACCGGCATCGGCCAAGCGTGCGCGCGGCAGCCCCGTCGAACAGGAGCGCCTGTGCGGCGGCCGCGACGCGCGGCCCGCGCGGCGCATATTCGCCGCCGCCGATCGTGCGCGCCACGCGCGCGAGCGCCGTGCGCGCGATGCCTTCCGGCGCACCGGCCAGCACGCTTGCATCGAGATAGGCAAAGCCGGCCGGATCGAGATCGACCGCACGGGCGAGCAGTTCGGCCAGCGCATGTTCGCGCGCTGCCCGCGCCAAAGCATGCGCCCGGACAGGAAGCGGCGGCGCGCCGCCGGCAAGGCGCAGGGCCGCGCGCGCGAAACGCGGGTCGCGGTTCGAGGGATCTTCCAGCCAGTCAAGCCCGCGCGCGCGGCATGTCGCGAGAAGATCGCCATGCGCAAAGCCCAGCAGCGGCCGCACGAGGCGCACGCGCGCGCGCTCGACCAGCGCGGACATGCCGGCGATCCCGTCGGGGCCCGAGCCGCGCGCGGCGCGCAGGGCCGCGGTCTCGCGCTGGTCGCCGGCATGGTGCGCCAGCAGGAGATGCCAGATGCCGGCCTGCGCGCAGGCCGCTTCGAGCAGCGCCAGGCGCGCATCGCGCGCGGCGGCCATGATGCCGGTCGCGGGCTTGGCGCCGGTCCATTCGAGAGGGCGAAACGCGATGCCCAGCCGTGCGGCGCATCCGCCAAGCGAAAGCGCCTCCGCGCGCGAGGTCGCGCGCAGCCGATGATCGACATGCAGGGCCATGAGCGTGCCGCCGCGTGCCGCCGCCCACTCGGCCACAAGGCTCAAGAGCGCGGTCGAATCGCCGCCGCCCGACCAGCCGACGGCCAGACGCGGGGATTTCTCGAACGGCCCGAGCCGCTCCATCGCCGCCGCGAAGGCGGCCGCATCGACGGGAATGCCGGGCGCGCGCACGCGCGGGGCCGGCGTCAGTTGCAGGAAAGGCGGGTGCGTTCGCGCTGGGCGGCGAGCTTTATCGACTGGCTGGCATTGGGATAGCGCTTGGCAAGTTCGGCCAGCGTGCCGCAGGCATCGGGCTTGCGGTTCAGCTGGCCCAGCGACTGGCCCAGCCGCAACAGGCTGTCGGGCGCCTTGGCGTTCTGCGGGAAGCGCTTGAACTGTTCGGCGAAGGCACCCGCCGCCTCGTTCCAGTTGCGTCGGGCATAGTAGGTTTCGCCAAGCCAGTACTGTGCGTCGCCCGCAAGGCGGTGCGTGGCGTTGGCGGCGACGAAACTGCGCAGCGCGTTTTCCGCGCGGCCGAAATCGCCGCGGTCTTGCACCGCCTGCTGGTAGAGCCCGTAGGCGAACTCGTACTGCGTTTCGGGCGGCCCGGCCGGCAGCGTGACGTTCGCGGCAGCCGGCGCACCGCCGGCAGCGGCGGCCTGCGCCGGCACGGGGGCCGTCGCCGGCTGGCCGGGCACGAGCACCAGTTTCTGTTCGCCCGGCTTGCCCGGCGGCGTGTTGCCGGGTGTCCCGAGCGGGGCGGCGGGCGGCGTATCGGCTGCGGCCGCAGCGGCAGGCGCCGCAGCCCCGCCCTTCTCGAGCTGGTTCAGGCGGAAATCGACATCGCCCACGAGCTTGTCCAGCTTCTGCTGGGTCACATGGACCTGATTGAGCGTCTCCTCGACCCGGCCCGTCAGCTCGCGCATCTGCGTCTCGAGCGAGGAGATGCGCTGGTCGGTCAGTTCGACGAAGCTGCCGGCGGGGGCCGCCTGCGGGGGCGGCGAATTGGCCGCCTGCACGCCGCCGGCCGGTGTCGTGGTGCCGCGCGCGAGGTTGCGCTGCATCACGTCCATGTCGCGCTGCAGGCGGTCCATGCGGTCGATCAGCGAGCGCAGGTCTTGCTGCTGGGCGTGCGCATCGCGCGGCGCACCCGGCAGGAGGGCCACGGCAAGCGCGGCGCAAAGGGCGATTCGGCGGATCATGGGGCCGGAGTTTAAGGTTCGGCCGGGGCGAAATAAAGGCGCGAACGGGCCCACCGGCTTGCCGCCGGCGGGCCGTCCGCGATCGGTCAATTGACGAGCATCACCGCGCGGCGGTTCTGGCTCCACGCGGCTTCGGTCGAGCCCAGCACCTGCGGGCGTTCCTTGCCGTACGACACGGTCGAAACGCGGCGCGCGTCGATGCCCAGCGTCAGCAGCAGGTTGCGCGCGGCCGAGGCGCGCCGCTCGCCAAGGGCAAGGTTGTATTCGCGCGTGCCGCGCTCGTCGCAATGGCCTTCGATGACGACGGCGACCTGCGGGTTCTGCTTGAGCCAGCCGGCCCAGGCCTCGACCGTCTTGCGCGCGTCGGCACGCAGGTCCGAGCGGTCGGAATCGTAATAGATGCGGTCGCCCACGCGCTGCGCGAGGTCTTCCTGGCTGCCGGGACGGACCGAACCGGCGGCACCGAGCGCGCCCGAGCCGATGCCGGCACCCGAGTTCGTCGGCGCATTGGCAACCGCCGGCACGCCGCCCGAGCCGGTCACACCGCCCGAATTGGACCCCGGCGTATCGCACGCCGCAAGCAGGGCAAGGGCCGCGATGGCGGCCAGAAACTTGGTGCGCATTTTGATCAGATTCCTCCGGTTGGACGCCGCGCCTTGTCGCCTGCGAATCGGCGTCGAATCAACCTGCAATGCAAAAGCGGCCGGCGCGCGACCGGATCGCGGCCGAATTGGGGCGCGTTCAGTCGACCCGCACGACGACCCGGCGCAGCAAGGCCGAAGCGCGCTGGTCGGGCCCGAGCGCATTCGAGGCTTCCGAGCCGTACGACATCGTCTCGATGCGCAGGGCGGGCACGCCGTGCCCGGTCAAGAAGTCGCGCACCGCGCCGGCGCGCCGCGCGCCCAGGCGGATGTTGTAGGCCGGCGTGCCGACGGCATCGGTGTGCCCTTCGATCGTCACGCGCGCCTGCGGGTTGCGCTCGAGGCGCGCGGGCAGCTTCTCGAGCGCCGCCTTCGCCGCGGCCGAAAGCTCGTAACTGTCGACATCGAAGAACACGAGATAGAAACGCGGCTCGGTCTCCGGCGGCGGGGCGGCCGCGCACGCACCAAGCGTTGCGGCAAGGGCAAGAAGCCCGAACTGGCGGCGCGGCAGGCGGTGCATGTCGATCATCGGGCGGGGTCCGGAAGTGTCCTCGAAAAAGAAAACGCCCGCCCGGAAGGTTCCGGGCGGGCGCTTGGCTCACGAAGCGATCGCGCGGCGCAAAGGCCGCGCGGACCGGCTCAGTTGACCTGCATCACCGAACGACGGTTCTGCGACCACGCCGCCTCGTTCGAGCCGAGGACCGCCGGGCGTTCCTTGCCGTACGAGATCGTCGCCACGCGGCGGGCGTCGATGCCCTGCGAGACGAGGAAGTTGCGGGCCGCCGTCGCGCGACGCTCGCCGAGCGCGATGTTGTACTCGCGCGTGCCGCGCTCGTCGCAGTGGCCTTCGACCGTGACCGTGTTCTGCGGGTACTGCTTCAGCCAGGCAGCCCAGCGCTCGATCGTGCGGCGGGCTTCCGGACGCAGCTCCGACTTGTCGAAGTCGTAGAAAATGCGATCGCCGACGTTCTTGACCAGGTCTTCCTGCGAGCCCGGGCGCGGGCCCGACTGCGTCGCCGGAGCCTGCGCCTGCGGCGCGCCACCGGCCGCACCGCCCGCGGTGCCCGTGCTCTGCGGCTCGGATGCGCAGGCGCCCAGAAGGGCGACCGCAGCGAGCATGCTCATCAGCTTGAAGCGCATTTAAACAAACTCCTCTTTCTTCCTACCCACGTCTATCGATGTGGTGTGACGGTTACAGGTGTGTCTAGCGGTGACGGGTCCCGGATCGTTCGCAGTGCGACAAACGCGAAATGCGCAGGCGTCATACAGGAAGGTCGTCGCCGGGCGCATGGACCGTTTGTCACAATGCGTGCGCCGACCAGTGGGCCCGCCTTGGCAAAACCGAGCGGAATATATCGGCCGAGTCCTTACAAATCAAGGTCTGTCAAGGCAGTAGCGGGGACCATGCGGGGTCGGAACCGTCCGCCGGCGTGAGGATCTCGCGTTCGTTGTAACCCGTTAGATCGATTGAGAAAAGCCGCGGATTACCCCCCTGCCCGCGGGCATCGCTGGGGCCTTGGCGAAAATACATCACCACGCGACCATTCGGCGCCCAGGTGGGTGCCTCGACGAGGAAGGCACGCGTGAGCAGGCGTTCGTCCTGTCCGGTCGGGCGCATCACGCCGATATAGAAGTCACCCTCGGTCTGCTTCGTGAACGCGATGAGATCGCCGCGCGGCGACCACACGGGCGTGGAATAGCGCCCGGTCCCGAAGCTGATGCGCTGCACGTTTTCGCCGCCGGAGGTCATCGTATACAACTGCTGCGAGCCGCCGCGGTCGGAGTTGAAAACGATGCGCTGTCCGTCGGGCGAATAGGACGGCGAGGTATTGATCGAAGGGTGGCTCGTCACGCGCAGCACCTGGCGCGTGCGCAGATCCATCGAATAGATGTCGGTGTTTCCCTGTTGGGCCATCGACATGATCACGCGGTTGCCGTCGGGCGAAAAGCGCGGCGCGAAGGTCATGCCGGGGAAATCGCCCACCACTTCGCGCTGCCCGGTATCGATGTTGTAGAGATAGACGCGCGGCCGAAGGATCGAGGGATTGCTGGGCGACTGCACGTAGGCGAGATACGTGATCTCCTGCGCGGTCGGCGAGAAACGCGGCGTGAGCACCAGTTCGCGCCCGTCGGTCAGGAAGCGGTGGTTGAAGCCGTCCTGGTCCATGATCGCGAGGCGCTTGACGCGCCGCTGCGCCGGGCCGGATTCCGAGATGTAGACGATGCGCGTGTCGAAATAGCCTTCTTCGCCCGTCACGCGCTTGTAGACGGCATCCGACACGATGTGCGCGATCCGGCGCCAGTTCGCCGCGATCGTCGTGTAGACGCGGCCCTCCATCTGGCTTTCGCCGTAGACGTCCCACAGGCGGAACTCGACCTTCAGGCGGCCGTCGGGCGTGCGCTCGACGCTGCCCTGCACCAGAAGGGCGGCGTTCAGGCTGCGCCAGTCGGGAAAGCGCGGCGGCGCGTTGCGCATCTGCGCGGGCGACTGGATGAACGCCTTCTGGTCGATCGGCCGGAACAGGCCCGAGCGTTCGAGGTTCGAGGCGATGACCTTGGCCATCTGCGCGCCGGTCGCCTCTTCCGGCCCTTCGCCGTAGAAGTTCGACACCGCCGTCGGCACCGGGTCGACGCGGCCGCGCGTGATGTCGATGCGCACCTGCGCGGCGGCCGGAACCGACGCGAGCGCAAGCCCGCCCGCGAACAGCGCGCGGCGCGAGAGCGGAAAACCGGAAGTTTCGATCATCGTCATTTGCGTGGTTCCATCCGTCTCGGTAGCTCGTTTCTAGAACGATTCGGGCGTCAGCGTCTTTGGCCGAGCATTTCGGCGGCCTTGAAGGCAAGCGTAAGATTGCCGTTGGTCATCTGCTGGCCGCCGTTGGCGGGCATGGGCAGCGGCGAGGCGCGCAGGACGGCACGGCGCGCACCTTCCGCAAACGCCTGACGGAACGGGCCGTCCTCGCCCGTCGCGCGCTCGATCTTCACGTCCTGGACGGTGCCGTCGGCAGTCACCCACACGCGCAGTTCGACCGCGAAGGTTTCCACCCCGCGCGCGCCGGCGTCGATGTTCCAGAGCTGCGACACCTTGGTGCGGATCGCGTCCATCTCGGTCATCGACAGCGGCAGCAGCGGATTGTTGGGTGCGTTCGAGGCCGCGCGCGCGCTTTGCTGCGGGGCCGGCGTTGGCGACGGTGCGGCCTGCTGGGGCTGCGGTTTGGGCTTGGTCAGGTCGCGCAGCACGTTGTCGAGACTGAACTGCTGCGCGGGCTGGCGCGGCGCAGGTGCGGGCGGCGTCGGCGCAGGCGTCGGCGGTTTCGGCGGCGCTTCGGCCTTCGGCGGGGCCGGAGCGGGCTTGGGTGCGGGTGCTGGTTCCGGCGCCGGCTTGGGTGCCGGTGCGGGCGGCGGCGGGGCCGGCGGCGGCGGTGCCGGAACCGGCGGCGCCGGCTGGGGCGGCGGCGGAGGCGGCGGAGGCGGCGGCGGTGGTGGCGCCGGCTGCGGCTTGGGCGGCGGCGGGGTCGGCGGCGCCGGCTTTTCGATCGGCGGCGCTTCGGCCTTGGGCGGCGTGGGGGCCGGCGGCTCGGGGCGCGGTGGCGGCGCGTTCGTGATCGCGGCGATCGGCAGCACTTCGAAGATGACCGGGTGTTCCTCGACCGGCAGGTCGCGGTTCAACAGGTCGGGCAGGCCGAACACGGCAACCGCGAACACCGCCACGTGCAGCACGGCGGAGGCCGCCATGCCCCAGCGCATGTTGCCCTCCGCGGGATCCTCCGCGCCGTCGTGTGCCGCGATCGCGCCCACCGGCAACATTTTCTAGCGCCGCGGCGCCTGCTGGCCGGCGCGCGCACCGGTCGGCACTTCGGCCACCAGCGCCACCTTGTTGAAGCCGGCCGCGGATATGGCGCCCATCACTTCGAGCACGCGCCCGTAATTGATCGCCTTGTCGCCGCGCACGAAGATGCGCGCGTCGTTGTTGTTCTTCGTGATTTCGTGCAGGCGCGCGACCAGCGTCTCCAGCTCGAGTTCGCTGTCCATCAGGTAGACGGCACCCGACGAATTGACGGTCACGACCAGCGGCTCGTCCTGGCCGGTGGCGCGCGCGGCCTGAGTCTGCGGCAGGTCGACCTGCACGGTCGAGGTCAGCAGCGGTGCCGTGATCATGAAGATCACCAGCAGCACGAGCATCACGTCGACGAAGGGCGTGACGTTGATCTCGGCCACGAGGCGCGAGCCGCGCCTGGAGGCGCCGCGCCGCCCGGTCTGCATCAAGGGGCCGGCCATGGCTCAGTTCTTCTCCTCGAGCTGGCGCGAGAGGATCGCGCCGAACTCCGACGAGAAGGTCTCGAGCCGGCCCGCATAGCGGTTCAGTTCGGTCGAGATCTTGTTGTAGGCGATGACCGCCGGGATCGCGGCGATGAGGCCCAGTGCGGTGGCGAACAGCGCTTCGGCAAGGCCCGGTGCGACCGACGCGATCGAGGTGTTCTTCGTGATGCCGATCGAGTGGAACGAACGCATGATGCCCCACACCGTGCCGAACAGCCCGATGAAGGGGGCCGTCGATCCGACCGAGGCAAGGAACGTCATCTGCCGTTCGAGCCGGTCCATCTCGCGCGACAGCGTCACCTGCATGACGCGCTCGATGCGGGCCTGGAGCGAGGCGCGCATCTGGCCCGCGGCGACAAGGCCCTTGGCCGCGGTGCGGCGCCATTCGCGCATGGCCGCCCCGAACATCGCGGTCATCGGGTCGGCGGGCTGGTTGCCCACGCGGTCGTAGAGGTCCTCGAGCGAGCCGCCCGACCAGAACTGGTCCTCGAACTGGTTGGCCGCCGTGCGCAGCCGGCGCAGGCGCAGCCACTTGTCGACGACGATCGCCCACGTCCAGAACGAGGCGAAGACCAGGATCAGCACGACGATCTGCCCCACGAAATCGGCGTGCAGGAAGAGCGCCCAGGGCGTGAAGTCCGGCATGCCGGAGCCAGCCAGGGCGGTCGTTTCGACGGTACGGTCCATGTCTCTGTTTTCCTGGAAAGTTCGGGTTGTCTCAGGCTTTCGTGACCACAATATGGCGTGCGAGTGCCGCGCGCACGGCTTCGGGAATGCGCGTGGGGCGGCCGTCGGCAAGCTTCAGGCATGCCAGTTTGACCCGCAGCCGGGCAAGCTCGGCCCCGTCCGCGGCGCGGCGCACGGTCTGGATACCGTCGGCGGTCGCCCCGCCGACCGCCACCGTCTCGGACTCGACGACCAATGCGTCGTCCAGCCGCGCGGGCCGGATGTAGTCCACGCTCACCGAGCGCACCGCAAAGGCGATGCCCATGGCGTCGGCCATCTCGCGCTGGACGATGCCCGCCTCGCGCAGGATTTCGGTGCGCGCGCGTTCGGCGAATTTCAGGTAGTTCGCGTAATAGACGATGCCGGCCGCGTCGGTATCCTCGTAGTAGACGCGCGTGCGGAAGACGTGCGGTGCGTTCACGGAGCCGCCTCGTCGTCGGGGGCGGCAAAGTCGATCTGCACCTGCGCGCCCGCCGGCGGCGTCAGGCCCAGGTGCCGCCAGCCCTTCTCGCCCAGCACGCGGCCGCGCGGCGTGCGCAGCAGCAGCCCTTCCTGGATCAGGAACGGTTCGATCACTTCCTCGATCGTGTCGCGCTGCTCGGCAAGGGCGGCGGCAAGCGTTTCCACGCCCACCGGGCCGCCGCCGTAATTGTCGGCAATGCAGCCCATGTAGCGGCGGTCCATCGCGTCGAGGCCAAGTGCGTCGACCTCGAGCTTGGCAAGCGCGGCGTCGGCGGCCTTCCGGTCGATCTTCGCCACGCCCGCGACGGCGGCGAAATCGCGTACGCGGCGCAACAGCCGGCCGGCGATGCGCGGCGTGCCGCGGCAGCGCCGGGCGATTTCCGCGGCCCCGTCGGCGGCAAGCGTGCAGCCCAGCACGCCGGCCGCGCGCCGCACGATCGATTCAAGCTCGTCGGGGGAATAGAACACCAGCCGCAGCGGGATGCCGAACCGGTCGCGCAGCGGCGTGGTGACGAGGCCCGCGCGTGTCGTGGCGCCCACAAGCGTGAAGGGCGGCAGGTCGATGCGCACCGAGCGCGCCGCCGGCCCCTCGCCGATGATGAGATCGAGCTGGAAATCCTCCATCGCGGGATAGAGGATTTCCTCCACTGCCGGCGACAGGCGGTGGATCTCGTCGATGAACAGCACGTCGCGCGGCTGGAGGTTCGTCAGCAGCGCGGCGAGATCGCCTGCGCGCGCGATCACCGGGCCCGACGTCGCGCGGAAGCCCACGCCAAGTTCCTTGGCGACGATCTGGGCCAGCGTCGTCTTGCCCAGGCCCGGCGGGCCGTGCAGCAGCACGTGATCGAGCGCCTCGCCGCGCGCGCGCGCGGCTTCCACGAACACGCGCAGGTTTTCACGCACCTGACGCTGGCCGACGAAATCATCAAGTGCCAGCGGCCGGATCTTCTGTTCGGGCGCATCGCCGGGTGCGGCTTCGCGCGCGACCTCGCGCACCGGAATTTCGGGCTTGGCCGCGTTCATGCGCCAAGCTCCTTGAGGCCCGCCGGGATGAGCGCTTCCACCCGCGCCTGCGCACCGATCTTCTTGGCCGCCTTGTTGACCGCGGCCACCGCCTCGGCCCGGCGATAGCCGAGATTGACGAGTGCGGAGACCGCATCGGCGGCGGCTTCACCCACGGGTGCCGCACCGGGAACGGCATCGCCGCCGGCAGCCTTGCCCGTCGCGAGCGCGAGACCGAGCGAGGCGACCTTGTCCTTCAGCTCCGATGCGATGCGCTGGGCAAGCTTTGGCCCCACGCCGTCGGCACGCGTCAGCGTCGCGCGGTCTTCGGAAAGGATCGCCGTCGCGATCTCGCCCGGCGCCAGTGCCGACAGCAGCGCCAGTGCCGCCTTCGGCCCCACGCCCTGCACGGTCGTCAGCAGGCGGTAGCAGTCGCGCTCTTCCGGCGCCACGAATCCGAACAGCTCGAAGGCGTCCTCGCGGATGCTCGTCTCGATGTGCAGCACGCACGCCTCGCCTGCCGCCGGCAAGGCGGCAAGCGTGCGCGCCGAGGCGCGCACGAGATAGCCCACGCCATTGACATCGACGATGCAGTTGTCCTTGCCCCGCTCGTCCAGGCGGCCGCGTAGGCGCGCGATCATCGGGCACCCGCCATGACGGTGCCGCGCGTCCAGGCCGCACGGCTTGCGGCGTGGTGCGCGTGGCAGATGGCGATCGCCAGCGCATCGGCCGCATCGGGGCCCGCGAAGGTCACGCCCGGCATCAGCCGCCGCACCATCATCTGGACCTGCGCCTTGTCGGCGTGGCCCGCGCCGACGACCGCCTTCTTGACCGCGTTGGCCGCATATTCTGCCACGGGCAGGCCGCAGCGCGCGGGCACGAGCAGTGCCACGCCGCGCGCCTGCCCCAGCTTCAGCGTCGAAGCCGGATTGACGTTCACGAACGTCTCCTCGACGGCGGCTTCCTCGGGCTTCCAGCGTTCGATCGCGGCGACGAGCCCGTCGTGGATCTGCACCAGCCGCTCGGCCATCGTCGCGGCCGCATCGGACGTGACGCGGCCGTTGGCCACATGCACGAGCCGGTTCCCCTGCGCCTCGATCACGCCCCAGCCGGTCGTCTTCAGGCCGGGATCGATGCCGATGAGGCGCATGGCCGCTCAGGCCGCCGAAAGCTTGGCAAGAACGGCATCCGACACCTCGAAATTCGCGGTGACGGTCTGGACGTCGTCGTTGTCTTCCAGCGCGTCGACGAGCGCGATCACCTCGCGCGCCTTGTCCTCGTCGAGCGGCACGGTGACGTTGGGCTTGAAGACGAGCGCCGCCGACTTGGGCTCGCCGAACTTCGCTTCGAGTGCGGCGCGCACCGCGCCGAAATCGTCGACCGGGCACGTCGCCACATGCAGGTCGGCGCCGCTTTCCACGTCTTCGGCGCCCGCTTCGATCGCGGCCTCGAAAAACGCGTCGGCCGAAATCCTGTCGGCCGGGAACGCGACCTGGCCCACGCGCGCGAAATTGAAGGCGACCGAATTCGTCTCGCCCATCGCGCCGCCGTGCTTGGAAAAGATCGTGCGGATATCCGGCACGGTGCGGTTCTTGTTGTCGGTCATCGCCTCGACGATGATCGCCACGCCGCCGGGGCCGTAACCCTCGTAGCGCACTTCCTCGTAGATCACGCCCGCTTCCTGGCCCGAACCGCGGCGGATCGCGCGGTCGATGGTGTCCTTGGGCATGTTCTCGTTGCGCCCGGCGATCATCGCCGCGCGCAGGCGCGGATTGGCCGCCGGGTCGGGCGAGCCGGTGCGTGCGGCAACCGTGATTTCACGGATGATTTTTGTGAATAGCTTGCCCCGCCTGGCGTCCTGCTTGCCTTTGCGGTGCATGATGTTCTTGAACTGGGAATGGCCGGCCATCTCGTGACGTCCCGTCGGAATCCAATCGAATCGGCTAGATATAAGGGATTCAGCGCGAAATCTATACCAAACCTAGCCGACAGTCACGGTTTGTTCCACCCGGCCGGAAGGGATGACAGGCCGGCCGGCAACCCCTAGTTTGCGCCGCCATGCGACTTCTCGCGATTTCAGGCAGCCTGCGCGCGGGCTCGACCAACTCTGCCCTGCTGCACGCGGCCGCGGGCCTTGCACCCGGCGGCACGGACATCTCGGTCTATGCCGGCCTCGGGAAGCTGCCGATTTACGATGCGGATCTCGACATCGATCCGCCGCCGCCTGCGGTCGGCGACCTGCGCGCGCGGCTTGCCGCCAGTTGGGGCGTGCTTATCGCGTGCCCGGAATATGCCCATGGCGTGCCGGGCGGGCTCAAGAACGCGCTCGACTGGGTCGTCTCGAGCAGCGAGATGGTGGACAAGCCTGTCGCGCTGTTCCATGCCTCGCCGCGCAGCGAGATCAGCCGCGCGGCACTGGCCGAGATCCTGCGCACGATCGATGCGCGGATTGTCGCCGAAGCGTCGTGCACGGTCGCGCTACTCGGAAAAGAAGGTGCTGCACTGGAAGCGGAGCTTGCGCGGCCCGAGGTGCGCGAGACGATTTCAGCGGCGCTGCGGACCTTCGTCGCCGCAATCGCCGTGCCGGCTACGGCATCGCCGGTATGAGGCGGCCGCCAGCGCGCACGGGGGCAACGCGCGTGGCAAGGCCGTTGTCGGCGATCTCGGCATAGATCGCGCACAGCGTCCCCTCGCCTTCGGCCGGCGTCAGCCGTTCGCCCGGCATCTTGCGGACGAAGCGCTGGACGGCGGCTTCCTTCTTCATGCCGATGACCGAATCGTAGTCGCCGCACATTCCCGCATCGGTCTGGTAGCCCGTACCGCCCGTCAGCACCTGCGCATCGGCCGTCGGCACGTGGCTGTGCGAACCGACGACGAGCGAGGCCCGCCCGTCGCTGAGATGGCCGAGCGCGTATTTCTCGCTCGTCGCCTCGCCATGCACGTCGAGCAGGATCGCGGCATGGCCCTGCGGCCCCAGCTTGTTCTGCGCCAGCAGCGCCTCGACGCCGGCGAACGGATCGTCGAGCGGGTCCATGAACAGCCGTGTCATCACGTTGGCCACCAGGATCGTGCGTCCGTTCGGCAGCCGGTAAACGCCGCTGCCCTTGCCCGGCGTGCCCTTGGGGAAGTTCAGCGGGCGCAGCAGTTTCGGATCGCGGTCGATCGTGAGCATCAGCTCGCGCTGGTCCCACACGTGGTTGCCCGTCGTCACGCAATCGACGCCCGCGGCGTAAAGCTCGGCCGCGATCTTGTCGGTGATGCCGAAGCCGCCCGCCGCGTTCTCGCCGTTGGCGACGACGAAATCGAGCCCGAGCGTTTTGCGCAGGCCGGGAAGATGTTTTTGTACCGCCTCGCGACCCGACCGGCCGACGATATCGCCCAAGAACAGCAGCTTCACCATGGCCACCACGCGCGCCAGCCGTGGTGGCGAGCCTCTTCGTGCACGTCGATCACCTCGTTCTCGGTCACGATCCAGTCGAGCACCTGGTCGCGCTTGCCGACCGGCACGCGCTCGACTTTCTGGACCGAATAGGCCACGCCGACCGCGCGCGTCTTCTTGTGCGCGCGCAGCTGGGCGATCGTGCGGTCGTAGAACCCGCCGCCGTAGCCGATGCGATGGCCCAACATGTCGAAGGCCAGCAGCGGCACCAGCAGCAGGTCGGGCTCGATCTGCGGCTGGGTCGCGTGTGGCTCGCGCATGCCGAACTTGTGCTCGACCAGATCGTCGCCGGGCTTCCATTGGCGGAAGACGAGCGGTGCCGCGCGGCTCACGACGACGGGCAGCGCCAGCGGATGGCCGCGCGCGGCGAGCGCCTCCATCAGCGGCATCGGATCGAATTCGCTGCCGAACGCGAAATAGCCCGCGACCGAGGCGCCTGCTGCCAGCGGTACGCGCGCAAGGAAACGGTCGCGCACCGCGCGCGCGGCGGCCGTGCCCGCCCGGGCGTAGAAGTGCTCGCGCCGCTCGCGCGCCATCGACCGGATCTCGGCCTTGGCTTCGTCGAGCTCTTCTGCGGATTTCTTGCCGATGTCCAATTCCACGGGCGGCGGGTTGCGGGTCCGCGGAGGCGGACCGGAAAGAGTGGACGGAGCCACAGTGGCCGTTGACGTAGCTTTCCTCCGTGGCCCGCTAACAGCAGGTGGGTGCCATATGTCGATGCCAGGGCACCGATAGGGACAGCTCCCATGGAGTTATTATCGCCCCGGGGAACATGCGTGCCTGACGCACCCCGCAGCCCCGTCCGCCGCCGAACATAGGCGCTGCGGGGGTCGGTAGCAACCGCCGCCGGGAAAGCCCGAAAAAAAGAGGGCTCCGTCCGAAGACGGAGCCCCTAGTTATGGGTAGGTCCACGCCGGTGGAGACTACCCGGCCCGGCCGGCCGAAACCGGCCGGGCGAACGCTTAGCGATGCGTCAGCGTGCACCTTCGTAGGTGTAGATGTCACGGTCCTTCGTTTCCGGCACGAACAGCAGGCCGATGACGAAGGTGCCGAGCGCGATGACGATCGGGTACCACAGACCGTAGTAGATGTCGCCGGTCTGCGCGACCATCGCGAACGACGTGGCCGGCAGGAACCCGCCGAACCAGCCGTTGCCGATGTGGTAGGGCAGCGACATCGAGGTGTAGCGGATGCGCGTGGGGAACAGTTCCACGAGCGCCGCGGCGATCGGCCCGTAAACCATGGTCACGTAGATGACCATGATCGTCAGGATCACGACGACCTTGAACGGCTGGCCGCGGAAGACGTCGAACACGCCCGTGACCTTCACGCGGTCGGGATCGTTCGCCTTCGGATAGCCGGCGGCGTAGATCGCGGCCGTGGCGGCCGTGTTGAACGCCGTACCGGCCGCACCCGCCGCCGCGCCGAGCTTCTCCGCATCGTACGACGGGACCGTGACGTCGCCGATCTTTACGGTCGCGACGGACCCTGCCGCACCCGGCTCGGTCGTGTAGGCGACCGAGTTACGCGCGAGGAACGCCTTGGCGATGTCGCACGACGAGGTGAACTTCGCCGTACCGACCGGGTTGAACTGGAACGAGCAGTCCGCCGGGTCGGCCGTCACGACGACGGGAGCCGACTTCTGCGCCTTGGCGAGCGCAGGATCGGCGGTTTCCGTGAGCGCGTGGAACAGCGGGAAGTACGTCACCGCCGCAATCAGGCAGCCCGCCAGGATCACCGGCTTGCGGCCGATGCGGTCGGACAGGCTGCCGAACAGGATGAACCCGCCCGTGCCGAACACCAGCGACCACGCGACCAGCACGTTCGAGGTGAACCCGTCCACCTTCAGGATCGAGCCCAGGAAGAACAGCGCGTAGAACTGGCCCGTGTACCAGACCACCGCCTGACCGGCGACGAGGCCGAGCAGGGCAAGCAGCGCGATCTTCGCGTTCTTCCACTGGCCGAAGGCTTCCGAGAGCGGCGCCTTGGAGTGCGTGCCCTCTTCCTTCATCTTCTTGAAGGCCGGGCTTTCCTCCATCTGCATCCGGATCCACACCGAGATGCCGAGCAGGAAGATCGAAACGAGGAACGGAATGCGCCAGCCCCATTCGGCGAATTCCTTGTCGCCGACATTGAGACGCACGCCCAAGATGATGACCAGCGACAGCAGCAGGCCCAGAGTCGCCGTCGTCTGGATCCAGCTGGTGAAGTAGCCGCGACGGCCCTGCGGCGCGTGTTCGGCGACGTAAACCGCCGCACCGCCGTATTCGCCGCCCAGTGCCAGGCCCTGAAGCAGGCGAAGGCCGATCAGGATGATCGGAGCGAGCGCGCCGATCGAGTTGTAGTTGGGCAGGCAGCCGACAAGGAACGTCGACGAGCCCATGATCACGATCGTGACGAGGAAGGTGTACTTGCGGCCCACCATGTCGCCCAGACGGCCGAACACCAGCGCGCCGAACGGACGCACGAGGAAGCCCGCCGCGAAGGCCAGCAGCGCGAAGATGTTGCGCTGGGATTCGGGGAAGGCGCTGAAGAACTGCGCGCCGATCAGCCCGGCGAGCGATCCGTACAGGTAGAAGTCATACCATTCGAAGACGGTGCCCAGCGAAGACGCCAGGATCACCTTCTTCTCTTCGCGCGTCATCGGCGCGTTGCCGCCCATTGCGGCTGCATTGGCATTCATTCGTCGGGACTCCCCTTGTTGTTTGTTGATTTGGCGTATAGTTCTTATGTCGGCGTGCATTCTCGGGCAGCCGTTCAGCGTCAGGAAACATCGGTTCGGCGTAAATTTGCAACGGCATGCGCCCGCGATTCGGTGTAAATTCCCCGTAAATACACACGAAAAATGTGAAATATGGAGAATTTCAGACCGCTCGCCCTGACCGCCGCGATGGTGCTGCTGACGACGCTGATCGCGCACGCGTTGTTGCAGAACGCGTCGATCGCGACGGTGACGCTGCTGTTCGTGCCGTGCGTGCTGATCGCCGCACTTCTGTGGGGACCGCTGCACGCACTCGTCGCGGTGACGCTTGCCATCGGCGCGATCAGCTATTTCCGCACGCCGCCGGTCTACAGCTTCTATGTCGACAACCCCGAACACACGCTCGACATCGTCGTCTTCGCGCTCGTCGCGACGGTCGTGGGCGGGGCGGCCGACTGGGCGCGCCATTCGACCGAGAGTGCCCGCATGCGCGAGGCGCGCATGCGCGAGCTTTACGATTTCAGCCGGCGCGTCGCGATGGCGACCGATTTCGGCGAGCTGCCGGCGATGGTCGCGCGCGAGTTGGGTCGTCTCGCCCAGGCGCCCGTGGCGCTCTACCGGCAGACGCCCGACGGACCGCGGCCGATCGCCTTTGACGGCGACACGCTGCCGGGCGACGAGCAGCACGCGGCCGCCGCATGGATCTGGAAGGAATGCGTCCATCTGGGCCGGCCGATCTCGCCGCGCGAATCCGGCGGCTGGTGGCTGCGCGCGATCGGCCATGGCAACGAGCCCACGGGCCTTGTCGCGATCCATTCCGACGAGTTCCTTCAGGACGTCGAGCGCGTGTTCATCGAGGCGTTCCTGGCGCTGGCGGCAAACGTGCTCGAGCGCGCGGACCTTGCCGCGCGCGTCGATGCGATACGCATCGACCAGCGCGCGGCCGAATTGCGCGAGGCGATCCTCAGCTCGATCTCGCACGACCTGCGCACGCCGCTCGCCGCGATCCTCGGTTCGGCGACGACGCTCGAGCGCTACGGCGACCTCTGCACGCCCGGCGAACGCGTGGATCTCAACGTAACGATCCGCGAGGAGGCCACGCGGCTCGACCGGCTTATCGCGCGCATGTTCGACCTGACGCGCATCCGCGCGGGCAAGCTCGAGCCCGCGCTGGGGCCGGTCGACCTCGTCGACATTGTCGACGTGGCGCTGCGCCACAACCGGCGTACGCTCGAGCGCCACCGTGTGAACGTGAACCTGCCGGCCGACCTCGCCATGCCACTGACCGACGGCGTGCTGATCGAACAGGCGCTGTCCAACGTCGTCGAGAACGCCGCGAAATACGCGCCGGCCGGCACGACGATCGAGATCGGGGCCGCGAACATGCCGGGCGAGCCCGAGCGCGTCGAACTGAGCGTGCGCGACGAAGGCCGCGGCCTGACGCCCGAACAGGGCCGCCGTATCTTCGACCAGTTCTATCGTGCGGTCGACGGCGGCGCCGATCCCGGCGGCAGCGGGCTTGGCCTTGCCATCAGCCGCGCCTTCGTCGAGGCGTGCGGCGGCACGATCGAGGCGACGAGCGAAGGGCTCGGCCGCGGAACGACGGTGCGCATGCGCCTGCCCGCCGCCAAGGCGCCGGCATTGGCCGAAGAAGGGGAAGCCGCATGAGCCGGCAGCGCACGATCCTCGTCGTCGACGACGAGCCGCAGATCCGCCGCTTCCTGCGTACGGGCCTTGGCGTGCAGGGCTTCGAGGTGATCGAGGCGGATTCGGGCGCCGAGGCGCTGCGGCTGGCGCCGACCTCGCGCGCCGATCTCGTCGTGCTCGACCTGCAATTGGGCGACATGGACGGGCTCGACGTGCTCAGGCGCCTGCGCGAATGGTCGTGGCTGCCGGTCTTCGTCCTTTCGGTGCGCGACCGCGAGGCCGACAAGGTCAAGGCGCTGGAACTGGGTGCCGACGACTACATGACCAAGCCGTTCGGCGCCGCGGAGTTCGTCGCACGCGTCAACGCGCTCATCCGCCGCATTCCCGAGATCGCGGCGCAGCCGAAATTCGCCGTCGGCGCGCTGTCCATCGACATGGCGCGCCGGCAGGTCTTCCTCGGCGAAACCGAGGTGAAGCTTTCGCCCAAGGAGTACAAGCTGCTCCAGTTCCTCGCGCGTCACGCCGGCAAAGTCGCCACGCACCAGCAGATGCTGAACGAGGTGTGGGGACCGGGCCATTCGGAAGACGCGCATTACCTGCGCATCTTCATGCGCAAGCTGCGCAACAAGATCGAGACCGACGCGACGCGGCCGCGCTACATCGTGACGGAATTGGGCGTGGGCTATCGCCTGCTCGCACCCGACCAGTACGACGCCGCCTCCTAGGCGGGCTTCCTGAACACCAGCGTGTGCCAGCCCGCGATGGCGAGCCGCCCGCGGAAGGAAAGCCGCCGCGCAAGATAGGCGGCCTTCACCCACGCTTCCTGATCGGCGAGCAGGCCCGACAACACGAGCGTGCCGCCGGGGGCAAGGGCGCGCGAAAGCGGCGTGGCGAGCTGCGTGAGCGGGCGGGCAAGGATGTTTGCGAGCACCAGATCGAAGCGTGCGCGCGTGGCGCCCAGCTTCGCGAAGCCCGCCGAATGGACGGCCTTCACGCGCGCGGCAAGGCCGTTGGCGACGACGTTCTCGCGCGCGAGGCGCACCGAATCGGCGTCGATGTCGCTGGCCAGTACCTTGCACGGTTTGGCGCGTGCCGCCCCGATCGACAGGATCGCCGAGCCGCAGCCCAGATCGAGCACGCGACGGAAGCGCCTGCGGCGCGCCAGCCGGTCGATCGCGGTGAGGCAGCCCTTGGTCGTCGCGTGCTCGCCCGAACCGAACGCGATCGACGCGTCGAGCGCGATGGGCCAGCTTCCCGCCGGGGCGGCACGATCGACATGGCTGCCGAAGACGAAGAAGCGCTGGATGGCGAGCGGCGGGAACGAGGCGCGGTTTTCGGCAAGCCAGTCCCGCTCGGGGATTTCCTCGACATCGATCGACGGCACCGGCCGGCCCAGCGACTTCGCCGCGGCGAAGATCATCGGCGCCAGCCGGCCAAGCTCGGGCCTGGCGTCGAAGAACGCCTCGACCAGCCACGGGCCGTTGGGCGTGGTCTCGAACGAGGCGAGCGCGCCAGCCTCCTCCTCGAGCGCCTGCACGTAAGCCTGCTGGGACAGCGCATCCGCCTGCAGGACCAGTCGCCAGATCGTGCTCATGCCTTCTCCACGAAGCTTTCCATGACGTGCTTCAAGCCGCTGTGCTCGAACTCGACCTCGAGCTTGCCGCTTTCGGCCGCCACCACGCGGCCATAGCCGAATTTCTGGTGGAACAC
Organism: Alphaproteobacteria bacterium; assembly: GCA_016124335.1. Lineage (GTDB taxonomy): Bacteria > Pseudomonadota > Alphaproteobacteria > CACIAM-22H2 > CACIAM-22H2 > Tagaea. The sequence continues at coordinate 46,746 of WGNX01000001.1, forward strand.
GCGCATGCCCGGCGCGAGGTCCAAGCCCCGGCCGCCGATCTCGGTCGCGCGGCCCTCGATCAGCGGGGCACGCCTGTTGCCGTAGCCGAATGCGCGCTCGTTGCCGCCGGCCGCGAACTGCGGCCCGTCGCCCCACAGGCCGGGCTCGCTCTTGACGTCGAGCGTCTCGGGCGGCAATTCGGAAACGAAGCGCGAGGGAACCGACGACTGCCACATGCCATGGATGCGCCGGTTGGCCGCGAAACTGACGTAAGCGCGCCGGCGCGCACGCGTCAGGCCCACATGCGCCAGCCGCCGCTCCTCTTCCAGCCCTTCCGCCCCCTTCTCGTCGAGCGCGCGCGGATGGGGGAAGAGCACTTCCTCCCAGCCCGGCAGGAAGACCGAGTTGAACTCAAGCCCTTTGGCGGCGTGCAGCGTCATCAGGCTCGCCATGTCCGCCGGTGCCGCCTCGGCGTTTTCCATGACGAGGCTGACATGCTCGAGGAACGCCGGCAGGTCGTCGTACTCCTCGAGGGCCGCGACGAGTTCCTTGAGGTTCTCGAGCTTGCCCGGCGCTTCGGGCGACTTGTCTTCCTGCCACATGCGCGTATAGCCGCTTTCGTCGAGCACGGTGGCGGCAAGTTCGGTGTGGTGCGCGCGTTCGACCTGGGCGCGCCAGCGCGCGAAATCGTCGACCACGCGGCGTACGGCGTTGCGCGCGGCGGTCTTCAGCTCGTCGGTCGTGACGATCGTCTCGGCCGAGGCAAGCAACGAGATGCCCCTGGCGCGCGCAAGCCTGCGCAGCGTCTGCACGCTTGCTTCGCCGATGCCGCGGCGCGGCTTGTTGATGATCCGCTCGAAGGCGAGGTCGTCGTCCGGCTGCACGATCACGCGGAAATAGGCGATCGCGTCGCGGATCTCCTCGCGCTCGTAAAAGCGCGGGCCGCCGATCACGCGGTAGGGAATGCCCAGCGCGATGAACCGCTCCTCGAACTCGCGCGTCTGGAATCCGGCGCGCACGAGGATGGCGATGTCGCCGAGCTTCTCGCCCGCGCGCTGCAGCGCCTCGATCTCGTCGGCGACGTAGACGGCTTCCTGTTCGCCGTCCCACACCGGGCGTACCGTCACCTTCTCGCCACCCTCGGCCGCGGTCCACAGCGTCTTGCCGAGCCTTGCGCGGTTGTGCGCGATCAGGCCCGAAGCGGCCGAAAGGATGTGGCCGCTCGAGCGGTAGTTCTGTTCCAGCCGCACGATCTTGGCGCCGGGGAAATCCTTCTCGAAGCGCAGGATGTTGCCCACCTCCGCCCCGCGCCAGCCATAGATCGACTGGTCGTCGTCGCCCACGCAGCACAGGTTGCGCGAATGCTGGGCGAGGATGCGCAGCCACATGTACTGCGCGACGTTCGTGTCCTGGTATTCGTCCACGAGGATGTAGCGGAAGCGCTTGTGGTATTCGGCCAGCACGTCGGCGCGCGTCTGGAAGATCGTCAGGTTGTGCAGCAGCAGGTCGCCGAAGTCGCAGGCATTGAGCGTCTTCAGCCGGTCCTGGTACATCGCGTAGAGCTGTGCCGCACGCCCGCCCGCGACCTCGCCGGCCGGATCGGCGCCCACGCGCTCGGGCGTCAGGCCGCGGTCCTTCCAGCGTTCGATGACCGCGTGCACCACGCGCGCGGGCCATTTCTTGTCGTCGATGTTCTCGGCCTGCAGCAGCTGCTTGATCAGGCGGATCTGGTCGTCCTGGTCGAGGATCGTGAAATTGGGCTTGAGGCCGACAAGCTCGGCATGCCGGCGCAGGATGCGCGCGGCAAGCGCGTGGAACGTGCCCAGCCACATCGCCTCGACCGTGTCGCCCACCACGCCCGCGATGCGGTGGCGCATTTCGGCCGCCGCCTTGTTCGTGAAGGTGACGGCGAGGATCTGCCCCGCGAACGCCTTGCGCGTGACCATCAGGTGGCACACGCGCGTGATCAGCACGCGCGTCTTTCCCGTGCCCGCCCCCGCCAGCACGAGCAGCGGCCCCTCGGTCGAGGTCACGGCGTCGAGCTGGGGCGGGTTCAGGTTGCGCAGATAGGCCGGCAACGCGGCCGATTCGGGCAAATCGCTCATAGTCGGCGCTGTATAGCATGCGAAGGCCTTGGCGAAACCCGCCCGGGCATGGACAATGCAGGGACCAAGGCGGCGTGCTCGGGGCACCCCGCCCCGCCGATCCCCGGAGGCCGACATGCGTCTGCTCCCGCGACTTCTGGCCCTTCTCCTCGTCCTGCTGCCCGGCGAAGCGCCGCGCGCCCAGCAGCACGCCAGGCTCGACGCGACATTCGATGCCATCGTGCGTTTGCGCACCTTCGTGCCGGCCGATGCGCGCACCGCCGCCTCGCTGGGGCGCGAACGCGAGGGCACGGCGATCCTGATCGACGGGTCGGGCCTGCTGCTGACCATCGGCTACCTGATGGTGGAAGCATCGGGCGGCGAGGTCCGCTTTTCCGACGGGCACACGGTGCCGGCACAGGTCGTGGGCTACGACCATGACACCGGGCTTGGCCTGATGCGCGCAAGCGAAGTGCCGCGCGGCGTGAAGCCGCTGGCGCTGGGCAGCGCTTCAAGACTGCACGAACGCGATCCGGTCGTGATCGCGGCACAAGGCGGGCCGGGGGCTGCCGCACCGGCCTTCGTCGTCTCCCGCCGCGCGTTCGCGGGAAGCTGGGAGTACCTGCTGGAAAGCGCGATCTGGACAAGCCCGCCGCATCCGGCCTGGAGCGGGGCGGCCCTTCTCGACACCGACGGAAAGCTGGTGGGCGTGGGTTCGCTCATCGTCGCCAACGCCATGGGCAACGATGCCGGCATTCCCGGCAACGTGTTCGTGCCCGTCGACGAGCTGATGCCGATCCTTGCCGACCTGATCGACCGGGGAAAATCGGCGGCACCGGTGCATCCGTGGCTGGGAATGACGGTCGAGCCCATCGCGGGCCGGCTGTTCGTCGCGCGCGTGACGCCCGAAGGACCGGCCGCCCGCGCGGGCATCCAGCGTGGCGACATGATCGTGTCGGTCAAGGGCCGGCAGCCCGATACGCTCGGCGACCTCTTCCGTGCGCTCTGGGCGCAAGGCCCGGCCGGCACGACCATCGAATTCGACGTGATGCGCGAAGGCCAGCTGCGGCCGATGGCCGTGCCGTCGATCGACCGGCGCAGCCACCTGAAACTCAAATCGTCGCTCTAGCTGAAATTCAGCGCAGTTCGAGGTAACGCCGCTGGAGCCACGCCGACGAAAAGCCGAGCGCGGCCCAGAAGATCGCGGCCGCCGCGAGCGACACGATCGCGAAGCGCTGGGCGAGACCCACCGGCATTCCGCCCTCGCCGACCGTACCGTCGAGGGACAGGAGACCGATCAGGCCGAAGCCTTCGCCCGGAGCGCCCACGACGTGCGGGGCTGCGATGAGCGCGATGCCGATCAGCCAGTCGGACGTGCGCCTGCCGAGAACCGAAAGCACGCCGCCCGACAGAGTCGCCGCCGCGGTCGCAAGCCACCATGTCTGCCGGGCGACCAGATCGCCCTCCGCCATTCCAGGCAGCGCGGGGGCAAGCCCGAAGGCCGGGGCCAGCGCGAACGTCGCGAAGCCGAGTGCGCCCAGTATCGCGCCGACGCGCCAGTCGAGCGCGACCGTACGCAGGCTGCGGAAGACCAGGAGCGCCCCGTTGGCCAGAAGCGCGAAGCCCACACCAGCGAGGATGTCGAACAGCACCGACCAGCCGGCGCGCGCCAGCCCCTCGGGTGACCATTCGTGCGCCGCGACGGGATCGGGAATTTCAAATGTTTCGGCCGTATCGATCAGCGGCCACGTGCCGATGGCCTGGACGCCGGCGGCGACGAGCCCCGCGACGAGCCCGGCGGCCAGCGCGATCCAGAAAAGGCGGACGACCATCAGTGGCAGGGGAAGGCGAAGCTGTGGCGGGAGTCGTGCGCGGCGTTGTGGATTTCCATGGCACCGGCAAACCCGACCGTGGCCACGATGAGCGCGCCGAACGCCATCGCCACGAGGGCGGCGGTCGCCGCGCGGGCGCGGATCTGCAAGGATGTTGCGGTTGTGGCCGTCTGTTCGGTCATCGGATAGCTCCCCGGGGAATCCCTCCCGAATTCTTAGACTTTCCCGCCCGGCATGCGCAAGGCCGGCAGCGAAATGCCACGCCCGGCGGCCTCCGGAACCGGCAGATTTGCGTGCGCCCGGGCGAAAGAATCGATGCGTGCCTGATCTTCGGGCCCAAACGCCACGACCCGGCGCGTGACCATGTCCACATGCAGCGAAAGGAATTCGACCGTCGCGGCGACGGTGCCGGTGTCGGCGTTTCGCATCGTATGGAAATACCGGATGCGCTTGGTGTCCGCCGCCAGAAGGTGGGTTGCCACGGCCAGCCTTTCGCCTGGCTTGAGTTCGCCGATATAGCGCACATGCGCGTCGACCGCGAAGAACGACCGCCCGGTTGCCTTGCGCCACGCCTCGCCGAACCCGACCGCCTCGAAGAAAACGTCGGTCGCATTGTCGAACGCCAGCACGTAGTAGGCGACGTTCATGTGGCCGTTGTAGTCGATCCATTCGGGCCGGACAGGCTCGACGTGACGATCGAAAGGGGCTGGAAATTCGGATTGCGGCGAGGCTGTCTTCACGGCGGTTCCGGCGGCATTCGTATTCGGGCGTCGTTTCGGCCACGACCGAATCGTTCCGGCAGCGGCGCGACTATCCTATTCGAAAATCCCGATCGCCGGAGACACTCGATGAAAGACAAGCAATTCACCCGCGCCGACCTCAACGAAGGCTTCGTGGTCGCCATCCGCATCGACGCGAAGCAGGGCGAAGGCGACGATGTCGCACGCATTCTCGCCGGATTGGTGGCTCCGACAAGCGCCGAGCCCGGCGTCAAACTGTTCATGCCCTACCGCTCGCCGGGCGACCCGGACTCGTTCTTTCTCTACGAACTTTATCGCGACGAAAAGGGTTGGGCGGAACATCAGGAAACGGCCCACTTCAAGAGCGCCATCGCCGAACTTCTGCCGCACGTCGCGCGGCGCGAGCGCGTGCCGTTCGTCCCCTACATGCCCAACGCGTGAGACCGCGCGCCGGCGTGCTAGTCTGCGCGCCGACATGTCCGCCCTGCTCGCCCTGCTGAACCGCCACGCGTCTTCCGTCCTCGCTTCGTGCCTGTTCGTCGGCATCCTGCTGCCCGGCCTTGCGGCAGCCGCACGCCCGCTGCTCGTCCCCGCCATCACGTTCCTTCTCGCCTCCGCGATCACGCGCATGGACTGGACGCGGCTGGCCGAGCCGCTGCGCCGGCCGCTCGTGCCGCTGCTGCTGGTGCTGTTCCTGATGACCGGCGTGCCTATCCTCGCCGCGGCCATCGTTCACGCCCTGCCCTTGCCCGACGGGCTGAAACTCGCGATCCCGCTTTTCGCGACCGCACCGATGCTCGTCTCGGTCACGGCCTATGCGCTGATGCTGGGCCTCGACGCTCGGCTGGCGCTGGTCATCCTCGTGGGCACGAGCGTGGCGCTGCCGGTCATCCAGCCGCCGCTAGCGGCATGGCTGCTGGGCCTGACGATCGATCTGGGGGCAGGCGAATTGATGGCGCGGCTGGCCGGGCTTGTCGGTGGCGCGTTCGCCGCCGCGTGGATCGCGCGCAAGCTGCTGGGGGCCGAAGGCGTGGCAAGGCACGACGCGGCGATCGGCGGGATCGGCGTGCTGGTGCTGGTGCTGTTCGCCTTCGGTGCGGTCGACGGACTGGCGGCACGCCTTGCCGAGGAACCGGGGAAAGTCGCGCTCTACCTCGTCGCGGCGTTCGCGACCAATTTCGGGCTGCAGGCCGCCGCAGCGGCGCTGCTTGTTCCGACCGAACGCTTTTTGGGCCTGTCGCGCGGCCAGTCGCTTGCCGCCGCACTCGCTGCCGGCAACCGCAATTTCGCGCTGCTGATCGGCGCGATGGGCGTGGCGACCGACACCGACGTGTTCCTGTTTTTCACCTGCGTGCAGTTCCCGATCTACATGGTCCCCGCACTGCTGGGCCCGCTCTACCGGCGGGCGCTTGCAAGCGCCTAGACCGGGATATTGTCGATGAGCCGCACGTCGCCCAGATAGGCCGCAGCGAAAACGCGCGCGGGTCGTGCCCCGGCAAGTTCGAGCGTTTCAGGATGGCGCATTTCCAGATAGTCGATGCGTCCGAACCCGGCGCCCGTCAGCCGTGCGCGTGCGTCGGCAAGCACCGTCGCGGCATCGCCGCCGGCGGCTACCGCCTCGGCAACGCGGCGCATCTCGCGATTGAGCAGGGGCGCGATCGCCCGGTCCGCCGCCGACAGGCGCAGATTGCGCGAGGAAAGCGCCAGCCCGTCGGCCTCGCGGATGGTCGGGCAGCCGACGATATCGACCGGAATGTCGAGATCACGCACCAGCCGGCGGACGACCTGAAGCTGCTGCCAGTCCTTCTCGCCGAACATCGCGAAATCGGGCAGCGCCTGCAGCAGCAGTTTGGTCACGACCGTCGCCATGCCCGAGAAATGCCCGGGCCGGGCCGCACCGCACAGGCAGTCGGTCAGCCCCTTCACGTCCACCCGCGTGGCGCTGCCTTGCGCGTACATCTCGCCGACCGACGGGCAGAAGGCGAGATGCGCGCCCCGTTCGGCAAGCAGCGCGACATCGGCCGCCTCCTGACGCGGATACTTCGCCAGATCCTCGTTCGGCCCGAACTGCGTGGGGTTGACGAAGATCGACACGACGACTCGGCAGCCGCGCGAAAGCCCCGCATCGACCAGCGACAGATGCCCGGCATGCAGCGCGCCCATCGTCGGCACCAGCGCCACCTTCTCGCCCCCGGCCCGCCAGCCGGCAATGCGCGCGCGCAGGTCGGCGACAGTGCGGACGATCTCGGTCATACGCTGAAGTACTTCGCCTGCGGATGGTGCAACACGATGGCGGATGTCGACTGCTCGGGATGCAGCTGCCACTCGTCGCTCAGTTCGATGCCGATCTTCGCGCCGTCCAGCAGCTTCAGGATCTGCTCCTGGTCAGCAAGGTTCGGGCAGGCCGGATAGCCGAACGAATAGCGCGAGCCGCGATAGCCCTGCTGGAGCATGCGGTCGATGTCGCGATCGTCCTCGCCCGCGAAGCCCAGCTCGGCGCGGATGCGCTTGTGCACGTACTCGGCCATCGCCTCGGCCAGTTCCACGCCGAGGCCATGCAGGTAGAGATAATCCTGATAGCGGTTGGCGGCGAACCATTCGCGCGCCACGTCCGACGCGCGCTGGCCGACCGTAACCACCTGAAGGCCGATCACGTCCAGTTCGTTGGCCGTGCGGTCGCGGAAGAAGTCGGCGATGCAAAGCCCGCCCTCGCGCGCCTGTCGCGGGAAGGCGAAGCGCGCGACTTCCTTCGTGCCGCTGTCATCGACGAGAACGACGCTGTCGCCATCCGAATAGCAGCGCCAGTAGCCGTAAACGGCCTGCGGCTTCAGGATCTGTTCGGCCTCGGCCAGCTCGAGCATGCGCTTGAGGATCGGTTTCAGTTCGAGGGCCGCCCACGCCTTGTATTCGTCGAGCGACTTGCCGGCTTTCCGGAAGCCCCACTGGAACTGGTAGAGCATGCGCTCGTTGAGATAGGGCACGAGCGTCTTGACCGGCACCTGTTCGAGCGTGCGCGGGCCCCAGAAGGGCGGAACGGGGATCGGCGCCTTTGCGGCCAGTTCCGCCCGGCGCAGCTTCAGTTCCTCCAGATCGAGCGGGCGAAGCGGACGCGCGTCGGCGGCCGCACCCAGCGTGCGCGTCTGGTTCGACGGCCGGCCGGCACGCTTGGCCTTCAGCTTCTGCAGATGGTCGTCGATCTTGCGATTGACGACCTTGTCCATCAGGTCGAGCCCGTCGAAGGCATCGGACGCGTAGGCGACGCGCCCGGGCCCGTAGGCCGCCACGCAATCCTCTTCCACGTACTTGCGCGTGAGTGCCGCCCCGCCCAGCAGGACCGGCACGTCGAGCCCTTCGCGCGTCATTTCCTCGAGATTCTCGCGCATCACGACGGTCGATTTCACGAGCAGGCCCGACATGCCGATGCAGTCGGCCTTGTGCGCCTTGGCCGCCGAAACGATGCTGGCGATGGGCTGCTTGATGCCGAGATTGACGACCTTGTAGCCGTTGTTCGTCAGGATGATGTCGACAAGGTTCTTGCCGATGTCGTGCACGTCGCCCTTGACCGTGGCGAGCACGATCGTGCCCTTCTGTTGGCCTTCCACGCGCTCCATGTGCGGCTCGAGGAAGGCGACCGCCGCCTTCATCGTCTCGGCCGACTGGAGCACGAAGGGAAGCTGCATCTTGCCTGCACCGAACAGCTCGCCCACCACCTTCATGCCGTCGAGCAGGAAGGTGTTGATGATGTCGAGCGGCTTGTGGCTTTTCATCGCCAGCGCCAGATCGTCTTCCAGGCCCTGCTTGTCGCCGTCCACGATGCGCAGCTTCAGCCGCTCCTCGACCGCCTCGGCGCGCTTGCGCACGCCCTTGGCCTCGCCCTTGCGGTTTTCGAACAGCGCGATGAAGGCCTGAAGCGGATCGTAACCGTCGCGCCGCCGGTCGTAGATCAGGTCTTCGGCGACGCGCGCTTCTTCTTCCGGGACCTTGTGCAGCGGCAGGATCTTGGAATGGTGGACGATGGCGCCCGTCATGCCGCGCTTGACCGCGTGTTCGAGGAACACCGAATTCAGCACGTGGCGCGCCGGAGGGTTGAGGCCGAAGGAAACGTTCGAAAGGCCGAGCACGATCTGGCATTCGGGCAGCTCGCGCGCGATCGCTTCGATACCATCGAGCGTTTCCAGCGCGAGCTTGCGGTCGTCTTCGTTGCCCGTCGCGATCGTGAAGGTGAGCGGGTCGATCATCAGGTCGCTTTCGCGCAGGCCATGGCGGCCGCACGCGAAATCGCGCAGGCGCCTGGCAATGGCGAGCTTGCCCTTGGCGTCCTTCGCCATACCCGTTTCGTCGATCGTCAGCGCGATGACCGCGCAGCCGAAGCGGCGGGCAAGCTCCATGCGCTTTGCCGCAGGTTCCTCGCCGTCCTCGAAATTGATCGAATTGAGGATCGCCTTGCCGCCATAGAGCTTGAGCGCGCTTTCCAGCACGATCAGTTCGGTCGAATCGATGACGAGCGGTGCCGTGATCGAGCCGCGGAAGCGGCTGACGACCTCGCCCATCTCCTTCACCTCGTCGCGGCCCACGAAGGCGGTGCACACGTCGAGCGCGTGCGAACCCTCGCGCACCTGCTCGCGCCCCATGTCGAGGCAGCCTTCCCAGTTGCCCTCTTCCTGGAACTTGCGCCACGCGCGCGATCCGTTGGCGTTGCAGCGCTCGCCGATCGAGAAATACGCGTTCTCCTGGCGCAGCGGCACCTGATGGTAGAGCGAGGCGACCGAGGGAACCCACACCGACTTGCGCGCCTTGGGCGCCGGGCGGGAGCCGCCTTCGGCCCGGCGTCGCAGCATCTGGTCGAGCGCGCGGATGTGCTCGACATCGGTGCCGCAGCAGCCGCCGACCATGTTGATGCCGTCCTCGGCGATGAAACGCTCGATCCACTTCGCCATCGCGTCGGGCTGGAGGGGGTAGTGCGTCTTGCCGTCGACCAGCTCGGGCAGGCCCGCGTTGGGCTGCACGGTGATGAAGCCCGTCCAGTTCTCGGCCACCCATTTGACGTGCTCGGCCATTTCCTGCGGCCCGGTGGCGCAGTTGAGGCCGATGGAGGCGACGTCGAGGGAATCGATCACCGTCGCGGCGGCGGCGATGTCGGCCCCCACGAGCAGCGTGCCGGTCGTCTCGATCGTCACCTGCACGAGGATCGGCACGTCGCGCCCGAATTCGAGGCGCGCGCGCTTGACCCCGTTCACCGCCGCCTTGATCTGCAGCGGGTCCTGGCAGGTCTCGATCAGGATGCCGTCCGCCCCACCGTCGACGAGGCCGCGCGCCTGCACGGTCAAGGCGTCTTCGAGGCTCTGGTAATCGATATGGCCAAGCGAGGGCAGCTTCGTGCCCGGGCCGATCGAACCCAGCACGAAACGCGGGTTGCCGTCCTTCCTGGCGAAAGCTTCGGCCTCCTCGCGTGCGTATTCGACCGCCAGCTTGTTGATCTCGTGCGCCTTGTCCTGCAGGTCGAACTCGGCCAGCGTGATCGGCGAGCCGCCGAACGTGTTGGTCTGGACCACGTCCGAGCCCGCCTCGAGATACGAGCGCGCGATCGAGCGCACCAGATCCGGACGCGACAGCACGAGCACCTCGGTGCAGTTCTCGTTGCCCAGATAGTCGCGCTCGATATCGAGCGTCATCGCCTGCACGCGGCTGCCCGTGCCGCCGTCGCAAAGCAGGACGCGATCCTTGAGGACGTCGAGGAAATGGGGACGCATCGGGGGGACTTTCTTCAGGCGGCCTTGGCCGCGTTCGCGACGGGCCGGAGGCCCAGCACGTGGCAGATCGAATAGGCGAGATCGGCGCGGTTGAGCGTGTAGAAATGGAACATGTTCACGCCGTGCGCCTGCAGGCGGCGGCACTGCTCGGCCGCGACCATCGCGGCGACGAGCCGGCGCGTGTCGGGATCGTTGTCGAGCCCTTCGAACAGATGCGCCAGCCACAGCGGCACCGAGGCCCCGCACATCTTCGAGAACTTCACGACCTGCGCGAAGTTCGTCACCGGCAGGATGCCGGGCACGATCTCGGCCTTGATGCCGCGCGCGGCGCACTTGTCGCGATAGCGCAGATAGACGTCGGTATCGAAGAAATACTGCGTGATCGCGCGCGTGGCGCCGGCATCGAGCTTGGCCTTGAGGAAATCGAGATCGGCGTCGGGCGAGGGCGCGTCGGGATGCGCCTCCGGATACGCGCCCACGGAAATCTCGAAATCCGCGATCTTCCTGATGCCGGCCACAAGGTCGTTGGCGTAGGCGTAGCCACCCGGGTGGGGTGCGTAGCGCGTCTGGCCGGCCGGCGGATCGCCGCGCAGCGCCACGATGTGGCGCACGCCCGCTTCCCAATAACCGCGCACGACGGCATCGATCTCCTCGCGCGTGGCGGCCACGCACGTAAGGTGTGCGGCCGGCTTGATCTTCGATTCCTGCGCGATGCGCTTGACGACGGCGTGCGTGCGCTCGCGCGTCGTGCCGCCGGCACCGTAGGTGACCGACACGAAGCGCGGCCCCATCGGCGCCAGACGTTCGAACGAGGCCCAGAGCTGCTTGTCCATGTCCTCGGTCTTCGGCGGGAAGAACTCGAAGCTGACGTGCAGCTTGCCGGCGAGGCGGTCGTCGCCGAAAAGACGGTTGTTCATCGGAGGCATTCCTTCGTGCGCATCAGTGGGCGGTTTGGCGGGTGGGCGGCTTGTCGGCCGCCCAAAGGCAGACGGTGAGCTTTTCGCCCGGCAACGAGACGGTCTGCGCCGGTTTGAGACCTGCGGCGCGCAACCATCCCTGCACTTCGCCATCGGCAAAACCCAGGCGGCGGTGCGCGTGATCGGTGCGAAGCGTATCGAGCTCGTGCGGTGCGAAATCGGCGATGACAATGCGCCCGCCCGGCTTCAGCACGCGCGCGGCCTCGGCGATCGCGAGCGCCGGATCGTCGGCAAAATGCAGCACCTGATGGACCGTGACGGCATCGAATGCGGGCTCCTGCCACGGCAGGCGGTACATGTCGCCCTGGCGCACATGGATATTGGCGAGCCCCGCACGCGCGAGATTGGCGCGCGCAACGCGCAGCATGGCCGGCGAAAGATCCACGCCGATTCCGCGCGCACCGCGCGTGCCCAGCACTTCGAGGATGCGTCCCGTTCCAGTACCGATATCGAGGATTTCCTTGCCTTCACCCGCCGGGACAAGCGCTGCAAGCTCGCGCTCGACCTCGGCGTCGCGTACATGCAGCGACCGGATCCGGTCCCAACCCTTGGCGTTGGCCTCGAAATAGGCAGCCGCGTGTTCGGCGCGCGCACGCCGCACGGCGACAAGCCCGTCGCGATCGCGACGTAGCTGGGCGTCTTCGGCAGGCAGCATGTCGGCAAGGCGCCGCACGAGACCGTTCGCGCGCGATCCTTCGGCAAGCCTGTAGAATACCCAGCTACCTTCGGGCTGCCGGTCGAGCAGCCCTGCATCGCAAAGAAGCTTCAGATGCCGCGACACGCGCGGCTGGCTCTGCCCGAGGATCTGCACAAGCTCGCTGACGGTCAGTTCGCCTTGTGCACACAACGCCAAGAGCCGCAGCCGGGTCGGTTCGGCGGCGGCGCGCAATCCTTCCAGAAGGTCTTCGAGTGTCTGCGTCATCAGGCTCCTTTGGGATTTATATAAAGATATATTTATATCTTTCAATTGATATTTTGGCGAGCGATCCCGCGCGTCGCCCGACCAGTGTGCCTATTGGGCAACAGAGCTGGCTTAACCTTTGTAGCCCATCGGGCTTCGATAGAGGGAGCGGAGAGCCTTGTGATAACAATCACTGCTTCTTGAGCGAATCGATGCGATCCATCGTTCGCGCCGGGAAGTTGTGGCGCATTTACGCTTGGGTAACGGCGTAAATATAGCTTGGTCGTCATGTCCGCGCAGTTCCGAAGGGTAACGCCGTAAAGATGTCCGCCTTCCGCACAGTCCTTAGTCCCGAACGAATCATTGCATCGTCGCTTCTGGCTGTTCTGCTGATGCTGGCGCCGGTCGCGCGCGCCGAGCAGCCGACAAGCGCGCAAGCCGGCGGCGACATTTACGATCCGCTCGAGCCGATGAACCGCTACTTCTTCGAGGTCAACCGGTTCCTCGACACGATCGCGCTGAAGCCGATGGCGGCCTGGTACGGGATGCTTCCGCAGGGCGTTCGCACGGGTACTGGCAATTTCCTTGGAAATCTCCGCAATCCCTGGACGGCCGTGAACGACGGCCTGCAGGGCGAAGGTTCGCGCGCCGGCACGGCCGTGGCGCGGTTTTTCATCAATACGCTTATCGGTTTCTTCGGCGTGTTCGATCCGGCCGCGGGAATGGGCCTGAAGCCGCACGAGGAAGACGCCGGGCAGACATTCGGCAGCTGGGGCGTGGGTGACGGCCCTTATCTCATGCTCCCGCTTTTCGGCCCGTCGAACGGTCGCGATGTCGTCGGTCTCGTCACGGACTCGGTGCTCGATCCGTTCAACCTCGTGACGCGCGCCAACGATCTCAAGTGGGCGCCATTTGCCCGCGGCGGCGCAACCGCCGTCCACAACCGCGACGCCAACGGCCAGCAGATCGACGATCTCGAACGTACGGCGACCGATCTCTACGCCACTGTCCGCCGCATCACCGTCGAACGGCGGCGCGCGGAAATCCGCAACGCGGCACCGGGCTCGAACACGCCCTCGCCGCGCATGACGGACGCCGACGGCCCGGTCCGTTCGGGGCCGAGCGCCGAAGTCCCGCGCTGAGAGCGGGGCGATGACAAGGCGCGCGTTCATCGCCCTTCTCGCCGCGACCCTGTTCGCATTCCCGGGCGCGCCCGCACGCGCGCAGAACGCGGCCCCCGACGCGAAAGCATTCATCGACCGGCTGGCGCAGCGCGCGATCGAAGGCCTGACCGCCAAGGACATCGACGCCGCCGACCGCGCCCAGCGCTTCCGCGAACTATTCACCGAAACCTTCGACGTCCCGGTCATCGGCCGTTTCGCGCTCGGCACGCCATGGCGCACCGCAAGCGAAGCCGACCGCACCGCCTATCTGAAGGCGTTCGAGGATTACATCGTCGCGACATACGCGACGCGCTTTGCCGACTACGGCGGCGAGAAGATCCGCACGACCGGCTCGCGCAAGGGCGAGGACGACGAGGTGTTCGTCTCCTCGGAATTCGCGCGCGCGCAGGGAGCGCCCGTGCGCGTGGTCTGGCGCCTGCGCCCGGTCAAGGACAGCTGGCGCATCATCGACGTCATCATCGAGGACGTCAGCATGGCGATCACCCAGCGCGACGATTTCACGGCGACTATACAGCGCAACGGCGGCAAGCTTTCGGCGCTGATCGACGCGCTCAAGAGCAAGACGGTCACGGCCGGCAAAAGCTGAGCGAGGGCGCGCGACCGCCCGAGCACCCTTCCCCTTAGTTCCGCGTCAGCGGCTTGTACTTGATGCGGTGCGGCTGGTCGGCGTCGGCGCCCAGGCGCCGTTTGCGGTCGGCCTCGTAATCCTGATAGTTGCCTTCGAACCAGACGACCTGGCTGTCGCCTTCGAACGCGAGGATGTGCGTGGCGATGCGGTCGAGGAACCAGCGGTCGTGGCTGACCACCAGCACGCAGCCCGAGTAGCCGAGCAGCGCCTCTTCGAGGGCGCGCAGCGTATCGACGTCGAGATCGTTTGTCGGTTCGTCGAGCAGCAGGACGTTCGATCCCGCCTTCAGCATCTTGGCAAGCTGAAGGCGGTTGCGTTCGCCGCCCGAGAGCACGCCGACCTTCTTCTGCTGGTCGGTACCCTTGAAATTGAAGGATGCGACATAGGCGCGGCTCTGCACCTTCTTGCCGCCGATCTCGAGGATGTCGTCTCCGCCCGAAACCTCCTCCCAGACCGTCTTGTTGTTGTCGAGGGAGTCGCGGCTCTGGTCGACATAGCCGAGCTTCACCGTATCGCCGACCGTCAATGTCCCGGAGTCGGGCTTCTCGGCGCCAGTGATCATGCGGAACAACGTCGTCTTGCCCGCACCGTTCGGGCCGATGATGCCCACGATGCCGCCGGCCGGAAGCCTGAAATCGAGCTTGTCGATCAGCAGGACGTCGCCGAAGCCCTTCGACAGGCTTTCCGCGACGATCACCGTATTGCCCAGCCGCGGACCGGGCGCGATGGCGATCTGCACGCTTTCGGGCGCGCGATCGCGCTCCTCGGCGACGAGCGCGTCGTAAGCCTGGATACGCGCCTTGTTCTTGGCCTGACGGGCGCGGGGGCTCGCCTTGATCCACTCAAGCTCGCGCTCGAGAGTCTTCTGCCGGTTTGTTTCCTGCTTTTCCTCGACCGCGAGACGCTTCTGCTTCTGTTCGAGCCACGAGGAGTAGTTGCCTTCCCACGGAATCCCCTTGCCGCGGTCAAGCTCGAGGATCCATCCGGCAACGTTGTCGAGGAAGTAGCGGTCGTGCGTGACGGCGACCACGCAGCCCGGATATTCGTGAAGGAACCGTTCGAGCCACGCGACCGATTCGGCATCGAGATGGTTGGTCGGCTCGTCGAGCAGCAGCAGGTCGGGCTTCTGCAGGAGCAGGCGGCAAAGCGCCACCCGGCGGCGCTCGCCGCCGGAAAGCTTCGTCACATCGGCGTCGCCCGGCGGGCAGCGCAGCGCATCCATCGCGATTTCGATCGTGCGATTGAGATCCCATGCGTCGGCGGCGTCGATCTTCTCCTGCAACTCGGCCTGTTCGGCGAGCAGCGCGTTCATCTCGTCATCGTCCGTGACTTCGCCAAGCTTGTTCGAGACTTCCTCGAAGCGATCAACCATCGACTTCAAGGCGCCCAGCCCCTCCATGACGTTCTGGGCAACGGTCTTCTTGGGGTCGAGTGCCGGTTCCTGCTCGAGATAGCCGCAGGTGGCGCCTTCGGCCAGGAAATGCTCGCCCGCCGTATCGGTATCGCGCCCGGCCATTATCTTCAGGAGCGTGGACTTACCCGCACCGTTCAGGCCGAGCACGCCGATCTTGGCGCCGGGCAGGAACGACAGCCAGATGTCGTCGAGAACCTTCTTGCCCCCCGGATAGACCTTCGCGAGGCGTTTCATCACATAGATGTACTGGTAGGCGGCCATCGATCCGTCGTCCTTCCGAATTCGGGGCCCCGGAGATAGCACACCCCGGGGCGCGATCAAGCTTTCAGGCGCCGGCCCGCAGGCTCGCGCGCTTGGCGGCATCCGTCCGGAACGCGTCGAGCGATTTTTCGATGTCCTCGCGGGCGATATCGCGCGTGATGAACACGAGTTTCGTGCGCCGGTCGGCATCGGGCCAGGCCGGCAGGCGCGCCGGCGGGTGGAAAAGATGCTGCACTCCGTGCAGGACCACCGGCTGGTCCTCGCCCGCCACGTTGACGATCCCCTTCATCCGCAGCAGGTCGTTTCCGCGCGAGGCGGCGAGACTGCCGAGCCACGAGGCCACCATGTCCCACTCGAGCGGTTCGTCGATCGTCAGGCAATGGGCGCGGATCCGGTCGTCGTGGCGATTGATGTCGTGGGAATGATCGTGGTCATGGTGGTCGTGGGCGTGGTCATGCCCGTGATCATGATCGTGCGTATGACCGTGTTCGTGCCCGTGGCCGTGCGCATGACCCTTCTTCGCGACATAGGCTTCTTCGTTCAGCCAGCGGCGCACATCGGCGGTTTTCGTGGCCGGGTCGTAGAGGCCGGCCTCGAACAGTTCGCGCGGATCGGCTTCGCCCATCGTCGCGACGATGACGGGTGCGGCAGGGTTGATCGTCTTCAGGCGCGCGCGCAGATGGGCCACCGCATGGGCGTCGGCAATATCGGTCTTGGTCAGCACCAGCCGGTCGGCCACGGCCACCTGCTTGACGCTCTCGAACTGGTCGTCGAGTTCCTTCGTCGCGTTGACGGCATCGACCGTCGTGACGACACCGTCGAGGCGGTAGTAGGCCGCAAGCACCGGGTCGTCCATGAGCGTATGGAGGATGGGTGCGGGATCGGCGAGGCCGGTCGTCTCGATGACGACGCGCTTGAAATCCGGCACCTGGCCACGCACGCGCTTCAGGTAAAGATCGCGCAGCGCCATCTCCAGATCGCCGCGCACGGTGCAGCACAGGCAGCCGGCATTCATCTTCACGAACTGCGTTTGCGAGCCGGGATCGACATGGTTCAGCAGTTCGCCCTGCACCAGCAGGTCGTCAAGACCGATCTCGCCGAACTCGTTGATGATGACCGCGGTTTTCGCCATGCCGGGATGGCGGAGGAGCTTGCCGAGAAGCGTCGTCTTGCCGCTTCCAAGGAAGCCGGTAAGGACGGAAATCGGGATCGGGGTCCAGCCGCCGGGGGCGCTCATGTCGGTCATGGGGCCTCGGATACCACGCCGGACCCGTTCAAATCACCCCGGCAAAAAGACGGTATTGCGCGCCTTCCGAGTCTCATGTAACAAAAAGTAACAGCACGCCGTCAGAGTGTGCCCGACTGAAGCATGGTCCACGCCGGTACCCCGCCACCCGGATCGTCCCTATTCCGATACGGTGGAGAGTCAACGATGGGTTCGCACGAGCCTGCCGTAAGTTATTGGAATCAGTCCGCAGGGCGCATTTGGGCGCTGCTGTCGGTTTGGGTTTTCCTGAATTTTGCGATTCTCCTGTTCGTGCCCGACGCGCGCGCGAGCAACATCTTCGGCGTGCCCACGGCGCATTGGCTTATCGTTCAGGGATGCGCGATCGCCGTCGTCGCGGCCTATCGGGCCGGACGACGGACCAATCGAACCTGAACTCAGCCGCCCGGCGCGCCCTGGGTATTCACGTAAAGCGAATAGAGCGACTGGCTTGCCGCCATGAACAGGCGGTTGCGGTGGCGTCCGCCGAAACAGAGATTGGCGCAACGCTCCGGCAGATGGATATGGCCGATGGGTGTCGCGTCGGGTGCGAAGACGCGCACGCCGTTGAGCCCCGGCTCGATCCCCCAGCCTGCCCAGATGTTGCCGTCGACATCGCAGCGGAACCCGTCCGGCGTACCCTTTCCGCATTCGCCGAAAGGGCGCTGCTTGGCGAGCTTCGTGCCGTCCGCGGTCACGTCGAAGACATGGAGCTTGCGCGGCCGCGAGGCGGATTCCACCAGATACAGGAGCTTTTCGTCGGGCGAAAAGCACAGGCCGTTGGGTCCGTCGATGTCCTTGGCAACGATCGTCGCCTTGCCGGTCTTGCCGTCGATCCGGTAGACGGCCATCGGCAGTTCGCTCTGCGCCCATTCGCCTTCGTAATAGCCCCCGATCCCGAACATGGGATCGGTGAACCAGATCGAACCGTCGGATTTCACGACGACGTCGTTGGGCGAGTTGAGGCGCTTGCCATCGAACTTGTCGAGCATCACCGTGATGCTGCCGTCCGGCTCGGTGCGCGTCACGCGGCGCGCGAGGTGTTCGCAGGTGACGAGACGCCCCTGCCGGTCGCGCGTGTTGCCGTTCGAATTGTTCGAGGGCTGGCGGAAGGCCGCGACGGTGCCGCTGGGCTCGTCCCAGCGCAGCATGCGGTTGTTGGGAATGTCGCTCCACAGCAGATAGCGGCCGTCGGCGAAATAGACCGGCCCCTCGCTCCAGCGGCAGCCGTGGTAGAGCCGTTCGATGCAGGCGTTGAAGATCCGATATTTCTCGAAGCGTTTGTCGAGCGTCTCGATCGACGGATCCGGATAGGTCTCGGCCTGCGTCCACATGCGTGCGTCACTCCCCTACGTCGTCCTGCCGGTTGGCCCGGCGGAAGGGGATTTTGGCGCGGTTCGCGCGCCCGCGCCAAGGGCAAATCGGCGGGGCTACGTCAGTCTGCGCCCGCAGGTCCCCGCGCTAGTTCGGTGCGTGCGATGGTCAATCGGGCAAATCGGCCGCGATACTCGCCCGGCGTCATGCCGGTCTGGCGCTTGAACAGGCGCCTGAAAAACGCGTGGTCGCTGTATCCGACCCGCTCGGCGATCACCTGAACCGCCGCACCGTCCGCCTCCAGCAGTTCCTTTGCCGCCGCCACGCGCAGCGTCCGGATGAAGTTGCCCGGCATGAACCCGGTCGCGGCCTTGAAGCGGCGGATGAAATTGCGCTCGCCCATCGACGCACGCCGCGCGAGCTGGGCGATCGAAAGATCGCGCGCGAAATTCGCACGGACATATTCCTCGACGCTGCGGATCTTCTCGTCTGAATGCACGCGGATCTGCGGTATCGCGGCGTAACCTGCTTGGGAGCTGCGCGGCATGCTGAGACAAAGCGACTTCGCGCATTGCAGCGCCACTTCCCGTCCGCAGAACTTCTCGACCAGATAGAGACTGACGTCGACGGCGGCGTAAACGCCGCCGCTGCAAAGCACGCGATCGTCTTCCGTCACGAAACGATCGGTTTGCCAACGCACTTTCGGGTAGGTCTGCCGGAACAGGTCCGCCACACCCCAATGCGTCGTCGCGACGCGGCCGTCAAGAAGGCCGCTTTCGGCAAGAAACGCGACGGCCGTGCAGATGCCGACGACGTAAGCGCCCTTCGCGTGCCATTTCCGCAGCCACGCTTTCAGCTTCGCGTTTTTCGCCACGCCGTCGTGCAGGCTCCAGCTTGACGCGGAAACCAGGACGATATCGGCTTTCTTGACCTCATCGATCGCGAAATTCGTCTTATAGGCAAGACCGCACATCCCCTGAACGTTGCGGCCGTCGAGCGAGGCAACATTGACGCGGAACCGCGGATGCTTTTCCTCGCCGGTGAACCAGTTCCAGATGACGCCGGCCGACGCGAAGATCTCGACCGGTGCGATGCCCGTCGATGCATAGCCGCCGTCCAGCAGGACGACGACGACGTCGAATGTCGGATCGGCATCCGGCACCGCGACGCGGGCGCCGTCGCGTGTTTGCTTGCGACGGCGCCCGGCGTTCATGCGATGGCCGTCATCGGATCGATGACATTGCGGACTTCGCTGATCTTCGTGGCCGGGAAGCCGCTGAGCTTCGCGTGCTCGCGAACGGCCGCCTCATCCTCGGCGATGTAGACGCAGAACGTCTTGTCGGCAACGACGTAGGACTGGACCCATTGGGCCTTGCCGGCAAGCCTGGCGAGAGCGTCGTTCGACGTGCTGGCCGCACCCCTTAGCCCCCTGCCGTCCAGCGAACCGACACCGGGAATTTCGCGTTCGATTACGTAGCGCTTCATGTCCTGTACTCCGTGCCGTGGTTGAATGCCCGGAATATGACGCATCGGAGCGCGGGTTCCAGATGTCACAAATGACATTATATCGTGTCGATATTGACACGGCTGCCCGACGCCGGCAATGCAAGGACATGCTGTTAATTAAGGTGCGCCGGCACCACGCTCGGCGGGCACTTCGAAAATGGTCGCTTAGCCCGTTTGCCGGGTCCGGGGCATTCCCACGCACAGCGCCTTGGCGGTTTCGCGCGCCGTTTCGCGCCCGCAGAACTTTTCGACCAGATACAGGCTGAGATCGACCGCGGCGTAAACGCCGCCGCCGCATAGGACCCGTTCGTCCTCGGTTATGCGCCGGTCGGTCTGCCAGCGCGCGTTGGGATAACGCTCGCGGAAGATGCTCGCGAGGCCCCAATGCGTCGTCGCAAGGCGACCATCCAGAAGACCGCTCTCGGCCAGGAACGCGACGGCCGAGCAGACGGCCGCGACGTATGCACCGCGCTTGTGCCATTTCTGCAGCCAGTGGATCAGCGTCTGGCTGCGCAGAAGCCTGTCCGCGGCATCCCAGCCGGAAGCCGACAGGACGATGACATCCGTCTTCTTGATATCGCGGATCGAGAAATTCGACACCAGCCCCAGCCCGCACATCCCCTGGATCCTGCGCCCGTCGACCGTCGCGACGGTGACCCGGAAGGGCCTGTGCACCGGCGCGCCTTTGAGCCAATTCCACGTTACGCCGGTCGATCCAAAGACCTCGATCGGCGCGACACCGGTCGATGCGAATCCCTCGTCGAGCAGGACCACCGTGACATCGATGGTCTCCGCCTCGACCGACGGCAAGGGCGCGCCGCCAGCCGGCGCACGCCTGGCACCGCGCGCCGGCATCAGGAAATTGCCGCCGTCAGTTCGGACATCGCTTGCATTTCAGCGATTTCCGTCGGAACGAGCGTCGCCGCCGGATGCTTCCCAAAGCCCGATTTGCGCGCCGACGGTATCGCGAACGAGCGCGATGCGCGCGATCAGTTGACCCGAAGGATCATTGACCGCGAACGGCCGCACGAGCACTTCACCGCCGCACGCGACCGTCCGCCGGGCCGCGTCGTCCAGATCGGCGACAAGGACGTACGGTGTCCAGTGAGCCGGAACGCCATTGGCGATCGCCTGCTCGCGCAGGCGATAGACCGATCCGATGTCCTTGCCGCCATGGGAGAGCCGATTGAATACGCCGCCGTTCGCGCGCTGCTCGCGGATGGTCCAGCCGAACATCTCTTCGTAGAACCTTGCCGCAGCGCCCACGTCGGGCGTCGCCAGGTCGAACCAGAAGAAGCCGCCGAGTTTCGTCGTGTCCGACATGTCGATTTGGTCCATTCATGCGAGCGCACCATGGGCTTGGTGCGCTCGCAGAATATGTGGACTTCATCCAGACGCTCCAGATGTCAAACATGACATCCTGCGGTGTCGAACGTGCCGTTTATGGCGTTATCCGTCGGAACGGCCGGAATTGCGCGCGGCGCTTACCGGCACGCCTCGGCAATGCCGTATCGCCCGCGGTATTCGCGTGGCGACATGCCGGTGTGGCGTTTGAAGATGGAGCGG
Source organism: Alphaproteobacteria bacterium (assembly GCA_016124335.1). Classification (GTDB taxonomy): domain Bacteria; phylum Pseudomonadota; class Alphaproteobacteria; order CACIAM-22H2; family CACIAM-22H2; genus Tagaea. The sequence goes on from WGNX01000001.1 coordinate 68,147, forward strand.
AAAAACGCGACGTCGGCGTAGCCGACCTTCTCGCTGATCGTCTGGATGGGTTCGAGCCCTTCTTCCAGAAGGTTTCGGGCGACCGTGATGCGCATCTCCCGCAGATACGATCCCGGCGCGAAACCCGTCGCCGCCTTGAAGCGGCGGTTGAACGTGCGCAGCCCCATGTTCGCACGGGCCGCGAGGTCCTCCACCGTCAGGTCGCCCGCCAGATTGAGGCGCAGGAAGTCTTCGACCCGGCGGATCGTCTCGTCGCCGTGGGTTCGCACGGGGCCGACCGCGAAAAAGCTCGTCTGCCGCGTACGCGGCATGTCCAGGCACAGCGCCTTCGCACACTGCAACGCGACCGAGTGCCCGCTGTATTTCTCGACAAGAAGCATGCCGACGTCAGCCGCCGCATAGATGCCGCCGCCGCAGAACAGCCGATCGTCCTCGGTGACGAGCTTTTCGGCCTGCCAGGCGACCTTGGGAAACCATTGCCGGTAATTGTCGACCTTCGACCAATGGACGGTCGCGCGGCGTCCATCGAGAAGCCCGCTTTGCGCCAGAACCTCGACGCCGGTGCACGCCGCGGCAATGCTGGCGCCGCGATGATACCAATGCCGGAGCCATTGGAGCAGCGGCTCGCGTTCGGCCCACCGCTGCTCGGTCTCGGCGCCGCCGGTCGGCAGGAAGATGATGTCCGCATTCGCGACTTCGTCGATCCGGCAATCGGCCGACAATGTCGCGATGCTGCATTTCACCCCTTTCCCGTCGAGGGAAGCGAGACGGACGTTGAAAAGGGGCGTCTCGTCGAGACCGTTGATCCTGTTCCAGAGCACGCCTGCCGCCTGGAACACCTCGACCGGTCCCACGGCGGTCGACGCATACAGGTCGTCCAGAACGACGACGACGACATCGATGCATCGGGTGCGCTGTCCTTCGTCGCACTCCGCCGCGGCAGTTTCACCGGCCATAGATCTCTGAATGTCGAGGTCCATATTTCAGCTCCGCTTGAAAAAGGCCCGATCGCGCGCAGTTCGTGCACCAGACCGGCACGGCCGCACGCGTCTTCGACAGATTTCGTGTCCAGTGTGACTGAACTTCGCCGGCGCTCACCCACGTGTGCCTTTGGTATATCGAACGAATGTCTCGACCGTCGAGTGCCAAACGGACTCGATTTCTGGCATCAGCGCGGATCTCGACCGGTTCCGAGCGGCGCATCCGGGCGTAACGCCCTGTCGCGCCAGCGTCATCGCCGACGGCCAACTCCATCCGCAAAATTTTGCACTGATTGGTGCTTCTCATTTGAAAAATACAATTGTAATCATACAGACGGTATCCGCGTCCCGAAGCCGGTGCAGGCTCCGGGACGCGGCGAACCTCAAACCGCAGTCATCGGGTCGATGACGCTGCGCACTTCGGAAATCTTGTTCGCCGGAAAGCCGCTGACCTTCGCGTGTTCGAGCACCGCCGCTTCGTTCTCGGCGAGATAGATGCAGAAGGTCTTGTCGTCGACGACATAGGATTCGACCCACTGCGCCTTGCCGCCGAGCTTGGCCAGTGCGGCGTTGGAGGTCGTCGCCGCACCCTTAAGCTCGTCGCGATTCATCTTGCCGACACCGGGGATGTTCCGTTCGATCACGTAACGCTTCATGTTTTCTTCCTCAATTTTGATGTTTGCGAAGGAGACGAAACATCAGCGAATTGAGCCCGCATAACCAGACGGCGTACCTGCCAATAACAAGGGATGAACACGCCAAACGGCGCGTCAAAAATACGGACGTAGCTCGATCAATTGGTTTCCAGTGTATCTCGGTGGGCCCGGCAGGATTCGAACCTGCGACAACACCGTTATGAGCGGCGCGTTCTGACCGCTGAACTACGGGCCCTTCCCGCGAGGCGGACGGCGTCCCTTCTAGCCTGCCGCGACCCGGCCGCCAAGGGCATGAAAAATCCGGTACTTTCGCCGTTCCACGAGGCAGAATGGCAGAATGCAGACCCATCGGATCGCCGCCGGCCCGCTTGCCGCAGACCTAATGCCCGAACTGGGCGGACGGATCGTGTCCCTGCGCCTGGACGACGGCGCGGGACCGGCGCTCGACGTGTTCGTGCCGCTGGTCGGGGCGCCTGTCCTGCCGCCGCGCTGGCCGAAAGCCGGCGCCTACCCGCTGGCGCCCTATTCGAACCGCATCCGCAACGCGAAACTCACCTTCCGCGGCCATGTTCACGAGCTGCCGCCCCACCCCGACGCGTTGCCGCATACGGTCCACGGGCACGCCCACCGCATGCCGTGGCGTCTGGCCGAGCATTCGGCTTCGTCCGCCACGCTCGCCTATGATCATGACGGCACGGGCGAATGGCCGTGGCGCTTCGCCGTCGAGCAGCACATCGGCCTTGCGGGCACGCGCCTGAGTGTCGCCTTCACCTTCACCAATCGCGATGCGCGGCCCGCGCCCGCCGGGTTCGGCTGGCATCCCTATTTCCCGATCAAGGGCGATCCGAGCATCGGATTTTCTGCCGGAACGCTGTGGGCACAGTCGGCCGACAATGTCGCGACGGGAACGGTCGTCCGCCGCACGCCCGCCGATGCACCCGTCGTGCTCGATGCGCGCGGCGACACGCTCTATTTCGGCGAATGGGACGGCCGCTGCGCATTCTCGACCGGCACGGGCCTGACGGTGCGGCTCAAGGCCGACCCGGTGCTGTCACATCTGGTCCTGCATCGCCCTGCCGGCATTGACTATGTCTGCATCGAGCCGGTCAGCCATGTGGCCGACGGCTTCAATCTCGCCGCCGGCGGGATCGCGGGCACGGGCACGCGCAGCCTCGATCCGGGCGAAAGCCTCAGCGGTGGCGTGACGATGGATCTGGCGCGCAGCGGCTAACCCTTCTGGAGTTTCACGACGGCATCTTTTTCGATCAGCCGCTCGGATTTCAACGTACCGAAGACGGCGTTCCAATACGCTTCAACCGCCGACGTCGCATCGAATTTGGCGTTTTCCGCTTCGGAGCCGACGAATCTCTCGCCGATCATGATCTTGTGGTCGCCGTACCACATCGTCCGTTTCGTTGCTGAATCGTAGAGAAGCGAGCGGAGCGTCAGGAAGATGCTGCACCGCCCTTCGTAGCAATAGGCTTCGGCGAGTGACGGGTAGAGTACGAGCGCGTCGTCCTGCGTGAACGTCAGTTTGTGCAACGCGTCCGACATTGCCGGCCCGCTCGACGCAGCGGATTCGGAGACCGAGAGCCGCCGCACTACGTCGACATTCCGAGCAGCCGCCGGAAACGTTTCGACAAGCTTGCGCGCGAATTCCGTCGTCGCCTCGCCGGCTTTCTTGAAGAGCTGCGCTTCGTCGATTCTGGAGTTTATGAAAAAATTGTAACTGATCTTTCTCGTCTCGACTCGCAATGTTGAACGCGGAAAGAAATGGACATCCAGCGCGGAAACCTTGTGCGCATCCTTCGTCACGGTGCTGCTGAGCGTCAGCGACGCACAAGACGGCAGGAACAACGCGAACATCCCAGCCGCAATCAACCGCTTCATGACACCCTCTTGAAAATGAGGGTCTCAGAATAGGCGGGAGATGGCGCAATGCGCCACGACCTACAATTTCTAATTTAGGGCCGCGCGCTCCTTCAACGACCCGCCGTCACTTATGTATCCAAGAACGAACGCAGCTTGCGCGAGCGGCTCGGGTGCTTGAGCTTGCGCAGCGCCTTGGCTTCGATCTGGCGGATGCGTTCGCGCGTCACGTTGAACTGCTGGCCCACCTCTTCGAGCGTGTGGTCGGTGTTCATGCCGATGCCAAAGCGCATGCGCAGCACGCGTTCTTCGCGCGGCGTGAGCGTGGCGAGCACGCGCGTCGTGGTCTCGCGCAGGTTGGCCTGGATGGCGGCGTCAACCGGCAGGACGGCGTTCTTGTCCTCGATGAAGTCGCCCAGATGCGAATCCTCCTCGTCGCCGATCGGCGTTTCGAGGCTGATCGGCTCCTTGGCGATCTTGAGGACCTTGCGCACCTTCTCGAGCGGCATGCCGAGCTTCTCGGCCAGTTCCTCCGGCGTCGGCTCGCGGCCGATCTCGTGCAGGATCTGGCGGCTCGTGCGCACGAGCTTGTTGATCGTCTCGATCATGTGCACGGGGATGCGGATCGTGCGCGCCTGGTCGGCGATCGAACGCGTGATCGCCTGCCGGATCCACCATGTCGCGTAGGTGGAGAACTTGTAGCCGCGGCGATACTCGAACTTGTCGACCGCCTTCATCAGGCCGATGTTGCCTTCCTGGATGAGGTCGAGGAACTGCAGGCCGCGGTTGGTGTATTTCTTCGCGATCGAGATCACGAGGCGCAGGTTCGCCTCCACCATTTCCTTCTTGGCGCGCGCGGCTTCGCGCTCGCCCTGCTGGACCTGGCTGACCGTCTTCTTGAACTCGCCCGTCGGCAAGCCCGAACGCTCGGAAATCTCCGAGACGTCCTTGCGCAGCTGCTGGATCTCGTTCTTGTACTTGGTCGTGAATTTCTTCCAGCCCTTGCCGGTGAGGCGGCTGACGCGGCCGAACCAGCGCGGGTCGACTTCCTTGCCGGAATATTTCGACAGGAATTCGTCGCGCTTGACGCCGCATTCCTCGGCAAAGCGCAGCAGGCGGCCTTCCGCGGTGATGAGCTTGCGGTTGAGGTCGTAGAGCTGCCCCATCAGCTGTTCGATGCGGGTGTTGTTGAGATGCACCTCGCCGAGCTGGTCGATCAGCTCCTGCTTGAGCTTCTGGTAATGCTTTTCCGACACGGGGCTGAACTGCTTGCCGGCCAGAAGCGCTTCCATGCGCTTCTCCTGCATGCGGTAGAGCCGCTTGTAGACACCGGCAAGCTTCTCGAGGCGCTCGAGCACCTCGGGCTTCAGCTGCTGTTCGAGCGCGGAAAGCGAGACGTTCTCTTCCTGGCCGTCGCTTTCGGCGGCCGGCTGGCCCTCGGCGCCTTCCGCACCTTCGGCGGGCTCGCCTTCGGCTTCGGGTTCCTCGGCTTCGGCGGCGACGGCCGGCGGCATCGCCACCGCGCCCGCACCGCCCGGACCGCCGCCGTTCGTCGCGTCGAGATCGATCACGTCGCGCAGCAGCATCTTTCCTTCGACCAGCGCGTCGCGCCAGTGCACGACCGCGCGCATCGTCAGCGGGCTTTCGCACAGCGCCGAGATCATCTTTTCGCGACCGGCCTCGATGCGCTTGGCAATCGCGATTTCGCCCTCGCGCGACAGAAGCTCGATCGAGCCCATTTCGCGCAGGTACATGCGCACCGGATCGTCGGTCCGGCCGATCGAATCGGCATCGATGTTGCCGCGTTTGCCTTCGGCCTCTTCCTCTTCCTCGGCTTCCTCGGCACCCACGCGCGCGGGCACCGGCGCCTTCGGGGCGGCCGCTTCGGCGGAAGCATCGGCACCGTTGGTCGCACCTTCTTCGTCTTCGCCTTCTTCGCTCTCGACGACGTTGACGCCCTGCTCGCTCAGCAGCGCAAGGGTGTCTTCGATCTGCTCGGAAGAGACCTGGTCGGGCGGCAGGACGGCGTTGATCTCGTCGTAGGTGACGTAGCCGCGCTCGCGCCCGCGCGCGATCATCTTCTTCACGGCGGCGGCGGTGGCATCCATCAGGGGCCCGTCAGGGGCTTCCTCGCGCGGGGCGGCGGCGGGGACGGGCTTTACCTTGGACGTCATCTTTTATGCCTCGCGGACCAGAACGGAAATTGACCGACGGCGTGACGCGCTGATCGAAGGGCGCGCGTCCCTGCCCCTGCTGGCCTACCCTTCGTCCTCCGGCGCCAATTCGGCGACCTGGGCCCGAAGATGGGCTGCCTGCCCCTCGACCCGGGCCAGGTTCTCCGCCGAGGCTTCGCGGGCCAGCGCCTGCTGGCTTTCACGAAGCTCATCTTCCATCCGGCGGCGGGACAGAAGCGTCAAAAGGTGGCCAAAGCCCACCCGCGCCGCTTCGTCGGAAGCGGTCGGATCGGCAAAAGCCCCGTGTTCGTAAAGGGTTGGCTTTGTCAGCAGGTCTGCTTCCTCGGCCAATCCCACGCGGGATAAGTGGGCAATCAGGCCACGCATGTCAAGCGGAGTCTCGTCTGCGGCTGCGGCATGGGCGCAATCCACCAATGCCTGCCGCACAAGTTCCAGCCGCCGGTCGGTCAGATCGGCATGTGCAAGGGCCTCCGACTCGGCCATCAACAGGTTCGGATGCCCAATTGCCGTCGCCAGTAGCACCTGTTCCTGACGCACACGCAACAGGCCCACGTCGCCCGCCGAACGGAACGTGCCCATGACCGGGCCCGTGCCCGCCTTTGGTGTCCATGGGCGGCCAGTCCCCGTCCGCGCACGCGGCACGAAAACCGGCCGGCCGAGCGCACGCAGACGCGTGAACACCCATTCGCTTTCGTAGGCGCGCCGCACGGTCGGATCGACGATGCGCTGGATGTGTTCCCGAAGCCGGCCTTCGAGGGCGGCGCGCCGGTCGGGGCTGTCGAAGGCGCGCCCGTCGGTCTCCGACGACCAGACGATATCGGCAAGGCTGCGCGACTGGGAAAGCACGCCCTGCATGGCGCCCGGCCCGTCGCGCTTCACGAGGCTGTCGGGATCTTCGCCGGCCGGGAGCGTTGCAAAGCGAAGCGCATAGCCGGGCTTGAGCAGCGGCAGCGCCACGTCGGCTGCCTTGAGCGCCGCGCGCTGACCGGCCGCATCGCCATCGAGGCAGACGACAGGCTCGGAATGGATTTTCCACAGCGCCTGGATCTGGCCCTCGGTCAGCGCGGTGCCAAGCGGGGCGACTGCGCCGGCAAAGCCCGCCTGATGGAGCGCAATCACATCCATGTAGCCTTCGGCGACGATCGCCTGCGCCTTGCGTTCGCCCACGGCCACGCGCGCCTTGTCGAGCGCATAGAGATTTTCGCGCTTGTGGAACAGCGGCGTGTCGCGGCTATTGAGGTACTTGGGCTTGGAATCGTCCATCACGCGGCCGCCGAAGGCAATGACGCGCCCGCGCCGGTCGGTGATCGGGAAGATCACGCGATTGCGGAAGAAGTCGAACGGGTCGCGCCCGTCGTCGGGCTGGCCGATGAGGCCGGCTTCGAGCAGCAGCTTCGTCTCGAAGCCCTGCGCCTTCAGCGCCGCCTGGAGATGCGAACGGCCCTCCGGCGCAAAGCCAAGGCGGAAGCGTTCGATCGTCTCGTCGGTCAGCCCGCGACCGTGCAGATAGCCAAGCGCGGCGCGCCCTTCCGGCTGCCGCAGCTTTGTCTGGAACCACACGCAGGCCGCCTCGACGGCACCGGCCAGCGTCTTTGCACGCTCGGCCTCCTGTCGGGCCTGCGGCGACAGGCGCGGCACCTCGAGCCCGGCTTCGCCCGCGAGCTTCTCGACTGCCTCGAGGAAGCCGAGATTGTCGATCTTCATCGTGAAACCGATCACGTCGCCATGGGCGCCGCAGCCGAAGCAGTGGAAGAAGTTCTTGTCGTCGTTGACGTAGAAGCTGGGGCTCTTCTCGTTGTGGAACGGGCAGCAGGCCTTGTACTCGCGCCCCGCGCGCGCGAGCTTCACGCGCCGCCCGACGACCGAGGACAGCGTCAGGCGACTGCGAAGTTCTTCAAGGAAGGAAGGCGGAAAGGCCATGCCGCGCGCGCCAATTCCTCAAGCCAAGCCAGAGAGTTATCCACGCGACTCACAGGCCGTTCCGGCGGCCGTGCGTGCGAGCGGCACGGTAGGCGCGCGCCGGAAGTCGGTCAATCCCGTTCGGCCGCCAGTGCGCGTTTCATCGCCGGGCGCTCGGCCATGCGTGCCCGGTGTTCCGCCACGCGCGGAAAGCGCGCCGGATCGACGCCATCGGCCTCGATCCACTGGGCAAGCGTGAACAAATACGGGTCGCAGATCGTGAACGCATCGCCCATCGCCCACGGCCCCTTGATCAGATGGGATTCGACCATCGCCCAGCAGTCGCCGACGGATTGCGGCACCTTGCGCTGCATGGCGGCGATCGCCGCCTTGTCGTCGGCATCGACCCAGCGATGGCCGCGCATGCGGTGGGCATGCGCGACATGCAGCGTCGAGCACAGATAGCTGTTGAAGGATTGGACCTGCGCGAAGGCGAAGGGATCGTCGAGCGGCGCGAGGCCGGCCTTCGGAAAAAGCTGCGCCACAAAGACGAGCATCGCGGGCGTCTCGGTCAGAACACCCTGCGGCGTCACCAGCGCCGGCACGCGGCCCTTGGGATTGATCTTCAGGTATTCCGGGCCGCGCTGCGCGTTCTTCGCAAAATCGACGTGTTCGAGCGCATACGCGGCGCCCACCTCCTCCAGCACCGCGTGCGTGGCGAGCGCGCAGGTATCCGGCGCGAAGAAAAGCGTCAGCACGCTAGCCGCCGAGCAGCTTCTTCACGGCCGCGGATGCCGCCGCCATGTCCATCTGGCCGGTGTATTTCGCCTTCATCGCCCCCATGACCTTGCCCATGTCGCGGATCGACGCGGCACCGGCCGCCGCGATCTCGGCCTTGGCCGCCGCCTCGACCTCGTCGGCCGACATCTGCTTGGGCAGGAAGCTTTCGATCACGGCGATTTCCGCCTGTTCCTTGGCGGCAAGCTCCGGTCGGCCGCCTTTTTCGTAAAGCGCGATCGAATCCCGGCGCGAGGCCACCATCTTCTGCAGCATCGACTGGATCTCGCCGTCGCCGATGCCGTCCATGTTGCCGGTCGTGCGCGCCTCGATGTCGCGCTTCTTCATCTCCGCGATCGCCATGCGCACCGTCTCGAGGCGGACGGTATCCTTCGCCTTCATGGCGTCCTTGAGGGTCTCGGTGAATTTTTCGCGCAGCGACATGGGGGTACCTCGTGGATTTCCGCTCGTTCAGGAACGCGCAAGACCGAACGCGGTCTTGCGCAGGACTTCCTCGGCACGCGTCCAGACCGACTGGCGCCAGGCCGGATCGTTCGGGGCGAAGGCGTCGCGCATCTGCGTCTTGATGCGGCGCGAATCCTCGCTCGCGAGATCGCCGTGGAAATGCAGCCAGTTGTCGGCCCGCACGGCATCGAGCACGTCGTCCAGCGGCAGCGTACCATATTCGAGCGCCACGGCCGTCAACTGCGCGCCCGGCAGGAAGCGCACGAAACCGTCCCCGTTCGTGCCGACGAGCGGCGCGGACGTGGACGTGCCCATCTCGGTCGAGGTCAGGTCCGAGCCGTACCAGTCGAGTGCCCGCGCGAACCCGGAGTGCTTGTCGGGCAGCGCAAAGATGATCTCGCCGTAGCCGCGCGGGCCAAGCTCGGTGTGGAAATCGACGATCGCCACGTGCTTGGCGCGCGCAAGCCAGTCGCGGAACGCGCTTGCGATGATCCGGTGCGACCATGTCGGCGCGTGCCCGCCGAAGAAGATGCCGTCCGGGTGCGTATATTGCCCGCCGGAAACCGCCGACTGGAAAGCGGCCGCCCCGAAGCGCTTCGTATAGTCGGCCATCACGGCCTTGGAGGCGGCCTGCGCCGCCGTCGTCCACTCGTTTGGCGCAACGGCGGGGGCAAGCTTTTCGTAGCCCGGATTTTCCGGATAGGGGCCGATATGGGTCACGAAATTCCGGTTGAGGTCGACATTGTCCTCGTTCACCCGGCGCAGCCACGCAAAGCCGTGCGGGTTTACCGCGTGCAGGTGGAGCTGGGCTACGCCGGGCGGCAGTTCGCGGAAAGCGCCCGTGGCAAACCACGCCGTCTGGCAGCCGGACCCGCAAAACCCCTCGACCCCGTGCGTTGCGGAAATCGTCACGAGCACGCGCTCGGCATCGGCCGGCCCGTGCCAGGCGACATCGCAGAAAAGCCTTTCGCCCCGGGGGCCGCGAAGCGGGTTCTGGACCGAGCGCAGGCGCACCGAATGCGGCCCGATCGCCTCCAGGAACTTCTCGCGCGCGCCCACATAGTCGCGGGCGAAATGTTCGTGGATGCTCATCGCGAATCGGGCGTGAAGGGGCCTTGAAAAGGGCCGTAACTTTGGACCGGACGGCGCCGAATTGTAAAGCGGCCGCACCTTTACACGCGCTCAGAACGGTCGCATGCTTGCACACATGGTTCGCCCCCCGCGTTGCGTCGCGTATTTCGCGCTCGCTGCCCTGCTGGCGGCCGGCTCGTCTGCGGTCGCCCTGGCCCAGAATGCCGGAAGCGCGCCTGCGGGCGATTCCCCGAAGCAGACCGCGTCGGCCGGCAGGCTCGACGCGCTTTTCGACAAGCTGCAGAACACCCGTGACCCGACCGAAGCCCAGCGGACCGAGGCGGCGATCTGGCAGATCTGGCTGGAGCCGGGCGACCCGGCGGCGGGGTCGCTGATGAAGCTGGCACTCGACGCCCAGCAGCGCGGCGACCTGTTCGGCGCCTTTGCGCTGTTCGACGCCATCGTCCACCTGAAGCCCGACTATGCCGAGGGCTGGAACCGGCGCGCGACGGTACTTTACATGCTCGGCCGGTACGACGATTCCCGCAAGGACGCCGAGAAGACCGTGGAGCTCGAGCCGCGTCACTTCGGCGCGCTCGCCGGCCTTGGCCTCATTGCGGCCGCAAAAAACGACGACGATGCGGCGCTCGAGGCTTTCGAGACCGCGCTTTCCTTCAACCCCCACATGGCGCAGGTCCGCGCCAGCGTCGACGCCCTGCGCAAGAAACGCCGCAACGGCGCCATCTAGGAGCACGCCAGACATGCTGATCAAGCGAACCCGCGGCTGGGAAATCCCCGAACGCGACGCCACGCCGGAATGGGCCTATAGCCGCCGCCACGTGCTGGCCGCCGGCGCCGGGCTTGCGGCTTCATCCCTCGTGAGCCCGCTTGACGCGGCAGCGCAGACGCCGGCCGATCCCAATGCCGCGCTCTACCCGGCGATGCGCAACATGCGCTATCGCGTCGATCGCGACATCACCGAGGAAAAGATCGCGACGACGTACAACAACTATTACGAATTCGGCACGTCCAAGACGATCTGGCAGGCCGCGCAGAAGCTGCCGCTGCGCCCCTGGCAGGTGAAGATCGAAGGGCTTGTCGAAAGCCCGCGCACGGTCGATTTCGACGACATCATGAAGGCCATGAAGCTCGAGGAGCGCGTCTACCGCTTCCGCTGCGTGGAAGCCTGGGCGATGACCGTGCCGTGGACCGGCTTTCCGCTCGCCTCGTTCGTCGAATGGTGCAAGCCGCTGTCGGGCGCGAAATACCTGCAGATGGAAACCTTCTCGAACCCGGCGGTCGCCTCCGGCCAGCGCGCGTCGTGGTATCCGTGGCCCTATACCGAGGGGCTGGCGATCGACGAGGCGATGAACGAACTCGCCTTTATCGCGACCGGCATCTACGGCAAGCCCGTCCCCGCCCAGCAGGGGGCGCCCTTGCGCCTGATAACGCCGTGGAAATACGGCTTCAAGCAGGCGAAGGCGCTGGTCCGCTTCGTCTTCACCGACAAGCGCCCGTCGACGTTCTGGCAGACGCTGGGCGAACGCGAATACGGCTTCTGGGCGAACATCAACCCGAAAGTCCCCCACCCGCGCTGGAGCCAGGCGAGCGAGGAACTGATCGGCGCGGGCGGCAAGCGCGTGCCCACGCAGATCTTCAACGGCTACGGCGATTTCGTCGCCTCGCTGTACGACAACCGCCAGAACGAGCGGCTCTGGGCCTGAACGGGCTTCCCGAGGGCGCACGGCCCGCGTAAAAGACGGGCATGCCCGACTCCGTTCCTGCGGGCGCGCAGGCCAAACGCCGCGCGCTGCCGATCGATACCTTCGACAACCGCACCGGCGGCGACGCGCTGTTCCGTGCCGTCGGGCATCCGCTTGCGGGCGAACCGGCCATGGCGCTCGCCGCACGCCTGAAGGCGGCCGGAAAGGTTGCCGTCTACGATCCGTTCGGCGCATTCGCGACGCTCACGGCACTTCAGGATTTTTCGAGCATCGACTTTGCCGGGCTGTACGGCCGCGATGCCAAGCATGTCGGCCGCCGTGTCGGCCGGTTCACCGTCGAACCCGTCACGAAGATCGCCGCAAGCGGCGCTTCGTGCGTCTTCGTCACCGCGTTCGACGCCGATCCGCTTGTCGCGCAGGTCCGGCACTGGCTGCCAAAGGGCGCGACGGTCGTCACGCTCGATGCGATGCGCATTCCCGAAAACCTGATCACGGACAAGAAGCGCTACCTGTCGACCTACAACTTCGTGACCAATCTCGTGCTGTTCTGCGAGGGGCCCACGCGCCATACGCGCATGGTCAGCGCCAATTACTGGGCCGGCTACGGTGCCAAGAACGTGCGCGCATGGTTCCGGCTGTTCTCGGCCGATGGCGCTGCCCTTGCGACATGGGAGGAAACGCTCGTCGAGGGCGTGGCCGGCTTCGTCGTCGACAGCCGCGAGATTTCCAGGCGGTTCGGCCTCGGGGCGTTCGACGGCCAGCTATTCGTCCACATGATCGACGTGACGGGCCACGACGTCCTCAAATACGCGCTCGACTTCTGGAGCGACAGCGAACTTACCTGCACGCACGACGCCAACCCGTGGCCGGCCGACTACTATGCGGGCATCCCCGCACCGGAAGCCGGCGAGAAGGTGCGCGTGTGGGTGCAGAACTGCCATTCCTGCGCGATCCCGGCGGACGGCGTGCGCTTCGCACCCATGGGGACCGACGCGTGGGTCGCGATGAAGGCGCCCATCCCCGCCTTCGGCATGCGCGCGGTCGACATGAACGAGCTTCTGCCCGGCCTAGCCTGGCCCCGGCAGATCGAGATGGATGCGGGCAAATACGCCGTGCGGCCGCGCTACGAGGTCGAGCGCGCCGGCAAGCGCCATGTCGCGCACGCCAATGTCGAGCGCAACGACCTGAAGCCCGATGCCGACATCGCCGCACTCGGCCCGCTGTTCGGCAAGGGCTTCATCCTGCCCGCACCGATCCTGCCGCAGACCGAATTCGAGAGCGTGGCGCTGCCCACGCCGATGGCGCGCGGTCAGGCGAGCCTGCCGCTGATCGCTCGGTTCTACGACGCATCGGGCGCGCCCGCGGGCGAGCGGTACCTGGGCAACCTGCCGCGCGACCATGCCGCGCGGGTCGAAACCGACAAGCTTTCCCTGCCGACGGGCTACGGCCACATGGAACTGAGCTACGACTTCCGCGACGGTGGCGGCGGCGACGGGTGGATCCATGCGCTGTTCCGCTTTCGCCGGCGAAACGGCCCCGCACACGGTGCCGACACGAGCTTCGGCAGCCACATCTTCAACACGGCACTCGTCTTCAAGAACGAGCCGCAATCCTATATCGGCCGGCCGCCGGGCCTGACGACGCGGCTTTTCCTGCGGCTGGGCAGTGACGGGCTGGACGCGATGTGCCACCTGATCTATCCGGCCTCGACGCCGTGGCACGCGAAGTCTGACACGGCGCTCGAACTGCACGATGCGAAGGGTGTGAAGATCGCGGAAGCGAAGATCGAGATCCCGTGCTCTGGTTCGCGCCTGTGGCGCGTGGGCGAGATATTCGCAGCCGCCGACATTTCGCGCGCGGGCGACGGCGGCTATGTTCTGATCCGCGATCGCACATGCCGGCTGTTCGGCTATCACGGGCTTCACGCGACCGACGGGCGCTTCAGCCTCGATCACATGTTCGGCTTCTAGCCGCAGGTGACCGGCGCGTCGGGATAGGCAAGCTCGTGGCGCGCGCGCCACTCATCCTTCACGTAGTTCACGATGATCGATTTGCGCACGCCGTCGATGGGCCGGCGGCGGAAGCCGTGCCACGTGTCGGCACCGGGCACGAAGATGAGCCCGTTGTTGAACGCGCCCGACGCGGCGCCCAGATGCTTGTCGGGCGATTGGTAGACATCCGTGCCCCAGCCTTCGGCCTGCGGCACGTCGGACAGGTAGAACAGCATCGTATAGAGCTTGGCGCCGATGTCGGTGTGCGGCTCGAGCCAGAAGCCGTCGGTGTCCTGGCAGAATTCGATGCGCAGGTAGCCGCCGGCAAGCGGGGCTCCCGTCGTTCGCGCAAGCATCGCGACATTGGCAGGGTCCTGGAACGCCGCAGCGAAGGCATCGCTCACGGGAAATTCGCGACGAAACGCCGTCGAAAAGAAAACCCGGGTTGAATTGTTCGTTTCCCGCCGCCCCTTCGTATCGTCGACATGCGCGACCGGCACCGGGAGGTTCGCCAGCGCCTTCGCCATTGCCGGCGGCAGCGCGTCCTTCAAGAGCCAGTGCCGGTAGGGAACGTTTTGAACCTCCGCGCGGCCGAGAAGGTCGGGGAGCCATGTGTGGGTGGTCGGCTTGGCAAGGTCGAGGAGCGGCATGGGCGATTCCGGTGTTTCGAGTCGGTGGGCGATGCTGCCCGTATGGCATGTCCGCCGGTCGCCGGAATTGATGCGGATCAAATCGCGGGCAGCGCGCCCGATTAGTTGACTTTGTCAAATATCAATCGCACGATTGCCCCGTCATGACCCGCCAATCCCGCTCCGGCGACGCGACGGTCGCCGCTGTCCGCCATTTCACGCGGTTTTTCACCCGGCGCATCGGCGTCCTGCGGCGGCGGCTCTACGCCAGCCCCTTTTCGCTCGTCGAAGCGCGCGTCCTCTATGAAGTCGCCCATCACCCCGGCACGTCTGCCGGCGCGGTCGCCAGCGGCCTCGGTCTTGACCCGGGCCAGCTCAGCCGGACGCTCAACGCCCTTGTCCGGCGCGGTCTCGTGCGGCGCCGCAAGGCCACCGGCGATGCGCGCCGCCATGCGCTGGAGACGACGGCGCGCGGCGCGAAGGCCTTCGCGGGCCTCGACAGCGCCTCCCGCGCCGAAGTCGCAGCCCTGCTGGCACCGCTTGGCGCGCACGACCGGGACGCGCTGACCGGCGCCCTTGCCACAGCCGAGCGGCTGCTTGAACCGGCACGACCGGCAGCCGACGAATTCGTCCTGCGCAGCCCGGCAATCGGCGACATGGGCGCCCTCACGGCCGCCCAGGCGCGCCTTTATGCGCGCGAATACGGCTGGAATGGCGAGTTCGAGGCACTTGTCGCGGAAATCGTCGCCAAGTTCATCCGCGATTTCGATCCGGCGCGCGAACGTTGCTGGATCGCGGACCGGCGCGGCGAAATCGCCGGTTCGATCTTCCTCGTGAAGGAATCGGACAAAGTGGCGAAAATCCGCCTTGTCTATCTGGAGCCGTGGGCACGCGGTGTCGGGCTAGGCCGGCGCATGCTCGCCGAATGTCTCGCCTTCGCGCGTGCCTGCGGCTACGCGAAGGTCGTGCTGTGGACGAACGACTGCCTGGTCGACGCGCGCAGGCTCTACGAAAAGGCCGGATTCGTCCTCGTCGAGAGCGAAAGGCACCGCAGTTTCGGCAAGGACCTTGTCGGCCAATCCTGGTCGCTTGACCTCTCGGCGCGCTAGCGTGTGCCCGAAACCGCCGGCCAGTTGGCGTCCGCCCGCGCGATGAAGCCGGCCCTTTCCGCAAGCCAGCGTTCACGGACGGACTTGCTGTAGTTGAGATAGAGGACGCCGTCCTCGATCGTCCACGCCTCCGGATCGACCGAGGCCTTGTAACCGTTCGCCATTCCGTATGCGCAGTAACCGCCGTAGCGCGGCACATAGCGCGACGGTTCGGCGACAAACGCCGCATGGTTGGCGCGCGACACGAACAGCCAGCGCGCACCTCCCCAGTCGGCAGAATAGGCGGCCGCCCCGCGACGCGCGCGCCCTTCGCGGAAATAAGCGACCGGATCGTAGCCGCCGATGGCAAGACCGCCACGCGCGTTGATCGGTTCGGCCGCGGCAGGCATGGCTGCGAACAGGAAACCCGAAACGAGTAATGAGCGACGGTCCATGCCGTATTATTCGCGCGCATCACAGCGCGTGTTACCGAAAAAAAACGCCCGGTGCTTGCGCACCGGGCGAGTTGAACAGGGAGGCTTCACGTCTGGGAGACGCAGGGTCCGGAGGGGACCCCGTCCGGGCTGCTAGGCCCGGACCCGCCGAAATCGGGTCTTTCGGCTGACCGGCGTCGCCAAAGCACGTTTGTGCGGCGCGACACCAATACTCACCTAGATAATCTAAAGAATGCCTTAAAAAATGGCATTAATCGCATGCGAGACATGAGTCGTTCGCATACCTACGAATTTACCGCTAGAACTGCGTTTCGCCCACCTTCTGAACGAGATAGTCGCGGAAGACGGCGATGCGTTTGGAGCTGCGCAGCTCCTCCGGGTAGACGAAATACGCTTCGTATGTCGGCCCCTCGAGTTCCGGCAGGATCTGGACGATCTTCGAGCTTTGCTGGGCGATATAGTCCGGGAAGGCCGCGATCCCGATGCCGTTCTCGACCGCGCGCAGGATCGCCGAAACGTTGTTGACCATCAGCGTGGGCACGCGGCGGCGGCCGGCGGTCGTGCCGACCTCAAGCAGCCAGTTGACGTTCGGGAACGGCGGATTGGGATCATCGCCGTAGACGATGATGCGGTGGCTGTCGAGATCACCCGCCGTCTTCGGCGTGCCGAACTTCTTGAGATAGTCCGGGTTGGCGAACACGTGCACATGCACCGACAGCAGGTGGCGCTGGATGAGATCGGCCTGCCGCGGCGGATGCATGCGGATCGCGCAGTCGGCCTCGCGCATGCCAAGATCGAGTTCGCGATCGTCGACGCGCATGCTGATCTGCACGTCCGGATACGTCTCGGAGAATTCGCGCAGGCGCGGCGCAAGCCACACCGACCCGAACGCGACGGTCGTCGTCACGCGCAGCAGGCCCGACGGCCGCTCCTTCGTTTCGGCAAGCTGGGCTTCGACCAGCGCCAGCTTGTCGAACACGTCGCGCACCGTGTTGAACAGCAGCTCGCCCTGCTCGGTCAGGATGAGGCCGCGCGCATGGCGGTGGAAAAGCGGTGCGCGCACCGACTCTTCGAGAGCCGAAATCTGCCGGCTGACG
This sequence comes from Alphaproteobacteria bacterium, assembly GCA_016124335.1. Classification (GTDB taxonomy): domain Bacteria; phylum Pseudomonadota; class Alphaproteobacteria; order CACIAM-22H2; family CACIAM-22H2; genus Tagaea. The sequence continues at coordinate 85,043 of WGNX01000001.1, forward strand.
GCCGACTGGCTGAGATTCAGCTTTTCGCCCGCATGCGTGAACGATCCAGCGGCGGCGACCGCATGGAATATGCGCAGCTTGTCCCAGTCCATGGCCGACATCCGGCTCTCCCGTTCCCCAGCAGTCGTACTGGCGTTCTATTCGGCGGCGACCTGATGGCCCGATTCCGAATGTGCCAGGAATTTTTCGGCTTCCAGCGCCGCCATGCAGCCCATTCCGGCGGCCGTCACGGCCTGCCGGAACACCTTGTCCTTCACGTCGCCGGCCGCGTAGACGCCCGGCACGTTCGTCGCGGTCGAATCGGGCTTCGTCAGGATATAGCCCTCGCCATCCATGTCGATCTGGCCCTTGAAGACCTCGGTGGCCGGCACGTGGCCGATCGCCACGAACAGCCCGTCGACCGCGATCTGCGAGGCGGCCCCGGTCTTCACGTTCTTGAGCTTGAGGCCGGTGACCGCCGGCGGCGTGCCCGCGCCCACGACTTCCTCGACCGCCGAATCCCACACCACTTCGACCTTCGGATTCTTGAAGAGGCGCGCCTGCATCATCTTTTCGGCGCGCAGGCTGTCGCGGCGATGGATGAGCGTGACCTTCGAGGCGTGGTTGGTGAGGTAGAGCGCTTCCTCAACCGCCGTATTGCCGCCGCCGACGACGGCGACCTTCTTGCCGCGGAAGAAGAAACCGTCGCATGTCGCACAGGCCGATACGCCCGCACCGCGATATTTCTCTTCCGACGACAGGCCGAGCCAGCGCGCCTGCGCGCCCGTGCAGATGACGACGGTATCGGCGACGTAGGTGTCGCCGGAATCGCCCGTCGCCACGAACGGCCGCTTCGAGAAATCGATCTTCATGATCAGATCCTCGAGCATCAGCGTGCCGATGTGTTCGCACTGCTTGTACATCTGCTCCATCAGCCACGGACCCTGGATCGGGTTCTCGAAGCCGGGGAAATTTTCGACATCGGTCGTGATCGAAAGCTGGCCGCCCGGCTGCATGCCGCGAACGAGAATGGGGGCAAGATTTGCGCGCGTGGCATAGATCGCCGCGGTGTAACCGGCCGGGCCGGAGCCGACGATCAGCATTTTCGTACGGTGGGTCTGGGGCATCGGACTCGTCCTGCTATGCGTTGGCTGCAAACCTAGCAGGCATGCCCAAGCCGGGGAAGGCCACGTTCCGGGTTTATCCCCAGCCGAATCTGGACCGGAGCAGGCCCGCCGCGCGGGCCGTATCGTCGGGCGGCGTATATCGCCAGACGGCGAATTCGCCCGCAAAAGGCCGGGTATATCCCTTTCGCTGCATTTCGGCCTGGAACGCGGCGATGCGGCCCGACCGGCCCTCCAGTTCGGCAACGAACACGGGCTTTCCGGTCGACAGCGCTTCGCTTGTCATCGACACGGAATCTTCCGTCACCACGACGCCGTCGGCGCACGCGAGCATGCCCAGATAGGGGTTTTCCCCCTGCCCGTCCCACGCATATCCGCCAAGGCTGGCGACGACCGTGCGCAAGGTCACTGTCGCGTGCGGGTCGGTGCGGCGCGACGGCGTAAGCGCGATGCCGCACCCCGATCGCGCGAGTTTCGCAAGGTTGTCGGCAAGGTTCCGCACGGCGGCCGCAGTCATGCGGAAGCGTCGCCAGCCGTTGCTGCCGCCCAGCATCACCGCGACGAGCGGCCGCTTCAGATGCGCGAACGCCGGCATCCATTGCGCGCGCGCCGCTTCGAGCTTTGCCGGCGTCACGTGATGGAGCGCTGCAACCGTCTCGATGACGTTTGCGCCGCGCAATCCGTCGTGCCAGGGGGCGACGACCGCATCGAGCCATTCGACGGGGACGCCCGGCTTCTGCACGTGGATTGCCGTGACGCGGCCCGCACTGCGCCGCTTCATCGCCACGCCGATGGGCGCGCAGCGCGAGCCGAGCGTTATCACAACATCGGGCCAGGGCTCGGCCAGGTCGGGCGAGTCGGGAGCGAGTTTCGGGAACGGGTTGGCGACGAGCGCCGGTTCCGGCAGCCACGTCCACGGAAAGCGGAAGCGGATGTCCTTGAACGCATAGTCGAGCCCGAGCGCTTCGGCGATGCCGCGGCACTGCGCCTTCATGCCGACCTGGCCGGGGCTGATGATCCAAGCTGTGCGGGGGTTCATGTCGGGCGTCTTTTGGCTCGGCGGGCTGCCTTTGCGCAATTTCTTTAACCATTAACCTTGGCACCCGGCACGCCAATTGCTAATAATATTTCAACTTTCAGACGGGAAGAACACTGAAAAATGCGCGGCCACAAGCTCGACGATGTCGATCGGCAGATCCTGCACGACCTCCAGAATGACGGACGGATGACCAACGTGGAACTGGCACGGCGTGCGGGCGTGTCGGCGCCGCCCTGCCTGCGCCGCGTGCGCGTGCTCGAGGAGGCCAAGATCGTGCGCGGCTATCACGCCGACATCGATCCGCTGGCACTCGGCTTCGGCGTGACCGTGTTCGCCAGCGTCAGCCTGAAGAGCCAGGCCGATGCCGACCTTCGCGCATTCCAGGATCTCATCAACGGATGGCCGATGGTCCGCGAATGCCACATGCTGACCGGCGAGACGGACTTCCTCATCAAGGTCGTCGCGCACGACTGGGACAGCTACGAGAAGTTCCTCACCAGCCAGCTCACCGCTGCGCCCAACGTCGCGACCGTGAAATCCGCGCTGACGATCCGCACGACGAAGAACCTTCCCGGCGTGCCGATCGAAGCCAAGCGATCCTGACCGGCCCTGCAATCCTGGCGACGCCGTCCGGGCGTCCGTCTGCTCGATTGAAGCCAGTATAATCGATCTTCCGGCGCGTCCGCGTCGTGCTAGTGTTTTTGCATGCCCGAGAGTTCGGCCGCCGCCATCGCCCCCGATCGCACGCACAAAATAAGAGATTTCCGTCTTGCCTCCGGCGCCGTCCTGACGGAAGCGGAAATCGCCTACGTCACATACGGCAGGCTTGCCGCAGACGGGGCCAACGCGATTCTCGTCACGCACGGCTTCACGTCGAGCCACCGATTTACCGATACGCACGGTCCTTCGGGCGAAGGGTCGTGGGGCCCTCTCGTCGGACCTGGAAAGGCGATCGACACGGACAGGTTCTTCGTCGTCAGTTCGAACATGCTGGGTTCGTCCTACGGGTCCACCTGCCCGCGCTCGATCGACCCGCGCACCGGTCGCGCCTACGGGCCCGATTTCCCAAAACTCGACGTGCGCGACATCGTCAATGCGCAGCGCACGATGCTCGAAGCGATCGGCGTCCGCCGGCTGCTGGCGGTCGTCGGGCCGTCCTATGGCGGTTTTCAGGCCTTCGTCTGGGGCATTTCCCATCCCGACTTCGTCGACGGGATCGTGCCGGTCATTTCCGGCCTGCGCTCGCCGCGCGACCCGGGCGCCGACGAACGTCTGGTCGCCCGTTTCGCCGCGCACCCCAACTGGAATGGCGGCCGCTACTACGAGAACGGCGGCATTTTCGAGGCCATGCGCGAGCTACGCGTCGAGACGCTGCTCAAGTACGGCGCGATGGAAGAACTCGCCGCGTCCATCCCCGATCCGGCGGAACGTCGCGCCGAGATCGACCGGCGTGCCGGCACATGGGCGACGGAATTCGACGCGAATTCCCTCCTCGCGCTGATGCGTGCCTCCCAAGCCTACGATGCCTCGCCCGATCTTGCGAAAATCCGCGCGCGCGTCCTTTACATTCTTTCACGGACCGACAAGCTGTTCCCGCCCGCTCTCAGCGAGGAAGTCATGCCCGCCCTCGCCGCGGCCGGTGTCGATGCACAGTATTTCCTTCTCGACAGCGCGTTCGGCCATCAGGCATCCGGTGCCGATTGGGCCAAATGGGCGCCGATCCTTCGCCGATTCATCGATGCGCTTCGGGGCGGGCGCAGAAAAACCAGATAATCCATATTTAACAGTGTCTTGGTGCCGTGCCGATCGCGGGAAACCATATTTCACGAACAATTAATGTGTCATATCTAAGGTTCCCCGACTGGGCGCCCGGCGTCGCAATCCATCGTACAGAGAAGCCAAGATGAAAATCTCGACCAAGCTTTCGATCATTCCGTCGATCGCGGCGATCGGCCTTGTCCTGTTGGCGGCCGTTTCGCTCTTCGTCGAATACGACCAGATGCGGACCGACGCCGGAAAGCGGAGTGCCGCGATCGTCGATTCGGCCACCAAGATCGTCGCCTTCTATGAAGGCGAATCGCGCGCCGGACGGATGGACGTTGCGGCGGCAAAGGCGACGGCACTGGCCGCGGTCAAGGCGATCCGGTACGGCGACGGCGACTATGTCTGGGTCCAGGATGCGGTGCCGAACGTGATCATGCACCCCGTCCGTCCCGATCTCGACGGAAAGAACGTCGGTGACGTCAAGGATCCGAACGGCAATTTCCTGTTCCGCAACTTCGCCGATACGGTCAAGCGCGGCGGGTCCGGCTATGTCGCCTATCTTTGGCCGAAGCCCGGGAAGGACAAGCCCGTCGAAAAGATTTCGTTCGTCCGCGGATTCGAGCCATGGGGCTGGATCGTCGGCTCGGGCGTCTACATCGACGACGTCAATGACGAACTCGTTCGCGACGGGCTGCGCTTCCTTGCCGTCGTCGTCGTGCTGGGCGGCATGGTCTTCGCGGCCAGCTACCTGCTTGCGCGGTCGATCTCCCGGCCGCTCGGCAACATCATCAATCTGGTCAACGAGGTCGCCAGCGGGAACCTCGACGTGACCGTCACGGGCGCCGACCGTCAGGACGAGATCGGCCTGCTCGGCAAGGCGCTTGGCGTCTTCGTGGAGACCGGCCGCGAACAGCGGCGGCTCAAGGCGGCCGCCGAAGCCGAAAGCGCAACGCGTGAGCGCCGGACCAAAGCGGTCGAATATGTCACGACGGAATTCAACGCAGCGGTTTCAGGCGTTCTGCAGACCCTTTCGACGGCAGCCGACAAGATGCATCTGTCCGCCAAGACGATGAAGGATACGGCGGAGACCACGCGTCAGCAGGCCGAACACGTGACCCAATCGGCCACGCAAAGCTCGACGAACCTTTCGACCGTCGCCGGCGCCACGGAAGAGATGCTTGCGACCGTGCGCGAGATCGGCCGCCAGGTCGAGGAAGCGACGCGCATCGCGAGCGATGCCGTCAACGAGACCGGTCGCACCGACAAGATCGTGGCGAGCCTGATCGAAGCGGCAAACCAGATCGGCGATGTCGTGAAACTGATCAACGATATCGCGGGACAGACAAATCTCCTGGCGCTGAACGCGACGATCGAGGCCGCACGCGCCGGCGAGGCGGGCAAAGGCTTCGCGGTCGTCGCATCCGAAGTCAAAAGCCTCGCCAACCAGACGAGCCGCGCAACCGAAGAGATCGCCGCCAAGATCAAGGCCGTGCAGGCCGCGACGGGCGAAGCCGGCGACTCGCTCGCCAAGGTTTCGCAGATCATCACGAGCGTCAGCCAGATCTCGGCCACGATCGCCGCAGCCGTCGAACAGCAGAGCGCCTCGACGCAGGAGATCGTCCGAAACGTGCAGGACGCGAGCAACTCGACCAGCGAAGTGTCGCGAGCGATCGGCCAGGTGTCGCATGCCGCCGTCGAGACGGGCACCGCTGCCGGTCAGGTCCTGACCGCGTCGAACGACCTGTCGCAGCAGGCAAACGAACTGCGTCAGGAAGTCGAGTCGTTCCTTTCCGCGATGCGCACGGCCGGCGAGCGCCGGATGTTCGATCGGCAAGCGTGCGACATTCCCGCACGCATCGAAGCCGGCGGGCGAGCCTTCGACGGCCGCATTGCCGATATATCGGGGGCGGGTTGCCGGTTCGTGGGCAATGTCGACCTCATCCCGGGGGCCGCATTGCATGTCGTTCTTTCGGGTCTTGGCGAATCGCTGGCCGGCCGGCTTGCCCGGCGCGAAACCGGCGAGGCCGGCATCAGCCTTTCCCAAGGCGAAGCGACCCAGCGTGTCATCAAGGCGGCCATGGCCGCACATGCGGGCCAGGGCAAGGCCGCCTAGGCGGGCGCCGCCAAGTCACGCCACTCGGGATTCGTGCGCGCGATCATCTGGACCTTCCACGTGTGCGGCCATGTCTCGATTCGCGCGGCAAGGGCGCGCGCGGCCGGAATGTCGTCCAAACGCTCGAACCAGTAAACAAAGAGCGGTGTTACGCCCGCGAGATTGCCTGTGGCACCGACGGTCAGCGTGCCGTTCGGGTCTGCGCCCGCGATATAGACGAAAAACGCCGTGCCATGCGTCGGCGCCAGAAGTCCGGCAGAGCCCGAAGCCTTTCGTGCGGTCGGTTTGGACGCCGCCTTTTTCGATCGCCCTCCGGGCGATTGCGCCGACATGCGAATGTATCCTCCATTTACGATGGTAAGACGGCAAAGTGACAGCTTGCAATGCCCCAGTCCGTCGCCATACTCGGCGCGCCATGACCCCAATCCGTAATTCACATATCGCAGCAATAATCGCTGCTACAATTTTGTATGTCAGCTCCGGCGCGTCAGACGCCTTGGCGGCCGGCGACGGTCTGCACGTCGATGGCGCCGGACTCGGCCTCGTCTGGCTGGTTCCGTTCGTGGCAATCCTCGCCGGGATCGCGATCGGCCCGCTTGCCGTTCCGCACGCGTGGCATGCGCACTACGGGAAATACGCGGTCGCCTGCGCGCTCGCGTTTCTCGTCCCCTGCGCGCTGATATTCGGCATCGAGACGGCGGCATACGAATTCATTCATACGCTGACCGTTGAATACATCCCGTTCATCGTCTTGCTGCTCGCGTTGTATGTGACGGCGGGTGGCATCTGCCTCAAAGGTTCGCTTGACGGAACGCCGGTAGGAAACACCGCCCTGATCGCCGTCGGCACCGCGCTTGCGAGCATCATGGGCACGACCGGCGCCTGCATGCTGCTCATCCAGCCGCTGTTGCGCGCCAATGCCGGTCGGGCACGCAATGCACATGTGTTCGTGTTCTTCATTTTTCTCGTCGGCAATATCGGCGGCGCGTTGACCCCGCTTGGCGATCCGCCGCTGTTCATCGGCTTCCTTGAGGGCGTCGCCTTCTTCTGGGTGACCCGCGCGATGCTGCTGCCGATGCTGTTTCTCGTGATCCCCCTGCTGGCGATCTTCTATCTTCTGGATCGCCGGATCGCCGCGAGCGAGCCGCCGCGCGCGCGCGCCGAGCCGGAAAGCTTCCGCATCGATGGAAAGCGAAACCTGATCCTGCTCGCCGCGATCATCGCCGCGGTGCTCGTCTCCGGCGTCTGGCGCGCGGACTGGACCATCGAGATTTTCCACACCGTCATTGCCGGCGAAAACGTCGTGCGCACGCTGGCGTTGCTTGCGATCACCGGGTTGTCGCTCGCGATCACGCCGCCAGGCGTACGTATTGCGAATGGCTTCGAGTGGGGACCGATCGCGGAAGTCGCGAAGATTTTCATCGGCATCTTCGTCACGATCATTCCGGCGATCGCGATCGTGCGGGCCGGCACCGAAGGTGGCCTTGCGGACCTCGTGGCACTTCTAAATTCGGGCGGACGGCCGAACGATTTCGTCTATTTCTGGGTGACCGGCGTGCTTTCCGGTTTCCTCGACAACGCGCCGACCTACCTGTTGTTCTTCAACCTCGCGGGTGGCGATCCGGCGACGTTGATGGGCGCGCTCGCCCGAACGCTCCTCGCCATTTCGACGGGAGCCGTTTTCATGGGCGCGCTCACCTATATCGGCAATGCGCCCAATTTCATGGTCAAGGCGATGGCCGAGCGCAAGGGCGTGCGCATGCCGTCGTTTTTCGGCTATGTGGGATGGTCGACGATTTTCCTGCTGCCGCTTTTCGTGTTGCAGAGCCTGATCTTCTTCGCTTGACGCGGGCGCGGGTGCCCGGCGAGTGTCGCAATCCGAAAGATCAAACGAATAGGTCGGCAATGGGAACGTCTCGTCGCATCATCGGCATAGCGCTTCTTGCGTTTTTCGGGATCCTCACGACGGCCCCTGCCCACGCGGCTGGTGCGCTTGACGGCGCCTCGCTTTCCGGGTTGTGGGCAGTTCCCTTCGCCGGCGTTCTCCTGTCGATTGCCGTCCTCCCGCTCGCGGCACCCGCGCTCTGGCACCATCACTACGGCAAGATCGCGCTCGGCTGGACGCTTGCATTCGTCGTTCCGTTCCTTGCCACCCATCCGGCCGGCGCGGTCGTCGAGACGATGGCCCATGTCATGCTGGCGGAGTATCTGCCGTTCCTGATCCTCATCGGCTCGCTCTTCACCATTGCCGGGGGCGTCCTCGTGCGCGGCAACATCCATGGATCGGCCGGCATGAACGTGCGGCTTCTCGGGATCGGCACGCTCATCGCAAGCATCACCGGCACGACCGGCGCGGCAATGCTGATGATCCGGCCCGTGCTGCGCGCGAACGACGAGCGGCGGCACAATGCCCACGTCGTGATCTTCTTCATATTCCTTGTCGCCAATGTCGGCGGATCGCTCACGCCGCTGGGCGACCCGCCGCTGTTCCTTGGGTTTCTCAAGGGCGTCGATTTCTTCTGGCCGACCGTGCATCTGGCGGCTCCCATGTTGTTGGTCTGCGCGATCCTTCTTTGCTCGTTCTATGTGCTTGATGTCTGGCTTTACCGTTTCGACACGCATCTGCCGCCAAAGCCGGACCCCACGCCCGACACGCGCGTGCGCCTCGACGGAAAGATCAACCTGTTCCTGCTCGCCGGGGTCGTCGCCGCGGTTCTCCTGTCGGGCGTGTGGAAGCCGGGCATCGATTTCGTCGTTCTGGGCACGCACATGTCGCTCGAGGGTCTCGCCCGCGACGTGATCCTGATCGGCCTTGCTGCACTTTCCTGGATGCTCACGCCGGTTGATGTCCGCGAGGGCAACGACTTCACCTGGGGTCCGATCGTCGAGGTCGCCAAGCTGTTCTTTGGCATCTTCGCGACGATCGTACCGGTCATCGCGATGCTTCGGGCCGGTCCTGAAGGCGCGTTCGCGCCGATCGTGGCGCTTGTCACCGGCCCGGACGGCAAGCCCGCCGATGCGATGTATTTCTGGATGTCGGGCGGCCTGTCGAGCTTTCTCGACAATGCGCCGACCTATCTCGTGTTCTTCAATCTCGCCAGCGGCGATGCGACCGAGATGATGGGGCCGCTCGCGTCCACGCTGCTGGCGATCTCGGCCGGCTCCGTCTTCATGGGTGCCAACACCTATATCGGAAACGCGCCGAATTTCATGGTCAAGTCGATCGCGGAGGCAGGCGGCGTGAAGATGCCCAGCTTCGTGGGCTACATGGCGTGGTCTTGCGCGTTCCTGATTCCGTGTTTCGCGATCGTCACTTTCTTTTTCTTCCGCTAGCGCCTTCCGCCGCGGCCCGCGCGATCGCCAGGACCGCTTCGCGCGAATCCGCTTCGGCGGTCCGGCAACGTCGGACCGTGCCGCACACGACGCATTCGTGCACGAGGGTCCATAGCGCTCCCTTCGTTTCGATGCCGGTCGGCCGCATGCCGCCGCCGCACGATTCCGCGCGGTCGCCCGGATTGACGTCGACATGCCTCGACCAGAGACAATTCGGGCAGTGATTGGTGTAGCCGTCGCCCTGGACCTCGCGGCCGCAATTGGCGCAGACGAAATCCTCGACCCGGCGCTGGAATTTCCGGCTCAAAGCCCCACCGCCAATCGTACGAGACCGACCGCCGCGCCCGCGACGACAAGCCAATGGATCGCCATGCGGAACCGGACAAGTAGGATCAGCGCGCCAGCGCAAATGGCAAGTGCCGGAACATCCACATGTCCCGGTGTGGGAAGGAACACGGCCGTTCCGAGGAACACGGCAAGGTTCAAGACCACACCGACAACGGCAGCGGTGATGGCGCCAAGCGCAGCCGACGCGGCGCGGTTCTCGTGGAGGCCTTCGATGTACGGTGCTGCCGTCAGGATGAAGGCGACGCTCGGCAGGAACGTCACATAGCTTGCCAGCAGCGCCGAGACGACCGCCGGCCAAAGCGGATCGGCGGCGGCGGAGTTCCAGCCGGCGAAAAATCCCACATATTGGAGCACGAGGATGAGCGGGCCTGGCGTCGATTCCGCAAGCGCCAGACCGTTCAGCATTTCGGCGGGTGACAGCCATCCGTAGAGATTGACGGCCGCATCCGCCACATACGGGAGGACGGCATAAGCACCCCCGAACGTGACGAAGGCCGCCTTCGTGAAGAGTTCGGCCACGTCCGCGAAAGGTCGCGTCCCGACGGTCGCAAGGACAAGCGCGACCGGCGCGGCCCACAACAAGCCGAATGTCACCGCCAGTCGCGCGAAGCGCCACCACGCATTGGCCGGGAGATGGATCTCGTGCGGCGGCTCCTCGTCCGCGTTGGAATCCCCGTGTCCGCCGGTCGCGAAGGCCGACGGCCTGCCACCCCATGTCGATAGCCATCCGATTACCGCTGCCGCCGCAACGACCCAGGGAAAGTCGATGCCGAAGAAGCGGATCGCCATGAACGCCGCCGCGGCGAGAATGCCCGCCGGCAGACCCACGAGCGCCTTTCGCCCGATCCGCCAGACGGCGTGCACGACGATAGCGATGACGACGGGTTTCAGGCCGTCGAAGATCGCGCCGACGACTCCCGTATCGCCATGGGCCGCGGCAAGCCACGAGAGTGCCAGCATGCAGAGCGCGCCCGGCAGCACGAAGAGGCTGCCCGAAGCGACACCGCCCCAGGTTCCATGCAGGCGCCACCCGATATACGTCGCAAGCTGCTGCGCCTCGGGGCCCGGAAGCAGGGTCGCGAACGACAGTCCACGCAGGAAGGCGCGTTGCCCGATCCAGCGGCGGCCGTCGACCAGGTCATGCTGCATCATCGCGATCTGGCCGGCCGGCCCGCCGAACGACAGGCAGCCAAGCTTGAACCAATAGGCCAGTGCCGCGGCAAATGTCGGCCGGTCGGGATAGGCGGGCGCGGAAGCGTCAGGCATCGTTGGGTCCTTCTTTCCGCCGGGAGTCATACGCCGCCATCCCGCTTCGCGTCGAGTTTTCCGCCGGAAGCCCGCCAGCCGACAATGCCGCTGTCGAGGTGGCGCGCGCGATAGCCCTGGGCGCGCAGCGCGGCCGCCGTATCGCGACTGAAAGAGAAGCCGTAGACGCAATAGACGACGATTTCCCGATCGGTCGGAAGGCCAGATGCCCGCCCGTCGGGCGTGGCCGGATCCAGCCGCACGGCGCCCGGCAATACGCTATCGGCGGCAGCGAACGTCGGTCCGCGTCGCGCATCGACAAATATGCCGTCGAACCCTTCGAGTTCGGCAACTGTCGCCGCGTGCGGGTCCGCCGGCGCCGCCGTGCCGCGCCACCGGGCCGCAGCGCATGTCCAGTCGATCGCGCCGAGCCAGGCCTCGACATAGGCGGCGGCGTTGGCGCCATAGTCCATGTGGTAGGCATGCTCGTACATGTCGAGCGCCAGCAGGGGTACGGCTCCGGCAAACGCCATGGCATGGTCCGCACTCCATTGGATCGCGAGCCGGCCCGAACGCATCTCGCGCACCAACACGACCCAGCCGGAGCCGCCAGACAGCGCCCTGCCGCAGGCCGCAAAGCGCGCGCGCCAGGCGTCATACGAGCCGAAGTCGCGTTCGATCGCCGCGGAAAGATCGGAGGGTGGCGGAACGGCGGGCCCCAGCGCCTCGAAGTGGATTTCGTGAAGCAGCATCGAGTTATATGCTACGAGTTCTTCGCGCTTCAGCGCGTTCCAATCGAAATTGGGGGTCGTCGCGGGATCGAGTGCGGCAAGGCGTGCGGAAATCGCGTCAAGCCGGCGCACGGCGCCCGCGTAATTGTTTTCGTAGTGGCTGGCAACAAGCCGCTCGCTGAAACCCGGATAGGATTCCGGCTTCGCGCCAAGCGGCTTCAGGGTCTTCAGATACGACATCGTCCACGGCCCTCCCGGTTGGAATCCGCAGAGCGGATTCCCGGAAGGCAGTTCTTGGACGAGCATTTCGTCTTGGAAACGGGGCGACTGCCGAGGCCCCGTCGGCAACATATATGCGCCGCCGCGCGGCCGATCAAGCGTTTCGCCGACCGGCCGCGCGGCAGTGCATCATTTCGGTCCGGCCCACGGCGTCAGTGCACCGCGCTTGGCCGCCCGCTGGTCGCCCGCAGCCTTCTTGAAATCGTGGCCGTACGGCGCGCTTTCGAACGAACCGTAGGCCGGGTTCGGCAGCACGATCCAGTCACGGCCCCAATGCGCGGCGTTCGCCTCGAAGACCTTCATGCGTTCGGCCTCCGAGCCACGATAGTCATCGGTGAAATCGCCGAAATTGTCGCCGAGCAGGAGAAGGATCCGATAGTCCTTCGCGATATATGCCCGGCGCGTGCCCTTCTGCGAGCTCCAATCCGGCTTCTCGCGCGACGCGAGGACCGTGTCGACATTGCCGCCCATCGGGAAGCCGAGCGCTTCGAGATTCTTCGCGGTCGACGGCTTTTCATCGGCATTGCGGTTGGTGACGTAAAACACCTTCACGCCCTTCGACGCCGCATATTTCGCGAAGTCGACCGCGCCGGGAATGGCCGTCGACGTCCGGCTGTCGACGAACTGTGTCCATGTCTTCGGGCTAAAGGAGGTGCCCGCCGTCACGTTCCAGGCCTGATAGCCGGAATTGTCCATGACCGTTTCGTCGACATCGACGATGACCGCCGGCGGCTTTTCGGCAAACGTGCCCGTCTGTTCGACCGGTGCGGCCGTCCATGTCTTGTCGGCCAGCGCCTGATCGAGGCGCACGCGCGCAAGCGCGAAGGCACCCATCGTGGCGCCCTTGTATTCGACCGAGCGCTGCATCCACAGCACGGCATTCAGGTTGTCGTCGGCCGGCGGTGCGTCGGCTGCAATGGCCGGCACGGCGAACATGAGAAGCGCGAACGCGCCAGCGGCGATGCCGCGGCGGCAGGTTGCATTGGCAGGCACGGGGGACCTCCTCCGGGAGCGGGAAAACTGCGCCGGATGGTGTCGCACGCGCGCCAACCCGCGCAACGAAAATGTCACAAATCGCGTTACAGCAAGGGCCGCGAGGACGCTATTTGAAGCGGACCTTGATGATTTCGTATGCCTTGTGGCCGCGCGGGGTCGAAACTTCGACCGTGTCGCCCGCCTGCTTGTTGATGAGCGCGCGGGCAAGCGGCGAGGTAATCGAAATCCGCCCCTTTTCGACATCGGCTTCGTCGGCGCCGACGATCTGGTAGGTGGCCTCTTCGTCGGTGTCCTCGTCGGCCAGCGTGACCTTTGCCCCGAACTTCACCTGCTTGCCGGTGAGCGAGGCAACGTCGATCACTTCGCCGCGGCTGACCTTGTCCTCGAGTTCGGCGATGCGCCCCTCGATGAACGACTGGCGCTCGCGCGCAGCGTGATATTCGGCATTTTCCGACAGGTCGCCGTGATCGCGTGCTTCGGCGATCGCACGGATAACGGCGGGTCGCTCGACCGTCTTAAGGTTCTTGAGTTCGGCTTCGAGGCGGTCGAAGCCCTCGCGCGTCATCGGAATCTTGTCCATCTCAGCCCGTACCCGAACTCCGTTTCTCCCTCGCACGAAACGACGCCAAACGCCGTTTCGCAACGCCTTCCAGCCTCGGCGATCCTCATCGGATCGGCCGTCCTGCAGTCCCGCATCGTTCGGGGGTGTGCCGTCAGAAGGCCCCTTTAAAGTACGCTTGGAGGGGGGCGACTTCAAGACTGCCGGAACGTAGTGCCGCGATGGCTTCCGCCGCCGCGCGTGCACCAGATACGGTAGTATAGTATGCGATCCCCCCCATTAGGGCGGCCTGCCGCAGGCTGAACGAATCCGACACGGCCTGCGCGCCTTCAGTCGTATTCAGCACGAGGTGAACCTGTCCGGATTTCATCGCATCGACGATGTGCGGGCGGCCTTCGAGCACCTTGTTGACCCGCACGACCGCAAGCCCGGCCTTCTCGAGGAAGGTCGCGGTGCCGCCCGTCGCGAGGATCTTGAAGCCCAGTGACGCAAGTTTGCGCACCGGGCCCACGATCGCCTTCTTGTCGGCATCGCGCACGGAAACGAACACCGTTCCGCTTACCGGCAGCTTCTGCGACGCGCCGAGCTGCGCCTTGGCGAAGGCATGGCCGAAGTCGGCGTCGATGCCCATCACCTCGCCCGTCGATTTCATCTCCGGGCCGAGGATCGTGTCGGAACCCGGGAAGCGCGCGAACGGGAATACGGCTTCCTTGACCGCCACATGGTCGAGCTTGCGCTTCTTGAGCTTGAACGAGGCAAGCGATTCGCCCGCCATCACGCGCGCGGCGATCTTCGCGATCGGCACGCCCGTCGCCTTCGCGACGAACGGCACCGTGCGCGAGGCGCGCGGATTGACCTCGAGCACGTAGACGCGCCCGTCCTTGACCGCATATTGCACGTTCATCAGGCCCACGACGCCTAGCCCCTTCGCCAGCTCGACCGTCTGACGTTCGATCTCGTCGAGGATCTTCTTGGGCAGCGAATAGGGCGGCAACGAGCACGCGCTGTCGCCGGAATGGATCCCCGCCTCTTCGATATGTTCCATGATGCCCGCGACGTGCACGTCATCCTTGTCGGCGACGGCATCGACATCCACTTCAATGGCTTCCTGAAGATAGCTGTCGACCAGCACTGGGTTCTTGCCCGAAACGCGCACCGCCTCGGCGATGAAGCCGCGCAACTGGTCGACCGAATGGACGATCTTCATGGCACGCCCGCCAAGCACGTAGCTGGGGCGCAGCAGCACCGGATAGCCGATCCTGGCTGCAACTTCCTCGGCCTCCTTGGCCGAAAAGGCCGTGCCGGAAGCCGGCTGCTCGAGCTTCAGCTTGTGCAGCAGCTTGGCGAAGCGCTCGCGATCCTCGGCCAGATCGATGGCATCGGGCGAGGTACCCAGGATCGGAATACCGGCATCGGCAAGCGCATGGGCAAGACGCAGCGGCGTCTGCCCGCCGAACTGGCAGATGACGCCGAGCACGCGGCCCTTCGTCTGCTCGCGCCGCACGATTTCGATCACCGTTTCCGGCGTCAGCGGTTCGAAATAGAGGCGGTCGGCCGTGTCGTAGTCGGTCGAGACCGTTTCGGGATTGCAGTTGACCATGATGGTCTCGTAGCCGGCCTCGCGCAGCGCGTAGACGGCATGTACGCAGCAATAGTCGAACTCGATGCCCTGCCCGATGCGGTTCGGCCCGCCGCCGAGAATGAGGATCTTGTCGCGGTCGCTCGCCTCGTCCTCGCTCTCGACCCCGTCGAACGAAACGGTCTCGTAGGCCGAATAGAGATAGGGAGTCTTGCTCGCGAACTCGGCGGCACAGGTGTCGATGCGCTTGAAGACCGGGACCACGCCCACGGCGCGGCGCGCGGCCGCGACATCGTTTTCGGATTTCTTGACGAGTTGCGCGAGCCGGGCATCGCCAAAGCCCATCTGCTTGACGCGCGTCCAGCCGGCAGCATCCTTCGGCAGGCCCTTTTTGCGTATCTCCGCTTCGACCTCGACGATTCCCTCGATCTGGCGCACGAACCACGGATCGAAGCTCGAGATGCGGCAGATCTCGTCCACCGCGAAGCCGAAGCGCAGCGCCTGCGCGATGACGAGAATCCGATCCGGCGTCGGCTTGGCCAACGCCGCCACGATCGCCTCGCGGATCTTGCCGGCATCGTCGTCGGGAATGTCGATCTCGTCGAGACCCGACAGGCCCGTCTCCATCGAGCGCAGCGCCTTCTGCAAGGCCTCCTGGAAGGACCGGCCGATCGACATCGCCTCGCCGACCGACTTCATCGACGTCGACAGCAGGGCCGGCGTGCCGGGGAATTTCTCGAAGGTGAAGCGCGGCATCTTCACGACGACATAGTCGATCGTGGGCTCGAAGGCGGCCGGCGTCACGCCGGTAATGTCGTTGTCGAGCTCGTCGAGCGTGTAGCCGACCGCGAGCTTCGCCGCGATTTTCGCGATCGGGAACCCCGTCGCCTTCGAGGCGAGTGCGGAGGAGCGCGAGACGCGCGGGTTCATCTCGATGACGACCATGCGGCCAGTCTTCGGGTCGATGGCGAACTGCACGTTCGACCCGCCAGTATCCACGCCGATCTCGCGCAGCGTCGCGATCGACGCGTTGCGCATGATCTGGAATTCCTTGTCGGTCAGCGTCAGCGCCGGTGCCACGGTCACGCTGTCGCCGGTGTGGATGCCCATCGGGTCCACGTTCTCGATCGAGCAGACGATGATGCAGTTATCCTTGCGGTCGCGCACGACCTCCATTTCGAATTCCTTCCAGCCGAGGACGCTTTCCTCGACCAGCGTCGACCCGACCGGGCTTGCGCGCAGCGCACCGAAAACGATCTGCTCGTATTCCTCTTCGTTGTAGGCAATACCGCCGCCGGTGCCGGCAAGCGTGAAGCTCGGCCGGATGATCGCGGGTAGCCCCACCTTGGCGAGCGCTTCCTTCGCCTCGTCCATGCTCTTGACCAGCATCGACTTGGGGCTTTCCAACCCGATCTTGTCCATCGCGTCGCGGAAGCGCAGCCGGTCCTCGGCCTTGTCGATCGCATCGCGGTTGGCGCCAATGAGCTCGACGCCGTATTTCTCCAGCGCGCCGGAATCGGCGAGCTTCATGGCGACGTTGAGCGCGGTCTGCCCGCCCATCGTGGGCAGCAGCGCGTCGGGTCGTTCCTTGGCGATGATCTTCTCGACGATCTCGGGCGTCACCGGCTCGACGTAGGTCGCGTCGGCCAGCGACGGGTCGGTCATGATCGTCGCCGGGTTCGAGTTCACCAGCACGATGCGGTAGCCCTCGGCCTTCAGCGCACGGCACGCCTGCGTGCCCGAATAGTCGAATTCGCATGCCTGCCCGATGACGATGGGGCCGGCACCGATGATGAGGATCGATTTGATGTCTGTACGCTTGGGCATGGTTCAGGCCGCCTTCGGGTTTGCCATCAGCGCGGTGAAGCGCTCGAACAGGTAGTGCGCGTCCTGCGGGCCGGGGCTCGCTTCGGGGTGGTACTGCACCGAAAACGCCGGCCGGTCGGTGCAGCGCAGCCCCTCGTTCGTCTTGTCGAACAGCGAGACGTGCGTGACGATTGCGGTCTTGGGCAGCGTTTCGGGCATTACGGCGAAGCCGTGATTCTGCGAGGTGATCTCGACCTTGCCGGTCTCGAGATCCTGGACCGGATGGTTGGCGCCGCGATGGCCGAGATGGAGCTTCCTGGTCTGCGCGCCGAGTGCCAGTGCGAGAAGCTGATGGCCCAGGCAGATGCCGAAGATCGGGATGCGCCTTTCCAGCAGCTTCTTGATAACCGGCACCGCATAGAGGCCGGTGGCCGCCGGATCGCCGGGGCCGTTCGACAGGAACACGCCGTCCGGCTTGTGGCGCAGGATGTCTTCGGCCGTGGCCGATGCCGGCACGACCGTCACCTTGCACCCCGCCTGCGCAAGGCAGCGCAGGATGTTGCGCTTGGCGCCGTAGTCAACGGCGACGACGCTGAACTTCGGCTTGGCAAGCTTTCCGTAGCCCTTGCCGAGCTGCCAGGCGGTTTCGTCCCACGCATAGCTCTGGCGCGTCGTCACGTCCTTGGCGAGATCCATGCCTTCGAGGCCGGGCCACGCCTTGGCTTCGGCGATCAGCGCCTGCGCATCAAGCTTGCCGTCGGGCGCGTGGACGAGCGTGCCGTTCGGGGCGCCCGTGTCGCGGATGTGGCGCGTAAGCGCGCGCGTATCGATGCCGCAGATGCCCGGCAGCCCGTGTGCCTTCAACCATGCATCGAGATGACGCGTGGCGCGGAAGTTCGACGGCTCCGTGATGTCGGCGCGCAGGACGAGCCCGCGTGCTGCGGGATTGACCGTCTCGATGTCTTCCTCGTTCGTGCCGACATTGCCGACATGCGGGAACGTGAAGGTGATGATCTGCCCGGCGTAGGACGGATCGGTCAGGATTTCCTGGTAGCCGGTGATGGACGTGTTGAAGCAGACCTCGCCTGTCTTCTTCGCCGCCGCGCCGATGCCTTTGCCCCAGAAGACGGTGCCGTCGGACAACGCCAGTGCGGCCGTGGTTCCGGGCGGCGGGTTCGCGGCGGTCGTTGCGGCCTTGCGGCTGGTCATTGCGGGAATCCTTCATCCGGTCGAAACGCGCATGCTCCTTGCCGACCGCGCGAAGCCGCGTCAATGCCCCTCAAGAGCGATTTTAATTCATTGAAATAAAGCGATTTTTTATCCCGCATGGATCGACCTTGCATCCGGCGGCAAGGATTCCATGTCGTTTTTCTGTACCAAATGGATTAGTCTGTACTATTCGGTATATACCCGATTGCCGGTCGATTGCGAAGGACCGCGCCTGAAATACTGGGGGACCCGTGCCGCGCCTTGTCGCCGAACGTTCCGACATCCTGCCGAAGCTGGCCGAAACCTTCCGCACGCGCGGCTACGAAGGGGCGAGCCTTGCGCATATCGGCAAAGCGACAGGCCTCGGCAAAGGCAGCCTCTATCACTTCTTCCCGGGCGGAAAAGCCGAAATGGCCGAGGCAGTCCTCGCCGAAATGGGCGCGTGGTTCGAAAACAGCGTCTTCGCCCCGCTCCGCTCGATTCCGGCCGGCGATGCGGCCGAGGCACGCGCGCGGATTTCCGAATCGTGCCGTGCGGTCGAACGCTACTTCGCCTCCGGCCGGCGCGTGTGCCTGTTCGCCGTTTTCGCACTTTCCGAAACGCGCAGCCTGTTCGAGAAGCAGGTGCGCGACTATTTCCGCAACTGGGTCGAGGCGCTGGCGCGCGCACTTGTCGTCGCGGGGCGCGGGCCGGCAGCCGCGCGCACCGAGGCTTTCGACGCCGTCGCGACGATCCAGGGCGCGATCGTGCTGGCGCGCGCGGCTTCCGACGAGCGCGTCTTCGCCGGCGCGCTGGCGCGCATCGAGGCGCGGCTGCTGGGTTAGTTCATCGCTTCGGGCTTCGGCCCGCCGGTGGCCCAGTCGATCAACTCGACCGTGTGGACGACCGGCATGTCCGCCGCCGCGGCGATCTGCGCCATGCAGCCGATATTCCCGGCCGCCACCACCGCCGCGCCCGTCGCCTTGAGGTTCGCCACCTTGCGCGCCTGCAACGCCGCGGCGATTTCAGGCTGCATGAGGTTATAAGTCCCGGCCGATCCGCAGCACAATTGGCCCTCCGCCGGATCACGGACGTCAAATCCGGCTTTTGCAAGCAGGCTGCGCGGCAACGCGCCCAGCTTCTGCCCGTGCTGGAGCGAGCAGGCGGAATGGTAGGCAACCGCGATCTTGTCGGGCGCCTTCGCCTCGGGTGCGAGTTCGGCAAGCAGTTCGCTCACGTCCCGCGTGCGCTTCGAGATTTCCGCCGCGGCATCGCGAAGTTCCGCATCCTCGCGGAACATGAAGCCGTAATCCTTCACGGTCGTGCCGCAACCCGACGCGTTGACCACGACCGCGTCAGGCCCCTTGCCGTCCCACAGCTTCATCCATGCGCGGATGTTCGCTGCTGCCGCGATATGGCTGGCGTCGGTCTTGCCCATATGGTGCACGAGCGCCCCGCAGCAGCCGGCACCCTCCGCGACCGCAACCTCGCAACCCAGCCGCGACAGCAGGCGCACGGTCGCCTCGTTGAGCTGCGGGGCAAGCACCTGCTGCGCGCAGCCGCTGAGCAGAGCGACGCGCATGCGCACCGGCCCCCGTGCTGCAAAGACCTGCGGCAGGTCGACCGGCGACGGCGACGGGATCGCCTTTGGCGCCATGCGCAGCATCGCCCGCAGCCGTGCAAGCGGGCCCCGCTTCGGCAGCAGGCAGGCGAGCGGCCGCGCGAACATCGCGCCGATCAGTGCGAAACGGAACCGCGCCGGGCTCGGCAGCACGAATGCGAGGACCGCGCGCAGCAGCCGGTCATGCCACGGCCGTGCGAACGTTTCCTCGATGTGCGCACGCGCATGATCGACCAGATGCATGTAGTTCACGCCCGACGGGCACGTCGTCATGCACGAAAGACACGACAGGCACCGGTCGACATGGCGCACCGTGCGCGCGTCGGCCGGCCGGCCCTTCTCGAACATGTCCTTGATCAGATAGATGCGCCCGCGCGGGCTGTCGAGTTCGTCGCCCAGCAGCACATAGGTCGGACAGGTCGCCGTGCAGAAGCCGCAATGCACGCATTTGCGAAGGATCGATTCCGATTCGCGAACGTCGGCATCGGCAAGCTGGGCAAGCGTGAAGGAGGTCTGCATGAGCGGCTCAGATTCCTTCGAACATTCGTCCGGGATTGAGGATGCCGCGCGGATCGAACTGCGCCTTGACGCCGCGGTTGAGCGCGGCGACCCCGGGTGCGGGTGGCTCGAATACGGGCACGCGCGCGCGAAGACCGGCGGACGCACGCATAAGCGTCGCATGACCTTCGCCAAACGAGGCCCGGATCGGACCTGCCGAGGCATCGCCGGCTTCGGGCGTGGCGAGCCAGACAAGCCCGCCGCCCCAATCGAGGAACCAGTCCGCACCCGGAACCGCCGCGGCGACGGCGGGCCCGTGTGTCGGCGCCACCGAAACGCGCCACAGGGCCGCGCTCGTATCGGGCAGCAGCGGGGCCACGTCGCGGATCTCGCGCCACAGCTTGACCGAGCGCATCGAATGCAGTTCCTCGACCGCGCCGAACGTACCGAGGCTGGTGCGGAGCGCTTCGCATCGGGCGGCGACCGAAACGGCCGTCCCCTCGACGCGGATCGCGGTCACGCTCGCACCGGCGCCGGAGACATGATCGACCGCCGATCGCCTTGCGACGGCTTCCGGCAGATAGGCCGCGCCGGATACTTCCCACGGGCTGTTGAGCGCATCTGCCATTGCCGCGACGGCCTTGGCGGGCTCAAGTCCGAAGACCAGCACGCTGCGCGTCTTCGCGGCGGCAGGCATCACCTTGACCGTCACACGGTCGACGATGGCAAGCGTGCCCATCGAACCGGCGACCAGCTTGGGCAGGTCATAACCCGTCACGTTCTTGACCACGCGGCCGCCGGCCTTGAATTCCTCGCCGCGACCCGACACGCCCGAGAAACCGAGGAAATGGTCGCGCGCGGCACCCATCTTGATGCGGCGCGGGCCGGCGAGATTGGCGCCAAGCGCGCCGCCGATCGTCCCGCCTTCAGGCGCGAGGCCGTAGAGCGCGCCGAAGTCCGGCGGCTCGAACGCAAGGATCTGCGCGCGCTGTTCGAGCAGCAGCAGAATCTCGCGCATCGGCGTGGCCGCCCCGCAGGTCAAAACCAGTTCCTCGGGCTCGTATTCGATGTCGCCGCGAAGTGCGGAGACGTCGAGCTTGCGCCCCGGTCGCTCGGGGCGGCCCAGCGCCGCCTTGGAGCCGCCGGCCACGATGTCGAGCGCCTCGCCCTCGGCCGCAGCCCAGGCGACGGCATCGCACAAATCCTTCGCGTCGCGCGGTTTCAGGTCCATCGTGCGTCAGAACCGCGGCAGGTCGGGAAACGGCACCTGCCCCTTGTGCACGCGCATCTTGCCCATCTCGGCGCAGCGATGGAGCTGCGGGAAGACCTTGCCGGGATTGAGCAGCGCATCGGGATCGAAGGCGCATTTGAGGCGCATCTGCGTGGCGAGATCGTCTTCGTCGAACATCGCGGGCATCAGGTCGCGCTTTTCGATCCCCACGCCATGCTCGCCCGTGAGCACGCCGCCGACGTCCACGCACAGGCGCAGGATGTCGGCGCCGCACTTCTCGGCGGCGATCAGCTCGCCTTCCTTGTTCGCGTCGAACAGGATCAGCGGGTGAAGATTGCCGTCGCCGGCATGGAACACGTTGGCCACGCCCACGCCGTGCCGCTTGGCGATGTCGGATATGCCGCGCAGCACTTCGGCGAGCTTCTTTCGCGGGATCGTGCCGTCCATGCACATATAATCGGGGCTGATGCGGCCGACCGCGGGAAACGCCGCCTTGCGGCCCGCCCAGAAGCGCATCCGCTCGTCGTCGCCTTCGGAAATGCGACTTGAAACCGCGTTGTTCTCGCGCGCGATCCGGTCGACCGACGCGATCAGTTCGTCGACTTCCGCGCGCGGTCCGTCCAGTTCGACGATCAGCAGGCTTTCGACGTCGAGCGGATATCCTGCATGCACGAACGCTTCGGCCGCGTGGATGGCCGGCTTGTCCATCATCTCGATGCCGCCGGGAATGATGCCCTCGGCGATGATCTGGGCAACGCAGTTGCCGCCATCCTCGAGCGTCGGGAACCCGACAAGAACCGCACGCGCCGTTTCCGGCTTGCGCAGCAATCGCACGGTCACCTCGGTAACGACGCCGAGCAGCCCTTCGGAACCCACGACGACGCCGAGCAGGTCGTAGCCGCCGGCATCGAGATGCTTGCCGCCCAGCCTTACGATCTCGCCAGCCATCGTCACCATCTCGACGCCAAGCACGTTGTTGGTCGTTAGGCCGTATTTGAGACAATGGACGCCCCCGGAATTCTCCGCGACGTTGCCGCCGATCGTGCAGGCGATCTGCGAGGACGGATCGGGCGCGTAATAGAAGCCGGCATGCTGGACCGCCTGCGTGATGCCGAGATTCGTCACGCCGGGCTGCACGCGTGCGCAGCGGTTCGCGTAGTCGATATCGAGCACCTTGTTGAACTTCGCCATGCCGAGCAGCACGCCATCCTCAAGCGGCAGCGCGCCGCCGGAAAGCCCCGTGCCGGCACCGCGCGGCACGACGCGGATGTTGCCTTGCTTGCAGTATTTGAGAACGCGCGCGACCTGATCGACCGTCGAGGGAAGCACGACAACCATCGGAATCGCCCGATAGATCGAAAGACCGTCGCTTTCGAACGCGCGACGTTCCTCGAGCGCGTCGATCACGCCCTCGCCCGGCACGATCGCGCGCAGGTCGGCGACGATCCCCTCTCGGCGCGAAAGCACGGCCTGATCGAGGGCCGGCATTGTCAGCATGGCGTTTCGCTCCCCACGAATTGCACCACCAAATTTAGGGTGCGCCCGTCCGGCGCCCAAAGAAAAAACCGCGCCGGTCGCCCGGCGCGGTTTTTTTGGAAGAACGGCGGCGAAAGCCGGGCCGCTTCAGCCCTGGCGGGCCTTGAAGCGCGGGTTCTTCTTGTTGATGACGTAGACGCGGCCCTTGCGGCGCACGATCTTGCAGTTCTTGTCGCGCTTCTTGGCCGACTTGAGCGAGTTAACGACCTTCATGATCCGACGTCCCGGTGGCTCGAATGACAGAGCGGCAAGGGGCACGCCCCGGCCGAAAGAGGCGCGACCATACGGACGCCCCGCCCCCCTGTCAACCCGTCCGAAACACGTCATTTGGCCAATCCGTTAGCTGGAATTCGTGCCCCCGCGCGACCTCCGCATACCCGCCCGGCGGACCCGTCGCTGTTCACGTGGATTCAGTCGGGGCCGCTCGCGGATGCTACGAAGTGGATGAATTTATTACTCATATTTTAACCTTAAATATGCGCGCCTCCGGGACACGGTCGTTGATTTCAAAGCAATATTTGTGAAGTCCGTTGATCTAGCGCACAGCATACAATTGGTGTCGCCGCTAAAGTTGCGTCCAAGATTGAACCGCGAAATGCACCGGCGTGCATGGCGCTTTGGTCAGACGGAGCCTCCCCCAAGTGGAATTGCGCGCTTACCCCGCCCGGTTCGTACCGCCCCCGCAGCCGGGCCTGACGATCCCGAAGGTCGATCTCGTTCTGGCGCTGGGGCGAGCGATTGAACTGTTGGACGCGGATCTGAGTGCGCAGCAAAAGCGCGTCGCGCTGATTGCCGCGAATATCGTAGGCGCCATGGGGCTTGGCCGCGCCGAAATCGCCCGGACGATCATGGCGGCGCTGCTGCACGGCGTCGGGGCGCTCGCGCCGGCCCCGCACGGGAATTCCACCGCCGTCAGCGCGCGGTTCCTCGAAATATCGCCGCTGACCCGGGATCTCGCCCCCATCGTAGCCGCTTCGCGCGATTTTCAACCCGCGATCGGAATGCGGCTCGGCCTCACGCTCAACGACGCCCTGCTCGCGCAGGCGCTGCATCTTGCCCACCATGTCGACGAGGCGATTGATCCCGCCAGATTCGTGCTCGCGCAGGCGGCCGAACGCCGGAATGGCGCGCTTGAATTTACCCGAACGGGCTTGGACGCGCGCCTCGTCGACGCCTTTGCCCGCACGAGTCACGCCGATTCGTTCTGGCTCGATGCGACGAATTTCGACATCGACACGCGAATTCGGGCTCGCCTCTCCCATATGGCCAACGCCCAGGCCGACTTGGATGCAGTACAGGATTTCGCACGTCTCTATTCGGTGCTCGTCGATGCGCGATCGCCCTATACGGCGACCCATTCGTGGGGCGTCGCGGCGGTCGCGAATTTCATCGCCTCGTGCAGCCGCTTCGACGGCGAAACGGTGCAACAGATCGAAATCGCCGCGCAACTGCACGACATCGGCAAGCTCGTCGTCCCAAGCCAGATCATCGAAAAGCCGGCGAACCTGACGGTCGAGGAATTCGGCACCGTGCGCAGTCATGCCTATTTCACGGGCACCTTGCTGTCGAGCGTACCGGGCCTTGAACGAATCGCGGAGTGGGCCAAGGGCCACCACGAAAAGCTCGACGGCACCGGCTATCCGATGGGGCTGGCGGGTGCCCGCATTTCGCCGGAGACGCGCGTAATCGCGGTTGCCGACCAATTCGTCGCACTGACCGAGGACCGGCCCTACCGCGCGGGACTATCGGGACAACGCGCGCTGGAAATGCTCGGCGAGGCCGCCGAACGCGGCGCGATCGACCGGCAGATCGTGGCGATCGTCCACGAAAAATTCGCAACCGTCGACGCGATTCGCCGTCATGCGCAGAACGTCGAGCGCGACGAGATCAAGACGATCCTGCGGGCGCACTGAGTTGACTCACGAGAAATTCCGGGAGAAGGCGAAATGGCAAAATACGACTTCAAACCAACCGGCAAGGAGCGAACGTTCGGCGAGGACGAGGTGATCGTCAGCAAGACGGACACCAAGGGCAAGATCACCTATGGAAACGAGGTGTTTTTGCGCATCGCCGGATATCCGGAATCGGAAATCGTCGGCGCGCCGCACAGCATCCTCCGGCATCCGTGGATGCCGCGAAGCGTCTTCAAGCTGCTCTGGAACAAGATCGAGGCCGGCGACGAGATATTCGCCTACGTCGTCAACATGGCGAGGGGCGGCGACCACTACTGGGTCTTCGCACACGTCACGCCGACATTCGGTGCCGACGGCAAGATCGTCGGCTACCACTCCAATCGCCGCAAACCGAAACCCGACCAGATCCAGGCCGCATCCGGTCTCTACAAGCAGCTCCTCGATATCGAGGAGCGGGCGAGCGACCGGAAGGTCGGCATGGAACAGGCCTACGAACACCTGAACGGACTGCTGAAGTCTAAGGGGATCAGCTATGACGAATTCGTCTTCTCTATCTAAGGCGCTTGTCGCCTCGTCGCTTTCGCTCGTCGCGGCCACGGCGACGATCGGCTCGGTGTTGGGCGGCGCGACGGTTCCCGCGATCGCGGCAGCTTTTCTCTGCCTCGGTCTCGGCGCGCTGACGCTTGCGTTCCTCGTCGCCACACGGCGCTGCGTGCAGGACATCAGCCGGGTCGCGCGTGCGACCGCCAAAGGCGATCTGGAGCCGCGCCTGATCGGGATCCGCGAGGGCGGCGAACTCGGCGAGGTTTCGAATGCGATAAATACGCTCATCGATGCAACCGACGCGTTCGTACGCGAAGCAAGTGCCGCGATGGATCATGCCCGCCAGGGCAAGTTCTACCGCCGCGTGCTCGAGCGCGGCATGCTCGGTTCGTTCCGCCGCGCGGCAACAATCATCAACGCCGCAAACGCCGCGATGCAGGAAAAACTTGTCGACAACCGCAAGCTCGCGATCGACTTCCAGGGCGAAGTCAGCGGCGTGGTCAAGGCCGTCGCGGATTCGGCGGTCTCGATGCGCTCGAACGCCGAATCGCTGGTGAAGATCGCCGAGGATACCCAACAGCGCTCGATCGCCGTATCGGCAGCCTCCGAGCAGGCGACGACCAACGTCCAGACGGTCGCATCGGCGGCCGAAGAGCTCTCTGCTTCGATCCGCGAGATTTCGGCGCGCGTGGGCGAGGCCGCGTCCATCGCCACACAGGCGGCCGGCGAAGCCACGGCGGTCGACAAGACGGTAACCTCGCTCGCGGCGGCGACCGCACGGATCGGCGAATTCGCGACACTGATCAGGAAGATCGCCGAGCAGACGAACCTCCTGGCGCTCAACGCCACGATCGAAGCGGCCCGCGCCGGCGACGCCGGCAAGGGCTTTGCCGTCGTGGCGTCGGAAGTGAAGAACCTGGCCAACCAGACCGCCAAGGCGACCGAAGACATTTCGAGCCAGATCGAGGCGATCACCCATTCGACCGGCGCTGCGGTCGACGCGATTCGGGGAATCGCGAATACCGTCGCGAAGGTCAATCAGGCGACCACCGCGATCGCCGGTGCGGTCGAGGAGCAGAATGCGGCCACGCAGGAGATCGCGCGGTCGGTGGCGGAGGCTTCGTCCGGGACGAGCATGGTGACGTCGAATATCACGGCCGTGTCGCAATCGACCGAGAGCGTGCGCGAGTCGGCCCAGACCGTGCTGCAGGCAGCCGAGGGGCTCGACCAGCAATCCGACGACATGCGCAACGCCGTCGCGGCATTTCTGGCGAAAACGAATCGCCGGCAATATCCCCGCTACGCGGTCGAACTTGCAATCAATGGAACGGACTCGATGGGCAAGCCGATCTCCGGGCGAACAGCCGATATCTCCGAAGGCGGCATGGGCATCAAGACAGCCACGGCCATGCGGGTTGGCGAGAAGGGGCGGCTGCGAGCTGAGGGCTGCCCCGACGAACTACCATTCGAAATGCACTACCACGAGGGCAATACGTTACACATCGAGTTCCTGTTCACGGGCGGCGTGCCGGCCGGATATGCGAACCTGCTCCGGCAGAAAACGGCAAATCTGCAGCCGATCGACTAGCAGGCATTCACTCGGACGGTCGCGCGGCGACGAGTTTCGCGAAGCGAAGCTCGCCGCCCGCGAGGGCCGCGATCCGACGCGACCAGAGCTGTGCCTCGTCGACGAGCGCCTGCCCTTCGGCCGGCACAAGCTGGCCGCGCGCCACGATTCCATCGATCCGGGCCCAGCCTTCCAGAACGGCTGCACGGAACGCGTCGGTGATGTCGCTCTTGGCCTGCACCTCGAACCCGGCTTCGGCCAGTTGGGCAACGAACCGTTCGATCGTCGAAAGCCGCGGCGCGGTCGCTTCGCCCAGCCGATAGGCCTCGAGGTCCGGCCCCATCGCGTCGTCGTGCGAGATGGCCCAGTCGGCGATCACCAAGCGGCCGCCCGGCTTCATCCCGTGCCGGATCCGCGTCAGCAGCTTCGGCTTTTCCGAAACCAGCGAAAAAACGTTGCGCACGACGGCACCGTCGTAGCGTTTGGGCTTGAAGCTTCCATCGACGACATCGAGCAGGCCGATGGGCGCCTTGCGCTCCATGTTCGCGGCGCGCGATGAGCCGTCGCCCGCGCGCGCCAGATCAATCGACAGGTCGTAGCCTTCCATCCACAGCTCGAGTTCACGGGCCATCGCCCGCGTTCCGCCGCCAAGGCCGCAGCCCAGGTCCATCGCCACCGCACCTGTGGGTAGCCCCATCTCGCGCCCCAGCTCGAGCGCAAGCCGTTCGCCGCCCGGGAACGTGAATCCGTCACCCCAAACCATCTGGGCAACCTTCATGCGCTCGGGCGGCCATGCATCCTTGACGATGACCTTGCCGTCCATCGGCAGCCGGATCGGATCGGGGTGGATCGGCTCGGGAATCGCCGGCGGAGGCTCGGCAGCGGCCAGTTGCGTCGGCGGGGCACCGGCATCGGGTTTGCTTTTTTCGGCGTAATCGTAGCCTTCCCACCACGCGTGCAATTTGGCGCGCATCGCCGAGCCCGGCGCCATCCATCCCCCGGGTTTCTGTTCGCCACTGTCCTTGGCCATGTGTCCTGTCGACCTGAATGGCTTCAGTCGGTCGGCTGGATGCCGTCGCGCGGCGGCGCATAGCGCGGATCGCTGCCCCCGCTTCCAAGACCAAGACCGATGAGCTCGCCGTAGCTGTCGAATGTCAGCACGGCGATGTCGCCGGCCGGATTTTTGGCGACCACGCGATAGCATCCGTCGACAACAGTCATCCGCTCGAACCCGACAAATCCCATATCGAGCAGCGTGTCGGTCATTTTCTGGCTGACGTCGCGCCCGAAGCCCTCGGCATGGCATTCCGGTGCAGGTGCGGGCGGTGCACTGGACTGCGCCTGCGCGACGGCGGAAACCGCCAGCAGCGCACCGAAAGCGAGGATGTTCGCGACGCGGCGCATGGCCGGATTATAGCACATCACTGCGCAAGCCAGATTGCCGCGACGGCAATCGTCGAGGCTCCGGCAAAGCAACCGGCAAAAATGCTTTTTCGGCCGACCGCATAGGCTCCAAGCGCGATGCCGGCGGCCCCAAGGCGCGCAGCGAGCGGCATATGGGCAAGTTCACCTGCCGGAAAAACGATCAGCCGGACGACGAGAGCGGCGAGAACCGCATAGGCGACGCTTGCAAACCATTCAAAGACGCGACCTTTCAGATCGAGACGGGCGCCGATCGCAACCCCGAACGCGCGCCAGAAATAGGTCGCCACGGCCGCAACGCACGCGGCCGCATAGGCGCTGGAAGGGCTGAATTCGAATCCGCTCATCCCGGCGATCTCGGCCCGCGTCTGGCAAGGATTGCCGCGAGCGTACCCCCGGCAAGACCTGCGATCAGCAGCCCCCAATCGGGCGTCAGGAGATGAAACGGAATACCAAGCGCTGCGCCGGACACGAGCGCATAGATGCGCGACCGGTCGCGAAGATCCTGGAGGAACAGCAGCATGAAATAGAGCGGATTCAGGAAAACGAGCGCGAGCGTGAGCGGCTTGGGCAGGAACTCGGCCGCGTAGAATCCGATGACCGTTCCGACGAGCGAGGCCGTCCACAGCATCAGCGAACAGCCGACGAACCAGGCGAGGCGATCGGCGCGCGCAAGGCGCGGAGCCGTCATCATCGTCATGGCCCAGCACGTCACCGCGACATAGAACGCCGCCGCGTAGGTGCGCCATGCCGCGCGCCCGGGCACATGCACGACCGGCATCATCACGACCGTCATCGGCGCAAGCCGCATGTTCGCCAGCGCCACGGCCAATGCGACGGCGAGCAGACCCGATCCGGCGAGATAAAGTTCCGTGGCGGCCAGTTGCCCGGGCAGCGCCCAAGCGGTGACGGTGCTGAAAAGCGCGTAGTCGAGACCAAGCCCGTGCGCCCCGACATACGAGCCGAAACCGATATAGGAAGCACCCAGCACCATCGAGGGCGCCAGAGACGCGGCGCGCGCGCCCGCCCGCGCAGCCGCGTGCACGCCCATCTGGGCCGGAAGATCGTCGGTTGCCGCGCCGTTCACGCTCATCGGAACGACAAGGTTGGCTGAAGACGACGCGGCGATCAATCGCCTCGCTTCAAGTGCTTTCGCGCGCAATCAGTTCGCAGCCGAGATCCACGACGCGGCGCTCGGCGGAAAGGCCGTCGATGCGCGCAAGGAGCAGGCGCGCCGTTTCGTTGCCGATTTGCTCGCGCGGCGGCCGCAATGTGGTGAGCGAGGGCCTGCAATGCGCGGCAAAATCGAGATCGCCGAAGCCGGCAATCGCGACATCATCGGGTATGCGCACGCCGCGCTTCTGGCATTCGAATATCGCGCCTAGCGCCAGCACGTCGTTGGAAAAGGCGACGGCGTCGATGCCGCCAGGCGCGGCAAGTGCCTCGGCGATCGCGACGGCTCCGTCGCCGACATTCGATGCACGCGGCAGATCGATCGAATCCACGGCGGCCCGGCCCGCGCGTTCAAGCTCCTCGCGCACGCCGGCACAGCGCGCCGAGGCGCGCGTGTCCCGGCCCAGCATCGCGCCGATCACGGCAACGCGCCGCCGGCCGCGCGCCAGCAGATGGCGCGCGACGCTACGCCCGGCGGCGTTGTGATCGAAGCCAACCGCCATATCGAACGGCCTTCCGGCGATGTCCCACATCTCGACGACCGGAACGCCGGCGCGCGCGACGATCGCCGCCGCCCGCGGTCCGTGGGCAAATCCGGTGAGCACGAGTGCAGCGGGGTTCCATGCGAGCATCGCCTCAATCAGCGTGTCCTCGCGCTGGAGATCGTAATCGGCGCTTGAATCAAGAACGGCATAGCCACGCTCGCCAAAGCGAGCGGCCAGCGCATCGACGCTTGCCGCGAAGAAGGCGTTGCGGATCGACGGCACGACAACGCCGACAATCCGGCTTTTCGCGGCGGCAAGGCCGCCCGCCATCAGGTTCGGCACGTAGCCGAGCTGCTCGATCGCATCGCGCACGCGCCCCGCCAGTTCGCCGGACACCGACGTCGGATCGCGCAACAGGCGGCTGACCGTGATGGCCGAGACACCCGCAAGGCGCGCGACGTCCGACATCGTGGCCCGGCCGGCCCGTCGCCGGGCCCTGACGGGCTTGAGGTCGCTTTGAGGGATTCGCGCCATTGGGGGCCTCGAACGCGCTTCGATCGTCAGTAGATTTCGGGTTCCGGGATCGGGGCGCCGGCCTTCAGGAAATCGAAATCGGCACCGTCGTTCGCCTGCCCGATATGCCGTTCGACCAGAGACGCATAGCCGCGGGAATAGCGGGGCCCCGGCGCCCGCCATTCCGCACGCCGGCGCGCAAGCTCGGCAGGATCGACGTCGAGATTTAGCCGGCGCGCGGCGACGTCCAACTCGATCCAATCGCCGTCACGGACAAGCGCAAGTGGGCCGCCGATATGCGATTCCGGTGCAACGTGAAGAACGCATGTTCCGTAGTGCGTCCCGCTCATTCGCGCATCCGACACGCGAACCATGTCGCGGATGCCCTGCGCCAGCAGTTTCTTCGGGATCGGCAATGCGCCCCATTCAGGCATCCCCGGCCCGCCGACGGGCCCGGCATTCTGCAGCACGAGAACGCTCGACGCATCGACCGCCAGGTCCGGTTCGTCGATCCGTGCGGACATATCGGCATGGTCGCGGAAAACGACGGCGCGCCCGCGATGGCGCGCAAGTTTCGGGTCGGCGGCCGATGCCTTGATGATCGCACCGTCCGGGGCAAGGTTGCCGCGAAGCACGGCGATGGGGGCACCCGTCGCGACGGGCCGGTCCAGCGGCCGGATCACGTCTTCTTCCCAGACTTTCGCCCCGGCGATGTTGTCGCCAAGCGTGCGGCCGTTGACGGTGAGGCAGGAAAGATCGAGCCGGTCGGCAATCCGCGTCAGAAGAGCCGGCAAGCCGCCGGCAAAATAGAAATCTTCCATCAAGTTGTCGCCCGCAGGGAACACGTTCGCAAGAACCGGCGTGCGGCGGCCCTCGCGGTCGAAGGCTTCAAGATCAAGACCGAGGCCCGCGCGCCGCGCGATCGCAACCAGATGCACGACCGCATTTGTCGAGCCGCCAAGCGCCATGAGCGTGACAAGCGCGTTGGACACGGCGGCCTGCGTAACGATGCGTTTTGGCCGTACATCCTCGAATACAAGCCCGACGATCCGCTCGCCCGCATCCTGGCACATCCGGGCATGGCCCGAATCGCTCGCCGGAATCGACGAGGCTCCCGGCATGGTCAGGCCCATCGCATCGACGAGCGCCGTCATCGTCGACGCCGTCCCCATCGTGTTGCATGTGCCGATCGTCCGGGTCATCCGGCTTTCAAGCTCGACCCAATCGTCCGCCGTGATCTTGCCGGCGCGCAACTCGTCCCAGAATTTCCGCGTGTGCGTTCCCGCCCCCACCTTCTGCCCACGCCAGCGCGCGTTCGACATCGGGCCGGCGGGAACGTAGATCGCCGGCAGATCCATCGACAGGGCACCCATCACAAGACCTGGCGTGGTCTTGTCGCAGCCGCCCAGAAGCACGGCTCCGTCGACGGGATGGGAGCGAAGCAGTTCCTCCGTCTCCATCGCAAGCATGTTGCGATACATCATCGTCGTCGGCTTGACGATGACTTCGCCAAGCGAAAGCGCCGGCAGTTCGACCGGCATTCCGCCCGCCGACCATACGCCGCGCTTCACCGCCTCGGCACGGTCGCGCAGGTGAATGTGGCAGGGCGAAAGTTCGCTCCACGTATTGACGATTGCAATGACAGGCCGGCCCATGAAATCCTTGCGCCGGAAGCCCATCTGCTGCGTGCGCTGGCGGTGCGCGAATGCGCGCATGTCGTTCGCGAGATACCAGCGCGCGCTGCGCAACTGCTCCCGTGTCCGCCGCGGCGATTTCGCGTCACTCATTTCCGTCCCCGTCCCTTTTGAACGTCTTGGCCGACTGTCGGGCGTTCTCTAAATGTTAGCGTTGTCATATAAAAAAGCCAGCTTATTTTCGGCGTTGACAAGATATTTCGGATGTAAGATGTTAGCGATACCAAGTGCCGCCGCACGAATGTCGGCACGTCCAGGGAGGCGCATCGCTCACGTGTCCGAAATCGTTCTAAAGAACGTGGTCAAAGCCTATGGCACGACGCCCGTCATCCACGGCGTCGATCTCCATATCGCGTCCGGCGAATTCTGCGTCTTCGTCGGCCCGTCGGGCTGCGGAAAATCGACGCTCTTGCGGATGATCGCCGGCCTCGAGGGAATATCCGACGGCGAGATCAGCATCGGCGGAACCTTGGTCAACGACCTGCCGCCGCGTGAGCGCGACATCGCCATGGTCTTTCAGGACTACGCGCTCTATCCGCACAAGACCGTGTTCGAGAACATGGCGTTCGGTCTTCGCCTGCGCAAACGGCCGTCCGCGGAGATCGAAAGCCGCGTGCGCGAGGCGGCGCAGATCCTCCAGATCGATCATCTGCTTGAACGCAGGCCCGGCCAATTGTCGGGTGGACAGCGCCAGCGCGTGGCGATGGGCCGCGCGATCGTCCGTAACCCGAAGGCGTTCCTGTTCGACGAACCGCTTTCCAATCTCGACGCCCAGCTGCGCTCCGAGATGCGCGTCGAGATCAACAAGCTCCACAAGCGCCTGCGAAACACGGTCGTCTATGTGACACACGACCAGGTCGAGGCGATGACCCTTGCCGACAAGATCGTCGTGCTGTCCGCCGGGCGCATCGTCCAGGTCGGCACGCCGGACGAGATCTACAACCGCCCGGCCGCGAAATTCGTCGCCGGTTTCACGGGCTCACCCCCGATGAACTTCCTGCCCTGCTCGATCGACGCCGACGGCGCGGCCATCCTGCTGGATGGCGGGATCAGATTGCCGGTGCCGCAGGCTCGAAGGGCCGTGTGCTCGAAGCTGGCCGGGCGTCGGCTCGATTTCGGCATAAGGCCGGAGCACATCCTCGCCGAAGCCGTCGGCAGCGACGTCGCGACCGTACCCGCGCATGTGCAACTCGTCGAGCCGCTGGGCTCCGACACGCTCGGCCTTCTCAGGATCGGCACCGGCGAGATTACCGGCCGCTTCGCGCCGGAGGCGCCGCTTTCGGCCGGCGCCACGATCCAGGCCGGCTTCGCGATGAACAAGTTCCACCTATTCGCGCCCGATACCGGGGATGCAATCCGGGACCCGGGCTGGTAAGGCCGGACCAATAAAAACCAACCGAGGGAGAAACGATCCATGTCCAAGCATCGCGCCCTATTCGCCGCCGCGGCCCTTGCCGCGCCACTGGTGCTTGCCGCGCTTCCGGCCTGCGCCCAGCAGACGAACCTGCGCATCTTCGTCGGCGGGCAGCAGCGCCCCGACGTGATGCGCAAGATTCTCGATCTTTACCAGAGCCGCACGCCCGGCGTGCAGGTCGAGGTCGAGGTCGGCGGCGCCACGTCCGACCAGCAGCAGCAGTACCTGAACACGGTGCTGACGAGCCACGATTCGGCGATCGACGTGATGCTCATCGACGTGATCCGGCCAGCGCAGTTCGCGGCCGCCGGCTGGGCCGAACCGCTCGACTCGTATCTCGGCAGCGAGCGCGACGCGATCATGGCACGCTACCTGCCCGCCTATCGCGAGGCGAACATCGTCAACGGGAAGGTCATCGCGCTTCCCTACTTCGCCGACGCGCAGTTCCTTTATTACCGGACCGACCTGCTCGAGAAGTACAAGCTCCAGCCACCAAAGACTTGGGAAGAGCTCTCCGCTGCAGCTAAGACCATCCTCGCGGGCGAGAAAAACCCCAACCTGCGCGGCTTCTCGACCGCCGGCGCACCGATCGAAGGCACGGTGTGCACGTTCCTCGTCCCGATGTGGGGCGCAGGCGGCCAGTTCCTCAACGCGCAGGGCAAACCCGACGTCGGCACGGCGGCCGGCAAGAAGGCGCTTCAGCTTTGGACAGATCTCAAGGCTTCGGGCGTGACGCCGGCCAACCTTGCGGAGATCGTGACCGATCGCATCCGCGTCGATTTCCAGTCGGGCAACCTGCTGTTCGCCATGCAGTGGGGCTATGCGTGGAACCGCTTCCAGAACGACGGGGACAGCGTCGTCAAGGGCAAGACGAACGTCGTGCCGCTGCCGGGCTTCGCGGGCAACCAGCCCGCTACCTGCATCGGCGGCTGGCAGATCGCCGTTTCGGCCTATTCCAAGCACAAGCAGGCGGCGGTCAACCTCCTCAAGTTCCTGTCTTCGCCGGAAATCTCGAAGATGCAGGCGATCCTCGCCTCGCATCTGCCGGTCTTCGCCGAGGTCTACCAGGATCCCGAGGTGCTGAAGGTCAATCCGTGGTTCCAGTTCGCGCGCAACGTCGTCGTCACCGGCCGCTCGCGTCCGGTCAGCCCGGACTACCCGGAAGTGAGCGAGATCATCCGCACGAACATCAATGCCTTCCTGGCCGGCACGCGTTCTGCGGAACAAGCCATCGCCGACATGAACACGCGCCTGACGCGCGTGTATCGCTGACGAAGGCGCCCCCTGCGCGATTGGCGCAGGGGGCGGTTTTCCACCGAATGGCCGCCGCAAAAAAATACAAGTTGAGCAAGCTGGAGCGCGACGAACGGCGCCTCGGTTTCGTGCTGCTTGCACCCGCAGCCGCACTGCTGACGGCGGTCGTCGTCTATCCGATCGCCGAGTTGCTCGCCAACTCGCTCTATTCGTTCCGGCTGACGCGGCCGGGTTACCGCTTCATCGGTCTCGAGAACTTCACCTTCGCGCTTTTCGAAGACGACCGCTTCCTGCAATCGGTCCTCAACACGGCCATCCTGATCGGCGTCACGGTCCCCGGCGCGCTGGTCATCGGGCTCGGCCTGGCGCTGCTCGCAAACCAGCCCTTCAAGGTCAAGTGGCCCGTCCGGCTCGGGCTGCTCTTGCCGTGGGCGCTGCCGCTCGTGTTCGCCGGCCTCATCTTCCGCTGGTTCTTCGATTACCGGCAGGGTTTCGTGAACTGGCTTATCGAGCTTGCCGGATTCGCGCCGCCGCAGTGGCTATCCGACCCGCATCTCGCCTTCGTGGCGCTCTGCATCGCGATCGTCTGGAAGTCGTCCTCGTTCATGGCGCTGATCCTCCTTGCCGGCCTGCAGACGATCCCCAAATCGCTCTACGAGGCCGCCGAGGTCGACGGGGCGAGCCGCTTCCAGCAGTTCGTCGAAATCACGCTGCCGATGCTCAAGCCGGCCATCGTGGTCGCGCTCATTTTCCGGACCATTACGGCAATCCAGACCTTCGACATCCCCTACGCGATGACGAATGGCGGGCCCGGCTCGGCAACCGAGACAATGGCGATGTACATCCACAAGACGACGATCGACTTTCTCGACATCGGCTACGGCTCGGCCCTCGCCACGCTGATGTTCCTTATTTCGATCGCGGCGACGTCGGTCTATCTGCGCCACACGAAACGCGATGGCGGGCGCAACTGACATGAAACTCGGGCTTGGCCGGAAAAAGACCGTGTGGATTGCGGCGGCGATCGTCGCGGCAAACGGGTTCTTCCCCGCACTCTGGATCCTTTTCACGTCGTTCAAGACCGAATCGGAACTGCTGCGCCATCCGATCACCATCGTGCCGCACGATCCGACCTTGATGAATTTCGTGCGCGTGTTCGTCGACCAGCCGATCCTGCTTTTCCTGGGCAACAGCCTTGTCGTTGCCGGCCTTTCGACGGCGTTGTGCATTTTCGTTTCGGCGCTCGCCGCCTATGCGATCGTGCGCCTGCGAATACCGGGCCGGAATGTCGTCCTTTCCGTGCTGCTCGCCGTCTCGATGTTCCCGTTGATCTCGCTGATGGTCCCGTTGTTCCAGACGATGCGCACGCTGGGCTGGCTCAACACATATCCGGCTCTCGTTTTTCCCTATGCCGTGCTGTCCATGCCGGTCTGCACGCTCGTGATGGCGAGCTTCTTCCAGGACATACCCGGCGACCTCGAGAACGCCGCCATGATCGACGGCTGCACCCGGCTTGGCGCGCTATGGCATGTCGTCGTTCCGCTTGCCGCACCCGGCGTATTCACGGCCGCGATCCTCGCCTTCGTGAACGCGTGGGACGAATTCCTTCTCGCATTGACGCTGTCGAGCCGAGTGACAAGCCGCACGTTGCCGGTCGGCATCACGCTCTACCAGGGCGAATTTGCTTTCCCGTGGCCAATCATTTCGGCCGCGCTTATCGTTGCGATCGTTCCGGTTTGCGCGCTCATCGCGATATTCCAGGAGCGGGTAGTGTCCGGCCTGACGGCCGGGGGCGTCAAAGGCTGAGGGGCTGTCCTTGCAGATCGACTTCACGAAATTCGCGCGTGCGCAGACGCTCACCCGCGGCCGGGACTTGGCGGATGCGATCGTCTTCGAAACCGAAATCGGCCCGTTTGCCATCTCGCGCCGGGGCGGCGATTGGCGTTTGACCTTCGGCACGACCGCACTGCCCGATTACGGGCTTGTTGACGCACACGGTTTCGGCACACCTGAAATCCGCGAGACGGAACAGGGCGCTTATCGGCTCGGCGATGAAACTGAATGGCTGGAGATCGCCGCAAACCCGGTCCGCATCCGTCTCGGCCGGCAGGGATGGCTCGACGATCCGCTGACGTCGATAACCGACGAGCATTTCCGCGGCTGGACGCGGCTGCCGACCTTCGGCCGCGGGCCGGAAGGCTGGATTGCTTCCTTTGCGCTCGATTCGGGCGAACCGGTCTACGGGCTTGGCGAAAAGTTTGGCCCGCTCGACAAGCGCGGGCAATTCGTCACCAACCGGATCGAGGATGCGCTCGGCGTCAATACCGAGCTTTCGTACAAATCGATCCCCTTCGCGTGGGGTCTGAAGTCGGGCGGCGGCGCCTGGGGTGTGCTCGTGAACACGCCCGCCCACGTCCACCACGCCGTCGGCTACGGCCAATGGTCGAACCGGTCTTACGCGATCCTGTGCGAGGACGAACGCTTCGACATGTTCCTCTTCGCGGGCCACGACCCGGCACATGTCATCGGACGATGCGTGGAAATGACGGGCCGGCCGGCCCTACCGCCGTTCTGGTCGCTGGGCGTCTGGCTCAGCCGTGCCTATTACCGGACTGAGGATGAAATCCTCGCGGCCGCGCGCGAATGCCGCGAAGCGGGGTTTGGCGCCGACGTGATCACCTTCGACGGCCGCGCGTGGATGGAGGTGCGCACGCGCGCGACGCTCGATTTCGATCCGTCGCGCTATCCCGATCCCAAGGCGACGATCGACAAGCTGAAGGCGCTCGATTTCAAGATCTGCTGCTGGGAATACCCGCTGATCTCGATCCACAATCCGGAATACACGGAACTGGAGCGGCGCGGGCTGTTCTTGCGGGAACCCGACGGCAGTCCGCATGTCTACCATTGGGACACGACACCGGGCACCTCGCCGTTCGGCAACGTGCTGACCCCGCTTCCGCCTTCGGGCATCCTCGATTTCACGAATCCGGAAGCCGTCGATTGGTGGAAGGCGCGACACGACCGCCTGTGGGCGGTCGGCGTCGACACGATGAAGACCGATTTCGGCGAGCAGGTTCTCGATCACGTCGTCGCGCACAACGGCGAGCGCGGCAGGCGCCTGCACAATGTCTATCCCCGTCTCTACAACCAGGCGGTCTACGAGGCGACGGGAGCCGCGAAGGGTGCCGCGAACGCCTGTGTCTGGGGCCGCGACGGCTGGACGGGCGCGCAACGCTTCCCCGTGCAATGGGGCGGCGACCCGCAGACCGACTGGGAAGGGCTTGCTGGCTCGATCCGGGGCGGCTTGTCGTGGGGCATGTCGGGCGTGCCGTACTACTCGACCGATGTCGGCGGATTCTACGGCTCGAAGCAGCCCGATCCGGAACTCTATCTGCGCTGGGTCGGGGCAAGCGTGTTTTCGTCGCACTTCCGCTTCCACGGCATCGGCGTGCGTGAACCCTGGGCGCTCGGCGAGGCCGTCGCGCGCCACGCGCGCAGCTGGATTTCGCTGCGTTACCGGCTGCTGCCCTATCTGTGGGGCTGCGTGGAGATCGCCACGCGTACGGGCCTTCCGGTCATGCGCGCCATGGCGCTGGCCTTCCCGCGTGACCGGGCGGCACGCTCCTTTGAAGAGCAGTTCATGTGCGGGCCGTCGCTGCTGGTTGTTCCGATCGCGAAACCGGGTGGCGCCGTCGATGTGTGGTTGCCGGCCGGGGACTGGTACGATTTCTGGACGGGCGAACCAGTTGCCGGCGGACGGCAGATCCGGGTCGAGAACGTGCCGCTGGACCGCCTGCCGGTCTTCGTCCGTGCGGGGCACGTCGTCGCGCTCGGGCCCGGTGTCGCCCACACCGGCAAGATCGACCGTCAAGCGCCATTCGACGAAATCGTCGCCTATGGATTGCCCGACAGCGTACCGGTCGCGGAGGACGGCCTGCTGACGCTCGAAGCCGAAGGTCTGGCGATGGCGCTTTCCGGCGCCGGATCGGCGCGCGTGCGGACCTTCGGCTGTCGCGCGCGTCGCGACGGGACGCGCATCGTCTTCGAGCGCTAGCTTCCCGCCACCCTACGATTGTAGCTGTTCAAAACTTCATATTGTTGCCGATTGCGTCCTGTTATTAGTGGCGCCATGGCGGGCGGCACGAAATCCCTGGCGATCGGCATTGCCGGCGGCGTTGCGGCCGCGACCTTCGGCGCAGCATGGCAGGTTGCCACGCGCTTCGGTGTGACGGCGGTGCTGGCCCCGTTCGATCTCGCGATCCTGCGATACGGCGTGCCGGCAATCGTTCTCCTGCCGATCCTCGTACGCCGCGGCCTGTGGCCGACGCCGGCGCCGGCCTGGCTGGCGCTTCCCATCGTGCTCGGCGCAGGCCTGCCTTTCGGGCTCGTCGCGATGATGGGGGCGAAGTTCGCGCCCGTCGCCCATATGGGCGCGCTCATTCCGGGAACGATGCCGATCTTCACCGCCTTCATGGCCGCGATCTTTCTCGGCGATCGCGTTTCGCCGCGACGGCTGGCGGGATTTGCGGCAATCCTTGCCGGCGTCGCCGCGATTGCCGGAACGTCGCTTTCCGATATCGGCGCGCAGACATGGGTTGGCGACCTGCTGTTCCTCCTCGCGGCGGCGATCTGGTCTGTCTATACGGTCGCCTTCCGGCGCAGCGGGCTTGACCCCTGGCAATCGATCGCGCTGATCTCGCTGTCGTCGATCCTCGCGGCGATCCCGCTGCGGCTTGCCGTCGAAGGCACGCAACTGCCCGAAGTCCCGCTCGACGCCGCACTCGTCCAGTTCGCCGCACAGGGCGTGCTCGCCGGGCTTGCCGGAACATGGACTTTTTCACTGGCCGTCCGGCATATCGGTGCCGCCCGCGCCGCGCTGTCGGGCGCGTTTGTCCCCGTCCTAGCCACTCTAGGCGGGGCGGCCGCACTGGGCGAGATTCCGACGCCGGCCGTGCTTGCCGGCATGGCACTTACGATCGTCGGCACCTTGCTGGCCGCGTGGCCGTCACGCGGCTAGCGTGCGCGGCCGATAGAGCTTGATGGCGTTTTCATAGAAGGCCTTTCGCGAAAGCTCGGGGCCGAGAACGCTTGCGATGAGCGTCATGTCGGCCGCCTCGAACGGGCGCGGCGCGCGGGTCGACGGGAGATCGGAGCCGAACATCAACGCGTCTGGATTCGCTGCGGCAATCCGCTCCATCGCCGTTTCGGGATCCAGAAGCACGCGCCCGAACCCCGTCGCCTTGACCTTGGCGCCGGCAGCGGCAAGATCGATCACGCGCGCGAGGCCACCCTCGCTGATGCCCAGATGGTCGATGACCAGTTGGGGCAACCCGGCCAGCACGTCGATCTCGGCCGGCCGGAGCCGCGCGAGATCGGCATAGAGTTCGACGTGCCAGCCGCAAAGCCGGTGGATGCGCCGCGCGAAGCCGCCGATTGCCGCAAACGACTCCGAGCCGCCGCGATAGACGTTGAAGCGGACCGCACGGACACCCGCCTTGTCGAGCGCAAGGATTTCGTGATCGAGGGTGCTTGCCGGCACCTGCGTGACGCCGACGAAAGTCGGCCCAAGTGCTGCAAGTGCCGCGAGCAGATAGTCCTGGTCGAACGCCTGGAACGAGCCCGAAACGATCGCGCCGCCGGAAATGCCAAGCGGCTCGGATACGGCACGATAGTCGTCGGGCCGGAACGGCGGCGGAAGGTAACCGTCGTTTGCCACAAGCGGAAAATGCGGATCGACGATGTGAAGATGAGCGTCGAAAACCGGGCCTGCATGGGGCGCCGTCATTCGGTCGGGCTGCCGATGCGCGAAAATGCCATCAGTACCCAGCCCGAGAGGCTTTCGCCAGGCGCAAGCACGACAACGCCCGTATCGGTCCGCCCCTTCGCCGCGAGATTCATTCCGTCGTTGCAATGGCTGACCGGCTCGACGCAGAAGAACGTCCGGCCCGGTGGAACGAAAACGACCAGATGCCCGAAAACAGGGTCTGCCGTCAGGTCGAGGCGCACGCCACTCTCCGGCCACTCGACGGCGAGCGAGCCACTCCATCCCGCAAAGCAGTTGTCGACCGAAAGCGGCGCCACAAGTCGGCCATCCTCGAAGTTCCAGGCCGGCGGCACCGGGTCCAGTGCCATCGGCATCATGGCTTCGTCGTTGCGCCAGACCGACTGCGTACGAGCCGTCAGCCGCGTATTGGCGCCGCGCGGAAAGAACGGATGCAGGCCCATGCCTGCGGGCATCGGCGCGTCGCCCGTGTTCGCAATCTCGATCGCGATTTCAAGCCCGTCCCCCGAAAGCGCAAAACGCTGGCGGGCGCTGTAAGCGAAAGGCCATTCGACCGCGAGAGCGCCGTGGGCGGAATGATCGAAAGCCAACGTCACATTCGATTCGTCAATGCTTTCCACACGCCAGGCGCGCTGCCATGCATTTCCGTGAATCGAATGCGGGTGCCCGCCGAAATTGGGAGCGAGCCGGTGGCGACGGCCGGCGAAATTCAGCGTGCACTCGCGCATGCGGTTCGAATAGGGAATCAGCGAATAGCTGCCCGCCTGGCGGATGTCGCGCGCGGCAAGTGCCGCATCCGGCATGCGGCGCAGCAGTTCCACGCCGCCGTTCCATTCGGCGCGTAGCCCGACAATGGCGCCGCCGATTTCGGGAACCAGATCCAAGGAGAACGGGCCCGCTTTGAGGGCCACGAGCGGCGGAGTGACCGACGGGATGGCAGATGACATGGGTCCGATTCGCTCGACGACTCGATCAAGTTTCAAGGCAAACGTAACCGAAAACCGGCGAAAACGCCCTTGGATGCCATCGGAGTGTGACGGGCATCACTGAACGGACCGGCCGGCCTGTTGCAGAATTGGGTCATGGACGAATTCCACGAGCTCATCTTGGTCTGGTCGATCGCTTCGGCGCTGATGATTGCCGGAATCGCGGTCGCGAACATCGCCGCGTCGTAACCGGTTCGCCGGCTTTAGCGGTCGGCGGGCGCGGGATTTTCGTCCCGCGAATCTCACCATTGCACAATTTTACCCTGTCCAATAGGTTGGGTCCGGCACAATTTTTATCCGGATTGGTCCGTTTTGAACGACGTCAAGAAAAAGAAGAAATCCCTTTCGCCGATCCTCGATCAGATCGTCCACGGCGGGTCGGCCGTGGCGCTCAATCTGATCAAGGTGTCGCCGCACGCTGGCGACCGGCAGATGTTCCGGCAGCCCAGCCTGAACAAGACGATCATCTTCAAGTACCCGAATTTCGAGCAGCAGATCGCCGACGCGCCGCCGGCAGCGCCTGCGCCGGCATCGAAGGGTGCGGCGGCGGCCAAACCGGCAGCGGCCCCCGCCCCGGCGACCGAAGCGCCGAAAGCGGACCGTCCGATCGAGACGGCAATCTACGTTCCGCACGATGCCAACGAGATTCCGGCCGGCGGCTATGCGATCTATCTGCGGCAGCGGGATTTCGTGAAGCTGCTGAAGCATCATGTCGGCGTCGATTTCGAGGAGGGCAACGCCGAGTTCGAGCGGGACGTCGAGATCCTGCGTACGATCGACACGATTCCCTCGCTCGATCCGTTCTTGCTGAAAAGCGCCCTCCAGAAATACCTTTCCGAGATCCATCCGGCGTATTTTGCGATTTCGGAGGAAGAGGAAAACGGCATCAAGTCGCTCATCGCCGAAAAGGTGAACCCGATCGTCGCGCGGGCTCTCGGCCTCAAGAATGCCGCCGACGTCAACGAACGTTCCCAACGCTTCCTGCAGGCGCTGTGGGACCCGACGATGCCCGAAGCGAAGCTCTTCGTTTCGGCATTCGGCATTTCCGGCGATCAAGCCCAGATGATCTTCGAAGGCTGGAAGGGCGTCACGTTCTACGAGCACACGTTCAACAAGAACCTGCAGTCCGTCGCGACGGTTCTGCGCTGGCTCAACGGGCCGGACGCCACGCCGCTCGACATCCGCGAATACAAGCACTTCAAGGAACAGCAGGACATGTTCCGACAGGCGGTCGTGCGCAAGTTGCGCAATCTGATCGCCAACGTGAACGGGATTTTCGGCGAGTATACCGACTGCCACGGCAAATTCCTGAACGGCGGCGATCCCAAACCGTTCCGCAACTTCCTTGCCGGCGTCTATCGGCGATATTGGATTCTCGGTTACTGCTCGATGGCCGTGCTTCACACGGTCAATATCTACGAGCGCTACATGCAGGCGGCGATCAAGAACCGGCTTCAGTTCGAGCAGGTCGAAGAAATGCTCAAGCGCATGGATGCCTCGCTTTCCAGCCAGGCGAACGTCCAGGGTGGTCTTTAAGGCTTCGCTTCGCGCGCGGCGACGATCTCGATTTCGACCTTGAACTCGGGCCGGGTGAATCCGGCAACCATCATGAGCGTGGAAGCCGGCGGCTCGTGTCCTGCAAACCAGCGGTCGCGCGCCGCCATGTAGGGTTTCAGGCCGTCACGGTCGATCACGAACGCGTTCACGCGCACGACGTCACCCCGCCCCATTCCCGCCGAGCGCAGGATCGCGTCGAGATTGGCGAATATGAGATCGCATTGGGCCTCGATCCCCGCCGGCACCGACCCGTCCCTGGCGATCGCCAACTGGCCGGAAGCAAATAGCATCCGGCCCGGCGTGGCGATTTCGACGGCATGGACATAGCGGGCGAGCGGCGGGGCAAGTTCGGGCGGCAGATGGCGTTTCATGAGGATTCGTCCGGCGGCCTGTGGCGTTGGCGGGGCGGCTCGACTATATAACCGGACTGCACGGGACGGGAGCGGCAGATCGATGGGCAAGGCTTGGCGCTGGTGGCTGGACATGACAACGGAGGATTTTCGCGAGCTCGATCCCGCGAGAACCGTCGCTCTGCTGCCCGTGGCTGCCGTCGAACAGCACGGCCCCCATCTTCCGGTCTCGGTTGATGCGACCCTTGCGCGCGGCATCGTGACGGCATCGACATCCCATTTCGGCGATGACCTGCCGGTCTACATCTTGCCGCAGTCCGATGTGGGAAAGTCGAACGAGCATCTGGCGTTCCCCGGCACGCTCTCCTATTCGGCGGAAACCCTGATCCGGATGTGGACGGAGATCGGCGAATGCGTGCATCGGGCCGGTATCCGCAAGTTCGTGATGTTCAACAGCCACGGCGGCCAGCCACAGATCATGGACATCGTCGCCCGGGACCTGCGCGTGCGGCTGAAGATGGCAGCCGTCGCCGCATCGTGGTGGGCCTACGGCCTGCCCGACGGGCTCTGGAACGCGCAGGAAGCGAAGCTTGGCATCCATGCCGGCGGCGTCGAAACGTCGATGATGCTTCACCTGGCGCCAGATAAGGTGCGGCGTGACCGGATCGCCAATTTCAAGCCGGGCCAGCTCGAACTCGCGAAGGAGTTCAAGCTTCTTGCCTATACCGGCAATAGCGCGCTTGCCTGGCAGACGCAGGACATCCACCCGTCCGGGGCGGTGGGCGATGCGACCGATTCCGACGCCGAGCGTGGCCGCAAGGTCGTCGACCACGCCGCGCGCAAACTTGCCGAACTGCTGGCCGAGGTGTCGCGCTTTCCGCTCGACCGGCTCAAGGACTACGCGTGACGGTGCGCCCGATGCCCCGCTTCCGCGACCAGTCTCTCATTCCGGCAGAAGCCGTACGGCTGACGGCACTTGGCGAACTTGCGCTCGGCGAAGTCAGTCTCGGGATCCTTTCTGCCTCGGTCCGGGGCTTCGTCTCACGCCTGATGGGGCCGTCGCTCGACGTGCTCGGCCTGTCGATCGAACAGCTGCGCTACGAAGGGCTGATCGAGCCCGTCGGCCGACGTGCCGGCCCGGGACAGAGCCTTACCGCCGACACCGTCCTGCGATTGACCGACCAGGGGCGCACGGCGCTCGTCGATCTGCTGCGCAGTCCCGTGCGTGCACCCATGACCGACCTTTCCAAGATGGTCGTCGCACTGAAATTGCGTTTTTTTGATCTGCTGCCGGCCGAAGACCGGGAAGCGCAGCTTGAACAGCTTGTCGAGATGTCGGAAACGGAAATCGCCCGGCTGACGGACCTAGCACGCCGC
This sequence comes from Alphaproteobacteria bacterium, assembly GCA_016124335.1. GTDB lineage: Bacteria > Pseudomonadota > Alphaproteobacteria > CACIAM-22H2 > CACIAM-22H2 > Tagaea. The sequence goes on from WGNX01000001.1 coordinate 130,042, forward strand.
GGCTACGAAGGTCTGCTGGCCGAGTGGCTCGCAAGCGACATCGCCGAGGCGGAGCGCTGGCGTGACTGGTATCAAGCCAAACTCGACGCAGTGCGCGCTCGCTAGAGCAGCTGCTGGCCGCCAGTCACGAAGACCTCACTGCCCGTGACATAGCCGAAATCCGCATCGCACAGCCGATGGATGACCGAAGCGACTTCCGCAGCCGTTCCCATGCGCTGCATGGGGATGCGGGTGATCAACGGCTCGTAGTCGACCGAGACCATTTCCGTCTCGATTTCGCCCGGCGCCACCGCGTTGACCCGCACGCCAAGCGGCGCAAATTCAACCGCCATCTCGCGCGTAAGGCCGGACAGTGCCGCTTTCGAGGTTGAATAAGCCGACCCGGCGAACGGATGCGCGCGATGGCCGGCGATAGACGTGACATTGACGACGGCGCCGCGTGCACGCGCGAGTGCACCCGCAAATCCCCGCGAAAGCTCGAGCGGCGCGTAGAAATTCAACTCGAATACGCGATGCCAGCCTTCGATCTCGCCATGGAGGACGCCCAGACGCTCCTTGTACGGGGTTTTCGGGCTTATGCCGGCATTGTTCACAAGCGCGTCGAGCGGGGCATCTCCCAGCCGGTCGTTGATTTCGGCCACGAAACGCGCGCGATCGGCCGGAACGGAAAGGTCGCACGGGACATGGTGCGCCCAGTTGGCATCCACCCGGCATTCCTTCGGGATGTCCTCGCGCGAACACGTGAAGAGCCGCCAGCCATGCTCGGCAAACCGCTTGACGGTGGCATGACCGATGCCACGCGAGGCACCTGTCAGAACGAGGGTCTTTGGACGATCCATGCCGGGCGCAGTCTAGCCGCGCAGCATCAAGCCCGCTAGCGGACCGAGACGACCTTGAACGGCCGAGCCTGGCCGTCATGTTCGGTAATCGTCACATATTCGCCCGGAACGAACGAATGGCGGTCGAATTTGAAGATCGGTTCGTCGTCCGCATCACCCTTTGCATACGAAAATACCCAGCGCCCGTGCGTATGGATCAGCAGGCCGCGTTCGTCGGCCTCGCCGCGCCAGAAGCGATGCACCGAGCAAAGCGCCTTGTCCTTCTTCCACCCTTCGGCGTCGAAGTGCCCGGCCGTGTCGAGGGGGGCGGAAAATTCGTAGCCGCAGGCGGAATCCCCTTCGGGCTTGTCCTTGGTGCGCGCAAGTTCGAGACGGATGTGCTTGAGAGTCATCTTGTTCGTATCCTTCGGTCGTCGGAAATCAGGCAACTCGGTCCGGGTTTTCCGGGTGCGTCCTGCAGAAATGCTGCATGGCCATCTTGAGCCTGGCCGCGTGCGCATGGTTGCCGCGCGCGGTGGCGTTCTCGAGATCGTCGAGGATCATGCGCTTGACCATCTGCCGGCCGTCGGGCGTGACGATGAGCCAGTTTCCCAGTTCCATCGCCGCGATTTCGGGGATGTGCTCGTGCTCGGCGATCGCGCGAACTTCATCGGCGGTGAGTTCGCACAGCGACAGGCAATCGACCCAACTCAGCATGGCACCCCTCCCCCCGAGGTGCCGGAACCTGTGGCGTCAGTGCGCCATCAGGACCGGCAGGTCGGCGTTCTGCAGCATGTAGCGTGTGACGCCGCCGAATACGAGCTGACGCAGCCGGCTATGCGTGTAGGCACCCATTACTAGCAGCCCGCAACCCGCGCGGCGCGCTTCGGCAAGCACGTGCGGCCCGGCCTGAATCGTCGGCACGTCGGCACGCGCAAGTTCGATCTTGATTCCGTGACGCTCCATATAAGCCTCGAGCGGCTTCGTATCGTCCTCGGCCACGTTCTTGCCGGCGACGATGCAGACCACGCGCGGCGCGCCTTTCATGAAGGGAAGCCCGGCGCCGAGCGCGCGGGCAGCCTCGCGACTGCCGTTCCAGGCGAAGGCGATGGGGCTGCTGAAGTCCATGTCGCCCGACGGCGGCGCAATAAGCACCGGGCGGCCTGTTTCAAGAAGCGCCGTTTCGAAGGCAACCGTCGATGCGATCGCCTCGTCGTCCGCCGGTCGCGGAAGGACGATCAGGTCGGCAAAGCGCCCGTGCCGCGCGATCGCGTCTTCCTCCGACCCGGACGGCTCGACAAGGGTGGCATCCACATTTGCACCCTTGATCCACGCCTGGTAATTCGCGCGCGCGTTCTCCGCACGGCGATTGAGGTCCTTTTCGGCGGCCGTGACGATCTGTTCGACAAGCGCGCCCGAGGCGCCTTCGCCGACAAACGGGATCGAATCGCGTGGGTCGCCGGCCGCATGGAGCGCTTCGACATGCCCGCCAAAGCGGCGCACGACGGCCGCAGCCGCAGCAAGCGTGCGCGTGTCCGAGGGGGCGCCCGCCATCGGGGCGAGTAGAACCTTGTAGCTCATCGCAGCCTCCGTTCGATGTCGCGGCCATTTCGGCCGCCTTGTCGATACGATATTGAACTTCTGCAAAAAGGCTACGCCATTTGCCAGATCGTTCCATTGACTTGGGTCAACCGCGCCGAAGCCATGCGCGTGCGGCATCCAATGTGTCAGACGGCATGCGGCTTGCGTCGATTTCCTGCCATTCTTTCGCCACACAGCGGCGCGCGCTCTGCTCGCGCACGATATCGCCGTCCGCATCGGACGCATCCCCGCGTCGAGCGGCGACACGCGAAAGCCGAATTTCTTCCGGGCATTCAAGCCAAAGTCCGTCGAGCCGAATTCCGCACGCCGACGCCATTTCAGCCGCCGCAAGCCGTTCGCCCAGATCGGAATAGACGGCGTCAAGCACGACGCTGTGCCCGGCAGCAAGCGCACTTGCCGCCCGTGCATGGAGGCTCGCATACACGGCCCGGCTCGCCTGCGGTGTATAGGCAGATTTCGGGAGCGGAATTTCAGGCGCAATTCCGGCCAGCCGCTTGCGCTCGACGTCACTGCGCAGGACAAGCGCGCCGGGTGCTGCCCCCAATTCCTCCGCAAGCGCCATGCAAAGCGCTGTCTTGCCCGTCCCGGAAAGCCCGCCGACCGCGACAAGACGGGCCGGCGGCGGATGCAGGAAGCGATCGGCCATGGCAAAGCATGCCTGCGCTTCCTGCGCGGCACCCGCGGCGGCGCGCGTCTTCGCCTTGATGGCCGCACGGAGGCCGAGGAAGAGCGGAAGCAGGGCGAGCCCTTCCTCGTCCGGGCGTCGACCGAAATAGCGCGACAGCAACTGGCAGGCGAAGTCGCGACGGCCTACCCGCAGAAGGTCGACGACTAGAAATGCAAGATCGAAGAGCGTGTCGATGCACGAAATCCGGTCGTCGAATTCGATCGCGTCGAACAGGAGCGGGCGACCGTCAAACGTCGCGATGTTGCGCAGATGCAGATCACCGTGGCACCGGCGAACCGAGCCTTGCGCCGAACGCCGCGCGATCAAGGCAGCATGCCGAATGATCTCCGCACGCGTCTCCCGATCGAGATTCTCGACCTGTTCGCGTGGAAAAATCCTGACAAGGTCGATATTGTTGCCGTCGGCGGTCCAGATCAGATCCGCAGCCGATCCGTGTTCAGGCGTTGCTTGCGCACCGTCATGGAATTCCGCAACTGCATCGGCAAGCGCACGAATGTCGCCGGCCGATATCGTCCCGGCTGCAATGCGCAAGTCCCAAATCCCGTTGTCCGGGAAGCGCCGCATCTCGACGACCCAGTCGACGCCGGATTCGCCGACGTTCCCAAGCCTTAGCCGGTCGCCATCGCGCACGATCGGACGGACGGCGAGATACAGGTCAGGCGCCGTCCGGCGGTTGACGGAGAGTTCGGCCTCGCACGCTTTGCGGCGACTGTTCGCGGTCGAAAAATCCAGATAAGGAAATTTGACCGCCCGCTTCAGTTTGTAGGCGCGGTCGCCCGCCAGAAAGACCGCGGAAATATGGGTGTCGATCCGCCGTACCCCGCCATCCGGGTTTGAATAGGTCGCCGGATCGGCAAGGAGGGCCAGCGTTTGCGACTGGTCGTCCGGCATCAAACGGGCGCGCGCACGCGCTCGATCACGCCGGTCGGGTCCATGTGCGCGATCACGTCGGCACCCGGGAACGCCGCCTCGATGGCCGCCTCGACAGCATCGGCGGCCGCGTGTGCACGCAGGAGCGAAAGGGCGCCATCCATTTCCAGATGCAGCTGGACATGGATGCTTGATCCGTTTGCGCGCGTACGCAGGTCGTGGACGCTGCGGATGTCCGGATGGGCGCGCGCGATGGCGATGATCTGTGCGCGTGTGTCTTCCGGCAATTCGCGATCCATCAGATGGTCGAGCGAATCGCGCCCGATCGTCCATGCGCCGCGAAGGATCCATGCACCGATCGCGAGGCCGAAAATCGGATCGATTGCCTGGATCCCGAACCACATCGAGGCGGAAAGCGAGACGGCCACACCGCCGTTCAGCAAGAAGTCGGATGCGTAGTGCAGCCGGTCGGCGCCGATCGCGACCGACCCGGTCCGGCGCACGACGTATTTCTGGAACTGGACGAGCCCGAACGTCAGCACCATCGAGAGTGCCATCACCGCAAGGCCGACAACGCCATTGTCGACCGGTACCGGCGTGACGAGCCTGTGACTTGCTTCCGACAGCAGGAGCAACGCCGAGCCGGCGATGAACGCCGACTGGACGAGCCCTGCGACGGCCTCAGCCTTGCCATGCCCGAACCGGTGCTCCGCATCGGCGGGCGCAAGCGCATGGCGGACGGCAACGAGATTGACGATTGATGCCGCCGCATCCAGCAGCGAGTCGAGCAGGCTCGACAGGACCGAGACCGAATCGGTCAATATCCATGCGACCGTCTTGGCGGCGATGAGGACGCATGCCACCACGACGGAGGCATACGTCGCCTGCCGCATCAGGCGGCCGCGCGTCTCGGCATCGACGGGGATTTCGGCCGGCGACATGCGTGCCGTCAGGGGAAAAGGCGCCGGGTCGACCAACCCGCGCCATCGCGCTCATACATCACGCGCTCATGCAGGCGGAACGGCCGATCGTGCCAGAACTCGATCGCCTGCGGCACGACGCGGAAGCCCGACCAATGCGGCGGCCGCGGCACGGCGCCGATGGCATACTTGATGCCGAACTCGGCGACGCGCTTTTCAAGCTCGAACCTGCCGGCAAGCGGCCGCGACTGGATCGACGCCCAGGCCCCGATCTGGCTGCCGCGCGCGCGCGAGGCAAAATATTCGTCCGCCTCGGCATCGCTCACGACTTCGACGGCACCCTGAATGCGCACCTGCCGGCGCAGCGACTTCCAGTGGAAAAGCAGGGCCGCCTTGGGATGCGCCAGAAGCTCGGTGCCTTTGCGGCTGCCGAAGTTCGTGTAAAAAACGAACCCGCGCGAATCGTATCCCTTCAGGAGGACCATGCGTAGCGATGGCAGGCCATCCGGCCCGACGCTTGCGACCGCCATCGCATTGGCGTCGTTGGGCTCGTTCTTTTCCGCTTCCGCCAGCCATTCGCCAAATCGGGCAAGCGGATCGACAGAAGGGTCGAGTTCGGGCACGGGCTTGGCAACATCGTCCATGAAGCCTAGATAGACGTTCAGGACGGCCTGTCCAAGCGCGGCGTGGCCGCAGGGAATAGGCGGGCCGGCCGCCCGTTGTCGAATTGCGGGCGGTTCTCAAGCCGTCCCGTGCGAATCGATTGCAGAGGGTCCAAAAAATGCGTGCTCTCAAGATTTTGTCCGTCGCCGGCCTGTCGCTTGCGCTGGTCGCCTGCCAGGATACCGGCACCAAGGAAGGTTTCGGCACCGTACTTGGCGGCATCGGCGGCGCCGTCGCCGGGGCGCAATTCGGCAAGGGCAATGGCCAGCTTGTCGGCACGGCCGTTGGCGCGCTCGCCGGCGCATTCCTTGGCCGCGAAGTCGGCAAGTCGCTCGACAAGGCCGATCAGGCCCAGATGCAGCGCGCCAGCCAGCGTGCGGAATCCGCCCCGGTCGGCCAGCAGATCACCTGGTCGAACCCCGACTCGGGCAACTCCGGAACCGTGACGCCCGTGCGCGAAGGGCGCGACAATTCGGGCAATACCTGCCGCGAATACCAGTCGACCGTGACGGTCGGCGGAAAGACCGAGCAGGCCTACGGCACCGCCTGCCGGCAGGCCGACGGAAGCTGGAAAATCGTCAACTGATCGGCTGAATCCCCGCCGGCAGCGGATTTCTTTCGGAGCCCCTTCCCCGTCGAACGCGGGGGCGGGGCTTCGTCGTTGAATGCCCGAACGGTTCGTGTAGGATGCCCGCGAATTTCGCGAACGCAAACACGGACTTATCGAAGATGAATCAATCGCACGGTCTGATGGCGGGCAAGCGCGGTCTGGTGATGGGTGTCGCCAACGACCGGTCGATTGCATGGGGCATTGCCAAAGCGGTCGCCGCACAGGGTGCCGAGCTGGCCTTCACCTTTCAGGGTGAAGCGCTTGAAAAGCGCGTTCGCCCACTTGCCGAACAGGTCGGCGCGAAAAAGGTCATTGCAGCCGACGTAACCAACCCCGCCTCGCTCGACATGGCCTTCGCAGAACTTGCGCGCGATTGGGGCAAGCTCGATTTCGTCGTCCATGCCATTGCCTATTCCGACAAGGAACAGCTCAAGGGCAAGTATGTCGATACGACACGCGATAATTTCCTCAATTCGATGGACATTTCGTGCTTTTCCTTCACCGACGTCTGCCGGCGTGCGGTTCCGCTGATGAAGGATGGCGGATCGCTTGTGACCCTCACCTATATCGGCGCCGAACGCGTGATGCCGCATTACAACGTGATGGGCGTCGCCAAGGCCGCTCTCGAGGCGTCGGTGCGTTATCTCGCAGCCGATCTCGGCCCGCAGAACATCCGCGTCAACGCGATCTCGGCCGGGCCGATCAAGACGCTGGCCGCATCGGGCATCGGCGACTTCCGCTATATCCTGAAGTGGAACGAGCTGAATTCACCCATGCACCGCAACGTGACGATCGACGAGGTCGGGAATTCAGGCCTCTACCTGTTGTCCGACCTGGGTGCCGGCGTGACGGGCGAGACCATCCATGTCGACAACGGCTACCACGTCGTCGGCATGATGGCGACCGACGCGGCAGGGGACATCTCCGAACTTCTCTCCGGCTTCGCGAACAAGGGCGGATGAGCGCGAACGCGTCCGGCACGCTCTTCCGCTTCACGACGTGGGGCGAGAGCCACGGACCGGCGATCGGCGTGGTCGTCGACGGCGTGCCGCCACGCCTGCCGCTCGACGAGGCATGGATTCAGTCCTTCCTCGACAAGCGCAAGCCCGGGCAGAACCGTTTCGTGACCCAGCGGCGCGAGCCCGACTGCGTGGAAATCCTGTCCGGCGTTTTCGACGGCCGGACCACCGGCACGCCCGTCTCGCTGCTCATCCGCAACGAGGACCAGCGCTCGAAGGACTATTCCGAGATCGCGCGGACGTTCCGGCCCGGACACGCCGACTATACCTACTGGTCGAAGTACGGCATCCGCGACTATCGCGGCGGTGGCCGCTCGTCGGCGCGCGAGACGGCCAGCCGCGTGGCGGCAGGCGCCGTCGCGCGCCGCGTGCTGGGTGAAGGCGTCGTCATTCGCGGTGCCGTCGTTCAGATCGGCAAGCATCGCATCGACCGGTCACGCTGGGATTGGGACGAGATCGGCCGGAATCCCTTCTGGTGCCCGGATGCGAAGGCCGCGGGCGAATGGGAGGCGTTGCTCGATGCCACGCGCAAATCGGGCTCGTCGATCGGCGCGGTCGTCGAGATCGTTGCCGAAGGGGTCCCCGCCGGATGGGGGGCGCCGATCTACGGCAAGCTCGATTCCGATCTCGCGGCCGCGATGATGGGAATCAATGCGGTCAAGGGCGTCGAGATCGGCGACGGGTTCGCCGCCGCGGAACTGACCGGCGAGGAAAACGCCGACGAGATGCGCGCGGGCAACGATGGCCCGACATTCCTTTCCAATCACGCGGGCGGGATTCTCGGCGGCATTTCCTCCGGGCAGCCGGTCGTCGTCCGCTTTGCGGTCAAGCCGACAAGTTCGATTCTCTCCCCGCGACGCACGATCGACCTCGACGGCCACGACACGGAAATCGTCACCAAGGGCCGTCACGATCCCTGCGTGGGTCTGCGCGCGGTTCCCGTGGGCGAGGCGATGATGGCCTGCGTTCTTGCCGATCACATGCTGCGCCAGCGCGCGCAGTGCGGCTGAAGATCCGGTGTCCGGCTTCCGACCGACAACCCGGACGGACGTAGAGCGCGACGCGCGCGACACCAAACTTCCCCTGCTCGTCGTACGCCGGAACAGGCGCACCGCCGGCCTGAACCTCGTCGCCGGTTCGATCGCCTTCGGGCTTGCCGTCGCCTCGGTATGGCTTGCCTGGCACGAAGGAGAGAACATCCTCGGTCCTCTCTTTCTGCTCGCACTCGTGGCGGTCTACGGTATTTCCGCAGGCCAGCAATTCCGCGACGAGAGCCCGAAAGTGGTCATCGAACGCGTTGGGCTGTCGCTGCCCGGCGTGGGGGCCGAGCCCATCGAATGGTCGCGCATCGAGGAAATCGCCGTCACAACCGGATTGCGCGCACTCGGCGGCGGACGCGTGGACGTCGTCGTCGACCCTGAAACCTATTCCAATCTGAAGCTGGGATCGCGATGGCTGGGCGATCCGGTCACGCGCCGGCAGGGGCCGCGCCCGGCCTTTTCGCTGATCGGGTCGGCGCTCGACACGCCGGCAAAGACTATTTTCGCCGCCATGCACCGACACTGGGACCGGAAGCCCTGATGGAGCGCCTTCAGGCGTTTTGTGGGCTATTCGGCCTGCTGGCTATCGCGTGGGTGATGTCGGAAAACCGGCGCGCGGTGTCACTCCGGCAGGCGGGCGCCGGCACGGCGATCAGCCTCGCGGCGGCCGTCCTGTTCCTGAAAGTGCCGTTCGTCGCCGAGGCGTTCGGACTGCTCAATGCACCCGTCGAAGCCATCGCCGCCGCGACGCGCGCCGGCCCGACGTTCGTTTTCGGCTATCTCGGCGGTGGTGTGCTGCCGTTCGAGGAGCGAAGCCCCGGCGGCGCGTTCGTGCTGGCGTTGCAGGCGCTGCCCATCGTGCTTGTCATGAGCGCGCTGACGACCCTCCTTTTCCATTGGGGCGTTCTACCCGCGGTAGTTCGCGGCATTTCCATGGTGCTGCGGCGCACGATGGGCGTGGGCGGTGCGGTCGGCCTCTCGACCGCCGCAAACGTCTTCGTCGGCATGGTCGAAGCGCCCCTCTTCATCCGCCCCTATCTCGTGCGCCTGTCGCGCGGCGAACTCTTCGTCGTGATGGTCGGCGGCATGGCGTCGATTGCCGGCACGGTCATGGTGCTCTACGCGAATTTCGTGGCGCGCGCGGTTCCGGGCGCCTTCGGCCATATCCTGATCGCCTCGCTCCTGTCAGCGCCTGCCGCGATCCTGATCGGCCGGATCATGGTGCCCGACCCGGCCGACGCGCAGACTTCCGCCGAGCTTGGGCCGCTGGAACCTGTCGCCTCCAGCACGATGGACGCGATCACGAAAGGCACCGCGGCCGGCATCGAATTGCTCATCAACATCGTCGCGATGCTCGTCGTGCTGGTAGCGCTCGTGGCGCTCGCCAACATGGCGCTGGGCCAGCTTCCTGCCGTCTTCGGCGCGCCGTTGACGCTGGAACGCGCGTTGGGCTGGCTGATGGCGCCGGTTTGCTGGCTGATGGGCGTCCCGTGGTCGGAAGCGCCGACCGCCGGTGCCTTGATGGGCACCAAAACCGTACTGAACGAATTTATCGGCTATCTGCAGCTGGGCGCGCTGCCCGACGATGCGCTGTCGCCACGCTCGCGGCTCATCATGCTCTATGCAATGTGCGGCTTCGCGAATTTCGGTTCGCTCGGCATCATGATCGGCGGTCTCGCGGCGATGGCACCGGGCAGGCGCGCCGAAATCGTCGAGCTTGCGCTGAAATCGCTCGTCGCGGGAACGCTGGCGACATGCGTCACCGGCGCGCTGGTCGGCGTATTCGCCTAACTTTTCCGCGCGGCGATCAGGAATTCGCGGTTTCCTTCCGGCCCCAGGATCGGGCTCGGTTCAATACCCAAGACCTGCCAGCCCTGGACCGGCAGCCACGCAGCGATGCGCGCGCACACCTCTTCGTGCAGTGCCGGATCGCGCACGACGCCCCCCTTGCCCACGCGCGCGGGCCCGACCTCGAATTGAGGCTTGACCAGCGCCACCAGATGGGCGCCCGCCTTAGCAAGGGAAAGTGTCGCCGGCAGGACCGTTTCGAGCCCGATGAAGCTTGCATCGCAGACGACAAAATCAGGCGGCTCCGGCACCTGGGCCGAGGAAAGGTGCCGCGCGTTCGTTCGCTCGAGCACGACGACGCGTGGATCGGTCCGCAGCTTCCAGGCAAGCTGGCCGTGGCCGACATCGACGGCATAGACCTTCGCAGCGCCCCGATTCAGCAACACGTCGGTAAAGCCGCCCGTCGATGCGCCGACATCGACGGCAACGCATCCGGCCGGATCGAGCGCGAAGCGATCAAGGCCATGCGCAAGCTTGAGTCCGCCGCGGCTGACCCAAGGATGTGGCTGGCCACGGACCTCGATGGCCGTATCGTCGGCGATGGGGGTTCCCGGCTTTTCGAGCCGCTTCTCGCCGGAAAAGACCAGCCCTGCCAGGACAAGCGCCTGCGCCTTTGCGCGGCTTTCCGCCAGGCCGCGTTCGACGAGAATCTGGTCGAGACGCTGGCGGCTCAAGCCCGGGCCAGATTCACGCCGTCGCCCGCACGCCCCAGCGCATCGAGAGCGGCCGCCACGATCGCGCGGGCATCGAGGCCCGCCTCGGCATATTGGCGGGCCTGCGTATCGTGGTCGATGATCCGGTCGGGCAATGCAAGCGTGCGGATCTTGAGGCCGCCGTCGAGCAGCCCGGCCTGCGCAAGGGCGTGCAGGGCATGGGCGGCGAAGCCGCCGATTGCACCCTCTTCGATCGTGATTACCGCCTCGTGCGCGCGCGCAAGCCGGAACAGCAGGTCGGTGTCGAGTGGCTTCAGGAAGCGCATGTCCGCGATCGTCGTCGACAGGCCAAGCCGTTCAAGGTCTTCGGCGGCCTTCCGGCATTCGCCCAATCGCGTTCCGAGATTGACCAGCGCCACCCGCGTGCCTTCGCGCAAGATGCGCCCCTTGCCGATCGGAAGCGTCTCGCCCGGTGGTGGCAATGCCTCGCCGACGCCTTCGCCTCTCGGATAGCGGAACACGATCGGCCCATCGTCGTAGGCAGCGGCCGTCGCGACCATCCGCACGAGATCGGCTTCGTCGCCGGCTGCCATTATCACCATCTCGGGCAGGCAGCCCAGATAGGCAAGATCGTATGCACCGGCATGCGTCGCGCCGTCGGCGCCGACGAGGCCGGCGCGATCGATCGCAAATCGAACCGGAAGCTTCTGCAGCATCACGTCGTGTACGACCTGATCGTAGGCGCGCTGGAGAAACGTCGAATAGATCGCGCAGAACGGCTTGAAACCTTCCGTCGCCATCCCCGCCGCGAACGTCACGGCATGCTGCTCGGCAATTCCCACATCGAAGCAGCGCTTCGGGAACCGCTTCGAGAACGCATCCAGCCCCGTGCCCGACGGCATGGCGGCCGTGATGGCGACGATCTTGGGATCGACGTCCGCCGCCGCGATCAGCGCATCGGCGAAAACCTTCGTGTAGCTCGGCGGTGCAGGCCGGGCCGCCTTGGGCTTGCCCTGCAATGTCCCGGCCGGATTGACGACCAGTTCGAACGCATTGACCGCGTGATAGCGGTCGGCCGCCTCCGCGCCGAACGGATGGCCACGGCCCTTCTGCGTCACGACATGCACGAGCACCGGGCGGTCGTCACGCGCATCGCGAACGTTGCGCAGGATCGGCAGCAGATGGTCGAGATTGTGCCCGTCGATCGGGCCGACATAGTAGAAGCCCAGCTGCTCGAACAGCGTGCCGCCCGAAACGAGGCCGCGCGCCATTTCCTCCGCACGTTCCGCCGCCTCGTAGAGCGGCCGCGGCAGATGGCTGGCGACCTCGCGCGCGAGACTGCGCAGGCCGAGATAGGGCTTCGAGGAGATCAGGCGCGAGAGATGGGCGCTCAACGCACCGGTCGGCGGTGCAATCGACATGTCGTTGTCGTTGAGAACGACGACGAGGCGCGTACGCATCGCGCCCGCGTTGTTCATCGCCTCGTAGGCCATGCCGGCCGACATCGACCCGTCGCCGATGACCGCGATCGTGTTGCGTCGTTCGCCCTTCATGTCGCGAGCGACCGCCATGCCCAGTGCCGCCGAAATCGACGTCGAGGAATGTGCTGCGCCGAACGGATCGAATTCGCTTTCGCTTCGCCGGGTGAAACCCGACAGCCCGCCGCCCTGCCGCAGCGTGCGGATCCGGTCGCGCCGTCCGGTCAGGATCTTGTGCGGATAGGTCTGGTGGCCGACATCCCAGACAAGCCGGTCGTGCGGCGTGCGGAACACGTGATGGAGCGCCACCGTCAGTTCAACCACGCCGAGGCCGGCGCCGAGATGGCCGCCGGTACCCGAGACTGCCGCGATCGTCTCGCGACGAAGCTCCTCGGCAACGCACTTCAGCTCCTCCGCACTCATCCGCCGTAGTGCGTCGAGGTCCGCCGCACGGTCGAGATGGGGCGTGGCGCCCGAATTGTGGCCAATATCGCTCATCGCCGGTCAGTTTCGCCGTTGAACGACCCAGCGCGCAAGCCGGCGCAGCCGATCGGCCTTGGAATCGAACATGTCGAGATGGCGGGCCGCCTGATCGGCAAGCAGCTGGGCCTGCGCACGGGCCCGCTCGACGCCGAGAATGGAGACGAACGTCGCCTTGCCGCGCGCCTGATCCTTGCCGGTGGCCTTGCCGGCATCCACGGCTGAACCTTCAACATCGATCAGGTCGTCGGCGATCTGGAAAGCAAGCCCCAGATCGTGCGCGAAAGCCACGAGCGTGTGGCGCATGTGCGCGGGGGCCTTGCCGAGAATGGCGCCGGATTGTGCCGCAAAGCCGATCAAGGCACCGGTCTTCAGGCGCTGGAGCCGCGTGATTTCGCCGATGTCGAGATCCTGGCCCTCCGCCGCGAGATCCATCATCTGGCCGCCGCACATGCCCTCGGCACCCGAAGCGATCGCGAGCGCCAGCACGAGATCGGCGCGCACGCCCGCATCGCCATGAGTCAAGGGCTGGGAGAGGATCTCGAACGCGCGCGTCAGCAGCGCGTCGCCGGCCAGGATCGCCGTCGCCTCGTCGAATGCCTTGTGGACCGTCGGCCGCCCGCGGCGGAGATCGTCGTCGTCCATGGCCGGAAGATCATCGTGCACGAGGCTGTAGCAATGGACGAGTTCGATAGCGCAGGCAACGCGGAGCGCGCAGGCCTCGTCGACCCCGAAAAGGCCGGCCGTTTCCATGACCAGAAACGGGCGAATCCGCTTGCCGCCGCCGAGCGAGGCATAGCGCATCGCCTCGTGCAGCGCCGCCTCGTAACCGTCGCCCTTCGGCAGAAACGCCTCGAGCGCCGCCTCGATGCGTGCGGCATTCGCCGCCAACGCGGCCTCGATCGTCTCGTTCATGCGGGTCTTTCTCCCGGAAACCCGATCAACCCGGATCGAGCGGCGTCGTACGCGCTTCGCCGCCGGAGATCTGGATGCGTTCGATCCGGCTCGCCGCTTCGGCCAGCTTGTTTTCGCAGTGCCGCTTCAATTGCGCGCCGCGCTCGTAGGCAGCGACCGAATCGTCGAGCTTGCCCTTGCCCTGCTCGAGCGTACGCACGATCTCCTCGAGTTCGCGCAATGCGTCCTCGAAGGAAAGCTTGGCTATTTCGACAGGAATCGGCGGGGCGCTGGGCATGGCGAAATCCGGAACGTGGCAACCTTGGGGCTCGAGTTATAGGCTGCCCTCCCGGCCTTCGCAACGAAGCTGCCCGTGGCCGGAAAACGCTTCTATCCCAGCCGGTTGACACCGTCGAAGGCCGCCGTCTTGTAGCATTCGGCAAGCGTCGGGTAGTTGAAGACCGTGCGTACGAAATAGTCGACCGTTCCATCAAAGGCGAGCACGGCCTGACCGATATGGATGAGCTCGGTCGCCCCCTCGCCGATGATGTGCACGCCGAGCAGCCTGCGCGTGTCGACATGGAAGAGCAGCTTCAGCAGGCCGGTCTTGTCGCCGATGATGGCGCCACGCGCGATCTCCTGATAGCGCGCCTTCCCGACCTCGTAGGGCACGCCTTCCTGTGTGAGTTCCTCCTCGGTCTTTCCGCAGGTCGAGATTTCCGGGATCGTGTAGATCCCGTAGGGGAACAGTTCAGGGACGGCCTTTGCCTCGATCCCGAACGCGTGACAGGCCGCCACGCGCCCCTGTTCCATCGACGTCGAGGCGAGCGACGGAAAGCCGATCACGTCGCCAGCCGCGAAGATGTGGGGAACCGCCGTGCGGTACTGCGCGTCGACCGTGACCCGGCCGCGCTCGTCGGCCGACAGGCCCGCTGCGGGAAGGTCGAGATTTTCGGTGGCGCCGGTGCGGCCGATCGAATAGAGCGCCTTTTCGGCGTGAATGACCTTGCCGGACTTGAGCTTCACGTGCACGCGCGGGCCGTGCTCGGCCTCCTCGGTATACTCCAGCCCGTCGACTTCCTCGCCAAGGCGCAACGTCACGCGGTTCTTGCGCATCTGGTAGACGAGCGTATCGATGATCTCGTGGTCGACGAAATCGAGCAGGCGCTCGCGCTTGTCGACGACGGTCACACGCACGCCGAGCGTCGAGAACATCGTCGCGTATTCGCAACCGATCACGCCCGCACCGATCACGCAGATCGATTTCGGCAGCTTTTTCAGCCCGAGAATGTCGTCGCTGATGATGATGTTCTGCCCGTCGAACGGGATCGAGCGCGAGCGCGTGGCCACCGTGCCGGTCGCGATCACGATCCGCTTGGCACGCACTTCTCGCTTGCCGCGACCGTCGACACCCATGAGCCCGATCGTCTCCGGCCCGGTGAATTTGGCGTCCGCGGTGATGAGTTCGACACCGTTGCGCTGCATCTGGTGGCGCACGATGTCGAGTTCGGCCTGGATGACGGCCGCCGTCCGGTAGAGCAGATCCTCGATCGTGATGTTCTGCTTCACCTGATACGACGCGCCGTAGACGTTCCGCTCGCGAAATCCCGACAGATGCATGACCGCTTCGCGCAGCGTCTTGGACGGGATCGTGCCGGTATTGATGCACACGCCGCCGACGACGGCCTTGTGCTCGATCACGGCGACCCGCTTGCCGAGCTTTGCGGCCTGGATTGCCGCGCGCTGGCCCGCGGGCCCCGATCCCATGACGATCAAGTCGTAGTCGTACGCAGCGTTGTCGGACATCCCTGTCTCCGGTCTCGCGTCAGCCCTGCAGCAGCGTCTCGGCCAGCAGCAGGATGTCTGTTTCCATCTGGTCCTTGACGGACCGGTAAAGGTCGCGGATCGAAACGATCGCGACGATCCGTTCGTCTTCGACGACCGGCAGGTGCCGGAATCCGCGCTCGGCCATGATGTCCAGCGCCTGCTGGACGGTCGTGTCCGGCGCGATCGTGATCGGATCGGCGGTCATGACCTCACGCACCGGCGTTGTCGCCGGATCTTTCTCCTTGGCGACGACGCGCGTCAGCGCGTCGCGTTCGGAGAATATGCCCACGAGCGCGTCGCCCTCCACGATCATCAACGCGCCGATGCGAAGATAGGCCATCATCCGCGCGGCCTCGACGACGGTCGCCGTCGGCTCGATCGTCGCGAGGCTCTGCTCGCTGACGGCGTGGGGGATGACGGTGCGGTCGGTATGGATCATCAGAAGAACAGCTTTTCAAGGTCGACGGACGAATCCTGGCCGATCAGGTCGAAATTGACCTTGAGCCACTGATCCGCTTTTTCGCGGCCCAGCCGGCGCAAAGTCAGAAGGAAATCCCAATCGAGATTGTACTTCGAGGAGACGCCGAAGGCCGCCATCTCCTCTTCGGCTTGAACCATGTGGAAGAACATGCGCCGCAGGCCCGAGCGCCCCGTCAGGCGGTGCCGCTCCAGAAGGCGCGTGACGAACGCGATCGTGCGCATCTCGCGCATCATCGTCGCGTTGAAGCTGATCGAATTCATCCGGTCCGCGATGCCGCGGGCGGTCGTCGGGATGTCCTCGATACGGATCGGGTTGATCTCGATGAGCAGGATGTCCGAGGCGCGGCAGTTGTAGATGAGCGGGAACATCGCCGGATTGCCCATGAACCCGCCATCCCAATAATGCTCACCATCGACCTCGACCGCCTGGAACAGGTGCGGAAGGCAGGCCGACGCGAGCAGGACATCCGCCGTGAGTTCGTGATTGCGGAAGACGCGGATCTTGCCCGTGCGCACGTTGGTCGTCGACACGAAGAGTTTCACGCCGTCGCCGTCGCGCACGCGATCGAAATCGATGAGTTCGGCGAGCGCCTTCTTGAGCGGGTTCTCGCCGTGCGGATTGAGCTGGTAGGGCGACATGACGCGCGTGAGCATGTCGAAACCCTGATAGAAGGGCGAGAAATCGAGATTGGCCGAATTGCCGAACATCCGGTCGAAGATCGACGGCTGGAAAATGGAAAACCGGCCGGACTCGGCGACGGTTTCCCAAAAGCGCGCCAGGAGCGCGCGTGCGGCTTCCGCACCGCCCGCGGCCATGCCGGCCACGACCACGGCGCCATTCATGGCACCGGCCGACGTCCCTGAAATTCCTTCGACGACCAGCCGCTCGTCCTCGAGCAGGCGATCGAGCACACCCCAGGTGAATGCGCCATGTGCGCCGCCGCCCTGAAGCGCGAGCGTGATGTGCTTTCGACCGTCAGCCATGGACCCCTTGCCGCATTCCGGCTGCCGTCTTCGCGCGCCGGAGCGTCACTGTAGCAGAGGCTATGCCGGGGTCATAGCAAGTCATTGGAATATATCCAATTATGGCGCCGGTCACGGCGCCATCAGCGCCTCGACATGCGCCGCGGACGACGCCGCCAGCGCGTCGAGGTCATAACCGCCCTCCAAAGCGGAAACAACACGGTCCTTCGAATGACGGCGTGCGACATCCATCAGCGCCCGCGTCACCCAGGCAAAATCCGCTTCGTTCAGGCGCAGGCTTGCGAGCGGATCCTGTTCGTGGGCATCGAACCCGGCCGAAACGATGACAAGCTCGGGCGCGAACGCATCCAGCGCGGGCAGGATGCGGCCCTCGAACGCCTTTCGGAAGGCCTGCCCGTCCGATCCGCCCGGCAAGGGCGCGTTGACGATGTTGCCGCGACCGCACTCGGCGGCGGCCCCCGTTCCGGGATAGAGCGGCCATTCATGTGTCGAGGCATAGAACAGGTCCGGGTCAGCCTCGAAGACGTGCTGCGTTCCGTTGCCGTGATGCACGTCGAAATCGACGACCGCGATCCGGCGCAGGCCGTGGCGCACGCGCGCGTGATAGGCACCCACCGCGACATTGTTGAACAGGCAGAACCCCATCGCCTGCGCCGCTTCGGCGTGATGACCTGGCGGCCGCACGGCGGCAAATGCGTTGCGCGCGCGCCCCTCGCAGACCGCATCGACCGCCGCAACGACGGCGCCGGCCGCACGCAGCGCCGCTTCGGCCGATCCGGGCGACACGATCGTATCGCCGTCGATCTGATGGCGCCCCATCGGCGGAATCGATCCCAGAACGCCCTCGACATATGCGCGCGGATGGACAAGGCACAGCGTTTCGTCGGCCGCGCGCGGTGCCGCGACCCGCTCGAGCCCCTTGAAGCGCGTATCGTCGAGTGCGGCGAGCACGGCCTCGAGCCGGCGCGGATTTTCCGGGTGATACGTTCCCGGGTCATGGTCGAGGCACGCCGGATGGGTGATCAGTTGTGTCGTCATTCGGATGCCGCCGTCATGAACGATCGAAAAGCGACGCGCACGCCTCTTCGGCAGGCTGCGCATTGCCATAGAGAAAACCCTGGCCGTAGATGCATCCCGCCTCGCGCAGGAAATCGGCCTGCGCCTGCGTTTCCACACCCTCGGCAATCGTGTCGATTTCGATCTGCCCCGCCAGCTGGACGACCGATCGGATGATCTCGCCGGTCTTTCGTTCCGACAGCATCGCGCAAACGAAGCTCTTGTCGATCTTCAGGTAGTCGATCGGGAACTGCGACAGGTAGGAAAGGCCGGAATAGCCGGTTCCGAAATCGTCGAGGCTGATCGCGCAGCCGAGCCCCTTGATGCGATCCAGTGCCTTGCGCGCATCGCGGTTCACGATCAGCGTCGTTTCGGTGATCTCGACCTTCAGGCGTTCGGGCGGGAGGCCGGCTTCGCCAAGGATCTCGGCGATGACGTCAGCAAGACGCTCGTCGGCGAAATGTACAGCACCGAAATTCGCGGAAAGGAAGACGGGGCGGCGGCCGGCGAGTGCCAACCGCCTGTTCGCCGCCGAGAGCATCCGGGCGGCCTCGCGCAAGACCATCAGGTCGAGAACCTCGAGGAGCCCAGCGCGTTCGGCCGACCCCAGGAGCGCCTCCGGCCCGAGCAGCCCCTGACTGGGATGACGCCAACGGACAAGCGCCTCGAATCCGACCGTGATCCCGTCGTCCAGCCGTACGATGGGTTGCAGATAAGGCACCAGTTCGCCGCCGTCGATCGCGCGCCGGACTTCGTGCTCGCCCTTGATGCGGGCGATGACCTTGGCCGCCTCGTCGGCTGAAATCGGTGCCGCAGCGGCCGGCAGGCTCGACGTCGCGACGCGAAGACGATGGATCAACGTTCGCAGCAGGATCTGCATGAGCGGGGTCGCCCGCTCGAGTTCGCGCTTTATCTGGCCACGTTCGACGACGATTGCCTCGCAATCCTCCAGCACCAGAGCGGCGGCCGATCGGGGGGAATCGTCGACGAGCGCCATCTCCCCGAAGATTTCCCCCGGACCAAGGACCGCCAGGCGCGTCCTTTCGCCCGCAAATTCGACGAATATTTCGACCGCACCGGCCTCGATGATGTAGGCCGCATCGGCCGCCTGCCCTTCGTTGAACAGCAGCCGACCGGCCGAGAATCTGCGTCGATAGACCGTATCGGACATGTCAAACCGGGCAGGAAAAGGCGCTGAAATCCAAGGCGGAAGGCCTTTTGTCCCATGATCGCCGCCGCTTGGGAAGCCCCGCCAAAACGTATTACAGGCTGTTACCCTTGACGGCTTTCTTTGGGGTACGCTGCCAAATAAATTCGCGTGTTGCCCGGCAAGCGGCCCCGCTTGGAGATCGGGAGGGGTGGCTTGTTTGTTGCTTCGCGGCAAGTCGTGGAAAACACCCGAAAAAGGCATCGAGCCGGAGTGTAAGGTCAATGCGCGTTGTCGGACAGTTGGCGGTTGTGGCGGTGCTTGCAGGGGCCGGTTTCGGCGGTTGGTACTATTTCAAATCCGGCGCGCCCGGCACGGCTGGTGCAGCGCGTGCGCCGGCACCGGCACCCATCGTCGAAGTCGCATCGCCTCAGACGGACACGGTCATCGAGCGGATCGAGGCCGTCGGCACCGCGCGCGCGAACGAATCGATTGTCATCGCGGCCAAACAGACCGGCAACATCGCGAAGATCAATTTCCAGGAAGGCCAGTCCGTGAAGGCCGGAATGGTCCTCATCGAGCTTGAAAGCCGCGAACGAGCCGCCGACACCGAGGGCGCACGCGCTGAAATCTCGCAGGCACGCGCGGCGGCCGACGATATCCGCCAGCAGCTTGACCGCGCACGCGCGCTGCGTTCATCGGGCAATGCACCCGAAGCACGCGTCGATCAGCTTGAAACGATGCTGCGCGCCGCAGAAGGCCGGATCCGGCAGAGCGAATCCCGATTGCGCGCGGCCGACGCGCGTTTCGACGAGTACCGCATTTCGGCACCGTTCGACGGCAAGGTCGGCCTGCGTCAGGTGAGCCTGGGCGCACTTGTCCAGCCCGGCACGCAGATCACGACGCTCGACGACGTGCGCACGATCAAAATCGACTTCTCCGTACCCGAACAATATCTCGGTCAGCTCAAGACGGGGCTCTCGGTCATTGCCGTCACGCCGGCATATCCAGGCCGCGAATTCTCCGGCGAGGTCGTGGCGATCGATACCCGCATCG
Source organism: Alphaproteobacteria bacterium (assembly GCA_016124335.1). Lineage (GTDB taxonomy): Bacteria > Pseudomonadota > Alphaproteobacteria > CACIAM-22H2 > CACIAM-22H2 > Tagaea. Next base: position 150,175 of record WGNX01000001.1, read on the forward strand.
ACCCGACCACCCGTGCGGTGCGACTCAATGCGGCGTTCGACAATGCCGACGGAAACCTGAAGCCCGGAATGTTCCTGACCGTGGCGCTTGCGATCGCGACACGGCAGAACGCGATCATCGTGCCCGAAGACGCGCTTGTCGCGGAAGGCGCGCGCCAATTCCTGTTCGTCGTCGTCGACGGCAAGGCAATTCGCCGCGAGGTCAAACTCGGAATGCGCATGCGCGGGCGGGTCGAGATCGTCAGCGGCATCGCCGTTTCCGACACGCTTATCGTCCGCGGTCTCCAGCGCGTTCGCAACAACCTGCCCGTCACCGCCCGTCCGTTCAAGCCCGAGGCCTGATCCTCAAACCGGCTCGCCAGCCAGGAAAGCCCCAGATGCTCCTGTCCGACGTCTCGATCCAGCGTCCCGTCTTCGCGACGGTCATCAGCCTGATGATCGTCGTGCTCGGTGTAGCGTCGTTCTCGCGCCTGCCGGTGCGCGAATATCCGGCGATCGATCCGCCGATCGTGTCGGTGACGACGGTCTACAAGGGCGCGTCGAACCAGGTCGTCGAAACCCGCGTGACCGAACTGGTCGAAGCAGCGGTCGCAGGCATCGAAGGCGTGAAGGAAATCCGCTCGAACAGCCGTGAAGAGCGTTCAAACGTAACCATCGAGTTCCGGCTGGACCGGAACATCGACGCCGCATCGGCGGACGTCCGCGACCGCGTGGCGCGCGTCCGCTCGAAGCTTCCCGACGGCATCGAGGATCCGGTCGTCGCGAAGGTCGACGGCGACCAGCGCGCGATCGTCTGGTTCACGCTCGCGTCCGACCGATATTCCCAGCTCGAACTGACCGACTACGCGAAACGCAATATCGTCGACCGGCTCGGCATCGTCCCCGGCGTCGCCCAGGTCAACATTTCGGGCGAGCGGCGCTTCTCGATGCGCGTTTGGCTCGACCGGCAGTCGCTGGCCGCGCGCGGACTGACGGTCGACGATGTCGAAACCGCCATTCTCCGCCAGAACGTCGAACTTCCTTCAGGGCGCATCGAATCCACGCAACGCGAGCTGACGGTGAAAACCGACTCGCGCCTTTCTTCGCCCGAGCAGTTCCGGAATATCGTCATTACGACAAAACAGGGCTATCCGATCAGGCTCGGCGAAGTCGCCAAGGTCGAAATCGGCGCCGAAGACGAACGCTCCGGCATCCGCGCAAACGGCAAGACATCGATCGGCATCGGCATCCTGCGCCAGTCGACCGGCAATACGCTGTCGGTCGCCCGCGACGCGAAGGCCGAAATGAAGCGTCTTCAGGAGAGTTTCCCCGAGGGGATCGAAGTTCTCGTCGGCTACGACGAATCCGTCTTCATCGAGCAGTCGATCTTCGAGGTTTACCACGCCCTCGGGATCGGGATCATGCTGGTGATCGCGGTCATCTTCGTCTTCCTGCGGTCGTGGCGCGCGACGATCATTCCAGCGATCGCCATTCCGGTTTCGATCATCGGGTCGTTCACGATCATCGCCTCGCTCGGCTATTCGCTGAACGTGCTGACACTGCTCGCGTTCGTCCTGGCAATCGGCATCGTCGTGGACGACGCCATTGTCGTGCTCGAAAACATCCATGCGCGCATCGAGAAGGGCGAGCCCGTCCTTCTCGCAGCTGTCCGCGGCGCGCGGCAGATCGCATTCGCCGTACTTGCCACGACGCTCACGCTCATCGCCGTATTCGTGCCGCTGTCGTTCATGGACGGCAATACAGGGCGCCTGTTCACCGAATTCGGCATCGCGCTTGCCGCAGCGGTCGTGTTTTCGGGCATGGTCGCCCTCTCGCTGACGCCGATGATGTGTTCGAAGCTCCTCAAGACCCACGAAGGTGAAGGGCGGCTCTATCTCGCGACCGAGAAGATCTTCAAGGCCATGAACGACGGCTATCGCTGGCTGCTGGTCCGCGCGATGAATGCGCCGATCGTCGTCCTCGCGTTGGGCCTGTTCGTTTCCGGCACCGCCTACCTGTTCTGGTCCGCGCTGCCCAAGGAATTCACGCCGACCGAGGACCGCGGCGTCATCATCGTGCCGATCACCGCGCCGGAAGGGGCTTCGTACGGCTACAGCCGCGAAGCGGTGATGCAGATCGAGAAAATACTCCAGCCCTATGTCGAAAGCGGCCCCGGCGCCGTCGTCATGGGCAATATCGCGCCAGGATTCCAGCGTCCGGCACCTGTCAATGCGGGCCTCGTATTCCTTCGGTTGAAGCCGTGGGGCCAGCGCTACGCCGGCTCCGAAACCGGCGCGCCGCCGCCTCCGGGCAAGCAGAAGAAGCAGCAGGAGATCGTCAACGAGGTCTTCCCGCGCATCGTATCGCTCCCGGGCGTCCGGGCGTTCGCGCTCAATCCGCCTTCCCTCGGCCAGCGCGGCTTCCAGCCGCCGGTCCAGTTCGTTCTCGGCGGCTCGGACTACGACACGCTGCGCAACTGGCGCGATCTGCTGATCCAGCGCGCCTCGCAGGATCCGCGCTTCCTCAATCTCGATTCGAACTACCGGGAAACGAAGCCGGAGCTTCGCGTGCGGATCGACCGGGCGCGCGCCGCCGATATCGGCGTGTCGATCCAGTCGATCGGGCGAACGCTCGAGACGATGTTCGGTTCGCGCAACGTATCGACCTATGTCGATCGTGGCGAAGAGTACAACGTGATCCTGCAGGCGCGAAGCGAGGACCGCGTCACGCCGCGAGACCTCGCAAACGTCTTCGTCCGTTCGCAGACCACGCAGCAGCTCATCCCGCTTTCGACGCTGGTCACGCTTGCGGAAGCCGCAGGCCCGGCGGAACTCAATCGCGTCGACCGGCTGCGGTCGATCACGATCACCGCATCTCTGGCAAACGGCTTCACGATGGGCGAGGCGCTGGACCTTCTCGAAAAATTCGCGGACGAGGTCCTGCCTGCGGAGGTGCGCATCTCCTATCAGGGCCAGAGCCGCGAATTCAGGGAATCGGCGGCATCGCTCTATTTCACGTTCGCGCTGGCGCTGCTGATCGTGTTCCTTGTGCTGGCGGCGCAGTTCGAGAGCTGGATCCACCCGCTCATCATCATGCTTGCCGTGCCGCTCGCATTGACGGGCGGACTGGCCGCCCTGTTCTTCACCGGCATCTCGCTAAACGTCTACAGCCAGATCGGCATGATCCTGCTGATCGGCCTGATGGCGAAGAACGGCATCCTGATCGTCGAGTTCGCAAACCAGCTGCGCGACGAGGGTCGATCCATCCGTGACGCGGTCGTCGAGGCCGGCGTCGCGCGGCTGCGGCCGATCCTGATGACGTCGATCGCGACGGTGGCGGGTGCCGTTCCGCTCGCGTCCGCCCACGGCGCCGGCGCTGAAAGCCGCGAGGCGATCGGCTGGGTCATCATCGGCGGCGTGTCGTTTGCGACGCTGATGACGATCTTCGTCGTACCGGCGCTCTACCTGCTGCTGGCGGGTTTCACCAAGCCGATCGGCGCCATCGCCAATGCGCTGGCGCAGCAGGAGCGGGCGCACAGCACGTCCCATCCGCAGCCGCACGCGGCCGACTAGGCGGGCGCAATGGCGGATTTCGATGTCGCCATCATCGGCGCGGGCATCGTCGGCGCGTCTTGCGCGTACGCACTGGCGCCGACCCATCGCGTTGCCCTCGTCGAGGGGGAATCCCGGCCCGGCTATCACACGACCGGCCGCTCGGCTGCCCTTTTCGAGGAAGCCTACGGCCCACGACTGATCCGCCAGATTACCGTCGCGAGCCGCCCGTTCTTCGAAAACCCGCCGCCCGGCTTTGCCGATACACCACTCCTGTCGCCGCGCGGCGCATTGTTCATCGCCGCAGCCGGCAAGGATGCATCGGTCGAGCGCGGCCTTGCGGAGGCTCTACCGGGAACCGTCGTCGAAATAGCGCGCAAGGAGGCCGTTGCGCTTTGCCCGCCGCTCGACACGGACTGGCTTTCCCGCGCGCTCTATGACGCTGCCGCGATGGACATGGACGTCAACGCGATCCATCAGGGCTATCTGAAGGGGTTCAAGGCGGCCGGCGGAACGCTGCTGTGCGACGCGGAGGTCGAGGCCATGGAAAGGGCCGGCGGCCGATGGACCTTGCACACGCGCGCGGGCACCGTTCGCGCGGCACATGTCGTGAATGCGGCCGGGGCCTGGGCGGACCGGATCGCGGAATTCGCCGGTGCCCGGCCGGTCGGCATCGTGCCGAAGCGGCGGACGGCCTTCGTTTTTGAGGCCCCCCAACCGGCCGACGAAATCGCGCGCTGGCCGATGGCCTGCGAAATCGACGAAACCTTCTATTTCAAACCGGAGGCAGGCCTTGTCCTCGCCTCGCCCGCCGACGAGACGCCGAGCCCGCCTTGCGATGCCCAACCCGAGGAAATCGACGTTGCCGAATGCGCGGCGCGCATCGAAATGGCGACCACATTCGAAATTCGGCGAATCCGGCGCCGTTGGGCCGGTTTGCGATGCTTCGTGGCCGACAAATGCCCGGTCCTGGGTCCCGATCCGGATGTGCAGGGCTTCCACTGGGCGGCCGGTCCGGGCGGGTACGGGATCATGACGAGCCCGGCCGTCGGGCGCATTGTCGCAGGCTTCGTGCGCCAGACCGGCCTGCCGGACGACATTTCGGCCATGGGCGTCGATCCGAAGGAATTTTCACCGGCCCGCCGACACACTTGAGCCGCCGCCGCCGGCGTACTAAACGAAAGCTATGGACCTCAAGCAAATGGGGATGGACCCCAAGCAATTGCGGGCGAACTCGCGCAAGGCCACTGCCCTGCTCAAGGCGATGGCGAACGAGCGGCGATTGACCATTCTATGCCACCTCGCGGGCGGCGAACGGTCGGTCGGCGCGCTCGAAGCGGTACTCGACCTGTCGCAGTCGGCCCTGTCGCAGCATCTCGCCCGCCTGCGCGCCGACAAGCTCGTACTCACCCGGCGCGAAGGACAGACCATTTTCTATCGGCTCGCAAGCGCCGAAGCGACCGCAGTCATGACGGCGCTCCATGCGATCTTCTGTGCTCCGCCGAAGGCCGAGGGCCGTCGGCGCGCGGGCTGACGGCAGGTATCCCATGTTCGCGCCCGGCCGCAGAAAGGCCGCATGTGCCGTCTTCGCGTTCGTCGCGCTTGTTCTGACCGCGAGAGCGGCACCGGCGCAAGATGGTGCCGACCTTCGCGCGCCCGGACGCCTCAACGCACAGGCGTTTCGCGACGTTCCCGCAGACGGGTCGATCCGGGTCCAGCCCTATGACGACACCCGCGACAGCCGCCGGATCCAGCAGGCAATCGAGCGTGCGGTCGAACGCAAAGGCCGGCACGTCGATAACAAGGCCGGCACGCTGGCGCTCAATTTCGAAACGGGCGTCCAGCAGATCGGCCGGACCGGACCCCCGCCGAGCCTTGGCTCGATCCAGGCCGACCGGGACGACGCGCGCGTGCGCCTCAATCTGTATTCGACGAGCGAGGACAACCTCGTGACCGGTCGACGTTCCGAAGGCGGCGGCTCGGGATCCGTCAAGTTCACGCTGACATTGAGCCTCGACGATTCCAAGGGTACGCGCCTTTGGCAAGGTACGGCGACGCTGCTTGGAACGCCAAATGACGAAATCGGGGCCTACGCCTCGATGGCGCGGGCCCTGATCGACGAGTTCGGCCAGACCGCCCGGCAGAAGCCCTTCCGCATCGACTGAACCGGGAAATCGCCATGGCGCACGGACGTCCTGACAATGCGCATGGGCATCACCACCATCACGGGCACGATCATGCCCATGCGCCTGCGGATTTCGGGCGGGCGTTCACGATCGGCATTGCCCTGAATATCGCGTTCGTGGTCACCGAAGCGGCATTCGGGATTGCCGCGAACTCGATGGCGCTTCTGGCTGATGCCGGACACAACCTTTCCGACGTTCTCGGACTGATGATTGCCTGGTCGGCCGCCGTGCTGGCGAAGCGGGCGCCGAGCACCCGCTTCACGTTCGGCATGCGGGGGGCGTCGATCCTTTCGGCGCTATTCAACGCACTCGTGCTGCTGGTCGCCGTCGGGGCGATCGCTTGGGAATCAACGCAGCGTCTGCTCAACCCCGAACCGATTGCGGGAACGACTGTCATCGCCATCGCGGCGATCGGCATCGCAATCAACGGATTCACGGCATCGCTGTTCGCATCGGGCCGGAAAGGCGATCTCAATATCCGTGGCGCGTACCTGCACATGGCCGCCGACGCCGTCATTTCGGCTGGCGTCGTCGTGGCTGGCCTGTTGGCGATACTGACGGGCTGGCTGTGGATCGATCCCGTCGCAAGCCTTGCGATCGTCGCGGCGATCGTCTGGGGAACCTGGTCGCTGCTGCGCGACAGCCTTGCGATGACGCTGGGCGGCGTGCCCGCAGGCATCGACGCCAAAGCCGTGCGCGCGCTGATCGCAGCCCGGCCGGGCGTCGCCGACCTGCACGACCTCCACATCTGGGCGACCAGCACCACGCAGACGGCACTCTCGGTGCATCTCGTGATGCCGGGCGGTCACCCCGGCGATGCTTTCCTCGCCAGCCTTGCCGACGAACTGAAGGCACATCACGCGATCGGCCATGCCACCGTCCAGATCGAGACCGACGCAAACGCCTGCCCGCTCGCCCGTGGCTGCGCGGCATGACGGCCGCCGCAATGATGCGCGCCGAATCCGGCGACATTGTTCGAGCGGATGCCGACGCGATCGTGAATGCTGCAAATGAAACGCTTCTTGGCGGCGGCGGGGTGGACGGCGCCATTCATCGCGCCGCCGGACCCGATTTGCTTGCGCATTGCCGTACGCTGGGCGGCTGCCCTACCGGCGAAGCCCGGATAACACCCGGTTTCCGTCTGCGGGCGCGGCACATCATCCACACGGTTGGGCCGGTATGGCAGGGCGGAAATGCGCGCGAAGATGCGCTTCTCCAAAGCTGCTATCGCAATGTCATGGCGCTTGCCCGGCGGCACGGCGTACGCAGCATCGCGTTTCCGGCGATATCGACCGGCGTCTACCGGTTTCCGGTCGATCGGGCGACGGCGATTGCCGTGTCGACGGTTCATGTCGAGTTGGCACAAGGCTCGGTTACGGATGTCCTGTTCGTCTGCTTCAATGCCCCTGCCCTCGCCGCGTATCGCGCGGAAATCGGGCGAATAAACTTGCCGTAGCCGCGCGCCTGCATTAACGCAGACCAAGCATGCTCTCCGCGATCGCCATTGAACGGGTTGCGAATCTGCTGATCGAGGTTGCGGACATCGCGATCCTCCCGCGATTTCGCGCGCTGGATTCAGCCGATATCGCCCTCAAGGGACCGAACGACTATGTGACGGCCGCCGATCTCGACGCCGAGGCGCGCCTGACCCCCGCCCTCGCCGCGCTTCTAGCGGGAAGTGCCGTCGTCGGCGAGGAAGCGGTCGCCAAGGACCGGGCCGTGCTCGACCGGCTTGGAAAACCTGCACCTGTCTGGATCATCGATCCGCTGGACGGGACCGCAAATTTCGCCGGAAGCCGGGCGCCTTTTTGCATGATTGTGGCGCTGGCCCTGGGTGGCGAACCGATCGCCGGCTGGATCTATGAGCCCCTGACCGGTGACATGCTCGTCGCAGAACGCGGCGCCGGTGCGCGATTCAACGGCGCGCCGGTCCGGCTGGCTCCCGGACCCGACATCTCGGTCTACGGAAAGACGTTGCGCCGGAAGGCCGAGGAGTCAGGCCGATTTGGCCGCTTCGTTGACGAGCGCTGCGCGGGTGCGGTCTATCTCGATCTCGCGCGCGGCCGGCTCGGCACGGCGTGCTTTACCCGGACCCTGCCGTGGGACCATTCCGCGGGCGCGCTGGCCGTGCGCGAGGCCGGCGGCCATGCCGCATTCCTCGACAACGCGGCACCCTACGACGCCCGCCGGCATGTGGGGCCCTTGCTGCTTTCCACCTCGCAAGCGGCTTGGGAGCGCGCCGCCGAGGTGTTGCGCAGCTAGAGCCGCCACCAGGCGATAAGCCCGAACAGCATGAAGCAGACAATGGCCCACGGCGTGCTCCATCGGCGGAAGACCGATGGATCGCGCTCCATGATGCGGGCCATCAGCATCGTCCCGCCCGAATAGGGCGACAGGGTCGCCGAAAGGCTCCAGCCGACCTGGAGCGCGATGACGAGTTCGAACGGCGTCAATGGCATATGCCGCATTCCCATGACGGCGCCGCCGGCAATGGCACTCGTGACGAGCGCCACGATCCCGAACTGCGAACCGATCACCACGAAAAGCACGATCGTCATCGCAAGGATGAACCCTGACGGCTGCCAAGCATCCAGCAGCGCCGACGCACCGAACCGCTGCAGAAGCGTGGCAAGGGTGACGCCGAGGAAGCTTGCGGCACCCAGAACGATCTGCTCGCCGCGCGCCTCGGGCACGAAGCGGTGCAGATTGACCCGAAGGCGCCTTCCCGTCGCCGGAAAAGCGGCAAAGGTGCCCGCCCGCACGTACTGGACATAAAGCCAGACGATCGCGAATAGTCCGGCGAACCAGGCGATCGATTCGATCATCCCGAACCTGAAGAGCGCCTTGGCGCCCAGGACGCTTGCGACCAGCCCGAGGATGATGCCGACCATCGGAAGCACGTCGCTGACCGGCGGCGGCGGCCCGGTCCGCGGGATCGAGCGACGGCGCGAGGGTGGCCACTTGATCCGGTCGACGATCCAGCCGACCGCAAGGAAAAGACCCGCGATCGACAATGCCGGCAGGCAGATATCGAACCAGCTGACCGAGCGGATCATCGACAGCGTGAACGCGACGGAAATCGCCATCGGCGACCAGACGAGCATCGAGAAGAAGCCCTGCAGCAAGGCCACGTTCATGCGTTCTTCGCGGATCGCCACGACTTCGGGATCGCCTCCCGCCGCCTCGAGCGTGTTCGACCGCTTGATCAGCGTCGCAAGCAGCGTGACGGCCCCCATGTTGAGCGCGATGCCGAAACCATGGCCGCCCAGAGCGATTGCAAGGAAACGCCAGCTGGGCGACTGCCGGATAAGCCAGTTTCCGGCACGCCGCACCGCCCGCGACGTGCGCGCCGCATCGCGCAGCAGGCCAAGCGACGTCATCAGTGCGACGAATTCGGCGCCCCGGTCGAGCGCCACGCCAAGGATCGAGCGCCATTCGCCACCCAGCGCCGCGACGGCAACGGCCGAGGCGAGTGCGCCGGCAAGAAACGCCCGTTCGGTCGATCGGGTGCGCCCGAACACGCCGACAAGCCAACAGACGATCAGGACGAGAACGAGCGGCCGAACAAGGGCCGGTCCTGCGAGGCTTTGGACGAGGACCGCCGCCGTGATCGCCACGGGAAGCCAAGCCGCCGTCACGGGATGACGCTCCAACATATTCACGATCGAATCTCGCCCGGCCGGCTTGCGCTGGCAAGCACGCCGTCGAACACATATAGTCGCAGGGAACGTGTCTGATGGGGGTTTTCTTGAACTTGCGCATCGGCGCGCTCGCCCTGACGCTGCTGGCCGTTTCGCTTATGGCACGCACCGCCGGTAGTGCCGAGGCGGTCGATCTCGAACTCGTTCTGGCGGTGGACGTCTCTCGGTCGATCGACGAACGGGAATACGATCTGCAGCGGCGCGGCTATGTCAACGCGCTGACCCACCCCAATGTACTCGCCGCCATCCATGCGACGCCGAGCGGCCGGATCGCCGTGACGCTCGTCGAATGGTCGGGGGCCGATTTCCAGAAGGTCGTCGTCCCGTGGATGGCGATTTCCGATGCCGCTTCGGCCCAGGAGTTCGCGGACCGGCTGCTTGTCGAACCCCGCTCGTTTTGGGGATGGACGTCGATTTCGGGCGCCATCGACTTTTCCGCTGGCCTCTTCGGCAAGGTTTACGAAGGAAGACGCCGCGTCATCGACGTGTCGGGCGATGGCGTGAACAACTCCGGACGACCCGCTTCGGACGCCCGCGATGACGCGCTCGCACGCGGGATCGGGATCAACGGCCTGGTCATCATGAACGATCCGCAGCCAAGTTTCAGGGGCGTCCCGCAACCGCCGCTCGACGAATTCTACCGGGAAAACGTCATCGGCGGGCCGGGCGCATTCGTCATTGCCGTGGACGATTTCGAAAGCTTCGCGTATGCGATGGTCAACAAGCTGGTCAAGGAGGTCGCATCGCTCCCGACCGATCCATCCCTGCGTTTGGCCCTGACGAAGTCGGAATGACACAGCCGGACAATTCAACGGCCTATCTGGCCGCCGACGGCTTCATCGAGCCGTTGCGCGAAGAACTGGGTGACGTGAGCGAAGAGCATGGCCGCCTGCTGATTGCACCAGGTGCGCCACGGGCAGCGGCATGGGCACAAAACATCTGGCTCGAGCCGATGCGCCTGCCCGCCCCGTCGATCGGGCAGGCCGCAAAGGCACTGCGGGCGATCCAGCGGAATTGGGCGCTCTACGACTTCGCGCATCACCGGCGCGCCGCGTTGATCGTTGGCGAACTGCCGAAGGTATCGGCAAAGCCGCTTGCGTTCGGAACCGTTCCGCCAGCTGCACCGCTCGGCTCGTGGACGCTGATCGATCCGCAGACCGTTCTGGCGAGTGCACGATGCACCAGCCCGTTTCCCAACGGCGAATGCCGTTTCGTCGAGGACAAGTCCGGACCGCCGAGCCGGGCCTATCTGAAACTGTGGGAGGCACTGACTCTCGGCGGCGTGATGCCGCAGCCAGGCGAGCGGTGCGTCGATCTTGGTGCCTCGCCGGGCGGCTGGACATGGGTTCTCGCGAAGCTCGGCGCAAGCGTCCTGGCCGTGGACAAGGCCCCGCTCGATCCCTCTGTCGCGGCAATGCCGGGCGTGGAATGGCGCAAGGCGAGCGCATTCGGACTGACACCGCCGGAAATCGGCCCGGTTGACTGGCTGTTCAGCGACGTCATCTGCTATCCCGAACGCCTGTTCGAACTTGTCGAACGCTGGCGGGCAAGCGGGCTTGCAAGGCGAATCGTCTGCACGATCAAATTTCAGGGCGAAACCGACCATGTAACCGCGCGCCGTTTCGCGGGCCTGCCGGGCTCGCGCCTGCGGCACCTCTTTCATAACAAGCACGAGCTCTGCTGGTCGTCGTTCTAGAGCGTGATTGTTTCAGGGTGAAGCGTAACCGGCGTTTCTGAAGTAGTTTGCGCATTCGTCTGGCGCGAAGTGCTGGAGGAGCGTTCCGATGCGCCGCCACGTGGCGTCGACGGAGCGTTCTGCCGCTTTGCGTAGC
>WGNX01000009.1 GCA_016124335.1 Alphaproteobacteria bacterium
CGCACCACGCGTTCCCGAAGATCAAGCGAATAGGCTCGGCTCATCCATGCTGGCCTCCGATCCAGTCCTTCGCTTGAATCAGAGTTCGCACCGCTTGGGAATCCCCTTTCGATTCACAATCGGAAAATCTCGCTCTAGGCGTTCGTGCCGGCCGTTTCGGTCGCCGGCACGACGGCGAACATCGGGTCGCGGAAGACCTCGTACATGTCGGCTTCGTTTTCCTCGTCGACACAGGCGAGGATGAGGTTGACGGTCCCGCCCGGCAGGCCGAATGGCAGCATCAGCCGTTGATAGCTGCAGCGGCGAGCGGGGATCGCGATATCGATCTTCTGCAGCACAGGTGCGCCTGCGGCGAGAAAATCCGTCAAATCCCGCTCGACGAATGCCCGGAAGCTTGGCGGCTGGATCACCGACGTTTCGTGCCGATGGTACCCGAGCAGATGATGGTTCCTCGACCCGAAGACGCGATAATAGAAGCGTCCCCCTTCGCGGACCTCGATCAGATGCAGCCGCCCGATGGCGAACGTGTAGTCGTCGAAGCAGGCCTGCTCGGGTCGCGGCATCGAACTGCCGCCGCATTGCGCGCGCCAGACGGCCAAGGCCCGGGCAAGCAGCGGCCGGGCATTTTCCAGTTCGGCCGGCCGCGAGATGAACTGGCATTCGGCCTTATGGCGACTGATTTCGTTCATTTCCGGCAGCCCGATCGAATCCGAGTGCAGCGGGGAAATTCAACAACGCCGGAGTGTGCATACCGATTCGCGCGGCCCGCATCAAATTCAAAAATTGTGTGCATCAAGAGGACTTATGGCGCCGCGGCGCATACCGGACCGGCGAAAACTCCGGCCGTCTCGACGACGTTCTCCGCGTCGGTTGCGGCTCGCACAAGGCGCGCCGGGCACTTCAGCGACCCGGACGGCAGAAGCAGGCACTGATGGCGGCAGCGACAGCGCGGGATCGCGACGCCGATTTCACGAAGAAGCGGCCGGCCCGGCGCGACGACATTGTCAAGGCCGCGTACGCATCCGCGCCAGCAGGGCCGCACGCGATTCGACCGCGCCGAAATCCACCCACGCGTCCTCGTACCGCCTGAGCCATGCGCCCATCGCGGGGCCGGGCTCGATGCCGGCCGCGCGCGCGTCCGCGCCGTTCAACGGGAAGCGCGGCCGCACCCAGCCGCGCGCGTGCCCGAGCAGCGCGAGCCACGCCTTGTCGCCCGCAAGCCCGTCGACGTCGCGCGCCCACGCCAGCAGCACGTGATCGGCCGGATCGCCCGCAAGGCGGTAGAACGCGGCCCGCCGCACCGGGCTTTCGGCGTGCGGATCGAGCCGCACGGCCGGCCGTACAAGTGCCGCGAGCCGGTCGGCATCGGCATTGGAAAGCTTCAGGCGTTGCGCGACGGTGGCTGCGGCATCGCCGGGCACAAGTGCCGCAAGCGCGCGCAGGCCCGAGGGCGAGGTTCCGCTTGCCGCGACATGCGCTTCCAGCCGCGCGAGGGTCTGCGTGCCGGCCGCTTCGGGCAGCCAGTGGGCGAGCGCGCCGGCCGCCCGCATCGCCGCGATCATTTCGGCCGCGCGCGGCCCTTCCAGCAGGCGCAGCAATTCGCCCGCCACGCGTTCGGCCGAAAGGCCGGGAAGCGCGCCTGCGGCCGCCGTGCAGGCGGCAAGCCCGGGTGCGTCGAATTCGGCCCCGCCGAAGCGCGCGTGGAAGCGGAAGAAGCGCAACAGGCGCAGCACGTCCTCGGCAAGGCGCGTGGCCGGGTCGCCCACGAAGCGCAGCCGCCTTGCCGCAAGATCGGCGCGCCCGTCGAAATAATCGTGCAGCGTGCCATCGGCCGACATCGACATCGCGTTGATCGTGAAATCGCGCCGCTCGGCATCGGCGCGCCAATCCTCGGTGAAGGCGACGACCGCATGACGGCCGTCGGTCTCCACGTCGCGGCGCAGCGTGGTGATCTCGAATTTCCGCCCGCGCGCGATGGCCGTGACCGTGCCGTGCGCGATGCCCGTGGGCACCGCCTTCAGGCCTGCAGCCTCGAGCATCCCGATCACCTTTTCAGGGACCAGCGGCGTGGCAAGGTCCAGATCGGCCGGCGGCTGGCCCAGCAGCGCGTCGCGCACGCACCCGCCCACGAAGCGCGCCTGCCCGCCGAGGGCAGCCAGCACGTCGCGCGCGGGCTCGGCGTCGAGCCAGGGCGGCGGCGGGGCGATTTTTTCGGGTGCCGAATCCATGCGGGGTATGGCCAAGCCTACCATGCCCGCCGGTCAATCCAGCGTCTTGAAGCTTTCGGCAAGCTTGCGGTCGTAGCCGCGCGAGGCGGCCATCAGGCGGCGCGTGTAGGGATCCTTCGCCTCGCCGCGGCGCAGCGCGTCGCGGTCCATCTCCTCGACGATCCTGCCGCGGTTCATCACCGCCAGGCGCCGGCACATGTGCGCGACGACGGCCAGATTGTGGCTCACCATCACGAAGGTCAGGTTGTGCGCCTTGCGCAGCGCGTCGAGCAGGTTCAGCACCTCGGCCTGGATCGACACGTCGAGCGCGGAGGTCGGCTCGTCGAGCAGCAGCATCTCGGGCTCGACGATGAGCGCGCGCGCGATCGCCACGCGCTGGCGCTGGCCGCCGGAAAGCTGGTGGGGATAGCGGAAGCGGAAGCCGCTTCCCAGCCCCACTTCTTCCAGCGCCTTCTCGATGCGCTGCTCGTGCCGGTCCATCTTGTGGATGGCGAGCGGCTCGGCGAGCGCGCTGTCGATCGTCTGGCGCGGATGCAGCGAGCCGTACGGGTCCTGGAAGACCATCTGCACGCGGCTGTAGAAAGCGCGATCTCGCGTGCGGCCCAGCGCCTTGCCGTCGAACGCGATGCTGCCCGACCAGTCCTCGATCAGGCCCGCCAGCACGCGCAGCACGGTCGACTTGCCCGAACCCGATTCGCCGACAAGCCCGAAGCTTTCGCCGCGTTCGACGGTAAAGGCCGCCTCGTCCACCGCGCGCATCTCGCCGAAGGCGACCGTCAGGTTCTTCGCGGAAAGGATCACGCGCCCTCCAGCCACGAAGGATCGCGCTCGAGCACGTTGAGTTTCGCCTGCGCGCGCTCGAGGCGCGGCACGCAATCGAGCAGGCCGCGCGTATAGGGATGGCGCGCGGCCGAAAGCTCGCTCGCCTTCAGCGTTTCGACCACGCGCCCGCCATACATCACCAGCACGCGGTCGCAGAACGCGGCGACAAGGTCGAGATCGTGGCTCACGAAGATGAGCCCCATGCCGCGCCGCGCGACGAGATCGTCGAGGATGGCCAGCACCTGCATCTGCACCGTCACGTCGAGCGCGGAGGTCGGCTCATCGGCGATCAGGAGGTCGGGCTCGGCCACCAGCATCATCGCGATCATCGCGCGCTGGCCCATGCCGCCCGACACCTCGTGCGGGTAGAGGTCGAAGACGCGCGAAGGATCGCGGATCTGCACGGCCTCCAGTGCGGCCAGCGCCTTGTCGCGCGCCTCGGCGCGGCCGGCCTTGAAATGCGTGCCGTAGGCCTCGGCGATCTGGCGGCCCACCGTCATCACCGGGTTGAGCGAGAATTTCGGGTCCTGCATGACCATCGCCATGCGCCGGCCGCGCAGATGGCGCCAGCCTTCGGCATCGAGCCCGCGCAGGTCCTGCCCGTCGAATTCCAGGCGCTTGGCCTCGACCCGGCCGTTGGGCGGCGTCAGGCCCAGCAACGCGCGGCCGGTGACCGACTTGCCCGAGCCGGACTCGCCCACGATGCCGATCTTCTCCTTGCCCATGACGAGCGACACGCCGCGCACCGCATCGACCACGCGGGTCTGCGTGCGGAAACTCACATGCAGGTCTTCGATGACGACGAGCGGCTTTTCCACGGCGATCCGCCCTATTCGCGCTTCGGGTCGAGCACGTCGCGCAGCCCGTCGCCCAGCAGGTTGAAGCCCAGCGACACGACGAAGATGGCGATGCCCGGCATTGCCGCGACCCACCACTGGTCGAGCACGAAGCGCCGGCCCGAGGAGATCATCGCCCCCCATTCGGGGCTGGGCGGCTGCGCGCCGAGACCCAGGAAACCGAGGCCCGCGGCGGTGAGGATGATGCCGGCCATGTCGAGCGTCATGCGCACGATGGTCGACGAGATGCACATCGGCACGATGTGGCGCAGCACGATGCGCATGCCCGAAGCGCCCTGCGCCTGCACGGCGGCGATGTAATCGGCCTTGCGCACGACGAGCGTTTCGGCGCGCGCCAGCCGCGCATAGGGCGGCCAGGTCGTGAGCGCGATCGCCAGCACCGCGTTCTCGATGCCGGGCTTCAGCGCCGCCACGAAGGCGAGCGCCAGGATCAGGCGCGGGAAGGCGAGGAACACGTCGGTCACGCGCATCAGGATCGCGTCGACCCAGCCGCCGAAATAGCCGGCAAGCGTCCCAACGGCGAGCCCGATGGGGGCCACCGTCACGATCACCAGCAGCACGATCATCAGCGTGATGCGCGAGCCGAACACGACGCGGCTGAAGATGTCGCGGCCCAGCTCGTCCGAGCCGAACCAGTGGCGGTGCGAAGGCGGCTGAAGGCGGAAATCGAGATCCTGCACCGTCGGCCCGAACGGCGCGATCAGCGGCGCGAAGATCGCCACCAGCACCAGCGACACGACGATGGCAAGCCCCACCATCGCCAGCGGATTGCGGCGGAAGGCCAGCCACGAGCGGTAGAAGGCGCCTGCGCGCGCCTGCGCGCGGCTGGCCGGCGCCTCGTCGAGCAGCCATTGCGACCACGATGCGTTCATCGCCGGGCCCGCGGGTCGACGAAGCGGTAGAGAAGGTCGGAAAACAGGTTGATCCCCACGAAGCAGGTTCCCACGACGATGGTGCCGCCCAGGACCGCGTTCATGTCGGCGGCGAGCAGCGACTGGGTGATGTACATTCCGATGCCCGGCCACGCGAACACCGTCTCGGTCAGCACCGAACCTTCGAGCAGGTTCACGTAGGAAAGCGCGATCACCGTGACGAGAGGTACGAGCGCATTGCCCAGCGCGTGGCGCCAGATGACGCGCCATTCCGCCACGCCCTTGACGCGCGCGGCGATGACGTATTCCTGGCGCAGCTGTTCAAGCATGAAGCTGCGCGTCATGCGGCTGATATATGCAAGGCTGAAATAGCCCAGGATCGAGGCCGGCAGCAGCAGGTGGCTCAGCGCGTCGCCGAACACTTCCCATTCGCCGGCCATCGCGGCATCGATCAGGATCACGCCGGTGACCGGATCGACGATGTCCTCGAAGCCGGTCGAAAGCCGGCCCGGCCCCGAAACGATGCCGAGCTTGGCGTAGAAGACGAGCAGCCCCATCAGGCCCAGCCAGAAGACGGGCACCGAATAGCCCACGAGGCCCGCCACGCGCACGATCTGGTCGAACCAGCGCCCGCGATGGACGGCCGCGAACACGCCCGCCGGAATGCCGACGACCACGCCGATCAGCGTGCCGAGCGTGGCGAGTTCGACGGTGGCGGGAAAGACGCGGATGATGTCGTCGATGACGCGGTTGGACGTCAGCACCGAGTTGCCGAAATTCCCGGTCACCGCATGGGTCAGGTAGATCCAGAACTGCTGCCAGAGCGGCTTGTCGAGGCCAAGCTCGAGGCGCACGCGCTCGTACACTTCCGCCGGTGCCCGGTCGCCCACGGCCGCAAGGACCGGGTCGATCGGCACCACGCGGCCGATGAAGAATGTCACGAGGAGAAGGCCCAGCAGGGTCGCCGCGACCATCGCGATGGTCGTGGCGATCCCGCCGAGCGAGGCGGCCTGCGCTGGACCCGAAAGGGTCCAGCGCTTCTTGGCCGCGACGGCCGGCGTAGTCAAACGTTCTTACTTCTTCGAGATTTCGGAATAGTAGTTGTTGTCGAAGGACGGCCCGATCACGAACCCGCCGACCTTGGCGCGGGAAACCGCGACCTCGATCTGCTGGAACATGATGACGAAGGGCGAGACCTTCTGGTGTTCGCGCTGGACGGCCTCGTAGATCGCCTTGCGCTTGGCCGCGTCCTTCTCGAGCACGGCCGCCTTGGTCGTGGCGCTCATCTGCGGGATGTCCCACGAATTGCGCCAGGCGAGCGTCTTCGAGCGTGCGTTGTCGGTGTTGTCTTCGTTGATCGCGAACGTCTCGGCGTTGGTGTGCGGGTCCTGATAGTCCGGGCCCCACTGGCCGATATAGATGTCATGGTTGCGCGCGCGATACTTGGTCAGCGTCTGGCGGCCGTCGCCGGGGATCAGTTCCAGCTTGATGCCCGCCTGCGCCCACTGCGCCTGGATCGCCTGGGCGATGTCCTGGATGGGCGAGATGTTGCGCACGTCCATCGTGACCGAGAAGCCGTTGGCGAGGCCCGCCTTGGCAAGCAGTTCCTTGCCCTTGGCGAGGTCGAACTTGTACGGCCGGTCGCTGATGGCACCCAGGAAGCCGTTGGGCAGGAACGACTCATGGACCTTGAACTTGCCGGCGACGAGGTTGCGCTCGATCGCGTCATAGTCCGTCAGCCACTTCAGCGCTTCGCGCACTTCCGGCTTCGACAGGTTGGCGTTCTTCTGGTTGAGACCCAGATAGAGGATCGCACCCTTGTCGCCCGACTGGACCGTGAAGTCCTTGTTCTTGCCCAGCGCCGCGATGTCGTCCTTCGACAGGTCGCGCGCGTAGTCGACGTCCCCCTTCTCGAGCAGCAGGCGCTGGGCCGCCGTCTCGGGAATGTGGCGCACGATCACGCGCTTGTTCTTCGGGGCACCCCGGAACCAGTTGGGGTTCGCTTCGAGCGCATACTGGTCGTTCGCGCGCCAGACGCGCAGCTTGTAGGCGCCGGAGCCGGCCGAATTCTGCTTCAGCCACGCGTTGCCGAAGTCGCCGTCCTTGACGTGCTCCTTGACGAGCTTGCTGTCGACGATCGCGGCGACGGGTGCGGTGAGGCAGTAATAGAAGAAGGTCGGCGCGTAGGCCTTGTCGGTCACCATGACGAGCGTGTCGGGTGCGGTCGCCTTGACCTTCTGCGTCACGTTGTCCTTGGTGAAGCCGAACTGCGTGAGGATGAAGCCGGGCGACTTGTTGAGGATGACCGCGCGCTGGATCGAATAGGCGGCGTCTTCGGCCGTCACCGGGTTGCCCGACTGGAACTTCACGCCCGGGCGGATCTTGAAGGTGTAGGTCATGCCGTCGGCCGCGACCGACCAGCTCGTGGCCAGCTCGCCGTTCAGCTTCGTGACGTCCTTCAGGTCGTAGCCGATCATCCGGTCGTAGAGGTTCGCGACGACCTCCGAGCCCGAGAACTCGAAGGATTCGGCCGGATCGAGCGAGATGATGTCGTCGATCTGCTTGGCCATCACGATCGTGTCGCGCGGCGTTTCGGCCGAGGCGGCACCGCCAAGGCCCATCGCCAGCGCAACGGCGGCGACGGCGGCGAAGCTGGATTTCATGCGCATGCGGAGTGGATCCTTCCGATGTCAGGCTGCGGAAGCGCGCATTTCACGCGCCACCCCCCGACGAGTCAAGCCGAGATGGCCATTGAAGCCCGATAGTTAGCGAATCTCATGCCAGATCGACGGCGTGCGCCTTCAGATCGTCGAGACGGACCAGATCGAGCGTCGCCACATGTGTAGCGGCCAGCACGACCTTGGGCGCCTTGCCCGCTTCGAAGGCTTCCTGCCAACGCGCCGCGCACAGGCACCAGCGTTCGCCCGGTTTGACGCCCGGAAAGGCGTATTCCGGCATCGGCGTCGACAGGTCGTTGCCGCGCGACTTGGAAAATTCGAGGAATTCCGCCGTCGCGACGACGCAGACCGTGTGCCGCCCGAAATCTTGCGGCCCGGTATTGCAGCACCCGTCACGGAAAAAGCCGGTCAGCGGCTTGCGGCTGCATTCGGCCAGCGGCAGCCCCAGCACGTTCTTCGCCCCGCGCGGCTGCCCGCCCCGCTCGTCCCGTTCGCCGTCCATGTTTGCCTCACACTCTCCCGTCATGCCCGGCCCTGATATTCAGCCCGGGGGTGACGGAAAGAAAAAGAACGTCATGCGCGCAGGTGACGGACATGACGGACGGGGAGAGATTGTCATGCCCGGCGAAGCCGGGCATCCACGACTTTTGCTATTTCCGCTCGACATGCCCCGGCACGATGGCGCCGTCTTCGCCCACGTAAGGCGCGACATAGGTGCCGCGCGGCGCGCTGGTTTCCTGCATCAGCACCGTGCCCATCGTCGCCACGCCCGCAAGGATCAGGCCTGCCAGCGACAGCCACACCCACGGCGCCTCGGCCCAGGTGGGCGCTTCGCCGTGGCCGAGCTTTTCCGCGCGGCGCTTTTCCATCGCCATCCAGGCCGCATAGACGAACACCGGCAGGATCAGCGGCAGCAAGACCTCGAACAGCGCGCGGATCATGACGCGGTCTCGCCGGCCAGCACTTCGGCAAGGTTGACGAGCATGCCCGCCGTCGCCCCCCAGATGTAGCGGTCGGGATAGGGCAGCACCCAGAAATGCCGCTCGGCGCCCTGGAACACGCGCGAGCGCCGCTCGCGGTTCCTGGGGTCGAGCACGAAGGCGAGCGGCACCTCGAAGATGTCGGCCACCTCGAACGGGTCGGGCTTCAGTTCGAAAGGCGGCTTCACGAGGCCGACGACCGGCGTCACCTCATAGGACGTGCGCGTCTGGTAGGTGTCGAGGCGGCCCACCACGTCGACATGCTGGCGGTGAAGGCCGATCTCCTCCTCCGTCTCGCGCAAGGCCGCGGCAACCGCGTCGGGATCGTCGGGCTCGATCCGCCCGCCGGGAAAGCTGATCTGGCCTGCATGGTCGTGCAGATGTGCGGTGCGCTGGGTCAGCAGCACCGAAAGACCGTCCGGCCGCTCCACCAGCGGCACCAGAACCGCCGCAAGCCGCAGCGTGCCCGTGGGCGCCATGCCGGGATTGCCATCGTGGTCGCCGCGCACGCGCCCGATCGTGGCCGAGCGGCGGATGCCCGGCACGGCACCGGCCAGCGTGGCGCGGATTTCCTCCGGCGTCGGGACATCGATCGTCATGCCGCCCGCCCCAGCCTGAAAAACGTGCCGCCGCTCCACACACCCAGGCTGTCGCCATCGGCCTGCGCGATTTCGACAAGGCGATAGAATGCCGCGCGCGCGATACGCGCTTCCAGCCCCGGGCGCACCAGCACATAGGGTGCGGGCTCGTCGTCCTTGCCCAGCTCCACGCGGATCGGCCGGTCGGGCCCGGCCTCGACCGTCTCGTCGAGATTCGTGCGGAAGACGAGCCGCTGTGCCGCGCCCGAATCGAGCGCGTCGAAATCGACCGCGACGAACGGCGCATCGTCGACCGTGACCCTGCCCTTCTCCACGGGGGTCACCAGCCAGTAACTGCCGTCGGCATCGCGGCGCAGCACGCGGGCGAAAAGTTTTACGAGTGCGGCGCGTCCAATCGGCGAGCCGCGATAGAACCACGTGCCGTCGCGTGCGATTCGCAAGTCGAAATCGCCGCAGATTTCCGTCGGTTCGCGGGCCCCGCCCGCAGCCGGTACGCCGCGTGCAAGGCCTGCGATCGCGAGGCTTTCGATGCCGGATTGCGCAAGTTCGTCTGTCATTGTCCTTCGGGGAGTCTAGCTGTGACAGACGTAACATGCACGCGCTGGACGCGGGGGCCCCGGCCATCGCAGACTTGCCGAAAAGCCGCATCGGACGCCGGAAAGCGAGGATCCACGTGAACGCTCCCCCGACCCAGATCGAGACCGACGCGCTGCTCGGTGAAATCGAAGCGCTGGGCGAAACCCTCGGTACCGTGCGCGCGTCGATCGGCCGCGTGATCTTCGGCCAGACCGATGTGGTCGAGCAGACGCTCATCACGCTTCTCGCCGGTGGCCACCTGCTTCTGATCGGCGTGCCCGGCCTCGCGAAGACGAAGCTCGTCGAAACATTGGGCATCGTGCTGGGCCTCGACGCCAAGCGCGTGCAGTGCACGCCCGACCTGATGCCCGCCGACATCCTCGGCTCCGAAGTGCTGGAGGATGGCGAAGCCGGCCGCCGCCATTTCCGTTTCATCAAGGGCCCGGTCTTCGCCCAGCTGCTGATGGCCGACGAAATCAACCGTGCGAGCCCGCGCACGCAGTCGGCACTTCTCCAGGCCATGCAGGAGCGGCGCGTATCGGTTGCCGGCGCCTATCACGATCTGCCGGCCCCCTTCCACGTGCTCGCAACGCAAAACCCGCTCGAGCAGGAAGGCACCTACCCGCTGCCCGAAGCCCAGCTCGACCGTTTCCTTCTCCAGGTCGACGTGGGCTATCCCGATCTCGATGCCGAGCGTCGCATGCTGATCGCCACGACCGGCGCCACCAGCGAAAAGCCGGTGCAGGCGATGACGCCCGCCGATCTCGAGCGCGCGCAGGGCTTGATCCGGCGCGTGCCCGTGGGCGAAAGCGTGGTCGAGGCGATCCTGAAGCTCGTGCGCGCCGGGCGGCCGGGCGAAAGCGGCATCGACATCGTCGAACGCCACGTCATCTGGGGCCCCGGCCCGCGCGCCAGCCAGGCGCTGATGCTGGCCGCCCGCGCGCGCGCCGTGCTCGACGGGCGGCTGGCGCCGTCGGTCGACGACGTGGTGGCGCTGGCCAAGCCCATCCTGCGCCATCGCATGGCGCTGTCCTTCACCGCGCGCGCGGAAGGCGTGACGCTCGACAGCGTGATCGAGCGGCTTTGCGAGCCGCTGGCCTGAGCCAAAGACAAGGCCGCCCGCACGTGGCCCTTTTTTCCGCCACCCCCGCACAGGCAGCGCCTGCCGCCGATGCGAAGTCGCGCCGGCTCGCCGCCGAGGCCGCGGCAAGCGGCCTGCCGGCGCTGCTCGTCGCCGCGCGCCGCGTGGCCGACACGGTGGCGCACGGCGTCCACGGCAGGCGGCGCTCGGGGTCGGGCGAAACCTTCTGGCAATTCCGCCGCTACATGGCCGGCGATTCCGGCGACCGGATCGACTGGCGGCAGACCGCGAAGACCGATCATGTCTTCGTGCGCGAAAGCGAATGGGAAGCGGCGCAGACCGTGTGGCTGTGGCGCGACCGCTCGCCCTCGATGGTGTGGTCGTCCGCGCCGCGCCTGCCGCGCAAGGTGGACCGCGCGGAACTGCTCGTCGTGGCGCTCGCTTCGCTGCTGGCGCGCGGAGGCGAGCGCATCGGCCTGCTGGGTTCCACGCCGCGCGCGCTCGTCGGGCGCTATGCGGTCAACCGGCTCGCCGATCTTCTTTTCGCGCGCGAGGATCCCGGCCTTGGCGTGCCGCCGGCCGCGCGCGTGGGCCGGCACGCCAACGTGATGCTGGCGGGCGATTTCCTCGGCCCGCTCGAAGAGACCGACGCCGCGATCCGCGCGATCGCCGCGTCGGGCGCGCGCGGGCATCTGGTCCATATCGTCGATCCGGCCGAGGAAGGCCTGCCCTATTCCGGGCGCACGCGCTTCGAAGGGCTCGAGGACGAAGGCGCCTTGATGGTGAGCCGCGTGGAGAACGTGCGCGCGGAATATCGCGCCGTCTTCGCCGCGCATGTCGCGGGCCTGCGCGACATCGCGCGCGCCTATGGCTGGGGTTATGTCGAGCATCGCACCGACCGCGCGCCCGAACTGGCGCTGATGACGCTCTGGCTTGCGCTGACCCAGCCCGGCGGTCCGTGATGGGCGCGTTTTCGACATTCGCGTTCCTGACGCCGTGGTGGCTGGTCGCGCTCGCGAGCCTGCCGGTGCTGTGGTGGCTGCTGCGCGTCACGCCACCGGCCCCGCGCCGCACGACATTTCCAGCCCTTGCCCTTCTTGCGCGGCTGAAGCCGGCCGAGGAGACACCCGCCCAGACGCCGTGGTGGCTGCTGCTGCTGCGCCTGTTCATCGCGTTTCTCGTGATCGTCGCCCTTGCCCAGCCCATCGCGAACCCGGCGGCACGGCTTGCGGGTTCGGGCCCGGTGATGCTGGTCGTGGACGACGGCTGGGCGGCGGCTTCGGACTGGCGCGCGCGGCGCACGGCGATGGAACAGTTCATCGACCGCGCCGAGCGCGACGTGCGGCCGGTGATCGTGCTGCCGACCGCGCCGGGCCTGTCGGCCGAGCCGCCGCGCCCCTCGAAGCTGATGACGGCGGGCGAGGCACGCACGTTCGTGGGCGCGCTCGAACCCAAGCCGTGGGCGAGCGACAGGCAGGCCGCGTTGGCCACGCTCGAAGCGGTCGCCCCCGAACACGCCGCGGCGATCCTTTATGCCGGCGACGGGCTGGAAGATCCGCATCTGGCGCCGTTCGTCCAGCGGCTCCAGCGGATCGGGCCGGTCACCTATCTGACCGACCCGGAAGAATCGCGCGCGCGCCTCGTGCTGCAGCCCGTCTCGGAGGCGGCGGCGATCGCGGTGACGGTGGCCCGTCCGGCAACCGCGACAGTGCAGGACGCAACGCTCGTCGCGCGCGGCGAGGATGGCCGCCCGCTCGCGCGCGAAGGATTGCGTTTCGAACAAGGTGCGTCGACGGCAACCGCACGCGTGACGCTGCCCAGCGAACTGCGCAACCGCGTTGCGCGCATCGAGATCGAAGGCGAAGCGTCGGTGGGCGGCGTGGCGCTGGTGGACGAGCGCTGGCGCCGCCGCCCGGTCGGCATCGTTTCGGGCGCCACGCTCGAACGCAACAACCAGCCGCTGCTGGCCGACACGTTCTATCTGGAACGCGCGCTTCAGCCGTTCGCCGAGGTGCGCACCGGCGAGGTTCCCCAGCTCCTGCAACGCGAGATGGCCGTGATGATCCTTGCGGATATCGGCCGGCTGGCGGACGGCGAACGGACCGCACTGGAAGACTGGATGAAGCGCGGCGGCGTCGTGATCCGCTTTGCCGGTCCCCGCCTTGCCGAAGCCAATGACGATTTCGTGCCGGCCCCGCTGCGCCAGGGCGGGCGCGCGTTCGGCGGCGCGATGAGCTGGGACCAGCCGCTGGGCCTTGCCCCGTTCGACGCGAACTCGGCCTTCGCGGGCCTTGAGGTGCCGGCGGACGTGCGCGTGCGCCGGCAGGTGCTGGCCGAGCCCACGCTGGAACTTTCGCAGAAGACCTGGGCGCGCCTTTCCGACGGCACGCCGCTGGTGACGGCCGACAAGCGCGGCGAAGGCTGGCTCGTGCTCGTCCACGTGACCGCGTCACCGGAATGGTCGGACCTGCCCATTTCCGGGCTCTATCTCGAGATGCTGCGCCGTCTCGTGGGGCTCTCGCAGGGGATCGCGGGCGATGCGGGGGGCGATGCGGTGCTGCCGCCCGTCGCCACGCTCGATGCTTTCGGCCGGCTCGTGCCGCCGTTCCCGGCAGCGACCGGCGTGGTCGCGCGTGCGTTTTCAAGCCAGCCGGTCGGCCCGCGTTCGCCGCCGGGCCACTATGGCAGCGACGTGGCGCGCCGTGCGCTCAACCTCGCGCAGAGCGTCGAGCCGCCCAAGGCGCTGACGTCGCTTCCCTCGGGCGTCGAAAGCGCCACCTTCGCCCGGCCGCGCGAGGTCGATTTCAAGCCGGCGCTTTTCGTCCTGGCCCTGATCCTCCTGCTCGTCGACCTTCTCGCGGCACTCGTGCTGCGCGGCCTCGTGCGCGTGCCGCGCATCGGGACGGCGGCGGCGCTCGCCGCCGCGATGCTGCTTGCCCCCGAAGCCCGCGCGCAAACCCCGAAGCCGGTCGACGAGGCGGTGGCGATCGCCAACACGACCCATACGCGCTTCGGCTACGTCCTCTCGGGCAATGCGGAAATCGACGAGATCAGCCGCGCGGGCCTGACGGGTCTTGGCGTCATCCTCGCGCGCCGCACGGCTGTCGATCCGGTCGAACCCGCCGCCGTCGACGTCGAGCGCGACGAGATGTCGTTCTTCCCGCTGCTCTACTGGCCGGTGGCGCCCGCCGGCCGCCTGCCCGGCGCCGCCGCGATGGCGCGCGTGAAGCAGTATCTCACCGATGGCGGCATGATCCTTTTCGACACGCGCGAGGCCGGATCGATCGGGCCTGCGGGCGTGGGCCCGGCAGCGCTGCGCCTGCGCGAGATCCTGCGCCCGCTCGACCTGCCGCGCCTTGCCCGCGTGCCGGCCGAGCACGTGCTGACGAAGACATTCTATCTGCTTCAGGATTTCCCCGGCCGGCTTGCCGGCGCGCCGCTGTGGATCGAGCAGCCCGACGCGCACGACAATGACGGCGTCACCACGGTGCTGATCGGCGCCAACGATTTCGCCTCGGCCTGGGCGCTCGACGCCAACGGGCGCGCGATGTTCGCGGTCGTGCCCGGCGGCGAAGGCCAGCGCGAGCTGGCCGTGCGCTTCGGCGTCAATCTCGTGATGTACGCGCTGACCGGCAACTACAAGGGCGACCAGGTGCATGTCGACGCGATCCTGGAGCGCATAAGGCGATGACCGACTATTCGCTCGCCTTCGCCCCCCTCGTGCCGTGGCCGTGGCTCGCGGTGCTGGCCGTCGTCGCCGCGGCGGCGCTCGGCTATGCCTTTTTCGTGCGCGCGCGCGGTGCCGTGTGGCGCGCGGCCGCCGCCGCGGGCCTGTTGCTTGCGATCGCGAACCCGCTGGCGGTGGTCGAGGAGCGCAAGCCGCTGACCGACATCGGCCTGCTCGTCATCGACGAAAGCGACAGCATGAAGACCGGCGATCGCGCCGAGCGCGTCGACCGCGCGGCCGTGGCCTTGCGCGAAAGGCTGTCGCGGGAAAAGGATTTCGAGCTGCGCATCGTGCGCGCGGGCGGCGGCGGCGGCGGACAGGAAGGAACGCGGCTCTTCGGCGCGCTCGAACGCGCCCTTGCCGACGTGCCGCGAAACCGCATTGCCGGCGTGGCACTCCTCACCGATGGCCAGGTGCACGACGCGCCCAAGGGCGACAAGGACGAGATCGGGCGCCTGAACCTGCCCGGCCCCGTCCACGGCGTGATCGCCGGCGCCAGGAACGAGATCGACCGCCGGCTGGTTCTCGAGCAGGCGCCGGGGTTCGCCATCGTCGCCAAGCCGCAGACGATGACGATCCGCGTCGACGAAGGAACGCCGCCGCGAGGGAGCACGGCCGCGCGCGGCGAGGCGCGCGTCGACATCAAGCGCGACGGCCAGCCCTTCCGCACCGTGCGCGTGCCGGTGGGCACCTCGGTGCCCGTCGAATTCCAGCTCGACAAGGCCGGGCAGACGGTCTTCGAACTCGAGGTCGAGGCAGGCCCGCGCGAACTGACGCTCGAGAACAACCGGCAGGTCGTCGTCGTCAACGGCGTGCGCGACCGGCTGCGCGTGCTGCTGGTCACCGGCGAGCCGCATCCGGGCGAACGCACGTGGCGCAACCTGCTGAAATCCGACCCGTCGGTCGATCTCGTGCACTTCACGATCCTGCGCCCGCCCGAGGCGCAGGATTTCACGCCCGTCAACGAGCTGTCGCTGATCGCCTTCCCGATCCGCGAGCTGTTCGAGGTGAAGCTCAGCGAATTCGACCTGATCATCTTCGACCGCTATCGGCGGCGCGACGTGCTGGCGATCGTCTATCTCGACAACATCGTGCGCTACGTGCGCAAGGGCGGCGCGCTGCTGATCTCGGTGGGGCCGAATTTCTCGGCGCCCAATTCGCTGTTCAATTCGCCCATCGGCCAGATCATGCCCGGCGTGCCGACCGGCCAGAATTTCGAGCAGGGCTTCGTGCCCACGCTTTCGGATGTCGGCCGGCGCCATCCGGTGACCGCCGACCTGCCCGGCGGCGAAGGCTCGACGCCCGAATGGGGCCGCTGGTTCCGCCACATCGACACCGAACCGCGCCGCGGCCAGGTGCTGATGAACGGCGTGGGCGACCGGCCGCTGCTGCTGCTCGACCGCGTGGGCGAAGGCCGCGTGGCCCAGCTGATGAGCGACCAGATCTGGCTGTGGGCGCGCGGCTTCGACGGCGGCGGCCCGCACGCCGAACTGCTGCGGCGCATCGCGCACTGGCTGATGAAGGAACCCGAGCTTGAGGAGAACGACCTCAAGGCGCGCGTGCGCGCCGGCCGGGTGGAGATCGAGCGCCGCTCGCTCGAACCGGTGACGGCACCCGTGATCGTGGCCGCGCCCGACGGCTCGACGCGCGACATCACCCTTGCCGAGACGCGCGGCGGCCGGCAGACCGCGAGCTTCGCGCCGGAACGGTCGGGGCTTTACCGCCTGTCGGACGGCGAACGCTCGACCTTGGCGGCCGTGGGCGCCGTCAATCCGGCCGAGAGTGCGGACGTGCGCGCGACGGACACGCTGCTGAAACCCGCCGCCGACGCCACCGGCGGGGCCGTCGTGTGGCTTGCCGACGGCATCCCCGACGTGCGCCGCGTCAAGGCCGGCCGCGAGATGGGCGGCTCGGCGCCCGGCGGGCGCGGCTGGATCGGCTTCAAGGCGAACGGCGATTACGTCGTCACCGGCGTGGCACAGACCCCGCTGATGCCCGGCCTCCTCACCTTCCTGCTCTGCCTCGGCCTGCTCTACGTCGCCTGGCGGCAGGAAGGGCGCTAGGATTTCTTCTTCGGGGTGGCAGCGCCTTTCTTTTCGTCCTTGTCGGCTGCAGCACCGTCCTTCTTCTTGTCCTTGTCCGCGCCGGCATCCTCCTGCTTCTTGTTTTTGTCGGTGCCGGCGGAGTCCTTCGGCTTTTCGGGTGCGGGCTTCGGGGCCAGCTTGATGCCGCAGGACTTCTCGATGAGCGCACGCGCGGCATCGGGAATGTCCTTTCCGTCCGCGACGACATATTTGCGATAGTCGCCGTCGGCCATCAGCGACTGGCAGACCGTGCCGGGCCCGTTCGCGGCCGCGATTACGGCCCGCTTCAGGTCAATCTCGCGAAGTTCGCGCTTGGCCGAAATCCGCGCGGCCACAAAGGGAGAGTTCGCGCTCAGCACATTCTGTTGGCAGAAGGCCGGAAAGTGCAGGCCGTATTGCATGTATGCCTGCGCGATCAGCGCATCCTTTATGCGAATTGCCTCGGCATTGGCCGTATCGAAGGCAGCCTCCGCAGCAGCGCGAGCCTCAGGCGTGGGATTATTCAAGGTCTTGAGGCTTGCCGACTTATTTTTCGCGTCAGTCGTCGCAGTCTGCAACTCCTCGCTTTTTGCGATCAAATCCGCGGACTTTGCCGCAACCATCGCGAAGACGGTCTTGTCGCCGCCAGGGGGTAAGTCCATCGCGGTGACGCAGGCATCGACGAGCGGTTCGATGCCGTCGTCGTCGAGGAACGCGCGGTGGATCGCCGCAATGTCGCCGGTTGCGCCGGTGGGCCGGCCGGCGATATTGCCCAGCACCGTCGTGGCGGCCGCCGACGCGCCCGACGCGCTGACGGCGACGGCCCGTTCGAGGGCGAGAAGTTCGGTCGTCGCTTCGGCGAACGCCTTGCCGGCCGCGTCGACATGGGCGGTCCTGTCGGTGCCCTCGGCTTCCTTCGCGGCCGTGACCAGCGCGTCGGACTTCGCCTTCACCTTGTCGCGTGCGGCCTGGAGGGCCGTTTCCGATACGCCCCCGTTGGCGGAAGCGCTGGTGGCGATCTGGGCAAGCGCGCGCCCGAAGGCTCCGGCGGCGAGTTCGCCCGAAAGCATCGTCGCCATCGTCTTGTCGAGACGCGCGAGCATCAGCGTATAGCCCGTCGGCCCGACCGCGCCGTTCGCATAGGCTTCGCAGGCACGGTACATCTTGTCGCGCAGCAGCTGGATGGTCGCCAGCCGTTCGCCGAGCTGGGCGACGCTCGATGCGGTCGAGTAACCCAGATTCACGCCCGTCCCGCGCTTGTCCTCGCCACTCGATCCGCTGGGGATGGAAGCGATCTTCTCGACGCTGGCGGAAATCGAAAGGGCGGCGGAGATCGCCTGCGCGACGTCCGGGCTGGGTTCGGCGCACATGACGACCTTCCCGGTCACCTTCGTGCTACCGGTCAATTTACCCGCCGCGTCATAGGATTTCGTCTCCGTATCCTGTTTGACCTGCAGGATCGCGCGCTGCTTGGCATCGGTGATGACGGAAATGTTTCGATCCGGCAGCGGCTCCCGATAGATCGAATTGAACAGGGTTTCGCATCCGGGGAGAAACGCGGCGACCGTCACGACGACCGCCAACCGCACGATCTTCCACTGCATTCGAACCTCCTCGATCAAGGCGGCCGAATCATACAGTCGATCTTATCGCCAAAATTGTAGCACCAAGTCTCGCTTCTGAATCTTGGAGCATACATTGTCAGTCGGATACCGCAACCTGGGGAAGCATTCGACAGTCTAATTGCCGCCGAAATCGTACCAAACCGGCTGTATCTTCCGGCGGCCCGCGAATATCGCCGTGGTCAATGCGCCCCCGGCTTCCAGCCTGGCGGCGCCAGCTCGAAACCCTTGAATTCGAACGCCGGGCCGACCGTGCAGCCCGCGAGCGTCCATGTGCCGAGGCTCTCGGCCGCCTGCCACCAGCCTTCCGGCACGATGATCTGCGGGCGTTCGTCGGCACCGATCGACGGGCCGAGGCGCCTTGTATGCGTGGCCCGCCCATCCGGCGAGAGATGCAGTGCCAGCGGCGCGCCGGCATACCAGTGCCAGATCTCGGCCGCATCCACGCGATGCCAGTGCGAACGCTCGCCCGCCTTCAGCAGATAATAGATTGCCGTCATCGCGCCGCGCGGGCCTTCGGTCGGAAGATGGCGGAACGTCTCGCGATAATGGCCGCCCTCGGGATGCGGCTCGAGCCCGAGGGCGGCGATGATCTGGTCGGGCGTCGTCACGCGGCCGGTGCGGTCGCCTTCAGCGACGGCCGCTCCGACATCTTCTCGAACCACGCCTTCAGCTTCGGGCGGCCGGCGAAGGCATCGACGATGTTGCGGAAGCTGATCCAGCCAAGGCCCGCTGCCACCGCGATGTGGCCGATGGTCACGTCGCCGGCAAGCTGGTCGGGCTCGCTTTCAAGCTGGTCGAGCGCCTGCGTCACCTTCAGGCTCTGGCCGTCGATCCATTCCTTCCAGCGCAGGTTCTCCGGCCGCAGGAACGTCTCGTAGCGCACGAGCAGTGCCGCATCGGTCATGCCGTCGCCAAACGCTTCCAGACGCAGCGCCTTCCAGCGCGCACCACCCGTCTCGGGGATGAGCTTGCGGCCGGAATGCAGCGTGTCGAGATAGGCGCAGATCACGCGGCTGTCGAACAGCACTTCGCCGCCGTCGGTCGTGAGTGCGGGCACCTTCATCAGCGGGTTCGTCGAACCGTACGCGATGTTGGGCTGGTCCGGACGCACGGCGGTGGGCACCTTCTCGATGCGGTCGGCAAGACCGCATTCGTGGGCGAGGATCATGACCTTGCGGACATAGGGGCTGGCAGCACTGTAGGCGAGTTTCATAAACGGCGGCTCCCGCGGGTTTTTTGAAATCGGACGCGCTACATTAGTGATGTAGCGGGCCCGGTTCAACGCGCGCCGAACAGCCGCCGGCGCAGGCGCTGCAACGCCCGCAGGACCGGAAGGCGCTCGTCCGGCGCTTCCAGCTCGAGCCCGACGCGCGTCGCGCGCCCCTTGACGATCTCGCGCGCCACCAGCTCGACCGGGCCCATCCGCACGCGGTCGCCCTCGACCGCATCGGGCCCGAGCTTGCCTGCCAGATAGTCGGCAAGCGTCACCTCCGCTTCGAACGGATCGAAGGGAAGGCCGTAGGCCAGACAAAGCGCATCGAGCCGCAGGCTGCCCGGGAATTCGAACTCGCCGCCGTCGTCGACGTTCTTGCGCCGCACCGGGCGCGGCGCGAAGAGCTTGTCGAGCGTCATCGTGTGCTCGGGCGGAACCAGCGCGATGATCTGGTCGTCGGGGAGGAGCCGGTCGAGTTCCTGCCGGTTCATGATCGCGCCCTCGCGGATGACGGCGATGATGCGCGCGCGCCGCGGCAGCGGCAGGTTGGCGAAGGTCTTGTCCAGCGCCGGGCTGCGCTCGGCCACGCGCCAGCTGGCGGCGTCGCGGTCGGCCACCAGCGGCAGGTCGATCTCGCTGCGCCCGATCTGCTCGGTCTGCGGGGGCAGTGCCAGGCCGAGAAACCGCGCGGCAGGCCCGACCGTCCAGCCCTGCACGACGAGCGAGGCGATCACCGCCACGAACGCGACGTTGAAATAGGTCATGCCGCCGGTCACGCCCGCCAGCACCGGGATCGAGGCAAGGAAGATCGGCACCGCACCGCGCAGGCCCACCCACGCGATGAACGCCTTCTCGCGCCAGTCGAAGCGTGCGGGCGCAAGGCACGCGAACACCGCCAGCGGCCGCGCCACGAGGATCAGCACCACGCCGATCGCCAGCGCCGGGCCGATATTCGCGACGAGCTTCGAGGGCGTCACGAGCAGGCCCAGCATCAGGAACATCACGATCTGCGCGATCCAGGCGAGCCCGTCGTGAAAGCGCAGGATCGTCGCCTGCGCGCGATGGCGCTTGTTGCCGAGCACCAGCCCCGCCAGATAGACCGCAAGGAACCCCGATGCCTCGACCGACTGCGCGGCCGCGAAGACCGTGATCGCGAAGGCCGCGCACAGCACCGGATAGAGGCCGCCGGCAAGTTCGGCCCGGTTGACCAGCCACACGAGCGCGAAGCCGCCCGCGATGCCGATCGCCGCCCCGCCCAGCATCTGGATCGCGAAGAAAATCGCCAGCCGCAGGCCCGGCTCGGCCGCCGGCTGCAGCAGATATTCGACGCACGCGACCGTCAGGAACACCGCCATCGGATCGTTGATGCCGCTTTCCACCTCGAGCGTGGCCGTGACGCGCTTGTTGAGTTCGGTCCCGCGCATGTTGAGCAGAAGGAAGACCGCCGCCGCGTCGGTCGAGGCGACGACGGCACCGACCAGAAACGAGCCCACCGGCGGCAGGTCGAGCGTGAACCATGCCAGCGCACCGATGATCGAGGCGGTGATCGCAACGCCCACGGTCGCAAGTACCAGCGCGGGTTTCAGCGCAAGCCGGAACGCCTGACGCGGCGTGCGCAACGCACCGTCGAAAAGGACGATCGCCAGCGCGACCGAGCCCACGAGATAGGTGACCTGAAAATCGCCGAACGCGATGCCGCCGGGCCCGTCCTCCCCCGCCAGCATGCCCAGCCCCAGGAAGACGAGCAGCAGCGGCGCCCCGAGCCGGGAGGAAAACATCCCGGCGAGGATGCTGACGACGATCAGGAAGCCGCCCAGCAGGATTCCGTGGTTGAGATGTTCCATCGCCGCACCATCTTAGACAGACCGGCCGCCGAATTGGGGGGTGAAGTTGCGTAAATTCCCCCGCCGTCGGAAACTCCGCGCGCCATGTGGACCGACGTCGTCGATCTCCGCGATTTCTACGCAAGCCCGCTCGGTCAGACCGCGCGCCGCCTGATCCAGAAGCGCATGCGCGAAATCTGGCCGGATGCGGCCGGCCAGTCGGTGCTGGGGCTCGGCTATGCCGTTCCCTACCTGCGCGACTACAGGCAGGCGGCCGTCAGGTGCCTTGCGATGATGCCGGGCGCGCAGGGCGTGCTGCACTGGCCGCCCGAGGGGCCCAACGCCGCCGCACTTGTCGAGGAAGAGGCGCTGCCGCTGCCCGACCTTTCGGTCGACCGCGTGCTGCTCGTCCACGCGGTCGAGTATGCCGAGGCGCTGCGCCCGCTGCTGCGCGAAGTGTGGCGCGTGCTCAGCGGCAACGGGCGCGTGCTGATCGTCGTGCCCAACCGGCGCGGGATCTGGGCGCGGCTCGACCGCACGCCCTTCGGCCACGGCCATCCCTTCACCGTCAGCCAGATCCGCCGCTTGCTGCGCGACAACCTGTTCGTGCCGCAGGAGACGCGCGCCGGCCTGTTCCTGCCGCCGTTCGGCGGGCGGCTGTGGCTGTCTTCGGCGAATACGTGGGAGGCGGTCGGCAGCCGGATCTTCCCGGCCCTTGCGGGCGTGGCCCTTGTCGAAGCGACGAAGACGCTCTACGCGCCGCAGCCCACGCGCGTTCGCGTGCGCGGCCGGGCGCCGGTCCGCCAGCCGGGGCTGGCGCGCCAGCGATGATCGTCGAATTCGCGCCCGCCAAGATCAACCTGTCGCTCCATGTCGTGGGAAAGCGCGTGGACGGCTATCACCTGCTCGACTCGCTTGTCGCCTTTGCCGATATCGGCGACGAGGTCGCGGCGGCGCCGGGCGAACTTCTCTCGCTGGCGCTCGGCGGGCCGTTCGCGACGGCCCTGGCGGGCGAGCCCGACAATCTGGTGCTGCGGGCCGCGCGTGCACTTGCCGCGGCAAGCGCGACCGACGAAGGCGCCAAGATCCGCCTGACCAAGAACCTGCCCGTGGCGAGCGGCATTGGCGGCGGATCGTCGGACGCGGCGGCAACCTTGCGCGCGCTCGGCCGGCTGTGGGGCGGCCTGCCGCCGCGCGAGCGGCTCGACGAACTGGCCTATGCGCTGGGGGCCGACACGATCGTGTGTCTCGATCCGCGGGCCTCATGGATGTCGGGCACCGGCGAAACCGTCGAACCGGCGGGCGAACTGCCCGAAGCCGGGCTCGTGCTGGTCAATCCCGGCATCGCCGTCCCCACCCCGATGGTCTTCCGGGCGCGGACCGGCCCCTTCTCGAAGCCCGAGCGCTTTCCGATACCCGCCGATGCCCCCGGCCTCGCACGGGCACTGGCGGCCACATCGAACGATCTTGCAGGACCGGCACTCCGGCTTGCCCCCGCGATCGGCGAGGCTTTGGCTGCGCTCGAATCGCTTCCCGGCGCGCTTCTTTCCCGCATGTCCGGCAGCGGGGCGACGTGCTTTGGCCTGTTCGCCGACCGGCCGGCGGCGGCGGCGGCGGCCAAGACCCTGAAATCGCGGGCGCCGGCGGGCTGGTGGATCGCCGCCGGGGGGTGGCATAAAGCCCCGGTACCTGCCGTTGTCGGGCCTCGCAGGGGGTGCTAAACCCCCTCCCCGTTCGCCCCGTTTTGCGGAAGTGTCCATGTCAAAGCCAGTCGCGCTCATCACCGGCATCACCGGCCAGGACGGCGCCTATCTTGCCGAACTGCTGCTGCAGAAGGGTTATGTCGTCCACGGCGTCAAGCGGCGCTCCTCGTCGTTCAACACCGCGCGCGTCGACCATCTCTACGCCGACCGGCACGAGCACGGCGTGCGCTTCTTCATGCATTACGGCGACCTGACCGACGCCACGAACCTCATCAGGCTCGTCCAGCAGACCCAGCCGACCGAGATCTACAACCTCGCGGCACAGAGCCACGTCGCGGTCAGCTTCGAGACGCCGGAATACACCGCCAACGCCGACGGCATCGGCACGCTGCGCCTGCTCGAAGCGATCCGCATCCTCGGCATGGAAAAGTCGACGCGCTTCTATCAGGCCTCTACGTCCGAGCTTTACGGGCTCGTGCAGGAGCGTCCGCAGCGCGAGACGACGCCGTTCTATCCGCGCAGCCCCTATGCCGCCGCGAAGCTCTACGCCTACTGGATCACGGTCAACTACCGCGAAGCGTATGGCATGCATGCCTCCAACGGCATCCTCTTCAACCACGAGGGGCCCACGCGCGGCGAGACATTCGTCACCCGCAAGATCAGCCGCGCGGTCGCCGCGATCAAGCTGGGCATGCAGTCGAAGCTCTACCTCGGCAACATCGATTCCTCGCGCGACTGGGGCCATGCGCGCGACTATGTCGAAGGCATGTGGCTGATGATGCAGCAGGCCGAGGCGGACGACTACGTGCTCGCCACCGGCGAGACGCAGACCGTGCGCCAGTTCGTCGAGCTGGCCTTCGCGCGCATCGGCCGCCCGCTCGAGTGGAAGGGCAAGGGCGTGGACGAAAAAGGCCTCGATGCGAAGACCGGCGAGACACTCGTCGAGATCGATCCGCGCTATTTCCGCCCGACTGAAGTCGAGTTCCTTCTCGGCGATCCCACCAAGGCGCGCACGAAGCTGGGCTGGAAGCACAAGATCACCTTCGAGCAGCTCGTCGCCGAAATGGTCGATTCCGATCTCAAGGTCGTCGAACGCGAGCGCCATCGCAATGACCGCAGCGGCTGAATTCGATCTCGCGGGAAAGCGCGTCTTCGTCGCGGGCCACCGCGGCATGGTGGGGGCTGCCATCGTGCGGCGGCTGGCGGGTGAAAACTGCACCATCCTGACCGCGCCCAAGGCGGAGCTTGACCTGTCGCGCCAGTCGGCGGTCGAGGAATGGCTCGCGCGTGCGAAGCCGGATGCGGTCTTCCTTGCCGCCGCGCGCGTGGGCGGCATCCACGCCAACAACTCGCGGCCGGCCGAATTCCTCTACGAAAATCTCGCGATCCAGAATTCCGTCATCCACGGATCGTACAAGGCCGGCGTGCGCAAGCTGCTGTTCCTCGGGTCGACCTGCATCTATCCGCGCATGGCCCCGCAGCCCATGCACGAGGACGCGCTGCTGACCGGCCCGCTCGAGCCGACGAACGAGTGGTACGCGATCGCGAAGATCGCCGGCCTGAAAATGTGCCAGGCCTACAAGAAGCAGTACGGCGTCGATTTCATCGCCTGCATGCCGACGAACCTCTACGGCCCCAACGACAACTACGATCTGGAAATGGGCCACGTGCCGGCCGCGACGATCGCCAAGGTCCATCGCGCGGTCGCGACGGGTGCCGCGTCGATCCCGGTCTGGGGCGACGGGACGCCGCTGCGCGAATTCCTGCATGTCGACGACCTTGCCGACGCGTGCGTGTTCCTGATGAAGCGCTATTCCGGGCTCGACGCGTTCAACGTGGGCACCGGCAGGGAAGTCTCGATCCGCGAATTCGTCCAGACGGTGGCCAGGGTCGCCGGCTTCGCCGGCCGGCTCGAATTCGACACCTCCAAGCCCAACGGCACGCCGCGCAAGCTGACCGATCCTTCGCGCCTCATGGCCTTGGGCTGGCGGCCGAAATACGAGCTTGAGCCCGGACTTGCCCACGCCTATCGCTGGTACGTCGAGAATGTCGCCGCCAGGGCGGCATGAAGTGCCGAACCGGTTGTTAGTACAATTGTAGCAAACGACCGTTTAGACTGCTGCCGAACGGATCGGTCGGCATGGACAGTCTGCACTTTGAAAATCGCGCGCGCGCGCACGGCGCCTATCTCATGGGGCGCGACCCGCAAGGCCGGCTCGACGCGACCGGCGAACGGCACGACGGGCTTTCGGTCCACGATCTGAACCTTTCGGGCGCGATCTTCCGCAAGGCCCTGCTTGCCGGCGCCCGGCTTACGGCCTGCGATCTTTCCTTCGCCGACCTGCGCGAGGCGGTGCTTGCCAATGCCGATCTTGCCGCAAGTTCGCTGCGCGGATCGGACCTGCGCGGCGCACTGCTCAACGCGGCACGGCTATCCGACTGCGACCTGCGCGAGGCCAATCTCGCCGGAAGCGCGAACACGCCCACACGGCTGGGCGGGGCCAATCTCGACAATGTGCGCTTCGCCAGGGGGCAGGCGGGCGGTGCCGATTTCTCGGGCGTGTCGATGCGCGACGCCGATTGTGCGGACGCCGACTTCGCCGATGCGGATTTCCGGGGCGCCGATCTTTCGGGTGCGAAACTCACCGGCGCGCGGCTTTCCGGTGCCAATCTCTCCGGCGCAAGGCTGTGCGGTGCCACGCTGGAAAACTGCGACCTGCGCGGGGCGGCCATCGGCGGGGCGGACATTACCGGCGCCAAGGTCAGCCGCGCCATGCACGAGGTCTGGCTGGACCTTTCGCGCACGAACCCGAGTCTTCCCGTGGCCGACGTGCAGCGCATCGCGGCCGAGCACGCGAGGTGGCTTGAAAGCGGCGGTGCGGCAGGTGCGCGCGCGACGTTCGACGGGCGCAATCTCGCCGGGGCCAACCTGCAATGGCTCGATCTGCGCGGGGCACGCTTCGAGAAGGCCGACCTGTCGGGTGCCAAACTCACCGGCACGACGCTCACCTCGGCGAATTTTGCCGGTGCCCGCCTCGACGGGGCCGACCTGACCGAATGCGACCTTGCCGGCGCCAGTCTCGCAGGCACCTCGCTCGTCGGCACGATGCTGGCGCGCGCCCGGCTATCGTCGGCCGAACGCGTGGGCGCCGACGGCCACTCGGTCGGGCGGGCACCGGCGGCAAGCCTGGCCGGCGCCCTGATCGTGGGCGCCGATTTCACCGGCGCCGATCTCGACGGCGTC
Organism: Alphaproteobacteria bacterium; assembly: GCA_016124335.1. GTDB lineage: Bacteria > Pseudomonadota > Alphaproteobacteria > CACIAM-22H2 > CACIAM-22H2 > Tagaea. The sequence continues at coordinate 26,092 of WGNX01000009.1, forward strand.
GATCTGGCCGCAGCCACGATCCGGGGCGCACGCCCCCTCGACAAGTTCGAACCGGCCCTTTAGATAGGCGGCACTGCTGGGGCGTCGCCAAGCGGTAAGGCACCGGTTTTTGGTACCGGCATTCCTAGGTTCGAATCCTAGCGCCCCAGCCATCCGCTCCTGCAGGCGCGCGCGCAGCACACAAATTCATCATGGTGCGGAACGACCGCACGGCTCGTCCGGATCTGTCACGCGGTCCCGATTGAAGGCGACATGGGCGGCCCCTATAGTGCCGGCGCGGCCACGATCCAGAAGGGCCGGCAATTCGCAGGAGTCGGAGATGTCCCGTCGTTCGTTTATCGCGCTTGCAGGCGCGCTTGCCCTGGCCGGTGTCGTTGGCGTTTCGCCCGCTTGCGCCCAGCAGCCGCTGAAGATCGCGCTGATCTACAGCAAGACCGGGCCGCTGGAAGCCTATGCCCGCCAGACCGAAGCGGGCTTCATGCTCGGCCTCGAATACGCGACGAAGGGCACGATGATGCTCGCCGGGCGCAAGATCGAGGTCATCCTCAAGGACGACCAGTTCAAGCCCGATCTGGCCAAGGCCGCACTCGAGCAGGCCTATGGCGACGACAAGGTCGACATCGCCGTCGGCACCACCGGTTCGGCCGGTGCGCTCGCCATGCTGCCGATCGCGGAAGAGTACAAGAAGGTCCTGATCGTCGAGCCGGCGGTCGCCGACCAGATCACCGGCGAGAAGTGGAACCGCTACATCTTCCGCACCGCGCGCAACTCCACGCAGGACGCGCTCGCCGCCGCCGCGACGCTGAAGGACGAGAACATCAGCATCGCCACGCTGGCGCAGGACTATGCCTTCGGCAAGGACGGCGTGGCCGCGGTCAAGGCGGCACTCGCCGCCGTCGGCTCGAAGGCGAAGATCGTGCACGAGGAATACGCGCCGCAGGCCACGACCGATTTCACCGCCCCCGCGCAGCGCATCTTCGACGCGCTGAAGGATCGCCCCGGCCGCAAGATCATCGTCGTCGTGTGGGCGGGCGCCCATCCGCTGCCCAAGCTGATGGACCTGAAGCCCGAACGCTACAAGATCGAGATCGCACCCGGCGGCAACATCCTGCCGGTGATGGCGGGCTGGAAGCAGTTTCCGGGGCTGGAAGGCGCCATCTACTATTATTGGGGCTTCCCGAAGAACCCGGTGAACGACTGGCTTGTCGCGGAGTACAAGAAGAAGAACAACGGCGCCCCGCCCGACTTCTTCGTCGCCGGCGGCATGAGTGCGGCGATGGCGCTGGTCGAGGCCGTCAACCGCGCCAAGGGAACGGATACCGAGAAGCTCATCGCCGCGATGGAAGGCATGAGCTTCGACACCCCCAAGGGCAAGATGACCTTCCGCAAGGAGGACCATCAGGCGCTGCAGCCCATGTATCACTGGCGCATGAAGGCCAATCCGGCCGGCGATACCGACCTGCTCGACCTCGTGCGCGAAATTCCCGCGGACGAGATGGTCCTGCCGATCAAGAACAAGCGCTAGTTCGACCGGGGTCCCCGGTCGACCGCCGGGATCATGCTCGAAACCGAAAATCTCGCCGTCCATTTCGGAGGTCACGCCGCGGTCGACGGCGTGACCTGCCGTTTCGAGCCCGGCACGCTGACATCGATCGTCGGCCCGAACGGGGCCGGCAAGACGACCTATTTCAACCTGGTCTCCGGCCAGCTTGCGGCAACCGAAGGCCGCGTGCTGCTCGACGGGAACGACGTCACGGCGCTGGGCGCCGCGCGGCGCAGCCGTCTTGGATTCGGGCGCGCCTTCCAGCTCACCAATCTTTTCCCGAACCTGTCCGTGCTGGAAAACGTGCGACTGGCCGTCCAGGTCCGGCACGGCCGCCCGCTCGACCTTTTCAGCCGCGTCCGCAGTCATCGCGAACTGACCGAGCGCGCGATGGCGCATCTTGAGTCCGTGGCTTTGGGCGCACGCGCGCAGGCTGCCGCCGCGGCCCTGCCGCACGGCGACCAGCGCAAGCTCGAAGTCGCGATCCTGCTGGCGCTGGAACCCAAGATCTTCATGTTCGACGAGCCGACGGCGGGCATGAGCATCGACGAGGTGCCCACGATCCTCGACATCATCGCCGCCATCAAGCGCCGGGGCGACAGGACGATCCTGCTGGTCGAGCACAAGATGGACGTCGTGCGCCAGCTCAGCGACCGGATCGTCGTGCTGCATCAGGGCAAGCTGGTCGCCGACGGCCCGCCGGCCGAGATCATCCGCTCCGACATCGTGCGCGAGGCCTATCTCGGCGGGGCGTCGGCGTGAGCGCGCCGATTCTTTCCCTTCGCGGCGTTGAGACGCGCATCGGCCGCTACCATATCCTGCACGGCGTCGAGTTCGACGTGCCCGAAGGCGGGCTGACGATGCTGCTGGGCCGCAACGGTGCGGGCAAGACGACGACGCTGCGCACGATCATGGGGCTCTGGCGGGCAAGTGCGGGCGAAATCCGCTTCGCCGGGCGCGACATCACGCGCATGAGCACGCCCGAAATCGCAATGCTCGGCATTGCCTACGTGCCGGAGAGCATGGCGATCTTCGCCGACCTCACGGTGCGCGAGAATCTCGTGCTTGCCGCCCGGCAGGGTCCGCCCGAGCGCAAGCGGCTCGAATGGATATTCGCCCGGTTCTCGGCACTCGAACGGTTCTGGCACCTGCCGGCGGGCCATCTGTCGGGCGGGCAGAAGCAGATGCTGGCGGTCGCGCGCGCGATCGTCGAGCCGCGCCGCCTGCTGCTCGTCGACGAGCCGACCAAGGGCCTTGCCCCGGCGATCGTCGCGAACATGATCGAGGCCTTCCGCGAACTGAAAGACGGCGCCACGAGCCTTCTGGTCGTCGAGCAGAATTTCGCGTTCGCCCGCCGGCTCGGCAACGGCGTCGCGGTGATGGACGACGGCCGGGTCGCGCACACCGGCGACATGGCGCAATTCGCGGCCGACGACGCCCTGCAGCAGCATCTGCTGGGGCTCGGCATGGATGCGCACCAATGAAGCGCGATTTCATTCCGCTGCTGCTGGTCCCCGGCATCATCATCGCGGCACTGCCACTGGTCGGCTCGTCCGAGAGCTGGGCGACGCTGACGCTTGCGGGTCTTGCGATGGGCCTGATGATCTTCGTGATGGCATCGGGCCTGACGCTTACCTTCGGCCTGATGGACGTGCTCAATTTCGGCCACGGCGCCTTCATCGCCATCGGTGCCTTCGTGACGGCGAGCGTCATGGCCGGGCTGGCGCCCTGGCTCAAGGCCGATTCGCTCTGGCTCAATCTCGCGGCGATCGGCCCGGCGATGCTCGCCGCAATGGCGGTCAGCGGCGGGCTCGGGCTTGCCTTCGAGCGCGCGATCGTGCGCCCGGTCTATGGCCAGCACCTCAAGCAGATCCTCGTGACCACGGGCGGCCTGATCGTCGCCGAACAGCTGATCAAGGTCGTCTGGGGGCCGGACCAGATCACGCTGGCCCGACCCACGGCGCTGCGCGGCGCGTTCCTGTTGGGCGAAATCGCGATCGAGAAATACCGGATCTTCGCCGTCGTGATCGGCCTTGCGGTCTTCGCGGCGCTGAGCGTGACGCTCAACCGCACGCGCATCGGCCTCCTGATCCGCGCCGGGGTCGAGAATGGCGAGATGGTCGAAGCGCTGGGCTACCGCATCCGCCGCCTGTTCGTCGGCGTCTTCGCCGTGGGCTCGGCGTTGGCAGGGCTCGGCGGCGCGATGTGGGGCATCTATCAGGAAACCGTGACCGCGACGATCGGCGCGCAGGTCGCCGTGCTGGTTTTCATCGTCATCATCATCGGCGGGCTCGGGTCGGTGGGCGGCTGCTTCATCGGAGCACTCCTCGTCGGCCTGACGGCGAACTATGTCGGCTTTCTCGCACCCAAGGTCGCGCTGGGATCGAACATCCTGCTGATGGCGATCATCCTGCTGTGGCGGCCGCAGGGGCTTTACCCCGTGGCGCGGAGATAGACCGATGCTGCGCACCCTTCTCTCCGACGATCTGCCGCGCAGCCGCTGGCTGGCCGCAGCCCTGCTGGCGATCGTCATCGGCCTCGCACTTGCGCCGTTCCTGTTTCCGGGGGCGAAATCCCTCAACGTCGCGGCGAAGATCTGCGTCTTCGTCGTGCTGGCGGCAAGCTTCGACCTGCTCCTCGGCTACAGCGGCATCGTCTCGTTTGCCCACACGATGTTCTTCGGCATCGGCGCCTATGGCGTCGCCATCGCGCTCACGCGGCTGGGCTCGGGCTGGGATGCCGTTGCGATGGGCACCGTCGCCGGCCTCGCATCGGCGATCGCGCTGGCCGCCGTGATCGGACTGTTCAGCCTGCGCCTGCGCACGATCTTCTTCGCGATGATCACGCTTGCGGTGGCGAGCGCGTTCGCCATCCTCGCCTCGCAGCTATCCGACGTCACGGGCGGCGAGGACGGGCTCAATTTCCGCCTGCCGGCGATCCTGCGCGCATCGATGTCCTTCGCCGACACGCCGCTCTTCGGCGTGCGGCTCAACGGCCGGCTGCTCGATTACTATCTCGTCTACATCGTCTCGCTGGTGCTGGTGCTGGTGCTGCTGCGCATCGTCAATTCGCCGTTCGGCAGCGTGCTGAAGGCAATGCGCGAAAATCCGTTCCGCGCGGAGGCGATCGGCTATCGCGCCGTCGTCTACCGCACGGCGGCAAGCTGCATTGCCGCGGCATTCGCGGCACTCGCGGGTGCGCTCATGGCGCTGTGGTCGAGCCAGACGAACCCCGACACGGTCCTTTCCTTCGACATCATGATCGACATCCTGCTGATGGTCGTGATCGGCGGCATGGGGACGGTCTACGGAGCCGCGATCGGCGCGGTCCTGCTGGTGATTTCGCAGAATTACCTTCAGGATCTTCTGCTCGTCGCCAACAAGGCGTTCGCGGGCGTGCCGCTGCTGCCCGACCTGTTCCACCCCGACCGCTGGCTGCTGTGGCTGGGGATCGCGTTCATCCTGTGCGTCTATTTCTTCCCGACCGGGATCGTCGGCCGGCTCAGATCGGACTGACGTACGATCGCCGGGGCACCGACCCGCTTTCGGCCGGCCGGGATCATTCAGCCGCCGGGCAATCCGGTTTTCCGTGATCGACGCTGACAAGCTCGGCGACCGGAAAGTTCAGCCGCCGCGCTTCCTCCAGCAGGTTTTCCAGAATCGCCGGATCGAGAGTCGGGTGGCGGGCGAGAATCCACAGGTAGCTGCGGGACGGTCCCGAGACCAACGCCCACGCATAATTCTGCTTGTCGAGCGCAAGCACGTGATACCCGCCCGAGAACGGCCAGAAAAAAGTCACCGACAGGCTTGCGACGGTCCGCTCGCCCTGAAATACGGCATGGCCGTGCGCCTCTTTCCAGCGGCAGGTCTGGCGATCGAGCCCCCGGTTGAGGACATCGAGCGAGCCGTCCGGCCGCAGGCCGTAGGTGGCCGTGACGTTCGTCAGCCCGCGCTCGAAGCTGTTCTCCAGGCGCATGATCTCGAACCAACGACCGCCGTATTTGGCCGCATCGAAGCCGCGCACCGGGGTGACGCCATCGGGCTTGCCGGCCCATGCGACGAGGAACGATCCCGCCAGCAGCCCGACAAGGATCGTTTTTCCCATCCTTGAAAGCATACGGAACCTCCAGAATTCGCCTGACCGCGAGCTTGCTGCGCCAAGGGCCGGATCGACGGCCTGCGACCACCTATCTAGGTCGAAAAATCGGGGTTTCCAGTCGTCGACGGGACGACGGCCGCCTGCCACTTCAGCTGGCCGGCATATCTGGCGGCCGGCCTTCCGGCATCGTCCAGCACGACGAGATGGAGCCAGCCGTTGTCGAAAAGCTCCCGGACCTGCCCGTGCTTGGCAAGAACGCGGGCAATCGCATCCGTGGGCGCTTCGACATAGACGGTCAACCGGACCGGCTCGTGGACGAAATCGCGGCCATCGTGAACCGACTGCCACGGAAGGCCGGTGCGCAGCGGGCCGGAATTGCCTTCCAGGACGCCGACGCCGCCGACCACGTTGTGCAGCAGCTTGTTTCCCGCCCCGAAGGCTTCCGGGGCAACACACGAGCCGAAATACTGCAGGCTGATCCAGCTTGCGACGACGACCGGCGCCGTCAGGATGAGTTCGAGAACGCCATAGCCGTTTTCGGCATCCTTCCGAAAGTCGTAGTCGTGCAGGAACGCCCTGCCGGCGAGGTTCCGCCCGATCGTCCGGCCGCGCGGCGCGGCTATGAACGCCTGACACCCGGCAAGCCCCCATTCGGGCCGCGTTTCGGCCCAATCGCGTGCCCGAGCCGGAATGTCCTTGCCGCGCCCGCAGCGCGGCAACCGCGTGGCACGTTCGGCGCGCGCGAGCTTTCCTGCGGCGGCAAGCCATTCCCGCACCCTTTGAAGCTCTTTGGCCCGTTGCGGCGCGGCACCGTCGGCCCCGAACAACGTGACGTCGTCGGTCGTGGTGTCGTGCAGCGCCGCGACGAACAGGGTTTCTTCCGGAACCGTCACGCCGCGCGCGCGAAGTGCCAGACGGACCTGGGGATCGTTCAGGAGGGCGGCTGCAAGGCGGGCATTGACGTCGCCGGAATATCCGCCGCAGGCGCCGCACTGCAGCGCGCTGGCATGCGGGTTGTTCGTGACACTGGCGCCATGCCCGACGAGCAGGACGATCCGGGCGAAGTCATGCGTCATCGACATTGCCCTGAGGATACGCTCCGCCGCTTCGGCCTTCCGCTCGTCGTCCGGATTTGGAACCAGGCGCGGCCGTTCGCCGAAATCGCGGCGCCTTGTCCCCGCATGGAACGAATCAACGAAGAGCTTCGCCGCGTAGACAGGCCCCATCGCCTCGACGAAGGCAAACGACGAGACGGCGGCCATCCGGAAGCGCCGCCAGGCCCGCCTTGCCCGACCGGCATATCGCATGCGTGTGTCGGCATCGATCTCGCCCTTCGACGACCCGACCTCGGTCGACGCGCCGGCGGCGGTCAACAGGACCGGAAACCGCTGTTCGTCGACATTCGAGCCAATGCAGCGATGCCGAGGGGAAATTCCGAAAAAGCCGGCGAACCCCGATGTCCGTATCGCCGGGTCCAGAGATTCGAAAGCGCGCCGGAACACCTCCGAGCGCACGTCGATGCAGAACACGGCCTGGACGGCCGGCTGCAGCGCGCGTGCATCCGGCGCTGGCCCGGCGAGCAGCAATTCCAGATGACGCGCGGCCGAACGGTCTGCGGCGTCCTGGAGGATCTCGTCGACGACATCCGATCGGCCTGGCGTCAACGGCTGCGCATGTGCCGCGCGGCTTTCAGCCCACTGCCCGTCGACCCGATGGCCATATCTGGTGAACAGTGCGGCCTCCCAGACAAGTCCGATCGCAAGCAGGTCTCGCGCCGTCCCGCTCGTATCGCCGCCCAGTTCGGCCTGCCACAGTTCATAGCGCGCCAATTGCGCCCAGCCGCCCATCCCCCACAGGATCTGCTCGAAATAGCCATCGAGCGCTTCGCCCGGGATCGCCAGTCCCGCGACCGACCGGCATATCGCTTCCAAGGGGTCGACCGGCATCTCCTCGACGAAGGCGGCAAACGCGTCGAGGCCCAGAATTTCCGGCGTCAGGTCGTGAATGGCCCAGACCCGCCACGAAGGCCACGCCTGCTTGTTGCGCGGCATTCGCCAAAGCGCCTGCCCCCGATCGAATTGCGCCGATGCCCAAGCCGATATCCGATCCGCGACGATGCCTTCCCAGTCGGTGCGGGCGATGCGCGAAACCAGCCTTGCGACGGTCGGTATGGCCGTCGGAGGCTCCGGCGCCTCGCTCGCGCAGGCCTTCAGCGCGGCGACATCGACGGGCTTGTCGGCGTACCGGCTGGAAAACAGCGCGTCGGCAAGGTCGCGATCGGAAATACGCCCGGAGGCGATCCGGTCCCGGAACCAGCGGCGCGGCATCGTCACCCGAATTCCGGCCGCGCGCCGCAAACGGGCAGCCGTCACGGCCAGACGCTCGCCCGCGCGCGCCAGGAAGGGGTTGACGGCCACCGTCGCCGCAAGCGGCCATGCCGGCGGTATCGCACGGATCGCCCGGTCGACAGCCCCTGCAATCTGGACCCGATCGACATGGACCGGCGGGGGTTTCACTTGCGTCATGCTTCCAGACCTTCCGTGCCGCGCGATTTCCGGGCCTTCAGTTTCCAACCGCCGGTCAGTCGGTCGAACAGCGCGTTGGCATAAAGGCCGTTTGCAAGGTGCACGCGCACGCCGATCAGCGCGGGATGTCGCGACCAGACCGGAAACATCGCCTGCGCCAGCGCGACGGCACCGAACGTCGTCACGGCAAGCGTGAGAAGGAACCATTCGAGCGGCCCGGGAACGGGCGGCGGCGGAAGCGTCCCGATCAGCAGGCGTTCGGCACCGCGCTGAAGCAGGAAATATGCGATCGAGGCAATCGTCGCGAAGGCGCTCGTCCGGACGGTAAGGGCCCGCGGCGCAAGATCCGCCAGACCCTGGGCGATCAGGTACGCGACGCCGAAGATGAGGATCCCGCCCAGCGCAATGGCCTGCGGCGGCTTTCCGGCTATGCCGAATGCAGAGCCGATCGCCGCGTAGATCAGCAGCGCCAGACCGAAGGCGCGCAACACGGCAGGGAAGTCGGGGTTGGCGACCGGACCAAGACGCCGATCCGCCAGCACGTTTTCGATCCCGCTCCCTGCGCGCAGAAATGCGTGCGCCTTATAAAGCGAATGGGCGAGGATGTGCAGCAGCGCCAGCGGAAACAGGGCCAGTCCGCACTGGAGGATCATGAACCCCATCTGCGCGATGGTCGACCAGGCAAGCGACGCCTTGACCGCGGGCTGCGTCAGCATGACGACGCTTGCCGCAATCGCCGTGAACCCGCCGACGACGACGAGCGCGGCGAGGATTCCCGGCGCTCCGACGAGGATGTCGGCGAACCGGATCAGCAGGAATCCGCCCGCATTGACGATTCCGGCATGCAGAAGCGCGGAAACCGGGGTCGGCGTCTCCATCACTTCCGTCAGCCATCCGTGAAACGGGAACTGCGCCGATTTGAGGATGGCGGCGATCGCGATCAGTCCGACGGTCGCCACCGCCCCGGGAGCCGGCGGGCCACCTCGGGCATTTTCAAGGATGGTCGGCAGCTCCAGCGAGCCGTAGGCCACATGCAGCAACACCGCCGCGCCCACAAGTGCGCCATCGCCGATCCGCGCGACGATGAATTTCTTTCTCGCCGCCCGGATGGCGTCGGGACGATGGGGGTAGAACAGAAGCAGGCGATGCAGGAAAAGGCTCGTGGCGATCCAGGACAAGGAAAGCTGGACCAGGTTCGGCGCGACGACGAGCGCGCAGACGGCGGCGAGCGTGGCCAGCATCCAGAAGTGGAACCGGCTCTCGTCCTGCTCTCCATCGAGGTACGTCGCCGCAAACCGCAGGACGATCCAGCCGACGAATGTCACGAGCAGGATCATCGCCGCGCTGACCGGATCGACCCACGCGCCAATGCCGGAATATGCGATGCCGGGGCCGGACAGGACGAGCACGCCGGCCGTTGCGATCGCCGATACGAGCGCCAGCGCGGCAGCAATCCCGGCGAGCCGCGCGCTTTGCCGTCCGGTCCGGAACCGACCGGCCTTCACGACGATCGCGGCGGCGAAATAGATCAGCGGCACGAGAAGGCCGGTTGCGTGCGCGTTCATGGACGAACTCCGGTTTGCTTGGTCACGAAAGCTAGTAAGCGGACCGGATAAATGAAAATATATTGTTTGATCGTATTCGTTCGTTTAAAAAGAACGATATGCCCGAGCTCAATTATCATCACCTGCGCTATTTCCGGATCGTCGCGCACGAGGGCCATCTGACCCGGGCCGCGCAGAGGCTCAATGTCTCGCAATCGGCGCTGTCCGTTCAGATCCGCCTGCTCGAGGCGCGGCTGGGGCAACCGCTCTTCGAGCGCACGGGGCGAAGCCTGCATCTGACCGAAGCCGGCCGGATCGCGCTCGATCACGCCGACACGATCTTTTCGACCGGGGACGAGCTTGTCGAAACGCTCAAGCAGTCCGGTCGCAACCGCAAGGCGATCCGCATCGGCGCGCTCGCGACGCTGTCCCGGAATTTCCAGATCGGATTCCTGAAGCCCCTTCTGGGACGCGCCGACGTCGAGATCGTCCTGCGCTCGGGAAGTGCGGCCGAGCTGTTCGGCGCGCTATCCGCGCTTCAGGTCGATCTCGTCCTCGCGAACCAGGCGCCGGCCATCGACGCGCTTTCCGGATATATCGTGCAGCCCATCGCGCAGCAGTCGGTCGCGCTGGTCGGGCGTCCCGAACTTGTCGGGCCGCGCCGGAAGCTCGCCGAGCTGCTCGCCACGAAGCCTCTGATTCTCCCCTCGCGGATCAGCGGCATTCGCGTCGCATTCGATGCGCTGACGGAGCGCCTGCGTGTCCGCCCGCAGATCGCCGCCGAAATCGACGACATGGCGATGATGCGGCTTCTGGCGCGGGAAGGCGTCGGCCTTGCCGTCATTCCACCCATCGTGGTCCGCGACGAACTGAAGACCGGGCATCTCAAGGTCGCCGGAAAGATCGCGCAGATCATGGAATCGTTTTTTGCCGTGACGCTGAAGCGAAAGTTCCCAAATCCCCTCATCCGGGACCTTCTGTTCGGAAGCGCCTAGCTGCCGAAAACGCGCCAGCAAACGGTCCGGAACCGGGGCGTTTGGCAGGAATTGGGCCGCGCGTCAATCGCCGGGAAAGCGCTCCAGTGCGGCATCGACGAGGCGCGCGTGGAGCCCGCGCAGGAACGCGCCGGGAATGTGGACAAGTTCGGGCATCAAGCCGCCCAGCGACTGCGCCATCTTGCCCACGAGGGCCCGGGCGTTCGCGGGCATCCGGCCGTCCGGCCAGGAATCGCGCGGCGGCACGGCCTTGCAGAACTCGAGCAACAGCCAGACGAGCGCACGGTACCCCTCTTCCATCGTCGTGAGTTCGGCCTCGAAGCCGCGCACGTCCATTTCAAGGACAAGCGTGCGGGTTACCGCCAGCGCCGTCACGTTCCGGCGTCCGGAACCCAGGAAGGCCGCCTCGCCGAAATACTGGTTCGGGCCCAGACGGTCGATCTGCCGGAATTTCCCCGGTGCGCCGTCGGAACGCATGATCGACACCTCGCCCGTCACGATCCGGTACGCCGATGCCGCCGGATTGCCCTCGTGGAAGATGGCGCTCTGCGGCTCGACGGTACGCGCGCGGACGTCGGCCTCGATCGCGATCGGCAATCCGTCGATCTGGATCTGCGATGCCGGCCCATTCGCCGGTATCGGCATCCGGCTGGCAATCCCGCCACGGCTTGATCCGGACATGTTTTCGCGCAATTCCGCCGAATCCCTCGGCAACGGAATATTTACGGACTTCGCATACATAGACACGGTGAAAAATTACGCAACTCTTTCCGATGCGTCCGCAACGCCGGATGACCGCCCGCTTCGCAAGGCCACGGACGCCAATCGCGACCGCAAGTCCCGGCGCTGGCCGGTGGCCAAGATGGCGGCCGTTGCGGCGTTTGCCGTCGTCGTAAACGCCGGCGTCTGGCTCGGCGCGTGGGCGTTTCTTGCCGAAAGCCGGCGGCACTTCGAGGAACAGGCGGTCGTCACGACCAGGAACCTGTCGGCCGTCACGGCCGAGGCCATCCGCGGCATTTTGATGCGCATGGACCTCGAACTCACGAATACGGTCGAATTCCTCGAACTGGAAATCGCCGACGGCCGGGATATCGGAACCGGCCGCGTGCGCGACCATTTCCAGGCGCTCAACATGCGCATCCCCGAGGCCGATGCCTTTCGCGTCTTCGACGCGTCCGGCCTTTTCATCGCCGGGCCGGGCACCGATGCGGATATCGGCATGGATTTCTCCGACCGGGAGTGGTTCCGGCGCCAGAAGGCCAACAACAGCGACGGCCTGGTCGTGAGCGAACCGCTGGTGGGACGCCTGAACCGAAAACGGCTCGTCTCGCTATCGCGCGGCTTCCGCTATCCGGACGGTTCGTTTGCCGGCGTCGTTTCGGCAAGCCTCGCGGTCGACACGATCACCGACCTTTTTTCGCGATTCGAAACCGGCCCGTACGGGATCGTCGTGCTGCGCACGAAGGACCTCGAATTGCTGACGCGCTGGCCGAAAATCGACGGGCCGGCCGGCGCATACCGCAACGCCAGCGTATCGCCCGAACTGCGCACGCTGGTGGATTCCGACGTGACGCAGGCCATTTTCCACAGCACACGGACCGCGGATGCCGTGGAGCGCACGGATGCGCTGCGCCGGATCGATCCGGGCGGATTCGTGCTCGTCGTGGGGCTTGGCTCGCGGGACTATCTCGCACCCTGGGCCGAGGAGCGCTCGCGCGCCTTCGCTTTGTGCGGCGTCTTCACGCTCCTGACCATGCTCGGATCGATCGGCATCGCCACCCTGATCGTCCGCGCCGACGCCGCCGCGCACGACCTGCGCGACCTCGGGCAGCGCTATCTTCTCGAGAAATTCGACGCCGAGTCCGCGAGCCGGAGCAAGACCGAGTTTCTTGCCAACATGAGCCACGAGCTGCGCACGCCGCTCAACGCCATCGTCGGCTTTGCCGAAGTGCTCCAGCGCCAGCTCCTGGGGCCCATCGGCAAGCCGAAATATGTCGAATACGCGAGCGACATCGTGCAGTCCGCGCGCCACCTGCACGCGCTGCTTTCCTCGATCCTCGATCTGTCGCGCATGGATATCGCGACCTACCGCCCCGATTTCCGGGCCTGCGACCTGAATGACATCGTCGAATTCTCGATCCTGCTTGTCGGCGACCGGGCCGCACGCAAGAACATCGGCATTTCGTGGACGCGCGCCGAACCGCTGCCGCTTCAGGCCGACGAGGTGGCGCTCCGCCAGGTCGTCACGAACCTGCTGACGAACAGCATCAAGTATTCGTCGGCCGGCTGCCACATCCGCATTGCCGTGCGGCACCCGACGGCCGGAGCGATCGAATTCGCGATCGCCGACGACGGTGCCGGCATCGACCCGGAGAACCTCAAAAAGATCTTCCAGCCCTTCTGGCGCGAAGGCGGCGAGGCGACGCGCCGGCAGGAAGGTGTGGGTCTCGGCCTGGCAATCTGCCATCACCTCATCGAGATGCACGGCGGAACGATCCGCGCCGAAAGCGCGCCCGGCAAGGGCACGCAGATGATCGTGACGCTGCCCATAGAACAAGGCGAAGCCATACCGCACCGGGCCGCATCGTGAGGACGCGGCCCGGTCGGTGATCGCGTCAGGCCAGATGCTTCTTGAAGTGCGCGACCGTCCGTTCCCACGCGAGCTTGGCGGCCGCCTCCACGTAACGCGGCGTCGAGTTGTTGTGGAAGCCGTGCTGCGTGCCGGAATATTTGTGCATGTCGTAGCTGACGCCGGCCGCCTTCAGGCCGGCCTCGAATCCCGGCCACATGCCGTTGATGCGGTCGTCGTCTTCGGCATAGTGGATCAGGAGCGCCGCCTTGATATCCGCGATTTTCGCCGCGGCCGGCGCCGCCCCGTAAAACGGCGCGGCAGCGCGCATGTCGGGACCGAGCGTTGCCGCCAGCGCATTCGTCATTCCGCCGCCCCAGCAGAAACCGGTCGTCCCGAGCTTGCCGTTCGACAGTGCATGCGCCTTCACGAACTTCGCACTGTTGAGCATATCGGTGCCCAGTTTCGCGGGTTCGAGCTTTGCCTGAAGGTCGCGCCCGTCGTCGTCGTTGCCGGGATAGCCGCCGACCGGCGCCAGCCCGTCCGGTGCCAGCGCCAGGAAGCCTTCGGCACCGAAGCGCCGCGCGACGTCCTCGATATAGGGATTGAGGCCGCGGTTCTCGTGAACGACCAGCACGGCGGGAAACGGGCCTTTGCCGGCGGGCTGCACCAGATAGCCGCGCATCTGGCCCGACGAACCGCCGGGCGAGGCGTAGCTGACATAGTTCGCCTTGATGCGCGGGTCGGTGAACGAGATCGTCTGCGCGCGCGCATAGCGCGGCAGCAGCGCCTGCGCCATGACAAGCCCGCCCGCAGTGACGGCGGCAGCGCGGGCGAGGAATTCGCGGCGGTCCATGCCGCCGTGGCAATATTCGTCGTAAAGCCGATAGATGCGCTTGTCGATTTCGATCGTCAGCGGCGCTTCGGGTGCCGCAAGACTCGTGCCGTCAGCCATTTCCTGTCTCCTTGTCTTTTTTTGTTTCTACCGGCGTGGACCTCAAATGTAAGTGCGCGCCGCCGTCCCGCAAGGGGCGGGCGTGTAACAAGAAGCCCGAACGGCCAAAAAGAGACGGGCGCCGGTGTTGCCCGGCGCCCGTTCCTGCAGCGCAGCAACGATTGCTTATTTCACGGAAGCATAGCGTTTCCCCAGATAGTACGAATTCGGATCGACGGATTCCGGCACGCGGTTGAAGGTCTTGAACATGTCGTTCATGCCCTTGAGCCAGCTCTGGACCGTCCCGTTGTCGGAGAGCTGGGCAAGCTCGGCGCTCGAATAGTATTTCGCAAGCTTGGACTCGGCCTCGAGATTTGCCTTGGGCGCGCCCAGCATGGCAGCCGTCCATTCGACCGCCTGCTCGACATGTCCCTTCCGGTAGTCGTTCGCTTCCTTGACGACGCGCACGAACGCGTCGACGAGCGCGGCGTTCTTCGGATCGGCAAGCTCGTTGCGCATCACGAAGCAGCTCGGGAAACTGTTCGCGGGCAGCGCATCCTCGTTCGAAAACAGTTCGTTCAGGTTCGGAATGCGCGACTTGAGCGTGGCAACGTGCGGGTACCAGATCCCGGCGCCGTCAACCTGACCCGAAGCGAAGGCGGTCACGACCGTCGAAGGATCCATCGTCAGCCGCTTGACGTCGTCGAGCTTCATGCCGGCCTTGGCGAGTGCCAGACGCAGCAGCATGTCACCCGACGTTCCCTCGGGCACCGCGACGGTCTTGCCGCGCAGGTCTTCCATCTTCTTGATGTTCGGCTGGCCGATGACGCGGTCGGAAAAGCCGACGACATTCATCGCGATGATCTTGGCCTTGCCGGTCATCGGCAGCCACAACGCGCCGGGCCCGATATAGCCGAAATCGAGGTCGCCCGCACCCAACGCCTGGATCTGGATCGGGCCGTTGGTAAAGCCCTTGATGTCGGCGTCGAGCTTGTACTTCTTCCAGAGATCGAGCTTGTTCGCGACCGCCGTGATCGACGTGCCGTGGAAATCGCCGATATAGCCCACGCGCACCTTCATCGCCTGCGCTCGGACGGGCATGGCCCGGGCAACGATGCCCGCACCCGCCGCGCCTGCGGCGAGGTGCAGGAACTTCCGGCGCGAGGGAGCATGTTTCTTCTGGACGGTCATGGCGGGTTCCTCCTTGTCGGTTTTCGTTTCTAGTGCTGGTGAAAGACGGCGTTCCAGACGCGGTTGCGCAGGTCGCGGAATTCGGGTGAAAGGCGCATCGCCTCGTCGCGCGGATAGGGCAGGTCGACCGGGATCTCGGCATGGATGCGGCCGGGCCGCGCGGCCATCACGATAACGCGGTGGGCGAGGTAGACGGCTTCGTCCACGTCGTGGGTTATGAAAAGGATCGTGCGGCGGTCGCGCTTCCATGTGTCCAGCAACTGGTCCTGCAGCGTGATGCGCGTCAGCGCATCGAGCGCGCCGAACGGCTCGTCCATCAGGAGCACGGCCGGGTTGACCGCATAGGCCCGTGCGATCGCGCATCGCTGCTTCATGCCGCCCGAGAGATTCTTCGGCAATGCGCCGGCGAAAGCCGAAAGACCGACGAGGTCGAGGCAGCGCGCGACGGTTGCCGACCGTTCGACCGCCGGCACGCCCGCGATTTCCAGTCCGAATGCCACGTTTTCGGCGACCGTGCGCCACGGGAACAATGCGTATTGCTGGAAGATGACGCCGCGCTTGGGCCCCGGCCCGTCGACAGGTGCGCCGTCGACGAGCACCCGCCCGCCGGTCGGCTCCTGCAGGCCCGCGACCATGTTCATGAGCGTCGACTTTCCGCAGCCGGACGGGCCGACCAGCGTGACGATCTCGCCATCGGCGATGTCGAGGCTGACGTTGCCGACCGCGCGCACCTCTTCGTCCTTCAGCAGGAACGAGCACGAGACTTGCTCGAAGGCGATCTTGGGCGGGCTCATCGCCGCTCCTGCCAGGATGTCAGGCGGCCGTCGAGCCACAGGATGAACCGGTCCATTGCCAGCCCCATCAGGCCGATCACGACGAGTGCGGCGAAGATCGTTTCGAGGTCGTAGTAGACCTGCGCCTGCTGCATGCGATGACCGAGGCCCTCCTGCGCGGCGATCAGTTCGGCCGCCACCAGCGTCGACCATGCGGCGCCGAGCCCCGTGCGCATGCCCACGAGGATGAAGGGCATCGAGGCGGGAATGACGACCTTGCGGAACACCTCGCTGTCGCCCGCGCCCAGCACGCGCGCGGCGTTGATGAGCACGCGGTCGACATTGATCACGCCCTGGAACGTCGCGATGACGCTGACGAGAAACGCCGCGAGCGTGATGACGAAAACCTTCGGCACCTCGCCGATACCGAGGAACACGATCGCGAGCGGGATCATCGCCAGCGGCGGGATCGTGCGGAAGAACTGCACATAGGGCTCGATCGTGCCGCGCGCCCATCCGTACCAGCCCATCAGGAACCCGACAGGCACCGCGAGCGCCGTGCCCAGCACGAAGCCGATCAAGACGCGCCGCACCGAGGCGAACGCATCGACGAACAGCACGCCGCTGGCCGCCAGTTCGAACGCGCGCCTTGCAACCGCCTCCGGACCGGGCAGGCCCGCGAGCCCGGCATGTGCCGCAAGCCACCACAGGCCAAGCCCGATGGCCGCGGAAAGCAGGTTGAGCCGCAGCATCCGGTTGCGCGTGCTGCGTTCGCGCAGGCGCGTGCGCGTGCGGATGTCGGGTTCGCTGCTCATCGCGTGCCCATCCGCCGCCGGTAGGCCGAGGCCTGGCGCAGCAACCGGTCGAACGCGACGATCGCCCCACCTGCGATGGCACCGTCGGGGCCAAGGGCGGTCCGCGCAAGCTCGACATTTTCGAGCAATTCCGCCTGTGCGTGGAACGGCATCTGCGAATGCACGTCGGCCAGAAAGGCGTCGGAGCCTTCCGCGTACATGCCGCCGATCGCGATGCGCGCGGGCATCAGCAGGTTGACAGCCGCACCCAGTGCGGCGGCGAGATTCTCGACCGTCTGCGCGCGAAGGGCCGCCGCACGCCTGTCGCCGCGCGATGCGCGCTCTTCCATCGCGCGCACGGGCGATGCCGTCTCCTCGCCCGCCCCCAGCACGCCCCGCAGGTAGGATTCGCGCAGCACGTCGACGACAGCGGTATGGGCCGGCATGCCTTCGACAAGCCGGTTGCGGCCGACGGGCATGTGACCCAGTTCGCTGAAGGCCGATGGCGCGCCGAGCTCGGCCGAACCGATATCGATCAGCGCGGCGCCCACGCCGTGGCGCGCCTGGACGAACAGCAGCGACTCGCCCGGAGGCAGGCCGAGATGCCTGAACTCGGCCAGACCCATCGCGCGCGTATTGTTGACGAGAAGCGCCGGCAGGCCGAGAGCGGCCTCGACCGGGCCAGCGACATCGAGATTCCGCCAGCCGAAGAAAAGCGCATACCTGCTCGTGCGCAATTGCGCATCCGTCGTGCCCGGCGCCACGATCGCGGCGGCGGCGACCGGCCGGCCGGTCGCCGCAAGGCGGTGAGCCTCGCGGGCAAGATGTGCCGCGATCGCCGCAACCGCATCGGCACCCGTGCGGCCGACAATATCAAGACGTGCGCTGCGCCGCTCGCCGGGCGACAGATCGAGCCCGACGCGCGCGGTCGTGATGCGGCGCGGTTCGACGACCGCGACGAGCACGGCGGGCGCCACTTCGCGGATATGGAGCGCCGTCGCCGGCCGGCCGGGTTCGTTCGTCGGGCGGGACTTGCCCTCGCCCACCCAGCCCAGCGACATCAGGTCGGCCACCACCTTCGTCATCGTCGTCGTCGACTGGCCCAGGCGGCGGCACAGCTCGACGCGCGACATGGGTCCGCAGTCGCGCAGGCACACCAGCGCCTGCATGCGATGGCGCACGCGCAGCATCTCGACGGGAGTCGTCTTGGCGGGCGCTCGCAGGGCGCGACGCATCGGCTGGCGGTTCCTCCGGGTCGGTCGGATGACTGTCTCCACCGAATTCTTTTCCGGTGGGGATTAAATCGCTAGTCTGGCGACCAAGTCAACAAGCCTTCGACGGGGAGACCGCCCTTGCGGCGGTGGAGCGGAATGGCGACGCGCAAGCAACCGAATATCCTGTTCATCATGTCGGACGACCATGCGGCCAAGGCGATCGGCTGCTACGGGCACGGCATCAACAGCACGCCGGGCCTCGACCGCATCGCGCGCGAAGGCGTGCGGCTCAACCACTGCTACGTCTCGAATTCCATCTGCACGCCAAGCCGCGCGGCGATCCTCACCGGCACCTACAACCACGTGAACGGCGTGATGACGCTCGATGACAAGATCGACAACCGCCTGCCCAACGTCGCCAAGCACCTGCGCGCGGGCGGCTACCAGACCGCGATGTTCGGCAAGTGGCACATGGGCGAAGGCAAGGCGCACGAGCCCACGGGGTTCGATGCGTGGGCCGTGGTTCCCGGCCAGGGCGACTATTTCGATCCGCTTTTCCACGAACCGGCGGGCCCCGTCGTCCACAAGGGCTACGTGACCGACGTCATCACCGACATGTGCGTGGACTGGCTCGACGCGCGAGACCGTTCGCGGCCGTTCTTCCTGATGTGCCACCACAAGGCGCCGCACCGTTCGTGGGAGGCGCATCCGAAGAACCGCGGCCTCTACACCGCCGACGTGCGCCTGCCCGACACGTTCGACGACGACTACAAGAACCGGGCGCGCGCCGCCAGAGAAGCGAAGATGCGCATCGCCGACGACATGACCTATCTCGATCTCGGCCTCGTCCAGCCCGAAGGCGGCGCCGAAATCGGCGAACCGCTGCTGCCCGGCATGAACGTCCGCAAGCTCCCGAAACTTTCGAAGCTGCCCGGCGGTTTCCTGATCGACAAGGACACGGGCGAGCGCTTCGCGTTCGCGAGCGAGGCCGAATACGACCGCTTCAAGTACCAGCGCTACATCAAGCGCTATCTGCGCACGGTCGCCTCGATCGACGAAAGCGTGGGCCGCCTGCTCGACTTCCTCGACAAGGACGGGGCCGCGCGCGACACGCTCGTGATCTACACGTCCGACCAGGGCTTTTTCCTGGGCGAGCACGGCTGGTACGACAAGCGCTTCATGTACGAGGAATCCTTCCAGATGCCGTTCCTCGCACGCTTCCCCGCCGAGATCCCGCCGGGCGGCGTGGTCGACGCGATCGCATCCAACGTCGATTTCGCGCCGACTTTCCTCGACGTCGCGGGGCTGCCCGTGCCCAGCTACATGCAGGGCCGCAGCATGCGCGCGGTGCTGAAGGGCCAGACGCCCGCCGGCTGGCCCGAGATCGCCTATCATCGTTACTGGATGCACCGCGACGAATATCACAACGCCTACGCCCATTACGGCATCCGCGATCGGCGCTACAAGCTCATCTACTGGTACAATCAGGGCTTCGGGCTTGCCGGAACGCAGGCCGGCGGCGAGCCGCCGGAGTGGGAATTCTTCGACTGCGAAGCCGATCCTCTGGAACTTTTCAACGTCCACGCTGACCCGAAATACGCTACGGAGGTTGCGCGCATGACCCGACTGCTCGAAACCAAGATGGCCGAGATCGGGGATGAACCTGCCCACGCGGGCGCGCGCAAATGAGCGCGCCCGCCCCCATGCGCATGGCGATGATCGGCGGTGCCGCACCCTCGATGATCGGGCCCGTCCACCGGATTGCCGCGACGATGGACCGGCGCTTCGAACTGCTCGCCGCAATCCCGTCGCGCGATGTCGCGCGCGGCCGCGAAGCCGGCGCCGGCTGGGGCATCCCCGAGGGCCGCGTCTACGCCGACATGGCCGCGCTGCTCGCGGCCGAGCGCGGAAGGCTCGACGCCGTGGCGATCTGCACGCCCAACGACAGCCACTACGCCTATACGAAGGCCGCGCTCGAGGCGGGCCTGCATGTGATGCTGGACAAGCCGCTGTGCAACGATCCGCGCGAAGGCGCCGAACTTGCCCAGCTTGCGCACGACAAGGGGCTCGTCCTCGCGCTGACGCACGCCTATGCCGGCTATCCGATGGTGCGCGAGGCGCGGTCGCGCGTGGCGGCCGGGGAAATCGGCGATATCCGCATCGTGCTCGTGGAATATCTCGGTTCGGGCCTCGCCAAGCGGGTCGAGGACGGACCGGATGCCGCGCGACGCTGGCGCCTGCGCCCGGAAATTTCCGGACCTTCGCTGGTGCTGGGCGATATCGGTACGCACGCGCACCATCTGGCGTGTTTCGTTTCCGGCCGGCGCATGACGCAGGTCTCGGCCGAGGTGCGCACGCTGATGCCGGGCCGCGCCGTCCACGACTATGCGCAGATGCGCTTCCGCCTCGACGGCGGCGCCACGGGCACGCTCATCGCGACGCAGGCCGCCGCCGGTGCGCAGAACGACATCAGCGTGCGCGTCTTCGGCACGATCGGCAGCGTCGCCTGGCGCCATTCGGCGCGCGACTACCTGACAATCGCCGGGCTCGACGGCGAGAGCCGCACGATCGAGGCCGGCAGCCCGCTCCTCTGCGCGAGCGCGCTGCGCGCCAGCCGCATCAAGCGGACCGGCCATACCGAAGGGCTGCACGAAGCATTCGCCAATCTCTACGCCGACTTCGCCGACTTGATCGTCGCGCGCAGGAACGGCGACCTGTCGGATGCCGCAGCGGCCGATCTTCCGCTCGCCCGCGACGGTGTGGAGGGCCTCAACTTCGTCGCGGCGGCGCTGGAAAGCAGTGCGGCCGCCGGCAAAACGGTCGATATCGCAATCGCCTGAGACCGCTACACCCTGCCGCAGTGACGCAAGCGCGCGCGAAGCGCTATCGTCGGCAGATGTCCGCCCTTCTGCCGAACCCCAACCGGCCGCCCTTCCTGTCGCTGCTGCCGCATCTGGCCGTTGGCGTCGCCGTGGGCTGGTCGGTTCTCGGCGCACTGGTCTGGCTCGATATCGGCGGGCTTGGAACGCTCGTCGCGACATCGCGCTCGCGCGGCGTCGTGATCTTCATGCTGATGGCGGTCTTCGCGATCACATGGGGTTCGGCCGCGATGGGGGCCGCAATAATGTCGGATACCGACAAGGACCCGCCCGACGGCGGGCATCCGGCCTGCGAACCGGTGCCGGCACTCGTCCGGCCGGCGCGGCACTGAGCCAACGGTTCATAGACCGCGCGGTCCAAATATCCTTTAATTCCGCACGGAGCCGCCGGACTCCCGAGCCGCCGATGAATGAAACCACACCCCCAACCGCTGAATCCGATCTGCCGCTTCCGATCGTCGACCGGACGGTGCCGCCGCCCGCAGGCCCTGGCCGACTGCGGCGCATCTTGCGCGCGATCCGGTTCGTGCCGCTGATCTGGCTGCTCGTGGCGACCGGCGGCGTGATCGGCGTCTATTTCCAGCCGCCGGGCCTGCAGAAGCTGATGGGGTTCCTGAAGCTGACGCCGGGCGACGGCACGCGCACGCCCTTCGCGGTGCCGCCGGCGCCTGCAACGAAGGCGCCATCCGCCGTGCCGCAAGCCGTGGTCGGGCTTGCCCGTCTCGTTCCGGAAGGCGACGTGCGCACCGTCGCTCCCCCGTTCGGCGCATCGGATGCCCGCATCGCGATCCTGCACGTGAAGGAGGGTGACGAGGTTGCGGCAGGTTCGCTGCTCGCCACGCTCGACAGCGAGCCGCAACTGCGCGCGGCGGTCGAAGCCGCGCAGGCCACCCTCGCCGTGCGCGAAGCGGCCCTTGCCCAGACGCGCGCGAGCGTGGCGAGTTCGCGCGACGAGGCCCGTGCAGCCCTCGCGAGCGCCGAAAGCGCCGCGGCAAACGCACGCAGCGAACTTGATCGCGCCGAAGCGCTGCGCACGCGCGGCTTCGTCTCCGATTCCGTTTTCGAGCAGCGCAAGACCGCGAGCGACCAGGCGAAACGCGAGGTCGACCGCGCGCGGGCGGCACTTTCGCGCCTCGAGGCCGTTTCGCCCGACCAGCAGACCGACGTGGCACTCGCCGCCCGCAACGTGGAGTCCGCGCGCGCCGATCTCGAACGCGCAAGGCGCGACGTCGCGCGCGCGGAAGTGCGTGCCCCCATCGACGGCACCGTGCTGACAATCCATGTCCGCGCGGGCGAGAAGCCCGGCGCCAAGGGCATTCTCAATCTCGGCAATCTCGACGTGATGACCGCGGAGGCCGAGATCTACCAGACGCAGATCGGCCGCATTTCGGCGGGCGATCCGGCAACGGTCACGGCCGACGCGCTCTCGCAGCCGCTGCACGGCACCGTGTCGCGCGTGGGCCTCGAGGTCGGCCGGCAGACGCTGACCGATTCAAGCCCCGCCGCCAACACCGATGCGCGCGTGGTGAAGGTCTATATCCGCCTCGATCCCGATTCCGCGGCCATCGCGCGCCGCTTCACAAACCTGCAGGTCGTCGCGCGCATCGAGCCGGCAGGCGCGCGATGACGGCGCTTCTCGAACGGCTGCTCGGGCGGCTGCCGCTTGGCTGGCTGCAGCTGATCCACCGGCCGCCGCGCTTCGCCGCCGCACTTGCCGGCGTGGCGTTCGCGAACATCCTGGTCTTCATGCAGCTGGGGTTCCTGGGCGCGCTCATCGAAAGCATCGCGCTGCCCTATCGCGCGATGGAGGCGGACATCGTCATCGCCGCGTCCGACACCAACACGCTTGCCGATTCAAGCCCGCTGCCGCGCCAACGGATGTACGAGGCGCTTGCCGTACCGGGCGTGGCGTCGGCCACACCGCTCTACTACGCGAAGCTCGACTGGAAGCAGCCCGACGGCACGATCCGCACGCTCGACGTTTTCGGCGTGGATCCCGAACGGCCGTCGCTGTCGCCCCTGCGCGGCAACGCCGCCCTCGATACGCTGAAGCGCGCCGACCATGCGCTAATCGACAACCGCACGCGCAATGCCCCGCCGGGCCTGTTCGCCGCGATCGATGCTGGCCAGCCCTATACGTTCGAGGCGAAGAACCGCACGATCAATATCGCCGGGACGATCGCCATCGGCGGCGGATTTGCGGCCGATGGCTATCTCGTCGTCTCCGACCAGACGTTCCTGCGCCTTTTCCAGCAGCGCGCCGCCGGTGCGCCCAATTACATCCTCGTGCGCACCGAGGCCGGCGTGCCGCCACAGCGCGTTGTCGCAGCGCTCGAATCCGTCCTGCCCGCCGACGACGCGGCCCCGCGCACGCTTGCCGACACGATCGCGCGCGACCAGCGCTTCCAGACGACGCAGCGCCCGGTCGGCATGGTCTTCGGGTTTGGCATCGTGATCGGCGCGCTGGTGGGCGGCATCATCGTCTATCAGGTGCTGTCGAGCGACGTCGCCGACCATATCCGCGAATACGCGACGCTGAAGGCGGTCGGCTACGATGATTCCTACTTCCTGGGCATCATCGTCGAGGAAGCCGCAATCCTGGCCGCCTTCGGCTTCGTGCCGGGCCTCCTCGTGGCGCTCGGTCTCTACACGTTCGTTTCCGCCCAGACCGCATTGCCGCTGACGATGACCTTCGCGCGCGCGCTGGCACTGTGCACCGGCACGATGGCGATGTGCGTCCTTTCCGGGTTCGTCGCCACGCGACGGCTGGCGCGCGCCGATCCGGCGGAGCTGTTCTGAGATGGAAGTGTCCGCCGAGGACAGCCCGGTCGCGGTCGCGGGCCTCGAACACTGGTTCGGGCAGGGCGAAGCGCGAAAGCAGGCGCTCTTCGACGTGAACCTGCGGCTCGTGCGGGGCACGCTGACGGTGCTTGTCGGCCCGTCGGGATCGGGCAAGACGACCGTCTTGACGCTGATCGGCGCCTTGCGCGCGATCCAGAAAGGCAGCGTCCATCTTCTCGGGCGCGAACTTGCAAGAGCACATGCCGACGAACTTGTCCGCCGGCGACGCGAGATCGGCTTCATCTTCCAGGCGCACAATCTTCACGACAGCCTGACCGCCGAGCAGAACGTCCGCCTCGGGATAGAGGTGCATGGTGCGGCCGCGACGGCCCGGGGCCGCGAAGCCGCGCGCCACCTGCTCGACCATCTCGGCCTGGCAACACGCGTCGACTACCTGCCGGCAAACCTTTCCGGCGGCCAGAAGCAGCGTGTCGCCGTGGCCCGCGCGCTCGTCGGCAATCCGCCGGTCGTGCTGGCCGACGAGCCGACGGCCGCCCTCGACCGCGAGGCCGGCCTGCATGTCGTGCAACTGCTCAAGCGGCTGGGCACCGAACGCGGCACGACGACGCTGATGGTCACGCACGATCCGCGCATTCTCGATCTTGCCGATCGCATCGTGCGCATGGAAGACGGGCGGATCGTCGCCGAAGGCTCGATTCAATAGGCGATGCGCGCGAGCGATCGCAGTTCCTCGGCCGTCGCGCTCGGCAGGCCGAAAAATTCGAGATAGGCGGGGATCTGCTCGAACAGCATGTCGAGGCCGATCTGCACGCGGCAGCCGCGCGCCTTTGCGGCGGCGAGCAGCTGGGTCGTCTCGCTTTTCATCACGACCTCGCCCACGAAGGTCGATGGCGACAGCCGGGCGACATCAAACGGCATCGGATCGCCGGCCGACATGCCGAGCGGCGTGGCGTTCACGACGAGATCCTGGTCCGCCGGATCATTCGAGCCGGTTGCGACCTCGATAGCGGGATAATGCGCGCGAAGACGCGCGGCGAGCGATTCCGCCATCGCCGGGGCGGCGTCGAAAAGCCCGATGCGGCCGACCTTGCGCGCGGCAAGCGAAGCGGCGATCGCCGAACCGACGCCGCCCGACCCGACGACCAGAACGCGCCGCCCGGCGAGTTCCACGCCCTTGCGCAGGACGCCGCGCACGAACCCCTCGCCGTCGAACATGTCGCCGACCAGGCGGCCATCGGCGGCAAGCCGGACGGCATTGCAGGCCCCGGCAATGCGCGCCGTCGTGGAAACCTCGTCGACGAGCGAGACCGTCGTCACCTTGTGCGGCATCGTGATGAGCGCACCGAGAATATTGGTGAGGCGAAAAGTAAGTTTGAGGAATTGCGGATAGTCCTCGGCCCGGCAACCCATCGGCACGACGACGGCATCGACGCCGCGCGCCTCGAAGAACGGATTGTAGATCATCGGCGCCTTGAAGCTCTCGGTGGGCACGCCGATATGCGCGATGAGGCGCGTCTTGCCGGAAATCATGATGGGGCCTTCGCGAACTCGCGGTTGTTGGCCGAATGACGCTTTGGTGCGCGTGCGGCGTGGTTGGGCGCATCATCGGTCAAACGCCTCGCAACGGCATCGCCGACACGGCCGATATGGTCCGCCAGCCGCGCGCATGCGGTCTGCATGTCGCGCGCGACCGCAGCCCGCGCGATTTCGCCATGTTCGTGCAGGATATCGGGGCCGGCCAGGTCCTCGCGGACGAAGATGCGGCGATATCTGTCGCTTCGATCGAGGAGGGAACGGCAGAACGACAGCAATGTCGGCATTCCGCATCCGGAAAGAAGGGTCATGTGAAAGTCGCGATGCGCGGCTTCCCACCGGCCGCCCGCATCGGGCATCCCTGCCTCGGGTGTCGAGCGGCTGAGCGTATGGACCGCGCGCATCACGTCGCTCTCCCAGTTGACGTCGCCCGTTTCGATCGCGGCGCGCAACGCGCAAAGCTCGAATTCCGTTCGCAGCCGGATGACCTCGCGCAGGTTTTCCAGATCGACCGGCGATACCCAATAGCCCCGATTGTCGCGGAACTCGACCAGCCCGTCGGCGATCAGGCGTGCCAGCGCCTCGCGCAGCGGGCTGAGGCTGATCTCGTATGTCGCGCGGACTTTCGCGAGATTGATCTTGCCGCCCGGCTCGAACTCGCCGGACACGATTGCCTCGCGCAGCCGGTCGACCAGCCGGGTCGCCTTGGTGTTCGCTTTTCCGCGCGCGGCTGTCATGGCGGCAGCTAGCCTCCGCAGGCCTTCAGCAGCAGTTTCCGGGTCGCGTCGTAAATACGCTTCACGCGTTCGTCGACAGGCAGGTCGCCCGACATGGGAACCTCCACCGACAGCGCCGAATCCGGCGGCACTGCCGCAATCAGGCCCAGCAGGTCGAACACGCCCTCGCCCGGCGGCAGGCGCGCGCCGCGGGCTTCGGCAATCATCTCTTCCTTGTTCGAGGGCGCCCGCTCGGGCGCATCGCAAAGCTGGATGCTGCGGATGACGGCGGGCGGCGCTTCGGTGAGGGCCTCGAGTTTGCCGCCGTTGCGGAAGAAGTGAAGCGCGTCGACCAGCACGCCGGCATTTGGCTGCTGCGCCGAACGGACAAGCTCGAGCGCCTGCCCGAACGTGGCCACGCTGCGCCAGCCGAGATTCTCGAAATCGACGCTTAGGTCATATTGGTGGGCGAGATCGCACAGTGCCGCGAAGTTCGAGACGAGGCGCACGTAATCCGGATCGTCGCCAGAAACCGTCAATCGCCGCGCACCCAACTCGCGCGCGCCTTCGAAAACGGCGGCAACGCCTTCGAGCGTGAAGGTGGGCCGGAGCGTGATCGTCTCGATATCGAAGACTCCAACGCCGGTCGCCGTCATCGTGTCGCGCAGTTCGCGCAATTCCGGACTGCCGACGGGCAGCGAATAGACCGGCGCGCCTGGATCGGCAGCAAACAGCCGCAGCCCGACCGACTGGAAGCCGGTCCGGGCGGCAAGCTCGACGAATTCACGCGGCGGAACAGCGAGGGCCGTGAGATGGGCCAATCCGATCGGCGGCAATTTTCTTGAATGCGACATCAGACACTGTATGTTGTGAACGGATAAAGCCTATATCATCGATTATTCCGGATAAACAAGATTTATTCAAAATAATCGATTTTAGAGGATTTCCGTCGCGGCACGTCGGGTGGCTGAATTCCGGGCTCGGCTTTTCACCGAACCGGCTTCGCTACCGGCGAACCACGGGCGCGCGCCGGCCGGCATTTTGCGGGTCCCGCGCGCATCGGCGGTTCGAATCGGGACCACACCGGACTTGTTTGTGACTGGACGCAATGCGCCGGAATCTGGGACAACACCGGCAACAATCTAGGGAGAAACACCGATGAAAATTCAGATCTCGCGTCGCGCGACTCTTGCCGGCATGGCGGGCACCGCCCTTGCCGCTTCGACGCTCGCCATCCGCCCGGCCAGTGCACAGGGCGTTCTGCTGCGCATGTCGGCGCCGATGACGCCGACCGACCAGCGCTCGGTCGCGCTCGAGAACATCTTCGCGCCGGCCGTAAAGGGCTTCGCGACCTATCAGCCGCACTACAACGCCACTCTGTTCAAGCAGGGCACCGAGCTTGAGGCGATCGCCCGCGGCAATCTCGAGATGTCGATCACGTCGGCGCAGGAACTGGCGACGATCTTCCCCGAATGGTCGATCTTCACCGCCGGCTACCTGCTGCGCGACGCCGAGCACCAGAAGAAGGTGTTCAACGGCCACATCATGGACGGCCTCAAGAAGTCGGTCGAAGACAAGCTGGGCGTGAAGCTGCTGTCGGTCATGTATCTGGGCCGCCGCCAGCTCAACCTGCGCACCGAGAAGGAAGTCAAGACGCCGGCCGATCTCGCGGGCCTCAAGCTGCGCATGCCCAACACCGAGGCATGGCTGTTCCTGGGCACGGCGCTGGGCGCAAATCCCGTTCCCGTCGCCTTCACGGAGATCTACACGGCGCTCCAGACCGGCGCCATCGACGGCCAGGACAACCCGCTGCCGACCGACCGCGATTCGAAGTTCTACGAGGTCACCAAGCAGATCATCCTGACGAGCCACCTCGTCGACCAGAACTACATCGCCTTCTCGAAGAAGGTCTGGGACAAGCTTTCGGCCGACCAGCAGAAGGTCGTGCAGAAGGCTGCCGACGACGCCGCGGAATCCGGCCGGCAAGCCCAGCTCAAGCTCGAAGCCGAGCTCGAGGACTTCTTCAAGAAGCAGGGCCTCAAGGTCTACGCGCCCGATGTCAACGCGTTCCGCACGCACGTCCAGAAGGCCTACCTCGAGTCCAAGTTCGCGAAGGACTGGCCGAAGGGCATGGTCGAACAGATCAACGCCGTGAAGTAACGCGAACGAGGCGGCGGCCGGCACACCCGGCCGCCGCCTTCTCTTCCCGACCGCTGACGGGTCCGCGATGAAGGCAACCCTCGACTGGCTGGACGAACGCGCGAAGGACGTTTCGGCGATCCTGCTCGGGTTGATGTTCGCTTCGTTCGTCGTCCAGATCGTTTTCCGGTACGTCCTCAACCTGCCGCTGGGCTGGACGCTGGAAGCCTGCCTGACGACATGGCTTTGGGCGGTCTTCTGGGGCGCATCGTTCGACCTGCGCGACAGCGACCATGTGCGCTTCGACGTGCTCTACCAGATGTTCCCCGAGCGCGGGCGCCGCGTGCTGGCGTTCATTTCGTCTGCCGCGATCGCGCTCGCCTTCGCCGCTTCGCTGCCGGCGGCCTACGACTATGTCTCGTTCTACAAGATCAAGAAGAGCGTCACGCTCGGCATTCCGCTGAACTACGTATTCAGCATCTACCTGCTGTTCGCTTTCTCGACCGTCGTGCAATACGCGCTGCGCTGCTGGCGCATTGCCAGCGGCGGCCCGTTCGAGGCGCCGGCGCCGTCCGATCCCGCCGATCTCGAGACGCGGGAACCCGTATGACCTATCCTTTTGCGATCTGCGTGCTCGTCCTGTTCGTGCTTGCCGCCATCGGGGCGCCCATCGCGCTTTCGATGATCGTCGCGGCGGTCTCGTATCTCTTTTTCAAGGGCCAGGATCTGGGCCTTGCGGCCGAACAGATCATCCAGGGCCTTTACGACAGCTTCCTGCTGCTCGCCATCCCGCTATTCATCGTCGCCGCGAACATCATGAACGCCGGCACGATCAGCGACAGGCTGCTCAATTTCTGCGTCGCACTTGTCGGACGCTTCCGCGGCGGGCTTGGTCACGTCAACGTCGTGGCGAACATGATCTTCGCGGGCATGTCGGGCTCGGCGGTCGCCGATGCGGTCGGGCTCGGCAAGGTCGTGATCGGCATGATGGTCAAGAAGGGCTATCCGCCCGGCTATGCCGCCGCGATCACGGCCGCCGCCTCGACGATCGGCCCGATCATCCCGCCCTCGATCCCGATGGTGCTCTACGCGCTCGTGTCGGACGCCTCGATCGGTTACCTGTTCCTGGGCGGTTTCGGGCCCGGCGTGCTGATGGGTGCCGCACTTATGGCCCTCAACTGGCATGTCGCGCGCAAACGCGACTTCCCGGTCGAAACGCCGGTGGTGGCCAGCCAGCTCCCGGCGCTGACCGTGCGTGCCTTCCCGGCCCTGCTGATGCCGATCATCCTGCTCTACGGCATTTATGGCGGCGCCACGACGCCGACCGAGGCGGCCGCGGTCGCCGCGGCCTACGCGCTTTTGCTGGCCGCGTTCTTCTACCGCGCCCTTTCCTTCGGCGTGCTGCGCAGCGTCCTGATCGAGAGCGCGCGTGCGACGTCCTCGGTCGGACTCGTCATCGGGGCCGCGCTGATCTTCAACTACATCGTCGCCAGCGAGAACATCCCGGCAGCCGTCTCGAGCCTGATGAAGGGCCTCGACGTCTCGCCGCTGGTGTTCCTGCTTGCGGTCAACGCGCTCTTCCTCGTGCTGGGATGCCTCATCGACGCGACGACGATCATTCTCGTCATCGTTCCGCTGTTCGTGCCGACCTGCCGGGCGCTTGGCATCGACATGGTGCATTTCGGCGTCGTGACGGTCGTCAACTGCATGATCGGCCTGATCACGCCGCCCTATGGCGTCCTGCTGTTCGTGATCAACGCCATCACCGGCATCCCGCTGCGCACGATCATCGCCGAAATCTGGATTTTCATCGTCGTGCTGGTCGCGGCCCTGCTTGTCATGATTCTGGTCCCCGATACGGTCCTGTTCATCCCCAAACTGTTCGGCTACGTTCCGGGCAAGTGAGGTGAACAGATGAGCAGGCCGTTCTCCATCCTGGCAATCCCGGGAAGCCTTCGCGCGAAGTCCTTCAACCGTGCGCTTCTGGAATACGCGCGCAAAACAGCACCGGCATCGCTGACGCTCGAAATCCGCGACATCGCCGACATCCCCCTTTTCAATCAGGACGTCGAAGCCAAGGGCTATCCCGAGGCGGTGGCGAAGCTTCATGCCGAAGTGGCGGCAGCCGACGGCATCCTGCTCGCAACACCCGAATATAATTCGGGGATTCCGGGCGTGCTCAAGAACGCGCTCGACTGGATGTCGCGCCCGCCGGGCAAGGCGACGTGCGCGGGCAAACCGGTCGCCGTCATCGGGGCCACGCCGGGTGTCGGCGGCACGGTCCGCGCGCAGGTCGTCATGCGGCCGGTGCTGTCGGGCATGGGAATGCTCCAGCTCGTCGGCGCCGACACGGCCGTGCCGGGCGCCGGAGCGGCGTTCGATGCGGACGGAAACCTCGTCGACGAGAAGGCGCGCGCGGCGCTTGCCCGCACGCTGGATGCTTTCGCGGCCTGGATCGCCCGCCTCGCCCCGAACGGATAAAGGCGCTGCACTGGCGCAACGCG
This sequence comes from Alphaproteobacteria bacterium, assembly GCA_016124335.1. Taxonomy (GTDB): domain Bacteria; phylum Pseudomonadota; class Alphaproteobacteria; order CACIAM-22H2; family CACIAM-22H2; genus Tagaea. Next base: position 56,845 of record WGNX01000009.1, read on the forward strand.
CCAATTTCCGAATAACCTTTCGGAAACGCGTTTGCCCGAGTCCGTCCGTCGGGCCGCGCGAGGACATCTGATGGCGCCAAACCTGACAAGGCCGACAAATCCCTGGAAGCCGCAGGCGCTCGCCGCCGGCGGCGCGCCGATGTACGTGCTCGGCAATCTCGCGATCGCGGCCGCGTATTTCGCGCTCGCCATGATCGTTTCGCGCTTCTTTGCGGCATATGGCGTTTTCCCGTCGCCGATCTGGCTGCCCGCAAGCGTTGCGATGGTCGCGGCGATCGGCGGCGGCCTTGGTGCGGCCCCCGGGATTTATCTGGGTGCGCTCGTGGCGAACTACGTCCTGTTCGATCCGCCGATTGCCGAGGCTGCCGCAATCGCGGCGACGAACTCGGCCGGGCCGCTGATCGGTGCCGCCCTTCTGCGGCGCTGGCATCCGCGGCGCGGCCTGTTCGACAGTTTTTCGGGCGTCGTGGCGTTTCTGGTGTGCACGACGCTGGTTGCCCCGGCCGTGACGGCCCTGGGTGGCGCCGTCACGCTTACGATCGGCGAACCGTTCGAGGCGACGAAGTTCTACACGATCTGGATCGGCTGGTGGCTGTCGGACAGCGGCGGCACGCTATTCCTCGCGGCGGCCGCCATGCTGTGGCTCGGCATCGAAACCGGCCAGCGCGGCCCGGCCGAACCGCTTGCCCCGCGCGAGGCGGCGGTCTGGCTTGCCGTGGCGGTCGTGGCATTGGCGATCTTCCTGTCGCCGACGAGCCCGGGGGCGTCGATCCGCTGGGCATTCCCGTTCCTGCTCGTCGTGCCGATCGCGTGGATCGCGCTGCGCATGTCGCTGCGCGCCGCGCTCACGCTCGTCTCGCTCGTCGCGATCGTCGCAAGTGCGGGCACCGTGGCGGGGTTCGGCCTGTTCCAGACCGGCGCAGGAAATTCGCTCCAGCTCGTCGGCGTCCTCGTGGTCGTGCTGGCGATGACCGTCCTGACGATCGTGGCGCTCGTCGCCGAACGGCGCAGCGCCGAGGATGCAAACCGCGTCAAGTCGATGTTCCTTGCGACCGCCAGCCACGAACTGCGCACGCCGCTCAACACGATCATCGGCCTTGCCTCGCTGCTGGCCGAGCCGCGCGGTCAACCGCCGGAAAAGTCGCTCGAATATGCGCGCGACATCGAGCGCAGCGGCGAGCATCTGCTGGCACTGATCGACGACCTGCTCGACCTGTCGAAGATCGAGGCCGGCCGCGTCGACCTGCGCGAGAGCGACGTCAGCCTCGGCGACGTCGTCCAGCACGCGGTCGCCTTCGTAGCGGGCGAAGCGCGGCGGCGGCGGATCGAGATCGCAGTCCCGGCAGGCCCCATTCTGCTCGCGCGCGCCGACCGGAAGGCGCTGCTCCAGATCCTGCTGAACCTGCTGTCGAATGCGGTGAAATACACGCACGAAGGCGGCAGCATCGTCGTCGAGACCAGGCGCGAAATCACCGGTGCTGCCGAGATCTCGGTCGTCGACAACGGCTCGGGCATCGAACCGGACGCGCTTGCGCGCATCTTCACGCCGTTCGAGCGCGGCAGGCTCGGGGCCGCGCGCGGCGTGCCGGGCACGGGCCTTGGCCTTGCGATCGCCTTGGGGCTTGCACGCCTGCATGACGGGAACCTGACGCTCGAAAGCGTCGTGGCGCGCGGCACGCGCGCGACATTGCGCCTGCCTTCGGCGCGCGTTCGCCTGGCGGAATCGGGCTGAAACGAAACGGGCGGCACCTGCAAGGGCGCCGCCCGATCCGACCGCCGACGGTACGGCAGTTACTTGATGTTCACGTTGCGCAGGAAGAAGTAGTTGTCGGGAGTCTGAACGACGTCGATGTTCTGCTTCATCGCCCACACGATGGTCTGCTGGTGCAGCGGGATGTAGCCGAAATCGTCGGCGAGCAGCTTGAACGCCTTCGTGATGTATTCCTGGCGCTTGGTCTTGTCGATCTCCTTGGCGACGAGATCGGTCAGCTTGTCGACCTCGGGGTTGGCGTATCCGCCGTTGTTGAACTGGCCGCGGCTGCGCGCGTTGTCTCGGCTGTGCATCAGGCTGATCAGCACGTTGTGCGCGTCGTACGTCGCCGGCGTCCAGCCCAGCAGGTAGAACGACGTGTTGAACCCGGGCGCATTGACCTTGGCGAAGAAGCGCGCGCGGGTCTGCGCGTTCAGGTTCACCTTCATGCCGATGCGCGCGAGCATGCCCACGACGGCCGTGCAGATCGCCTCGTCGTTGACATAGCGGTCGTTCGGGCAATCGAGCGTCACCTCGAAGCCTTGCGGATAGCCGGCCGCCGCAAGCAGCTTGCGGGCCGCTTCCGGATCGAAGGGCGCCGCACGCTTGCCGATTTCGGGGACGTAGCCGTTGACGCCCGGCCCGATCAGCGAGCCGATCGGGACCGACTGGTTGCGCATCACGCGGGTCTTGATCGCCTCGACATCGATCGCCTGATAGAAGGCCTGACGCACGCGCTTGTCCTTGAACGGGTTCTTGCCTTTGAGGGGCGAGTCCGTCAGCTCGTCGCGCAGCTGGTCGAAGGACAGATAGATGACGCGAAGTTCCGGTCCCTGCACGATCTTGAGGCCGGGCGTGCGCGAAAGCCGGTCGTGGTCCTGCGGCGGCACGGTATAGACGAAGTCGACCTCGCCGGAAAGCAGGGCGGCCACGCGCGTCGCGTCGTTTCCGATCCGGAAGAATGTCGCCTCCGTGATGTCGTGCTTGGCCTTGTCCCACCAGTTCGGGTTGGGCACGAGCACTGTCTTGACGTCGGGCTCGCGCAGCTTCAGGACGAACGGCCCCGTGCCGTTCGCGTTGCGCGTGGCGAAGCTCTCTTCGTTTTTCGTGATGTCGGCCGCGACGACGGCATTGTTCTTCTCTGCCCACGCCTTCGACATGATGCCCCAGACCGTCAGCTGGTCCGGGAAGATCGGGTCGACGCCGTCGGTGTCGAACTCGACCGTGAAATCGTCGATCTTGCGAATGTCCTTGGCGGTCGCGAAATTCCCCTTGAGGTTCGAGCCGCCCGAAGTGACGCGCTTGAACGAGAACACGACATCGTCGGCCGAGAACGGCGAACCGTCGTGGAACTTGACGCCGTGGCGCAACGCGAACCGCCAGACGGTCGGCGCGGTCTGTTTCCATTCGGTTGCAAGCGCAGGCTCGAGCTTGAGGCTGGCGTCGCGGCGCACGAGCGGTTCGTAGACGTTCAGCATGAACGTCAGCAGGAACGTCTCGTTGCGCGCGTAGGGATCCATCGAGTTGACGTCACCGTCGTTCGCCCAGCGGAACGGCTTGGCGGCGACGGGCGAAAGCCCCGCCGAAACGGCGAGAATCGCGGAAATCAGCACCCCGAATACGGTCTTTTTCATTCTGGCCCCCTCCGTGGGATTGGGGCACAGACTAGCAAGTCCAATGCCGAATCCAAGCGGGCCTGAGATCAGTTCGGGCGCCCGAGATAAAGGCCCCGCAAGTCTTGCGCCGCCTTGTCCAATTCGGCGAGGTGCGGGTTCAGCGCAAGCGCACATTCGTATGCCGCAAGCGCGACCGCCGGATGGCCTTGCCGTAACGCAATCTGGCCAAACCCGGCGAGCGCCCCGTAATGGCGCGGCTCGCGCGCGAGCGTTTCGACAATGTCGGCCAGCGCGTCGGCATCGCGGGTTTCCATGAAGGCCAACGTGGCGCGCTTGTTCCAGGCTTCCGCCCATTCCGGGAAGCGCACGCAGAGTTCGTCCAGCGCATCGCGCGCCTTGTTGCCTTCCTTGGCGACGATCTTGCCGATAGCCGTGTGCATCGCCTCGACTGCTTCGGGCTGCGCGTGGTCGGTCCACAGCGCCCAGATCAGATCGCCCGTCTCCTCGGCCCCGCGCGGCGGCTTGTCGCGTTTCAGCTCGCGGAAAAGCATGTCGAGCCGCTTGGAGGCGCCCGACGGCGGCGGGCGCCCGCAAAGCTCCAGCACGCGCCGAAGCGTGGCGACCACGTCGGGCTGCGCGGGTACGGCGGCCTTGGGCGGATGGACGGCCGCCTTGCGCCCCGTGGCTTCTTTGCGTTCCTCGCTCACGACCCGCAATTTCGCGCATCCCGCGCGGCGTTTCTATCTTTTTCGAGAGCCGGGCACGGCGCTTTGGCTATAGTCGCATCCGTCATGGAACTGCCTTCGAAGAAACGCCTGACCGCAGTCGGCGCCGTCTGCCACACGACGATCTATCGTGTCGACGCGATCCCCGCCCCGCCCGCCAAGATCCTTGCCGCAGACGCATGCCGGGTGGTCGACGGCATGGCGATTTCGGCGGCCTGCGCCTTCCACCGCCTTGGCGGAAGCGCGCGCATCTGGGCCCGTCTCGGCGACGATCCGGCGGGTGCGGTGCAGCGCAACGAATTGGCGGCGACCGGCGTCGAGGTATCGGATTTCCGCATGGTGCCGGGCGGCCGCTCGTCGCATTCGACAGTCGTCGTCGACGCGAGGGGGGACCGGCTGGTCGTTCCCTATCACGATCCAGCACTCGACCGTTCGCCGGACTGGCTTCCGCTCGCGAAGCTCGGCGAGAGCGATTTCCTGCATGTCGAAGTGCGCTGGCCAGAAGGTGCGCAAGCCGCACTTGCTGCCGCCCGGCGGATCGGCCTGCCCGCGATGCTGGACGGCGAAACGGCACCGCCGGGCGTTCTTGAACGGCTTGTCCCGCTCGCGACGCACGCGGTCTTTTCCGATCAAGGCCTTCTCGCATTCGCCAAGACCGACGATCTGGAAACGGCGTTGCGCCGCGTCAGCGCCACGCACGACGGTCATGTCGGCGCCAGTTGCGGGCCGGCAGGCTATATCTGGATTGAAGACGGCGCATTGCGCCGCGTGCCGGCGCCGAAAGTCGATGTCGTCGACACGCTCTCGGCCGGCGACGTCTTCCACGGTGCGCTGGCTTTGATGCTTGCGGAAGGTCGACCGATGGAAGCCGCAGCACGCTTTGCCTGCGTGGCCGCGTCGATCAAGTGCACGCGCTTCGGCGGGCGACTGGGCTGCCCCACGCGCGAAGAGGTCGTTGCCGCGGGCGGTTGAGCGGCTAGGCGCGCTTGAACGCAGAAGCCTGCCTGGCCAGTGCCTCGATCGCCGGCCAGTCGCGGGCGGTCAGTGCGTCTTTGGGCACGATCCACGATCCGCCCACCGTCATGCAGTTGGGCAGCGCAAGATAGGCCGGGATATCCGGCGGCCGGATGCCGCCCGTCGGGCAGAAGACAAGATCCGGAAAGACCGGTGCGACCGCCTGGAGCCAGGCGACACCACCAAGCACGTTGGCCGGGAAGAGCTTGATTTCGTTGAATCCGACCTGGCGCGCGTACATCGCCTCGCTGACGCTGGACACGCCCGGGATGAACGGAAATCCCGCCTCGCGGACGGCTGACGCCAGTTCCGGCGTGATGCCGGGTGAAACGCCGAACGCGGCACCCGCCGCGCGTGCGCGCGCGACGTCGGCAGCGTTGAGAATCGTTCCCACGCCGATGCTCGCCTCGGGTGCCGCCGCGATCATGGCCTTCACGGCATCGAGGGCCGCGGGCGTGCGCAGGACGACCTCGAACGCCATCACGCCGCCGCGAACGAGCGCACGCGCAAGATCGCCGGCAATCGACGCGTCCGCAATCGTCAGGATCGGCATCACGGGGCCGCGCGCGAGGATCTCGCGCATTGTTCGCTTGAAGGCCGGCATCGCGCGCGCTCTCCCGCTGCTGCATTTTTCTGAACGGATTGGACGATAGGCGCGCGGCCGGCATCGGTCAACGCACCGGCGCGGTCGCATGCGCGCGTCGCATGGGCTAAGCTTGCCGATCGACGGAGCCCTGCCAGCCGCAAGATGACCGACAAACCCGGCGCACTGCAGCAAGCAACGATCTGGAACCGAATTGTCGCGGCGCTGCGCACACTTGCGGGCGCGCCGGTCTATTCGTCCACGGTCGGCGGCAGCCCCGGATTCGGCGAGGGGCTCGAAGCGCTGGGCGAGGGGTTTGCGGTCTACGACGCGCGCGACCGCCTCGTCGCGTGGAACGGGCGTTACATCATCTATTTCCCGAACGCGCGCCGCCAGATCCATGTCGGCATGCCGTTCGATGAATTGCTCTCGGCTTGCGTCGAGGATCCGGTCTGGAAGGGCTTCGAAGGCGCGCGCAACCGCTTTGTCGATGCAAGCCGGGCCGGGCACGCGCGGACAGGCGAGCCGGTCGTGCTCGAACTGCCCGGCGATCGCGCGGTCGAGCTGACCGAACGCCGCATGGCCGACGGCGGCCGGGTCGTCATCGCGCGTGACATCACCAACGAGCGCATAACGCTGCGCGCACTCGCGCTCAACGACCAGCGCTTCCGCGACGCAATCGCCGCGATGAACGAGGCATTCACCCTCTACGACACGGACAACCGGCTGATCATCTGGAACGAACGATTCGTCGAGTTCTTCCCGCACCTGGCCGGCAAGCTCCATGTGGGAATGTCGCACGAGGATCTGCTGCGCCTCGACGCCGCATCGGGCATCTATACCGATGTCACGGATGCCGATGAAATCATGCAGGCCGGGCGGCTGCGGCGCGAGCGGCCCGGCGCGCCCTACGAGATGCGCATGCGCTCGGGCCAGACGATCGAGGGCACGCAGCGCCGCACCGCCGACGGCGGGCGCGTTGCGATCTACCGCGACGTGAGCGAGGCGCGAAGAACCCTCAAGCAGCTCGCCGACAGCGAAATCCGGCTTCGCGATTTCGCGCAGGTCACGTCCGACTGGTTCTGGGAAACCGACGCCGAGCACCGGTTCACCTTCATCTCCGATCCGCGCGGCGTTCTGGCACTCGACCTCGAAGCGACACTCGGCAAAACCCGTTTCGAACTGATGGCGCCCGGCGACGATTTTCCGCCCGCCTATATCGAGGCCCATCGCAAGGCGCTTGGCGACCGCCGCCCCTTCCGGGACTTCGTCTACCCGGCGCGTCTGGGCGGTACGGCCTTGGAATGGGTCGACGTCTCGGGAATCCCGCTTTTCGACGATGCGGGCCGGTTCATGGGCTATCGCGGTGCCGGCCGCGTCGTCACGGATCAGGTCCGCGCGCGCCGGCGTCTCGAACTCCTGCAAAGTGCCATCGACAACGCCAACGACGCCGTCACAGTGCTCGAGGCGTCTGGCCACCGCGAGCGGAAGGTCGAAGTCGCCTTCGTGAACCGCGCGTTCGAGCGGCTGACGGGCTTTTCGCCAGGCGAAGTCATCGCGCGGCCGCCGTTGCGTCTGGCAGGTGTCGAACCCGAACATCCCGCCACAAAGGCGCTTTGGGAAGCGATCGAAGACGGAATCGCCTTCCGCGGCGAACTGCCGCTCGCCCGGCGCGACGGAAGCGTCGGATGGGTCGACATCCGCCTCGATCCGATCTTCGAGCAGGGCCGCCTGACCCACTATGTCGCAATCGAGCGCGACGTCTCCGAGCGGCACGAGAATCAGGCCCGTCTCGCCTGGGCCCGCGACGAAGCCGAAGCCGCACGCGTCGCAGCCGAGAAGGCCAATCGCGCGAAGTCCGACTTCCTTGCCTCGATGAGCCATGAAATCCGGACCCCGATGAACGGGGTCATCGGCATGGCGGGCGTTCTCCTCGACAGCGCGCTTGACGATACCCAGCGTCGCGCGGCCGAGACGATCCGCGAATCGGGCGAAATTCTGCTGCAGATCATCAACGATATCCTCGACCTGTCGAAGCTCGAAGCCGGGAGGATGGAGTTCGATGCGCGGCCCTTCTCGCCGTTGACGATTGCCCAGGGCGTTCTCGGCATCATCGCCGGGCGCGCGGCGGCAAAGAACCTGCCCGTCCATCTCGATATCGCGCCCGACGTGCCGGCCAGCATTGCCGGGGACGGCGTACGCGTGCGGCAGATCCTGCTCAACCTCGCCGACAATGCGATCAAATTCACGGATGCGGGTGAAGTGCGGATTTCCATCGGCCGTGTTCCGCGCGCCAGCGACGCGCGGACATGGCTTGCCTTCACCGTGCGCGACACGGGCATCGGCATTCCCGTCGATCGGCACAACGACCTGTTTCGCGAATTCAACCAGCTCGACAGCTCCATCACGCGGCGCTACGGCGGAACCGGGCTTGGCCTTGCGATCTGCCGGAGCCTTGCCGAACGCATGGGTGGCGCCATCACGCTTGATAGCGCGCCGGGGCGGGGTAGCGCATTCGAAGTGAAATTGCCGTTCGGGCCTGCATCTGCCGCAGGCCCGTCGCCGTCTGACGCACGCACGTCCGAAGAAACTTCAAATGCGGCGATCCGCGGCCCGGATGGCCGTTCGCCGCGCATCCTGCTTGTGGAAGACAACCCGACAAACCGCCTCGTGGCGCTTTCGATGCTCGAAAGCGTCGGCCTCAAGGCGGATGTCGCCGACGATGGGCAGTCCGCCGTCGCGGCCGTCAAGGCGAACCCGTACGATCTTGTCCTCATGGACATCCACATGCCCGGCATGGACGGGCTCGCCGCGGCCCGCGCGATCCGCGCACTGGACGGTCCGGCCGCGCGCGTGCCGATCGTCGCCGTAACGGCGAACGCCTATCGCAGCCATGCAGCCGAGTGCATCGAGGCCGGCATGAACGATTTCCTTGCCAAACCCTACCGCAAGGCAGCGCTCATCGACGCGATCGCGCGCCAGTTCGCCGACGGAATGCGGCCATAGGCAACCGCGCGTCCGGGCTGCTAATCTCCGCGCAGTCGCGGTCCGGAAAGGAAATACCAATGATCGTAACAACGACCGATACCGTCGAGGGGCGGCGCGTCGCCACGTATCTTGGCGTCGTTTCGAGCGACGTGGTTCTCGGCTCGAACGTCTTCAAGGATTTCTTCGCCTCGGTCCGCGATTGGGTCGGCGGCCGCGTGGGCAGCTACGAGAAGGTGTTTGCGGACGCGAAGAAATCGGCACTCGAGGAATTGCAGGCGCGCGCGAAGGAACTGGGCGCCGACGCGGTCGTCGGCGTCGATCTCGACTACCAGACGATCGGCGGCGACAGCAAAATGCTGCTGATGGTCGCGGCGAACGGCACGGCCGTCAAACTCGGCTAGACGATGCGGAAAGTCGCGATCATGGGAATTCTGGCAAGCATCCTTTCCCTGCTCGGGTGCGACGAACTGGTGAAAAGCCAGGTCGTCTATTCGACCGGAACCGACGTGGGGCAGATGCTTCAGGGGGCCATGGCCGACGGCCCCATTCTGGTCGAGGTCATGGGCGAAACGCTGGGCGCGGATTCCGCCGCGCTTGCCGTACGCGCCGTCAAGCTCCTGCGCGAGAACAATCCGCGCCCCTGGCTGGCATTCGAAGGCGATCGGGCCAAAACGGCGAGCGAATATCGCATCGTTTTCGTTTTTGACGCGCGCACCGTGCGCCAGCCCGATATTCCCGCCATCTGCGCGGGCCGGCCGCCGCGGTTCGAAAAAGATTCCGGTACACTTAACATTCACGCGGCTGTCTGCGGGCCGCGCGGGCCGGCGGTGGCGATATGGGGTTGGATGAAACGCCCGCAAGGCATTGACGATCCAGCATTCGACCGTCTGCTGATACAGGTCGGTCAATCCGCCCTGCGCGGCAATACCTAATCCAATCGAATTTTATCTTTAACTGTTCATAAAGGCCGCGGCCCCGATAAAGGGGTCGATGATTCCAGCGGATAGCAAATCTTCCGGCAACGATTCGCACGCATTGGCCGCCGCACCCGACAGCGTGATCTTCGACGCGGTCGGCGATGCGCTCGTGGTCACCGATGCGACGCGCCAGATCGTGCGCGCGAACCGCGCCGCAGCCCGTCTGTTCGGGTGCCCTGCGCAAACGCTCGTCAATTCCGACCTCGCGCGGCTCGTGCCCAATGCCGCGGAACTGGGCGACCTCTGGCAGGCCGCCAGCGTGCCGCGGAATGCAGAAGTGCACGCGCTCAGCTATGACGGGCGCGCATTTCCGGCGACCCTGACCATCGGGGCGATGCCGGGGGGCGGCCATGTCGTCTGCATCCGCGACGTGACCGACATCGCCATCGCGCAACGCCAGCTCGTGAACCGGTCGCTTCGCGACGGGCTTACGGGCCTGCCGACGCGCGGGCTGTTTCTCGAGCAGGTCGACCATGCGCTCGCGCGCCGTCGCGCCGGGAACGCGACCGGCGAAGTCGCCGTGGTGTGCCTCGGGATCGACAGGTTCAAGCTCGTCAACGATTCGCTGGGATATCCGGCCGGCGACGAGCTTCTTGCCGAAACGGCCGGGCGCATGGCCGCCGAACTCGGGCCCGGCGTGCCGATCGCGCGGCTGGGCGGCGACGAATTCGGGATTCTGGTCGACGGCGTCGGCCGCAAGGGCGAAGCGGTCGTGGCCGCAGAGCGCGCACTCGGAATCTTTTCGAACGCATTCGCGATCGCGGAACGCTCGCTGCTCGTCGGCGCGTCGCTGGGCATCGCATTCGCGGCACCCGAGGACGATCTTGCCGCGCAGACGCTGCTTTCCAATGCCGACGTATCGATGCATCGCGCGAAGAAGGCGGGCGGCGGCCGCATCGAGATCTTCGAGCCGGCCCGTCACGGCGAAGCGCTGGGCCTTCTCGAGATCGAATTGGCGCTGCGCGACGCGCTGCAGCGCGGCGAATTCGAACTGGCCTATCAGCCGATCCTCGACATGCAACGCGGCAGCCTGCGCGGGGTCGAGGCGCTGCTGCGCTGGAACCGCGAGAACGGCGCCAGCGTGCCGCCGTCGATTTTCATACCGATTGCGGAAAAGTCCGGCCTGATCGTCCAGATCGGCGAATGGGTCATGCGGCGCGCGTGCGCCCAGATGAAGGTGTGGCGCGACCGCTACGGTGCGGCGGCACCGGAATATGTCGCGGTCAACCTCTCCGCCAAGCAGATCGACCGCACGGACGTGCCGGCCCTGGTGCGCCGGGTGCTGGCCGATACCGGGCTCGACGCGCGTCATCTCGAACTCGAATTGACCGAATCGACGGTTGTCGAGAACCCGGCCGTGGGACAGAGCGTGCTTCAGGAAGTGGTGGCACTGGGCGTTTCGCTGGCCATCGACGATTTCGGTACCGGGCAGTCCGCGCTTTCGCTGTTGCCGCGCCTTCCGCTCGCCAAGCTCAAGATCGACCGTTCGTTCGTCGCGCGCATGGACGTCGAATCGGAAAGCTTCGAAATCGTCCGCCTGATCGTCAGCCTCGCGCAGGCATTGGGCATGCGGACGGTTGCGGAAGGCATCGAGCGCGAAAGCCAGATCAAGCTGCTGCGCAGCCTCGGCTGTGCGCACGGCCAAGGTTATTTCTTCCACCGGCCGATGCCGGCTTCGGGGATCGAGCGTCTTTGTGCCAGCCCGACCCCGACGCCCAACCGCTCGATTGCGGCCGCCGACTAACGAAAAAGAACGTCCTTCGACGCAAGCAGCGCGCCACCGACGATGAGCGCACACGCGACGCCCAGTGCCGTGCTTGCATTCCCGGCTCCCGCCGCGAGCAGAAGGCCGGTCGAAAGCAGCGGCGTCAGGTACGAGGCGGCGCCGAGGGCCTTGATGTCGCCCTTCTTCATCCCGATGTCCCACAGGAAGAATGCAAGACCGACGGGGCCGATGCCCAGCGCCAGAAGTGCGGCCCATTGGCCGGCATTCCCGGCATAGGGTGCCTCGAAAGCGAGATGGCAGAGACTGGCGAGCGCCGAAGTGCCCGCGCAGAAGCCGGCGACGGTATCCGTCGGAACGTCGCCGAAGCGGCGCGAAAGCACCGAATAGCTCGACCAGATGATCGCGGCCCCCGCGGCACATGCATAGCCGGCGACATGCGCGGGCGTCATCTCGCCCGAACCCGCCCCGGCACCGACGATCAGCACGCAGCCCGCCAGCCCCGCCATGGCACCCGCAAGATGGAACCAGCGCAGATGTTCGCCCGGCAGCAGGCCCGAGAACAGGACGATCAGCAGCGGCCAAAGATAGTTGAGCAGGTTCGCTTCCACCGGCGGTGCGAGCGAAAGGGCCGCGAAGTAGCAGGCGTGATAGCCGAACAGGCCGTAGAGGCCGAGTGCCCAGACTTGCGGACGCTGGCGCCAGGCCGCGAACAACGGCTCGCCGCGGACGGCGCGCTTGGCCAATCCCAGCAAAGCGGCGATCGCAAACGTGACGGCGCATCCCAGAAACGGCGGTGGTGCCGCCAGCGACGTCAGGACGGCAAGCGACGACCACAACGCGATGGCACCAAGACCGATGAATGTCGCCGCACGGACGGACACGCGAATTTCTCCGGACGAAACGAAAAAGGCCCCCGGATTTCGGCCGGGGGCCTTCCTCTAGCCGGTTGATGCCGCGGCATCAATACATGTGCTGACCGCCATTGATCGACATGGTCGAACCCGTGACGAAGCCGCCATCGTCGGAGACAAGAAAAAGCACGCCGCGCGCGATTTCCGACGCCTTGCCGAGACGGCCGACCGGAATGCGCGCGACGATCTTTTCAAGCACGTTGGGCGGCACGGCGCGCACCATGTCGGTGTCGATATAGCCGGGCGCGATCGCGTTGACCGTAATTCCTGCCGCCGCCCCTTCCTGCGCCAGCGCCTTCGTGAAGCCATGGATGCCCGACTTGGCGGCCGCGTAATTGACCTGGCCGTACTGGCCGGCCTGGCCGTTGACCGAGCCGATATTGACGATGCGGCCGAACTTGCGCGCGCGCATGCCCTCGATCACGGCGCGGCTCATGTTGAAGCACGAGCCGAGATTGGTCTGGATGACCGCATCCCACTGCTCGAACGTCATCTTGTGCATCGTGCCGTCGCGCGTGATGCCCGCGTTGTTGACGAGGATGTCGACGGGGCCGAGCTTGGCTTCGACGTCCTTCACGCCGGCGACGCACGCCTCGTATTTCGAGACGTCCCATTTGAACGACGGGATTCCGGTGCGCTTGGTGAATTCCTGCGCGGCCGAATCGTTGCCGCCGTAATTCGCCGCGACCTTGTATCCCGCATCGCGAAGCCCCACGCAGATCGCCTCGCCGATCCCGCGCGTGCCGCCCGTCACGATCGCCACTCTGCTCGCCATGCGCCTTCTCCCTGTTCCGCGTTCTTTCTGTTTCGTCCGCTGCCGATTTTGCGGCTAGCGCTCCACGCACATCGCGATGCCCATGCCGCCGCCGATGCACAGCGTCGCAAGACCCTTCTTCGCGTTGCGGCGACCCATCTCGTAGAGCAGCGTCGTCAGCACGCGTGCACCCGAAGCACCCACCGGATGGCCGATCGCGATGGCGCCGCCATTCACGTTGACCTTCGCCGGATCCCAGCCGAGCGTCTTGTTGACCGCCAGCGCCTGTGCCGCAAACGCCTCGTTCGCCTCGATCAGGTCGAGGTCCTCGATCTTCCAGCCCGCCTTGGCGAGCGCGGCCTTCGACGCGGGGATCGGCCCCGAGCCCATCACTGACGGATCGACGCCCGCCGTCGCCCACGCGACGATGCGCGCCAGCGGTTTCACGCCGCGCTTTTCGGCTTCCTTGGCCGTCATCAGCACGACGGCGGCAGCACCGTCATTGATGCCCGAGGCGTTGCCCGCCGTGACCGTGCCGTTCTTGTCGAAGGCGGGGCGAAGCTTGGTCAGCGTGTCGAGCGTCGTGCCGTGCTTGGGATATTCGTCGTCGGCGACGACCACGTCGCCCTTGCGGCCCTTGATCGTGACCGCGGCGATCTCGTCCTTGAACTTGCCGGCCTTCTGCGCGGCCTCGGCCTTGTTCTGCGAGGCGAGCGCGAACTTGTCCTGCTCCTCGCGGGTGATCTGCCATTTCTGCGCGACGTTCTCGGCCGTGTTGCCCATGTGATAGCCGTGGAAGGCATCCCACAACCCGTCCTTGAGCATCGTGTCGACCATCTCGGCCGCACCCATCTTCGTGCCCGAACGAAGATGCATGGCGTGCGGCGCCTGGCTCATGCTCTCCTGCCCGCCGGCGATCACGACGTTGCTGTCGCCGTTGCGGATCGCCTGCCAGCCCAGCGCCACGGCGCGAAGGCCGGAGCCGCAGAGCTGGTTGATGCCGTACGCGGTCTTCTCGACCGGGATTCCCGCACCGATCGCCGCCTGGCGCGCCGGGTTCTGGCCCTGCGCGGCCGTCAGGATCTGGCCCATGATCGCTTCATCGACGTCGCCGGGCGCGACATTCGCGCGCTTCATCGCCTCGACGATCGCGACCTGACCGAGATAGTGCGCGGACACGCTCGACAGCGCGCCGTTGAAGCTGCCCACCGGTGTGCGTGCCGCGGCGGCGATCACGATATCGGTCATTTGTCTCTCCCGTTATTGGAATTCGGTTGAATTTCGTCGAAGTCTACGCGCGCGCGCGCGGGCCCGGCAAGCGCCCCAGCCAGGCGACAAGCGGTTCCCAGACCTCTTCCTTCGCGCGGCTGCCGACGACAAGTCCGATATGGCCCAGATTCCGCTCCATCGCCTCGACGCGCTTCATGCGCTTTGCAAGTGCACGTGCACTCGCGGGAGGCACAATGCGGTCCTGCCCAGGAACGATGCAGAGCGAAGGCAGGTCGATCGCCTGCGGCAAGATGGCGCGACCGGAAAGCGTCCAGCGACCTGCGGCCGGCAGGTTCTCCGTGTACCAGCCGATCAGCGTTTCGCGCGCGACCGGTGCCGACAGCGGCACGCCGTCATTGAGCCAGTCCTCGAGCGCCACGAATCCACGCATGCGTGCGCCAGCCGGATCGACATTCGCAAGGTTGCGGAACTTGCGCGCCGCCATGAAGGGATCGAGTGCCGCAAACATCGCCTGAAGGACGTCGACGGGAAGTTCGCCCGCCGCCTCGATCCAGGGCCACCACGGCGTCATCGCATCGCCGATGCCAAGCGCCAGGTCCGTGCGTTCGGTATGGAAGTCCCAGGGCGTGGCCAGCAGCACGAGGCCGGAGATGCGCGACTGGTGCTTTGCGGCAAGTCCTAGCGCCAGCAATCCGCCCATACAGTAGCCGAGTACGGCCGGCCGTTGCGCACCGGCGCGTTCGGCTGCCGCAAGCGCGCCCGCAAGCCGCCCGTCGACATAAGTGGAAAGCCCGAACTTCCGCTCGGCTTCGCCCGGCGCATCCCAATCCACCAGGAATGGCCTGAAGCCACGGGCCGCGAGGTAGCGCGCGAAGGAATTCCCTTCGTCGAGATCGAGGATATAGGCTCGGTTGACGAGCGAGGGGACAAGAAGGACGGCCGGCGCATCCTTCGGCGCATCGGGCGCGTAGTCGACCAGGCGTGTCGTGCCCTCGCACCAGATCGCGGGCGGCGACGCCAAGCCCCGGCGCCACGGATGATGGCGGTAGCGCGTCAGGCCTTCGTGGAAATCGGCAAGCCGCGTCTTGATTTCGCGGCCGAGTGCCTCACGGAACGCCGGTTCCGGGTGCCTTGCGAGTTCGTTTTCGAGGCTTGCGGCCCGTTCCTTGAGGCTCGGGTGCCACGCCAGCCCCGGCAGGCGCACCGGTGCGGGCGACCCTTTCTTCGAGAACGGCAAGGCGGCGGCGCAGCTCAGCCAGCTCATCGCCGCGATCGCCACGTGCAGCGCCAGCGGGCGCGGACCGATCCGCGCCGGCACCGGTCGCGTGCTTGAAGAATTCGGCGAAGGGCCCATCGGCCATCACATTCGCACCCGCCCCACCGCCCTTCAACCCTTCGGCGGCGGCGGCCCAGATCCCGGCAAATCCGGCAGGCCCGAGCGTGGCCCAGAGCTGGGCATACCGGCCAAGCGTCCGCGCGACCTCGGGATCGGCAGACGTCGCCGCGATCTGCTCCTGCCAGAGGTCGAGATAGCGCCGCGCGAGATCATCGAGATTTGGCGGTTCGGCCGACATTCGCGACCGAGCCTAGCCGAGACCGGGGGGGTAAAATACGGTAATATTTTACCCTCTGCCGATTTAGTGTGCGCTTGCGAGATCGGGCATCGCCATGCGAGTTTAAGTCCATGAGCGATACCGCAAACGTGCCTCCCGCCGCCGACGTCCCGCCCTCGGGCGATTCCGGCAAAGAGCCCGTCAAGATCAAGAAATATGCGAACCGGCGCCTCTACAACACGGCGACGTCGAGCTACGTGACCCTCGACCATCTCTGCCAGATGGTGAAGCAGGGGACCGATTTCGTGGTCCACGACGCGAAGACCGGCGAGGACATCACGCGCAGCGTGCTCACCCAGATCATTGTCGAGGAAGAGAGCAAGGGCGGGCAGAACATGCTGCCGGTGACCTTCCTGCGCCAGCTGATCTCGTTCTACGGCGACAACCTGCAGGCGCTCGTGCCGCGCTATCTCGAGAATTCGATGTCCGCGTTCTCGCGCAATCAGGAACAGATGCGCACCGCCATGCAGCAGGCCTTCGGCGGCATGTTCCCGTTCGGCGCGCCGATGGGAACGATGGAAGAGATCGGCAAGCAGAACATGGCGATGCTTCAGAACGCCATGAAGATGTGGGCGCCCTTCGGCTTCGAAGGTGCGGCCAAGCCTGCGCCCGGCGAAAGCGCACCGGCGGCCGAACAGGGCGGGGAATCGCTCGACGAGCTGCGCAAGCAGCTCGAGGCGATGCAGTCCCGCCTTTCGGAACTCTCGAAGAAGCCCTGAACTAGATTTCCAGCGCCGCGCGGTAGAGATCGAGAAGCTCGTCCTGCTCCTTGCGGTCGGGCTCTTCCATTTTGCGCAGCTTGATCACCTGACGCATGATCTTGGTGTCGAACCCGTTGCCCTTGGCCTCGGCATAGACCTCGCGGATGTCGGTCGCGAGATCGGCCTTCTCGGTCTCCAGACGCTCGATGCGTTCGACGAACGACCGCAGTTTCGCCGCTGCAATGCCGCCCGTATCGCCGCCGTCCGCCATGTTTCCGTCTCCGCGCTGAACCCGATTGAAGGTGCGCGAAGCTAGCCGTGTGCGCGCGCGGCGACCAGACGAAATCGCAAGGCGCTGTGGATAAGGTGCAAAACGGGGCTAATGCTTGTGCGAAGCCGCGAATTTCGCCTTCTGGTCGGCACTCGCCTCGTTCTGGTACTTCGCCTTCCACTCGTCGTAGGGCATGCCGTAGACGATCTTGCGGGCTTCGGGGTCGGTGAGCGCCACGCCCTTTTCCTGGGCGGCGGCCAGATACCATTTCGACAGGCAATTCCGGCAGAAACCGGCGAGATTCATCAGGTCGATGTTCTGAACGTCGGTGCGCTCGCGCAGGTGATCGACGAGGCGCCGGAACGCGGCGGCTTCCAGTTCGGTGCGGGTCTTGTCGTCCATGTCGCCCTCCTGCGCGCAAATATAGGGCGGTCGGGGCAGCGCTACAAACCCTCGACGGTCTCGGCGGCAAGCCCGTCGACGACGGCTTTCAGCGCGTCGCCCCGATCCGCCCCGGCCGCGATCGCCTTCGCATAGGTCGCCCGCTGGCGGTGGGCGGAGGTGCCGCGCGCCAAGATCCGTCGCGTGTTCCCGATTTCGGCCACGCACCCGAGGCGTTCGGCATCGGGTTGCACGAGTTCGATCAGTTCTTCGAGCAGATCGGCATACGCGACGATTTCGCCCTTGCCGAAATCGGCAAGGCCGCTGTCGAAGCCGTAACGCTGCGCACGCCAGCGGTTTTCCTTCACGAGCATGTTCGGATAGATACGCCAGCGCTGGTTCTGCCGCTTGAGCCGCCACAGCATCGACAGGATGCACTGGTAGAGCGCCGCGATGGCGATCGCATCGTCGAGATAGGGGCACATGTCGGTGATGCGCATCTCAAGCGTGGGAAAGCGCACCGACGGGCGCACGTCCCACCACAGCTTCGAGGCATCTTCGATCAGCCCCGCCTTCACCAGCCGGTCGAGCTGGCGGCGGTATTCGCCGTAGCTTTCGAAGTGGTCCGGCGGACCGGTGCGCGGCAGTTCGTTGAAGATCGCCACGCGATAGCTGGCAAGCCCCGAATCCTCGCCCTGCCAGAAAGGCGAGGATGTCGACAGCGCCAGCAGGTGCGGCAGGAAATAGCCGACCTGGTTCATCAGGTCGATGCGCAGCTCGTCGTCCTCGATGCCGACATGCACGTGCAGCCCGCAGATGACCAGCCGCCGCCCGACACCCTGAAGATCGCGTTCGAGCGCCCGGTAGCGGTCCTTGTCGGTCGCCCCTACGCCGCGCCAAAGCGCGAAGGGGTGTGTCGCGGCGGCAATCGGTGCAAGCCCGTGCGCGCCCGCGATATCCGCCACGGCTCTTCGCAGGCGCGCAAGGTCGTCACGCGCCTCGCGCGCGGTCCGGCACACGCGGGTCTGCACTTCGATCTGAGCCCGCAGGAATTCCGGGCTCGCCTGCCCGGCCTGCCCCTGCGCCGCAAGTTTCGCCTCGACCTGCGCGATCAGGTCGACCGGCGGGTCGCGCGCGATGTCGCGCGTCGTCCGGTCGACGAGGAGGTATTCTTCCTCGACGCCCAGCGTGAAGGCCGGTTCGCTCACGGATGGACCTCGATGCGGCCCATTTCCGGGCGTTCCGCGAGCGTTTCGAGCGCGTCGCCGAAAACCGCGGCCCATCTGTCGCAGCCCGCGCGCGTATCGATCAGATCCTGCCGGATTTCGATCAGCGCGTGCGGCAGGCCCGCACGCTCGCAATGCTCGCCCATCGTGAACCCATGGCCGTCGCGCGCGTCGTAAGGCTCGTTGTCGCCCACATTCACGCCGTCCATCCCGGCAAGCCGCGCCATCAGGGGCTTCGGCAGGCGCGGATCGGATTTCCACAAAACGCCGATATGCCAGGGGCGCTCGAACCCCTTGAAGACGGGCGTGCACGAATGCATCGAGACCACGACCGGCACGAGGCCGCGCGCGCGCATCGCGCCAAGCGTCCGGCGGACCGCGTCGTGATAAGGCACGTGCAGCGCCGCAATTCGTCGCGCACGTTCGGCCTGCGAAAGCGCCATGTTGGCCGGCACCGGCGTTCCGTCGGATATCTCGGGGCACAGGCCCGGATCGTCGAGCCGCCGGTTGCAGTCGATCACGAGACGCGAATAGACGCTCGCGACCACGCCGCAGCCGAAGCGCGCGGCGAGGCGCTTCGAGACTTCGAATGCGCCGATGTCCCAGGCGATGTGCCGCTCCCATTCGGCCGGCGGCACGCCCATGTCGCCAAGCTCACGCGGCACCGCACGGCCCGCGTGATCGCAGACGATCACAAGCGCGGTTTCGCGTGCGGCCGGAATTTCGACGACGGGCGCCGGATCGTCCGGCGTGAGGAAGGGTCGGGAATCGTCCATGCGCTTCGGGTCGCGACTATAGCGCGCGGGCGAAAGCCCCTGCTAGGCTCGCGGCCGCGATGGACCAGCGCGCATTCCTCCTTTCGCTTTTCCGGGCTGCGGTGGCTGCGGCACAGCCTGCAATCCGGATCCCCGCATTCCTTCCGGAGCGGCCGAAGGGCCGCCTTGTGGTCGTCGGCGCCGGAAAAGCCTCCGCCGCGATGGCCCGCGCCTTCGAGGACGCCTGGGGCGAGCCGGTGGCCGGCCTTGTCGTCACCCGCTACGGCCATGGCGTGCCGTGCCGGCACATCGAGATTGTCGAAGCCGCCCATCCCGTACCCGACGCTGCCGGCATGGCCGCCGCCGGGCGTATGCTCGAGATGGTGCGCGGTCGCGGACCGGATGATCTGGTCGTGGCGCTGATGTCCGGGGGCGGCTCGGCGGTCGTGAGCCTGCCGGCCGAGCCCGTGGCACTCGACGAGTTCCGCGCGCTCACTTCGGCGCTTCTCAAATCGGGCGCGAACATCGTCGAGATGAACGCCGTGCGCAAACATCTTTCGAAGATTTCCGGCGGTCGGCTGGCACAGGCCGCCGCACCCGCACGCGTCCTCACGCTCGCCATCTCCGACGTGCCGGGCGACGATGCTTCGACCATCGGGTCAGGGCCGACCGTGCCCGATCCCACGACACTTGCCGACGCGCGCGCCGTACTTGCCAAATATGCGATCACGCCGTCGCCTTCCATCGCCGCCCGCCTCGCCGACCCGGCAGCCGAAACGCCCAAGGCGCTCCCCAACGCCGAATTTCGCCTGATCGCAGCCCCGATCCAGTCGCTCGACGCAGCCGCCGGGCGCGCCGCCGACGCCGGGTACGCCGTTCATTCGCTGGGTCCCGATCTGGAAGGCGAGAGCCGTGACGTGGCGACCGCACATGCGGAACTCGTGCGTTCAATCCGCGCCGGAAAAGGTCCGGTCAAGGCGCCCTGCGTTCTGCTGTCCGGCGGCGAAACGACCGTCACTGTCCGCGGCAAGGGCCGTGGCGGACGCAATGCCGAGTTCGCACTGGCGCTGGCCGTCGCACTGGACGGCATGCCCGGCGTATGGGCCGTGGCCGGGGACACGGACGGGATCGACGGCACCGAAGACAATGCCGGCGCCGTGGTGACCCCCGACACGCTCGCACGCGCGCGCGCCAAGGGCGTCGATGCGGCAGCCCTGCTCGCCGACAACGATGGATACGGGTTTTTCTCGCGGATCGGCGATCTTGTCGTGACCGGACCAACGCACACCAACGTCAACGATTTCCGCGCTATAGTGGTCGCCTGAACGACGCGAAAACGAACGGGGAGTGCGCCCTTGCGCCGAATTTGTGCAACCAAGATCGTCGCGACGCTTGGCCCGGCGACGACCGATCCGGCCGTCATCGAACGGCTGTTCAAGGCCGGGGTCGACGTTTTCCGGCTCAATTTCAGCCACGGTGCCCACGAAGACCATCGCAAGCGCTATGACACGCTGCGCGCGCTGGAGACCAAGCACGGCCGCCCGGTCGCCGTGCTCGCCGATCTGCAGGGCCCCAAACTTCGCGTCGGCACCTTCAAGGACGGATCGGCCCAGCTCAAGGCCGGCGCCGGCTTTCGCCTCGACATGGACAAGACGCCCGGCGATGCGACGCGGGCGCCGCTTCTCCACCCGGAGATTTTCGAGGCGCTGACGCCGGGCCAGCATCTGCTTGTCGACGACGGAAAGCTGCGGCTGGAGACGCTCGACACCTCGCCCACGCACGCGAATTGCCGCGTGCTCGTCGGCGGCCCGATTTCCGACCGCAAGGGCGTCAACGTACCGGGCACCGTGCTGCCGATCTCGGCGCTCACCGAGAAGGACCGGCGCGATCTCGCCTTCGCGCTTGAACTCGGCGTCGACTGGATCGCGCTCTCCTTCGTCCAGCGCCCCGACGACATCGCCGAAGCCAAGAAGCTCGTCCAGGGGCGCGCGGGCGTTTGCGCGAAGCTCGAGAAGCCGTCGGCGATCGACCGGCTCGAGGAGATCGTCGAGCTTTCCGATTCCGTCATGGTCGCGCGCGGCGATCTGGGCGTCGAGATGATGCCGGAAGACGTGCCGGGCATGCAGAAGCGCATCGTGCGCACCTGCCGCCGCCTCGGCCGGCCCGTCATCGTCGCCACGCAGATGCTGGAATCGATGATCAATTCGCCCACGCCCACGCGCGCGGAAGCCTCCGATGTGGCCACCGCCGTCTACGACGGGGCGGATGCGGTGATGCTTTCGGCCGAGACCGCCTCGGGCCACTACCCGCACGAGGCGGTGACGATCATGGAGCGCATCATCGCGCGCGTGGAGGCCGATCCGCTCTACCGGCCGATCATGGATGCCGACCATGCCGCACCCGAACCGACCGCGGCCGACGCGATCACCGCCGCCGCCGCACAGGTGGCGCGCACGATCAAGGCGGCGGCCATCGTCACCTTCACGACGTCGGGCTCGACCACGCTTCGCGCCGCGCGCGAGCGGCCGGAGGCGCCGATCTTGTGCCTGACGCAGAACCTTCGCACCGCGCGCCGCCTGGTGCTGTGCTGGGGCACGCACACGGTGGTTTCAGAGGAATTCGCGTCCTTCACCAAGATGGTCGACAAGGCGTGCGAGGTCGCCAAGTCGCAGGGCTTCGCCGAACCGGGCGAGACGATCGCGATCACCGCCGGCGTGCCCTTCGGCACGCCCGGCGCCACGAACATCCTGCGCATCGCCTGGATCCGCTAGCACGTCAGCGTTCCTCCGGCGGGCGGACATGCCGGAACTGCCGCAACAGCAGCAGGTCGTAAAGGATCTTCAAGCCACCGCAGAGCAGCAGCGGCAAGGCCGGCAGTGCTGCCGCGAACAGCGCGCCGGCGATTGCCGGGCTTATGGCGGAGGCTAGGCTGCGAGGAACGGCCGTGAAGCTCGCCGCCGCCGGGCGTTCGGCCTCCGTGACCACCGCCATGACGTAGGATGAACGCGTCGGCACGTCCATCTGCGACAGGAACGCGCGCAGCAGAAGCAGCGCCATCGCGACGGGCAGCGACGGGACGATTGCCGCCAGCATCAGCGCGGCGCTTGCGGGAATGTGCGTCCACACCATCGTGTTGACGAGGCCGATCCGGCCCGCGAGTCGTGCGGCGATGGGAAACGACGCGGCAGACAGCAACCCTGACCAGAAGAAGAAGGCGCCGGCCTCGGCAAGCGACAGGCCGAAGCGCTCGAACAGCCAAAGCGCCAGCAGCGACTGCACGACGAAGCCGCCCGCAAACGAATCAAGGCTGAACAAGGCGGCAAGCCGCACGACGATGCCCCGCGACGGGCCCAGTGCCGCCTGACGGAGCGGAACGCCCGCGTGCGCGTGAACCGGCAGCCGCGAATAGAGGAACCCGCCCGCGACGCCCAGAAGCGCGTAGACGACGAACATCGCGTCGATTGCCGTCGTCCGGTCGATGCCCGAGGCACCGGCAAGGTCCGGGGCCGCCGCCGCAAGCGCGCCGAGTGCCGAGGCAAGCGAGCCGACAAGACTGTAATTCGCAAACAGGCGCGTGCGGCCCTGTGCATCGGCGACGGCAGCAAGTGCCGCCTGTTCGAGCGAGGCAAAGACGCTGGCGCTGCCCGCACTCGGGTTGACCGTGCCCGCAAACGCGATCAGCAGTAGCGGCCAATAGCCCTCGATGCCCGCGAAGGCCAGGCCCGTCGCGGTCATGAGGCAGGAAGCGGCGATCAGCAGGCGGCGCGTGCCGAACCGCGCGCCGACAAAACCCACGCCAAGCGTGAGTGCGGCAGAACCAAGCAGCGAGACCGTGGAAACGACGCCGACCTCGAACGGCGTCAGGCCGCGGCCGATGAGATAGACCGGCAGCAGGACGGCAACGAAACTGTCGCCGAAATCGCGAAGCGCGCGGGCGGCCAGCAGCGGAAGTGCGGGCCGCCCCACGGGATTGCCGTCAGTCTTCGAGCACGCTGCGCAGCATCCACGCGGTCTTTTCGTGGACGTCAAGGCGTTGGGTCAGCAGGTCCATGGTCGGCTGGTCGTCGGCCTTCGCCACGACCGGCAGGAGCTTGCGCGCGGTACGCGCCGTGGCTTCCTGTGCGCTGACGAGATGGGCGACCATGCTTTCGGCCTTCGGCACGCCCTTCACTTCCTTGATCGACGTGAGCTTGCCGAACTCGGCATAGGTGCCGGGTGCGGGATGGCCGAGGGCACGGATGCGTTCGGCGATCAGGTCAAGCGCGTTCCACTGTTCGGTGTACTGCGTCATGAACATCAGATGCAGGCTGTTGAACTGCGGACCCGTGACGTTCCAATGGAAATTGTGCGTCATCAGGTAAAGCGTGTAGCTGTCGGCCAGAAGGGCCGACAGGCCCGCGACGATCTTCGCGCGCGTCTTCGCGTCGATCCCGATATCGATCTTCGGCGCCTTCGATGCAGCCATGATGCGATCTCCTGTCCGTTTGTTCACCGAAGCTTGCGGGCTTGGCCGGAAGTTTTCAAGCAATCAGGCGAATGTCACCGTCACCGCGCCAAGCGCGCCATAATCGGCCACGAACGTGCCGGGCTTGTCGAACGCGAACGGCACCGTGCAGGAACCCGTGGTCACGATCTGGCCAGCCGAAAGTGTCGTCCAGGGCGGCGGGTTGTTGGCGAGAAGGACAAGCGCTTCGAACGGGTTGCCCAGGATCACGGCACCGGCCGCACGCGCGACCTCGGTTGCGTCGGCCTTCAGGACCATCTCGACCTTGCCGAGATCGAGTTTCCGCCAGTCGCGGCAGGCCGGGCCCGGAACGAAACCGCCGCTGGCCATGCAGTCGGCCAGCGCTTCGACCGGCGCGCTGGCGTAACCGCCCGCCAGACGGATATCCACGATCTCGATGGCAGGATGGACGGCGGCCACCGCGTCGGCCACCTCCTCGCGGCTGTAAGGCGTCTTGCGCGCGGGCAGGTCGCGACCCAGCGCAAAGGCGATCTCGCATTCGATCTTGGGGGTCAGGAACTTCGCGTGCTCGTAACGCGCGGGCGAGGCTTTCGTCCACGGCGCCAGCAGCGGCGCGCACGTCACGGCCGGAATGCCGGATTTCGCCTGCTGCTCGGCGTTGATGTTGCCGACCTTCCAGCCGGTGACCTCGTGCCCGGGAAGGCGGGCGGCGGCAGCATGAATGGCGAAGGATTCCCAGAAGGCGCCGGGTGGCCGCGAGGGCCACGCCGCCATTTTCCGTGCGCCCGTGCGCGCCGCCATCAGGGATGCGGCCGAAGCCTCGACATCGCAACTCTCGCTCATGCGCCCTCTCCCGTTGAACCCTCGACGACACCGACATGGCCGCCCCGCCGGACGACGACGCGCCGGTTGAACAGCGTGCCGACCTGACGGCGGTGTGAAACACAGATTACCGTTTTTCCGGGAAATTCCGCGAGCAATCGGCCGAGCATGACCATTTCGGTTTCCTCGTCGAGCGATGCGAGGGTTTCGTCGAGGATGAGGCACGGCGCATCGCTCAGCAGGGCACGCGCAAAGGCAAGCCGCTGCTGCTCGCCGCCCGAGAACGGCTCGCCCTTGTCGCCGACGGGTGCCCGGATGCCGTCGGGCTCGGTCGCGATGCGTGCGCCCATCTTCACGCGATCGAGCGTTTTCTCCCACAATGCGTCGGTCAGGTGCCGGTGGATCGCCACGTTGTCTTCGACCGTTCCCTGCACGAAGGCGGTTGCCGCGCGGCCGAAGAAGAACAGCCGCTTGCGGTCGGAAAGGCTGAGGCTCGTCACGTCGCGCCCGTCGATCGTGATTCGGCCCGACGACGGGCGGTGCATGCCCAGCAGCATGAAGATCAGCGTCGTCTTGCCCGAGCCCGAATCGCCGAACAGGCCGATCTTCTCGCCGGGCCGGATCGCCAGCGAAAACGGGTGCAGCAGCGTTTCACCGCGGTCGGAGACGAGCCCGACATTCTCGAAACGGATTTCGCCGAAGGACGCCACGGGACGGGCCCCCTTCTCGGAAAGCACGCCGTCGAGCCCGTCGGTCGTGGCCGAGATGCGTTTCAGCGCCAGCCTTGCGTCGTTCAGCATCGGCCACGCCTCGCCGATGCGGCTCAGGTTCGGGAAAATCAGCATCGTGTAATAGGCGAAGATCAGGAACTTGCCGATCTGCGGCGGCCCGTCGGTCGTGACGAACAGCAGGACCAGACAAACCGCCGACGACATGCCGATCACGAACTCGACCAGCCCATAATAGGTGCCGTGCCGCCGCCACAAGAGTTTGTTCATCGCCGAAAGGCGCCGCGCCGCCGACAGCAGCCGCACGATGAATGCGGCACCCAGGCCGGTGAAACGGACGTCGAGGTTCTTCTGGTAGAGCGAGGCGAGATAGCCCAGATAGCCCTGATCGAGAGCCATCTTCTCGAGATACTTTTTCTTTCGCCACAGCGCGTAATAGGCGATCGCGCAGATGAGCACGCCGATCTCGGCAAGCAGGATGTAGAACAGCCACGTCTCGACGAAGAAGATCACGACGAGCATCAGCACGAGTTGCAGCACGGCCACGCCCGCGTGGACGAGCGCCTCGCGCAGCAGCCGCTGGACCGCCTCGAGATCGCCCGAGGCGGCGGCGAGCACGCCGCCCGGCCCCATCTTCGAGATCTGCGCGTACGGGCCGCGCAACAGGTTGAGCGCGATGGCGCCGCGGATCGAGCGGATGATCCGCTCGGACAGCGCCGAGGTGCGGTATTCCGACAGCAGGAAGAAGACGAGGACGAAAACCTCGATCGCGAAGATCAGCGCGACGTAAAGCCAGATGCGGTCGATATTTCCGGTCAGCGCGGTCTCGATTTTGCCCCACCACGTCTCGGGGTGCGGGCCGGCGATCAGCGCATTTATTGGCAGCGGCCGCACGACAACCGCGACCGACTGAACGCAGGCGATCAGGAAAACGATGAAAATCCCGATCCGCCAGCGCGGATCGTGTTTCCTCAGGAGCGCGTCGATCTCACGGACGAACATTCGCCGCGCCGTCCGCATGGGGCGCGAGCGCGCCGACAAGCGCGGCGTGGGTAGGTGCATCAAGGCCGTGGCGCGCGGAAAGCCGGACGACCGCACCCGAAAGCCACGGCAGTTCAAGCCGGGCTCCCCGCTCGAGATCGTGCAGCATCGAGGATTTCATCGCGTCGGGCATCGACTGGAACATGCCGAAGGTCCGCTCGGCCTGATCGGGCGCAAGTGCCACACCTTCGGCACGGGCAAGCGCCACGGCCTCCTCGATCAGGCGGCGAACGGTCGTGCGCGCGGCTTCGCTGCGCCACAACCCGCCCTTGGGCAGGCGCGTGGCCGCCGTGATCGCCGAGAACGCCGTGAGGAAGACGAATTTCTCCCAGATCGATTTCGCGATGTCCGGGCTTGTCACCACGTCAATGCCGGCCTTTTTCGCAAGCTCCGCAAAGGCAAGCACGCGCGGATGATCGGGGCGGCCGAACGCGCCGACCGTGATGCGCGCAAGCGTGCCGGTGTGCTTGATCGTGCCGGGTGCCGAGATCGTCGTGGCGATATGCGCCACACCGCCCAGGACGCGCTCCTTGCCATAGGCCGCGCGCAGCATGTCGGCGGCTTCAACGCCGTTCTGCAGCGACACGACATTCGTTTCGGGGCCGACGAGAGGCGCGATCTGCCGGGCCGTCTCCTCGAGATCCCAGAGCTTGATCGCGACGAAGACGATGTCGGCATGTCCGATCGCCGCCGGATCGGCTTCGGCGCGGATCGGCTGGAGCAGATCGCCCGCCGAAGACTCGATCCTGAGACCATTGGCCCGTATCGCGGCAAGATGCGGTCCGCGCGCGATGAGCGCCACGTCGCCGCCGGCCGCCGCAAGGCGCGCGCCGAAATAGCCGCCGACCCCGCCGGCCCCGACAAAGACGATCTTCACGTGAGCGCCGCGCAGGCCTTCTGGATGCGCGTACAGGCGTCGCGCAGCGCTTCGGTCGATGTCGCGTAGGAAATGCGGAAATAGGGGGCAAGCCCAAAGGCCGAGCCCTGCACCACCGCGACGCCGACGCTTTCGAGCAGATAGGTCACGAAATCGGTGTCGGTTTCGATGACCTTGCCCTCGGGTGTCTTCTTGCCGATCGTGCCCGCGCACGACGGGAAGACGTAGAAGGCCCCGTCCGGCTTCGGGCAGCGCAGGCCCTTGGCTTCGTTCAGCATCTTCACGACGAGGTCGCGGCGCTCGACGAACGACTTGTTGTGCTCGGCGATGAAGCCGTTGGGCCCGTTCAGCGCCTCGACCGCCGCGGCCTGGCTGACCGAGCTGGGGTTCGAGGTCGACTGCGACTGGATCGCCTGCATGGCCTTGATGAGCTGGGCCGGTCCGCCGGCATAGCCGATGCGCCAGCCGGTCATGCAGTAGGCCTTGGAAACGCCGTTGACCGTCAGCGTGCGGTCGTAGAGCTTCGGCTCGACCTGCGCGATCGTGGCGAACTTGAAGCCGTCGAACACGAGGTGCTCGTACATGTCGTCGGTCATGATCCAGACATGCGGGTGCTTCACCAGCACCGCGGCAAGCGCCTTCAGGTCTTCGGCCGAATAGGCCGCCCCCGTCGGGTTCGAGGGCGAGTTGAGGATCAGCCACTTCGTCTTGGGCGTGATCGCGGCTTCCAGCGCCTCGGGCGTCAGCTTGAATCCCTGGTTTTCCGAGCAGGCGACTTCGACAGGCGTGCCTTCGGCAAGGATCACCATGTCGGGATAGCTCACCCAGTACGGCGCCGGAACGATCACCTCGTCGCCCGGGTTGAGCGTGGCCATCAGCGCGTTGTAGAGCACCTGCTTGCCGCCCGTACCCACGGTGATCTGGTTGGGCGCGTACTTGAGACCGTTCTCGCGCTCGAACTTCGCGGCGATCGCCTTCTTGAGCGCGGGCGTGCCGTCAACGGCGGTGTACTTCGTCTCGCCCGCGTCGATCGCGCGCTTGGCGGCGTCCTTGATGTTCTGCGGCGTATCGAAATCCGGTTCGCCCGCACCCAGGCCGATGACGTTCTTGCCCGCCGCTTTCAGCTCGGCCGCCTTCATCGTGACCGCGATGGTGGGCGACGGCTTCACGCGTTGCAGACGTTCGGCGACGATCGACATGGCGATGGGAATCCTCGTTACGGAGATCTGAAAACGGCTTGGAAATTAGCCCTGTGCGGTGGCGCGCGCAACGCCCTTGACCTTCCGGCGCGGCAAGCTTGTACGCGGATTGTCAGCGAACAATCTCAATCCGACGGAGAGACACGAAGATGCTTCGCAAGATCGCCGCCGCCGCCCTGATTGGCGCCGCTTTTTCGGGCGGCTTCGCGCTGGCCCAGCAGATGCAAATGCCTCAGCAAATGCCTCAGCAGATGCAGATGCCCCACATGCAGGACATGCAGCAGGGCGGCGCCGGTCACGCCGGCCACGGTGCGCCGGCAACCGGGGCGTCCGATTCGCCCTCCACGCGCGGCTACCGCACGGCGAATGACCGGATGCACAAGGACATGGACATTGCCTTCACGGGCGATGCCGACAAGGATTTCGTCGCCGGAATGATCCCGCATCATCAGGGCGCGGTCGAGATGGCGAAAGTCGTCCTGCAGTTCGGCAAGGACCCCGAGATCCGCGCGCTTGCCGAAGGCATCGTGCGCGACCAGGAGAAGGAAATCGCGCAGATGCGCGCCTGGCAGGCGCGCGCACGCTGATCGGGCTAGAGTCCGGCATCCGCCGACTCGATCCTGCGAGGTTCAGCATGCGCGCCGCCGCCTACTCGTCCTTCGGTCCTGCCGCCGACGTCCTTTCGATCGTCGAATTGCCCGATCCCGTTCCGGGACCGGGCGAGGTGCGCGTCCGGCTGGCGGCATCCGGCGTCAATCCGTCCGACGTGAAAGCACGTGCGGTTTCCTCGCGAAACGCCGTCTACAAGCGGATCATCCCGCATTCCGACGGTGCGGGCACCATCGAGGCCGTCGGCGATGGCGTGGACAAGGCGCGCATCGGCGCGCGCGTGTGGGTGTTCAACGCGCAATGGAAGCGCGCCGAGGGCACGGCGGCCGAATTCGTCTGCGTGCCGGCCGAATTCGCCCCGGCCCTGCCCGCCAACGCGGACTTCGCCGTGGGCGCCTGCCTCGGCATCCCGGCACTGACCGCGTGGCGTGCGGTCACGATGAACGGCGGAGTTTCGCGCCGCACGGTTCTCGTCACGGGCGGGGCCGGTGCTGTCGGCCACTATGCGATCCAGATGGCAAAGCACGAGGGCGCGAAGGTCTTCGCCACGGTTTCGTCGCCGGAAAAAGCCGCCATCGCACGCGAAGCCGGAGCCGATGCGACCATCGACTACCGGACCGAAGATGTCGGCGCACGCGTTCGCGAACTGACCGGCGGCGAGGGCGTGGACCGTGTCGTCGAACTCGACATTGCCGGAAACGCGAAATCGAGCCTCGATGCGCTGAAGCCGGGCGGCACGCTTGCCGTCTACGGCTCCAACAAGGCCGAATTCGCGATGCCCTTCATGCCCGCAATCGTCAAGAACGTCACGGCCGCCTTTTTCATCGTCTACGAACTGACACCCGCCCAGCGCCGCGACGGGGCGGCCTACGTCAATTCGCGGCTGGCGATGGGGCAGCTAAAGACCCGCATCGCGGCAAGGTTTTCCCTCGACCGGATCGCCGAGGCGCACGCGGCCGTGGAAAGCGGCAAGACAATCGGCAACGTCGTCCTCGACATCGACGCGCGTTGAGCCGCGCGCGCGCGCGGGCTAAGTTCGTCGCCCGATGGCTCTCCCCCGCCTCACCGCTTCGTTGCCCGACGGAACCGTCAATCCGGCCCCGCCGCTTGCCGCCGAACCTGACGCGCGCCCGGCCGCGCGCCTCGAAGTCGTTTCCGAATTCAAGCCGGCCGGCGACCAGCCGCAGGCGATCGCCGATCTGACCGAGGGGCTGCTCAAGGGCGAGAAGGATCAGGTGCTGCTGGGCGTCACCGGGTCGGGCAAGACGTTCACGATGGCGCACACGATCCAGAACCTCCAGCGCCCCGCGCTGATCCTGGCGCCGAACAAGACGCTCGCCGCCCAGCTCTACGGCGAGATGAAGTCGTTCTTCCCGCACAATGCGGTCGAATATTTCGTCAGCTACTACGACTATTACCAGCCCGAGGCGTACGTGCCGCGCTCGGACACGTATATCGAGAAGGAAAGCTCGATCAACGAGCAGATCGACCGGATGCGCCACTCGGCGACGCGTGCGCTGCTCGAGCGGCGCGACACGATCATCGTGGCGTCGGTGAGCTGCATCTACGGCATCGGCTCGGTCGAGACCTATTCCTCGATGACGCTGAAGATCAAGGCCGGCCAGCGCATGGACCGCAACGCGCTGCTGCGCGAACTGGTGAAGCTCCAGTACAAGCGCAACGAGGCCGCCTTCCAGCGCGGCACCTTCCGCGCGCGCGGCGACGCGGTCGAGATCTTTCCGGCCCACTGCGAGGACCGGGCGTGGCGCATCTCGCTGTTCGGCGACGAGATCGAAGCGATCTGGGAATTCGACCCGCTGACCGGCGAGAAGAAAGCGACGCTGGAAGAAGCCAAGCTCTATGCCAATTCGCACTACGTGACGCCGCAGCCGACGCTCGAACAGGCGATTTCGCACATCAAGATCGAGCTTAAATCGCGGCTGGCCGAACTCAACGCGGCCGGCAAGCTGCTCGAAGCCCAGCGCCTCGAGCAGCGCACGACCTTCGACATCGAGATGATGACGGCGACGGGGAGCTGTGCGGGCATCGAGAACTATTCGCGCTTCCTGACCGGGCGCAAACCCGGCGAACCGCCGCCTACGCTGTTCGAATACCTGCCCAAGGACGCGATCCTGATCTGCGACGAGAGCCACGTGATGGTGCCGCAGATCGGCGGCATGTACCGCGGCGACTACATGCGCAAATCGACATTGGCCGAGTACGGGTTCCGCCTGCCGTCGTGCATGGACAACCGTCCGCTCAAGTTCGAGGAATGGGACGAGATGCGCGGGCAGACGGTCTTCGTCTCGGCCACGCCCGGCAACTGGGAAATGGAGCGCACGAAGGGCGTGTTCGTCGAGCAGGTCATCCGCCCGACGGGCCTCGTCGATCCGCCCTGCGAGATACGCCCGACCGAAAAGCAGGTCGACGACCTGCTGGGTGAACTCAAGATTCTCGCCAAGAAGGGCATGCGCGCGCTCGTCACGACGCTGACCAAGCGCATGGCGGAAGACCTGACCGAATATCTGCACGAGAACGGCGTTCGCGTGCGCTACATGCATTCGGATGTCGAGACGCTCGAGCGCATCGAGATCATCCGCGACCTGCGGCTGGGGGCCTTCGACGCGCTTGTCGGCATCAACCTGCTGCGCGAAGGGCTCGACATTCCCGAATGCGCGCTCGTCGCGATCCTCGACGCCGACAAGGAAGGCTACCTGCGCTCGCGCACCTCGCTGATCCAGACGATCGGGCGCGCCGCGCGCAACATCGATGGCCGCGTGATCCTCTACGCCGACACGATGACCGACTCGCTGAAGGCGGCACTGGCCGAGACCGACCGGCGGCGCACCAAGCAGATGGCCTACAACGCCGAACACGGCATCACGCCGGAATCGGTGCGCAAGCAGATCGGCGACATCCTGGGCTCGGTCTACGAGCGCGACCGCGTGACCGTGGGTACCGGCGACGACGGAGCGCCCCATCTGGTGGGCCACAACCTGCGCACCCATATCGCCGACCTTGAAGGCCGCATGCGCGAAGCGGCCGCCAATCTCGAATTCGAGGAGGCCGCGCGCTTGCGCGACGAGATCAAGCGGCTCGAAGCGATGGAAATGGAGCTTCCCGGGTCGGCCACCGGCAGCGTGTCGTTCATGCCGTCGGACGCGAAGGCACGCCCGCGTTCGACCGCCGGTGCCGTCCATTCGCGAAAAGGTCGCGCGCGGCGCCCGCAGCGGGGTGGCGCACGCAAGTGAACACGATCCTGCTGCCGCTCGCGACGACGCTGACAATCCAGATCCTCATCAGCGGCGCCAGCCTGACCGCCGCCGTGCTCGCCACGCTCGCCAGCGTCGATTTCGGCGTGCCCGCCTCGTCGGTCGGCTTCTACGTGGCGATGCTCTACGGCTCGGCGGCGGTTTCGGGCGTCGCCAGCGGCGGCATCATCGCCCGTTTCGGCCCGCTGCGCACGATGCAGAGCGGCCTTGTCCTGGGTGCGCTCAGCGCGCTGGCGCTCGCCCAGGCGACGATCCCCTTCGCAATGCTGGCGGCATTGCTCGGCGGGCTCAGCCTCGGACCGACGACACCCGCCTCCTCGGCAATCCTTTCGCGCGCGACCGACGTCTCGAACCGGAACCTCGTGTTCTCCATCAAGCAGACGGGCGTGCCGGCCGGCTTCATGCTTGCGGCACTGACATTGCCCGTCCTCGGCCTGGCGTTGGGCTGGCGCGGTGCGTGTCTGGCGGTTGCGTGCATGCTCGCGATCGCCGCGGGAATCGTCACCCTGCTGCACGGTCGCTTCGACCGGTTCACCGGCAGCCCGGTCCGTTTTTCGCTGCGCGGCCAACTGGTCGAACCGCTGGAGCGCGTCTGGCGCCAGGCCGAAATGCGCAATATCGCGATGGCGTCGTTCGCCTATTCCGGCCTGCAGGGTTCGCTGTCCGGTTTCCTTATTGTCTTCCTGCTGCACGAAACGTCGCTCCAGCTCGTCGCCGCCGCGACGGTGCTCGCCTGCGCGCAAGGTGCCGGCGTCGCCGGCCGCGTCGTGTGGGGCATCGTCGCCGACCGGCTCGGCCGGCCGGATATCGTGCTTTCCGCCCTGGGCCTTGCGATGGCCGGGCTTGCGACATTCGTCACGCTCGGCGCAGCGCATCTTCCCTTCGCGGCGCTGGTCGCTGCCTGCATCGCATTCGGCGGTACCGCGATGGCGTGGAACGGGGTCTATTTGGCCGAGGTCGCGCGCCTTGCCGCACCGGGGCGGGAGGCCGAGGCGACCGGAGCCACCGGCCTGTTCACGTACGGCGGTGTCGCCGTGATGCCGAGCGTCTTCACGACGATCGTGCTCGCCAGCGACAGCTACGTCGTCGCCTATCTTGTCGTGGCCGCCCTGCCCGGTCTCATCGGCATCGTCCTGTTGCGCGGGACGCTGCGAGCGGGCATATCCCGACAATGACCCTTCCGCCCCCCCTGCCGCGCACGGCCCTCGTCACGGGCGGCGCCAAACGCATCGGTGCCGCCATCGTCGAAGCGCTTGCCGCCGACGGATATGCCGTGGCGATCCATTACCGCAACAGCCGCACCGAGGCCGAAGCGCTCGCCGCGAAAATAACGGCAGCCGGCGGAAAGGCCGTCGCGCTCGCAGCCGATCTTGCAAAGGAAGAAGACGTAAGTGCCCTCGCCGACGCGGCCCGCGCGGCGCTGGGGCCGCTCGGCGTGCTGGTCAACAACGCGTCGGAATTCGCGCGCGACGAGGTTCCCGATGCGACGCGCGCGAGCTGGGACAGGCACATGGAGACGAACCTGCGCGCACCCTTCGTGCTCGCGCAGGCGCTGGCCCGTGGGCTGCCGGATGGTGCGCATGGTGCCGTCGTCAACATGATCGACCAGCGCGTGTGGAACCTGACGCCGCATTTCACCAGCTATACGCTGTCCAAGGCCGGTCTCTGGACGCTTACGCAGACGATGGCGCTGGCGTTGGCCCCGCGCATCCGCGTCAATGCGATCGGCCCCGGCCCGACCTTGAAAAGCGTGCGCCAGAATCCCGAACATTTCGCCAGGCAGATCGCCAGCGTGCCGCTCAAACGCGGCCCCGAGCTGGGCGAGATCGCCGACTGCGTTCGTTTCATGCTTGCGGCGGGCTCGTTGACCGGACAGATGATCGCGCTGGACGGCGGGCAGCATCTCAACTGGGGTGCGCCGGGCCTCCACCAACCCGAGGAATGAGAATGGCTGCCAACGATACCGCCCGCGGCAAGATCGTCGCGCTGGCGCCGGTCGATGCCGCGATCCGCAAGGTGCTGATCGGCGATCTGGTGCTGCCGACGATGATCGGCGTCTTCAAGCGCGAGAAGCTCCGCCCGCAGCGCGTGCGCTTCAACATCGAGCTTGGTGTGGTCGACCGCCCGCCGCGCCAGGATCGGCCATCGGAAATCGTCTGCTACGACCGGATCGTCAAATCCGTGCGCGCGCTCGTTGCCGAAGGGCACGTCAACCTCGTGGAAACGCTCGCAGAACGCGTCGCGGAGCTGTGCCTTGCCGCACCTTCGGCGCTCTATGTGCGCGTACGGGTCGAGAAGCTCGACATTTACCCCGATGCCGCAGCCGTGGGGGTCGAGATCGAACGCCGGAATGAGGTGCGCTAACACGGCGTACTTGTGCACACGCGCGGGCGGCTGTCGCAAAAATGGCGGAATTCCGCGATTTCTTAAGAGAATATGAAGGGAATGTGGCATTAGACGAAGCTAAAATTGTTGAGAATCAATAATGTAGGTGATATTGCCTATTTCCCGGGCAAGACGACTGAAAATGCGGTTAATGCCCAATTCTGCGTGATTCTGGGCCAGTTCCCCACAAAGTTATCCACAGAAATCGTGGATAGCCGAAGGGCCGAAAACAGCCTTTGCACCGGTCCGGGCAGCACGGTTGCAAAAGCGCCACAGCCTGCCCGCCACCACCGGAGACGGCTTGCCAGCCGACGCGACAAAGACTTACGCAAATGGCCATGAACGGCACGCCCGACGAAGACAAGCCCTTCGACCTGGACACGCCGCCGGCGATCGCGTCGGAAGGCGCTGGCGTTCTTCGCGCGGCACTGCCCACGCTCCCGCTTTCGCCGGGCGTCTACCGGATGCTCGATGCGAAGGGCGACGCGCTCTACGTCGGTAAGGCGCGCGTCCTCCGTCGGCGCGTCGCGCAATACCTCCAGTTCGAACGCATGCCCAACCGCCTGCTGCGGATGGTCGCGGAAACCCGCCGCCTCGAGATCGTCACGACCCACACCGAGGTCGAGGCGCTGCTGCTGGAAAGCAATCTCATCAAGCGCCTGATGCCGCGCTACAACGTACTGCTGCGCGACGACAAATCGTTTCCCTACATCGCTCTCCTCGAGGAGCACGATTTCGCGCAGATCGCCAAGCACCGCGGCAGCCGCGACCGCAAGGGCCGGTATTTCGGCCCCTTCGCATCGGCCGGCGCGGTGAACCAGACGCTGACCGCCATGCAGCGCGCATTCCTGCTGCGATCGTGCTCGGATGCGGTCTTCGGCGCGCGCACGCGGCCGTGCCTGCTCTACCAGATCAAGCGCTGCTCGGCCCCCTGCGTGGGACGGATATCGAAGGAAGACTACGCGAAGCTCGTCGCCGAGGCGGTCGACTTCCTCGAAGGCCGTTCGCACGACGCGCAAGGCGAACTTGCCGCGAAAATGCAGAAGGCTGCCGAAGCAACGGATTTCGAAACGGCGGCAATGTATCGCGACCGCATCCGCGCGCTGACGGCGGTGCAGGCGCGCCAGGACATCAACGTCGAAGGATTGGGCGACAGCGACGTCGTGGCGATCCATTCGCAGGGCGGGCAGACCTGCATCCAGGTCTTCTTCTTCCGCGGCGGCCGCAACTACGGGAACCGGGCCTATTTCCCGCGCCACGACAGGAACCTCACGACAGGTGAAGTGTTGGCCGCGTTCATCGGCCAGTTCTATTCCGACAAGCCGCCGCCGCGTGCCGTGGCGCTCTCCGAGGACGTGCCCGAACGCGACCTGCTCGAGCAGGCGTTGACCGCGCGCGCCGAACACCGCGTGCGCATCCTCGTTCCCGAGCGCGGCGAGAAGCGCAAACCCATCGAGCACGCCCTTGCCAACGCACGCGAGGCACTGGCCCGGCGCATGGCCGAGAGCGGCGCGCAGGCCAAACTGCTTGAGGGGGTTGCCGCCGCCTTCGGCCTTGATGCCCCGCCGCGCCGCATCGAGGTCTACGACAACAGCCACATCCAGGGCACAAATGCGGTCGGCGGCATGGTCGTCGCGGGGCCGGACGGCTTCCAGAAGGGTCAGTACCGCAAATTCAATATCCGCGGCGCCGGCAAGTCCGACACGGGCGGCGGAGGCGACGATTATGCGATGATGCGCGAGGTCTTCGAGCGCCGGTTTTCGCGTGCGCTGCGCGAGGATGCCGCGCGCGAAAACGGGACGTGGCCTGATCTGGTGCTCGTCGACGGGGGGGCCGGCCAGCTTGCCGCCGTCACCGCCGTGCTCGAAGAGCTTGGCATCGACGATCTGAATATCGTGGCGATCGCCAAGGGACCGGACAGGGATGCCGGCCGCGAGCGGTTCTTCATGCCCGGCCGCGAGCCCTTCCAGCTCGAACCGCGCGACCCGGTTCTCTACTATTTGCAGCGCCTTCGCGACGAGGCGCATCGCTTTGCCATCGGCAGCCACCGCGCGCGCCGCAGCGCGGCAATCGAACGGTCGGCGCTCGACGAGGTGCCCGGCATCGGCCCGCGCCGGAAAAAGGCGTTGCTGTTGCATTTCGGCTCGGCAGCCTCGGTCGGCCGGGCGGGGTTGGCCGACCTGGAAGCCGTTTCGGGCGTCGGAAAGGCGGCCGCCAAAAAAATCTATGACCACTTCCATGGCGGCAGCTAGAATCGGAACCCAAGCCCTCAAACCGAGCCTTGCCCCCATGGGATTTTCCCTTCCGATGTGGCTGACGTTGAGCCGCATCGTCGCCATTCCGATCATCGTGGCGCTCTTCTGGCTGGAAGGCGACGAGTGGCGCTATGTCGCGTGCGCGGTCTATGCCGTTGCCGCCGCGACCGACTGGCTTGACGGTTACCTTGCGCGCGCCTGGGCCCAGCAGTCGAAACTCGGCCGGATCTTCGATCCGATCGCGGACAAACTCCTGGTATCTGCAATCATCCTGCTGCTCGTCGCATTCGGACGCGTGGCGGGGCTCTCGGTCCTGGCCGCACTCGTGATCCTGCTGCGTGAGGTTCTCGTGTCGGGCTTGCGCGAATTTCTTGCCGAGATCCGCGTGGGTCTGCCGGTTTCCAAGCTCGCCAAGTGGAAGACCGGCATCCAGATGACGGCACTCGGCTTCCTCATCGTCGGTGACGCCGCACCCACGGCGTTCCTGCCCGTGATGCTTGTCGGCGAGCTTGGCCTGTGGATCGCGGCGGCGCTGACGCTCTATACCGGCTACGACTACCTCGCGACCGGCCTCAAGCACGTCGACGAAGACGACAAGCCTGCCGCGACACCCGAGCCGCCGTCGCGGCCCGACACGGCGCGGCGGTCGGCCTGAGCGCCATGCGCGTCTTCGGGCTCGCGGGCTGGAGCGGCAGCGGCAAGACGACGCTGGTCTCACAACTCATCCCCGAATTTGTCCGGCGCGGCATCCGTGTCTCGACGATCAAGCACGCGCACCACGCCTTCGACGTGGACCAGCCCGGCAAGGACAGCTACGTGCACCGGATGGCGGGCGCCAGCGAGGTGCTCGTCTCGTCGGCCAACCGATATGCATTGATGCACGAATTGCGCGGTGCCCCCGAACCCACGCTCGACCAGCTGCTGGCCCGGCTTTCACCGGTCGATCTCGTGCTCGTCGAAGGATTCAAGCGCGACCGGCACGAAAAGCTCGAAATCCATCGCCCGTCGATTGGCAAACCGCTTCTGGCGCCCGACGACCCCAATATTGTTGCGGTCGCGAGCGATGCGGCCCTCGTCGGCCTTCGCGTGCCGCTGCTGTCCATCGATGATGTGCCGGCGATCGCCGATTTCATCGTTTCGCGCGCCCGCCTTTCGGGAGCCGCCTGATGGCACAGCTTTCCGACGATTGCTTCGCGTTCGGTGGCGAACTGATGCGCGCCGACGAAGCGATGGCGATCCTCGCCGGCCGCACGCAGACGATCGCGGGCACCGAGCGCGTGGCACTGCGCAACGCGGCCGGTCGCATCCTTGCCGCCGATATCGTCGCCGCGCGCAGCGTGCCGCCGCATGATAACGCGGCCGTCGACGGTTACGCGGTGCATTTCGACGATCTCGATCCGCAGGCCGATACGCGCCTTCCGGTCCAAGGGCGTGCAGCCGCAGGCCACCCGATGGAAGGCGTGGCGGCGCGCGGCACGGCGGCACGCGTCTTCACCGGTGCGCGTATGCCCGCCGGGCCGGATACCGTTTTCATGCAGGAAGATGCGCGCATCGACGGCGAATTCGTCATCCTGCCGCCAGGCCAGAAGCGCGGTGCCAATCGCCGCAAGGCCGGCGAGGATATCGAGGCCGGGCGAACCGTCCTTTGCGCCGGGCATCGTCTGCGTGCGCAGGATATCGGGCTTGTCGCGTCGCTGGGACTTGCCGAAATCGAGGTCCGGCGTGCTTTGCGCGTGGCCGTGTTCTCGACCGGCGACGAACTGCGCGAACCCGGAACGCCGACACCGACGGGCGCCGTCTATGACGCGAACCGGTTTGCGCTTCTGGCTCTCCTCGAAGAAGCGGGGTTTGCCGCCACCGATCTCGGGATCCTTGCCGATCGCCGCGATACGGTGCGCGAGGCGCTGGCGGATGCGGCGGCCACCCATGATGCCGTCGTCACGTCCGGCGGGATGTCGACAGGCGACGAGGATCACGTGCGTGCCGCCGTCGAAGCGATGGGCGCGATCCATTTCTGGCGCCTGGCAATCCGGCCCGGCCGCCCGGTCGCATTCGGCACCGTCTCAGGCAAGGCGTTTGTCGGCCTGCCGGGCAACCCGGTCGCGATGATGGTGACGTTCCTTCGTTTCGCGCGCCCGGTCCTGCTGCGGCTTGCCGGCGCCGATGACCCCGCACCGCTTTCATTCCGCGTGCGCGCGGGGTTCGATGCACGCAAGAAAGCGGGCCGGCGGGAATGGCTACGTGCACGCCTGACACGCGATGCCGACGGCATGCCTGTCGCGCACCGTTTTCCGCGTGACGGCGCGGGGATCCTCACCTCGCTCGTGGAGTCCGACGGGCTGGTCGAACTCGCCGAGGACGTGACCGATATCCGCGCCGGCACGCTTGTCGACTTCCTTCCCTATTCGGAGCTTGCGTCGTGAAGATTCTCTGGTTCGCATGGCTGCGCACGCGCGTGGGCACCGCCGCCGAGGAAGTCACGCCGCCCGCGGACGTCGACACGGTCGCGACGCTGCTCGACTGGCTTGCAACGCGTTCGCCCGGGCACGCGGAAGCCCTCGCCCAGCGCACGGTCGTCCGTGTGGCCGTAAACCAGGCCTATGCGAAACCCGATCAGCCCGTTCGCAGCGGCGACGAAATCGCCATTTTTCCGCCCGTGACGGGGGGCTAGGCCATGGCGATCCGGGTCCAGCGTGAGGATTTCGACGTCGGCGCCGAACTTTCGGGATTGACCGAAGGCCGCACCGATATCGGCGCGATAACGAGCTTCGTGGGGCTGGTGCGCGACTTTGGCGCGGCAAATGCCGGCGGCATGACGCTCGAGCACTATCCAGGGATGACCGAGAAGGAGCTTGCCGCCGTCGAGCGCGAGGCGCACGCGCGCTGGAAGCTGTCGGCGACGCTGATCGTCCATCGCTTCGGACGGCTGGAGCCCGGCGATCGCATCGTGCTTTGCGCAGCCGCATCGCCCCATCGCGAAGCCGCGTTCGAGGCCTGCCACTTCCTGATCGACTGGCTGAAGACACGCGCACCGTTTTGGAAACTCGAAGACACCCCGCAAGGACAGAAATGGGTCGAGGCACGCGCCGACGACGACGCGGCCGCCCAAAAATGGGAGACTCGCCGATGAACCGGACCACCTTGTCACCGCAGAACCTCGCGATTCACTTTGCCTGCGGATTCCTCGCCGTCCTGCTGTTTCATCAGGCGGCGATCTTCATTCTCAACGTGCTGGGAATGATCCCGAACGGCCCCTACCAGACGCGGCCGATCCCGCCCTTCGGCGTGCCGGCATTCCTCAACCAGGCCTTCTGGGGCGGCGTTTGGGGGCTGGTCTATGCGCTTGTCCGCGCGCGCATCCCGGCCGCCCTTCCCGTCGCGCTCGCGGGCTTCCTGTTCGGCGTCGTCGGCCCGACCTTTTTCGGCTGGTTCGTACTGGCGCCGATGCGCGGGCAGCCGATGGCCAGCGGCTTCCAGATCCCGAACATGATGCGCGGAATCCTCATCAACGGCAGCTACGGGCTTGGCCTCGCGCTGATCGTGCTCATGGCCGACCGCTTCCTCCGGCGCCCTGAGCCTCAGCCACTGCCGGACGCCTGAGCGCGGCATCGATTCGCGCGCGCGCGGCCGCGCGCGCGCATCCTTGCGCGCAAAGGCGAACGACAAGCGCTTCGCGCGCCGCCGCATCCAGCAGGCGTTCGCGTTCGCGCCGCGCAAAGCTGCGCGAATCCTTGCCGATCGGCGCCAAAAACAGATCGACAAGACGCCGAGACGGCGGCGGCTCGGGGCTGGATGCCCCGAGCCGCGCCAGCTCGATCGCATGGGCCGCGACGATTTCGTCGGGCGTCACTGGATCGGGAAGTCGACTTCGCCGCGCGTGGCACGGCCGAAGTCATCCGAAAGCGTCTTGGTGATGGCGCCCGGCGTGAAACGGTATTCGCCGATCTCGCCGACCGGCGTGATTTCGGCGGCCGTCCCGGTCAGGAACACCTCCTGTGCCTTCGACAGCTCATCGGGCCAGATCGCACGCTCGACGACCTGGATCTGACGGGCCTTCGCCATCGCGATCACCGACCGGCGCGTGATCCCGTCAAGAAAGCAGTCGGGCTTGGGCGTGTGGAGCACGCCGTCGATCGACATGAAAATGTTTGCGCCGGTCGCTTCGGCGATCTGGCCGCGCCAGTCGAGCATGACGGCATCGGCATAGCCGTCCTTTTCCGCCGCGTGCTTGGACATCGTGCAGATCATGTAGAGCCCGGCGGCCTTCGAGGATGTCGGCGCAGTATTGGGCGCGGGCCGCGACCACTTGGCCCAGGCCATGCGAATGCCCTTGTCCTTGTCCTGGAAGTAGCTGCCCCACGCCCACGACGCGATCGCCACATTGATCTTCGATTGCTGGGCCGACACGCCCATCATTTCCGATCCGCGCCACGCGATCGGACGGATGTAGCAGTCCGGCTGGCCATTGGCCTTGACGACCTCGTTCGTCGCGGCATCGATCTGCTCGACGGTGTAGGGAATTTCGAAACCGAGAATGCGCGCCGAATCGATCAGGCGCTGCGAATGCTCGCGCAGCTTGAACACGCGACCGCCATAGGCCCGCTCGCCCTCGAAGACGGCCGACGCGTAGTGAAGGCCGTGCGAAAGGACATGCAGCTTCGCATCGCGCCACGGAACGAGCGAACCGTTCCACCAGATAAGTCCGTCGCGATCGTCGAAAGGCACCAGCGCCATGGGAAATCCTCATATTGTGGATTTTCGTTTCACCGGGTCGCGCCCGCGCGAAACAATCACCCGATTTGGACTTGCGGAAAGAAACACTCTTGCGGCATATATGTCAACATCACTGACGTATCTTGCGGTGAAACCCGACCATGCCTGATCTGCGGACCGGCCTCCAGCATCTCTACCTGCGCGACGAGGACCTGCGGCTCGGCATCGAGCTGCTTTTCTACGCCTATCGCGATTTCACGGCCGAGCCCGACCGCATGCTCGACGATATCGGGCTTGGGCGGGCGCATCACCGCGCGATCTATTTCGTCGGACGCTATCCCGGCATCAATGTGGGCGAGTTGCTGGCGATCCTGCGGATTACAAAGCAGAGCCTGTCGCGGGTGCTCGGCGAACTCGTCCGCAAGGGTTATATCTCGCAGCGCCCCGGCACGATCGACCGCCGCCAGCGGCGCCTCGAATTGACCGAAATGGGTGCGGCGTTGGAGCGCAAGCTTTCTGAAAACCAGCGCCGTCGCATCGCAGCCGCCTATCGCGCGGCCGGCCCGAACGCGGTCGAAGGCTTCAGGCGCGTCATGCTCGGGCTTATCGACGAGCGCGATCGCGGCAAGGTAGCGGGCGAGCCGGTCCGCCCGGTCGCGGCCGCCACGGCGCGCCGGTGACACGCTTCGAGATGCGCCCGATCGGCCGCGTCGCGTCGACGCGAAAAGAAGCCATCGACGACGATTGGGACAGCATCGAATGCCGGATCGACCTCGATCCGGCCCAATTCGGCCCCGAAGCGCTTGCCGGCCTTGCGGCCTTCAGCCATGCCGAAATCCTGTTCGTCTTCGACCGCGTCGCGCAAAGCGAAGTCGAACGCGGTGCGCGCCATCCCCGCGGCCGGACGGATTGGCCGAAAGTGGGCATCTTCGCCCAGCGCGGCAAGAACCGGCCAAACCGCATCGGATCGACCATCGCGCGGATCGTCGGCGTTGAAGGCCTGACCGTGCGCCTGGCCGGCCTTGACGCGATCGACGGCACACCCGTGCTCGATATCAAGCCGTACATGGCTGGCTTCGCCCCTCGCGGCGCACATCGCGAACCCGCATGGGCAGTCGAAATTATGGCGGAATACTGGTCGCGCACGCGCGATCGCTGAACGGCGCAGTTGGCAGAAGCCGCCCCCGCACCCTAGATTGGCGATATGGACGATGCGGCCCACCTTCTGGTCGTCGACGATGACACGCGCACGCGCGAACTGCTTCGTCGCTTTCTCGCCGAACGCGGTTATCGCGTCGCCACGGCGGCTGACGCAAAGGAGGCCGAATCGCAGCTTTCCGCGATCGCCTTCGATCTGGTCGTGCTCGACGTGATGCTGCCCGGCGAGGACGGCATCGCCTTCACGCAGCGCCTGCGCACCGCGCGGCGCGACGTGCCGATCGTCCTGCTCACGGCACGCGGCGAGACCGCCGATCGGATCACCGGGCTTTCGGCCGGGGCCGACGACTATCTGCCAAAGCCCTTCGAGCCCGAAGAACTGCTGCTGCGCGTGCGCAATATCCTGCGCCGGGCGCCACCGCCGCCGGCCGACACGCCCGATACGGTGACGTTCGGCGAATTCCTCTTCGACCTCAATCGCGAGGAACTCAGCCGGGCAGGCGCGCGTGTCAAGCTGACGACGGCCGAGGCATCGCTGCTGAAAGTGCTTGCGGGTGCCGTCAACGCGCCGGTGAGCCGCGAAGAACTGCTTCGGCGCACCCGCCTTTCCGGCAACGTGCGCACGGTCGACGTGACGGTCACGCGCCTGC
Source organism: Alphaproteobacteria bacterium (assembly GCA_016124335.1). Taxonomy (GTDB): domain Bacteria; phylum Pseudomonadota; class Alphaproteobacteria; order CACIAM-22H2; family CACIAM-22H2; genus Tagaea. Next base: position 100,240 of record WGNX01000009.1, read on the forward strand.
GTCCGAAGATCGAGGACGACCCGCGAAATCCGCGCCACCTCCAGACCGTCCGCGGCGCCGGCTACATCCTGCGGACCGATTGAACCGAATGCGGGCTCTCACGAACCTTCTTCGCAGGACCATGCCGCGCTCCCTTTTCGGCCGCGCGCTCGTGATTCTCGTGACGCCGATGGTCCTCGTCCAGCTTGTCGCCGGTTTCGTTTTCTACGACCGGGTCTGGGATACGGTTTCGCGCCGCCTGTCGAATGCGCTCGCGGGCGAAGTGGCGACGGTCGTCCAGGCGCTGAGCCGCCACCCCCAGGAAGATGACCGCCGCTGGTTGATCGAAACGATGCAGCTCGCCTACGGGTCGGACTACACGTTCCTGCCCGGCGCGATCCTCGACCACACCGGTCCGGCAAAGGTCGACACGATCCTCGAGCACTATCTGGTCGCCGGGCTCAACGAGCGCGTGCGTCGCCCGTTCCTGCTCGACGCCTGGAGCGATCCCGACGATCTCCAACTCGACGTGCAATTGCCCGACGGCGTGCTGCGGCTCGTCACCTCGCGCCAGCGCGTCTTCACGACGAACGTCTATGTGTTCGTCCTTTTCATGGTCGGTTCCTCGCTGATCCTGATCGCGGTCGCATCGGCATTCATGAACAACCAGGTACGGCCGATCAAACGTCTTGCAGCCGCCGCGGAAGCCTTCGGCAAGGGGCGTGAAGACGCCGAATTCCGTGCCTATGGCGCGTCTGAGGTGCGGCAGGCCGCGTCCGCCTTCCTGACGATGCGCGAACGCATCCGCCGCCACATGGCACAACGCACCGAAATGCTGGCCGGCATCAGCCACGATCTTCGCACCCCGCTGACGCGCATGAAGCTCGAACTGGCGATGCTCGGCGACCATCCTTCGGCCGCCGGCCTCAAGACCGACGTGGCGGACATGGAGCGCATGGTCGATTCATATCTGGCGTTCGTTCGCGGCGAGGGCGAGGAAAAGATCGAGGAAACCGATCTGGGTGCGGTCATGAACGAAATCGTCGCCGCGATGCAGCGTGGCGGCCATTCGGTCGCGCTCGACATGACCGGCGACATGCATATCGCGCTGCGGCCGCACGCTGTCAAACGCAGCATCGAAAATCTCGTCGCCAATGCGGTGCGGCACGCCGCACAGGTCCGCATCAGGGCGGAACGTCACGTCGGCGACATCGAAATCGTCGTCGATGACGACGGCCCGGGCATTCCGGCCGAATCGCGCGAGGACGTCTTCAAGCCGTTCTTCCGTCTCGACCCGTCGCGAAATGCGGAAACCGGCGGCGTCGGACTTGGCATGACGATCGCGCGCGATGTCATTCGCGGCCATGGCGGCGACGTTCGGATTGACGAGTCGCCCATGGGCGGCGCCCGTGCGCGGATCCGCATCCCATTGTAGGATATCGACGGCTTAGCATTCCGTTAACCGGCGGCCGTCTAGCGTCATGGTGCGGCTGCCAATACGCGTGGCACGCTCCAGCGACGTTGGCAGATGCAAATCCGCCCCGACCGGCGATCGCCGGTCGGGGCGGTCCATTTCAATCGACTCATGTTCAACGATGCCACTTGCCGCTTGCGGCCGCCGGGCGTATGTCCCTGCGACCAGCAAACAGGGCACATCCGATTGAGTACGCCATCTTCGTCCCACGCCTCGTCGCGCCGCACGTTCGCGATCATCTCGCACCCGGACGCCGGTAAAACCACTTTGACCGAAAAGCTGCTGCTTTTCGGCGGTGCCATCCGCATGGCCGGCCAGGTGAAGGCGCGCGGCGAACGTCGCCGCGCGCGCTCGGACTGGATGGCGATCGAGCAGGCGCGCGGCATCTCCGTGACAAGCTCGGTGATGACGTTCGAGCACGACGGCACGACATTCAACCTGCTCGACACGCCCGGCCACGAGGATTTCAGCGAAGATACCTATCGGACGCTGACGGCCGTCGATTCGGCGGTGATGGTCATCGATGCGGCAAAGGGCATCGAATTGCAGACCAAGAAGCTGTTCGAAGTCTGCCGCCTGCGCGACATCCCCATCAGCGTGTTCGTCAACAAGGTCGATCGCGAGGGGCGTGATCCGTTCGACCTGCTCGACGAGATCGAGAAGACCCTGCAGCTCGATGTCAGTCCGTTCGTCTGGCCTGTCGGCATGGGCTCGGATTTTCACGGCTGCTTCGATCTGCGTTCAAACCGCTTCCTGACCGGCAAGCCAGGCGGCGGCTTCGAGCGGACGGTGGAAACGACCGGCCCCGACGATACGGCACTCGACGCGCTCGTCGCCGAACGGCCTTTGCGCGAATTCCGCGAAGCGGCGGCGCTTGCACTTTCGGCCTATCCGGTGCTCGATCTCGAGGCCTATCGCGCGGGGAACATGACGCCGGTCTTCTTCGGCAGCGCGCTCAAGGACTACGCCGTCGGCTCATTGATCGAAGGCCTGGCGGAGTTCGCCCCACCGCCGCGCCCGCAGCCGGCCGAACCCCGGGAGGTCGACCCCGGCGAGGAACGCGTGGCGGGATTCGTGTTCAAGGTCCAGGCGAACATGGATCCCAATCATCGCGACCGCATCGCGTTTTTCCGCATCTGCTCGGGCCGGTTCCGGCGCGGCATGAAATTGACGCAAGTGCGCACCGGCAAGGCGATCGCGATCCACAGCCCGATCTTCTTTTTCGCACAGGAGCGCGAAATCGCGGACGAGGCCTTGCCCGGCGACATCATCGGCATTCCCAATCACGGCACGTTGCGCGTGGGCGACACGCTGACCGAGGGCGAAACGTTGCGCTTTACGGGCATCCCCAATTTCGCGCCCGAAATCCTGCGTCGCGTGCGCCTCGACGATCCGATCAAAGCCAAGCAGCTGCGCCGGGCGCTTGAAGATCTCGCCGAAGAGGGTGTCACGCAGGTGTTTCGCCCGATCCTCGGATCGCAATGGATCGTCGGCGTCGTCGGCCCGCTCCAGATCGAAGTGCTCGCCTCCCGCATCGCGGCTGAATATGACGTCAAGGTCGGCTTCGAACCGGCGCCGTTCGAAACCGCGCGTTGGGTTACAGGCACGGATGGCGCGCAGGTGAAGAAATTCGTCGACGCCAATCGGGGAAGCATTGCCGAAGACCGCGACGACGCGCCGGTGTTTCTCGCGCGCAACGCCTGGGAACTCAACCGGACAACGCAGGACTGGCCGGATCTGACCTTCCGGACGACGCGCGAACGCGGCTAGGCCTGCGGGCGCGCACCGGCCGCGGGCGGCACTTCGCTTTTCTTGATTTCGGCGACGGTTCCGGTGATGTACTCGATCGGAACGCTCGCGACGATGCCTTCCGACGGCATCGAGATCATGAACGCGATCTGCCCGCCCACATTCACGAGATTCTTTTTCGATTTCATCGGCAGCGGAATTTTCCGCTTGCGGCACAGCATGATGAGGGCAGCGGTCATCTGCGCGTCCTCCATGATGAAAGTCGCGCTATCGCCGTCCTTCTTCTTCACTTCGATCTTGAACGAGAGCCGGTCGCGGTCGATGGTCAATTTGGTCGCACGGCCATTGGGCGGCGGCTCGCCTTGCGTCCGCTTCCAGTCGAACGCGGCTGCCACGAGATCGATATTCTCGAAAAAGATGACCCGGTATTCGCTGGCCACGCGCTTTCCACCCCCGCCTGATCCGCCAAACCACTATCATGGAACGCGGATTTTGGCATCTGCCGGGGCCCTCGCTTCGGGCAAGTAGTGCGTCTAATGTCCGGTCTGGGGCAGCGATTGAACCGATGAAATCCGGCGAACCCGAATTCCACTGCACGGCGACACTGACGGCAAACGAAGGTCGCGAACGGCTGGCAACGCGCAGTTTTTCGGCGGTCGACACAGCTGCCGACTGGGCCATGGCAACGGCTGGCCGTCTGAAAACGGCTCTCGGCGGCGCCTATGGCCAGGTGGAGCAAAGCCTCGGCATCGTCATCGAGGGCCGCCTTTCGAGCGAGCAGCAGGGCCGCGCCACGGTTGTCTTTCAGGGGACGCTTGCCGAAGCGGAAGCCGGGCTTGCCGGCCAGATCGAGCATTTCCGTTCGATCTTGCTTCCGCGAATCCGGGCCAACGCGACCGAGCGCCAGCGCGCCAAACGGTCGAAAGCGACACGAACCGTTGGTCTTTTTGCGGGCGTCGCGGCATTCGCGGCAGTTGCGTACGGCGTCTATCTTTACGTGCCACCGTTTCTCGATCCTGATCGGGCGGCCGAGGCGATCTTGTCGAGACCGCCGGCCGACGTCGTCGGCCGGTGGGCGCTCGGGCGAAATGCCGCGAATTGCGAGACGAACTATGTCGAATTCGCCGCGGGCCGATACGAAGCGATGGTGGGTGGGAACCGCCAGCGGTTCGCTGCGGCATATTCGCAGCCGAGCGACGATTCCATGCGCGTCGAATATGCCGAAGGCGGCATCCGCCTTGCGCAGGTCTTCAAGCGATCTGCGGAAACCGGACGGCTGACGATCGTCTCGGTCCAGTCGAGCATGGCCGAGATCGAAAATGCCGCCAAGCGGGCGGTGGGAACACAGCTCACCAAATGTCCGGAACCGCCGGCGGCGCGTTAGACCGTCCGTATCGCTCGATCAGGTGAATCACCGTATCCGGCCGGGCGATCGGCGGAACGTGTCCGCAGACCGACCACCAGTCATGGGAGCCGGCTCCGGACTGTCGACAATGCGGGATTTTTCCGCCGGCATGGGCAGGATGACCGGAATTTCATCGGAAATCGGCCGAGGCAAGGCGGTAGCCGTCCGGCTACCGGCATTGCAGGACGCGGCTCCGGATGGGGCCAAATCGGCCGAAAATCCGGCCAACAGTCGGCATTCGCTTCGAAATCCGCCGTTCCCGGCCACCGCGGGAAGGGCCCGGCCACCGAATCCCGCCCCGACAGCGGCAATACGGCTTTTGTTGCGCGTTTCGGGCCAAATCTATAAAGACGTAGGCTCTAGTTCTACTTTCAGGAGCGATTAGATGCCCGTCGGTAAGGTCAAGTGGTTCAATGGCACCAAAGGTTACGGCTTTATCCAGCCGGAAAGCGGCGGTGCGGACGTGTTCGTGCATATCTCGGCGGTCGAGCGCGCCGGGCTTCGCGGGCTCAATGAAGGCCAGAAGGTGTCGTACGAAGAAAAGCCCGACCCCAAGAAGGGCAAGACGGCGGCGGACAACCTGAAGCTGGTCTGACGACGGTTCCCCGAACGCGCGGAACCGAAGCGCTGCGGCTACAGCCCGGCGCCCTCCTTCCGATCGTGGGCATTGTTCGTGCGCGCCTCGCTCCTGCCGGAGCGGGGCGCGTTGCGTTTATGGGCCCATGCATGGCGCCGTCTTGATCGATCCGGCGCCGGTGTGACAGACAGTATGCGCACGCCCGCACCCTCAGCATGGATGTAGGATGACGCAGAAAGTCGATCGAGTCTGGTCGAACGCACGTCTGCTGACCGTTGCGGCCGGCGGCCCGAACAACATCGAAGGCGGTGTCGTCGCGTGTCGCGCGGGGCGCATCGTTTATGCCGGGTCGCAAGCGGATGCGCCGGCCATGGACGCGCCCGTGCGTACCGATTGCGACGGCCGCTGGATCACGCCCGGCCTCATCGACTGCCACACCCACCTTGTTTATGCCGGCGATCGCGCGGGCGAATTCGAAATGCGCCTCGAGGGCGCCACCTACGAGCAGATATCCAAAGCCGGCGGCGGCATTGCTTCGACCGTGCGCGCCACGCGCGCGGCAAGCGAGGACACGCTCGTCCGCCAGTCGCTCGCCCGGCTCGACCGGCTGCTGGCCGAAGGGGTCACGACGGTCGAGATCAAATCCGGATACGGGCTCGACACCGAAACGGAAGCGCGGATGCTGCGTGCGGCGCGCAAGCTCGGTGCGGCGCGCGACGTGAGCATCCGCACCACGTTTCTGGGCGCTCATGCGATGCCGCCCGAATCCCCTGGCGACAAGGATGCCTATATCGCGCGCGTCTGCGAGGAGATGCTCCCCGCGATCGCGCGCGAAGGGCTTGCCGACGCGGTCGACGGCTTCTGCGAGGGGATTGCCTTTTCGCCCGCGCAGATCGAGCGTTTATTTTCCGTGGCCGGACGGCTCGGCCTCGCGGTCAAACTTCACGCCGACCAGCTTTCCGATCTTGGTGGCGCGGCGCTTGCGGCACGCCATCGCGCGCTATCGGCAGATCATCTCGAATGGACCAGCGAGGCGGGTGCCGCCGCCATGGCCGCGGCCGGGACCGTCGCCGTGCTGCTGCCCGGCGCATTCTACGTGCTTCGCGAAACGCGCCTGCCGCCGGTCGAAGCGCTGCGCCGTCACGGCGTGCCGATCGCGGTCTCGACAGACTGCAACCCCGGAACGTCGCCGATGACTTCGCTCCTGCTCGCGATGAACATGGCCGCGACGTTCTTCCGACTGACGGTCGCCGAATGCATCGCAGGCGTCACGCGCGAGGCGGCACGAGCGCTCGGCATTGCGGACGATGCAGGAACGCTCGAAGCGGGAAAGTCCTGCAATCTCGCGATCTGGAACATCGAGCAGCCGGCCGAACTCGTCTACCAGATCGGCTTCAATCCGCTCCATGCACGGGTCTGGCACGGTACGCAATCGGAGGAATCATGACGCGCATCGACAACGAACGCAAAATCCGTGCGCCGCGCGGGCCTGAACGCACCGCGAAGAGCTGGCAGACGGAAGCGGCCATGCGCATGCTGATGAACAACCTCGATGCCGAGGTTGCCGAACGCCCGGGCGAACTCGTCGTCTATGGCGGCATCGGCCGTGCCGCCCGCAATTGGGAAGCGTTCGACCGGATCGTCTCGGCACTGAAAACGCTTGAAGACGACCAGACCCTTCTCGTTCAGTCCGGCAAGCCCGTTGGCGTTTTCCGCACGCATCCGGACGCGCCGCGCGTTCTCATCGCCAACTCCAACCTCGTCCCGCACTGGGCGACGTGGGACCACTTCCACGAACTCGACCGCAAGGGCCTGATGATGTACGGCCAGATGACCGCCGGCTCGTGGATCTATATCGGCACGCAAGGGATCGTCCAGGGCACGTACGAGACATTTGTCGAAGTCGGCCGTCGCCACTACGGCGGCAACCTCGCTGGAAAATGGATCCTGACGGCGGGGCTCGGCGGCATGGGCGGCGCGCAGCCGCTGGCCGCCACCATGGCCGGCGCCTCTTGCCTTGCGATCGAATGCCAGCCTAGCCGAATCGAAATGCGCCTTCGCACCGGCTATCTCGACCGGCGGGCGGACACGCTGGACGAAGCGATGGCGATCATCTCGGAGAGCGTGCGCAGCAAAAAACCGGTCTCGGTCGGCTTGCTTGGCAATGCGGCAGACGTCTTGCCCGAAATGCTGAAGCGGAACATCCGCCCCGATGTCGTGACCGACCAGACCTCGGCGCACGATCCGGTCAACGGATACCTGCCACGCGGCTGGACCATCGCGCAATGGGAAGCGGCACGCGAAGCCGATCCGAAGTCGGTCGAAAAGGCATCGCGCAAGTCGATGGCCGAGCATGTGCGCGCGATGCTCGCCTATCACCGTCTGGGCGTCCCGACGCTCGACTACGGCAACAACATCCGCCAGGTCGCGCGCGAGGAAGGCGTCGAGGATGCCTTCGCGTTCCCCGGGTTCGTCCCGGCCTATATCCGCCCCCTTTTCTGCCGCGGCGTCGGGCCGTTCCGCTGGGCGGCCCTCTCCGGCGATCCGGAAGATATCTACAGGACCGATGCGAAGGTGAAGGAACTGCTGCCGGACAACCGGCACCTTCACAACTGGCTCGACATGGCCCGCACGCGCATCAAGTTCCAGGGGCTGCCGGCGCGCATCTGCTGGGTCGGTCTCGGCGACCGGCACCGGCTTGGGCTCGCCTTCAACGAAATGGTGCGCAAGGGCGAACTCAAGGCGCCGCTCGTCATCGGTCGCGACCATCTCGATTCCGGTTCCGTCGCAAGCCCGAACCGCGAGACCGAGGCGATGAAGGACGGCTCGGACGCCGTCTCCGACTGGCCGCTGCTGAACGCCCTTCTCAACTGCGCGAGCGGTGCCACATGGGTGTCGCTCCATCACGGCGGCGGCGTGGGCATGGGATTTTCGCAGCATTCGGGCATGGTCATCGTGTGCGACGGTACGGATGCCGCCGCGCGCCGCATCGAACGCGTGCTCTGGAACGATCCCGCAACCGGCGTCATGCGCCATGCCGACGCGGGCTACGATGAGGCGATTGCGTGCGCGCATGAACGCGGCTTGACCCTGCCCTCGCTCGACTGAACGCGCCTGCGCGGCAAGACGCTTGCAGGGTTAACGATCCGCACGCACTCTGGCGTTCCGGATCGTCAAACCCTCGGGGGGTCTCGCCATGCGCATCCGTCTTGCTCTGTTCGCGGTCCTGCTGGCCTGTGCCGGCGAAGCATCGGCAGCCGATCTTCGCGTCGGCGTGGCGAGCGAGCCGACCTATATCGACCCGCACGCCCAGGAACTCGGCGTCAATATCGACGTGCGCATGCACATCTTCGACTCGCTCGTGCGAATCGGCGACCGCGAAGAACTGCTTCCCGGTCTCGCCGAAAGCTGGCGGCTGGCCGAAGCCCCGCTGGTGTGGGAGTTCAAGCTGCGCGCCGGCGCGGTCTTCCATGACGGCGCACCGGTCACGGCCGAAGATGCCGCCTTCTCGATCGCGCGCGCACCGGCGGTGCCTGGCGCACCTTCCACCTACAGCCGGCACCTGCGAAGCATCGACAAGGTGGAGGTCGTCGATGCATTGACGCTTCGCGTGCGCACGAAGATGCCCAACCCGCTTCTGCCTGCAAACCTTGCCCATATTGCGGTCGTCGACCGTCGCATCGGCCCGAATGCCGCGCCAAGCGCCTTTCTATCCGGTGCCGCGGCAAACGGCACCGGCCCGTACCGGTTCGTCGAATTCGTGCCGGGCGAGCGGCTCGTTCTTCAGGCGAACCCGCGTTATTGGGGACCAAAACCGCGCTGGGACCGCGTGACGTTTCGTGCGCTCAAGACGCCGGCCGCCAGGCTTGCCGCGCTTTTGACAGGCGAAGTCGACGCGATCAGCGAAGTCCCGACGAACGATGTCGAGAAACTTTCGCACGACAAGCGCTTCGTGCTTTCCAAAGGCGTGTCGAACCGCATCATGTTCTGGGCGATGGATACGTCGCGCGAAACGACACCGTTTGCGACCGCACGCGACGGCAAGCCCATCGCCAACCCGTTCCGAGACAAGCGTGTGCGCGAAGCCGTGGCGCTGGTCATCGACAAGCCTGCACTTGTCGACCGGCTGATGGAGGGGCTGGCCGTCGTCGCGAACCAGATCCCGCTCGAAGGCCATAACGGCTACATCGCGAACCTGAACACGCCGAAGGCCGATCTGCCGCGTGCGCGCAAGCTGATGGCCGAGGCCGGCTATGCCGACGGCTTCAAGCTCACCATCCACACGACGAACGGCCGCTACGTCAACGACGTGAACCTGGCGCAGGCCGTCGCGCAGATGCTTTCCCGCCTCAACATCGAAGTGTCCGTCCAGCCCATGCAGGTCGCGACCTATTTCACGCAGGCGCGGAACCGCGAATTCACGTTCCTTCAGGTCGGCTGGGGCCACAGTTCGACCGACCCGCTCCTCGTCATGCGCGAGACTTTCCATTCGAAGGCGGCGAACAACTATGGCAGCTGGTCGAACGCGACTGTCGACCGGCTCCTCGATACCGCCGAGACCGAACTGGACTTCGCCAAGCGTCAGGAGGAAATCGCCGAAGTCACCCGCATATCGAATGCCGAAGCCGTGATCGTTCCCACGCACTATCAGGTCAATGTCTGGGTCTCGAAGCGTGGCATCCGCTACGTGCCGCGGCGCGACGAGACGACGCTGGCCGACAATTTCCGCGCCGAATAGCTCAGGCGAACAGCGATTTCTCGTCGATTTCGCACGCAAGGCGATAAAGATAATCGCCGCGCCTCACGAGTGCGGGCACGCGCTTGACCAGTACGATCCCGTCGTGCGCGAACTCGGCCGCAAGTGACGGACGATCGAGTTCACCGAGCGGATGCACGTAACCGGCCAGCGTACCCTTGCGCACTTCGGCGCCCACCTCGTGGAGCGGTTCGAAAATGCCATCGGTCGGCGACATGACCGACGATTGGGCACCCAGCGGCGACACGAGCCGGGTCGAATGCATATGCCCGGCAGGCGCTTCGCCATCCATGACGCCAAAATGCACGAGGAGCCGCGTTAGGCCGGCCCGTCCGATCTCGAGTGCCGCCGGATCGATCGTGCCGCCGCCGGCAAGCTCGGTCGAGATCATCGGCACGCCCAGCCGATCGCAGGCCGCCGACATCGAGCGGCTGTCCGAAGTGGCCTTCGCGCAGACGGTATAGGGCGCGCCGAACGCGCGCGCGCCGGCCAGCTTGCGGCGCAGCAGATCGGCCCCGCCGCCGCAATGGAGATAGACGCTCGGCGCATAGACGGTGGCGCTGCCGCCCGAGTGGATGTCGACCGCACCCTGCGACATCGCCAACAGGACGGTCTCGGCATAGTGCGCGATCGCTGCGGTGGGCGAGCCGTCGGCGTCACCTGGAAAAGCCCTGTTCAGATTGCCGTCATCGAGCGGGGAAACGCGCGCGGCGGCCAGGACTGCCGGATAGTTGAGTGCCGGAAGCACGATAAGCCGGCCTCGCACGCGTTTGGGGTCGAGCGTCCGGGCAAGGCGATGCAGCAAAGCCTGCCCTTCATACTCGTCGCCATGATTGCCCGCCGTAAGCAGAATTGTCGGCCCCGCACCGTTCGCGATGACGGCAATCGGGATCGGGATCGTGCTGAATGCGTGGCGGTTGTCGGAATGGATCAGCCGCAGGTAGCCCAGCTGCCGGCCCGGCCTGTCATATTCGATATCGGTGGTAATGCGTGTCGGCGTTAGGCCCATGGCTCCATCTCCGGCGCTGGTCGCCTGCCGAGCGTACATGCAATTGGGAAGGAAGGAATACCGGCGCGCATATGAGACACCTTAATCGGCGCATGAAGGTCGCGCCGGATTCATGAATACCTTCAACCTTTTTGGCTTGCGGGCACGCTTGTGAAGGTTCGTAATTTCGGCTGGCACAAAGCCTGCAGAATTCGAAGGCTTCACCGCCAGCCAGGAAGCCAGAATGCAATCCGGATCCTCCGGCCATCCGACAAAGGTTGAAATCGGTCGACGCGAACGGCGGATCGAGGATTCGCGCCTGCTTCGCGGAGAGGCGGAGTTTCTGGCCGACATTTCCGACGACGGCGTCCTGCACGGGGTCGTCGTCCGATCGCCCCATGCGCATGCGCTCATCCGCTCGATCGACGCCGCCGCCGCGGCCAAATTGCCTGGCGTCAGGCTTGTCCTGACCGGCGCCGATCTCGACACGCTGCCCGTCAAGCCGATCAGCGCATTCGGCCCGGCGACGCTTGCCGGCAAGCCGGTTGCGGTGGATGCGCCGCCCTACGAACTTCTCGCACGCTCGCGGGTGCGCCATGTCGGCGAACCGGTTGCCTTCGTCGTGGCCGAAACCGAGGCGACGGCGCTCGAGGCAGCGGAATGTGTCGCCATCGACTACGAGCCGCTCGACGCGGCGATCGCGCCCGACGACGAACACGCAATGCTCGGCTTCGAGACCGAACTGGGCGATCCGGCCGCCGCAGACGCCGCTTTCGCGAAGGCGGATCGTGTGGTCGAAATCGACGTCGTCAACCAGCGCGTCGCCGCCGTTCCGCTGGAGCCGCGTGGCGCCCAGAGCGAAGTCGACGGTAAGCGTGTCATCCTGCGGACCGGCACACAGGCACCGCACCTGCTGCGACGCGTCCTGGCCAAGGACGTGTTCGGATGGCCGGAGGAAAAGCTGCGCGTGATCGTCCCCGACACGGGCGGCGGATTTGGCGCGAAGGCCCCCGTCTATCGCGAGCAAGGGCTCGTGGTCTGGGCGGCGATCTGCACCGGCCGCCCCGTGCGCTGGCTGTCGTCGCGCACCGAGGCGTTCCAGTCGGACACGGCGGGCCGCGACATGCGATCGCGCATCGCGCTTGCACTGCGCGCGGATGGCAAGATCCTGGCACTGCGCGCACGCATCGACGCCAATCTTGGCGCGTACCTCTCGTATTTCGGCGGCGTACCGGCAAATATCGGTCTTGCGGGCCTTGTCGGCGCCTATGCGATCGCGTGCGTCGATATCCGCTCGCGCGGCTATTTCACGAATACGTTGCCGGTGGATGCCTATCGCGGCGCCGGCCGCCCCGAAGCGATCTATGCGATCGAGCGCGCCATCGACAAGGCTGCCCACGAATTGGGCTTGGCACCCGACGAAATGCGCAAGCGCAATCTCGTGCCGCGCGAAGCGATCCCCTACCGCACGCCGGTTGGCACGCTCTACGACAGCGGGGATTTCGTCGGGAGCGTCGAACGTCTGACAGCGCTCGCCGATACGCGCGGATTTCCCGCGCGCCGTGCGATGGCGCGCGCGCGCGGCAGGCTGCTCGGTCTCGGCATCGCCTATTATATCGAACGGGCAGCCGGCGGCGCCGAAGAAGCCGCGCGCATCGTTCTCGACCACGAGGGCGGCGCTGACGTGATGATCGGCACGATGCCCGCCGGCCAGGGCCACGTCACCGCCTATACGCAGATCGTCGCCGACCGGCTCGGCCTTGATCCGGCGCGCATCCGTATCCATCAGGGCGATACCGACATCGTGACACGCGGTGTCGGCACCTTCGGCTCGCGTTCGCTTCCGGTCGGCGGGTCGGCATTGCGCCGCGCGGTCGAACGGATGATCGAGATTCTGCACCCTTACGCGAGCGACCATCTCGAGGCCGCGACAGCCGATGTCGAGTTCCAGAATGCACGCTTTGTCGTTGCCGGGACGGACCGCAGCGTCGACGTCGCGAATCTCGCCGCTGCGCTTCATCGCAAGGTTGGCATCGGCGGCCTGCCCCGGCTGCCCGGCAGTCTCGGCGTGGATCTCTCTGCCGAAGGCGCGTTCCAGCCCGCCGAACCGACATTTCCAAACGGTTGCCATGCGTGCGAAATCGAGATCGACCCCGAGACGGGCGAAGCGACGCTCAGCCGCTATTGCGCGGTCGACGATTTCGGGAACGAGATAAATCCCATGCTCGTGGACGGCCAGCTCCATGGCGGCATCGCGCAAGGCATCGGCCAGGCACTTCTGGAAGCCGTCGTCCACGATCCGCACGGGCAGATCCTGACCGGCTCGCTCATGGATTATGCGATGCCGCGGGCGGCCGACATGCCCGATCTGGTCCTCGCGCGAAACCCGGATCCCTGCCGCAACAATCCGCTCGGGCTCAAGGGATGTGCCGAGGCGGGTGCCGTGTGTGCGCCGCCGGCCGTTATCAACGCCGTGCTCGACGCACTCGCGCCGTTGGGCGTCGAGGCGATCGACATGCCTGCCACGCCACAGGCGATCTGGAAAGCAATCCAGCGTGCGCGAACCGAAACGAAAGTGCGGGAGCGCGCCGATGTCTGATGTTTCCCTGCGTGCCGTCAGCAAGAACTATGGAAGCCATACGGCACTGCGGACGCTCGATCTCGACATCGCGCAGGGTGAATTCCTCACGCTGCTCGGGCCGTCGGGCTGCGGCAAGACGACGACGCTGCGCCTGATCGCCGGTTTCATCGATCCGACGGCAGGGCGCATCTATTTCGGGCGCGACGACGTGACCGATCTGCCACCGCAAAAGCGCGAGATCGGAATGGTGTTCCAAGACTATGCCCTGTTCCCGCATCTGACGATCGCCGACAATATCGGCTTCGCCCTTGTCGAGCGCGGCCGCAAACCGGCCGAGATCGAGAAGCGCGTGACAGAGCTTCTCAACCTCATCCGGCTTCCCGGTGCCGAAAACCGCTTTCCCGCGGAACTGAGCGGCGGGCAGCAGCAGCGTATCGCCGTCGCGCGGGCGGTCGCGCATTCGCCGCGCGTGCTCTTGATGGACGAACCGCTCGGTGCCCTCGATCTCAAGCTGCGCGAGGCCATGCAGGCCGAGATCAGCGCCATCCAGCGCACGCTGCGCATCACGACGGTCTATGTCACTCACGACCAGAGCGAGGCGATGAGCATGTCCGATCGCATCGCGGTGATGAACGACGGACGCATCGAACAGCTCGGCACGGCGGTCGATATCTACAACAGGCCCGCGTCGAGCTTCGTGGCGGGGTTCGTCGGGCAGATCAATCTCATCGCCGGCGAGGTCGCGGCGGGAGCCGTGGTCGCGGGCGGCCAGCGGATCCGCGTGAGTGGGTCCGTGCCGCCGTCTGGGGCCGTTACGCTCGGCATCCGCCCCGAACAGCTGCGCGTCGTGGAACCCGGCCTTATCGTAAGCGACGAATTCGACGCGCTGGACGGCATCGTCCGGTCGACGATGTTCGCCGGCTCGGTCATCAAGGTCGAGGTCGATGCCGGCCTTTCCGCGCCGCTGCTGGTGGAAATGCATCCGGACGCACCCGCCGTCGCCGCCGGGGAGCGGGTGCGCATTTCGTGGCGCGTGACGAGCGCCACGATCCTGGCGAGTTGAAGGAGATCAACGTGAAAACCGCCTCGGTCGGCATTCCTGTCGTTGATATCGCCGCCTTCCGCGATGGCTCCGACAAGGCGAGCGTCGCAAAGTCGGTCGCGCGCGCCTGCGAGGAAGTCGGATTCTTCTGCATATCGGGCCACGGGATCGAACCCGCCTTGACGCAGCGCGCTTTCGAGGTATCGCGCGCGTTCTTCGATCAGCCCACCGACATCAAGATGCGCGCGCGTCCGCAGGGCGAAGTCGCACCCCGTGGCTACGCGGCGATGGAATCGAAGGGTCTGGGTGCCACGCTCGGCCAGAACGTTCCCAAGGACCTGCGCGAACAGTTCATGCTGGGCACGCTCGATCCGATTGTCGCCAAGCTTGCCGACGTGCCGGAGGCCATCGGTTGCTACGCGCCGAACGTGTGGCCCGAAACGCCGACCGACTACCGTCCGGTCTTCACGCGGCTCTACCGCGAATTCGAATCGCTGGCCGCCACGCTCATGCGGATTTTCGCGATCGGACTCGACCTGCCGGAGGATTATTTCGCCGACAAGATCGACCATCATTTCAGCGTCCTCGGCTCGAACCACTATCCGCCGCTTTCCCAACCGCCGCTTCCCGGGCAACTGCGCACCGGCGAGCACACCGATTTCGGCAGCCTGACGATCCTGCTGCCGACCGCCGGGCCCGGCGGCCTTCAGGTGCGTCTTGCGGACGGAACGTGGACGGACGTCCAGCCGATTCCGGGCGCGCTCATCATCAATATCGGCGACATGATGGCGCGCTGGACGAACGACCGGTGGCGCTCGACGCTGCACCGCGTTGCAAACCCACCTGAAGCCGCCGCCGCGATGAGCCGACGGCAGTCGATCGCCTTCTTCTGCCATCCGAACTACGACACCGAGATCCGCTGCATCGAAAGCTGCACAGGGCCAGGACGCCCGGCACTTTATCCGCCAATTCTCGCCGGCGAGCACATGCGCATGAAAATGGTGAAACGGCTTTGAGCCTCGGCGAGGACATCGCGCGCTGGTCGGCGTCGCTTCGGTTCGAGGATCTTCCCGCGGCGGTGGTCGCGGATTGCCGCCTGCGGCTTCTCGATACGCTGGGCGTGGCGATCGCGGCGGTCGATCTGCCGATCGGCATGGCGGCCCGCAACGCGGGCGCCGCGCTCGGCGGCGGCGACGAGGCGACCATTCTTGGCGACGGAACGCGCAACACGGCTGCGAATGCGGCACTTGTCAACGGCACTCTCGCACATGCGATGGATTTCGACGACACGCACAACGAATCGGTCATGCATCCAAGCGCGCCAAGCGTTGCGGCGGCACTGGCCGGTGCCGAAGCATGCGGGGCCGACGGCCGCGAACTGATCGTCGCGATCGCGATCGGAAACGAACTCGGATGCCGCTTTGGCCTCATTTCGCCGGGTGCGTTCCATGGCGTCGGCATTCATCCGACAAGCGCGCTCGGCATGCCGGCCGCCACGGCGGCGGTCGGACGGCTGTGGCGGTTGACGGCTGAAGAGACCGTTTGCGCCTTCGGGATATCGGCAAGTCAGGCTTCCGGCGTGCTGGAAGCCTATGCGGACGGAACCTGGTCGAAGACGCTGCATCCGGGCTGGGCCGCACACGCCGCGATCGTCGCCTGCCGCCTTGCGCAGGCTGGCTTCACCGGCCCCGCGAGCGCCTTCGAAGGTCGCTATGGTCTCTATCGGGCGCTTTTGCCCGCAGATACGAAATTCGATTTCGCCGCAGGGACGCGCGATCTCGGTTCGATCTGGGTCGCTCCGCAGACCGCCTTCAAGCTTTACCCGTGCGCCCACTCGATCCATGCATTCGTCGAAGGGGCTCTCGACCTTCGGCGGCGCCACGCGATCGATCCGGCGCGGATTTCGGCCATCGAACTCGATGTTCCGGCCGAATTCGCCGGGCAGATATCCGAGCCGCGCGACGCCAAGATTGCGCCGCGCACCTCGACGCACGCCCGCGCGAGCCTTTTTTATGCCGTTGCCGCCGCGATCGTGGACGGCGCGCTCGGCAACGCCCATTACGAGGGCCGGGAATTCGAGCGACCTGACGTGCTGGCGATGGCGCGCAGGGCGATTGCGAAGACGGTACCGACCGGCGACGCGATCCGTTTTTCGGGCGGCGTGCGCATCCGTCTCGTCGACGGCACGATGCACGAAACCTTCGTGGCCGAAGCTGACGGGACGGGCTCGCGCCTGCTGGACGAGACGCGCGTGCTGGCGAAGTTCATGGCCTGCGCTTCACCGGTTCTCGGGCCAACCGGCGCCGAACGGCTCGCGGCATTGGCATTGTCGGCGGAAAAGCTGCGTGCCGTGCGCGAACTTGCCGTAGCGACGGCGCCTGGCAGGACCGCATGACGGGCCATCGCATCATTCGTGCCGAACCGCTCGACGAACCGGCGTTTCGCGCGTTCGGCTTCATCCTCGACGTGCCGTGCGACGGCAGGCGGACCGGGCCGGTCCCGGTCATCGCCGACCGACGCCCTTCCGCCACGATTACGGCAAATCTCATCGATCTGCCTGCACAAAACGGCCGCCGCACGGTTTCACAGGTCGAGCGACACCTGCATGGCGCGCAGTTCTTCCTGCACTTGTCCGGCGGCCCGGTATCGTTGGTGGTGTTTCCCGCGGATTCCGGCGGTCGCGCCGACCTTGCGCGCGCATGCGCCTTCGTTGCCGCGCCGGGTCAGGCGTTCGGATATCATCCCGGCACGTGGCATGCGGGCGTTGCCGCCCTTTCCGAGCGCGCGGCGGTCGCCTCGCTTCTCGCCCGCGACGGCACCGCAGGCGATGTCGAGGAAGCGATGCTTGCCGAACCGATCGAGGTGGACTGGACATGAGCGAGCCCCCCTATCCGCGCGATCTTGTCGGCTACGGCCGGAACCGGCCTGACCCGCGCTGGCCCGGCCGGGCGCGCCTCGCGCTCAATTTCGTCCTCAACTACGAGGAAGGCTCGGAATATTCGATCCCCGATGGCGACGGCGCGTCGGAAACCCAGTTGCTTGAGGCGACGCCGTCGATGCCGCCCGGCGTGCGCGACATGAATGCGGAATCGATCTACGAATACGGCAGCCGCGTCGGTTTCTGGCGGCTCATCGACATTCTCGGCGAATTCGGCGCGACCGCGACGGTCTTCGGCTGCGCGCTGGCGCTCGAGCGAAATCCGCAGGCGGCCGCCGCGATCAAGGCCGCCGGCTTCGACGTTTGCAGTCACGGATGGCGATGGATCAAGCACTGGCTGTTGAAGCCCGAGGAGGAAGCCGAGCACATCAGGCGTGCGGTCGCCTCGCTTTCAAAGAGCTTCGGCGAGCGGCCGCTGGGCTGGTATTGCCGCACGGGCCCGAGCGTCAACACGCGCAAGCTCGTCGTGGAAGAAGGTGGCTTCCTTTATGACAGCGACTCCTACGCCGACGAGCTTCCCTACTGGGACACAAGCCACGGCCGGCCGCATCTCGTCATCCCCTATTCGGTCGACACGAACGACACGAAATTCGCGAACCCCGCCGGCTTCGGCAACGGCGACGAATTCTTCGCCTATCTCAAGGACAGTTTCGACTGCCTTTACCGCGAGGGTGCAAGACACCCGGGCATGATGTCGGTCGGCCTGCATATGCGCCTCGCCGGCAGGCCGGGGCGCGCCGAAGCTTTCCGCCGCTTTCTGGACTACGTGAAGCGACACGACGGCGTCTGGATCTGCCGACGCGCCGACATTGCCCGCCACTGGATCGCGACGCATCCCTGCAAGCCCACGTGAGGAAACGATGACCGAAGATACCCGTTGGGCCCGCCGCCCCTTGAGCGGCTACGACGTGCGGCTTCCCGTCGCCGAGGACGCCGAACTAACGCATGTCGATCCCGGCACGCCGGGAGGCGAATATCTGCGCCGCTTCTGGACGCCTGTCGCCATGACCACACAACTTGGCGCCCGCCCCGTGCCGATCCGGATCTTCGGGGAAGACCTCGTGATCTTCCGCGACGGCGCCGGCCGCATCGGTCTGCTGCATCGGCATTGCGCGCATCGCCGCGCGTCGCTGGAGTTCGGCCGTATCGAAGAACGCGGCATCCGCTGCTGCTATCACGGCTGGCACTTCGACGTGGACGGAACGATCCTTGAAACGCCCGGCGAACCGCCGACGAGCAAGATCTGCGGATCCATATGCCAGCCCGCCTACCCGGTTCGCGAATTGAAAGGTCTCGTCTTCGCGTACATGGGGCCGCCCGGCGAAATCCCGGCTTTTCCCTATCTCGACTCATTCGATCTGCCGGATCACGAACTGATCCCCTATTCCATCCATTCGCCCTGCAACTGGTTGCAGGAGACCGAAAACGCGATCGATCCCTTCCACTCCGTCTTCCTGCACGGGCGGGTGAACGGGCCGCAGTTTCCGGGCCTCGAGCATTTCGTTGAATTGCCGGTCGTCAATTATTCGCGGCGCGATGCCGGCATCGTCTACAGCCATGCGCGGCGCGTGGGCGATCTCGTGATGCTGCGTTTCCACGACTACCTGATGCCCAACCTCGCCCAGAACGGCGGCATGTTCCAGAAGCTGGAAAAGCCGAAATTCTTCGGCCGCACGAGCCTGACGAAGTGGGTCGTGCCGGTCGACAACACGAACAGCCGCAAGTTCGGCTGGCGGCATTTCAACGACAAGGACGAGGTGCTGCGGCAGGGCAAGCGCGACGAGGTCGGCTGGGAAACGGTCGATTTCTATGGCCAGACCGCGCACCGCTCCTACGAGGAAAGGCAGGGCAATCCCGGCGACTGGGACGTTTGGGTGAGCCAGGGACCCATCGCCGTCCATGGGCGCGAATATCTCGGCAAGACCGACGAGGGGATCGCGATGCTGCGCCGGAAGCTGCGCCGCGATATTCGCGCGGTCGCCGCGGGCGAGAAGATCGCGCAGGTCGGCGGTACGCCGGAGAATCCCTATCCCACATATGGTGGAGATACGGTGCTACGGGTCGCCAAGTCGAACGACGACGAGGCACTGATGCGCGGGCTCCAGCAACAGGTGGCCGAAATCTATTTCGCCGCCGACGGCCTGAAGGGCGAAGAGCGGAGCGCGCGTATCAAGGCGGATCTCAAAGCGAAGTTCCCGGACTCCGCTGGTTAGCTTCTTCGGTTGCCCGCTCGAAACGACCCGGCAACCGGGCGTCAGACGACGCTGCGCCTCGGCAACGGAATATGTTCGATGGGCGTATCGCCGAAACGTTCGTAACCTTCGGCGAGTGCAAGCTCCTTCGCCACGATCATGCCGTCGCCCTGGATGCCATGGGTCGGATCGAGCATTCGCCGCCCCTTCGTTCCGGGCGGATCGAACGTCCACTCCTGGAAACCGAGAATGTAGAAATTCAGCATCACCGCCGGCTTGCCGTCGGCGCAGAACCAGTGGGCATTCTTCGAAACCTCCGTCGTCTCGAACCTGTCGCCGATGCCAAACCACCTGTCGGTGCGCGTACGCAGCAGGATCGTGTCCGGCCCGAGCCGCGCCACGCGATCCCACTCGCGCGCATAGACCCGGCCGTGGAGAACGACCTGCGTGGAGATCAGGTTGTGATGGCAGTGCGGCGGATGGACTTCGTTCGGCTCGAGATAGAGAAGCTGCATGGTCCACGAGCGCTCGGGTGTGGTCTTCTGGTTGAGGATCTGATCCTTGCGTTCGGCGAGCGCGCGCTCGATCCACGGCCTGAGCTCGTCCGTCAGATCGAGCGAGTGATGCAGATCGCGGATTCGGTCGATGTATTCATCCGGCGTGATCTCGTGCCTGGCGAGACGCTCGATCTGGGCCTGCGCATCCGCCCAAAGACGTTCATGATAGGAGTCGATATCGGGCAGGATGGCGCCAGCCCGGGTATTCATCTTTACGATCTTCCCCGAAGCGGTCTTGATCTCGCCGGCCATCTTCCGTCTCCTCTCAGCGCGCGCTGCCGCCGACCATCGTGTCAACGAGCATGTTCTGGAAGTGATGGACGTTCTTTTCCCAGACGGGGGAAAAGACGACCTTGTCGGCGACCGGTGACTGGCGCGCGATCTGCTGCTGCTCCCAGATCTTCATGTCCTGGCTGCGGATGCCGCCATAGTCGCGAAGCTTGCCGGTCTCGCCGAGCCAGCGTGAGAGCGTGCGCTTGCGCTGGCTGGCGAACTCCGGCGCAGTCGCCGCTTCGCCGACGAAGAAGAAGCCCATTTTCGACACCGTCCTGTCGGCGGCCACGGGATCGGCGATCACGGAGGCGAGGTGATCGGATTGCAGCGTCAGCGTCATGTTCGGGAAGACCACGCTCGTGCAGCGGACGCGCTTCTTGCCTTCCGGGAACGGGATGGCCGGCAGATCGCCCACGGCCGGATAGAAGTCCTGGTCGCCGCGCCGCTTGAGCGTCACGACGGTGCCAAGCGGGATCGGCTCGGCAACCGGCTGGCCGGTCTCCATGTCGAGATCGTCCGACATTTTCGTGAAGACGTTCTTGTGGACCCAGACGTGGTGATAGGTCTCCCAGTTGTCGTTCTGCATTTTCCAGTTTCCGCTCCACGCCCAATCCTCGCGGTGGGCGATGCGCGTGGCGCCGAGATCGGCGCCCTGGATGAGTTCCTCGAGCGGGCGCACATGCTCTTCGAAGGTCGGCGCGTTGCCATCGATATTGATGAAGACCCAATGGTGCCAGACCGCCGTGCGCACGGGTACGAGCCCGAGTTCGCCCAGATCGAGATTCGTGCGCTCGTTACCGCCCTTCGTGCCGTCGAAATACGGCGTCGACTTGAGCCTGCCGTCGAGATCGTAGGCCCATGCATGATAAGGGCACGAGAACTGCTTCAGATTTGAGCAGGGTTCGGTCACCATCATGGCGGCACGATGCCGGCAGACATTGTGAAAGACGCGGATCGTTCCGGCCCGGTCGCGAACGAGGATGAGCGGCAATCCGGCGGCCATGAGCGGGATTGCATCACCGGGATTGGGCACGTCGCTCGCGAAAGCGAGGCACATCCACGTGCGCGCGAACAGTTTCTTCTGTTCGAGGCGGAAAAACGCGTCGCTGGTATAGGCAAGCGCCGGCAATCCGCAAGCTTCGCCAATCGGTTTGCGAAGTCTGTCGATCGCTTCGGCACCGAGAATTTCGGCTACCGTCGATTCCGCAAGCGCCATCAGCCGCCTCCCGCGAGGTGATCGAACCCGCGGATACTATGCCAAAATCAGACCAACCCTATTTACATTTCATCGCGCGCCGCACCCGTCGAATTCCGGTGCCGGTGGTCCGCGAATTGCTCATGATGGCCGTTAACCTGCGGCACCGACACCCCCGAGATCGGACCGATGCAGAATTTGGAACAACATATCCGGAACAAGACGGCATGAAGGCGCGGTGGCAACTCGTGCTGCTGCCCTCGCTGCTGCTCTCGATGCTGCTGCTCGCGGCATCGCAGTTCGCCTTTCTGCGTGGCAGCTTCTTCAAGGACCTCCGGCTCGGTCGGCTCGGCGCGGACCTGACGATCGAGAACTATGTCCGCTTCTTCACCGACAGCCTCTATCTCGACTCGCTGCTTCTGACGGTCCGGCTGTCCGCGACGGTGGCATTGCTCACGCTCGTCATCGGATATCCAGTCGCCTACATCCTGGCGCGCATGCGCTCGCGCTGGTCGCTCGTGCTGCTTGCCGCGATCATCGCGGCGTCGTTCATCACGATCGTGATCAAGGTCCTGGGACTAATCATCATCTTTTCGAGCGGCGGCACGCTGAACCGGCTTCTTCTCGCATCGGGCCTGATTGCCAAGCCGCTCACGATCATGGGGCAGACATCGGGCGTCGTCGTCGGCCTCATGCACTTCACGATGGGATTCGCGGTCCTGCTCCTCTACGGGGTCGTGCGTACAATCCCCCGCTCGCTCGAAGAGGCGGCGGAAGTTCACGGCGC
The DNA here is from genome assembly GCA_016124335.1 of Alphaproteobacteria bacterium. Lineage (GTDB taxonomy): Bacteria > Pseudomonadota > Alphaproteobacteria > CACIAM-22H2 > CACIAM-22H2 > Tagaea. The sequence continues at coordinate 122,733 of WGNX01000009.1, forward strand.
GCCGCGCTGGCGCGTCTTCCAGCGGATCATCATCCCGCTGAGCCTGCCCGGGATCGCGGTCACGTTCCTCATCGTCTTCAACCTGTGCATGGGGGCTTTCACGTCGGCGGCGCTCATCGGCGGGGGCAAGGTGTTCACGCTTCCGGTCCTGATCCAGCAGACCGTGATCATGCAGACGCGCTATGCGATGGGTGCGACGATCTCGGTCGTCCTTATGGTCGTCACGCTGCTCATCAACGCGCTGTCGGTCGTGCTGATGGCGCGCCTTGACCGGCGAAAGACGGCCGTCGCATGAGCGCGCGCTCCCCCGCCGTGCGGTTGCGCCGCGCTGCCGCGGCGACATGGGTCGGACTCGCCTTCGCGTTCCTTTTCGCGCCGCTGGTCGTCGTGATCGGCGCCTCGCTCGACGGCGGGGAGCGCACGTTCCTCAATTTCCCGCCGCAACACCCCTCCCTCCACTGGTACACGCGCATATCGCCGGACCTGTTCGAGGCGCTCGGCATCAGCATCGTGCTGGGACTGACAACGGCGTTCATCGCGTGCCTTCTCGGCGTGCCGGCGGCGCTGGGGCTTGTCCGCGCGCAGTTCCGTGGCAAGGCGATCGTCGCCGCCCTCTTCCGTGCTCCGCTGCAGATCCCGGCTGTCGTCGTCGGCGTGTCGTTCCTGAAACTCTACTATTCGATCGGCGGCGCAACGGACACATACCTCGGCGGCACACTGGCTGGCCTCGTGATCGCGCACGTCTTCCTCGCCACACCTTATGTGATAGGAACGGTGTCGGCGGTCCTCCAGCGTTTCAATCTTCGCCTCGAGGAGGCCGCGCTGAGCCTGGGGGCAACGCGCTGGCGCACGTTCCGGCGCGTGACGCTGCCGGTGATCATGCCGGGCGTCTATGCGGGCGGGATGTACGCCTTTCTCATTTCCTTCGGCGACGTGCCGGTCTCGCTCTTCCTCGGGGCGGGCGACATGCAGCCCTTCGCGGCCAAGATATTCCATCTCATGGAGTTCGATTTCGACCCCACGCTGCTGGCGATCTCGACCCTCATCATCTTCGGGTCGCTCGGCGCGATCTATCTGCTGCAGCGCGCCGTCGGGCTCGAGACGCTCAGCCGTTCGGGCGGCGGAAACTGACCGATCAATCACACGACAACAGGAGGCATGCGATGCGCAACATCCGTAGACGGCAGCTACTCGGCGGCATCGCCGCGGTTTCGACGTTCGCGATCATGCGGAGACCGGCAGACGCCCAGCAGGCACGGTTCGACGGCGTAACACTTCGCGTCGCGACGTTCGGTGGCGGCTGGGACAAGGCCGTCCACAAGTATGCAGGCGTCAAGCTCGAGGAACTTGGCGCCAAGGTCGAATACGTGACCGCCCCGCCGCGCGACAACCTTGCCAAGCTGATCGCCGCGAAAGGCCGGCCCGCCCCCTTCGATGTGGTCGAGATGGGCGACCTCACCTGGGTCGACACCTACGAGGGCGGCTTCATCCAGAAGATCGACCTGTCGAACATCCCCAACCGCAAGGATCTTCTGCCCACGCAGTCGGACGACTGGAAGGTCGCAAGCTGGGTCACGCAGGAAGGCATCGTCTATAACGCCGAGAAATTCGCCGAAAACGGGATACCGAAGCCGGAGCGCTACAGGGACCTGCTCCATCCGAAGCTTGCCGGAAAGCTCTGCCTCATCGATATCTCGCAGGCGGGTGCCTCGCAGCTTCTCGTCGGCGCGTCGCTCGACGACGGCGGAAGCATGACCAACATCGAACCGGCGTTGAAGTTCGTGAAGGAAGCGAACCCGCTCCAGTTCTGGAAGGTCGGCGCACAGGCCGTGACGCTGATGAAGTCGGGCGACATCTGGGCGTCGACCATGCATGCCGGGTTCGCCGTCCAGATGAAGAAGGCCGGCCTGCCGGTCGCGTTCTGCCATCCCAAGGTCGGCGCCACGAAGCGCGGGCTCCTGAAGGAAGGCTGGCTTGGCGTCGTCAAGGGAACGCCCGTGCCGCGCGCCGCTGAGTTCTTCATCAATGAATATGTCTCGGCGTCAGCCCAGCTCGGGCTGGCGCGCGAACGCGGCATCGTGCCGGTCAACGGCAAGGCCCGCGTACCGCTCGGCGAGGACCCGATCTTGAAGGAAATGTTCCTTCTGAGCGATGCGGATGTCGCAAACATGGTGTCCGTCGACTTCAATGTGTTTAATCTCGATGAAGCCACCCAGCGCTGGACCCGGACTGTCGGGGCCCGCTGAACATCCGAGGTTGAATGCGCATCGCCGTCGTCGGCGCCGGCGCGATCGGCGGAGCCATCGCGCATGCGCTCGCCGTCGCCGGCATGAACCCGCTCCTCGTCGCGCGCGGCGATACCGCCAAAGCCGTCGCGCGCGACGGGTTGCGGGTCGTGCGGGACGGCAAGACGGAACTGTCGCGACCGGCGGTTCTCGAAACGACGCAGGGTGCCGCGCCCTGCGACGTGGTGATCGGTACCGCCAAGGCCCATGATTGGGCGGCAATGGCGGGGGCGATCCGGCCACTGGTGGGACCCCGGACAGCCGTGCTGCCCGCGATCAATGGCATTCCCTGGTGGTTTTTCCGCGGGATGGGCGGCGCGCATCGAGACACCCGGCTTGGGAGCCTTGATCCGTCCGGCGAACTTACGGCAACGTTTGCACCCGAAAATATCGTCGGCTGCGTCGTCTACATGGCGGCCTCGCGGCCAGCGCCCGGTGTCGTCGAATGGCCCACGGGCCGTCGGCTTGTCATCGGCGGCATTTCACCGGATTGCGTAGGCGATATAGCCGCGATCGCGCGGCTTTTGCGCTCGGCCGGCCTCGAGATCGACGAAGCGACAGACATCCGCCGCGAGGTATGGATGAAGCTGCTCGGCAATGCCGGCTTCAATTCCGTTTCCGCACTCACGCGCGCGACGGTTGTCGAAATTCTCGACGATCCGGATCTGCGTGCGATTTGCGCCGACACGATCCGCGAGTTGAAGGCGGTTGCGTCCGCCAGCGGCACCGATCTCGACATCAACGTCGAAGCGCGTCTCGAGGCTGCCCGGCGGCTCGGACATTTCAAGACATCGACGCTGCAGGATTTCGAGGCCGGGCGGCCGCTCGAGATCGCGGCCCTCCTCGACGCGCCGGCGGAAATCGGCGCGATGACCGGCGTGTCGACCCCGGTCCTCGCCACGCTGGCGCGGCTCCTTCGCCGCGCTGCGGCCAGCCGCAAAGGCGCATGAACCGCGCCGTTCCAAGGCCCACTCAAACTCATTCGACAGTCGCAAAAGCTGCGCCTAACGTCGTCCTGAACCCGAAAGGGACGCAAGGCCCATGACGAAAACCGCCCCGCCCCCCGGGTCCGCGATGTCGCTCGATTGGGCGGCTGCAAACATCCGCAGCCTGCCGCCGTACAAAGGGCCCGCCACGTTCGCGGATTTCCCGGATGCCGCATCGCGTCCGCGGCTCATCCACTTGAACGAGTCTCCCTATCCGCCCTCGCCGCGTGTCGGCGAAGCGATGTCGGCGGCCATGCACGATCTCAATCGCTATCCCGACATCTTCGGTCGCGCGCTGGTTCGCCGGCTTTCCGCCGCAACTGGCACTGCCGAACAGCGCATCGTGCTTGGCTGCGGCAGCGACGAGCTGATCCATTTCGCGACGGTCGTTTCACTATCCCCGGGCGATGAGGCGGTCGTCCCCGCGCCGAGCTTTCCGCGCTACGCGCTATCCGCGCGTCTGGCAGGTGCCGCCGTGAAGCGCGTGAAACTCGACCCGGGCGGTGCCTGCGATCCGGACGGGCTGGTTGCGGCAATCGGGCCGCGCACGCGGCTCGTTGTCTGCTGCACGCCGAACCCGCCTTCCGGCGGCATGATGACGGCAGAGGCCATCGCGGCCGTCGCGAAAGGCGTACCCGATGACGTGCTCCTGCTCATGGACGAGGCCTATTGCGAATTCGGCCGCCATGCCGGCGGGCCGGACGTGCTTTCCGCCATGCGTCGGCGCAAGGGGCCGTGGCTTGTCACGCGCACCTTCTCCAAGGCGTATGCATGCGCCGCCCTCCGCGTCGGTTACGCGCTGTGCGGAGACGACAGCGTCGCCGAGGCCTTCCGCCGCGCGAAACTTCAATTCAATGTTCCTACGCTGAGCCAAATCGGCGCACTGGCGGCCTACGAAGACGAAGCCTATCTCGCGCACATGCTCGACAGGATCGGCGCAGAACGGGACCGGCTCGCGAAGGGACTTGCGCAGCTCGGCCTGCGCGTGCTGCCGAGCGCGGCCAATTTCGTGTCCTGCATTCTCGACGGGCCGGCGGCGAAAGCGATGGCGGCTCTCGAAGTACGCGGCATCTTCGTTCGCGACTGGCGTGATCCCGACCACTTGAGCGAATTGCGCATCGGCATCGGCACGCCGGACGATACGGGCGCCACGCTTGAAGCGCTCGGAACTTATTTGCGAGGTGACGCGTGACCGGCGTGCCGCCCAGCGGAGCGCGAATCATCGCGGCGCTCAAGTCCGCCGGCGTCGGCTTTGTCGTGGCCGTGCCCGACATCGTCACCAGCGACGGGCTGCTTTGGCCGATTTCGCGCGATCCCGATTTTCGCCTGGTACGGATGTGCAAGGAAGACGAAGGGGTCGCGATATGCACGGGCCTCGCTTTTTCGGGCCGGCGTTCGGTGATGCTGATCCAGCAGACTGGATTTCTCGATTCGATCAACGCGATCCGCGCCGTCGGGGTCGAATACGAGCAGCCCGTCGTGATGCTCGTCGGCCTGCAGGGCAAAGAACCCGGCGTGGCGCCGTCGAAGTCGAAGAAAGTCTCCGTCAACATCGTCGAGCCGATCCTCGACACGATGGGCATCGCACGCCATCTCGTCGAGACCGATGCCGACGTCGAAGCCGTGGCGCCGGCAATCGAGAATGCCTATGCGGCCTCGCGCCCCGTGTGCGTGCTGATCGGCCAGCCGCCGACGGCGGCGTCATGATGAAGCGCGATGAATGCCTGAAGGCGCTCGCCCGCCACGTGCGCGAGGAAGCAATCGTCGCGACCTATCAGGCGGCGTTCGACTGGATGCGGATCGCGCTACGCGACCTCAATTACCTTTCAATCGGCGCGATGGGTCTTGCGTCGTCGCACGGGCTGGGACTGGCGCTTGGCCGGCCGGACCGGCGCGTCATCGTCCTCGACGGGGACGGAAGCCTTCTCATGAATCTGGGCAGCCTCACGACAATCGCGGCCAGTGCGCCTGCGAATTTCGTGCATCTGGTTTTCGTCAACGGGGTGTACGAAGCGAACGGGAGCCATCCGCTCCCCGGCCGCGATCGGCTCGATTTCGCGACGGTCGCGCACGGTTCGGGCATTGCCGATACCGGGACCATCTCGACCCTCGAAGCATTCGAGGCGGAGATCCCGTGGCTCCTGACCGGGCCCGGCCCGATCTTTCGCGCGCTGAAGGTCGTTGCCGGCGAGCCGAGCCCGCAGGACTACGCATATATCCACGGTGCAGAGACCCGCGCGCGGTTCCGCGCCGCTTTCGCGCGCTAGGCGGCTGCCGGCGGCCGCAGCCGCGTCGATGCCTTCGCCTCGTCGACAACCCATTCTCGGAAAGCCGCGATTTTCGGCGTCGCCAGCGCGCGCGCCGGGCAGACGAAATAGTGCGCGTAGCCGCTGGGCACCGACAGGTCGAACGGGCGCACGAGGCGGCCCGCCGCCAGATCGTCGACGACCAGCGGAGATCGGCCGAGCGCAACGCCCAGCCCCTCGATCGCGGCCTGGATCGACATGTTCGACTGGCCGAACCGCCGGCCTTTCGAGATATCCACGCCGGAAACCCCGGCCGCATCCAACCATGTCCGCCAACCGGGCGTACGGCCGTCAAGTTGCAGGATGTCGTCGTGCAGAAGCGGTGTCCGCGCAAGGTCGCCCGGCGCGCGGAGCGCCTTCGCGCCCTTCAGCAGTCGCGGCGAGCAGACCGGGAACATGTCCTCATCGAGGATTTTCTCGACATGCAGGCCCGGATATCGGCCGGTGCCGTAGCGGATTGCCACATCCACTTCGCCGGCCGAGAAATCGGCAAGCTGGCCGGTCGTGGCGATCGCGAGCTCGATTTCCGGGTAGCGTTCGTCGAAACGGATCAGGCGCGGAAACAGCCATTTGACGGCAAAACCCGGCAGCGTCGAAACCGTCAATCGCGGGCCGCTATCCATGCGGGTCAGTTCGCGCAGCGCCTGTGCCACGACGCCAAGCCCCTCGCGTACGGACGTCGCGAGCTTCTCGCCCTTGACCGTCAGGACGATCCGGCGCGGTTCGCGATGGAACAGCTCGAATCCGAGTTGATCCTCAAGGCTGTGGATCTGGTGGCTGATGGCGCTCTGGGTCAGCCCCAGTTCGTCGGCCGCCATCGTGAAGCTCTTGAGACGCGCGGCGGCCTCGAAGGCGCGCAGCGCCGAAATCGGGGGCAAATTACGCAGGGGCGAAGCTGCCATGAATTTCGCTCACTTGTAGGGGCTGGAAAACCGGGGGAGTATCGATATCCACAATATTTCCACATGAACAGACCAGATGGAAGAGCCTGTCATGGCCTATGCGACCGCGGCCCATATCGACGCAGACGAGATTCCCGTCATCGATGTTGCCGGACTTGCCACGGAAGACCCCGCCGCGATCGCCGAAGCCGGCCGACGGATGCGCGAAGCGGCCGAGCAGATCGGCTTCTTCTACGTGCGAAACCATGGGATTGCGCGCGAAACGGTCGATCGCGCATTTGAAGCAAGCGGCCGGTTTTTCCGCTCGCCCGAGGAACTCAAGCGCACGGCAACGATCAATGAACGTCACCGCGGCTTCCTGGCGGTGGGCCAATCGAAAATGTACACGGGCGCCCGCGTCGACCTCAAAGAAAGCTTCCTTTGGGGGCTCGAACTCGGCACTGACGATCCGGACGTCGCGGCGGGAAAACCGCTGATGGGGCCGAACAATTGGCCGGCCGCACTGCCGGAAACGCGTGCGGCGTTCTACGCCTACTATCTCGCAGTGTGCGAATGCGGCCAGCGTCTTCTCAAGGGGCTTGCGGCAAGCCTCGGCCGGGACCCCACGTTTTTCGCCAAGTCGTTTGCAAAGCCGCTCGCCCGCGGATCGGCGATCTACTATCCGCCGCAGCCGCCCGACATGGGCGAAACACAGTTCGGCGTGGCACCGCATACCGACTACGGCGGCCTGACGCTGCTGGCGCAGGACGATGTGGGCGGGCTCCAGGTTCTTGCGAAAAGCGGGAAATGGGTGACCGCACATCCCATTCCCGACACGCTCGTGGTGAATATCGGCGACCTCATGCACCGCTGGACGAACACGCGGTTCAGTTCCAATCCGCACCGCGTCGTCAATGCCTCAGGCCGCGAACGGTTTTCGATCGCCGTATTCTACGACCCGCATCCCGACACGCTCGTCGATCCGCGCGACCTGCTCGATGATCCGGCTGAGGCGAAATATCCGCCGATCACCTGCGGGGAATATATCGTCGGCCGGTTCGACAAGGCGTTCAAGTACCGCCAGTCGAAAGCCTGACCGCCCGCGCAAGCCAGCCCTCGAGCCATTCGGCGTAGGAGCGCTCGCACCGCAATACGAAACCACCGTCGGTGCGCCACAGCAACACGCCGATATCGCCAAGACGCGCGCGGCCGATAAAGCCTGCCGGTGCACGCTCAAGATCGAGCGCGATACCTTGCATCAGAACGTCGAGCGCGCCTGCACCGGTCACGATGAAACCACCATATGCGTCCGACAGGTCGATAGCGCCCGGACCCGGAACTCCGTCGCCGAAAGCAAGCCACGTACCCGGTGCGATCGAAACCGCTTCGTCAGTCGGTCGGTCAGCGCATAGCCATGCGGAAACCTGCTCGCGCCCGATCGGCTGGATTGACGCAATCGAACTAGCCACGCTGCCGCTCTCCCTTCGGATCGTAGAACGAAGGCGGCACGACTTGCGCGCCGGCCGTTCCGTCGGCGAGAGCAAGCGTCACGTCGCTCCCCGTCAGCGACCGGCCATCCTCGATCAGGGCCATCGCCAGCGACCGGCCGAGCGCATCGCTCCAGCAGCTTGCCGTGACAAAGCCGCGCGTCCGGTCGCCTTGTGCACGCAACACGGCGGAACCTTCGGGAAGGACAAATTGCGGGTCGCGCGCCATGAGACCGACGAGTTGGGGCCGGCCACTGGGCGATGCCCGGTCGCGCAGCAGCGCCTGGCGGCCGACGAAATCCGGTTTGTCGGCATGGACGGCAAAGGAAAGGCCCAGATCGTCCGGCCCGCAAATGCCGTCTGCCTCGTGACCGACGGAAATAAAGCCCTTCTCGATCCGCAGCACGTGGTTTGCCTCCGACCCGACGGGTGCGATCGCGTGTCGACGGCCGGCCTCCAGCAAATCGCGCCATGCCTGTGGCGCTGCCGATGCAGGCAGGAAAATCTCGAACGAAAGCTCGCCCGTGAAGCCCGCGCGTGCCACTTGCACCGGCAGGCCCGCAAAACTGCACGCGGCAAGGCCGAGGAACGGGAAGCGTTCGGGAAGCGAAAGACCGGTGTCCGCAAGCACGGCACGCGCACGCGGCCCGCAGACCACGATATCGGCCCATTGTTCCGTCACGTTCAGAACGCCGACGCGCAATTCGGGGCGCAGGATCTGTCGGCAATATTCGAAGCGCTGGTGGCAGGCATCCGCATTGCCGGTCGTCGTCGTCACGAAATAGCGATCCATCGCCGTCCGGAAAACGATGCCGTCGTCGAAGAGCCGCCCATCCTCGTGCAGTTGCAGTGCATATCGCCCACGACCGGGCGCAAGATCGGACAGGCGCGTCGCATAGACGAAATCGAGAAACGTTGCCGCATCCGGCCCGACGACCTCGAACTTGCCCAGCGGCGAAGAGTCGTACATGCCGGCCATCTGTCGCACCGCACGGCATTCGCGCCGCACGGCGGCTTCCATCGTGTCGCCGGCCTGCGGGTAGTAACCGGGCCGACGCCAATGTGCTCCTGCCTCGTACATCACCGCGCCGGCCGCTTCATGCCAGGCTGTCAATGTCGTGGCGCGTGACGGTCGCAGCAGCGTACCGTTTGTGTCGGCAATCGTTGAAAACGGCACAGGCACGAAAGGCGGGCGATAGGTTGTCGTCCCGACCAGCCCCGGCGCAACCCGTTTTGCCTGCGCCAGCGCTTCTATAGCAGCAAGGTTGCCCATGCGCCCCTGATCGATCGCCATCCCGGTCGTCGTATAGCGCTTCAGCAGTTCGACCGATTCGTATCCTTCGCGTGCCGCCAATCGCAGGTCGTCAATCGTCACGTCGGCGGCAAAATCGACGAACGCCTTGCGATGCGCGACGTCGGCTGCCAGCGGTTCGCTGCCTGGCTCCGCGCGGGCATCGCCGCCCTCGGCGCGCGGCGGCGCCGTCGAGTCCACGCGGCACCCCGCTGCGCGGGCCGCTTCCCGCCCGGCCGCACTCCCGTCGCGAAGCACCTCGTCAAGCGAGGCGGCTCCGTTGCATGCGCCGGCACTCCACGCGCCGTCGTGCGGCCCGTCCGGAACGAACGCCCTCAGTTTTCCGACATGCCGTAGCCGGCCGCCTGAATGCGAGTGCAGATGGACAAGCGGCGTCGTCCCGCCCGACATCGCAACCACATCGCAGTCGAGCGTTCGGGATCGGCTATCGCCGCCAACGAGACGCACGCCGCGCACCGGCGATCCCACGATCCCGGTTGGCGTGAACTCCGCATGGCATTCGATGCCGGCCGCACGCGCTTTGGCGACAAGTTCCGGGTCCGGCACCACACGCGGATCGACGATGTGGCGAACGGCGACGCCTGCCATCGCAAGAGCAACCGCATCGTCATAGGCGGCATCGTTGTCGGCGACAGCCACGACTTCCCGCCCGACCGCCACGCCGTGGCGCACGGCGAATGCCAGCGCGGCCGTCAGCAGCATCGCGCCCGGCCGATCATTGTCGGGAAAGACCAACGGGCGCTCGATGGCGCCTGTCGCCAGCACGATGGACTTTGCGCGGATCTTCCACAGGCGTGCCGGTCGCCCCTCCGGTGAACGTTCGAGCGCGACGACAAGGCCACCGTCATATCGGCCTATCGCGGTCGTCCGGGCAAGGACCCGCACGCCGTTCGCAGCCAACGATTTTGCGCATAGCCGCGCCCATTCCCGCCCATCGACCCCATCGATGCGCAGGTCCGGCCGGTCGAGCAGCCGGCCGCCCGGCGCCTCGCCTTCGTCGAGCAGGATTATCCGCGACGCGTTCGATGCCACAGCGCGCGCCGCTGCAAGCCCGGCCGCGCCCGCACCGATGACCAGCACATCGCAATGCGCATTGCGCTTGGGCGTTTCGGCGGCCGGTCGGTCGGGCAATCGGCCGATGCCCGCCGCCTTGCGGATCATCGGCTCGAACAGCGGCCACAGCCGCCCGCCCGGGCCACGAAATGTCTTGTAGTAGAAACCGGCCGGCATCAGCGCGGAGAAAGTGCCCAGAAACGATTTCGCGTCGAACCGGGCCGACGGCCAGCAGTTGGCGGCCCGCGCATTGAGCCCGTCGAAAGCTCGAACATTCGTTGCCAGTTCAATCCCGTCGGGCGTTTCGACAACAGCGTTTGGCTCCCACGATCCGAACCCGACGATTCCACGTGGACGGTGATATTTGAAACTTCGCGCCACCGTCGAAAGGCCGTTTGCGATGAGCGAAGCCGCGAGAGGCTCGCCGCGTCGCGCCGACAGGCGCATGCCGTCGAAATCGATCTCGACCGTGTCGTCGGGCACGAGCGGCAGGAGCCTGTAGCCGCTCATGGCACGAACTCGTTCGTCGCACTGTTGCGGCGCAGTTTCAGCCAGCGACGGCAGCCGAATTTGTGCCACCAGAGTTCCTCGACCGGGCCTTTGGCATTCGCACGGCCATAGAGCGCTTCGGCGAGACCGTCCTCGCCAACCGGATGGCCGCCACTGTCGCCGAGGCAGACGAACTCGCCAGGTTCGCGCGGGCCACAGTCGGGGCAAGGGACAAGACGCATGCGCTTCAATCCCTGTTCGACGCGCCGGCGGTTTCATAAAGCGGTCGGCCGGTCGCGAACCGATCAAGCGCGAACGGCGCCACTTCCGGACCTGGCATGTCATTTGCGATCAGTGCCGCGAAAGCCGCACCACCAGCGGGGATCGCCTTGAATCCGCCCGAACCCCAACCGACATCCAGATAAAGGCCGTCGACGGGCGCCTTCGAAACGATCGGCGAGGTGTCGTAACAAAGATCGATGGCGCCGGCCCACTGGCGCAGCATGCGCACCCGGCCAAGGACCGGAAACAGTTCCGCCAGGCTTGTCACGACGCGCTCGATGGTCGCGAAGTCGCCGCGTTGGACATATGAGGGCACGCCGTCGGCTCCGCCTCCGATCACAAGTTCACCCTTGTCGGATTGGCTGAGATAGACCTGACCCGGGCAATTCACCACGCAATCGAGCATCGGTTTCAGCGGCTCGGAAACGAACGCCTGAAGCGGGACAGTCTCGATCGGCAACCGGACACCGGCGGTCTGGGCCAGCACGCTTGCGTGCGCGGATACCGCGAGCGCGACTTTCGGCGCCACCACGAAGCCCATCGCCGTCTCGACGCCCGTCACCCTTCCACCCTCGCGGCGGACGGCCGTAACCTCGCAACCCTGAACGATATCGACCCCCAGCGCATCGGCGGCACGCGCATAGCCCCATGCGACGGCATCGTGCCGGGCAACGCCGGCGCTCGGATGCCATGTCGCGGCCAGCACCGGAAACCGCTTGGCGCCGTCAAGATCGAGGATCGGCACGCGCGCTTTCGCCGCTTCCGGCGAGACGATTTCGAACGGCACGCCGGCAAGACGCATCAGCACCTGGCGACGCTTGACGTCGCGCAGCTTCGCCCAGGTCTGGATAAGGTCGATCTGGCCGCGTTCGGAGAACATGACGTTGAAGCCCAGTTCGCCCGACATTTCGCGCCACATCCGCAGGCCTTCGGCATGAAAGCGGATTGATTCCTCGCGAAGGTAGTTGGCGCGGATCGTCACCGTATTACGGCCGGTATTGCCGCCGCCGATCCACCCCTTGTCGACGACCAGCACGTTTCGCATGCCGTGCCGGCGTGCGAGATAATAGGCGGTCGCAAGACCATGGCCGCCGGCACCGACGATCACGGCTTCGTAGCGCTCGCGCGGCCTGGGGCTACGCCACGCGCGCGGCCACCCGGCATGGCCCGTCAGCGCATTTCGCGCCAGCGCCCAGATGGAATAGCCGCGCATCGCCTGCCTAGACGTGTTCCCAGTCGTCGAGCTTGCCGGAATTGGGCGGCGAATAGCCCAGCACGTCTCCCTTCGTCGTCACGCCCAGCCCGTTCAGCAGGCGGTTCGAATAGTTGAAATAGGCGCAGACCTGATTTGCCTCGAAGATCTCCGCATCCGAGGCGCCGGCCGCGCGCGCGGCCTCGATGTCTTCCTCCGCCATCTTCTGCGGCTCGAGCGTCAGCTTGCGCACATAGCGCAGAAGCCCCAGTTCCTTGCCGTCGAAGACCCGCTCGGGTGCCGCCATCGTCAACGCCTGATAGATCGAACGTGCGCGCTCGTCGTCCTTCAAGAGGCGCGTGAGACCCGCATAGTGATGCGCGACGGAATATTCGCACCTGTTCGACAGGCTCGTGTAGATGCCGAGGCACTCAAGGAACCACACCGGCAGCGTGTTGCCCGTGTGGTGGAGAACGCTTTTGTAAAGCGCGCTGTGGCCCTCCATCGTGTGCGGCCGCAGCGAGTGGATCTTCATGACGTTGTCGATCGCCCCGCCGGGCCCCTTCACCCGATCGTAAAGTTCGCGCAGATAGCCGGTTGCTTCCTCGTACTGCAGCATTCGGATCCAGGCGGTCATGTCGTCTTCTCCGGTATTCGGGCGGGGGTCAGAAACGCGTTGGCGAATAGGGCAAAAGGTCGATGCCGGGCGACCGGCCGGCGACAAGGTCGGCGACGATCGCTGCGGTTTTCGCGGCGAGCGTCACGCCGAGATGCGCATGCCCGAACGCGAGGATCGCGCGGGGGCTTGCCGGTGCGGGACCGATCACCGGCAAGCCGTCGGGAAGCGAAGGTCGCGGTCCCATCCATTCGGTTGCGCCGCCGGTTCGCAATCCGGGCAAGAGGCGCTGTGCGGCACGTACAAGCATCGCTGAACGCGAATAATCCGGCGGCGCGTCGAGGCCCGCAAACTCGACCGTGCCCGCAAGGCGAAGGCCCATCGTCATCGACGTGAGCGCGTATTTTCCTTCGCCATCGATCATCTGGGCCGGCAAGTCGATGCCGGGATCCGGCAGGACCGCGTGATAGCCGCGCTCGACGTCGAGCGGCACGCGTGCACCGAGCTTTGCGGCAAACGCCTTTGAGTGCGCACCGGCAGCAAGCACCAGTTGCCCCGCGTGGAAACCGCCCGATTTCGTGCGCAGGTGGACGGCATCGGCATCCGCCGCCAGGTCGAGAACCGCCTCGCGCACGACCGTTCCGCCCGCGGCGTCGAAGGCCTGCATCAAGCCATCGCACAGGCCGCCCGGATCGACGACATGGCCCGCGTCGGGCGAGTAGATGCCGTAGCGGAATTCCGGCGACAGCATCGGCGCGAAGGATGAGAGCCAAGCCGCTTCGACCGGATCGGCGGCCACGCCACGCTTGCGGCGAAGCGCATGTGCGGGCTCCGCCGCCCGCCGGCTGCGTTCGCTTGCATAGACATAGAGAATGCCCTGCTTGCGGAAGAAGCGATCCACACCCGCGCTTTTGGCGAACGCAGACCATGTCTCGCAAGCACCCAGCGTCAATGCCGCGAGCGCCTTCGAGCAGGCTTCGACGCGGTGGGGCAGCGCATTGAGCACAAAGCGGGCAATCCAAGGCAGCAGGTGCGGCAGATAGGCCGGCCGGATCGCGATCGGCGACAATGGATCGAACAGCATGCCCGGCAGCGCGCGGATCGTCGCCGGCATCGCAAGCGGCGCCACCCAGCCCGGCGTGATCCCGCCGGCGTTGCCGAACGAGGCGCCCCGACCGGGTGCCGGATCGAATAGCGTGACCTTGCGACCCTGTACGACGAGCGCATATGCACAGGCGAGCCCGACGATTCCGCCGCCGACAATCGCAATTTCGATTTGCCGGTCGCTCACCGGAATCGCCCGAGTCTGGTCTCGAGGCGCGCGAACAGCCGCGAGAGCGCGTAGCAGAGCGAGAAATACAGCACGGCGACGATGATCCACGCCTCGAACACCCGCGTCGTCGTCGCGGCGACTTCATTGCCCAGGAACGTCAGATCCTGAATCGAGATCAGCGAGACGATCGAGGAGTCCTTGACCAGCGAGATGAATTGCCCGGCCAATGGCGGCAGCGTGCGCTGGATCGCCTGGGGCAGGACGACGAGACGCAGGCACTTCCAGCGGGTGAAGCCGAGGGCGCGCGAGGCTTCCCATTGGCCGCGATCGATCGATTCGATCCCGCCGCGCACGATCTCGGTGACGTAGGCACCTTCGAACAGCGCAAGGCACGCGACCGCCGAGGCGAGTGCGGGCAGGTATTGGGTTGGCCCCAGCAGGAAATCGATGGTCGCGCGCGTCGCCGGCGCGGCCGAGCGCGCCCACACGTCGAGGCCGAGCACCGGCACGATCTGGCTGGTGAGAAAGAAATAAACGACGAAGACGAAGACGAGCGGAGGCACATTTCGGACGAGTTCGACATAGCTTCGCGAGACGAGCCGCAGGAAGAGCGAGGTCGACACGCGTGCGATTCCCATCGCCGCACCGATGATCGCGGCGAATATCGCGGCCCAAAGCGACATGCGGATCGTCGTCCACAGGCCGCTCAAGATGAGATTGGGGATCCATGCATCCCTGGCGGGATCGTAGCGGATCACGAATCCCCAGACAGGTGCCCAGTTCCAGTTGTAGCGGAGCACCGTCTGCGCACGCCAGACCACGTAGATCGCGGCTACGACGACGAGCGCCAGGACAACCGCGTCCACGAGACCAAACCGCCGCCCGCGCGGAGCGGGCGGCGGCATGGCGGGCAGGTCGATGCTTACTGAGCCTGCTGGTCTTTCCACTCGCGCGCCTTGAACCAGTACGCCTGACGCTCGGCAAGCCAACCGTCGAGCGTTTTCGACTGGATCCAGTTGTTGAGGAAGTTGAGCGCGTCAGGGTCGCCCTTGCGCACGGCCATAGCGTCGGCCTGCTTCACCAGCACGTCCGGGAACGGCCGGAAGAGCGTGTCGGGATGGTCGAGGGCCGCAAAGCCGGGCTTCGGCACGGTGCTCACCCATGCGTGCGCGCGGTCGTTCTGGACCTCGAGCAGTGCGGGCGCATCGTCGTCGAACAGGCGAAGGGTCGCTTTCGGGAACATGCGCTGTGCCGTAGTCGCGGCCGACGTGCCGCGACGTGCGGCGAGCGTCACGGTCGGCTTGTCGAAGTCCGCGAGCGTCTTGAACCCGCCGGCGAGCTTCTTGCTGGCGACAACGTCGACGCCCGTCGCCGAATAGGGCGACGTGAAGTTGACGGTGAGGTTGCGCGCCGGCGTGATCGTCATGCCGCCGATGATGAAGTCGAACTGGCCTGCGAGCAGTGCGGGAATGATACCGTCCCACGCCGTCGGGACGAACTCGGGCTTGACGCCCATGTCTTCGGCCAGCTTCTTGGCGACATCGACCTCGTACCCGATCAGGTCGCCGGACTTGCTGCGGAAGGCCCATGGAACGAACGTCGACAGGCCCACGCGCAGCGTTCCCCGTTTCTTGATTTCCTCGATGGCGCTTGAGGCGGCGAGCCCCTGGCGTACATCTTGAGCCTTTGCCACCGGCGGAACTGCCAGCGCCGCGACGGCGAGTGTCGCAAAGGCGATTTTCCTCAGACTGAACATGGAGCCTCCTTCTTCTTCCTGCTTCGGGTTGGGTTTCAGTTCTTGAGCCGGCGCTCCATCACGCTGACGCCGGCCGACATTGCTCCCGTCACGGCCAGATAGACGGCGGCGACGGCGAGCCAGATTTCGAACGTCATGAACGTATCCGCGATGACGTTGCGCCCTTCATTGGTGAGATCGAATACGGCAATCACGCTCACGATCGCGGAGTGCTTGACGAGCGAGACGGAAAGTCCGGTCAATGGCGGCAGGACGAGCCGCAGCGCCTGCGGCAGCACGACGTGACGGTAGATACGCGGCGGGGCAAGGCCCAGGCTTCGCGCCGCTTCCCACTGACCCTTCGGCACAGCCTCGATGCCGGCACGGAATATCTCCGCCGCGAAGGCGCCCTCGAAAACCGCCAGGCAAAGGATGCCGGTCCAGAAACGGTCGACGCCGAGGATTGGCGCCAGCACGAAATAAAACAGATAGAGCTGCACGAGCAGTGGCGTATTGCGGATCGCCTCGACATAGACGCGCACGAGCGCGCCGCCGACGATGGACCCGGACTGGCGCAGGACCGCGGCGAGGAGCCCGATGGCGATCGTCAGCAGCAGCGCAATCGCGCTGATTTCGATGGTGACGAGCAGCCCCTTCGCAAGCGGGCCGGCATAGTACGCGCCGTCGATCTCGCGCACGAAATAGCGCGGGACGCGATACCATTGCCAGTTGTACCCCATGCGGCTTGCACCATAAACCGCAGCCCAGACGACGCACGTCGCAAACGCGAGGAATTGCGCCGTATCGATTGCCCGGCGCCATGCGAATTGCGGCGGTGGCGGCAATTGCGTTGTGGGGGCTGCTTGCATCGCGCTCCGGTCCCTGCGGTGCGGTCCCTCGCAGGGGCCGCACTACAATGCGATGTTAGCAGCGGGAGCAAGAAATCTGCCATGTGTTCGCGATGGCAGCGCACGTTCATGCGCGCCCCAAACAGGCTCATGTTCAAGTGGGCCTAGCGTCCGGCTTTTCCGTACGCCGCCATGAAAACATCGACGGCAGCTGAAACGGATCGGCGCAGTTCGTCGGCGTCCGGCCGCTCGACCACGCAGAAAAGCATCTGCTTCATGTGCTTTGCTTGGCAAAGCTCGATGAAATGGAAGGCCGCGCGCTGCACGTCGTCAACCACGAGATGCCCGGCTTCGACCTGCCGGGCGAGATAGTCGGCCAGCCGCCCGACGCCGAAGCGTGGCCCGGCTTCATAAAATGCGCGTCCGATCGCGGGGAATTTCGCCGACGCCGCGATCACCGTGCGCAGATGCGCCATCGCACCCGGGCGCGACATCGCCTCCATCAGGTTCGCGCCGAAATCCCGCAGCACCTTCGCGACGTCGTGATCGTCGGCATCGAAGGTGCAAATCCGCTCGGCTTGGGCCCGGCGATCCTCGCGGATCAGGGCCTCGAAAAGGGCCTCCTTCGACGGAAAATAGGCATAGACCGTTCCCTTCGATACGCCGGCCGCCCGGGTAATATCGTTCATGCTGGCGCCGTCGAAGCCTTCGCGCATGAAGATTTCGCGTGCACCTTCAATGATTTGGCGCCGCTTTGCGGTATCGCTGGCACTGTCGTCCCGGGCATCCGGGGGCAGATTTGCATCTGGGGCAGGCATTTCGTTACGCACTTGCAAAATATGTTGACCGAACCGTTCGGTTCAATTTGAATAGCGCCCGACCAATTGTCAAGGCATTGCGGCCACCCCCCGGCCGAGGAACGAACGAAAATGAAAATGGACAACGAGCGCGCGAAACTGCGCCCCGATGCTGCATCGCCCGCCTCCGGCGAAGCCCCGTCGGCAACGCCCGTGCGCAAACCGCGCAAGCGCCTTCTGCTCTTCGCCGTACTCGCGATCGCCGCCGGCTACGGCGGCTGGAAGGCGTACAACTGGTTCATCGACGGGCGCTTTGTCGTTTCAACCGACGATGCCTACGTCAAGGCGGACCAGTCGATCATCGCCGCGAAGGTGCCCGGCCTCGTCGCGGCCGTCGACGTTGCCGACAATACCCGCGTCAAGGCCGGTGACACGCTCGTGCGGATCGACGATGGCGACTATCGCCTCGCCGTCGAAGCGGCGCGCGAGCGGATCGCCACGCAGGATGCAGCACTCGCACGCATCGTACGCCAGACGGCCGCCCAACGCGCGTCGATCGAACAGGCCGTCGCCCAACTCAACGCCGCGCAGGCTGAAGTCTCGCGCGCCAATCTCGCCTTTGCGCGCGCCGAATCGCTCGCGCGCACCGGCAACGGCTCGGTTGCGACGTTCGATCAAGCGCGCGCCGACCGCGACCGCGTCCTTGCAAATGTCGCCGGCGCGCGCGCGGGCGTCGAAGCGGCGAATGCCGCAATGGAAGTGCTGCGCGCCCAGCAGGCCGAAGCCGATAGCCAGCGTCGCGAACTGGAAACCGCACTCCAGCGCGCCGAACGCGACCTGTCGTTTACGGCCGTGCGTGCGCCCTTCGACGGCACGGTCGGCAATCGCGCCGCGCAGCCCGGCCAGTACGTCCAGCCAGGGACGCGGCTGATGGCACTCGTCCCGCTCGACGGCGTCTATATCCAGGCGAATTTCAAGGAAACGCAGCTTGCCGAGATCAAGCCCGGCCAGCCGGTCGACCTGACGGTCGACGCCTATCCGGGCCGCACCATCCGCGGCACGGTTGTCAGCATCGCGCCGGCCTCCGGCTCCGAGTTCTCGCTGCTGCCGCCTGAAAACGCGACGGGCAATTTCACCAAGATCGTCCAGCGCCTGCCCGTGCGCATTGCCGTGCCGGCGGAAATCGCCCGCGAGGGTCTGTTGCGTCCGGGAATGTCGGTCGTCGCCGGCGTGCGCACGCACGGCGCGCCGACCGTCCCGTGAGCACGCCTGCCATGCCTGCTGCCGCGGACCATATCGATCCGCGGCGCCTCGTCGCGTTCATCGCGATGGTGTTCGGCATGTTCATGGCGATCCTCGACATCCAGATCGTCTCGGCCTCGCTCGCCGAAATCCAGGCGGGCCTGTCGGCAAGTGCTGAGGAAATCGCCTGGGTGCAGACGAGCTACCTCATCGCGGAAGTCATCATGATCCCGCTGTCGGGCTTCCTCAGCCGGGCATTCTCCACGCGGATCATCTTCACGATATCGGCCGGCGGGTTCACATTCGCAAGCTTCCTTTGCGCCAACGCCACATCGCTCGACGAAATGATTCTCTGGCGCACGATCCAGGGCTTCATCGGCGGGGGCATGATCCCCACCGTCTTCGCCTCGTCCTACATGATCTTCCCGCGAAGCAAGCAGGCATTGATCGCGCCATCGATCGGCCTCGTTGTCACGCTTGCCCCCACGATCGGGCCGACCGTGGGCGGCTACCTGACCGATATTTTCTCTTGGCACTGGCTGTTTCTGGTCAACATCATTCCCGGCATCGGCGTGACGGTCGCCGCCTGGACGCTGATCGATTTCGACGAATCCGATTTCTCGCTGCTCGAAGGGTTCGACTGGTTCGGCCTTATTTCGATGGCCGTCTTTCTGGGCTCGCTGGAGTACTTTCTCGAGGAAGGCCCGCAGAAGGACTGGTTCGAAAGCGACCTGATCGTCACCGCCGGCATCACTGCGGCGGTCTGCGGAATCGCTTTCTTCTGGCGGACGCTCACCGTCCGGCGACCGATCGTGGACCTGACGGCGTATCTCGACCGGAACTTCTGGTCCGGCTCGATCTGCTCGTTCGTGATGGGGATCGGGCTCTACGGACTTACATATCTCTATCCGGTCTATCTCGCGCGCGTGCGTGGCTTCTCGGCGCTCCAGATCGGCGAGACGATGTTCGTCACCGGCCTATGCATGTTCTTCACGGCGCCCGTCACTGGCCGGCTGATGGGCAAGGTCGATCCGCGCCTGATGATTGCGGTCGGCTTCCTGATGTTCTCGGTGGGCACGCTGCAGGCCTCCGCGATCACGGTCGAGTGGGATTTCTGGGAACTTCTCGTGCCGCAGATCCTGCGCGGCGTAGGCATCATGACCAGCATGGTACCGATCAACAATCTGGCACTCGGCACGCTGCCGCCCGAGCGGCTCAAGAACGCCGCCGGCCTCTACAACCTGACTCGCAACCTCGGCGGTGCCGTCGGCCTTGCGCTCATCAACACGCTGCTCAACAACCGCACGGACCTCCACCTCCAGCGCCTGCACGAGCAGGTCACCTGGGCAAGCGCCAGCGCGCTCGAGACGATCTCGTCCCTGACGGCAGGCCTCGCCCGGCTGGGCAGCGACGCCGAACTGGCGGCGATCCGCAAGACCGCCGGCATCGTGCGCCAGCAGGCTTTCGTGATGTCGCTGGGCGACGTCTTTTTCGTGCTGACGTGGCTTTTCCTGGCCCTCGTCGTGCTGACGCCGATGATGCAGCGCCCCCAGCGGCCGGGCGGCGGCGGGCACTGACGCTCTGCCGTTGGCGCGGCCTGCCGTGCCGGTCTAGGCTGGCATCCGGATTGCGTGGCAACCGTCCGCAAGAAGGAGCCTGTCCACGATGGAAAAAGTTCGAATCACCGCCGGGCCGTATGTTTTCGGCGGCCGTTTCGAGACGGCCGCGGCACCGGCAACCTGCTCGGTCTTCCGCAGCCTGCTGCCGTACCGCAACAAGATCATCCATGTCCGCTGGAGCGGCGAGGCCTGCTGGATCCCGCTCGGCGAGCACGATTTCGGTCTGCCGTTCGAAAACCAGACGAGCTACCCAGCACCCGGGCAGATCATCGTCTACCCCGGCGGCATCAGCGAAACCGAAATCCTTTTCGCCTATGGCGGCGTTCGCTTCGCCAGCAAGGTCGGCCAGCTTGCCGGCAACCATTTCATCACGCTGACCGAAGGGCTCGAGAACCTCCCCGCCCTCGGCAAGATGGTGCTGTGGAAAGGCGCGCAGGATTTCGCGATCGAGGCGGTGTAGCCTCGGGCGGATGATCGACCGCCTCATCCTGCCTTTCCAGAAGCGCATCCTCGCACCGCCGGCCGCAGCGTTGGCGCAAATCGGCGTTTCCGCCAACGCGGTGACCCTGACCGGCTTCGCGATAGGCCTTGCCGCCGTTCCGGCGATCGCGGACGGACACACGCTTCTGGGTCTCGGCGCGATCCTCGCCAATCGCGTGCTCGACGGACTTGACGGGGCGGTCGCGCGCATCGCCGGACCGACCGCGCGCGGTGCCTTCCTCGACATCGCGCTCGACTTCTTTTTTTATGCCTGCGTGCCGCTTGCCTTCGCGCTCGCGGACCCTGCCGCAAACGCGCTTTCCGCCTGCGCGCTGGTCGTCGCGTTCGTGGGAACCGGCAGCAGCTTTCTCGCCTTCGCGGCAATTGCCGCACACGACCCGCAAGGCGCACAGGAACCGGACAAAGGCATCCGCTATCTCGGCGGCCTTACGGAAGGTGCGGAGACGATCGCCTTTTTTGTGGCCATCTGCATCTGGCCGGCGCAGTTCGCGATCCTCGCGTGGATATACGCGGCGGCATGCGCGCTGACGACGCTTTCGCGTTGGGTCGCCGGCTGGCGGACCTTCCGCTAACGTGCGGTGGCTTTCGCCAACTCCAGGAGTGGCCCGGCATTCAACCCGTCGAGCAGCGAGAAGTGATTGGCGCCCGCAAGTTGGAGCGGCGCCGGCGCACCCCACGCACGCGCGATCGCGTCGGACTGCCATTTGAACTGCGCGCTCTCCAATGCGCCCAGCGCCACGCCGATGCGCCCGGCACGGCATTTCTGGCGGATCGGCGACAGGGCATCGATATCCGCTTCACATTTCAGGCCGACGATCCGGCCCATCGGCATGTGCGTGAACGGCGTCAGGTCGAACAGGCCGGACAGCAGCAGCGCCGAGCGGATCGGCGGGCCGTCTTCGCGCCCCGCGACCATCGCGGCCAGATGCCCGCCGGCCGAATGACCCGAGACGTGCAGCGATGATGCATCGATGCCGAGCGATTCGCCCGATCGCGCGATGAAATCGACGCAGGTGTAGATCTGCGAGACGATCCTTTCGAGCGGCGCTTCGGGCGCAAGCGCATAGTCCACATTTGCCACCGCATAGCCCGCATCGAGCATGCCTTGCATGAACTGCCCGTGCTGCTCCTTGCCCGAGGCCTGCCAATAGCCGCCGTGGATGAAAATCCACACGGGCGGACGGCGGGCACCCGTCGGGCGGTAAAGATCGAATGTCTCGTCGGCACTGGCGCCGTAGGAAATGTCGGTCGCGGGATGGTTCTTGCGCCATGCCGTGCCATCCGCCGTCCATTGATCGAACAGCACGCGCATCGACGGCACCTGATTGCGGGGGCTGTATTCGCGCATGAGTTCGGCGCGCGAAAGCCCCTGCCAGACGGGCGTCGGGTCGGGCGCATGCCCGCGGACCGCTTCGATCTCGACCGATACGCCGTCGCCAGCGACGACCTTTATCGGCGGGCGCGTGCCACCGAAGGTCTCGCGGTAGGCGCGGTCGATCGGACGTCGCGCCAGTGAAAGGGCGGCCGGCTCCGGGCCGCAAACAGTGATCGCACGCATGTCGCCGGGCCCGCAGCCGGCGCGCGCAAGTTCGCCTGCCGCCGCGGTCAATGCCTGCGCGAACGCGGCCACGGCGTCCGGCTTTGCCGAGGCGCCACGCGCCCGAATGGACTCAGATACCGACATAGCGATGCACCACCTCCGCGTCGCGGTCGAGATCGGCGCCGGTGCCCGACCAGACGGTCCGGCCCTTCTCGATCGCATAGTGCCGATCGGCAAGCCGCCGGAGCACTTTCAGATTCTTGTCGACGATCAGGATCGACTGGCCTTCGGCCTTGAGCGTCTCGATGCAGCGCCAGATCTCCGCACGGATGACGGGCGCAAGCCCTTCGGTCGCTTCGTCGAGAATCAGGAGTTCGGGATTGGTCATCAAGGCCCGGCCGACCGCGAGCATCTGTTGTTCACCGCCCGAAAGCGTTGCCGCCGCCTGCCCGAAGCGCTCGCTGAGGCGCGGGAACAGCGCGCAGACCCGGTCGAGGGTCCACGGATTTTTGCGCCCGAGCCGGTTGGCGGATGTGGCGACAAGGTTCTCGCGCACCGTAAGCGTCGGGAAAACCTGCCGGCCCTCCGGCACCAGGCCGATGCCCAGCCGCGCCACGGCTTCCGGCGCACGCCCGAGGATGGGCGTGCCGGCAAACTCCGCCGTACCGCCGACCGCTCGCGTAAGCCCCATGATCGTGCGGATCGTCGTCGTCTTGCCCATGCCGTTGCGGCCAAGCAGCGTGACGACCTCTCCCCGATCGATCGACAGGTCGATTCCAAACAGCACCTGACTGTCGCCGTAGGACGCCGCGAGGTTCGAAACGCGCAGCATCACGCGTCCCCCTCGCCCAGATAGGCGATACGCACGGCCGGATCGGCCTGGATTTCCGCCACCGAGCCCGAGGCGATCGCGCGCCCGCCGACCAGAACCGAAATGCGATCGGCGAGCGAGAAAACGGCATCCATATCGTGCTCGACCAGCAACAGCGCGAACTGTCCCTTGAGCGATTGCAGGAGTTCGACCATCTGCGCGCTTTCGGCGGCCCCGAGCCCCGCCATCGGCTCGTCGAGCAGCAGCAGCCGCGGTTTCATGGCGAGTGCCACGGCAAGTTCGAGCTGCTTGCGCTCGCCGTGCGACAGGGCTGCGACCGGCCTGTCCGCACGCGTCGCCAAGCCGAAACGCGACAGGATTTCCCGCGCCGGGCCGGTCAGGCGTTCGTCGGCACGCGCGTCGCCGATGAAACGGAAGCTGTGGCCCGCATTCGCCTGAACGGCAAGCGCCACATGTTCGAGCGCCGTGTAGCTACCCATCAGCTGCACGATCTGGAAGGTGCGCGCGAGCCCCATGCGCACGCGCGCGTGCACGGGCAGGCCCACGATATCGGTGCCGTCGAGCAGGATGCGCCCGCCGTCGGGATGAAGTTCGCCGGTAAGCTGGTTGATGACCGTCGTCTTGCCCGCACCGTTGGGCCCGATCAGCGCATGGACTTCGCCTTCGGCGACGTCGAGCGACAGGCAATCGGTTGCCGTCAGGCCGCCGAAGCGCTTCACAAGCCCGTCGATGCGCAGGAGCGGCGCCTTCACCGGTTGCGCCCCGAAAACAGCGCCACGAGCCCCGAAAGCCCGCCGCGGAAAAACAGGATGATCAGGATCAGGATCGGTCCGAGAAAGAACTGCCAGCGTTCGGTCCAAGCACTCAGCACGGTTTCCAGCGTGATGAGCCCTGCCGCCCCGAACAGGGGGCCGAACAGCGTGCCCGCCCCGCCGAGAATGACCATGACCATGAGTTCGCCCGACTTCGTCCAGTGCATCATGTCGGGGCTGACGAAGCGCGCGTAATTGGCCCACAATCCGCCCGCAAGTCCCGCCCCCATGCCCGCGAGCACGAAGGCGGCAAGCTTGTAGCGGTAGACGCCGATGCCGATCGCCGCCACGCGCCGGTCGTTCTGGCGGATGGCCCCCAGCACCATGCCGAAGCGCGAGCCCGCGATCCGCCAGATGAACGCGAAGTAGGCCGCGGCCAGCGCGAGCACGACGAAATAGAAGGTCTTCGCATCGCGCATGTCGAGGCCGAAAAGCACGTTTCGCCGGCGCACCACAAGGCCGTCGTCGCCGCCGTAGTACTTGAGCGAGACGAAGAGGAAATAGAGCATCTGAGCGAAGGCGAGCGTGATCATGATGAACTGCACGCCGGTCGTGCGCAGCGCAAGCGCGCCGATGACGAGTGCCGCGAGACCGCCAAGGACGATCGCGACGGGCATTGCGATCAGGAACTGCTCGGTGCCGAGCATCATGCCGAACAGCGGTTCGGACAGGCGCGCATGCTGGAACAGGATGCCGACGGCGTAGCCGCCGATCCCGTAGAACGCCGCATGGCCGAAGCTGATCATGCCGCCGAAGCCGAGCACGAGATTGAGGCTCGCCGCAGCGATCGCATAGATCAGCATGCGCGTGACGAGCGAGGTTGTCGCCGGCACGTCAAGCAGGTCGGCCGCGAACGGCAGGGCGAGCAGAAAGACGAGAAGCCCGCCGATCGCGAGCGCCGCGCGCGCGCCTGTGGCTTGGGGGGGCGACATCCGCCTCAGCCCCGCGCCGGAAAAAGGCCTTGCGGCCGCACGAGCAGGACAACGGCCATCAGCAGATAGACGCCCATTGAAGCGAGGCCGGCGGATAGCGCGTCGGCCTCCGATCCGTTGGCAAGGAGGCCGCGCATGATGTGCGGCATGAACGCGCGCATCATCGTGTCGAAGACGCCGACGAGGATCGCCCCGAAGAGCGCGCCGCGGATCGAGCCCACCCCGCCGACGACGACGACCACGAACGTCATGATCAGGATCTGCTCGCCCATGCCGACCTGAACGGAAAGCAGCGGGCCCGCCATGACGCCCGCAAAGCCCGCAAGCAGCGCACCCAGCCCGAAGACAAGCGTATAGAGGAGGCGGATATTGACGCCGAGAGCACGCACGGTCTCGCGGTGCGTGGCACCCGCGCGGATCAGCATTCCCAGGCGCGTGTGCTGGATAAGCACGTAAAGGCCGGCTGCCAGCGAGAGCCCGACCGCGATGATCGCAAGCCGGTAGACCGAGAAGGCGAGGCCGGGAACGATCTCGATCGATCCCGACAGCAGGGCCGGGATCGCGACGAAGAGCGGCTGCCGGCCGAAGAGGATCGAAACGGTCTCGTTGAAGAAAAGCACGAGACCATAGGTGGCAAGGACCTGGTCGAGATGGTCGCGTTCGTAGAGCCGCCGGATCACGATGAATTCGACCGCCACGCCGCTCGCGGCCGCGGCAAGAAGGCCAGCCGGCACGGCAAGGAGGAAGGAACCGGTGGCCGAGGCGGCGAGCGCGCCCGCGTAGGCGCCGATCATGTAGAGCGAGCCATGGGCGAGATTGATGATGCCCATGATGCCGAAGATGAGCGTGAGGCCGGCCGCCAGAAGAAACAGCGTTACGCCGAGCTGCAGGCCGTTCAGGATCTGCTCGATGACGAGAAGCGACATTTGGCTTGAAAGCCGGCCGGGCCGGAAGTGCCGGTGCGCCAACCGCCAGAGCGGCCGCGCACCGGCTTCCGGGATACCGGCTTACAGCTTGCAGAGACCCGAGTACGCGTCGCCGTGCGCGGTGAGGACCTTGCGCTGCGTCTTGATCTCGGGTTGGCCGGCCGCGCTCTTGACGACCTTCAGGGCGTACCAGTCCTGGATCGGGTGCTGGTTCGGCCCGAACTTGAAGGCACCGCGCACCGAGGCGAAGTCCGCCTTCAGCATCGCCGGCCGGAACGCCGCCTGGCCGACGTCGCCCTTCGTCTGGCGAAGGGCAGCCGCGATGGCGAGCGCGGTATCGTAGCCTTGCGAGGCATAGTAGGTCGGCGTGCGGTTGAACTTCGCCATGAACGCCGGCACGAACTTCTTGTTCGCCGCGTTGTCGAAATCGACGTTCCAGTGCGAGGAAACCCACAGACCCAGCGCCACGTCGCCGACAGCCTTCAGCGTCGTGTGGTCGAGCGAGGGCGAGGCAACCGCCATCGGAACCTTGTCGATGAGGCCGGCCTGCGCGTACTGGCGCAGGAACGCGATGCCGAGCCCGCCCGGATGGAACTGGAAGACGACTTCCGGGTTCGCCGCGCGGATCGCCGCCATCTCGGCGGAATAGTCGGTTTGGTCAAGGCGCGTGTACTGCTCGCCGATGATCTTGCCGCCGAACATGCGCTTGAAGCCGGCGAGCGCGTCCTGCCCGGCCTGATAGTTCGGCGCGAGGATGAAGGCGGTCTTGTAGCCGAGTTCCTTCGCCATCTGGCCGGCGGATTCGTGCAGGCTGTCGTTCTGCCACGACACGACATAGTAGTTCTTGTGGCATTCCTTGCCGGCGAAATTCGACGGCGCGGCGTTGGGCGAAACGTAGGTCGCATCGGCGTCGAGGATGTCGGGCAGCGTGGCACCCAGGATGTTCGAGAACACGATGCCCGTGAGCAGCTTGATCTTGTCGTTCTTGATCATGCGCTCGGCGATCGACTTGCCCTGACCGGGCTTGAAACCGTCGTCGTCGACGACGACTTCGACCGGGACGCCGCCCAGCTTTCCGCCTTCCATTTCGACGGCGAGATTGAACGCATCACGGATGTCCGCACCCAGATAGCCGCCAGGGCCCGAGAGCGTCGTGATCAGGCCGATGCGCAGCGGGGTCTGCGCGTGCAGGATCGACGGGGCGGCGAGCGTGGCGACACCGGCACCGGCGACGGTCAGAAAAGTCCTTCTCTTCATTGTCGAGCCTCCTTGTTCTCACCGTGGCGTTGCACGGATATTTTAGACTTAAAGAATTATTAGCCCAAACGGCCGGGATTGCCCAGCCGTCAGATTTTGACCCACCCCGGCGGCGGTTCCTTTCCAGGGTGGACCGTTCCGCAATGCGGGCAGGTGCGCGCCTTCGCATCGGCGTAGAAGGCGTCGTAAAGCGGCGGCAGGTCCGTCACGATATTCTTCACCTCGACCTCGACGCGATGGACCAAGGTCGAGCAGGAAAAACAATACCATTCGAACCCGTCGCGGTCGCCCGGCCGCCGGGCGCCCTCGACGACAAGACCGACCGATCCGGGGACCGGGCGCTGCGGCGAGTGGCGCGTGTGCGGCGGCAGCATGAAGACGTCGCCCTCGCGGATCGGCAGGTCGTAGATCTTCCCGCGGTCGGCGATCTTCAGGATCATGTCGCCCTTGATCTGAAAGAAGAATTCCTCGGCCGGATCGTCGTGGAAATCGACACGCGAATTGGGCCCGCCCACGACCATCGCGATCAGGCCGGTATCGGTGAACAGCATCTTGTTCCCGACCGGCGGCTTCAGCAGCGCGCGGTTTTCCTCGACCCATTTCTGGAAATTGAACGGCTTGGCGAACGGCAGTTCGGTGGGCGACATGGTGCTTCCCCTTCCCTTCAGCGCAGCTTGAGACCGGAACCGGCGATCGCATCCTCGATCGCCTTTTTCTCGGGCCCCGTCAGGCCGAGCATCGGCGGGCGGACCGCGCCACCAGTCTGCCCCAGACAGTCCTGCCAGAATTTCGCGTGCGCGTGCGGCTTCTCGGCCGGCCTCGTCCGCTTGAAGGCCTCGCGGACAGGCTCGAGGCTGTCGCGCACGCGCCGTGCGTCGTCGATGCGGCCCGCGAAGGCAAGATCGGTATATTCGCGCATGCGCCGGTCGGCCGCGGTCTGGAAAAGGAACGGCGGGTTCGAGCACAGATAGACCTGCCACTTCAACTCGACGATGTTGTCGAACCACTCCTCCTCCGATGCCGTCGAAACGATGAGCCGGTCGCCGGCAAGCCGCGTCAGTTCGGCGTACATCGCGCGCGGCACGGAATACTTGATCGCGACGACATTGGGGATTTCCGCAAGGCGCGCGCAGAGCTGCGGGCTCATCAGGTAGCCGGAGTCCGGATGGCTCCACAGCGCGATGCCGACATCGACCTGCCGGGCGATGTGACTGTAGTAGGCCAGCAGCGTTTCGTCCTGCGCCTTCAGGAAATGCAGCACGGGCGCATGGACGACGATGTAGTCCGCCCCGACCTTCTGCGCGTGGCGCGCAAGCTCGATCACCGTGTCCATGTTCTGGTCCGAGCACGACATGATTGTCGCGGCACGCCCGCCGACCGCTTCGACCGCAATCTCGAAGCTGCGCTTGCGCTCGGCGATGCTCATCGCGAAAAACTCGCCTTGCTTGCCGGCGATGAACAGGCCGTCAATGCCGAGCTTGCCGACCCAATGGTCGATATT
Source organism: Alphaproteobacteria bacterium (assembly GCA_016124335.1). GTDB lineage: Bacteria > Pseudomonadota > Alphaproteobacteria > CACIAM-22H2 > CACIAM-22H2 > Tagaea. The sequence goes on from WGNX01000009.1 coordinate 151,437, forward strand.
GCGCGCAAGGCCCGTTTCGTCCATCGCAAGGTCACCTGCGCGGAAGGGGGTAAGCGCGGCCGCCCAGATACCCTTCATGTTCGTGCGGGCATAGGTCTTTGCCTCGGTTCGGCTGTATTTCATCGGTCATCTCCCCGGTCTTGCATCGCGCGCCAGATCGTCTCGGCGCGAAGCGGAAAATCCAGACACTCGACGCCAAACGGCACCAGCGCATCGAGCACGGCATTTGCGATCGCAGCCGGCACGCCGATCGTACCTGCTTCGCCCACGCCCTTTGCGCCAAGGCTGTTCGCGGCGGACGGCGTCGGACACGAGAGGAGCGTGACCGGCGGAATGTCGCTCGCGCGCGGCACGGCATAGTCCATCAGCGAGCCGGTCAGAAGCTGGCCTTGCGCATCGTAGACGATGCGCTCCATCAGCGCCTCGCCCAATCCCTGTGCAAGCCCGCCGCGCAGCTGGCCGTCAACGAGCATGGGATTGACGACGACGCCCGCATCGTCAACCCACACGATACGCTCGATCGCCGGCACGCCGGTGTCGCGATCGATTTCGACGCTGGCGATGCAGGCCCCGCTCGCCCAGGCTTCTTCGGGGGCCATATAGCGGACCGCGGTCTTGCAAGCAGGTGCCGCAGCCCAACCGCGGGCCAACGTGCTGCCGGCGATCTCGACAAGGCGCCGGGCCGCTTCGTAGACCGCGCTGCCGCCGATCGCCGTCGAACGGCTCGCAAGCGCACCGATGCCGGCAGGTGTGGCGGCCGTATCGCCGTGCACGACGGTCACTGCTTCGGGCGCAACGCCAAGTACGTCGGCTGCAATCTGCGCGAAGGCGGTCTCGCGACCCTGCCCTTGCGCAGTCGCGCCGGTTGCAAGCGTGAATCGCCCCGCACCGTCATGTGCAAGCGTGGCGCTTTCCGAACCTTGTCCGCACGGCTCGACATAGAGCGCAATGCCAATGCCGCACACGGCCCCTTCGGCGCGCCGCCGAAGGGCGTGCGCGCGCAGGCGCGGATAGTCGGCCGTGCGCTGCACCATTTCGAGCAGTTCGGCGAAATCCGAGCGATCGAGGCGGCCGCCCGCGGGAAGATGCTGCGGCAGGTCTGCGGGCGCGTGGGTGTTGGCGCGGCGAAGCACGATGGGATCGGTGCCAAGCGTGCGTGCGGCCCGTTCGACGAGCCGTTCCATCAGCATCGCCGCTTCCGGCCGTCCGGCGCCGCGATAGATGCCCAAGGGTGCACGCATCGACCGGTGGCCGCGCGCACGAAGATGCACGGCATCGATCTTGTAGGGGCCCGGAAGGATGCGCATGGCATTGCGCGCCGGCACGACCGCCGAATAGGTCAGCCAGTGGCCAAGCTCGGCATCCACTTCGGCGCGAAGAGCGAGAAACCGCCCGTCGGCGGCAAGCGCAAGTTCGCCCGACAGTTTTTGCGCGCGCCCGTGCGCGGCAGCCAGAAACTCCTCCGAACGCGTCGCGGTCCATCCGACCGGCCTGTCCAGCCGCATCGCCGCAAGCGCCACGCCCGCTTCTTCAGGATAGAGCGAAGCCTTGCCGCCGAAAGCACCACCCACATCCGGTGCGACGACGCGGATCGCGGCCTCGTCGAGCCCCAGGATCGCGGCAATGTCGCTGCGCGCGCGATGCGGCGTCTGGGTCGAAAGCCAGAGCGACAGCGCGCTTTCCCCGGCATGCCAATGTGCGATCGCCGCGCGCGGCTCCAGCGCCATCGGTGCCACACGCGGATATTCGAGTTCGACCCGCACGACATGCGCGGCCTGCGCGAAAGCGGCATCGACATCGCCGTGCTGCCATTCCTGCGCAAACGACGGTACGGGCGCGCTTTCCTGAAACGGCTCGCAGTCGACGATGACCGCTTCGGCGGCATCCTGCGCCTGCGCGAGCGTATCGGCGACGACGAGCGCGATCGGCTGGCCGACCGCCTCGACCCGGTCGCGCGCAAGAATGGGCCAATTCGCGTCAGCGAGCCCGTCAACCAGCGCATTGACGGCAGCCTTGCCGAGACCGGCTGTGTCCGCACCCGTCAGGACGAGGCGTACGCCCGGCAGCGAACCTCCCGCGCGCGCATCGACCCGGACGAGCCGCGCCGGCGCCATCACGGCGCGCACGAAGACCAGATGCAGGCAATCGCGCGGACGGAGATCGGAAACGAAGCGGCCTTTCCCGCGCAACAGCCGGTCGTCCTCGACGCGCGGCAGGCTGGCGCCCAGCGGCCCCGGCGGCACGTCTTCTTCGCGCGGCGGGCGAAACAGCATCGGCGGGACGCGCTCCTGTCGCAGGTGACCGGCAGAAGTTTCGGGCCGTCGCGTTTGAGAAACTAGACGGAATTTTCAAATTGATTGATAGTTTCCAGTTATGAATGTCGACATCCGCCACCTGCGCGCCTTCCTTGCCGTCGCCGAAACGGGCGCGTTCCGGCGCGCGGCCGAGCGCCTGCGGATGAGCCAACCCGCACTCTCCGCACAGATCCGCGATCTCGAACGCGCGGTCGGCGTCGTGCTGTTCGACCGGACGACCCGCCGCGTCGAAATGACCGCCGCAGGCCGCGAGTTCCTGCCGCAGGCGGCCAAGCTGCTCGGCGATCTTGAATCGGCGCTGCGCGGGCTCACCGATCTTGCCCAGCACCGGCGCGGCCATGTCGCGGTCGCCTGCGCCCCGCTGCTGGCAAGCGTCATGCTACCCCGGCTGATGGCAATGTTCATCGCCGCACATCCGGGCATCCGCATATCGCTCATCGATGCGCGCACCGACCAGATCGTCGACAAGGTGCGCTCGGGCGAGGCCGATCTGGGCATCGGCACGTTCGCGGATGCCGAGCCAGATATCGCACGCACGCGGCTCTTCCGCGATTCGCTCTTCGTGTTCGCGCCCATCCGGCCGAATGCACCGCGCCGTCCGGCGACGTGGGCCGAGATCGCCGACGAACCGCTGATCGCGCTCACGCGCGAAAGCGGGCTTCGGGCACTCGTCGAAATGGGGTTCGGAACGCTCGGCCGGCCGGCGCGCCCGGCCTACGAGGTCGCACAGGTGACGACGGCCGTTTCGCTCGTCGAGGCGGGCCTTGGCATCGCCGTGCTGCCTGCCGTTGCCAAGGCGATCGCGCGCGACCGGCGCGTGACGTTGCGCGCGCTCGCCCAGCCGCGCGTCACGCGCGAGGTCAGCCTCATCGTGGCGAGCGCGCGCACGCCGACGCCGGCCGCACAGGCCTTTGCGGCGCTCGCGCGCGAAACGGCGGCCGCCTTCGGCGAGCGGGCCTGACGTTCAGTAGGTCGCGCGCCCGCCGGTAAGGTCGAACGCGAAGCCGGTGGTGAAACTGCATTCCGGCCCGGCGATCCACGCGACCATCGAGGCGATCTCGTCGGCAAGAAGGAATCTGCCCATCGGGATCTTCGCCTTCATGTTCGCGATGTGCGTATCGGTCATCTGTTTGAGGAGGTCCGTTTCGACCATCGAGGGCGCCACGCAGTTTACCGTGATGCCGTCCAATGCCAGTTCCTTGGCGACCGATTTCGTGAAGGCGATGACGCCACCCTTCGCCGCCGAGTAGGCCGCGATGTTCGGCACGCCTTCCTTGCCGGCGATCGAGGCGACATTGACGATACGGCCGGCCTTGCGCGCGCGCATGTGCGCGATCGCCGCGCGCGTGCAGTAGAAAACGCCGTCGAGATCGATGGCCATCACGCGCCGCCACATGTCGACCGGATAGTCCCAGACCGGCATCACGGGTCCGTTGATGCCGGCATTGTTCACGAGAATGTCCACCCGGCCGAAACGCTCGAGCGTCTGCGTGAACGCGGCATCGACATCGGCAACGGAAGAGACGTCGACCTTCCGCACCAGTTCGGGCGAGAAGCCGTCACGTGCGGCACCGGCGCCGTCGATGTCGTAGTCCCAGACCGCGACGGCGGCCCCGCGCGCCTGGAGCTTCAGCGCGATCGACTTGCCGATGCCGCGGATGCCGCCGGTCACGATCGCGACCTTGCCTTCAAGATAGCGTTCCATTGCGATTTCCCCCGTGGCTCTGGCGTCGACGCACGCGCGCGCCGACACGAGCCCATCACGCGCCCGCCGCCATTCCGAGATGTCGAATGATTCCAGAGGACCGGATGGTGGGCGCTGCAGGGATTGAACCTGCGACCCCTACCATGTCAAGGTAGTGCTCTCCCGCTGAGCTAAGCGCCCATCCGGTCCGGGAAGGCGCGGAATATACCGATCCATCCCCGTTTGGCAAGCCCGCCTCGCAGAAATTTTCCCCTATGATTTCAATATGACCGCCTCGCTTGCCGTTCGCCCCGATCCAACGCCGCCCTACCGTATCCTCGAGCCCAGCGCCCGGCGCGTGCCGCTGATCTTTTCCTCGCCCCACTCGGGCAGCGACTACCCGGCTGCATTCGTTGCCGGCGCCCGCCTCGACCCGGTTACGCTGCGCCGCTCCGAGGACGCGTTCGTCGACGAATTGTTCGATTGCGCCCCCGAACATGGGGCTCCGCTCCTGAAGGCGCTGTTCCCGCGCGCCTATGTCGACGTCAACCGCGAGGCATGGGAACTCGACCCAGCGATGTTCGACGGGCCGCTGCCGGCCTTCGTGAACGCCGCTTCGCCGCGCGTCGGCGCCGGCCTTGGCACGGTTGCCCGCATCGTCGCGAACGGGGCCGAGATCTACCGCGGGAAGCTTTCTTTCGACGATGCGCGCACGCGCATCGAGGCGCTTTACATGCCCTATCATGCCGCGCTCGAACGGCTCGTCGCCGACGAGGTCGCGCGCCATGGCCGCTGCCTGCTGGTCGATTGTCATTCGATGCCGTCCGTCGGAGGCCCGGCCGACCGCGATCCGGGCCGCGCCCGGCTCGACTTCGTGCTCGGCGACTGCTTTGGCGCCGCCTGCGCGCCGATCGTGGCGGAGACCGCCGAGGCAAGCCTCAAGCGCATGGGCTATGCGGTGGGCCGCAACGACCCGTACGCCGGCGGCTACATCACCCGCCATTACGGCCAGCCCGCGCGCGGCCGCCATGCCCTCCAGATCGAGATCAACCGGCAGCTCTACATGGACGAACTCGCCATTTCCCGCAGCGCCGGCTTCCAGCCGCTGCGCACCGCCATCGCACGCCTTGTCGCCGACCTCGCGCGCCTCGCGCCCTCGCTGCCGGAAGGCAAGCCATGATCGCGAGCGCGGCAAGCGCGCGGCCCGTACCGCGCGACGGCACCGAAGCCGACGTCCCGGCGATCCAGGCGATCTATGCGCACCACGTGCGCCACGGGCTGGCGAGTTTCGAGGAAATCGAACCCTCGGCGGACGAGCTTGCCCAGCGGCGGCGCGCGATCGTCGAAAAGGGCCTTCCCTATCTCGCCATCGACGTGGACGGAAAACTCGCCGGATACGCCTATGCCGGGCCGTTCCGTCCGCGTTCGGCGTATCGCTTCTCGGTCGAGGATTCGATCTATGTGGCGCCGGGGCTCGACGGCCGGGGGCTTGGCCGGCAGTTGCTTGCAAGCCTGATCGAACGCTCGACCGCTTGGGGGGCCCGCCAGATGGTGGCCGTGATCGGCGACAGCGCCAACGCCGCATCGATCGGGTTGCATGCGCGCCTCGGCTTCCGCATGGTGGGGTCGTTCCGGTCGATCGGCTTCAAGCTCGGTCGCTGGGTCGACAGCGTGATGATGCAGCGCGAACTGGGCGATGGCGACACGAGCCGTCCGCCGGAGGGACGATGAGCGAAAACGAAAAGCGTCTGGTCGAGGCCCTGGAACTCCACCGGGCCGGCAAGATCGCTGCCGCCGAGACGGTCTACGCCGCGATCCTGGCCGACGACCCGGACCAGCCCGACGCGCTCAATCTCGGCGGTCTCGCGCTCCACGCGCTCGGCCGGCGGGCGGAAGCGGCCGAGCGTCTCGAACGCGCGGTGACGCGCTATCCTGAATTCGGCGACGCGCATGCCAATCTTGGCGCCGTCCGCCGGACCGAGAACCGCCTGGAAGAGGCGGCCGCCCACTTCGAGAAGGCGATCGCGCTCGACCCCGCGAACGGCTTTGCCGCGAACAATCTCGGGCTTGTACGGCTTGCCCAGGGTACCCCGCTTGCCGCGATCGGCCATTTCGCGCATGCGCGCGCCCTGATGCCCGCGCAGCCCGAAGTCGTCATCAACATGTCGATCGCGTACATGTCGATGGGCGATTTCGTGACGGCCCTGTCCGATCTCGAGTTGCTGGCCGAAGCCGCACCCAAGGACAAACGCGGACATTTCGGCCGCGGCGCCGCACTGCTTGGCCTTGGCCGGAAGAAGGAGGCGATCGCGGCGCTCGAACGCGCGCTTGAACTCGATCCGGGCTACGCCGACGCACGTGCAAAGCTCGAGGAAGCCAAACAGGCCGACTAATCGACTTCGCTGCCGTCGATCCGGAAAATCACCGTGTAGACCATGATGATGTCGACAGTCGTTCCGTCGGCGGCCAGTGGCAGCAGGATGTTTTCGATCGCGCGATGGTCGCGATTGCGCCACAGCAATGCCGTCCCCTTGCGCCGGCTCGGCACGCCGGTTTTCGCCACGCGCTCATAGCGCGCGTAAAAGCCGGGCACGGACAGCGAATGGGGATGCGCCTCATCGAGCCACCGTCCGGTCGGATCGAAACCCAGCGCCTCGACGATCCGAGTGCCGACAAGTCGGTAGCGGAAGCGTAACGGATCGCGCGTGACTTCGATGAGCCATAGCCCGCGCAGCAGGTCGGGAATGTCGACAGGGTCGATATGCTGGCGGCCGGGCAGTCGGCCCGGCGGCCGCCGACTCAACCAATATCTGTAGATCTTGCGTACGCCCGCACTCCACGGCTCGCCAGGCGCGACGTCCTCCAATTGATTGTCTGCGCTGACCTCAGGTGCGGTCTCGGGCAACTCGGCATTCCCTCCCTTATGCACAAGAAATATCCTGCTTCAGAAGGCGAGGCTGGCGCAAAAAGAAAGGGCCGCGCCCGAAGGCACGGCCCAAGTTTAGGGAGGAAACGCCCACGAAACGGCACAAAGGCCATTTCGAGATGCGACAAGTGAATGTCGCAGTGCACAAATTAGATGTTGCGGCGCAAAAATCAAGAGGGTTTCTCTCCCATTTGGAGGGATTGACCGGGACCGTGGAATTTTCTCCCGCTAACACATTGATTTGAATGATGGATATTTTTGCAACAGTCGCTGTGTAATTTTCGCGGTGCAGCATACAAAAATACAGCCGTAGCAAATGGAGCGACCGCTTGCCCCGGTGCGGCCGGCACTCCAACAATGCGCGGCGAAAGCGAGGGGTGATGGACGGCGAGGGCTCGGAACGGGCGGAGGCAGGGTGGGCACGCGGGCGCTTTGACGGCACCGCGCTCGTGGTGACGCTCGGCGGCCGCTGGACCCTTGCCAACGCGCGCAGCCTCGAGGCGACCCTTGCGCGGCTGGAAACCGGCGGCAGCAAGGCGATGACCCTCGACATGACCAAGGTCGCCGCCATCGACAGCGCAGGCGCGTGGCTGCTCCATCGACAGATCCTGCGCTGGCAGGAAGCGGGCAGCGAAATCAGCCTTGCCAACGCTTCGCACGCGCAGACCGCACTGCTGGCGCGCATGGCCATCGAAGGCAGCGAGCGGCGCCCGCTCGCCCGGCCTGCGCTGGGCGCACTGCGCGAACTTGCCATCCGCACCGGCGAAGCGACGGTCGATTTCGCCGCCGAAGCCCACGCGCTGGTATCGTTCGTCGGCGCAGTCGCGACGACCTGGGTGCGCGCGCTGCGCCGGCCCGGCCGCGTACGGCTGGTCAGCACCGTCCATCATATCGAGAGCATCGGCATCGACGCGCTGCCGATCATGGGGCTCCTTGCATTTCTCATCGGCGTGGTGCTGGCCTTCCAGGGAGCCGACCAGCTGCGCCAGTACGGTGCGGAAGTCTTCACTATCAACCTGCTGGGCGTTTCGGTGCTGCGCGAGATCGGCGTGCTGATCACCGCGATCATGGTGGCCGGGCGCACGGGCAGCGCGTTCGCCGCCGAAATCGGCACGATGAAAGTGAACCAGGAAGTCGATGCGATGCGCACGCTCGGTCTCGACCCGATGGAAACGCTCGTGCTGCCCCGGCTGATCGCGCTCGCCATCGCGCTGCCGATGCTCGTCTTCTATGCCGATGCGATGGCGCTGGCCGGCGGTGCGGTGATGGTGATCGTCGGGCTCGACCTTTCGCTCGCGCAGTTCTTCGAGCAGCTTGCGGGCGCGGTCACGCTGCCGACCTTCGCCATCGGCCTCATCAAGGCGCCGGTCTTCGCCGTCCTCATCGGCATGGTCGCCTGCTACGAGGGGCTGAAGGTCGCAGGCTCGGCCGAAAGCGTGGGCATCCACACCACGCGCTCGGTCGTGAAGTCGATCTTCCTTGTCATCGTTTTCGATGCCGGATTTTCGATCCTCTTCTCGAGGCTCGGCATATGACGGCACCGGTCATCCGCGTGCGCGGCCTCGTCACGCGCTTCGGCGGCCAGACGGTGCACGACGGTCTCGATCTCGACGTCCGGCGCGGCGAGATTCTTGCCATCGTGGGCGGCTCGGGCTCGGGCAAGTCGGTTCTGCTGCGCACGATCCTCGGGCTCAAGCGGCCCGACGGCGGCATGATCGAGGTGCTGGGCAAGAACCTGTCCGATCTCGACGACGACGCGCGCCGACCCGTGCTGCGGCGCATGGGCGTGCTTTTCCAGGACGGCGCGCTGTTCAGCGCGCGCACGGTCGCGCAAAACATCCGCCTGCCGTTTACGGAACACACGGACCTCGACCACCGGCTCGTCACGCAGCTCATCCGCGTGAAACTCGCAATGGTCGGCCTGCCGCAGGAAGCGGGTGCCAAGATACCGGCCGAGCTTTCCGGCGGCATGCGCAAGCGCGCAGGCCTTGCGCGCGCGATCGCTCTCGACCCGGACGTGCTGTTCCTCGACGAGCCGACGGCAGGGCTCGACCCGATCGGTGCGGCAAAATTCGACGAACTGATCCGCGATCTCCAGCGCTCGCTGTCGCTGAGCGTGGTGATGATCACCCACGACGTCGACACGCTTTGCGCGATCGCCGATCGCATCGCCGTCCTGCTCGACAAGAAGATGGTCGTCGGGACGCTGGACGAAATCCGCGCCTACCCCCATCCTTGGGTGCAGGAGTATTTCTCGGGCCCGCGCGGTCGTGCCGCGCAGGCGGGCCACGACATGCAGGCAGGCCGAAAGGACGACTGAGCAGTGGAAACGCGGGCCAACTATTTCCTCGTCGGCTGCTTCGTGCTGGCGCTTCTGGCTGGCATCTTCACGGCCGGCATGTGGTTCGCGCGCGCGCAGCTGAACGACGAGAGCACCTACTACTACACGTATTTCCGCGGCGCGGTGACCGGCCTGTCGGTCGGCTCGGTCGTGCGCTATCGCGGCGTTCCGGTCGGCACCGTCTCCGACATCGCAATCGACAACCAGAATGTAGAGCTCATCCAGGTGACGCTGGCGCTGCGCCCCGACACGCCCGTGCGCACCGATACGGTCGCGGGTCTCCAGCCGCAGGGCATCACCGGCCTTTCCTTCATCCAGCTTTCCGGCGGGACGCAGGACGCCGAGCCGCTGCGCGCACGCGCAGGCAAGCGCCGCCCGGTCATTCCTTCGGTGCCCTCGCCCATCGACAAGATCATCGAGGATGCGCCACTGGTCGTCGCACGGCTTGCCGACCTTGCGGACCGGCTGGCGCTGGTCTTGAGCGATGAAAACGTCCGGAACATCGACCGGCTCCTCGGCAATTCGGCGGATGCAGCCGCCGGACTGGCGCGCGTGATGGCCGGGGCCGAAGGGCTGGTGGACGACGCGAAGGGCACGCTCAAGGGCCTCGACAAGACGATGGCCGACGCCGACCGCCTCGCCGTGGAAGCGCGCAACCTCGTCGGCGATGCGCAAGTCCTGATGGGCACGGCGCAGCGCGCGATCCGCGATGCGGGCACGATGACGCCGCAGGCCGCGGCGGCCATCGACGAGGTCCGGCGTGCCGCAGGCGGATTCGGTCGCGTTGCCGACCAACTCGAAAAGCTCGCCGTTTCGACGCGGCCGGGCGTCGAGGATTTCGGCCGCTCCGGGCTCTACGAGCTCCAGCAATTCATGATCGAAGGGCGCGCGCTGATAACGACGCTCAACCGTGTCGTCGCGAATTTCGAGCGCGACCCGGCGCGCTTCCTGTTCGGCGACCAGCAGAAGGGAATGGAAGCGAAATGAAACTGCCTGCCCGCGCCATCGCACGCCGCGCCGTTCTGGCGGCGGCCGCGTCCGGACTGGCGGCCTGTTCGCTGCCCGGCGCCGGCGACCCGCCCCGCCTGTTCACGCTTTCGCCGAAATCGACCTTCGCGCCCGACCTGCCGACCGCACGATGGCAGCTCGCCATCGAAGCGCCGGTCGCGCCTGGCGGCATCGATACCGCGCGCATCGCCGTCCAGCGTTCGCCGCTGTCGCTCGAATATTTCGCGCGCGCGCAGTGGACCGATACGGCACCGCGCATGGTGCAGACGCTCCTGCTCGAGAGCTTCGAGAACACGGGCAAACTCGTCGCCGTCGGGCGCGAATCGTCGAGCCTGCGGCCCGATTTCCTGCTCAAGGTCGACTTGCGTGAGTTCCAGGCGGAAATGCGCGGCGGAAATGCGCCGGTCGCACATGTGCGGCTTTCGGTGCGGCTCGTCCGCCTGCCCGAGCGCACCGTCGTGGCAAGCTTCTCCCACGATGCGGTGGAACCGTCCGCCGGCCCGGAAATCGAGAAAGTCGTCATGGCATTCGACGAAGCGCTCGGTGCGGTCCTGAAGCGCGTGGCCGAGTGGACGCTGCGCACCGGGAACGCCAACGCGCGATCCTAGGCGCGAGTATTTTCAACAGCGGAGTGGAACATGCCTGCCGTCGCCGACCGTATCCGGACGAAGCTCGAACAGGCACTCGCACCCGAACAGCTCGATGTCATCGACGATTCGCACCGGCATGCCGGCCACGCCGGCGCGAATCCGCTGGGCGAGTCGCACTTCACGGTGCGCGCGACGTCCGCCGCGTTCGCGGGCAAGAGCCGCGTTGACCGCCAACGGCTTGTCTACGGGCTGCTTGCGGAGGAACTGGCCGATCGCGTGCATGCGCTGGCGCTTGTGCTGCGTGCACCCGGCGAGTGAGTTTGACCACAAAAATGGTGCTAGGCGTGCCGCTACTTGTGTGATAGTAGATTAAAAACTTATTAAACCGTAGATAGACGAGCGCGATGGACCTCGACCTGCCACGCAACGTCCGCATCCGGGGGATGCGCACCAGCATGCGGCTGGAAGGTTTCTTCTGGCTTGCATTGCGCGACATCGCAAAACGGGCGGGAATTTCGGTCCCGGCGCTGTGCGAACGCATCCTGCGCGAGAATCACCGCGGCAACCGGACCTCGGCCGTACGCGTCTTCGTGCTCAACTGGTTTCGCGAAGCGCGCGCACAGCGCATCGGCCGTCGGCGACGCACGAAGGCTGCCTAGCCGCGACCGGTATAGTGCTTGGGATAATGCTGGCGGACGACCGGCCCGTCGCTTGCCAGCGCATGGCACGTGTCGAGATGCCCAGGCTTCCTGTCGGGATCACCCCTGTTCGAGCGCAGCGGGAAGACTGTCTGTATCGCCGCCGTCGCCATCGCACCGAGGGCAAGCTCGACCAGATGCGTGCACCCCTTGACCCCGCCAAGCCGCTCGCGCACCTGGCCAGACCAGCCTTTGCCGATCTTCAGCCCGACGAGTGCCGAAAACGCGGGTGTGACCGCCGGGCAGATCTCGAACGGGCTGGCGTCGGTTGCCGCGGCAACTGCGTGCACGACCAGATCGTCATCGAGCGTGAGGCGAAGCCACATCTCGTGGATCGGCATGCCCGGCTCAAGCCGGCCGCGCCACTGGTTCTCGAACGTGTAGGCCTTGGTGTCGACAAGATGGCCTTCGATGTCCCACAGGCCGTCGGCGCGGCGGAATCCGCGGCATTCGATTGCGCGCGTGTGGATCGGTTCGCGCGCGGTGGCAGGCAATGGAAGCGGCATGGCGGACGCATCTCCGGTCGGGAACGATCGGCCGGATCATCGCGCGTCCGCCCGCGCGAGGCAAAGCGTCAGGTCAGGCCGTAGCCGGCCGAGCCCGAGATGAACGCGTCGCGCTCCTTGAGCCCTTCCTCGACCTCGTCGAGCGCGGTGGCGTAGAGATCGCGGACCGACACCATGCCGATCAGCCGGCCACGATCCATGACCGGCAGGTGCCGGTAGCCGCGCCGTCGCATCATCTCGAGCGCCGCGAACGCCGACTCCTCGGGCCCGATCGTGTCGGGATCGCGTGTCATGACGTCGCCCAGATGAACGGTGTCGGGATCGCGCCGCTGCGCGACGACCTTCGAGAGCAGGTCGCGCTCGGTAAAGATGCCGACGAGGCGTGGCCCCTCGATGACCATCAGCGCGCCGATCCGGCGTTGCGCCATCACCTGGGTTGCGTCGCGCACGGTCATGTGCGCGCTTGCCGTCGCGAGGTCCTGAACTCCGGAAATCACGTCGGGCACGATCTTGCGGATCATGGGCATCTCCCTCAGACCGACCGGCGCCGTGTCGAAGGACGGTCGTGCGCCGTCGTTGCCGCAATGATAGCGCCCGCTTGCCGCCGCTTGGCAAGCGCCTTCCTCAGGCGGCGGTATCCGCCGCCGCCCGCTTTTCCGCGGTTTCGGCATCCCGCTTTTGCGCCGCCGCATCGCCGATGGCACTGATCCGAAGCGTGGCGACCTGGTTTCTTTTGCGCCGCAATATCTCGAAACGCAGCCCGTGGAAGGTATAGACCTGCCCCACTTCGGGGATGCGCCGCGACTCGTGGAGCACGAGGCCTGCGATCGTCGCGGCGTTTTCGTCGGGCAGGCGCCAGTCGAACTGGCGGTTGAGGTCGCGGATCGTCACGCTGCCGTCGACCACGAAGCTGCCGTCGGATTGCGGGCGTACGCCGGGCATCCGGAACTCGTGCTTCTCGTCGATCTCGCCGACGATCTCCTCGATGATGTCTTCCAGCGTCACCACGCCCATCAGCGCGCCGTATTCGTCGATGACGACGGCGAAATGCTCGCGCCGGCGGCGAAACGCCTCGAGCTGGTCGAGCAGCGTCGTCGAATCGGGAATGAACCATGGGCGCGCGGCGACCTGGGCGATATCGATGGCCGAAGGGTCGCCGCCGTTGGCGCGCAAGGCCGCCAGAAGCGCCTTTGCGTGCAGCACGCCCACGATGTTGTCCTGCGTGCCGCGCCATAGCGGCACGCGCGTATGCGGGCTCGACAGCGCCTGCTCGAGGATCGCTTCGGGCTTCTGGTCGGCGTCGATGGCGACGACCTGGCGACGATGCACCATGATGTCGGAAACCGCCACGTCGGCGAGGTCAAGGACCGAGCGCAGCATCTGGCGTTCCTTGCGCACGGTCGCATCGCGGTGCGTGGCGCCGTGCAGCTCGATGGCGCCGCGCAGTTCCTCCGCCGCAGCCTCGTTCGCTTCGCCGGACGGCGGCACGCGCAAGCCCAGCGCGCGCACGCACGCCGCCGTCACGAGCCGCAGCGCCGTTGCGACCGGGTGCAGCGCCACCATGACGGCGCGCACGAACGGCGCCAGCGCCAGCGCCGCGCGGTCGGCATTGTTGAGGGCGAGCGTCTTGGGAAGCACCTCGCCGAAGAGGACGACTAGGACCGTCATCACGGCCGTCGCATAGGCGACACCCGCCTCGCTGCCGAACCAGGTGATGAAAAGCGACGTCGCGAGCGCCGAGCCAAGGATGTTGACGATATTGTTGCCGATCATGATCGCGGCGATGAACTGGTCCTTCGCATCCTTGATGCGGTTGACCAGGCCCGCACGGCGGTTGCCGTTGCGCTCGAGCGCGTGCATGCGCGGGCGCGAGGCGCCGGTGATGGCGCTTTCCGAGCTGGCGAAGAACGCCGACGCCACGAGAAGCGCCACGACGATCCCGAGGATCCAGATTTCGGATGCGGTGAACTCGCTCATGCCGCCGCCTCTTCGCTCAGCATTTCGTGCACGCGGCCGATATCGATCCCGGTCGCGACGAATGAGCGGCCGATGCCGCGCGCGAGAATGAATGTCACCTTTCCGTCGCGTACCTTCTTGTCGTGCTGCATGTGGGCGATGAGGTCCTCGGCACGCCAGCGCCGCTGGCCGGGCAGGCCTGCCGGCAGGCCGACCGCGTCGAAATGCCGACGCACGCGGATCGCGTCGGCCGACGGGCACAACCCGAGCCGAACCGAAAGATCGAAGGCCATGCGCATGCCGATGGCGACGGCTTCGCCATGCAGCAATTCGGGCCCGAAGCCCGTTTCGGCTTCGAGCGCATGGCCGAACGTGTGGCCGAGATTGAGCAGGGCCCGCACGCCGTTCTCGCGCTCGTCGGCCGCAACGATGCGCGCCTTGGCGCGGCACGAGACGGCAACTGCATGGGCGCGCGCACCGGCATCGCCCGCAAGCATCGCGGCGGCGTTCCCTTCGCACCAGGCGAAAAACTCCGGCTCGTCGATCAGGCCGTATTTCACGACTTCGGCGTAACCCGCCATCAGCTCGCGCGGCGGCAGCGTACCAAGCGTGGCGAGATCGCACAGCACCAGCCGCGGCTGGTGAAAGGCACCGATCAGGTTCTTGCCGTGGCGCGTGTTGACACCGGTCTTGCCGCCAACCGAACTGTCGACCTGCGCCAGCAGCGTCGTCGGGCACTGGACGAAATCGACGCCGCGCAGCAGCAAGGCGGCCGCGACGCCGGTCATGTCGCCCACGACGCCGCCGCCCAGCGCCACCAGAATGTCGCCGCGTTCGGGCCGGCGTTCGAGCATGCGGTCGATGAGGATGCCAAGATGCGCGAAATCCTTGGTGCCCTCGCCCGGCGCCTGAAGGAACGTCTCGATCGCGATGCCCGCTTTTTTCAGGCCCGCCTCGAGCCGCGCCAAGTGTGCGGCCGCGACGGTGGTATCCGAAACGACGAACGCACGCCGCACCGGGCGCACGGCCTTGATCGCTTCGCCCGCCGTTTCCAGAAGGCCGTCGCCGATCAGGATGTCGTAACCGCGCGTATCGAGATCGACGCGCACGCGTTCGAGCGGCTGGTTCATGCGCGCCTCGATGCGTCGAGATGGCGGCGGACGGCGTCGAGCACGCGCGCGGCCGTTTCGTCGGCCGGCGCTTCGAGCGATTGGACGTGGATATCGGCTTCGGCGTACACGGGATAGCGGACTTTCATCAGGTTCGAGAGGATTTCGCGCGGTTCGCCGCTGTTGAGAAGCGGGCGGTTCGTGCGCCGGGCCGTGCGGCGGACCAGCGTGTCGAGATCGGCCTTGAGCCAGATCGAAAGCCCCTTGGCGCGGATCGCGGCCCGCGTCTCGGGATCCATGAAGGCCCCGCCGCCTGTCGCAAGCACGCAACGATGGCCCGCCAGCAGGCGGGCGATCACGCGCCGCTCGCCGTCGCGGAATGCCGGCTCGCCATAGCGCTGGAAAATCTCCGGGATCGAGCAGCCCGCCGCCTGCTCGATTTCCTTGTCGGTATCGACGAACGGCAGGCCGAGGCTTGCCGCAAGCCGCTTGCCGATCGCCGTCTTGCCGGCCCCCATCAGGCCAACCATGACGATCGACCGATCCGGCAACGGCAACCCCACCGCGACCGCCGGGGCCTCCGGCAGTTCGTTTTGGCTCGCATCGATCATGCGGCTAGGCGCGGCGCGCGGGCCGTCGTCCGGTCTGACCGGGACGGGCCGATGGCTCGCCTTTCCTCTTGCGCGGACGCGTCATAAACCGGAGTGTAGCAAAGCGCGTCCCGACTCGCACGAGCACCTGCGCGCGCGCCATGTTTCACTTGAATTACAAGGACTTGCCTGGAAATGCGCCGTCTGTTCACGCTGGCTCTCGTCGGCCTTCTGGTCGCCGTGGCCGGCCTTGCCGCGTACCTCTCCACGTGGGACATCCCCGCGCCCACCGCGCATATCGAGAAGATCATCCCAAATGAACGGCTGCCGCGCTAAGGCGATCTCCGGCGCGCTGGCGCTGCTCGCGGCCGCGTACGCCGGCCCGGGGCTCGCGCAAACGACGCCGACACTGCTGTTGCCGCCTTCGCGCGAGGCGCGGCCCGCCGCCCCGCAAACAGAGCCCGAAAGACCCGCTGCGAGCACACCGGCGCTGCCCGGACCGGCCGGCATCGAAATCGAGAACGCGCAGCCGCTCGACACCGAAGGCCTCGGCCTGATCGATGCGGCCAATGGCGGCCTGTCGGCTGATACGTGGGCGGCAAGCAACCGCACGTTCGTCGAGCGGATCGTGCGCGAGCTTCCCGCCCCCATCGCCTCGATGCCCGCACGTGCGCTTGCCTTGCGCGTTCTCGAAACGACGGCTGCCGCACCCTCCGGTCCCAAGGGTGCCAATTTCGCTGCCTTGCGCGCGCTGAAGCTGCGCCAACTCGGCGAGATCGCCCTCGCCTCCAACCTCGCCAGCCTGATCCCCCAACGCAACGGCGACGAAAACCTGCTGCGCGTGCTGATCGACGAGGCTTGGCTGGCGGACGACGACGAGCGTGCGTGCAATCTCGTCCGCGACGCACTTGGCGTTTCGAAAAGCCCGGACTTCCAGAAGGCGCTGATGTTCTGCCAGGCGCTTTCCGGCGACCAGACGCGCGTCCAGCTCGGCCTTGCGATGCTGCGCGATCAGGGCGTGCCGGAAGACGCCGCCTTCGTCACGCTCCTGTTTGCGGTCGGCGGCGACGGCAAGGGCGTCAAGATCGACGGTCTTCGCGATGCGACACCCCTGACCATCGCCATGCTGCGCGCGGCGAAAGTCGCTCCGCCGCCCGATGTCGCGGCGACGAACGACCCGGCGGTTCTTGCCAATCTCGCGGCAGGCGACGACGGCACGCCCGAATTCCGCCTGGCCGCCGCCGAACGAGCGGAAGCCTTCGGCGCGATCGACCCGCAGATGCTTGCCACGCTCTACGCCGATTTCGAGCTGACACCTGCGCAAGTCGCCGATGCGGCGAATTTCGCCCGCAAGGACGGCGGCCCGAAGGGCCGTGCCGCCCTGTTCAAGGCAGCTCAGGCGGCAAGCGCGCCGGCCGAACGGCTCGCCGCACTCCAGCGGCTGTGGCAGTTCGGGCGTGAACGCGGCGGCTATGCCACGCTCGCGCGCGTCGGCGTCACGCTGCTTTCGGACGTTCCGGCAGGGCCGGATTACGTGGCCTATTCCGCAGACGTCGCCCGTGCGTTGCTGATGGCCGGGCACGAGGACGAGGCGCTGGGATGGATGCGCTTTGCGCGTGCCGCCCAGGCAGCCGGCGACGAAAAGGCCGAGGCGGTCACCGCCGGCTTCTGGATGCTCGCCTCGCTCGGCGGCCTCAATTGGGATGGCGCACGCGACCCCGGCAGGCTCGAAGCCTGGCGCAAATCGATCGAGGCCAGTGCGCCGCAGACCGCCCCCGCGCGTGCAGCACTCGCGACGACGCTGCTGGCCGGGCTTGGCATGCTGCCGCCGGGCGGCACCATCGTTGCCACGACACAGGCCCCGTTCGAGCGTCTGAGCGTGCCGATGCCCAGCCCCGTGCTGTGGACGAGCCTGCACGAAGCCGCCGTCGCCGGCCGGCCGGCCGAGGCGGCCCTTCTGGCCGTTCACCTGCTGGGGGTCGAGGGGGCGGCAGGTGCAAGCCCCTATACGATGCTTGCGGTGCTCGACGGGTTGCGTGCCGTCGGCTTCGAGCAGGCCGCGCGCCGGCTGGCGCTCGAGTCCGCGATCGCTTCGGGGCTCTAGTCGATGGCGCGCGGCCGGCCCACCCGCGCGCGCATCGAACTTTCCGCCGCCGCGGAAAGCTTCATCGAGATGCTTCGGGCCGAGCGCAACGCCTCGGCAAATACCGAGCGCGCCTACCGGACCGATATCGAAGACTATGAAAAGTTCCTGTCCAAGCGCGGCACCGCGCTGGTGAAGGCCGATGCCGTTGCGGCGCGCGCCTATATGCGCCGCCTTGCCGAGGCCGGCCTTGCCCCGCGCAGCGCGGCACGGCGGCTGTCGGCGTTGCGCCAGCTGCACCGCTTCCTCGTCTCCGAAGGGGTGCGCGCCGACGATCCGCTGGCCACGCTCGATGCGCCTCGCGTGGGCCGCGCCCTGCCCAAGATCCTTTCGGAAGAAGAGGTGGGCGCGCTCCTCGCGGCCGCACATGCGGGCAAGGGGGTCGAGGGTGCGCGCATCGCCTGCATCGTCGAAATCCTCTATTCGAGCGGGCTACGCGTCTCCGAGCTGGCCGGGCTCAGGCTTGGCGCCCTTTCGCGCGACGGGCGCTTCCTGATCGTGCGCGGCAAAGGCGACAAGGAACGCCTTGTCCCGCTGTCCCCGCCCGCACGCGAGGCGATCGAGGCCTGGCTTGTCGCGCGCAAGGCCGACCCGAATGCCGCGAAATCGCGCAACCTTTTCCCGACCGGGGCGGCCGCAGGCCACATCACGCCCGCGCGCATCGCCCAGCTGCTGAAAGAACTGGCGGTGAAAGCCGGGATCGAGCCGCGCCGGCTTTCGCCGCACGTCTTGCGCCATGCCTTCGCAAGCCATCTCGTCGATCGCGGGGCCGACCTGCGCGCGGTCCAGCAGATGCTTGGACATGCCGATATCGCGACCACCCAGATCTATACGCATGTGGGCGGCGAGCGGCTGAAACGCATCGTTGCCACGCACCATCCGCTTGCCCGCCGCAAATACTAGGGGCTAGATGGAAGAACGAGGCTCCGGTTAAGCTCTAGTCCCGATTTCGCAAGGAAAACCCGCACATGGCCGCGAAGAAGAAGCCCGCAAAGAAAGCCCCCGCCAAGAAGCCCGCGAAGAAGCCGGCGCCCAAGAAGGCAGCCGCTTCCAGGCCCGCGGCCAAAAAGGCGCCCGCAAAGAAGCCTGTCGCGAAAAAGGCCGTCGCCAAGAAGCCGGCCGCCAAGCCGATGCCAAAGCCGGCGCCCAAGCCCGCCGCAAAGAAGCCCGTACCGGCCGCAAAGCCAGTTGCCGTCGCCAAGCCCGCGCCGGTGGCGAAGGCTGCGGCACCGGCCAAGCCCGCACCTGTCGCCAAGCCGGTCGTCGCGGCCCCGCCCCCGCCGCCCAAGCCGGCACCCAAGCTGCCGGTCAAGGGCCCCGGCGGCACGACGCTGCCCGATGACGGCGTGAAGCTCGACGCGAAGGTGACGCCCGACCAGCTTGCGATCCTGACGCCGGAGGCGATCGCCTTCGTCGTCGAACTGGAGCGCAAGTTCGGCCAGCGCCGGCACGACCTGCTGGCCCTGCGTGCCGAGCGCCAGAAGCGCCTTGATGCCGGCGAGAAGCCGGATTTCCTGCCGCAGACGCGCTCGGTGCGCGAAGGCGACTGGACCGTGGCGCCGCTGCCCAAGGACATCCTCGACCGCCGCGTGGAGATCACCGGGCCGGTCGACCGCAAGATGGTCATCAACGCGCTCAACTCCGGCGCCAACGTCTTCATGGCCGATTTCGAAGACGCCTCGACGCCGACCTGGGCGAATCTGATCGAGGGTCAGGCGAACCTGCGCGATGCCAATGCCGGCTCGATCTCGTTCAACGATCCGAAATCGGGCAAGAGCTACAAGCTCAACCCCAAGCACGCCGTGCTGTTCGTGCGGCCGCGCGGCTGGGCGCTGCCCGAGAAGCACCTCATCGTCGACGGGCGGCCGATGTCCGGCGCGCTGTTCGATTTCGGCCTCTACTTCTTCCATAACGTGAAGCAGATGACGAAGAAGGGCACCGCGCCCTATTTCTATCTGCCGAAGATGGAAAGCCATCTCGAGGCGCGCCTGTGGAACGACGTGTTCGTCCACGCGCAGGAGAAGCTCGGCGTCAAGCGCGGCACGATCAAGGCGACGGTGCTGATCGAGACGATTCTCGCGACGTTCGAGATGGACGAGATCCTCTACGAACTGCGCGAGCATTCGGCAGGCCTCAATTGCGGCCGCTGGGATTACATCTTCAGCTTCATCAAGAAGTTCGCCGAACAGCCCAACTTCCTGATGCCCGACCGCGCGCAGGTGACGATGACCTCGCACTTCATGCGTTCGTACAGCCAGCTGCTGATCAAGACCTGCCATCGCCGCAACGTGCACGCGATGGGTGGCATGGCCGCGCAGATCCCGATCAAGGACAACCCCGCCGCCAACGACGCCGCGATGGCGAAGGTGCGCGCCGACAAGGACCGCGAGGCCTCCGACGGCCACGACGGCACCTGGGTTGCCCATCCGGGGCTCGTTCCCATCGCCAAGGCGGTGTTCGACGAGAAGATGAAGGACGCCAACCAGATCGCGCGCAAACGCCAGGACGTGCATGTCGTGGCGGCCGACCTGCTGCAGGTGCCCGCCGGCACGCTCAGCGAGGCGGGCCTGCGTCAGAACTGCGCGGTCGGCATCGGCTATATCGAGGCGTGGCTGCGCGGGCTTGGCTGCGTGCCGCTCTACAACCTCATGGAAGACGCCGCGACCGCCGAAATCAGCCGCGCGCAGGTGTGGCAGCAGATCCATCACGGAGCGGCGCTGGAAGACGGGCGCATCGTCGACAAGGCGATGGTGCGCAAGGTCGTCGACGAGGAGCTTGAGAAGATCAAGAAGCTGGTCGGCGCCGAACGCTTCGGCAAGGGCCGCTACAAGGAAGCGGCCAAGATGTTCCTCGACATGTGCGAGGCCGAGCGCTTCCCCGAGTTCCTGACGCTGCCGGCCTACGACTGGATCATCGCGAACGAAGCGAAGATCGGCTGAAGCCCGATCAATCGAGCCCGGGCCGCGCCTCGCCGCGGCCCGGCAGTTCGCGCCCGCCCGCCATCAGCGTCTGAAGTTCGTCCCGGCCGATCTCGCCGCGCGCGAAGGTGCCCAGCGTGCGGCCGCGATCGAGCACCGTGAAGCTGTCGCCCACCGCATGGGCATGGCGCACATTGTGCGTGATGAACACCACGCCAAGCCCGCGCGCACGGACCTTGCCGATATAGTCGAGCACCATCGCGGTCTGCGCGACGCCCAGCGCCGAGGTGGGTTCGTCGAGCACGAGCACCTTCGCGCCGAAATAGACCGCGCGCGCGATCGCCACGCACTGCCGCTCGCCGCCCGACAGCGTGCCGACGGGCTGGTCGGGATCGCGCACGTCGATGCCGATGCGCGCCAGTTCCGCGCGCGCGATGTCCGCCGCAAGGTCCGCATCGAACCGGCGCAGCGGGCCCCAGCCCTTCGTCGGCTCGCGGCCGAGAAAGAAATTCCGTGCGATCGACATCATCGGGACCATCGCGAGGTCCTGGAAGACGGTCGCGATCCCGGCATCCAATGCCTCGCGCGGCGAGGCGAAGCGCACGCTGCGGCCTTCGACCTTGAAGTCGCCTGCACTTGGGGCATGCACGCCGGCAAGCGTCTTGATCAGCGTCGATTTGCCGGCGCCGTTGTCGCCCAGCAGGCAGACGACCTCGCCGCTGCGCACCGTCAGCGAGACGCCGCGCAGCGCCACGACCGGCCCGAAGAGCTTGTGGATGGCAACCATCTCGACCAGCGGGGCGGGCAGCATCAGCGCACCCCCATCACGCGCCGGCGCACGGCGTTGTTGAACAGCACCGCGACAAGCAGCATCCCGCCGAGGAACACGAGGTACCAGTCCTGGTCGATGTCGGTATAGGCAAGGCCGATGGCGACCATGCCGAACAGGATCGAGCCGAAAAACGCGCCGATCGCCGAGCCGTAGCCACCGGTCAGCAGGCAGCCGCCGATGACGGCGGCGATGATCGCCTCGAATTCCTTCTGGAAGCCGCGCCGCGCATCGGTCGACCCCGTATCGACCACGGTGAGGATCGCGACGAGTGCCGCACAGCACGCCATGACAACGAAAAGGATCGTCTTCACCCGCGCCACGGGCACGCCGGAATTGCGCGCGGCCACCGGGTCGCCGCCGGCGGCGAAGATCCAGTTGCCGAAGCGCGTGCGCAGCAGCACCCAGGTCGCAAGTGCTGCAAGCGCCACGAACCACACGATCTCGACCGGCACGCCCTCGACGGTGGCCTTGCCGGTATCGAAGCGCGCGATGAAGCCCGCATCGACGAGCCGGGTGAACAGGCCACGGAACGCGAGCCCCGAAAACGGCGCCAGCGCGAAATCCTGACCCAGCGCCTCGCGCACGCCACGCAGCTGGGTCGAGCCGCCGGTCGCCCATTTGAGACCCACAAGCGTCAGCCCGCGCAGGATGAAAAGCGAGGCGAGCGTCACGATGAAGGACGGCAGGCCCGTGCGGATGACGATCTGCGCGTTCGCAGCACCGATCGCCGCCGCCACGGCGAGCGTCACCAGGACAGCCGGAACGAACGACAGGTGAAGGACGACGATGCTTGCGCCGAACGCAAGGCCGGCGAATGCCACCATCGAGCCAAGCGAAAGATCGAATTCGCCCCCGATCATCAGCAGGGCCGCACCGATGGCAAGGATGCCGAGTTGGGCGGCAGGCGACAGGAAATTGAGGATGCCCGCGGCAGAGAACATCTGCTCGCGCGCGAAAAACGCGAAGAATGCGGTGACCAATGCCAGACCGGCGACGGCGCCCAGTTCCGGGCGCCGCATCAGGCGCGTGAGAAACGGAACCGCGCGCAGCCGGTCGTCGGAGCCGGCGCCCTTCGGCGCCGGCCCCCCGTTCATGCTCAACGGATGCCCTTCGCCGAAAGCTCGACGACCTGGGCGGCTTTCTCCTTGGTGATGAGGTTGGGGCCCGAAGGCACGTTGCCGCCGGGGATCAGGCCGTAGCGCTTGTAGTTCGCGAGGAACACGACCGGCAGGTAACCCTGCAGGTATTGCTGCTGGTCGATCGCGAAGGCCGCCGTGCCGGCCGAAACGGCCTTGAGGTAGTTGGCCGAAAGATCGAACGAGCCGATGCGCACCTTGCCGTTGCGACCGGCGGCTTCCACCGCCGCGACGGCGGGCTCGCCCACGGTCGATGCGCCAAGGCACATCACCGTGTCGACGGCGGCATCCGATTCAAGCGCCGCGCGGATCTTCGCCTTGACGT
Organism: Alphaproteobacteria bacterium; assembly: GCA_016124335.1. Lineage (GTDB taxonomy): Bacteria > Pseudomonadota > Alphaproteobacteria > CACIAM-22H2 > CACIAM-22H2 > Tagaea. Next base: position 174,514 of record WGNX01000009.1, read on the forward strand.
CGGCCGGGTCGATCGACGTGGGCAGCACGCGCACCGCGCCGCCGAACCCTTCGGTGAAGCCCTTGCAGCGCAGGTCGAGCGCCACGTTGCCGACCTCCTGGTTGACGCAGATCGCCTTCTTGCCGCCCAGCGCCTTCATCTTCTCGCCGGCGGCCTTGCCGGCGTCGAATTCGTCCTGGCCCACATGCAGGAGCGCGCCCAGCTTGCGCGACACGTCGGAGCCCGAGTTCATCGAGATGACCGGGATGCCCGCCGCGACCGCCTTGCCGATGGCCGGCGCCAGCGCCGATGCGTCGGGGATCGACACGATGATCCCGTCGGGCCGCTGGTTGACCGCCGCTTCGATGAGCTTGGCCATCGCGACCATGTCGAAGGTTTCCGGCGCGCGATATTCGGCGTGCACGTTCATGTCCTTGGCGGCCTGCTGGACGCCGTTCTTCACCACCGACCAGAACGGGTCGGAGGCCTGCCCGTGGCTCACCACGATGAGGTTCTGGGCGTTGACCGAACCGGCGAACATCGCCAGTGCCGTCGCAAATGCAATCCGAAGCGCACGCATCGTCGCTCTCCTCCCTGACGTTCATGAGCCGGCAGCCCTTCGGGCCTGCTCGGGTCGAGAACCCTAGAAGGTCGCGGACAACACGTTCAAGTAGTATAAAAAATGGATAACAAAACTTCCCTAGCCGGGCGGAAGAATCGCGGCGCCGAGAATGTGCCCGTCGTCGGCCTGAACGAGCACGGCGAAATCGAGCCCCTCGCGTGCGGGCACGCGCCAACTGCCGGGCGTTTCGCCGGCCGGTCCCAGCCGCTCGACCGAACGCACGATGTTCGCGTTCTTGAGCGTACGTCCGCCGTTCTCACCGGCCACGACCCGCGTGACCGCCTCGCGCACGAACGTCACGAGGCTCACGTTCGCGCGCTGCGGTGCCTCCAGGCCCGCCACGCGCACGACCACCTCGCCGCCTTCGCGCACAAGGCTCGCCTCGACATGCCGCACCTTCTGCGCATTCTCGATCGCGCGCGCGAGCGCGCGGCGGTCCGAACCGATCGCGTCGATCCGCCCGTCGACCACTGCCTGCGGGGTGTAGACAGTATTGAGCGACAAGGCGCGTGCGTAGGCGCGCTGGCGCGCCGTCGCGGCGGGCGAGGAGAACGGATCCTTCCAGCCGAGCCGGTCCCAGTAATCGACATGGAAGGACAGCGCCACGACGTCCTTCCGCCCCGCAAGTTCTTTCAGCAGCGCATCGGCCGGCGGGCAGGAAGAACAGCCCTGCGATGTGAAAAGCTCGACCACGACAGGGCCCTCGGCAGCAGCAGGTACCGCGCCCAGGGCGGCGGCTCCGGCGAGGAGCCCGGCAATGAGGTTTCGCATGCCCTCCGGTTCGCGGCCATCTGCCCCGGCGTTACGGCCCGTGCGGGTTGAATGTCGTGCCGAATGCGGCAACACTCGGGTCCGCCATGCAGAATTCCGCCCCCGCCCGCCTCAACCGGACCGAACTGGCCGTTCCCGCCACGCGGCCCGAACTCTTCGCCAAGGCCGCCCGCTCGGCCGCCGACGTCGTGTTTCTCGATCTCGAGGATGCCGTTGCGCCCGCCGACAAGGCCAAGGCGCGCAAGAACGCCGTCGAGGCGCTCAACGACATCGACTGGGAGGCGATGGGCAAATCCGTTTCGGTGCGCGTCAACGGCTTCGACAGCGAATGGCTCTATCGCGACATCGTCGACCTCGTCGAGAAGGCGGGCGAACGGCTGCACATGATCATGCTTCCCAAGGTCTCGCGTCCGGAGGAAGTGATCGCGGTTGACCTGTGGCTCACGCAGATCGAGCGCGCGAAGAAGATCGAACGACCCATCGGGCTGGAACTGCTCGTGGAGTCCGCGCAAGGCATCGCCAATGTCGAGGCGATCGCGGCGGCAAGCACGCGCACCGAATCGCTCGTCTTCGGCGTGGGCGATTTCGCGGCATCGACCGGCATGCGCACGACCAATATCGGTGGCCTGTCGCGCCAGTATTCGGTCGAAGGCCGGATTGCGGATATCTGGCACTACACGCTTGCCCGGCTTGTCGTCGCCGCACGCGCGGCGGGCAAGCGGCCCGTTGACGGACCCTATGCCGATTTCAACGATCCCATCGGCATGAAGGAATCGGCTGCGCGGGCCGCCGCACTGGGCTGCGAAGGCAAGATGGTGATCCATCCTTCCCAGATCGCCGACGTGAACGAGGCCTTCACGCCCGACCCGGGCGAGGTCGAGCGCGCACGCGCGATCCTGCTGGCGATGGAAGAAGCCGCCCAGCGCGGCCAGGGTGCCGCGGCCTTCGAGGGACGGCTCATCGACATCGCCTCGATCCGTCAGGCCGAGGCGCTCGTCGCCAAGGCCGGGCGCATCCGCGGCGGGCACTAGGGTGCCGAAAAATGGGCGTGACCGGGCCCGCGAGCATGCTATAGAGCCCCGCCATGGCGCACTATCTCGACTTTGAAAAGCCCATCGCGGAACTCGAAGGCAAGATCGAGGAACTCAAACGCCTGACGGGCGACGGTTCCCTCAACATCGCCGACGAGGTCTCGAAGCTGCAGACGAAAGTGGACCGGCAGATCCGCGCTGTCTATGGCCGCCTGTCGGCGTGGCAGAAGGTGCAGGTCGCCCGCCATCCCGAGCGCCCGCACGCCGGCGACTATGTCGCGGGCCTGATCGAGGAATTCACCCCGCTCGCCGGCGACCGGCTGTTTGCCGACGACAAGGCGATCATCGGCGGCATCGGCCGGCTCAACGGCCAGTCGGTCGTCGTCATGGGCCACGAGCGCGGCTCGGACACCGAATCGCGCCTGCGTCACAATTTCGGCATGGCGCGGCCCGAGGGCTACCGCAAGGCGCAGCGCCTGTTCCAGCTTGCCGACCGCTTCAGGCTGCCGGTCGTGGCGCTTGTCGACACGGCGGGCGCCTATCCCGGCGTCGATGCCGAAGCGCGCGGTCAGGCCGAGGCCATCGCCAAGACGATCGAGGTTTCGCTTCGCATCCGCGTGCCGTTCGTCGCGGTCGTCGTGGGCGAAGGCGGGTCGGGCGGTGCCATCGCGATCGCCACCGCAAACAAGGTGCTGATGCTCGAACATGCGGTCTATTCGGTCATTTCGCCGGAAGGCTGCGCGTCGATCCTGTGGCGGTCGGCCGAGCACGCGCAGACGGCGGCCGAAGCGCTGAAGCTGACGGCTCAGGACCTGTTCAAGCTCGGCGTCATCGACGGCATCGTGTCCGAGCCGCTGGGCGGGGCCCATCGCGGCAAGGCGGAGACGATCGAAGCGCTCGGCGAAGCGATCGCCAAGGCGATTGCCGAATTGCGCGGCCAGGACGGCGGCGTGCTGCGCGCGCGCCGACGCGAGAAATTCCTCGAAATGGGCCGCAAGGGCCTTTGAGCGTGGGCGCCGACGTTTCGGCGCTCGCGGCCTCGATCCGCTCCGGCGACCGGCGGGCGCTCGCGCGCGCGATCACCATCGTCGAATCGACGCGGCCCGACCACCGCCGGCAGGCCGACGCGCTTCTCGCCGAACTTCGTGCCGATGCCGGCAATGCCGTGCGCGTGGGCATTTCCGGCCCGCCAGGCGCGGGCAAATCGACCTTCATCGAGGCGTTCGGGCTCTACCTGCTGTCGCTGGGCCGCAAGCCGGCGGTGCTCGCGGTCGATCCGTCCTCGCCGGTTTCCGGCGGCTCGATCCTCGGCGACAAGACGCGCATGGAACTGCTGGCGCGCGATGCACGCGCGTTCATCCGGCCTTCGCCTTCGGGCGGCACGCTGGGCGGGGTTGCAAGGCGCACGCGCGAGGCCTCGTTCGTGTGCGAGGCGGCCGGGTTCGACACGATCCTGATCGAGACGGTGGGTGTAGGCCAATCCGAGACGGCGGTTGCCGAGATGGTCGACCTCTTCATGCTGCTGCTGCCGCCCGCGGGCGGCGACGAACTGCAGGGCATCAAGAAGGGCATCGTCGAGCTGGCCGATCTCGTCACCATCAACAAGGCGGACGGCGATCTTGCAGCCGCAGCCGGACGCACGGCATCGGACTACACGGCCGCACTGCACATGCTGCGGCCATCCAAGGCGTTGTGGCACCCGCCGGTGATCCAGATCTCGGCGCTGGAAAAGCGCGGGATGGACAAGGTCTGGAAAGCCATCGAAGACCACCGCAGGGCGCTGGGCACGGCCGGAATCGCCGCCCGGCGGGCCACCCAGGCCAAAGCCACCCTATGGCGGGAAATCGCCGATCTGGTGCGCGAAACCCTGGCTGGCGACCCGCAGCTGGCGGTCTTGGTCGAAACGCTGGAAGTTGAAGTAACTCAAGGACTTGTGAGCCCATACGCCGCCGCCGGGCGGGTGGTGGCGGCCCTGCGCGATGCGGGCGGTTGACGCAACGCCCTTAAGCCCGTAAAACGCCCGCTCTTTTGGTTTCCGGCCCCCCCTTTGGCGGGGCCTTAGCACGGGGATTTGACGATGGCGCGTCGCTGTATGGTCACGGGCAAGGGTCCGATGATCGGCAACAACGTTTCGCATGCGAACAACAAGACGAAGCGTCGCTTCCTGCCCAACCTGCAGGACGCCACGCTGTTGTCCGACGTTCTCGGCCGCTCGGTGCGCGTGCGCATCTCGACCAACGGCCTCAAGACGGTCGAGCATGCCGGCGGACTGGACTCGTGGCTCGTCAAGACGCCCAACCGCAAGCTCGACAAGGACATGCGCCGTCTCAAGGAACAGGTCGAGACGGCTCTCGAGAAGCGCGCCGCCTGAGCGGGCGGTTCGCTGTCGTATAACGACAACAAACACTCCTTGTTTCCGATACAAGACCTTCGGGCCCGCCGGTAACGGCGGGCCCGCTTCATTTGCGGCAACCGCCGCCGGTCAGGCCTGCCGGACCGTCGCGACGAAGCGTTCGGATTCCATCTGCAATGCCTCGCCCATGCGCGCGAACCGCGCGGCCGCCTGCGAGACTTCCGCGGCCACCGCGCCGGTCCTGCCGGCGGCTTCGTTGACGCCGCCGATCATCGCGGAAACCTGCGAAGCACCGTCGCTCGCCACTTCCAGGTCGCGTCCGATGCCGCGCGTGGCGGCGGTCTGCTCCTCGACCGCGGCCGAAACGGCCGTGGCGATCTCGCGCATGCGCGCGATGGTCTGCGCGATCACCGAAATGGCACCCGACGTGTCGCCGGTCGCCGCACGGATGCTTTCGATCTGCTGGGTGATTTCCTCGGTCGCCTTGGCTGTCTGCGTGGCCAGCGCCTTCACCTCCGAAGCCACGACGGCAAAGCCCTTGCCGGCGTCGCCCGCGCGCGCCGCTTCGATCGTGGCGTTGAGTGCCAGCAGGTTCGTCTGGCCGGCGATGGCGCTGATGAGGCTGACGACGTCGCCCACGCGCTGCGCTGCCGCCTCGAGCGACTTGACGCAGGCATCCGTGCGTTCGGCCTGTGCGCCCGCTTCTTCGGCGATGCGCGCGCTTTCGCCCACGCGCCTGGCAATCTCCTCGGTCGACGAGGAGAGCTGCGTGGTCGCCGAGGCGACCGACTGCACGCTCGAAGCCGACTGCCCGACCGCGTCGGCAGCGGAATTCGTCTGCCGGCGGGTTTCCTCGGCCGCCTCTGTCATCGCGCCCGAAGCGTGGCGAAGTTCGCTCGCCGCCGAGGCGATGTCGCGCACGACGCCACCGATGCTCGCCTCGAAGTCGCCCGCAAGGTTCGCCATCGCGGCGCGCTTTTCGGCTTCACGCGCGGCGCTGGCGGCCGCCTCGCGTTTGTCGGCCTCGCGCGCGTCGAGGGCGGCCGCGCGGAAGGATTCGAGCGCATCCGACAGCAGCCCGATCTCGTCTGCCCGCGCGGGAGGGATCTCGGTTTCGAGATTGCCCGCGGCGATCGCCCGCATGCTGACGGCAAACGCGTCGAGCCGTGAAAGGACGCGCCGCCCGACATAGAACCACGCGATACCGGCCGCGATCAGAAGGCTTGCCAGCGCGATTGCGGCAACGAGCGTCACGCCCGTATCGACCGCCGCATCGGCCTCGCTTGCGGCGGCACGGCTTGCCGCCTGCGATTGGGCATCGAGCGCATCGACCCGTGCAACGAATTTCGCTGCCGCCTCGCGCCCCGACACGAGTGCCTTTGCCGCCTGCGACGACATCTCGATTTCCTGCTCGCGCAATTCGAACAGGTTGCGCATGCCTTCACCGAAATCGAGGACGGCGTAGGTCGCGTTCGCGATGTCCGTCCCCTTGAGCGCGTCGATCTTCAGCGCCGCACCCGCCGGATCGGTCGCCGCGTAGAAGCGCTCGCGCACCGCGTCGACCTCCTTAAGCGTTCCGGCAAACGTCGCTTCATTGAGGATCGCGACGCCTTGGCTTACGCTCGCAAGGATTTTCATCGCGTTCCCGTAGATGGCGAAATCGCCGCCGGCAATCACCGTGGATTGCGCGGCGACCGTCTCGGGCGATGCCGTACCGAGGCGCTTGATTTTCGCGACAACGTCACCCGCGCGTGCTTCGGCAAACGGGGTTGCCAACGACGCGAAACGTTCGCGTGCCTGTTGCAGCTGGCTCTCCAGCTCCCGACGCTCTTTCTGGCTGGCGACGCGCCGCTCGGCCGTGACGTCGATGGCGGCGATCCGTTCGAAGACCGTCGCTGCAAGGCCGCGCAGTTCCGTCGCCGCGTCGCCCTCGCCATTCGCTTCGAGTTCGCCCAGAAGCGCATCGAGATGCTTGCGATCCGCGGCAATGCGCGCAAGAAGCTCGGCGCGGGCCTTTTCTTCGTCGACCGTCGCCAGCAACGGCGCCACCGCCGCGACGTCGCCGGCGACCTGCGCCAGCCGCAGGCTTGCGGCCATCACGGGCATCCGCCGTTCGGTCATCGTGCCGATCGTGCCGCCGACGCTGACCAGAAGGAAGGCGGCGACGGCTGCGGCCAGCGTGGTGCCGCCGGCGATCGCGCCCATCGCAAGGAATATCTTAAAACGGATGCTCGACTGGAAGGCTGCGCGCGCTTCGTTCGGTTTTGCCTGACTTTCTTCGTCCATTGTATAGAAACTCCGCCGTCGGCTGACGCCGATTGTCACAAATGAGTCACGCGCTTGCGCGCGCCCAATCTATTTGGCGATAGGTAAACAAATGCTTATCTAAAATTGTATGTCGGTCGGGATCACTTCGGCAGGGCGAATGCCACCAGCAGCGTGCGCTGAAGAAAGCTGTAATTGTCGTCGGATATCAGGAATAGAATGTCTTCACCGGGACGTGAAAGAGTGGCGATACCTTCGTAGTTATCGACGGCGAGTGGCGGGCGCAGGCGCGCAAGCTCCTCGCCTTCCACGCGCGCATCCGCGACCCATGCGCCCGGCCGCACGCGCACGAGGCGCGCGGAAAATGCGCCTGGCAGCGAAAAGCCGCGCTCAAGCACGAGCGTCGAACCATCCGGCAGGGTGCTCAACCCTGTCGGCGCAAAGCCTTCGGCCGCTCGATAGAGCAGACGTCGCCAGCTGCCGTCGTTGCCGACAAAGCCGACATGCAGGCCGTCATCGAGAAGCTCCTCGGCGAGAAAGAGCAATCGGCCATCCGGCAGGTGCGTCAGCGCCTCGATGCCGCCATTGCGCGGCGCGCGGGCAATTTCAGCCGGCATGCGCAGCGCATGCGGCGGCCTTGCGAATGGCGGTTCCGACGGCGGATAGACATTGATCCGGTGCCGGCGTTCGAAACTGACGGCGAAGCCGCCGTCCGGCAGGCGTGCAAGACCTTCGGCATCGCCGTCCTGTCCCTGCACCACCCGGCCGTCCGGCTCGGCGAGGCGGCCAAGCTGCGCCGGACCCGCCCCGCGCAGCCGGCCGTCGAAAGACAGGCCGGCGTCGAGCGTCCAGCCATTGTCGGAAATCGCGACGAAGCGGTCACCGGACGACGCCACCCACAGGTCGGACCATCCGCCAAAGCGCCGGTCGGACGAGCCGAGAATGAGGCCGCCGCGCCATTCGAGCCGCCCCACCGTCGTGCGCGCCCGGTCGTTCTCGTCGAACGGGAGCGGCACGGCATTGAAGGCAACCGGCTCGCGGGGCGCTCCGCGGGCCGGAAACGCAAACGCCCACGCAGCGAGCGCACCGGCCGCAAGGCCAAACGCGCCGCGCCGCGTGGGCGCGAAGCGCCCCGTCAAGCGAGGTTGCGCGAAAACCAGACGATCAGGCGCTGCCAGCCGTCCTTCGCCGGACCGGCCCGATAGGACGGGCGATAATCGGCGTTGAAGGCATGCGGCGTGTCGGGATAGGTCACGATCTCGCACGGCTTGCCTGCGGCCTTCAGTGCGGCGCGCATCCGGTCGACGCTGTCGTTCGAGATGCCCGGATCGGCACCGCCGTAGAGGCCCAGCACCGGCGCATTGATCTTCGCGACCAGCTGGCTTGGCCACATCTGGCGGAACTCGTTGGTCTGGCCTTCCAGCGGGCCATACCACGCGACCGCGGCTTTCACGCCTTGATTGTGCGCCGTGTAGAGCCACGTCACCCGCCCGCCGAAGCAGAAACCGGTGATGCCGAGCTTCTTCGTGTCGCCCTTGGCGACACCGCCGGCCGCCCACTTCACCGTATCGTCGATGTCGCTCATGATCTGCGTATCGGACACCTTGCCGATGATCTCGCGCAGCAGCGTGGGAATGTCGGTGACCGCAAGTGCGTTGCCCGCGCGGAAATAATAGTCGGGCGCGATGGCGAGATAGCCTGCCTTCGCAAGCCGCCGGCAGACGTCCTTGATGTGCTCGTGGACGCCGAAGATCTCCTGCGCGACGATGACGGTCGCGAAATTCGTTCCCTGCGCGGGCCGCGCGTAATAGGCCGGAAGCTTGCGCTTGTCGGCCGTCGGGATCTCGACATTGCCGCCGGTCAGGCCGTTCATGTCGGTGGTGATGACCGTCTGCGCCTGGATGGGATGTGCCGCCAGCGCGAAGCCCGCAAGGCTGGCGCTTGCCATGAAGCCGCGTCGGCCGAGTGCGGCCGGTTCCGGCTGCAGGCTCCGGCGGTGCTGTTCGGCGTCGGCATCTTTACGGATGTCGTCGGGCATGTTCGCTCCTTGGGTTTCTGGATTGCCTAGCGGTTCACGATCCGGCCGTCGGTCGAAACGCGGACCGGGCTGTTCGAGCGTATATAGGTCGCCAGTGCGTCGTCGAGTCCCGGGCCGAAATCGTAGGGGTCGATCGCGCGGTCGCGGAACACCACATACCCGTCTCCACCGCGGCGCATGAAGTCGTTCGTGGCGATCGTATAGACCGCGTTGGGATCGATGGGCGTGAAACTGCCGTCGGGCTTGCGCACTTCCAGCGAGATAACGCGTTGGCCGGCCGGCTTGGTAAGCGTCCAGGTCAGCCTTGCACCGGCAAGCTGCGGGAAGCGCCCGCCGTTTTCAGCCGCCTGCGAGACGCCGTTTTCCATCGCCGCAAGCAGGTCCGAGCCCTTGAGCTTCAGCGTGGCGACGTTGTTCTGGAAGGGCAGCGTCGTCAGCACCGCGCCCAAAGTCACCTGCCCTTCGGCAATGCCCGCACGCAACCCGCCGCCGTTCTGGACGGCGATCGTGGTTCCGGCCGCACGCGTGGCGACAAGCATCGCCTCGGCAACGAGGTTGCCCAGCGCGCACTCGCGTGCCCGGCACCCGTCGAGCGCATAGGGGATTGCCGCGGCCCCCACGACCTGCGTGCGGACCTGAGCGAGCGGCGCATCGAGCCTGTCGACCACCGCCTGCACGGTTGGATCGGGCCTGACCGACTGCTCGACCGTGATCGAGTTGCCGTTGGCGGCGACGACATTGCCGGCCACGTCGAAATCGACGTCGATGCGCCCGATCCAGCGCGAGAACGAACCGGACTGCACGATGGGAACCTCGCGCCCCGACGGGCCCTTGACGCGCACCGGATAGGGGCCTTCGGAGCCCTTGATGTCGTTGGCAAGCAACGTGTGCGAATGGCCGCCGACGACCACGTCGATCCCGTCGACCGCGGCGGCGACCTCCTTGTCGCGGAACAGGCCGAGATGCGAGACCATGATGATGTGGTTTACGCCGTCGGCCTTGAGCCGCGCCACGATCGGCGCGATCACGCCTTCCGCGCGCGGGAATTTCAGGTTCTGGCCGGGCGAAGAAATCTCCGGCGTGTCCTCGGTCGTGGCGCCGATGATCCCGATCTTCACGCCGCCACGCTCCAGCACGACGGCATCGCGATATTGGCCACGGATGGCGGGTTCGGCCGATGCATCGACATTGGCCGACAGGACCGGAGATTTCGCGCCGCGCAGATAGCGCGAGAAGTTCGCGGGCCCGTCGTCGAACTCGTGGTTGCCGATGGCCATCGCGTCGTAACCGAGCATGTTGTTGATCTCGAGCTCGGCGGCACCCTTGTAATGCGTGTAGAAAAGCGAGCCCTGGAAATTGTCGCCCGCGTTGAGGACCAGCACCTGGCGGCCGGCGGCCGTCGCGGCGGCGCGATTCTGCGCGAACAGCGTGGCCATGCGCGCCACGCCGCCCAGGCACTTGTTCTGCTGGGCTTCCTGCGCCGAACAGGTGCTGCCGAAGGCATTCACCATCTGCAGGCGCGAATGGACGTCGTTGGAATGGAGGATGGTCAGCTTCAGCGGGGCCGGCGGCGGCTCGGCCGCGCAGGCGGCAAGCAGCACCAGACCGGCGAGGGCGAAGGGGCGCAAGGACCGCAGCGTGCTCATCCGATGGACTCCATATTCGGTTTTTATGTTTTTCAGGCGCTCCGCCGCGAGCCGCCCGGAGGCGCGTCTTCCTCGAACAGCTCGGCCAGCTTCTCCATGACCGTGCCGCCGAGCTGCTCGGCATCCACGATCGTCACCGCGCGCCGGTAATAGCGCGTCACGTCGTGGCCGATGCCGATGGCGAGCAGTTCGACCGGCGAACGCGTCTCGATATATTCGATCGCCTCGCGCAGATGGCGCTCAAGGTAGTTGCCCGGATTGACCGACAGGGTCGAATCGTCGACCGGCGCGCCGTCGGAAATGACCATCAGGATCTTGCGCTGCTCGGGCCGCGCGATCAGGCGCGAATGCGCCCAAAGCAGCGCCTCGCCGTCGATGTTTTCCTTGAGCAGCCCCTCGCGCAGCATCAGGCCCAGCGACTTGCGCGCGCGCCGCCACGGCGCATCGGCCCCCTTGTAGATGATGTGGCGCAGGTCGTTGAGGCGGCCCGGATTGGCGGGCTTGCCCTGCGATAGCCAGCGTTCGCGGCTCTGCCCGCCCTTCCACGCGCGCGTGGTGAAGCCGAGGATCTCGACCTTGACCGCGCAACGCTCCAGCGTGCGCGCGAGGATGTCGGCCGACATCGCGGCGACCGTGATCGGCCGGCCGCGCATCGAACCCGAATTGTCGATGAGCAACGACACCACCGTGTCGCGGAAATCGGTGTCCAGTTCGCGCTTGTAGGAAAGCGGGAAGGCCGGATTGGCGACGACGCGCGCGAGGCGCGCGGCATCGAGCGTGCCTTCCTCGAGGTCGAATTCCCACGCCCGGCTCTGGCGCGCCAGCAGGCGGCGCTGCAACCGGTTGGCGAGCCGGGCGATGACGCCCTGGAGATGGGAAAGCTGCTGGTCGAGATGCGCGCGCAGCCGCGTCAGTTCGTCGGCATCGCACAGCATGTCGGCTTCGACCGTCTCGTCGAACTCGGTCGTGAAGGCGCGATATAGTGGCGCATCGGTCGAATTGCGCATGTCGTTGGGCGGGCGCCAGCGCTTGCCGGGCCGTTCGGGCCCGTCCTCGCCCATGCCGTCGGCGTCTTCGCCTTCCTGCTCCTCGCCTTCGCCCTCGCCGCCGTCTTCGCCGGCCGCTTCGCGCGTCTCGGAGCCCATCATGGCTTCGGAGTCCGACGTGTCGCCCGATTCTTCGGCCTCGCCGGATTTCTGGCCTTCCTCGTCGTTGTCGCCCTGCTGGTCCTGGTCCTCGGCCTCGGAGGCTTGCCCCTCCTCCTCGCCGAGTTCGAGGTCGGCGACGAGCTTGCGCGCGACTTCGGCGAACGACGCCTGATCGCCGAGAGCGCGGGAAAGCTGGGTCAGGTCCTGACCGGCCTTCGCCTCGATCCACGGGCGCCACAGATCGACCATGCGCTTGGCGCTTTCGGGCGGCGGCTGGCCGGTGAAGGTCTCGCGCGCGAGCAGCGCCACCGCCTCGACGATGGGGGCCGCTTCGCGGTCGGCGATGCGCGAATAGCCGGCCTGGCGGCAGCGTTCTTCCAGTGCGGCGGACAGGTTGTTCGAAACGCCCGACATGCGGTTGGAGCCCAGCGCCTCGCAGCGTGCCTGTTCGACCGCATCGTAGATCGCCCGGCCCATCGTGCCGGCCGGCTGCCGCTTGGCATGGACGGCCGCATCGTGGAAGCGCAGCTTGAGCGCGATCGAATCGGCCTCGCCGCGCACGATGGCGACCTCGCCCGCCGGCAGGTCGCGCGCGGGCACGGGCAGGCGCGCCTCGTTGCCGCGAAGACCCGGCTGCTCGGGCACGAACGCGACATTCAGTTCCGCCTCGTGGGACATCGCGCGCATCGCTGCGGCGGTGACCTGGCGGAACTGTTCGACGGGCCCGTCGTTCCCGTTGCGCGGCGGCATGGAAACCTTCAGCCCGCCTTCCGTACGCCCGTGCCGGCACCGCCCGGCAGTTCGGCGCCGAAGCAGCGCTGGTAGTATTCCGCCACGGTCGTCCGCTCGACCTCGTCGCACTTGTTGAGGAACGTCACGCGGAACGCGAAGCCGACATCGCCGAAGATCTTGGCGTTCTCGGCCCACGTGATGACGGTGCGCGGGCTCATCACGGTCGAGATGTCGCCTGCCATGAAGCCGGCGCGCGTCAGGTCGGCAAGCGCCACCATCGCGGAGATGATCTCGCGGCCTTCCTTGGTGTCGTAGCCGGCAGCCTTTGCCAGCACGATGCGCGTTTCTTCCTCGTGCGGCAGGTAGTTCAGCGTCGTGACGATGTTCCAGCGGTCCATCTGACCCTGGTTGATCTGCTGCGTGCCGTGATAGAGGCCCGTCGTGTCGCCCAGCCCCACGGTGTTGGCCGTGGCGAACAGGCGGAAGGCCGGATGCGGATGCAGCACGCGGTTCTGGTCGAGCAGCGTGAGCTTGCCGTCGACTTCCAGCACGCGCTGGATGACGAACATCACGTCGGCGCGGCCGGCGTCGTATTCGTCGAACACGAGCGCGCAGGGGTGCTGGAGCGCCCAGGGCAGCAGCCCTTCGCGGAACTCGGTCACCTGCTTGCCGTCGCGCACGACGATCGCGTCGCGGCCGACGAGGTCGATGCGGCTGATATGGCTGTCGAGATTGATGCGGATGCACGGCCAGTTTAGGCGCGCCGCAACCTGCTCGATATGCGTGGACTTGCCCGTGCCGTGATAGCCCTGGACCATCACGCGGCGGTTGAACGCGAAGCCCGCGAGGATGGCGAGCGTCGTCTCGCGGTCGAAGCGGTAGTTCTCGTCGAGATTGGGCACGTGTTCGGTCGGCGCGCTCGAAAAGGCGGGGACCTCGAGGTCGGAATCGATGCCGAAGGTCTGACGGACCTTCACCTTGATGTCGGGAACGCGCGCGTAGTTGTCGGCGGTGGCAGTCGCAAGGGCCATGATCTGGAAAACTCCGCTACCGGAACGTCGGGGGTGCAGCGCAGCAAAGCGCCGGCCCGGACCGTCATGACCCGGTCGTTGGCTTTCCTTGCTGCGCCTTCAGGAACGTGTAGGCCTGATTGATTGATTTTAGACGCTCTTCGGCGTCCTTGTCGCCCCCGTTTGCGTCCGGATGATGCCGTTTTACGAGGGACTTGTATCGAGACTTTATCTCCTCGGGTCCGGCCGTCCAGTCGAGCTCCAGGACCGCAAGTGCCTCTTCCACCTGCGTTCCTGGCCGCTTCGGGCGCGGGGGCGGTTCCTCGCGCGCCGAGCCGTCGAATCCCGGAATGTCCGAGCCTGCAAACCAGCGCCGCATCGCCTCTTCGAGCGCCTCGGTCCGGCTCTGGCGCATTCGGCCACGTTTGCCCACGCCCATCGGCCATGTCGGACGCCGCCCGATCACGTCGGCCCGCCGCTCAAGCTCCAGCGCGTCGGCATTCATGCCCTTGTAAAAGTCCCACGACGCGTTGTATTCGCGGACGTGCTCAAGGCAGAACCAATAGAAATCATTGAGGTTTTGCCGCCCGCGGGGCGCGCGGTAGGCGCCGGGCTCCGCGCAGCCGGGGTGATCGCACCGCTTGGGCGCTGATTTCGGATCGACCTGCGGACGATCGTATGTTCGGGCACGGACGCGAGCCATCGTAGGCAAGTATGTGCGAGGTTTTCTATCCCGACAACAGTGCGGCGCGAATCGACAAGGCTCGGGAAGGGCCTATCTGTTTACAAAAAATTCCTAAAATTGTAGATTTCTGGGGATTGCCTGGCGACCGGCGGCCTCCGCGCCCTGCCGCCAGGATCGTTTACAGGGTTGCGCGACTGGCGCGCGGCCGGCGTCGGGGAAGAGGCATGGCGAGCGAGTACCGTCTGATCTTCTTCGACCAGAACGAACTGTGCCGCGCGCTCATCGAGTACAACCGCCAGCGTCGCACGCCGTTCCCGCCCGGAAACCTCAAGAAGGTCGTGATCGACCGCGACCGTCTGACGGTCACGATCCAGATCGACAAGGACTCGGGCGACACCGACAAGGTCTCGTTCGATGCGGCGTCGGTCGCTGCGGCGCTCATCGTCTATTGCCGCGAGCGCAAGATCCCGCTGCCGGCGAAATCGGCAAAGGAAATGCGGCTCGTCGCCGACCGGCTGTGCTTCCTCATCCGCATCAAGGGCACACCAGCCGAAGCGTCGATCGCCGTCGAGTACACCGGCAAGATGGTCGCGACCGAAGCCGCCGACTAGACTGCCGGTTCGTCACGCCCGGAGACCCGGCATGCCCCCGACACCCTATCTGTTCTTCGACGGCCGCTGCGAAGAGGCGGCCGAATTCTACAAGAAGGCGATCGACGCAGAGATCGGCCTGCTGATGCGCTTCAAGGATGCGCCCGATCCCAAGCCGCCGGGCGATCCGAACAAGGTCATGCACGCGGCGCTACGCGTGGCCGGTGGCGAAATCATGATGTCGGACGGCTATGCGAAGGGCAATCCCGAGTTCAAGGGCTTCAGCCTGTCGCTGACCGCGAAAGACGAGGCCGACGCAACGCGCATGTTCGACGCGCTTGCCGAAGGTGGCAGCGTGACGATGCCGCTGGGCCCGACGTTCTTCTCGCCCTGTTTTGGCATGCTGACCGACCGCTTTGGCGTCGGCTGGATGATCATCGTCCAGCCAGCAGGTTAGAGCGCGAATTCCGCGCGCGCCTGCATGGCGAGATAGCCGCCCGGCCCTCGCGCCCACAATACCGCGCCCTCGCCTTCCTTGCGCCCGCACAGTTCGAACGGATGCGTATCGAAAAGCGGCGACATCGCGCGGAATTCGAATCTCTTGAGGGCACGGCCTGACCGTTCGACCGCCAGGTCCTGCAGCATCGTGGCCACCATCGGCCCGTGCACGACGAGCCCGCCATAGCCTTCCACGTCGGTCGCGTAGCTGCGGTCGTAATGGATACGGTGGCCGTTGAACGTCAGTGCGGAATAGCGGAACAGCAGCACCGGATCGGGCACCACGCGGCGCGACCAGTCTTCGCCCGCTGGCGCCGGCTGGGGCTTGGGCGCGGGGTGCGCCGGATCGGGATCGGCGCGGTAGACGATGTCGTGCCATTCCTCCAGCCGCAACGCGCCTTCTGCCGAAATCCCGTGGTGTACGGTGACGAAGACGAGGGCGCCCGTCTTGCCGTGCTTTTCCTCGACCTTCTCGATGCGCGAAACGCGCGTTGCAACGGCATCGACGGGCAGCCGCGAATGATAGTGAAGCCGCCCGCCCGCCCACATGCGGCGTGGCAGGGCGACCGGCGGCAGGAATCCGCCGCGCTTCGGGTGCCCGTCGCGGCCCAGATCGCGCGCCCTCTCGACCGCATTGAAAAACGCCCAATGCCAGCCCGGCGGCACGGCATCTTTCGGCGGATCGCGGTCGAACGTGGCCGCCAGCGCGGCAAGGCGTTCGCCATGGATCGTCTCGGTGCGCGTCTCGCTGCGGCCGATCCAGTCCGCGAGGTTCATGCGAACTCCGCGCGGATCGCGTCCGTGTGCTGGCCCACCGCCGGAACGGGACCAAGTGCCGGCGCACGCACCCCGTCGACGACCGGCGGCGGTGCGGGGATCGCAACGGGGCCAGCCGGCGTATCGATTTCGACGCGACGGAGTTGCGGGTGTCTGGAAAAGCGCGCGACGTCGTTGAGCTCGCCGAACGCGATGCTGCCTTTGTTGAGCCGCGCCACCAGATCGTCTCGCTTGCGCCGCGCGAAGGCGGCGGCAATGTGCGCGTCAAGCGCCGCGCGGTTCTTCACGCGCAGCACGTTGGTCGCGAATTCGGCCGCGACCGGCTCTTCGAGGACATGGGCGCAGAAATTCCCCCATTCGCGGTCGTTCTGCACCGAGATCACGATGGGGATGCCGTCCGACGATACGAAGGCGCTGTAGGGTGCGACGGACGGATGTGCGAGGCCCACGCGGCCCGGCGCCTTGCCGCCATAGTCGTGATGGAGCAGCGGCACGGCCATCCAGTCGGCCATGCCGTCGAACAGCGAGACCTTGATCGATCGGCCTTCGCCCGTCTTCCCTCGCGCGATCAGCGCTTCGAGGATCGCCTGATGGGCGTACATGCCCGCCGCGATGTCGCACACCGAAACGCCCACGCGGCCGGGTGCATCGGGCCCGCCGGTGATCGAGGCAAGGCCCGTTTCGGCCTGCACGAGCATGTCGTAGCTTTTCATCTTCGCATACGGGCCTTCGTCGCCGTAGCCGGAGATGTCGACGACGATGAGACGCGGATATTTCGCCCGCAACTCCTCGGTGCCGAAACCCGCGCGCGCGGCCGCCCCCGGCATCAGGTTCTGCACGAACACGTCGGCCTTCGCGAGGATACGGTGCAGCAATTCCGCATCGCCCGGCACCTTGATGTCGGCCACGAGCGACTGCTTGCCGCGGTTGAGCCACACGAAATAGCTCGCCTGCCCCTTGGCGACCGCATCATAGCCGCGCGCGAAATCGCCTTCCGCACGCTCGATCTTGATGACGCGGGCGCCCGCATCGGCAAGGCGCGAGGTGCAATAGGGTGCGGCGACCGCCTGCTCGAGGCTGAGGACGAGAATGCCATCGAGTGCACCCGCCATGTCAGTACGACCTCGGCAGGTCGAGCACGTGCTCGGCGAGATAGGCGAGGATCAGGTTCGTCGAGATGGGGGCGACCTGATAGAGCCTTGCCTCGCGGAACTTGCGCTCGACATCGTATTCTTCGGCAAAGCCGAAGCCGCCATGCGTCTGCAGGCAGGCCTCGGCCGCCTTCCACGAGGCATCGGCGGCCAGCATCTTGGCCATATTTGCCTGCGGCCCGCACGGCTCGCCCGCTTCGTAGAGGTCGAGCGCCTCGCGCACCATCAGTGCCGCCGCCTGCCCGTCGGCATAGGCGCGCGCGATGGGAAACTGGATGCCCTGGTTCTGCCCGATGGGCCGGCCGAACACGACGCGCGTCCGCGCATAGGCGCTCGCCTTTTCCACGAACCAGCGCATGTCGCCGATGCATTCGGCCGATATGAGGATGCGCTCGGCATTCATGCCGTCGAGGATGTAGCGGAAGCCGCGCCCTTCCTCGCCGATGCGGTTTTCGGCCGGCACTTCCAGATCGTCGAAGAACACCTCGGTCGTCGCGTGGTTCATCATCGCGCGCAGCGGCTTGATCGTCAGCCCCTTGGCCTTGCGCATGTCGACGACGAAGACCGATAGCCCCTCGGTCTTCTTCGCGACCTTGTCCTTGGGCGTGGTGCGCGCGAGCAGCAGCATCAGGTCGGAATGTTCGGCCCGGCTGGTCCACACCTTCTGGCCGTTGACGACATATCTGTCGCCCCTGCGCTCGGCCGTCGTGCGGATCGCGGTCGTGTCGGTGCCTGCACTGGGTTCGGTCACGCCGAACGCCTGCAGGCGCAGCTCGCCCGACGCGATGCCGGGCAGGAAGCGCTGCTTCTGTTCGGCACTGCCGTGCCGCAGGATCGTGCCCATCGTGTACATCTGCGCATGGCATGCACCGCCGTTTGCGCCCGATGCATGGATTTCCTCGAGGATCGCGGCGGCGGCCGAAAGCCCCAGGCCCGAGCCGCCATATTCCTCGGGGATCAGCACGGCGAGCATGCCGGCACTCGTCAGTTCGTCGACGAATTCTTTCGGATAGGCGCGGTCGCGATCGAGCTTGCGCCAGTATTCGCCCGGATATTTCGCGCACAGCGCGCGGACCGACTCCCGGATTTCCGGATGTGCGGGCGCGCGCACGGCTAGCCTGCCCGCTTGCGGAGGTCGGCCAGCAGTTCGGCCGGCACCTTGATGCCGCCGGTCGCGGCAGCGGCGCGCAGCTTGAGCCGCCGGTCGCCGGGAAGGCGCGTGCCCGGCTGCGCGAGGATCGCGGCGAGCAGCATTTCGAGGCGTTGCGCGAACGCAGGTCCGGCAAAACGCATCGGGTCGATCAGCAGGAAGAACTGGCCCACGCGCGGTGGCGGGCCTTTGGCATCGAAGAACGAGCTTGCCTCGTAGCCGTAGTTGGACGCCGTCAGCGTCGCGGCGAGGATCTCGACCATCAGCACGAGGGCCGCCCCCTTCGCCTCGCCCAGCGGCAGCATCGTGCCGGCCATGCCCTTTTTCGGGTCGGTCGTGGGCTTGCCGTCGGGGTCGAGTGCCCAGCCTTCCGGGATCGCCTCGCCCTTTTGCGCCGCCACCATCAGCTTGCCGCGCGCGACCTTCGACAGCGACAGGTCGATGACGAGCGGTGCCTGACCGGCGCGCGGTGCGGCAAACGCGATGGGGTTCGTGCCGAACAGCCCTTTCGAGCCGCCCCAGGGTGCGATCGCCTGCGGCGAATTGCCGAAGCCCAGCGCCACGAGACCGGCCTTCGCCGCCACTTCGACGTGATAGCCGGCCGCGCCGAAATGATGCGAGTTGCCGATGCCGATGCCGACGACGCCGGCGTTGCGCGCCATCTCGATCCCGCGCGCGAGCCCGAGCGCGATTGCCGGATAGGCGAAGCCGTCCTTGGCATCGACGAACAGCGCGCCGGGTGCCGAAACGCGCAGTTCCGGAACTGCCTTGCCGGCAACCTTGCCCGCCTTCGCCTGATCGGCATAGGCGGCCACGCGGCTGAGCCCGTGGCTTGCCAGCCCGTCAGCCTCGGCCGCCACGAGCGCGTCGGCCACGGCGCGCGCGTTGGCTTCTTCGGTGCCGGCGGCGACCAGCGCCTTCAGCGCCAGCGCATGCGCCTCGCTCAGCGAAATCGTCTCGCTCATTTCGACCCCTTGATGCCGAGCTTGGCGAGCGCGCCGCGCACGTTTGCGACCGTTACCGAGGAAACGCGCACGTTGCCCTCAGCGGTGACGCCCGCGATATGCGGCGTCAGCCACAGGCGGGGTGCACCTTCCAGCGCCGAGCCCGCCTTCAGCGGTTCCTTGTCGTAGACGTCGATCAGCGCGCCGCCGATGGTGCCGGCCTTGAGTGCGGCGGCAAGGGCCGCTTCGTCGATGATGCCGCCACGCGCCGTGTTGATGAGAAGTGCCGTCTTCTTCATCTTCGCGAGGAGGCCGGCATCGAACATGTTGCGCGTTTCGGGCGTCAGCGGCACGTGCAGCGAGATCACGTCGCATGTGGCCGCCAGTTCGTCGAGCGTGGCGATGCGCGCCACACCATATTGCTTCCACGCCGGATCGTCGGCCTTCACCATCGGGTCGTAGGCCGCCAGATCCATCTCCAGCGCCTTCGCACGGACGGCAGTTGCCCTCGCGATACCGCCGAAGCCCACGAACCCGAGCCGCTTGCCGTAGGCCTCGCCCAGCATCAGGTCGTTGCGTGGCCATTTGCCGGCAAGCACGTCGGCATTGGCCTTCCATACGTCGCGCAGGCCCACGAGGATCGCGCCGATCACGTATTCGGCGACCGAGACCGTGTTGGCGCCTGTCGCCGGGAAGACCTGGATGCCGCGGCGCGCGCATTCTTCCATGTCGATATTGTCGAGACCCACTCCCAGCCGGCCGATCACCTTCAGGTTCTTCATCGCCGCCAGCACCGGCCCGCGCACCTGCGTGAGGTTGCGCACGATGATGGCCGGGCTTTCCGCCGCGAGCTTCGCCAGCTCCTCGGGTTTCGAAACCAGCGTGCGGTCGTAATGGACCTTGTAATCCTTCGCCAGATCGTCGACCGCCCACTGGTCGACGAATTCGCTCACGACGATGTCGTACATCTCACATCTGCTCCATGTATTCGGCCGGATCGACGACCGCGTCGATGACCGTGAATTTCCGCGCCGAGACCGCCTCGGCGAACGCCTTCTCGAAGGCCGCGAGCGTCTCCACGCGCACGCCGGCCGCCCCGCACGCCTCGCCCAGACGATCGAACCGCGGGCCTTTGAAATCGACCGCGCGCGGGGCCATCTGCATTTTGGCCTGTTTGAGCTTGATTAGCGAGAGCGCCTGGTCGTTCAGCACGACCACGACGATCGGCAAGCCAAGCTCGGCCGCCAGCGGCAGTTCGCCCGCCGTCATCAGCATGCAGCCATCACCCACCAGCGCCACGACGGGGGCTTCGGGGCAGGCAAGCTGCGCGCCGATCGCGGCAGGCACGGCATAGCCCATGCAGCACAAGCCGTTGGACTGGAGAAGCTGGCCGGGCGTGCGGCACTTGATCGCGTGGTTGGCAAGGATGCGGTGCGCGCCCACATCGACCGTGAGCTTCCAGTCCGGCGCGATTTTGTCGGAGACCGCCTTGAAGAGTCCGGCCGGCGAAATGCCCTTCTTCGGCGCGCGCGGGCGTACGATATGCGCGACGGACGTGCGGCAGGCATCGAGTTCGGCCGCCGGCCAGGCACCGGCGCCCTTCTCGCCCGAGGACGCGAGCTGGGAAAGCATCGCGCCGAGATCGCCGTAGCATTCGCGGCCCAGCGGGAAGATGCGGTGGTTGAGCGGACCCCAGTCGAGCGTGACGACGGCGCGGTCCTGCGGCCACGCGTCAACCCAGGCATCGCGCAGTTCGATCGGGTCGAAGCCGACACACACGATCAAGTCGGCGGCGCGCACGATCTTCATGTTCTCGGCATCGACGATCGGCGACAGGCCGACCGCGCCCAGGCAAAGCGCGTGCGTCTCGTCGACCGTGCCCTTGGCCTTGTAGGTGGCGAAAAACGGAATGCCCCAGGATTCGAGGAAATTGCGCAGCGCCGCCGGAACGCCGTCATGCACCGCGCCGCGCCCGATCAGCGCCAGCGGCCGCCGGGCGCGCGAAATCGCCAGCCGGACATCGACCGCCGCTTCGGGCGCAAGGGCCGCGCGCTCGACCGCAACGGGATGCGCGTCAAAACTCTCCTTCGAGTCCGCGCGGCCCAGATCGGCCGGCACGTTTAGCATCACGGGCCCCGCCGGATAGCTCATCGCGATATCGAGCGCGCGCGCCAGATGCTGGGCGGGGCGCGCGGCGTTGAGCGTGGCGGCGTACTTCGTGACCGGCGTCGCCAGCGCCACATGGTCGAAGACCTGATGGTTGTAGATATGCATGTTGGACGTCGCCATCTCGCCGGTCAGCACGGCGACAGGCGAACGTTCCATCAGCGCACCGGCGATGCCGGCCGTCGCATTTGCGATGCCGGGACCGAGCGCCGGGATCAGCACCTGCGGCTTGCCCGTGATCTGGCACACCGCATCGGCCATGAAGGCCGCGGCGGGTTCGGACTTCGCGAGGACGAAGCGGATGCCCGCTTCTTCGCACGCGCGCACGGTTTCCAGCACGTCATTGCCGGGAATTCCGAACGCGAAGGAGGCGCCCCAGTTCTTGAGGGTCGCGGCGAGCTTGTCGGTCACTTTCAAGGGTTGGTCCTCGGCGTTGCTATTCGGCGGCGCTTTCGAGCAGGCTTTCGCCCGGCCGGACGCGCGTGAAGGCGACAGGCTCGGTCGTCACCGCCAGCCCGTCCGGCCCCTGGCGTACCAGCGTGTAGCGGGAAGTTGCAAGATCGCCCGTCGCGGGATTGTCGGCGCGGAAATGGGCGCCGCGGCTGTCGGTGCGCGCGACGGCGGCGGCCCGGATCGCCTTCGAGACGGCGACGAGGTTCTTGAGGTTGAGCCAGTCGTGCCAGGTGAGATTGAAGGCGCGCGTGGTCTCGGCCACGCCCGCCGCGTCCAGTTCGGCATCAAGCGCGTCAAGCGTATCGGCCGCGCGCGCAAGCCCCTCGGCATCGCGCACGATGCCCACGTCTTCCCACATCGCGTCGTGGAGGCGCTCGCGGATCGTCTCCAGATCGGCGGGCCTGCGCGCAAAAGGTGCCAGTGCACGTGCGCACCCGGCGCGGATCGCGTCCTCGTCGGGCACGCGCAGATAGCCTTCGGCCGCGACCCAGCGCGCCATGTTGCCGCCCGCGATCCCGCCGAAAACCGTCGAATTCGCGACACCGTTGCCGCCCAGCCGGTTGGCGCCGTGCACGCCGCCCGTATCCTCGCCGGCCGCGAACAGGCCCTTGATGTCGGTCGAGCAGTCGCCGCCGAACGGTACGCCGCCCATCATGTAATGCGCGGTCGGCACGATCTCCACGCGCCCGCCGGCAAGGTCGAAGCCGCAATCGGCGCAACGCTCGACCATGCCCTTGAAGGTCTTGCGCACCATGTCGGCGCCCAGATGGCTCATCTGCAGCCACGCACCACCCAGCTGCGTGCCGCGACCCTTGCGCACGATATCGAACACCGCGCGGCTCACCACGTCGCGCGTCGCGCGTTCGGCCTTCGCGTCGTATTCGGCCATGAAGCGGTTGCCGTCCTTGTCGAGGAGCCAGCCGCCCGCCCCGCGCAGGCCTTCTTCCAGCACCGTGCCGGTCATGCGCGTGTCGGGCCCCGCGAGCAGGCCCGTGGGATGGAACTGCACCATCTCCATGTCGCGCAGCGCCAGACCCGCGCGCAGCGCCATCGCCATGCCGTCGCACGATTTGTCGCCCGACGGCGTGTGATAGCGGTACATCGTCGGCCCGCCGCCGGTGGCCAGCAGAACGGCCTTGGCGCGCACGAAGACGAATTCGCCGTCGCGCATGTCGATCATCAGCACGCCCGCGATCGCCGTACCGTCGCGCTCGCGGATCAGCTCGATCGCGCGATGCTCCTCCAGCCTTGCGATGCCGCGCGCCCAGACCTGCTCGGCAAGCCTGTTCACGATCTCGATGCCCGTGAGGTCGCCCTTGTGGACGGTGCGGTCGAACGTCTGCCCGGCAAACGCCTTCTGGTGGACCGTGCCGTCGGGATTGCGGTCGAAGAAGCAGCCCAGCTCGTTCTCGAGTTCGCGGATGCGCACCTGCGCCTCAGTGACCAGCGTCCAGGCGAGGTCCTGGTCGTTGAGCCACTTGCCGCCCTCGATCGTGTCCATGAAATGGCGTTCGGCGCTGTCGCCGGGTGCGAGCGCCACGTTGTAGCCGCCCTGCACCATGCGCGTGCAGCCGCACTTTCCAAGCAGGCCCTTGACCGCGATCGTCACGCGCAACGCCGGATTGGCCTTGTGCGCGTGCAATGCCGCGAACAGCCCGGCTCCGCCCGAGCCCAGGATCAGGATGTCGGTCTCGAGCCGTCTCATGCCTTGACGCCGAGGGCCGCGAGTGCCGCCGCACGTTTGCCCGCGGCAACCTCGCGCACGCGCTCGTAGATCGAGCCGCCGTGGCTGTCCATCGCGACCAGCAGCGGGCCGAAATCGCGCACCTGGAAATGCCAGAGGCTTTCGGGGTTGAGGTCGTCGAGATCTACGTCGAGGATCCGCTCGATCCACGTCGTCTCCAGCGCCGCAGTACCCCCGATGATGGCGAGATAAGCACCACCGAGTTCGCGGAACGCGTCGGCCGAAGCCTCGCGAAGCCCGCCCTTGCCAATCACGAAGCGCACGCCGTACTGCGCCATCAGCGGCCGGGTGAAGCGCTCCATGCGGTCGGACGTGGTGGTGCCCACGCACACTGGCTGGTAGCCGACCGGGCATTCGTTTGACGCGGGCACCTTGCGCACGTTTGGTGCGGTGTGGATGACCGCGTGCCCGCGCATGTCGAAGCGCGCCTTGCGGCCGCGGTCGAACATGTGGATCTGCGTGGCGTCGCGGATGCCGAACAGCGAGCCCGAGAACGTGACCGTATCGCCCGTGCGCAGCGCACGTGCCTGCGCCTCGCCGACCGGCATCTGGAGAACATGGTGGGCCATCTCAGAATCCGATCTCGACGCCCGAGGGCGTGAATGTCGCCGAGGCGCGCCGCGCCGAATGGCACTGGATGTTGATCGCGACGGGATTCATCGTGATGTGCGTGGCCGCCGTCTCGACATGCACGGCAAACGCCGTACCGTCGCCGCCCAGCCCCTGCGGGCCGATGCCCAGCGCGTTGACCGCATTCGACAGCAGCTTTTCGAGTGCAGCCCCTTCGGGATCGGAACACACGCTGCCCAGTTCGCGCGTCGCGGCGACCTTGGCCAGGTGCATGCACAGGTCCGACGTGCCGCCGATGCCCACACCCACGATCGTCGGCGGGCAGACCTTGCCGCCGGCTTCCATCACGCGGTCGATGACGAAGGTCTTGATGCCGTCGATCCCGTCGGCCGGGATCAGCATCTTCAGGAACGAGCCGTTTTCCGAGCCCGATCCCTTCGGGATCATCTCGATGCGCAGCGTGCGCGGCCGGTCGACGAAATCGATGTTGATGACCGGCACGCGGATGCCCGAGGACGTGTGCTCGTTCTTGCGCGTGAGCGGATGCACGACCGAGGACCGCAGCGGATATTCCCTCGTCGCGCGCGCGGTTCCGCGGCGGATCGCTTCCTTCAATTCGACGCCGTCGACCTCGACATCGCGGCCGATCTCGACATTGAAGATCGGGATGCCGGTATCCTGGCAGAGCAGGTTGTCGGTCTTTTCGGCAACCGCGATGTTCTCGATCATCGTGGCAAGGATCGTCTTGGCCGTGCCGTCGGTTTCGGCGCTGTCCAGGCGCCTGAAGCCGCGCTTGATGTCGTCGGGCAGCAGCTTGAGCGCGCGGATATAGAGGAGCTTGGCCGCTTCCTCGACCGCCGGGATATCGATATGGAGTTTGCCGCTCACGCCGCCTCCAAAGTGCGCTTCAGGAAATCGGGATCTGGATCGTAGCCGAGACCGGGCCGGTCGGGCAGCCGCAACCGGCCCTTCGACACGCGCGGGAAGTCGCCCAGCGCCTCGGTGCGCAGCGGATTGTCCTGTGCGTCGATCTCGAGCTTGCCCTCGCCGCCTGCCGCGGCAAGAAGATGCGCGCTCGCCGCAAGGCCGACCGCACCGCCCAGATAGTGCGGGCAGAACATCAGGCCCGCTTCGATCGTCTGCCTCGCGACGGCAAGGCAGCCGGTGAAGCCGCCCCATTTGGCAAGATCCGGCTGGATCACGCCGAAGGCGTTGGACTCGATCGCATGGCGGAACTGGGCGGCCCCGCGCATGTTCTCGCCCGCCGCGATCTTCGAAGCCGAAAGCCCCGCGACCAGCTGCCATTCGGCTTCCGTCGCATCGGCGGCAAGCGGTTCCTCGATCCAGGCCGGGCGGAACTTCGCGAATTCGCGCACGCGCCGGCTCGCGGTCTCGACGTCCCAGGCCTGATTGGCGTCGATCGCGATGAACGCATCGGGCCCAAGCTCCACGCGCAGCGCGCCAAGCGCCGCAAGATCGGATTCGTGCGCAAACCCGACCTTGAGCTTGAAGGCTTCGTAGCCGGCGGCAACGCTGGCCTTCGCCTGCTTGAGTGCGACTGCCGTATCCGGCCCCATGCCCGAGGCATAGACCGCGACCTCGCCCGAAGCGCCGCCCAGATGCTTCCACAGCGGCTGCTTCGCGCGCCGCGCGGAAAGGTCCCACAGCGCCTGATCGATTCCGGCCAGCACCTGCGCGAACGGGCCGGGCTCGCCGGCCTGGATCGCCATGATGCGCGTGCGCCGCCCGATCTCGGCATAGGCCTCGGCCGGGCCGTCGAAGGTGGCGCCTTCGAGCATCGGCACGAACAGCTCGTCGAAATGCCGCTTGCGCGTCTCGCCGCCGCCGGGCGGAAAGTTGCACCAGATCTCGCCCCAGCCGCAGGCGCCGTCCTTGTCTTCGATGCGCACGAGCAGCATGGGGCGCGCGCGCATCGCGCCGAAGGACGAGAGCACCGGAACCTTCAGCCGGTGCAGATGGAGCGAGGCACTCGCGCGCGCGATCCGCAGGGGCCCGCTCATCGCTGCATGCCCCAGCGCCGCACGGTGCGCGCCTCGATCGCGCGGAAGATCACGCCTTCGACGAACAGGCCGATGACGATGACGGTGAGAAGGCCGG
Organism: Alphaproteobacteria bacterium; assembly: GCA_016124335.1. Taxonomy (GTDB): domain Bacteria; phylum Pseudomonadota; class Alphaproteobacteria; order CACIAM-22H2; family CACIAM-22H2; genus Tagaea. Next base: position 200,955 of record WGNX01000009.1, read on the forward strand.
CAAACACGTTGGCGGTTTCCAGCAGGTTGCGGTTTTCGAAGATGTACCAGCCAAGCCCGCCCGAGCGCGAGGAGACGCCGAACACGAGTTCGGCCGCGATCAGCGTGCGCCACGCGAACGCCCAGCCGATCTTGAGGCCCGCAAGGATCGAGGGGAACGCTGCCGGGATCAGGATCTTGCGCACATAGGCAACACCGCGCAGGCCGAAATTCTGCCCGGCCATGCGCAACGTCTCGGAAACCGACTTGAAGCCCGTGTGCGTGTTGAGCGCCACCGCCCACAGGACCGAATGGATGATGACGAAGACGAGCGAGGGAATGCCGAGCCCGAACCACAGGAGCGCCAGCGGCAGCAGCGCGATCGCCGGCAGCGGGTTGAACATCGCCGTCAGCGTCGAGAGCAGGTCGTTGCCGAAGCGCGTGGAGACGGCAAGCGTCGTGAACACGGCGGCGATCGCAAGCCCGGCCGAATAGCCAAGGATCAGCACCTGCAGCGTCGTCGTCATCCGGCTCAGCAGCGGGCCTTTGACGAAATCATGCCAGAGCGCCTGCGCCACGTCCCAGAAGGGCGGGAACATCAGCGGATTGTCGAGCGTGCGGCCGTAGATCTCCCACGCCAGCGCCAGGAACGCGACGATGGCGGCACGTCGTACCCATGCCTGGTTCCACACGCGCTCGAAGGCGGACAGCGGCCGCTCGACTTCGCCGAACTGGGCGGCCGCGACATCGCGCAGCTCGAACTCGGCGCGGACCGGCGGTTCGATCTTGCCTGCGGTGTCAATCATGGGCGTCGGCGGCCTCGGCCTCGATGCGTTCGGCGAACAGCATGTCGTGGATGCGTCGCTGCAAGGTCTGGAATTCCACCCCGCCCTGCGCGGTGTGACCGAACTGGTGGCAGTTGAGCTCGGCCTTCACGCGGCCGGGATGCGGGGACAGCACGAGGATGCGGCTGCCCACCACGATCGCCTCCTCGATCGAGTGCGTGACGAACAGCACGGTGAAGCGCACGTCGTCCCACAGCTCGAGCAGTTCTTCCTGCATCTTTCGCCGCGTCAGCGCATCAAGCGCGGCATAAGGCTCGTCCATCAGCAGGATGTCGGGTTCCATCGCCATCGCGCGCGCGATGGCCACGCGCTGCTTCATGCCGCCCGACAGCATGTGCGGATAGACCTCGGCGAATTTCGTCAGGTTGACCTTCTCGATGAAATGGCGGGCACGCTCGGCGGCTTCCGCGCCGCGCCACTTGCCCGCGCACTCCATCGGGAACATCACGTTCTGCAAAACGGTCTTCCAGGGCAGCAGCTGGTCGAATTCCTGGAAGACCATCATGCGGTCGGGGCCGGGCCGGTCGATGATCCGGCCATTGAGCGACATCGTGCCCTCGACCGGCGTCATGAACCCGCCCACGCCCTTGAGCAGCGTCGACTTCCCGCAGCCCGACGGCCCGAGCAGCACGAAGCGATCGCCGCGATGTACCTCGAAACTCACGCGGTACGTCGCGGTGACCAGATGCTCGGTCGTCTTGTACTGGAGCGTGACCCCGTCGACCTTCAGGATCGGCGGGGCGCTCCGGCTCGCGTCGGGCATTCTCAAGCCGCTCCCCTCACGAACCCTTCAGGGCGTGCATTTCGGGGAAGTACATCTCCTTCCAGTCCGCCGGAAGGACCTTGATCGTCCCGGTGCGGTGCATGAAATCGGCGTACTTCATCGTGTTGCGGGGCACGTTCGTGAATTCGTGCTGCGGATCGTTCAGCAGCGACATCACGAAGTCCTTCGACGGCGAGCCCTTTTCCACGCGCATGTAGATCTCGGCCGCCCGCGCCTTGTCCTTGGTGATGATCGCCTGCGCCTCGGCCAGCGCGTCGTAGAAGGCCTTGTAGACCTTCGGATTCTGCGTGCGGACCTTCTCGGTCGTCCACATGAAGTTGAACGAGCACGAGCCGCCCAGCACGTCGTAGTTCGACAGCACGCGATGCACGCGGCTGTCGAGCAGCTCCTGGTTCTGGAACGGCGGCGAGGCGAAATGCGAGGTGACCTCGCTCTTGCCCGACATCATCGCGTTCATCGCGTCGGGGTGCGACATCGAGACGGTGAGGCTGTCGAGCTTGTCGTGCTTGCCGACACCGAATTCCTTCTCGCACGCCATCTGCAGCGTGATCGCCTGGATCGAGACGCGAACCGCCGGCAGGCCGATGCGATCCTTGTCGGAGAAATCCGCCAGCTTCTTGACGTTGGCGTTGATCGTGTTGAGGTAGAGCGGCAGCGAATTGAGCGAGGCCACGCCCTTGACGTTGAGGGAGCCCTTGGTCTTTGCCCACAGCACGATCATCGGCCCGACGCCGCCGCCGGCAAACTCGAGATTGCCGGAAATGAGCGCGTCGTTGATCGGCGCGCCGCCCGCGAATTGCAGCCAGCTCGTCTTCACGTTGGGCAGGCCCGCGGCCGCTGCATGCTTCTCGACGAGCTTGAGGTCTTCCATGATCATCAGCGGCAGATAGGAAATGCCGAACTGCTTGGCGATGCGCACTTCGCCGATTTCGCTCTGCGCGCGCACGACGGCGGGGGCCGCGAGCACTGCGCCGGCGCCGATGACGAATTCGCGGCGTGTGGGTCGGATCGTGGTCATGGGTCGTCTCTCCTCCTCTTTGCGAACTTTGTTTGCCGGGCGTTTTCGCCTCTGGCCATTTGGATTTTTTCTATCACGTTCAAACCACCAGAACGACTCCCGAGGCCAGCAGCAACGCCAGCACGATGCGGCGGAACTGCACGTCGTCCACGCGCGCGTAGAGTTTCAGCCCCAGCCATACGCCCAGCGCCACCGCCGGCAGGCACCACGCGAAATCGGCGATTGCCGTGGGGCCGATCCCGCCGTCGAGCCAGAGCCAGGCGAGTGCCGCTGCCTGCATGGCGAAGATGTAGGGTTGGTAGACCGCGCGCTGCTCGTTCTTCGTCCAGCCGCGAAGGCCGGTCCAGATCGTGGGCACCGCGCCCGACAGCCCGCCAAGCCCGCCCATGGCGCCGCCCACGAAACCGATCGCCGCATCGAGCGGCCGCCCGCCGGCGCTGATCGGCTGCGGCTGGCCGCGCAGCAGCATGAACAACGCATAGGCGACGAGGAACGCGCCGATCCCCTGCTTGAGCGGGCCGGGCGAAACGCCGTGCAGCAGCGCCACGCCGAGCGGAATGCCGACGAGCCCGCCGACGAGGAACGGCGCCAGCCGCTTCCAGTCGATGGCATCGCGGATCGCGAGGATCGAGAAGCACTGTGCGATCAGGCTTGCTGCGAGTACGAGCGGCGTCGCGTCGATGGGGGCGCGAAAATGCAGGAAGGTGCCGGAAGCCACGAGCGCGAAGGCAAAGCCCGCGAGGCCCGAGGCAATGGCGGCCACGAACGCGCCGCCGACAAGCCACGCTTCGCTTGGGATCGCGCTCATGCGACCCCCACGTTGAAAAGGAACAAAAGGCCCGCGGCGAGCGCGAAGCCGGCGCTGACGGCGACGGCCGCCTTCTGGCGTGGGCTCCAGGGCAGGAATTCGATGGCAAGCACGCGCAGGCCGCCCGCGAGATGTGCCGCGAGAAGCACGACAAGGCCGGTTTCGGCGAATTTCGCGAGCGGATTTTCGGTCCAGCGCAGGAAGCCATCGAGTGCCGCCTCGCCGCCGATCGCCTGCCCGAGCGCCCAGAAATGCAGCGGCAGGAACAGCGCCAGCGCCAGGCCCGAGAGCCGGTGCACGGCGAATGCCCACCAGGCCGGATGATTGCGGTGCGGCCGGTTCATCCGAACAGCCCCCCGACCGCGCGCCAGCCGAACCACACGAGGAAGACCGCGACAGCCGCCGCCGCAAGATCGAGCGCGCCGCCGCGCCAGCCGAACGTCTCGCGCGCGATCGTGCGCAACCCGAGCGGGGCGTGGATCGAAACCGCAACGACGAAGAGGCCATAAAAGAGGGCCAGTGCCGCAGAGCCGCGCGTACGGCCAAGGATTTCGGCCGCTGTCAGCCCGCCACGCACCGCGTAAAGGATCGTTGCCAGATGGACGAGCACGCACACGCCGAGCACGGCGGCACTTGCACGCTGCGCGCCCCAGGCGATCGTCTCGGCGCGCGCGCGGAAATTCATGCCCCGCCCTTCCAGGCCGCGCGCAGGCTCGCGCGCTTCAGCCCCGCGATCGACGCGGTGGGATTTAGCGATTTGGGACAGTGCTCGCGGCAGGATTGCTGCGAATGGCACGCATGGCAGCCCGCATCGCCCGCCACGGCCGAAAGCCTTGCTTCCTGCCCGCCGTCGCGCACGTCGTTGACGAGCGTCCAGGCCCGGTTGAGTGCCGCGGGACCAAGATAGTCGGGGTTCCACGAAACGAGATCGCAGGCCGAATAGCAGACCGCACAGCCGATGCACTCGATGCCCGCATCGGCCTGCCGGCGCGCTTCGCTTTCCGGTTCGACGCGCGCGAAATCCGCACCTTCGGCGGCGGAAGGAACGAACTTCCCGCCCGCCTTCGCCCACTTGTCGAAGAACGGCGCCATGTCGACCGCGAGATCCTTGATGCGCGGCAGGTTGGCGAGCGGTTCGACCGTCAGCGGCCCGTCGCCGAGCCTTGCCACGTGCGTGCGGCATGTCCAGCGCGGGCGGCCGTTCACGGTCATCGCACACGAGCCGCACATGCCCACGCGGCACGCGAATCGGTAGGAAAGCGTGGGGTCGAGCTTGCGCTGGATGAAAGTCACGACGTCGAGCACGGTCTGGCTCTCGCGGCGCGGAACGGAGAAGGTTTCGAACTTCCCCGCCGCACCGCCGCGCCAGATCCGCGCCTCGATCGTCGCCGACACGCCCTTCCTTAAGCGCTCGGATAGAGCTTGGTCATCACGAACTCGCGATGGCCCAGCGCCTCGGCGCAGGTGTAGCGCCCGTTGCACACGCGGATCATGACGTCGATCAGGCGGTCGCCCGCCTCGTCGAGATCCATCTCGCGGCGCAGGATGCCGGAGACGTCGAGATCGATGTGCTCGGGCATCTCGCGCGCCGTCTTCGGGTTCGCCGTGAGCTTGATGACCGGCTCGATCGGGTTGCCGATGACGTTGCCCTGGCCCGTCGGGAACAGGTGCACGACGAAGCCGGCCGCGGCCTGCAGCGTCACGCACTCGGCCGCCGCCGAGGAGGTGTCCATGAAGTAGAGGCCCGCACCCTTCTTGGGCAGTTCGGCCGGGCCCAGCACGTCGACATACTTCGTCTTGTGGCCGATCTTCTGGAAATTGCCGAAGGCCTTTTCCTCGATCGTCGTGAGGCCGCCCGCGATATTGCCCTTGGTCGGCTGGGATTCCGACAGGTCGCTCGTCTTGTGGCGGTTGATCATGTCCTGATAGGCGTTGAAGACGGTCATGAACTTGTCGGCGACCTTCTTGTCCATCGCCCGCTTGACCATCTCCTTCTCCGCACCCGTCAGCTCGGAGGTTTCCCCGAAGCAGGTCGTGGCGCCCATCGGATCGATCTTGTCGATGAGGTTGCCCACCGTGGGGCACGAGGCGAGGCCCGAGGTCGTGTCGGATTCGCCGCACTTGGTCGAAACCCACAGCTCCTCGATCGTGCACTGCTCGCGCTGCTTTTCGGTCGCCCACATGACGAACTGCTGGGCGACCCGGCTGGCCTTCTCGATGGTCTTCAGGTCGCCGTTGCCTTCGATGGCGAAGCCCTGCACGGGCTTGCCGGTCTTGGCGATGCCTTCCACGACGCGGCCCGTCCAGCCCGGCTCGATGCCGATGACGACGACGGCCGCGACGTTGGCATTGCAGCCCGTGCCGATCAGCGTGCGGAAATGCAGCGCCAGATCTTCGCCGAACTGCAGCCGCCCGTAAGCGTGCGGCAGGGCGAGCGTGCCCTTGATGTTGTTGGCGACCGCCTCGGCCGCCGAATTCGAAAGGTCGTCGAGCGGCAGGATGATGACGTGGTTGCGGATGCCGACGCGCCCGTTTTCGCGGCGATAGCCCATGAAGGGCAGCTTGCCGACGTTGCGCGAGCGCTTCTTGATGATTGCCGGGGCCTTGGCCATGTGGGTCGCTCCCTTACCAGCGCTTCGTTTTCATGTTGTGGACGTGCACGTGGTCGCCCTTCTTGGCGTCGGCGACGATCTTGCCGATGTCGTGCCCGTACTTGATGACGGTGTCGCCCTTCTTGAGGTCGACGAGCGCGATCTTGTGGCCGAGCGGAATCGGCTTCAGCGCCTTGAGGCGCACGGTCCCGTCGCCTTCCATGAGCCAGCCTTCGAGTGCCGCCCCGGCCTTGACGTTCTCAACGACAATGACACCGACGGTGTCCTTCTTGTCGTGGACGATGAATTGGGTCGCCATTTCCCCCTCGCGGTTTCTTTGATGTTGTCGAACGGACGCGAACGCTACGCGCGAGGGTGTAGGGCGTCAACATACTCATATGTCTTATATATGACTTTGTAACAGGCCATGCTAACGTCGGCGTCATGGAAATGCCGCGCGCCCAGCCGCTCTACCGCCAGACCAAGGCCGCCTTGATGCGCCGCATGGTCGACGGCCGCTGGCGCGCGGGCGACATGCTGCCCGCCGAACCCGCGCTCGCCGCCGAGTTCGGCGTGAGCCAGGGCACCGTGCGCCGCGCGCTCGACGAGCTTGCCCAGATCAATCTCGTCGTGCGCCGGCAGGGCAAGGGCACGTTCGTGGCCGAGCACACGCGCGAACGCGCGCTGTTCCATTTCTTCCATCTTGTCGGCGACGACGGCAAGCGTGCACTCCCCGGCAGCCGGATGCTGTCGATGAAGGCCGGGGCGGCGACGCGCGAGGAATCGCGCCGGCTGAAGCTTGCGGCCGGCACGCGCGTGGTGCGGCTGCACAGGCTGCGCATGCTCGACGGGCGCGCGGCGATCGTCGAGCGCATCGTGCTGCCCGCCTCGCTCTATGACGGGTTCGAGCGGCTGGACCGCGCGAGCCTGCCGAACGAGCTTTACAAGCTCTACCAGGAGCGCTGGGGCGTCACGGTCGCGCGTGCGGCCGAGAAGCTCAAATCGGCGCTGGCCGGGCCGGAGGACGCGGCCCATCTGGGCCTGCGCAGCGGCGCGCCGGTGCTGGAGATCGACCGCATCGCCTATGCGCTTGACGGCAATCCGTGCGAGTGGCGCGTGTCGCGCTGCGATACCTCGGCGCACCACTATGTCTCGGAAGTGGTCTAGGATCGGGGCCGATGGCGAGTCCGGAAGACATACGTAACGGCCTGCGCGAGCTGGATTCAGCACTGCACGCCTGCTGGAAGCTGGGCCAGCACATGGTCGCCGGCTGGATGCACGAGGGCAACTCGGTCTCGATCTGCGCCGCACCGGTCTGGCGCGTGCTGGCCGAGGCGCCCAATACGCCGCGCATCCTGTCGGGCGGGCGCATGATGGGCGCGCAGACCTTCGGCGAGGTGTGCAAGGCGCTGCAGGCGCGGCCCATCAAGGTCGAACTTCCCTTCGCCGTGGGCGAGAACAAGGGCGAGGTCGATCCGCAGGTGATCGACCAGGTCGTGCGCCGCTACGGCGTATCGCGCACCGAGCACCGCGCGGTGATGCTGTTCGACATCGTGGGCTTCTCGAAGGTCGATCCGCTTGCCCAGATGGCGCAGCTCGCCTCGCTCGAATTCTCGATCAACAACGCCGCCAAGAAGATGGCCGAGGCCGGGCTCGATGTGGAACTCGCGCGCTCGACCGTGGGCGACGGCTTCTATGTGTGGAACCGCGCGCGCGGCTTCGAGGCGGATCTGCGCACCTATGCCGCACTGGTGCTGATGCTTGCCGACAACGCGGTCGCGCGCGCGCGCGGCGAGGCGCGCTTCGTGCCCACGCTGCGCACCTGCTTTTCGATCGGCAGCCATTACGCCTATCACCAGATCGAAGGGACGCGGCCGCGCGGCTTCGAATATCTCGTGGGCGAGGTGACGATCCAGCTTGCCCGCCTCATCGGCAAGGCGCTGGCCCATCAGGTTTGCATCGGCAGTTTCGTGCGCCCGACCGAACCGCCGGTCGTGCGCAACCTCGACACGATCCTGTTTCTGGCGCGCGCGGAAAAGCTGCTCGAGAAGATCCAGGGCCTGTCGATCGGCGGCTACGCGATCAGCCGCGTGCGCAGCCAGATCACCGGCGGCAAGATCGGCGAGGCGACGCTGCCCGTCGTCATGCACCGCATCGTCGACAAGCACGGCTACAACCACGATCTGTTCAACGCGCGCGTGCTCGTGCAGCGCGACGAGACCGATCCGATCGTGGTGGGGCTGAAGCCGGACGAGCTTGGCGAGTTCGACGCCAAGCCGCTTGCCTACAAGCTGCCGGACCCGACGGCCTGACGGTTCTTATTTGATGCCGAGCCGTGCCTTGAGGCGCGGGTCGAGCACCGCATCGGCAAGCTCGAGGCCGTTCAACTCCTCGTCCACCGTCACGTCGCGCAAATCGATGCCTGATATCGACGCGCCCGCGAACTTGGCGCCGCGGATGTCGGCCGCGCGCAGGATCGCCTTGTCGAGCCTGGCCGGGAACGAGCGCCCGGCGGCCAGCGGCAACGGCGAGAAGTCGCAGTCGCGCAGGTCCGCGCGCGTGAGCTTGGCGCCGACGAGATTGACCCCGCGCATGTCGGCACCCGCGAACTTGCAGTCGCGCAGGTCGGCGCCGGCAAGGCGCGCGCCCTGCAACTGGCAGCCGCGCAGGTCGAGACCCACGAGCATGGCGCCTTCCGCGCGCAGCCCCACCAGAAGCTGGCCCTTGAGCGGCGGCAGCGAGCGGCAGTCGTAACCCGAAAGGTCGGCGACCTTGCCCTCGGCCCCGCCGGTCTTCGCCCACAGCGAATGCAGGCGCAGCAGTTCGTCGGCCGGCATGCCCTGGTCGGACAGCGGCTTGCCCGCGAGATTGTCGTTCACGACATCGACGAGCGAGGCGCCGTCGAGCACGGCATTCGCCATCTTCGTGCCGGTCATCACCGCGCCGTCGAGCGATGCGCCCGAGCAGTTCGCACCGGAAAGATCGGCCCCTGCGAGATTGGCGCCGACGAGCTGGGCCTTCTGCAGGTTGGCGCGCGCGAGCTTGCAGTCGCGCATGATCGCATCGGTGAAATCGGCCTGGCCGGCGAGCATGCCGTCCATCACGGCTTCGGAAAGGTTGGCGGCGGCAAGCTTGGCGCCCTGCAGTTCGGTCGCCCCCACCTCGCCCAGCCGCAGGGCGTGCAGGTTGCCGGCCTTGTCCTTCTGCGTGATCGAGCCTTCACGCAGATCGGCCTGGATCAGGTTGGCGCGCGTGAGGTTGGCGCCACGCAGGCACGCCCCGCGCAGGTCGGCGCGCACGAGGCTTGCCCCTTCGAGATCGGCCTCGCGGAAGTCGCAGGCGAACAGCGCCGCCCGGTCGAAAACGCAGTCCGACAGCATCGCGCCCCGGAACGAGGCGCCCGTGCAGTCCGCTTCGGTCAGGTTGGCGCCGGCCATCGCCATGCCGCCCAGATCGGCAAAAGCCAGCATCGCGCGAACCCCGCCGGGCTTGCCGGTGCGGTAGCGCTCGTGCAACGCGATCACGTTGGCAAGCTCGGAATGCGAGTACTTCTTGCGCGCGATCTTGGAATTCTGGGTCGACAGCATGGGCCCCGTCTCAACCGCTGCGGTACGATTGCCCGACTCCCGTTTGGAAATCAAGGCGTTACCGCGCGACTGCGTCGCGATAGAATGTAGTCCAAACCGTCCGCCCCGATGGAGATGGCCATGTTGACCCGCCGCGCCCTGACCCTTGCCGCACTTGCCTTTCCCGCCACCGCGGGCGCGCAAAGCCTTTTCGACCAAGGGCGTAACCTGCTCAACCAAGGCGGCATTTCGCTTCCCGGTGCTGCGCGCGGCACAGGCCTTTCGCTCGCCGACATCACGCAAGGCCTCAAGGACGCGCTCGCCAAGGGCAGCCAGGCCACGCTCGCCCGTCTCGGCAAGGCCGACGGCTTCCTCTCCGATCAGGCGGTCCATATCCCGCTTCCCGACCAGCTGCGGCAGGTCCAGTCGGCGCTGAAGCTGGTGGGGGCGGCCGGTCTGGCGGACGATCTTGAAACCCGCATGAACCACGCAGCCGAGCAGGCCGTGCCGAAAGCCAAGGACATCTTCCTGGGGGCGATCCGCAACATGTCGGTTTCCGACGCCAAGGGCATCCTCGACGGCCCGACCGACGCGGCAACCCAGTATCTGCGCCGCACGACCGGCACGCAGATCGGCGCGCAGATCCGCCCGCTCATCGAAACGGCACTCCAGCAGGCCGGTGCCGTGAATGCCTATGACCGGATGCTGGGCCGCTACGCGCAGATCCCCGGCATGCCCGACGCGAAGGCCAGCATTGTCGACTGGACGCGCGACAAGGGTCTCGACGGCATCTTCCATTATATCGCGCAGGAGGAAGCCGACATCCGCGCCAACCCCGCCGCGCGCACGACCGAACTCCTGAAAAAAGTATTCGGCTGACCTCTACATAGTTATTCTCCGCCGCTCCGCCCTTTCCGCTCTCACGAAGGTTGCCCCGACAATGGCCCCGCCCGTCCCCTCCACGTTCACGACCCGCCCCGAAATCGCCGGCACGTTCGGCGTCGTCTCGTCCACGCACTGGATCGCCAGCCAGGTCGGCATGAGCGTGCTCGAGAAAGGCGGCAACGCGTTCGACGCGGCCGTCGCGGCAGGGCTGACGCTGCAGGTGGTCGAGCCGCACATGAACGGGCTTGGCGGCGATGCGGTGATCATCGCCTGCACGGCCGACGGGAGCCCCAAGGTGATCTGCGGGCAGGGCGTGGCGCCCGCGAAGGCGACCATCGCGCACTACCGTGCGGAAGGCATCGAGACGATCCCGGGCACGGGCCTGCTCGCCGCGGTGGTGCCGGGCGCCTTCGACGCGTGGATGACGATGCTGCGCGACTACGGCACGATGACGCTGGCCGAAGTGATGTCGCCGGCCATCGGCTATGCGCGCGACGGCTATCCGCTGCTGCCGGGCGTGTGCGGCGCCGTTCAGTCGGTCAGCGAGATCTTCAAGACCGAGTGGAAAAGCTCGGCCGCCACCTGGATGCCGGGCGGCAACGTGCCCACGGCGGGAACACTCTTCACCAACCCGAAGCTTGCCGACACGCTCCAGCGCCTGCTGGGCGAAGGTACCTCCGCCGGCCCCGACCGCGAGGCGCAGATCGAGAAGGCGCGCAACGCCTACTACAAGGGCTTCGTCGCCGAGGCGATCGACAGGTTCTGCCGCGAGAACGAGATCATGGACGTTTCGGGCAAGCGCCATCGCGGCGTACTGTCGGCCGACGACATGGCCGAGTGGCGGGCCCCCGTCGAAGACCCCGCGACCTACGACTATCGCGGCATCACCGTGTGCAAGGCGGGGCCGTGGAGCCAGGGGCCGGTGCTGCTGCAGGTGCTGGCCCTGCTGCAGGGCTACGACGTTCCCTCGATGGACACGACGGGGCCTGAATTCATCCACCTGCTGATCGAGGCGACGAAGATCGCCTATGCCGACCGCGAAGCCTGGTACGCCGACCCGAACTTCACCGACGTGCCGCTGAAGACGATGCTGTCGGAGAAATACAACGTCGAGCGCCGCAAGCTGATCGGCGATACCGCGAATTTCGAGCTGCGCCCCGGCACGCCCGACGGGCGCAACCCCGCGCTGCCGAAGTTCAACGTGGCCGGCGTCAAGAAGATGATCCCGGGCATGGGCGGCTTCGGCGAGCCCGCGCGCGTGGAAAGCGACGCGATGGCGACCGAACGCTACCGCGATGGCGGCGCTTCGGCGATGGCACGCGCGGGCCGTGCCGCGCAGGGCCCGGCCGAAGGCGACACCTGCCATCTCGATGTCATCGACCGCTGGGGCAATGCGGTCGCCTGCACGCCTTCGGGCGGCTGGCTGCAAAGCTCGCCGACCGTTCCCGATCTCGGATTCTGTCTGGGCACGCGCGGCCAGATGTTCTGGCTGCAGGACGGCCTCCCATCGAGCCTGACGCCCAAGATGCGCCCGCGCACGACGCTCACGCCCTCGATGGCGATGAAGGACGGCAAGCCGTGGATGGCCTTCGGCTCGCCCGGCGGCGACAACCAGGACCAGTGGATCGCGCAGTTCTTCCTTCGCCATGTCGACCACAAGCTCAACATGCAGGCCGCGATGGACGCGCCCATGCTGCAGACCGACCATTGGCCCAACTCGTTCTTCCCGCGCGAGGCGCGGCCCGGCAAGGTGCAGCTCGAGGCACGCTTCCCCAAGGAAACGATCGAGGCGCTCAAGGCCAAGGGCCACGAGATCGAGATCGGCGGCGAATGGTCGCTGGGCCGCAACGCGGCGGCCAAGCGCGAAGGCAAGCTGATGAAGGCGGCCGCCACGCCGCGCCTGCAGCAGGCCTACGCGGTCGGCCGCTGACGCGTTGGAGGGCCACACCGCACAGATCCTGGCCCTTGCCTCCGCACTCGCGTGGGCAAGCGGGATCAATGTCTACGCGGCAATCCTCGTCCTCGGCATCCTGAAGCTCACAGGCCTCGTCGCGCTGCCGCACGAGCTGGATACGCTCGCCACGATGCCGGTGATCGCGACGGCCGCCGTGCTGTTCGCCGGCCAGTTCATCGCCGACAAGATCCCCGGCGTCGATACGCTGTGGGACTCGGTCCACACCTTCATCCGCGTGCCGGCCGGCGCGTTCCTTGCCGCCGCCACGTTGGGCGATGCCGACGCGGCCCTGAAGGTGGCGGCCGCACTTGCGGGCGGAGCCCTCAGCCTCGGCACGCACGCGACCAAGGCGGGCGGACGGCTGTTCGTCAATTCGCACATCCCGATCATCGGCACGATCGCCGCCTCGTTGGGCGAAGACGTGCTCGCCATCGGCGGACTGTTCCTCGCCGCCACGCACCCGGCGGCATTCCTCGGCCTGCTGGTGCTCGCCATCGTCGCGATGGCCGTGCTGCTGTGGTGGCTCGCGAAATTCGTCGCCTTCGCCGCACGAAAGGTGGCGGGGCTGTTTGGAACGCACGCGGCCGCTAAGTGAAGAATCCCGTCATGCCCGCACTTGATGCGGGCATCCACGACTTGATTGCGAACCGCCCAGATGTGCCCAAACGATGTGGATGCCCGGCTCAGGGCCGGGCATGACGGTGGGGGCTCAATACTGGTTGATATCCGGCGTGCGGTCGACGACGCGGCGCAGCAGCGTGCGGAACGGCACGATGAGCGCCACGCCGATCGCCGCGAACACGACGAGCTTCATCAGCAGCGTTTCGGGCAGGATGCCGGCATAGGCGCACACGGCCACGAGGAAGCCCGACGCCGCGAAGGACAGGAAGAAGCCCATCGGCAGCAGGATTTCCACGATCAGGAAAAGCACGCCGATGCAGGCCCACGCGGCCACCGGATAGTCCGCGAAGATCGGATCGAGGAAGCTCATTTGGGTTTCAGCGCCTCCAGGATCGTCGCAAGGCCACCCAGCGACTTCGTGATGTCGGTCGGGATGACGATGAGCTTGGAATTGCCCGACTTGGCAAGCTCGGCGATCGAGCCGATCTGCTGTTTCAGGATTTCGAAATCGATCGCCGCGCGCCCGTTCGTCTCGATCGCGCGTCCCACCGCCGTGGTCGCGTAGGCTTCGGCATCGGCCAGCACGCGGCGCGCCTCGGCCTGCTTCTGCGCGGTGTAGAATTCGCCGTCCGCCTTCAATTGCTGCGCCTGCCGGTCGCCCTCGGCCTTGGTGACGGCCGCGCGCCGCTCGCGCTCGGCATTGAGCTGCTGCTGCATGGCGGTGCGCGTCGCGGTATCGACCGACACGTCGAGCACTTCGGTGCGCGTGATCTCGATGCCCCACACCGCGCAGGCTTCCGAAAGCGAATCCTTGATCTTCTCGTTGATGAAGTCGCGCTTGGCCTGCACCTCGTCGAACTCCATCAGGCCGCCGGTCGAGCGCACGATGCTGGTGATCGTGGTCTTCACCGCCTGATCGACATTCGTGATCCGGTAGACCGACTTCGCCGCATCGACGACGCGGAAAAACACCGCCGTCGTCAGATGGATCTCGACATTGTCCTTGGTGATGACGCTGATCTGCTGCGGCTCGAGCTGGCGCTCGAGGACACTGACCTTCGCCGAAACGCTGTAGAGCACCGGCACGATGAAATTGAGGCCCGCGCGCAGCGTGGTGACGTATTTGCCGAACTGCTCGACGACATATTCGTGCGACTGCGGCACGATCTTGATCCCGCTGAGCGCCACGAGCACCAGCAGGATGAAGATCGCGGCGGGCAGGTATTCGGCGGCGAATGCGACTGGCGACATGTCCTCGGCGCTCCCGTTTCGGGTCTCGTTGCAAGCGATGATAGCAACGGCGGCGGCCGGCCGCGAGCCCTGTCGTTCCCGTCACTCCACGGGGCTTGACAGATAGATCAACTGTCTCGCAATAAATCCGAATGATGCACCGCAACCAGCCAACATAGCGTCGCAGAACGGGATGCATCGACACGTTAGTTTTCGGACAATCAGCGGCTGCTATAGATCGATCGATATTGTTCTTATCGCAGGCATCAATCCAAAATTCTCGAATTCTTCATAGTAAAGTTTTGACGCAATCCGGATCGCACAGACACCTGCCGTGGCTACCGTCTTTATTGAATGCATCATCGTCAAATCACCGCCATGTAAATATATCGTATTAATTTTTTTCCCGTCTCTCGTGTCGATAATATCAAGACTCGCCAGAACGCCTTGCGGATTTGGGTGGGCGCCGAAATCGATCGCTCGCTCATAAAGAATGTCAAAAACATCGGCATCTTTCACGTCGAGTTTCCGCAGCCGTCCCTTCACATTCCGAATTGTGAATTCACGCTTCATTCTTTCCCGAGTTTGATCGTCAGTATGTCGATTTAGCCATAATTTCGTCAGTTCCTCATTCTCGTGGATGTACGCGGCGTACCCGATCATCTCGAGGAGCATTCGCACAGCCGTCATCGTCTCTACCCCATGCCCTGCAGTCGCAAGGGACGAAGCGGCTCGGAACGCCGAGTGACAGCGATAAATTAGAGAGGCGGAGACCAAATTTTTGGGGTCGGTACTCTTCGAGCAGTAGCCATAAAAGACGTCGTCGATATTCGCCAGCTTGTGATGCAACTCCGGATTCTGGACGAATGTCGCATATCGATTCTCAATTTCTTCCTGAAAGAAACCTGAGAGTCGATCATTCAACCAACCGACAGGTGGTTCAAATTCGGGGGCTTTTATCATCTGCGACTCGATCTCTTGAGAACAACGCAATTTGCCAGTCCCTGACCTCAATTGCGTAGGCGAACGCGTCTGCATAAAAGCCGTACGCGACCAGGAGCGGCCAACCCCAATTCATTTACCTCGCCGCACGGCCGCGAGAAGATTGCGCCGCGCCCTTACCCGCCCTTCGTCTTGTAGAGCGGCTCCGACACGCCCTTGAGCGACAGGCGCTGGCGCCCCGGCTCGGGGGCTTCCAGCGCGTCGCATTCCTCGAACGTGGCAAGGCAGCGCAGCGTCAGGTTCTGGTAGTCGCGCGTGCCCGAGCGCTTCCACTCGATTTCCCTGTCGGTGAGTTCGCGCATGATCTTGGCCGGGATGCCGCCCACCAGCGTGCGCGGCGGCACGACGAAGCCCGCGCGCACGAACGCCATCGCGGCCACGAACGCGCTTTCGCCCACGACGGCACCGTCCATCACCGTCGCGTTCATGCCGACCAATGCGTCGCGCTTGATCGTGCAGCCATGCAGGATCGCGCCGTGGCCGATATGCGCGTCCACCTCCAGCACCGTGTCGGTGTCGGGGAAGCCGTGCACCACGCAGCTGTCCTGCAGGTTCGAGCCCTTTTCCATGACGAGCCGGCCGAAATCGCCGCGCATCGTGGCGCCTGCGCCGATATAGCAGCCGGGGCCCACGATCACGTCGCCGATCAGCACGGCGGTCGGATGCACGAAGCTCGTGGGATCGACGACGGGCACAAGCCCGTCGATCGCGTAGACGCGCGGGCGGCGAGGCTTGCTCATGCGACGGCCGCCTTTGCCGCGCGGCGCACCTGGGCCACGTGGAAGCGCGGGGCGACGAAGCCCGCATCGGTGAGCGAGGCGTTGGCCGCCGGGTTGCAGCCTGTCGCGTGATAGTCGCTGAACGCGGCCGACTGGTTGACGAACACGCCGCCGGTCAGGTTTTCCGACAGCGCCACGCCCACGTCAGCCGCACGCTCGGCAGCTTTTTCAAGGAAGGCGGGATCGGTCGAATAGACCGAGGCCGTAATCGCCCCCTTCCTGGCGATCGTGCCGAAGGCGGCTTCCAGCGCCGCGTCGCGGTCGGGTGCGGTCACGATGAACGAGATCGGCCCGAACATCTCGTGCGCATAAAGCGTGCCCTCGCCCACGTCCGCCGCCATCACCAGCGGCGTGCGCAGTTCGGCATCCGCGAACACGGGGTGCTTGGCCGCCGCACTGGCATGGACGACCTTGCCGTTGCGGCTTGCCGCCTCGATGCGCGCAAGTGTCGCGTGGCTCTGGATCGCGCCAAGCACTTCGGCCGCGCGCGCGGGATCGCCGAGCAGCCTGTCGATCGCCTCGCCCAGCTTCTGTCCGAAGGATTCGGGCGAAAGCGGGCCGTCGGGCGTCTTCACGCCGCTTGCGGGCACGAAGATATTCTGCGGCGTCGTGCACATCTGGCCGGAATAGAGGCATAGCGAGAAGGCAAGATTCTGGAACATGCCCTTGGCGTCGTCCGTGCCGTCGACGACGACGGCATTGGTGCCCGCCTTCTCGGCAAAGATCGTCGCGTGCCCTGCATTGGCCGAGAGCCACGCGCCGAATTCCGGCCCGCCGGTATAGTCGATCAGCGCCACTTCCGGCCGGCGCGCGAGGAGCTGGGCGACGGGCGCGTAGAGCGAATCGGCCACGAGCTGCACGGCATCGGGGTCGAGGCCCGCTTCCTTCAGCACGTCGCGCGCCACGCGCACGGTGATGGCGAGCGGGAGGACGGCCGCCGGATGCGGCTTCACCAGCGTGGGATTGCCGGTGGCAAGATTGGCGAAGATCGCCGGATATGTGTTCCACGTGGGGAATGTCGCGCAGCCGATCGCAAGCCCGATGCCCTTGGGCACGATGCGGTAGTCTTTCTCCATCACCAGTGCGGGGTTCTTGCCCTGCGGTTTTTCCCAGCGCGCATGCGCGGGCACGCGCATCATCTCGCGCCAGGCGGTGGCGACCGCCTCGAGCCCGCGGTCCTGCGCATGCGGGCCGCCGGCCTGGAAGGCCATCACGAAGCCCTGCCCGGTCGTGTGCATCACGGCGTAGGCGATCTCGAACGACATCCTGTTGAGCCGCGCGAGGATTTCCAGACACACGCCCACGCGCATCCGCGCGCCGGCCTTGCGCAGGCTCGCGCGCGCGGCGAGCGCATTGGCAATCGCCGGATCGGCGTCGAGGCGCGGATAGGCGATCTTCAGGTCGAAGCCGTAGGGCGAACGCTCGGCGCCCACCGTGCCGTTGGCCGACTGGTCCAGCGCGAAGGGCTGGCCGATCTGCGCCTCGAACGCCTTCTTCGCGTCCTCGTTGGCGGTCTCGCCGTAGATCTTGCCCGAGGGTGCTTCGGGATAGGCCGACCAGTAGCCGCGGCTGTCGATTGCCGCGAGGGCCGCATCCAGCGTTGCGCGATGGCGATCGAAAAACATGCGCGTCCTTATCCTCCCGCAATGCACCCCAGACTTAGCGCGAAACGGCCATACCGGGAAACGCCCATCCGATTGCGTTCGGGGTTGCGGGCCGCCTGCCGGCTTGGCATGGTCCGGCCATGGCCTACCAGACGATCCGGCATTCGATCGAGGACGGCGTGGCGTCGATCGCGCTCAACCGCCCCGACAAGCTCAACGCCTTCGTGCCGGAAATGCACATGGAACTGCGTGCGGCACTGGAAGCGGCCCCCGCCGCGGGGGCACGCGCCGTTTTCCTGACCGGCGAGGGCCGCGGCTTCTGCGCCGGGCAGGATCTGGGCCAGCGCAAGGACGGGCCGACACCCGACCTGTCCGAAACGCTCGGCAAATTCTACAACCCGCTGATCCGCACGATCCGCGCCTTGCCGCTTCCGGTGGTCTGCGCGGTCAATGGCGTGGCGGCGGGAGCCGGCATGTCGCTGGCGCTGACCTGCGACATCGTCTACGCGGCGCGCTCGGCCACGTTCCTTCAGGCCTTCGTCAAGATCGGGCTCGTGCCCGACAGCGGCTCGACCTGGTTCCTGCCGCGCCTTGCCGGAAGCGCACGCGCCAAGGGCCTTGCGATGCTGGGCGAGAAGATTTCGGCCGAGCAGGCGCACGAATGGGGGCTCATCTGGAAGGTGTGCGAGGACGAGCGCGTGAAGGATGAAGCGCTGGGCCTCGCCCGCCATCTCGCAACGCAGCCGACCACGGCGCTGGCCGCGATCAAGGCGGCCATCGACGGCGCCTGGGACCGCGATCTCGACAAGGCGCTCGATCACGAACGAGACGTGCAAGGCGCACTCGGCCGCACGGCCGACTATCGCGAGGGCGTCGCCGCCTTCTTCGAGAAGCGCAAGCCCGCCTTCAAGGGGAACTGAGCGATGCCCGCCATTCCCGCCGACCGCACGATCGGCATCGTCGGTGCCGGCGCCATGGGGGCCGGCATCGCGCAGGTGGCGGCAACCGCGGGCCATCGCGTGCGGCTTTACGACGTGCGCGAGGGGGCCGTCGAGACGGCGATCGAAAATCTCGGCCGCACGCTCGAAACGCTTGTTGCCAAGGGCAAGATGGGCGCGGACAAGGCCGAGCTTGTGAAGGGCCGGCTCGAACCGGCCGAGAGCCCCGGCGATTTCGACGTGTGTGCGCTCGTCGTCGAGGCGATCGTCGAGGATGTCGAGGCCAAGCGGAAGCTGTTCGCGGAACTGGAAGGCATTGTCGCGGATGACTGCATCCTTGCGACCAACACCTCCTCGCTGTCGATTTCCGCCATCGCGCGCGGGCTCGCCAGGCCCGGCCGCGTGGCGGGCTTCCATTTTTTCAATCCGGCACCGGTGATGGCGCTGGTCGAGATCGTCTCGGGCCTGACGACCGATGCCAACGCGGCCGAAACGCTGTTCGACACCGCCGCCGCGTGGGGCAAGGCGCCCGTGCACGCGGCCTCCACGCCGGGCTTCGTCGTCAACCGCTGCGCACGGCCCTTCTATGCCGAAGCGCTGCGCCTCCTGACCGAGCGCGCGACCGATGCCGCCACCATCGATGCGGTGATGCGCGATTGCGGCGGCTTCCGCATGGGCCCGTGCGAACTGATGGACATGATCGGGCACGACGTGAATTTCGCGGTCACGCGCTCGGTCTACGAGGCCTATTTCAACGATCCGCGCTACCTGCCCTCGGTCCTGCAGGCCGAGATGGTCGCGGCCGGCAGGCTCGGCCGCAAGAGCGGGCGCGGCTTCTTCGGCTACGGCAAGGAAGCCGACAAGCCGTGGCCCGCGACCGAACCGGTGGGCACAAGGCCCAATCAGGTCGTCGTCGAAGGCGATCTCGATTTCCTCGAAACCATGGTCGCGCGCGCACAGGCGGCCGAAATTCCCGTGCATCGCCGCCCGGCAGGCCCGCGCGGCCCCACGCTGCTGGTCGACGGCGTGGCGCTGCGGCTGACCGACGGGCGCACCGCCACCGTGCGCGCGCGCGAGACGGGCGAGCCGTCGCTGGTGCTGCACGATCTGGCGCTCGACTATGCCGAATGCACGCGCATTGCCATCGCGGTTGCCGATCTGGCGACCGGTCAGGCGAGTGCTGTCGCCACCGGTTTCTTCCAGGCCTGCAGCATCGCCGTTTCGCTGATCGACGACGTGCCGGGCCTCGTGGTGATGCGCACGCTCGCCATGCTGGTGAACGAGGCGCTGGAAGCCGTGCAGCAGGGCGTGGTCAGCGCGGACGGGGTCGATCTGGCGATGACCAAGGGCGTCAATTATCCCAAGGGGCCGTTCGCCTGGGGCCGCGAGATCGGCCTGCCGACGGTCAAGGCCGTGCTCGACAACCTGCATTTCCATTACGGCGAGGACCGCTATCGCGCCTCGCCGCGGCTCACCCGGCTGGTGGCGCGCGAACGATGACCAGACCCACGAAGGAAGAAATCGCGACGAAATCCGCCGAGGCGATGTGGTCGACCGACCGCGCCTCGCGCCACATGGGCATGGAGATCGTGCAGGCCCTGCCTTCGGAAGCCGTGCTGCGCATGAAGGTGCGCCCCGAATTCTGCAACGGCCATGCGATCTGCCACGGCGGCTTCATCTTCACGCTCGCCGATTCCGCCTTCGCGTTCGCGTGCAACAGCCACAACAAGGTGACGGTCGCCAACAACTGCGCGATCACGTTCGTTGCCGCCGCCAAGGAAGGCGACGTGCTGACCGCGCATGCGCGCGAGGTGCATCGCGGCGGCCGCTCGGGCGTGACCGAGGTGGAAGTGCGCGACCAGAATGCCAAGCTCGTGGCGCTTTTCCGCGGCCATTCGACCCAGATCAAGGGCGAACTCGTGCCCGGCCTTACTCCCGAAGGACACGCACAATGAACGACGCCTTCATCTGCGACGGCATCCGTACGCCCGTGGGCCGCTATGCCGGGGCGCTGTCCGGCGTGCGAACCGACGATCTGGCGGCCGTCCCGTTGCGCGAACTCATGAAGCGCAACCCGTCGGTCGACTGGGCGGCGGTGGACGACGTGGTGTTCGGCTGCGCCAACCAGGCGGGCGAGGACAACCGCAACGTCGCGCGCATGGCGCTGCTGCTGGCGGGGTTCCCCGTGGGCGTGTCGGGCACGACGATCAACCGGCTGTGCGGCTCGGGCCTCGATGCGCTGGCCACGGCCGCGCGCGCGATCCGCACGGGCGAGTGCGACCTGATGGTGGCAGGCGGCGTGGAAAGCATGAGCCGTGCGCCCTTCGTGATGGGCAAGGCCGAGACGGCGTTCAGCCGCGAGAACGCGATCCACGACACGACGATCGGCTGGCGCTTCGTCAATCCGCTGATGAAGCAGCTGCACGGTACCGATTCGATGCCCGAGACGGCCGAGAACGTCGCCGCCGATTATAAAGTGAGCCGCGAGGACCAGGACGCCTTTGCGCTGCGCAGCCAGCAGAAAGCGCTGGCCGCCCAGGCCAACGGAAGGCTTGCCAGGGAAATCGTCGCGGTCGAGACGAAGAAGGGCAAGGAGACGGTGATCGTCGACAAGGACGAACACCCGCGCGCCACCTCGCTCGAAGCGCTTGCGAAGCTGAAGGCGCCCTTTCGTGCCGGCGGCAGCGTGACGGCCGGCAACGCGTCGGGCGTCAATGACGGGGCCGCTGCACTGATCGTCGCTTCCGAAGCGGCGGTGAAGCGCTTCGGCCTGACGCCGAAGGCGCGCATCGTGGGGGCCGCCACGGCGGGCGTGCCGCCGCGCATCATGGGCATGGGCCCCGCACCCGCGACCAGGAAGCTGCTGGCGAAGCTCGGCTGGAAGGTTTCCGATCTCGACGTGATCGAACTCAACGAGGCGTTCGCCGCACAGGCGCTGCCCGTGCTGCGCGAGCTTGGCCTTGCCGACGATGCGCCGCACGTGAACCCCAATGGCGGGGCGATCGCGCTGGGCCATCCGCTGGGCATGTCGGGTGCGCGCATGGCGCTGTCGGCGACGATCGAACTGCATCACGCGAACAAGAAGCGCGCGCTGGCGACGATGTGCATCGGCGTGGGCCAGGGCATCGCGCTGGCGCTCGAACGTGTGTGAGGACCGAGGATGGCGGCCAGGAAAAAGAAGACGGCGAAAAAGGGAGGAACGGCGAAGAAGAAGGCGGCAAGGCCCGCCTTCCGCTTCCGCCTGACCGCGCGCGGGGCGGCGGCCGTCGCCGGCAAGCAGCTGCGTGGCGGCTGCCCGCGCAACCTGCTTGATCCCATCGAGATCGCCAGCCGCGACGAGATCGCGGCCGTGCAGACCAGGCGCCTCAGATGGACGCTCGCGCACGCCTACAGGAACGTGCCGCTCTATAAGCAGAAGTTCGATGCGGCAGGCGTGCACCCGCGCGATTTCCGCAAGCTCGACGATCTTGCGAAATTCCCGTTCACCACGAAGGACGATTTGCGCCGCGCCTACCCGTTCGGCATGTTCGCCATCCCGCGCGAGAAGTGCGTGCGCGTCCATGCCTCGTCGGGCACCACGGGCAAGCCCACGGTCGTCGGCTACAGCCGGGCCGACATCGCGAACTGGGCCGCCCTCGTCGCCCGTTCCATCCGCGCTTCGGGCGGGTTGCCGGGCGACCTGCTGCATGTCGCCTACGGCTACGGGCTTTTCACCGGCGGGCTGGGTGCCCACTACGGCGGCGAGGCGCTGGGCTGCACGGTCATCCCGATGTCGGGCGGGCAGACCGAAAAGCAGGTGCAGCTCATCGCCGATTTCAAGCCGCAGCTCATCATGGTGACGCCCAGCTACATGCTCGCCATCGCCGACGAATTCGAGAAGCAGGGCCTCGACCCACGCAGATCCTCGCTGCTGGTGGGCATCCACGGCGCGGAACCCTGGACCGATTCGATGCGCCGCGAAATCGAGGCGCGTTTCGCGATGGACGCGCTCGACATCTACGGCCTGTCGGAAGTGATGGGGCCGGGTGTGGCCAACGAATGCATCGAGACGAAGGATGGCCCGACGATCTGGGAAGACCATTTCTTCCCCGAGATCCTCGATCCCGCGACCGGAACGCCGCTGCCCGACGGCACTTCGGGCGAGCTTGCCTTCACGACGCTGACGAAGGAGGCCTTCCCCGTCATCCGCTACCGCACGCGCGACCTGACGACGCTGCTGCCGGGCACGGCGCGTTCGATGCGCCGCATGGCGCGCATCACCGGGCGCAGCGACGACATGATGATCGTGCGCGGGGTCAACGTGTTCCCCACGCAGATCGAGGAGCTGATCCTGAAGGACCAGCGCCTGTCGCCGCATTACGTGCTGGAGCTGCGCCGCGAGGAACGGCTCGACCGGCTCGACATCGTGGTCGAGCCCAAGGCCGAGCGCGCGGCGGATGCCGAAGGGCTGCGACAGGCCGCCGCGTTGCTGGCACAGAACGTCAAGGCGTATGTGGGGGTGACCGCCAACGTGCGGATCGCCGGGATCGGCCAGGTCGCGCGCTCGATCGGCAAGGCCAAGCGCGTGATCGACCTGCGGCCGAAGGACTGACCGGCGGAACGCCGGTACGCGAGCTGCGCCAATGTCCTTCGCCCATCCCGACTATGCCTTCCGGCCCGTGCCCGACATGCACGCGATGCCGCCCGCCCGCCATCCCGTCGTCGTGATCGGGGCCGGCCCCGTGGGCCTGTCGCTCGCCATCGACCTTGCCCTGCGCGGCACGCGCGTCGTGCTGCTCGACGAGGACAACACCGTCTCGGTCGGCTCGCGCGGCATCTGCTATGCCAAGCGCACGCTCGAGATCTTCGACCGGCTGGGCTGTGCGGCCCCCATGCTCGACAAGGGCGTGACCTGGCAGGTGGGCAAGGTCTTCTTCGGCGAGGGACAGGTCTATTCTTTCGACCTGCTGCCCGAAAGCGGCCACCGCTTCCCGGCCTTCATCAACCTGCAGCAATACTGGCTGGAGAAATTCCTCGTCGATCGCGCGCAGGCGATGAGCGGGCTCGACCTGCGCTGGAAAAGCCGGGTCAGCGCCATCGAGCCGCGCGACAGCCACGTGGCGCTGACGGTGGAGACGCCCGGCGGCAGCTACGCGCTCGACGCGGACTGGGTGGTCGCGTGCGACGGGGCACGCAGCCCCACGCGCAAGGCGCTGGGCCTCGATTTCCGCGGCCGCGTGTTCGAGGACCGCTTCCTCATCGCCGACGTGCGCATGAAGGCGGCCTTCCCGTCCGAACGCTGGTTCTGGTTCGAGCCGCCGTTCCATTCGGGCGGCTCGACGCTGCTGCACAAGCAGCCCGACGATCTGTGGCGCATCGATTTCCAGCTCGGCTGGAACGCCGACCCGGAAGCCGAGAAGGACCCCGCGCGCGTGGCCGAACGCGTGCGCGCGATGCTGGGACCGGATGCGCAATTCGACCTCGAATGGGTCAGCGTCTACACGTTCCAGTGCCGCCGGCTCGAGCGCTTCCGCCACGGCCGCGTGCTTTTTGCGGGCGATGCCGCCCATCAGGTGAGCCCGTTTGGTGCCCGCGGCGCCAATTCCGGCGTGCAGGATGCCGACAATCTCGCCTGGAAACTTGCCGCCGTCGTCGCGGGCGACGCACCCGAAAGCCTGCTCGACAGCTACGAGGCCGAGCGCACCGAGGCGGCCGACGAGAACATCCTCAATTCCACCCGCGCGACGGATTTCATCACGCCCAAGAACGCCGCCTCGCGCGTGTTCCGCGACGCCACGCTGGAACTGGCGCGCGACCATGCCTTCGCGCGAAGGCTCGTCAATTCCGGCCGCCTTTCGGTGCCCACCAGACACGCGGGCTCGCCGCTCTCGTCGCCCGACACGGAAGCTTTCGATGGCGGCGTGGCGCCGGGCGCGCCCGCGCTCGACGCGCCCGACGGTGCGGGCTGGCTGCTCGACCGGCTCAAATTCGGTTTCTCGCTGCTGCTGTTCGGCGCGCCGGACAATGCGGCGTTCGACGCGCTGACGCGGCTTCCCGTGCCGGTGCACGCAAGTGCGGTGCCCGAAAGTGCCGCGGCCGCCTGGGCGCGCTACGACGCGAAGCCGGGCACGGCCTATCTGTTCCGCCCCGACCAGCTGGTGTGCTGGCGCGCGCGCCGGCTCGACCTTGCGGCGATCGAAAAGGCGCAGGCGCGCGCCCTGGCGAAGGAGAAAGCGTGATGGCGAAGCTGAAGACCGGGCCGGGCGCCGCTGATCCCGACACGCTTTATGAAATGCTGGTCGATGCGCACCGCGATCTCGACGACGCGGCCTCGGCCAAGGTCAACGCCAAGCTCGTGCTGCTGCTGGCCAACCACATCGACGATCTCGACGTGGTGCGCGCGGCGATCGCGGCGGCGCGCGCGGGCGGGCGCGCCGGCTAGAACGGCAGCATGACCGTCCCGGCGTCGACCGGGTGGCCGGCGGCGTACATCGCCTGCAGCTTGAGCGCCGTGGCGTGAGCGCCTTCGACCGGTGAAAGACCGTTCCTTGCGGCCATGATCTCCGCCAGCCGCTTCAGCTGGCCGGTGGCCCGCGCGTCGGGCGACAGGGTATCGAGGCCGTTCGCGTCGAACTCGATGACACCATCGCTGCGCACGCGGAACAGCGCAGGGCCTTCCAGCCCCTCGATCAGCGCCGCCGTCCCCGCCTTGACGGAAGCGGCATGCGCGTTGGCGCGCCCGGTTTCAAGTGCCGTTTCGGCCGCGAAAACCGCCAGCCGGTTGCACATCGCCTCGAATCGCGCGCGGCCGTCCGCGCGCGCCTGTTCGGTTGCGGCAAAACGCATGTCCCAGCCGGCCGTCGCCAGCGCATCGGTCGCTTCGCGCAGCAGAAGCGTGCGGTCGTTCATCGCGGCGGACCGGTGCGCAAGATCGCCGAACCGCTCAAGTTCGACGCGCATCGTCTCGAGCGCGGCCAGGTCGGCCAGCCGGTCGTCCACCGTCGGCGCATCGGCGCCGTATTTTCCGAGAAACGCGCGTTTGGCGGCTTCGTAGTCCGCCGTGCGCCGCGCCAGTTCGGCGCGGTCTGCCTCGGCGGCGATCGCGAAGGTCTCGCGCGAGCGAACAAGGGCGGCTTGTGCCGCACCGCGCCGCGCCAGCTCGCTTGCCAGATCGGGATCGGGCGACTTCGATTGCCGGTGCGGCCGGACATAGTCGAACGGGGCGGGCCGATAGGGCATGTAATTGAGCATCGCGTTCTCCCACGGGATTTCGCTGAGCTTCTTGCGCGAGGGGAAACGCTAGCACCCGCCTCACATTTTTCAAGTTTTATTAAAAATATACTTAATTTCTATGCACACGCTCTTTTGCGCCGGTTCGATCTCTTTTGGATTTGACAATTATCCTATCTTAGGATAGTATAATTTGTGCAGAAACAGCCGAAAGTAGGACAAGCGGATGCACTTTGACGATATGCGACAATCAAACGATATCAATCGGATAAACAGGCGACGGTCGCCTTTCGTCGCCTGTTTTCGGGGTTCACTTGCCCACGGTCAGCACGATCTTGCCGATATGCGTGTCGGCCTCCATCAGCGCGTGCGCCTTGGCGGCTTCGGCCAGCGGGAAGGTCGCGTGGATCACCGGGCGCACGCGGCCGGATTCGAGCAGCGGCCACACCTTGTCGGCAAGCGCGCTGGCGATGGCGCCCTTCTGCTCGACCGTGCGCGGGCGCAGCGTCGAACCGGTATAGGTCAGTCGCTTGCGCATGATCTGGTCCATCGAGACCTCGACCTTCGGCCCGCGCAGGAAGGCGATCTGCACGATACGCCCTTCCACCGCGCAGGCTTCGACATTGCGCATGAAATAGTCGCCGCCCACCATGTCGAGGATCAGGTCGACGCCGCGCCCGTCGGTGAATTCCTTCGCCGCGGCGACGAAATCCTCCTTCTTGTAGTCGATCGCGCGTTCCGCACCCAGCTTCGCCACGGCAGCACACTTCTCGGCCGACCCCGCCGTCGCCAGCACGTGTGCGCCGAAGGCCGATGCCAACTGCACCGCCGTCGTGCCGATGCCCGAGGCACCGCCGTGCACGAGGAAATATTCGCCCGCCTTCAGCCCGCCGCGCTCGAACACGTTGGTCCAGACGGTAAAGAATGTTTCCGGTACGGCCGCCGCCTCGACGTCGCTGAAGCCCTTGGGGACCGGCAGGCACTGCAAGGCGGGTGCGGCGGCATATTGCGCATAACCCCCGCCGGCCACGAGCGCGCACACGCGCGCCCCCGGCTTGGGCCAGTGCACGTCGGGCGCGGCCGCCACGACCGTGCCGGCCACTTCCAGCCCCAGCGTGGCCGGAGCGCCCGGCGGCGGCGGATACTTGCCCTGCCGTTGCAGCACGTCGGGCCGGTTGACGCCTGCGGCCGCCACCTCGATCAGCACCTCCCCCGCCTTCGGTTCCGGCACCGGAATCCGGCCGGCGACGAGGTTCTCGGGCGCGCCCGGTGCGCGAAGCTCGACGGCGGACATCGTTTGGGGGAGAGTCATGGCAACCTCGTTGCGAAGCGGAGACGGGCGATGGAATTCGAAGACCTTGAACCGAAAAACAAGATCGTCAAACCGAAGGATTTATCGGGCTGGGGCATCGGCGAACTCAAGGACTATATTGCCCGGCTTGAAGCAGAGATCGCCCGTGCACGCGCGGCCATCGATGCCAAGGACAAGCACCGCAACGCGGCCGCTTCGTTCTTCAAGAGCTAAGAACGCCCGGATTCTGGCCACGCGGGCCGTCTGGCGCTAATACTCGGGGGAACCTGGAAACGGATGGGTAAGGAAATGACGCTCAAGGGCAAATCGGCGATCGTGACGGGGTCGACCAGCGGCATCGGGCTTGGCATCGCGCGGGCACTGGCGGCACAGGGCGCCAGCGTGATGCTCAACGGCTTCGGCGATGCCGCGGCGATCGAGGCGCTGCGCAAGGAACTCGCTTCCGGCGGCGGCAAGATCGCCTATTCGGCCGCCGACCTGACCAAGCCCGAGGCAGTCGCCGGGCTCGTTGAAAGCTGCATCAAGGAATTCGGCACGGTCGACATCCTCGTCAACAATGCGGGCATGCAGCACGTGGCTCCGGTCGACAAGTTCCCGCTGGAGATGTGGGACAAGGTCATCCAGCTCAACCTCTCCTCCTGCTTCCAGGCGATCCGTGCGGCCCTGCCCGACATGAAGAAGCGCAACTGGGGCCGCATCATCAACATCGCGTCCGCGCACGGCATCGTGGCGTCGGTCGAGAAGGCCGCCTATGTCGCCTCCAAGCACGGGCTCATCGGGCTCACCAAGGTCGTGGCGCTGGAAACCGCGAAGAGCGGCATCACCTGCAACGCGATCTGCCCGGGCTGGGTGCTGACCCCGCTCGTGCAGAAGCAGATCGACGCGCTGGCCGAACGCAAGGGCATCTCGGGCGAAGCCGCCAAGATCGATCTCCTTTCGGAAAAGCAGCCCTCGCACGAATTCGCCACGCCCGAGCAGATCGGCGGGCTTGCCGCCTTCCTGTGTTCGCCCGCGGCCGACCAGATCCGCGGCTCGTCCTTCTCCATCGACGGCGGCTGGACCGCCCAGTAAGGCCGGAGCGCGCGCGATGAAGACCGTTTTCGCCAAGGACGTTCCGGAAAGCGCCGTGAAGGGCGCTGCCTGGGCCGTCCACGCGCTGACGGCCTCGGGCGCGGTGATCGGGCTGCTTGCGCTCATCGCCGTCATCGAGGGCGACGCGCGCAAGGCGCTGCTGTGGCTGGGGCTTGCCCTCATCGTCGACGGGATCGACGGGCCGGTGGCGCGCAAGCTCGACGTGGCAAGCCGCCTGCCGCGCTTCGACGGTGCGCTGCTCGACCTCGTGGTCGACTATCTCACCTACGTGGTCGTGCCGGCCGTGATGATGTGGCAGTTCGGCTGGATGGGCAACGGGTGGCTGGCGGCGGCGGCGGCGGGCTGGATCCTGTTCTCCTCGCTTTACGTCTTCGCAAATCTCGACCTCAAGACGCGCGACAACTATTTCGTCGGCTTCCCGGCGATCTGGAACGTCGTGGCGCTCTACATGTTCGTGCTCGGGCTCGACCCGCACTGGAACCTGTTCTTCGTGGCCGCGCTCGGCGGCTTCAGCTTCACCAAGGTGAAGTCGGTCCATCCGCTGCGCGTGCGCGATTTCCGCGTCGTGACGCTTGCCGCCACCGCATTGTGGTGCGCGGCGTCTTTCGTGCTCGTCTGGTGGGCGCCGGACCGGCCGCTCGCGGTGATGGTGCCGTGGGCCGCGGCGACGGCCTGGCTGCTAGGCCTCAGCTTCTGGCGCAGCCTGCGCTAGCCGGCATGCGCAAGCCTCACTCGCCCTGCGGGCGCACGCCCATATGTTTCCAAAGCTCGTCGCGCAGGTCGCCCTCGCGCACGACGGGGCCGGTCGGCCGCGGCGGCGCAAGCGACGGCGGCGGGATGTCGACATATACCGGGTCCGGCTCGCGGATGAGCACTGCCCAGCCCGCCACGCCAAGCGTGGCCAGCATCGCGACACCCAGCGCCACGAATATGAAAAGCTTCAGGCGCTTGAGCCGCGGGCTGGGTGCCGGCGGCGGCGGTTCGGCCTTCGCTTCGGGCGGGGCCTTGCCCTTTGCCGCAAAGCCTCCCTTGCCCGGCGGGCCCTTCCCGGCCGGACCGCGGGCGCCTTGCGGCGCTTTTGCGGATGCTGTCTTGGCTGCGGTCGCCATTTATACCATTGTAGCCGAACCGCCCGTTCCCGTCATTTGACGGACATCAACCGCGAAAGAAGGCCGGCCGATCATGGAATTCGTCGAGCAGCTCAAGGATCTTCTCACCCAGTACGGACCGCCTTTCGTCGCGGGCATCGCCATCCTCGTCATCGGCTCGTGGGTGGCAAGCTTCGTCCAGCATGGGATCGCAACGGCGCTTGAGAAGGTCGGCAAGGTCGAGCTGACGCTGGCACGCTTCCTTGCCAGCCTTGCGCGGTATCTGGTGCTCACGGTCGTCGTGCTCGCGGCGCTCTCGCAGTTCGGCGTGCAGACCGCAAGCCTCGTGGCGATCTTCGGCGCCGCCGGCCTCGCCGTTGGCCTGGCGCTTCAGGGCACGCTTGCGAACGTCGCGGCCGGCGTGATGCTGCTCGCCTTCCGGCCCTACCGCGTGGGCGACCGGATCGAGGCGGCCGGCACGGCCGGCAAGGTCGAGGCGATCGACCTGTTCGTCACCGACATCCGCACCGACGACAACATCCAGGTCCTCGTGCCCAACGGCAAGATCTGGGGCGACAAGGTGACCAACCACTCGAAGTACCAGATGAAGCGTCTCGACTTCGAGATCGCGGTGCCGGACTCCGCCGACGTCGAAGCCGCCTGCACGAAGGTCGTGACCATCGCCGCGGGCGATCCGCGCGCGCTTAAATCGCCCGCACCGGAGGCGATCATCGCGAAATATTCGGGCGACGGCGTCACGCTGGCGCTGCGCGTATGGGTGTCGCCCGCCGACGAAGGCGCCATGCGCTCGTCCATGAATCTGGCGCTGCGCAACCTCACCAAGAACGCGTTTGCCTGAAGGACAAGGCGGCATGCGCGCGGCGAAATTCAGGATCGGCGAGATCGTGCGGCACCGGATCTTCGAGTTCCGCGGCGTCGTCTACGACGTCGACCCGGTCTTCGCGAATACCGAGGAATGGTACAACTCTATCCCGCCCGCCGTGCGGCCGCGCAAGGACCAGCCGTTCTATCATCTCTTCGCGCTCAACGCCGACCAGGGCCCCTATCAGGCCTATGTCAGCGAACAGAACCTGCTCAACGACGCCGAGAACGGCCCCGTCGACCACCCCGACGTCCGGCGGGAATTCGGCGCACTGGTAGATGGTATTTACAAACAGAAGCGCGATGCGCGCGCGCTGAACTGACGCCTCAGTCCCGGTGCGCGAGCACGACGTCGAGGAACGCGCGCCCGTAGCGGCCCAATTTCGCCTCGCCGATCCCGTGGACCAGCCGCATGTCGTCAAGCGTCTTCGGCCCGATCGCCGCCATCTCGACGAGCGTACGGTCGGCGAACACGACATAGGCCGGCTGGCGGATCTCCTTGGCGATGCGCGTGCGCAGCGCCTTCAGCGCGGCCAGCAGGCCCGCATCCTCGGGGGCGGTCGCAAGTACGGCCCGCGTGCCTTCCTTCTTCTTCTCACCCTTGCCCGCCCACAGCGCGTCCTTGCGCGCCTCGAACGGCTTCTCGCCACGCAAAACCGCAAGGCCTTCGTCGGTGATCGACCAGCTGCCGTGACCGGCGATGTCGAGCGTCGTCAGCCCCGCGGCGTACATCTGGCGGAAGATCGAGCGCCATTCGCCCGGCTGCCGGTCCTTGCCTACGCCGAAAGTCGGCAGGCGGTCATGGCCGTGCCGCGTCATCGCCTCGCCCGTCTGTCCGGTCAAGATGGCGACCAGATGTTCGGTGCCGAAGCGTTCGCCCGTGCGCGCGATCGCCGACATGGCCTTGCGCGCTTCGGTCGTGGCATCGACGGTTTCGACACCTTCGGCGCACAGGTCGCAGTTTCCGCACGGGCCGGATGACTCGCCGAAATAGGCCAGCAATGTCTGGCGGCGACAGCGTGGTGCCTCGCACAGCGCCACCAGCGCATTGAAACGCTGGCGTTCAACGCGCTTGCGCTCGTCCGATGCGTCGCCGTCCTCGATCTGCTGGCGGCGCAGGCGGAAGTCGTCGAGACCGAACAGCGTCAGCGTTTCTGCCGGCAGCCCGTCGCGGCCCGCGCGCCCGATCTCCTGATAGTAGCTCTCGACGTTCGAGGGCAGGTCGGCGTGCACGACGAAGCGCACGTCGGGCTTGTCGATTCCCATGCCGAAGGCGACGGTCGCGCACATGACCACGCCGTCCTCCTGAAGGAACGTATCGTGGTTTGCGCTGCGAACCGCGCCATCGAGCCCCGCATGATAGGCGAGCGCACGGATGCCCGCCTTCTGCAGCGCTTCGGCCAGCGCTTCGGTGCGCTTGCGCGAACTGCAATAGACAATGCCGCTCTGTCCCTTGCGCGCGGCAACGAAGCGTTCCACCTGCTTGCGCGCGTTGTCCTTGGGCCGCATGGCGAGGCGCAGGTTCGGCCGATCGAATGAGCGCATGAAAATGCGCGGACGCTCGGCGAAGAGCTTGCCCTCGATATCCTGGCGCGTGGGTGCATCGGCGGTCGCCGTCAACGCAATCGTCTGCACGTCGCCCAGTTCGCGCCGGATGCGCCCCAGCGCCAGATACTCCGGCCGGAAATCGTGGCCCCATTGCGATACGCAATGCGCCTCGTCGATGGCCAGCAGGGTCGTGTGGGCATCGGCCAGCAGTTCGAGCGTGTCCTCGCGCACCAAGCGTTCGGGCGCCATATAGAGCAGGCGTAGCCGGTCCGCGCGGATCGCGCGGCGAACGTCTGCGTTGGCCGCCGCATCGTTGGCGGAATTCAGGCTCGCCGCCTCGATGCCGTATTCGCGAAGCTGGCCCACCTGATCGCGCATCAGCGCGATCAACGGCGAAACCACAACGGTAAGCCCGCCGCGCAACACCGCCGGCAGCTGGTAGCAAAGGGATTTGCCCGAGCCCGTGGGCATCACCGCAAGCACGTTCTCGCCGGAAAGGACGGCGTCGACGATTTCGGCCTGGCCGGGCCGGAAGGAATCGAAACCGAACGTCGCCTTCAGGCACGCGCGGGCCGAATCGATGTCTCGAGACATGTGCGCTTTTGCCATCGCATGCGCCCCATGCCAAGCTCCGCGCCGATGATCGTATCCGGCCTATTCCATATCGCGATAAAGACCAACGATCTCGCGGCGACGGAACGCTTCTATGTCGATGTTCTGGGCCTGCGGAAGGTCGCGCGTCCGGAGTTCGGCTATCCCGGCGCATGGCTGGCGGCACCAGGTCCGGCGGGTGCGGCCATCATCCACATCTATGCCGGTGGCCCGGCACTTGGCGCCGACGGTCGTGCACCATCCGGCACAGCAGCCATCGACCATGTTTCAATTGCGGCGCACGGCTATCATGATTTTCGCGCGGTCTTCGAGCGGAACGGCCTGCCTTATCGCGAATTTCTCGTTCCCGGAACGACGCTCTGGCAACTCTTCGTCTACGACCCCTCGGGCGTGCAGCTCGAACTGACCTTCGAGGGTGAAAATGAAACCGGCCGACCGCCCGACATGCGGCCCGGCCGCAGCTATGTCGCCGGTAGCAGCTTCTTCGATCCCGCCTCCCACGCCACATTTGCAAAACAGGATCGCCTGCAATGACTCTCGTCCTTGGTCCGTCCGTCGATCCCCATCCCGCTCCCCACCCCGTTCATGTCGCGATCGAGGGCCGCTTCTGCCGGCTGCGCGCGATCGAACCTGCGCGCGACACGGACGGACTTTATGCGCTTTCGCACGGGCCCGAAAAGGAAAGCCAGTGGGCCTATCTTTTCACCGGCCCGTACCCGGAAAAGACCGGGTTCGATGAACATGTCGCCAAGATCGCGACGGGCACGACCGATCCGGTTTATTGGGCGATCGCCGATCGCGACGACCGCGCGGTCGGCTGGCTGTCGCTGATGCGCATAGACCGCACGCATCGCGTGATCGAGGTGGGATCGATCCTGCACACGCCCGCCCTCCAACGCACGCCGGCCTCGACCGAGGCGCAGTACCTGATGGCGCGCCATGTGTTCGATACGCTGGGCTACCGGCGCTACGAGTGGAAATGCAACGATCTCAATGAACCCTCGAAGCGCGCGGCCCTGCGCCTCGGCTTTTCCTATGAAGGGCTTTTCCGTCAGCACATGATCGTCAAGGGCCGCAACCGCGACACGGCCTGGTTTTCAATGCTCGACCGAGAATGGCCTTCCCGCAAGGCCGCCTTCGAGAACTGGCTCGATCCCTCGAACTTCGATGCCGGCGGCCGCCAGAAGCGCCCGCTTGGCGCGTTGATGGCGGACGCCGCCAAGAACGGCGCCTGATCTAGCCGCCCAGATACGTGCCGCCGTTGACATGGATGACCTGCCCGGTGACAAACCGGCCGGCCGGGCCCACAAGCCAGCGCACGGCACCTGCGATCTCGTCCGGCCGGCCGCGCCGACCGATGAGCGGCTTGTGCGTGGAATGGTGGCGCGGCTGCTGGTGACCGGCCGAAGCGCCACGCGCCGTATCCATCATGCCCGGCGAGACGTTGTTGACGGTGATGCCGAACTCCGCGAGATCGTGCGCCAGAGCGCGCGTCAGCCCGACCAGGCCCGATTTCGCCGTCACGACATGCGCACGATCGGCCGCACCGGTATGTGCAGTCAGCCCGCCGATATTGACGATCGTGCCGGAACCGGAAGCCTTCAGCGCCGCAAGTGCAGCCTGCGAGCAGTTGAACGCGCCATCGAGGCAGATCGCGAGCACCTTGCGCCAGGTCTCGTAGTCGAGCTCCTCGAACGCCTTCTCGCCGCGGACGGCCGCGTTATTGACGAGGATGTCGAGCCGCCCGAAGCGCCGCATTGTCGCATCGACCATCGCATCGACCGAAGGGCGATCAGTCACGTCGGCCATCGCGACGAGCGCGTCGGGCCCGATTTCGGCCGCGACCGCCTCGGCTTCGGCACGGCTCGCACGCGCGTTGACGACGACGCTGGCGCCCGCTGCCGCAAGCTCGAGCGCGATCGCCCGCCCGATATTGCGTCCCGCACCCGTCACGAGCGCCACGCGCCCCTTGAGTTCAGCCATTCGTACCCTCTCGATGAGATGCGTTCAACCCGAGCGCAGGCGCGTGCCTGCGCCCGCCCCGGATAGGAGATTTGCAATTCCGACGACCGCGAATGTGACAATCAGCATCGCCACGCCGATGACGGCGATCGCACCAAGATTTCCGCTCTCGTTGAGATCGAAGATAACGACCGACAGCACCTTCGTCGCCGACGACGAAAGCATCACGGCCGCCGACAGCTCGCGCACGACCCCGATGAAGATGAGGCACCAGCCGGCGATCACGCCGCTTTTCAGCAGTGGTGCCGTGATGCGCCGGAGCGTGACGAGGCGGTCCGCACCGAGGATCCGGGAAGCTTCCTCAAGCTCGGGATGCAGGCCGCGGAAGGCCGCGCGCATCTGCTGGAACGCCGCGGGCATCTCGATCGTCAGGAAGGCGAGCAGAAGGATCCAGAGCGTGCCGTAGAGAACGACCGGGCCACGCGTATAGGCAAGGAACAATCCCACACCCAGAACAATGCCTGGAATGGCGATGGGCGCGGTCGCGAGAAACTCGAGCACGCGCCCGTAGAACCCGCCCCGCCGGGCGGCCAGCGAGGCCACGAGCAACGCCAGGACGGTTCCCCCCGTTGCCGTGGCAATCGCAAGCACGAACGTGTTCGAAAAAGCGAGGCGCGTTTGCGAGAACTCGAAGAACACGAACGTGAAATTCTCCGAGGTCAAATTCGCAAGATCGAATGGTCCCGACGGCACGCGGCTGACCGCGGCTTTCAGAAGTGCGGCGTAAGGCAGGAACAGCGGCAAGGACAGTGTCGCCAATGTCAGCGCAAGAACCGGCCATCGCCATGCGCCAAGTGCGACCAGCCGCGGCTCGCCGTTCTTGCCGCCGACCACCGCATAGCCCCTGCGACCGAGCACCTTCGCCTGCAGCCACAGCAGCGTGATCGTCACGGCAAGAAGCGGAATTGCGGCGGCGGAAGCCACCTGCGGGCGCGGCGGGAACTGGAAGAGCGAATAGATCTTCGTCGTGACCGTGTGGAAACCCGCCGGGATCGCGAGGATCGCGGGCGAGCCGAACAGCGTCATCGCCTGCAGGAAGGCAACAAGCGTTCCCGCGAGCAAGGCCGGTAGCGCCAGTGGCAGGGTAACGCCAATGACGACCTTCCAGCGGCCTGCTCCGAGGATCCCGGCCGCATCTTCGAGATCGGCCGGAATCCGGTCGAGCGCGTTCGAAAGCACGACAAACACGTAAGGGGCCGTGTAGCAGCTGATGACGAAGACGAGACCGGCAAAGCTGTAGACGTCGAAAAGCGCATCCTCCGCACCCGTCACGTCGCGCCAGACCTTGTTGAGAATGCCGCTGTTCGGTGCCGCAAGGATTTCCCATGCGATGGCGCCAAGAAAAGGCGGCGTGACGAAACTTGCCGTCATCAGCATCCGCACGATGCGGCGGCCGGGCATGTCGGTGCGGGCGACGATCCAGGCAAGCGGTGCCGCCGCGAGTGCCGCTGCAACCGCGACGCAGATCGAGATTCCGAAGGTCGTTACGAGCGGCTCGAACAGCGTCGGATCGTCGATCAGCGCCACGAAGTTCGAGAGCGTCGGGTCGCCGGCGCGATCGCTGAACGCATAGGCAACGAGCCAACCGATCGGCAGGCACACGAGGCCCGCAAGAAACAGCCCGGACGCGGCGAGAACCGGACCCGATAGGTCCGGCCCCGCCGCGCGACCGGCCATTGGCACGGCGGCTGCCACGGAAGACGTCACGTCTTGAAGTAACGCAGGTAGCGGCTCTTGAGCTCCTCGACCTGCTTGTCGACCGAGATGGGGTCTTCCTTCATCAGCTTGATGTCCTTGAGCGGCTTGCGGCCGGCCGGCTCCTTGACGCCGGGATGGAACGAGCGCAGGCCGCCGTCGTCGACGGCGATCTGCTGGGCTTCCAGCGAGAATGTCCAGGCATGGAAGAGCCGGGCCGCATTCGGGTTCTTCGCAAACTTCATGACGCCCGAGGGACCGACGACCAGCGGCGAGCCTTCCGTGGCGTAGACGACTTCGATCGGCGCGCCCTTCTGCTTTTCGAGGAACACGTTGTACTCGTTGCCGTCGACCATGACGGCGCGTTCGCCGGCGACGACCTTGCGCGGCGGCTCGGTCGACGACTGGACCTGCATCACCTGCTGTCCCGCCAGCTTTTCGAAGAAGGCCCAGCCAAGGTCGCGCGATGTCTGGAATGTCGCCGTGAGGATCGTGCCGGAATAACCGGGATGCGCCTTCACGAGCTTGCCCTTCCATTTCGGGTCGAGCAGGTCCTTGAAGCTTTTCGGCGCATCGGCCGCCGATACGAGCTTGGTGTTATAGGCAATGACGCTGAGGCTCGCGCGCATCGGCGCATAAAATCCTTGCGGATCGTATGAGCCCTTCGGATAAAGCTTCATCACCTCTTCGGGCAAGGCGGCCGCAAGCCAGCCTTCGCGCTTCCAATAAATGAAGTGCGACGCGTCCGAGCTGTTGACCGTGTCGACGTTGTAGATCTTGCTCGAATATTCCTGCCCGATCTTCGAGAACTGGCGCTCGGCGCCGTTGCGTTCCACATGGACCTTGATGCCCGGGTAGCGCTTCTCGAACGCCTTCGCGAGATCCTCGGCCACCTTCACGTCGATCGACGTGTAGTAGACAACATTGCCTTCCTTCTTTGCGGCCGCCTCGAGTTCGGGCGTGATCGAATAGACCGGGCTCTGCGCGAGCGCGGCGCCGGCGTAGAATACGCCTGCCGCGAGTGTCGCTATCGCTCTGCCTTTCATCGGTGTTCCTCCTCTAATGCGGTTTCTCTTTTTTCTTAAACCGTCACGGGCCGACATCGGTCGGGCGGCAAGGCCACCCAGACGCGTGCGTCGGCCGGAATCGCGAGATCGGGGGGTGCCGAGGCCCGCAATGGCGTTCCGTCGGCGAGCGCGAGCGACAAGTCGCGCGTCGAGCCGAGGAAGGTCTGACGTGTCACGCGCGCGGGCAAGGTGTCGGGTGCCTCGCGCGAGAGGACATTGATTTCGTGGAAGCGGATGGACAAGGCACCGCCGCGACCGGCGACGAAGGCCGGCTCGGCGCAACGCAGGACGCCAGCGCCGATATCGAGGCGCTGCGCATCGACCGCGCGCCCCTGCAGGATATTGGCGCCACCAAGGAAATTCGCCACGAAACCGGTGCGCGGATGCGAATAGATTTCCTCCGGCGCGCCGGCCTGCTCGATGCGACCCTGGTTCATCACGACGATCGTATCGGCCGCCGTCATCGCCTCGGCCTGATCGTGCGTCACGTAGACGGTCGTGTACCTGAATTCGTCGTGCAGGCGGCGCACTTCAAAGCGCATCTCTTCGCGAAGTGCGGCATCAAGATTCGAAAGCGGCTCGTCGAGAAGCAGGATTTCGGGCTCGACGACGAGCGCTCGGGCGAGCGCCACGCGCTGCTGCTGGCCGCCGGAAAGCTCGCCCGGATATCGATCGGCAAGATGGTCGAGCCTGACGGCGCCGAGCATCTTCTTCACCCGCCCTTCGATTTCCGAATTCGCAAGTTTGCGCAGCGTCAACCCGTAGGCGACGTTGTCGAAGATCGTCATGTGCGGCCAGAGCGCATAGGACTGGAAGATCATCGACATGCCGCGCCGTTCCGGCGGCAGCGCCGAACCGGGTTGCGAGAGCACGCGGCCGCCGACGCTGACCTTCCCCGCACTCGGCTCCATGAATCCGGCGACCAGCCGAAGCGTCGTCGTCTTGCCGCAGCCCGACGGCCCGAGAAGGCAGACGAGCTTGCCCTTCTCGACCGACAGATCGATCCTGTCGAGGACGGTCTGGCTCCCGTACTGCTTTGTCAGGCCTTCGAGGACGAGGTGGCTCACGCGACCTCCGATCCGGCGGCATCGACGCCGCAGGCACGACGACGCATGTCGCCTGCACCGACATGCGCCTTGAGCGCGGCAGCCGCCGCGTCCGGATCGCGCGCGGCAAGTGCATCGACGATCCGGCGGTGCTCGATATTCGAAACCGCCAGACCGCCGCCGCGCAGCAGGCCGTTGCGGCGAACGGTGTGAAGCTCGTTGGTCAGGCGCTGGTACATGTCGAGCAGTCGGCCGTTTCCGGCCATCTCGAACACGCGCCTGTGAAATTTGAGATTGAGCGGGAAATACCGGTGGAACTGGTCGGGGTCGAGATAGTGATCGAGTTCGTCGACATAGGCGCGCAGTTCGCTCACTTCAGCATCGGAGATCTTTGGTGCGAGGATCGATCCGGCGAGCGCCTCGAGCTGTTCACGCACGACGTACATCTCGCGCGCTTCGATTTCGCTGACCACACGCACGAAGGCGCCGCGGTTTTTCTCGATGCGCACGAGGCCCGCCGCCTCGAGTGCCCGCAGCGCTTCGCGCACCGACGAGCGGCCCACGCCCAACCGCGCTGCGATGGCGACTTCCTTGATCTGCTGGCCGGAGTCGAGCTCGCCCGCGAGAATCAGGCGCATGACCTCTGATTCGACCAGGCTCGATAGCGAGGTCGACCGCACGAGCGCGATGGCCGATGGCGTGTCCATCGCAGCCCCTCAGGTTCCCGTGAACTGCGGCTTGCGCTTTTCAAGGAAGGCCTTCCGGCCTTCCTTGTAGTCGCTGCTGGCGAAGCACGCGGCGACCATCGCGTCGCACGCGGCGATATCCTGCTTGTCGGGATCCTTCAGGACTTCGACCGTGCTGCGCTTGATCGTCGCGATCGTCAGCGGCGCGTTGTCGGCGATGGTGTTCGCGACCTCCATGACGGTCGACTCAAGTTCTCCGTCGGGTACGACCCGGTTGAGCATGTTCCAGCGCAGCGCTTCGGCGCTCGTGAGCTGGCGTGCGGTATAGAAGATCTCCTTCGTGGCGACGGGGCCGATCGTTTCTATATAGCGGCGCAGCCCCTTGTAACCGTAGCCGAGACCGAGCTTGGCCGCAGGCAGCGCGAATTTCGAGTTCTCGGTCGCGAAGCGCATGTCGCAGCAGATCGCCAGATTGAGCCCGCCGCCGATGCAGTAGCCGCGGATCATCGCGATCGTCGGCTTCGGCATCTGGTAGATGCGCAGATAGACCTTTTCCACGAGCGCGTTGTAGCGCTGCACGGCTTCTTCTGAGGCGCGCTCGCTCTCGAACTTCGAGATGTCGGCACCCGATACGAACGCCTTTCCGCCCGCACCGGTCAGCACGATCACGCGCACGTCTTTGTCGGCGAGGAAATCGTCGAGGATCTTCTCGGCGGCTTCCCACATCTCGAACGACACGGCGTTGTGCTTCTCGGGATTGTTGAAAGTCATGATCCCGACCCGGCCGTCCTTGCGTGACAGCATCTTCTCGCTCATACGCGTCGTCTCCTTCAGATCGTTCCGGCGGCCTTCAGGGCCGCGATTTCGTCTTTTGCCAGGCCGAATTCGGCCAGGATCTCTTCGTTCTGGGCGCCGCGCGCCGGCGGCGGCGTGTCGAGATGGCTTGGCGTGCGGCTCAGGCCGAATGGCTGTCCCATCAGCGTCAGGTCCGCACCATCGACCTTCTGCGCGATGCCCAGATGCTTCACTTGCGTATCCGCGAACATCTGGTCGATCGCATAGATCGGCCCGCACGGAACGCCAGCGGCGTTGAGCTTCTCGACCCAGTTCGCGGTGTCATCCTTTTCGAAATAGGCCTGAAGCTCGGCGTTGAGCTTGTCGCGGTTCTGCGAGCGCAGCGACATCTTCGCGTATTCCGGGCGCGCGATCAGTTCGTCGGCGCCCATGGCTTTCGCGCAACGCTCCCAGATCGCCTGCCCTGTCGTGGCGAGATTGAGATAGCCGTCGCGCGTCTTGAATACGCCGGTCGGGATGCTCGTGGGATGGTTGTTGCCCGCCTGCTTGGCGACTTCGCCCTTGACGAGAAAGCGCGCGGCCTGGAAATCGAGCATGAAGGCCTGCGCCTGCAAAAGCGACGTCTGCACCCATTGCCCTTCGCCCGAGACCTCCCGCTCGAGGAGCGCCGTGAGAATTCCCAACGCGCAGAACAGGCCTGCGGTCAGATCGGCGAGCGGAATGCCCGCACGCACCGGCCCCTGCCCCGGCAACCCGGTCACCGACATGAGGCCGCCCATGCCCTGCGCGATCTGGTCGAAGCCGGGCCGCTTCGCGTAGGGGCCGTCCTGGCCGAAGCCGGAGATGCTTCCGTAGACGACGCGCGGATTGATCATCCTGAGATCGCCATAGGCAATGCCAAGACGGTCCTTCACGTCGGGCCGGAAATTCTCGACGACGACGTCGGCCTTCGCGACAAGACGCCTGAACAGGGCCACGCCTTCCGGCGATTTCAGATTCAGCGTCAGCGAGCGCTTGTTGCGGTGCAGGTTCATGAAGTCCGCGCCGTCGCGCGGCCCCCCCATCGGGTCGCCCTCCTCGAGATGTTCGGGCATCTCGATCTTGATGACGTTGGCTCCCCAGTCGGCGAGCTGGCGCACGCAGGTCGGGCCGGAACGGACCCGCGTCAGATCAAGGACGGTAAAGCGCTGAAGCGCAGACGAAGCGCGAGGGGCAGGCATCGGCGGCGTCACTCCCTGAAGCCGGAATTTTGGTATTCCGGTAATCTTCCTGTCAAACTGCTGTCGATTGTCGACAAAGTCAACGTGGAAGAGCCGGAATTCGATGTATTCGTATGTATACGAATGAGAAAATCACCGAATCTCGAAAGATGTGATCGGCGAATTGCCAAAACAGGCCGTAACCAAGCCCGACTCCTATTCGGACAAATGGAGCGCTAGTGTTTTCGGCCGTTCAGCTTTGCCCCGGGGAGGAAATGCCGATGGCCGTCCTGACGATCAACGGAAAGCGACACGACGCATCGGTCGATCCGGAGACGCCGCTCCTTTGGGTCCTTCGCGACACACTGGGCATGACCGGCACAAAATATGGCTGCGGGATCGCGCAATGCGGTGCCTGCACGGTCCATATCGATGGCGTCCCGGTGCGCAGTTGTTCGCTTCCGGTCAGCGCGGTTGGCGAGGGAAAGATCACGACGATCGAGGGCCTCGCCGACAACGGCAAGCTCCACAAGATCCAGCAGGCCTGGATCGAGAACGACGTGCCCCAGTGCGGCTACTGCCAGAGTGGCATGATCATGGCCGCCGCCGCCCTTCTCGCCGAAAAGCCGAACCCGACCGATACCGACATCGACGAAGCGATGACGAACATCTGCCGCTGCGGCACGTACCAGCAGGTGCGTGCGGCAATCCACGCCGCCGCAAAGGCCTGAGGGAGGGCACGACCATGAATGCGATCGCTTCGATGGACCGCCGCTCGTTCCTCGTCGGCTCGACGGCCGGCGTCTTCTCGCTCGGATTTGCGATTCCGTTCGCGCGCGCGCAGGGTGCTGCGGGTGCCGTACGCGAGATCAATGCGTGGGTCGTCATCCACCCCGACGACAAGGTCGTGATCCGCATCGCGCGCTCGGAAATGGGCCAGGGCACGCTGACCGGCCTCGCCCAGCTCGTGGCCGAGGAACTGGAGTGCGACTGGTCGAAGGTCTCGACCGAGTTTCCCACCCCCGGCCAGAACGTCGCGCGCAATCGCGTGTGGCGGAATTTCTCGACCGGCGGCAGCCGCGGAATCCGCGAGTCGCATGAATATGTCCGCCAGGGGGGGGCGGCCGCGCGCATGATGCTGGTCGCCGCCGCGGCGAAACGCTGGGGCGTCGCTGAGGCCGAATGTACGGCCGCCAACAGCGTCGTCACGCACGGCGCGTCGGGCCGCAAGCTCGGCTTCGGCGCACTTGCCGCCGACGCGGCGACGATGGAGCCACCCAAGGAGATCAGGCTCAAGGACGTCAAAGACTGGAAGGTCGCCGGCAAGGGCGTGAAGCGCCTCGACACCGCACCGAAGGTCGACGGCACGCTCGTCTACGGGATCGACCTGCGTTTTCCCGGAATGCTCACTGCCACGATCCGCGATTGCCCGGTGCAGGGCGGCAAGCTGAAGAGCTTCGATGCCGCCAAGGTCGAGAAAATGCCGGGCGTGCGCAAGGTCGTGGCCGTCGACGGAACGGGCGTGGCCGTGATCGCCGACGGCTACTGGCAGGCGCACAAGGCATTGGAAGCGCTGCCGGTGGAATGGGACATGGGACCGGGGGGCAAGACGTCAAGCGCCACGATCGACGCGATGCTGACCGAAGGTCTCACGGCCGAGAACGTGTTCATCGGCACGAAGATCGGCGACGCGAAGGCTGCCATCGCCGGAGCGGCGAAGGTTGTCGAAGCGGTCTATTCGTACCCCTACCAGAACCACGCGACGATGGAGCCGATGAACGCCACGGCCGTGTGGACGGCCGATCGCTGCGAGGTCTGGTGCCCGACGCAGAACGGCGAAGCCGCACTTGCCGCAGCCGCCGAAGCCGCCGAACTGCCCGTGGCCAAATGCGACGTGCACAAGGCCTTCCTTGGCGGCGGCTTCGGCCGGCGCGGCCGGTCGGATTATGTCCGTCAGGCCGTGCTGATCGCCAAGCAGATGCCCGGCACGCCGGTCAAGCTCATCTGGTCGCGCGAAGAA
Organism: Alphaproteobacteria bacterium; assembly: GCA_016124335.1. Taxonomy (GTDB): domain Bacteria; phylum Pseudomonadota; class Alphaproteobacteria; order CACIAM-22H2; family CACIAM-22H2; genus Tagaea. Next base: position 243,831 of record WGNX01000009.1, read on the forward strand.
GACATGATGCATTGCGCCTTCCACCCGGTGACGAAGTGCAAGATGACCGGCGCGTTCGATGCGGCGGGCAAGCTCGTCGGCCTGCATATGCGCATCTCCGGCCAATCGATCCTGGCTTCGCTCGCCCCGCAAGGCCTGCAGAACGGCATGGATCCGGTCGTTTTCCAGGGACTGAACGGAGGCGGTGCGGAAGGCCAGTTCGGCTACGACGTGCCGAACCTGCTGGTCGATCACGCGATGCGCAACACGCATATCCTTGCGGGCTTCTGGCGCGGCGTGAACCTGAACCACAACGCGATCTACGTCGAAAGCTTCATGGACGAGCTTGCACGCGCGGCGGGCGAAGACCCGCTTGCCTTCCGTCGCAAGTATCTCAAGCCCAAGCATCGCGCCGTGCTGGACGCGGCGTGCGAACGCGCCGGCTATGGCAAGGCGGCCCCCGGCATATTTCATGGCGTCGCGCAGATCATGGGTTTCGGCAGCTACGTCGCGGCCTGCGCGGAAGTGTCGGTCAAGGACGGCAAGCTCAAGATCCACCGCATCGTCGCGGCGACCGACCCCGGCACCGTCGTCAATCCCGCGCAGATCGAGCGTCAGGTCGCAGGCTCGTTCGTCTACGGCCTTTCGGCAGCCCTTTACGGCGAATGCACCGTCAAGGACGGCGCCATCGAGCAGACGAACTTCGACACCTATCCCGTCCTTCACATGGACGAGATGCCGAAGGTCGAAGCCGTGCTCGTGCCGTCGGGCGGCTTCTGGGGCGGCGTGGGCGAACCGACGATCGGCGTGGCTGCGCCCGCGGTTCTAAATGCGATCTACGCCGCGACGGGCAAGCGCATCCGCTCGCTGCCGTTGTCCAAGCACGATCTGCGCAGCGCGTGAGGGCGGCAACGCTTTCGTTCCTTCTGCTCGCGGCGGCAACGCCGGCCGCTGCCGCGGGCTACACGGTCGTTGGCGACGCAATTCCGGCACCGCTCGAGGGAGCGATTGGCGATGCCGCGCGTGGCCGAGCGATCGTCGCCGACCGGACCGTCGGGCTCTGCGTGCTGTGCCATTCGGGGCCGTTTCCCGAACTGCATTTCCAGGGCGATCTTGCACCCCCGCTCGACGGTGCCGGTTCGCGATGGAGTGCAGGCCAGATCCGCCTGCGTCTGGTCGAGCCGCAACGCCTGACCCCCGGCACGATCATGCCCGCCTATTATCGCGCCGACGGCTTCGAGCGCGTGGCACCCGCCTTTGCCGGCAAATCGATTCTTACCGCAGGCCAGATCGAAGACGTCGTCGCCTATCTGTCGACGTTGCGCGGCGCGAAATGACGATCGCCATAACACGGCGCATGTTGATCGGCGGGCTCGCGGTGAGCCTGGTTCCCGTTCGCGCGAACGCCACGCCCGAAACCATGCAGGCGGCCATCGCCGATGCGACCGGCGGGCGGGCGCTGCGCGAAGGCAAGGTCACGCTCGACATCCAGCCGCTGATCGACAATGGCAACACGGTACCCATGCGCGTGCGTGTCGATAGCACGATGACGGGCGTCGACCGGGTCAAGGCGCTTCACGTCTTCAACGAGAAGAATCCGCAGCCCCATGTGCTGAGCGTGCGTTTCGGGCCACGCGCCGGGCGGGCCGAAATCGCCACGCGCATCAAGCTTGCCGATACGCAGAAGGTCATCGCCGTCGCCGAGATGGAGGACGGCACGCTGTGGACCGCCGCGATCGACGTCATCGTGACGATCGCGGCCTGCATCGAAGGGCTCGAGTGATGGCGGCCCCGCTCGTCAGCGCCCCCAAGCGTGTCCGGCGCGGCGACGTCTTCGAAGTGAAGACGCTGATCTCGCATCCGATGGAGACAGGCTTCCGCCCGGGAACGAACGGCACGATCATTCCGCGCGACATCGTCCAGAAAATGCGCTGCCGTTTTGCCGGCGAGGCCGTTTTCGATCTCGAGCTGTCGCCGGCGATCTCGGCAAATCCATATTTCATCTTCTATGTCCGCGCCGAGACCGGCGGCGCGCTTGAAATCGAATGGACGGGCGACAACGGCTTTTCGGCAAGCTACAGCGCCCTGATCCTCGTCGAATGATCATGCGCAAGCCTGTCGCTGCTCTCCTGCTCGCGTCGATGGCCGCAGCCGCATTCGCGCAAGCGCCTGCCGACACGCGCCGTTCGGGCTTCGACGACATGAGCCCGGCGCTGCAGGCCATCCAGATGGACGATTTCGCCAATCCCGCCGCCCTGTGGCTTGCCGAAGGCGAAGCCCAGTGGAACACCCGCACCGGGTCAGCAGGAAAATCCTGCGCGGATTGCCATGGCACGCCGGCGACCATGCGCGGCGTTGCCGCCCGCTTTCCGGCCTTCGATACGACGCTCGCAAATGTCATCGACCTTGATGCCAAAATCGACGACTGCCGGACACGCCGGCAGGGCGCCGCCTCGCCGCCCCACGAAAGCCGCGCGCGCGTGGCGCTTGAGGCATTCGTCGCGCATCAGTCGCGCGGCATGCCGATCACGTCGGCTGCGGAGCCGCATCTCGACGCGTCGGTCGCGGCAGGCGCGCGCATTTTCCGCCAACGCATGGGGCAGATCGATCTGTCCTGCGCGCAATGCCATGACGAGCGCGCGGGCCGGCATCTTGCCGGCACGGCCATTCCGCAAGGCCACCCGACAGGATATCCCGTCTACCGCTCGGAATGGCAAGCCGTCGGGACGCTGCAACGCCGACTGCGGAATTGCCTGAGCGGCGTGCGCGCGCAGCCCTATGCGTTCGGCTCGCCGGAGATGATCGCACTCGAGGCGTTCCTGATGCGTCGTGCCGCCGGGATGAAACTCGAAACGCCCGGCGTTCGTCCCTAGCCAGCCACGTCGAACGTCACGCCCTGCGCCAGCGGCAGCGTCGTGCCGTAGTTGACGGTGTTCGTCGCCCGGCGCATGTACGCCTTCCAGGCATCCGAGCCTGCCTCGCGGCCGCCGCCGGTTTCCTTTTCGCCCCCGAACGCGCCGCCGATTTCGGCACCCGACGGACCGATATTGACGTTGGCGATGCCGCAGTCCGAGCCGACGTCGGAAACGAACAATTCGGCTTCGCGCATGTCTTGCGTGAAGATCGACGACGAGAGCCCCGCGCCCACGCCATTCTGGATCGCGACGGCTTCGGCGAAGTCGCGATAGCGCACGACGTAAAGGATCGGCGCGAAGGTCTCGTGCAGCATAGGTCCGGCTTGGGAGGGCATCTCGACCAGTGCCGGCTGCATGTATCTGGCGTGCGTGGAAAGTTCCGCACGCTCGACCCGCCCGCCGCCATGGACCTTGCCGCCCAAAGCCTTCGCCTCCGCAAGCGCCTTCTGCGCGCCGTCGAACGCCGCAACATCGATCAGCGGCCCGACAAGCGTTCCGTTGGCGCGCGGGTCGCCGATCGCGACACCCGCGTAGGCCCGCGCGAGCCGCGGCACCAGCTTGTCATAAACGCTCTCGTGCACGATCAGGCGCCGCAACGTCGTGCAGCGCTGGCCGGCCGTGCCCATCGCTGCGAATGCGATGGCCCGCAGCGAAAGGTCGAGATCGGCGCTGGGCGCCACGATCGCCGCGTTGTTGCCGCCGAGTTCAAGGATCGCGCGCGCGAACCGCTGCCCGAGTTTGGCACCCACTTCGCGACCCATCCGCGTGGAACCCGTTGCCGAAAGGATTTGCACGAGCGGGCTTTCGACGAGCGCTTCGCCCGGCGCGCGGGCGCCGGTCAGCACGCCATGAAGGCCCGTCGGCACGCCGCCATGGCGCTTGGCCGCCTTCTCGAAGATCGCGGCGACCGCAAGCGCCGTCAGCGGCGTCTTTTCCGACGGCTTCCAGACGATCGCGTTTCCGCACACGAGCGCAAGTGCGGCATTCCACGACCAGACCGCGACCGGGAAATTGAACGCGGTGATGATCCCGCACACGCCCATCGGATGCCACGTCTCCATCATGCGATGGTTCGGACGCTCGGTTGCGATCGTCAGGCCGTGCAGCTGGCGGGAAAGGCCGACGGCGAAATCGCAGATGTCGATCATTTCCTGCACTTCGCCCAACCCTTCGGAAACGATCTTGCCGGCCTCGATCGTGACCAGTCGGCCGAGATCGGCCTTCGCCGCGCGCAACTCTTCACCAAGAAGGCGCACGAGTTCGCCACGATGGGGTGCCGGCACCTTGCGCCATTCGAGGAATGCCTGATGTGCCGCGGCGATCGTCGTCTGACAACGTTCAGCGTCCGCCTCGGCAACGCGGCCGATTTCCTGGCCACTGATCGGGCTTCGCGCGGCCAACGCGCCGCCGCCATACGTGGCGGGATCGACACCCAGGCGCTTCAGGAGCGTATCGGTTTCGGATCGAAGGTCGGGCAGGCTCGAATTCGTCGGGGACACGCCGTTCTCCTGTTCGCAGGCGACTAAAGCGGGCGGATATTGGAGAAGACGACGCGCCCGGGCAAGGCGCGCGAAGCCGTCCCGCAAGGTCTTGATTCGGCGCATGAGTAGCGGCACGCGTCCGGTCCGGCGTCGGCGAGTCGCATTTCGCGAAGCGCACACGAACCGCGATTGGCGCCCGAATATCGATTCAGCCTGCGCCGGCTTCATGACAAACTCACCGCCAGACAGGACACGATCGAGCATCATGCGCACGCGCGACATTGACGAGCGCTCGGCCACGGCCGACGCGGGAACCGCGGCATTCGATCCGGCCGCGATTTCGGGCCCGTCGCTGCGCCGGCTGTTCCAGGCGTGGCAGGCGGCGGCCGGCAGCGCGCGCATGCCCACCCCCGACGCGCTGCCGCCCGAATCGATCGCTTGGGCGCGCGATGCACTTAGCGTTCACGACGTCCTGGCCGGCGGTGCGTTCAGGTTCCGGGCCGATGCGCCGGACACGGCATCGCTTTACGGCGTCGACATGACCGGCCGCACACTCGATGAATACCCCGAACCGCGCGTGCGTGAGGTCATCCGGCGAACGCTCCTGCGGGTCGTGAATGCGCGTGCGCCCGTCCGCGACATGCGCGACATCACCGTCAGCCTTTGGCGATGGGAGTACGAGATCCTTCTCGTGCCGCTTTCGCGCGACGGCGAAACCGTCGACACGATCTATTCCCTGCCGCAGATCGGCGCCGAAATCCGTCGCCCGCGCTGACATTCGCGACTGCTGTCACAAAATTTTACATCGACTACACGTGCAGCACTCGCAAAACGCAACACTCTAAACATCCATGATGCGGCTCGAATTTTTCGAGAATGATGCCGCATCTCGCATACAATAGTAACATCCTTGGCTTGTTTTTGCATAACTCTGACATTTTAAATTCATGATTTGTTAGATGGTCCGGCGTAGGTTGAGCGCATTGAATGCGGGCAATTCGCTCGTCCTTCCAGCTCCGGAGATGCCGATGACCAGAAACTTCATTTTTGCCGCCGCTCTCGGCGTAGCGCTTATGGCCGGGCCCGCCGCCGCAGCGGAACTCAAGGTGCATGGTTCGAGCACCGTCGCGACGAACGTCGTCACGCCGAACAAGGCGGCGATTGAAAAGGAAACCGGCCTTACCCTCGCCGTCGTGCCGAACGGGTCAGGCAACGGCCTCAAGGACCTCGTCGCGGGCAAGGCCGATGTCGCGATGATTTCGGCCGAACTTAAGACCGAGGTGGACGGCGCCAACAAGACCAACCCGGGCTCGCTCGACGCAAGCGGCCTTGTCGTGAATCCGATCGGCTCGATCGTGAGCCGGATCATCGTCAACCCCAACAATCCGGCGAAGAACCTGACGACCGAGCAGGTGAAGGATATTTTCACCGGCAAGATCGCGTCGTGGAAGGATGTCGGCGGCGCGGATCAGCCGATCCTTGTCGTCGTCGAACAGCCCGGCAATGGCGGGCGCGCGGTCCTCACGAGCATTCTGCTCGGCGGTGCCGAGATCACGGCGAAAGCGCGCCCGATGAACGCGATTGCGCAGGTTGCGCAGGTCGTCGCACAGGCACCCAATGCGATCGGTTACGGGAGCGCGGCTACGATTTCCAGCGCAGTCGCGGTCGTCCAGGGCGTGGAGGTTCGCCAACCACTCTCGATCATCACGAAGGGGGCGCCCGGCGCCGACGCGAAGAAGTTCATCGAGGCGGCGGCGAAGCACAGCCCGAAGTGAAGCGATCGACGGGGCCGTCCGCATGGGCGGCCCCGTACCCCCAAGGGAGTTCAAGATATGGCCTTGCGCGTCTTCCGCCTCAGGCTTTCGGCAAAGCTGTGGGCCCTTGTCGCGGTGTCGCTGGTCGCCCTCGTCTTTCTCGGCACCGCCGCGATCCTGGGAACGCGACAGATCCAGGACATCGGCCTCGAGCTTTACGCGGAAAGCTCGGCGGCCGCCAAACTCAGCTCGAGTGCCGCGCTTGACGTCCAGCAGGTGCTGGGCGACGTACGCGCGGCGCCGGCCGATATCGATCTCGATCATCTGAAAACGACCCAGACGCTGGTGGGCGTCCAGCTCGCGGATGTCCGCCAACGGCTGAACGACGCCATTGCCAAGACCCGGGAAGCCAATATCCGCGACGCTGCGGTGCGAATCGTCAAGGCCCTCGACGCGTTCGAGGCGGCGTCCCGCAAGGTCTTCGAACTCAGCCTGAACTTCGCGCAAGCCGAAGCGGTAAAGGTCTTGAACGAATCCGTCGCGCCGGCCGAAGGCGCGCTCAAGGCCGCCCTTTCGGATCTGGCCGACGCGGCCGATTCGAATGCTGCCGAAAAGGTCTCCAGGATGGAAGGCCGCGCCGGTGCTGTCGCCGCCACCGTCGCGGCCGTCGTCGGCGCGCTGTTCGTCGGCCTCGCCGCGCTCGGCTACCTTGTCGCATCGCGCGGCGTTTCACGCCCGATCGTCTCGCTCAACCGCACGATGGCGGCGCTTTCGGGCGGGGACAAGACCGTCGAGATCCCCTTCGCCGGCCGATACGACGAGATCGGCGACATGGCCCGCGCGGTCGAGGTCTTCAAGAAGAACATGATCGAGGCGGACGGGCTTCGGCACGATCAGGAGTCGGCAAAGGCGCGCGCGGAATCCGAAAAGCGTGCGGCCATGCATGCGATGGCCGACGAGTTCGAAGCGAGCGTCAAGGGTGTCGTCCAGTTCGTTTCCGCGTCGTCGGCGGAACTCCAGAAGACCGCGAAATCGATGACGTCGGCCGCAGATGCGGCCTCGCGCCAGTCGGCGATCGTCGCCGGCGCATCGGAACAGGCCTCCGCCAACGTCCAGACGGTTGCGAGTGCGGCCGAAGAGCTTTCGGCATCGATTTCCGAAATCGGCCGGCGGGTCGCGGAATCGGCGCAGATCGCAAGTCAGGCCGTCGGCGAGGCCGAGCGCACGAATACGCAGGTCCAGACGCTATCCGAGGCCGCCGAGAAGATCGGCGACGTGGTCAAGCTGATCAACGCCATCGCGGGCCAGACGAACCTGCTGGCGCTGAACGCCACGATCGAGGCGGCACGTGCGGGCGAAGCCGGAAAGGGCTTCGCGGTCGTCGCATCGGAGGTGAAGAATCTCGCGAGCCAGACCGCGCGCGCCACCGAAGAAATCGCCGGCCAGGTCAAATCGATCCAGTCCGCGACAAGCGGTTCGATCGAAGCGATCGGCGCCATCGGCCAGACCATCGGCCGCATGAACGAAATCGCGACGGCGATCGCGGCGGCAATCGAGGAGCAAGGTGCCGCGACGCAGGAAATCGCGCGCAACGTCCAGCAGGCATCCGCCGGGACACAGGAAGTGACGAACAACATCACCGGCGTCACGAAAGCCTCGAGCGAGACCGGCGAGGCGGCATCCCATGTCCTCGGCGCCGCCGACGAACTCGCCCGCCAGTCCGACGCCCTGTCGACCCAGGTCGACGCCTTCACCGCGAAGATCCGCGCATCGTGACGGGCATGGAAATGGCGGAGGGGATGAGATTCGAACTCACGATGGGGTTTCCCCCATACACGCTTTCCAAGCGAGCGCCTTAAACCACTCGGCCACCCCTCCGCCGGGTCGGCGGAGGTGGTCTTACAGCCAAACCGGCCGCTTTCCAAGGGCTTCGGGTCCGCTCGCCTCGCCGGGGCGAAGCCGCTAGACTGGCTGGACGAATCAGGCCCGCATGGGGGGAAGTGCCGTACGTGATCGTGCTGCGGATATTCGCTTGGCTCTTCTTCGCAGGTGCAGCCGCGGCGGCCGGGCTTGACGGTTTCGGCTGGCTGGAATCGGGCGAATACGTGCCCATCCCGCTGGGTCAGGTGTGGGCCAGCGTCAACCGCGAATCCCTGCTGCTGCTCGAACCTGCCCTCGTGCGCCACGTGCATCCGGTCCTGTGGACCGACGTGGTGTTCCCGATCCTGCTGACGCCCGCCTGGATCGTCGCGGGGGTCGCGGGCATCGCGCTGTGGTTCGTGGCGCGCCCGCGCGTGCCGCGCCGCCGGCGGCGTCCGGACTGGCGCTAGCGCCTAATCGTCGCGCGCCTTCAGGGCGGCGAGGAAGGCGGACTGCGGGATCTCGACCTGGCCGAACTGGCGCATGCGCTTCTTGCCCTCCTTCTGCTTGTCGAGGAGCTTGCGCTTGCGCGTGATGTCGCCGCCGTAGCACTTGGCGAGCACGTCCTTGCGCAGGGCCGAGATCGTCTCGCGCGCGACGATCTTGCCGCCGATGGCCGCCTGCACGGGGATCTGGAAGAGCTGGCGCGGGATGAGTTCCTTGAGCTTCACGCACAGCGCGCGCCCGCGGCTTTCGGCCTGCGTGCGGTGGACGATGATGGCAAGCGCGTCGACAGGCTCGGCGTTGACGAGGATCGACAGGCGCACGAGATCGTCCTCGCGGTAGTCGGTCATCTGGTAATCGAACGACGCGTAACCGCGCGAAACGGACTTCAGCCGGTCGTAGAAATCGAACACCACTTCGTTGAGCGGCAGGTCGTAGACGACCATCGCGCGGTTGCCCACATAGGTGAGGTTCTGCTGGATGCCGCGCCGGTCCTGGCAGAGCTTGAGGATGGCGCCCAGATACTCGTCGGGCACGAGGATCGTCGCCTTGATGCGCGGCTCCTCGATATGGTCGATGCGCACGGCATCCGGCATGTCGGCCGGATTGTGCATGTCCATCACCGTGCCGTCGGTCAGGTAAACATTGTAGACGACCGAGGGTGCGGTCGCGATCAGGTCGAGGTCGAACTCGCGCGAAAGCCGCTCCTGAACGATCTCGAGATGCAGGAGGCCCAGGAAGCCGCAGCGGAAGCCGAAGCCGAGCGCCGCCGAGCTTTCCGGCTCGTAGACGAAGCTGGCATCGTTGAGACGCAGCTTGCCGAGGCTTTCGCGCAGATGCTCGAACTGCGCGGGGTCGACGGGAAACAGTCCGCACCACACCACGGGCAGCGAGGGCTTGAAGCCGGCCAGCGGCTCGGAAGCGCGGCGCTTTTCCTCGGTGATCGTGTCGCCGATGGCGACATCCGCCACCGCCTTGATGCCGGCGGTGACGAAGCCGATCTCGCCCGCCCCCAGTTCGCCCACGTCCTTGAGCTTGGGCGTGAACACGCCCACGCGCTCGACGTCGTAGGTGGTCGCGGCGTTCATCATGCGGATCTTCATGCCGCGCGCGATGCGCCCGTCCTTGACGCGGATCAGCAGCACGACGCCGAGATAGAGGTCGTACCACGCATCGACGAGCAGCGCCTTCAGCGGGGCCGCCCCGTCGCCCTTGGGCGGCGGCAGGCGCGTGACCAGCGCCTCGAGCACGAGATCGATGTTGAGCCCGGTCTTGGCCGAGATCGGCACGGCATCCGAGGCGTCGAGCCCGATCACGTCCTCGATCTGCTTCTTGATGCGCTCGGGGTCGGCCGCTGGCAGGTCGATCTTGTTGAGCACCGGCACGATCTCGTGGCCCACGTCGAGCGCCTGATAGACGTTGGCGAGCGTCTGCGCCTCCACGCCCTGCGAGGCATCGACGACGAGGATCGAGCCCTCGCATGCGGCGAGCGACCGGCTCACCTCGTAGGCGAAGTCGACATGGCCGGGCGTGTCCATCAGGTTCAGGACATAGTCCTTCCCGTCCTTGGCCTTGTAGTCGAGCCGCACGGTCTGCGCCTTGATGGTGATGCCGCGCTCGCGCTCGATGTCCATCGAGTCGAGCATCTGCTCCTGCATCTCGCGCGCCTCGACGGCCCCGCAGGCCTGGATCAGCCGGTCGGCGAGCGTCGATTTGCCGTGGTCGATATGTGCCACGATCGAGAAATTGCGGATGCGCGACAGGTCGGTCATTACGCCGGGGACTCGAAAAAAAGGCGCCCGACGAGGGGGCGCGCGGAGGGAAGCGGGAACATAGGCAAGCGTCTCCCGCAACGCAACAGCCGTGCCCGCATCTTTGGCGGCGCAATGCACCGCCCGAAACGGGCGACGACAGGCGACAAACGCGCGACGGTCGCCGGTTGGTAACCTGCATTCAAGTTATTGCAGTAGATGAAGAAAGTGGCGATTTCACGAGTCGCGTCGCGTGTCCTGCGCAATCGGTCCGGCCAGTCGCCATCCGATGGCGGGAACGAGGGCAAACCGGCAGGGATTTCGGGGCGCGTCATGACCGGAATCCTGCCACGCCCCGAATAGCCGTACAATGATTTAATTCTTATGAAAAGTTTTATTGCCTACGCCGCCCGGACTTCGGCAAGGAAGGTGTCCACCTGCCGGCGCAGCGCTTCACTGTGCTTCGAAAGTTCGCCCGCCGAAGACAGCACCTGCGTGGCGGCGGCCCCGGATTCCTGCGCCGCCTTGCTGACGCCGGCGACGTTGGCGGAAACCTCCTGCGTGCCCTGTGCGGCCTGCTGGACGTTGCGCGCGATCTCCTGCGTGGCGGCCCCCTGCTGTTCCACGGCCGAGGAAATGGCGGTCGCCGACTGGTTCACGTCGCCGATCGTGCTGGAAATCGCCTGGATCGAGCGGACGGAATCCTGCGTGGCGTCCTGGATGGCACGCACCTGCTGGCCGATTTCCTCGGTGGCCTTGCTTGTCTGGTTGGCAAGCGCCTTCACCTCCGATGCCACCACCGCGAAGCCCTTGCCGGCCTCGCCCGCGCGCGCGGCTTCGATCGTGGCGTTGAGCGCCAGCAGGTTCGTCTGGCCCGCGATGTCGTTGATCAGCCGCACGATGTCGCCGATCTTCTGTGCGGCTTCGGCAAGGCCCTGGACCTGGCTGTTGCTCTCGTCGGCCTGGCGCACGGCCTCGCCGATCTTCTGCGTCGACGCCGTCACCTGCACGCCGATCTCGCGCACCGAGGCGCTCAGCTCCTCGGTCGCCGAAGCGACCGTCTGCACGTTGGACGAGGCTTCCTCCGACGCCGCGGCCGCCGCCGAGGAACGCTGCGAGGTTTCCGCCGCCGTCGCCGTCATCGACTGGGCGGTCGCCTGAAGCTCGTTCGCCTGCGCGTTGACCGAGCCAACGATCCCGCCGACATCGGCCTCGAAGCGCGCGGCGAGCGCGAGCATCGCCTGCCGGCGCTCGGCCTCCGCGCGCGACTTGGCGGCCTCCTGCTCTTCGCGCAGACGCGCGGTTTCGATCATGCTGTCCTTGAACACCTGCACGGCGTCGGCCATCTGGCCGATCTCGTCCTTGCGCCCGATGGCGGGCACTTCGGCCGAAACGTCGCCACCCGCCAGCCGCCGCATGAAACCGATCATCGAACGCACCGGGCCGGAGATGCTGCGCGCGGTCGCGAGCCCGATCGCGATCAGAAGGACCGACGCGATCGCGGCGATCGCCATGCTGGTCGTGATGACGACTTCGCGCGTGGCATCGAAGCGGCCGTCCGCATCGTCGGACTCGACGACGAGGGAGTCGCGGATCGCCGACATCCGATCGGTGATGGCCGCGACCTTTTCGTCGATCTTGCCGTCGAGGTTGCGGATCTCTTCGGTGATGCCGGGGCTCTTGCGCAGCAGCGGCATCATCTCCTTTTCGAAGATCGCGATCATCTCGCGATAGGCGGCAACGGCTTCCTTGTGGAGGGCCGCTTCCTTCGGCGTGGCAACCATCTTGCCGATCCGCCCGAAGGCCGCATCGGCGTTCGCAAGCGCCTCTTTCCAGTCCTTCTCGGTCGTCGCGAGTTCGCGGTTGATCTCGCCGTCGGCGATGATCCGGTAGAGCCGCGGGCCCGTCGCCGCGACGTCGGTCGCGAAGATCGCGTCGCGCGCTCGCAATGCGCCGGAATCCTGAAGGCGGGCCAACTCGCGAAGCTCGACATAATTGTAGCTCACCAGGCCCGCCAACACGGCAACGGCACCGAGGAAGGCAAGCCCGAGCTTTCGTCCGATCGTGAGAGTCATGGGGGGTCTCTCCAATGCAATTGATTGCCGGCCCGTCACCGCCGAAGGACAAACGACCGGCACGGCCGGCGGCGCGGGCGTGCGCCACAGCCTGATCTGCCGATTTTGTCCTACAATTATTAAGCGCCGATTAAGCGATATCTAACGACGGCCAAACAGTTTTTCGATATCCGCGAGCTTCAATTCGACATACGTCGGCCGGCCGTGGTTGCACTGGCCGCTGTGCGGCGTGGCTTCCATCTGGCGCAAGAGCGCATCCATTTCCGGGCCGTTTGGATTCACTTCACGCAAATAGAAAAGTCTAAACATTGAAAAGTAACATCAAACATTGTGTCTAAAGTGCTTCATCAGCAGATCAAGACGAAAGCGAATCGCGTGAGCGTCGTTTGGTGTCTGCATATACCGATCAAACTCTAGCAAATCATACTCCGCCTTTGAAATATCGACTTCAGCAGCCTTACGATTCCTTTCACGATGGGATTCGAATTCAAGAATCTGATTTCTAGACGGCAATTTCCGCCAACTCGATTCAATCGCCTTTTTAAACAATAAATAGTAAAGGACAACCATACCAGCCGAGCGGAGCAATTTATCCGAGTCCGTAAACACAGCACTCATTTCGGAAAGAATATTTTTCGCGCTCGTCACCGCTGGGCGAAATCTCGACGTCGGGGTTGACTGATTATCTTTAAAAAAAATGTCGAGATAAATTTTCTTCGTATCGAGTATCTTCGAATTAAACTGAAGATAGATCAGTTTCGCTGCTAAATCACGATGTTGATAGCGTCGATTTGACACCTTTAGTTTCTTTTTGAAGAAGGACAGATTGACCATATCTCGTACAATCTTTGGAAGCGGGCCGCCAAAAGCGTTTCGTTTCTCTGCTGCGTTTAATGGGACTGCCTCATTTAATCGAGAAAACATTTCCTCGATCAAATCTATGTCATCTGTCTGCACTATAAATACAGACAACGTCGTCGAATCGAACTTTTGCTTAATTGCAGGATACTGCTCAGCCATTTCCTTGTAAGTGAGGCCCCTCAATGACACCGAACCATCATGGAGGTACTCGATATCATCAGCGAGCGGAAATTCCCCATTGATGAACTTCCAAATTGCCTCGAGCCGCTGACGCCCATCGATCAGAGAGAACTGCTTTGATTCGGCCGCGCCGAAATCTTTAAGGTCGTGAAAATAAATCTTAGGAATATCAAATTCGTTGATTATTGAATCAATCAATAGCTGGCGCTTATCCAGCGTCCATACGTCACCCATACGTTGGTACATGGGCTCGACTTCAATGGATGCTCTAAGTGAATAAAGGTAGAGAACGGATGAATTTCGAGCCTCAAATACGTTGAATTTCATCGTACCGCCTCACTCGCATTCTGCCCAACCATGTCAAGCTCAGGAAACAATGTCAGACGCTTGATATTCAGCAACGCTAAGTCTTTTGCAAATCGTTCTTTAGCTCGGGCTGGAATGATCAATCTCCAAACGTGATTTCCGTTATCCATTTCGTCAATCCGGTGCTGCTCTCGGTGAATAATGGTAAATACGCCGTGCTGTGCTTGAATTCGCCGAGTGTTACGCTGCGCAATTGCCGCTGCCGGTTTCAATGAGCTTGACTGCTCTTTTTGGAGGCTCGACGGAAGATAATTGTCAAGAATTGTACTATCGCCAAAACCCGGTATTTCCATTTTGTGCGCTGGCTTTATGGCTGCAGAAAGATTCATCTCGATCGGCAACAAGCACCAAAAAGCCCCGTCGGCTTTGAAGTCTTCACCTATTGCAAAGAATAATGATACCAGCGGGCTTTCGGACCAATCCATCAAGCGGGTTGGCACGCCATAGTGGCGCATAACAAAGAGCCATTCCCATTCATTCCCCGGCCTAGTATCAAGCAGTGCCAGTGCGTTCTGCTTAAATCTGGTGATTAGCAACGGCTCTGCAGCGATACCTTGCGGAACTCTTGCGATAGTAGGAGCAAGATTCCAATCAGCTGAAGATTGGCCGCGAAACCAAACGGGTTGCCGGAGGCTTGCACGTGACCGAATCTCCGCAAGAAAACCTGCAAAATCGGTGACCTTTACGTCTCTAAACTTCAACGTGCCCCCCGTTTAGATAGCCAACTGGAGAAACTAATAAAATTATACAATATTTGTACCACTAAAACGAGCATAAAATTCTCCATTATGCCCACGCGCCTACTAAGACGGCCTTTGTTTCACCGCCGCCCAAACAGTCTTTCGATATCCGCGAGCTTCAATTCGACATACGTCGGCCGGCCGTGGTTGCACTGGCCGCTGTGCGGCGTGGCTTCCATCTGGCGCAAGAGCGCATCCATTTCCGGGCCCGTCAGGCGGCGGCCGGCGCGCACCGAGCCGTGGCAGGCGATGGTGCCGCACACGTCGGCAAGCCGTTCCTTGAGCGACAGGGCAGCACCATGTTCGGCAATCTCGTCGGCAAGATCCCGCACGAGCCCGCGCACGTCGAGTTCGCCCAGCAGGGCGGGTGTCTCGCGCACGGCAACCGCACCCGGCCCGAACGGTTCGACGACAAGGCCAAGTTCGGCAAGTTCGTCCGCCTTGCCCGCGATCGATGCGGCCGACGATTCGTCCAGCTCGACGATTTCGGGGATGAGCAGCGTCTGCCGCTTCACGCCGCCCGCGTCGAGCGCTTCCTTCATGCGTTCGTAGACAAGGCGTTCGTGCGCGGCATGCTGGTCGACGATGACGATGCCGTCCTTCGTCTGCGCGACGATATAGGTTTCGTGGAGTTGCGCGCGCGCCAGCCCCAGCGGCAGGTCGGCGGGTGCGGCATCCGATGTCGGCGCGGCCGCGGGCGCCGAAGCGCCGAATGCATGGACCGGCGCCGCCATCGGGCGCGGTGCGGCCGGTGCCTGCCAGCTCACGCTGCGCTCGGCCAGTGCGGGGCCAGGTGCCGAACCGCCGGGCTGTGCCGCGAAGGCGTATTGCGGCGGCGGTGCCGCATGGGTGCGCGCGAGTTCCAATGCTTCGACCGCCACGCGCGTGGAAGCGCGGAAGCCCGCGCGGTCGAGCGCTTCCTTCAGGCTCGCCACGATCAGCCCGCGGATGCGTGCGGGATCGCGGAAGCGCACTTCGGTTTTTGCCGGATGCACGTTGGCATCGACCATGTTCGTGGGCAGCTCGAGGAACAGCGCCACGGCCGGATGGCGGTCGCGCGCGAGAAAATCGGCGTAGGCCCCGCGCACGGCACCCGCCAGCAGCTTGTCGCGCACCGGGCGGCCATTCACGAACAGGTACTGGTGCTGGGCCGTCGCGCGGTTGTACGTGGGCAGGCCCGCATGGCCGGAAAGGCGGATCGCACCTTCCGGATCGGCCCGGCGCGCATCCAGCGCCACGGCATTGTCGAAGAAATCCCTGCCGATCACGGCCGAAACGCGCGCAAGCCGCGCCTCGTCACCCTCGCCCGACGCGGCCGGAAGTTTCAGGACCGAGCGGCCGTCGGCGGTCAGCGAGAAGGCGATTTCCGGATGCGCCATCGCAAGGCGCGCGATGGCGTCCTCGCAGGCCTCGCGCTCGGCCCGCTCGCCCTTCAGGAACTTGAGCCGCGCGGGCGTGGCATAGAACAGGTCGCGCACTTCCACGCGCGTGCCCGGCGGGGCGGCTGCCGGAACGGGTGCGGCCTTGGCGCCGCCTTCGAGCGCGATCGACCATGCCTCGGCGGCACCCGGCGGGCGGCTGGTGATCGTCAACCGCGCGACGGCACCGATCGACGGCAAAGCCTCGCCGCGGAAGCCCAGCGTGCGGATCGCCAGCAGGTCGTCGTCGGGAAGCTTGGATGTCGCATGGCGCTCCACGGCCAGCGAAAGCTCGTCGGCCGTCATGCCCTTGCCGTCATCCACGATCGCGATCAGCGCGCGGCCGGCCTCGCCCAGCGTCGCGTCGATGCGCTTTGCCCCGGCATCGATCGCGTTTTCGACAAGCTCCTTCACCGCGGCCGCCGGCCGCTCGATCACCTCGCCGGCGGCGATGCGGTTGACGAGCGTTTCGGGCAGGCGGCGGATCGTCATCCGTTGTCTGCCTTGGCGCCCATGCCCTTCATGTAGGCGCGCGCGAGTTTCTTGCCGTCCTCGACCGCCGGCTGGTGGTACGGCTCGACACCGAACAGGTCGGCCGCGATCACGGTCTCCAGCATGAAATGCATCAGCAGCGCGCCCAGCGTGGTCTCGTCGAGCGTGCGGATGGTCAGGATGCGCACCGGCCGGCCGTGCCGCGCGAGCGTCTCGGCCGTGGCGCGCCACGACACGTCGAGCAGGTCGCCCATCGTGCGGCCGGCCAGCCAGTCGAGCGCGCCGTCGGCAAGCATGTCGGCTGCAAAACGCGGACCCGCATCGCGGCTGTCGCGCGCGACGATCGTGATCAGCTTGTCCGCCGGCCCGTCGAGCCACAGCTGCAGCTGGCTGTGCTGGTCCACGGTGCCCAGTGCGCGGATCGGCGTCGTTCCCTCGCCACCCTTGCCGAGGCTTTCGGCCCAGAGCTGCGCGAACCACTGCCCGAACGGAGCCAGCGCATCGACATAGGGGCACAAGACCGTCGTGCGCTTGCCCTTGTGGACGAGGGCGGCGGCAAGGGCCGCCCCGTGCGCGGGCAGCGATGTCGCCGGATCGTCGAGTGCGGCATCGCGTGCCATTGCCGCACCCGCGCGCAGCGCGCGGATATCGAGACCAAGGATCGCGGCCGGCAGAAGCCCCACGATCGACAGAACGGAATAACGCCCGCCCAGCGTGGGCGGATGCTCGAGGATAGGAATGGCGTGGCGCCCGGCAAGGCGCGACAGCGCGTTGTCGGTGGGCTCGGTGATCGCGCAGGCACGCGCGGAAAGCGGACCCGCCTTTTCCAGCCACGGCAGGATCGCGTGCATCTGGGCAAGCGTTTCGCCCGTCCCGCCGGATTTCGACACCGCCAGCAGGCCGGTGTCGGCCGGATCGAGCGTATCGAGCATCTTGCCGAAGCCGAACGGATCGACATTCTCGGCCACGACAAGGCGCGGCGTGCCTTTGGGCCAGAAGCCCGCACCGCCATCGACGAGGGCGGCAAGCGTGCGCGCGCCCAGGCTCGAGCCGCCCGTGCCCAGCAGCACGATCGCGCCGAACTTGCGCAACCTGGCGGCGGCCGCCTCGATCGCGGCCAGATCGTCGGTGCGGTCGGGCTGGTCGAGGAACGCGTATTCGCCCTTGCCCTTGGCGGCCTTCAGGCGCTGGAGCGCGGGGCGCGTGTGCGCAAGCGGGCCGTCAAGGTCGTGGCCCGCGCAATGGCGGAGATCCTGAAGATAGGGCAGCGGCATGGGCGACTCGTTTCTGACTCCGGGGGCCGGGAATGATAGCCGGAAGCCGGCTCACTCGCTCGGCGAGATTCCTTCGGGCTTGCCGACGGCAACGACCAGCAGGTCGTCGCCCGCATAGAGCCGCGCGGCCACGCGGCGCGCGTCGGCAAGCGTGACGGCACGGATGCGCTTCTCGCGCTCGTCGAACCAGTCGAGCCCGCGCCCGTCGAGCCGCGCGCCGAGCAGCAGCCGCGCGATCGCGCCGACGCCGTCGAACTGAAGTGCGTACGAGCCGAGCAGATAGTCCTTGGCGCCGGACAGCTCGTCCTCGCTCGGGCCGTCCTTGCCCATGCGCGCAAGCTCCGTGCGCACCAGCGCAAGCGCGCGGCCGACGACGCGGTTCTCGCTCGACCACGAACCCTGAACGAGATTCGCGTGGTCGAAGATCGCAAGGCCCGTCCCGATGCCGTAGGTGAGCCCCTCGCGCTCGCGCACCGACAGCATCAGGCGCGAATTGAAGCCCCCGCCGCCGAGGATGTAGTTGACGACGACGGCCGCGAAAAGATCGGGATCGTCGCGCGAAATGCCGGGCCGGCCGATCAGCGCGAAGGTCTGGCTGCCGGGCCGGTCGATCACGATCGTGCGCCCGCCACCGCCGAAGCTTGCCTGCGCGATTGCCGGCGCGCTCGATTTCGCAGGCAGGCCGCCGAACGCGCGGTCGAGCATCGGCCCCAGCTCGGCCGGCGTGGTGTCGCCCACCGCGGTCACCAGCAGGTTGTCGCGCGCGTAGGTGGCCGCAAGTTCGGCGCGCAGGTCGGCCCCGGTCAGCGCCTTGACGCTGTCGGGCGTGCCGCGCGCGGGCCGGGCATAGGGATGCGTGCCGAATGCGGCGCGCGCGAACGCGCGTCTTGCAAGCGTCTCGGGCGAGGTTTCCTCGCGCGAAAGGGCCGCCAGGATCGACTGGCGGATGCGTTCGATCTGCCTTTCGTCAAAACGCGGCCTGGTCAGCGCATCGGCCAGAAGTTCGATGCCCAGGTCCTTGTCGCGCGACAGGACGCGCAGCGAGCCCTGCACCATGTCGGCACCGGCCGAGAAGCCCAGCGAGATCGACTTGTCTTCGAGTGCGGCGGCAAATTCCTGCTGGTCGCGCGGGCCAGCGCCCTGCACGAGCAGGTCGCTCGTCATCGCGGCCCGCCCTTCCTTGCCGGCCGGATCGCCCGCAGCACCCCCGCGCCACGCGAACTGGAGGGCCAGCAGCGGCAGCGAATTGTCGCGCACCAGCCACGCCTCAATGCCGCCGGGGCTCGTCACGCGTTCGATCTTCGGGCCGGCCGCGAATGCGGAGACCGAGAAGAATGCGACGAACGCAAGGGACAGGAGCGCGCGCATCGTCAGCTCCCGGGCTTCGGCAGCAGGATGGCGGTCACATGCGCATCGGGATCGAGCACCGCGCGCAGCGCGGCATTGACCTGCGCGGTCGTCACGGCGGCAAGCCGGTTTGGCCAGTTCTCGACCCACGCGACATCCTTGCCGGTGGTGAACGCAACGCCGATGGCGCGCGCACCCGATTGCAGGGAGTCACGCGCGAACACCGCATCGTCGGCCATCCGCGCCTTGGCGCGCGCGACCTCCTCGTCGGTGAAGCCGGCGGCAAGCGTCTCGGCCAGCACTTTCTCGACCGCCGTTTCCAGCGCCGCGATCTCGATGCCGGGCTTCGGGCTGGCATAGACCCAGAAGGACTGGAGATCGAGCGCGTCGTCGCCGTACGAAACGCCGGCCGACGTCGCAAGCTCGCGCTCGTGCACGAGCGCACGCACGAGCCGGCTCGTCGGCCCGCCGCCCAGGATCGTGGCGGCGACGTCGAGCGCATCGGCCGCCTCGGGGCCCAATTTGGGCAGGCCGCGCGCATGCGAGGGGGCGAGCCACGCGCGCGACCACGAAGGCTGGCGCACGCGCGTGTCGCGAAGCTCGATGCGTCGCGCACCCAGTGCGGGCGGTTCCTGCGGGCGCACGCGCGTCTCGGGCACCGGCTTGCGCGGGATCGGCCCGTAGTATTTCTCGGCAAGCGCCTTCACTTCGGCCGGCGTCACGTCGCCCGCCACGATCAGCATCGCGTTGTTGGGCGCATACCACTTGCCGTACCAGGCAAGCGCGTCGGCGCGCGACAGCGCCTTCATCTCGTGCTCCCACCCGATCACCGGGCGGCCATAGGGATGGTTGGCGAACAGCATCGCCATCGTGCGCTCGCGCAGCTTTGCGCCCGGGCTCTGGTCGATGCGCTGGCGCCGCTCCTCGACGATCACGTCGCGCTCGGTCAGCACGTCGCTTTCGGCAAGCCGCAGGTTCGCCATGCGGTCGGCCTCGATGCGCATCACCGTGTCGAGCCGGTCGCGCGCGACGTTCTGGAAGAAGGCCGTGTAGTCCCACGACGTGAACGCGTTGTCGCGCCCGCCCACGCGCGCGACGATGCGGCTGAATTCGCCCGGCGCCACTTCCTTCGTGCCCTTGAACATCAGGTGCTCGAGGAAATGCGCGATGCCCGACGTGCCTTGCGTCTCGTCGGCGGCCCCCGCGCGGTACCACACCATCTGCGTGGCGATGGGCGCGCGGTGGTTCTCGATCACGACGACCTTGAGGCCGTTGGCGAGTTCGAACGTCGTCGGGTTGAAGACCTGCGCGTGCGCCCCGCCGCACGCGGCGAACGCCGCGACGCAGCCCAGCAAGGCGGCCGCAAAGCCGCGCACGGCGTTCAGAAGATGCCTTCGAGCCAGCCGCGCTGGCGCTTCTTGATCGTGGGCAGTTCGCCCGCATTGACGGGCTTGCCTGCGGCCGAAACCTCGCGCAGGCGCTGGGCCTCGCGCGCGGCGTCGAGCTGCTCCTTGCTGCCCGGCGTTTCCGGCTCGCGCCAGAAGATCAGCCTGTCCACGAAGCTTCGGTCGGCTTCGGCAAGGCTCTGCGTCTCGCGATCGATCGTGTCGCGGATGTTCGGGTCGGCCTTTTCGGCCCCCATCTTGGTGAGCAGCGTACGTTCGCCCGCACTTCCTGCCCCGTTCAGCACGCTTGCGGTCTGTTTCTCGGTGCCGAAAACGGCCGTGCGCGCGGCATCCTGCGGCGTCGCCTCGTTCGGGCGCGCGGCACCCGGTGCGGGCGGACGCAGGCCGTAGTCCGGCGGCAGCGCCAGCGGTGCGCGGCTCACGATGCGGAATTCGTCGGGCGCGGATTTTTCCCAGCCCAGCGCCTTGCGCGTTTCCGCGCAGCCGCCAAGCGCCAGCACGCCAACAAGGGCGAGCGCCACGGGACCGGCCAGACGGCGGGGACGTCGAATCATCATGCCCTCTATTTTAGTGCGGTCCGCGTTCCGATGAAAGCGTCCCAGAACAAAAGAGCAACTCCGATCGTGATGCCCGAATCCGCCACGTTGAAAGCCGGCCAATGCCAGCCCGCGACGTGGAAATCGAGGAAATCGAACACCGCGCCGAACCGCAGCCGGTCGACGACGTTGCCGATGGCCCCGCCAACGACGAGGCCCAGGCCGACGACGACCGTGCCGTTCTCGGCATTGCGCATCCACCAGACAAGCCCCAGAACAATGGCGAAAGCGAGGCCGGCAAACAGATGGGCCGCCGACGAGGAGCCCGTATTGAAAATGCCGAAGCTGACGCCGTAGTTCCACACGACGACGAGATCGAAGAACGGCAGGACGCGCACCGACGGGCGGAACCCCTCGATCAGATAGACGAGCATCGCCAGCTTGGCCGCCTGGTCGAGCACCAGCGTGACCGCCGCGAAAAGAAGCCCGCGCTTGAGATTGGCGTTCATCCGCCCACGACGCCGGCACACCGCACGCACAGCGCCGGATGCGCGGCATTGCCGCCCACTTCCGGCAGCACGCGCCAGCAGCGCTCGCACTTGTTGCCCTCGGCAAGCTTCACGACCACGGCCACGCCGGGCACGTCGTCGAGCCTGAACGCATCAGCTGGTGCCGCGCCGGAAGCGAAGGAATGGCCGGACACGATGAAGAGTTCGTTCCACGCATCGGCCGAGATCGCCTTCGCCACGTCCGGCCCGTCGACATGGACGACCGGTGCGGCCTGCAGCGAGGAGCCGATCTTCTTTTCCGCGCGCGCGATCTCGTTGGCGCCGGTGACCACGCGGCGCACGTCGCGCAGCCTGGCCCACTTGGCCGCCAGCGCGTCGTCGCGCCATGTCGCCGGCGTGGCCGGGAACACGTGCAGATGCACCGACTCGCCCTCGCCGGGATTGCGCGAAAGCCAGGCTTCCTCGGCCGTGAAGCACAGCACCGGAGCCAGCCACTTCACGAGGCGCTCGTAGAGCGCGGCCATCACCGTGCGCGCGGCGCGCCGGCGCACCGAGGTCTTCCCATCGCAGTAGAGCGCGTCCTTGCGGATGTCGAAATAGAACGCCGACAGGTCGACCGCGCAGAAATTATGAAGCTCGGTATAGAAGGCCGTGAACGCGTAATCCTCGACCGACTGCCTGAGCAGCGCGTCGAGTTCCACGAGCCGGTGCAGCACGAAACGCTCAAGCTCCGGCATTTCGGATTCCGGCAGCGCCTCGGCGGCATCGAACCCGTCGATGGCGCCCAGCAGATAGCGCAGCGTGTTGCGCAGGCGGCGGTAATATTCCGCCTGCTGCTTCAGGATCTCGGGCCCGATGCGCAGGTCTTCCGAATAATCCGATGCCACGACCCACAGGCGCAGGATGTCGGCGCCGTACTGTTCGATCACCTGCTGGGGTGCCGTGACGTTGCCGAGCGACTTCGACATCTTGCGGCCCTGCTCGTCGAGCACGAAGCCGTGCGTTAGCACCGCTTCATAAGGTGCCCGCCCGCGCGTGCCGCAGGCTTCCAGCAGCGAGGAATGGAACCAGCCGCGATGCTGGTCGGAGCCTTCGAGATAGAGCGAGGCCGGCCATTTGAGGTCCCAGCCCGTCTTCTCCTTGCCGGGTTCCAGCGTGTAGGCGTGGCTCGATCCGCTGTCGAACCACACGTCGATCACGTCCTTCACCTGTTCGTAGGCAGCCGGATCGTAATCGGGCCCGAGGAACCGCGAGGCTGGCGAGGCGTACCATGCATCGGCCCCTTCGGCCTCGAAGGCCGCGGCGATGCGCTCGAACACGGCCGGATCGCGCAACAACTGGCCCGATTTCTTCTCGACGAACACGGCGATGGGTACGCCCCATGCGCGCTGGCGCGAGATGCACCAGTCCGGCCGCGTCTCGATCATCGAGCGGATGCGGTTCTCGCCCGACTCCGGAACCCAGCGCGTGTCGGAGATCGCCTGCAGCGCCTTGGCGCGCAGGTCGTTCGTCGACATCGAGATGAACCATTGCGGCGTGTTGCGGAAGATGAGCGGCGCCTTCGAGCGCCAGGAATGCGGATAGGAATGGACGAGCTGGCCCATCGCCAGCAGCAGGCCCGTCGGGTCCAGCGTGGCGACAACCGCCTTGTTCGCGTCGCCTGGCTTGCCGTGGGGCGTATAGACGCGCTTGCCCGCGAACAGCGCCACGTGTTCGTAGTAGCTGCCGTCGTCCGAAACGGTCTGCGGCACTTCCACGCCGTTGCGGATGCCAAGCTCGTAGTCGTCCTCGCCGTGGCCGGGGGCGATATGCACGAAGCCCGTGCCCGCCTCGGTCGTCACGAAATCGCCGGTGAAGACCGTCACGTCGAAATCGTAATAGCCGCCGGCACCTTCGGCCCCGCGCAGCGGATGCGCGCACACGCTTCCGGCAAGTTCGGCACCCGTCGCGCGCGCGGCAAGGGCGATATCCACTTCGGCGATCTTCGCGGCCTCGACGAACTCGGTTGAAAGATCCTTGGCCACGAGATAGCGCTGGCCGGGCTTGGCGCGCGAACCGTCATGCACCGACTTGACCGTCAGCATGTCGTATTCGATCTCCGCACCCGCGGCGATCGCGCGGTTGCCGGGGATGGTCCAGGGCGTCGTCGTCCAGATGACGATCGCGGCCCCGTCGTGCGCGGGCTTGGCCGGCTTCACGACCGGGAAGGCAAGATGGATCGTCTGCGACTTGTGCTCGTGGTACTCGATCTCGGCCTCGGCCAGCGCCGTCTTCTCGACGACCGACCACATCACGGGCTTGGAACCGCGGAACAGCCCGCCATTCATCGCGAACTTGGCGATCTCGCGCGCGATCTGCGCCTCGGCCGGATAGGACATCGTCGAATAGGGATTGTCCCAGTCGCCGATCACGCCCAGGCGCTTGAATTCCGCCTTCTGGATCTCGATCCACTTGGCGGCGAATTCGCGGCACTCGCGGCGGAACTCGACGATGTCGACCTTGTCCTTGTCCTTGCCCTTGGCGCGGTATTCCTCCTCGATCTTCCATTCGATCGGCAGGCCGTGGCAGTCCCAGCCGGGCACATAGTCGGAATCGAGGCCCGACATCTGCCGCGTGCGCACGACCACGTCCTTGAGGATCTTGTTGAGCGCGTGGCCGATATGCAGGTGCCCGTTGGCGTAGGGCGGGCCGTCATGCAGCACGTACTTCTCGCGGCCCTTGGAAACCTTCCGCTGCGCGTTGTAGAGCGCCATCTTCTCCCAGCGCGCCAGCACGTCGGGCTCGCGCTTGGGCAGGTCGCCGCGCATCGGGAAGGCGGTCTGCGGCAGGAAGACGGTCGATTTGTAATCGGCGGGCTTGGCGGGTGCGGACATGTCGAAGAAAGGCTCCGGCTACGGATCAGGCGGCAAGCGAACGGCGATAGGTGTCGAGATCGACACGCTCGACCCGCACGAGTGAGGAAAGCACGTCGCGCACATGGGCGGCGACGACGTCGTCGAGCCCCGCGCATTCGACGTCGATCAGCAGCGAACCGTCGACGAGGCGCGCGAGGAAGCGCTCGGGCAGAAGGTCGCGCTTGGCGAACTGATCCAAAACGCGGGCGGGCAAGCCGACATCCGGCTGGGCGACCACGGCGAAGAAACGCACGCTATCGGCGGAAGAAGAAGGGGTCATGACGCACACACTCCACAGGGGCAACAAAGGCACGAATCGACGCATCCCGGTTCTCGACGAGAACCGGGCGGTTAATTCGCCCCTGCGGGCCGCGGAGGAAGTGCAACGGCGTCATGGGCGCGCACTATAGACGGTGATCGAAGGTCGTCAACCGAATGGGATTTTTGGCGCGGTGCGGATCGGCGAATGGCGCGCCGGCCTTTCTAGATAATGTATTCCTAAAATAGGAAATTTGACAAATAAGAACAAACAGGGCACATCAGCGCAAAAGGAGCAAACGCCATGTTGTCCCTGCTGAGTCATCGCAATGATTCCGAAACGCCCGACTGGTTCGAGCTTTCCGCCGATGTGGGCCGCAACCGGCCCAACCGGCGCCCGGACCTGATCCGGATCGAAAGCCTGCTCGCCAACGAGGGCGATGCCGAATTGCGTGCCGGCGATGGGCCGACCGGCCGATGGAGCCAAACGCTCGATACGGCGATCCGACGCTTCCAGAAGCGCAGCGGCCTCAAGGCCGACGGCTGGCTGAAGCCCGGCGGCCCGACGATCGAAGCGCTGCGCGATCGCCAGGCGCCCGCCTTCGCCGGCTTCGACGTGCCGACGCCCGACGAAGTCGACGCGCACCATGCGGCGCTCGCGAACGGCGACGCGCCGTCGATCATGTTCGCGGCGCCCGCCTCGGCACTGCGCCCGATCGGCGACCTGCCGACGCTGCGCGCCCCCGACCGCGAATCCAACGCCAGCCAGCTCGACTGGCTCGACGCGCATCAGGTCGGGCTCGGCGAAGTTCCGGCCCAGCTTGCACGATACGTAAGCGATCTTGGCTCCATCGGCGTCGCGCAGGCGCGCGACTTCGTCGAGCAATTCGCCGCACGCTGGCCGGGCGAACGCGACCTGCTCGTCGACGGCATACTCGACCGGCTCGATCCCGGCGGCCAGACCGCGTTCCTCGGCGCGCCGCGCCTCAAGGGTCAACCCTTCGGCACATTCGTGGAAGGCGGGCGCCGACCCGCACCGGTGGCCCGCGATGCGCTCGACCGATACGACGAGCGACTGCCCGACGAGCTGGCGCGCCGCACGCTCGAACTGCGCAAGGGCGAGGAAGTCGGCGGCGCGAAGATGCTGGCGGCGGCGAACGATACTGAACACGACGAAGCGCAGGACGGCGATGCGTCGAACGATCCGCAAGAGGCACAGGTGGAGCCGCCGCAATCCAGACCCCAGCCGCCTGAACTCCTGTCACCCACACCCGACCGGCAAATCCGCAAAGACGGCCAAGGCGATGGCGCCTATGGCGTCAGTCGCGACGGAGGGACGCGCAAACACAACGGCATCGATCTCGTCGCGCCGCCGGGAACACAGATTACGTCGCCGGTGGATGGAAAGATTGGCCCTACCTTCGATCCGTATCGGGGAATTCCAGGAAAGGAAGGAAAGTTGAAAGCGATCCGGATCGAAACGAATGACGGGCATCGGGTCGAAGTATTCTACGTTGATATCGACGGGAAGAATCTCGAACGCGGCGCACCGATCAGCAAAGGTGATCCACTTGGAACGGCACAAGACCTGTCACTCGTATACCCGCCAAATGCCAATGGTCCGATGACGAACCATGTCCACCTCCAGATCCAAAAGGACGGGCAATACATCGACCCGACGCCACTTCTCCGCTCTCGCAAATGATCAATCCACGAAGAAATCTTCGGGCGAGAACATGCCGAACATCGCGAACGTCCAGAGACCGCGGCTTGGCCCCGTCTTGTAGACGCTTGGGCCGACCGCATAGATCGCGTCGTCCCAATCGATCCCGTCGCATGAAGCGAGGCTGTCCGGGCATTGTCGCACGAACACGCGGACTTGGAATTCGTCCGCAGTCAGCCAGCGCCAATTTTCACGGCCATAGTCTGTTGCGAGGGCAGCCCGCACGCGCTTTCGATTGACGAAACCCGCTTTCACGACGACGTACTCGACCCGGATTGGCAGACCCTTTCCCTTGAGCCGCGGATCTCGATGCTGCACGCAGCCGGCATTCCGCACCTGCTCGTAGCAACCGATCAGCGTCTCGATCCCGCACATCGGCGTGTTCGGCCGGCCGATGCAGGTCGAACTTGCCTTGGTGCTGGTGACGAACCGGATGCGCGCAGGGTCGACTGCGCCCGAGGGAATCGGGTCGGGCATCGCGGCGGCGGGCCCGGCGGAGAACGCAAGAATTGCGACGATGAGCGCTGCAATCACAAGGCGATTCTCGCGCGCATGTCCGCGCGCGTCAATCGCCCGGATCAGGTGCGCAGGCTCGCGCCCGTTGCCTTGGCGACGGCGGCCACGATTCTCGTGGCAACCGCTTCGAGGTCCTCGTCGGTGAGCGTGCGGTCGACCGGTTGCAGGCGAACGGCGATGGCGACGGATTTCTTGCCGTCGGCCACACCCTTGCCGCGATAGACGTCGAACACGCCAGCACCCGCGATCAGCGCCTTGTCAGCCGATTTGGCCGCGCGCAGGATCGCATCGGCGGCAACCGCCTCGTCCACCACGAAGGCGAAATCGCGCTCGACCGGCTGGAGGGCGGCAAGCTTCAGGCCCGCGCGCTGGCGGCCGCCCTTGGCCTTGGGTGCGGGCATCGCCTCGAGGAACACTTCGCAGGCGACGACCGGGAAATCGATGTCGAGCGCCTTCAGCGCTTCAGGATGCAGTTCGCCGAAATAGCCCAGCACGGTCTTGGGCCCGAGCTTGAGCGCACCCGAACGGCCGGGATGGAACCAGCCCGGCGCCTCGCGTGCCACGGCCACGTTGTCGACCGACAGGCCAAGCTGCTGGAGGAGGGCAAGCGCATCGGCCTTCGCGTCGAACGCATCGACATTGCGCGCGGCAACGCCCCAGTGGCGGCCGACGGCGGCACCTGCACGCAACGCGGTTGCCGCGATGCGTTGGCCGGTTTCGCCCGGATCGTGGAAGACCGGGCCCACCTCGAACAGCGCGTTGTCGGGCCAGCCGCGATCGGCGTTGCGACGCGCGGCGTTGGCAAGGTTCGGGATGATCGAGGGCCGCATATAGTCGAGATCGGCGCTGATCGGGTTGGCGAGCGCCAGCTTCGGGTTCGTGCCGCCGAAGTGTCTGGCGTGGCTTGCCTGCATGAACGAAAACGTGACGGCCTCGACAAGGCCGAGGCCCGCCAGGCTGCGCTTGGCATCGCGCACGCGGCGCTGGCCCGGCGACAGGGCAAGCGGCGGCATCGCGCCCTCGCGCGGCATCTTTACCGCCGGGATCGCGTCGTAACCAATGATGCGCACGACTTCTTCGACGAGATCGGCCTCGCCATGCACGTCGGCGCGCCACGGCGGCGGCTCGACGTCGAAGCCGCCCGCCTTCTCGGCGACCGTGAAGCCAAGGCTCGTCAGCACGCGGGCCTGATCGGCCTTCGGCACGTCGAGCCCGCCAAGCGTGGCGCAGCGTTCGGCGCGCAGCGTGTAGCTGCGTTTCCATTCCGGCACCGCGCCGGTGACGACGGGTTCGGACGCCTCGCCGCCGCACAGTTCCAGCACCATCTTCGTGGCCGCTTCCATGCCGTCGATCACCGCGGCGGGATCAAGCCCGCGCTCGAAGCGGTAGCGCGCATCGGAAAGGATCTGGTGGTGGCGGCCGGTCATCGCCACGCGGATCGGATCGAAAAGCGCCACCTCGAGGAACATCTCGGTCGTCTTCTCGTCGCAGCCGGTCGTGGCGCCGCCCATCAGGCCGCCCATCGAGACCATGCCCGCCTCGTCGCAGATCATCGTCTCGCCGCCGGCCATCGTGTAGCTCTTGTTGTTGAGCGCCGCGAAGGTCTCGCCGCCCTTGGCGGGCTTCAGCACGAGCCCGCCCTTGAGCTTGCCGGCATCGAACACGTGCAGCGGGCGGTTGGTGTCAAAGGTGAAGAAGTTCGTGATGTCGACGAGCGCGGAGATCGGCCTGAGCCCGATCGACATCAGCCGGTCGGCCAGCCATTTGGGCGACGGGCCGTTCGTGAGGCCGCGGAAATGGCGGCCGACGAAAAGCGGGCAGTGCCCGGCTTCGGGCAGTTCGAAGCGCACGCCGACGGGCGACTTGTACGCGCCCGCGATTTTCACGGGTGCCAGCGGCTTCAGCGTGCCGATACCCGCTGCCGCAAGGTCGCGCGCCACGCCGCGAACGCCCAGACAGTCCGCCCGGTTGGGCGTGATCGCGATCTCGAACACCGGATCGTCGAAGCCCAGCAGGCTTGCGAAGGGCGCGCCCACGGGCGCATCCGCCGGCATGTCGATGATGCCGTCATGGTCCTCGCCCAGCCCCATCTCGCGCATCGACACGAGCATGCCGTTGGAGGCCTGCCCGCGGATCTGGCCGGCCTTGAGCAGCAGGCCCGTGCCCGGCACGACCGTGCCGGCGGGCGCGAACACGCCCTTCATGCCGGTGCGCGCGTTGGGCGCACCGCACACGACCTGGACGATGCCGTTGCCGGTATCGACCTGGCACACGCGCAGCCGGTCGGCGTCGGGGTGCTGCCTGGCTTCCACGACATAGGCGACCTTGAAAGGGGCCAGCGCCTTCGCGCGGTCGGCGATCCCTTCCAGTTCGAGGCCCACGTTGGTGAGCGCCTTGGCGATCTCGTCGAGCGAGGCGTTCGTGTCGAGATGCGTCTTGAGCCAGGAGAGCGTGAATTTCATCGCGCGAGACCGCCGGTAAGCGTGGGAACGTCGATGCCGAGGAAGCCGTAATGCTTCAGCCAGCGCAGGTCGGCTTCGTAGAAGGTGCGAAGGTCGGGGATGCCGTATTTGAGCATCGCCACGCGCTCGATCCCCATGCCGAAGGCGAAGCCCTGGTACTTCTCCGGATCGATGCCGCACATCGCGAGCACCTTCGGGTTCACCATTCCGCAGCCGAGGATTTCCAGCCAGTCGTCGCCCACGCCCAGCTTCAGCTCGCCGCCGCCGCGCGTGCAGGCGATGTCCATTTCCGCCGAGGGTTCGGTGAACGGGAAATAGCTGGGCCGGAAGCGGTAGCGCAGGTCGGGGATCTCGAAATAGGCACGCACGAACTCGACAAGGCAGCCTTTCAGGTGGCCCATGGTGCTTGTCGTATCGACGACCAGCCCTTCGATCTGGTGGAAGTTGGGCGAATGCGTGGCGTCGCTGTCCGAACGGTAGGTACGTCCCGGCGCCACGATGCGGATGGGCGGCTTCTGGGCCAGCATCGTGCGCACCTGCACGGGGCTCGTGTGCGTGCGCAGCACGTTGCCGTATTGCTGGCCGTTCTCGCCGACCAGATAGAACGTGTCGTGGCTCTGGCGCGCGGGATGCTCGGGCGGGATGTTGAGGCGCGTGAAGTTGTAATCGTCGCTTTCGATGTCGGGGCCTTCGGCGACCGAGAAGCCCATCTCGCCGAAGATCGTCACAAGCTCGTCGATCGTCTGGCTGATCGGATGGATGCGGCCTTCCGCGATCGGGCGCACGGGCAGCGTGACGTCGACCGTCTCGGCGGAAAGGCGCGCGTCGAGCGCCGAGCGCTCCAGCGTCGCCTTGCGCGCATCGAGCTTCGCGGCGACGGCATCCTTCATCACGTTGAGTGCGGCGCCGCGCGCCTTGCGCTCGTCGGGTGCGAGCGAACCCAGCGTCTTCATCAGCTCTGTCACGCGGCCCTTCTTGCCGAGGGTCTCCACGCGCACCGTCTCGAGGGCCTCGAGGTTCGCCGCCGCGTCGATCTTCGCGGCAAGTTCGGTCTCGATCGTTTTCAGGTCGTCCATGCTTGCACTCACCGTCGTGCGACGAAAAAGGGGGCCCGGCCGGTTCGGCCAGACCCCCTCCATCGGGTCGAAAAAGCGTCCCCGAAGGGGACGGCTTAGAGGGCGGCCTTGGCCTTCGCGACCAAGGCGCCAAAACCCTCGGGATCCGTCATCGCGATGTTGGCCAGCACCTTGCGATCGATCTCGATCGAGGCCTTCTTCAGGCCCGCGATCAGGTTCGAGTAGGTGAGGCCGTGCTCGCGCGCACCGGCATTGATGCGCTGGATCCAGAGCGCGCGAAACTCGCGCTTCTTGTTGCGACGGTCGCGATAGGCATAACGCAGGCCCTTCTCGAGACGCTCGAGGGCCGCGCGATAGGTGGTGCCGCTCCGGCCGACATAGCCGGTGGCGAGATCGACGACTTTCTTGTGGCGGGCACGCCCGGTGACGCCACGCTTAACACGAGCCATTTGTGTGCTCCTTTATCCGCTGGCGACGATCAGGCGTAGGGAAGGAAGAAGCGCTTCACGCGCACTTCCTCGCCATGCGTCAGCGCGACGGTGCCGCGCGACGTACGCTTCATCTTCTGCGGGCGCTTGCGCAGGTTGTGGCGCTTGTTGGCGACCGCGGCCATCACCTTGCCGCTGGCCGTCACCTTGAACCGCTTTTTGGCGGCCGACTTGGTCTTCATCTTGGGCATTTGAAACTCCTTCGAAGTTCCGCGCGGTTGGGCATGCCCGTTCCGGGAGGCGGGAGGACCGAAATCCCCGAACTCGCTTTCCCTCGGCCGTGGCCGCGCAATTGGAAGGCGCGCGTTATACAAGGGGGCCAACCACTTGGCAAGTAACCCCCGCCCTCCGCCGATTTTCCTTGTAGATCAAGGGGAAATGTGGTTCTTGGCGGTCACGATCCTTCTCTGGCCTGCCTCTTGGCGGCTCGCCCCTTCGGGGTTCCACCCTGGTCACACCCAGAAATCCGGTCGTCCAAAGCCGCAGGCATTCCCGCATGCGGCGCGAAACGTTTGCATTCCGGACCTTCCGGATGCCGACAAACCCATGGAGGCCGGAATGGCTCAGGGCAAAGTAAAGTGGTTCAACGCGACGAAGGGCTTCGGCTTCATCGTCCCGACCGACGGCACGCAGGACGTGTTCGTCCACATCAGCGCCGTCGAGCGCGCGGGTCTCAAGACCCTCAACGAAGGTCAGGAACTCTCGTTCGACCTCGTGCGCGATCGCGGCAAGACGTCGGCAGGCAACCTCAAGGTCGCCTGAACGTCCTTTCCGGACGGAACGGAAAAGGGCCCCTTGCGGGGCCCTTTTTTTGTCCGCCGCGGGAGCCGCGCCTCACTTTGGTGCCACCACCATCGTCATCTGGCGGCCTTCCATGCGCGGATGGGCTTCGACCTTGGCAAGCTCGCCCAGATCGCCCTTCAGGCGCTCGAGAAGCTGGTGGCCCAGTTCCTGGTGCACCATCTCGCGGCCGCGGAAGCGCAGCGTGACCTTGACCTTGTCGCCTTCCTCGAGGAAGCGGACCATCGCGCGCTTCTTGACGTCGTAGTCGTGGTCGTCGATGCCCGGGCGCATCTTGATCTCCTTGATCTCGATGACCTTCTGCTTCTTGCGGGCTTCGTTGGCCTTTTTCTGCTGCTCGTACTTGAACTTGCCGAAGTCGAGCAGCTTGGCGACGGGCGGCTCGGCGTTGGGGCTGACCTCGACCACGTCGAGCCCGGCATCCCAGCCAAGCTGCAGCGCGTCGAACACGTTCACCACACCGAGCATTTCACCTTCCGCACCGATCAGGCGCAGGTCGGGCGATTCGATCTCGTCATTGACGCGCGGGCCTTCTTTGGCGGGCGCGGATTCCTGGGAAGGACGGGCGATGGCAATTCTCTTTCGACAGTTGGAAACCGGGCGAATTTACGCGCGCAGCCCGCCAAGTCAAGGACGCTTGGTGCCGCGTCCGGCGCGTTCCGGGCGGCCTTCGCGCGCGAAAAGCACGCGCAAGACCTCGTCCACGCCCAGCCCCTGGAGGTTTTCCCGCCGCAGGATGGCGACTTCCGCCCCCCTCGGCGCGCACAGCTTCGGATCGGATTCAGCCGAAAACAGCACGACCGACGGGCAGCCCGATGCCGCAACGAGGTGCATGGGGCCAGTGTCGTTGCCGATCGCCGCACCCGCCTCGCGCGCCATGACCGGGATATCGGCAAAACCCGTCTTGCCGATCAGGTCGCGCGCGCGCGGGGCGACCGCGCGGATCGCTTCGCCAAGCCCCTTCTCGTCCGGCCCGCCGATCAGCACGGGCGTCACGCCATGCGCGGTCAGCTCGTTGGCAAGTGCCGCGAACTTGGCCACCGGCCAGCGCTTCGCCGGCCGGCCGGCCGACCCGCCGGGGATGAGCAGTGCGTAGGGTTCGGCCAGCTTGAGGCGCGCGATATCGGCCCTTACCCACGAAAGGTCGCTTGCCGGCACGTCCTCGATGCCCGCCATCGCAAGCTGGTCGCGCTGGCGGTCGACCGTGTGCATGGCGTTGCGCTTCGGGT
Source organism: Alphaproteobacteria bacterium (assembly GCA_016124335.1). GTDB lineage: Bacteria > Pseudomonadota > Alphaproteobacteria > CACIAM-22H2 > CACIAM-22H2 > Tagaea. Next base: position 276,726 of record WGNX01000009.1, read on the forward strand.
TGGCGTGTGGATGGCTGGCGCCCGGCGCGATGCCCGACCATTCGGGCCGGCGCGGGGCCATGATCTTGAAATAGAGCGACGAGCGATCGGATGTCTGCAGGTCGTAGACGCGCGCGAATTTGCCCCCGCGCAGGCGCGCGCGCAGCGAAAGAAGCCCCAGCAGGTTCAGCTTGTGCGGCTTGGTGTCGACCCACACCTCGTCGAAATAGGGGCTCGCGCGCAGGAAATCGGCGAAGGGCGCGCTGGTCAGCAGCACGACATGCGCGTTCGCATGGTGGCGGCGGATCGCGGCCATCGGCCCCAGCGCCTGAACCACGTCGCCCAGCGCGCCGAGCTTGATGACGAGGATGTTCGGCTTTTCCGCCTCGCTCATCCCCATACTCCCGGATTGGATTCGCGCAGCAGTTCCTCGTAGACGTCGAGGGTCGCCTGGCACATCCCGTCCTTGGTGAAGTTCGCGCGCACATGGTCGATTGCCAGTTGCGCCAGCGCCTGGCGCGCGTCGGCCTTCAGCGCCAGCGCCTTTTCGATCGCGGCCGCAAGCGAAGCGACATTTGCCGCTTCGAAGGTCCAGCCGGTCTCGCCTTCGATCAGGATTTCGGGTGCGGCCCCGTGCGAGGGCGCCACGGTCGGCCGGCCCATCGCCTGCGCCTCGGCCACCACGCGGCCGAAGGCTTCCGGATCGGTCGAGGCGGAAACGACGACGTCGGCCAGCATGTAGGCCGCCGGCATGTCCTGGCAGTGATCGACGATGCGCGTGATGCCTTCAAGCCCGCGTGCGCGCACCTTGCGCTCGATCTCGGCGCGGTAGCCGCTGCGGCCCTGATCGGAACCCACGAGCACCAGCACGACGTCCTTGCGCCCGAGCTGCGCCATCGCGTCGACGAGCAGCCCCTGCCCTTTCCAGCGCGTCAGCCGGCCGGGGAGCATCACGACCGGCAGCCCGTCGGGCAGGCGCCAGTCGCCGGAGAGCTTCACCTGCCGCTCGACCGACACGCGCGCGGGATCGAACTTCGCGATGTCGATGCCGCGATGGATGATGCGGACGATCGAGGGCGGCGCGTGATAGGCGCTCTGGACGTGGTCGGCGATGAATTCGGAAATGGCGATGACGCGGGCACCCTTCGCCATGATCGAGTTGTAATAGCGCTTGAACGGGTTGCCCGCGTTGTAGGTGCCGTGGAAGGTCGTCATGAACGGCACGCGCGCGCGCCTTGCCGCGGCACGTGCGCTCCATGCCGGCGCGCGGCTGCGCGCGTGCACGATGTCGGCCCCGGTCGCGCGGATCAGCTCGGCCAGCCGCCGGACATTGCGGTACATCGTGACCGGGTTCTTCGAGGCGACGGGCAGCGTCACGTGCGTGGCGCCCGCACGCTCCAGTTCGCGCACCATCGGCCCGCCTTCGGAAACGACGACCGCGCGCCAGCCGGCCTTGGCGATCGCCGCGGCCACGTCGACCGCACCCCGTTCGACCCCGCCGGTGACGAGCGAGGGCAAAACCTGCATGATGACTGGCACGCGCGCGGCCACGGGCAGTTCCTGTCCGGAACCAGCCTCGGCCGTGCGTTCAACGTCTTCGAAGGATTGCATGCCGTCCGACCAACCCCGTCCGGAATATTTCGTGCATTCCGGCCCCCACCTCCCCCGTATCGCCTATCGCCGGATTCGCGGCAAGTCCCCCGGGGTCGTGTTCTGCACCGGATTCATGTCGGACATGACCGGCTCGAAGGCGCTGGCGGTGGAAGCCTGGGCCAAGGCGAACGGGCAGGCCTGCCTGCGCTTCGACTATAGCGGCCACGGCGAATCGGAAGGGAAATTCGCCGACGGCACGATCGGATCGTGGTTTGCCGATGCGCTGGGCGTATTCGATGCACACACCGAGGGTCCCCAGATCGTCGTGGGCTCGTCGATGGGCGGCTGGATCGGGCTGCTGCTGGCCCGCGCAAGGCCCGCGCGCGTATCGGCGTTTGTGGGCATTGCCGCCGCGCCCGATTTCACCGAAGACCTCATCTGGGCGAAGCTGCCCGAGGCGCTGCGCGCCAAGCTCGCGCGCGACGGCTTCTTCGAGGAACCCACCCCCTACGGCGATACGCCCTACACGATCACGAGGAAACTGATCGAGGAAGGCCGCGACCATCTGCTGCTGCGCGCGCCCATCGGATTCGACGGCCCGGTGCGCCTGCTGCACGGCATGCGCGACCCCGACGTGCCCTGGCAATGGTCGCCGAAGATCGCCGAGCGCGTGACGTCGGCCGACGTGAAGGTCACGCTCGTGAAGGACGGCGACCACCGCCTGTCGCGCGATCAGGATCTGGCCCTGCTCGCCGCCACGCTCGACGAGCTTGCCCGATGATCTCGCGCCGTGCGGTTCTTGCGAGCGGCCTTTCCGTCATCGCGCTGGCCGCCGCCGCGGCCGCACCCGCCGGAGTCGTCGTCCTGCACGGCAAGACCGCGACGCCCGACGTGCCGCCGATCCGCGCGCTGGCAGAACGGCTTGAAGCGGCAGGATTGCGCACGCTGCGGCCGGACATGCCGTGGTCGCGCAGCCGCTATCTGACCGGGCCGGCTCTCGGCGCATTCGACGAGATCGGCGCTGCACTCGCGCGGCTGAAGGCGGCAGGCGCGACAAAGCTGTTCCTCGCCGGCCATTCGATCGGCGCGACGGCAGCACTTGGCTACGCGGTCGCGCGGGGCGGCGTGGACGGGCTTGCGATGATCGCGACCGGCCACGTTCCGCAGGCCTATTATGGCGGGCCGGGCGCGGCGAACCGCGCCGTCCATGACTCGATCGACCGGGCGCGTGCGCTCGTCTTGGCCGGCAAGGGCGAGGAAGTCGCGCCGTTCGCCGACAACAATCAGGGCCAGGCGCTGACGATGCACATGAAGTCGGCCGACTATCTGGGCTGGTTCGAACCGGGCGGCGTCATGGACCCCGCAGCGCAGATCGCGAAGGCCCCCTGCCCGGTGCTGTTCGCCGTCGGCGAAAAGGACGGATTGTTCCCCGTCGCGCGCACGCAGTATTTCGACCGGCTGCCGAAAGACCCACGCCATGTATTTCTGGCATTGGAAGGCGGCCATGCCGAAACGCCACGCCTTGCCGCCCCGCGCGTGGCGGAATTCTTCAAGGCGCTTTCCTAGAACCCCGCCGCGAGCAGCGCCTTCAGGCCTTCGCGATAGTCGGGATAGGTCAGTTTCACGCCCAGCGCGTCCTTGATCTTGCGGTTGTTGACGCGCTTGTTCTCGGCATAGAACGAGCGCGCCATCTCGCTCATGGATTTCGCCGCCTGCGCGTAGGGAATTTCGGGAGGCGGTTCGCGGCCCAGCAGCGCGGCCGCATAGGCGATCACGTCCTGCGGCGGGGCCGGCTCGTCGTCGCACACGTTGTAGATCGCCCCCGCCTCGGGGGCCGCGATCGAGGCTTCGAGGATCGTGGCGATGTCGTCGACATGGATGCGGCTGAAGACCTGGCCGGGCTTGACGATTCGCCGCGCCTTGCCCTCGCGCACCGTGTCGAGCGCGCTGCGCCCGGGCCCGTAGATGCCGGCAAGGCGGAAGACCGCGACCTTCTGGCCCACCTTCAGCAGCGACAGCCAGCCTTCCTCGGCCGCCACGCGCGCGCGCCCGCGCGGCCCCACCGGATGCAGCGCGCCCTTCTCGTCCACCCAGCCGCCGTCGCGATCGCCGTAGACGCCGGTCGTCGACAGATAGCCCGTCCACCGCAGCCCTTCGAGGCGGATCAGGTCGTTGGCGTGATGGTCGAGCACGGCGTCGCCCGTCGCGTCGGGGGGCACCGACGACAACAGGTGTGTCGTGCCCGCCAGTGCCTTGCCCGCGTCGGCCAGCGGCCGGCCGCGATCGAACAGGAACGGCTCGATCCCGGCCTTTTCAAGCTCCGCCGCCTTTTCCGGCGTGCGGCACGTGCCTGCCACGCGCCAGCGCTTTTCCAGAAGCCGGCGCGCCAGCGCCAGCGCCGAATAGCCGAGGCCGAAGCAGAAAAGCCGGTTCGCGCGCGCCGGATGCGCCGGGATTGCCTGGGGAAGCTCGATCGCCATCGTAATGCCAAGTCTATGGCATCGCGCTTCGCGGGACGCTACACCCTCGCGCATGAATCGCTTCGCCGTCCTGGCCGTTTTTCTGGCCGCCCTGCTGGCCGCCGCACCGCTTGCGGCCCAGCAGCCGCAATCCCAGCCCCGCCGCACGCAGTCGCCCGTGCAGAGCGCGCCGCCCGGGGCCGGGTTCGCGCGCCCGCTGCCGCGGCTCGACACCTCGCCCAACGCAGCCGACGAATACGACGCCTGCATGCGCCGTGCGGAAAGCGAACCCGATCAGGCTTACGAGGACGCGATCAGCTGGGCACGCACGCGCGGCGGGGCGGAGCCTGCGCTGCACTGCGCGGCCACGGCGCTGTTCCATGGCGGTCACTACCGCCCGGCGGCCGAAGCCTTCACCGATCTGGCCAACCGCTTCCGCGACAAGCGCACGCTGCTGCGCGCAAGCCTCGTCTCGCAGGCCGGGCGCGCGTGGCTTGCCGCCGAAGAACCCGATCAGGCAATGGCCGCCTTCAACACCGCCATCGACATTTCGCCGGGCACCGCGACCTTCCGCATCGACCGCGCCGAGGCGCAGGCCGCGGACGGGAAATTCTGGGAAGCGATCGACGATCTCAACCGCGCGATCGACCTCGACCGCAATCGCGGGGACGCCTATGCGCTGCGCGCGGCGGCCTACCGGCAGGTCGACGCGACCGATCTTGCGATGGAAGACGCCGAGAACGCCGTGAAACTCGCCCCCAAGCTGCCCGAAGCGTGGCTGGAGCGCGGCATCCTCAAGCGCCTCAAGGGCGACAAGAACGGCGCCCGGCGCGACTGGCGCGAAGTGCTGCTGCTGGAGCCCGACGGCGAAGCCGCCGAGACCGCGCGTGCCAATATCGAGCGTATGGAACTGGGCCTCGATCCGCCGCCCCCGCCGCCCAAGAAGAAGCCGCGCTAGCGTTTTCCGGCCGCATCGAGTGCCGAAAGCACGGCATCGGCCGTCAGCAGCTCGGGCAGCGCCACGCCGCCGGGCAGGGCAGGCCCGTAGACCGCGTTGAACGGGATGCCGTAGCGCCCGAATTCCGCCAGATAGGCGGAAATGCGCGCATCGGGCCGCGTCCAGTCCGCGATCAGCGCGACCGTGCCGGTCGCGTTGAGGCGCTGCGCGATCGCGTCCTGCGACAGCACGAGGCGCTTGTTGACCTGGCAGGTCACGCACCAGTCGGCCGTCACGTCGACGAATACCGTCTTTCCTTCGGCCACCGCCGCATCGATCGTGGCGCGATCGAAGCGTTCCCACTTGATCGTCGAGGCTTCCGCCGTGCGCGCGGGCTCCAGCGCAAGCTTGGGCGGCAGCAGCAGGCCCAGCAGCGCCACGCCAAGGGCCAGCGCCACGCGCAGCCTTGTTCCTCCGCGCCGGCGAAGCGCGAACAGCCCGCCGAGAAGAACGGCCAGCGCGATGGCAAGCGTGCCTGCCGCAAGCCAGCCGATCTGTGCTGCCAGCACCCACACCAGCCACGACGCCGTACCGGCCAGCGCAAGCCCCAGCACGCGACGCAGCACGTTCATCCATGCACCCGGCTTCGGCACGAGGCGCGCGGCCGCCGGGAACGCGGCGACCAGCAGATAGGGTGCGGCAAGCCCGATCCCGAGTGCGGCGAAGATCGCGTAGATCTCGGCTGGCCCCTGTGCCAGCGCGAAACCCACGGCCGTCCCGACGAACGGCGCCGAGCACGGTGTCGCCAGCAGCGTCGCGAACATGCCCGTCGCGAAGGCACCGGCCAGCGGCTTGGCGGCACCGGCATCGGCAAGCGCTTCGGGAAGATGGATCACGAACCAGCCCCACAGGTTCGCCGCGAACGCGACGACGACCAGCGCCATGCCCGAAAGGAACCAGGGCTGCTGGAACTGCAGGCCCCAGCCCACCGCCTCGCCCGCAAGCCGCAGCCCCACGAGAGCCGAGGCAAGCACCATGAACGCGACGACGACACCTGCCGCCGTCGCAAGGAAGGTGCGCCGCACGGCTCCCAGCGCCGCACGGTCGAGCCTGACGAGTCCGGCAAGTTTCATTGCCAGCACCGGCAGCACGCAGGGCATCAGGTTCAAGATCAATCCGCCAAGCAGCGCCACGGCCAGCATCGCCAGCAGCGTGCCCGGCGGTGCGGCGGGCGGTGCGTTGCCCACGGCAAGCGTACGCTCGACCGCGCGACCGCCATCGACAAGCGTCAGCGTCACGTTGTTCCCGGCCGCGAACGGGGCAGCACCCGGGCCGCCGAGGGCCGCGATCGTCAGCGTCGCCGAACGGCCGCCTTCGGCAAGCCGCACCACGGGGCGCGCGAAGCTCCAGCCCGGCGGCCCTTCGACGAGGATGTCGGGTGCGGCAAGCGGCGGATCGGCGCGCACGCGCGCGACAAGTGCCGAAGCCGGCCCGCGCCGCAGATCGGCGCCTTCGATGGCAAGCCCGCCAGCGCCCTTGCCATCCGCATCGACCGGCGGCACACGTGCCGCGAATTGCGCGATGTCGTGCGCGTTGGCCGAGGGCGCGCCCGGACCCGCCGGAAGATCGAGCGCCACGTCCGCGCGATAGGGAATGCACACGTCTTCGCACACGAGCAGGTCGACGCCGGCCTTCAGCGCCACCGCCTTGCCCGGCTCTGTCAAAACGGCGTCGATCGGAAGTATGACGTTGCCGGAATAGCCGGTCGTCTCGATGTCGAACAGCGAGAAGCGCTGCGGCACCGGATAGCGCAACGTCGCGGAAGAAAGATTCGTCGAATCCTTCCAGTCGATCTCGACCGGCAGGCCTGCGTCTCCGGGCGAACGCCAGTAGGTCTTCCAGCCTTTCTTGAGCGCGATCTCGAGACCCAGCCGCAGCGACGGCCCCGGCCCCGCATCGCGGGTTGCGGCCACGAGTCGCACCGACACTTCCGGATGGCGCACCCAGTCGGACGCCGCCTCCTGCGCGAACGCTGCGCGCGGCAACATTGCAACAGCCGCGCAAATCAAAAGCACACGAATGGTCAAAAGAAAATTCATGGCGCTCCAGCTCTGCAATTGGGCGCGTTTCATGCTAGATTCAATCCGTCATGTCGCGTTCGCGCATCGAAATCCCGACATTCTTCGCCGGCCATCTGCTCGTGGCCATGCCGGCGATGTCCGACCAGCGTTTCGAGCGCACGGTGATCTACATGTGCGCGCACAACCCAGACGGCGCGATGGGCCTCGTCATCAACCGGCCGTTCGAGCAGCTCACCTTCCCCGACCTGCTCGAGCAGCTCAACATCGATGCCGGGCCGAAGACCAAGCAGATCCGCCTGCGCGCGGGCGGGCCGGTCGAGGCGGGCCGCGGCTTCGTGCTGCATTCCGACGACTACATGCACGACGGCTCGATGCGCGTGATGCCCGGCATCGCGCTGACCGCGACCGTCGATATCCTGAAGGCGCTCGCCACCGGCTCGGGCCCGCGCAAGTCGCTGCTCGCACTGGGGTGCGCGGGCTGGTCGGCCGGCCAGCTCGAAGGCGAAATCCAGAAGAACGGCTGGCTCACCGTGCCGGCCGACGACGAGATCGTGTTCGATCCCGATCTCGACCGCATGTGGGAGCGCGCGCTTGCCCGCGCGGGCATTTCGCTCAGCTTCCTTTCGGGCGAAGCGGGCCACGCGTGAACTAGGCCGCGATTTTCGCGACGATTTCCGACAGCGGCACGAGCTTGCCCAGCGGCCCGAGTGCGGCCAGCGTCGGCGTGCCGGAAAGGATGCGGGCGGCCACGCGCGCAATATCGTCAGCCGTCACCGCCTCGACCTTCGCGGAAACCTCCTCCGGCGTGATGTCGCGCCCGAAAACGAGCAGGTTGCCGCCCAGCGCATCCATTCGGGCGTTGGTGCTTTCGAGTGACATCAGCAGGCCCGCGCGCATCTGCGCCTTGGCGCGGCGCACTTCGGCGGGCGTGGGCACCGCGCGCGCACCGCGCAGTTCGCTCACGAGTGCGGGCACGAGTTCTTCCATCTCGCGCTCGCCCGTCCCTGTGTAGATGTCGAACACGCCGCCGTCGGCGAACGACGAGGCGTGGGCCGAGATCGAGTAGCACAGCCCCCGCTTCTCGCGGATTTCCTGGAACAGGCGCGAAGACATGCCGCCGCCCAGCATCGTGGCGAAGACCTGCACGGCCCAATAGTCCGGGTCGCGATAGGCGATGCCGGGGAAGCCCAGCACAAGATGCGCCTGCTCGAGCTCGCTGTCGTCGCGGAATTCGCCGCCGCGATAGACCGCCGGCTCGTCGCTCGCCGCACTCGTCGCGCGCCACTTGCCGAAGAGTTCGCCGGCACGCGCGAGAAGATGCTGCGGATCGAGGTTGCCGGCGGCGGCAAGCACCACGTTTCCCGGCGCGTACATCGCGTTGCGCCAGTCGAGTGCGGCCGCGCGCGGCATGTGGCGGATGTTCTCGGCCGTGCCCAGCACGGGCCGGCCCAGTGCCTGGTCGGGATAGGCGGTTTCCTGGAAGCGGTCGAAGATCACGTCGTCGGGCGTATCCTCGACCTGCCCCAGTTCCTGCAGGATCACGCCACGCTCGCGCTCGAACTCGGCCGGATCGAAGACCGATTCAAGGAAGATGTCGGCGAGGATATCGAGCGCCAGGTCGACATCCTCCTTGAGGCACTTGATGTAATAGGCGGTCTGCTCGCGGCCCGTGTGCGCGTTCATGAACGCGCCGACATTCTCGATTTCCTCGGCGATGGCCTTGGCGTCGCGCCGCTTGGTGCCCTTGAACGCCATGTGCTCGAGCATGTGAGCCGCACCATTGATCGCCGCCGGCTCGTGGCGCGTGCCGGCACCCACGTAAAGCCCGACCGAGACGGTCTCCACCTGGTCCATCCGGTCGCTGGCCACGCGAAGGCCGCCCGCAAGCGTATCGATGCGCACGCTCATGCGCGCCTCGCGGCGGCGGCGACGAATTCCTTCACCTTCGCCATTTCGTTGGGCAGGCGCGTCACGCGCTCGGGCCTGGTCATCAGGTCGGCAAGATGGGCAGGCAGTTTCGGGCGCACGCCCGCCGCCTTTTCGACCGCATCGGGGAATTTTGCCGGATGCGCGGTCGAGGCCACGACCATCGCGGTCCCCTCGCGATGCGCCTTGCGCGCCACGTGCAGCGCCACGGCCGTGTGCGTGTCGATCAGCTCGCCCGTCGTACGCCAGGTGTCGCCGATCTCGGCCAGCGTCTCGGCTTCGCCGCACACGCCGCCTTCATATTCGCGCGCGAGGCTTGCCTGCATGTTCGCCGGAAATTCCAGCCGGCCGGACTTGCGGAATTCCTGCATCATCGAAGCGGTCGTGGCGCCGTCGCGCCCGGCAAGCTCGAAAATCATCCGCTCGAAATTGGACGAGATCTGCACGTCCATCGACGGCGACACGGTGGGGGCAACCGCTTCCAGCGCCATGCGGCCCGACTGGATGGTGCGCGCCATGATGTCGTTGCGGTTGGTTGCGACGACCAGCCGGTCGACCGGAAGCCCCATGCGCTTGGCCGCATAGGCCGCCAGCACGTTGCCGAAATTTCCCGTGGGCACGCAGAAGCTCACTTTCCGGTCGGGTGCGCCAATCGCGAGAGCGGCGTAGGCGTAATAGGCGATCTGCGCGGCCACGCGCGCCCAGTTGATCGAATTGACCGCCGACAGGTTGTGCCGGTCGCGGAATTCCAGATCGTTGAACATCGCCTTCACGGCGTCCTGGCAATCGTCGAACGTGCCATCGAGCGCCACGTTGTGGATGTTGGGGGCAAGCACCGTCGTCATCTGGCAGCGCTGCACGTCCGACACGCGCCCGTGCGGATGCAGCATCACGACGTCGACTGCCGAACGGCCGAGGCACGCCGCGATCGCGGCCGAGCCCGTGTCGCCCGACGTGGCGCCGATGACCGTCACGCGCGTGCCGCGCCTGGTCAGCACGTGGTCGAACAGCCGGCCGACAAGCTGGAGCGCGAAATCCTTGAAGGCGAGCGTGGGGCCGTGGAACAGCTCCATCGTCCACAGGCCGGCGGCAAGCTGCTTGAGCGGGGCGACTGCCGAATGGCCGAAGATGGCTTGCGTATAGGTCTCCGCGCACAGGCGCTTGAGGTCCGCATCCGCGATCGTGCCGCCCACGAACGGGCGCATCACGGCATAGGCGATCTCGGCATAGGGCCGGTCGCGCAGCGCGCGCCATTCGGCGGGCGAGAATTGCGGCCAGTGTTCGGGGATATAGAGCCCGCCATCGCGCGCGAGACCCGCAAGCAGCACGTCATCGAAGGCAAGTGCGGGGGCGGTGCCGCGGGTGGAGACATAACGCAAAGAAGCAGCTCCTCAATTCACGTCGAGCGGCGGACGTTAGTGCGCCCGGCGGGGGCGCGCAACGATCAGGAAATGCATTTGTATATCAGTACTTTATCTGTCATGTCCGCACTTGATGCGGGCATCCGCGACTTGGGCCGAAGGAAGTCGTGGATGCCCGGGCCAAGCCCGGGCATGACGGGCGCGAACGCGTTACGAGTCGAGATAGCGCGCCTTCAGGTGCGCCTTGAACACGCCTGCGTCCAGCGCCCGGCCTGTCGCCTTGACGAGCAGTTCGCGCGTGGAGACTGACGAGCCCAGCGAATGCACGTTCTCGCGCAGCCAGCCCATCAGCGGCGCGAAATCGCCGCGCGAAAGGGCCGACGGGATCGACGGGATCGCGCGCTTGGCGGCGTCGAACAGCTGGGCGGCGGTCATCGCCCCCAGCGTATAGGTCGGGAAATAGCCCCACGAACCGCCGGGCCAGTGGATGTCCTGCAGGCAGCCGTCGCGATCGTCGGGCGGCACCACGCCGATGAGTTCGCGCATGCCTTCGTTCCACGCGCCCGGCAGGTCGGCAAGCTGCATGCGCCCTTCGATCAGCGCGCGTTCCAGGCGGTAGCGCAGGATCACGTGCGCGGGATACGTCACCTCGTCGGCGTCCACGCGGATCAGGCCGCGCTTCACGCGGTGATAGATGCGCCGGAAATTATCAGCCGACCACGCCACGCCCGAGCGGCCGAACGCCGCGGCGGCCTTGGGGGCAAGGAACGACAGGAATTCGGGGCTACGCGCGGCCTGCATTTCCACCAGCAGCGACTGGCTTTCGTGCGCGCTCATCCCGCGCGCGAAACCGACCGGCTGATGACGCCATTCCTGCGGCAGGCCGCGCTCGTACATCGCATGCCCGGTTTCGTGGAGCACGCCCATCAGGCCCTTGGCGAAATCCTTCTCGTCCCAGCGCGTGGTCAGGCGCACATCGTCGGGCACGCCACCGCAGAACGGATGGTGGCTCGTGTCGAGGCGGCCATGGTCGAAGTCGAAGCCGACGGCGCGCATCAACTCTTCGGCAAGCTTCTTCTGTGCTGCCGCCGGGAACGGGCCATCGAGCGGCACGGGCACGGGGGCACGCGCCTGCCGGTCGAGCACGGCTTGCGTGAAGTCCGGCAGGAAGGAAGCAAGATCGGCGAAGATCGCGTCGATCTCGGCCGAAGCGCCGCCCGGCTCGTACTCGTCGAGCAGCGCGTCGTAGGTCGTACGGCCAAGCTTTTCGGCCTTGATCGCGGCAACCTCGCGCGTCAGGTCGAGCACCTTCTGCATCAAGGGCAGCAGGCCCGCGAAATCGTTGTCCTTGCGCGCCTGCCGCCAGCGCATCTCGCACGCCGAAACCGCGCGCGATCGCGCCTCGACCAGATCGGCGGGCAGTGCGGTGGCATGCACCCAGTCGCGGCGCATCTCGCGAAGATTGGCTTCCTGCCAGCCATCGAGCCCCTTGCCGTCGCCCGCCGCCGCGAACAGGTCGGCGAAGGCGGGATCGACCGCCTGCTCGTGGACGATCAGCTTCAGCGTGGCGAGCTGTTCGGCGCGCGTTTGCGCACCGCCGTCGGGCATCATCGCGGCCCCGTCCCAGTCAAGGACGGCGATGGCGTCGCGCACGAGATTCATGCGCCGGTAGCGCGTTTCGAGCGACTTGTAGGCCGAGGTCGGGTTCATGTCTTCTGCCGCTGCGAGATGATGTAGATGGCACCCAGCGCAATCGCCAACGCGAACCAGGTGAACGAATATTGCAGATGCGGACGCGGCAGTTCGATCTGCGTCTGCCCGCCCAGCGGCCAGCCGCCGGGATTGCGCGGCTCGAGGGCCGCCTCGACATAGACCGGCAGCGCATCGGGCACGCCCATCGCCTTCGACATGACCGGCAGGTCGAACCAGAACCACACGTCCTTTTCGGGCAGGTTGTCGGGCATCAGCCAGCCGCGGCGCGGTTCGTCGCGCAGCACGCCTTCGATGGTAAGCGTGCCGGGAATCTGGCCTTCGGCGCGCAGCTTTGCGTCGCGCAGTTCCTTGCGCACCCAGCCGCGGTTGACGATCACGGCGGGCTTGCCCTCGCGCACCAGCGGCGTCATCACGAAGAAGCCTTCGTTGCCGTTGAGCGAGCGCGCGTAGACATGGATCTCGTGCGAATGGTCGAAATGCCCCGTGGCGCTGACGCGGCGGAAGCGGCGCAGGTCGGGATCGGCCAGTGCGGCGTCGATATCGACCGGCGCCATCGCATAGCGGCTGGCGCGCAGGTCGTTCTCGGCCGTGCGCTCGAAGTGGCGCGACAGCTGCCAGAACGACAGGCACAACAGCAGGATCACGCCGGGAACGGCGATCAGCGTGGGCACGAGGCGCGGCGCGAAGCCGGGGATCAGGCGGTCAAGCATCGAAATCGTGGCGGCGGTGGCGGAACTGCATGGCGATGAGCGTTGCCTTGGCCACCCGCAGCATCCAGAGGCCCGTGAGCCCCACCGCCGGCGGCCAGATGATCAGATGAACCCACCATGGCGGCGAAAATGCGGCATCGATCCACAGGGCCAGCGTGACGAGCAGGAAGCCGAGCACGAGGATCACCAGAACGGCCGGCCCGTCGCCTTCCTCGTGGCTTTTGAGGTCGAGCCCGCACGAGGCGCATCTGTCGGCAACCGAAAGCGAGAACGGCCCGCGATAGAGCGGGGCCGCCGCGCATTGCGGGCACCTGCAAGCAAGACCCGCCGCCAGCGGGCTGGCGGCGGGTCCGGCAGGCATGTCGTTCCGGGTTGGCGTCAGCTCAGCCCGCCCACGGCCCGTGGCCGGGCAGGCTCACCGGGCCCTGACCCGCGACATAGATGGCCGTGAACAGGAACAGCCACACCACGTCGACGAAGTGCCAGTACCAGGCCGCCGCCTCGAAGCCGAAATGGCGCTCGGGCGTGAAGTGGCCCTTCGCCGCGCGCACGAGACACACGATCAGGAAGATCGTGCCGACGATCACGTGGAAGCCGTGGAAGCCGGTCGCCATGAAGAAGACGCCCGAGTAGACGTTCTCGCCGAAGGTGAACGCGGCGTGGACATATTCGTACGCCTGGCAAGCCGTGAAGGTGATGCCCAGCAGCACCGTCAGCACGAGTCCCCACACCAGACCCTTGCGGTTGCCCTCGATCAGCGAGTGGTGGGCCCACGTCACCGTGGCGCCCGAGGTCAGCAGGATGAGCGTGTTGAGGAACGGGATGTCCCACGGGTTGAACGTGACGATGTCCTTGGGCGGCCAGACCTGGCCGACCGTGTGTTCGGGATAGAGCGCGAAGTGGAAATACGACCAGAAGAACGCGACGAAGAACATCACTTCCGAGGCGATGAACAGCACCATCGCGTAGCGCAGGCCCAGCCGCACGACCGCGCTGTGCAGGCCCGGCGTCATCGCTTCCTTGATGACCTGGCGCCACCAGCCGAACATCGTGAACAGCACCAGCGCGAGGCCGATGAGGACCTTCCAGATGCCGAGCGACTTGAAGAACGCTTCCGAACCCTTGCCGAAAAGGTCCGGGTGCATGAAGGTCAGCGCGGCCACGGCGAGCACGAAGGCGCTGATCGATCCGATGATCGGCCAGGGGCTCGGCTCCACCAGATGGTAAGGCGCTTTTGCACCGTGCGCGGAAGTCTGGGCCATGGGTTCAATCCTCAGTTTTGCTTGGCCGCCTGGGCGGTCTTGGGCTGGTCGGCAGCCCGGTGGAAACTATAGGAGAGCGTGATCGTCGTCACGTCGCTCATGCGCGGATCCTTCTCGATCGCGGGATCGACGAAGAAGGAAACCGGCAGGTCGAGGCTTTCGCCGGGCGAAAGCGTCTGCTCGGAGAAGCAGAAGCAGGCGACCTTGTCGAAATAGGGTGCCGCCTTCTCGGGCTGCACGTTGTAGGTGGCGGTCCCGGTCGTCGCGGCCGGGCCGGAATTCGAGGCCTTGTAGAAGATCAGCGTTTCCTCGCCGGTCTTCACCTTGACCGGGGCCGGCCCGCTGAAATGCCAGGCGAGCGCATTGGGCCCGCCCATCACGTTGGCATCGAACCGCACGGTGATGGTGCGCTTGCCCGTTTCGGCCGGGGCCGATTCGGCAAGCGACGGCGTGCCGCCGAAGCCCGTCACCTGGCAGAAAATCCGGTAGAGCGGCACGGCCGCGTACGCCATGCCCACCATGCCCACGACGACTGCCGCCATCGCGACGGCAACGCGGCGGTTCGCGCGGGTCTTGGAGCCGGGCTCGCTCATGGCACCATCTTCACGATCGTGATCGCGTAGAAGAGCACGCACAGGGCCGCGACCGCGATGGCGATCGCGATATTCTTGCCGCGACGGTTCTTCATCGGATCGTTGGCGGCGGTCACGGCAGCACCCCCGCCGGCAGCCGGTCGAGCACCATCAGCCCGAACAGCAGGAAGAGATAGACGATCGAATAGCCGAACAGCCGCTTGGCCGCCGGTTCGGCGAAATCGGCCGCATCCGATCCCTCGCGCAGCCCGTCGCGCCACACGTCGAGCGCGCCGGCAAGGAACACGAGGCCGAGTGCGGCGGCCGCGGCCGCATAGACCGGGCCGACGAGGCCGCAGAAATAGGGCGCCACGCCCAACGGGGCGAGCAGGGCGGAATAGATCGCGATCTGGCGGCGCGTCTCGCGCTTGCCCGCGACGTTGGGCAGCATCGGCACGCCCGCCTTGCCGTAATCCCGCATCGCGAACAGCGAAAGCGCCCAGAAATGCGGCGGCGTCCACATGAACACGATGGCGAAAAGCGCGAGCGCGCCGAGGCCGACATCGCCCGTGACCGCAGCCCAGCCGATCATCGGCGGGAAGGCGCCCGCCGCACCGCCGATGACGATGTTCTGCGGCGTTCGGCGCTTGAGCCAGACGGTGTAGATGAAAACGTAGAAGCCGATGGAACCGGCAAGCAGCGCGCCCGCCGCCACGTTGGTCGCCAGCGTCATCGTGACGACAGAGGCAACCGACAGCACGATGCCGAAGGCCAGCGCTTCGGCCGGTTCGATGCGGCCCTGCGGGATCGGCCGGCCCGCCGTGCGCGTCATCAGCGCATCGATATCGGCGTCGTACCACATGTTGATCGCCCCGGCCGCACCCGCGGCGACCGCGATACAGGCCACGGCCACCGAAGCGACGAACGGATGGATATGCCCGGGCGCCAGCATCAGCCCGACGAGCCCCGTGAACACCACGAGGCTCATCACCCGCGGCTTGAGCAGCGCCACGAAGTCGGCGACCCCGCCCGCGCTTTCGCGCGCGGCGAGGTCGCCGGACGTCAGGGTTGCCGGGATCGTTCCGTCGGCGGACATGCGGCTCAGTGCGACGCCGCCGCCTTGATCTGCGGCGTTTCCTCGAAGGTGTGGTGGGGGGCCGGGCTCGGCACCGTCCATTCCAGCGTATCCGCCGGCAGGCCCCACGGATTGGCCTGCGTGACCTTCTTGCCGTTGAACAACACCCAAACCGTCATGACGAGGAAGCCCATCGACGCCGCGAAGGCGATGTAGGCGCCGTACGACGAGACCAGGTTCCAGCCGGCGAACGCGTCCGGATAGTCCGGGATGCGGCGCGGCATGCCGGCCAGACCCAGGAAGTGCTGCGGGAAGAACGTCATGTTCACGCCGATGAACGTCACCCAGAAATGGATCTTGCCCGCCAGTTCCGGATACTCGCGGCCCGTCATCTTGGGCCACCAGTAGTAGAAGCCGCAGAAGATGCCGAACACCGCACCCAGCGACAGCACGTAATGGAAGTGCGCGACCACGTAATAGGTGTTGTGGAGCGCGATATCCATGCCGGCATTGGCCAGCACCACGCCCGTCACGCCGCCCACCGTGAACAGGAAGATGAAGCCCACGGCCCACAGCATGGGCACGCGGAACTCGATCGACCCGCCCCACATCGTCGCGATCCACGAGAAGATCTTAACGCCCGTGGGCACCGCGATCACCATCGTGGCGGCGGTGAAGTAGATGCGCGAGTTGAGGTTGATGCCGGTCGTGTACATGTGGTGCGCCCACACGACGAAACCGACGACGCCGATGGCCGTCATCGCGTAGGCCATGCCGAGATAGCCGAAGATCGGCTTCTTCGAGAAGGTCGACACGACGTGGCTGATGATCCCGAAGGCCGGCAGGATCATGATGTAGACCTCGGGGTGGCCGAAGAACCAGAACAGGTGCAGGAACAGCACCGGATCGCCGCCGCCGGCCGGATCGAAGAAGTGCGTGCCGAAATTGCGGTCGGTCAGCAGCATCGTGATGGCGCCGGCGAGCACGGGCAGCGACAGCACCAGCAGGAACGCCGTCAGCAGCATCGCCCACAGGAACAGCGGCATGCGGTGCATCGTCATGCCCGGCGCGCGCATGTTGAAGATCGTCGTGATGAAATTGATGGCGCCTAGGATCGAGGACGCGCCGGCAAGGTGCAGCGACAGGATCGCCATGTCCATCGCCGGGCCGGGGTGGTACTGCGCGGCCGACAGCGGCGGATAGATCGTCCAGCCCACGCCGGCACCGCCGCCGATCACGGCCGAGCCGAGCAGCAGCAGGAAGGCCGGCGGCATCAGCCAGAAGCTGATGTTGTTCATGCGCGGGAAGGCCATGTCGGGCGCGCCGCACATCATCGGGATGAACCAGTTGCCGAAGCCGCCGATGAGTGCGGGCATGACCACGAAGAACACCATGATCAGGCCGTGGGCGGTGACGATCATGTTCCATTCGTGCCCGTCGGACATGTACTGCATGCCCGGATGCGCGAGTTCCATGCGCATGTAGACCGAGAACGCGCCGCCGAGGATGGCGGCGAGCATCGAGAACACGAGGTACATCGTGCCGATGTCCTTGTGGTTGGTCGAATAGAGCCAGCGACCGATGCCCGAAGGCGTGTGGTCGTGGTGGTCGTGCCCGTCGTGGGCGTGGCTGTCGTGGGCGGCGTGGCTTGCGCTCATGGCTCGTTTTCCTTGGCGCGAGAGGTTACTTGGAGACGTTCTGGGCGACGCGCGGCGCGTCGAGGGCCTGGATCTCGGCCACCGAAAGCGGCGCCTGGCCGCCGTCGGCGAAGCGCTTCTTGGCTTCCGCCGCCCACTTGTCGAAGGTCGGCTTGTCGACGGCTTCGACCGCGATCGGCATGAAGCCGTGGTTGACGCCGCAGATCTGGTTGCACTGGCCGTAATAGACGCCCGGCTTCTCGATCTGGAACCACGTCTCGTTGAGGCGGCCCGGCATCGCGTATTTCTGCACGCCCATCGACGGGATGAACCACGAGTGGATCACGTCCACGCCCGCGATCTCGACGCGCACGGTGGCACCCACCGGCACCACGACGCGGTTGTCGACATCGAGCAGGCGCGTCTGGCCCGGCTTCAGGTCGGCTTCCTGCACCATGTAGCTGTCGTATTCGAAGTCGCCGTGGTCGGGATACTTGTAGCTCCAGTACCACTGGTGGCCGGTGACCTTGAGCGTGAAGTCGGGCTCGGGCGCCTTGTCGGAGATGCGGATCAGGTGGATCGACGGGATCGCGATCAGCACCAGTGTCAGCACCGGCACGGCGGTCCAGACGATCTCGAGCAGCGTGTTGTGCGTGGTGCGCGAGGGCGTGGGGTTAGCCGCGGCGCGGAAGCGCACGATCGTGTAGAGCAGCAGCGCCAGCACGAACACCGTGATGATCGTGATGATCACGAGCAGGATGTCGTGGAACCAGCTGATGTAGTCCTTGATCGGCGTCGCCGGGGGCTGGAAGCCCATTTCCCAAGGCTGGGGCTGGGTTGCCTCGGCGGGGCTGGCGCCGAGCATCAGCGCGGCCAGCACCGCAATGAACGTGACGGCGAGCGCCGTGCAGTTGCGGACGGAAACGTTCGTGAGCATGTCCTGCCTATGGTTTCGGTAGCGCGCTCCCGGCCGCGCCGGAAAAACCGTCGCGGCGGAGAATCGGAGGGTTTCGAACGCCCTCTTGCGGGGGCGGAATCGCAAGCTACACGAAGGGGCTGGGGCCACTCAACCGCCGCCCGACAGGCCGTTTGTCGCGGTGCGCCGGCACGCCAGCAGGCGCATTCCGGAAAGGGCATTAACTATTTGATATAGATCAATTATACCGCATCTGCGGCGGTTTGCCGCACCGGCCTAGCGCGGGCCCGGGCCGCCCGCCTCGCCGCGCTTTTCCGCACGCTGGAGGGAGCGGCGGAAACGCCGCAGCCCCGCCCACACGAACAGCGCCACGACCGGAATGGCCAGGCCAGTGGCGATATCCTTGTCGAGATGCAACCCCGCCGCGTCGAGTGCGTGCAGCGCATAGGCGACAAGTCCGACCGTGTAATACGTGATCGCGGCGACGGACAGGCCCTCGACCGTCTCCTGCAGACGCAGCTGCAGGTGCGCGCGCCGGTCCATCGAGGCGAGCAGCGACTGGTTCTGCGCTTCGACCGCAAGGTCCACGCGCGTGCGCAGCAAGCTGCCCGCCCGCGCCAGCCGCTCGGACATGCGGGCAAGCCTGTCGGCGGTCGCCTCGCAGGTGCGCAAGGCGGGTGCGAAGCGCCTGTCCACGAATTCGCGATAGGTCTGAAGCCCTTCGATGCGTTCCTCGCGAAGTTCGGCCACCCGCTTGGCGACAAGATCGGCATAGGCCCGCGCGGCGCCGAAGCGATAGGCCGATGCGGCGGTCGCGCGTTCGATGCGCGCGGAAAGCGCCGTCAGCCGGTCGAGCAGGGCCCGCTGTTCGGTGACGCCCGCGGCCTCGGGCATCGCATCCATGATCGAAAGCAGGTCGGCATCGACCGCCGTGATTCCGGGGCCGATCTCGCGTGCCACCGGCAGCGCCAGCAGCGCCATCGTGCGGTAGGTCTCGATTTCAAGCAGGCGCTGGATCACGCGCCCGCACTGGCGTTCGCCCAGCGCCCGGTCGTGCACGACGATGCGCCCGAAACCGTCGGCATGCAGGCGGAAATCGGTCCACGCCGCGGCGCGTGCGCCCGACAGCACGCTGCCGGCCAGATATTCCGCGTGCAGCCAGCTGCCCAGCTCGTCGGCTTCCGGGGCCGCGCGCTCGCGCGACAGCAGTGCCACATGCACGGCCACGATGCGCTCGCCCGGAATGCCGGCGACCCAGTCGGCCGGGGCGAGGTCGATCGCGTTCTGCGCGAACGGCGTGCCGAACGCGCCGGCCTTGAGGAATGTCCACGTGCAGAATTCGGTGTGTCGCTCCCATTTCACGCGGTAGCCGTCGAGTTCGGCGACGAAATGGTTGGTGCCGGGGGCCGGATGCGCGATGCCGTAGCGTTGGCACAGCGCCACCAGATGCGCGCGGTCCGCCGATGCCCCCTGCTCGCCCGAGGTCATTGCCAGATGGCTGGCGCGCTCGGGCGCGCTTACGGAAAGGAACGGGCGCGCGTGCACCTCGTTCACCAGCGCCACGCGCTGGGGATGTTCGCGCACCATCGATGCCTTCGCGTCCGCCATGGTCCCTGCCCGCCGCAATTCCGCCGCATCGGCCGGCAAAAGAGTACATGGCGGCCGTGCGTGCGGCCACGATTGGAATTGTCGCGGCAAACGCCTAGATTCCCCCTGCATACGTTCTTCTGGAGTTTCGCCCGACATGAGCCATCTCGCCCGCACCGACGCGCTGTTCTACGGCGAGGCCGGCCTCGACCGCGCCAAGGCGCAGCGTCAGGTCGAAGACGCGCTCAAGGGGGCCGACGACGGCGAGCTGTTCCTCGAATACCGGCAGTCGGAAAGCCTGTCGTGGGACGACGGCAAGCTGAAGGGCGCCTCGTTCGACACCTCGCAGGGCTTCGGGCTTCGTGCCGTTTCCGGCGACACGGCCGCCTACGCGCACGCCTCCGACCTCAGCCACGACGCGATCGCGCGCGCCGCGCGCACGGTCGCGGCGGTGCGCACGGGCCATGGCGGCACGGCTGCCGCCGGGCCCGTGGGCACCAACGCGATCCTTTATTCCGACGAGAACCCGCTCGAGCTGATGGGCTTTGCCGACAAGGCAAAGCTGCTCGCCGAGATCGACGCCTATGCCCGCACCAAGGACAGCCGCGTGCGGCAGGTGATGTGCTCGATTGCGGGCGAATGGCAGGCGGTGCAGATCGTGCGCGCCGACGGCGAGCGCATCGCCGACATCCGCCCGCTCGTGCGCCTCAACGTCGCGGTCGTGGTGGGCGACGGCGACCGGCAGGAAACCGGCTCGCACGGCTGGGGCGGGCGCTTCCGCTTCGAAAGCGTCGTGGACCCGGCCAACTGGAAGCGTGGCGTGGACGAAGCCGTGCGCCAGGCGCTGGTCAATCTCGGCTCGATCCCGGCGCCCGCGGGCGAGATGCAGGTCGTGCTCGGGCCGGGCTGGCCCGGCATCCTGCTGCACGAGGCGATCGGCCACGGCCTGGAAGGCGATTTCAACCGCAAGAAGACGTCCGCCTTCGCCGGCCTGATGGGCCAGCGCGTGGCCTCGCCCGGCGTGACCGTCGTCGACGACGGCACGCTTGCCGACCGGCGCGGCTCGCTGACGGTGGACGACGAAGGCACGCCCAGCCAGCGCACCGTGCTGATCGAGGACGGCATCCTCGTGGGCTACATGCAGGACCGGCAGAACGCGCGGCTCATGGGCATGAAGCCCACCGGCAACGGCCGGCGCGAAAGCTTCGCCCACCACCCGATGCCGCGCATGACCAACACGGTGATGACCGGCGGCAGCCATTCGCCCGAAGAGATCATCCGCTCGGTCAAGAAGGGCCTCTATGCCGTCAATTTCGGCGGCGGGCAGGTCGACATCACGTCGGGCAAGTTCGTCTTCAACGCGGCAGAGGCCTATCTCATCGAGGACGGCAAGGTCGGTCCCGCGGTCAAGGGCGCCATGCTGATCGGCAACGGCCCCGACGCGCTGACCAAGGTGAAGATGGTGGGCAACGACATGAAGCTCGACCCCGGCGTGGGCACGTGCGGCAAGGACGGACAGGGCGTGCCGGTGGGCGTGGGCCAGCCGACGCTGCTCATCGACAAGCTTACGGTGGGCGGCACGGCCGCCTGAACGGAGACTTCCCAACATGGCACTCGGCGTTTACGGCGACGCGGCCCTGCTCGGCCTCGTCGAAGGGCTCACGGAATTCCTGCCCGTCTCCTCGACGGGCCACCTCCTCCTCGGCGACGAGATCCTGGGATTCCAGGGCCCGCCCGGAAAGACGTTCGAGGTGGTGATCCAGCTGGGGGCCATCCTCGCGATCCTGTGGGTCTACCGCGCGAAGCTCCTTGGCGTGGCGCTGGGCATGTTCGGCGATCCGGCCGACCGGCGTTTCGTGGCCAACGTGACGATCGCGTTCATCCCCGCCCTCGTCCTCGGCGCCACGCTGCATGGCTTCATCAAGAGCGTGCTGTTCAACCCGTGGGTCGTGGCGGTGGCGCTGGTCGTGGGTGGCATCGCGATCCTGTGGATCGAGCGCAACCTGCCGCTCGCGCGCACGCACGAGATCGACCAGATGACGCCGATGACGGCGCTCAAGGTCGGGGCCTGCCAGGTGATCGCGATGATCCCGGGCGTGTCGCGCTCGGGTGCCACGATCATGGGCGCGCTGCTGCTGGGCGTGGACCGCAAGACCGCGACCGAATTCTCGTTCTTCCTCGCGATCCCCACGATGCTGGGGGCGACGGTCTACGACCTCTACAAGAACCGCGCGGCACTGGGCGACGGCGACTACGCGCTCATCGCCGTGGGCTTCGCCGTCGCGTTCGTTGCCGCCCTCGTCGTCGTGCGCACGCTCGTGGGCTTCGTCCAGCGCCACGGCTTCGTGCCGTTCGCATGGTACCGCATCGCGGTGGGCACGCTGGCGCTGGTTCTGCTTTACCTCAGCCGCTGACCGCTCAATATCGCCGGTACGGCAGGAACTTGCCGTGCATGACGATCTTCACGCGGTCGCCCTTCGGGTCGGGCAGGCGCTCGAAGCCCATCTCGAAATCGATCGCCGACATGATGCCGTCGCCGAATTCCTCCTCGATCAGTTCCTTGAACGTCGTGCCGTAGACCTGCACGAGTTCGTAGAAGCGGTAGATCAGCGGATCGGTCGGCGGACCCGGCGGCAGCGAGCCGCGATAGGGGATCTCGCACAGTAGATCAGCCTCGTCCTTCGACAGGCCGAAGAGCTTGGCGGCCTTGGCCGCGTGCGGCGGCTGCATCGACATCTGGCCAAGCAGCGCCGCCGTCGTCCAGACCGGGCTCATGCCCACCGTCGCGGCGATCTTCGCCCAGCTCAGCTTCTTCTTTTTCTTGATCTTGAGGATCTTCTCGGCGAGCGCGTCCTTGGCTTCGTTCATGTCTTGCTCCCTCGCGGCGGATCGTTTCGGAACTCGCCGGAATTTCAGCAAGCCGCGTGCCAGCGCGGGACGGACGCGCGCGTTACCGACGCTGCGTCCATTTGGGGCGGATTTTTCCCTTCCACCATTCGTCCGGGATTTCGTCGACCGGCACATTGGTGATTCCCCATCCGTCCCGACCGCCGGAAAAGTCGATCATTCGCCCGGGCGCGGCGCGATACCAATCCATCACGGCATGCGTCACATGCCGGACATAGACTTGCCTCTTGCCCCAGATCTTGCCGCGCTTGGCAAGGTAGTCGGCGTAGGACATCCAGATGACGGAGATTGTCCGCACGCACATCTGGTCGGCCAGCCGGATAACTTTCGACTGGATGCGCACTTCGTCGGCGATCTGACGGCGATAGGAGGTTTTTATATCGGTGCTGAAGTAATTTTCGATCGGCCGATCCGTGGCGACACCGGACCATTCGATCTTTTGGATGCGATCGTACGTGTTGATTCCGATCATGATGATCGGTGAAAGATAGTTCTTCCAGTGCCAGGACGGCGCCTCCCAGACGAGTTCCGGCTTCCAACCTGGATAGGGGAAGACTGCTTCGACGCGCGTGTCGGCGTCGAGGCTGTCCAGACGATCCAGAAAGACGAGTTCGGGCTTTTCAGGACGACTGGCGCGATAGCCGAGATCCCGATAGAAAAGAATGTTCGGGAACGCCTTCTTCAATATCTCGCCATATCGCCCGGCATCTTCGCGCGTCCAGCACAAATAGCGACACTGTCCTGCGTTCGGATAGATCGCCGGGGTCGATCCCTCGCGGCGCAGCTCTTCGAAGTTCATTGAACGATCCTCACTTGAAGCCGTCGAGAAATTTGCGGCAATCCGCCAGAACCGGCTTGAGTTTCTCCTGGATCAACGCCTTTACCTCCGTCCGGTACGCGTCACGATCTTCCCCTTCCCGCATCTTGCGGATCATGCCGAAGCGCTCTTCGCCAATACCCGGAGTTCCAGCGATTGCCGCACCGGCATCGGCCTCGCGGGGAATCGGGTTTCCAAGCGCATCGACCGTAATCGTGTTGATGTGCATGCGGCTGTCGATACCCGTCTTCACCTTGTTCAGCGATGCGCTGATGTCCGGCCGTCGAGGGCCGAACAGCGTGTTGATGACCGCTTCCTTGAGATAGGTCTTCTTCTCACCGTTTTTCGATGCACCCTTGTCGTGATCAATGAGTTCGGCACAGTCCGACTCCTTGATCACCTCAGCCAGTACTTCAGCGGCGATGTTGTTGCTTTCAACCGTCCGCTTACCACCGCGCATGTCCTCGCGCTTCTCACCACCTTCTTCGCCGTAGAATTCTCCTGAATGCGTTTCGACGACGAGTGGGCCGATTTCATTGACGATATCGTCGACGAATTTCTTTGCCCGTTCTTCGCGCGGGATCGGTACCGTCTCAATCGAGTCGGACGGATCGGGCGTTTGGATCGATCCGCTCAGGATGCTCGGCTTGTCGGCCTGAGCCGGCGCCGACGTATCCGCAGGTTTCGGCGCAGGATCGGCCGGCGTGAAACCGGGCGTGCCGAGAGTCTTCGCCGTTTCATCGGAAGTTTTCTTCGCGACCCCGAGCAGACCGAGCAGGCCCAGCGTTGCCGCAAAGCCGGCATCGCCAACCGCCTGCGCCGTCTGCACCGAGCCCAGCGGCTGTACCGGCTCGGTCTTCAGACCAAGACCCTCGACCGTCTCCTTCGACAGAGAGTGAGTAACCGAGCTGGCGAAGCGGCCGCCGAGGCCGGGCTGGGCCGCGTCGAGCTTCTTGGTGAGGTCGTTCACCTCTGCCAGCGCGTTGA
>WGNX01000008.1 GCA_016124335.1 Alphaproteobacteria bacterium
CGCGCACCACGCGTTCCCGAAGATCAAGCGAATAGGCTCGGCTCATCCATGCTGGCCTCCGATCCAGTCCTTCGCTTGAATCAGAGTTCGCACCGCTTGGGAATCCCCTTTCGATTCACAATCGGAAAATCTCGCTCTAGCGGCGCGCACTGCCGCTCAGGTGATGGCGTCGATATCCTCGTCGGCGAGGCTGCCGGGCACGATCGTCAGCGGCACGCGCAGCTTTGCCGCGTACTTGCCGGTCAGCGCGGTGATCAGCGGCCCGGGCCCCTTCGAGGACGTGCCGGCCGCGAGCACGAGGATCGAGATCGTCGGCTCCTCGTCGAGCAGCTTCAGCAGTTCCTCGCGCGGGTCGCCCTCGCGCACGTGCAGCATCGGCATCTGGCCCGACATCTCCTGCACGAGGCTCGAGAACTCCTGCAGTTTGGTCTCGGCTTCCTGGCGCCGCTCCTCGCGCATCAGCTCGCCCACACCCACCCATTCCGAGGCTTCGGCGGGCTCGGTCACGTAAAGCATCGCCACGCGCCCGTTGGAATGGCGCGCGCGCATGCAGGCAAAGCGCAGGGCCACCTTGAGTTCGGGCGAATCGTCGACGACGACGAGAAAGACGCGCTCGGTCTGCTGCTTGCGGGTCGGCATGCGATGTCTCCCCTCTGGCGGCTATTTGCGGAACACCACGCCGGCACCCCAGCCGGCACCGACCGCGAACAGGATCGCGATGATGCCGTAGAGTGCCGCGTAGTCGTGGGCAAAATCGTAGATGTCGGCGCCCACGCCGACCTTGCTGACGAACATGGGAGTCGTCTGCGCGGCGATGACCTGTCCGTCGCGCACGAGCAGGACCTCGACCGTGTAGTTGCCGGTGGGCACGTTGGCAGGGAACAGGATGCGGGTGCGGAACAGCCGGTTGCCCAGGAAGCTGACACGGCCGACTTCCTTGTCGTAGAGCTTGAGCGTTTCCTTGTTGCGGATCATGCCCGCGCGGAAGGCGGCGGTCTCTTCGGAATTGAGTTGGCGCGTCGGCTGGATGCGCAGGAAATCGACGCCGATCTGGTGGCGCTGGCGAAGCGCGTTGGGCAGGAAATCGGCGAGCGGCCGCGAGGCGGCGAGGCGGTAGAAGGACGGTGCGCCCGAAAAGCGCAACTCGTCGCGGTTGATCCAGATGCCGGCCACGCGCGATTTTCGGCGGACGGTCGTATCGCCGTCGGGCCCGCGCACGATGACCACGACGTCGCCCTCGCCTTCCGTCGCGCCGAACAGCAGAAGTTCGGTGCCCGAAAAGCCGGTCGTGATCGCGATCAGGTGGCTCGACAGGTCGGCCACGAGCGCCTGCGCGCGTGCACCCGCGGCGCACATCGTGAAGAGCAGCGCCACGACGAACGCGCGGATCATGGCGTTTCACCCTTCGTTGCGGCGTCGACGTCGATGCGGATCGAATAAAGATCGGCCGGCTGGCGCACGAGACCCACACCCAGCCCGATCGCCACGCCCAGCACGAGCATCGCCAGCAGGACGCGCAGGCGCGCGGCCCCCAGCCGCGCGCCGAGCTTCGCGCCATAGGGTGCGGCAACCACGCCGCCCACGACGAGCAGCGAGGCGAGCACGACATCGACGGTCTGGTGCGACCAGGCTTGCAGGAAGGTCACGTTCGCCGACACGAAAAGGATCTGGAACAGCGAGGTTCCCACGACCGTCGTGGTCGGCATGGCGAGCAGGTAGATCATGGCGGGCACGAGCAGGAAGCCGCCGCCCACGCCCATCAGGCCGGTCAGCACACCCACCAAGAAGCCGAGCATGATCGGCGCAAGCACGCTCGTCTCCACGCCCGAACGCGGGAACGCGGTTTTCCAGGGCAGGTTGGCGCCAAGCGGCACGCGCGCGGCCGGCGGGGTGATCGCCTTGCGTGCGCCCGGCAGGAAGCCGCGCACGCTTTCGGCAAACATCATCGCGCCGACGCTGCCCAGCAGCAGCACGTAGGACAGCGAAACGACAAGATCGATCTGCCCCATTGCCGCAAGGATGCCGAAAAGCTTGACGCTCGCCGCCGACCCCGCAAGGCCGCCGGCAAGCAGCAGAAGGCCCATTTTCACGTCGAGCGTTCCGCGCCGCCAGTGGGCGAGCGCGCCCGAAGCCGACGAAGCGATGACCGTGTTGGCGCCCGTCGCGGCCGCCACCGCGGGCGGCACGCCGAGAAAAATGAGAAGCGGCGTGATCAGGAAGCCGCCGCCTACCCCGAACAGGCCCGAGAGCAGCCCGACGCCGCTGCCGATGCTTACCAGCAGCAGCCCGTCGATCGCGGTTTCAGCCATCGGCAGATAGACGGGGACCAGCGCCATGTCAGTGTCCTGCCGCCTTTCCGCCGGCGATGGAATAGAGATCGTCGGGCAGCGCCACGAGATCGAACAGAAGCTTGCCCGCGACCGATAGCACGAGAATCGCAAGCAGGCCACGCAACTGCTCGCCGCGCAGCCTGGCGCCGAGCCTGGCGCCGAACTGCGCGCCCACGACCCCGCCCACGAGCAGCAGCAGGGCGAGGAAAATGTCGACCGTATGGTTGAGCCAGGCCTGCAGGAACGTGACGTTCGCGGTGACGAAGATGATCTGGAACAGCGAGGTCCCGATGACGACGGATGTGGGCATGCCCAGCAGGTAGATCATCGCGGGCACCATGATGAAGCCGCCGCCCACGCCCATCAGTGCCGCCAGCACGCCCACGAACGCGCCGATCGCGAAGGGTGCGATGGCGCTGATATAGAGCTTCGAACGCGGAAAGCGCATTTTCAGCGGCAGGCCGTGGATCCAGTTGTGCTCGTGCAGGCGCATGCGCGTACGCGGACCGCCGGATTTCCGCGATTGCGCGTTGCGCTGGAGCGTGCGCGCCGATTCGACGAGCATCAGCATGCCGATGGAGCCGAGCACGACGACGAAGGCGAGCGAAATCGCGAGGTCGATCTGCCCGAGCCGCTGGAGGATTTTGAAAAGCTCGACGCCCAGCGTCGAGCCCGTCACGCCGCCGGCAAGAATGACGGAGCCCATCTTGAAGTCGACATTGCCGCGCCGCATGTGCGCGATGACGCCCGAAACCGACGCCGCGACGATCTGGGCGGCTTCCGAGCCGACCGCGATGGCCGCCGGCACGCCCACGAAGATCAGCAGCGGCGTCATCAGGAAGCCGCCGCCCACGCCGAAAAGGCCCGACAGGAAACCGACCGTGCCCCCGAGCAGCAGCAGAACGAGAATGTCGACCGAAATTTCGGCGATCGGCAAATAGACGAGCACGAGAGCGCGCGCACCTCCGGACGGGGCAAAAGCATGCGCCCCCCGCCCCCGCCGGATCAAGCGGTTATCGGGTCTTACGGCCTGAGGAAGCCGACGATTTCGTAGATCTCGCGCAGATAGCCGTCGGCCATCGCGCCGGCCCGTTCGGCGCCGCGGCGCAGCACGGCGTCGATGGCGCCCGGATCGGCCATCAGGCGGTTCATTTCCGCCGTGATCGGCGACAGGACCGCGACGGCCACGTCGGCCAGCGCCCCCTTGAAGGTCGAGAACTGCGCGCCGGCGAACTCGGCCACCACCGCCTCGATCGACTTGTCGGTCAGGGCCGCATAGATGCCCATCAGGTTCTCGGCCTCCGCCCGACCTTCGAGGCCCTTGACCGAATCCGGCAGGCTGTGGGGATCGGTCTTGGCGCGCCTGATCTTCTGCGCGATCGCGTCGGCATCGTCGGTCAGGTTGATGCGGCTCTGCTCGGACGGCTCGGACTTGCTCATCTTGCGCGTGCCGTCGCGCAGGCTCATCACGC
This sequence comes from Alphaproteobacteria bacterium, assembly GCA_016124335.1. Lineage (GTDB taxonomy): Bacteria > Pseudomonadota > Alphaproteobacteria > CACIAM-22H2 > CACIAM-22H2 > Tagaea. The sequence goes on from WGNX01000008.1 coordinate 3,803, forward strand.
GCGTGGCCGTGCCGAAGATCTGCGGTTCGGGCAGCGGGAAGAACTCGACCCCGTAGCGCCGGTTGAATGCGCCCGCGATGTCGCGCGCCAGTTCCAGATGCTGCTTCTGGTCCTCGCCCACCGGCACGTGGGTCGCCTTGTAGGCGAGGATGTCGGCCGCCATCAGCACCGGATAGGCGTAAAGCCCGAGGCCCGCCTCGTCGCGCTGCTTGCCGGCCTTCTCCTTGAACTGGGTCATGCGGTTGAGCCAGCCCAGCGGCGTGAGGCAGCCCAGCGTCCAGGCCAGTTCGGCGTGCGCACGCACGGTCGACTGGTTGAAGATCGTGCAGGCATCCGGATCGATGCCGCAGGCGATATAGGCCGCGGTCACCTCGCGCGTGGCCTTGCGCAGCGCGGCCGGCTCCTGCGGGACCGTGATGGCATGCAGGTCGACGATGCAGAAGATGCATTCGAAGTCGCGCTGCAGCTTCACCCAGTTGCGGATCGCGCCTAGGTAGTTGCCGAGATGGAGGTTTCCGGTGGGCTGGATGCCCGAGAAGATGCGGTTCATGGCGCCGGGGTTATCGCCGCTGGCAGGCGGGAGATCAAGCCCGGCGTGAAAGGATCGCGCGCAGGTCGGCCGGGCGTGCGGCATGCGTGGCGACCGCCGCCAGCGCGTAGCTGCCCAGCCCCAGCACGATCAGGATTGCGAGCGCCACGTAGCGCGTGGGGCCGTGCGGGGCGAGCCACGGCGCGAAGGGCCCGAGGACCAGCCACAGCACCAGCGCCATCGCCAGGCTCGCCACGATCTGCCGCGGCAGGCGGCTGCGCAGGCGCATGTCGGCGGAAAAATCGCCGCGCCGGACCAGGGCGCGCCAAAGCAGCGCGGCGTTGAGCGTGGCCGAAAACGCCGTGGCCCCGGCAAGCCCGACATGCCCGACGAACTGCATGGCCGTGAAGCCGACGATGGTGTTGGCCGCAACCGCGATCAGGCCGATCTTGACCGGCGTGCGCGTATCCTCGCGCGCATAGAAGGCGGGCGTGAGCACCTTGATCGCGACATAGGCCGGCAGGCCCGCGGTATAGGCAACGAGGGCTGCCGCACACCGCCGCGCATCTTCGGCCGAAAACGCGCCGCGCTCGAACAGCACCGACACGATCGGGCCTGCCAGCACGATCAGTGCCGCCGCCGCTGGCAGCGTCAGAAGCATGGCACCCTCGAACGCGCGGTTCTGCGTGACGCGGGCCTCGTCGTGCGCGCCGGTGCGCACCTGCTTGGACAGTCGCGGCAGAAGCGCCGTGCCGATGGCGATGCCGATCACGGCAAGCGGCAGCTCGTAGACGCGATCGGCATAATAAAGCCAGCTGATCGAGCCGGCCGGCAGCAGCGAGGCCATGATCACGTCGATGACGAGATTGATCTGTGCCGCACCCGAGCCGATCGCCACGGGCAGCATCCGGCGCAAGAGCGTGCGCACTTCGGCCGTCATGTGCGGGCGGGGCAGGCGCAGCGCCATGCCGGCCTTCGAACAGACCCACGCGAGGAACAGGAACTGCGCAATGCCCGCCGCGAAAACGCTCCACGACAGCGCATGGCCGGGGGTCGGCAGCGTGCGCGCCAGCGCCAGCAGGCCGCCGATCATGCACAAATTCATCACGATGGGCGTGGCGGCGACCGCCGCGAAGCGGTCCATCGAATTGAGCACGCCACCCTGCAGCGAGACGAGGCTGATGAACAGCAGGTAGGGAAACGTGATGCGCGTGAATTCGACCGCCAGCGTCGCGCGTTCGGGATCGTGTGCGAAGCCGGGCGCGATGACGGCCACGACCCACGGCATCGCGAATTCCGCGACGACGACGAGGGCGAAGAGGGCTGCCAGCAGCACCGCCTGCGCACGCTCGGCAATGAGCCGGGCCGCCGCCGGGCCTTCGGCGGCAAGGGCACCCGCGAACATCGGGACGAAGGCCGCTGCAAAAGCGCCTTCGGCAAACAGCCGGCGGAAGAAGTTCGGGAACTTGAAGGCGACGAAGAAGGCGTCGGCGACGGGCCCCGCACCCAGCAGCGCCGCAACCAGCATGTCGCGCACGAAGCCGAGCACGCGGCTTGCGAGCGTATAGAAGCCGACGGTGGCGACGGGTCTGGCGAGCGACATCGATGGGTGCTGTCAGCGGTCCTTGCCGCCGGTGCCAGGTCCGCTGGGCCCGGCCGAAAGCCCCCACAGCGCGAACCAGGGCGCCCAGACCTGGCGGGTGATCTCCGTCCACAGCGCGAACGGGTCTGTCAGGGCATTGGGCGAGCCGGCCGGCGGCAGCGCCATCATGTCGGCGATGCCGGGCAGGGCGGGCGAGCCCTTCAGGATCAGGCCGAGCGTCTCCGGACTGCCGTCGCCGGCCGGGCGGTGGACGATCTCGAGCGTCATGCCCGGCAGCACGGCGCGCGCGCGGATTTCCTCGGGCGGTGTCGGGGCCATGGCTATCTACTCCGCTGCATCGTTGCCCGCGCGCTTGCGCGGCTTGGACTGTTCGCCGGGCGCGTCGGGATCTGCGACGGCGGCAAGCAGGCGCTGGCGCACGCGCGCCAGCTTCGGTTCGTCGACGATCTTCTGGCCGAAAATGTCGACGACATAGAAAACGTCGACCGCGCGCTCGCCGTAGGTGGTGATCTTGGCCGTGCGGATCGACAGGCCCACCGCGGTGATCGCCGCGGTGACGTCGTAAAGGAAACCCACGCGGTCGCGGCCGTTCACCTCGATCAGCGTATGGTACTTCGAGGCGGTATTGTCGATCAGCACGCGCGGCGGCACGGTGAAGACGCGCATGCGGCTCGGGATCGAGGGCCGCTTGGCGAACTGCTCGCGCAGCTTGAGCCGACCGCCCAGCGCATGCTCGATATGGATCGAGAGCTTCGCGAGCTTTTCCGGCCGGTCATAGGCCTGCGGCTGCCCGTCGAGCTCGCCCGCCGGCATCTGGATCGAGAACGTGTCGAGCGCGCGGCCATTGGACATCGTGAAGACGTTGGCCGCCACGATGTTGGCGCCGGCCACGGCCATCGCGCCCGCGATGCGCGCGAACAGGCCCGGGTGGTCGTCGGTGTAGATCGTGATCTCGGTGATCGCGCGTGCGCGGTCGATGCGCGTATCGATGGCAAGCGGCATCTTTCCGCGTTCGGCCTCGCGCACGAAGCGTGCGTGGCGCGCCTGCGTGGTCGCGTCGAGCGACAGCCAGTAGGCCGGATAGCCGAGACCCAGGAACCAGGCGAAATCGCTCTCGCTCCAGTCCTTGAGTTCCTCCTTGAGCTGCTTTTGCGCCACGGCGACGCGCTCGAGCGTGCCGGTCTCGCCGAAATCGCCGGCCAGCGCTTCGGTCGCGCGGTAGTAAAGCTCGCGCAGCAGCGCCGCCTTCCAGTTGTTCCATACGCCCGGGCCGACGGCGCGGATGTCGGCAACCGTCAGGCACAAGAGCAGGCGCAGCCGCTCCGGGCTCTGCACGTGTTCGAGGAAGGCGCGGATGGCCTGCGGGTCGTGGATGTCGCGCTTGAAGGCGGTGTGCGACATCCACAGATGCGCGCGCACGAGCCACGCGGCGGTCTCGGTCTCTTCCTCGGTCAATCCCATGCGGGGCCCGAGCTTCATCGCGATCTCGGCACCCAGCACCGAATGGTCGCCGCCGCGGCCCTTGGCGATGTCGTGCAGCAGCAGCGCGAAGTAGAGCGCGCGGCGCGACTGGATCTGGTGGATGATTTCCGTCGCCAGCGGATGGTCGTTCTTCAGCTCGCCCTGCTCGATGCGGTGCAGGATGCCGATGGCGAAGATCGTGTGCTCGTCGACCGTGTACACGTGATACATGTCGTGCTGCATCTGCGCCACGACGCGGCCGAAATCCGGCACGAAGCGCCCGAACACGCCCGCCTCGTTGAGCCGGCGCAGCGTCACCTCCGCGCGCGGATCGGTGAGGATCTCCATGAACAGGCGGTTGGCGTCCGGATCGGCGCGCAGCTTCCCGTCGACCAGACGCAGCGACTGGCGGATCAGGCGTAGCGCGTGCGGGTGGACTTCGATCCCGTTTTCCTGCGCGACGCGGAAGATGCGCAGGAAATTGACCGGGTCCTTCTCGAAAGCGTTGGCGCGCGCGACCGTCAGGCGCCCGCTTTCGATCGCGAAGCGCGGGTCGGCCAGCTTCGGCGTGGCGCGCCCGAACAGCTTTTTCACCGCGCCGGCACCGAAGCCGGCCTTCTTGCCCTCCTCGATCTCGAGCGCCGAACAGAAGATGCGCGTCAGGTCGCCCACGTCCTTCGCGACGAGGAAATAGTGCTTCATGAAGCGTTCGACGCCGCTGGTTCCGCGGTGGTCGGTGTAGCCCATGCGCCGGCCGATCTCGGGCTGCACGTCGAAGGTCAGGCGGTCTTCCGGCCGGCCGGTGACGTAGTGGAGGTGGCAGCGCACGCTCCACAGGAATTCCTGGCACTTGTCGAAGATCGCGGCTTCCTCGGCCGTGAACACGCCCTTCACCACCAGGTCGGAAACGCGGTCGACGCGGTGCAGGTACTTGCCGATCCAGAAAAGCGTGTGCAGGTCGCGAAGCCCGCCCTTGCCGTCCTTGACGTTGGGCTCCAGCACGTAGCGCGAATCGCCGACGCGCATGTGGCGCTGGTTGCGCTCCTCGAGCTTGGCCTCGACGAATTCGGCCGCCGTGCCCTTCGCGACCTCGGCGAAGAAGCGCTTCTTGAGTTCGGCGAACAGCTTGTCGTCGCCCCACAGATAGCGGCTTTCCAGCAGCGCCGTCCGGATCGTGAAATCCTCGCGCGAAAGGCGGATGCATTCCTCGATCGAGCGCGTGGCATGGCCGACCTTAAGCCCCATGTCCCACAGCATGTAGAGCATGAACTCGACCATCTGCTCGGTTCGCGGGCTCGACTTGTACGGGCGCACGAACAGCAGGTCGATGTCGGATTGCGGCGACATCTCCGCGCGGCCGTAGCCGCCGACGGCGGCGACGGCCAGATGCTCGGCCATCGTCGGATTGGCGAGCGGATAGACGTAGCGGTCGGCGAAATCGTGGACGAGGCGGATGATCTGGTCGATCAGGAAGGCATTGGCGCGCATCGTCTGCCCGCCCGATGCCTGGCGCTGTTCGAAGCGCTCGCGGATCTCCTTGCGGCCATCGGCCAGCGCCGCCTTGAGGAGTTCAAGCACCTTCGCGCGCCGCGCATCGGGGTTCGAGGCGAATTCGTCGGCGATTTCGGCGAGCCGCGCGTCGAGCGACCGGCGATCGAGGATCGCGCGCTGGTTCGTCACTTCGCGGGGCAGGACGTCGAGTTCCATCCGGGGCAATATATAGTGGGATTCTCCCCGTTTCGTTAGGCTTTCCCGTTGCGCCGCATTTCAGCCCTGATCGTTCTTTTTCTCGCTTCCTGCGCGCCCGCGGCCCCTGCCGGGCCGGTCGTCCGGGCGAGCCTGCCCGACGGCGGGCGGACACTCGAAATCCGCGTGCGCGACCGCCAGCCGCTGGCCGAAGCGCGCCTTGTGCTGGCGGGCGGGCCGACGGTTCCGGCCAAGCGCCTGACCGTTCATGTGCCGGCGCCCGAGCGGCCGGGTGTGGGCGTCGGGGCGTCGGGTGGTTCGTCGTCGGGGATCGGTACGGGTATTTCGTTCTCGGTGCCGCTCGATTGGCTGTCAGGCGCCTCGGGCGGCACACCGGTCGAATCGTTTGCCGCGTTCGCACTTCCCGAAGGTGCCGACATGACCGGCGCAAAACTCGATCTCGCCTTCGGGCAGCCGCCGGCGGCCCTTCGCCGGGTGGAAATGGCGCTGCCGGCGCGCTAGCGTCAGGCCATGTCGATCCGATTCGCCCGACGCGCGGCGCTTTGCGCGTTCCTCGCCTTTCTTGCAACGCCTGCTCTTGCGCAGGACGCCGATCTGGCGACTGCACGCCGCACGTCAAGCGGCCTTGGCATCGTCGAGGCGCACGAAGGCTCGGGCGAACCGGCTGCACCCGGCCGCACGGTGCGCGTCCACTACACCGGCTGGCTCCTTGAAAACGGCAGGCGCGGCCGGAAGTTCGATTCCTCCGTCGATCGCGGCCAGCCGTTCGAATTTCCGCTGGGTGCAGGCCGCGTCATCCGCGGCTGGGACGAAGGTGTCGCCGGCATGAAACCCGGCGGCAAGCGCACGCTGGTGATCCCGCCCGATCTCGGCTACGGCGCGCGCGGGGCCGGCAACGTCATCCCGCCCAATGCCACGCTTGTGTTCGACGTGGAATATCTGGGCCAGCGTTAGACCGACCGCGTTATGCCGCCATCCACGCGCAAGTTCTGGCCGGTGATGTAGCCGGCGTCTTCGGAGAGCAGGAAGGCCGCAGTCTTCGCGATTTCGGCGGTCTTGCCGTAGCGGCCCATCGGGATCTTCGGCAGCAGCGCTTCCTTCACGGGAAGCGAGTCGATGAAGCCCGGCAGCAGGTTGTTCATGCGGATGCCGGCCTTGGCGTAGCGGTCGGCGTAGAGCTTCGCGAACGCGCCGAGGCCCGCGCGCAGCGCGCAGCTGATCGGGAAGGCGAGGTCGGGCTCGAAGGCCGCGAAGGTCGAGATGTTGACCCATGCGCCGCCGCCCTGCTTCTCCATGATCGGCGTCACGAGGCGCGCGAGCTTGACCACGTCGAGGATGATGAGGTCCAGCCCCGTCCGCCACGCCGCGTCGTCGAGCGAAAGAAGATCGCCCTTGGGCGGATGGCCGGTCGAGGTGACCACGCCGTCGATGCGGCCCCATTTCGCCATCGCCGCGTCGACGAGGCGTTGCAGGTCGGCCGTCTCGACGACCGAGCCGGTCACGCCCACGCCGCCCAGTTCCTTGGCGAGCTTTTCGGCCGCCCCCGATGGCGACAGCAGCCCCACGCCCCACCCGCGCGCGGCGAGTTCGCGTGCGCAGGCGGCACCCATGCCCTTCCCGGCACCGGTTACGAGAGCGACCTTCATGTTTCGGACTCCTTCGCGAGGATCGTTTTGAGGGCGTAGAGCGCTTCGAGCGCGGCCTTGGGCGCAAGCTCGTCGGGGTTGATCGCGGCAAGCGCCGCGGCAAGCGCCGATTTCTCCGCGCGCACGGGACCGGAGGCGGGACGCGGTGCCGCGAACAGCGGCAGGTCGTCGGCCAGTTTTGCGAGATTGCGCTGCTCGCCACCCTGTTCGAGCGAGGCAAGCACCGCTTCGGCGCGCGCGACGGCGGCCGGCGGCAGGCCCGCAAGCTTCGCCACATGGATGCCGTAAGAACGGTCGGCAGTACCTGCGGCGACTTCATGCAGGAACACCACCTCGCCCTTCCATTCCTTGACGCGCATCGTGCGGCACGAAAGGCCGGGCAGCTTGGCGGCCAGTGCGGTCAGCTCGTGATAATGCGTGGCGAACAGCGCGCGGCACGCATTGGTCGCGTGCAGATGTTCCACGCACGCCCATGCGATCGAAAGACCGTCGTAGGTGGCGGTCCCGCGCCCGATCTCGTCGAGGATGACGAGCGAGCGCGGCGTGGCGAGGTTGAGGATCGCGGCGGTTTCCACCATCTCGACCATGAAGGTCGAGCGGCCGCGCGCCAGATCGTCGGCTGCCCCCACGCGGCTGAACAGGCGGTCGACCACGCCGATGCGCGCGGACTTGGCCGGCACGTAGCAGCCGGCCTGCGCCAACACGGCGATCAGCGCGTTCTGTCGCAGGAAGGTCGATTTGCCGGCCATGTTGGGGCCGGTGACCAGCCACAGGAACTGGCCGCCGTCGGCGTCCAGCGTGCAGTCGTTGGCCACGAACCCGGCGCCGGAGCGCGCCAGGGCCGCTTCGACGACCGGATGGCGCCCGCCTTCCACCGCGAAGACGCGGCTGGAATCGACCGATGGCCGGCACCAGTCGCGGTCGACCGCAAGGTCGGCAAGTGCCGATGCGACGTCGAGCCGTGCCAGCGCGCGCGCGGCAAGGCCGATTGCGGCGGCGCGCGCAAGCGTCTGCTTGGTCAGGTCGGCGAAGATCGACATTTCCAGCGCCAGCGCCTTGTCGCGCGCCCCCACGATCGCGGATTCGAATTCGCCGAGTTCGACCGTGGTGAAACGCACCGCACCCGCCATCGTCTGGCGGTGGATGAAGGCGCCGCCCGGCTTCAGCAGCCGGTCGCCATGCGTGGCGTTCACCTCGACGTAATAGCCGATGACGTTGTTGTGCTTGATCTTGAGGGTGGAGATGCCCGTCTCGTCGGCGTAGCGCTGCTGCAATCCGGCGATCAGGCGTCGGCTTTCGTCGCGCAGTTCCAGATGCCGGTCGAGTTCGGGCGAATAGCCCTGACGCACGAACCCGCCGTCGCGCGGATCGAGCGGCAGGTCGACCGCCAGCGCGCCGTTCAGCACGTCGGTCAGTTCGCCATGCGTGCCGAGTTCCTGGAGCGCTTGCGCGATGCCTGCGGGCACGGCGTCGAGCGCCTGCGGCACGGTCGCCGCACGCAGCGCCGGCAGCCGGTCAAGGCCCTGCGCGATGGCAGCAAGATCGCGCGGCCCGCCGCGCCCGACCGCAAGGCGCTGCAACGCGCGCTCGAGATCGGGGAAGCCTTTCAGCGCATCACGCAGCAGTTCGCGCGCGCGCGCGGCCTCGACGAAATAGCCGATCATGTCGAGCCGCTCGGCGATCGCGGCCGGATCGGCAAGCGGTGCGGCGATGCGCGCGGCGATGAGGCGTGCACCGGCCGCCGTCAGCGTGCGGTCGACGGTCGACAGCAGCGAGCCGGCGCGCTCGCCCGATTGCGTCTCGGCGATCTCCAGCGAGCGGCGCGTGGCGGGGTCGATTTCCATCGATCCCGATTCGGAAAGCCGCTGCGGCGGCAGGAATCGCGGCAGGCGGCCTTTCTGCGTAAGCTCGACATAGTCGACGAGCGCGCCGGCCGCCGCGATCTCGGCACGGCCGAACGCGCCGAATCCGTCGAGCGATTTCACCTCGTAGAGCGCTTCAAGCCGTCGGCGCGCGTTCTCGCTGTCGAAGCGCGCGGAAGGCTGCGGCGTCAGCCGGTGCGCGAACGGTTCGAGGACGGGTTTCAGCTCGTCGCGGCCGGCGAGCCGGTCGGCAAGCAGCAGTTCGCCGGGCGAGATGCGCGCAAGTGCCGCACCCAGGGCAGCCGGCGCCACCGGCTCGACGCGGAAATCGCCGGTCGACATGTCGAGCCAGGCAAGGCCCAGCGCGCCACCGGCTTCGGCCAGGCACGCGAGGAAGTTGTTGGATCGCGCGTCGAGAAGCGAATCTTCTGTAAGCGTGCCGGGCGTGACGAGGCGCACCACGTCGCGGCGCACAAGAGTCTTCCCGCCGCCGCGCTTCTTGGCCTCCGCGGCGTCTTCGACCTGCTCGCAGATCGCAACGCGGAAGCCCTGGCGGATAAGGCGGGCGAGATATGCCTCATGCGCATGCCACGGCACGCCGCACATCGGGATTTCCTTGCCCGCATGCTGCCCGCGTTTGGTCAGCGTGATGTCGAGCGCCTTGGCTGCCGCCACGGCATCTTCGAAGAACAGCTCGTAGAAATCGCCCATCCGATAAAAAAGGAGGCAACCCGGATACTGACGTTTCAGTTCCAGGTACTGCGCCATCATCGGCGTGACGTTCGAGTCAGTTTCGGACATTGCAGTGCAACATAACTTTTGCGGCGGATTTTTTGACGGAAGGTAGAGGTTCCCCGTAGCATAGGCCTTCCAAAAATGCAGCGGGGCAAGGCTTCGCGCACAAAACGCCGTAGTCCACAAGGGAAGGCAAACGCCACATGTCGAACGCGACCGGGCCGGTGACCGAACAGGAGTCGCTGCTCTTTCACCATCAGGGCGGCAAGGCCGGGAAAATCGAGATCAATGCGACGAAACCGCTGACCACGCAGCGCGACCTGTCGCTGGCCTATTCGCCGGGCGTCGCCTGGCCCTGCCTGCACATCGCGAAGAACCCCGACGCGGCCTACGACTACACCTCGAAGGGCAATCTCGTCGCGGTCATCTCGAACGGAACGGCGGTGCTGGGCCTGGGCGATCTGGGCGCGCTTGGCGGCAAGCCGGTGATGGAAGGCAAGGCCGTCCTCTTCAAGCGCTTCGCCGACGTCGACGCGATCGACATCGAGGTCGACACAAAGGACGTCGACAAGTTCGTCGAGTGCGTGCGCTATATCGGCATCACCTTCGGCGGCATCAATCTCGAGGACATCAAGGCGCCCGAGTGCTTCGTCATCGAACAGCGCCTGCGCGAGCTTCTCGATATCCCCGTCTTCCACGACGACCAGCACGGCACGGCGATCGTCGCGGCGGCGGGACTGATCAATTCGCTCGACCTCACCAACCGCGACATCCGCAAGACGCGCATGGTCATCAACGGGGCGGGATCGGCGGGCATCGCGTGCGCCGAACTCGTCAAGGCGATGGGCATGCCGCACGAGAACGTCATCCTGTGCGACACCAAGGGCGTCATCTATCAGGGCCGCACCGAATCGATGAACCAGTGGAAGTCGGCCCACGCGGTGCCGACCAAGGCGCGCACGCTGGCGCAGGCGCTTGAAGGCGCCGACGTGGTGTTCGGCCTTTCGGTCAAGGGCGCCATCACGCAGGACATGGTCCGCGCGATGGCCGACAAGCCGATCATCTTCGCGATGGCCAACCCCGATCCCGAGATCACGCCGGAAGAGGCGAAGGCCGCGCGGCCCGACTGCATCGTGGCGACCGGCCGTTCGGACTATCCCAACCAGGTGAACAACGTTCTCGGCTTCCCGTTCATCTTCCGCGGTGCCCTTGACGTGCGCGCGCGCACGATCAACGAGGAGATGAAGGTGGCCGCCGCGCGCGCCATCGCCATCCTCGCGCGCGAGGACGTGCCCGACGATCTCGATGCCGCCTATGCGGGCCGGCGCCTGCGTTATGGCCCGGAATACATCATCCCCGTGCCGTTCGACCCGCGCCTCATCTCGATCGTGCCGGCGGCCGTCGCCAAGGCGGCGATGGAATCGGGCGTGGCGCGCAAGCCCATCGCGGACATGCACGCCTACCGCCACGCGCTGAGCCTGCGCCGTGATCCCACGGCCGCGATGCTGGACCGCATCTTCGAGACGGTGCGCGCCAATCCGCGCCGCACGGCGTTTGCCGAGGGCGAGGAAGAAAAGACGATCCGCGCGGCGATCTCGTACCGCAACGCGGGCTACGGCACGCCCGTGCTGATCGGCCGCGAGAAAACCATCCACGAGACGATGCGCTCGATGGGGCTCACGCAGACGGCCAAGGAACTCGGGCTCGAGGTGCATAACGCCCGCCTGTCGCAGGACAACAGGCGCTATGTCGATTTCCTCTACAGCCGCCTGCGCCGTCACGGCTATCTGCTGCGCGACTGCCAGCGCCTGATCAACCAGGACCGCAATGCCTTCGCGGCGACGATGGTCGCGGTCGGCGACGTCGACGCGATGGTTACCGGCACGACCCGCAGCTATTACCAGGCGCTCGACGACGTGCGTCGCGTGATCGACGTGGAGAAGGGCAAGCGCTGCATCGGCGTTTCGATCATGATGACGAAGGAACGCACGGTCTTCGTCGCCGACGCGACGGTGACCGAGCTTCCCACCGCCCGCGACATGGCGGAAATCGCCATCGCCGCGGCGGCTGCCGCGCGCGGGCTCGGCCACGAACCGCGCGTCGCGTTCACCTCGTTCTCGAATTTCGGCAATCCGCATGCCGAGAAGGGCAGCCAGGTCCGCGACGCCGTGCAGGAACTGGAGCGCATGTCCGAAGCCGGCCGCACGCTCGATTTCGAGTTCGACGGCGAAATGAGCCCGGACGTCTCGCTCGACTACGACCTGATGCGCAACCTCTATCCGTTCTGCCGCCTGACGGGCCCTGCCAACGTGCTGGTGATGCCGGGCCTGCATTCGGCCAACATCTCCTCGAAGCTGATGCAGAAGATCGGCAACTGCACGATGATCGGCCCGCTGGTCATCGGGCTGTCGAAGCCTGCCCAGATCGTGCAGATCGGCGCACCCGTCGGCGAGATCGTCAACATGGCGGCACTCGCCGCCTTCCAGTCGATCATGCGCTGACGGCAACCCGCGCGCCGCACCCCCCTTGGCCCGCGTCGCCTTCACCGGCAACCTGAAGCGCCACGTCGCCTGTCCCGCGGTCGACGTGGCGGGAGCGAGCGTGCGCGCGGTGCTGGAAAGCGTGTTCGCCGGCAACGCGCGCCTGCGCTCGTACGTCTTCGACGATCAGGACCGGCTGCGGCGGCACGTGAACGTCTATGTGAACGAGAAGCGCGCGGATCTCGACGATCCGGTCGGGCCGCGCGACGAGGTGTTCGTTTTCCAGTCGCTCGCGGGCGGCTGACCGGAGAAGGAAGGCAGAGATGGGCAACCGCATTCTCGTGGCGACGCGCAAGGGGCTGTTCGACCTGAAGCGCGGCAAGGCCGGCTGGCGCATCGCGCGTACGGCGTTCCTTGGCGATATCCTGTCGACGGCGATGCGCGATCCGCGCGACGGCGCCATCTATGCCGCGCAGTCGCTGGGCCATTTCGGCGTGAAGCTCCAGCGCTCGGACGACGACGGGCGGACATGGAAGGAAGTGGCGGCACCGTCGTTCCCGAAGAGCGACGACAGGAACGGCCCGTCGGTCGAATACCTGTTCGCCATCGAGCCGGGCGGGCCTGCCGAACGCGGCGTGCTGTGGTGCGGCACGGTCGGCGGCGGGCTGTTCCGTTCGGCCGACCGCGGCGGAAGCTGGAAACTCAATGCCGGCCTGTGGGACCGGCCCGAGCGCAAGGAATGGAACGGCGGCGGCTTCAATATCGAGAAGCCCGGCATCGATACGGTGCTCGTCGATCCGCGCGACCCCAGGAAGATGGTCGTGGGCATTTCCTCGGGCGGCGTGTGGCAGACCGCCGATGGCGGCGTGACGTGGCGCAACACGTCAAAGGGGCTTTATGCCGAGTACATGCCGCCGGCCAAGCGCGAAGACCCGAACATCCAGGATGTCCACCGCATCGCGCGCTGCGCGAGTGCGCCCGACGTGCTCTGGCTCCAGCACCACAACGGCGTCTTCCGGTCGACCGACGGCGGGGCTTCGTGGAAGGAAGTGAAGACGATCCGCCCGTCGAAATTCGGCTTCGCCGTCGCCGCCCATCCGAAGGACCCCGATACGGCGTGGTTCGTGCCGGGCGTGAAGGACGAATGCCGCATCCCCGTCGGCGGCAAGATGGTCGTCGCGCGCACGGATGACGGCGCCAGAAGCTTCAAGGTGCTGACCAAGGGCCTGCCGCAGAAGCACGCCTACGATCTGGTGCTGCGCCACGGGCTCGATGTCGACGAGACGGGCAAGCGCCTCGTCATGGGATCGACGACCGGGCACCTGTGGATCAGCGAGAACGGCGGGAATTCGTGGATGCTGGCCGCAGGCAACCTGCCGCCGGTCGCCAGCGTGCGCTTCGCCTAGGCGAAAAAATCAGACCGTAATATCGAGATTCTGGCCGCGCGAACTGCTGCTGGACGGCGGCGGGGGCGGCGGGCTGGAGGACGCCTGCGTCTGCTGCGAATTGTCCGGCGCGGTCGACGAGCCCGAGGATGCGGCAGCTGCCTGCGCGCCGCCGGCCTGGGAAGGCGGCGGGCTGGGCGGAACGCTGGAGGAAATCGACGAAGCCATGGCGGCAGACCCTCATCCGGACGTCGAACAGTAACATCTTATACCCCACCATTCGCCGACAGGCAAACCCACGCCCGGACCGGCTTGACGGGCGCTTGCCGCACCTGCACAAGCGAAGAGCCGATGGATCGCCTTCCTTCCTCGAACCGCTTCTGGCCGTCGCTTGCCGCACTTGTCGCGCCGAGCTTCGGGGTTTTGGGCGCATTGGCCTATCTGCATGCGATTCCATGGGTCTCGGCGGTCCTTGCGATCGTGGCGACGATCGTGGCGACAGCACTGCTGCTGAAGCGCCATCTTGCGGCCCTTGCCCGCCACGCTAAGCGCCTCGACGAACTTGCCAAGGGCGAGCCGCCCGATGCACTGGCGCGGCCCGCGGATGGCGGCGCGTCCGCCCCCATCGCCGAGGCGGTGGCGCGGCTCGAGCGCGCTTTGCCCGAGCGCGTGCAGCCGATGGCAAGCGAGGCGGCACTCGAATCGATCGTCGATGCTCTTCCCTACGCGATTCTCCAGATCGACTCCGACGAGCGCATCGCGCGCGCCAATGCGGTCGCGCGCGCGCTGTTCGGCGAGGGGCTCGAGGGCAAGCCGCTGGTCGCCTATCTGCGCGATCCCGACGTGCTCGACGCGCTGGCCGAAGCGCTCGCCGGTGCCTACCCCGAGGCCGCCGACGTGCGGCTTGCCGGCTCGGTCGAACGTTCGCTGCGCGTGCGCGCCGTACCCTTGCCGCGCGGGTCGGGTTCGAAGCCCGCGGCACTGCTTGCGATCGCGGACGTCACGACCGTCCAGCAGGCCGAACGCATGCGCCGCGATTTCGTGGCCAACGTCAGTCATGAGCTGCGCACGCCGCTTGCGACGCTGACCGGATTCATCGAAACGCTGCAGGGGCCCGCACGCGACGACGCGGTCGCGCGCGAACGCTTCCTTTCGATCATGGCCACGCAGGGCGCGCGCATGACGCGCATCGTGACCGACCTTCTTTCGCTGTCGAAGATCGAAGAGGCCGAGCACACCCCGCCGTCGGGCCGCATCGATGCCGCGCGCGTGCTGGCCGGCACGCTCGACGCGCTTTCGATCGCCGCCAAGGCGAAGGGCACGACGCTGGTGCCCGAAATCGCGGCCGACCTGCCGCCGGTGCTCGCCGACGGCGACCAGATCGCGCAGGTGTTCCAGAACCTGATCGACAACGCCATCAAGTATGGCCGGCCCGGCGGGCGGGTGCGCGTGTCCGCGCGCGTGGCCGAGCGCACGCCGCCCGGCTTCGTTGCCCGCTCCAGCCGCTATGTCGAGGTGCGCGTCGAGGACGACGGCGAAGGGATCGCGCGCGAGCACCTGCCGCGCCTGACCGAGCGCTTCTACCGCGTGGATGCCGGCCGCTCGCGCGAAATGGGCGGCACCGGCCTTGGCCTTGCCATCGTCAAGCACATCGTCAACCGGCATCGCGGCGCGCTCGACATCGAGAGCGAGATCGGCAGGGGCACGACCTTCCTCGTCTATCTGCCGGTCGCGGAAACCGCACCGGCGACGGCTTGACACCCCGCATTCCCTGACTAAAGTCAGAGAATGCGCCGTTCCGAGATCGAAACCGTCCGCAGCTTCAACCGCACCGTCACGCGGCGCGCGGGCGCGCTCGAAGCCGACTACCTGAAGCGCGGCCGCCCGCTGGGCGAGGCGCGCCTGCTGTTCGAGATCGGGCCCGCAGGGGCCGAAGCGCGCGCGTTGCGCGCCCGGCTCGGGCTCGATTCCGGCTATTTCAGCCGTCTTGTCGCAAAGCTCGCGCGCCAGCGCCTGCTGCGCACGGCGGCCGATCCGGCCGACGCGCGCCGCCGCAGGCTGACGCTGACAGCCAGGGGTTTGCGCGAATACGCAGGCTACGACCGGTCTTCCGACGATCTGGCGCGCGCCTGTCTGGCGCCGCTGGATGCCAGCAGGCGCGCGCGTCTGCTGGCCGCGATGGCCGAAGTGGACCGGCTGCTTGGCGACGTCGCGGTCGAGTTCCGCGCGGAGGACCCGAACTCGCGCACGGCGCGCGCCTGCGTTTCGGCCTATTTCGCCGAACTGGCCCGGCGTTTCGAGGGCGGCTTCGATCCGGGCAAGCCCGGCTATGCCAACCCGAAGGATGCGGGGCGCTTCTACGTGGCGTGGCTGGACGGTGCGGCCGTGGGCTGCGGCGCGCTCAAGCCGGTCGGGCCCGGCACGTCCGAGATCAAGCGCATGTGGGTCGCACCCGAGGCGCGCGGGCGCGGCATCGCGCGTCGTCTATTGGCATTCCTCGAGGAAGAGGCCGCCCGCAGCGGCGTCCGGCGCGTGGTGCTCGACACCAACAAGGCGCTGGTCGAGGCGCATGCGCTCTATCGCGCGGCGGGCTACCGGGCCACGACGCGCTTCAACGACAATCCCTACGCCCATCTGTGGTTCGAGAAGTCCCTCAAGCCGAAAGCGCGCCGCCGATAAGGCCGGGCGCGTCGGTGATGATGCCGTCCACGCCCCACGCGACCAGTTCGCGCGCGCGCTCGGGCTCGTTGACCGTCCACACCAGCGCCTTCAGGCCCGCTTCCTTGATGTCGCGCACCTGCTGGCGGGTCAGCCGCTTCCAGCCGGGATGCACGGCAAGGCAGCCCAATGCCTCGACCTCGGCGCGCCAGCTCTTGCCAAGTTCTTCGGCCAGATAGCCGCGCGGGATGTTCGGGGCGGCCTCGCGCGCGGCTTCCAGCGACGCGCGCTTGAAGCTCGACAGCACGGGCACGGGCGCCGACCTGGGCCACGCGCGTTCGAGGATCGCGCAGCATGCGCGCGCGGTCTCGGCTTCGCGGCCGGGGCAGGGCTTCACCTCGATGTTGAAGCCCATGCCAAGCTCGAGGAACAACGCGAGGGATTCTTCCAGCGTGGGAATGCGCTCGCCGGCGAACTCGGCCGAAAACCACTTTCCGGCATCGACGGTCCTGATTTCGGCGAGCGTGCGCTCGGCAACCGGGCCCTTGCCGTCGGTCGTGCGGTCGAGCAGTTCGTCGTGGATGACGACGACCGCGCCGTCCCTGGTGAGCTTGGCGTCGAATTCGACCCACGTGGCGCCTTCGGCATGCGCGCGGCGGAAGGCGGCAAGCGTGTTTTCAGGCGCGTTCGCCTTGGCACCGCGGTGGCCGATGATTCGCGGGGGGGTGATCATGGTGTGTCGGTGGTCCTTGCAAAGAAAAACCCCCGCCAGCGCGATCCGGCCGGCGGGGGTTGTCGTCGTCGTGCCGTCGGGCAGCCTTACTGGGCGGCCGGCGGGTTCTGGCCAGGCTTCTTGTCGAACTGGTCGGAGATGTCCTCGCCCGTCGCCTGATCGACGCGGCGCATCGACAGCTTCACCTTGCCGCGATCGTCGAAGCCGATGAGCTTGACCTTGACCGCATCGCCGACCTTGACCACGTCGGCCGTCTTCTCGACGCGGCGCGGGGCCAGTTCGGAGATGTGGACGAGACCGTCCTTCGATCCCATGAAGTTCACGAAGGCGCCGAAGTCCATGATCTTGACGACCTTGCCGGTGTAGATCGCGTTCAGCTCCGGCTCGGAAGCGATTCCCTTGATCCAGTCGATCGCCTTCTTGGCGTTTTCCTCGCTGGTCGAGGCCACCTTGATCGTGCCGTCATCCTCGATGTCGATCTTGCAGCCCGTGACCTCGACGATCTCGCGGATCACCTTGCCGCCGGTGCCGATGACTTCGCGGATCTTGTCCTTCGGGATCGTGAAGGTCGTGATGCGCGGCGCGTTCTTCGAGACTTCCGTGCGCGCGTCGTGCAGGCCCTTGGCCATCTCGCCCAGGATGTGCAGGCGGCCGTCCTTGGCCTGGCCGAGCGCGATCTTCATGATGTTCGCGTCGATCGAGGTGATCTTGAGATCCATCTGGAGCGCGGTGACGCCCTTCTCGGTGCCCGCGACCTTGAAGTCCATGTCGCCGAGATGATCCTCGTCGCCGAGGATGTCGGTCAGCACGGCGAAGCCGCGGTCTTCCTTGATGAGGCCCATCGCGATGCCCGCGACCGGGCGCGGCAGCGGAACGCCGGCATCCATAAGCGACATCGAAGTGCCGCACACGGTCGCCATCGACGACGAACCGTTCGACTCGGTGATCTCCGACACGACGCGGATCGTGTAGGGGAACTTGTCCTTGGGCGGCAGCAGCGGACGGATCGCGCGCCAGGCAAGCTTGCCGTGGCCGATCTCGCGCCGTCCGGGCGAACCCATGCGCTTGGCTTCGCCGACCGAGTAGGGCGGGAAGTTGTAGTGCAGCATGAAGTGTTCGCGGTATTCGCCCTCGAGCGCGTCGATGATCTGCTCGTCGTCGCCCGTGCCCAGCGTCGTCACGACGAGGCCTTGCGTCTCGCCGCGGGTGAACAGTGCCGAGCCGTGCGTGCGCGGCAGGAAGCCCACTTCCGTCACGATCGGGCGGACGGTCTTCGTGTCGCGGCCGTCGATGCGCTTGCCGGTGTCGAGGATCGCGTCGCGCACGACCTTGGCCTCGAGCTCCTCGAACTGCGCGCCGAACACGGCGGCTTCCTCGGGGTTGTCCTTGAACTGCTCGGCGGCGGCCTTCTTGATGGCCGAAATCTTGTCGCGGCGCGCGAACTTGACCGGATCGGTGTAGGCCTTGGCGAGATCGCCCGCGAACGCGGCGAGCTTGGCCTTGACCGACGCCACCGCCGGCGACGGCGGGATGAGGGCCCAGGGTTCCTTGGCGGCCGTCTCGGCCAGCGAGATGATCAGGTCGATCACCGGCTGGAACGACTTGTGCCCGAAGGTCACGGCGCCGAGCATGACTTCCTCGGTCAGCTCCTTGGCTTCCGATTCGACCATCAGCACGCCGTCCTTGGTGCCGGCGACCACGAGGTCGAGGTCGGAGCCGGTCATCTCGGTCTGCAGCGGGTTGAGCTTGTACTCGCCGCCGAACACGCCCACGCGTGCCGCGCCGATCGGGCCCATGAACGGGATGCCCGAGATCGTGAGGGCGGCCGAGCAGCCGACCATCGCGACGATGTCGGGATCGTTCTCGAGATCGTGGCTCAGCACGGTCGCGATGACCTGCACTTCGTTGCGGAAGCCTTCCGGGAACAGCGGACGGACCGGGCGGTCGATCAGGCGCGAGACGAGCGTTTCCTTCTCGGTCGGGCGGCCTTCGCGCTTGAAGAAGCCGCCGGGGATCTTGCCCGCGGCGAAGGTCTTCTCCTGGTAATGGACGGTCAGCGGGAAGAAGTCCTGGCCGGGCTTGGCCGACTTCGCGCCGACGACCGTGCACAGCACGACCGTGTCGCCATACGTCGCCAACACCGCGCCGTCGGCCTGGCGGGCGATCTTGCCGGTTTCGAGGACGAGCTTGCGCCCACCCCACATCATTTCCTTACGGACGATATCGAACATCTTATTTCTCTCTTTCTCTCTCTTGCCGCGTACGGACCCGCCGGCGCGCGCCCGTTGGCGCGTGCGACGTGGCATCGGCCGCAGACGCCCGTATGGCGTCCGCCCCAACCGGTGCCGCCCCTTGTTTTCGGGACGTCGAATTCTGATCGCGCGGCGTCGTACGGAGAACCGCCGCGCTGGGTATGGTGGATGGTTTGCCGCGCGCGCGCGCGACAGCCTTCCCGCGCGCCCGTCGGGGGAGCGCGTTGGGCGTGACGTGCGTGAACGCGAAGATCAAGCGGCCGGCTTCAGCGGCGCAGTTCGAGGCGCTCGATCAGCGACTCGTAGCGCTTGGTGTCCTTGGCCTTGAGATAGTCCAGCAGCGCACGACGCTGGCCGACCATCATCAGCAGGCCGCGGCGCGAGTGGAAATCCTTGGTGTGGGTGGCGAGGTGCTCGGAGAGCTCCTTGATGCGCTCGGAGAGCAGGGCGACCTGCACTTCCGGCGAACCCGTGTCGCCCTTCTTGGTCGCGTACTTCGTAACAATGGCGCTCTTGCGCTCGGCTGTCATCGACATCGGTCACTCCTTCATGGACCCGAGGTTGAACACGCGCGCGGGACGGATGGTTCCGTCGATCCCCTCGGCCAGTGCGACGAGCCTGCCGTCATGGAAGACGGCGAGCATGCCGGGCACGGGCGGGGATTGTTCCGCACGGGGGTCTCGCAGGACGCGGCCCTGTCGAAGGGCGGCGGCCTCTTGCGCGGTCACGGCCAGTGCCGGGATGTCGTCCAGCACGGTCTCGACCGGGGCGAGGGCCCCAAAGCGGGCGGGACTATGCCCAAGGGCCTCCAGATTTTCCAGCGAAATTGCCTGCTCCACGCGGTGCCTGCCCACCGCGGTCCGGCGCAGCGCGATCACGTGGCCGACGGTTCCCAGCGCAAGCGCCAGATCGCGCGCCAGGCTCCTTACATATGTGCCCGACCCGCATTTCACCCGCAGCCGGGCCTCGTCCGGGCCGGGAATTCCGACAATTTCGAGACCGTAAATCAATACCTTACGGGATTTCATCGTGACTTCTTCACCGGCCCGCGCCAGCGCATAGGCCCGCTCGCCGCCGATCTTCACGGCCGAATAGACCGGCGGCACCTGCTCGATCTCGCCCGTGAACCGGGGCAGGGCTGCCGCAAGGCTGGCCTGCGTCGGGCGGGCGGAGCTGGTGGCGGTGATTTCGCCCTCGGCATCGTCGCTGGCGGTGGCCGTGCCCCAGCGCACCGTGAATTCATATTCCTTCGTGCCGTCGGCGAAATGGGCGAGCGTCTTGGTCGCCTCGCCAAGCGCAATGGGCAGCAGGCCGGAGGCAAGCGGATCGAGCGTGCCGGCATGCCCGCCCTTGGCGGCATCGAACACGCGCCGCACGCGGCCCAGCGCCTGCGTCGAGGAAGGCCCGACGGGCTTGTCGAGGAAGACCCAGCCGTCGACCTTCGCGCGGACGCGCTTGCCGTTCACTTCTTCTTCGCGCGTCGCTTGGGCCCGGGTTTGGACGGGGGCTTCGGCGGGGCGACGTCCATCGCAACCTTCGGATCGCGGAACGCCCGGTCGATCTTCGAGGCGTAGTCGAACGCCGTGTCGGCGCGGAAATGCCATTCCGGCGCGCCGCGAAGGTTCACGCGCTTGGCGATTTCGCCGCGGATATAGGCACGCGCGCGCCCGAGGGCCGCGACCGCCGTGTCCACGCCCGCCCCGCCCAGCGTCGTGACGAAGGCAGTGGCGTGCTTCAGGTCGGGCGTGGCGCGAACCTCGCTGACCGTGATCAGCGCGTCCTGCAGGTCGGGATCGCGGAAATGGCCCTCGGTCAGAACCTCGGTCAACGCGCGGCGCAACGCCTCGCCCACGCGCAGCTGGCGCTGGGACGGGCCTTCGGGATGGTCGTCGTTCCGGTTCATTTCGGGTCCATAGCATACGATTGGGCGGATTGACGAATTAGTTGATTAAAGATTTGCTTTCGAAGGTTTTACAATATTCGGAGATCAACTGTGAATTGTTCCCGGTTTTTGACAATATTCGCTTTTCTGTCGCTCGCATCGGCCGACGTTTTTGCGCAGGCGATAACGAAAATGCCGATCGGCACTGAGGTCGAGTCAAAAGTCGCCTTCTCGAATTCGGAAGTACCTTTGCCCCCAGGGCGCTGGCAGCTTGCGGCGGCAGGCGAGTATACCAATAAGACCGGCGCTGCCGCGCCGCTCGAAATCTACGCGTCGCTGGTCCAGATCGTCGATGGCCGACTTGTCGGCGTGGTC
Source organism: Alphaproteobacteria bacterium (assembly GCA_016124335.1). Taxonomy (GTDB): domain Bacteria; phylum Pseudomonadota; class Alphaproteobacteria; order CACIAM-22H2; family CACIAM-22H2; genus Tagaea. The sequence goes on from WGNX01000008.1 coordinate 25,111, forward strand.
TGGATCAATGGAACGTATCAGGCCGAGCGAATCGTCGCCGGTCGCGATCCGACGTGCAACCGGACGGACTATCTCCTTTCATATACGGACAAAAACATCAATCGGAAGGACCAGTGGTGCCTGATGGTGCTGCACGAGACGCGATCGTGGATACGAACGGACAAATCACCGCCCCGAACCGGTGCACTCTATGTCAGCCCGATAATAAAAGATGTCGTAAAGCCTCGTACGCTTGCCTCGATGATCGCATTCCGCGCGTACCAGAACGAGTTCATTAAAATCGTTTACGAAATCGATCCGACGGCATTTGGCGGGCCGGCGGCGACCAAATCGGACTGGTCGGAAAGCGAATGGTACGTCCAGAACATCGATCGAAACCCGGCCCACCGCGCGTACGCCGATAAATGGATTTCTTGGTCGCGTGCAATGTTCGATGTGGTTCTCGCCGGGTTCAATTCGCGGCTGTCGAACTACGTTCCGGCGCCGCTGCCAAAAATGTAACGCGCGCGGCGAACCGCCCTATTTCCGCACGTCGACGATCGTGCGGCCGCGGACCTTGCCGGCGACGATGGCCTCGGCGAGTTTCGGCAGGTCGCCCAGTCCGCACATCTCGACCGCTTCGCCCGGCAGGCCGTCGGGCAGCAGGGCGGCGAGCTTGCGCCAGCGCTCGTCGCGCTCGGGCAGCGGGCATTGCGAGGAGTCGATGCCGATGAGGCGCACGCCGCGCAGGATGAAGGGCATCACCGTCGTGGGCAGGTCGGGCCCGGCGGCGAGTCCGCACACCACGACCGTGCCGCGCCGGGCGGTGCTCGCCAGCACGTTGGCAAGGATGGTCGAGCCGACCGTGTCGATGGCGCCGGCCCAGCGTTCGCTTTCCAGCGGCCGCGGCATCTTGGAAAGTTCCGCGCGGTCGATGACGGTGTGGGCGCCGAGCTTCTTGAGATAGGGCTCGAGTTCCTTGCGGCCGGTCGAGGCGACGACCTTGTGGCCGAGCTTGGCGAGCAGCGCCACGGCGACGGTTCCCACGCCGCCGGCAGCACCCGTCACCAGCACTTCCTTTTCGCGGCGCACGCCGTTGGCCTCGAGCGCATGCACGCTCATCATCGCGGTCAGGCCGGCCGTGCCCATCGTCATGGCCCATTTCTCGTCCGTTCCCGGCGGCAGCTTCAGGAGCCATTCGGCCTTGGCGCGCGCCTTCTCGGCCATGCCGCCCCAGTAGGTCTCGCCAACGCCCCAGCCGGTCAGCAGCACCTTGTCGCCCGGCTTGAAGGCGGGCGAGGCCGAGCTTTCCACGGTGCCGGCCCAGTCCACGCCCGGCACCATCGGGAAGGAACGCACGATCTTGCCCTTGTCCGCGATGGCAAGGCCGTCCTTGTAGTTGAGCGAGGAATACGAGACCGCGACGGTCACGTCCCCTTCGGGCAACGCCGAATCGTCGAGCGTGACGATCTTGGCTTCGAACTTTCCGTCCGGGCGGTCGAGAAGCAGGGCTCGGAACATGCGTGGCCGTCTCCGCAGTTTCCTATCCGTCGCTTGGGTCGGCGCTCGCGTCAAGTCTTGCGTCGCGGTCCGCGGCGGCCCAATTCTGTCAGAATGTCCCTTCCCGCCCCGTCCGCCACCGCGATTTCGGAATGGCTGCTCGCCGAAGCCGCGCATCTGCCCGACATGGGCGTGCTGGTCGATGCGCTGGCCCACCGGCTGCTGGATGCCGACGTGCCGGTGGCGCGCGTTGCCTCGATGGTCGAGACGCTGCATCCGCGCTTCGTGGGCGCCATGCGGGTGTGGGAGCCGGGCAGCGACATGCGTCTGCGCCGGGTCACCTTCGACGACCCGGTCATCGTGGCGCCAGACCGCAAATACACGATCGACGAGTTGCAGAAGACCGGCCGGCCGTTCGAGATCCGGCTCGACGACCCGGCCGTGGACGAATACGACCTGCTGCCCGACCTGCGCGCGGCCGGGCATACGCACTACGTGCTGATGCCGCTGCGTTTCCGCGGCGATCCCCTGCACGGGGTTTCATACTCGACAAAACGGCCCGGCGGTTTTTCGCCCGAACACCGGGCCGTGCTGGATGCGATCCTGCCCGCGCTCAACGCTGTCATGAACGTGCAGTCGGTCCACCGGATGTGGGGCGACGTGCTGCGCGCCTATGTCGGCACCGAACCGGCCGAACTGATCCTCAAGGGTGCGATCCGGCGCGGCGACGTGCGCCGCATCCGGGCCGCGATGATGATGAGCGACCTGCGCGGCTTCACGGTGCTGGCCAATGCCTCCGACCCCGAAACGACCGTGGCGGCGATCAACGCCTATCTCGACCGCGTCGTGCCGCAGGTGGTGGCCGCGGGCGGCGAGGTGCTGAAATTCATGGGCGACGGGGTGCTGGCGATTTTCCCGGTCGGCGACACGCGCGACGAGCGCGCGGCGTGCGGGGCGGCGCTGGCGGCGGCAAATGCCGCACTTGCCGCGGGCAAGCCGGGCGGCCCGCGACTGGGCATGGCGCTGCATGTGGGCGAGGCGGCCTACGGCAATATCGGGGCGGGCGACCGGCTCGACTTCACGGTCATCGGCCGCGACGTGAACCTGCTGGCGCGGCTGGAAAAGCTGTGCGGCGTCACCGGCGAGCCACTGGTTATGTCGGCGCCCTTCGCCCGATGCCTCGACCGCAACGCGCGCGAACTGGGCACCTTCGATCTCAAGGGATTTGCGGCCCCGCAGCCCGCCTTTGCGCCGGCGGCCCGATGATGGACAACCTCACTGTCTTCGGGCTTTTCGCGGTCGGCGCGATGGTCGCCTTCTACGCGCTGGAAAGCCGCGGTCGGATTTACGTGCTGGGCTTCGCGGCGAGCTGCCTGCTCGCGTCGGCCTACGGATTCCGGTCGGGTGCCTGGCCCTTCGGCCTCGTCGAGGCGCTGTGGGCGGTCGTGGCGCTGGCCCGCTGGCGCAGGCTCGGCCCGTAGTCCGGATTCCGGACCGGACAGGCCGAACGCTATTTGCTAGCTTCCGGCCATGATCGGATATGGACAATTCTGCGCCATCGCGCGCGCGCACGAGCTTCTCTGCGGACGCTGGACGCTGCTGGTCGTCCGCGAAATCCTGCTCGGCAGCGCCCGCTTCGGCGAGATCCGCCGCGGCATCCCGCGCATTTCGCGAACCGTCCTTTCCGAACGCCTGCGCACGCTGGTCGAGGCCGGCGCGCTCGCGCGGCGCGAAACGCCCTCGGGCCCCGAATACGCGCTGGCACCCGCCGGTGAGGAACTGATCGGGATGATCAAGGCGCTGGGCATGTGGGGCCAGCGCTGGCTGCCGCGCCGGGCGACGGAGGAGGACAATGACCTCGATCCCGTCCTTCTCGACATGCGCCGCCGCGCCCGGCTCGACGCGCTTCCCCGACAGCCGTTCGTCGTGCGCTTCGAGATCGGCCGCGAGCGCCGCCGTTTCCTGCTGCTGCGCCGGATGGAAGCCTCGGTGTGCGATATCGACCAGGGCTATCCCGAACGCCTCGTCGTGAAGGGGCCGCTGGCGGCACTCGTCGCGTGGTGGCGCGGCGACGTCGATTTCGACGGCGCACGGCGCATGGGCCTCGGCGTTTCCGGCAGCGAGCGGCACGTGCGTGCGTTCCCGGGCTGGTTCGAGCGCTACCTGTTTGCCGACGTGGCCTCGGCGGCATGAGCACGCCGGCAGACACCCTCGACCGGCCGGTCCTGTCGGCGCTGACGGGCGGGCACCGCCATCTCGCGCTGCGCGGCAGGCATGTCCTGCGCTATCCGGCCGAAATCGCGCCGTTTGCGGAGCTGCTGGAGCAAACGGATCGCGCCCGGCGCGAACTGCGCGAGATGGCCGGCGCCGGGCCCGTGGCGATGCTTTATCCCGAAACGGTCGAACCGCCGCCGGTCGAGGGGCTCGACACCAGGCTTGTCGCCAAGGTCCTGCAGATGATCGCGACGGTGCCGCAGGCGCGCGAGCCCGGCTTTGCGCCCGAACCGCTGGGTGCGGTCGACGTACCCGCGATGTTGGAGCTGACGGCGCTGACCAAGCCCGGCCCCTTCTTCGCGCGCACGCACGAGCTGGGCTGCTATATCGGCGTGCGTTCGGGCGGGCGGCTTGCCGCGATGGCGGGCGAACGGATGCGGCCGGATGGTTTCACCGAGATCAGTGCGGTGTGCGTCCATCCCGATCTCCGCGGCAAGGGCCATGCGGCGGCCTTGATCAAGGAATTGATGGCGCGCATCGCCGCGCGCGGCGAGCGCTCGTTCCTTCACCTGTTCGCCGACAACGTTGCCGCGCGCTCGCTTTACGAGCGGCTCGGCTTCGTCGCGCGCACCACGTTCAGCCTTGGCATCTATCAGGCGCCCTAGACGACCGCCAGCCGTGCCGGCGTGCCTTCGCCGCCCTTGCGCTCGACATGCCAGAACGACTTGTGGAACGCCTTAAGTGACGGCCGGTGGCCGATGCTGACGATGGCGGTCTTCGGCAGCCGGTCCGACATCAGGCGATAGACATGTTCTTCGGTCGCCTCGTCGAGTGCCGATGTCGCCTCGTCGAGGAACAGGAACGCGGGCTTGGCGAGGAGTGCGCGTGCCACGGCCAGGCGCTGCTGTTCGCCCGGCGACAGGCGCTGGCCCCAATGCGCGACCTCGTCGAGCCGGCCGACAAGCTGGGGCAGGCGCACGTCGACAAGCGTGGCGTCGAGCGTTTCGTCGCCGGCACCGTTGGCATTGGGATAGAGCAGCGCCTCGCGCAGCGTGCCGATGGGCATATACGGCTTCTGCGGCAGGAACAGCACCGTGCCGCGCGGCGGCAGCGCGACATGCCCGCGCCCGAACGGCCAGATCCCGGCGAGCACGCGGAACAGCGTGCTCTTGCCCGAGCCCGAATCGCCCGTCAGCAGCACGCGGTCGCCGGGCGACACATGCGCGCTCGCGCCTGCGATCAGCGTCGCCCCGCCCGGCAGGCCCACATCGACATTCTCGATCGCCAGCGTGCCATCGGCCGACGGCGTTTCCTGAAGGGCGGAAACCCCGGCCGCCGCCTCGGCCTCGGCGACGGCGGTTTCGAAATCGAGCAGGCGGTCGACGACCGATTTCCAGTCCGCGAGCGAGGCATAGGCCTGCACGAAAAACGACAGCGCGCCCTGCACCTGCCCGAAGGCCGATGCCGTCTGCATCAGCCCGCCCAGCGGCATCGCGCCCGAGAAATAGCGCGGGGCCGCGACGATGAAGGGGAAGACGATGGCAAGCTGGTTGAAAAGGCTGGTGAACAGGTTGAGCTTCAGCCCCGCCCACATCAGCGCGTACCAGTTGGAAACGACACCGGCGAACCGGCCCGCGAAATTCGCGCGTTCGCGCCCTTCGCCGCCATAGAGCGCCACCTGCTCCGCGTTCTCACGCAAGCGCACCAGCGCGAAGCGGAAATCGGCTTCGTAGCGCTGCTGGGCGTAGTTGAGCGGAACGAGCGGCTTGCCCACCAGATGCGTGAGCCACGTGCCCGCGACCGAATAGACCAATGCGAACCACACCATGTAGCCGGGGATCGCGATGTCGCGGCCGAACAGCGCGATCGAGAAATCGCCCGACAGGCCCCACAGGATCGTCAGGAACGCACCCAGCGTCAGCACCGAGCTGATGAGCTGCGTGATCAGGCCCAGCGTCGTCGACACGAACATCCGCACGTCTTCGGCGATGCGCTGGTCGGGGTTGTCGGTATCGGCACCCGTCACCTGGAAACGGTAATAGACGCGGCCCCCCAGCCACGCGTCGATGTAGCGGCGCGTCAGCCAGTCGCGCCAGCGGATCTGGAGCCACAGGCTGAACCAGCGCGTGGCGACGAAGTTGAAGATGAAGAGTGCGGCAAGCCAGCCGAACACGCCGAACTGCCGCCAGAAATCCGGCTCGTTCTTTTCCTGCAGCGCGTTGTAGAACGCGTTGTTCCAGGAATTGAACAGCACCTCGAGATAGACTCCGCCCAGCGTGAGCCCGATCACCACGGCGAACAGCGCGCGTGCGGGCCAGCGGTCTTCGGAAGACCAGTAGGGACGCGTGAGGCGCCACAGGCGCCCGAGGAACGTCGCAAGCCCGACATGCGGGCGCGGTTGGGACTGCATGGAGACCGGATAACTCCTGAACGAGGCGCAAGGAAGGCGCGGCAGCCTAGACCCGCGCGTTCGTTCCCGGCAAGCGCGCCTCCGTTTCAGCCCTTGTCGAGCCGCAATCGCGCCACGCGTTTGGCATCGTCCGGCACCGTCCGTTCGCCGTCGGGCCGCAAGACCGCAAGGAAGCGCATGCGGCCGGGCTCCTGCGCGAACGTAAAGGGGAGTACAAGGCGGTGCCAGGCGACGATCGGCTGCCACACGGGCGCGGCACTCCACGTCGTCACCGGGATGCCGCGCTCGCGCGCCAGCGAATAGACGACATGATAGAGGAGCGGGGCGGGCGTGCGCGTGCGCATGGCCATTTCGCGCACGGTCTCGCCGCGATAGTCGTGCTGCGCCGATTGCGCGATCGCCGAGCCGTAGAGCGCGAAGCGGAAATCCCCGCCGACCGGATCGACGACCACGAGATTGACCATCTCGACGCCGAGATCCTCGGCATGCAGGCTGCGCCAGTCGGGTATCGCGGCCGCCCCGCACAGGCCCTGCCAGTACGCCAGTGCCACGCGCAGCGCGCCCTCGGGAAGATCAGCCGGCGTCGGTCTCCAGATCACGCGGGGCGGCGGGGCCGAGTCCCTCGCGAACCAGTCGGCCAGCGGCGCGATGTCGTCCGCCGCCAGTGCGGCGCGCGCGCGCGCGAAGGCGGCGTCGTATGCGCGCGCATACGCACCCGGATTTTCGTGAATGGCTTCGCCAAGTTCCATGCCGGCGCGATGCTAGCCGCCCAAGCTTAATAAATCCCTTCCTGGGTCGCGTCGGGATCGCTCATCCGGTGCAGGCGCTGGCCGGCGAGCTTTGCAAATCGCAGGATCAAGGCCTTGCGCCGGGCGGTGACGATGGTAGGGCAGACCGAGAAGTCGCGCCGGATCGCGCCGTCATAGGCATCCGCGACGATCAATCCGGCTTCTTCCGGCAGCAGCTCGATGGGGAAATCGGCCGGTACGGCGAAGGCGAACAGGTCGCACCATTCGAGATACTCGGTCCATTTGCGGTCGGCACGGAAATCGGCGGCCGACGACTTGATCTCGACGATCGCCACGCGCGAATTTTCCGAAAGCGCGAGAAGGTCGGCGCGCCGCCCGCTGGCGAGCGGAAATTCGGGAAGTGCGGTCCAGCCCAGCCGCGCCAGAAGGCGCTGCGTGCCGCGCGCGACCGCGCGGGCGACCGGCTCGTCGCTCACATGAAGCCGGCCTGGCGCATCAGCACGAACAGGTCGCGCTGCGCGCGCGCCTTTTCGGCCGGATCGGTGATGTCGGCCACGACCTCGCCTTCGAAATTCGGGCGCTTGAGCATGCCAACAATGATTTCGCGCGCGAGGTTGGAGGCCTTGCCCGGCGGCAGCGAGGTGGGCAGGCACATCTTCATCAGCATCATCGTGCGCATGCGCAGGGGCCGCGCGGGATCGTCGATCTTCTCGAGGATGCGCTCGGACTTGACGTAGTGGACAAGCAGGTCGTCGAGCCGGTTGCAGATGCGCTCGACATGCTCGAGCGGCAGCGGCGCCTTGCGGATCTCGTTCCACACCAGCGTGATGCCGGCCATCTTCTCGTTTGGCGGCAGGCGCGCCTTGACGATGTCGGAGATCGATTCGACCTTCACCAGCACGTCGTCGATCAGGCCAAACGTCTCTTCGGGATATTGCTGGCCGGTCGGGCACTGGGTCAGCGCGATCATGAAGCGCGTCTTGCGCACGGGATTGAGCATCACCATGCAGATCCACGCCGCCGCGGCGCGATAGCCGGCGCCGCCGCCGCGGTTGAGGATGCGCATCTTGCGCTGGACGAGCGCGTCGACCATGTCGGTGCCGCCGAAGATCTGGTCGCCGTCGGGCACCAGCCGGTCGAGCAGGGTGCGGAAGCTCGGCACCTCCTGCTCGGGGTCGCTGCGAATCAGCGGGTTGGCACCCATCATCATCAGGCGAACGCGTTCGACAAGCACGCGCGCGCAGTTGGGCAGCCGGCCCGCCGCGATCAGGCGCGCGATCTTGGCGATCCGGTCCTCGTCGCCACCCGACGCGGAATTGGGTGCTTCGGTGTTGGCGCCCGGCGGCGGGGTTTCCCACTTGCCCTGCGCCAGATCGAGCAGCTTGGTGATGGCGGCCATCAGGCTGGGCTGTTCGCCCAGCAGGTCCTGGATCACGCTGGACGTGCCCAGCACGTCGCACACGAAATCGTCGAGCCGGCGGGCGGCTTCGTCGTCCTGGCTGTCCTCGGCCCACATCAGCGCACGGTCGAGCTTGCCAAGGAAGCTGCGGATGTCGATCAGTTCGCGGCTGACCGCAACGCGGAAAAGGAACGTCGCGTTCTTCGGATCGTCGCCGGCACCCGGTGCGATCTTGGCGAATGTCTGGTCGACGCCCAGCTGCTTGATCGAAGGCAGCGGGATGTTCTCGACCTCCTTGGCGCGCTTGGTGAGTTCGCCAAGGAACCCGTAGAGCGCATCGCGCCGCTGGATGACGGTGGCGCCGCCGGGGCCGGCGGAGGCCTGCAACGTGGCCAGCTGGCCGACGGCACTCGTCATCAGCGAATCGGAGTCCTGGACGCGCTTGATTTCGCGGTAATTGTGCAGGACCTCGATCGGGGTCAGGTTCTGCTTGTCGAGATATTGGCGGAACAGGCGGTTGAGCGCCATGCGCGCGGCCAGTTCGCAGCAATCGTCGGCCGACTGGCAGACCGGGGAGGAATCGATCTGCTGGACGGTAAGCTTCTCTTCCTTCTTTTCCTTGGTCTTGGTGAAGACCACGGCCTCGGACGAGCCGGTATTTCCCTGCTTTTCGCGGATGACCTTGACGCCCATCACCTCGCGCTTTTCGAGCTGCTTGCGCGCGAAAGCCTCTGCCTCCTGCTGGTTGGAAAGGCTGGTTTCGATGATCCAGCGATTTTCCCGCAGGCAGTGGACTTCGAAATTTTCCCGTTTACTGAACAGTGCCAAGGCTTCCGTCTCCACCCAACGGGGCGATATTAACGTTCGTGGGTTCTCCGGTACAATGGTTGCGTTACAATAGTACGCCAATGGAAATCGAACGCATCCCCTGCCGCAAAGATAACTACGTTTGGCTCCTTCATGAATCGACGAGCGGCGCCGTTGCCGTTGTCGATCCTGCGGATGCGGAGCCGGTCGAGGCACGCCTTGCTGCACGTGGCCTGCGGCTCACCCATATCTTGAACACACATCATCATGGCGACCATGTCGGCGGAAATCTTGCGCTGAAAGCCCGCTGGAATTGCAAAATTATCGGCCCGCGCGCCGACGCCGCAAGGATTCCCGGAATTGATGCCGAGGTTGGCGACGGCGATATGTATGACATCGGCGGCGCGCCGGCGAAGGTCTTCGACGTGCCGGGCCACACGCGCGGCCATATCGCGTACTGGTTCGCGAAGGACCGCGCACTCTTCTGCGGCGACACGATTTTTGCGCTCGGCTGCGGTCGGCTGTTCGAAGGCAGCCCGGCGCAGATGTGGAACTCGCTGGGCAAGCTGCGCGCGCTCCCCGACGACACGCAAGTCTACTGCGCCCACGAATATACGCAGTCGAACGCGCGCTTCGCCGTGCATGTCGATCCGGGCAACGTCGCACTGGCCGCGCGCGCGAAAGAAATCGACATCGCCCGCGCGCGGGGAGAGGCTACGGTGCCCTCGCCGTTGGGCCTTGAAAAGCGCACGAACCCGTTCCTGCGGGCCGACGATCCGGGCCTTGCGGCGGCCGTGGGGCTGACAGGCGCGCCGCCCGAAGCGGTTTTCGCGGCCGTTCGTGCGGCCAAGGACCAGTTCTGACGCAACCGGCCCGTTGCTTTTGCCGTCCGCCCGGGCTTTAACTCCGGTCGAGGCGGAGCCAGTGACCAGCGAATACCGGATAGTCTTTTTCGACGATCGTGAAATCGTCAGTGCGCTCATCGACCATGCGCGCACGCAAGGCACGCGCCTGCCGCCCGGTCAGGTGCGCCGGATGTCGGTCGCGCGCGGCAGCTTCGACGTGCGGCTCTTTTTCCAGCGCCGCGCCGAGGAGGAAACGCCCCTCGATTTCCATTCCGCGGCGCTCGCGCAGGCGCTGATCCGCCATTGCAAGAAGAAGGGCATTCCGCTGCCCGTGAAATCGAACAAGGAACTGCGGATGGTCGACGACCGCATCGCCTTCGTCGTCGAGGTTTCGCGCCCGTCGGGCGACTCGCTGATCCCGATCGAGTACGTCTAGCCGACCGTCCGGTCACCCCCGGGCGTGAAGCCGTCAGCGATTGCGCTCGAAAATCATCGCTCCGCCAAGCGCGTCGGAAAGCGCCACGACGCGGCCGCGCGCGGTTTCGCGGCCCGCCGGGGCCTTCGCCAGGTCGGCGCAGGAAAGCGCATAGCCCGCGATCCACGGCAGCGAAGGCGGTTCGACGCCGAGGGCCGCGCGCGTGGCCGCCGGATCGCGGAAAACAAGCGTGCCGCGCGACGTGGCAAGCGCCGGGTGGCCCTCGAACATCGAAGGCAATAGACCGGCATATCGGGCAAAGCGCGCCTGCGCCTCGGCCGGATCGGCGACGCACAGTTCCACGCGCGTGAGTGCCGTTGCCGTATTCGCGTGCTTGAGCCAGCGCGCCTGCCACAGATATTCGGGCGTCAGCTGTTCGACGAACTGGATGCGGCCTTCCGCCATGGCACCGGCCGGCGTTCGCACGACCGTGAAGCGCGCGCGCCGCTCGCCCTCGGGCGTGCCGATGGGGCGCGACAGCGCCACCGGTTCCATCGGGCCGAAGCCGCCGGCGGCAAGCCGCGCATGGTCGCCCGCAGGATCGGCCGTGCCGAAGGCGATCAGCTGGACGCCCACATAACGCGCGATGCCCGCGCGCAGCGTGGCGGCATTGGGCGTATCGGCGGTGGGGGCAAGGAATTCGAGATAGCCATTTTCCAGCATCACGCAGTGATTGCCGGTTCCCGCGGGCACCGGCGGATCGCCCACGCTCTGCGCCGAAAAGGGCGTGACGGTGAAGCCAAGCGCTTCAAGTGCGGTATTGGCCGCGGCCGCCGCGGGCACCCAATGGGCGATATGGTCGAGGACGAGCGCGCCCTTTTCCGGGCGCTGGCTCACGCGCGCGAGCCCAGCGCCAGCGCGCCGTCGCGATGGACGAGCCGGCGCTTGGCGCAGTCGTAGCGCATCAGGTCTTCGCCCACGACGACGGGGCCCTCGAAACCGGCGCACACCTCGTCAAGCAGGCGGCGCCGGTCGAAGCGCGTGGGTACGAAATGATTGAGGATCAGCAGCTTCGTCTGCGCCTCGCGTGCGATTCGGCCCAGCCGGTCGGACGGCGTGTGATAGGCGGCGACGGCCGCCACCGTCTCGGCCGAGCGCACGCCGGGTACGGGCGGCATTTCGCCATGCACGAAGCATTCATGGACCAGCGCGTCGGCGCCGCGCGCAGCCTCGATCAGCGCCGGGCAATAGGCGGTATCGCCGCTGAATACGGCCTTGTGCCCGTCGGCCTCGAACACGTAGCCGAAGGCATGCTTGACCGGCTGGTGGGCGACGGCAACGGCGCTCACGCGCACGCCGTCTTCGGCCAGTACCTCGCCCGGGCCGATCTCGTGTACCTCGATCTCGAAGGCGGCGGTCGATGCGCGCTTCTCGTGCGCGATGCGCTGCGCGCGTTCGGCCGCCCACAGCGCCATCGTGCCTTCCACGAACGCGCGCGTGCCCGGCGGCCCGAACACGCGCTGCGGGCGTGCGCGGCCCTGATGCCAGCTCGAGATCACGAGCTGGTAGAAATCGACCAGATGGTCGGTGTGGAGGTGGGTGAGGAACAGCGCGTCGATCGCGGCACCCTTGGTTCCCGCCTCGACGAGGCGCTGGGTGACGCCCGAGCCGCAATCGACCAGATAGTGCCGGCCGCGCGCGACGAGAAGGTTCGAGGGACCCCGCCGGTCGGGATCGCATTGCGGGCAGCCCGTGCCCAGCAGGACCAGTTCCATGTCGCGTGCCGCGTCCTCAGCCGTAGAAATAATGCGGCAGGAATAGCACGAAAGCGGGCCAGTAGGTGACGATGGCCAGCGTCACCAGCAGCGGGATCAGGAAGGGCAGGCAGGCCTTCGTCGCGCGCTCGAAGCTGATATTGGCCACGCGCGCGAGGATGTAGAGCACCATGCCCACCGGCGGCGTCAGCAGCCCGATCATCAGGTTCAGCACCATGATCAGGCCGAAATGCACCGGGTCGACGCCGATCTGCGTCATCAGCGGCAGCAGCACGGGAACGAGGATCGTGATCGCCGCGATCGTTTCCATGAAGCAGCCCACGATCAGCAGGAACACGTTCACCAGCAGCAGCACGGCCCAGGGCTGCGTGGTGATCGACAGCACGAGTTCGGCCACGTGGTCGGTCACGCGCGTGGTCGTGATGATGTAGCCGAAGATCGACGCACCCGCGACGATGAACAGGATGATCGCGGTCGTCTCGGCCGTTTCCATCGAAACGCGCACCAGCCCGCGCAGCGTCAGCGTGCGGTAGACGAAAAGACCCAGCACCAGCGCATAGGCCGTGGCGGCGATGGCGGCCTCGGTCGGCGTGAACAGGCCCGTCGTCATGCCGCCGATCAGCAGCACCGGCGTCATCAGCGGCAGGAAGGCGCGCTTGAAGGTGTAGGCGAGCCTGGCCCACGCGAAGGTGGCGTCGCGGTGGAAGCCGCGCACATGCGCATACCACGCCACCATCGCCATCAGCGTGACGGCCATCAGCAGGCCCGGAAGCAGGCCTGCCGCGAAAAGCTGGCCGATCGAGCAGTTCGCCATCACGCCGTAGATCACCATCGGCAGCGAGGGCGGGATGATCGGCCCGATGGTCGACGAGGCGCCCGTGATGCCGACGGCGAAATCGGTCGAATAGCCGTGATCGCGCATCGCCTTGATCTCGATGTTGCCAAGCCCGCCCGCGTCCGCCACGGCCGTGCCCGACATGCCCGCGAAGATGACCGAGCCCACGATGTTGACATGGCCAAGCCCGCCCTTGAGCCAGCCCACCAGCGCCACGGCGAAATCGAAGATGCGCGCGGTGATGCCGGCCGAGTTCATCAGCGAACCCGCCATGATGAAGAACGGGATCGACAGCAGCGGGAAGGAATCGACGCCCGACACCATCCGGTGGATGACCACCAGATGCGGCGAGGCATCCTCGACGATGATGTAGAGGAGCGAGGCGCCGCCGAGCGCGATGGCCACCGGCGTGCCGATGATCAGCAGGATGCCGAACGAGAGGAGCAGGAAGGCGGTCATTGGTGGCGGCCCTCCGTGTTGACGCGCGTCAGCGCGCTTTCGCCCGTGCGCCAGTGGCGCACCGCCGCCTGCACCGCGCGCACCGTCATCAGCGCGAAGCCCAGCGTGGCCGTGCCGAAGACGAGGCTCATCGGCAGATCGATGACGACCATGCGCTGGAGTTCCATGATCTCGGTCACCTTCCAGCCCTGATAGGTGCCGTAGGCAAGGAACGCGATGCGCAGGATGTCGACGAGCGTCGACAGGATGCGGCCCACCGCGGGCGGCAGGTAGACGTAGAAGAATTCGACATGGATGTGGCTCATCTTGCGCATCGCGGTGGCGGCCCCCACGAAGCACACGCAGATGAGCAGGTAGCGCGCGATCTCCTCGGTCCAGGCGATCGAATCGTTGAGGACGTAGCGCGAGAAGAACTGGAGGAAGACGACGAAGGCGAGAAGCCAGAAGAAGACGAAGGAGACCCAGTCCTCGACCGAATAGCTGGAAAGCGGCGGGTCGGGCGCGTCGGCCAGCCCCAGGATCGGATCGCCCAGGTCGGGCCCGGTCTTGTCGTTCGTCACGTCGTCACCGTCGCGTGGAAAGGAAAGAACGGGCGGCGACCGTCGGCCGCCGCCCGCCGGACCGTCATCCGATTACTTCAGCGCCTGCAGGCGGTCGTACTGCTCCTTCGACCAGCCCGCACCCGAGGCCTTGTCGAGATGCAGCGGCTTGGCCGCCTCGATGAACGCGGCCACGTTGGGCGTGGTCACGGTCTTGCCTTGCGCCTTGAACCACTCGGGCAGTTGCAGTTCGGCCTTGCGGATCGCGTCGGTCGCGCGCGAAGCGGCCTGCTGCAGCGTCTCGGTGAAGATCTTGCGCTCGTCGGCATTGAGCTTGTTCCACAGCGGCGGGCCGATCACCGTGACCAGCGACTCGATGATGTGGCCGGTCAGGTTGATGTGGCTCTGCACTTCGTAGAACTTCTTGGCCTGGATCGTCGGCAGCGGATTTTCCTGCCCGTCGACCGTGCCGTTCTGCAGCGCCAGATAAACTTCCGAGAACGCGATGGGCGTGGCGTTGGCCCCCACGGCCTTGGCGAACATCAGGTAGAGCGGGGCCTGCGGCACGCGCAGCTTCATCCCCTTCATGTCGGCCGGCGTGTTGATCGCCTTGTTGGCCGTCACGTGACGCGAGCCGTAGTAGGTGAGCGCCACGATCTTGTTCTTGGTCTTCTGGTCGTAGCCGTCGGCCAGTTCCTTGAACAGGTCGGACTGGGAATACGCCTTCCAATGGTCGAAGTTGCGGAACATGTAGGGCGCGTTCGAGATCGCGATGGGCGGATACGAGGCGCCGGCGAACGCCGCACCGGTATAGATGATGTCGATCGTGCCCAGCGGCAGCGCCTGGTTGATCTGCTGCTCGTTGCCCAGTGCCGAGGCGGCGTGCACGTCGATCACGTACTTGTTGTTGGTGCGCCGCGCGATCTCCTGCGAGGCCCACACCGCTTCGGTGTGGTAGGCCTCGTTGGTCTCGTAGACATGCGCCCATTTGAGGTGCTGCTGGGCCGCGGCCGGCGCCGAGGCTGCCGCTGCGGCCATACCGGCGGCGAAAACGATGGCGAGCGTGGTTTTGATCCGCATCTCGACTCCTCCCTATTTTATGTGTCGCCCCGGGTTTTCCCGCCGCGATTGTGCGGTATCCTAGCGACCGTCGGCCGGTATGTCATGGCCGGAAATCAGGGGGAGTGCCCAAAAAATGGCCCGCATCGTGAAGGTCGAAATCCGCCAGGTCGACCTGCTGCCGCCGGTTGTGCGAACCGACGCGATCCAGTCGTTCAAGTGCCAGGAAACGCCCATCGTGCGCGTGTGGGATTCCGACGGCGCGGTGGGTACTGGCTACAGCTACACGATCGGCACCGGCGGCTCGGCGGTGATGGCGCTGCTGCGCGACTGTCTTGCGCCGTTCCTCGTCGGGCGCGATGCCGACGAGATCGACGGCATCTGGACGGGCATGCTCTTCCACACCCACGCCACGACCGTGGGTGCGATCACCGCACTCGCGATGGCCGCCATCGACACCGCCCTTTGGGATCTGCGCTGCCGGCGCGCGAAGCTGCCGCTGCATCGCGCGGCCGGTGGTGCCAAGAACCGCGTTGCCGTCTACACCACCGAAGGCGGCTGGCTGCACCATCCGCCCGAACAGCTGATCGACGAGACCGTGAAGGCGCGTGCCGACGGCTTTGCCGGCGCCAAGCTCAAGGTCGGCAAGCCGACGGGTGCTGAAGACAGGCGCCGGCTTTCCGCCGTGCGTGCGGCCATCGGCCCCGATTTCGAACTGATGGTCGATGCCAACCAGCGCTTCTCGGCGGCCGAGGCGCTGCGGCGCGCGGCCCTGTTCGCCGATCTCGATCTGGGCTGGTTCGAGGAGCCGTTGCCGGCCGACGATCTCGACGGGCATGCGCGCCTTCAGGCCGGTACGCAGATCCCCATCGCGGTGGGCGAGTCGCTCTATTCGCCCGGCCAGTTCGCCGATTACCTGAAGCGCAATGCCTGCGGCATCGTGCAGGTCGATGTCGCGCGCGTGGGCGGCATCACGCCGTGGCTGAAGGTCGCGCACATGGCCGAGTGCTGCAACGTGCCGGTGGCCCCGCACTTCCTGATGGAACTGCATGTGGGGCTGGTGTGCGCGGTCACGGGCTCGGCGTGGCTTGAATATATCCCCCAGCTCGACCGCATCGCGACCTCGCGCGTGCGCATCGCGGACGGCCACGCGTATCCGGCCGAAACGCCGGGGCTGGGGATCGAGTGGGACTGGAAGGCGGTCGAAAAGCTAACCGTCGCGGGGTCGAGAACGGAGAGTTCTTGAAGTGCGCCGACAGTGTTAAGGCGGCATGCAAATGGCGCAAAAATATGCGTTATATTCCGACTCGTTAGCGGAAGTCGTTGACGAGTTGCAATCGAAAGTCCATTTTCGAGTTGGCCCCTGCTTTCGTCGAAGCCTCTAGCCGCGCTAGGGGTACTTTCGTAGGCGATTGCGGGGGCTGCTCTATTTCTGCCGCTTTCCTCGACTGAGATCCTTGATGCTTCCCTCTGGCACGAAGCACCAATGGCGGTACGAATGATCCCAGCGATCCGCAGGGCCTCCCGATTGCCCGGTCGAAGTCCCAATATTGAATCTCGGGTAGATTCCCCGAATTCGTGAATTGATGTGCTTGTAGACCCTCTCCTTTGCGCGCGTTCGCGCGCCGCGAAGACGTTGTCCTTCCGGCTTTCGCTTGTGGAACTCATTCAATCGGAACTGCATCGCACCGAGGACAACATCGACTGCCTGAAGGATCACGTGATCGTGCGATCGGATTTCGGAGATTTGGTCGCGCGGAATCTTTATTCGTTCACGATGGAAGATCGGATAGACCGACAAGCTCGAGAGATAATTCTTGAAGTTTTCAAGGGCCTGACGAGTGTCCGGTGCATCGTCCAATAGGACTGTCACGATCACTTCTTCTGCCCGCTCGGGATTGCAGTATCGCAAGCCGAAGGCGTTTTTTATAAACTGGTAGTAGAGGATGAAGAATCGATTGTCATCGTCGTGATCGAGATGCTGGGTTTGATTTATGTTTTGGGTGAACATAACCCGCAATTTCATTCGGTTCGCCGCTACGAGATTGAGTGCCGAGTCGACGAACTCGATATACGCTTTTTCGTTGTGAGGGCCGATTTTTGTCCATTTCGCTTCGCCGACGAGCCCAGCGTCAGCTTTCGCGGTCGATAGCACGGCTTCTATCGCCTCCCGGTCGGCGGTTCGGATCAAGGCGCCGCCGTAGAAATCGGAGAAATACGGCCCCTTGTCCGCTGACTCGTCGCAGTAAATCGTGAATCTCTTTGGCAAAGTTATCTCGGCAAGAATCGATCTTCTTGCCGAGATAGTATTTCCACCTTAGTACAACCGCAATCGAACAAAAATCGGAAGCAATGGCGGACTGAAGCCTCAGTTCGCCGACATCCACACGTCGGCCAGGTCCTGGCCGAGCAGGTGGGACGGCGTGATGTGCCAGCCATGCACGTTCTTGGCGATGGGCACGATGCGCTCGAACCAGAACAGCGGGACCGTGTAGGCAAGGTCCATCAGCTGGATCTGGAAGTCGCGCACCAGCGCCTTGCGCTTGTTGAAGTCGGTCTCGCGCTCCTGCTTGTCGAACAGCTCGTCGAGCTGGCGGTCGAGATGGCGCGACACGTTGAAGCCCGGCACGCGGTCGAACGAGATGAAGCGGCGGAGCTGGAAGTTGGGCTCGTCGGCGAACTCGGTCGTGAAATCGAGCATCACCTGGAACGCGCCCGACGTGCGCGAGCCGAAATAGGTCGCGCGCTCGGCCACGCGCTGTTCGACCGTCACGCCGATCTGGCGCCACTGGTCGATCAGCCACACCGCGACCGTCGGGAAGGGCGGCAGCGACATCGAGATCAGCTCGAACTTCAGGTTCGACTGGCCGGCCTCGGCGAGCAGGCGCTTGGCTTCCGCGCGGTTGCGCGCCACGTCGCGGCCCATGCCGGGATATGTCGCCAGTTCGGCCGCCGTGGGCGCGTAAGCGTATCCGGGGCGCAGCAGCGAGCCCACTTCCTTGGCCTGCGAGACGCGGGCAAGTGCGGGTGCCGCGTTCCAGCGGTCAAGCGCGAGGCTCAGCGCGCGGCGCACGCGCACGTCGTCGAAGGGCTTCTTCTCGATGTTGAACGACAGGATCAGGCCCGACAGCCACGAGGTTTCCTGGAAGGTCAGCTTCGGGTTGGCCACGCGCGCCTTCTCGTTCGGGCTGATGCCGCGGAATTCGGCCATCACCTGCCCGCCCTGGATGGCGTTGAGCATCGCGGCCCCGCTCATCGTCACTTCGCGGAAGCCGTCCAGATAGGGTTTGCCCTTCTGGAAGTAGCCGTCGAACCGCTTGCCGGTCCAGTGCGAGCCCCGCACGAACTCGCCGAACACGAACGGGCCCGAGCCCATCACTTCCTTTTCCGGATAGCGCGGGTCGGCCGCGAGCTTGGCGGCCGAGTAGATGCAGTTGAAGGGAGCGGCGAGGTAGGTCATGAAGGCCGGGTTCGCGTTGTTCAGCTTGAACACCACCGTCTCGGCATCCGGCGCTTCGATCGCGGCGACGTCGGCGAAATGGTCGCGCCGGGCCGAGCGCGCGCCGGCGGGCGGCGACTTGATGCGCTCGAAGCTCACCTTCACGTCGTTGGCGGTCAGCGCCGAGCCGTCGTGGAACTTGATCGGCTGCACGATCTTGAACGTGTAGGTCTTGCCGTCGGGCGAGATCGACCAGCTCTTGGCCACGTCGCCGATGATCTCGGGGTATTTCTGCGTATTGAACTTCACCAGCGTCGAATAATGCGGCGCCAGGTGGTGGACGACCGCGAAGTTCGTCGCGGCGTGGCAGTCGGTCGTGTCGGGGTCGCCGCCCACGGCGAAGATGAATTCCCCGCCGCGACGCGGCTGTTCCTGCGCCACGGCAGGTGCCGTGAAGGCGGCGGCGGCGGCAAGCGCCAGGCTCGCGATGATGCGTGCGAACATTCGTTTCCCCCGGAATTGGAATTTGGTTGGGGGCGACCTTAGCGCGGGTCGGTCGTCTAGTTCCAGCCCGGATGCACGCGCCACTGGTAGGGGGATTCCAGCCGCTCGATTTCCGCCGCCGTCAGCGGCGGCATGTCGGCGGCGGCCGCCGCCTCGTCGATCTGCTCGGGCTTCGTCGCCCCCATGATCGGTGCCGCCATGTAGGGCTTCGACCACAGCCACAGGAAGGCCACCTGCGTGGGCTTCACGCCGCGCGCCGCGGCAATGGCCTTCAGCGCGTCGACGATCTGCCAGTCGCAGTCGCGATAGGTCTCGGGCTTGGCGCCGGCATCGTTCTTCGCGCGCTCGGTCTCCCCGCCGCCGCCGCGCACGCGGTTGCCGGCAAGGAAGCCGCGTGCCAGCGGCGAATAGGGGATGAGGCCCACGCCCGCTTCCTGGCACAGCGCGTTCATCTCGCGCTCGTCCTCGCGCTGGATCAGGTTGTGCAGGTTCTGCATGGCGACGGGCCGCGCGTAGTTGAAGCGCTCGGAAGCCGCGATCATCTGCGCGAACTTGTAGGCCGGCATCGTCGAGCCGCCGATATAGCGCACCTTGCCCGCGCGCACGAGGCCATCGAGCGTGGCCATGAACTCCTCGACCGGCGTGTGTGGATCAAGCCGGTGGACCTGATAGACGTCGATATGGTCGGTCTTGAGCCGCTTGAGCTGCTGGTCGATCGACGCCAGCACGTGCTTGGCGCCGAGCCCCGCGAAATTCGGCTTGTCCGACATCTTGATGCCGACCTTGGTGGAGATGACAAGCTCGTCGCGCGGCGCGTAGCCCATCAGCGTCTCGCCCATGATCGTTTCCGAGGCGCCGAAATTGTAGACGTCGGCCGTGTCGAAGAAATTGATGCCCCGGTCGAGCGCACGCTTGAAGAACGGGGCGCTGTCGCCGGCATCGAAGCCCGCCCATGCGCGCCGCCCGCGCGCGCCCCACGAATTCCCGCCAAGGCACACGCGGCTCACCATCAGGCCCGAGCGGCCGAGCGGAACGTACTTCATGGGGTGGTTCTCCCTGTTTTCTGTCGGATCACGGCGGCAAGGCTAGCCGCTCGGGTTGCCTTGCGCCAAGCCGTGCGCGAACATGGCGGCCATGAGCGATGCGACAGGCCTGTGGGCGCCGCGAAGCCCCGACCGGACCGGCTTTCTCGAGCGCAAGGGGGCGCTCATCTATTACGAGGATGCGGGCGAGGGCCCGGCGATAATCTTCGCGCACGGGCTGGGCGGCAATCATCTCTCGTGGTGGCAGCAGGTGCCGCATTTCCGCGCCCGCTTCCGCTGCGTGACCTTCGCCCATCGCGGTTTCCTGCCGTCCACGTGCGAGGCCGGCGTGCCCGACCCGCTCGATTATGCGGGCGACGTGGCGGCCCTTGCCGATCATCTGGGCCTCGGCACGTTTGCCTATGTCGGCCAGTCGATGGGCGGCTGGGGCGGGGTGGAGCTGGCCCTTTCGCACCCCGGCCGGCTGGAGGCGCTTGTGCTCGCCGCCACGTCGGGCACGCTCGATCCCAGGCAAGCCAATCCGGCGGGTTACGCCGACTGGCGCGCGAAATCCGACGCGACGGTCGAACTGCTGCGCGCGCGTGCGGTTCACCCGGCGGTGGGCGCCACGCTGGCGGCGGCCAATCCCGCATTCCATCACCTCTACCGGGCCATCGACGCGCTCTCGCACGGGCTCGACAAGAACGCGCTGCGCGCCCGGCTGATGGCCACGCGAAAGCGCCCGCTTGCCGATGCGGCCGGCATCAAGGTGCGCACGCTGTTCGTGACCGGATCGGAGGATGTGGTCTTCCCGTCGTGCTGCGCAGCTGCGCTTGCCGCCGCATGCGCCGACGCGCGCCACGAGCAGATCGCGGGGGCCGGCCACTCGGCCTATTTCGACAAGCCTGCCGAATTCAACGCGACCGTCCAGCGCTTCCTGCGC
This sequence comes from Alphaproteobacteria bacterium, assembly GCA_016124335.1. Classification (GTDB taxonomy): domain Bacteria; phylum Pseudomonadota; class Alphaproteobacteria; order CACIAM-22H2; family CACIAM-22H2; genus Tagaea. The sequence continues at coordinate 46,004 of WGNX01000008.1, forward strand.
GGCTAGCGGCCGGGCTCTTCGACCACGAGTGCGGCGATGCGCCGGACGATCGGCAGCACCACGACGGCGGTGGGGAACGCGACCGCATAGGAAAGCGCCCAGGCCTTCAGCACGTGCCCGGGCAGATCGGCCGCAAGGCCGATCGCGTTGAGCGTCGCGATGGTTGAAACGATGCCCGACATCAGGAAGGCAAGGATCATCGGCACGACGATGAATGCGGCGCGGGCGGGAAGCTTCTTCATCGGGTCGTTTCTCTCTTGGGCGGACAGTCGGGGCGGCGCCCGCCGTATACGTGGACTGGCCTGCGCGCGGCAAGTCCGGCATGCTGGCGTGCATGACGCAGACGCTTTTCTATCGCCGGCCGGTGGCGCTCAGCCGCGAATCGCACGGCCACATGCGCTACGTGGCGCCGCCCGATTACGGCTTCGCGCGCGCGACCAACGCCGTGCCGCTGGGGGCCGCGGAAGCCGAGGCGGCCGCGCGCCACTATCCCGTCGTGTTCGCGGCCGGCGAACCGGGCGGCCTCGTCGTGCTGCTGGGCGTGCAGGAGGGCAAGAACCTCTTCGTCGACGCCGACGGCAACTGGCGCAAGGGCGCCTACGTGCCCGCCTATGTGCGCCGCTATCCCTTCGCGTTTGCCGAAGTGGGCGACCAGCTCGTGCTGTGCGTGGACGAGGCTTCGGGCGTGCTGGGCGAGATCGGCGAACCGCTGTTCGAGGGCGAGGGCACGACGCCGCTCGTCGACAGGACGCTCGCCTTCGCGCGCGAGTTCCAGGCGCAGGCCGATGCCGCGCAAGCCTTCGCCGCGGCCTGCGCGCGCGCGGGCCTGCTGGGCGAACAGCGCGCCGAATTCGCGCTGAAGGACGGCCGCAAGTTCGCACTCGGCGGCTTCCGCACGCTCGACCGCGCCAAGTTCGACTCGCTGCCCGATGCGGTCTATGTCGACTGGCGCAAGCGCGGCTGGGTGGCGCTCGCCCACGCCCATTTCGTCTCGATGAATTCCTGGGCCACCCTCATCGACATCGCGACGGGGGAGATTTGAGGTGCGTAAAAGGTTTCCGCACTGTGATTTCCGAGCTGCAACTTTTGATATATTTGTAAAAGAGTTAGGCAGAGTTGCGTTGGTTTGGAATGACCTTCACGTTTCTCTGGCAGGCTTAGTCTCGCGGGCATTGGGAATAAAAAACGAATTGATCGGAAATACGATTCTCTACTCAATTAATTCTGATCGAAACCAGCGCACCGTGCTCAAGAGCCTAGTCAATTCTCAAGCAATGGGGCTTGATTTGCCTGCGGCCGCACGCAAAGAAATTTCTTGGCTAATCGATCAATCTGAGAAAATCGAGAATGATCGAAACAATCTTCTGCATACGCCGTTCGTCGTGCACAGCAATCAAGTCAGTCCACTGCATTTGGGTGTTCACAAGCGAGGGCTAGAAATCTCTAAGACCAAGGCGATCGAATTGTGTCGTTGGTTTTACGATGTCGCAGTCGCCCTAAGCGATTTTGCCGTCGACATTGATGAATGCCTTCGGAAAGGTTCGAGTGATTTGCCGCGCAGGCCAAAATTGCCAGTACGGCCAAAATGAAAAAATAGGCCTTTATTCTTGACAACCGGAACGGGTTGTTTCACGCTTCGGGCAGCATCGCCGTGCTGTTTGACAGCGTGAATAAGGGTTCGCGGCCACGCACAGGAAGTGCGGCGATGGCGCATGGAAAAAGTCGTGGATACCCGGCGGTCGCCGGGCATGACCGTCCCTGTTTTGCCGTCATGCCCGGGCTTGTCCCGGGCACCCACGACTTGCGCGTCACCGGTAACGTCGAACGACGCGCGACAGGTTACCTTCGTTTGGAATCAACGCGCTAGACAGGTTACGTCGCCTGTTGTCGCGTTACTTCTCCGCCATCGCGAAGACTTCGCCGTTCTCGCCGGCCTGCAGCCGTTCGAGGTGGTATTCGGCAAGCGCGTCGTCGGGGAAGCGCTTGCACAGTTCCTCGAACGCGGCGAGGGCACCGGGGTCCTTGGCCTTCATCAGCTCGAAGGCGGCGAGATAGGCCTTCGTGTTCTCGTCGCTGGCGCGGTCGGGTGGCAGCGGTTCGTAGACATGGATGGGCTCGCTCTTGCCCTTCACGATCACGCCGCCCACCTTGCGGCACGGGATTTCCGGGCTCGCGTCGCGCGTCTGCTGCGTGATCAGGATGCGCGTGCCGAAATACTTGTTGAGGCCTTCGAGCCGCGCGGCCGTGTTCACGGCGTCACCCAGCGCCTTGTATTCGTAGCGGTCGAGCGAGCCGAAATTGCCGACATTCGCTTCGGCCGTGTGCACGCCGATGCGCGTCATGCCCATGTCGACGCCCTTCTCGCGTTCGCCCGCGCGGAACTTCTCGGAGAAGGCGTCGATGTCGAGTGCCGCCTTCAGCGCCAGCTTGGCGTGGTCGGGCTGTTCGCGGGGTGCATTGAACATCGCGTAGATCGCATCGCCCGTGAACTGGTTGATCGTGCCGCCGTATTTCCAGATCTCGCGGCAGCCGCCGTCGAGATAGCGGTTCAGCACGTCGGCAAGGTGGGCCGCCTCGAGCTTTTCCGACAGCGTGGTGAAGCCCTGCACGTCGGTGAAGATCAGCGACATCGGCCGGCGGCTCGCCGAAAGGTCGAGCTTCTTGGGGTCCTTGACGATCTCGGTCAGCAGTTCGGCCGAGACGTACTTGCTGAACACGCCCTGGATGAACTTCTTCTGCTGGCGTTCCTCGCGGCCCGACCAGGCATCGGAAAGCCACAGCGCAAGCCCCAGCGCCACGATCGGGTCGATCAGCGGGATCAGCAGGTTGCGCCCGCCGGTCATCGCTTCCACAAGCGGCACGAAGGGATGGTTCGCCTTGAACAGGTACCAGCCCGCCGCCCACAGCAGCACCACCGCCAGCACGGCCCCGCCGAAGCGCGCCCAGATCGGCACGCCCGTCGTGCCCAGCGACGCGCCGATCAGGGCGAGCAGCGCCAGCGTCACGAGATAAGGGCCGAAGGCGCGGTCCTCGGGCGCCACGCGGCCTTCCAGCATCTGCGCGAGGATGTGCGCCTGGATCACGATCCCCGCCATGCGGTTGTCGCCGCGGTCGCGGCCGATCGAGAAGGGCGTGCGGTAGCGGTCGGTCAGCGACAGGTCGGCGCCGATCAGCACGATCTTGTCCTTGAACCATGCCGCGGGCAGCACGCGCGCGGCATGGCTGGGGAATTCGCGGAAGGGCGCGGTCTCGCTGTCGGGTTCGCCGCGCCACGCGATGACGGTCTGCTTTTCCGGCACCGTCGCGCCGAGGAGCTGGGCCACGCGCGCGGCCACGTTGGGCACGTGCGTGCCGTCCTTCAGGTCGCGCGGGGCGGGCACGAAGCGGATGATGCCGTCGGTCTTGTCGGGCTCGATATCGGCAAGCCCGCGCCACTGCGGCTTGACGTAGTTGTTGAGGTATTCGAGCTGCTCGTCCGTCACGTAGGTGGGCGAGTCGGAATAGCTGATCGCGAAGGGGATCTTCAGCGACTGCAGCGTTTCCTGAAGCGCGTCGTCCTTCTCTTCTTCGGTTTCCTGGTCGAACAGCACGTCGATGAGCAGCGCCTTGGCGCCCTTGGAAACGACGGCCTTGATCGTGTCGGACAGGAACTTGCGGTCGACCGGCGAGCGGTAGGGAAACGAAGACAGTGTTTCCTCGTTGATCGCCGCGATCACGATGTCGGGATGCTGCGGCTCGGGCGGCGACAGGTTCGCGATGCGGAAGTCGCGCGTCCAGCGTTCGGCCGCCCCCAGGAACGGGAAGAAATAGAAGATGCCGAACGTGAGGATCGCGGCGAGCGCGCCGATGACGAGTGCCGCGGCCGTCCGCTTGATGACGACGGTTGAATCCATGCGCTAGCGTGCCGCCTGCCTGGCAAGCGCGCGCGCCTGTTCCTCGCAGCCCTTCTCGATCATCCACGCGGTCTGCACCAGCGGATCGGCGAGGCTTGCCGGCATCCGGTGGATCGTCACGGCGGCCTTGTTGCCGCCCACGCCCACGATGTACGAGCCGCCGTCCACCAGCGGGATGCGGCGGGGCAGGGCCAGCCTGTCGACGGCGGCGGGCCACGAACCCTTGGCGCGCCAGCTGCGGTCGGTCGGCTCGATCGACATCTCGGTCGCGTCGGCGAATTTCGGGCCCCACAGCACGGGCTCGGCGCCCGCCTGCAGGCAGCGCGCGCCCGAGCGGCCGACATCCACGATCCACGGCTCGGGCAGTTCGGGCGCATCGCCCGCGGCGCGCACCACACCGAGCTGGGCCACGCCCGACCCGCGCTGGTTCATCAGGTTCTTGAGCGCATCGCCCATGCTCGCGACCTGGCCGGCCGCAGGGGCGGGCGCTTCCTCGAACGGGCCCTTGAGCTTCACGGTGCGCCCGTCGTCGGAAATCAGCGTCACGCGCTGGCCGGGGGCAAGCTTCAGCACCTTCGTGCCGTCGACCTTGGCGCCGGGCGCGAGGTCCACGCCCTTGGCTTCGAGCACGACAAGTTCGTTGGCCGCGGCGGGGAAAGCGGCGAGCGCCAGAACGAGCAGCAGGACCGGCGGAAAACGCATGGACTGTATATTAGCTCGGGTTGCCCGCTGCCGCTACCGGCGCGCCGTCGCCCTGCAGCACGAACGCGCCCCAGAAGAAAGGGTGCGAAGTCGCGGGGTTGGCCGCCAGCGCCATCTGCGAATCGCGCAGTGCGGCGGCAATACCGCCGCGCATGTCGCCGCCCAGCCGCTCGAACATGCCCGTGGTCAGCGCCACGGTCTGCGCCGAAGGCACCTGCCAGTGCGTGACGAGAAGGTTGCGCGCCCCGGCGAAGAAGAACGCCTCGGCAAGCCCCGACAGCGATTCCCCGCCCAGCCGTTCGCCCGAGGCGGCCGTGTTGCACGCCGACAGCACGACGAGGCTGGCGTCGAGCCGCAGCGAGGCGATCTCGCCGGCTTCCAGCAGCCCGTCGTCGGCCGGGTCCGTCGCATCGATGCGCGGTGCGGTCAGCGCCAGGCCCGGCTGGCCCTGGCAGCGCAGTTCGCCCGGCAGCAGGCCGTGCGTGGCGAAATAGAGCACGCGGTACTGGTCGAGCTGTCGGCTGCGCAGGTTCGCGGCGGTGGCGGCCGCCCCCATCAGTAGCGCGTCGCCATCGGCCTTCAGCGTTAGCGCCACGCGGCGCACCTCGTCGGCCGTTTCGGGCAGCGGGGCAAGCCCGCGGATCATCGCGGAGGGAACGGCACCCTCGGTGCGACAGGCGCTTGCCAGCGCATCGAGCCCCTTGCCGGCGGCGGCACCGTCGAATTCGGGATTTGCCACGGCCAGCAGTGCACGCGGCGCGGCCGGGCGTGCGGCAAGCTTTCGCAGTTGCAGGAACGCCGCCACCGACGGCGGGTTGGCGATCGCCACGCGGCGGGCAAACCACGCCACGTTCGAATAGTCGCCGCCTGCCGCGGCCGCCGGCGGCGGCGCGCTGACAAGGATGCCGAAGGGCAGGCTCGAAAGCGCGCCGCTCGTCACGACATAGAGGCGGTCAACATTGGCAAGTTTCGCTTCGAAGGGCCCGAGCAGAGATTTGTAAAGCGAATGCGCGAGGCCGGCGTCGAACGGTGCCACGTTGCGGTTGCGGATCTCGAAGGCCTGACGCAGTGCCTTGACCTGCTCGGCAAGCTGGCCGGCGTCGGTGGAAAGCTTGGCGGCCTGAACGCCTTTGGCGTCGACGAGGAACGCGAAGGCCGACTCGCTGCCCACCGCGAAGGTCAGCAATGCTTCGCGCGGACGAAGGGCGGCCGTGACGGTCGCAAGGTCGATCGGCCGCGGCGAAACCAGCCGCCCGAAACCCGGTGCCGCCTTCTCGATATCCGCGTCGAGCGCGTCCACGCGCTTGGTGTAGCCGTCAAGCTCGTCGTTCAGGCGCTTGAGGCGTGCCGCGTCGCGGAACTGCGCCTGGCGGTTGGTCTCGGCGTCGATGTCGATGCGCGCGCGATCGCGCCGGCGCACCGTCTCGCGCTGTTCGCGCACGAGGCCGGCAATGCGCGCATCGCCGTCGGCCACGCGCTCGGCCGTGCGCGTGACCGCGCGGCCCATGGCCCCCTCGCGCAGCATCTGGGCAGCGGCGAACATCTCGGCGTGCAGGCCGGCGGCCGCCGCCGGCACGCTGCGCGCCTGCGCTTCGGCTGCCGACAGGAACGGCTCGATCTGGTCGTAATCGAGCGTGCGCACGGCCTTGTCGGAAAGGACGTGGCGGAAGGCATTGCGGTAGTTGTCGATCGCGGCGGCAAAGCGCCCTTCCTCGGCCTGCTCGCGACCCAGCGCCAGCAGGCCCTGCGCCACCGGCCAGCCGCGGGTGAAGATGCGCGCGCGCAGCGCTGCCGCCGAGGCGAGAAGGCGCTCGGCGTTGCGGAAGTCGCCGCGCGCGGCAAGCGCTTCGCCCAGCTGGCCGATCGCCTGCGGCTGCCACCAGGGCGGCAGGCCCGGCGTGCGGTCGACGATCCGCCGCGCTTCGGTGGCATAGGCTTCGGCCGACGTTCCGTCGTTCGTGCGCACGGCCATCGACGAGGCAAACATCAGCGCATGGGCAAGCTCGGCCTGGAGCAGCACGGAGCCGCCGAAGACCGCCCCGCCGCCGCCGGTCTCGAGGCCCGGATCGACGCCGCCGCCAAGCTGCTGGATCAGGTCGCGGCGGCGCTGGACGGTGTCGCGCGCGATGGCAAGCGCACGCTCGAACTGGCGCATGTTCGCCGCGTGCCGGCCCAGATAGCTCAGATAGCGCGGATATTCGCCCGGGTCCGGCGAACGCAGCACCAGCGGCTCGGCGCGGCGGAAATAGATGTCGGCTTCCTCGCCGCGGCCCTGATTTGAAATCTCGATGGCCAGCAGGGTCAGCGTCGTGCCGAGACCGGGATGGTCGGGGCCGAGTGCGGCCGTCTGCAGTTCCAGCGCGCGACGGAAGGCCTGCTCGGAAGCCGCATCGTTGCCGACGGTGCTGTAATAGCGCGCCAGCTCGATCGAATCGAGATATGCGCCTTGCGAATCGCCGATGACCTTGACGCCCGGATACATCGCCTGAAGCCGGTCATCCAGCGCTTTCGCGGCGGCGGGTGCGAGCGTTGCGGGCGCGCGCGCCGCGCCGCCGGGCAGCCCGCGGCGCATCGTGGCGACGATCGCCGGCAAAGCGCCGGGCTGGCCTTCGCCATAGGCAAGCGATGGGCCTTCGGGCAGCGCCACCGCCAGATAGGGCCAGCCGCCGTCCTTCAGCGTGCAGCGCGCGACAAGAAGCCCGCTTTCGCCGGGCAGGTCGACCGGCTGCGGCGCATCGCACGTCGCCCGCGATCCCAGTGCCAGCATCGGCCGGCTCTGCGCAAGCGCGCGCGCGAAGAACGCCGCGCGCGCATCGACCGGCGTCGGTGCGCCTTCCTGCGGGCCGAGCTGGGCGGCGGCGGCGATCGTCCGGCTCGAGATGCCGCACGAGATGTCGAGGAACGGTGCCTCGCCGCGCGGCTGTCCGCGGCGCGGTTCGGCGCGGCACGGTTCGCCGGCAAGGTCGCTGCCCACCGGCACGGGTGCCGCGAATTCGGCGCCGGTTCCCGCACACCCGGCAAGCGCCAGCGCCACGAGGAATGCCGCGCGCATTCAGCCCGGCTTCGGCGGCAGGCGCCGGCGCGTGTAATCGCAGATCATGTTGAACAGCGCCTTCAGCATCGGGTCCTTGAGGCCGAAGGTCTCGATCGCCTCGGGGCGCGGCAGCATCAGGCGCGCCTGACGGTCGGCCGCCGTTTCCTCGGGCCCGAGCCCCGCCTTGGCGCGTGCGTCGTAGGGCACGGTCGAGCGGATATATTCCATCAGCGATGTCGTCAGCCGCATCAGGTCGGGGTCCAGCATCATCATGCGCTGGGTCAATTGCTGGGCGTTGATGACCACGCAGATCGTGTCTTCGCCGGCAACGGCCGTCGCCATGCGCGTGCTGCCGTCGAGGATGGCCATCTCGCCGAACAGCGCGCCGGGCCCCAGGCTCGCCACGATGATCGGCGCCTCGGTGCCCTTCTTCAGGATCAGCACCTTGCCCTTCTCGACGAGGAAAGCCTCGAGCCCCGGCTCGCCTTCCTTGAACAAGACCTTGCCCTTGGGGAAGGTGCGCTTGAACATGGGGTCGCTAGAAGTCCCCGCGCTTGATCTGGAACACGTCGGGATTGGCCGGGTCGCGGATATACGAGATCTGCACGACCGGCGGACCCGCGGGTTTCTGTCCTTCGGGGGCCGCCACGCCGCCGACCACGAGGATCGTGCGCCGGCCTTGCGCATCGTCGCCGCGGAAGACGACGACGCTGCCGTCGGGCTGGGCGAGGTTCGTTGCGATCGTGTCGGCCTTGTAGCCGACGCCGGCTAGGTAGTTCTGCAGCATCCGCGCGACTTCGATGGCCGCCGCCGGCTGAAGCGGCGGCTTTACGGCTCCACCCCATGTCACCGAGACCTGGACGAGCTGCCTGGAGCGATAGCCGATCACGTAGGCGACCTGTGCCGTCCCGCCGTTCGGCAGCAGGTCGGGCACGCTGACGGCAAGGATCTGCGTGCGCTCGACACCGTTTTCCGCCGTCTCGATCTTGTCGGCGGCGATGCCGAAATCGCGCTTGATGGCCTGTTTGACCTGTTCGGCCGTCATGCCGAAATTGGCCGATCGGAACCCGGTCAGGCGGAAATCGCGTGCCGGCGTGGCGCTTGATGGTGCGGCCTGGCCGCGCGGCGGATTTTCGGCATGGGCGTGCGGGGCCACGACCAGCAGTGCGGCCGCCAGAGCGCCCGAATATGCCGACATCCTCAAACCGCGCATGATTCCCGCCTTGCCCCGGACTCAATTACAGCCGATCCCCGCAATCCACAAGAATTAACGAATTTTCGGGCGACGCAACGTACGGAATGTATTGGACGACTCGGCGCGTGTAGTAGCTTGTGGCTGGACGATGGCCGGATCGATTCGCCCCGCCCGAACGCTGTTGTGCGCCCTTTTTTTCGGGTTCTGCGCCTCGACGGCGCATGCGCAATCGGTTGTCCTGCCGCCGGCTGCCGAACCGCGGCTCCCCGGTCGGCCGCCGCCGGTGCCCGAGGCCGATCTCGACATCACGATTCCCGCCCAGCCGCGCAGCGCCGAGCCGCGCGCGGTCGACGAGCTGCGATTCGCCATACGCCAGATCGTCGTCGAAGGGTCGACCATCTACAGCGAGGCCCAACTCTCGGCTTTCACCGCGCCGCTGATCGGCCAGACGCTGGGCCTGTCCGCGATAACGTCAGCAGCCGAAGCCATCGAAAGCCGGTATCGCGCGGACGGGTACGTGCTGACGCGCGTTTTCGTGCCGCCCCAGCGCGTGGGCGACGGCACGTTCCGCATCCGGGTCGTCGAGGGGTTCCTGTCGGAAATCCGGTTCGACGGCGGATCACCGTCCACGCGCACGCGCATCGAGGCGTATCTGCGCCGCGCATTCGAAGGCCGGCCGGCGAATCTTCGCGCGATCGAACGCGGCCTGCTTCTCGCCGGCGATCTGGCCGGGGTCGTTGCCGCCGGAACGCTGGCGCCGGGGTCCGAGCCCGGCTCGTCGACGCTGCTGGTGCGCATCGACGAAAAGCCGGTGCAGGCGAGCGCCACGCTTTCCAATCGCGCGTCCAAGTATCAGGGGCCGGTGACAGTCTACGGGGAATCGTCGTTCAACAATTTTCTCGGCGAGAACGAGCAGATCACGTTCGGCGCCTCGACGGTCCCCTCGATCCAGTCGAGCCGGGAGCTGCGGCAGGGCGTCTTTCGTTACGCGATGCCCGTGGGCGGCGACGGTGCCACGGTCGGCTGGGACATGACCTATTCGTGGGGCTGGCCCGCGCACACGCTCAAATCGCTTCAGGTCAACACGATCGCGTGGCGCTTCGGGCCGCGCGCCTCCTATCCCCTGATCCGCTCGCGGCGCGAGAGCCTCGTTTTCGACACGTCGGCCTATGTCTCGCGCACCGAGACGTTCGTGCGCGGCGACCCGCTGACGCGCGACCGCTATCTTGCGGCCGACGCGCGCGTGACGTGGTCGTATCTCGGTTTCCTCAAGGGCGCGACCGTGGTTTCGGCGGGAATCGTGCAGGGCCTTGCCGGCTGGGACAATCACCGCAGCGGCGAAGTGCCCAACACCCGGTCGGACGCGCAGACCGGGTTCACGAAATATACGGGCGAAATCCGGCGCATCCAGCTGCTTGTCGACCAGTTCTCCGCGCAATGGACGCTCGCCGGCCAGTATTCGCGCAGCAAGCTCTTTTCGGGCGAGGAGTTCTCGCTTGGCGGCGGCCGCTTCGGGCGCGGCTACGATCCCTCGGAGATCACCGGCATCAACGGCGCCGGCTCGGCGCTCGATCTGCGTTACGGCGATCTCGCGACGAACGGCTGGCAGCCTTACGCGTTCTACGACTATGGCTGGGTGTGGGCACGACGGACCGGTGCCGCGTCGTGGACGCAATCGCTCGCCTCGACAGGTCTTGGCGTGCGCTGGGCGCCGGAATCGTGGCTGACGTCGAGCTTCGAACTTGCCCAGCCCTTGACCCGCGCCCCGGCGCTTGCTGAAAACCGCAAGCCGCTCCGGCTCTATTTCGACATCTCGATGCGGTTCTGAACCCGGAAAATGCAACGGGCCCGGCCGGTTTCCCGGTCGGGCCCGCTTTTCATCCGAGAACGAAGCCGATCAGGGCTTCTTGATCTTCTTGGCCGCCGGCTTCTTCTTGGCGACCGGCTTCTTCTTGTCGGCGACCTGCGTGACGGCGGCCGAACCATGATCGCGCGCGAGCGACGAAACGGCCGTGCCCGCGCCAAACGACGAAGCCTGCGCCGGGGCCGGCGCGAACGCCATCATCCCGACAACCAGCGCTGCTGCGCCGGCGATTGCGAAAATCCGCATACTCTCCTCCTTGTAACCGCGACCGGAAGGTCGCGACTCGACGGGAAAAGTCTGCGCGTCGCCGTCAAATCCCGGCAAGCGATCGAGCCTTTCTGTAATCGACTGTTACGCGATCATTCTAAGAGCCGGCTCTGACGGGCACGGCGTTCGGGAAGAACAACTGCTGGCCGTTGATCTTGTAGTCCGCGATCGTTTTCCGTCCGGCCGGGCCGATCAGCCAATCGATGAAGGCCTGCCCGAGTGCTTGCTTGACCGTCGGATGCCTGGCGGGATTTACGAGAATGACACCGTACTGGTTGAAAAGCCGCTCGTCGCCCTGAACGACGATTTCGAGATCGCCGCGGTTCTTGAAATTGAGCCAGGTCGCACGGTCGGAAAGGATATAGGCGTTCATGGCGGCGGCAGTGTTGAGCGCCGGACCCATGCCTTGCCCGATGTCGCGATACCACGGGCCCTTCACGGCATCGAGATCGACGCCCGCCGCTTTCCAGTAGCGCAGCTCGGCCGAATGCGTGCCCGAGCGGTCGCCGCGCGAAACGAAGGGCGCCTTGCTTCCGGCGATGCGCTGCAGCGCCATCGTCACGTCCTTGAGCCCTGTGACTTTGGCGGGATCGGCTTTCGGCCCGACGATGACGAAGTCGTTGTACATCACCTGATTGCGCTTCACGCCCGCTCCTTCGGCGACGAACTTTTCCTCGGCCGGCTTGTCGTGGACGAAAACGACGTCGGCATCGCCGCGCCGGCCGACGTCGAGCGCCTGACCGGTCCCAAGCGCCACCACACGAACATCGATGCCCGAATCGCGCTTGAACGCAGGCAGCAGGAATCCGAAAAGGCCCGACTGGTCGGTCGACGTCGTCGACGCGACGGTGATGAACTTCTCCTGTGCGCCTGCCTGAAGCGGTGCGAGCGCCAGAAAAAGGATCGCGGACAGAATTCTCGGCAATTTCACCATGGCAATTCTCCCTTGAGGAAGGCGACGGCCTCCGGGGTGGCCGGCGCGCGGAAAAAGGTTTCGGCCGACGCGCGTTCCACCACGCGTCCCTTGTGCAGGAAAAGGATGTCCTGTCCCAGGCGGCGCGCCTGACCAAGATTGTGCGTCGTCATGACGATCGCCGTTCCCTCGGCGGCCATCGCCAGCACGATCTCCTCCACCGCCGCGCTTGCACCGGGGTCGAGGCTGGCCGTCGGCTCGTCGAGAAAAAGCACGTGGGGTTCAAGCGCCCAAGCGCGGGCCAGCGCCACGCGCTGCTGCTCGCCACCCGACAGGACGCGGGCGGGGCGGTCGGCAAGATGGCCGAGGCCGACGCGCGCGAGCGCGGCCTCGGCGCGTCGCCGACGCTCGGCATCCGGCACGCCGCGCAGCTTCAGGCCGTAAGCGACGTTGGCGCGCGCGGACCGGCGAAGCATGACGGGCCGTTGAAACACCATCGCCTGATGTCCGGCCGGATCTTCGGTCCATATGACCGAACCTTGCGTCGGCGCGACGAGGCCATGGCACAGGCGCAGCAGCATGCTTTTGCCCGCGCCATTCGGCCCGACGATGACCGTGCGCCGGGCGGGCTCGATGCGCAGCGTGAAGTCCGACACGACGCGTGCGCCGGCTATTTCCAGCGCGACGCGGTCGAGGACGAGGGGAAGCGGCCCGCGCATGTTCAGCCGTAGCGCCGCAACGAGATCGCGCGGACCCAACTTGCCGCGGCGTTGATGGCCACGACCGTCGCGATCAGGACGATGCCGAGGCCGAGTGCCAGCGGCAGATCGCCCTTGCTCGTCTCCAGCGCGATGGTCGTCGTCATCACGCGCGTGACGCCGTCGATGTTGCCGCCCACGATCATCACGGCGCCGACCTCGGCGCTCGCGCGCCCGAAACCGGCGAGCACGACGGTGACAAGCGCGTACCGGCTGTCCCAAAGCAGCGTGCATGCGGACTGGAGCGTCGTGGCGCCGAGCGAGCGCAACTGCTCGCCATGTTCGGCCCATGCATCCTCGATCGTCTGCCGCGACAGGGCGGCAAGGATCGGCGCGATGAGGATCGTCTGCGCGAAGACCATCGCGGCCGGCGTGAAGAGCAGGCCCGCCGCACCGAGCGGTCCCGCGCGCGAGAGCAGCAGATAGACGACAAGGCCCACCACGACCGGCGGCAGTCCCATCATCGCGTTGAGGACGACGACGGCGGCACCACGACCGGGAAAGCGCACAAGCGCCAGCATCGCACCGGCGGGAAGACCGATCGCCGCGGCGATCAGCGTCGCGGCAAGGCTGACCTTCAGCGACAGCGCGACGATCGCGTAAAGATGCGCATCGCCGTGCGAAAGCAGGCCCGCCGCGGCGGCCAAGGCGTCACCGAACGTGTGCATGTCGGCCTGGATCGTCGGGCAGTTGCGGACGGGGCGTCAATGCGATCCGGCCGCGGTCTTTGCAGGAATTTGCTGGAAAATGCATAATCCGTTCGGAAATGACGGATACGATCCTCACGACGGCGGAAGTCGCGGCCTATCTTCGCCTCAAGGAGCGCACGATCTACGAACTCGTGCGTTCCAGGCGCATTCCGTGCACGCGCATCGGCGGCAAGTGGCTCTTCCCGCGCGCACTGATCGACCGATGGCTGGTCGAAAATACCGAATACGGCAAAGGCCAGAACGCCGCCGTTCGACCGCCGCCGATTCTTGCCGGCAGTCACGACCCGCTGCTCGAATGGGCCCTCCGCCGCTCGCGGTCGGGCCTTGCGACGATGACGGCGGGTTCGCTCGACGGGCTCGACGCCTTGCGCGAGGGGGGCGCATTGCTTGCGGCACTCCACATCGTCGATCCGGATACCGGCGACTTCAACGTGCCTGCCCTGCAAACGGCCCTTCCGGCGCACGGCATCGTCGCCGTCGTCTGGGCATGGCGCCAGCAGGGGCTGCTTGTTCCGCACGGCAATCCCATGCGCCTCCATCGGCTTTCCGACCTGCGGCGGCGACGCGCGCGCGTCGTGCTGCGCCAACCCCAGGCGGGCAGCCACGTGCTGTTCATGCACCTGCTGGCCGAGGCGGGCATCCGGCTCGATTCGCTGAAGGTGATCGAGACGTTGGCGTTGAACGAAACGGAAATCGCCGCGGCGGTTCGCGAAGGCCGTGCCGATGCCGGTTTTGGGGTCGAAGCGTCGGCCGGGCAGCTGGGCGTCGATTTCGTGCCGCTGTTCCGCGAGCGCTTCGATCTGGCGATGCGACAGCGCGATTATTTCGAAGCGCCGGTCCAGCGGTTGCTCGAATTCGCGCGCGGCGAGGCATTTGCCGCGCACGCCGAACGGTTGGGCGGTTACGACCTGCGCGAATTCGGCCGGGTCGTTCTCAACCAGTAGGCCTAGAACGAGTCGGCATTCGCGTTCGGCCAGCTATGGACGAAGGCCGGATGATCGGTGCCATCGAGGATCTCGCCGGGCTTCACGAACCGGTAGATCTCGGCGAACGTCGCGCTCTGGCTCGGACCAAGGCGTCGCGAGATGTGCTGCGGCTTGAGTTCGCTCGGGTGCGTGAGGCCGGCCGCGCCGATCAGTTCGCCCAGTGCCGTAACGGTCGACTTGTGGAACTGCGCGACGCGCTGCGCCTTGTCGGGAACGACGAGCGCGCGCTGGCGGACCTTGTCCTGCGTGGCGACGCCGACAGGGCAACGGTCGGTGTGACAGCTCTGCGACTGGATGCAGCCGACCGCGAACATGAAGCCGCGCGCGGCGTTGCACCAATCCGCCCCCAGCGCCATCACGCGCGCCATGTCGAAGGCCGAAGTGATCTTGCCGCCGGCACCGACCTTGATGCGGTCGCGGATGCCGAGCCCGACAAGCGCATTGTGCGCGAAAACGAGCCCATCGCGCAGCGGCGTGCCCACATGGTCGAGGAATTCGAGCGGGGCGGCGCCCGTGCCGCCTTCCGACCCGTCGATGACGATGAAGTCGGGATAGATGCCGGTCTGCAGCATCGCCTTGCAGATGCCCAGAAACTCGGTCGGGTGGCCGATGCACAGCTTGAATCCGACGGGCTTGCCTTCGGAAAGTTCGCGCAGCTGGCCGATGAAGCGCACGAGCCCGATCGGCGTGGAGAACGCCGGATGGCAGGCGGGCGAAACGCAATCCACACCCTGCGGAACGCCGCGCGCGGCGGCGATCTCGGCCGAGACCTTTGGCCCCGGCAGCACGCCGCCGTGACCGGGCTTGGCGCCCTGACTCAGCTTGATCTCGATCATCTTGACCTGCGGCTCCTTCGCCTGCGCGGCAAAGCGCTCGGGCGAGAAGCTGCCGTCGTCGTTGCGGCAGCCGAAATAGCCGCTGCCGATTTCCCAGATGATGTCGCCGCCGTTCTCGCGGTGGTACTGGCTGAAACCGCCTTCGCCCGTGTCGTGCGCGAAGCCGCCCATCGCGGCCCCCTTGTTGAGCGCGCGGATGGCGTTGGCCGACAGGGCCCCGAAGCTCATGGCCGAGACATTGAACACCGACAGCGAATAAGGCTGGCGGCATTCGGGCCCGCCGACCTTGATGCGGAAGGACTCGTTCGTGTGCGGCTTGGGTGCAAGCGAGTGGTTCACCCATTCGAATCCGGTGGCATAGACGTCGAGCATCGTGCCGAACGGACGCTTGTCGAGAGCCGCCTTTGCCCGCTGGTAGACGATCGAGCGCTTGTCGCGATTGAACGGCATCCCGTCGGTGTCGCTCTCGAGGAAGTACTGCCGGATTTCGGGGCGGATCTCCTCGAGCAGGAAGCGGATATGCGCGGCGATCGGATAATTGCGCAGGATCGAATGGTGCTTCTGGAAGAAGTCCCGCGTGCCGACCAGCGCCAGGATCGCGGCCACGACGAAGGGCACAAGGAACCAGCTGTCGACATAGCTCGCCGCCCCGAACGCCACCGTGGCGACAAGGCTCAGCGTGTACGTGATATAGCGGGGGGCGAATGCGAGAAGCAGGAACGACAGCGGCGAGGGCGACGGTTCGGCTTTGGCGTTGGGCTGCACGGTAACGTCACTCCCCATCTGCAACGGCGTTTGAAGCCTTGTTGCCAATCACATTATCGAAGTTTCGATAAAGCGCCAACTTTGCGGTACGTTCCGGGCATGATTGGCTTCGTCCTGGCGCTTGCCGCACGCGCCGAACATGGATTCTCGAAGGAGCCTCGCGAATCGATCCGGCTGGTTGCCGGCGAAGGCGTGGAAGGCGATGCCCATCGCGGCGTCACGGTACGCCACCGCAGCCGGGTCGCACGCGATCCGACCCGGCCGAATTTGAGACAGGTCCATCTCATGCACGCCGAGCTGTTCGACGAACTTCGCGTGCGCGGGTTCGACGTGCGGCCCGGCCAATTGGGCGAAAACGTCACGATGCGCGGTCTCGATCTCCTCGCGCTTTCCAGCGGAACGCGCCTTCTTTTCGAAGGCGGGGTCGAACTCGTGGTGACGGGGCTGCGAAACCCGTGCGGGCAGATCGACGCGTTTCGTCCCGGCCTGTTGCAGGCCGTTCTCGATCGTACGGCGGATGGCGTGCCCGTGCGCAAGGCCGGCGTCATGTCGATCGTCGCGACGGGCGGAACGATCCGGCCCGGCGAACTCGTGCAGGCGGCGGCGCCGTCCGGACCGTTGCGCCCGCTCGAGCCGGTCTAGATCCGGCGCATCTCGATCGGCGGCAGATACCGATCGGTCCAGATCTTCTCGGGCGGTGTCATGCCCGATAGCTGGAGGCCCTTCGACAGCTGCTCGATCGAGCGTACCAGCCGCGGCATCTCGATCTGGCCGATGCCGATACGGTCCGTCTCCGGGCCGCGGATCTGGTGGTCGACGACCCACTTCAGGCGATCAAGTTCGATGTCCTTTTTGACGAGCGGGTCGACCTTGGCCAGCGACTCGGTCACGGCTGCCGGATCGGTGACCGCATCGCGCCAGCCATGTGCGCAGGCGCGCAGGAAACCCGGGATCGCCGCCTCGTTCTCGCGCAGGAACTTCCGGCTCACGGTGATCGTGTTGGCGTAGAGATCGAGACCATGCCGGGCATAGGGCATGATCGAGATGTCCTCGAACTTCACGCCGAGGCCGCGCAGATTGAGCCACACGGTCGAATCGAAGCCGGTGACCGCCTCGACCTCCTTTCGCATGAAAACGGCCTCGCGCAGGCGCAGATCCATGTTGTTGAATTTCACGCCCGCAGGATCGAGCCCGTTGGCGCGGAAGAAGACAGGGAACAGGCGGAACGCATTGTCCGTGATCGGGCCGCCGATCGTGCGGCCGACGAGATCGGCGGGTTTGGAAATGCCGGCGGACTTCCATGAAATGATGGCGGCAGGCGTCGACCGGTAGACGTTGAAAACGGCCAGCGGCGTCGAGTCGGGGCTTTTCAGATAGAATTCGGCGAGCGCCGGCAGGTCGCCGAAGCCGAGATCGTAGGTATCCGAGGCCACCCGCATCAGCGCATCGGCACCCGCAGCGGGATCCATCGAAACGATGCGGATGCCTTCCTTCTCGAAGTAGCCCTTCTCGAGTGCGTGAATGAACGGCGAGTTCGTGCCGTTGCGCGGAAGGTTCAGCGTGAAGCGGACGGCAACCCCGGAAGTCTGCGCAAAGACATGGGGGGCGGCAAGCATGCCGGCCGCCGCAGCGACGGCGGACGAAAGCAAAGTACGCCGCGAGACACGATTCGTTCCTGCCATTCTCTTCCTCCAGCGCGATGCGATGGAGACAATCGAGGCAATCCGCATGCCATTGAGGGGTCCAGAGTCGGTTTGTCGTTGATTTGCGGCGTTCGCCCATTAGGTTGCGCGACGGCATGACAATCCTTGCGCTGACGATGGGCGAACCGGCGGGTGTCGGCGGCGAACTTTCGCTGCTCGCATGGCGGCATCTGCACATGCAGGGGCCCGTCTTTTTTGCACTCGACGATCCTGGTCGCCTGCGCGGCGTTGCCGACGGGCTTGGTCTTTCCGTTCCGGTCCGCGAGGTATCGAGCCCTGCGGAAGCCGCGGCGGTCTTCGCCGAAGCGCTGCCCGTGATGCCCGTGGCGCTGCGCACGAATTCCGTCGCCGGAAGGCCCGATCCGGCGAACGCACCTGCCGTCGTCGAATCGATCGATCGCGCGGTCGCGCTCGCACTTGAAGGTGCCGTTGGCGCGATCGTCACGAATCCGATCCAGAAGGCGACACTCTATGCGGCCGGGTTCGCGCATCCCGGCCATACCGAATACCTCGCCGCGAAGGCCGGGAACGTGCCGGTCGCGATGATGCTCGTCTGTCCTGAACTGCGGGTCGTGCCGGTCACGATCCACGTGGCCCTGCGCGACGCGGTCGAAAACCTCCGGGCGGCGGATATCGTCGCGACGGCCCGCGTCGCCCTTGCGGGACTGAAGCGCGATTTCGCCATCGCATGCCCGCGCCTGGCGATTGCCGGCCTCAATCCGCATGCCGGCGAAGACGGCGCGATGGGAAGCGAGGATATCGAGATCGTTGCCCCCGCACTTGCCGCATTGCGCGCCGAAGGCGTGGCCGCGACCGGCCCGATGCCGCCCGACACGATGTTTTCGCCGCGCGCGCGCGCGCGCTATGACGCCGCGATCTGCATGTATCACGACCAGGCGCTGATCCCCCTGAAGACGCTCGATGTCGACGGCGGCGTCAACGTCACGCTTGGCCTGCCGTTCGTTCGCACGTCACCCGACCACGGGACCGCCCTCGACATCGCCGGCAAGGGCCTCGCCGATCCCGGCAGCCTTCTCGCGGCACTCCGTCTCGCCGGCACGCTCGCCGAAAACCGCAGCAAGGGGGAGAGCCCTCGATGAAAAAGCTTCGTCTCGGTTTCAACGTCGATCACGTCGCCACCGTGCGCAACGCGCGCGGCGGCGCACACCCCGATCCGGTCGAGGCGGCCAAGCGCTCGCTTGCCGCCGGAGTCGACGGCATCACCGCGCACCTGCGCGAGGACCGTCGGCATATCCGCGATGCCGACATGCGCCGGCTGAAGATCGAAGTGCCCGCACCGCTCAATTTCGAAATGGCGGCGACCGACGAAATGCGCGCGATCGCGCTCGATATCCGCCCGCATGCCTGCTGCCTGGTGCCGGAAAAGCGCACGGAAGTGACGACCGAAGGTGGGCTCGACGTCGTCGGGCACAGCGCCGCCCTGAAACCCTATATCGCGCGGCTCAAGGACGCGGGCATCCGGGTTTCGCTATTCATCGATCCGGACGTCGCGCAGCTCGACGCCGCGCTTGCGGTCGGCGCACCGGTCGTCGAACTTCATACCGGAGCGTACGCGCACGCCGAAGGCACGCCTGCTTTCGCCAGCGAGCTGGAGCGGCTTCGTGCCGCCGCCAGACACGCCGACCACATCGGCCTTGAGTGCCACGCGGGCCACGGGCTGACCTTCGGCAATGTCGCGGCGGTGGCGAAGCTTCCCGAACTGGTCGAGCTCAATATCGGCCACTTCCTCGTGGGCGCCGCGATCTTCGACGGACTCGAGGCGACGATCGGCCGCATGCGCGCCGCGATGGATGCCGCGCGCGCCTGACGGCCGATCGCCTTCGTCAGTGATTGTCGCGCGGCGTACCCATCGTCTGCGCGATGCGCTGGTACTTGACGGCCGGCTTCAGCGTCATTCCTTCCGACAGCTGCTCGACCATGCCGCGCTGGATCTCCTGCCACGGTGTCTGGCTTGCCGGCATCGGGAAGCCGCCCTTGGCCGCAAGTTCGGCGTGGCGCTTCTCGATCTCCTCGGGCGGCAGCAGGATATCGGCGGTGCGCTTGTTGAGATCGATGCGGATGCGGTCGCCCGTGCGCAGGATCGCCAGACCGCCGCCGACGGCAGCCTCGGGCGACGCGTTCAGGATCGACGGCGTGCCCGAAGTGCCGGACTGGCGCCCGTCGCCGATGCACGGCAGCGAGAAAACACCGCGTTTGATGAGGGCGGCCGGCGGCTGCATGTTCACCACTTCGGCCGCACCCGGATAGCCGATCGGACCGGCCCCGCGCATGATCAGGATCGTGTGCTCGTCGATGCCGAGCGCCGGATCGTCGACGCGGTGGTGATAATCCTCCGGGCCGTCGAAGACAGCGACCTTTCCTTCAAAGGCGTTCGGATCCTTCGGGTTTGACAGATAGCGGTCCTGGAACTCCTTCGAGATCACGCTCGTCTTCATAATCGCGCTGTCGAACAGCGTACCCTTGAGATTGAGGAAACCGGCGTTGGCGCGCAGCGGCTTGTCATAGGCAAGGATCACTTCGCGCTCGCTGGCGAACCTGCCGCGGCAGTTCTCGCCCATCGTCTTGCCGTTGGCGGTCATCGCGCCTTCGTGGATCTTGCCGGCCTTGATGAGTTCGGCGACGACGGCGGGCAGGCCGCCCGCGCGATAATACTCCTCGCCCAGATATTCGCCGGCCGGCTGCATGTTGACGAGGAGCGGGATCTCGAACCCGTATTTCTCCCAGTCGGCGACCGACAGCGGCACGCCCATGTGCTTGGCGATCGCGTTGACGTGGACGGGCGCATTTGTCGAACCGCCGATCGCCGCATTGATGACGATCGCGTTCTCGAACGCCTCGCGGGTCATGATGTCGGACGGCTTGAGGTCTTCGTGCACCATTTCCACGATGCGCCGGCCGGTTTCGTAGGAAACCTGGCCGCGCTCGCGGTAGGGGGCGGGAATTGCCGCCGAGCCCGGCAGGCACATGCCCAGCGCTTCGCTCAGCGCGTTCATCGTCGACGCCGTCCCCATCGTATTGCAGTGACCGTTCGAGGGTGCCGACGAGCTGACGATGTCGATGAACTGCTCGTAGGTGATGTCGCCGGCCGCATGGCGCTCGCGCGCCTTCCAGACGACCATGCCCGAGCCGACGCGCTCTTTGCCGTTCCAGCCGTTCAGCATCGGTCCCACGTTGAGGCCGATTGCCGGGATGTTGACCGTGGCGGCCGCCATCAGCAGGGCGGGCGTCGTCTTGTCGCAGCCCGTCATCAGCACGACACCGTCGAGCGGATAGCCGTACAGAACCTCGACCAGCGAAAGATAGGAGAGGTTGCGGTCGAGGCACGCGGTCGGCCGCTTGCCGGTTTCCTGGATCGGGTGGCACGGGAATTCGAAGCACACGCCGCCGGCCGCGACGATGCCCTCGCGCACGCGCTTGGCAAGCTCGAGATGGTGGCGGTTGCACGGCGACAGGTCCGAGCCCGTCTGAGCGATACCGATGATCGGCCGTCCCGACTTGAGTTCCTCGAGCGTGATGCCGAAATTGAGGTACCGCTCGAGATAGAGCGCCGTCATTCCCGGGTTGTCGGGATTGTCGAACCATTGGCGGGAACGCAGCGGGCGCTTCACGGGACCATTCCTCCTGGGTGATGTGCAGCCGCTCGATTTTTCGGCTGCCGGTTGCGCGGCAGCATAGTGCCTGACCGGCATCGAACGCAAAACTTGCGTAAGCGCGTCTGCGCGTCGTTCACTCGCGTGCAAAGCCACGGGAGGATCGCACATGAACAACAACGCGCCGCCAAAGCTGAACACCCCGCCGGGCGCATGCGACAGCGCGATCCATGTCTACGTCGCCGGGACGAAGCTGGCGCCGACCGCGACGTCCACGCCGCCCGACTGGGCCGACCTTGCCGCCTATCGGCGCGTGCAGAAGAGGTTGGGCCTGTCGCGGGTCATCATCGTCCAGCCGACCGTTTATGGCCTCGACAATTCCGTGACGCTCGATGCGGTCGATGCGTTGGGCCTCGAATCGGCGCGCGCCGTCGTCGTCGTCGACAAGGACACGCCGGTCGCCGATCTGCGCGCGATGGCCGCACGCGGGGCTTGCGGTGCACGATTCCAGATGCTGCCGGGCGGCGCTGTCGGCTGGGATTCGCTCGAGCCGGTTTCTCGCCGGGCCGCCGATCTAGGCTGGCACGTGCAGCTCCAGATGGATGGCCGGCTTCTGCCGGAACGCGCGGAAACGCTTCTGGCACTGCCTTGTCCGCTGGTCATTGACCATGTCGGGAAGTTTCTCGAACCTGTGACGACGGACCATCCGGGCTTCCGCGCGCTCGCCCGCCTGCTGGGCACAGGTCGCTGCTGGTTGAAGCTTTCCGGCGCCTACGAAGTTTCGCGCGCCGGTCCGCCTGACTTCGCCGATGTCGGCGCGCTGGCGCGCGCAGCCGTTGCACTGGCGCCCGAACGGATGGTCTGGGGCTCGAACTGGCCGCACGTCTCCAAGCTCGACGATCCGCCGGACGATGCGGGACAGCTCGACACGCTGCTGCATTGGGTCGACGACGAAGCCCTGCGCCGGCGCATCCTCGTCGACAACGCCGCAGCACTTTACAGGTTCGCCTGAGCGCCGTTCCGACAACCGGCTTGACTCGCCGGCGTTCAAGTGTAACGATTTACTAAATCGTTTTAGAAGCCGGAATACGGCGACAACCCGGGTCAACCGGAAACGAAGGGAGAAACGCGATGCCACAGATGTCACTCTTGCGCGGCCTTGCGGCCGCAACGGCCCTCGCCCTGGCGCTCGTCGCGCCCGGGCAAGCCGATGCACAGGCCAAGAAGCAGGTCAAACTATCGCACGCGACCGCTGCCGATCTCGGCAACGACAACCACATGGTCGCGTGGATCATGAAGAACTACATCAACGAATATTCCGATACGCTCGATGCACGCATCTATGCCGCCAACGCGCTGGGCGAAGAGCGCGCAGTCGTCGAAGGCATGCAGCTTGGCGGCGGCGCCACGTGCCATATCGGCGGCACGGCGATCCACAACAACTTCGTCAAGCGCATGGGCGTGCTCGACCTGCCGTTCATGTGGCGCGGATACGACCACGCGCATCACGTTCTCGACGGCCCGGTCGGCCAGTCGCTGGCCAAGGAATATGAAGGGCGCGGGATCAAGGTGCTCGGCTGGCAGGACAGCTGGGGCTACCGCAACGTCGTCACGACGAAGAAGGAAATTAAGACGGCGGCCGATCTCAAAGGCCTCAAGATCCGTACGATCCCGACGCCGACATATGTCGCGGCGCTCAACGCGATGGGTGCAAGCGCCACGCCGATGGCGTTCGGCGAGGTCTATACCGCCCTGCAGACCGGCGTTCTCGACGGCTTCGAACATGCGCCGGCCGTCGTGTTGACGGGCAAATACTACGAGGTCACCAAGTACGTGACGCTGACCGGCCATCTGTTCGGGCCGACCGTGACGGCCTGCTCGATGAAGGAGTGGCAGGGTTTCACCGACAAGGAGCGGGCGGTCATCGCCGCCGCCGCGAAAATGGCGCAGGACGTCAATCGCAACCTGTCGGCCCAACGCGACCATGAGGCGGTCGAGGCGCTCAAGGCGAAGGGCATGATCATCAACACGATCGACAAGGCCCCGATGATCGCGGCTGCGTCACCCGTGCAGGACGATCTTGCCAAGCAGATCGGTGCCGAAGATCTGCTGAAGATCATTCGCGAAACCAAGTGACGGGAAAGGCCGGCGGCGGGTTATCCGCCGCCGGCCGCCGCTGTCGGGGCCCAGGATGCGTTTCGCTCTGCATGCCGTCGATCGCGCGATGGAATTCGCGCTTTTCGCAATCTTTCTCGCCTTTTCGCTCGTTGGCGGCCTTCAGGTCTTCAACCGTTTCGTGCTTGGCCTGCCGTTGAGCTGGAGCGAGGAATTCCAGAAATTCGGGCATGTCTGGATGGTGTTCATCGCCATTCCGGTCGCCTACCGGCGCGGCGCGCATATCGGCATGGATGCGGTTCTCGTGCGCATGCCGGCCGCGATCCGTCGCGGCGTTGAACTGCTGATCGAAATTCTCTGGCTGCTTCTTGCGTTGGCGGTCTGCTTCTACACGCTGCGGCTGATGCAGGTGGCGCAGTTCCAGGAAAGCCCCGCGCTCGGCTGGCGGATGGATCATGTCTACACGGGCCTGGTGATCGGTTCGGCCTATCTCGCGCTCGTGGCGCTGCGCCGTCTCGTCGTGATCTTCCGTCCTGCCCTGGCGGAGGAGCTGGCATGACGCTCGTCCTGCTCTTCGTGTTCCTGCTCGGCCTCATCACGGTGGGAATTCCGATCATTCTCGTGATGGGCATCGTCGGTCTCGCCGGGGTGCTCACCCAACCCACGCTGCCGCCGGCGCTGTTTCCGCAGAAGATGTTCGCCATGCTGGACAATTTCAGCCTGCTGGCGCTGCCCTATTTCATCCTTGCGGGCGAGCTCATCTCGCGCGGTGGCATCTCCAAACGCCTGGTCGAGTTCGCCGAGGCCGTCGTCGGCCATTGGCGCGGCGGTCTCGGGCACGCGTCGGTCGTCTCGAGCATGGTCTTTGCCGGCGTGTCGGGCTCGTCGGTTGCCGACACCTCCGCGATCGGCTCGATTCTCGTTCCGGCAATGAAGTCGCGCGGCTACAAGCCCGGATTCGCGGCGGCCCTCATCGCCTGTGCGGGCACGATCGGCGCGATCATTCCGCCAAGCATGACGATGATCGTCTACGGTTCGATGGCCAACGTCTCCATCGGCGGCCTGTTCCTCGGCGGCATCATTCCGGGCGTGCTGATCGGCGTCGGGCTGATGCTCGTCATCGCGCTCTACGCACGCCATCCCGACTACCCGGAACTTCGCCGGACAACCGGCCGGTTCGTGTTGAAATCGGTGCTGCGGGCCACCGTGCTGGTCTGGCCGGCTTTGCTGGCACCTGTGATCGTGCTTGGCGGAATCCTGGGCGGCGTCTTCACCGCGACGGAAGCGGGCGTCGTCGCGTGTTTCTACAGTTTCATCATCGGCTTTTTCGTCTACCGGACCGTGAAACTGCGCGACCTGCCGGAAATCTTCGTGCAGGCCGGCGTGACGACCGCGCTCGTTTCCGGGATCATCGGGGTTGCCGGCGCGTTCGGCTGGCTGCTGTCTTACCTGAATTTCAACGACGTGGTCCTGGACGGAATTTCCGCCGTCGCAGGCACGCGCATCGCGGTTCTGCTGATCCTGATGGCCGTGATGCTCGTGCTCACGATGTTCGTCGATTCGATGGCGATCCTCATCATCCTCATTCCGGTTGCCGTCATCGTCGGCCGGAAATTCGGGATCGACGAATTCCAGCTGGGCCTGCTGATGGTCATGGCCACGCAGATCGGTTCGACGACCCCACCGGTTGCCGTGCTGCTGTTCGTGGCGACCAGCATCGCGGGATGTTCCTACAACGAGACGGTTCGCTACTGCTGGACGTTCATCGCCGCAGAAGTCGCCGTTCTCGCCCTGGTCGTGCTTTTCCCCGAATTGGCCTCGTGGATTCCCCACCTCATCCTCGGGTAGAAGCAGGGCCGGCAAGCGGAAGTAACCGGGGAGCGGATCCCGGCGTGAAACGAAGCGAAGGCGATGTCGACGATCAACGACGTGGCGCGTCTGGCGAAGGTCTCCATCTCGACGGTATCGAACGTCCTGAACGGGCGGACGGGCCAGATGAGCGAGGCGACGCTTGCCCGGGTCGAGCGTGCGGTCGAGAAGCTCGGCTACCGCCCCAACCGGGCCGCGCGCCAGCTCAAGACCGGACAGGCCTCGATGATCGGGCTGCTCGTGCCGTCGCTCGGCAACCCCAGTTACGGGATGATCGCGCGCGAGATCGAAGAAGATTCGTGGCGGCGGCACGGCTATCGCGTGGTCGTCGGGAATACCTACCGCGATCCCGCACGAGAGCGCGCGTTTCTCGATGACATGGCCGCGCAGGGCGTTCGCGGCGTCATCGTCATTTCGTCGCTCGCCGACGAAAGCCATCTGGAAGCGCCGGTCAAGCGCGGCCTCGTCGCAGTCAGCTACGACAGCCATTCGCGGCGAAACGTGAAGCCCATCGTCGACTACGTATCGGCCGACAATGCCGCTGGCGCGCGCATGGCGGTGGAGCATCTCGTCGCCGCGGGGCATCGGACGATCGCGTTTCTCACGCCGAAGATCTGGACCTTCAGCCGCGCGGAAAAGCGGGAGGGCTTCCTGGCCGCGATCCGCGCCGCGGATGCCCAGGGCGTCGTCATCGAAGGGAATGTCGCGGCAGGTTATGCCGATGCCGAAATGGCCGAACTGGGCCAGAGCCTCGCGCGGCCGTTGATAAGGCACAAGTCGCGTCCGACGGCGGCGATCGCGATAAACGACATGATGGCGATCGGCCTGATTTCCGGCCTGACGGCCGAAGGTCTCGAAGTCCCGCGCGACATGTCGGTCTTCGGGATGGACGGCATATCGCTTGGCGCGTTCACGGCACCGCCGCTGACGACGGTCAAGCTGCCGCTGCCGGAACTTGCGCGAACGATGGTCGATCGCATCATGCTTCGCCTCAAGAAGCCCGATACGAGCCCCGCCGAGTTCCGGTTCGCGCCGAGCATCCTCGTGCGCGGATCGGTCGCGAAGCCGGCGGCGGGCAGGTAAGGCCGATGCGGATCCTGCTGACGCACCCGCCGGCCGCACGCGCGAACTATTACGGCGATGCCGCGCTCGCGCAGCTTTCGAAATTCGGCGACGTCGTTTTGAACGAGTCGGCCGGCCCGCTCGGCCGGGCGGCGCTGCTTGCGAAGGCGAAGGGCTGCCAGATCGTGGTCAGCGACCGGCAGACGGGCGCCGACGCCGAATTTTTCGATTCGGCCCCGGACCTTGTGGCGTTCCTGCGCTGTGCGATGGATATCCGCAATATCGACGTCGCCGCGGCCGACCGCGCGGGCGTGCTTGTCACACGCGCAACCGCCGGCTTCATCGATGCGGTGGTCGAGCTCGGGTTCGGCATGCTCGTCGATCTTGCCCGCGGCACAAGTGCGGCCGTTGCCGACTATCGGGCCGGAAGAAAGCCCGCGGTCCGCATGGGCATCCAGCTTTCCGGGGCAACGCTCGGGATCGTCGGGCTTGGGGCGATCGGGCGCCGTCTCGCGCGGCTGACACTGGCCGCAGGCATGGACGTGGCGTTCTGGGACCCCGCCCCCCGTGACGTGCCTGCCGGGGCAAGGGAAATGCCGTTCGACGAGGTTCTTGCGCGCTCGCGCTTTGTCGTATGTCTGGCGCCGGCCGACGAATCGACCCGCGATCTGTTCGATTCGCGCGCGTTTGCCGCCATGCGGCCGGGCGCCTACTTCATCAATCTGGCGCGCGGCGAACTTGTCGATGAAGCGGCATTGGCGGCGGCACTCGACAGTGGTCATCTTGCCGGTGCGGCAATGGACGTTGGCCGTGCACCGGACCAGATGCCGTCGCTCGCCCTTGCCGGCCGAGCGGATGTCGTTGCGACGCCGCATATTGGCGGGCTCACACCCGAGGCGGTGCAGCATCAGGCCTTCGACACGGTCCGCCAGGTCGAGGCACTGTGCGCCGGCCGGATGCCGGACAATACCGTAAACGCGGCGATGGCCACGCGCCTGTCGCGGCTGGGCCTGCGCGTCGCCTGAGAGTCCGCACGCTGGGAATTGACTGGCGCGCGCACTAGGATCGCCGCGGTCCCGCATTCGCCGCGAAGGAGGCAGCATGACACCCGAATATCGCCGTGCATTGATCGTGGGCGCGGGAAGCGGGCTCGGCGCATCGCTGGCGCGGCTTTTCGCCCGCGAGGGGATGCGGGTTGGCATCGCGGCGCGCAACGCCGACCGGCTTGCCGGTCTTGCGCGCGAGACCGGTGCGATTGCCGCCGCCTGCGATGCGGCGGAACGCGCCCAGGTCGATGCGCTGTTCGCGAAGATGGATGATGCGCTTGGCGGCGCGCCGGATGTCGTCGTCTATAACGCGAGCGGCCGGGTGCGCGGCGAAATCGCGACGCTCGATCCCGATGCAGTGGCGCGGGCGGTTTCGGTTTCGGCACATGGCGGGTTTCTCGTCGCGCAGGCGGCCGCGCGGCGAATGCTGCCGGAGCGGCATGGCGCGATCCTGTTCACCGGCGCTTCGGCGAGCGTGAAGGGTTATGCCCGATCGGCACCCTTCGCGATGGGCAAGTTTGCGCTTCGGGGCCTGGCGCAAAGCCTCGCACGTGAACTGGCGCCGCAGGGAATTCACGTCGGGCACTTCGTGATCGATGGCGGTATCGCCTCGGCCGCCCGGCCGGTGCCTGCCGATGCGCCGGATTCGCTGCTCGAGCCCGATGCGATCGCACACGCGTATCTTGCGTTGCTGCGTCAGGACCGCAGTGCGTGGACCTGGGAGGTTGAATTGCGCCCTTGGGTCGAGACGTTCTAGGCCGGTTGTCAATCCGTTCAGGCGCTTGGACCAAGCATCTGAAAGGGTGATGAATTTTAGTGCATCGGGCACCGCGCCGCCCTGGCGAGGTCCAGATCAAAAATTCGCATACCCAAATACGCATCTACTGGTATGTTCCATGCCCGATGCATTGAAAAAATGCACATATCTGGGAGGGAAAAGATGAAACTACTCGCATCAGTCGCAGTGGCGACGGCGCTCTTTGCCGGTACGGCAGGCGCGCAGACGGTCGTCAAGCTGTCGGGCATCCAGCCCGTCGAACATCCGTCGAGCTACGCGGAGAAATTTTTCGCCGAACAGGTCGGAATCCTGACGAACGGCGCGATCAAGGTCGAGACCTACCAGAACACGCAGCTGGGCGATGCCGTCGCCAACGTGCAGAGCGTGCGCAACGGCACCATCGCCTTCACCACCGTTTCGGCGTCGAACCTGAACCAGGTCGTGCCGGCCATGGACATGTTCTCGCTTCCGTTCATCTTCAAGAACGAGGCGCATTTCTGGTGGTTCCTCGCGCAGCCCCAGGCCGAAGAGTTCGTCAAGCCGCTCGAGGAGAAAGGCATAAAGAAGATCGCCTATATCGACTCCGGCTCGCGCAACCTGTTCACGCAGAAGCCGGTCCATACGCCGGCCGACATGAAGGGCCAGAAGATCCGCGTGATGGCCTCGCCCGTCATGGTGAAGACGATGGAAGCGATGGGTGCCACCGGCGTGCCGGTCGCCTGGGCGGAACTCTACACGGCACTCCAGACCGGCGTGGTCGACGGTGCGGAAAACAACCATCCCTCCGTCGTCGCCAAGAAGTTCTATGAAGTGTCGAAGTACTACACGCTCGACGAACACATGCGCATTCCCGACATGCTGGTCGTCTCGATGAAGTTCTACAATTCGCTGAACGACCAGCAGAAGGCGGCGGTCATGCAGGCCGGCGCCCTGACCCAGGCCTATATGCGTGGGGCGTGGAAGATCTCCGAGAACAAGGACCTTGCCGACCTCAAGGCCAAGTTCACGCAGATCATCGAGGTCGACAAGGCGCCCTTCATGGAATCCGTGAAGCCGCTCGTCGCTGCTGAATCCAAGCGCCTCAACGTCGAGAAGACGGTCGCGTTCCTTCTCGAGTCCGGCAAGAAGTTCTAAGCCGGTTGCCGAACGGCGGGGCAGGTCCGGAAGGGACCTGCCCCGCCATCGTGCCGATACGTGAGGTTCACGTGCTGCTACAGAAATTCGACCGCGCCATCACTTATGCGCTGGCGGCTGTCCGGGGCATCTGCATCGTGCAGGCTGCCGCGATTTTCCTTGTCGTCATCGTCGCGGTCATCGCGCGCTACGTGTTCGGCAAGGCCGTCTCGTGGACCGAGGAAGTGCCACGCTATCTTCTCATTTGGGTCTCGTTCCTGGCCGGCGCCGCAGGTGTCGCGCGGCGCGATCACGTCGGTTTCGACGTCATTTTCAACAAGTTTCCGGAGCCGGTCCGGCGCATCCTTGGCGCGGTGATCGGCGTGCTTCTGCTGGGGTTCGGCTGGAACATGCTGCGTTACGGAATCGTCTTCGTGCAGGACTTCGGCGACGACCTCATGGAGACGATCCCGTTCAAGAACAGCTGGTACTACGTGTCGCTGCCGATTTCCGGCGCGCTGTTCATGCTGTTTTCGATCAAGATCATCGTCGATTCGCTGATCGGTCGCGGCGAGTCGAGCATTGGCGGCTCGGTGGACTGAACCATGACATTGATCATTCTCGGGGCGGTCTTCGTCGGGCTGATGGTCATCGGCATGCCGATCTCGTTTGCGGTCGGCATCGCCTCGGTCGTCGCGACGTTCCTGCTGCCCGGCGTCGACAATGCGACGATCGTCCAGCGCATGCTGACGGCGCTGAACACCTTTCCGCTGCTGGCGGTCATCTTCTTCGTCTTGGCGGGCACGCTGATGGCGCGCGGTGGCGTGGCGACGCGCCTGGTCCGGATGGCCGAAGTTCTGGTCGGCTGGCTGCCGGGCAGCCTCGCGCAGATCGTCGTCGTCGCCTCCATGTTTTTCGGCGGCGTCACGGGCTCCGCCGTCGCCGAAGTCTCGTCGATCGGCAGCATGATGATTCCGGCGATGGAAAAGGACGGCTATTCGCGCCGCTTCGCCACCGCCATCGTGCTGACGGCCGCGACAATGGGGCCGATCATCCCGCCCTCGATCGGCATGATCGTGTTCGCGCACGTTGCTGGCAGCGTTTCCATCGCAGCCCTTTTCGTGGCCGGCATCATTCCGGGCGTGCTGATCGCGATATCGCTGATGGCGGCAAGCCTCGTCCACGGGCGGCTCTATCACCGGAAGGTCCTGCCTTCGCTGCCGGTGCGCGAGAAGATCTGGCGGGTGCTCGACGGCCTCGCCGGCGTCTTCACGATGGTCATCATCCTGGGCGGGATCATCTCGGGCGTTTTCACCGCGACCGAAGCCGGAGCCTGCGCATGCGTCTATGCGCTGTTCCTGACGATCGTGGTCTACAAGGAAATAAAGGTCCGCGACCTGCCGCAGATCATGTGGGAGTGCTGCATCACGAACGCGGTCGTGATGATGCTGATCGCGACCTGCTCGGTGTTCTCGTGGATCCTGACCTACGAGAATCTGCCGCGGATGCTCGCCGACAATTTCTTCAACCTGATCCAGGAAAAGTGGGCGTTCCTGCTGATCCTCAACATCTTCCTGCTGATCGTGGGCATGTTCATCGACATGACGCCGGCGCTGATCATGCTGGTGCCGATGCTGCTGCCGCTCGCGCAGAAGTTCGGGCTCGACCTTGTGCAGCTCGGGTTGATCATGGTGATCAACCTTTCCTATGGTCTGACCACCCCACCGGTGGGGACGGCGCTGTTCGTCGCCGTCAAGGTCGGCAACATCTCGATGGAAAAGCTGATCGCGCCGCTGCTGCCGCTGCTGGCCTGCATGCTTGCGGTGCTTCTGGTGGTGACCTACGTGCCGGAACTCTACTGGTGGCTCCCGAAGAGTTTCGGGCTGGTGCGTTAGGCTCCTTCTCTCAATCGTGGTTCACGACAGGTTTTGCACGCCGGTGCTTTTTGGGCGCGCAAAATTCAGGTGCGGATAGCGGACATCGACACCAACCGGTGGCCAACGGTCGTGGCGACGCGGAACCAGTTGTATTCATCCAGGTGAATCGCCGCCTGATTTGATTCAGCCACAAGGTCAGATGCTGACAGAGAGTTCACTCAACCATCGTGGCGAATCGTAAGCCCTAAGATTTAAAATTGTATGTCTATTGCAATCTTTAGAATTTCTCCGAAGATGTGTCGCAGAATTCTGGATGATTGCCAACAACAGTACCGCTTGCCATGCCCGGAAAATCAATGCGCGTGTACAAAAAGTTCGATCACGCTTCTTGGAAATTACCGAAGCAACACAGTCAACCGAGCATCGAACGCGCCATTCTTATTAAAGTCGTTCTGCTTATTTGCTTCGGTCTGCTGTTCGGGCATCTGAACCCACTGAACATCGATGATCGGGTGCGCGAATACTCACGCGATACCTACAACGAAATGTTCGGTCCGGCCGTTTCCGAAACGTCCGCTGACAGGCTCGCCGTCGTCCTTCTGACCGACGGGACGCTCGACGAAATCAGTGGTTCATGGCCGCTTCCGTACGGCATTCACGCCGATATACTGCAGGCGATAATCGACCTGAAGCCCGCAGCGCTTTTTGTCGACATCATGTTTATTGACGAGCGCAGGCGGGACGAGACGGTCGGCGAACTGGCCGACACGCTCAATTCAAACCCCGACGTCCCGATCTTCATGGCTGCGCTGCGAAAGGACGAGGGCCTCTATGTCGTCCCCGAACTGGCGCCGGTCGGCCGAAAGCCCACTTCGTCGAACAGGCTTGTTCCCGTCGACGAGGTCGAGCGGCGCAATGAGCATGTGCGTTATCGGCTTGTTTACGACGAGCCTGGTCAAGATGGGCCTTTTCCGGAATTTCTATCGCCGGCCATGGCGCTTTATCGAGCGGCATGCTTGCGTTGGGAGAAATCGGCCACCCGGCCGCCAGGTTGCAGGGAGGCTCATTGGGCCGGCAATTGGAACCGCCCGCTCGAGATCGAGTGGCCGATCGGTGTTCCAGTTCTATCGAACGGGACCATCGCTGCGGAGGCACTGGCCGGTCAAAAATGCGTCCAGCCGGTTGAAGGAAAACTTCACCGGTTCCTCCTTTTTTTTCTCCCGCGATTTTTGACGAAGTGGTTCGTGCCCGGCGAGGGATCCGGCGAGGAAATCCTCAGGCAGTCCTGCCCGGCAATTCCTGTGGTCCTGGCCGAGAATATTCTGAGACGCGAGCGCCGCGATCCCGACCTTGCCGCTGCGATCGAGGGAAAGATCGTCGTCTACGGATTGGCGCTTGCCGGCGGTGGCGACGTCGTCCAACCACCACATCACCCGCCGCTGCCCGGAGCCTTTGTGCACGCTGCGGCAGCTGAAAATCTCCTGCGGCTTGGTGCTGATTACTATTCGACGATCCCCCGTCGACTTGCATTCCTATCCTCCGACCGCCTCGAAGGCGGCCTCGAAATCGCTTCGCATGCGTTGCTTTATTTTTTCACGCTGGCCGCGCTCGGACGCATGAAGGCCATCGCCGAATCGAAAGATGACCTCTCGCTTCGCGGCGCGACACGATTGCTGAATCCACTTTTTCTACTCGCACGTTTGATTTTCATCATTCGAAGGAAACTGATCGGTGACGGCGACCGGTTCGCGAGAAAGATGGCGCAAATTCAGGCCGTCCGCATTTTCGCATGGCTAATCCTCGTCTTTCTGAATCTTGCCTTGGCGCTGTTGTGGGTCACCGTCGAGGTCCACTGCTTGCGCGTTACGCCTTCGAACTGGATCGCGATCGTCTCAATCGTCGCCGCTGCAAGCCCCCTGATTGCCCCGTATATCGAGCCGCACGTCGACGATGTTGAGGTTGAACACAAATGACCAAGTCGAAATGAATTGAAAGAGCCCGGGAGGTCCGACGAATGGAGAAAATCGTGAGGCGCGCTTTGGTATCCCTCATCATGGGTGTGGCTCCGATGCTGACGATTGAACGCGTCGCGGTGGCAGCCGACCGTCTGGTGGCTGCAGAGGTCGTGACAAGCCGCCCAGAGGTAAAACTATACGGATCGCGAGAGGGCGGTGCTGCGGGCGCTCTCCGGGCAGCAGAATTTCCGAAAAAGGTCATCTATCTGGAAGACGGCCAAAATGGCCGGTTGCGAATTCGTTTGCCAGACAGCGGCCAGGAGGTCTGGATCCGTCGGCAGGACGTGCGTCTTGACCTTCCCGAGCATGTCCGGAAAGCGGAATGCGAACCGCACGTCAAAAATCCAAATGGAGCTTTGGCGCCGGCCCCGACGCGCGGCGGGCGCGGCCTGGGCGAAGGATGTGCTCGATGACGTGCATTGGCATTTCGCGTCGAGCGGCCGTTCTCGGATTGGCGGCGGCGACGGTCGCCGGATGTGAACCGGCCGAATTGAAGCTCTCGAGCCTGAATCCGCTCGGTGAAACGAAGTACCGGCGCCAGCTTGATGCGGCGCTAGCCGATCCCCGTACAGCGGATGGAATGAACATAACGCGCAGTGCCGATCTCGGCGACGTGCTGGGATCCGGCATATCGGGCTTCGCCACTACGCCTATGCTGGAAGCCTACGTGAACGACGTGCTGGGCCGCCTGATTGAGCCGATCGCACAATGGAATCTACCGCTGCAAGTCTATGTCATGGCCGATCTACAGCCCGGCGCATTTGCCTACGCGTCGGGCGCGCTGTTTGTGACGGACGGGTTATTGCGCGCGCTTCGCAGCGAGGACGAACTCGCATTCGTCCTCGGGCACGAAGTCGGCCATGTCGCGATGCGCCACCACACCTCGGACTGGATGGCGACTGCGCGCCGCTATTCGGTATTGGCGGCAGAGACCGGATTTGCGCTTCAGCGCGGCTTCGGGGGTCAGAAATCGTCCTCATCGGTCGGCTGGCTTGCAGCGACTTATGCAGGTGCGATCGTATCGCGCGACTTCGTTTCGCCGTCCTGGACGCGCGGACAGGAAGATCAAGCGGATCGGTTCTCTGTCGATCTGATGGTCCGTGCAGGGTTCAATGTCGAGGCCGCCTATGAAGTGATGGAGTTACTTAAGGCGGCGGAACAGGACTTCGGCAAGGAGGGCGCGGTCGAATACACAGCGCTCGAAGAGACGCTGCATGCCCAGGGATCGCAGTTCAAGGCCAACGCGGCGAAGGGCAACATACTTGCCACGCCTTTGGCGGCACTCGGAGACGCCATTTCAGGTCTGTTGTCGGAGTCGCGGAAAAATCATCGTCCGGCATTGGAGCGCGTGGACGTACTCCGCAAATACGTCGAAACCGAATATGACGACGCGCCGGCGCCGCTCTATCGCAAAGAGCCACTGTCGAGGGCGATGTCGAACCAAAAAACCAAGGCGGTTCTCGACCGCTACGACATCGTTCGCGAGTTAGTGCGCAACAGCGGCGTACCGCGCCGCGATCCCAAGACGCGTGAGCGGTTGCTTGCCGATCTCGGCGCCGGGCCGACCGCGACCGACAGCTTCGTCCTGACGCGCTTGGCGAACCTTCGGGTCAACGAGGGGCCGGCGGTCGTCGAGCGCGTACTTGCGCCAGCCCTAACGGACCCTCGCCCCGGTCTCGAACCGTTCTATGCAGTCGCTGAACTTTATAAATCGGCGCGCCGGTTCAAGGAGGGGCTTGCGATGCTCGAGCGGGCGACAGCCCTTTATGGCGAACCAAGCCGCACGATTCTGGACCGGATTGGGCTGCAGGTCGCGAACGGCGATGTGGCCGCTGCCGATGCTTCGATCCTCCGGTGTCAATTGCAACGGCCCGAACTCGCCAGAATGTGCAAAATGGCCGCGCAACGGCCTGGGTGATCGAGACGATGCCCAAGGCGATAAGGAAATTGGCGCACCCGGCGCGACTCGAACGCGCGACCTTCAGCTTCGGAGGCTGACACTCTATCCAACTGAGCTACGGGTGCCCAAGGCGGGGGAACCTAGCTGAAAGCTTCCGGCGACGCAAATACCCCGCGCGGCAGCAGGAATCGTGCCCGGAACGCGGCTCAGGCCCGCCTGACGGGGGGCTTGGAAAGCATCCGGCGCGCGCGGTCGCCCAACGCGATCAACAGGCCCAGCGCATGAGCGTAGAGTTCGATCCGGCCAAGCCGGATGGATAGCGCGAAATGGAACCAGGCCGCGCCGGCGGCCGGATAGACGAGCAGATGGATCCGGCGCCAGAGAGCCATGCCGAGCTTGCGGCGCGCGAAATCGTTCGATGTGGCGGCGAGTGGCATCATCAGCAGCGTCGTGCCAAGGCCCAGCAGCAGGAACAGCCGCTGGATTTCGTCGAACAGGAAAGCCCAGTCGAACGCGTATTGGCGCGTCCAGAACCAGAGATGCGCGAAGCCGTAGAGTGCCGCCCCCAACCCCAGTGCGCGCCGGGCGGGTTCGATCGCGCGCAGGCCCGTCAGCGTGACGAAAGGCGAGACAAGAACGGCAACGGTCGTCCAGCGCAGCGCCCAGATGCCGGTGTCGCGGATCGCGAACCGCCACGGCGACGCGTCGTAATCGCCCGATGCGAGATTGTAGAGCAGCACCGCGAACGGCGCGCCCACGACGACCCATGCCGCCGCCTCGGTTCGGCCCTGCGTCATCGCGGCGCCGTGCGCGCGAGGATCCAGTTCGCGACGTCGTCGATCGCGCGGGCGCGCTGACGGTCGCGCAGCAGCATGTGATAGCCGGCCGGGTAGGTGATGACCGTGCGGTCGGCGGGCGGCGCGGGCGGCAATCCTGCAAGCATCGTCGACATCGGCCCGCTCGGCACGAGCGTATCCTGCGTGCCGATCAGGATGAGCGTGGGTGCCGTGATGCGCGGCGCGCTTGCGAGGCTTTCGTCCATCAGGTCAAAAAGGCCGTTCAGCGTATCCACGCGCGTCCGTTTGAGGAACAGCGGATCGGCGGAAAGCTCGCGCATCATCTCGATATTGTCCGACGGCTGGATACCCGGCGCCTGCACGCTCGGCGCGATGCCCGGCACCGTCCGATAGAGGAGCGCCAGGAACCAGCGCTCGAAGAACATCAATGTGGAACGGCCACGCACGGCTGGCGCCACAAGGATCGTCCCTGCCGCGCCCTGTAGCCGCCCGCGTGCCATCGCGACCATTGCGACGGCGCCGCCCATGCTTTCGCCCGCGACGAAGACCGGGGCATCGGCGCTGTGCGCGCGCACGAGCTTGAGTGCGTCGGCGAGGTCGTCGACCAGCGCGTCGGTCCCGGACCAGATGCCGGGATGGGGCGCGCGGCCGAAGCCGCGCTGGTCATAGGCATAGGTCGTGATGCCCTGCTTCGCCCACGCTTCGGCCGGCATCGTCCAGGCACGCGAATGGTCGTTGAAACCGTGGATGGCCAGCACGACCGCTTTCGGCGCACCGCTCGGCGAGGGCCAGGTGCGATAGGGCAGCTTTGCGCCGTCGGGCATCTCGAAGGCGTCGCCCGTCAGGCGTGCGGGCTGGATTTCGGGTCCGCGCGGCTCGAGTGCGGGTGTACAGGCGCCGAGAAGGAGGGCTGCGAAGGCGGCGGCCATCCCGCGCATGCCCGTCACGCCGCGGTGGGCGCGCTGCGCACAAGCTGGAGGAAGACGTCTTCGAGATCGCTCTCGCGTGTCGTGAGGTCGACCACGGCGATGCCTTCGGCACGCACGGCAGCCAGCAGATCGTCGACGCGCGTGCGGCTCGGCTGGTAGTGCATGACCAGCGTTCGCGTACCGTCGAGCGTGACGCCGAAAGTGGCGAGTGCCGACGGCACCTGACCCAGATCGCGATCGATCGAAATGCGCAGTTCCTTGGCGTCGAGTCTTGCAAGCAGGGCCGATTTCGTATCGCAGGCGACGACCTTGCCGTGGTTGATGATCGCGATGCGATCGCAAAGCTCCTCGGCTTCCTGAAGATAGTGCGTCGTCAGCACGACGGTGGTGCCGGCCTCGTTAAGTTCGCGCACGTAGCTCCAAAGGCCTTGCCGCAATTCGATGTCGACGCCGGCGGTCGGCTCGTCGAGAACAAGCACGGGCGGGGCATGAACCAGCGCCTTGGCCACCAGAAGCCGCCGCCGCATGCCGCCCGACAAAGTGCGCGAATAGGCGTCGGCCCGGTCGGCAAGCCCGACCGCGGCGAGGATCGCCTCTGTCCGCCGCTCCGCCTTCGGAACGCCGTAGAGCCCGGCCTGCAGTTCCAGCAGCTCGCGCGGCGTGAAGAACGGGTCCATGTTGAGTTCCTGCGGCACGACGCCGATCGCGGCACGGCTCGCCCGCGGGTCGGCGTCGATATCGATGCCCCAGATCCGTGCCTTGCCGCGCGTCTTGTTGACGAGGCCCGCGAGGATGTTGATCAGCGTCGATTTGCCGGCCCCGTTAGGACCAAGCAGGCCGAAAATCTCGCCGCGCGGCACGACAAGATCGACATTGTCGAGCGCCGTCTTGGCGGGCATTGCGCCGCGCGGGGCGTAAATCTTTGTCAGACCCTCGATTTCGAGGGCTGCGGCGGGCATGGGAGCGTTCGTGGATTGCATCGGGGCGCGCATTGGGTATCATCCGCGCCACGACACGGTCAAACATTCCGGAAAGCGCGCCATGGCAACCCCAGCAAACGTCCTCCCGCCGCCCGAGACGATTTCGGTCGAATCGACGACGGTCGCCTGCGACGGGGGCGGCGGCGCGCTCGGTCACCCGACAGTCTATCTGACGATGGGTGAGGGGGACGCGGTCGAATGCCCCTATTGTGACCGCAAATATGTCCTGAAGCCCGGCAGCCCGCGCGGCGGCCATTGAGCAAGTCCAAGGCTCGCGCCCGGGTCTGTCTGGTCGACGGCTCCGGCTTCATCTTCCGTGCCTATCATGCCCTGCCGCCGTTGACGCGCGCCGACGGCACGCCGGTCGGTGCCGTCATGGGCTTTTGCAACATGGTCGCCCGGCTCATCGAGACGCACGCAGGTGACCGCATCGCGATCATCTTCGATACGGCGCGCACGAGCTTCCGCAACAAGATCTACCCGGAATACAAGGCGCACCGGCCCGATCCGCCGGAAGATCTCGTTCCGCAGTTCGCACTGGTCCGCGATGCCACACGGGCCTTCGACCTGCCGGCCATCGAGCTTGCCGGCTTCGAGGCCGACGACCTGATCGCGACGTACGCGCGCCTTGCGGCCGAAGCGGGCGACGAGGTCGTCATCGTCAGCTCCGACAAGGATCTGATGCAGCTCGTGCGGCCGGGCGTGGCGATGCTCGACCCGATCAAGCAGAAGACGATCGGCGAGGCCGAAGTCGTCGAGAAGTTCGGCGTGAAACCCGATCGCGTTGTCGATGTGCAGTCGCTCGCCGGCGATTCAACCGACAACGTTCCCGGCGTGCCGGGCATCGGCGTCAAGACGGCCGCCGAACTTATCAACACCTATGGCGATCTCGATACGCTTCTGAAGCGTGCGGGCGAGATCAAGCAGCCCAAGCGGCGCGAGAGCCTCATCAACAACGCGGAGATGGCGCGCATCTCGCGCGAACTCGTGCGCCTCAAGGATGACGTGCCTGTACCCGTTCCGCTTTCGGATCTGACGCTGAAGCGCCCGGACGGCGCCAAGCTGCGCGGATTCCTGCAGGCACAGGGCTTCCGAACCGCCGTCGCACGGCTGGAAGCGGCCGGACTTCTCGAGCACGGCGGTGCCGCCGAAACGCCGGAACCGTCAGCGAAGGCGCCGGCCGGGCAGCCGGCAGCCGCTTCCGGCCCTGCACGCTATGAACTTGTCCTGGATCTGAAGACGCTCGATGGCTGGATCGAGCGCGCACGCGCGGCTGGTGTCGTCGCGATCGATACGGAAACCACTTCGCTTGATGCCCTCAACGCCGCGCTGGTTGGCGTGTCGCTTTGCATCGAACCGGGCCATGCCTGCTATATCCCGGTCGGGCATGTCCCGCATGGCAGCGGGGCCGCGGCGGGCGGGCTTGATTTCGGGCAGGCGGGCGCGTTGGTGGAAGGGCAGATTCCGCGCGAGAAGGTTCTCGAGCGACTGAAGCCGCTGCTCGCCGATCCGGCCACGCTCAAGATCGGCCATAACATCAAGTATGACCTTCAGGTTTTCTCCCGCCATGGCCTGACCGAATCGGCCGCGATCGACGACACGATGCTGATTTCCCACGTGCTCGAAGGCGGGGCGCACGGGCACGGCATGGACGAACTGGCCGAACTGCATCTGGGCCACAAGACGATCGCCTACGACGAAGTGACCGGCACCGGGAAAGCGCGGATTTCGTTTGCCGAAGTGGCGCTCGACAAGGCGCGCGATTACGCCGCCGAGGATGCCGAGGTCACGATGCGCCTGCACCAGGTGCTGAAGCCGCGGCTGGCCGAGCAGGGGCTCCTGAGCGTCTACGAGAAGATCGAGCGGCCGTTGATTCCGGTGATCGTCGCGATGGAGGCGGCCGGCATCTGCGTCGACCGCGGCGCACTTCAACGCCTTTCGAACGACTTCGCACTCCGCCTCGACGAGCTTGAAAAGCAGATCCACAAGGAAGCCGGCCACCCGTTCAACGTCGGCAGCCCGGCGCAGCTCGGCAAAGTGCTGTTCGACGAACTTTCGCTTTCGCTGCCCGACGGGAAGACGCCGGCAAAGACCAAGACCGGCGCTTATGCGACGGGAGCGGACGTGCTCGACGATCTGGCCGCACTCGGCCACAAGCTGCCGCAGCTCGTGCTCGACTGGCGCCAGCTTGCCAAACTCAAATCGACCTATACGGACGCTCTGGTCGAAGCGATCGATGCGCGCACCGGCCGCGTCCACACGAGCTTCGCGCTTGCCGCGGCATCGACCGGTCGACTCGCTTCGACCGACCCGAACCTGCAGAACATTCCGGTCCGCAACGAGGAAGGCCGGAAAATCCGCGAGGCGTTCGTGCCGGCCAAAGGCAAGACGCTCCTGTCGTTCGACTATTCGCAGATCGAGTTGCGGCTTCTCGCGCATGTCGCGGATATCGGATCGCTGAAGGAGGCCTTCGAGAAGGGGCAGGACATCCACGCGACCACCGCATCCGAGATGTTCGGCGTTCCTATCGAGAAGATGGACAAGGAAACGCGCCGGCGCGCCAAGGCGATCAATTTCGGGATCATCTACGGCATTTCGGCCTTCGGGCTCGCGCGCCAGCTCGGCATCCCGCAGGGCGAGGCGCGCGAATACATCGAATCGTATTTCAAGCGCTATCCCGGCATCCGCGCCTACATGGACCGGACCAAGAAGGACGCGCACCAGCGCGGCTATGTGACCACGCCATTCGGCCGCCGCATCTGGCTCAACGAGATCGGTTCGAAAAACCCGGCCATGCGCAATTTCGCCGAACGCGCGGCGATCAACGCGCCCATCCAGGGCGGTGCGGCCGACATCATCAAGCGCGCGATGATCCGCATTCCGCCGGCGCTCATCGCTGCGAAGCTCGACGCGCAGCTGCTTTTGCAGGTGCATGACGAACTGCTGTTCGAGGTCGATCCGGCCTGCAAGGACGAGACGGTGAAACTCGTTTCCGGGCTCATGGAAAATGCGGCCGAACCGGCCGTTCAACTGTCCGTCCGTCTGCAGGTCGACTGGGGTTCCGGCCCGAATTGGTCGGCGGCCCATTGATCTGGCACGGCTTTGCGGTAGCGGGCGGGATGTAATATAGTAGGTCCATGTCGTTTCAGGTGATGCCCTCCGTTCTGACGCCAAATGCCGCCCGCGCCTATGCGCACCCGGTCGCGGCACCGGCTGTCGTGGCCGACATCCAGGGCCGCGCGGAAAGCATTCGGCGCGATCCGGCTGCATCCTCGCCGCCGCAATTGTCGTCGAATGCGACCGCCCCGAAAGTCTCGTTTTTCGCCTGAGATCGCGAGAAATGGCCGAGCTTTATCCGCTGCCGCAAGTGATCTCGCCCATATCTGCACGCGGCGGCGCGCCGTCCCGTGTCGAGCGGGATGTCCAGCGCACGCAGCCGCCGCCGCCGCCCGCCCAGGCCGCACCGGTCGCCGCGACGGATGCGAGCTACACGACGCCGACACGCGGCAACAACGTTAACATCGAAGCCTGAATTTCACCGGTTCGGGCAATCGCGATTAACACGTTGGTAAGGTTCGCGCGACAAGCTCGGAACCCGAAATGGCCGACGATACGTCGCTGACAGATGCACGTTCTACCCTTCACGCCATCGACAAGCGGCTTGTCGAACTGTGGCGCGAGGGTTCGCGATTCATCGCGGGCTGGACGCTCGACAATCTCGAACTGGTTGTCGCTGTCGCACCGATCGCGCGGCTTCCCGGCCTTGTCGAGAGCGAACCGGCACTCCTTCGCGGCGATCCGCTCGACGCTTCGACGCTGATGAAGACGGCCCTTCGCGCGGGTCTCGAAACGGCCAGGATTCATGCCGGCGCGTGGTGGGGCACGGCAGCAATGAAGTCCGCACTTGCCCAGAGCATCCAGCGCTATGGCATCCGGCGTTCGTATTTCCACGCGATGGGCCGCATCGAAATCGACGGGTTCATGGAACTGCCGACGGCCGAAAAGATCGCGCAACTTGCCACGCTGTCCTATTCGATCAACGTCGCGGCCCACCGGATCGCCGATCTGGGGACCGAGATCGATCTGGGGCGCAGCCCCACGGCGGCGGGTTTCCGCCTGTGGAACCGGCGCCAGGGCTATCGTTCCGACATCGACCTTTTCTGCCTTATCGCGCTGGCGCTAGCGGAGAACGGCCTTGCGCGCGGGCGCGACGAACGCAGTGCCCCGGTCGTGAAGGCGGCCTTCACCGTGGCGGCAGGTTGGGAATTCTCGTTGCCGCGCGGCGGTCCCAGCCCGGTGATCCACAACGACGTTCTCGGCGAGGTCCGCGACATGCTCACGCGCCTCGTCGATGCGGCATTGCCGCGCCAGATCCTGATCGGCTCGTTCAACCGTCCGATGGTCGAAGGGCCGCCGCAGCCCGGCCATATCTATCGCAATCTCGATGCGCCGCGTTTCATGGGCCTTGCCCAGCGCCGGTTGCAGGATTTCGACAACGTGCTGCTTGGCGGGGAAAAAGTCTCGAGCCTGAAGCTCTACCTGACCGGCGACGAGATCGGCCCCGGCACGTTCGACATCAAGGCGTTCCGCTATCCGATCAACAGCGCCGAATCGATGGATGCCTTCAACGTCAAGCTCAACATCCATCGGCCCGACCAGACGCCGTTCTTCTTCGGTCTTCAGCACCGTGACTTGAACGACGTCGCGCCGACCCACGCTTACTATGGCGACGAAGCGGCGCGCGAATTCATTCTCAAGGACTAGCTCGCCTGCGCGCGGGCGCGCTTGACCAGCCGCACAAGCTCGACGCGCGCGCTTTCCGGATCGGCGACGTTCCTGTCGAACCGGATGCGCGCGCTTTCGCCGCGCGCCTGTTCGCGCAAATCGAATCCTTCCGGATCGACGCCTGTCATCGTCCACGTACCTGATGCGCGACCGGCCAGCACGCGCGCGTAAAGATCGATTGCGTCGGCATGGTCGGCGTTCATGTGCGCCAGCACATCCGCCTCCCCTTCGGCGAGGCCGGCGGCCGATACCGCATCGAACGCGAAGCTGTCGAACCAACGGATCTTGCCGAAGCCGGCGACCATATGGGCACGCGCCGGCTCGACCTTCCAGAACGCGAAATCCGTGAAGCCGGCGTACATGCGCGCACCCGGAAAGCGCGACAGGTAACGTTCGGCCAGTCTCGAATCGTCGATGCGGCGGGCGGTGCCCTGCAGGCTCACGCGCGCACCGGTCAGCGGTTCGGCAAGGCCCGCGGTCGCGTCGAACAGCAGCGAGCAGCGCGGGTCTTCGAGCAGGTTCTTGGTATGGTCGGCCAGCGTCGAGATCAGAAGGATCGGGCTGGCATCGTGGTCGAACGCGACCTGGACAAGGCTCGCATAGGGCCCGCCTGCCTCGGGCGTGCCGGGCCGGGCGAGGACAGCCAGTGCCGCCCGATCGCAGCCCCGGACGGTCTCGCGTGCCAGAACCAGCGGATCGGCTTCCTTGCCTTGCGCGGGCGTCGACATGGCCGGGATTCTCCTTATTATCCGGGCCGGGAGGGTACGGCCGCCGTGCCCGGAAGTGGGCTTACCGCCGCCCCAATTGGGCCGCATTCGCGCGCCAGATTGGCTGCAAGGCGCGTTTCGCGCAATTCCGGAATCGGCAGACATACGGACCCGCCATGGCCCTCTCTGTGAAGACCCCGCACATGAACCCGCAATCGGCGCCGCAGCCCACCATTGCCCTTGTCGACGACGACCGAAACATCCTCGCCTCCGTTTCTCTGGCACTCGAAGCCGAAGGCTTCAAGGTGCGCACGTGGACCGATGGCACCGAGGCGCTGAAAGCACTTCTGGCGGAGCCCGCCGATCTCGCCATTCTCGACATCAAGATGCCGCGCATGGACGGCATGCAGCTGCTCGAACGCCTGCGCGCGCATTCCCGGCTTCCCGTGATTTTCCTGACCTCGAAGGACGACGAGGTGGACGAGGTGATGGGCCTGCGGCTGGGCGCGGACGATTACATCACCAAGCCCTTCTCGCAGCGCCTGCTGATCGAACGAATCCGTGCGCTGCTGCGCCGGCAGGCCGCCAATCGTGCGGCCGATGCGGGCGAAGCGCCGGCGGCGGCGGCCGAACCGCCGCTGACGCGCGGCGACCTGACGCTCGATCCCGAGCGCCATCTTTGCACCTGGAAGGGCGAGCCGGTGACGCTGACGGTCACCGAATTCATGCTGCTGAAGGCGCTGGCGCAGCGCCCGGGTCTGGTCAAGAGCCGCGACCAGCTGATGGATCTCGCCTACGGCGAATCGATCTATGTCGACGACCGCACGATCGACAGCCACGTGAAGCGCCTGCGCAAGAAGTTCAAGGCGGTCGACGGCGAATTCTCCCAGATCGAAACGCTCTACGGCCTCGGTTATCGCTACAAGGAGAAATAGGTGTGTTGATTGCGGCCGGGCGCTTCGGTAGCGCCATGCGATTTCGGCCGCAAACTTCCAGCGCCGTTGGCTAGACTGTCGCCGCCATGGCCGTCCGGTTCGGTTTCCGCCGAAGCTTCTCGCCGCTCACGCGGCGCATCCTGTTTTTGAATTCGCTGCCGCTGCTGCTGCTGGCGGCGGGCGTGCTTTATCTCGACGATTTCCGTCGCGGCCTGATCGAGTCGGAGCTTCAGGCGCTGACCACGC
Organism: Alphaproteobacteria bacterium; assembly: GCA_016124335.1. Taxonomy (GTDB): domain Bacteria; phylum Pseudomonadota; class Alphaproteobacteria; order CACIAM-22H2; family CACIAM-22H2; genus Tagaea. The sequence continues at coordinate 90,395 of WGNX01000008.1, forward strand.
AGAGCCAGATCATCGCGGCGGCCTTGGGCGAGGCGGCCGTGTCGGTCGCCGACCCGGACGAGGACGAGCGCGACGACCGGCTGGCGCCCGACGCCGCCCGCCAGATCCTGCGTCGCCTTGTCGAGCCCACGCGCGTGCGCGCGCGCCTGTTCGACTTTACCGGCGCGCTGATCGCCGATACCCGCGTGCTGGGGCAGGGCAGTCTTGCGGTCGAAGTCGAGATCCTGCCGCCCCCCGAGCCGGATGCGCCCGTCCCGCACCGCGCCATCGACGCGCTGAGCGAGCTGTTCGGCGGCGGGCAGACGGCCAACCTCAATCTTCCGCTCTATCGCGAGCGCCGCGATCCGGTTGCGCTCGATTACGAGGAAGCCATCGCGGCCCTGGTCGGCGACGGGGGCCGGGCCGTGCGTCGGGGGCCCGGCGGGCGGCTTGTCCTGTCGGTCGCCGTGCCCGTGCAGCGCTTCAAGCAGGTCCTGGGTGCGCTGATGCTGTCGAGCGACGGCCGGAACATCGAACTGGCGCTCCGCAACGTGCGGCGCGACATTCTTCGCGTCGCCGGGGCCACGCTGCTGCTGACGGTGATGCTGTCGCTATATCTGGCCGGCACGATCGCCCGGCCGATCCGCCGGCTCGCGCGGGCCGCCGACCGCATCCGCACCGGTGGCAGCTCGCGTGCGCGAGTTGGCGGTACGCTGGGTGCCGGTGCGGCGCTCATCGGGGCAATTCCCGACCTGTCGGCGCGCGGCGACGAAATCGGCGATTTGTCCGCTGCCCTTCGCGAGATGACCGACGCGCTTTCGCGCCGGCTCGATGCGATCGACCGTTTCGCTGCGGACGTCGCGCACGAGCTCAAGAACCCGCTGACGTCGCTGAAAAGCGCGGTCGAAACGGCCGCGCGGGTGCCCGACCCGTCGGTGCGCGAAAAGCTGATGGCGATCGTCCTCGACGACGTCGCAAGGCTCGACCGGCTGATCACCGACATTGCGGGGGCTTCGCGCCTGGATTCGGAACTGAGCCGGGCGAACGCGGAAAAGGTGGATGTCTCGGAGGTTCTCGACCGGCTTGTCGACGCGCTTGGCGCCGTGGCCAAGCCCGGCCAAGCCCGCCCTGTCCTGACACGCGAGGGGCCCGGGCCTTTCGTCGTGATGGGGGTCGAGGACAGGCTCGGCCAGGTCTTCCGGAACGTGATCGCGAACGCACAGTCGTTCAGTCCCGAAGGGGCCGACGTTCGTGTGACGGTCTGCCGGGCGAAGGACTTTGTCACCGTGACAATCGACGACGACGGACCCGGGATTCCGGCCGACAAGCTTGAATCCATCTTCGACCGGTTCTACTCCGAACGCCCGTCGCAGGAAAAATTCGGGACTCACTCGGGTCTCGGACTGTCGATCTCCCGCCAGATCATCGATGCGCATGGTGGCTCGATCGAGGCCGAAAACCATACTGATAACAATGGCATGGTAAAAGGTGCGCGCTTCAGGATCAGTCTTCCGGCGGCGTAACAACTCGAAATATTGCCTTATTCAAATACCGCAAAGTAGCCTGCCGGGTTTTTGTGCAGTGCAAAGAGTCAAGATTGACAAGGCCCGGGAACGGTCGCACGTTATCGCCGCGTGACGGTCCCGCTCACTCTTCAGGTACATGGCACCTGTGTCGTTCTTGCCGATATTGGCGTTTTATTGTGCGGACCGTCCGGCAGCGGCAAATCGGACCTTGCGCTGCGCCTTGTCGATGACGGCGCGCGGCTCGTGGCCGATGACAGGGTCGATCTGGTCCGCCGGGCCGGCGCGTTGTGGGCAAGTGGCCCCGAAGCGCTGGCGGGGCGTCTGGAAGTAAGAGGCATCGGCATCGTGCGATTGGACGGCAGGAAGGGACGCTGCGCGAAGCGCGCAAGACTTGGGCTGGTCGTCGATCTGACCGACCGGACGCGGATCGAGCGCCTGCCGGAAGCGGCCATGCGAGCGTTTCTTGGCGTCGAAATCCCGCGCCTCGAACTCGATCCCTGGTCGGCCTCGGCCACCGCCAAACTCCGGCTCGCGGCCGGCCTTGCCCGTCAGGGCAAGCTGTTCGCGCACTGAAACGAGCCGGGCAAGGCCGCCATCCATGATCGTCCCGTTGCCCGTGCCCCCACAACAACACGCCGCCCACGAACGCCGGCGCATCGCGCTGGTCACCGGGCTTTCGGGCGCCGGCCGATCGACGGCCATGCATGCCCTTGAAGATGCGGGATACGAGGCGGTCGACAACCTGCCGCTGACGCTGCTGGCCAGCCTCGTCCTGTCCGACCCGGATCCCAAGCACGACCGGCCTGTCGCAATCGGTGTCGATACGCGGACCCGCGATTTCGGTGTCGAGGCGCTTGTGGCCGCGATTGACCGCCTGAAGGGCGAGCCGGGGCTGGACGTACGGCTTCTCTATCTCGATTGCGACGACGAGACATTGTCGCGCCGCTTCACCGAAACGCGCCGCCGCCATCCGCTTGCGGCCGACCGGCCGCTGGTCGACGGCATCAAGGCCGAGCGCCGCCTGCTCGAACCCCTTCGTGCCCGCGCGGACCGGGTCGTCGACACCTCCACGCTCGCTCCCAACCAGTTGAAGCGGCTGGTCCAGGAGGATTTCGCGCTCGATGCGCCGGCCGGTCTCGCCCTTTCGATCGTCAGCTTTGCCTACCGCAACGGCCTTCCGCGCGAGGCCGACCTCGTGTTCGACGTCCGGTTCCTGTCGAACCCGCATTACCGGCAGGACCTCAAGCCGCTTTCCGGCAAGGACGCCGAAGTCGCGCGGTTCGTCGAGCGCGATCCGGGCTTTCAGGCGTTTTTCGACGGCCTCAGCGACATGATCCTGGCGCTGCTTCCACGTTTCGAGTCCGAAGGAAAATCCTATCTCACCGTCGCCATCGGCTGCACCGGTGGCCGGCATCGCTCTGTTTTCGTCGCCGAAAGGCTGGCCGACCGCCTCGCAAAGGGCGGCCGGCGGGTCAATCTCGTCCACCGCGATCTCGACCGGGGCTTCGCATGAAGCTGGTCGCTGGCCGCGCACATCACGCTACGGAAGGCACGTCGCAAATGATCGGACTCGTCCTTGTCACCCACGGGCGCCTCGCCGCCGAATTCGTGTCGGCGCTCGAGCATGTCGTGGGCCCGCAGCGCAACGTCGAGGCCGTCTGTATCGGCCCCGAAGACGACATGGAGATGCGCCGCAACGAGATACTTGCCGCCGTCGCGCGCTGCGATACGGGTTCCGGCGTCGTCGTGCTGACCGACATGTTCGGCGGCACGCCCTCGAATCTCGCGATTTCCATCATGGATCGCGCGCGCATCGAGGTGATTGCCGGCGTCAACTTGCCGATGCTCATCAAGCTTGCCAGCGTGCGCAATACCGAGCCGCTCGTGGCGGCCGTGCAGGCCGCGCGCGAGGCGGGCCGCAAATACATCAACGTCGCTTCCCAGCTTCTGGCGGGCGAAATCAAACCGGCTGCGGGCGCACGATGAACGATGCGGCCGCGCAGGGTCGGCCGGTCGTTACCCGAACCTGCGAAATCCTCAACAAGCGCGGTCTTCACGCGCGCGCGGCGGCGAAGTTCGTCAAGCTCGCCGGCCAGTTCGCCGCCGATACGCATGTCACGAAAGGCGGTACGACCGTCTCGGGGCTTTCGATCATGGGCCTGATGATGCTGGCGGCGGCGCCCGGCTGCACGGTCGAGGTGAGTGCTGAAGGTGACGATGCCGCAGCCGCCGTCGAAGCGCTCGCCGCGCTGATCGCGGCGAAGTTCGACGAGGAATGAGATGAGCGCGCGGGCTTCACGTCCTCCCCGGCCGGCACGCACGCGCCGCGCCAGCGGCGAGGGGCAGACGATCCTGCAGGGGCTTGGCGTTGCGCCCGGCATCGCGATCGGGCCGGCCTATGTCCACGGTGCGGAGATCCCGGACCTTGCGGAATGCGCGATCGCGCCGGATCTGGTCGAAGGCGAGCGCCAGCGTTTCCGCACGGCGGTCGAGGCGAGCAAGAAGCAGCTCACGAAGCTCAAGCAGAAGACCGGCGCCCTGCCGGCCGCGGCGGCCGAAGAGCTGGGCTACCTGCTCGACGCGCATGTGCAGATGCTTTCGCAGTCGCGCCTGGTGCGCGGCGTCGAGAAGCGCATCGGGGAAAATCTCGTCGCGGCCGAGGCCGCCGTGCGTGCGGAGGCCGACGCCATCGCCGAAGCGTTCGAGGCGATGGAAGATTCCTACCTCGCGCAGCGCGTGCAGGACGTGCGCGAGGTGGGTGCGCGTCTGGTGCGGAACCTGACGCAGACGCCGTGGGGCGCTTTCAAGAATCTGCCGGAAGGCGCCATCATCGTTGCCGAGGAGATCACGCCGGCGGATACCGCCGTGATGGACCCCGACGTGGTCGGCGGCTTTGCAACGGTCACGGGCGGCGCCGAAGGCCATACGGCGATCATGGCGCGCGCCTTGGGCTTGCCGGCGGTGCTTGGCGTGGCCGATCTCGTGGGCGCCGTGCGCTCCGGCGATACGCTCATCGTTGACGGAAACGAGGGCCGCATCGTCGTGAGGCCCACGGCCGCGATGCTCGAACGGTACGAGCGCAAACGCCTCGAATACGAGAAAGAGGAACGCCAGCTCGCGCGTCTGACGAAACTGCCGTCGGTCAGCCGCGACGGCGTCGAATTCGCGCTGGGCGCAAATGTCGAGCTGCCGCGTGAAGTGGCGCATGCGCTAGCCGCGGGCGCCTCGTCGATCGGGCTCCTGCGCAGCGAGTTCCTGTTCATGAACCGCAACGACGTGCCCGGCGAGGAAGAACAGTACGCCCAGCTTGCCGAGATCGTGAAAGGCATGGCCGGGCGCGTGGTGACGGTGCGCACGCTCGATGTCGGTGGCGAGAAGCTTGCCTCGGCGCTGGGCGACCTTTCGCCGGGCCCGAACCCGGCGCTTGGCCTGCGTGCGATCCGCCTGTCGCTCGCGCGGCCGGAGCTGCTGGAAACCCAATTGGCCGCAATCCTGCGGGCGGGTGCCCACGGACCCTTGCGCATCCTGGTGCCGATGGTCGCCACGGTCGACGAGATGAAGGAAGTGCGCGAGGCGGTGAGCCGCGTGGCGCGCAAGCTCGTGCGCAAGGGCATTGCGATCGCCGATCCGCTTCCGCCGCTCGGCGCAATGATCGAGATTCCGGCAGCGGCACTCGCGGCGGACGCCTTGGCGCGCGTGTGCGATTTCTTCGCGCTCGGCACCAACGACCTGACGATGTACGCGCTTGCCATCGATCGCGGCGACGAGCAGGTGGCGCATCTCTACAATCCCCTGCATCCGGCGGTGCTGCGGCTCATCCAGTTCACGGCGGAGGCAGCGCTTCGCAACCGTATCCCCGTTTCGATCTGCGGCGAGATCGCCGGCGATCCGCGTTATACGGCCCTGCTGGCAGGCCTCGGGATCCGCGAACTTTCGATGTCGCCCATCAAGATTCCGCGCGTCAAAAGCCGGGTGCGCGGGCTCGATATGCAGAACGCGACCGCGCGTGCCCGCACGGTCATGGAGCAGTGGGACACCAAGGCCATCGCCACGCTCGTCGACGAATATAACGACAGCCTCGTACAGGCGAAAGAATAGCGTAATTTCAGATACTTGCCTGGTTTGCCGGAAAGCGATTGAGGGGTCGTCCGGCGGTCGCTATAAGGCGCGGCTGGAATTTCCCCGCGAATCCGTCCGTTGAACGGCGCCCATATCCAACCGGAGCCTCGCTCACCATGCCCGATTACATTGTCAAAGACGTCGCCCTCGCCGACTGGGGCCGCAAGGAACTTTCGATCGCCGAGTCCGAAATGCCGGGCCTGATGGCGATCCGCGCGGAATACGGCAAGGCGCAGCCGCTCAAGGGAGCGCGCATCGCCGGATCGCTGCACATGACGATCCAGACCGGCGTGCTGATCGAGACGCTCAAGGCGCTGGGCGCCGACGTGCGCTGGGCCTCGTGCAACATCTTCTCGACGCAGGATCACGCGGCTGCGGCCATCGCCGTCGCCGGAACGCCGGTCTTCGCCTACAAGGGCGAATCGCTCGTCGAATACTGGGACTATACCCACAAGATCTTCGAGTGGCATGACGGCGGCGTGCCGAACATGATCCTCGACGACGGCGGCGATGCCACCCTGCTGATCCATCTCGGCATGAAAGCCGAGAAGGACCTGAAGGTCGTCGCGAACCCGACCAACGAGGAAGAGGAAGTCCTCTACGCCGCGATCAAGAAGCGCGTGAAGGAACAGCCGGGCTGGTATTCCAAGGTCGGTTCGGCCATCCGCGGCGTCACCGAGGAAACCACGACGGGCGTGCATCGCCTCTACACGATGGAAAAGGACGGCTCGCTGCTGTTCCCGGCCATCAACGTCAACGACTCGGTCACCAAGTCGAAGTTCGACAACCTCTATGGCTGCCGCGAATCGCTGGTCGACGCGGTCCGCCGCGCGACCGACGTGATGATGGCCGGCAAGGTCGCCGTCGTCGCCGGCTTCGGCGACGTGGGCAAGGGCTCTGCCGCCTCGCTGCGCCAGGCGGGTGCACGCGTCCTCGTCACCGAAATCGATCCGATCTGCGCGCTGCAGGCGGCGATGGAGGGCTACGAGGTCGTCACGATGGAAGAAGCCTGCCCGCGCGGCGACATCTTCGTGACCGCGACCGGCAACATCGACGTGATCACGGTCGACCACATGCGCGCGATGAAGGATCGCGCCATCGTGTGCAACATCGGCCACTTCGACAGCGAGATCCAGGTCGCCGGCCTCAAGAACTTCAAGTGGAACAACATCAAGCCGCAGGTCGACGAGATCGAGCTTGCCAGCGGCAAGCGCATCCTGCTGCTGGCCGAAGGCCGCCTCGTGAACCTGGGCTGCGCCACGGGGCACCCCAGCTTCGTGATGTCGTCCTCGTTCTCGAACCAGACGCTTGCGCAGGTCGAGCTCTGGACGAACCGTGACAACGGCAAGTACGCCAAGAAGGTCTACACGCTGCCCAAGCAGCTCGACGAAAAGGTCGCGGCACTGCATCTGGAGAAGATCGGCGTGAAGCTTTCCAAGCTCACCCCGGCGCAGGCCAAGTACATCAACGTCGCCCAGCAGGGCCCGTTCAAGGCCGATCACTACCGCTACTGATCGTTTTCCGCGACGAACGACCGGACGGCCGGCGGATCGCTCCGCCGGCCGTTTTCTTTTTCGCCGACGCCCCTCGCGCCGAATCGCCGCTCTCGTCTAGGATGACGGCGTGATCGAGCTTCTGACCGGATTGGCAGTCGGGCTGGGTGCTGGCGGGGCGGGGTGCCTTTTCCTGCTCGGGCGGCTTCGCGCCGAGCGCGCGCGCGCCGACGCGGCGGAGGCCACGCGTGCGGAATATGCGGTTCGCACGAACCTCCTCAGGGCCGAGCGCGAAGCGGCGGAAGAGTCGACCCGCCGGATCGAGGCCGCCCTCGACGCGCTTCCGCTTCCGCTCTGGCGGCGGAACGGCGAACAGCGGCTTGTCTGGTGCAATGCCGCCTATGCGGCTGCGGCGGATGCGGAACGCGAAAAGCTGCTCTCCGGCACGGAGGGCCTGGGCGGGCCGGCGCTTTCCCGTCGCCTCGTGGCGCTGGCACGGCTGGCGCTCGCCGCGCGCACCGCGCAGAGCGAATCCGAGCATGTCGTCGTGGCCGGTGCCCGCCGCCTGTTCGAGTTCGTCGAGGCGCCGCTTCCCGACGGCGGCACGGTCGGCATGGCCGTCGATCAGACCGAACGCGAGGAAGCGGGCATCGAGCTTGCCCGCCACATCGCGGCGCAAGGGGCCGTCCTCGAAACGATGCCCGTCGCCATCGGCATTTTCGGGGCCGACAAGCGCCTCAAATATTTCAACAGCGCGTATGCCCGGCTGTGGCGGGCCGACGAAACGTGGCTGTCAGGCGAGCCGGAATACGGCGAGATCCTCGAGAATTTGCGCGAACGCCGCCGCCTGCCGGAAGTCGCCGACTTCCGGATGTTCAAGCGCCAGCGCCTGAAGCTGTTCGACACGCTGTTCGAATCGCATGACGAACTGATGTACCTGCCCGACGGCACGACGCTGCGCGAGCGCTGCATGCCGCATCCGCTGGGTGGCCTGCTCTTCGCGTTCGAGGACGTGACCGACCGGCTTGTCCTCGAGCGCTCTTACAACACGCTGATCGCGGTCCAGCGCGCCACGCTCGACAACCTCTACGAAGGTGTTGCCGTGTTCGGCTCGGATGGCCGTCTCAAGCTGCACAACCCCGCCTTCGCGCGCATCTGGGACATTCCCGACGCCGCCCTGATGGCAGAGCCGCATATCGCCGACGTGGTCGAGCGCATGCGCGGCTTCTATCCCGCGGATGCGGACTGGCCCTTGCTCAAGGAACGGCTGGTCGAACGGCTCACCTCGCGCGATGCGGCCAACGCGCGCATCGAGCGCACCGACGGGCGCGTGCTCGACTATGCGCTCGTCCCGCTCCCGGACGGCGCCACGCAGCTTTCCTATGTCGACGTGACCGACAAGGTCCGCGTCGAGCATGCGCTGCGCGAACGCGCCGAAGCGCTGGAAGCCGCCGACCGGCTCAAGTCGGAATTCATCTCGACCGTTTCGTACGAGCTGCGCACGCCGCTCAACACGATCATCGGATTTGCCGAACTTCTCGCGAAGCAGTATTTCGGCGAACTGAACCGGCGCCAGGCCGAATACTGCGCGGATATCCTCACCGCTTCCGAACGGCTCCTCGCGATCATCAACGACATTCTCGACCTCGCCTCGATCGATGCCGGCCGCATGACGCTGGAATTCGCCGCCGTCGATCCGATCGAGGTCCTGTCGGACGCGGCCCAGATCATGGGCGACCTGGCGCGCGAGCGCGAACTGAAGATCGATGTAGTCAATACGCGTGTGCCCCGCCTGCGCGGCGACGAGCGGCGGCTGAAGCAGGCGATGTGCAATCTCGTTTCCAACGCGCTCAAGTTCACGCCGCCGGGCGGCACCGTACGTCTGTCGGCAAATGCCGAGGAACACATGGTCTGCCTCGAGGTTGCCGACAACGGCGTGGGCATCCCGTTTGCCGACCAGGCGCGCGTGTTCAAGGAATTCGAGCGCGGCACGACGCCCGATGCGCGCCGCATGGGCGCCGGGCTCGGCCTGTCGCTGGTCAAGCGCATCGTCGAGCTGCATGGCGGGACGATCGAACTCGTCTCGACGCCGGGCGAGGGAACGGTCGTCACCTGCCGGCTTCCGCTCTGGGTGCCCGGCGAAAAGGCGGTCGCGGCATAAGAATGTATACCTTGACGCCCTTGTGATTGTTCGTCATATGTTCCTCTACCTTTGGATGTGGAGGACGGGATGTTCGAGCGGCAGCAAAACCTTCTGACAGACGACTTCGGTTCCGGCCAGGTGCCGCGCACGGGCGGCTGGTTCGACCTGGGCGATTGGGTCGGGCCGGGCCACCCCAGCAACCGCGCCGACATCGCCAAGCTCGAAGGCATCCTTGCCAACAGCGGCGACTATTCGCTTGAGCGCACGCAGGGGCCGACCGGCTATTGGGGCCTTGCGCTCGATCAG
>WGNX01000013.1 GCA_016124335.1 Alphaproteobacteria bacterium
CTGCTACGTCACAACACCAAGCCAAAGCCCTTCGTTTGGTCCAAATCCGCCGAGGACATCATCACCCGAGAACGCCGCGCCCTGGACAAACTCGATGAAATCCGAGGGAACAGGTAATAAGCGTCAGACTCGGAACACTAGCGATGTCAAACGTCCGTTTGGGCCGCGTCCCGCCCGTTCAGCTAGGTCGCAGTGATTGGCAAGTTTCAGGCTGCTGGTTCACGCTCCTGAACGTCTGGAATGGCGGCGCATTTCTACCGTTCCTGTTCACCGCCGCATTGGTCAACTTGGGTCGGCCATCGACTTCAAACTCCATGCAAGTCAGTCGGCATGTCTTCAGTAATTTCCTGACGAAGGTTGGGCCCCTTCGCGAGGCGTCGCCCGAGGGCGGCAACGAAAGCGTCGTATCGCTCGGCGGCCTTCGCCCGCGCGGCCTGCGCCGCCGGCTCGGGGAGCGCCGGGGTCGTGGTCAGCCAGAACCGCACGAATACTGCTAGGGTTTCGACAGATATGCCCAAGTCCCGCTCAAGCCGGGCGAGGCGGCGGTCCAGTTGATCGAGCCGCTTGGCGATGACTGCCTCTTGGCGCTCCGCGGCATCCGGCGACAGGAAGGATTCGATCGCAGCCTCGGCGACCAAGGACCGCGAGTGGTTTCGTCGGGCCGCATGCTCGACAACCTGCCTCATCACCGCAGGTTCGAGATAGACAGAGAGGCGCTGCTTTCGGGCTGTCCTAGTCATCTGTGCCTCACAGGTCCATGTCGTCGCCGGGATCGAGGGCGACCCGCTGCGCGACCCCTTCCATTATCCTCGTCATCCCGCTCGTCCGCGTTGCGTCACTGTCGGCGTCTTCGCCCGGATCGATCTCGAATTCGTTCTCGATGGGCTCCCTCTTCTCGACCGGGGTCACCCGGCTGAGCTCAGGCTGCTGACGGCGTTCGGAGTCGGTGGGGTCATCATCATCCGCCGGTGCTTGTGGCGACGAGGCGGCCGCGCCCTGGGGTCGTTGGGGTAATGGCAAACTCGTCCAATCGTCGGGCTGGCCTCGCTTAGAGGTAGAGTGCGGCGGCGCGGGCAGGATGCGCTTCTCGAAGCGGGGATCTTCGTAATAGCGCGCCTTCTTCGCCCGGATGGGGGCCAGGCCCGCGACCATGACGACCTCGTCGGTCGCCGGAAGCTGCATTACCTCGCCGGGCGTCAGCAACGGCCGGGCCGTCTCCGAGCGCGACACCATCAGATGCCCGAGCCAAGGACTGAGCCTGTGGCCGGCGTAGTTGCGCATCGCCCGCATCTCTGTCGCGGTGCCGAGCGCATCCGAGACGCGCTTGGCGGTCCGCTCGTCGTTGGTGGCGAAGCTCACCCGCACATGGCAGTTGTCGAGGATCGAGTTGTTGGCCCCATAGGCCTTCTCGATCTGATTGAGCGACTGGGCGATCAGGAAGCTCTTGAGCCCATAGCCGGCCATGAAGGCCAGGGCGGACTCGAAAAAATCGAGGCGCCCGAGCGCGGGAAACTCGTCCAGCATGAGGAGTAGCCGATAGCGCCCGCCCTTCGCCTGCAAGTCTTCGGTGAGACGGCGCCCCACCTGGTTGAGGATCAGACGAATGAGCGGCTTGGTGCGATTGATGTCGGAAGGTGGCACCACGAGGTAGAGCGTGGCCGGGCGCTTGCCGCCTGTGAGGTCAGTGATGCGCCAGTCACAGCGCCGTGTCACTTCGGCGACGACCGGATCCCGGTAGAGGCCGAGGAATGACATGGCCGTGGACAACACGCCCGAGCGTTCGTTGTCCGACTTGTTCAGCAATTCGCGGGCAGCGCTGGCGATGACCGGGTGCGGCCCTGCCTCGCCGAGATGGGCGGTCCGCATCATCGCAGCGAGCGTCGACTCGATCGGTCGCTGTGGGTCGGAGAGGAACGCTGCGACGCCAGCGAGCGTCTTGTCTTGTTCGGCATAGAGGACATGGAGGATCGCGCCGACGAGCAGCGCATGGCTGGTCTTTTCCCAATGGTTGCGCTTTTCCAGGCTCCCTTCCGGATCGACCAGGATGTCGGCGATATTCTGGACGTCGCGCACCTCCCATTCACCGCGCCGCACCTCCAGGAGCGGGTTGTAGGCCGACGATTTGGCGTTGGTCGGATCGAACAGCAGCACGCGTCCGTGCTGAGCGCGGAAGCCGGCGGTGAGTTGCCAGTTCTCGCCCTTGATGTCGTGAACGATGGCCGAGCCGGGCCAGGTCAGGAGCGTGGGCACCACGAGGCCGACGCCTTTGCCCGAGCGCGTGGGCGCGAAGCACAGGACGTGCTCCGGTCCATCGTGGCGAAGATACTCCTCACCATACCGGCCCAACACCACCCCATCCGGACCGAGCAACCCGGCCGTCTTTACTTCCTCCTTCTCGGCCCATCGCGCCGAGCCGTAGGTTTCGACCGTCTTGGCCTCCCGCGCCCGCCAGACCGACATGACGATCGCCACGACGACGGAGAGGATGCCGCCCGATGCCGCGATCACGGCGCCTTTCAGGAATATCGATGGCGCATAGGCATCGAAGCCGTACCACCACCAGAAGAAGGCGGGCGGCAGGTAAAACGGAAAGCCGAAGAGCCGGAACCAAGGCTCCCCAAGTTCCGGCTGAAACGCAAGCCGCCACGCCACCCATTCCGTCGCTCCCCAGATGCAGACGAGGACGATGGCGAGGACGGCAAACACCTGACCCCAGAGGATCTTCGTGGCGGACATGGCAGCGGCTCCTTTCGAGTTCAAAGGCCGAGGCCGCGTCTGCGACCGAAGTTCCAGTCAATGCCCCCGTCGCCACGGGCGACGCCGGTCACGTGTCGGCCGAGATGCCTTTGGAGGGAGGGCGACCAAGGGACGAGTTGAAAGCCGAGGCCCCCATCGCCGCTCGCGACCTCGATCATGGCGAAGCGGCCGGAAGCGACCGCCAGGCGCCGCCGGTAGGTGCCAGCGACATATTCGCCAGTGCCGGCACGGTTGAAGGACTGGCCGGTTTCGGCCGCGAGCTTCTCCCCCAGCGCCTCCAGGTCACGGCGACGCAGCGTGTCGATCAGGTTACGATTGAAGGCGACACCCGGCCCCCGTCGTTCCGCGAGCCCTTGCGCGATGAGATGACCAGCGCGGCGTTCCAGCGCGACGCGGACCTCAGCGCCGAAGCCACCATCGGACAGCGCCACCGGCTCACGTGCGATGTTCTGGCGGTCGAGCCAGGTCGCCCCCGCGGCCGTGACCTGACCGTCGATGTCCAGATCGGACCGCACGGCGAGCGCGACGCGGCGCTGACCGCGCACGTCGTCGAACTGTCGGAGTTCGACGATGGAACCGAGGCCACTGTCGCCAGCGGCCTCGAGATCGGGCAGCTTGATGTGATGGGTTCGCCCATCGACGCCGTCTACCACGGCATAGGCCGTGCCCTTCAACTCGTCATCAAGCCCACGATCGACCAGTCGTCCGACGATGGGCGCATCGAGGCTTTCGGCCGCCAGCACGAAGCTCGCCGAGCCGCGGTCGATGCCCCGCTCAGTGAGCGCGCGGTGCATCCGCTTGATGATATCGCCGCGCTCGCCCAACTGGCGGAGTGTCGCTTCTGCCTTCTCGTGGATCACCCATTGCCCGGCGCCGACCTGATCTGCGAGCCCGAGCGCTTCTAGCTTCCGCAGCCTTCCCACTTTCAGCGTGTGGAATTCATCGAGTTGGCGATCAGGATATGGGGCGACATCGACGAAACCAGCGGCTCGCGCGTCGCGGATGAGCTGACGGTCGAGCCGGGTCCAGCGCTCGGCCTCCACCTGGCGATTGAGATCGCGACGGATGTCGAGGTCGGAGCGCGGCCCCAGTTCCTGCGTGACGAGGTCCTGGGCGCGGGCGCGCATCCCCTCCTTGATGTAGTCCCGCGAAATGACGAGATCCTGGCCGTCGTCAGCGCGGCCGCGCAGGATGATGTGAACATGCGGGTTGTCGGTGTTCCAGTGATCGACGGCGGTCCAGTCGAGCGTCGTACCGAGATCCCGTTCCATCTGCCCCATTAGGTCGCGCGCGAAGGATTTGAGATCCGCCATGTCGACGGCGTCCTCGGGCGAAACGATGAACCGGAAATGATGCCGGTCATCGGCGCACCGCTCGGCGAAGTCGCGGTCGCCCACCTGATCGCTCGCCGGCCCGAACAGCCCGGCCTTCTCTCCGTCACGGGTCACGCCCTCGCGGCGGAGGTAGCTGAGGTGGGCCGAGAGCGGCGTGGCGCGGGCGTGATGGCGCACCACGCGGGTCTTGATCACGACGGCGCGGGACCGGCCGGTCAGCAGGCGGTTGGCACGCAGGCTCGCGGTTCGTCCACGGCCGAAGGTCGAACGATTGCCTGAGCTGATCCGGCCGGAGCGCGAGACGCGGGCGCCAGCCTTCTGGGCTGCAGCGAGAGCCTGCGCGATGAACGGTCGTGCGCGTTGCGAGCTAGCGGATCGCGCACGGCCTGGCCTGATACGGAAGTCGTCCTCTCGCGTCATAGTCGAGACCCCGCACATCGCCGCAAGCTTATGAAATCCAAGACAAAGCGGGGCGCGGGCGACGTGCGCAAGAGCTTCGCACCTCGTGAAATCGCTAGATAACCTGCTGAAAAACAACGACCGCCAACCGCCGCACCTCGCGGCCTTTTATCTCGCCATCTCCCGGTCGCGTTTCCCGCTTCCGGTCCTTGCGCCCTCCACTGCACGCTGCAGTACGAAATCATGCGAAATGGCCTGTCCGCGGTCATGGCTCAGCTCCGGCCCCGGTGGCTGCCACAAACAAGCCGGCCGATTGTGGTTCGATGGCGGAAATGTCGCGCACCCATGATGCGGCTGACGAGTCATTCGCCGAACCTTTCGGCGGCAGGGGACCGGCGACGCCGCTGCGATCCTGCTGCACGATGAAGAGCGGTGCGCGAGCCCAATCCGGTAAAACGGCCGTCGCGACCTGGACGGATCTGATGGTGCGAGGGCCCTCGATGCTCGGCGCAATTGCTGCGACGTAGGCGCGGGTTTCCGCCGGTAGCGGACGGCCTCTCAGCGAGGCCTCATAGCGGCCGGGTCCGGCATTATAGGCCGCGATCCAACCGGGTGAGCCGTAGCGATCAAGCAGAGTGCGCATGTAGGCCGCGCCGGCAAGGATGTTGTCGTGTGGGTCGTAGGGATCACTTCCCAGTCGGTGGACAGCGCGCAGTTCCGACCAGGTCGCCGGCATGATCTGCATCAGCCCCATCGCGCCCTTGGGCGAGATTGCGCGCGGATTCCCATCGCTTTCGGCGGCGATGATCGCGCGTATCCAGGCCGCCGGAAGTCCGAAGCGCAGTGCGGCCTCGGCGATGAAACCGTCGAAAGGTCCGCGCACTGGCGGTTGCTCGACGGCCGCGGTTTGCGCCATCGAGACCACGGGCATGACGGCGACGAAAGACAGGCCGGCAAGGAAAAGGAGGGCTGCGCCGCGCATGGCGTCAATCCTTTGGATCGCGCTTGGGAGGGCGGCTCCAGTGCAGCGACCAGGTGGCCCCGCCGTCGTCGTCGCGGAACAGGTTGGCGCGGATGGGTTGTGGGAACGCGGGATCGTCGATGACGATCGCGATGAATTCGCCCGCGCGTTCGCCGACGCGTTTCCAGCCGGCTCCGATTTCCGGGCCGATCTCCTGGCCATCTGGCGCAGCGAGATGGACCCTGTAGTCGGGAGCGTTCTCAGCGTCCGAGCTCTCAGCTGGCGTCAGTACGATGTCACTGGCGATCATGAGGGTCTGGATGCGCCCGACAAAGCCCGTCGTCTCGCGCGTGAATTGACCGATCTGTGGCATGTGAACCTCCTTGGACGTGGGGACGGTGAGAGAGGTGGTGGGTCATCGGCTGCGTCCCGCCCACCAGACGAAAGGACCGGCATCGCGTTCCTCGGTGTAGATCGGCGTCGCCATCCCAATGACGTTGCGGATCGAGAGCGCGCCGAAATAGCGACCGTCAAAGCTGTCGCGAACCGACGCATTGAGGAGAAACAGCTCGCCCTTGGCGATGCGTCGGCAGCCCTGCCAGACCGGCAGAGGGCGGCCGAGACGGTCACTGACGAGAGCGTTTGCGACCGGCATGCCGTCCACCGAGACGCGGGTACCGAACCGGCAGACCCGCTGCCCGGGAAGCGCGGCGATATGCTTCAGGAG
Source organism: Alphaproteobacteria bacterium (assembly GCA_016124335.1). Classification (GTDB taxonomy): domain Bacteria; phylum Pseudomonadota; class Alphaproteobacteria; order CACIAM-22H2; family CACIAM-22H2; genus Tagaea. Next base: position 6,179 of record WGNX01000013.1, read on the forward strand.
CGGCACGCCCCGGCCGATGTAACCGCGGCGGACCATGAAGGCGGCGAGCGGCTTGGGCGGCGTGATCGCAACGATCTCACCGACCTTCAGGTCGCGGGACGGATCGAGTTCGTAGAGGCCGATCGGGGTGCTGGCCGATGCGTTCCAGGTGAGCCTCACCGGCATCGGCACCACCGACACGATAGCGATCGTCGCCGCGGCGGCGGTGGCCAGCGCGAGATAGCGGAGACGTGTCATCGCGTTCCCCCTTCCGAAAGACCCTTTGGGGCTTTCGGTCCGCCGGGTGGATCGGGGCGCACCTCCCGCCGCTTCAGCCAGGCCCGGTGGCGGTCCGGCGTGTAGGCGCGCGGGACTTCTCCCGCGCGCACGCGGTTGGCCACGTGGCGCCAGTGATCCGGTGAGACGGCGCAAGGGTCGATCCCGGCCGCCTCCACCGCATCGATATGGCGAAGCACCTCTTCGACCTTCGGCCAGCCAGTGACGGTCAACAGGATGTCGCCGCCGGGGCGTACGAAGGGCAGCGTCTGGTAAAGCTCGCCGGGCGCGGCGGCGCGCAGGATGTCGATGCGCGACACGATGGTGCCGAAGTCGTTCGACGCCCAGCGGACGAAGGCGAAGACGGCGTCGGCATCGAACGACACGACGCGGCGTCGCCGGTCCAGGATGCGCCCCTGTGCCTCCCGGCCAAACCGTAGCCAGTGTTCAATCCGCCCTTCGATCCATGTGAGGTCGACGTGGGTGAGTGTGTCGAGGCGATGTGCCGATGCCGCAGAGACCGCACTGCCGAAGGGGGGCATGGCGTCCGTCATGATGGATCCTCCCCGGCCATAGGAAATTCACGCGCGAGGAGGTCGCGCAGCATCTCGGCGACGGTGACGCCGCGCTGGAAGGCGGCGATCTTGATGCGCCCGCGTTGCTCCGGCGTCACGTCGATGGTGAGCCGCGCCGTGAACGCGTCGGCGACGGGCTCTGGCGGTGGAGCCGCAACGGCTTTGACCCAGCCGTCGGCGTCGGCCGGACGGGCAGCGAAGCCACGAGCGTTCGGGCGCTTGCTCATCGCATAACCCTCCCGACGTCGAGCCGTTCGATCTCGGCGGCGAGCGCGGCGATCTCACGGGCGGCGAGCGATGCCACGTCGAGCTCGGATGCGATCCGACCTGACTGCGCGGCGGCCGCGAAGGCCACGCGTTGGCCAACCGTGCTGGCGAGCACGGGCGGGTCGTGATCGGCCAGCGACTCTGCCGTCACTCGCGCCAACACGGTGCGGGCGCCGCACCGGTTGAGAACGAACCGCGCGGTGAGCTCGGGCCGATAGACGCGCGCCTCGGTCACGAGCGCGAGCATCTCGGCCGACGCCCAGCCGTCGAGCGGCGAAGGCTGCACCGGGATCAATACCAGGTCCGCGGCGAGCAACGCGGACCGCATCAGTCCCGCAACGCGCGGCGGTCCGTCGATGACGACGTGGTCGGCGTTCCGGGCCAATTCGGGAGCTTCATGGTGCAGCGTGTCGCGCGCCAGCCCCACGACGCCGAAGAGCCGCGGCAATCCCTCCCGGCTGCGCGCCTCCGACCAGTCCAACGCCGAGCCCTGCGGGTCCGCATCGATCAGCGTGACCCTTCTTCCCCTACCGGCCCAGGCTGCCGCCAGGTTGAGGGCCAGCGTCGTCTTGCCGACCCCGCCCTTCTGATTGAGGAACGCAACGATCATGCTGGGTTCCCCGAGGTCCGATCCCGGGACAGGCGCGTGGTTTCGGGGAAATCGGACGACGCGGGGCGGTGATCGACGAGCGGCAGTTCAGGACGGCCATGCGCCCCGGCGACGCTGTTTTCCACATCGCGCGCGCCTTTTTCAAAGTTAGAGTCTTCGTTAGACTCTAAGTTAAGGGCCGGAATCTCGGCTTCAGCGCAATTGGTTAGCTTGGATTTCGGTTCCCGATAGCACGAGGCACCGGTTCCTGAAGGCACGTGTCCCAGGGTTCCCGATGGCACGAGGCCGTCCACAGGTTTTCCACGAGGCTCGGCAGGCTCGAAGGCGAGCAGTATGCGGCCGCCGATCTCCACCTCGGTGAACAGCGTGTAGCCCGGCAGGGGTTGGCGGCGGATGATGCTGCGCAGTTCGAAGGCGAAGCGCTTGAAGGGGGAGAGGCTGCCGGATTTCTGGTGAAGATGACGGAAGTCGAAGCGCCAGCCCCCACGCTGGCGGCCGCCGTGCTTTCGAACGAGCCGATAGAGCCAGCGATCCAGGCCGCCCGTCAGATCGAAATAGGCTCGATCGATGGTCAAGACGAGGGCGTCGTCGAGGACGGCCTGGTAGAACCAGTCGGGGACGATCAATTCGATCCCGGCCGGCCGGCCGTGCCGATCGGTGCGTTCCTGCCATTCGTTGATCCAGGAGAAGCGATGCCGCCGACCTTCGATCGGCTGGCGGATTGAGGTCGAAACCGTGGTTGACTGCAGGCGATCCAGCGCGGCTTTGAGCCGCTGATAGTCGCGCAACGAAGTTCCGCGTCCGACGAATCTCAGGATTTCGTAGGGCGTCGCCGTCATCAGCCGCGAGGTGCGGAGCCCGGCGTCGCGGGCTTCAATGATCTGGCTCGCCGCCCAGATCAGGATGTCCGCATCCCATATCGTCGCCATGCCATGGTCGGGCACGGCCTCGACCCTGATCGAGATCGCGCCCGTGGTGAAATCGATGGGCGCGATGCGATGGGATTTCGACAGGGAGAAGAACGGATAGGCCATGAGATCCTGCGCGTCTCGGGGGGCGAAGTCGCCGGGGAGCGCGTGGAACAGATCGAGTTGTCCTCGCTCCGAAAGGGGCTTGCTCCGCGGCATCAGAAGATCGCCCAAGTCTCAGCGCGTGCGGCTGTCGAGCTGGGCGGTCATCTGCACCGGCTGACGCTTCGCCGGCAGGACCTGTCCGCGCGGATCGGAGGTCGAGGTGACGGCCCCGCGTTCCGCCCAGGCCTGGAGGTCATCGATCGCATAGACGACGCGGCCGCCAAGCTTCTTGTAGGCGGGTCCGGTGCCGTATGTGCGGTGCTTTTCGAGGGTTCGTGCGGACAGGCTCAGGAAATCGGCGGCTTCCTTGGTGCGCAAGAAGCGCGGCGGTAGGGGATCGAGGCGCATGGGTCGGCCTTTCGTGGACTTCGGTCGTGCCGCCGACGAGCGGCGGTGGATGACGGCCACGATGGAGAAGAGAACCCGGCGAGGTGCAGTGGGATGTTGGGGGGACCCAAAGGTCCACACCGGCGTCGGACTTCTACCCGGCTACGGACGGCGACGATGTCGAAGGAGCTTGCGATAACCGCCGCCGATCATGGTGCGAGCCCCTCGCAACAGGGACATGATGGCATGGCGCGCCGAGGATGCCTGCCATTCGTCACGGCCAAGGCGGTCCAGATCGAAGAGGATCTGGGCAATTTCCTGCTGGGTCGCACCGTCGCGGACGCCGTCGACCGCCCGCAGCATGCGTTGCGCTCGGGCGCGTTGTTGTTTGGTCAGGCGTGTGTCCGGGGGGATGGCCCGCCCGTGAAGCGCGGCGAGAAGACGATAGACGGCTTCGAGCCGATCGAACCCTTCGATGCCGAGCGGGATCGCGGCCGCCAGCGGCTCTCCTCGTGGGGCACTGTCCGACAGGGCGATCTGGGCGCGCTGGCCTTGGCCGAGATCAAGCGACGCAGACGAGGCGCCCAGGTCGGCTTGCGCGGTATCGACGAGAAGACGAAGCGGGAGGTCGCTTGAATTTCGCAAAATGGCTGGTTCGTTGACCAGCACGACGACGCTGGTATCGTCTTGCGGAAGCCAGAACACAGACGCGTCTGGAAGGTCGTGCGACGGGTCGACCGGGAAATCGTAATGACCAGCGCTTCCGGATCAACTCCAGGATTTGCTGCCTGTTGGTGTCTGCCTTAATCCAGGCTTCAAAGTCCCGGTTGTAGGCCTCGTTGCGTCGAAGCCACTCCCAGGCAAGATCGGAGGCGGTCGACTCCTCGACATGGTCGTAGTGTCTCGAAGACCTCCAGCGGGAAGCATCGGGTGCCATTACAACGTTCCCCTCGTTACGGAACTGACTGCGAGGTCAGAATTCACGCAAAGGTTGAACAGCGGAAGCTGGAATGTTGGCAGCAGGTGATGCCCTGACGGCATCACTTCGCATTGGGAGGCAGACCTTGGCGGAGCACTTCCTGGTAGCCCTGCTCTGACATCCATCGCGCCCGAGCCAGGTGCGAGTCGTAGACCTGCCGGCATCTGCCAGGTTCGCGGTCGGGGTCGAGTTCAAACAGGATCTGCGCAGCCTCTTGCCAGCTTGCTCCGTCACGCGCCGAGTCCAGCAAACGGAGATAGAGCACCATATGCTCGCGATCATACGCAGTGAGCGCGTCGCCGGCCGGCGGCTCGTCTAGAAACTGCGGCATAAATGGCCTCCCCGACACCGCTTATGCCCCTGAACCGTGGTGCTTGCCAATCGCTTCCCGGCCGGTCGACAAGCCGCCGGGAGCGAATTGGCGCATTCCGCCTCCACAGCCCGGTTCTCCCTCTAACTCGTTGAGTACATATTATAGTTGATAACCTCAAAGTATGTAAGCCGCGATCTTCCAGCGCATGGATATGCGCAAATTGGTCGGCCGCAACTTTGCCCGCCTCCGCCGAGAGAAGGGCCTGACCCAAGAAGAAGTCGAGGCGCGGTCCGGCTTCAGTCAACAATATCTCAGCGGTCTCGAACGCGGCCGGAGGAACCCGACTGTGATCACGCTGTACGAACTGGCCCAAGCCCTCGGCGTAAGCCACATCGAGTTGGTCAGGCCCGACGATCTCGTCTGATTGGTGATCGCGCGACCATCAACCTCACGAGGCCGAACGGGTTAGGGCGCGTACAACGCACTGGGCCCCGCCCGGATCCTCCGGGCGGGGCATCACGGCCGTATCTACTCGCCGCTGCGGCGGTTCGGGCGGGACCAGATGAGGGAGTAGCCCTCGCCGTCCTCGTCATCGAAGAGATTTGCGTAGATCGGGGCGTTGAAGCTCGGGTCGTCGAGCTTGAGGCCCAGGTAGTCGCGGCCTTCGCCCGAGCGCTTCGACCAGGCGGCGCCGATTTCGGCGCGGCCGACCACGACCCGGTGGCTCGGGGCATTGTCACCCGAGGCGCGGGTGTCGGGGACGATGCGCACGCCCTTGGCCTGGACGCTGAGGGTGACGATTTCGCCGGTGAATTCGTTCGAGCCGGTCTTCTTGAAGGTGCCGATGGTCGCCATTTCTGATCTCCGTTTTCCGTTTCGAGCCCGCACCATTGCGGCCTCGATGGCGATCGACGGGCCGGAGGCGACCGGCGACGCATCGCTTGTCGACCGGAGTGGAGCGGAGGACGGAGCGTAAGCGACTTTCTTGGTTCGAGAGGAATGGGCGCAGCCCAGGGGAAGAAAGTCGCGTCGCGCCGTTGCGGCATAGGCGGTCGAGGCGAAGCCGACCTTCGGCCAGATCAGGCCATTGGAGAGGCCGTTTGGAGCGGTCGGTCAACGGATGGCGAACGGAGATTATGGCGGCCCGCCCCACCGAGGGGACCGCGCCGTCGATATCACCAGCTTCGTCGCCCCTGACCACAAGCGCCCTGACATGTCTGTCTCCGAACAAGCCTGGGCAGATACGCCTCGCGCACCGGGTTTTGCGTCCGTTTCGATCAAGAGACCGGCTGCTGGTGGAGGGCGAACCCAAAATGCCCCGACGATCTGGGCCTCAAGCTGTACGTCCCAGACTTCGCCCGCTCCACCACTCTTCAAAGATAAGGACGGTATCGGCCATCACCTTAGAGCCATCGCCCGCTCGAGCGGCGAAGACGATGCTTGCGCCGCCCTTCGCTCGGACGGTCCGGCCGGGGCGAAGCCGGTGACGCGCGCGAAAGCGACGATCCCAATGGCGGTTGCGCCGATGACCGAGAACACGATCTGCCATGGTTCAGAAGGTACTACGTGCTGCACGATGCCGTGGACCGCGTGATAACCGGCGAAGGACGCCGGCGCGACGAAAGCCAGTGCGATCGGGAGCCGCGCCCACATCGGCTGGGCCGCGGTGAGGAGGATCTGGCCGAACCCGAGGATCAGTCCGGCGACGATCAGTCCAATGGCGAGTGCCCCGAGCCAGCCCGCGCCGGTGTGCCATGCCCAACTCCCCGCGACTGCCCCTGCAAAGACGGGAAGTGCGAAAATGGCGAGCGTGAACAGCAGCCAACAGAGGAAGCCGACAAGCGCAATGGACAGCAGAATGCTGAGCAGGATCATGGTGGTGTCTCCGTTCAAAAGATCCGAAGGTCGCGCCTCCACCACCACCTTGGCGCGGGATTGACCATAGCACAGTCGGCATGCCGGCGGGAGGGAAAACGAACCAAATCTGCGGCGATCGGGCGCAGATTTCGCGCCTCAGGGAGCGAATAGATTGCTCTCTTCGACACCGGAGCGCCGTTGCGGATCGGGACAGCGCTCATGCGCTGCCCGAGCCGAGCCGATAGACCGGGATCCCGAGCTTGCGGGCCTTGTCGGCAAGGTTTTCCTGGATGCCCGTTCCAGGGAAGATGATGACGCCGATCGGCATGACATCTAGCATCTGATCGTTGCGCTTGAATGGTGCCGCCTTGGCGTGCTTGGTCCAATCGGGCTTGAAGGCGACCTGCGATACCTTGCGGTGATCGGCCCAACGGGCCGCGATCTTCTCGGCCCCTTTCGGCGAGCCGCCGTGCAGGAGAACCATGTCCGGGTGTTTGGCGTGGATCTGATCGAGCTTTGCCCAGATGAGTTCGTGGTTGGCGGTGTCGCCGCCCGAGAAAGCAATCTTCGGCCCGGAAGGCAGCATCACCTCCGTTTCGGCGCTGCGCTTGGCGGCGAGGAAATCCCGACTGTCGATCATCGCGGCGGTGAGATTGCGGTGATTGACGCGCGATCCGTTGCGTGGCGACCAGGGAGTGCCCGTTGCGCGCAGGTAGCGATCGGCGGCGCTTTCGCGGAAGGTCTCCATGCTGTCGCGGCGGGCGATCAGGGATTGCCCGGCGTCGATCAGGCGTTCGAGCTGCAGGGACTTCACTTCCGAGCCGTCCTGCTCCCGTTGCAGGCGTTTCTGCGCCTGTTCGTTGTCATCGAGCTTACCTTCGATCCGCTCCGCGGCGCGGTGGAACATGTTGACGGTCGACCAGAGGAGGTCATCGAGGTCGAAGTCGAGGCTGGTGTCGGCCATGGTGCCGACCAGGGCGTCGAAGATGTCGGCGACGGCGCCATCGATGATACTGTCTTCGGGAACGGGCCTCCGGTCGGCTTCGTCTTCCGAAGGTCGGTAGCCGTGGAGTTGGAGCTCCTGCAGAACCTGATCGGTCGGGGATGAGGCGTGGGGCGGTTCGAAATCGTCGTGCTCGTTCATGGGATGCTCCGTCGGTTGGGCCGCGACCGTCGCGGCCTTCATGGCGACGAAGCCCACCGCCGGGGCGGACCCGCACCGCGAGCGCAGCGAGGGGCCGGAGCGCAAGCGGAGGATGGCGTAGGCCGGCTATTTTGTTTCGCGATGGAAAGCGCTCCCCCGGGAGCGCGCCGGAAAATAGTCGGCCGCAGCCATTGCCGGGCCGGCCCGACTGTGGGCCGATCGCCCCCTCGAAGGCTGAGGCGCGGCCCTCTTCCGATGGGCAAGGCGTCCTGACGGCACGGCGACGGCGCATCGTCTCGCCACCCTGCCTTCCGCTTAGGTCTGCAGGAGCATGAAGCGGGCGACATCCTCCGGGACAAGTTGCCCCCGAAGGTTCAGCCGAAGCGTATTGGGTCCCAGGGCGACGAGATCTTCGTTGAAGTCCCCGAGCGTAGGTGACAACACGATAGCCTCGATTTCCGCCTCGTTTGTTCGGTCGATCAGACAATCTCGCGCGCCGTCGCCGGCCGGATCATTGTCGCGGGCGATATAGAGCCTGCGCAGGGATGCCGGAAACCGGATGGCTGCGAGGTGTGCCGCCGAAAGTGCCGCCGCCATCGGCATTCGCGGCAATATCTGTCGCAGCGACAGCATGGTTTCGATGCCTTCGCCGGCTGCCATCACGTCATCGGGCAGGCCGAAGCGGACTGCATGGCCGAGCAGATCCCCCATCGCCTTGCGCTGCGTCTCGACCGGCGCTTTGTCCGAGCCATCTGGCGCGAGCCAAGTGCGATGTGCGCCGGTGAGCCGGCCATAGAGGTCGGTGACGACACCGATCATTGCGGGCCGGGTCTCGGTTGGCCCGTGACCTTCGGGTCGATAGTAGCAGCGCGGATGAAACCTCAGGCTTCTGGCTTCGTGCAAAGCCGTAATGCCGCGCGTACGGAGATACGTTTCCACGAGAGTCCGGCTGATCGGATTGGCCATGGCCACGAGCCGCCGCGCGGCTTCTGCCGAGCCAGACGATGCACGTGTCGGTGCGCGTTTCGGGGCAGCGGGCGCCGGCTCAGGGTGCGGCAGGCTGAGGAAGCTCCGCGCCTCTCTCGCTGCATCGGCAAAGTCGGCCAGGCCACCGGCTTCTCGGATGACATCGAGCAGGTCGCCGTGCTCCCCTGTCGATGCGTCCGTCCATTTTCCGGCCTTGCTTCTGATGGTGCCTTCCAGCCTCACGAACATTGAGCGGCCGGGCGTGTTGCGCACGTCGCCAACTTGCCAATAGTTGCCGTGCCGCGAGCCATTGGAGAGGTAGTGACGGCAGACGTCTTCTGCCTGATCGGCTAGGGCACTAGCCAGGTCGCGGGCATCTCGAGCCATCTTGAACTCCTGCGGGCAAAAGGCCCGCCGTCCCCGGCGGGCCCACTGCGCAATTTCCGGAAGCTATTCAGCCGCGATCGCCTCATTGTTATTTTTGGCAGGGTCAGTATCGCCGGTAGGCTCGTCTTCGACCATGTCCGGTTCGCCGCCATCTGCCGCCATTCCTTCGATCGGCGCTTCGGCGTCGTCGGCCCCGGAGGTCGTTGCTTCGACGGGTTCACCCTCCGGCGCGCGAAGCGGCTCGGGCAGCCAGCCGGTATCGGCGAGCAGGCGTTCGGCTTCCTTGGCCATGTCACCCTTCTTCATATGGTCGATGAGCTGGGCGGACCGTTCGCCGGCACCTTCGCGAACGGCTTCGAGGATTCGAGCCTTGGTCACGCGGCCGAGATAGTTCGCGATGGTCGGCCGCCAGCCCGCCTCCACCATATCGAGGCGGGTTGCCCTGGCCAGTCGTTCGGCCTGAGCGAGACGGACCTTCAGCGCATGGTCGGTGACGCCGGCGCCGCCATAAGGGTTCGGCCGCTCGTAGAGCGCGTTGACGCCGTAGCTGACGCAATGGGCGAGAAGGTCCATCCGGCTGCCGTCGTCGAGCGCCACCAGCCAATCCCACAGCGCCTCGTCATCGGCCGGGACGTCATCGCCCCAACGTTCATTACGCTCGCTGACGGATTTCGCCGATGGGCTGTCCGCCAACTCATCCGCCTGCGAGGAGAAGTAGACGTGCCGAACGCTCGCCTCGAGACAGCCGGTGGCCGGGCGACGGAGGAAGGTGTCCGACACCAGCTTGTGCAGCAGTGCGGTCATGGCGACCTCCGGATGGTTCGCGACGGCATCGCGCAGCGCCAGAGTGCGATGCGCCGTCAGCTCGGTGACGAGGCGGTCGGGCAACGGCTTGATGCTATCGTCGTCGTCCTCTTCGGTTTGGGTCGGCTCACCGCCGATTGTGATGGTGGTGCGCTGCGCGGTCTGCTCGGGATGCTCATCGGTTTCCCCTTCCGAACTGTCCTGCCCGTCGGCATCCTCCGGCTCTTCGGGGGGCTCATCCTCAGGGCGGACATAGCCGCGGTCGATCGAGAGCGATCCGTCGGCGGCGATGCTGACGAAGACGCCGGCGATGCCCATCTCGGCGGGATCGTAGCGGACGGGGCGATTGTCGAGCGCCTCAATCGCCGCTTCGATCTCGCCGAGGCGCTGATCGATTTCGTCCGGCAATTCGTCGGCGTTCTCGTACTCCTCGATCAGGCGGTCGAATTCCGCCTGGAGGGCCTCGCGCGTCGCTCGCTCGTCGTCGGTCATGGCGCGCGGCGTGCCGGACAGCGCGCGCAAGCCTTGGGTGACACCGTACGGGATGCTGATGGCGGCCTCGACCCATTTCCAGCCCTCGGCCGCGATCTCGTCGGCCGCGACCTTCAGCTTCTCGGTTGTGAGGCGATCGAGCAGCGCGGCATCCTGAAGCCATCCGCCATCGTCGGATTGGAACAGATCGCGCGACACGATCCCGCCCGCCTCTTCATAGGCGTCGATGCCGACGAAGGCGGCGCGCTTGTCCGAGGCGCGCACGGTCGTCTCAGTGAGCATGCGGCGGATCTGCCAGGGTTCCTTCTGCCAACTGCTGGAAGTCGCCTCCCAGACCTGTTCCTGACGGGCGTGATCCGGCGTGACGGTGAACGCCATGAGCTGCTCCAGCGTCATCCCATCCTCGGCATAGACGTCGAGGAGCGCAGGCGCGACGGAAGCCAGGCGCAGGCGCTGCTTCACCACGTTGACGCCCACGAAGAAGGCGGCCGCGATTGCTTCCTCGGTCATGCCCTTGGCGCGCATGGCCTGGAAGGCACGGAACTGGTCGAGCGGATGCAGGGGCGCGCGCTCGATATTTTCGGCGAGCGACACTTCCTCGATCAGGACGTCGTCACGCGCTTCCGAAACGACACAGGGCACCGGCGCGGTCTTGTTGAGGCGCTTCTGCTTCACGAGCAGTTCCAGCGCGCGATAGCGGCGGCCGCCGGCGGGGACCTCGAACATGCCAGTCTCCAGGCCCTCACCGTCGACGACGGCGCGCACGTGCAGACTCTGGATCAGGCCACGCCGCGCGATGGACTCGGCCAACTCATCGATCGAGACGCCGGATTTGACCCGCCGGACGTTCGACTGGCTGAGCACCAGCTTGTTGAAGGGGATGTCGCGTGAGGACGCGAGGGTGATCTTCTGAACGTCAGTTACCATGGTCTCAAACTCCGCAACGGGCGCCTTGAGCCTCTCTCTCGGCTTGAAACCCGTCACGAAGCGAAGCGCCGCCCTCTCACTCTTGGAGGGCAGCGCCACGGAAACGGAAAGGCACGAAGATGCAGAGCCGGAGGGACGGAAGTACGCGTCTCCGGCTCCGCGGGTTTCAGGCTGCGCGGTCGAGCAGCTTCTTGGCCTTGCCTTCCAGATCGAGGCGGGCGTCCTGGTGGGCCTTGTCACGGGCGATCGCGGTGATGCCCTGTACGAAATCGAAGACGCTCTCCGGCGGCCGGCCTTCCTCGGCCAATACCGTATCGATGATGCGACCGGTCTCGGCCTTGGAGAAGCCGCGCTTGCGCAGGAAATCGGTGCGATCTTTGTCGCTCGTGGCCACGATCCGCTCGCGTGCCGCCTTGATCCCGTTGACGAAGGGCATGGGCGAGGACTCGGCGAAGGTCGTGAGCGCGGGCGTCGCCTCGTGGGCGAAGCGCGATGCCGCGTATTTCGAGTGGCGGATGGTGATTTCCTCGAAATCCTCCACGCCCCAGAGATTGCGGTTCTGGCAGACGGCGCGGAGATAGAAGCTCGCCATGCCGAGCGTCTTGGCGCCTACCTCCGAATTCCAGCAGTAGAAGCCCCGGAAATAGAGGTCGGGTGAGCCGTCGGGCAGCTTGCCGGCCTCTATCGGGTTGAGATCGTCGACCAGGAACAGGAAGACGTCGCGATCTGAGGCATAAAGCGTCGTCGTGTCCTTGGTGATGTCGACGCGGGGGTTGTAGATGCCAGTCGACCAGTCGAGCACACCCGGCACCTTCCAGCGCGTGTCCCCCGTGCCGTTGCCGGCGATGCGCTGCACCGCTTCCACCAGCTCGTGGTCATAGATGCGGCCATAATCCGGGCCGGTGACGGCGCGCAGTTCGACGCGGCCATCCTCGATCTCCAGCGTCTTGACCTGCTCGGCACGGTGCGAGGACAGGCCGTATTGCAGGTTGATGCCGGCGAGCGCCGCCGGAAGCTGGCGCATGTAGGCAGCCGGTGCGCCGACCAGGCTGGCGAGCTGACCGAAGCTCCAATGGGTGGGCGCGACAGGAGCATCGGCGCCCGGCAGGACCAGCGACAGACGCTCCGGATCGTCCCGGCTCGCCTCAACGTGGATCAGCGCGGTTTCCATCACGCGGGTCTGGCTGCGCTCGGCACGGCCGCGGACCGTTTGCGCCAGCGCATCGAGCGAGAGATAGCGCTCGTCGTCAGGACGGCTGAACCATTCCGAGGAAACGCGGCCGATCCGCTCGCCTCGGCTCGCATCCACCTTGTAGCCGCCGCTCAGGGCGCGCGGGGCATCGAGAGCCTGCACGTTCATGGGGGTATACTCCACGACGGGCGCCGGGAGCCTCTCTCCCAGCTCTGACCCGTCACGCAATCCCACTCAGCCCTCTTCCTCTCAGGGGGCGTTGCGGGGACCTCTCCGCAGAAGGGGGCGGCCGAGACGTCGGGCTCGGACGCAGGGGAAGGCCTTCCCCTCCCGGTTCCACCCAACAGCCGATCCATCTCTAATTGTCATGCTATTGACTTCTAATCGTCATGCCTCATGGTTCTGATAGACGGGGGACGGTATGTACGAACGATTCGTGGAACATCGGGCCGAAGAGGCTCTTTCGGATACCCCGGTGGTGCTGATCGTCGGGCCTCGCCGGGCGGGCAAGACCACGCTCGTCAGGAAGATGGGCGAAAAAGGCAGGACCTATATCACCCTTGACGACCAAACAGCCCTCGACGCGGCCCGGTCTGATCCGAGCGGGTTCATTCGCGGTCTCGATCGCGCCATCATCGACGAAATCCAGCGAGCGCCCGACTTAATGCTGGCGATCAAGAAGACAGTCGATGAGGATTATCGGCCGGGCCGCTTCCTTCTCACGGGCTCTGCCAACGTTTTGACCCTGCCGCGTGTTGCCGACAGCCTGGCAGGGCGCATTGAAACCATCCAGATGCTGCCGCTGTCCCGTGCCGAAATCGTGGGCAGGCCAACGACATTCCTGGAGCGCCTGTTCACGGGAAAGCTGGAGAGCGACAGGGGTGCCGTCGTCGGTGACAACCTCGTCCAACTCGTGCTGCTCGGAGGGTTCCCAGAGGCCATCAGCAGGGAGAGCGAGCGCCGGCGCCAGGATTGGGCGCGGTCCTATCTGTCCTCGGTCCTGACCCGCGATCTGCGCGACATAGCCGACATCGAGAAGCTTACCGAACTGCCGAAATTCGTCCGGCTGCTCGCGGAGCATTCAGGACAACTCGTCAACTATTCGCAGTTCGGCTCCAGCATCAATGTCAGCTACAAGACCGGCCAGCGCTACGTTGCGCTCTTGGAACAGGTGTTCCTCGTCCAGACCTTGCAGCCCTGGTACACGAACGCGCTGAAGCGGATCGCCAAGACGCCGAAACTGCATTTCCTCGATTCTGGCCTTCTCGCCGCGGCACGTGGCCTCAGCTTCGAACGCGTCAGGGCAAGCCGCGACCTGTTCGGGCCGCTTCTGGAGAGCTTCGTGTTCTCCGAGGTCCTGAAGCTGATGACGGCGGCGGACTCGCGGCTGACACCCCATCATTTCCGCGATCAGCAGATGCGGGAGGTCGACGTCGTGCTCGAACGCGACGATGGCATGATCGTCGGGATCGAGATCAAGGCTTCCGCGACAGTGAAATCCAGCGATTTTGGAGGGCTCAGAACGCTGGTCGAAGCGTGCGGGGACCGTTTTGCATTCGGAACCGTCCTTTATGACAACACGGACGTTGTTCCGTTTGGCGATCGACTTGCGGCGGCGCCGCTGTCTCTTCTTTGGAACTGAAACGCAGCGATTGCTGCATGGGACGTTCGACCGCTACGAACGCGTGGCGAATTCTGCACGGATTCCCTCGGAGCCAGTGAACTGGGCGAGGATCGCGGTGTAGTAGCCGACGCCCGCGCCGACCTGGAGGATGTGCGTGCCGGCCGTCACATTCGCACAGACCAGGAGACGTGTCCAATGGCTGGGGTCGCCGATGTTGATTCCCTTCTCCTCGTCGAGGGCGACGAGGACGGAGTTGTAGAGCCACTTGGGGTTCGCGTCCGGCGTCTCTCGAACCGGCGGGGTGAACCCCGCTACTGGCGAGCGGTACTTTCACGGTCCCAGACCCGCGAAGGCTTCGCGCCGGACCGCCCGCAAGGCGTCGAGGACCCGATCCGTAGCCGGCCCTGCATCGAGCGCGGCCAGGATACGAAGTTGGTCGGCGAATTGATTGACGTACATCGGGGGCCGCTCCGGTCGTTTGGCGTGCTGCCCACTCTAAGGCCAAACGGCATCCCGAGGAACCTCGATGGGGTGGCTGGAGTGATGGCCGTTGGCGTCGGCGCAATCGAGCGCCCCTGAGCCAGATATCGTGCGATGTTCCAAAGCCGCAATTCGTCCGCTCTGCAGCATCCGGCAAGTTGGGCTCCGCGCTGCCCTTCGCCGTGCAATGCGCGGCCGGCGGCCCGACGGATCGGCTCTCGACGACGATGCAGCATCGCGCACTTCGGCGCGCTTCTCGGTCACCACTTGCAAGGGCCGGGTAGACGGTGCAGCTTCGCCGGCAGTTCCGTTTCGGCATTCCCGGGTCCTTGATGCTGCCAACTGCGATCACGAATATGGTCATTGCGCTTGAGCGGAGATCCGATCATGGCGCGCAGGCAGACGACCTCAAGCGATTTGGTCGAGCGCTGGTAGATGCGCCGGATGACGCGGTGCAATTGCTGAATGCGACGGGCGGCATCACAGCGACCGGCACCCATGAAGAGCGCATGACACAATTGCTCGCCGCTGCGCTCGACGAGGCCAGAATGGCCCGAGAAAACGGCCAGAGGCGTGGCGCCGCCTTCATCGACGCGCTGGAGCAGCAGCTCAGCCGGCTGGCCGGGACCGACAGTTTGACAACCAATGGCAGATTGGCGGTATCGGGCAGTTGGGTCCGGGCCGGTCTGGTTCCTCCGGACTCTCTGGCTTCCCGGCATGATCGGTTCGCCGAAGTGGCGCAGGGCATGGACGCGCCTGAAGAGGTCGAGGTCCTCTTCGAGAGCCTGTTCGGCAGTCTTATTGAAGCGAGCCAGGGCACCGCCTCGGCCGCGCATGCCATGTTCGCCGAAATGCTGCCAACGGTTCCGGCCGATGCGCGGTATGCCCTGGTCCGGATCGCTGTGTCGCGGCCGGCAGCGCTCTTTGCTGAGTTGGGCTGCGCCTGGCTTCTCGACGCCACCGAAGAGGTCCATTCGGCCGCCGCGGACGGCCTTGCCGACCGGCTGGCAGCGGGACGGCTTTCCGCGGATGTCATTGGCCGGCTTACGATCATCAGAAGCTGGCTGACGGACGACGCGCTGAAAGGCCGGCTGGACGTCATCCTTAGGGAAGCCATGCGCCAGGGGATCGTGGGACCGCAACAGGGCGCCGTGCCAAAGGTCCACCGGATCGTTGCCAGCATGGTCGACGGTTCCGGCGCCCAGAGCATGGCCGCGGCGATCCAGTCCGGCAGTTCCCGGAGCGTGGCGGTCGTCCTCCTCAAGCAGGGATTTGGTGTCAAGGACGCCTATGTCCTGCCCTGTGCCAGCGCGACGGAACAACGAACGGTTATCGCCCAGATTTCCGCGGACATCGATGCATGTGATGTGTCTCGCGATTATCTGGCTCAGGCGATCGGCATTGCCCTGTCGGAGGGGTTGGAGAAAGGCATAGGCCCGGTGCCAGGCCTCGTTGATGTCGCTCGGATCTGTGGTCTGACCGAGCTGCGTCCCGGATCGGCTGCGGTTGCAGACATTCTGGCCCTCGCGGATCCGGAGGGTAGGATCGCCAGCCTGCCGGTCCAGGCGCGGGGACGATTGATCACCGCAAGCGGGGACTGGGAAGACCACTATCCGATGCTGTCGAGCTGGTTCGAGGACAGCGACATGACGGTCGAGAGGCTCGACGCCGCGACGTCCCGGGCAGCCCTGATGCGCGGGATGTGGGGTGTTCTCGAAGCCCGTCGCACGCATTGGGCGACGCTCATCGCCCGTAACGCGCTCCTTCTCAAGGCAGCCGGAACGGATGACGCGGACGAATTCATCGCCGTTGCGGCGGCGTTGGCCGAGGGTCGGGACCTGAAGAAAACTCCGGTGATGCAATGCATCGTCGAACTCTCGCTGGAAGTCTGGGCCGACCGGAATGAACCCAACGGCGTGTTTGGTGGCTCAGACCAAGATCTGCCTTACGAGATGACGTCGTCAGAGATGCCTGCGGATATGCCGATGCCGGTCATCCGCCCCGAAAAGAAGGAGGAATTGGCGAAACTCCTGCAGCGCGCGGGCCTGACGGAGCCTTGGCTGGAGGGCTACCTGACGGGCGCTTGCACCGCGCCGATCTTCATTTCTCCGCCAGACTGGCTCAGCCCGCTTCTCCACCTCGCCTCGCCAAGCCTGGACAGCGAAAGACAGATGGGGCGTTTCGTCGAGTTGCTCATGCTCCGATACAACGCGACCGTGTCGAACCTGGGCGCGCCAAAAGAGACTATGCTTGTCCCTGGCGAGGTTCCGCTCCTACCGCTGTGGGCGGATGGGTATCTGACCGCATGGGAAGCCAACAAAAGTTGCTGGCCGGCCAAGGCGCTCGGGCCCCAGGGCAAGGCCATGCGGAAGCTCATGGAGCATGCAACGGAGGGCCGGATTGATCGAACCGGATTCACCGCCACCCTGCCTGCCTGGCTGAAGCAGCGCTTCGCCGAACAGAAGATGTGACCGACCACGTGTCGGCGAGTCCGAGTCCCGTTCCGACGTCTGCTGCGCCACGATCTGATGGCGGCTTTCGCCGACGCGGCACGAGTTTCGACCGACATATCGGGAGGCGGCTCAGGGCCATCTACTTCGATCCGGGGTCTGAATCGGCATGCCGATACCACGGCGAGCAGAAAGCCCGGCTGCAGCGCGTACGATCTTTGCATGTTTGGCCCTGAGCCGTCGGACAACAATGCGCCCTCATTGCGGACGTTCAAAGGCGCAGTTGAGCTCCTTGCGAGCGGACTGGCAGCTAGGGGTCGCTCTGGCACCTGCCTTGGTGATGGCGACATCCACATCTGCCAAGAGGTCCGGCCCCGTCGGCTCCCAGCCAAGCGCATTTTTACGTGAACCGGTTCGCAACCGGATTATCGGCGCCGATGAAGGCGGCAAGCCATCCGAAATGCTTCGCAGCCTGCTTGGTCGACAAGGACCTGATCGATTTCCTGGATGCCACTCCGATCCCCTCAGCAATGGCCTCACCGTGATCGGATCCTCGCGGATGGCGTGATAGTGTTTGCCCTGTTATCCGCGCTTCAGCGACCGCGCGAACAGCCGCGCGACATCTTGGCGGTGTACGGCACATCAACGGTTGTCGCTCGCGCCGATAGCCAACCTCGACATTCGGCGCGCAGGTCAGAAAGCCGAAGAGATCATCGACCGTCTCAGCGTCCTTGACTGTGCGCACAACCCTGGCTGGTTCGAACCGAGAGGGCGGCCTCAAACGGAAGCTTATGACGGCAGCTTTGAGCTCGGCACTGACAATTGCCGCACTCTGGCGGCGGCAGCGCAGCAATAGCCTGGTTTTCGAAGCAGGACCTAATCCATACTGTCAGCCGCCTGGCGGGCCGAAGGGCATCGCAACATTGCAGGGATGGCACCGGCGAGGTCACGTTGGCGCGAGGCTGTAACAAACCGAAGCCTCCGCATCTCCTCCATTCAATGACTTGTTCGAAAGGAGGCTACGATGCAAAAGTTCAACGATGGTTTGATTGCAGGGTTGTCGGCGACGGTCGTTCTGTCCGCGCTGATGATTGCCAAGGGCGTGATGGGGCTGATGCCGGGGCTCAACGTGATCCACATGCTGGCAGGCTTGATGGGGGCGCCGTTGGCTGCAGGCTGGATTGCACACTTTCTTATCGGCTCTGTGGCCTGGGGTGTCGGCTTCGCGGCGCTTTACCAGATGATCCCGGGCGGCGGCGCAGTGGCGAAGGGCCTGGTCTTCTCTGTGGGGGCGTGGCTTGCGATGATGATTATCGTCATGCCGATGGCGGGAGCCGGATTGTTCGGCGCCCATCTTGGCATCATGGCCCCAATGATGACGCTTGTCCTCCATCTTGTCTTTGGGGCGGTGCTCGGCGGAGTCTACCAGTTGCGCGTGAGCGGCCACGTCGCGGCCCATTGAGCGGTCCCGGGCGCCCGCTCGAAGCGGTGCCTGATGCCCGGACCGGACACGGCTGCGAAATATTCGGGCCCTGCCGTGCGAAAACAGCCGGCTTGAGACGGGCACGAGGCTCGCTTCCGTGAGCCGTTCCGGTCGATTGCCAACCGACCTGGTCCGGCTCGCCGTTAGGCTGATCGCATTCTGATTGGCGCGTCCGCGCCTTCAACCCAGTGAGCGTCGCTGCCGCAGACGCACACGCGCAGGACGTGCTTCTGCAGGACCGACCGAGCGATGTTGCCTTCGCCCTTTGCGTTGCTAGGATCGCGCCATCCATTCGGAGGACCAGATGACCCGCGCCGAGGCCTTGCTCGCCGCCCGAGCCTCGCTCGGCCCGGACGCCGGCGAGCATGACATAATCCTGGAGGCACTGAGCCTCCTGGGGATCGACGTGGAACGGGAGCAGGGCGGCCGCAGGATTGTCGACTACGTGCGCTCCGCCGTCATCATCGAAGGGCCGGAGACCTTCCTGCGATGGCATGTGCTGACGGCATGCGAAACGCCAGAGAGGTTCGCACGGTTCCATTTCTAGAACCGGTATTTCAATCCTTCACGACACTGCTTATGCATTCTGCTGGGGTTGAGCGCCCATCACCAGTCGCGCCGCTCGCCTGCGGTCGTGCGACACCCCCCTGGCGCGTCCAGCCCCACCGTCCTTATGGAATCGACCGAGATCTGGTGTCATCCTGTGGCTGTGAGCGTCTATGAAATATATCGAAGCTCGAACCACGCATGCGAGGATCGGTGGAGCCTGATGGTCGACGCCTCGGGGCTGGCGCGGGTACTGCATGTCTGGCGGGGAGCGGATTGCGGAAGTGAAGAGTGGACCGTGGAAGCGTTCCTCGACAGCACTGAGCCGGAGAGTGTCAAAGACGCCTTTCTCGACCTGCTGACGACACTCGACACGCACGCGGACAACCGGCACTGACCCAGTCCGCTTGATGGCAGCATCGTTCGTGGCCCGGCCGAGCGGGCAATGCGCTGTGTTGCCCGCGCGAGCCGCCACGTCGCACCCCAAGTCAGAGTGGAACGTTGTCCCACAGCTCTTCCGGGTCAATCAAGAATGCGGACATCGCCTTGGCTTTGTGGTCCGCGTCAGGCCGGGTCGGAACGTCCTTTTGGCGTAAAGTCCTTCGCACTCGAGCGGCTCGATCTCTCGCCGCTTTCTGATCCTGGGCAGCATCACTCGCCGTCGTTTTCGATGACTGATTCATGCGGGCCTCCCCAAACGTCGCCACGAGTCGCTGTCCAGATTACACCTATTCAGCAGCGCGTCTTCAGCTTCATGTTGCCGCGCCCGTCTCCCGTCTACGATCGAGGGGCGCGGCCGCGCGGCGGTGGGAGCGCTGACCGACTGGACCCGAATGCCGGTCCGAATGTCGGGGTACTCGACGCTCATACGACCGAGGGAGCAGTCCATGCCGTGCGGCGGGCCGGACGTCGGCCCGCCGACGCCTGCCAAGCCGAAAGGGGCGCCGTTGGTGCCGGGACTGCGAACCGTGGGCACCCAAACCCGCCGACTCGTGCCGGTGGGTCGCATATTTTCGGGTTACCGCGACCGGCCGAGCCAGGGTCCGCCACCCCAAATTGACTGGCATGGATTGGGCAGCCCGGTCTAGCTTGCAACCAGTCACTCTGTTCTTGCCCGGCAAGGAGCGCGACCAATGGGTGCAAGATCCGTTTCTGACGAGGGGTCGGTGACCGTGGAACTTGGTCCCGATCGCCTTGCGCGACCGTGCGACCCCAAGGCCCTCGGGTTCACGACGACGGCCGACCTAAAGCCTGTGGGCGGCCTGATCGGCCAGGACCGAGCGCTGGCGGCGCTCGACTTCGGCATCGCCATGAAAGCCAGGGGGTTCAATATCCTTGCGATCGGGTCGCGGGGATCCGGCCGGCACAACGCCATTCGCCGCTTCATCGAGGGACGAGCCGCGGATCAGCAAACGCCGGACGACTGGGTCTATGTCCACAACTTCGAGGAGCCCTATCGCCCGAAAGTGCTTCGCCTGCCCCCGGGCCAGGGAACGCTGCTGAAGGCCGCGCTCGATGAACTTGTGATCCAACTCAAGGGCATGCTTCCCGCGGTATTTGAGTCCGCCGACTACCGTGACCGCCGTGCGGCGATCGACGAAGAGTTTGAGGCCGAACAGCAAAACGCCTTCAAGAGGCTCGCCCAGAAGGCGGAAGCCCAGAATATGGCGATCTTGCACACGCCCACGGGCATCGTGATCGTGCCAACCGAGGGGGGTAAGCCGATCCACCAGAGTGTCGTGGATCAAATGGCTCCTGCCAAACGCGAACAGCTCGAAGCCCGTATCAAGGCCTTGGGTGAGGAACTTGGCCAGACGATGCGGAGCATCCCGGAGCGCGACAAGATGCGTCGTCAACGGATCCAGGCGCTGAACCGCGAAATGGCTGAACACGCGGTCGCTAGTGTTCGTCACCTGACGGATGATTCCCATTGTTGGTTTGGTGTGCGATAGTCTCGGCATGAGACGCGATGACCTCTGCCTTTACCTTGGCCCCGCTGAACGTGCGCAGCTTGAAGCTCTGCGGACCGATCGAAACA
>WGNX01000006.1 GCA_016124335.1 Alphaproteobacteria bacterium
CTACGCAAAGCGGCAGAACGCTCCGTCGACGCCACGTGGCGGCGCATCGGAACGCTCCTCCAGCACTTCGCGCCAGACGAATGCGCAAACTACTTCAGAAACGCCGGTTACGCTTCACCCTGAAACAATCACGCTCTAGGCGGCGTCGACCGGCCGGAGCCCGGCGCTGCGCTGGCGCAGCCAGTCGGCATAGCCGCCGCCCGCCGTGCCCGCCGGGAACTCGACATGCACCGAGCCGTTGCTTTCGCGATAGCGCACGACGAAGGATAGCGACCCCGACACGCCCTCGAACCGGATCGCGCCGCGCTCGCCCTGGTTCATGGCGCCTTCGCAGCTGAAATGCGCGCCGCCCTCCGAGCAGTCGATGAGTTTCGCCGGAAGCTTCTTGCCGGCGCCGTCCGTCACGTCGATCGTCGCACGCACCGCATAGCGCGGGTACTTGCGGCGGTCGGCATCGGTGGTCGAGGTGCGCACGACGCGAACGAGGATGCGCTTCAGCTCGTCGAGGCTGCTGCTGACGCTGCCGATGGCGGTGCGCACTTCCGTGGCGCGCGTGCCCACCGTATCCGCCTCGCGGCTGACGTTCTGGATCTTCGACGAGACTTCGCGCGCCGCTTCGGCCGTCTGGCCGACATTGCGCGCGATTTCCTGCGTGGCCGCACCCTGTTCTTCCATCGCCGCGGCGATGGCCGAGGCGACCTGGTCGATCTCGCGGATGCGTTCGCCGATTTCGGCAACGGCGTTGACGGCCGCTTCGGTCGCGGTCTGGATCTCGCCGACCTGGCGGTCGATATCCTCGGTCGACCGGCCGGTCTGGTTGGCGAGGTTCTTCACTTCCGAGGCGACGACCGCAAAGCCCTTGCCGGCGTCGCCCGCGCGCGCGGCTTCGATCGTGGCATTGAGCGCCAGCAGGTTCGTCTGCCCGGCGATCTGGCCGATCAGCTTGGTCACTTCCGAAATCTTCGTGACGGCGTCGGAAAGCGAGCGGATGGTCGTCTGCGCCTTCTCGCTGCTGTCGACGGCGGTCCTGGTCACGGTCGAAGCGCGCGCGACCTGGCCCGAAATCTCGCGGATCGAGGCCGAAAGTTCCTCGGCCGCCGACGAGACGGTCTGCGCGTTGACCAGCGCTTCTTCCGAAGCGGCCGCAACGGCCTGCGAATCGGCCGACACTTCCTCGGCCAGTTTCGACATGCCCTCGGCCGCACCGGTCACCTGATGCGTGCTCGTGGCGATCTGCTCGACCGCGTTGGCGGTTTCGCGCTCGACCGTCTCGGCCATGTCCATGAGCGCCTTCTTTTTCTGCTGCTCGGCCTCCTCGGCCAGCCGCTCCTGCTGCGCGCGCAGGCGCTGGGCTTCGATGCCGTTGTCCTTGAACACCTGCACGGATGCCGCCATGGCGCCCAGCTCGTCCTTGCGGCCGACGCCGGGAACCTCGGTCTCGTAGTTGCCGCCGGCAAGTGCCACCATCGCGTTGGTCAGCGCGTTTATGGGCCTGACGGCGATCGAGCCTATGGCAAGGCCGCCGAGCAGGATCACGACGAGCGATGCCGCGACGACGCCGAAGATGATCCTGCTGACGTTATCGATCCCCGCGAAAGCCTCGTCGACCGGCACACGGACAAGCACGCTCCAGCCCAGCCCCGGATAGTCGTAGGCGCCCGTGCCATGCGCGTAGCCGCCGGCCTGCTCGATCTTCTTGCGGGCATGCATCGACTTCGACATGCCGTGGCCGCCCTTGATCGCAAGCTGGGCCGCCGCGACGCCGCCGCTGGCAAGGTTGAACTTGCCCACGATCTCGGGATCGCGGGCATAGACGCCGTTCTTCAGCTTGGCCGGGTCGTAATCGACGATGACGTTGCCCTTCGAATCGATAACGGTGATTTCGGCCGAAGCGAGACCGTTGCCGGCCATGATCTTCTGCGAGGCGCCGACGATCTGCTCGACGAGGCCGAAATCGGCGTAGTTGGCCCACACGGCGATGATCTTGCCGTCCTTGTCCTTGAGCGGGGCGGCGAACACGATCGACCAGCCATCGTCCTTGTAGAGCTTGGCAAGCGTGGCATCCGGACTGGCCGGTTCGACGACCGTGCCGGTAAGGCCGTTCGTGCCCTTCAGATAGTCTTCGGCCAACGCGCGCTTCAGCCAGTTCGCGCCGGCAAAGCTCTGCTGATAGAGCGACGCGGTATCGAGCGGCTTGCCTGCGGGATCGGTGCGGTTGACCGCGAGAACCTTTCCGGCCGGGTCGACGAGCACCATCATCTTGTAGAGGCCATAGGCCTGCATGTAGCCGTCGATCGCGACAAGCAGCGGGTTCTCGGGCGAGGGCTTCGCCCAGTTCGTGCGATCCGGCACGATCGTATTTATGAGGAAGGCCTGAACGTCGCCATAGCGCTCGAACAGGTTGCGGTCGATCTTGTCCGAGACGGAGATCGCCGTGTCCTCGAGGCGATCCATCGCGGCGTCCTCGAGAACGGGTCGCTCCAGCTCGAAGAAAGCGGCGACGACGGCAACCGGTACCAGCCCGAAGAGCAGGAGGAGGGCGACGAGCTTCACGCGGATGCTGGAAAGCGACATTGGCAAATTCCCCATTTAATTTGTGTTGTATGTCTGAACCTAGGGCGAAGACCGTTAATTTCCCGTTTCGTAAAGGCGCTGGAATGTAGGACAGACTTAGATAAGAAGTCTCTTAAATTTGATCCAAATTGGATCGAGTCAGGGCCAGCTGACGTCCGGCGGCAGGCTCATCAAGATCGCCTCGACATTGCCGCCGGTCTTTAGACCGAAGGTAGTGCCACGGTCATAAAGTAGATTGAATTCAACGTAGCGTCCACGCCTTACGCGCTGGTGCTGGCGCTCGGCATCCGTCCATTTTTCGTGCATGTGCGCGGCGACGATCTTGGGATAGACGTCGAGGAAGGCGAGCCCGACATCCTTTGTGAATGCGAAATCCTGCGCCCAATTGCCGCACTCGAGATTGTCGAAGAAGATGCCGCCCACGCCGCGCGGCTCGTTGCGATGCGGCAGGAAGAAATATTCGTCGCACCATTTCCTGAAGCGCGGGTAATAGCCGGCGTCGTGCGCGTCGCACGCTTCCTTCAGGCGCGCGTGGAACATTTCGGTGTCCGGTTCATGCGGCACCATCGGCGTCAGATCGGCGCCGCCGCCGAACCACGCCTTGGTCGTGACGATATGGCGCGTGTTCATGTGCACCGCCGGCACCCTGGGCGAGCGCATGTGCGCGACAAGGCTGATGCCCGAGGCCCAGAAACGCGGGTCTTCGGCCGCCCCCGGCATCTGCCTGGCGAACTCGGGTGCGAACGTGCCGTGCACGGTGGAGACGTTGACGCCCACCTTTTCGAATACGCGCCCGTGCATCACGGCCATCGTGCCGCCGCCGCCCGGCGCGCCGTCGTGGTTCGTGCGCTCCCACGGCTTGCGCTCGAAGCGGCCGGCGGGCAGATGCGCGTGCGGGCCGCTTTCCAGCTGATCCTCGAGCTTCTCGAAGGCGGCGCAGATGCGATCGCGCAGGCTCGCGAACCAGGTTTCGGCGGCGGACTTTCTTTCTTCGGCGTTCACGGTGTTTCCCCGGGATATGCGTCGAGCTGGCGTAGGGCTTCGCCCAGAACGAGCGCGGCGGCAAGCGCCACGTTGAGCGAGCGTTCGCCCGGCTGCATCGGGATGCGCACGGCCGCCGCGCACGAATCGCGCACCGCGTCGGGCACGCCGGCACTTTCCCGGCCCAGCAGCAGCGTGTCGCCGGGCCGGAAGGCGAAGCGGGGCAGCGACCAGGCGGCCTTGGTGGACAGCAGCACCAGCCGGCCGGGCCGGGGGCCGGCGGCATAGCGCGCCCAGCTGGCGTGGCGGGCCAGGTCGACCCGGTCGAGATAGTCCATCCCGGCCCGGCGCAGCTTGGGCGCCGACCACACGAATCCGCAGGGTTCGATCACGTCCACGCCCACGCCAAGGCACGCCGCCAGGCGCAGGATGGCGCCGGTATTTGCGGCGATGTCGGGCTCGTAAAGGGCAAGGCGGAGCGGGGGTTGGGGCATGGCGAGGGGGAGCCTAGACCGACCGGGCTTTCGGAAAAAACGGCCTTGAGGCTTGGCAGCCCGGGCGCGGTCGGGCTATACCCGCTTCGCGCCTGCGGGTATGCCGTCCAAGCCGCTCGAATCCTGCGACAACCCGTCGCAGGCGGGTGGGGTGGGGCAATGTAAGTTACCCGTTGCGACACGGCATGGCCGCGGTCCATCCAGCGGTCGGCAACCAAGAGGGTTCTTCGCGATGGCTCAGCCCGGTACTTCCACACTTACGACGTCCCCCGGCGGCGGCCGGCAGCACGAGGACGGCACGGCACGACGCGACTTCCTTTATCTCTCCGCGACGGCATTCGGCGCGACGGGAGCCGTCCTGACGGGCTGGGCCTTCATCAGCTCGATGAACCCGTCGGCCGACGTGCTGGCGCTGTCCTCGACCGAGGTCAATCTTTCCGCCATGCAGCCCGGCCAGGCGATCACGGTCGTGTGGCGCGGCAAGCCGGTCTTCGTGCGCTACCGCACGCCGGAGGAAATCGCCAAGGCCAAGGCCGACGACAAGGCCGACCTGCGCGACCCCGAACTTGATTCCAAGCGCGTGCAGAAATCCCAGTGGCTCATCCTGGTGGGCGTGTGCACGCATCTGGGCTGCGTGCCGCTGGGCCAGAAGCCGACCGACCCGCACGGCGATTTCGGCGGCTGGTTCTGCCCGTGCCACGGCTCGCACTACGATACGTCGGGCCGCATCCGCAAGGGACCGGCGCCCAAGAACCTCGAAGTGCCGACCTACACGTTCCTCAACGACACCACCATCCGGATCGGGTGAGGCTTAGCGCCATGGCAAAATACGACTACGTCCCCTCGCCCTTCATGTCGAACCCGATCGTCAAGTGGGTCGATCACCGGCTGCCCATCTTCGAGATGGTCGACCAGCAGCTGATCAAGTATCCGGCCCCGCGCAACCTGAATTACTGGTGGAACTTCGGCTCGCTCGCCGGCGTGATGCTGGTGGTGATGATCCTGTCGGGCATCTTCCTGGCCATGAACTACCAGCCGTCCACCGTCGCCGCGTTCGACTCGGTCGAGCGCATCATGCGCGACGTGAACTACGGCTGGCTGCTGCGCTACATGCACATGAACGGCGCCTCGATGTTCTTCGTGGTCGTCTACATCCACATCGCGCGCGGCCTCTATTACGGCTCGTACAAGGCGCCGCGCGAGATCCTGTGGTGGCTGGGCCTGCTCATCTTCCTGGCGATGATGGCAACCGCGTTCATGGGCTACGTGCTGCCGTGGGGCCAGATGAGCTTCTGGGGCGCCACCGTCATCACCAACCTGTTCTCGGCCATCCCGCTCGTGGGCAAGTCGATCGTGACGTGGCTGTGGGGCGGCTTCTCGGTCGACAACCCGACGCTCAACCGCTTCTTCGCGCTCCACTACCTGCTGCCGTTCGTGATCGCGGGCCTTGTGCTGCTGCATCTGTGGGCGCTGCACGTGCACGGCTCGAACAACCCGCTGGGCATCGACGCGAAGGGCCCGCAGGACAAGATCCCGTTCCACCCGTACTACACGGTCAAGGACGCGTTCGGCCTGTCGGTGTTCCTGATCATTTACGCCTACTTCGTGTTCTTCAACCCGTACATGCTGGGCGACCCGGACAACTGGATCCCCGCCAACCCGCTCGTCACGCCGCCGCACATCGTGCCCGAATGGTACTTCCTGCCGTTCTACGCGATCCTGCGCTCGGTGCCCGACAAGCTGGGCGGCGTCACGCTGATGTTCGGCGCCATCGCGATCCTGTTCGTGCTGCCCTGGCTCGACACCAGCCGCGTGCGTTCGGGCCGCTTCCGTCCGGCATTCCGCGTGTTCTTCTGGCTGTTCATGGTCGTGACGGTCACGCTGGGCTGGTGCGGTTCGCAGCCGCCCGAAGGCATGGCGCTGACGATCGGCCAGATCTGCACGGTGCTCTACTTCCTGCACTTCCTCGTGTTCCTGCCGCTGCTCGGCTGGTTCGAACGGCCGCTGCCGCTGCCGGCTTCGATCGCCGAGCCGGTGCTCAAGTCCGCCGCCAAGTGATGGAGAAGGCTTCGATGCGTTCGTTCAGGTTCCTTCTCGCCGGCGTGGGCCTCGCACTCTCGCTCGGCACGGCCGCGGCTTCCGAAGGCCCGGAAATCCCGCACCAGCACTGGTCGCACGACGGCTTCTTCGGCACGTTCGACCGGGCAGCACTCCAGCGCGGCTATCAGGTCTACAAGGAAGTCTGCTCGGCCTGCCATTCGATGAAGCAGATGCGCTTCCGCAACCTGGAAGGCATCGGCCTCGACGAGGCGCAGATCAAGGCGGTCGCCGCCGAGTTCGAGACGACCGACGGCCCCAACGACGACGGCGAGATGTTCCAGCGCCCGTCGCGCCCGTCCGACCGATTCCGCATGCCGTTCGCCAACGACAATGCGGCGCGTGCGGTCAACGGCGGCGCATTGCCGCCCGACCTGTCGCTGATCGCCAAGAACCGCAAGGGCGGCGAGAACTACGTCGTGGCGCTGCTGACCGGCTACGCCGATCCGCCTGAAGGCGTCACGGTGCCGGAGGGGATGCACTACAACAAGGTGTTCCCCGGCCACATGATCGCGATGAACCAGCCCATCCAGGATGACGCCGTCACCTATGCCGACGGCACGAAGGCGACCGTCGACCAGATGGCGCATGACGTGGCGACGTTTCTCGCCTACGCCGCCTCGCCGCATCTGGAGGCGCGCAACGCGCTGGGCGTCAAGGTGATGCTCTTCCTGTTCGTGCTGGCGGGCCTGCTCTATGCCGCCAAGCGCAAGATCTGGAAGGGTCTGCACTGACGCAGCGCGACTTCGCGTAAGAACCGGAAGGCCCGCGCCCGAAAGGACGCGGGCCTTTTCTTTTGGCGCCAGTTCCATCCAACCGTCACCCCCGGGCCTGACCCGGGGGTCCACGACGTCGTCTCCGACATTGCCGCCTCGATCTCGGATGCCCGGGTCAAGCCCGGGCATGACGGCGTTGGAGAACTTTTGTCGGCCTTTTCTTTTACGGGCGGTTCGGTGTACACGGTATTGCAACCTGTGAGAGTACAATTGTATGAGCGCGCTTTACACCATGCGGTACGTCGGGGTGCCCGGAGCGGGCGCCACAACGCTATATATCGGCCGTCAGTCCATCCTGGGCATCGATGCGGGCGGTGCCCGCTATGTCGGCTCGTATTCGGAAACGCGCGGGCGGATGAATGTCGACATCACGCTGCTGATGCCCAAAGGCGGCGTGCTGATCACCGGCGTCAACGCGCCCGCCGGCTCGAAATACAAGCTCACCGCCGACTGGCCGGACGAGCCGGCCGACGGCTATGTCCATCGCATATATTTCGACGGCAAGCCGCTGCAGGTGGGGTTCGAGCGGATCGGCTATATCCCGTAACGGCGGTGCCGCGCGCGGTTTGACAGCGGCCGGTTGCTGCGGCTACATCCCCGTCGGTCATGGAATCCCTTTTCGTGTCGACCGGCGTCGTGGCGCTCGCCGAGATCGGCGACAAGACACAGCTTCTCGCCTTCATCCTTGCCGCGCGCTTCAGGAAGCCCGTGCCCATCGTCGCGGGCATCCTGTGCGCCACGATCGTCAACCACGCGCTTGCGGGGGCCGCGGGTGCGTGGGTGGCGTCGGCCGTGGGGCCGGACATCCTGCGCTGGGTGCTGGGTGGCTCGTTCCTGGCGATGGCCGTGTGGACGCTGATCCCCGACGAGATCGAGGAGGACGAAACGAAGGTCGCGCAGCGGCTTGGCGTGTTCGGCGCCACGCTCGTGACGTTCTTCCTGGCCGAGATGGGCGACAAGACGCAGATCGCCACCGTGGCGCTGGCCACGCACTATGCCGATGCGGTGCCGGTCGTCGCCGGCACGACGCTGGGCATGCTGATTGCCGACGTGCCGGCGGTGTTCGCGGGCGACCGGCTTTCCGGACGCATCCCGATGAAGCTCGCGCACGGCATCGCTGCCGCAATATTTGCGTTACTCGGCATCGTCACGCTGCTCGGATTTGCGCCGGCGGTATGACGGTTCCCGCCATATTGAACACTGTTGGCGCGTAAATAAGCGCCCGTCTTTCCGACTTTTTTAACCATCGATGCTAGCTTCGGGGAGCAGGAATTGGCTGCCCACCGACGGAGCACGCCGAACGACATGAACGCCGCCATTGCCCGAGGCGTAAAGGCGCCCCGATACGGCGCTGCAGCAAGCATCATCATCCCCGCGGTGGTGCTGGCCGTCGGTCTTGCGCTTGCGTTCTTCACCGCCCGATTTCTGGCGGACGATGCGGCACAGGAGGCACACGAGCGGCTCGACCGGCTCGCCAACCGCGTTCGCACCACGATCGAACAGCGGCTGGTTTTCCCGCTCTACGGCCTGCGCGGCCTCAACGCGGCCTTTGCCGCGCGCGGCGACCTGACGCGCGCGGAATTCCGTGCGGTGATCGCCGCGCGCGACCTGCCACGCGAATTCCCGGGCGTACGCGGTTTCGGCTATGCCGAGCATGTCACATGGGCCGAGGCAGCCGATTTCGTCGCCGCGACCCGGCGCGACGGCGCCCCGGAATTCGAGCTGCGCACGAAGCTCGGGGCCGACGAGATGTTCATCGTCAAATACGCCGAGCCGGCCGAAACGAACAATGGGGTGATCGGCTTCGACGAGGCATCCGATCCGGTCCGCCGGGCCGCCATCGACGCGGCGGTCGAGACCGGCGCGCCTTCGCTTTCGGGCACAGTCACGCTGTTGCAGGACGGCGGCGACCGCAAAGGCCTGCTGCTGATCATGCCGCTCTATGACGGCGGCATCGTTCCGGTGCCGGCGGCGCGCCGCGCGGCCGTGCGCGGCTTCGTCTACGCCCCGATGATCCTCGACGAGCTGCTCGGCGATGTCGCGGGCATCACCGACGATCTTGTCGAATTCGATCTCTATGACGGGCTGCCCGACGGCGCGCTGCTTCCCTTCTACAGCTACCGCACCACGGATTCCTCGGTCCCCGTCGCGGCCATGCCGAAGATCGACGGGTCGGTCTATTTCCTGCCCACGGTCGTTGCCGGCCGGCTGATCGTGATGCGCGCCTGGGGTTCGCCGCGCTGGACGGCAGGCCTCGATCGAACCTTGCC
This sequence comes from Alphaproteobacteria bacterium, assembly GCA_016124335.1. Classification (GTDB taxonomy): domain Bacteria; phylum Pseudomonadota; class Alphaproteobacteria; order CACIAM-22H2; family CACIAM-22H2; genus Tagaea. The sequence continues at coordinate 9,193 of WGNX01000006.1, forward strand.
GCCGCTCGTCTTCGGCGGCATCGCGGCCATTTCGCTGGCGCTGGCCTTCGTCCTGTGGGTGCTCGCGACCGGCCGCGCACGCGCGATGGCGCTTGCACACGGCATGACCGCCGAACTCGACCGGCTTGCCAAGGTCGTCGAACGCACGACCAACGGGGTGGTCATTGCCGGGCCCGATCGCCGGATCGTGTGGGTGAATGACGGTTTCACGCGGCTCACGGGCTATTCGTTCGAGGAGGCGTTGGGCCGCAAGCCGCGCGAACTGGTGCAGTTCGAGGGCACGTCGACCGATCTCGACGAGGAGATGCGCGCCTGTCTTGCCGAACGGCGCCCCTTCCGGGGCGAGATCCGCAACCGTGCCAAGGACGGGCGGCTCTACTGGGTCGATCTCGAGATCCGCCCGACGACGGACGCGGCGGGCGCGTTCTCGGGCTTCATGGCCATCCAGTCCGACATCACCCAACGCAAGGAGGCCTTCGAACGGCTGGCGGAAAGCGAGGCGGAACTCCGGCGCGCGCTTTCCGACGTCGAGGAGGAGCGCAGCCGCGTCGAGCAGCAGGCGATGGAGCTTGCCGCATTGGCCGAGCAGCTCTCCGGCGAGAAACAGAAATCGGTCGAAGCGCTCGAACTGTTGCGCGAAGCCATCGAATCGATGGAAGACGCATTCTGCCTGTTCGATCCGGACGGGCGCGTCGTCATGTTCAACGCGAAATACCTCGATCCCTACGGCCGCATGGCCGACCTGATCGCGCCGGGCGTGAGCTTCGAGTTCATCCTGCGGCTGGGCATCGAGATCGGGCTCTACCCCGAGGCGGAAAGCCGGATCGACGAATATGTGCGCGACCGCGTCGGGCGCTTCGGCGAAAATTCTCCGGCACGCGAGGCGCATTCGCCCGACGGGCGCTGGTACCGGATCACGCGCCTGCGCACGCCCAGCGGCCACACGATCACCTCGCGCGTCGACATCACGGAACTGAAGGAAAAGGAAGCGGCACTCGCCAAGCTGAATGTGGAACTCGAGCGGCTTGCGACGACCGATCCGCTGACGGGCGTGGCCAACCGCCGCTCGTTCGTCGCGCGTGGCTACGACGAGCTGGCGCGCGTGCATCGCGACTACGAGAAATGCACGCTGCTTGCCCTCGACATCGACCATTTCAAGCGCGTCAACGACACCTACGGCCATGCGGCGGGCGACCGCGTGCTTGTCGAATTCGCGCACCGCGTAAGCGCTTGCCTGCGGCAGACCGATATCCTCGGCCGGCTGGGTGGTGAGGAATTCTCGATCCTGGCGCCGGGCATCACGGCCGGCGAGGCGCAGAACCTGGCCGAGCGCGTGCGCGTGGCCGTGCGCGCGAGCCCGATCACCGTCGACGGAACCCCGATCGACGTCACGGTCTCGATCGGCATTTCCCAGATGCGCGCGAGCGACAGCGATGTCTCTTCCGTCCAGCGCCGTGCCGACGACGCGCTCTATCAGGCCAAGCACCAGGGCCGCGACCGGTTCGTCCTGGCCGAAGCGGCGGAGTAGGGGCGGGCCGCCTAGCGCCGGTCGAAGGCGAGGCGCAGTGCCAGGCCCGCGAAAACGCCGCCGAGCAGCCGGTTCTGCCAGCGCACGAAGCCCGGCCGGCGCGCGAGGAACGCGCCGAAACGCCCCGCCGCGAAGATGATAGCGCCGTTGACGAACAGGCCCACGACGTTGAGCACGGTGGCGAAGATCATTGCCTGCGCCAGTGCCGTCTGCGGATCAGGGATCATGAACTGCGGGAAGAGGGCGATGAAGAACAGCGCCACCTTCGGATTGAAGATGTTGGTGAGGAGGCCCTGCCGGAACACGGTTCCCAGCGCCGCGCGGGGGGCGTCGGGCGAGGGCGGATGGAAGCCGCCGCTGCCGCGCCAGGCCGCCAGCGCGAGCCACAGCAGATAGGCAGCACCCGCGATGCGCACGATCTCGAACGTCACGGGGGCCAGCAGCAGCACGCCGCTCAGCGACAGGCCCGCGACGAGCGCATGGAAATAGCAGCCGAGAAAGACACCCATCAGTGTGGCGAAGCCCGCCGCCGGCCCCTGCGCCAGACTGCGCGTCATCAGCAGCAGCATGTCGGGCCCCGGCGTGATGATCAGCGCGAAGGCCATCACGGCGAAGGTGGTGAGGGTCGCGGCGTCAAGCACGGGCAGGGCTCCGGTCCGGGTGCGGTGCCCGAACATCGGCGGTGCTGGCTGCGGGCGTCAATCGTCGCCCGCTTCGCGGGCGAGGCTTTTCGCGCGAGACCCCCGGGTCAAGCCCGGGGGTGACGAGCCAAGAACCGCCGTCATGCCCGGGCTTGACCCGGGCATCTTGCACACCCGCAGAGGTTGACTCTTTCTCCGTTCATTTATAGGATATTTATCCAGGCAAAAGGAGAAAAATATTATGATCCAAGAAAATTTACCGCAACCGCGTGGCCACAAACCCCGGATCGACTGGCGTTATGCGGCGATGCTGCTGGCCGAGGGGCGCTCGACCGTCGATGTCGCGACGATCCTAGGCTGCTCGCGCCAGCATGTCTGGCGGATGCTGCGCAGATCGAACGCGTTGCGTGCGCGCACGAGCGAGCTGCGCCGGCGCAAGGCGGCCGAGATGTCGGCGCGGCTGGAAGGGCTTGCCGATCAGGCCGTCGAGGTCATCCATCAGGCGATCGCCGATGGCGACAAGCGCATGGCGTGCTGGCTTGCGATGCGTCTGCGCCTGTTCGATGCGCCTGCCGCCGAGGAGGTGGCCCTGCATGATTCGGCCGGTGCCGAGCAGCTCGAAAGCGAGGACATCCTCGACGGCGAGCCGGCACCCGTCGAGGTCGCGCGGGCGCGCGCGCATATCGCCGCGACCGACGCCGAGGCGACGCGCGCGGAAGATGCGATTCCGGTTACCAGCCTTTCCGATCAAGGGGATAAACAGGCGACGGTAACCCGTCGGAACGCATTGTCGGCGCTCCATTACGCGGCTACAAAGTCGCGCGCCCAACCGATCCCACCCGGAGTCTTTGCCGATGACTGAACATGCCCCCGGAACACCGCCCAAGCTTGGCATCATCGGCGGCTCGGGCGTCTACGACATTCCGGGCCTCGCCGACGTGCGCTGGCAGAAGGTCGAAACGCCGTGGGGCCAGCCTTCGGACGAACTGATGTTCGGCATGCTCGACGGGCAGGAAATCGTGTTCCTGCCGCGCCACGGCCGCGGCCACAGGATCTCGCCCACCGGCCTCAATTTCCGCGCCAACATCGATGCGCTCAAGCGCGTGGGCGTGACCGAGATCGTCTCGGTTTCCGCCGTCGGCTCGCTGAAGGCCGAACTGCCGCCGGGCCATTTCGTGATCGTCGACCAGTTCATCGACCGCACCTTCGCGCGCGAGAAAAGCTTCTTCGGCACGGGCTGCGTGGCGCATGTGTCGATGGCCCATCCGGTGTGTTCGCGCCTGGGCGACCATCTGGAGGCGGCGGCCAAATCCATCGGCGTGCCGCATGCGCGCGGCGGCACCTACATGGTGATGGAGGGGCCGCAGTTTTCCTCCAGGGCCGAAAGCGAGCTTTACCGCCAGTGGGGCTGCTCGGTCATCGGCATGACGAACATGCCCGAGGCCAAGCTCGCCCGCGAGGCGGAGCTTTGCTACGCCACGGTCGCGATGGTGACCGACTATGATTGCTGGCATCCCGACCACGACCACGTGACGGTCGATGCCGTCATCAAGGTGCTGCTGGCGAATGCCGACAAGGCGCGTGCGCTGGTGAAGGCCGTGGCCCCGCGTCTTGTGGACCGCGACCGTTCGTGCCACGCGGGCTGCCACACCGCCCTTGAATCGGCCCTCATCACGGCACCCGCCGCGCGCGACCGGGGCCTTGTCGCGAAACTCCAGTCCGTTGCCGGGCGTGTGCTGAAATGAAGAATCTCTGGACCGACGCCGACGCGAAGGCCGCCGTCGCGAAATACGCCGCGCAGGGCTGCAACGAAGACCTGGCGCTGCGCACCTATACCTGCCGCCTGCTGGGCGGCGTGGCCGAGCTGGTGCTGCATGGCGGCGGCAACGTCTCGGTCAAGACGCGCATGAAGGATACGCTCGGCGAGGACGTGGACGTGCTGTGCGTCAAGGGCTCGGGCTGGGACATGGGTTCGATCGAGCCGCCGGGCCTGCCGGCCGTGCGGCTGGAACCGCTGCGCAAGCTCACGAAACTGAACGCGCTGTCCGACGAGGACATGGTCAATTTCCAGCGCCTGAACCTGCTCGATGCCTCGGCGCCCAATCCGTCGGTCGAAACGCTGTTCCACGCCTTCCTGCCGGCGAAGTTCGTCGACCACACGCATGCCAACGCGGTGCTGTCGGTTTCCGACCACGCCAACGGCATGGACCTGCTGCGCGAGGTCTATGGCGATCTTGCCCCGGTCGTCGATTACGTGATGCCGGGCTTCGATCTTGCCAAGAAGGCGGGCGAGGTGGCGGCGGCGCACCCCAAGGCGGTGGGGCTCGTGCTGCACAAGCACGGCATCTTCTCGTGGGGGGCGAGTGCCAGGGAAAGCTACGACCGGATGATCGAACTGGTCGGCCTTGCCGAAGCGCGCATCGCCAAGGCCGGGCGCAAGGTCTTCGCATCCGTGGCGCTGCCCGCGAAGCTTGCCACGGCGGCCGACGTGGCACCACTGGTGCGCGGCGCGCTGGCGCTGCCGGGCGAGGAGGGCAGCTTCCGCCGCTTCGTGATGGAGCTGCGCAATTCGCCGTCGGTGATGAATTTCGTCAACGGCAAGGATGCCGCGCGCTATGCGCGTTCGGGCGTCATCACGCCCGACCACGTGATCCGCACCAAGGGCAAGCCGATGCTGGTGGCCGCCCCCAAGGCCGACGATCTGGCGGGCTTCGCGCAAGTCCTGAAGGATGCGCGCCAGGCCTACGATGCCGAATACCGCGTCTATTTCGAGCGGCACAACACGCGCGTGGGCAGGATGAAGCGCATCCTCGACACCAGCCCGCGCGTGGTGCTCGTGCCCGGCATCGGCGCGTTCTGCGCCGGCATCACGGCCAAGGATGCGCGCATCGCGGGCGACCTCGTGGAAAACGCGGCGGCCGCGATCGCCGATGCCGAGGCGATGGGCACGTTCGAGAGCGTGTCGGAAGCCGACCTGTTCGACGTGGAATACTGGTCGCTCGAGCAGGCCAAGCTCGGCAAGGCGGCCGAAAAGCGCCTCCAGCGCCATGTGGTGCTGGTCACCGGCGGCGGCTCGGGCATCGGGGCGGCGAGTGTGGCCGCCTTCGCGGCCGAGGGCTGCGAAGTGGTCGTGCTCGACCGCGACGGCGATTCGGCGCAGGCGGTGGCGAAGAAATTCGGCGGGCTCGGCCTTGCGTGCGACGTGACGAAGGCGGGCGACGTGCGCGCGGCGTTCGAGGCGGCGGCGTCGCGCTTCGGCGGGGTCGATATCGTCGTGTCGAACGCCGGTGCGGCATGGCAGGGCAAGATCGGCGAGGTCGACGACAGGCTGCTGCGCGAGAGCTTCGAGCTCAATTTCTTCGCCCACCAGAACGTCGCGCAGGCCGCCGTGCGCGTGATGAAGGCGCAGGGCACGGGCGGCTGCCTGCTGTTCAACGTGTCCAAGCAGGCGGTCAATCCCGGCCCGGATTTCGGGCCCTACGGGCTGCCCAAGGCGACGACGCTGTTCCTGATGCGCCAGTACGCGCTCGACTACGGCGCGATCGGCATCCGGTCCAACGGCATCAATGCCGATCGTATCCGCACCGGCCTCCTGACCGACCGGATGATCGCCAGCCGTTCCAAGGCGCGCGGGCTGTCGGAGCGCGAATACATGGGCGGCAACCTGCTGGGCCGCGAGGTGACCGCCGGCGACGTGGCGCAGGGCTTCGTGTCGCTGGCGCTGGCGCGCGCCACGACCGGCGCGATCCTGACCGTCGACGGCGGCAACATCGCCGCCGCCCTGCGATGATCGGGCCCGTCGACGGCATCGACCACGTCATCGTCGGCACGGGCGACCTCGAGGGCGCGCGCGCGCTGTGGTCAAGGCTCGGCTTCACGACGACCCCGCGCGGCCGCCACAAGGGCTGGGGGACGGGCAACTACTGCATCATGTTCGAGCGCGACTATGTCGAACTGCTGGGCATGGTCGATCCGGCGGGCTTCGACAACGGGCTTGCCGACATGCTGGCAAGGCAGGGTGACGGGCTGTTGGGTTTCGCGCTTGCCTGCGCGGATGCCGGGGCCGCCGCCGCGTGGCTTGGGGCGCGCGGGCAGGCGATGGCGCGCCGCGATCTGGGCCGGCTGCTGGAACTGCCGGAGGGGACGGTCGAACTCCTGTTCGCGCTGGCGATGCCCGAGACGCCGTTTCCGGGCGGGCTCAAGCCGTTCCTCACCCAGCATCTGTCGCGCGCGACCGCGTGGCGGCCGGAATGGACATCGCACGCAAATACTGTTTATGAAATCCAGAGCCTCACCTGCGTGGTCGACGACCCGCTGGCGCTGGCCGAACCGTATGAGCGCATCTTCGGGCGCGGCTCGGCCGTGCCGACCGACGATACGCTTGCCGTGCGCTGGGGCAGGGGGGCGGGGCTCGTGCTGTTCGCCAAGCCTTCCGATTTCACGTTCCTGCATCCGGCCGTGGGCCCCGACGAGCCGGTGCGCCCGGGTCTTGCCGGCATGACGCTCAAGGTCCGCTCGCTTGCCGCCTGCGCGGCGGCGCTGAAGGCAGGCGGTGCCGATTTCGACCGCGATCTGGGCGGGGCCGTGCACCTGCCGCCGGAGGCCGCGGGCGGCCTGGCGCTGGGGTTCGTGGAAGGTTAGTTCTCTTTACCCTGCGTGGCGGCGCAGGAATTCGCGCGTGCGCTCGCGCGCCTTGTCGGCCGAGGGCTTGTCGTACGAGCCGCGCGCGTCGCAAGCGAAGCCGTGGCCTGCCGGATAGACAAAGAGGTCGGCATCCGGCTGCAGGCGGCCGATTTTCTCGACATCCGACATCGGGATCGAGTGGTCGGTCTCGCCGAAATGGAACAGCACCGGGCAGCGCGCCGTTTCCTCGATGTGCTGCACGATGCCGCCGCCGTAATAGCAGATCGCCGCGTTGAGGCCGGTGATGCGGGCGGCCGAAAGCCATGCGAGCGTGCCGCCCCAGCAATAGCCCACGACCGCGATCTTGATGCAGCCCGCGCGCTGCAGCGCCAGCGCCGAAGCCGCGATGTCGGCCAGTGCCGCCTGCGTATCCACCTTGGCGCGGAAGTCGCGGCCCTGCTTGATGTCGTCCTCGGTGTAGCCCAGTTCGATGCCCGGATGGACGCGGTCGAACAGCGCCGGGCAAAGCGCCAGATAACCGTCATAGCCGAAGCCCTCGGTCGTCTTGCGCATGTGCTCGTTGAGCCCGAAGATCTCCTGGACCACGACGATGCCCGCCTTCGGCTTGCCGGGCGGATCCGCGCGCCATGCCTGGAAGGTGTGTCCGTCGCTCGCCGTCAATTCGATGGGGTGGCCCATACGTCTCCCTGCCGGTCCTGTGGGAAGGCGGCCCAACTATGCAAGCCGCCGCCCGAGTCGGGCAAGGGCTTCGGACCAAACGGAATTTTCCGGGAAATACAATTTAAGTATCACATTCATGTTGAATTTTGCGATCTGAACGTGCAAGGAACAAAACGTAATCGAAGGATGCATCCCGCAGGAGGCCGATTGCGATGGACCTTTCCCGAACCCGCCATTCCGCTGCCGCAATCGGGTTTGCCTTCGCATTGTTCCTTGCCGGCTGCCAGCCGGACGGGCTTGCCACCGGCAGCACGCCGGGCGCGCCGGTCAGCTACTCGATCTTCTACAGCCAGGGCGACCACGTCGAAGACCTGGTGAAGGCTGGCGATTTCGCGGCCGCCGCAAAGGTTTTTGCCGACAATCCCGATTTCTTCAGCCCCGATCGGCTCAAACGCCATCGCGCGGCGCTGACGGCGACAGCCGATGGTCTGCTTGCGGAGATCCGGCCCGAACTCGCGGCCGCAAAAGAAGCGCTCGACGCGACTGCGCCTGATATGACAACCCCGGCCCGCTGGCCGGAAATCAGGGTGGCGATCGTGCGTGCACAGGCCGTTCTGGATCGCCTTGACGCCGTCCCGCTTCTCGCTCTTCCGGACTATGCGCCCGCCGGGGCGGCCCCGCTTCGCGAACGGCTCGCAAGCGTGAAGGGCGAACTCGTCGCCACGGCATCGGCAACGCTGGCCGCATCCGATCCGGCCGCCGATCCCGGATTCTTCGCGCAGTATCCCGTGTCGCTCGATGCCCCGGCGACCCTCGCCGCGGCGCTCGAAGGCGGCCTGCGTGCCCGTCTGGAGTCTGCGGCGCCCGCAGCCGTCGGAACATTCGTCGCGGCCCTGAAAACGGCCGACGCAATTTCCGACGCGACCAAGGGCCCGATCGCGGAGATCGTCGTCGCCGTCAATGCCCGCGCGTCGGGCGCCCCGCCCGGGTCGCTGCGCGCGGCGATGGCCGGGATCTCCGCCGCGAAGGCGGCGGGGCTTGAGCCGAAAGGCGGCGGGATCAGGGTCGGCTTCGTCCAGGCGACAAGCCAGACCCTGCTGCGCGCGGGGCAGATCGAATTTCCGGCCGAAGTCGATATCGACCTTCCGTTCGAAGCCCGGAAGGTCGATCTGGAAAAGGCGTTCGAAGCGGCCGAAGACGATTATCTCGTCGTCTTCGACGTGGCGCTGGCCCGCATCAACCGCCGCGTCAGCGGCATGGAGCAGATCGTCTCGCGCCGGCAGGTCGGCACGCGGCAGGAGCCCAATCCCGAGTACGAAACCGCCCGCATCGACGTGCAGAACGCGCAGCTTGAACAGCAGCAGGTCCAGATGCAGGCGAACATGAACAGCTTGCAGAGCATGGGCAGCCCGCTGGCAAGCCTGCTGAGCGGCATCACGAACATGGCGGGACTGTCGGCGGCGCGGCAGAAGCTCGACGAATCGATCCAGAAGCTCAAGAACACGCCCCAGCGCATCGTGGTGCCGGTGATCGAGGAATACGAATTCAAGCGCGCACGCGTCGAAGGATCGCGGGCCATGACGGTCAACTACTACGTCATCGACCGCAAGCCCGGTACGTTCCTGAAATCGTCCTTCGACGTGACGGAGCGCGAGCAGTTCCGCGTCAACTACGACATCGACCGCAACGATCCCGAGCGCGAGCGCCACGCCGCCGACGGTCATACCGAGAAAGAGGTGACCGACTGGGAAACGGCACCGATGAAAATGCCGATGTCGTCGCTGGTCGAGGACTATCTGAAACAGCAGGCGAAAAGCCAGAAATTGGTTTCGCTCGCCGCGCTGCGCGAAGACCTGCTGCGCGACAAGAACACGGCGCTCGCCCGCTACCAGACGACCAAGATCGAGGACAGCCGCAAGACCGACGCGCGCATGGAAAGCGTGGTGCGCATTTTCGTTTCCAATGGATCCGGCTCCGGCTTCTACGTGACGCCCGATCTCGTGCTGACGAACCACCACGTCGTCGAGAACCAGAAGCTGATCGAGATGAAGCTGTCGAACGGACTCGAGACGTTCGGCCGCGTCGAAGCGGCCGACGTGCGCCTCGATCTGGCGTTGGTCCGCGTGCAGGCGCGGGGCAAGCCCGTCCGGTTCTTCGACGGGCAGAGGCTCGATCTCGGCGCGACCGTTGAAGTCATCGGACATCCGAAAGGTTACGACTTTTCCATCACGCGCGGCGTCGTGAGCGCCGTGCGAACCGCCGCGTCGGCAAACCGCGTGGGAGGCAAGCCCGTTCTTTTCGTCCAGATCGACGCGGCGACAAGCCCCGGAAACTCCGGCGGCCCGGTCTTCATGGGCGACAGCGTGATCTCGGTCGTCGACTGGGGCCGGGTGGATGTCGGCTCCCAGAACCTGAATTTCACGATCCACTACAGCGAGGTGCTCGAATGGTTGCGCGAGAAGAACGTCCAGGTCGTCACCGCGCGCTGACCGGGCTTGCGCTGGGGATGGTGTTCGCGCTTGCGGCGTGCGCGCCGGGCGCGCCGCCGGGCGCGGTCGTCGATCCGGCGACGGGCCTTGCCTATGGCTCGGTCGTCGAGAAATCGATCGTCGTCGATGCCGCGCAGTTCAGGAACCGGCGCATCCGCGTGGTCACGCGCAACACGTCGGGCGATCTTGCCTTCGACATGGGCGGGTTTGCCGGCCAGCTGCGCTCGTCCTATGCGGGCAAGGGCTACCAGCCGACCGACGGCGACGATTTCGGCATCCGCGTCGATCTGAACGTGCTCCGTTCCAGCCAGGTCACCGTCAACTACAGCACCGAATTCGCGTTCCTGGGCGGCGCGGGCGGTGCCATCGCCGGCCGGCGGTCGGATATCGCGCAGGGTACGGCCATCGGGCTCGTCTCCGGCGCCACGCTCGGCGCGATCGCGGGAACCTATGCCACGAAGGATACCTATATCGTCGTCGCCGAAATCTCGGTCGCGATCATGGACAGCCGCACAGGCTTCAACCAGCGGACGATCACGTTCTCCGACAGCCCGCGCCTCGAGGAGCGCGAAACGGATATCCGCACCTTCCGGCAGGTCGCGCGCACGCGCGTCGCGGTCTACGCGGGCGGCCGGAACGTCGCGCAGGCGCAGATCGCAGAGGAAGTGCGCCGCCGGCTCGCGCGGATCGCCGCGGATATTATCTAGTGTTGACGATCAGACGTTGAACCGGAACAGGAACACGTCGCCGTCCGCGACCTTGTAGTCGCGGCCTTCGGTGCGGGCCTTGCCGGCTTCCTTGGCGCCCTGTTCGCCGCCGCATGCCACGTAGTCGGCGAAGCCGATCGTTTCGGCGGCGATGAAGCCGCGCTCGAAATCGGTGTGGATCACGCCCGCGGCCTCCGGCGCCTTGGCGCCGGCGTGGACGGTCCAGGCGCGCGCTTCCTTCGGGCCGACCGTGAAGAAAGTCAGCAGGCCCAGCAGCGAATAGCCGGCCTGGATCACGCGTGCGAGCCCGGTTTCCTTGAGCCCCATGGATTCAAGGAAGCTGCTGCGCTCCTCGGCCGAGGAAAGCTGGCTGATCTCCGCTTCGATGGCCGCCGAGATCACGACTGACGTGGCGCCCTGCCGCGCGGCCATCTCGGCCACCTTCGCCGACAGCGAATTGCCCTTGTCGGCGCTCGCCTCCTCGACATTGCAGACATAGAGGACGGGCTTGGACGTGAGGAGCTGGAGCTGGCGGACGATCTCGCGCTGCTCGGCCGTCGCCACGAACGTGCGCGCGGCCTTGCCGTCGCGCAGCGCCGTCAGGATCGGCTCGATCACGTCGATCTGCGCCGTCGATTCCTTGTCGCCGGTCTTGGCCTTCTTCTGCAGGTTCGGCAGGCGCTTCTCGAGGCTTTCCATGTCGGCGAGCATCAGCTCCGTCTCGACCGTCTCGGCATCGCGGATCGGATCGATCGAGCCTTCGACGTGGACGATGTCGCCGTTCTCGAAGCAGCGCAGCACGTGGGCGATCGCGTCGACCTCGCGGATGTGGCCGAGGAACTGGTTGCCCAGCCCTTCGCCCTTCGAAGCGCCGCGCACGAGGCCGGCGATATCGACGAATTCGAGCTGCGTGGGCACCACGCGCTGCGACTTGCCAAGTTCGGCTAGCTTGTCGAGCCGCGCATCGGGCACGGGCACGCGCCCCACGTTGGGTTCGATCGTGCAGAACGGATAGTTCGCGGCCGCCGCGGCGGCCGTGGCCGTCAGCGCGTTGAAGAGTGTCGACTTGCCGACATTCGGCAGGCCCACGATGCCGCAGCGGAAACCCATTTCGATTTGTCCTTCAGTCCTGCTTGGGAGCGTTTTGTTTGGGCGGGGCGGTCAGCCGCACCACCTTGTTCATGAACCCCGCCTCGTTGCCGTCGAGGAAGGTGGGGAGCGATTCGGCGATCGCATCGAGCAGCGGGGCCAGCCACAGCCTGTCGCCCTTGCCGAAATCGTGCAGCACATAGTCCGACACGAGCGCCTTGTCGCCGGGATGGCCGATGCCGATGCGCAGGCGCCGATAGTCCTTCGTGCCCAGATGCGCGTCGATCGACCGCAGGCCGTTGTGGCCGCCGTGGCCGCCGCCCGTCTTCGTGCGGATCTTGTTGGGCGGCAGGTCGAGTTCGTCGTGCAGCACGTAGATCTCGGCCGGCGCGATCTTGAGAAACCGGCTTGCCTCGCCGACGGACCTGCCCGACTCGTTCATGTAGGTGAGCGGCTTCAATGCGACGACGCGGTGGCCGACGACGTCGCCTTCCGCCGTCATCCCGCCCAGCCGCTTCTTCCACGGCCCGAACCGCCAGCGTTGCGCGATGCGGCCGAGCGCGAGGAAGCCGACATTGTGGCGGTTGGAATCGTATCCGGGGCCCGGGTTGCCAAGCCCGACGAGGAGCTTCATGGCCCGGGCCCCGATACGTCTGCTGCGCCGATCGCCTTACTTCTTGGCGGCCGGCTTCGCGGCAGCGGCCGGAGCCGCAGCCTTCGCGTCGCCCGCCTTGGCGTCGGCCGGCTTGGCGCCGGCAGCGGCCGGAGCCGCAGCCTTCGCGTCGCCCGCCGCCGGAGCGGCTGCCGCCGCGGCTTCCGCGGGCTTCTCTTCCTCGACCTTCTGGACCGACGGGGCGCGCAGCGCCACGACGGTGAAGTTGCGCGCGATGGTGGGCTTCACGCCTTCGGGCAGCTGGATCGAGTTGATGTGGACCGAGTCGCCGATATCCAGCCCCGACATGTCGATGACGATGCGCGAGGGGATGTTCGCCGGATTGGCCCACAGTTCGATCTCGTGGCGCACGAGATTGACCACGCCACCACGCTTGATGCCCGGCGACTTTTCCGCGTTCTCGAGCTTGACGGGAACTTCGACGCGCACGCGCGTGGAAGCGCCCACGCGCTGGAAGTCGACATGCTCGGGCTTGTCGCTGACCGGGTGGAACTGGATGTCGCGCGGCAGCACGCGGTGCGTCTTGCCGCCCACATCGATGTCGTAAAGGCGGGTGAAGAACCCGGCCTTCGAGGCTTCGCGCATCACGTCGCGCGGGTCGAGGGAAATAAGGGTCGGGGTCGCCTTGTCGCCATAGATCACGCCCGGCACGCGGCCGTCGCGACGTGTGGCGCGGGCGGCCCCTTTCCCAGCCCGCTCTCTCGCGGTAGCCGCGAGCTTGTTTGCAGTCGTCATTTGGTACTTCTCCTTCTCGGGTGATCCGCCGCCGGCCTCCAGGGGTGCCGCTACGGCGGTGTCGGTTTCCGGCCGGTCAATCGAACAGGCTTGAAACCGAACGGTCTTCGCTGATGCGTCGCATCGCCTCGGCAAGAAGCGGGGCGATGGGCACCTGGCGTATGTTTGTGGCGGCCTTCACGGCGTCGGTCGCCAGAATGGAGTCGGTGAGGACGAGTTCCTTGAGCGGCGAGGCCGTCACGCGCTGCACGGCACCGCCCGAAAGCACGCCGTGGACGACATAGGCCCACACTTCCTTTGCACCTTCGTCCATCAGCGCCTGCGCGGCGTTGCAAAGCGTGCCCGCGCTGTCGACGATGTCGTCGATCAGCACGCAGGTGCGGCCCTTGACGTCGCCGATGATGTTCATGACTTCCGACACGCCTGCGCGCTCGCGCCGCTTGTCGATGATCGCAAGGTCGGCTTCCAGCCGCTTGGCGATCGCGCGTGCGCGCACCACGCCGCCCACGTCGGGGCTGACCATCACGAGATCGGCGCCGTTGAAGCGCTCGCGCATGTCGCGAACGAAGGTCGGCGCGGTGAACAGGTTGTCGAGAGGGATATCGAAGAAGCCCTGGATCTGGCCGGCGTGCAGGTCGATCGTCACGACGCGGTCGGCACCCGCCTGCGTGATCAGGTTCGCGACGAGCTTGGCCGAGATCGGCGTGCGCGGGCCGGATTTGCGGTCCTGGCGCGCATAGCCGTAATAGGGCAGCACGGCGGTGATGCGCTTGGCCGAGCTGCGGCGAAGCGCGTCGATCGACACCAGCAATTCCATCAGATGGTCGTTCGCGGGGAAGCTCGTCGACTGCACGACGAACATGTCTTCGCCGCGCACGTTTTCGAGAATTTCGACGAAGACTTCCTGATCGGCGAAGCGCCGGATATTGGCCTTCGTGAGCGGCAGATCGAGATAGGTCCCCACCGCCTCGGCGAGCGGGCGGTTCGAATTGCAGGCGAGGATCTTCATCGGCCGGTCCCACCGCTGCCGGCGCCCGTTGCGGGTTCCGGCCCAAGTTCTTGAAACAACGTCTAAAAACACAATTCCCGCGACCGCCGGAAAAGCCCCGGGGCGCAGGAAGGCGCGGAAAATAACAGCGTCGAGGGGGTCTGTCTACCGGCTAGGAAGCCAGTTCCCGGGACCGTTTTTCGGCCGCCGCGACCGCCTTTTCAAGGAGTTCCCCGAACCCGCCCGGCCCCATCAGGATGGCAAGGGCCGCAGCGGTGGTGCCGTTGGGCGAAGTGACGTTCTTTCGGAGCTGTTCGGCTGATTCCGGCGACTGATGGAGAAGCTCGCCGGCGCCCGACACCGTTGCCCGCGCCAGCCGGCCGGCGAGGTCGGCGGGCAGACCCGCCTTGGCACCTGCTGCGGCCAGCGTCTCGGCCAGCAGGAACACATAGGCCGGGCCTGAGCCGGAAACCGCCGTGACCGCGTCGATCAGGCTTTCGTCGGCGACCCATTCGACCGTGCCCACGCTGCGCAGCAGCCGATCGGCCAGCGCACGCTGGGCGGCAGAAACCTCGGCGGTGGGGCAGCCCACCGTGATCCCGCGCCCGACCGCAGCCGGCGTATTCGGCATGGCCCGCACGATCGCGGCCGATTGCCCGAGATGCCTGCGGAAATAGGCGATGGTCTTCCCGGCGGCGATCGACACGAACAATGCGCGACCGGCGAAGCGGGCATAAGGCGGCGCGACCTTGTCCATGACCTGTGGCTTCGTCGCGAAAACGACGACGTCAGGTGCGAAGCCAGCCGGAATGGCATCGGCATCCGCAACGACGCGCACGTCAGCGGCACTGTCGAATTCGGGCGCGCCGCCCGGCTCGACGGCCAAGAAGGGGCCAAGCCCCTTCTCGCGACGCCAGCCCTGCAGCATGGCGCCACCCATCTTCCCGCAACCGACGAGAAGGACGCGGACCTCGGCGTTCGGCATATCCGTCCGGACTTAGGCTTCGCCCATCGGCTCGAGGCACGCCGCAGCAACGGCCTCTGCCGGGTCCTTGCCGCCCCAGACCACATATTGGAAGGCGGGGTAGAAGCGCTCGCACTCGGTGAGCGCCACGTCGACGAGATCCTCGATCTGCTCGACCGTGGCGCCGCGTGCGCCGCGCAGCGGCACCGCGTGCCGGAATGTCGGCAGCCCGTCGTCGCCGGAGAGATCGAAATGGCCAAGCCACAGCCGTTCGTTCGCCAGCATCAGCAGCTCGGTCACGACGCCGCGGCGATGGCGGGGAAGCTTCAGGTCCAGCGCGCACGAGAAGTGCAGCGCGCTCATGTCCTCGTTCCAAGCGAAGTAGATCCTGTAGTCGCACCACCGACCGGGAACCTGGGCGACCAGTTCCTCTTCCGCCGACCGGTCAAACGGCCATTCGTTGGCGGTGACGATTTCTTCGATGATATCGAGGGGATTTGCGGCGGCTTCGGAAGTCTGGTGTACCGAGACGTCGGCCATGCCCTGGGGCCTCCTGCTGACGCAAAGTCGTCCTGCGGGCTCTTCGCCAGCGCACCCCATCAATGCCGATGCTGGGTGCGACTCGACGCGGAACCACTAGGGATAGGGTGCCAAAGGCGAGTCAAGTGGGCAACGAAATTTCGCAATTACCCCCAAGATAATGGGGTACGTCGCCGAATGACGCCGATATTTCCACGATATGCGGGGTCAGGACTCGGGGCCCGAACCCTTCAATATCTTGAGTTCTGATTCGAGCGCCGCGACGCGCTCGGCAAGCCGTTCGTTTTCGGCGCGCGCATTTGCGGCCATCTCGCGCACCGCGTCGAACTCCTCGCGCGCGACGAGGTTCTGGCCCTGGAGCCACCGCTCGACGACCAATCGTACCTGCGCTTCGACTTCCTGACGGATTGCGCCGAAGGCGGACAACGCGCCGGTCGCCGCGCGGGAAAGATCATCGAGAATTCGATTGTCGGTCTGCATGGCGCAAGTATGTGCGCCGCAGGCGTGCGGTTGCAAGGGTTCGAGTCGTGCGCCTATAACCGGACGCGAATTTCGCCAGCGGAAAGCACCATGATCGTCGTCACCGGCGGAGCCGGCTTCATCGGCTCCAATCTTCTCGCGGGACTTGAAGCGCAGGACGCAGGCGGGCTCGTCTGCGTCGACTGGCTCGGCAACGGCGAGAAATGGCGCAACATCGCCAAGCGCCGTCTCGATGATGTCGTGCGACCGGAAGATTTTTCCGCGTTTCTCGCCGCGCGAAAAGGCCGCGTGGAAGCGATCTTCCATATGGGTGCCATCTCGTCGACGACCGAAACGGACGTCGATGCGATCGTGAAGAACAATGTGCGCCTCACCCTCGATCTCTGGGACTGGTGTGCCGAGGCCGGCGTTCCGTTCATCTATGCCTCGTCGGCCGCGACATATGGCGGCGGCGAGCGTGGCTTCGTCGACGATCCGGCCCAGGATGCGCTTTCCCGGCTCGCGCCGCTCAATCCCTATGGCTGGTCGAAGCATCTGGTCGACCGGCGGATTGCCGCGATCCTGGGCGAGCGCAAGGCCAAGAAACCGCGCCAGCATGTGGGGCTGAAGTTCTTCAACGTCTACGGCCCGAACGAATACCACAAGGGTGCGCAGCGCTCGGTCGTCAATCAAGTCTATCCGGCGGCCGCCAAGGGCGAAGCGTTCCCGCTCTTCCGCTCGCACCGCAAGGACGTGGCCGACGGCGGGCAGACGCGCGACTTCATCTGGGTCGGCGACGTGATCGACGCGATGCTCTGGTTCCGCGCGAACCCGCAGGTCTCCGGCCTCTTCAATCTCGGCACCGGAAAGGCGCGCTCGTTTCTCGACCTTGCCACGGCGGTCTACTCGACGCTGGGCCGCAACGCGAACATCGCCTGGCGCGACACGCCTGAAGAAATACGCGACAAGTACCAATACTTCACGCAGGCCGACACCGGCCGGCTGCGCGCGGCCGGCTACGCCAAACCCTTCACCGATCTCGAGGAAGGGGTCCGGCGTTACGTGCTCGACTTCCTCGCGACCGACGACCCGTACGTCTGATGGCACTGGCCTATCCCGCCATCGATCCGATCGCGATCGAGATCGGGCCGGTCGCGATCCGCTGGTATGCGCTTGCCTATATCGCGGGCATCGTCGGCGGATGGAAGTACGCAGCGACCCTCAACGATACCCGCCTTCGCGCGATGTCGCGCGAAGCGCTCGACGATTTCGTCGTCTGGGTGACGATGGGCATCATTCTCGGCGGGCGGCTCGGCTACGTGCTGTTCTACAAGCCTTCCTACTATCTCGCCGAACCGCTCGAGGCGCTGATGCTCTGGCGCGGCGGCATGAGCTTCCACGGCGGAATGCTGGGCGTCATCATCGCCATCGTCGCGTTTGCGCGCCGCAATTCCCTTGACCTGTTCCGCGTTGGCGACCTTGTCACCTGCGTCGTGCCGATCGGCCTGTTCTTCGGGCGCGTTGCCAACTTCATCAACGGGGAACTGTTCGGGCGCGTGGCGCCCGACGTGCCCTGGGCGATGATCTTCCCGCACGGCGGACCGTTGCCGCGCCATCCAAGCCAGATCTACCAGGCTTCGCTCGAAGGCCTTGCGCTGTTTGCCGTTCTGTTTGTGCTGTCGCGCCGGCCGCAGGTCTGCGCGCGACGCGGCATGCTCGCCGGCATTTTCCTTGCCGGATACGGCGTCGCCCGCTGCACGGGCGAGATATTCCGCGAGCCCGACGCGTTTCTGGGCTTTCTCTGGGGCCCGTTGACGATGGGCATGCTGCTTTCGCTGCCGATGATCGCGGCCGGCATCTGGCTCGTCGTGTCCTCGAAGGCGCGGACGTGAACGAACTGGCGCGCCGCCTCAGCGCGCGCATCGCTTCGCACGGTGCGCTTCGCGTTGACGCCTTCATCGACGCCTGTCTCGCCGATCCCGAATTCGGCTACTACCGGACGCGCGCACCGTTGGGCGCTTCGGGCGATTTCACGACCGCCCCGGAAATCTCGCAGGCTTTCGGCGAGATGCTTGGCCTGTGGCTCGGCGAACGCTGGCAGGCGGCAGGATCGCCGCCGTCGGTGCGGCTGGTCGAACTTGGCCCGGGGCGGGGCGTCCTGATGGCCGATGCGCTGCGTGCCCTCGGCAAGGTGCTGCCCGGGTTCGTCGCCGCCGCCCGGTTGCATCTGGTCGAAATTTCGCGCCCGCTGCGCGCGCAGCAGGCCGAACAACTTGCCGGTCACGCGCCGTCGTTTCACGACACGTTCGACGAGGTGCCGGATGATGGCCCCGTTTTCGTCGTCGCCAACGAATTCTTCGATGCCTTGCCGGTTCGTCAGTTCGTGCGCCGCGGCGCGGTGTGGCACGAGCGGGTGGTTTCATCGCCCGCCGACGGGTTCGCATTCGCGGATGGCCCGCGCGTCGATGACCCGCCACTATCGCGCGAACAGATCGACGATGCGCCGGACGGTACTGTCGTCGAAGTCTGCGAACCGGCACTTGCGATCGCCCGGCAGATCGGTGCCCGCCTCGCACGGACTGGCGGTGCTGCCATCATTGTCGACTATGGGACGGCCCGCTCGGGATGGGGCGATACGTTGCAGGCCGTGCGCGCGCACAACAAAGTCCCGGTGTTCGAGGCGCCCGGCGAATGCGACCTCACCACGCATGTCGATTTTCCCCGACTTGTCAATGCCGCACGGACGGGCGGCGCCGATGCCTTCGGGCCCGTGACGCAGGCGGATTTCCTGCGTCGCGTCGGCATCCATGCGCGATTTGCGGTGCTCGCGCGCGGCGCAAGCCCCGAGAGGGCGCGCACGCTGGAGGCGGCGAGCCGACGCTTGCTCCATCCCGACGAAATGGGCACGCTGTTCAAGGCCGTGGCGTTTCAGGCGCCGACGCTGCCACCGCCCCCCGGCTTCGAAGGTTGACCGATATATGGCACTCGTGACGCTTGGCCCGCTCAACGATATCGACGGAATGCGGCACGCGTTCTTCACGCGCCAGGGCGGCGTCAGCACGGGGCTTTATTCGTCGCTCAACTGCGGTCTCGGCTCGGGCGACGACGCGACGGCCGTTCGTACGAATCGCGCGCGCGCGATGGAGGCGCTCGAGCTTCCTGCCGGCAGCCTGACGACCGTCTATCAGGTGCACGGGCGGGAGGTCGTCACGCTCGACGCGCCGCTCGCGGACGGTGAACGCCCCAAGGCCGATGCGCTCGTCACCGCAACGCCCGGCGTGGCGCTCGGCATCCTGACTGCCGATTGCGTGCCCGTCGTCTTTTGCGACCCGTCTGCGAAAGTCATCGGTGCCGCGCATGCCGGGTGGAAGGGTGCAATCGGCGGCGTGCTCGAGGCGACGCTTGACGCGATGGGGCGTCTGGGCGCCGCGGCGGGGCGCACGCGTGCCGGTATTGGCCCCTGCATCGCGCAGCGTTCGTACGAAGTCGGCCCGGAATTCCCGGCGCCGTTCCTCGCCGAGAACGAAGACAACGGGCGCTTCTTCGCGCCCGCGCGCACGCCGGGAAAATGGATGTTCGACCTGCGCGGCTACGTCGCCGACCGTCTGACGCGCGCGGGCGTGGGCGAGGTCAGCGCGCTGCCCAACGACACGTGCGGGGAAGCCGACCGGTTTTTCAGTTATCGCCGCAGCTGCCTTCGCGGCGAAGCGGACTATGGTCGCGGTCTGTCCGCAATCGTCCTGGAGGGCTGATGCCCTATCTTCTGCTCTTCGTCCTGCTTCCGATCGCAGGCTTGGCCGTTTCGTGTTTCGCCTGACGATCGCTGTCCTGCTTGCGCTTGCCGTGGCGGCCTGCGGGCCGCTGCCGCGCCCGTTCCAGCCCGACGAGAAGACGCCCGAGGACAATCCGCTGCTTCTGCTGCCCGATTTCGGCGGCGTGGTCGTGCCGCCGGCGCTCGGGCTGCCCGGCGAGCCCGGGCGCGCCTTTGCCGAAGCCGTCGCCGACGCACTTCGCAAGGCCGACGTGCCCGCCAACGTCAATGTCGGCAATCCGTCGAGCCTTATCCTCGACCTCCAGGTCGAGACGGCAGGCGGACGCGCACGTGTTTCGGCGAGCCTCGTCGATCCGAAGGGCGTTTCGCTTGCCGATCGGCGTGCAGAGGCGGTCGTGCAGGGGGACACGAACGATCCGGCCACGTGGCGGCCGCTCGCCACGCCGATCGCAAACGCGATCGTCGGCGCGATCAAGCCCGAGGCAGTCATTTCACGCGCTTTGCCGTCGGTGCGGATTGTCGGTGTCAAGGGCGCGCCCGGCGACGGCGCACGCGCGCTTGAGCGCAGCCTCGCCTACCATCTCGAGAAGGCGGGATTGCGCATCGCCGACGTTGCCGGACCGGACGTGCTGGCGGTTGCCGGGACAGTCGAGATTTCGGATGCCGGCGCGGACACGCGAAAAATGCGGGTGACCTGGCAGGTGAGCGATGCGAAAGGCGCCGAACTCGGGCGCGTCGACATGCAGAACCCGGTACCCGTGCGCGTGCTCGAACGGCAGTGGGCCGAACTCGCCTACGAAGTCGCCGGTGCGTCCGCCGATGGTATCCGCGACATCGCCGAACGATTTCGGGTCCGTCCAAAGTGAGACTGATGCCGGGCCGGCGGTTCCGCTCCATCCAAGTACCCGCTGCTTCAATTGCCCCTTATTGAATCAAGGTCTTAGATGCCGCCGAATTGGGCACGTGTTCGAGTGGCCTTCTCGGGAACAGTGCAGTTGCAGCAAAACGGGTGGAGTTTTTGCACCGTCCAGCGGGCGATCTGCAAGCGCTAACATCGAATTTATCGGCATTTCTTAACGTTTTGATCCGATCAAGATGCGATTTAAGATTTTTGCTGCAACGCACAATTTTACTTGACCGACGTACCGCGTTTGCCCATTATTCGTGCGGATTTCGAGCGTGCCCCGGCGCGCTGATCCGGTGACCGGAAGCGATTTGCAAATGGGGGCAGCGATGACGAAAGGGAGCAGCAAGATGCCGTTCGGTGAATTCGATTTTGCGAAGATGTTCGAGATGCCCAAGCAGATGGGCGATTTCAAGTTCGCGCCCGTCGACATGGAAGGCATTGTCGCCGCGCAGCGCAAGAACGTCGAAGCGCTGGCCCAGGCCAACCAGCTTGCGGTCGAGAGCATGCAGGCGATCGCGCGCCGGCAGAGCGAGATTTTCCGCTCCATGATGGAAGAGGCGTCGAGCGCCGTGCGCGAAGTCATGGCTGCCGGCAGCCCCGAGGAAAAGGCCGCCAAGCAGACCGAGATCGTCAAGGACGCCTTCCAGCACGCGGTGCAGAACATGCGCGAACTGGCCGAACTCG
This sequence comes from Alphaproteobacteria bacterium, assembly GCA_016124335.1. Taxonomy (GTDB): domain Bacteria; phylum Pseudomonadota; class Alphaproteobacteria; order CACIAM-22H2; family CACIAM-22H2; genus Tagaea. The sequence goes on from WGNX01000006.1 coordinate 30,673, forward strand.
TCGCCAAGTCGCAGACCGAGGCTTTGGAAGTCGTCCAGAAGCGCGTTGCGGACAGCCTTGACGAACTCAAGTTGCAGATCGCCAAGAAGAAGTGAGGCTTCGCGGGTTCGACCCGCGTCGGCTATAGAAAGGGCCCCGGCGGCATGCCGGGGCCCTTTTCATTTTGACGGACGCCATCCATGGCAGACATCGAGTTCCGGGACTTCGAGCGCGTCGACATCCGCGTGGGCACGGTCGTTTCGGCCGAACCTTTCCCCGAGGCGCGCAAACCCGCCTTCAAGCTGCGCATCGATTTCGGTCCGGCGATCGGCGTGAAGCGCAGTTCGGCACAGATCACGGTGCACTATTCGCCAGACCAACTGGTCGGCCGGCAGGTGGCGGCGGTCGTGAATTTCCCGCCGCGCCAGATCGGTCCGTTCATGAGCGAAGTGCTGACGCTCGGGTTTCCCGACGAAAACGGCGCGGTCGTGCTTGTTTCGCCCACTCAAGGCGTCCCCAACGGCGGCAAGCTCTTCTAGTCGTCGGGTGCTAGAGTGCCGGTCATGCGCCTGCCGGCCCTCCTTGCATTGACGCTGTTCTCGACGCCTGCCCACGCGGGCGAGGCCGCCGACTTCATTGCGGCACTTGGGCCACCCGGCCTGCCCGACGCCGTCGCACAGTACGTCCGGATGCACCCGTCGCTGCGCGACGTGCCGGCACCGCTTTTTCGTGCGATCCACTACGACCGCATCGCATCGAGCGAAAACGAACTCAAGATCGTCTCGCATGCCGACGGGCTGACGCATGTGCGCCTCTCGCTTGCCGCCGCGGCGGGCGAGGCGGAACGGGAGTTTGCGGTCGGTCTGGGCGGTCTGCTGTTCCTGGCGCGGACCGACGCGGCGCGCGTGCGTGGTCTCAGCGACCGGGCGACGTGGGTCGCGAAAATCAACTCGGTCGAGGGAAAGCTTTTTCCCCTCGCCGTCGGCAACCAGCTGACGATCGACTACGTGCTGCGCGAGGGCTGGTATTTTCCGGGTGGCACGCCCAATACGGCCCAGCGTTTCGGCCAGTGGCGTGTTCGCGAAACCCTCGAGGTTGCCGATGAAGCGCGCGAGTGCCCGGAAACGGGGGCCGCGGCCGTGTGCGACGGGTTTACGGTCGTGCAGAGCTGCATGGCCGACGGCCAGATGTTTCAGGATGGCCGGCCGATCTCGCCGCCGCCCTTGTGGTTCTGCCAGGCCCGCGCCGAACGGCGCTATTCGACCGGCCTTGGCTGGTCGTGGCATCCGGCGGTGGGCTCGCCGCGGACGATCGACGCAATCGACCGCTGATCTACTCCGCCGCGAACCGCTTTTCGCGGTCCCAATATCCGGGAAATCCGACGGCTTCCTGAAGCTCGGGAAACGTCAGGTGCGGCGGCTGCGCGATGGCCGATCCGGGAAGAACCGACGCATAGGACTGCCGCAACGCCGAGATCACGGCCGCAAGACCGGCAACCGGATAGACCGCCAGGCGATACCCGATCGCCTGAAGCTCGGCGGCGGGAAGAACCGGCGTCTTCCCTTCGAAGACCATGTTGGCCATGCAGGGGCGCGGGATGGTCCGGCAGAAGCGCTTCATTTCCTCCACGCTTTCGGGTGCCTCGAGGAAAATGATGTCGGCCCCCTCGTCGACGAAATCCGTGCAGCGCGCAAGCGCCTCCTCGAATCCGTGGACCGCCCGCGCATCCGTGCGTGCGAGGACAAGAATGTCGCCGCGACCTGATGCGCGCAGCGCCTCGCGCGCTTCGACCGCCGCGCGGATCTTGATGCGGGCCTCGCCGCGCGGGATCACGAGCTTGCCCTTCGTATGGCCGCACTTTTTCGGGCTTACCTGATCCTCGATCATTACCGCAGCGGCACCCGCGCGCGCATATTCCTGGACCGTCCGCTGGACATTGAGCGCGTTGCCCCAGCCCGTGTCGCCGTCGCCGATCATCGGCACGTCGCCGGCGGCGGCAACGCAACCGCGCAGCGTGTCGAGCATCTCCGACATCGAAATCAGGCCCGCGTCGGGCATGCCCAGCCGGGCCGCCGAAACGGCAAATCCGCTCATGAAGGCGACCTTGTGCCCGGCCTCGGCCGCAAGCTTGGCGGAAAGCGCGTCGAACACGCCGGGCATCGTGCGCAGGACGGGCTCGGCAAGCATCGTGCGCAGGCGTTCGGCGGCGGTCATGGCGGTCTCCCGATGGCGATTTTCCAGTTGCGGCGGCACGTTATCCCACCCCGTCCGGACCGCCAAGGCCGCTTGACCGGATGCGGGCTTGGCCCTACCTAACCGGCATGGCAGTCCGTGAAGTTCTCGTCGCGCCCGATCCGCGCCTCAAGGTCAAGGCAAGGCCCGTCGGCCGCGTGGACGATTCGATCCGCGCATTGATGGACGACATGGTCGAGACCATGTACGCCGCCAACGGCATCGGCCTTGCCGCCCCGCAGATCGGCGTCGATAAGCGCGTCATCGTGATGGACCTTGCGCGCGAAGGAGAGCCGCCGACCCCGCGCAAATTCGTCGATCCGGAGATCGTCTGGGCGTCGGACGAGATGGTGCCTTGCGAGGAGGGTTGCCTTTCCGTACCCGACCAATACGCCGAGGTCGAGCGGCCCAAGCAGGTCCGGGTGCGCTTCCGCGACGAGAACGATGCCGTGCAGGAGATCGATTGCGACGGTCTTCTTGCCGTCTGCATCCAGCACGAGATGGATCATCTCGAAGGCGTGCTGTTCGTCGACCATCTTTCCGCGCTCAAGCGCAACATGATCCTTCGCAAGGTGCAGAAGGCCCGGCGGCAGAAGGCCGCCGAATAACGGCGGGTCTTGCCCTTGCGCCTCGCCTTCATGGGAACGCCCGTCTTTGCGCGCGCCGCACTCGATGCGCTGGCGGCCGCCGGGCACGAGATCGCGTGCGTTTATACCCAGCCGCCGCGGCCGGCCGGGCGCGGCCAGCGCGAGGTGCCAAGTTCCGTGCACGCGCGCGCGATCGAACTGGGCATTCCGGTGCGGCATCCCGCAAGCCTCAAGCCGGCCGAGGAGCAGGCCGCGTTCGCGGCCCTGAATCTCGACGTCGCGGTCGTTGCCGCCTATGGCCTCCTGCTTCCGCAGGCGATCCTCGATGCCCCCCGGCTCGGGTGCCTCAATATCCATGCCTCGCTCCTGCCGCGCTGGCGGGGCGCCGCCCCGATCCAGCGCGCGATCGAGGCGGGTGATGCCCGGACCGGCATCACGATCATGCGCATGGAAGCAGGCCTCGATACCGGGCCGATGCTGCTCAAGCGCAGCGTGCCGATCGGCCCCGATGCGACCGGCGGAACGCTTCACGATGAACTTGCCGCCGTGGGCGCGCAGGCGATCGTGGAGGCGCTTTCGCGGATCGGATCGCTGGTGCCGGAAATCCAGGGCGCAGGAGCGACCTATGCCCGCAAGCTCGACAAGGTCGAGGCGCGTCTCGACTGGGCGCAACCCGCCGAAACCCTTGCCCGGCGCGTGCGGGCCTTCGATCCGTTTCCGGGTGCATGGTTCGAGCAGGGCGGCGACCGCTTCAAGGTTCTTGGCGCGCGAGCAGTATCCGGCCCGGCAGGGGCGCCCGGCACCGTCGTGGCGGCACCGCTCGTCGTCGCTTGCGGGAGCGGCGCGCTCGATATCTTGCGAGTCCAGCGCGCGGGCCGTGCGCCGATGGATGCCGATGCGTTCCTGCGCGGGCGCGCGCTACCCGTCGGCACGGTGCTGGTGCCGTGAAGCGCTACAAGCTGATCATCGAATATGACGGCAGCGGGTTCGTCGGCTGGCAGCGGCAGGACAGCGGCTTCAGCGTGCAGGAAGCGATGGAGACCGCCTTCGCGAAGTTCTGCGGCCAAGAGGTCGCGATCGTCGCGGCCGGCCGGACGGATTCGGGCGTGCATGCGATGGGGCAGGTCGCGCATGTCGATCTCGAGCGCGACTGGTCGCCGCTCAAGATCCGCGATGCGCTGAACTGGCATCTGAAACCGTTCGGTGTCCAGGCGCTGGAAGTGATCGAGGCGTCGCCGGAATTTCACGCCCGATTTTCGGCGATCCACCGCGTCTATCTCTACCGGATCTGCGACCGGCGTGCGCGGCCGGTCCTCGACAAGGGCCGCGTCTGGCATGTCGAACGGCGTCTGGACGTCGACGCGATGCGCGCGGGTGCCGCGATCCTCGTCGGGCATCACGATTTCTCGAGTTTCCGGGCGACCGAATGCCAGTCGAAGAGCCCGATCAAGACCCTCGACCGGTTCGATATCTCGCGCCACGGCGACGACATCTCGGCCTGGGTCGAGGCGCGCTCGTTCCTGCATCATCAGGTGCGCAACATGATCGGCTCGCTGAAGCTGGTGGGCGAGGGGCGCTGGACGCCGCAGGACGTCGCCGATGCGCTTGCCGCACGCGACCGGCGCGCGGCCGGCCCCACGGCCCCGCCGGACGGGCTCTATCTCGTGCGCGTCGACTATCCGGCCTAGATCCGCGCGATCGCCGCGAGCGGGATTCGTCTCTCCCTAGAAGCCGTGCAGCCTGTCCACGATCCGGGCGATGAACTGGCCGATCGCGAGATCGACGGCGACGAGCAGAAGCGCCTGGACCGGCGTTATCTCCAGCACGACCCGGGCCACCCGGAAATGGATGGCAATCGCCGCGATGACTGCGACCACGCCGAAAAGGAACGCGATCGGGCCCGGCACGGCGTCGTTGGCGCCGATGAGCGCGACCGGCAGGTAAAGGGCGATCTGCGGGACCGTCGCCCAGTTATAGGCGGCGACATAGTCGTACCAGGGCTCGCGACGGCCGAGCCGCTCGCAGAGCAGGTACGAAATGTTGGGAAACGCGACGATGCCGACGACGTAGCCGAGCGCCTCGATCCCGAAATCCGCGGCCGACGCCGGCTCGAACTCGAGTTCGGCGAAGCGCTGGAGCGTCATCCAGGCATAGGCCGGGGCCGCGAGAACGGCCGGGATGATGAACGACAGGATCCAGCCCGCGCGGCTCGCCGACCCGATCTGGTCGATCCCCGCGCGCTCGCCGCGCAGGATCCGGCCAAGGCCGCGAAGCGGAAGGACGACGAGGCCGAAAGGGCCCATCGCCGTTCGCTATGCCCACTGCGCGGCAGGCGCCGCGAAGAAGCCGTCGAGCATGTTCGCGTAGATCTCGGACAGGGCCACCAGATCGGCCACTGCCACCCGTTCGTCGGTCTTGTGCATGGTCCGCCCGACGAGGCCGAATTCGATCGATTTGCAGTGGCGCGCGATGAAGCGGGCGTCCGACGTGCCGCCGGTGGTGGAAAGCGCCGGACGCCGCCCGGCGACCTTTTCGACCGCGCCGGAAACGAGTTCGGAGAGCGCGCCGGGGTGCGTAATGAATGATTCACCCGATACGCGGCTCTTGATGTCGACCTTCCCGCCGAGCGCTTCGGCGCGCGCGGCGATCCAGTCGAGCAGCGAGCGCGAGGTGTGCATGTCGTTGAAGCGGATATTGAGCCGCGCGCTTGCTTCGGCCGGGATCAGGTTCTCGGTCGGGTTGCCGACGTCGATGGTCGTGACCTGGAGCGAGGATGGCTGGAAATGCGCGTTGCCGGCGTCAAGCGGCTTCGAGGTGAGGTCGCCCAGAAGGCGGATGAGCCGGTGGACCGGATTGTCGGCCAGATGCGGATAGGCGACGTGGCCTTGCACGCCCTTTGCGACGAGCGTGGCGTTGACCGAGCCGCGCCGGCCGATCTTCGCCATGTCGCCCAGCGCCGACTCGTTCGTCGGTTCGCCGACCACGCACACGTCGAGCTTTTCGCCGCGCTTGGCCATCCAGTCGAGCACCTTGACCGTGCCGTTGATCGCGGGGCCTTCCTCGTCGCCGGTGATGAGCAGCGAAATCGAACCGGGCAGCTTGCCCGCGTGCGTGCCGACAAAGCGGGCAGCCGCCGACGCGAATGCGGCGATCGCCCCCTTCATGTCGACCGCCCCGCGGCCGTAGAGGAAGCCGTCATGGATTTCGGCCGCGAACGGATCGACGGTCCATCCCTGAAGATTGCCCGTCGGCACGACGTCGGTATGGCCCGCGAAGCAGAAATTCGGGCCTTGCGTGCCGATGCGCGCATAGAGATTTTCAACGTCGGGCGTGTCCGCATCGGCGAATTTCAGCCGATGGCAGGTGAAGCCCAGCGTTTCGAGCCGGCGCTGGAGCGTGCCGAGAGCGCCGTCGTCGGCCGGCGTCACCGACCGGCAGCGGATCAGCTCGCGCGCGAACTCGACCGGGTCGACCATCTCAAGCCCGCAGAAGGTCGTTGATCGAGGTCTTCGACCGCGTCTTCTCGTCGACACGCTTGATGATCACGGCGCAATAGGTCGACGGGCCGGGCGTTCCGTCGGGCAGCGGCTTGCCTGGAATGTTCCCCGGCACGACCACGGAATAGGGCGGGACCCGGCCCATATGGACCTCGCCGGTGTTGCGATCGACGATCTTGGTCGACTGGCCGATGTACACGCCCATCGAGATGACCGACCCTTCGCCGACGATGACGCCCTCGACCACTTCCGAGCGCGCGCCGACGAAGCAGTTGTCTTCGATGATGACGGGTTCGGCCTGCAGCGGTTCGAGAACGCCGCCAATCCCCACGCCACCCGAAAGATGGCAGTTCTTCCCGATCTGCGCACAGCTGCCGACCGTGGCCCACGTGTCGACCATCGTGCCGCTGTCCACGAACGCGCCGACATTCACGAACGACGGCATCAGGATGACATTCGGGGCGATGTAGGCCGACTGGCGCACGACGCAATTCGGAACGGCGCGGAACCCGGCCTTGCGGAAGCGGTCGGCCGTCCAGTCCGCGAATTTGGAGGGAACCTTGTCCCACCATGCGGCAGCGCCCGGACCGTCGGAAATGAGCATGTTGTCGTTCAGGCGGAACGAAAGCAGGACCGCTTTCTTGAGCCACTGGTTGACGACCCATTTGCCGTCCTTGCGCTCGGCCACGCGCGCTTCGCCCGCATCGAGTGCCGCAAGTGCCGCTTCGACGGCTTCGCGTATGGCACCCTTGGTGCCGGTGCCAAGTTCGGCCCGGTTTTCCCAGGCCTGATCGATCGTCGACTGGAGATTTGCAAAATTCATCGCGTTTTCCGGTGTAGGACCCTTGGGGGCCGAGGTCGGGCGGCAGGCGAAAATGGGGTGCCGGCGCGCCGCTGTCAACGATGCGCTACATCGCCCGAGGGTGCCCGGTTGCCTTGGCACGGCAAGGGGTGGCGGGCTATCCTCGCGCTCGCTTTTTGAAGGGATCAGAACGCTGCCCGCCACGCCAAAAGACGTCGCTTCGCGTTCCCGCACATCCGCGCCGCCGCTCGCGGATCCGGCGACCGGATTCGACCGGCTCGTCGCCGATTGGCCCGGCCCTGCGGCGCGCCTTGGACCCGGCGGGTCGATCGCCAGCGCCAATTCCGCCGCGCGCGCGATGCTTGCGGAATTCGAAGCGCGAACCGGCAGTCTCGGTGCGCTGGTCGCCGATATCGCGCAGGGCGGTGCGGCCCGGCTCGATACGGTGGTGGTTCCGGGTACGGCGGCACCGGTTACGCTCGACGTTGGCCTGGTGCCGGCGGGCGAGGGGGTGCTCATCCTGGCCCGCGACGTGAGCCTTGCCGCGAACATGCGCAATGCGCTTGCCGACTCGCGCCGGCGCTACAAGGACATCGTCGAGATTTCGAGCGATTTCGCGTGGGAAACCGACGCCGAGGGACGATTCGCCTTCGTCTCCCCGCAAGGCGCGCTTGGTTGGCGGGCGGACGATCTGCTCGGTCGCCAGCCGTCGGTGTTCGCCATCGACCCGGATGATGCGTCGGTCGCCGACCCGTTCCTGACGCGCCAGCCGATCGAGCAGACCGAACAGTGGGTGCGCCGGGCCGACGGGCAGGACGCCTGCGTCCAGATTTCCGCAATGCCGCTCTTCACCGCCGACGGCGCATGGAAGGGTGCGCGCGGCCTTGCCCGCGACGTGACCGATGCGCGCGAGCGCGAGGCCGAACTGGCCGAGGCCCGCAACCGCGAGCGCCTCATCGCGCACATCGTGCGCGCCGTGCGCGACGAGATGGAAGCCACGGCAATGCTGCGCGCGGCGGCAAGCGAAACCGCGAACGCGCTGGGGGCAGGCTGCGCCATCTGGCGTGTGGCGAATGACGCCGACGGCCGCCCCGATTTCGAGTCCGGCGCCACGCATGGCGGATCGATCCCCGCCGGGCTCGACATCGAACGGCGCTTCGAAGCGCGCCTTCGCCTCGACAGACCGGAAGCCGAGGGAATAGACGCGCTGGTGGAACTTAAAAGCGCGGACGGTCGGGCACTCGTCGTGCCGACGGCGTTCCGCCACAAGGTCAACGGGCTTGTGGCGCTTTTTCGGGGCATGGACGGCGAGCCGTGGAGCGAAGGCGAGCGCGCGGTGCTGGCCGAGGTCGCCGCGCAGCTTGGCATCGCGCACGCCCAGCTCGACGTTCTCGAAGCGCTCGATCGTCAGGCATCGACCGATGCGCTCACGGGTCTCCTCAACCGCCGCCGTTTCGTCGCCGAGCTGGGCGCGCGGCTCGCCGGCTCCCGGCGGTCAGGCACGCCCGGCGCGCTCGTCTATGTCGATCTCGACAATTTCAAGGCGGTAAACGACATCCTCGGCCATCAGGCGGGTGATGCGGCACTCAAGGCGGTCGCGCGCACGCTGCGCAAGGCGACGCGCGCCAACGATCTGGTCGCCCGGCTCGGCGGCGACGAATTCGCGCTCTGGCTCGACATGACCGATGAAGAGGGCGCCGTCGCCAAGGCGAAGCATATTCTCGAACTGCGCGGGGATCTGGTGCCTGTTTCGGCAAGTCCGGAGAAGCCACTCGGGTTTTCCGTCGGTGTCGCGGTGCACGATCCGGCACGACCCGAGAGCGTGGACGAGCTGCTCCAGCGCGGCGATGAAGCGATGTATGAGGTCAAGCGGCGGGGCAAGGGCAGCTATGCGCTCGCCCCGGTCGTGAAAGCGTAAGGCAGGCTGACGGCGAATGGTCCAGAGCGACGAAGAATACGAAACCTCCAAGCGGCTCCTTCAGGATCCGGATGTCTACGTGCGCACGAATCTCGCGCGCCGCACCGACGTCCGTCCGGAGATTCTCTATTACCTGACGGAGGACTTCGACCCGAGCGTCCGCGAGGCGGTCGCGGTCAACGCCGCTTCGCCGTTTCACGCCAATCTGAAGCTTGCCCGCGACCAGAGCGAGGACGTGCGCGCCGGCCTCGCCGGCAAGGTCCAGCGGCTGCTTCCCGGCCTCAAGCCCGGCGAGCAGGATGCCGCGCGCACGCGCGTCATGCAGACGCTCGAGGTGCTCGCGAAGGATACGGCCACGCGCATCCGCGCGGTCGTCGCCGACACGCTCAAGGACGTTCCCGATGCGCCGGCTGATCTCGTCCGGCAGCTTGCGCGCGATACCGAGCTTGCCGTCGCAAGCCCGGTCCTGCAGTTCTCGCCGCTCCTTACCGACGACGACCTGCTGGAGATCATCCGCGGCCGGCACGCCGAGGGCGCGCTCAGTGCCGTCGCCCGCCGATCGAACGTCGCCGAGGCGATTTCCGATGCGATCGTGGCGATCGACGATGTCGATGCGGTCACGACGCTTCTCGGCAATCCTTCCGCGCAGATCCGCGAGGAGACGCTCGACCTGATCGTCGATCGCGCGCCCACGCGCCCGAGCTGGCACGGCGGCCTTGTCGATCGGCCGAAACTTCCGGCAAGTGCGGCCATCCGCATCGCCGCGTTCGTGGCCGATGCGCTCTCCCAGCGTCTCGCCCAGCGCCCCGATCTGGACGCGGCCACGCGCGAGGCGGTCGCAAGCGAAGTCCGCAAACGCATAAGCGAGGCGGGTGCGGCGCGCGATGGCGGTTCAGGTGCCGGTGCGCGCAAGCGGAATCTGGCCGATCCCGAGTGGGCGGGCGCCGGCGGAAACGGCGACGGCGAAACGGTCGGCGACAAGGTCAAGCGCCTGCGGCGCGAAAAGAAGCTCGACGATGCCGCCGTCACGGCGGCGGCCCAGAACGGCGAGAAGCTCTTCGTGAAGCTTGCGCTGGCCGAACTGGGCGGCACCCGGGCGGATGCGATCGACAAGATCCTGAACGCCCGTTCGGCGAAGGGCATCATCGCGGCGTGCTGGAAGGCCAAACTGAAGATGCCCACGGCCGTCGCGATCCAGCAGAAGACGCTGTCGCTCCCGCCCAAGAGCGTGCTTACCGGCGCGAAGTGGGATGGCTGGCCGCTGACCGAGGAAGAGCTGAAATGGCAGCTCGAATTCTTCGGAGCCTGATCAACGCACGACGAACCACCACACGACCAGCGCCAGGATCGCCACGCTGACGGTCCAGCCGATGTGGGTTCCGTAGCGGCGCACGAACGCGTCGATGCGCCCGCCCTGGTGCTTCAGCACCCAGGCGATCGCGTAGAAATTCATGGCGCGCGCGATGATGCTGGCGATGGTGAAGGGCACCAGGCCATAGCCCGCGACGCCAGCCCCGATCGTGACGATCTTGAAGGGGATCGGCGTCAGTCCCTTGCCGACGATCAGCCAGAAGCCCCATTCGGCGAACATCGCCTGGAACTTGACCATGTGGTCTTCGTAGTGGAGTGTCTGGACGAGCCAGAGCCCGAGCGTCTCGTAGAGCAGATGGCCGATCGCGTAACCGAGAAAGGCACCCGCCACCGACGTGACCGTGCAGAGCGTCGCATACCAATAGGCCCGCTCCGGCTTTGCCATCACGAGCAGCGCCAGCAACGGATGCGGCATGATGGGCAGGAACGAGGCATCGGTGAAGGACACGGCCGCCATCACCGCGGGCGCGTGGCGCGTGCGCGACAGCGCGAGCGTCCAGTCGTAGAGGCGTTGAAGCAAGATCAACCCCGGATAAGCGTGCCCACGCCCTTGTCGGTGAACACCTCGAGCAGGATCGCGTGGCGCACGCGCCCGTCGAGAATGATCGCGCCGTCCACGCCGCCGTCGACCGCCAGCAGGCAGGTCTCGACCTTGGGGATCATGCCGCCGGCAATGGTCCCGTCGGCGATGAGTTCGCGCACGCGCTTGGCCGTCAGTTCCGGCAGCAGGTTCTTCTGCTTGTCGAGCACGCCCTTGACGTCTGTCAGCAGCAGCAGGCGCGAAGCCTTCATCGCGGCCGCGACGGCGCCGGCCACGGTGTCGGCATTGATGTTGAACGTTTCGCCGTTCTCGCCGATGCCGATCGGCGCCACGACCGGAATGATGTCGGACTTCGCGAAACCTTCCAGGAAGCTCGGATCGATCTTGTAGGGGTCGCCCACGAAGCCGAGATCGAGCACGCGCTCGATGTTCGAATCCGGATCCTTCTTCGTGCGCGTGACCTTGCGGGCCACGAGGAAATTCGCATCCTTGCCCGATAGCCCGACCGCGCGACCGCCGGCCCGGTTGATGGCGGCGACGATCATCTTGTTGATGGTGCCGGAAAGCACCATCTCGACGATTTCGACGGTGGCCGCGTCGGTCACGCGCAGGCCGTCGACGAATTCGCTCTTGATCTTGAGGCGGTCGAGCATCTGCGCGATCTGCGGGCCGCCGCCGTGCACGACGATCGGATTCATGCCGACCTGTTTCATCAGCACGACGTCGCGCGCGAAATCGCTCGCCACTTTCTCGTCGCCCATGGCGTGGCCGCCGTATTTCACGACGACCGTGTTGCCGGCATAGCGGCGCATGTAGGGCAGCGCCTCGGAAAGGACGCGGGCGGTGATCTGGGGGTCGTCAGGGGTGTCCATGGGCATGGGCCTGTCCGATGCTGTCGCGATTCCGGCGGTTTATAGCGTCTTCAGGGTGCGCGCGCGAGTGCGGCCAGTTCGGTGCGCAGTTCGGCAATTCCGATGTCCTTCTCGGACGATGTCGGCATCACCGTCGGGTGTGCAGCCACGTGCTTGGAGATCTCGGCGGTCGTTTCCTTTATCCGTTGCGCGAGCCCGGCGGCCCCCAGTTCGTCGCATTTCGTGAGGACGACCTGGTAGGAGACGGCCGCCTCGTCGAGAAGCTCGAACAGGCCGCGGTCGCTGTCCTTCAGGCCGTGACGCGAATCGACCAGCACGAGCGCCCGGCGCAGCGTCGGCCGGCCCTTCAGATAGCCGACGATCAGTTCGCTCCAAGACGCCTTGGTCTTCTTTGAAACCGCGGCATAGCCGTAGCCGGGCATGTCGACCAGCGAAAGGCGGTTCGAGAGGCTGAAGAAATTGATCTGCTGGGTGCGGCCGGGATGGCGCGAGACCCGTGCCGTGCGCCCGCGGCCGACCAGCGCGTTGATTAGGCTCGACTTGCCGACATTCGAGCGGCCGGCAAGCGCCACTTCCGGCAGCCGCGCCGCCGGAATGGCCGACAGCGTGGCGGCGCCGGCGAGGAAATCGCAGGTGCCCACGAAGAGCTTGCGCGCGGCTTCGACCGCTTCGGGCGTCGGGGGCTCGGTTCCGCTCACGCCTTCGCCTTGGCGTGCGGCGGATGATGCGTGCCGGCCCGGCGCATGATCACCCACTGCTGGAGGATCGAAAGCGTGTTGTTGACGGACCAGTAGATCACGAGGCCGGACGGGAACGACGACAGCATGAAGGTGAACACCACCGGCAGCGCCATGAACATCTTGGCCTGCACCGGATCGACCGGCTGCGGGTTCAGCTTCTGCTGCAGGAACATCGTGACGCCCATGATCAGCGGCCAGATGCCGAGCGCCGGCAGGAACGCCGGCGGCACCCAATGCACGAGCCCGAAAAGGTTGAAGACCGTCGTGGGGTCGTGCGCCGAAAGATCCTGGATCCAGCCGAAGAACGGCGCGTGCCGCATTTCGATCGTGACGAACAGCACCTTGTAGAGCGAGAAGAACACCGGGATCTGGATGACGATCGGCAGGCAGCCGGAAAGCGGGTTGGCGCCCGATTTCTTGTAAAGCAGCATCATCTCCTGCGACATGCGCTGGCGGTCTTCGCCGTATTTCGCCTTGAGCGCCTCCATCTCGGGCTGGAGCTGCTTCATTTTCGCCATCGACTTGTACGACTTGTTGGCGAGCGGGAAAAACAGCAGCTTGACGAGCATCGTCAGCACGATGATCGAGATGCCGAAATTGCCGAGCTTGCCGTAAAGCCATTCGAGCGAGAGGAACATCGGCTTGGTCAGGAAGTAGAACCAGCCGAAATCGATCGCGCGGTCGAACAGCGGGATGTCGTAGCGCTCGCGGTAGGCGTCGAGCAGGCGGACTTCCTTGGCGCCCGCGAAGATGCGCATCGATTGCCGGGCGCTGGCGCCGGGCGCGACGCTTTGTGCCGCGCCGAGATAGTCGACCTGGTAGCGGTCGACGCCGCCGGCATCGGTGTGCATGAAACGCGACGTCGTTTCGGCCGACTGGTCGGGCACGAGCGCGACCAGCCAGTACTTGTCGACGAAGCCGAGCCAGCCGCCCTTGGCGGATTCCTTGACCTCATGCTTCTCGCGAAGGTCCTTGTACTGCGGTTCCTTCAGCACGTCCTTGACGACGCCGATCGGGCCTTCGTGAAGGATGTAATAGCCGCCCAGATGCGGCGTGCCGACGCGGCTTGCGAGCGCGTAGCCGAACAGCGAAACCGGCTGCGCGCCGGTGTTGCTGACCGTCTCGTCCACGCGAAAGAAATATTCGTCCTCGATCGAGATGCGGCGTTCGAAGCGCAGGCCCTGGCCGTTGTCCCAGCTGAGCGTGACGGGGTTGCCCGGCGTCAGCGTGTCGCGGTCGGCGGTCCAGAGCGTGTCGGGGCCGGGAAGGGCCGACGTGCCCGAGGCGGCGACCCAGCCCAGATCGGCGAAATAGGGATTCGTCGTCCCCTGCGGCGAAAGCAGGACCACCGGCGGCGAGTCGGGGTCGACGGTCTCGCGATACTTCTTCAGCACCAGATCGTCGAGGCGCGCACCGCGCAGCGCGATCGAGCCGGCGGTCGTGGGTGTGTCGATCTTCACGCGCGATTCGCGCGCGATCACGCTGCTGCGGTCCGGATTGGGCTGGGCCACCAGCTCGGCGGCCTTGCTGCCCGGAATGGCCGGCGCGTTTGCCGCGGCCTGCGGCTGGACCTGTTCGCTCGCGGCGCGGCGCTCGGCCTCGGCGCGCTGCTGGGCGACGCGCGGCTGGTTCCACAGAAGCTCGAAGCCGAGCACCATGGCGATGGCGATGGCGATCGCGAGAATGAGGTTCTTCTGGTCGAATTGCTGCATGGGATATCGCGATCTCAAAAGCGCGGGATTTCGCCGCGACGGGGCGGTACGGGATCGAATCCGAAGCCGCCCCAGGGGTGGCAGCGACAGATCCGGCGGACGGCGAGTGCGGAGCCCGCGAGGGCGCCGTGTTCGGCAAGCGCTTCGCGCGCATAGTCCGAACAACTCGGGAGGTAGCGGCAGTTCGCGCCCAGGATCGGGCGCAATGTCCATTGATAGACGATGACGAGTGCGTCGAGCAGGCGCGCGATCATCGCGTCACCGTATCGCGCGGCGCCAGCCGCCGCGCGGCGGCCTCGAAATCGGCCACGAGCCGGTCGAACGCGATGTCCTGCGTCGCGGCACGCGCGATCGCGACATAGTCGTAACCCGCAATACCCGCACGGCCGAGCGCCACGCGTGCGGCCTCCTTGAGGCGACGGCGCGAGCGGTTGCGCACGACGGCGTTGCCGACTTTCTTGGTGGCGGTGAATCCGATGCCGATATGGCTCGTGCCGTCCTCGCGTGCGCGCGCCTGAAGGACAAGCCCGTCCGCCGCCCATTTGCGGCGGGTCGCCGCAACCGCGAGAAACTGGCTGCGCGTCTTCAGGCGCTCGACCGCGATCGGCATTCCGATTCCTTTCCGGCGCCGCCCGACGCTGCCGCGGGGCGCCGGGTCCGCGCTAGGCGGACAGGCGCTTACGGCCCTTCGCGCGGCGGCGCTGCAGGACCTTGCGGCCCCCGACCGTCGCCATGCGCGACCGGAAACCGTGCCGCCGCTTGCGGACAAGCTTGCTGGGCTGGTAAGTGCGCTTCACGACGAAATCTCCAATTCGAATCAATCCGGCAAAACGAGCGGCGGTTATACAGACCCGATCCGGCGGCGTCAATCGACCCATTTTCCTTTTTTCATCAATCGGTTGGTTGCGTTTTTGCGGGTGCGGTGCGTAACCTGTCCGGGCAGCGGGGACGAAACGCCGGAAAGCTCAGGAATCGCCCGATGTCCGATACAAGGCCCGCAGGCAGCCTCAGACGTTTCATGCCAATCGCTGCCATCGTGGCGGCGGCGGCTTTGTTCTTCGCGAGCGGGCTTCAGCGCTACGTGACATTCGAGGCGTTGGCCGAGAACAGGGCGGCTCTTGTGGAATGGACGGTCGCGAACCGGTTTGCAGCCGCGGCGCTCTACTTCATCACCTATGTCGTGATCGTTGCCGGTTCGCTGCCGGGGGGCGCCATCGCGACGCTTGCGGGCGGATTCCTGTTCGGGACTGTCGTTGGCGGGCTTCTGGCCGTCGCCGGTGCGACGCTCGGCGCGTGCCTTGTTTTCCTTGCCGCGCGCACGGCGCTTGGCGATGCGCTTCGCCGTCGCGCGGGGCCAACGCTTGAGCGGCTTGAGGCCGGCTTTCGCCGCAACGCGTTGTCCTATCTTCTTTTCCTGCGGCTCGTGCCGGCGTTCCCGTTCTTTCTGGTCAATCTGGCGCCGGCATTCCTGGGCATGAAACTTCGCGACTATGCACTGGGCACGTTTTTCGGCATCGTTCCGGGCACATTCGTGTTTGCATCCGTGGGCGCCGGGCTCGGCAGTGTCTTCGAGCGCGGCGAGCGGCCGGATTTGGGCATCCTTCTGTCGCCGCCGGTGCTGTTGCCGCTGCTGGCACTAGCGGCACTTTCGCTCCTGCCTGTTTTTCTCGGCCGTCGCGCGAAGGGAGAAAGCCAATGACTGAACGGCTTGATGTCGATCTCTGCGTGATCGGCGGCGGCTCGGCCGGGCTCAGTCTTGCTGCCGGGGCTTCCCAACTCGGCCTCAAGGTCGTGCTGTGCGAAGCGGGCCGGATGGGCGGCGACTGCCTCAATTCCGGCTGCGTTCCCTCCAAGGCGCTGATCGCGGCGGCGGGCGCCGCGCACGCGGTACGCACGGCCGAACGTTTCGGCGTGCATCTGCGCACGCCGGCCGTGGTCGACTATGCGGGCGTGCGCGCGCATGTCCGGCGAACGATCGAGGCGATCGCACCCAATGATTCGGTCGCGCGTTTCACGGGGCTCGGCGTCCGCGTCATCGAAGCGCGCGCCCGGTTCGTGTCACCCGATGCGGTGGAGGCCGGGAATTTCTACATCTCCGCCCGGAAGTTCGCGATCGCGACCGGAAGCCGGCCGGCGATTCCACCGATCCCGGGTCTCGACGATGTCGGCTACCTCACCAACGAAACAGTCTTCGATCTCGACGCGCGCCCGGATCACCTTCTTGTCGTGGGCGGGGGTGCGATCGGATGCGAGCTTGCGCAAGCCCATGCGCGGCTCGGTACACGCGTGACGCTCGTCGAAGCCGGCGAGATCCTGCCGCGCGAGGATCGCGAGGCCGCAGCGGTCGTGCGCCGTGCGCTGCTTGCCGACGGGGTGACGCTGCACGAAAGCACAAAGGTCGTCCGCTTCGAGAAGCACGAGGTCGCGCCCGTGGCGATCGTTGCGGATGCGGGCGGCGGGGAAACGCCGATCGCATTCTCGCACGTCCTGATCGCCACGGGCCGCGCGCCGAACGTCGAAGATCTCGGTCTCGACAAGGCCGGCGTCGATTACGGCCCGCGCGGCATCGCCGTCGACCGGCGGCTCTTCACCGCGAACCGCCGCATCGTGGCGCTGGGCGACGTCTCGGGCGCACCGCAATTCACGCACGTCGCCGGCTGGCATGCCGGAATCGCGATCCGCAACCTGTGCTTCCGCATGCCGGTTGCCGCCGATACGCGCGCGATCCCGCACGTGACCTATACGGCGCCGGAGCTTGCACAAGTCGGCCCGACCGAGGAGGAATTGCGGGCCGGCGGGATTTCACCGCGCGCCGTGCGCTGGGCATTCGCCGAAAACGACCGCGCGCAGGCGACCGGCGAGACCGAAGGATTCGTCAAGCTGCTGGCGAACACGAAGGGCCGCATCCTTGCGGCCACGATCGTCGGCGCCCATGCCGGCGATCTGCTGGCGCCGTGGATCTCTGCCGTTTCGCGCCGCGCGAAGCTCTCCGAAATGGCAGGGCTGACGATGCCCTATCCCACGCTTTCGGAAGCGGGCAAGCGCGCGGCCGGGTCGTACTTCGCGCCCCAGCTTTTCTCGCCGCGCACGCGCAAGCTCGTCCGGTTCCTGTTTCGCCTGCCGTTCTGACAGCTGCCGGTCAGTCGAGCGCCATCAACAGCGATTTCAGATAGGCGCTTTCGGGCAAATGCGGGTGCAGCGGATGGTCGCCCGCGGCACCTGCCACGCGCACGATGCGGGCGGACCGGCCTGCGTCGTGCACGCCGCGCGCGACTTCTTCCAGGAAGCTTTCGGCGGTGACGTTGTGCGAGCACGAGGCCGCGAACAGGAATCCGCCCGGCGCAACAAGACCGGCCGACATGCGCGCGAGTTTGCGATAGCCCTTCAGCGCCGTCGGCACGTCCTTGCGCGATTTCGCAAACGCGGGCGGGTCGGCGACGACGACCTCGAATCGTTCACCGGCCGCCGTCAGGCGATCGAGCAGGCCGAACACTTCCGCCTTCTCGTACCGGCATTTCGCGGCCACGCCGTTCGCCTCGGCCGCGCGCTTTGCAAGATCGAGCGCGCCTTCCGAGCGGTCGACCATCGTGACCTGTGCGGCGTCGTGCTTGGCTGCAAGCACGCCGAAGCCGCCGGCATAAGTGTAGAGATCGAGCACGCGCGCATCGGCCGCGATCGCGGCGACCGCGCGCCGGTTGTCGCGCTGGTCGTAGAACCAGCCCGTTTTCTGGCCGCCGGCCGCATCGGCGAAGAACGTCGCGCCGTTCTCGACGAGCCGGACCGGGCCGTCGATCGCGCCTCGGACGGTCATCACGCTCGAGGAAAGCCCCTCAAGCTCGCGCGCGGGCGAATCGTCGCGCAGGACGATGTTCGCCGGCGAGAGCACGCTGTCGATTGCCGCCAAGAGCAGGGGCCACAGCGTTTCCACGCCGGCCGCATTGCGCTGCACGACCAGCGTGTCGCCGTATCGGTCGATCACCAGGCCGGGCAAGCCGTCGGCCTCGGCGTGAACAAGCCGGTAGTAACCTCCGGGAATCAGGCGTTCGCGCAGCGCCAGTGCGGCGGCGAGGCGTTCGGCGCACCATTTTTCGTCGACCGGCCGCGCGGGATCGCGCTCGAGGAGGCGCGCGGCGATCAGCGTGTGCGAATTGAAATACGCCGTCCCCAGCGGTTCGCCGTGGCTGGCAACGAGCTGCACGAGCGCGCCGCGCGCGAGTGCTTTCGCGGCGTTGTCCATCTGGATCTCGTTCGAGAAGATCCAGGGATAGCCGGTGCGCACGCGCTTGTGTCGCTGCGGCTGGAGGCGGATGGTGGACAGGTCTGTCGTCATGGCGGCGGGAAACTGCGCGCCCGCGCGCCGGATTGCAAGGGCGGCGGTCAGTCGCCCAGCGCTTCGCCTTCCCGGCGCGGATCGGCGCCGCCCAGAAGCTGCGCGCGGCCCTGCCGGCGGACGACCTGGATCGCATGCAGGCCGCTCGTCTCAGGCACGATCGCCACTTCGTGACCCAGCGCACGCAGCTCCGGGGCGAGGGCGGCAAGCGGCGTGTCGCGCTCAAGCTCGCTCACGCCGTTCAGGTTGACGGCGTGCGGCAGGGCGACGGCCTTCTGGACGTCGAGGCCCCAATCGAGAACGCCGACGATCGCCTGCGCGACGTAAGGAATGATCCGTGGCCCGCCGGGCGAACCGATCGCGAGCACCAGCCTGTTCTCGCGGTCCAGCACGATGGTGGGCGACATCGAGCTGCGCGGGCGCTTGCCGGGTTCGATGCGGTTGATGTTCGGGATCTCGCCGTCGCTGGGCCGCAGCGCGAAATCCGTCATGTGATTGTTGAGAAGGAACCCACGCACGAAGACGCGGCTGCCGAAAGCCTGCTCGACCGAGGATGTCATCGAAACCGCGTTGCCCGCGGCATCGACGACGACCATGTGTGTGGTCGCGGGAATCTCGCTCGACGTGTCGGGCGCGCGAAGGGCGGCGCGCTGGAAGCGCCCCGGCTCCGCCTTGCCCATGCTCTTGTTCGCGTCGATGAGCTTGGAGCGAAGCGCCAGATACTTGCGGTCGATGAGTTTGGCGACCGGGACTTGTTCGAAATCGCCGTCGGCCACATAGCGCGCGCGATCCGCGAATGCCAGCCGCTCGGCCTCGAGCAGCGTGTGGATCGCGGGCAGCGAATTCGCGGAGGTCTGGCGCAGGTCGAAACGCTCGACCATGCCGAGGATCTGCGCGATCGCGATACCGCCCGACGAGGGCGGCCCCATGCCGCAGACCTTGTAGACGCGATAGGCCGCGCAGACCGGCGCGCGCTTGGCGGCGCGGTAATTCTTCAGATCATCGAGCGAAAGCGGGCCCGGCGTGCCGTTCTCGGCAACGGCGCGCACCATCGCGCGCGCCAGCCCGCCGGTGTAGAACGCGGGCGCGCTGCCGTTGGCGATGATGCGCAGGGTTTCGGCCAACTGCGGATTGACAAGGCGCGTGCCGGCCGGTTTCGGGTTGCCGTCGGCGTCGTAGAAATATTCGCGCGTTGCGGCAAATTCCTTGAGTTGGGGCGTTTCCGCGACAAGCTGGGCCAGGCGCGGCGAGATCGCGAAGCCGTCGGTTGCAAGGCGCATCGCCGGTTCGAACAGGCGTGGCCAGGGCAGGCGGCCATGGTCGTCGTGCGCCAGTGCCAGCATCGCGACAAGCCCCGGCACGCCGACCGCATGACCGCCCATTGCGGCCTGCGCGAAGGGCTGCGGCTTGCCGTCCTTGTCGAGGAACATGCCGGGCTTTGCATCCGACGGCGCGGTCTCGCGCCCGTCGTAGGCTTCGATCTTCCTGGTTTCGGCGTTGTAGTGGACGAGGAAGGCGCCGCCGCCGATGCCCGAACTCTGCGGCTCCACCAGCGTCAGCACCATCTGCATGGCGATGGCCGCATCGAGCGCGCTGCCGCCCTGGCGCAGGATCTGGCGCCCGGCGTCGGCCGCGATCGGATTGGCCGCCACGACCATCTGGCGTTCGGCCGGCACGGCCGCGCGGGTGGCGGCAGTGCCCGTCGGTCCTTCGGGCTGCGGGCGGACGGTCTGGGCAGCGAGCGAAACCGGCAGAACGAGCGCCAGCATCGCGGCCGTGCAGGCCGCACGCCGCGACCAGCCTGAAAGACGCGGCACTGGCGAGGGGCCAAATTTCACGCGCGGGCGATCCTGTCCGGGGTCGGCCGGCGACGGGGGGCCGGCGATTTCGAGGCGAGGAATCTAGGCGCTTCGGACGATTTCGGGCAAGAGACGAGTGGCACCGGCCGTCGGAAAACCGGCCTATTTCGCCGTCGCGACGAACCGATAGATGCCCGGCTGGTCGTGCTTGGCGCCCAGAAGCGCATCGAGCGCCCCGCGGCTGTCGGTGGCGGCGGCAATTCCGGGTGGCAGCCGGATCGCGAAGGCCGGGCAATCAAGTTCGCGCGCGAGTTGTTCGATCGAGCCGAGCATCGCGCCGGCCGGTCCTTCGCTGTCGATCAGGCCGAACGCGACGAGATTGTCGATATCGAGCCTGCGGCCGGCGGCAAGGTCGGGGCGCACGGCAAAGCTGCACAGGGCCTGCAGATAGCCCCGGCCGTCCTCGATTCCCAGCAGGCCGCTTTCCTCGCGCGGCTGGCGCCGACGTCGGCCGCGCATGCCTGGCGGCTCGGCGCCCATCGCCTCGGCATAGCGCAGCCACGCGGGCAGGGTCAGATGCCCGGCCGCAAGCTGGGCGAGCGGGAAGGCCCGAAGCACATCCGCACCGGTCAGGCGCCGCGCCAAGAAGCGGCGTCCCTGGGTGGCCTGTCCCTTGCCGGTATGGAGCGGGCGGATCGTCATGGTCTGCGATGATGCCGGGCGCCGGAAAGTCGTGCGTTGACCTGAATCAACCGGGCCGGCGACAGCGCGGAATTGTCTATTTCCGGAGCCGTTTCTTGACCGGAAGCATCTGCGGTATGCGGGGGCTCTTGTGTCTGGAAGGCGAAGGCTCCAAAATGTATTGCCCGTCCCCAAACGGGGCGGCTGGAGAAACATGTCGACTTCACCCCGCGGACAGGAAGCGGCCCGGACGACGACAGCCGACCGTCTGCGGGCGTTCGAATCGCCGTGCGACGATTGCGCGATCCGCGAGACGAGCGTTTGCGAGGTGCTGGACCCGGCACAGCTTGCCCGGCTGCGCACGATCACGACGGTCGTGCGCCTCGATCCGCATTCCACGCTGTTTCAGGAAGGCGAGGCGGCCGAGCACCTGTCGAACGTCGTCGAAGGGGCGGTCAAGCTCTACAAGCTGCTGCCCGACGGACGACGCCAGATCACCGGCTTCCTGTTCCCCGGCGATTTCCTGGGCGTGGCGCTCAACAAGACCTATGCCTATTCGGCCGAGGCGATCACCAAGCTGCGCCTGTGCCGCTTCCCGCGCCAGCGGATGGAAAACCTGCTGAAGGAACTGCCGAACCTCGAGCATCGCCTGCTCGAGATGGCGGGCAACGAGCTTGTGGCCGCACAGGACCAGATGCTGCTGCTGGGCCGCAAGACGGCGCGCGAACGGCTGGCGAGCTTCCTGCTGATGCTGGCGCGCCGCGCGCGCGCGCGCGGCCAGCCCGAAAATCCGCTGCCGCTGCCGATGAGCCGCGCCGACATCGCCGATTATCTGGGCCTGACGATCGAGACGGTGAGCCGCACCTTCACGCAGCTGCGCAAGGACGGCACGATCGCGCTGCCCGAACAGACGCGCGTGGAACTGGTGAACCGCGCGAAGCTCGAGGAACTTGCCGAAGGCGGCTGACGGCGGCTTCTACTTGCTCGCCGCGATGGGCCGCGCGAACTGCGGCTCGGTATCCCACGGAAACATGATCCACGTGTCCTGGCTGGTCTCGGTCACGTAGGTGTCGACCATCGGCTTGCCGGCGGGCTTCGCGTAGACGGTCGCGAAATGCGCGCCCGGCAGCATCGCGCGCACGATCTTGGCGGTCGTGCCGGTGTCGACCAGATCGTCGATGATGAGCCAGCGCGGACCGGGCGCATCGCGCGTGCTGTCGGCAAGCGGCTTCAGGATGTTCGATTTCGCGCCGATCTGCTGGCCCTGATAGGTGGCGACCGAAACGGTGTCGATGATGCGCAGCTCCAGTTCGCGCGCGATGATGCCCGCCGGGATCAGCCCGCCGCGCGTGACCGCCACGATGCCCCGCCACGGCCCGCCGGCGACGAGCTTCCAGGCGAGCGCCTTGCAGTCGCGGTGAAGCTCCTGCCAGGAAACGGTGAACATCTTCTTGTAGCTGTCGTCGGCGGTGGCCATGGGCGGTTCCCTCGAGCGCGTTCGATGGCGCTATTTGCAGCACCGGGCACGCGGTGCGCAAGCACGATCAGACCGACGGCCGGCGCGCCTTGAGGAGATAGACGCCCGCGATGCGGAATGTCCCGTCGGGCTGGCGGCGCATCTCGTAGACGGCCACGGCCGAGGTGCCGTCGAGCCCTTCGAACTCCACCGCCTGCGCGATGCCGTCGGGCCGCTCGACGGCTTGCGCGAATTCGAAGCGGCGCGGCCGGTAGATCATGCCGTAGCCCTGGCGGACCATCGCCATGAAGCTGGCCGGATCGCCGAACATCGCCCGGATCGTGGCGTCGGCGAAACCGAATGCGCGCTCGCCGTCGTCGGCGCGGAAGGCGTCGATCTGGCGCTCGATCGTCTGGCGGATCGCGGCGGCATCGCCCGGCGCGATGCCCTGCGCGTGGGCGGACGATGCCCACAAAAGAGCGGCACAGAAGGCCAGAAAGAATTTGCGCATTGCCGGAGCCCCCCTCTACAAAAAGCCTGTTCCTTCCCCGCAGCAAAGGCAAGCCCATGCTCAGCACGCCGCGCGGCTTTCGCGGAATGGCGACGGCCCCCCACCACCTCGCCTCGCAGGCCGGGCTCGACGTGCTGCGCGAAGGCGGCAACGCGCTCGAGGCGATGATCGCGATGGCGGCCACGATCCCGGTCGTCTACCCGCACATGAACGCGATCGGCGGCGACGGCTTCTGGCTGGTCGACGGCGGCGACGGCAGGCCCGTGGGCATCGATGCGTGCGGGGCGGCGGCCGCCGCCATCTCGCCCGCTTGGTACGCGAAGCGGGGCCACAGGACGATCCCTTCGCGCGGGGCCCTTGCCGCAAACACTGTTGCCGGTACGGTTTCCGGCTGGGGTGCGGCGTTCGAGCTGTCGCGCACGATGGGCGGGAAACTGCCGCTCGCGCGCCTCGTGGAGCCGGCGGCGTGGTTTGCCGGGAACGGCTTTGCCGTGACCGAAAGCCAGACGCGCTTCACCGCGGAAAAGCGCGCCGAATGCGAGGCCGCACCGGGCTTCGCGGCGGCCTTCCTGCCGGGCGGGAAGGTGCCGCAGCCGGGCGAACGCTTCGTGCAGGCGGCCCTTGGGGCCACGCTGAAGCGCATCGGCCGCGAGGGCACGGAGAGCTTCTATCGCGGCGCTTTGGCCCAAGCCATCGCCGCCGACCTTTCGCGCGCGGGCAGCCCGGTCAGCCTCGACGATTATCGCCGGCACAAGGCCAAGGTCGTCACGCCGCTGACCGTGGGCGTGCCCGGCGCGCGGCTCTGGAACATGACGCCGCCCACGCAGGGGCTGGCGGCCCTGCTGATCCTCGCGCTGTTCGCGCGCTTCAAGCCGGAAAGCTGCGAAGGCCCGGCCTATGTGCACGCGCTGGTCGAAGCCACGAAGCTCGCCTTCCGCGTGCGCGACCGGCACGTGAAGGACCCGGCGTACATGGATGTCGATCCGCAGAGCCTGCTTTCCGAAGCGCGCATCGCAAGGCTCGCGGCCGAGTTCGATCCGCATCTCGCCGCCCCGTGGCCGCAACCGCCCAGGAAGGGCGACACGATCTGGATGGGCTGCATCGACGGCGAAGGCCGCATGGCGAGCTTCATCCAGTCGATCTACTGGGAGTTCGGCTCGGCCGTCGTGGGCGACGAGACCGGCATCCTGTTCCAGAACCGCGGCAC
Organism: Alphaproteobacteria bacterium; assembly: GCA_016124335.1. GTDB lineage: Bacteria > Pseudomonadota > Alphaproteobacteria > CACIAM-22H2 > CACIAM-22H2 > Tagaea. The sequence goes on from WGNX01000006.1 coordinate 54,908, forward strand.
CTCGTTCTCGCTGGAAAAGGGCGCGCCGCAGGAACTGGCCGCCGGCCGCAAGCCGTTCCACACGCTCAACCCCGCGATGGCGCGCTTTGCCGACGGGCGCGGCATGGTCTACGGCACGATGGGCGGCGACGGCCAGCCGCAGACGCAAGGCATGGTCTTTTCGCGCTACGCCTTCTACGGCATGACGCCGCAGCAGGCGGTGACCGCCCCGCGCTGGCTGCTGGGCCGCACATGGGGCACCGCGACCACGAAGCTGCGGCTGGAAAGCCGCTTCCGCGCCGGCACGATCGCGGCCCTGCGCGGGATGGGCCATGATCTCGAAGTGGCGGCCGACTTCACCGACCTGATGGGCCATGCCGGCATGATCGTGCGCACGCCCGGCAAGGGCGATGCGCCTGCGCTGCTGGAAGGCGCCACCGACCCGCGCAGCGACGGTCAGGTCGCCGTTTTCTGAGCCCGACCGGCGACGGCAAGGGCGACGACAGGCGACGTAACCTGTTTAAGCCGCTGATAATCAAAGATGGTAACGTGTCGCCATCGACGTTCGGCAACCGCTACATTCGCGGGACCGGACGCGCCGGTCCGCCCGCCGGAAGGCTTGCGCCCGCCGAGGCCGATAAACACTTATTCACCAGTTCAAAGAGCCCATCCGGCATCGGGCCGGAATAGGAATAAATATAGCATTTCGATTCTGCAATTTCAAGGCGAACGGGTATCCGGCATGCACGCCCGCGCGGCGGGCCGGATTGACACGCGATGTGCCGAAATGGCACAAGATGCCTACCGAGGCTTCGGGGCGCGAACCGGCGCCGTATGGCGTACTTGCCCGGCAATCGCCGGGCTAGCCCCCGAGGCCGCCCTTCACCTGAAGTCCCAGATATCCGCGATTTTCGGCGCGAGCATCATGCGCCAGCGCCGCGCATCCGCACGATCGGTCCGGTAGGAGCGGGCGATCGCGCCGGTGCACATGTCGACGAGCTGGATCAGGTTGTCGCGCCGCGAATCGGCGAAGCGGACCTTCGCGATCCTGTTTCCCGCCAATTGGCGGCGAAGATAGCCGGCAAGCGCATTGCGAAATTCACGGTCGCCGCTGCCGTCGATCTTGACGGTGGCGCCCGAAAGCCGGCCGCCATCGTGGCGCAGGAGCAACCGGACGACATAGTTGTAGAAATAGTCGTCGTCCGTCCGCAGCCGCGTGCTGTGGATCCTGGCCTTGTCGACGCACAGTGCCCGCACCGTAAATGGATGGGGTGCCAGGGCGGTGAAAAAGCCGTCGCGCGCCGCGTCGGAAACCTTGGAGAATTTGAATTCGGGCTTCACCCGCAGGGTCGTGCGCGCCGCGGCAACGGCGGCGCTCGCGCGCTCGGCCACATCGAACGTATCGAAAATCACCATCGCGACGACGAAATTGGCGGACGATCCGCGATCCAGCTTGAAGCCGGTACATCCGCTTTCGTCGATGAGAACAAGCATCGTGCCGTACCGGAATGCGGTGACGGCCGACGGGCGCGGCACCGGAAGGAAGACCGCGGTGCATCCTAAGGAAGAAATCAGCATCGTCAATAATCGGAAAGGGTGATCCGGCTTCTTCGCTCGGCCCTTGCGGGCGGGCTTCGCGTTCTCGCGCGCCGGCCCTGATCGCCGCAGCGGTTTTCAGAATATTCCCGAATTCGCGGGGCGGATCGCGTTGCCTTTCGCGTCGCGATACTGCGAGCCGTACATGACGATCATCTCCACCTCCGGCGCGCCCGACGACAACGGCAGGAACAGGCGCTCGGGCGTGTAGGAAACGCCATCGGCGCAGATCGCGAGGTCGTTACGATAGCTGGGCGCCCGCGTCCGGCAGACCGTGCGCAGCGTCTCGAGCGCGAAGGAACGGTCCGCCGTGATGGCCGCCTGCGACACGCGCCCCGCCGTCAGTTCGCCGGGCACGCCGTCGACCACGCGCGTGCCGAACAGGCGGTAGGCGAAATCGTGGCCGTCGGGCAGTGCCGCCGGCAGCACGTCGTAGAGCACCAGCCAGCCCAGCCACGGCTTCAACTCGTCGATCGCGAAATCGGCGCGCGCGGGCATGGTGCGATCGCCGCGCTTGGCTTCCCACAGCGCGTAGAGGCGCGCATGGAGCGGGCTGCAGGCGGCAAGGAAGGCGGGTGGCTGCGGTGGCATGGGCGACCCTGCGCGGAAGATCCGATCCTATCGTTTCGGCCGACCCAGGCAAAGCTTGCGCGGCGATTGGATGCGAAAATGGAAACATCATTGACGAATGCAGGCCGTGCATTCGACCCGGCGAAGTCGTCCCTTCCCGATCCCCGCGGCACCCGACGAAAAAGCCCCGGTCTTCCGGCCGGGGCTTTCGCGTTTCAGGTGCTGCCGCGAAGCGTCAGCGCACGTAGACGTGGACCTCGTTCGAGGTCGCCTGTCCCGACGTGGTGGTGGACAGCGTCATGCGCTGGGCCGGCAGGCCCATGTCGGAGAGCGAGCGCATCACCGTTTCCGCCTGGCGGCGGGCGGTGGTCGCGGCAAGTGCCGCCTGGCTCTGGCCGCCGCGCGAGGGGGCGACGGCGACGAGATCGAAGTTCGCGTTGGGCGCACGTTCCAGCGCGCGGCTGACGGCGGTGTAGAGCGCCTGCTCGTAAGCCGGGTTCGCGCGGTCGAAGCGGATCACGACGAGCGGGCGGCGGCCGGCCGCACCCTGCGCGGGGTTGGCGGCCTGCGGCTGCTGGCCGGGCGCCACGCCCAGGATCGCCGGGCTGCCGTCGGCCGGGGCCACGTTCGTGAAGGCGCGGTTGTTGAGGCCCGAGCCGAACAGTTCGCCGTTGCGGATGGCCAGCGACAGCGCGTTGAGGTTCGAACGCTCGCGCGCGGCATAGGTCGACTGGCGGCCGATATCCTCGTTGAGTTCGTTGAGCAGCCGGTCGATCGACACGACCGTGCGGTTCACCTCGTCCTCGACCGAGGCGAGTGCACGATGGTCTTCCTCGACCGCACCCGAAAGCGAATAGGCCGCGCGCGTGGAGTCGAGCAGGAAGGCCGCCATCGCGGCATCGGAGGAAACCTGGCTCGACAACTGCGAGAGGCGGCCGATCTCGGCCGACAGGCGGTCGAGCTCGCCCGCGGCCTGCGTCCACTGCGCCTGCAGGATCGGGTTGCCCGGCGTCGTGCCCACCTGGAGGCGGGCATTGATGCCGGCGACGAGGTTGAAATAGCGCTGCGCGGTGGCGACCGTGTCGGCGCGCATCTGCTGGATGGCGCCCGCGCGCTGCGCGACCGCCCCCTGCAGGTTGGTCAATTCGGTGCGCATCTGCTGGGCGCGCTGGCCGACGGCCGTCATCTGGCCGCCGGGCAGGCGGCCGGTGTCGGGTGCGCCGATGGCACCCGTGGTGCGCGACGGGGCCGGGGCCGGGGCGGCGGACGTGCCGCCCTGCGCCTGCACTTCCGCCTTCGAGGGCGGGATTTCCTGGCGGACAGGCTCGGCCTTCGCGGCCGACGATGACGAGCCGCCGAGCGAGGGCCACAGCGCCTCGCTCATGTAGTTGCAGCCGGAGAGCGACAGCGCGAGGACCGCGGCGATGCCGACATTCCGCCACGGCAGGGTGCGCGCGGCGTGGGGAAGCGGGAGGGCGGTCGGTTCGATCATTTGCGTGTCGTGTCGTCGGCTGGGCGGTCGCAACGATGGGCCTTGAGAGCTACGCAAGAGCGGGTGAGCTACGCAAGATCAGGGCCGGAATCGGACTCGCACGGTTTCAAGGCGGCAGGCCCGGCGCAGGGCGCCTTGTCGGACGCTCATGCCGGACCCGTCGTTTTTGGATACGGGCGGCGGATCGTAACCAAGCACTCCCCCCGGCACAAGGCGGAAATCGCGGCCTTTTTCCACAGGGTTGCACGATTTTCCGACCCCTGTGGCAAGCTCCGCGCAGCCCCCGCCGCAGCGTGCCTTTAGCGCTTGCGCGACCCCGGTCGATCCACTAGTGTCCGCGCCCGTTGCCGGAGGGCGTGCCCTCCGCCGCACGACAAGCGCGCCCGTAGCTCAACTGGATAGAGCATCAGACTACGGATCTGAGGGTTAGGAGTTCGAATCTCTTCGGGCGCGCCATTCTTCCCCCCGCGTTTCAGTCTCGCCGCCGCCGATCCGCTGACCGTCCGACGCATCTGGCGGCAATATCCCGTGTCCGCCCTATACTCGCGCCCATGATTGCGGCAGGCGGCGGCGCGGTCCGCGCGCGGATAGTCCAGGGCTTCTTCCTCCACGGCGCGATCACGGGCACGTTGCCCACGCGCATTCCCGATTTCCAGCTGGCCCTCGGCCTCGACGAATCCGCCCTTGGCCTTGCGCTGATGGGGGCGCCCATCGGCGCGTTCGCCAGCTACGCGATGGTGGCCCGGCTGGTCGAGACGGCGGGCACGCGGAAGGTGCTGCTGTGGAGCTTCGTGCTGGTGACGCTCACCGCCGGCCTGATGAATTTCGCGGGCAGCGGCCCGGCGATGTTCGCCGTGCTGCTCGTGAACGGCGCGCTCTCCTCGGCCTCGAACATCACGATCAATTTCGAGGCGGACCGTGTCGAGGCGTCGACCGATGCCCGCATCATGAACCGCTGCCATGGCATCTGGAGCATCGGCTATTTCCTTTCCTCCGCGTTCAACGGCGCCATCCGGGGTGCGGGCGTCGATCCGGCGATCCATCTCTGGGGGGCCGCCCCGGTCTTCGTCGGCGCGACGCTGCTGCTGCTGGCACCCATGGTCGAATGCCCGGCGCGGCCGGGGGCCTCGGCATCCGGCCGGTCGAAATTCGCGCTGCCCACGCTTGCCCTGCTGGCGCTCGTCGCGTTCGGGCTGACCGCGACCCTTCTGGAAGGTTCGGCGCGCGTGTGGGCGACGATCTATCTGCGCGACGTTTTCGGCGTGCCGGCCGCCGTGCAGTCCGCCGCCCTGCCGGCGATGATCCTGACGATGGCAAGCGTGCGGCTGATCGGCGACCGCTGGATCGACCGGCTCGGCCCGCGCCGCGTGGCGGGCATGGCGGTCGCCACCGCGGGTCTGGGGATCGCCGTCGTCGTGTTCGCCGGCAATCCCTATGTCGTGATCCTGGGTTTCGCGATCGCGGGCCTGGGGGCGGGCATTCCCTATCCGCTGATGATGTCGGCGGCCGCACGCCTCGGCGACCGGCCGGCGGCCGAGAACATGGCCGCGGTGGCGCTGACGATGCAGGTCGTCATGCTCGTCTCGCCGATGGTCTTCGGCGCCATCGCGAACGGGTTTGGCGTGCGCGCGGCGTTCGCCTGCCTGCTGCCGCTGTTCGCATTGAGCTGGATGATGTCGCGGCGGCTTTCCTGAACGGGCATCGGCGCGAAGTTCAGCGGTCGAGTGCCAGTGCGGGATCTTCGCCCATGCGGGCAAGGCTGTCGCGCACGAAACCGGCGGCGAGAAGTTCGCCGAGCCGTGCGTCGATCCATCCGGCCTTCGCCGCATCGCGCCGCGGCACGGCGACCGCCTGGCGGATTTTCATGAACGGCTCGGCGACCACGCGGAAGGCCGGGTTCTCGCGCACGAACTGCGCGGCGGGCTGGCCGATCGAGGCCCCGGCATCGAGATTGTCGCGCGCGATGCCGGTCAGCACCGCGGCCGAAGTGGGGTAGCGCACGAATTCCGCCTTCGCGAAGGTGCGCGAAAGATGAAGATCGTAGGCCGCACCGTCGCCCACGCCGATGCGCGCCCCCGCCCGGTCGAGATCGCCGGGCGCGGTCGCGGCCGAGCCCTGCGGCACGACGAACACGCCCGCGATTTCCAGATATGGCCGCGTGAAGGTGATCGTCTCGGCACGCTTGGGATCGCCCGCGAGGAACGCGATGTCCCAGACATCCGCGCCCGCGCAATCGACGATCTTGCCCGCCGCTTCGAAGGGGACAAGCGTGCAGGCCTCGCCCGACCGGCGCGCGAATTCGCGCGCGAGGTCGACGGTCACGCCAGACAGCGTGCCGTCGGGCGCGCGCCTTGCCAGCACCGGGTTTCCGTGGTTGATCGCCGCGCGCATGTCAGCCCGCCGCAGCGACCGCGATTTCGCGGCGCACCTCGTCGGCGAGTTTCGCGCCCAGCGCAACCATCACCGCGCCCGCGAACGCATCAAGCCGGCGCGCGAAGCGCAGATAGTTCTGCCGCGCCACGCCGGTCGAAAAGGCCAGCGCCACGGTGCCGTACCACAGCGCCGACTGCACGGTGATGATCGCCACGATCGCGCCGTGCACCCACAAGGGTGCATGCGGCGGCACGGCGACGAGGAAGGCGGATGTCCAGAACACCGCCGATTTCGGATTGCTGAGCGTCGTCAGCAGGCCTGCCGCGAAGGGCCGTCGGCCGCCCAGCGGCGGGCGCGGCAGGGCGCTGCCGGATATCGCACCGGTCGCGCGCCGGTGCGCCATCAGCATCCGCACGCCGACATAGACGAGATAGGCCGCGCCTGCGATGCGCAGGAGCCGGTAGAGCCAGCCCGCTTCCAGCAGCACCGCACCGAAGCCCCACAGGCTCAGCGTCACCCAGACGAGCGTCGCGGCGACGACGCCCGCCGTCGCGCGCAGGCCGGCGCCGCGCGAATTCGTCGCTGAAACCCAGCTCACGACCACCGTGTTGGGGCCGGGCAGCATCGCCATCAGCAGATGCATGCCCGCAAGCGTCAGCAGCGTCGGTGCGAATTCCATCCTGCTACCTTTCGATTTCCCGGCTCGAGAACCATATGTCGGAATGGATCGCAAGGGCAGTGCCGTCGGGGGCGCGCTCGCGGGTGCGCCAGATCGACCTGACGCGCCAGGCCTCGTCGGGGCCGGGCACGCGCACGGCTTCGGCGGGTGGCGAGCCCGCGCACGCGATGAACCATGAAGGCATCAGCGCCCTCGCCGCGATGCCGTTTTCGCGCCGCCCGAGTAGCACGGCAAGGCCGACATCCGGTGACGGCCGCCACGGGAAGATCGCGCGCGCGCCGGGCAGAAGTGCGTCCAGCCATGCGACCGGCGGGGCCGCCACGCCCGCGTTGACGTAGAGGACGTCGCACGCGGGGATCGCGACGCGCGTGGCGTCTTCGTTGCGGATCTCGATGTCGCCTGTTGCTGCGAGCGAACGCCGCGCGCGCCCGGCAAGGTCGGGCTCGAATTCGTAGCCAAAGACGCGCCCGCCGGGCCGCACGAGTTCGCCGAGGATGGCGGTGTAATAGCCCGTGCCCGCACCCACCTGCACGACGGTTTCGCCGGGCTGCGGGCGCACCGCGCCGATCCAGGCCGCGTGAAGTGCGGGTTCGCCGTTGTTGATGCCGCGCACGCGGTCGAGCACGACAAGGACGTTGCGGTAGAGCTCGCTTGCATCGAGGACGGGCCGCTCGACCAGCCGGCCGCCCGCGATCACGCGCCAGGGCGGCGGCCCGAGAAAATCCTCGCGGGGCACCTTGGCGAACGCGGCTTCGATGCGCGCGTCGCCGCCGCCCGCCGCGGCCATTTCGCGCGCATAGCGCCGCCGCGCGGCTTCGACTATTTCGCTATTGGGTCGAGCCATTCCAGATGTTCGCCCGTTTCCTCGGGCGCGTCATCGGCCGGGATGCGGAACAGGATCACGATCAGGGCGTGCCCGTCGACGGTGCGCGTGGGCAGGCCGATCCGGCCGAAATGCATCCAGTTGTCGGCGCGCACGCTGCGCGAGACGACCCAGATCGGCGTGCCGGTATCCAGCGCGCGATGGACGATCGCGCGGCGGCCTTCGGCAATCTCGACGGGCACGTTGTAAAGGAACGTGCGGCCGCGCGGGTTGCTGCCGTGCACTTCGGCGATGCGCTCGCCCACGACGCCGTAGACAAGCGCGCGCTGCGCGTCGCGGTGGATGGTCATCGTCCAGGGAAGAAGGCCGCGCGGCAGTTCGGCCGGTGCAAGTTCGCCGAGCAGCGGAAGCGTGCCGTCGGCCTGCCGCAGGCCGCGCCAGCTCGCGAGCGCAAGCCGGGCCGTATCGGGAATGGCAACGGACGCACGGCGCGAGAGATTCACGCGCGCATCCGCCGGAGGTTGTGTATATGAAACACACTACGACTATACACAGGCGGTAATCGGCGTGCCATGCGGGAATTCGCCACCGCGCATGCGCATGTCGGGTGGCTCAGTCGAGCCAGGCGATCCGCTCGATATTTCCCTTGGGCGCTTCGTCGGCCTTCATGCGGAAGAACAGGACGACCAGCGCCTCGCCGTCCGGCCCGACGGTGGGCAGGCCGAGCCTGCCGAAATGCGCCCACTGCTTGGTGCGCACGCCGCGCGAGACGACCCAGAACGGAATGCCGCGATCGAGCGACGTGTGAACCATCTCGATGCGCGTGGCGGCGACGTCGTGCGGAGCGTCATAGAGGAACGGCTTGCCGCGCGGGTTCTCGGCATGCCCGGCAACCATCTGCTCGCCGACAACGCCGTAGACGAGCTTGCGGTCGGGCAGGCGGCGGATCGTCATCAGCCAGGGCAACAGGCTGCGCGGCAGTTCGGCCGGCGCGAGATCGGAAAGGCGCGGCAGGCTTCCGTCTTCGCCGCGCAGCGCGCGCCACGCTTCCAGCGCGCGCGTGGCCGCATCCGGCAATCCGCCGATACCCAACACGTCTGCATTCATGCGCGCTGCCTCGATCTGGCTTGCGAACAAGTTGCGCATGGTCGCGTAACATTTATACGACGGCGCACCGCCGTCGGCAAACGATGTAGCGGACAGTATTAACCGGCGGGACGCCGCAATGCGCGCCCGCCGGTGCGGCGATCAATAGTTCGCGTCGAGATACTCGGCGATCAGCTTGGCATCGTCGGGCGCGATCTTTGCCTTGAAGACGTTGACCATTTTCGCGACTTCGGCGGTCCAGAAGGCGCGGCCCAGCTTCGGCGGCTGCATGGCCAGATAGTCCGGCGAGTGGCAGGACAGGCAGTTGTTCTGCGCGGCGTCGAAACCAGGCCCCGTGGCCGGGCGCAGCTTTGCCGTTTCGGCGGGCAGATCGTACTTGAAGGGCGCTGCCGAAGCGCCCGTGGCGACGGCGAGCATGAGCGCCGTGCATGCGACGGTGAGCTTTTTCATATTCGCCTCCCTCACGCCGCGCGCACGCGCACGGTTTCCACGACGTTGCGCATGTAACCGGCCGGGTTCCACAGCGGCGCGCGCGGCTGCGACTGGCCGATGCGGTTGACCGCCCGCACCATGACCTTGTGTTCGCCGGGCGCGAAGCGCACGACGCGCCGCCACTCGCGGAACGAGTAGCGGCCGTGATCGGTGCCGAGCCGCGTGTCGAGCCAGCTTTTCCCGCCATCGATGCTGAGCGCCACGTCGGTGATGCCGTAGCCGCCGTCGAAGGCGATGCCGCGCACCGTGACGTTCTCGCCCGCCTTGACCGCGCCGCCGTCGGCAAGGCTCGTGACGAACGAGCGCACGTCGAAGCGGCCGATCGGCACGGTTGCCGCGGGCGCCTTGCCCGGCTCCACGCACGCGCACGCATTGTCGGGAATGCGGTAGGCGGGTTTCATCCAGAAGCCCTCGAACACGCTGTCGAGCACCATGATCTCGCTCAGGTGCTTGACCCAGTAGGTGCCGTAGTAGCCGGGCACGACCAGCCGCACGGGGAAGCCGTTGAGGAACGGGATGTCGGCCCCGTTCATCTGGTAGGCGACCATCACCTCGCCGTCGCGCGCGTGATCGATGTCGAGCGACTTCACGAAATCGGGCGTGTCTGGATCGACCGCGACGTCGAGCCCGTCGAAGCGCACCTGCCGGGCACCGGCCTGCACGCCCGCGCGATCGAGCAGCACCTTGAGCGGCACGCCCTTCCAGCGCGCGTTGCCCATGGCGCCGTTGGCGAGCTGGCCGCCGGCCACGCGCGGCTCGAAAAAGCCGCGGCTGTTGCCCGAGCACTGGTTGACCGCGATGATCTCGACCGCGTCCATCGCCTTGAGATCGGCGAGCGAGACCGACATCGGCCTGTCGACCTTGCCCGCGATGCCGATCTTGAAGGTGTCGGGGTCGATCGATTCCGGCAGGCCGGCCAGGTGATAGCGCACGAAGAACGCATCGTTGGGCGTGATGACGCCTTCGTTGAAGACCGAGAAGGGCGTTTCAAGCTGCGGCGGGCGCGCCGTCATCTGGATGAGCGCGCGCTTCTGCGGATATTTGACGAGAACCCGCTCGCCGCTGGCGAACGGCAACTTCACCGCCTGCGCGGCGGCACCTTTTGCCAGAAGCCCCGAGCCGAGCAACGCGCCGGCACCGAGACCACGCACGAATGTACGACGATCCATCGACGGTCCCTCCCGATTGCATGCAGAATTTTTATGCGCTTTCTCTAATCTATACCCGATTCCGCCTTCCGGCGAAACGAGAATAGTTTGCGGTCGCGGCGGCGAAACCGGTTAATGCGTAATAGTGTTGAATAATAAAATCCGAGAGAACGGTGCGAATGCTTCCGCGCGAACGGACTCCAAACCGGGCGGCTTTTGTGCTAGCGTCCTTCCTGTCGCGTGCGAAGCCGATCCGCCGCATTCGACACCGACGGCTTGGTGCCGTCGGGCGCTGCCGGGCGCACGCGCTCCGCCAACGAGGGTGCTCTGCGGCAACGCAAAAGGGATCGGAAACCCGAGCGGGGAGGTGTCCGAAAACGGCATGACTCCACCGAAGGTCAGCTAGCACCGGTCCGAAAGGCGGCCCCGATCCGCCCGCGCCGACCGTCGATCCGGCCGCCCGCCGGAAGACGGGACGCGAGCATCGGTCCCCAGGCCGGAAAGACAAGCCGACCCCACGCGCCGCCGACGCCACCGTCGCGGCGGGCAGGGTCTCTGGTCGCAGTTGCGGAAATCCGGGAGCACGGGATCGCGATGCCGAACCCCCCGGTCGCCCTTGCGGCAAGGGTCCAGGTCCATCGACGGCAAACGCGGCAACGATCGCCCGAGCCTTTGTGCCGCGGGCGGGCCGTTCGAAAATCGACCGTCGGGTCGATCCGGCCGGCCATCACAGAAGTGGGCCCCGCCGATGCCCGTCTTCGCCCCGAGGGCGGACGGGCGGCGGGGCCTCGCATTTCGGGCGCCTTTTTGCGCATCCGGCGGCGGTGTGTTATAAATTCCCCCGTTCGGCGAGAAGCGTCGAAGGTCGATTGATCCCGAGAGAAGCCTCGAAGGAATTTTCCGATGGCGAGTTCGATTTCCGGCGGCGTTTCCAACGCGAGCAGCGCAGGCTTCTCGAAAGCCGATCCCGCCTATGCGGCCGGGACGGTTGCGGCCGCGTTCAACGACCAGCCTTGGACGCCGCGCTCGTTCTTCGATCCGCCGCGCGTCCACGCCCCCGATCTCGTCGTTTTCGGCACCGGCAAGACCTACGATTTCTTCGCCTGATCTGCGCGGGGCGGATGCTGCCCCGAAGATGCCGCAATTGAAGCCGGAATAGCCGGGGGCGCTCGCGCATTGTCGTGGCGAACGGCGGCATCGTGCCGTCGCTTCGACAATCGGAGACGATCCATGAAGAAGTTCGCCGCCCTGGCCCTCGCCCTTTCGCTCGCGGTTCCGGCTGCCGCGTTCGCGCAGGCAACGCCCGCCACGCCCGCGGCCCCGGCGAAGCCCGCCGCCGCCGAACAGACTGCCCAGGCGAAGGCCAAGCATCTCAAGGCCGAGAAAACGCAGGCCGCCAAGCACAAGGCCGCGACGAAGGTCGAGGCGAAGACGAACTGATTCGCGTCACGCGCGAATCTCGCGACGCCCGGCTCGCCCGCAGCGAGCCGGGCGTAACGTTGTTACGGGCGCGGCTGCCCGCACGAATTATTAATTCTATTTGGTCCACCCGGTTCGCAGCGACATTGCGCGAACGCCAAGTCCATTCTGCGGACTTGAGTTTCACCGCCCGGGCTCCATATCATCCGCCTATTGCTGCATTGCGAAATTCCCCCGGCGCATCGGCATGCCATGACGCCAGACAGATCGGGGGATCGGTCGGGGTCCAGATGACAATCCGCAACGGGCTTGCGATGGCGCTTGTCGGCGCCGCCGCGATGACGCTTTTCGTCCATGAAGCGTCGGCACAGGGTGGGCCGGGCGGTCCGCCGCCCGTCACGGTCGCCAAGCCCGTCGTGAAGGAGATCGTCGAGCAGGACGAATTCACCGGCCGGTTCGACGCGATCGACTCGGTCGATCTGCGCGCGCGCGTGTCGGGCTATCTGGAGTCGGTCAAGTTCCGCGACGGCCAGATCGTGCGCGAGGGCGACCTGCTGTTCGTCATCGACAAGCGCCCCTATCAGGCGACGTTCGCGCGCGCGACGGCTGCGGTGAACGCCGCGCAGACGCGCGTGGATTTCGCCAAGACCGATCTCGACCGCTACGAGCGCCTCGCGCGCTCGGGCTCGGCCCCCGAACGCCAGCTCGAACAGGCCCGCCAGACGTTCCAGCAGGCGCAGGCCGATATCGCGGGCCTGCGCGCCGAACTTGAATCCGCGCGCCTCAATCTCAGCTTCACCGAGATCCGCAGCCCGATCAACGGACGCATCGGCCGCAAGCTCGTGTCGGAAGGCAACCTCGTGGCCGCCGACCAGACGCTGCTCGGCTCGGTCGTGTCGATCGATCCGGTCTATTTCTATTTCGACATCGATGAGCGTTCGTACATCGCCTACACGCGGATGGCCGCGGCCGGCGGGGTTCCTTCCGGCCGCCAGGCGGGCGGGTTCGAGGTCCGCGGCGGCCTGCTCGACGAGCGCGACCTGCCGCGCAAGGGCCGAATGGAATTCCTCGACAACCGCATCGATCCGGCTTCCGGCACGATGCGCGCGCGCGCCACGTTCGAGAACAAGGACGGGCTGCTGACTCCGGGCCTGTTCGGGCGTATCGCCGTGCCCGGCTCGAACCCCTACAAGGCCGTGCTGATCCCCGACGAGGCGATCCAGGCCGACCAGGACCGCCGCTTCGTGTGGGTCATCGCCGAAGACGGCACGGCCAGCGCCAAGCTCGTGCGGCCGGGCCCGCGCATCGACGGCTATCGCGTGGTGCGCAACGGGCTGGACGGCAGCGAGACGATCGTGATCGCCGGGCTTCAGCGCGTGCGGCCGGGCGGCAAGGTGACGCCGCAGCGCGTCGACCTGCCCGAGAAGCGCTGAGGAAGGGAACCGGCCGCCATGCGCTTCGCACATTTCTTCGTCGACCATCCGATCTTCGCATCGGTCGTGTCGATCGTGATGGTCATCCTGGGGGCCATCGCGTTCACCCAGCTTCCCGTGACCGAGTATCCGGAAATCGCGCCGCCCACGATCGTCGTGCGCGCGAGCTATCCGGGTGCGGATGCCTCGACCGTCGCCGCGACGGTCGCCACGCCGCTGGAGCAGGAAATCAACGGCGTGGAAGACATGCTCTACATGTCTTCCTACGCCACCGCCGACGGCTCGATGTCGCTGACGATCACCTTCAAGCCGGGCACGAATCTCGACAACGCGCAGGTGCTCGTCCAGAACCGCGTGCAGATCGCCTCGGCGCGCCTGCCCGAGGACGTGCGCCGCCTTGGCGTGACCACGCAGAAGAGCTCGCCCGACCTGATGCTCGTCGTGCACATGCTCTCGCCCGACGACACCTACGACCAGCTCTACATCTCCAACTACGCGCTGCTGCGCGTGCGCGACCAGCTGCTGCGCATCGAAGGCGTGGGCGACCTCATCGTGTTCGGCGCGCGCGAATATTCGGTGCGCGTGTGGATGGACCCCGACAAGCTCGCCAGCTACGGGCTTTCGGCCGGCGACGTCGTTCGCGCGCTGCGCGAGCAGAACGTGCAGGTTTCGGGCGGCGCGCTGGGAACGCCGCCTTCGCAAGGCGCTGCCTTCCAGATCGCCGTGACCACGCAGGGCCGGTTCGACGACCTTCGTCAGTTCCGCGACGTGATCGTGCATTCGGGCGAGGGCGGGCGGCTCGTGCGCGTGGGCGACGTCGCGCGCCTCGAGCTGGGTGCCAAGGAATACGTCACCAATTCGTATCTCAACGGCAAGCCTGCCGTGGCGCTTGCCGTCTTCCAGCGGCCGGGCTCGAACGCGCTTGCCACCGCCGATGCGATCCTGTCGCGCATGGCCGAGCTGAAGAAGAACTTCCCCGCCGGCGTCGACTATCAGGTCGTCTACAACCCGACGAGCTTCATCCAGGAATCGATCAACGCCGTGTATACGACGCTGATCGAGGCGATCCTGCTGGTGGCGCTTGTCGTGCTTGTCTTCCTGCAGAGCTGGCGCGCGGCCCTGATCCCGATCCTGGCGATTCCGGTCTCGCTCATCGGCACGTTCGCGGTGCTGCTGGAATTCCACTTCTCGCTCAACGTGCTCACGCTGTTCGGCATGGTGCTGGCGATCGGCATCGTGGTCGACGACGCGATCGTCGTGGTGGAGAACGTCGAGCGCAACATCGCCGAAGGTCTCAGTCCGCGCGATGCCGCCCACACCACGATGGACGAGGTGGGCACGGCCGTCATCGCGATCGCCGTCGTGCTGTCGGCCGTCTTCATCCCGTCGGCCTTCGTGCCGGGGCTTCAGGGGCAGTTCTACCGGCAGTTCGCCGCGACCATCGCGGTCGCGACCGTGCTGTCGGCCTTCAACTCGCTCACGCTGTCGCCTGCGCTTGCCGCGATCATGCTGAAGAAGCACGAGCCCGGCCACGAGCCCACGAACCCGATCGCGAAGGCGGGTTCTGCCTTCGCGCGCGTCTTCAACAAGGGCTTCGATGCGATGGGCGATGGCTACGCCCGCTCGGCCGGCATCCTCGTGCGGCGCAAGGTCCTGATGCTGGGCGTCTATCTGGCGCTGGGGGCCGCGACCGTGTGGATCGGCATGGTGGTGCCGCGCGGCTTCATCCCGCCCATCGACCGCGGCTACGCGATCGTGGCGATCCAGCTGCCGGACGGCGCCTCGCTCGAGCGCACCGATGCGGTCGTCAGGCGCGCCAGCGAGATCATGCTGGCGACGCCCGGCGTCAAGGATGCGGTCGCCTTCGCGGGCTTCTCGGGCGCCACGTTCACCAACGCGCCCAACGCCGCGGTGATTTTCGCCGGCCTCAAGCCGTTCCCCGAGCGCGTGCGCGACCATCTGCCGTCGCTTGCCGTCGTGGGCCAGCTCTACGGGCGTCTCCAGCAGATCCAGGAAGCGTTCATCATCGCGGTGCCGCCGCCCTCGGTTCCCGGCATCGGGTCGCTGGGCGGCGTCAAGCTGCAGCTGCAGGAGCGCACCGGCAACGAGGTCGGCCGCGTGCTGGCTTCCGCGCGCGAGCTGATCGGGCGGCTCTACCAGACGCCGGGGCTCGTGGGCATCTTCACGACCTTCTCGGCCTCGACCCCGCAGATCTATCTCGAGATCGACCGCACGAAGGCGCAGATCCTGAACGTGCCCATCGGCAACATCTTCGAGACGTTGCAGTACAATCTCGGCACGGCCTACGTGAACGACTTCAACGCGTTCGGGCGCGTCTACCAGGTGCGCGCGCAGGCGGACAACGGCTTCCGCCTCGACCGCGAGGACATCGCACGTCTGCGCGTGCGCTCGGCCACCGGCGCGCTCGTTCCGCTGGGCACGCTTGCCGAGATCAGGGACACGACCGGCCCCGATCTCGTCCAGCGCTACAACGCCTATATCTCGATCCCGATCCAGGCCTCGGCGGCACCGGGCGTCACCTCGTCGCAGGCGATCGCGGCGATCGAGAAGGTGGCGAACGAAACGCTGCCGCCGGGTATCGGCTACGAATGGACCGAACTGGCCTATCAGGAGAAGCTGACGGGCAACACCGCCACCTACATCTTCATCCTCGCGGTCGTGTTCGTGTTCCTGGCGCTCGCCGCACAGTACGAAAGCTGGGGCCTGCCCTTCGCCATCGTGCTGATCGTGCCGATGAGCGTGCTGTCTGCGCTGGCCGGCGTGATGATCCGCGGGCTCGACAACAACATCCTCGTGCAGGTCGGCCTCATCGTGCTGGTCGGCCTTGCGGCGAAGAACGCGATCCTGATCGTCGAGTTCGCCCGCCAGCTCGAGGACGAGCAGAAGGACGCCATCCAGGCTGTCGTCGAATCCTGCCGCCTGCGCCTGCGACCCATCCTGATGACGGCCTTCGCCTTCATCCTCGGTGTCGTGCCGCTGGTCACGGCCACCGGCCCGGGTGCGGAAATGCGCCAGGCGCTGGGCACGGCGGTGTTCGCAGGCATGCTGGGCGTCACGATCTTCGGGCTGTTCCTCACGCCGGTCTTTTACGTGGTGGTGCGGGGGTTTGCCCGCCGTCGGCGTGCCCACGCACCGGCCCCGGCCGTGTCCGCCGAATGAGGGAATAAACCGGTTTCATTGCATCCCCCGGTATTCCGGGTTATTCGGGCATCACGACGATCCCGAACCGGGACCGGGGGGAAATGGCGAGCGAGTACCGGTGCATTCTGTTTACGTGGCGCGACGTGCGCGAGGCGCTGGTCGTCTACCAGCGCAAGCGCGGGCAGGCGGTGCCC
Source organism: Alphaproteobacteria bacterium (assembly GCA_016124335.1). GTDB lineage: Bacteria > Pseudomonadota > Alphaproteobacteria > CACIAM-22H2 > CACIAM-22H2 > Tagaea. The sequence goes on from WGNX01000006.1 coordinate 71,375, forward strand.
ATCCGCACGCCCGATGAATTCAAGATCGACACCGAAACGCTCAACAGCGAACTCATCTTCGCCGGCGGCGGCCCGCGGCCCGAACGCTACCGCTTCGACCGCGCCACGCTTTCGGCCGCGATGATCCTTGCCTGCAAGGACAAGGGCATCCGCCTGCCGCTCAAATCGACCAAGCAGGTCTACCTGCTCGAGAAGCGCCTTGCGCTGGTCGTGCATATCGCCGGGCAGGACGCGCCCGAATTCCTCGCCCTCGAACTCGCGAAACGGTGAACGATGGCGAAGACGGGCTTGCCCGCCGGGATCTGGGAATACCGGCTGATCTTCTTCCGCGAGAGCGAGCTCGTGCGCGCGATCGGCGCGTTCGCGCGCCTGCGAAAGAAACCGCTGCCGATCGGGCAGATCCTGCGCCTCGTGCTCGACCCCGAGGAACTGACGCTGAGCGTCCATCTGGAAAAGGACGACGGCGGCAAGGTGCAGCGCAAGTTCACCGGCCCCGAAGTGGCCGCCGCCCTCATCGCCTACTGCAAGGACGCGCGCATCCCGCTGCCCCGCAAGGGTGCGAAGGAAATGCGCGTGATCTCCAACCGCCCGGCCTTCCTCATCCGCGAACGCGGCCCCGAACAGGACGGCGCGGAACAGGAAATCGAGATCCTGCGCCGCCAGGGCGCTATTCCCGGAGCGTGAAGATCCGCAAGGTCCCGGATCGGCCGCGCAGCGTGGCTTCACCCACCGGCACGAAGTCGTGCGCCGTGCCGGCCGCGTCGGCGGTCGCCTCGCTCACGAGGATGCGCGTCCCGTGCTCCTTGTTCAGCGCCTCGAGCCGTGCCGCGGCGTTTACGGCATCGCCCAGCAGCGTATAGCTCAGCCGTTCGCCGGCACCGATGGTGCCGCCGACGACCGCGCCGGTATTGATGCCGATGCGCGTGACCAGAACGTGCCCGTCGTGCGTGCGGAAATCCGCCAGCGCCTTCTGGATGTCGCGCGCGGCGGCGACCGCGCGTGCAGCGTGGCCGTCGGCAGCGAGCGGCATGTTGAAGCTTGCGAACAGCCCGTCGCCGATGAATCCGTTGACCACGCCGCCGTGGCGCTGGATCGGTTCGACGACGCGCGGCAGGTATTCGTTGAGCAGGCGGATCACGTCGGCCGGCGCCATGCGCTCGGAAAGCGTCGTGAAACCCTGGATGTCGGTGAACATCAGCGTCGCCTCGGCCGTGCGGCCGTCGAGATGGCCGTCGGGCGCGTCGCGCAGCAGCTCGCCCGCCACGCTCGGGCTGACGTACTTGCCGAAGGTCTCGCGGATGCGCTCGCGTTCGCGCAGGCCCTCGACCATGAAGTTGAATCGCGCGGTCAGCGCGCCGATTTCCTCGTTCGAGGTGACGGGCAGGCGGACCGTCAGGTCGCCCGCGGCGGCGCGGGTCATGCCCTCTTCGAGCCGCGCCAGCGGCCGCGCCATCGTCGTCGTCGCCCAGTAGACGAGCGCCACGAGCCCGAAGATCGACGCCGCGAGGTCGACCGCGATTTCGCTCACCAGCCGGTCGCCCGAATACGAGAGCACGTCGCCGCCCACCAGCAGCAGCGGCGCCAGCGAAGAGAACACCAGCGCCGTGCCGAACTTGAGATCGAAGCGGCCCCAGAACAGGTTCAGGTTCTCGCCCGTCGCGGCGAAAATGCGCGCGCACAGGCGTTCGAGAAAGTCGCTGACGATGAAATAGACCGTCAGGAACATGAAGCAGCCCGACACGAGCGTCGTGAGGCCCGCATCGGTCCAGGTGGGCACGATCTGGGCGTAGACGGGACCGAACAGCAGTGTCGTGCCGAACAGCATCGTGGGCAGGTATCGCAGCGAGACGATGACAAGATAGGCAAGGCCCGCGGCCGCGGCCGAGCGCAGCGGCAGCGTCGTCAGGTCGCGCTCGAAGGCGGAAACGGGCGCGCCCGCGGCAAGGGCCTTGCGGATCGGCGCATAGAGCCACCGGGCGGCAAGGTGCAGGCCCGCCAGAAGAAAGACCGCGCCGAAAATCAGGTTGCGCGGCAGGATCGCGGGCACCCCGGCGACGGTCGCGACGATCGTCGTGATGACGAGATCGATGGCAAACGGCAGCGCCATCGCAAGGTAGAAGCGCCGTTCGAGCGCGCGCCAGTCGGTTGCCGGGGGCGTCATGGTGGCATTCTATCAGGCGGTCATTCCGCCGCCATCGCCGCGAGCGTCTCCACGCGGTCGGCTTCTTCCGCCGGCTTGTCCCAGCGCACGCGCGCCACGCGTGGGAAACGCAGCGCGATGCCCGATTTGTGGCGGGTGGAGCGCTGCACGCCGTCGAATTCCAGTTCCACGACCAGCTTGGGCGCCACGACCGCGACGGGGCCGTGGCGGTCGAGCGTGTTCTCGCGCACGAACTTGTCGAGCCGCTTCATCTCGGCATCCGAAAAGCCGGAATAGGCCTTGCCCACGGGTACGAGCCGGTCGTCGAGCCAGCAGGCGAAGGTGAAGTCGGAGAAATACGAGCTGCGCTTGCCGTGGCCGCGCTGGGCATAGACGAGCACGGCATCGGCGGTGCGCGGGTCGCGCTTCCACTTGAACCATTCGCCCTTCGGCCGCCCGGCGAGATAGGTGCCGGCCCCGCGCTTCAGCATCAGCCCTTCGACCGCGCGTTCGTTCGCCCGGCCGCGCAGCGTGCCGAGTGCCGCCCAATCCTCGAACGCGACGAGCCCCGACAGTTCAAAACGCACATCGGGGTTGGCGCCGTGCCAGGTTTCCAGCCGCCGCCGCCGTTCGTCGAACGGAAGGGTGCGCAGGTCTTCCGGGCCAGCGGCCAGCATGTCGTAGACGCGCACGAAGGCGGGCAGGCGGCGGCGCAACGCGGCGTCCGGCTTCTTGCGGTTGAGGCGTTGTTGCAGCTCGGCGAACGTGCCGGTCTCGCCTTCGCTGCGCACGAGCAGTTCGCCGTCGAGCACGGCCTCGAACGGCACGTCGCCCGTCAGTTCCGGGAAGGCCTGGCCGATGTCTTCGCCGGTGCGCGTCCACAGCCTGGCCTTGCCGCCGGATGCCGCAAGCTGTACGCGCACGCCGTCCCATTTCCATTCCGCGCGCCAGTCGGCCGGGTCCATCGTGTCAAGTTCGGCCGGGTCGAGCGGCTGGGCCAGCATCATCGGGCGGAAGGTCGCCGCCGTGTCGACCGTCGGGCGCGGCGCGTGGCCTTCCAGCCACGCAAAAAGATCGAGATAGGGCGGTGCAAGGCCGGGCCAGATCTCCTCGATCTCCGCCACGTCCTTGCCGCCGTATTCGGCAAGTGCGGTCTTGGCGAGCCGCTCGGAGACGCCCACGCGCGTGCCGCCGAGCACGAGCTTCAGCAGCGCCCAGCGCGCGTCGGTGTCGAGCCGGTCGAGGAGACCGCCCACCACGCCCGGCATCTCGGCCTTCGTGGCGCCGCGAAGTGCCGCGACGAGGTCGGGCAGGGCGGGCGGATCGGCGGGAACGGCGGGGGCGGGCCAGATCAGCGCCACCGTTTCGGCAAGGTCGCCCACGAAATCGTAGGAAAGGTCGAACAGCACCGGGTCGACGCGCGCAGCGGCGAGTTCGCGGAAAAGCGACGCCTTGGCGGCCTTGATGTCGAGCCCGCCGGTCAGCCCTTCGAGCGCGATCCCACGCGCGGGATCGGGCGTTACCGCGAAATACGCCTTCATCAGAGCGGTCTTCGCGCGCGTGGAAGGTGCATGCAGCAGGTCGACGAGCAGGCGGGCGAAGGCTTTCACGAGCCTTCATCCTCGAAGCCGACGAGGTGGAGCGCCTTGGCGTCGAACCCGCGCTTCTTCGCCTCGTGGACGAGCGCGTCCTCGCGGCCGTGCGTGACCCACACTTCGGGTGCGGCGACATCGGCCAGCGTGGCGAGCAGCTCGTCCCAATCCGCATGGTCGGAAATGACAAGCGCCAGTTCCAGCCCCGCCGCCTTCGCGCGCTGCTTGACGCGATACCAGCCCGATGCGCCCGCCATCACCGGGTCGGGCATCCTGCGCAGCCACGCGTCGGTCGCGCCGAAGGGCGGGTAGAGCACGATGGCGCCGCGAAGCTGGGCGCTGATCGCCCCGGCGGCGGGCCTGAGTTCGCCCAGATCGACGCCCTGCGCCACATAGACGGCACACAACGTCTCGTGCGCGCCGTGCAGGTAGATCGGCGCGGCGTAGCCGGCGGCGCGGATCTCCGCGATCACGCGCTGGCACTTGCCCAGCGAATAGGCGCCGACCAGATGGCAGCGCTCGGGGTACAGCGCCACCGAGGCGAGCAGGCGTGCGATCTCGGCCTTCGCGGGCGGATGGCGGAAGACGGGCAGCGCGAATGTCGCCTCGGTCACGAACACGTCGCAGGCCATCGGCTCGAAGGGCGGGCAGGTCGGGTCGGCCGCGCGCTTGTAATCGCCCGAGACGACCGCGCGTGCCCCCTTGTAGGTGAGGCGGATCTGGGCCGAACCCAGCACGTGGCCGGCGGGCGCGAATTCCACGCTTACGCCGCCGATCTCGATTTTCTCGCCGTACCTAGCTTCCTGAAGCGTGCCGCCCGCGCGCCCGGCGAAGCGCGCCCGCATGATCTCGAGCGTGCCCTTGGTGGCGAGCACGTTCTCGTTGCCCGGCCGCGCGTGGTCGCCGTGGCCGTGCGTGACCAGGGCGCGCGAAACCGCGCGCGTGGGGTCGATATGGAAACCGCCGGGTTCGACATAGAGGCCGGCTGGCGTGGCTTTAAGCCAGGTCGAGGGATGCATGGCGGGGGCAGTATAGTCCGTCCCGATGGAGTCGCTTCCCGAACCCTTCACCGGCTGGCTGACCCGGCGCGGCTGGCGGTTGCGCGCGCATCAGGCCGCCCTGCTGGCGCATGCCCGCGCGGGCCGCTCGGCCCTGCTTGTGGCGCCGACCGGGGCGGGCAAGACGCTGGCGGGCTTCCTGCCGAGCCTTGCCGAACTTGCGGCCGCCCCGCGCAAGGGGCTCCACACGCTTTATATTTCGCCGCTCAAGGCGCTGGCGGTGGACGTCCACCGCAACGTCGAAACGCCGATCGCGGAAATGAAGCTCGAGATCCGCGCCGAGACGCGCACCGGCGACACGCCTTCGGCCAAGCGCGTGCGCCAGCGCAAGTCGCCGCCCCACATCCTGATGACGACGCCGGAATCGCTGGCGCTGATGCTGTCCTATCCCGATGCCGGCGATTTCTTCGCGCGGCTTTCCTGCATCGTCGTGGACGAGGTGCACGCCCTTGCCGGCACCAAGCGCGGCGACCTGCTTTCGCTGGGTCTCGCACGGCTTGCCGCCCTCGCGCCGGAGGCGCGCCGCGTGGGGCTTTCCGCGACGGTCGCCGATCCGCCCGGCCTTGCGAAGTGGCTTGCCGCCGGCCAATCCGCCCCGCCTGCGATCGTGGAAGGCGAACGCGGCGCCGATCCGGATATCGCCATCGTCGTGCCCGCCGCGCGCATCCCGTGGTCGGGGCATATCGCGCTTCACGCGCTGCCCGAGATCTATCTTGCGATCCGCAACGCGAAGAGCGCCATCGTCTTCGTCAACACGCGCGCGCAGGCCGAACTGTGCTTCCGCGAACTGTGGAAGCTCAACGAGGACAATCTGGAGATCGCACTCCACCACGGCAGCCTTGCGCCCGAGCAGCGCCGCAAGGTCGAGGCCGCGATGGCGGCGGGCAAGCTGCGCGCGGTCGTCGCCACCTCCTCGCTCGATCTGGGCATCGACTGGGGCGATGTCGATCTGGTGATCCAGATCGGCGCGCCGAAGGGCGCGGCACGCCTCATCCAGCGCACGGGCCGCGCCAACCACCGGCTCGACAGCGCATCGAAGGCGCTGCTCGTGCCCGGCAACCGGTTCGAGATGCTGGAATGCCGGGCCGCGATCGACGCCGTGATGGCGCGGGAGATCGATGCGCTGGCAAGCCCGCCCGGCGGGCGCGACGTGCTGGCCCAGCACCTGCTGGGCACGGCATGCTGCGCGCCTTTCGATGCCGATGCGATGTACGTCGAGGTGCGCGCCTGCGTGCCCTATGAAAGCCTGTCGCGCGCGGAATTCGATGCCGTGCTCGATTTCGTGGCGACGGGCGGCTACGCGCTCAAGGCCTATGAACGCTACCGGCGCCTGCGGCAGACGACGGAGGGGAGGTGGACCGTCGCGACACCGCTTGCCGTGCGCCAGTACCGGATGAATGTCGGCACGATCGTCGAGGAGCCGATGCTCCATGTCGCGTTCCGGCGCGGCAAGCGGCTGGGCTCGATCGAGGAATATTTCGTGATGGGCCTCGAGCCCGGCGACACCTTCACCTTCGCCGGGCAGACGCTGCGTTACGAGGGCATGCGCGAGACGACCGTCGAGGTCACGCGCGCCACCGGCGACGATGCGAAGGTGCCGATCTATGCCGGCGGGCGGATGCCCTTCACCAGCGAGGTGGCGCTGCGCGTGCGCGGCCTGCTCGAGGACGTGTCCGGCTGGGACCGTTTCCCGGCCGACGTGCGCGAATGGCTGCGGCTCCAGCGCCGCCGGTCGGAAATGCCGCGGCGCGAAGGCCTGCTCGTCGAGACGTTCCCGCATCACGGGCGCTGGTTCCTTGTCGCCTATTGCTTTGCCGGCCGCAACGCGCACCAGACTTTGGGCATGCTGCTGACCAAGCGCATGATGCGCGCCGGCCAGCGACCCATCGGCTTCGTCGCTTCGGACTATTCGATCGCCGTGTGGTCGGTGAAACCGGCCGAGCGCATGGCCGAACTGTTCGACGAGGACATGCTGGGCGACGATCTCGAGGCGTGGCTGGCCGACAGCGCGATGATCAAGCGCTGTTTTCGCAACGTCGCCGTCATCGCGGGCCTGATCGAACGCCGCCATCCCGGGCAGGAGAAGACCGGCCGGCAGGTGACGTTCTCCTCCGACCTCATCTACGACGTGCTGCGCAAGCACCAGCCCGACCACATGCTGCTTCAGGCCGCGCGTGCGGATGCGGCGGCAGGGCTTGTCGACGTGTCGCGGCTTGCCGCGATGCTGAAACGGGCGCGCGGCAAGATCACGCACCGGCGGCTCACCCGCGTTTCGCCGCTGGCCGTGCCCGTGCTGCTGGAAGTCGGCCGGGAATCGGTCTATGGCGCGCAGGTCGACGATCTGCTTGCCGATGCGGCCGCCGCCGAAGCCCTGATCGCCGAGGCCACCGCCGAGGACGACGACGACCGCCAGGCCAGCCTGCTCTAGGACGATCATGCACGCGCGCATCACGCTTGAGGACACCGCCCTGTTCGCCGATCCGGCGGGCGCCCTGTTCTGGCCGGCTCGCAAGACATTGGTGGTGGCGGACCTCCACCTCGAAAAGGGATCGGCCTTCGCGGCCAAGGGCGTGCCGCTGCCGCCGTGGGATACGCGCGCCACGCTGATGCGCCTGCAATCGCTCGTGCGCAAATACACGCCCGAACGCGTCGTGTGCCTTGGCGATTCGTTCCACGACAAGCGGGCGGGCGAGCGCATTGCACCCGCCGATTCGGAATTCCTTGCGCGCCTCGTGGCGGCACAGGCCTGGGTGTGGATCGTGGGCAATCACGATCCGGAAATCCCGTCCGGCATCGGCGGCGACGTGGCAGCCGAAATCGTGGAAGACGCGCTGGCCCTGCGTCACGAGCCCGCCGACCCGGCGGGGCTCCGCTGGGGGGAGATTGTCGGCCATTTCCATCCCAAGGCGGCCGTCTCGACCGCGGCCGGCCGGGTGACCGCACCCTGCTTCCTTCTGGACGGACGGCGCATGGTGATGCCGGCCTTTGGGGCCTATGCCGGCGGGCTCGACGTGCTCGACCCCGCCATTTCGCGGCTATTCGGGCGCGTCCGGGTGCGCGCCCTGCTGCTGGGCCGCGACCGGCTGCATCTTTTCCCCGGCCACAAGCTTGAGCCTGTCGTCGGCGGGAACCGTTCCCTAAAGTGATCCGGCCCCCGCCGGAGCGCGTAAAGGACGCATGGCATTGGCACCGCTGATCGTCTGGTTCCGTCAGGACTTGCGCCTTACCGACAATCCGGCCCTCGCCGCGGCGGCCGCGGACGGGCGGCCCGTGGTGCCGGTTTTCATCTTCGACGAGACGGCCGAGGGGGACTGGGCGCCGGGCGGGGCGTCGCGCTGGTGGTTGTACCATTCGCTCGCCGCACTGGCGCGCGACCTGGAAAAGTGCGGCAGCCGGCTTGTGCTGCGCAGGGGGCCGAGTGCGGCCGTTCTCGATTCGCTTATTGCCGAAACGGGGGCGGCCGGCGTCCACTGGAACCGGCGCTACGAGCCGGCCGCCATCGCGCGCGACGGCGCGATCAAGAAATCGTTCGAAGGGCGCGGGCTTGTCGCGAAAAGTTTCAACGCGGCCCTGCTGTTCGAGCCGTGGACGATCCGCAACAAGGCGGGCGAACCCTATCGCGTCTTCACGCAATTCTGGAAGACGTGCCTTGCCGGTGCCGAGCCGCCCTTGCCGGTGAAGGCGCCTTCGAAGCTGGCGGCACCGGCGAGCTGGCCGAAGTCCGACGCGCTGGAAGGTTTTGCGCTGCTGCCCACGCGGCCGGACTGGGCGGCGGGCCTGCGCGAAAGCTGGACGCCCGGCGAGGCCGGCGCCAATGCGCGGCTCGACACCTTCCTGTCCGATGCGATCGAAACCTATGCCGGCGACCGCGACCGGCCCGATCTGCCGGCGACCTCGCGCCTGTCGGCGCATCTGCATTTCGGCGAGATCGGCCCGCGCCAGTGCTTCCACGCCGCGCGCGCACGGGCCAACGGCACGAAGGGCTGCGAGCGCTTCCTTGCCGAAATCGGCTGGCGGGAATTCAGCCACCACCTTCTCTACCAGCGGCCCGATCTGCCCGAGCAGGCGCTGCGCGCGGAATTCCGCGACTTTCCGTGGAACGACGACGCGAAACGCCTGCAAGCCTGGCAGCGTGGGCGCACCGGCTATCCGATCGTCGATGCGGGCATGCGCGAATTGTGGCGCACGGGCTGGATGCATAACCGCGTGCGGATGATCGTCGCCTCGTTCCTCGTCAAGCATCTGCTTTTGCCCTGGCAGCGCGGGCAGGACTGGTTCTGGGACACGCTCGTCGATGCCGATCTGGCCAACAACGCGGCAAGCTGGCAGTGGGTCGCCGGCTGCGGGGCGGATGCCGCTCCCTACTTCCGCATCTTCAACCCGATCCTTCAGGGCGCGAAGTTCGACCCCGACGGCGCCTATGTGCGCCGCTGGGTGCCGGAACTTGCGAAGCTGCCGACCGAATATCTGTTCGCACCGTGGGATGCGCCCGCTGACGTGCTTGCCAAGGCCGGCGTGGTGCTCGGCAAGAGCTATCCCGAACCGCTTGTCGACCATGCCGCTGCGCGCGCACGGGCGCTTGCGGCGTTCAAGTCGCTGCGCGAGGCGGCCTGAAATGCCCTTCGATGCCGCGAACCCGGAAAGGCCGCTCGATATCGCCGTCGTGGGCTCCGGCATTTCGGGGCTGGGTGCGGCCTGGCTGCTGGCCCAGCGCCATAACGTCACGCTCTACGAGAAGGCCGCGCGCTTCGGCGGCCACACGAACACTGTGCTCGCGGCCGCACGCGGGCCAGGCGGTGCGGTGCGCGAGATTCCCGTCGACACGGGTTTCATCGTCTTCAACGAGGCGACGTATCCCGACCTGATCGCGCTGTTCGCGCATCTGGGCGTGGAATGCGAAGTCTCGGACATGTCGTTTTCGGCCTCGATCGATGCGGGCCGCATCGAATATTCCGGCGGCACCTGGCACGGGCTGTTCGCGCAGAAGCGCAACCTGCTGCGCCCGTCGCACTGGCGCATGCTGGCCGACATCCTGCGCTTCTTCCGCGAAGCGCGCGGGCTGTGCGAAGCGGGCGGCGGCGGGCCCGATCTGGGCACGTTCCTTGCCCGCGGCGGCTACAGCCGCGCCTTCGTCGACCGGCACCTGCTGCCGATGGCGGCCGCGATCTGGTCGTGCCCGACCGCCGCGATGATGGGTTTCCCCGTGCACAGCCTTGCGCGCTTCTTCCGCAATCACGGACTGCTCCAGATTTTCGACCGCCCGCAATGGCGCACTGTCCGCGGCGGCGCGCGTGTCTATCGCGATGCGCTGCTGCGCGATCTCGGGCCGTCGGCGCTCGCGCATGCCGGCGCGCGGCAGGTGGCGCCGGGGCGCGACGGCGTGGTCGTGCACGACACGGCCGGCCGCGCACGCCGTTTCGATCATGCGGTGATGGCTGCCCATGCCGACGAGACGCTGGCGTTGATCGCCGGCCCCACGCCGGCCGAACGCGACATTCTCGGCCGCTTCGCCTTCCAGCCCAACCGCGCGGTCCTGCATCAGGACGAGCGGCTGATGCCCGTCCGCCGCCGGGCGTGGTCGAGCTGGAACTATCTCGCCGCGCGCGATGCGGCGACCGGCAACACGGCCGTTTCGGTGACCTACTGGATGAACCAGTTGCAGAACCTGCCGGCTGAATATCCGCTGTTCGTCTCGCTCAACCCGCTCGTCGAGCCCCGTGAAGGCACGAAGCTTGCCGAATTCGACTACATGCATCCGGTGTTCGATGCCGCGGCGCTCGACGCGCAGCGCCGGTTGCCCGAAATCCAGGGCGTACGCGGCCTGCATTTCTGCGGTGCCTGGACCGGGCACGGCTTCCATGAAGACGGCCTGCGTTCGGGCCTTGAAGTCGCCGAGGCGTTGGGCGCGCGCCGGCCATGGCGCGCAGGCACGGCGGCCAACATGCCGCTGGCGGCGGACTAGGGGGCGCCATGCCGGCCACGTCGCTTTATTTCGGCAATGTGATGCATGCGCGGCTGCGGCCGTTCCGCCATCGCTTCGTCTATGGGGTGTTCTCGATCCTCGTCGATCTCGATGAACTGCCCGAACTCGATCGCCGCTCGCGGCTGTTCGGCTACAACCGCGCGCGGCTTTTCTCGTTTCACGACGAAGACCATGGCGCGCGCGACGGAAGCCCCGCCGCCGCCTGGGTCCGCGCGCGGCTCGCCGCGGCGGGCCTTGCCGGTGCCGGCGAAAGGATCTTCGCGCTGTGCTTTCCGCGCGTGCTGGGCAGCGTGTTCAATCCGCTGACGGTCTATTTCGCCTATGCAGCCGACGGGCGGCTCGGTGCGATGCTGTACGAGGTCAAGAACACCTTCGGCGAACAGCACGGCTACCTGATACCGGTGGCTTCGGGCCGCACGGCCGGGGCGCCGGTTGTCCAGCGTGCCGCGAAGCGCTTCCATGTCTCGCCGTTCATCGGCATGGCAGCCATCTACCGCTTCCGGGTGGACGAGCCGGAAGACCGGCTGGCGATCCTGATCCGCGAAGACACGCCCGAAGGCGAGCTGCTCGTCGCTAGCCAGACCGGCCGGCGCCGGCCCTGGTCCGACCGGACGTTGCTTCAAGCCTTCTTCCGCTACCCGCTTCTGACGGCTAAAATCGTCGGCGCGATCCACTGGGAGGCACTGAGGCTCTGGCTAAAAGGAGCCGGGTTCCATCCGCGCCCGGCCCCTGCGGCCGGCGCGGCCACGACGATCGCCGAGTAAGGGTACGGGAGGAGTCCCACATGCACGAACCCGACGCCGTACCGGCGTGGGCGGCCGCGCGCGGCGAAAGCTTCGCGTTGCGCGCGATCCTGATGGCGGCTGCACGCATCGAGATCGGCGAGCTTACGATCCTCGGCCCCGACGGGCGCGCCCATGTCTTCAAGGGCGCCAAGCCGGGCCCGCGAGCCGCCTTCATGCTGCGCACGTCGCGCGCCGCACGCCGCGTTCTGTTCGGCGGCAATGTCGGCTTTGCCGAGGCCTATATTGACGGCGAGATCGACGCCGACGACCTGCCGGCCCTCCTCGAGCTTGCCGCGCGCAACGAGTCCGCACTCGACGACATCCATTATGGCCGCGCTTCGCGGCTCGCACCGATCGTCGGCCTCGCGCGAAGGCTCTGGCACGCGCTGCGTGCCAATACGCGCAGCGGCTCCAGGCGCAACATCGCCTATCACTACGATCTCGGGAACGAGTTCTACCGGCGCTGGCTCGATCCCTCGATGGCCTATTCCTCGGCCGTGTTCGCCGACGGGGCCAAGGATCTCGAAGCCGCCCAGCAGGCCAAGTTCGCGCGCATGGCAAAGATGATGGCGATCGAGCCGGGCCAGAGGGTGCTCGAGATCGGCTGCGGCTGGGGGGCTTTCGCGGCGTTCCTGGCGCGCGAGTTCCGCGCGAAGGTGACGGCGATCACGGTCTCGAAGGAGCAACTCGCCCACACGCAGGCCAAGGTGCAGAAGGAAGGGCTAGGCGATCTCGTCGAGGCGCGCTTCGTCGATTATCGCGACGTGGAGGGCACCTTCGACCGCATCGCGTCGATCGAGATGTTCGAGGCGGTGGGCGAGAAATACTGGCCCGCCTATTTCGGCAAGCTGCGCGAATGTCTGGCACCCGGCGGGCGCGCGGCGCTGCAGATCATCACGATCTCCGACCGCTTCTTCGACACCTATCGCACGGGCGTGGATTTCATCCAGCGCTATATCTTTCCCGGCGGCATGCTGCCCTCGGAAAGCGCGCTCAAGGCGCAGATCGACGACGCGCGGCTGCAACTCGCCGGGCAGTTCAATTTCGGCCTCGACTATGCCGAGACGCTTGCCGAATGGAACCGTCGTTTCCAGAAGGCGTGGCCGGAAATCCAGGGTCTCGGCTTCGACAGCCGCTTCAAGCGCATGTGGGAATTCTACCTCGCCTATTGCGAGGCGGGCTTCCGCGCGCGCTCGATCGACGTGACCCAGGTCGCAATTGTCCGCCCCTGAGCGCGCCGGCGGGCTGCCGGCGCGCGTGCTTGCGGCCTATGCGCTGCCGGCCCTGCCGGCGGCCATGCTGGGCCTGCCGCTTCTCGTCTACCTGCCGGTGTTCTACGCCTCGGCGACGGCGCTGGGCCTTTCGGCCATCGGCGGCGTGCTGCTCGTCGCGCGCATGTGGGACGTGGCGGTCGATCCCGCCGTCGGATGGGCAAGCGACCGGACACGCACCCGCTGGGGCCGCCGCCGGCCGTGGATGCTGGCGGCGCTGCCGGTGGTGCTGGCGGCGAGCTACATGCTTTTCAACCCGCCGCGCGAGGCCGGCGTGACCTATCTGCTGGGCTGGACGATGCTCGCCTATCTCGGCTGGTCGATGCTCCAGATCCCGCATCAGGCGTGGGGCGCCGAATTGTCGGGCGACTATGCCGAGCGCAGCCGGATCGCGGCATGGCGCGAAAGCCTGACGGTCGCGGGCGTGGCGCTTGCCGCGGCCGCACCTGCCTTCGCGCAGTGGCTGGGCCGCGTGCCGGCAGGCGCGCCGCCGGAGGGGGCGGCCCTGCCGCTGCTGTTCTGGATCGATCTCGTCGCGCTGCCGCTGGCGGGTGCCGCTCTGCTGCGTCTGGTGCCCGAACCGCCGCCTGCGCCGACGGCACCCGGTTTCGGACTTGCCGCCGGCTGGGCACTCCTGAAGGAGAACCGCCCGTTCCGGCGGCTTGTCGCGAGCTTCCTCCTGAATGGCGTGGCGAATGCGCTGCCGGCCACGCTGTTTCTCCTCTATGCCGGAGACGTGCTGGACGCGCGCGGCCTGGAGGGCGGATTGCTGCTGGTTTACCTGATCGCCGGCATCGCGTCTGTGCCGCTATGGCTGCGCGCGGCGAGGCTCTGGGGCAAGCACCGGACATGGTGTGCGGCGATGCTGGCGAACTGTGCGGCATTCGCGCCGGTGCCGCTGCTCGGCCAGGGCGACGTGCCGAGCTTTCTGCTGATCTGCCTTGCCACCGGTCTTTGCTACGGCGCCGACCTGGCTTTGCCTGCTTCGATGCAGGCCGATGTGATCGACGTGGACACCGCGGCCGGCGGCGGGCAGCGCAGCGGCCTTTATTTCGCGCTCTGGGCCGTGGCGGGGAAATTCGCGCTGGCGCTGGCGCCGGCCATCGCATTCCCGCTCCTCGACGCGGCCGGATTCTCACGCGGTGCGGCCGGCACCGGTGGTCACGGCATGCTTGCCGCCCTATATGCCCTCGTACCGGTCGTCTTCAAGCTGGGGGCGGTCGGCCTGATGTGGAATTTTCCGCTCGATGCGGCCGGGCAGGCCCGCCTGCGCGAGCGCATCGAAGCGAGGCGGGAGCGAGAATGATCCGGCGGGCGATTGCGGTCGTATCCATTGCACTGACGGTTGCCGGGTGCAGTGCGATGAAGATCGAAGATTTTGCCGGGCGACAGCCCGAATTGCGGCTCGAGACATATTTCGCGGGCCGTACACGCGCGTGGGGCATCTTCGAGGACCGCTTCGCCAACCTGAAGCGGGAATTCACCGTGGATATCGACGGCACGTGGAACGGGACCGAACTCGTTCTCGACGAGCGGTTCAACTACAAGGACGGCGAAAAGGACCGCCGCATCTGGCATCTGAAGCAGACCGCGCCGGGCGTGTGGGAAGGCCGGACCGATGACGCGATCGGGGTGGCGCACGGGCGCCAGGCGGGCAACGCCTTCAACTTCAACTACGACATCAATCTCAAAATGGGAGATGGCCTTCTCACGGTCCATTTCAACGACTGGCTTTACCTCCAGCCCGACGGCGTCCTGCTGAACCGCGCCTACGTCACCAAGTGGGGCTTCGACGTCGGCTCGGTCACGCTGGCCTTTCGCAAGGCCGACGAAGCGGCGGCGGGCGCCGGCAAGGCTGCCGAATAGGCGGCACGTCTAGCCGCGAACCTTCAGCCGGTCGCGCACCAGCCGCACGAACCAGCCAAGCACCGGGACGTGCGCGTAAAGCACGCTGCCGGAATCCCAGTGGTCGATATGTTCGGCGATGCGCCCGTCGGGTGCGAGGCGGATTTCGGTCATCCCTTCGAACGCGAAGCCCGTGCCGTGGACATAGCGCCACAGCAGGTAGGCGGCGCGCTCGCCGCGCGCGCGATCGATCACCTCGAAGCGCGGCGTGCCGTGTTCGAAGGCCATCGCCAGCGCCTTCTTCATCGCGACGGCGCCGTGGACGTCGTTGAAAGGGTCCTTGAAGCGCACGTCGGGCATGACGAGCGCGTCGAGATCGTCGAGCCGGTCGGGGGACAGGCGCTCGAAATAGGTGATGTAATCGTCGAGCCGGTCGCTCATGTGCCGGTCGCGCGCCGCACGAGGCGGAAATAGAGGCCATAGGGAAGCATGTTGAGGACCTTGAGCATGATTGCGAAGCGGCGGGGAAACACGATCTCGAACTTGTCCGACGCAAGCCCGCGCGCGATCTCGGCAGCCGCATCGGCCGCATCCATCAGGAAGGGCATCGGGAAGGGATTCTTGTCGGTCAAGGGCGTGCGCACGAAGCCCGGGGACACGAGCTGGAGCTTCACGCCCAGCGCTTCGCATTCGGGCTTCAGGCTTTCGCACATGTTGATGAGCGCGGCCTTCGTGGCGCCATAGGCCGACGCGGTCGGCAGCCCGCCATAGCCGGCGACCGAAGCGACGAGGGCGATGTGACCATGCTTGCGCTGGCGCATGGCGGCAAGGGCCGGGGCAAGGCAATTGACCGTGCCCATCAGGTTTGTCTCGACGAGCCGGCGCACCGGCGCCACCGCGAATTCGCTGGCCGGCGTTGGAACGTGCGTGCCGGCATTGAGGATGGCGAGCGCGAGCGGGCCCATCTCGGCTTCGATCCATGCGACCGCGTTTTCGCACGCGGCAGCATCGGTCGTGTCGAGCGGCAGCACGCTGATGCTGCCGCCGGCCTCGCGCGCGAGTGCCTCAAGTGCATCGGCACGCCGGGCCGAGGCGACGACGCGCTTGCCGGCAGCCGCGAGATTGAGCGCCAGCGCCCGCCCGATGCCGGAGGAGGCGCCCGTGATCCATACGATTTCAGTCATTCCTGAAACAATACGACGCACGGGGCGCCGTGGATTTGCCAAAATCGCGGCGTTATGATCGTGCCATGGATACGAATCGCCGTTTCCTGATTGCGACAGGCAGTATTGCTGCCGCAGCGCTGCTGCTGCCGGGCCGGGCGCGTGCCATGCGGCTCGAAGAACTCGACGTGCCGCGCCAACGCCTGCTGGTCGAGGCTTGCGAGACGCAGAAGACCCATCAGGCGGTCATGGCCGATCTGGTCCGCCAGATCGAAGACGACGGCGTGCCGGGGGACGAGGCGCGCAAGCGCGTGGCCGCGATGGCCTGTCCGTTCTGCGGATGCCCGTTCGCATCCCTCGACCTTCCGGTCGAGGGTGAAGCGCCCAAATTCTAGGAAATCAGAATTCGCGCGGCTTGCGCGTCGGATAGCTGCCCGACTGCGGCCAGATCATTTCCAGACCGATCGGCTGGTCGTTCGGCAGCTTGCGCAGGATGGCCTTGAGGCCGATCGCGTCGGCGTAGCGCTCGGCCTCCTGCTCGGCATGGCCGCGGATGCGCCGGCGCGTGGCGCCGGGCAGGCGGTCGAAGGCCGTGCGGGCCAGCTCGAAATTGAACGGGTTTTCGTCGTCGGCCGCATTGCGTACCGCGCGCGCGACGTGGTGGTCGGGGCCAAGCAGTTCCGAAACCGATTTCGACAGGATGAAGATCGCGCGCACGCGCTGCTGCTGTGCGCGTGCGGGGCCCGCTTGCGTGCCGCGGGAGAAACTCGGTTCGGCCATCGTGGCTCCAGCCTTTGCTCGTGGGGCCGCCCGAAGCCGGGAGACCCTGTTCAGTTCAGCTCGGCGCGCACCTTCTGGCGGAGCAGGTCGATCGGCACCCGCCGACCGTCCATGTTGGTGCACCAGAACGTCCACCCGTTGCAGGCCGGCGCGCCCATCACCGCAGCCCCGACCTGATGGATCGAGCCGCGGTGATCGCCCGTCGCCGTCGAGGCGACCAGCGTCCCGTCGGCGCGGACGCGTGCCGTCCAGCGTCCCGTAGCATCGCTCAGCACCTCGCCCGACCGCAAGAGCCCTCGCTCGACCAGCCAGCCGAAGGGAATGCGCGGTTCCTCGCGCTTGGCGCGCACGTTAAGGAATTCGGGGTCGTCGGGCAGCGTGTCGCGGATGCGCTTTTCGGCCACGGCCACGTAGCCGCGATCCCGCTCGAATCCAACGAATTTCCGCCCCAGGCGCTTGGCGACTGCCCCCGTGGTGCCCGAGCCGAAGAACGGGTCCATGACCGTCTCGCCGGGCTTGGAGGAGGACAGCACCGCGCGATAGACAAGCGATTCGGGCTTCTGCGTGGGATGGGCCTTTTTGCCGTCGGCGTCCTTGATGCGCTCCGGCCCCCCGCAAACGGGGATCAGCCAGTCCGAGCGCATCTGGAGTTCCTCGTTGAGCGCCTTCATCGCCTCGTAGTTGAAGGTGTATTTCGATTTCTCCGAGCGCGCGGCCCAGATCATCGTCTCGTGCGCGTTGGTGAAGCGCCGGCCGCGGAAATTCGGCATCGGGTTGGTCTTGCGCCAGACGATGTCGTTGAGGATCCAGAAGCCCAGATCCTGAAGGATCGCGCCCACGCGGAAGATGTTGTGGTAGCTGCCGATGACCCACATGGCGCCGTCGGGCTTCAGCGCGCGGCGCGCGGCGGAAAGCCACGCGCGCGTGAACCTGTCGTAGGCGGCGAAATCGCCGATCTGGTCCCACGCGTCGTCGACCGCGTCGACCTTGGAATTGTTCGGGCGGTGAAGCTCGCCCTTGAGCATCAGGTTGTAGGGCGGATCGGCGAAAACCATGTCGACCGAGCCTTCGGGCACCTGGCCCATCAGCTCGATGCAGTCGCCGATCGTGATCGTCCCTTCCGGGAACTCGATGCGTGCCTGGTGCTTGGTCATGGCGCGCATCCTGAGTCAGCCGCGATTCCGCGGTCAACAGATAAACGAATCAAAGGCTTAAATGGCCCTGCGCCAGCGGCGCGAAACTCAATCTGTGGTGGGCCGAGGGCCCCTGGACCGCAATGGATTCGATATGGGCGGCCGAGCCGTACCCCTTGTTCGACGCCCAGCCATAGCCGGGATGGCGGGCATCGAGCAGCGCCATGATCCGGTCGCGGGTGACCTTGGCAAGGATCGAGGCGGCGGCGATGGACAGCGACTTCGCATCCCCCTTCACCAGACCCTCGGTCCGGCAGGGCAGGTCGCGCGGCAGCTGGTTGCCATCGACGAGCGCCACGTCGGGCGCCACGCCCAGCCGCTCGACCGCGCGGCGCATGGCCAGATGCGTGGCGCGCAGGATGTTGAGCGTGTCGATCTCCTTCACGCTCGCCGCAGCGATGGCATAGGCAAGCGTGCCGGTCTTCGCGTGCGCGCGCAGCTCGGCGAACGCCGCCTCGCGCCGCGCGGCCGTCAGCTTCTTGGAATCGTCGATCGCGCCGGCCAGCGACGGCGGCAGCTTCGCGGCAAGGAATACGACGGCGGCCGCGACGACGGGGCCGGCGAGGGGGCCGCGGCCCGCCTCGTCGACCCCCGCCACGCGGCCGCCCAGCTTCTTCTCGTGCGCAAGATCCGGCATCGGGCCGGGACTATACCGCGCCCGCGCGCGGGCCGCGCAAACCGTCGCCGAACGCGGCCGCAAGGTTCTCGGCCAGATGGTCGGGGCCAAGGCCGTAAAGCGCGGTGCGGAACGCGTCGGTCGTGCGCGGGCCGATGGCCCCGTCGCGCAGCAGCAGGGGATAGCGCACATGTGCCGGCAGTTCCTCGCGCGTGAGGTTGAGCGTGTCCTGCAACGCCGTGCCCGCATCCGGGTCGAGCCGGCCGAACGTGGCGTCGAGCACGGCGGGCAAGGTCTCGTAGCGCGCCTGCCCGCGATCCAGCCGCCGCGCATAGTCCTGGAACGAGGCGGCGGCGAACCGCCGCGCGAAGGCCTCCTCGCCGCCCATCCGGTCGCTGGCGCGCGCAAGCCCGGCGAGCGTCTGCGGGCCCAGCTCCCCGTCCACGTCGATGCGCCCGCCTTTCGACCAGTTCCAGTCGAAGGAGTCGGGACGGTTTGCGGTATTGATCGTGGCCTGCAGCAGCTTGACCGCGCGCGCGTCGGGCGCCTGGCCATCCTCGCCCGCCAGCAGCCGGCCGACGGGGCCCGCGAGCGAAGCCGTCGCCTTGGGCGACGGATCGGCCGGCGGTTCGCCGGCGATTTCGTCCGTAGATTGTATTTCCGATCGCGAAAAATCGCCGGCTGTGTCCGCACCTGCGGCAGAGGCGGGCGGGATGGCCGGCAGCAGGCTTTCGGATTTCCCGGCGCCCGCCTCCGCCCCCTGCTGCGGCGCCGGTGCGACGGGGTTTTTCGCGTTGAAATCGTCGATGCGCTTGTCGCGGCTCGCCGCGCCATCGGGGTTTTCGCGGCCCCATTTCGTCGCATCGCGATATTCGGCGCGGAATTTCGGGACGGTCAGTTCGCCGTCGAGCTTGACGGTCTTGCCGTCGAGCATGGCTTCCTTCCCGGCGAGGAATTTACCCAGTTCGCGCGTATCGCTTGTGCCGTACTGGTGGACATAGGCCGCGATTTCGCGCTGCCCTTCCGGCGAATTGCAGAAGGCCTGCGCGTCGGGTCCGGCCTTGGCGCAGACGTTGCCGACGGCGTCTTCGACCTCGCCGAGTTGTTTGCGCTCGGCATCCGCGAGCACTGCCTGGCCTTCCTTCGTTTGCAGGACGGCGCCGACGAACGCCGTCAATTCCTTTTCTTTGGCAGGGTCGATCTGCTTGTGAGGCTTCGTTAGATCGTCCGAATTGACATTTCCGGCAATTCCCATCGTTGATCCGATCTCATGAATCTTTGCGCCGATGCCATCGATCTTCGAAAGATCGATCTGAAGTGGGCCGACGGATAGGCCGCTGTCGCCATTGCGAACGACGGAAATCTTGCTGCCGCCTTCGGCGCCTGCGAGAAGGCCCCGCAGCGTCGATGCGACTTCCGGGTGCATCCTGAAGCCGGTAGAGTTGGGCATGTTCGTTCCTTTCGGGTTGGAGAGGGGTAGGGGCGTGTCGCTTCGGAAAATTCTGGTTGCGGGCTGTGTACTATTGGCTCTGCCGGCAGCGGCGGCGTCGCGCGACCAACGATTGGAAGGGTCGATCGGAAGGGGCCGTTTCCCGATCGAACACCCGGAAAACGGCGCGGTCCGGCGCCCGGCGACGGGTAGCCGCCCGCAGGTCTGCGCGATCCGGCGGACGGTCGATATGGACATGCAGCCGGGAGGCCGGGTCCGGCGCTGGTTGAGCGCCGTGCCGAATCCGGCGTACATCGAGCGTGTGGCGCCGCTGCGCGAATACGAGCTGGGCTTCGCGCGGGCCGAAGGGTCCTCGCGCATCGACGCGTTCATGCGCTTCCGCTTCGAACCGCTGGCCGACGGCCGGCCCGTGCCGGTCGAGCGGCCGGTCGTCTATTACGACGGCCAAGGATACAACTCCGAAGGCTGGACGCCGACGGGCCTCGACGCCGAGGGTTTCAGCGGCGCGCGCTTCGATATCGACGGGTTCGAAGGCATCGATCTGTGGCTCTTCGTCCGGCAGATTCGGGACCTTGCCATCGTTGCGGTAACGCTGCCGGCGACGGGCGAGGATCGGGTCTACTGGCTCGGCTACAGGGACGACTTCGAAGAGCCGTCCAAGGCCGATCTTCTCGCCTGCCTGTGCGCGATGGACCCCGATCTCGTTCCGTACTCGGAACAGGACGCCTGCCCGAAGAAGTGAACGCAGCGTCGATGCGACTTCCGGGTGCATCCTGAAACCGGTAGAGTTGGGCATGTTCGTTCCTTTCGGGTTGGAGTTGAGGAAGTGTCGTTTTTGGTAAGGCTGGTTGTGGTCGGATCGTTGCTGTCGCCACCTGCCAGCGCATCCGCGCTTGATTCGCGATTCGAGAACTTCTACAGCGCTGCGCGCTTTCCGATCGAACACCCGGAAAACGGCGCGGTCCGGTTTCCGGCGACGGGCAACCGCCCGCAGGTCTGCGCGATCCGGCGGACGGTCGACTTGGATGTGCAGCCGAAAGGTCGACGCTGGGCCAGCGACACACCTGATCCAGCATTCATCGAGCGTGTGGCGCCGCTGCGCGAATACGAGCTGGGCTTCGCGCGGGCCGAAGGGTCCTCGCGCATCGACGCGTTCATGCGCTTCCGTTTCGAACCGCTGGCCGACGGCCGGCCCGTGCCGGTCGAGCGGCCGGTCGTCTATTACGACGGCGAAGGGTACAACTCCGAAGGCTGGACGCCGACGGGCCTCGACGCCGAGGGTTTCAGCGGCGCGCGCTTCGATATCGACGGATTCGAGGGTATCGATCTGTGGCTCTTCATGCGGCAGATCTGGCATGTCGCCATGGTCGCCGTGACCTTGCCGGCAACGGGCGAGGATCGCGTCTACTGGCTCGGCCACCGGGACGACTTCGAACGGCCATCCAAGGCCGATCTCGTCGCCTGCCTGTACGCGTTCGGCGACGACAGGATCAGCCGCGAAGTGCCCGACGAACTCGCCTGCGACAAGTGACGCCGTTCCGGTCCCGAAGGTGCTGCAATCGAATGAGCCGGCCATCGCGACGTCAGATCCAGGCGGGTGCGGCGCGCAGCGCGTAGTCGATGCGCGCGTGGCGGCTTTCGTTGGCGCGCGGATTTTCGCGGCCCCAGCGCGTGGCGCGGCGGAATTCGCGGAACTGCGCGACGTCGAGCGCGCCGCGGAAACCCACCTGCCGCATCGTGCCGTCGGCCAGTTCGAAGATCACGGGCGCACCGGCAAGGAACGTCGCCAGCCGCTCCGTGCGCCCGGTGCCGAACTGGTGCAGGTGGCAGCCGAGTTCCACCTGCCCGCGCAGGCTTGATGCGAAGGGGGCGGCGGCCGGTGCCGCCTTCGCGAGCAGCCGGCGCACGCATAGCCCTACGTGCACGAGCATCGCGCGCTCGAAACGGGCGAGCCACGCGGCGCCGGCGGGTCGCGCAAGCAGGCCGTCGACGAGCTTGCGCGCGCGCTCGCGTTCGGACGGCGTCATCGCCGCCACGCGCTTGGCGAACAGGCCCTCGACGTCGCCGGGGATGAGGCAGCTTCGCGCGAACTTCGCCAGTGCGCCGCGCAAGGCGGATTGCTGCGCCAGGTCGAGCTGGAAGCGGCCCAGCGAAACGCCGCTGGCGGCGTTGAGCGGCAGGGCGGCGCCGGCCGGGCCGCCTTCGGCGGCAATCAGCGCCCGGTCGAGCCAGCGGACGAACAGCGGATGGAGGCGGGGTTTGGTATCCATTTGTCCTTCTTTCGGGGGAAAATACCCTTGTAATACGCTTATGTTCCTATATAAAAGCACAAATCAGGAACACACGACAAGCATTTTGACCCCGCCGGGAGCCCCCTATATAAGACGGGCCATTCCGACATTCCGGTTGGTTGGGCTTGCTCCGCTAGCGGGGCAATAGGCGAGGCTTCATGCCTTGCCGGGCCTGCCGACCCCGCCCGAGGAGGACCCGAAAATGACCCTGCCGCTGATGCCCAAGGCAACCGCCGTGTGGCTCGTCGAAAACACCGCACTGACGTTCGAACAGATCGCGGCGCTGTGCGGCATGCACCCGCTCGAGGTGCAGGGCATCGCCGACGGCGAGGTCGCCATCGGCATCGTCGGCCTCGACCCGATCGCCAACAACCAGCTCACGCGCGAGGAAATCGCGCGCTGCGAGGCCGACCGAAACGCCCAGCTGACGCTGCTGAAGGTCGACCTGCCCGAGCCCATGCAGCGCCCGAAGGGGGCGAAGTACACGCCCGTTTCCAAGCGCCAGGACCGCCCGGCCGCCATCGCGTGGCTGCTGCGCCATCATCCCGAACTCGCCGACGCCCAGGTCGGCAAGCTCGTCGGCACGACCAAGCCCACGATCCAGAAAATCCGCGACCGCAGCCATTTCGACATGGCCAACATCAAGCCGACCAACCCGGTCGTGCTGGGGCTGTGCTCGCAGGACGCGCTCGACGAGGCGATCAACCGCGCCGCGCGCATCGCCGAACGTCGCCGCAAGGACCAGGAGCGCGCGGCGCGCAAGGCCGCCAAGGCCGCATCGGACTCCGCCGCCGCCGAAGCGGCGGCCAAGGCCGAGGCCTGATTTCGGATGTGCGGAACGCCGGCCCCTAGGCCGGCGTTTTCGCATAGCCCGCGGGGACGAGACTCTCGCGGATTTCTTCCAGGACCACCGGATCGTCGATCGTGGCGGGCTGCTTGAAGGCCTCGCCGTCGGCGATCTTCTGCATCGTGCCGCGCAGGATCTTGCCCGAGCGTGTCTTTGGCAGGCGCTTGACGACGATGGCCTGCTTGAACGCGGCGACGGGGCCGATCTTCTCGCGCACCAGCGCCACGATCTCCTTCACGATCTCGGCGTCCGGCCGGTTGACGCCCGTCTTGAGCACGATGAAACCCAGCGGCAGCTGGCCCTTCATCTCGTCGGCCACGCCCACGACCGCGCACTCGGCCACGTCCTTGTGGCTTGCCAGCACTTCTTCCATCTGGCCGGTCGACAGGCGGTGGCCGGCGACGTTGATCACGTCGTCCACGCGCGTCATCACGTAGATATAGCCGTCGGCATCGATGTAACCCGCATCGCCCGTCTTGTAGTAGCCGGGATATTCCGCGAGATAGGCGTCGACATAGCGCTTCTCCGCGTTCCACAGCGTGGGAAAGGTGCCCGGCGGCAGCGGCAGCTTGCACACGATGGCGCCGATATCGCCCGCCGGAACCGGATGGCCGTCGGCCCCCAAAATCTGCACGTCCCAGCCGGGCACGGCCTTGGTGGGCGAGCCGGGCTTGATCGGGAAATGCGCGCCGGTGCCCGTGGGAATGCCCAGCGAATTGGCCGCGATGGGCCAGCCCGTTTCGGTCTGCCACCAATGGTCCACGACCGGGCGCTTGAGCTTGTCCATCGCCCATTCGAGCGTGGCCGGATCGCAGCGCTCGCCCGCCAGGAAAAGCGCGCGGAATTTTGAAAGGTCGCGGCTCGCGATGAGCTTTCCGTCGGGGTCTTCCTTGCGGATCGCGCGGAAGGCAGTGGGGGCGGTGAAGAACGTGGCCACGCCGTGCTGTTCGATCACGCGCCAGTAGACGCCGGCATCGGGCGTGCCCACGGGCTTTCCTTCGAAAAGGATCGTCGTGCAGCCCGACAGCAGCGGCGCATAGGTGATGTAGGAATGGCCGACGACCCAGCCCACGTCGGACGCCGCCCAGAAAACTTCGCCGGGCCTGGTGTCGAAGATCGCCGACATCGAATAGCGCAGCGCCACCGCATGCCCGCCATTGTCGCGCACCACGCCTTTCGGCTGGCCGGTGGTGCCCGACGTGTAGAGCACGTAGAGCGGATCGGTCGCCAGCACGGGCACGCAGTCGGCAGGCGCGGCGGCGGCCGCAGTCTCCGCCCAGTCCACGTCGCGGCCCTTCACCAGTTCGCAGCCGAGCTGCGGGCGCTGGAGCACGATGCAGAATTCCGGCTTGTGGCGCGCGATCGCGATGGCCCCGTCGAGCAGCGGCTTGTAGGCGAGGGTCTTCGTGCCCTCGATGCCGCACGAGGCCGACACGATGGCCTTGGGCGTGCAGTCGTCGATGCGCACCGCAAGCTCGTTGGCGGCAAAGCCGCCGAACACGACCGAATGGATCGCCCCCAGCCGCGCGCAGGCAAGCATCGCCACCAGCGCCTCGGGCACCATCGGCATGTAGATGATGACGCGGTCGCCCTTGACGACACCGCGCGCGGCAAGCGCGCCCGCGAAGGAAGCGACCTTCGCCTTCATCTCGGCATAGGTGAATTTGGCGATCGTGCCGGTGACGGGGCTGTCGTAGATCACGGCCGTGCGTGCACCGTTGCCGGCCGCCACATGCCGGTCGAGCGCGTTCCAGCACGTGTTCATCTCGCCGCCCACGAACCAGCGCGCGGCGGGCTTGGCCGCGGGATCGAGCACGCGCCCGAACGGCTTCATCCAGTCGATGGCGGCGGCCTGCTCGGCCCAGAAACCTTCCGGATCGCGCCGCGAGCGGGCGTGGATTTCGGCATAGGTCTGCATGGCGGCTCCCTGATCGTCGTTGGGCCGAATTTGCAGCAAGGCCCGTGCGATGGGAAGGGGCGCAATGTCGCGCCCGGCCGCGCCTAGGTGGCGAGCTTCGCCTTGAGGTCGGCGACATGGACGGGCTTGGACAGGATCTCGGTCTTGACGCCCTTGAGCTTGCCCAGCGAGGCGGCCGACGTGGCGTAATGCGGGTCGTAGCCGCTTGCGATCAGCACGCGCCCCTCGAAGGCCGCCTTGTCGAGGCTCTGGACGATCTCGATTCCGTCCATGTCGGGCATGACGATATCGAGGACGAGAATGTCGGGCCGGAAAACCGCGACCTCGCCGACGCAGGCCGCCGGATTGCTCACCTCGCGGACTTCGAAATTCATCGATTCGGCAACCTTGCGGATGAACGCGCGGAAATCGGGTTCGTCGTCGCATACGATAAGTCGGCGCGCTGTCATCGGTCAGCCTCGTTCGGCTTCGAGTGCTTGTGCCAGTGCTTCTGAAAGTTGCGCTTTCGTGTAGGGCTTCTGCAGGAACGGGGCGCCGTCGGCCTGGATGCGCTCGAGTGCGCTTCCGCCCTCCGCATAGCCGGACATGAAGACGATCGGCACGCCCGGATGCTTCTTGCGCGCGGCATCGGCGAGTTCGAGCCCGCTCACCCCGCCCGGCATGACGATATCGGTCAGCATCACCGCAGGGGGTGGGCCACTCGACAGCCGGGCCAGCGCCGCCCAACCGTCCTCGCAAACCTCCGCCACGTAGCCCAGCGAGGACAGTTGCGCGTGGATCAGTTCGCGCACGTCCGGATCGTCCTCGACAACGAGGACGAGTTCGCCCGCACCGGTACGGACGGCGGCGGTCTCGGCATATTTCCTGGGTACCGCATCGACATCGCTGGGCGCGACCGGCAGGTAGATTGTCACCGTCGTGCCGCGGCCGGGTTCGCTGTAGATCGCGGCGTGCCCGCCCGATTGCTTGGCGAAGCCGTAGACCATGCTGAGGCCGAGCCCCGTGCCCTTGCCCACGCCCTTTGTCGTGAAAAACGGCTCGAAGGCGCGCGCGGCGACTTCCTGTGGCATTCCGGTGCCGGTATCAGTGACGGAAACCGCTTCGTACATTCCCGGCACCACTTCCTCGCGCGTGCGCGCATAGTCGGCGTCAAGCTCTGTGAGCCGCGTGGAAAGCGTGATCGTGCCGCCCTCGGGCATGGCATCGCGCGCGTTTACGGCGAGGTTGAGCAGCGCGCTTTCGAGCTGCGCGGTATCGACGACGACGCCATCCACGTCCGGCGCCAGCCGCGTTTCGATACGGATGTGCTCGCCGAGCGTGCGGCTCAGAAGCTTCGTCATGCCGCCGACCAGCTCGTTGAGATCGACCTTGCGCGGTTTCAGCGTCTGCCGGCGCGAGAAGGCGAGCAGGCGGCGCGTCAGTTCCGCGCCGCGCGTCGCCGCGCGCAGGACCGTGTGAGCCATTTCGCCCGTCTTCGCGTCGGTCTCGGGCAGCAGCAGCTCGATATTGCCGATGATGATGGCAAGAAGGTTGTTAAAATCGTGCGCGATGCCGCCGGTAAGCTGGCCCACGGCTTCCATCTTCTGGGCCTGGGCAAGCTGGGCCTGCGAATCGCGCAGCCGCTCTTCATTGGCGTGCCGCTCGGTGATGTCGCGCGCGGTGACGACGGCACCTTCGACATGTCCGTCGCCATCGCGGATCGGCGCGTAGTTGTAGCTGGCAAGCCAGTGAACGTCCTTATCCTTGCGGAAGAGCCGGAATTCGCGGTCGTTCGCCGTTTCGCCGGCAAGCGCCTTCATCAGCGGCCGGTCGTTGACCGCAACCGGCGTGCCGTCGGGCGCCTGGATTTCAAGGATCGGCAGATAGTCCGCGATCGAACGCGGGCACTCCGCGCGGCTTGCGAACCGGTGGAAGCGCGCATAGGCGTCGTTGAAATGGATGTAGTTGCCGTCCATGTCGGTTATCAGCACCGAATCAGACATGGCGCCCAGCGCCGCCTCTAGCCGGCCGCGCATTTGCTCGGCTTCCTCACGCGCGGCTTCGGACCTGTCCTTCTCCGCGCGCAGCGCGATCTCGGCGTGCTTGCGTTCCGTGACGTCGGAAAACGCGAAGATGACACCGCCGGCCACGAGCGTGCCGGTGATCTCCATGTAGCGCATCGCCCCGTCCCTGCAGGCGAGGCGACGCTCGCCGATATCGAGCGTGACACCGGGCTTCGCTCCGGCGAGCTTCTCGGCCCAAAGACGGCTGTTTTCCTCGCGATAGGCCGGCTCGGGGTAGACGCGCTGCAGCCAGATATCAATCGACGGAATGTCGTCGTACGTGTAGCCCAGAAGTTCGGTGAATTTCCGGTTGATCGCGATGACCGTCCCGTCGGTGCCGACATAGGCCTTGGGAAGCGGCGATTCCTCGAAAATCAGCCGGAACCGTTCCTCGCTTTCGCGCAGCGTGCGTTCGGTCCTTCGCCGCGCGGTCACGTCCTCGAATGTGTTGAGGAACCCGTCGCCAAGCGGCGTGACGGTGACGACCAGTTCGCGGACGCGACCGTCCTTGCACGTGACGCTGAGTTCCGTCGAGGCTGAATCGCCTGTGGCCTCAACCTCCGCATAGAGCTTGCGATGCTGCGCGCTCGCCTGTTCGCGATAGACCGGATCAGGGTACACGCGCTGCCGGAATTCCCCGACGGTTGGAACTTCGTCGAGCGTATAGCCGAACGTCGTGACGAATTTGCGGTTTACCGCAAGCACGTTGCCGTGTCGGTCGACATTGGATTTCGGCAACGGCGACATCTCGAAGAAGCGGCGGAAGCGTTCTTCGCTGACGCTCGCATCGATCGCGGCCTGTCGACGCAGGCGCGCGGAACGTATCGCCATTGCACCGACCAGCGCGAGCAGCAGGATCGCCGCGCCGAGCACGTAGCGGAATCTCTCCGCCTGTTGCAGCGCGAGATCGTCGAAAATGTTCTGTGCGTCGAATCCGACCTGATCGATCGTTCCGCTCAATGCCCGGAGCGCGATCGTGAGGTCGACGACTTCGCGGTCACCGAAGCCAGGCTGCATCGCCCGATCGAGCTTTGCCCGAAATGTCCCGTATGCAGTTTGAAGCGCTTCCGTGTCTTCTTTATGAAGATTGGACAATTCGCCAAGGGCTTTTTCGGCGGCATCGAAGCGCCGGAAGGCGCGCTCGCGCCAGTTTTCCTGCGGCTCAAAGCGCGACATCCGGATGTCGAGCATGCCTTGACCGATTTCGATGTCGACCTGCCTGAGTTTGGTCGCCAATGCGGCCGCGTCGCGAATGACGCCCTGATCCGAGAAGCGCGTCGTGACGACGAAGACGCAGATGAGAATCGACAAGATGACGGCGACAATCGCCCATCTCTCCGGCCGTTCGAACGCGTGCTTTAATTCTGTCCCGGCAATCATGTGCTCGTGACCGTCATTCGCGGGCCAACATCGCCTGTGCAAGGTCGAATGGCTCCGGCGGTCAAGCCGATTTCATCCCAACACGTGTATGAAAAATCCCGACACCTGATGCCGCGCGCGGTCGTGCGTAACGTTTTCTGGCAGATCGTATCAGTGAACATCATGCACCTCGTCGACCCAAGGTGTCATATGAGTAATTAATGCATCACCAACATTGATTTATCGCAAACACTGAGATCATTTCGAGAAATGGGAAGTGATCGCAATTTCGAAATTGTTTAGAAATTTAGGTTGAGAATTTACATAAATCCTCGCGCATCCGGACTTTCCGAGACAATTCAGTGTGTCGCGCGGGGCTGGCACCGCCGAAGCGGTCGTGGCATCAATTAACACACACAAAATACGTACTATCGGGAGACGTAAGCTGATGCCTGCCGCGAAGAAGAGCCGCAAGTCCGCCAGGAATACCCCTGCCCGCGGTGGCAAATGGGAGCGCGATCTGGGGCGTAACAGCGCGAACCATGAGCCGCTTTCGCCGGTTACCTTCCTTGCGCGTGCGGCGGCGGTGTGGCCGAGGAAGCCGGCCATCGTTCACGGTTCGATTTCCCGCAACTGGGCGCAGACCCACCAGCGCTGCCGCAGGCTCGCCTCGGCGCTTGCGCGCGCGGGCGTGCGGCGCGGCGATACCGTCGCGCTGTTCGCGCCCAACATTCCGGCAGCCTATGAATGCGCGTTCGGCGTGCCGATGGCGGGCGCGGTGCTCAATGCGATGAACATCCGCCTCGATCCCGAGACGATCGCCTTCCAGATCGACCATGGCGAAACGAAGCTGATCTTCGTCGATACCGAATTTTCCCCCGTCGTCGGGCAGGCGCTGGCAAAGGCCAGGCGCAAGCCCGTCGTCGTCGACATCGCCGATCCGGAAGGGCCGGGCGGCAAGCGCCTTGCGAAGACGGAGTACGAGGATTTCCTTGCCGGCGGCGATCCGGATTTCATGCCCTTGAAGATCCGCGACGAATGGGATGCGCTGGCGCTCAACTACACCTCGGGCACGACCGGCAACCCGAAGGGCGTGGTCTACCATCATCGCGGCGCGTATCTGAACGCGGTCGGCAACACGATGGTCTGGGATCTGGGCCATCACCCGGTCTATCTGTGGACGCTGCCGATGTTCCACTGCAACGGCTGGTGCTTCCCGTGGACCATCGCGGCGATGGCCGGCACCAACGTGTGCCTGCGCCGTGTCGAGGCGGCGGCGATCTTCGATGCGATCCGCACGCGTTCCGTCACGCACATGTGCGGTGCCCCCATCGTGATGAACATGCTGATCAACGCGCCCGAAGCGATGCGCCAGGACCCCGCGCACGTGGTCGAGATCATGACGGCGGCCGCGCCGCCACCGGCCGCCGTCATCGAGAAGATGGAGCGCATGGGCTTCCACATCACGCATGTCTACGGGCTGACGGAAGTCTACGGGCCGTCGGTCGTGTGCGAATGGAACGACGAATGGGACGCGCTGGCGCCGGCGGAATCGGCGGCGCTGAAGGCCCGGCAGGGCGTGCGCTATCCGGTGCTGGAGGGCCTGATGGTGGCCGATGCGAAGACGCTCAAGCCCGTGCCGTCGGACGGCGCGACGATGGGCGAGGTCTTCATGCGCGGCAACATCGTGATGAAGGGCTATTTCAAGAATGCCGAAGCAACCGGCAAGGCCTTCAAGGGCGGCTGGTTCCACACCGGCGACCTTGGCGTGATGCATCCCAACGGCTACGTGGAACTCAAGGACCGCTCGAAGGACATCATCATTTCAGGCGGCGAGAACATCTCGACCATCGAGGTGGAAAGCGCGCTCTACCGGCACCCGGCCATCCTCGAGGTCGCCGTCGTCGCGCGCGCGGACGAGAAATGGGGCGAGACGCCGTGCGCCTTCGTGACGCTGAAAGATGGCGCAAGTGCGACGGCCGAGGAGATCATCGCCTTCGCGCGCACGCATCTTGCGCATTACAAGATCCCGCGGACGGTCGTCTTCGGGCCGCTGCCCAAGACATCTACAGGAAAAATTCAGAAATTCGTGCTACGCGAAAGGACCAAGGCTCTCTAGGGGGTTGCCAGAATGGCGATTGGCGATCAGACAAGAAAATACCGTCCCGGAATGATCGTTTTCCGGGAAGGGGAAAGCGGCGACTACGCGTGCCTGGTGCGCAGCGGCGCCATCGATCTTGTGAAGCTCGCGAACCCGGCGGCACCGCCCATCGCGACCGTCAATCCGGGCATGATGTTCGGCGAACTGGCGCTGATCGACAACGCGCCGCGCATGGCAACGGCCCGCGCCAAGGTCGAGACCGAGCTTCTGATCGTCGATCGCGCGAAGTTCCTGACAAAGCTCAAGGGATTGAACGGACGGCAGCGCGAACTGTTCGATCTGCTGACCGTCTTCGTGCGTGAAACG
The DNA here is from genome assembly GCA_016124335.1 of Alphaproteobacteria bacterium. Classification (GTDB taxonomy): domain Bacteria; phylum Pseudomonadota; class Alphaproteobacteria; order CACIAM-22H2; family CACIAM-22H2; genus Tagaea. The sequence goes on from WGNX01000006.1 coordinate 102,175, forward strand.
CCGCTGTGGGTGGCGCCGATTTATAACGAAGTGCGCCCGCCGCCGACGGAAAAGACCGTGAAGGTCCAGACGCTGCTGGCCTCGCCGGCATTGACCGAGCTTCTGAAGACGGGCGACCCGTTCCTCGACGTGCTCGGCAACATGCTGGTGAACTATTCCAGGCGCCGGCTGCCGCCGCCGGCCTGAGCGCAGGAGCCGCACCCGGCCGACAGCGTGCCGTCGGACGGCTAGCCGGCTATTCGGGCCAGCTCGTCTTTTATCTTCAACTTTTCTTTCTTGAGGGTTGCGACCAGCGGCCCGTTCGGCGACGGGCGGGCTTCTTCGCTGCTCAGTTCGGTATCGATCTTGGCATGCTTTGCTTGCAGTGACCTGACGCGCTCGGATATTGCCATTCCGCAACCTCCTACGTTCTTGGTTCAAGCACGGACATTCAAAACGTAAGACGATGGTTCGAGTCCCGCAAGTCGGTGCGGCAATATCCCGCAGGCGGAGGTTGAAATTAATCTATCGCGCGGCGTCCAGAGCCTTGATTCCCCGACAAGCCCTCGACGCGTGAAATTATTTTAATCAACCGCGTTCGCGCGGTTCGTCCGCGCACGAACAGTCGGGCATTCTCCTGTTGCCGGATACCACATGAATGTATGCCGCCACGCCTCATTTTCGCCGCATGCGCCGCAAGCTCGGCAAGGCACATCCGCTCGGCCTCAAGCTCGGCGGCGAGGATCGATTTGCGCAGCCGCGCGGTCGCAGGGTCGGTGCGCGCCGCGGTTTTGAGGGCATTTCGCGCCCCGCGAAGCCTTTCGATCACCCGCGTGCGCCAGCGCCGGGCGATGGCGCGCCATCGGGCAAGGCGCCGCCCGGAAAGCGCACCCCGGCCGCTCGCCCCGTGCCAGATCGCGGCCAGAAGCAGCGGCACGTCGACGCCATGGCGGTTCTGGAGCGTCAGGCAGGCGGGCGCCACGCCGGGCCGGCCATAGAGCGCCACGGCGAATTCCCACAGGCCCCGGTTCCGCCTGCCATTCTTTTCCGTTACACTTTTCATTGCGGATTCCGCAGCAGCGACACAAGAACGGCCCCGCGTCGATGGACGATCCCGCAATCGAAATAATCCGCCGCCAGATCGCCGAGCTTCAAAGCGAGCATCGCGACCTCGACGAAGTCATCAGCCGCATGACGGAAGCCTCGACCGTGGACATGCTCCAGATCCAGCGGCTGAAGAAGCGCAAGCTCGCGCTCAAGGACCAGATCGCGCGGCTGGAAAGCCGCCTGCTGCCCGACATCATCGCCTGAGGGCCTAGCCGCCCTGCGAGCGCGCGCCCTTCTTGCGCTCGTACATTTCCCGGTCGGCGCTTTCCAGCAGGCGCGCGATGTCGTCGCCGCCGCGGAACGTGTAGACACCCCACGCGACCGACGCCTTGATGCCCACGCCGCGCCAGTCGAGCTCGCTTTCCTCGATCGAGCGGGCGAGCAGGGCGGCCTTCTCGTCGGCCACCGGCTTGTCGGTATAGGTAAGGATCACGCCGAATTCGTCGCCGCCGAGCCTTCCCACCACGTCGGTGTCGCGCACGTTCTGCACGAGGATGCGCGCGATATGCGCAAGCAGCGCGTCGCCCGCCGCATGGCCGTGCGTGTCGTTGACCTGCTTCAGCCCGTTGGCGTCGAAATAGACGAGGCTCGAGGGCTGGTCGTAGCGCTCGGCGAAGGCCTGCATGCGGCCAAGTTCGCGCACGAACGCGCGCCGGTTGAAGACGGGGATGAGGCTGTCCTGGTCGGCGAGCCGTTCGAGATGTGCGGCACGCGACTGCGCCTGTGCCGCCTCGCGGCGGGCCTTCTCGACCTCCGACATCAGCCGCATGATCGCTTCGCGGACCTTGGGCGTGAATTCCGCCTCGGGGATGCCCATCACTTCGGCAAGGTCGCGCGGGTTGCGCATGTTCGCCGTCGCCGGCGCCGTGGCGCCCGCGCGGCCGGTCCCTTCGGCGCGCCGGACGGGCGCGCTTGAAGCGGGGCCGATAATGCGGGTCGTGTCGCCGATCTTCATGCCGATCCGGACGTGATTCGCAACTGCGAGGAGCCATAGCACAGACCGGCCGGTTTTGGGCGCGCGAATGCGGCCGGTCCGTCGGCGGGCCTTTTCGCCCGCCGCGACGCTGCCTATACTCCGCCCCTTTCCGGCCGGGCCGGGCAAAGCGGGAGCATGCGGGACATGGCGAAACGGCCCCTCGTCGGGATCATCATGGGCAGCCAGTCGGACTGGGAGACGATGCGCCACGCGTCCGACGCGCTGAATACGCTGGGCGTGCCGCATGAGACAAAAATTGTCTCGGCCCACCGCACGCCCGAGCGGCTTTACCGTTATGCGAAGCAAGCCGCAAAGCGTGGTCTGTCGGCGATCATCGCGGGTGCAGGTGGTGCAGCACACCTGCCCGGGATGGCCGCCGCGATGACGCGGGTGCCGGTTTTCGGCGTGCCGGTCGAATCGCGCACGCTCAAGGGCCTCGATTCGCTGCTGTCGATCGCGCAGATGCCGGCGGGCATTCCGGTCGGCACGCTTGCCATCGGCAAGGCGGGCGCGACGAACGCAGGCCTGCTTGCGGCCGCGGTGGTGGCGCTTTCCGATCCGAAAGTTGCCCGTGCACTCGATACCTTCCGCGCGCTGCAGACCGCGAAGGTCGCCGAGGTGCCGGTCGACGTGCCGGGCACGACGAAGCTTTCCAGGCGCAAGGCCCGCCGGTGAAGCCCAAGCGCCTTCCGCCCGGGGCCACCATCGGCATCCTCGGCAACGGCCAGCTCGGCCGGATGACCGCCCTTGCCGCTGCCCGGCTCGGCTTTCGCACGCACTGCTTCGGGCCGGAGAAGGATTCGCCCGCCGAACAGGTGTCGACCGAAGCGACCTTGGGCGATTATCGCGACCGCGCCGCACTGGCGAAGTTCTTCGATGCCTGCGACGTGGTGACGTACGAATTCGAGAACATCCCGGTCGAAGCCGTCGCCGCGGTCGCGAAGGCGGGGCACGCGCCGCTTTATCCCTCGGCCAAGGTGCTGGCGACCTGCCAGGACCGCATCCTCGAAAAATCCTTCCTCAACCGCATCGGCGTGGCGACCGCACCGTGGATGCGCGTGAATTCGCCGGCGGCACTTGCGCGCGCGGTGGCCCGCATCGGCCGGCCTTGCGTGCTGAAGACCGCGCGCATGGGCTACGACGGCAAGGGCCAGATCATGATCGGCCCGCGCGCGTCGCTCGATGCAGCCTATGCGATCCTCAAGGGCACCGAAGGCATCCTTGAAGGCTTCGTGGATTTCCGGATGGAAATCTCGGTCGTCGTGGCACGCGGTCGCGCGGGCACGGCCTGCTACGTGCCGGTCGAGAACCGCCACAAGCACCACATCCTCGACGTGACGCTGGCGCCTGCGCGCATTTCAAAGGCGCTTTCGCGCAAGGCCGAGGCGCTGGCGATCAAGATCGCGACGAAGCTCGATCTCGTGGGCGTGCTTGCGGTCGAGATGTTCGTCACGCGCGACGGGCGCATCCGCGTCAACGAGCTTGCCCCGCGTCCGCACAATTCGGGCCACTGGACGATCGATGCGTGCCCGGCCAGCCAGTTCGACCAGATCTGCCGCGCCATCGCGGGCCTGCCGCTGGGCGATCCGGCGCGCCATTCCGATGCGCGCATGAAAAACCTGATCGGCGACGATGTGGATGCGGTGCCGAAGCTGCTCGCCGACCCGCGCGCGATCCTGCATCTCTACGGCAAGGCCGAAGCACGCCCCGGCCGCAAGATGGGCCACGTCACGTATCTGAAGAAAAAGTCGCGCGGCTGAGGCGTCAGCTGGCCTTTGGATGGTTAGCATGCCTTGCAAGGCTTAATGATTTTTGGCCGAATAGGCTTGAATGATCAGCCTCGAATGTCGACAATTGTGCGATTTTAGGTTGTCTTTCCATCTCGAGGGCTTGGATGCTTGTCGCATTGAAGGCTGACCTGAGAATTGAAGCGAGCGAAGCTCAAAAAGGCGACAAATATATTTGTCCTGGTTGCGGCAGTTCGGTCGTATTGAAGCGCGGAAGAATTAGAATTGCGCACTTTTCACATCGACCACCGATCAATTGTTCGTGGGCGAGGGGGGAGACTATTGCCCACATGAATGGAAAGAAAATGCTCTTCGATTCGCTGCGCGCCCGGAATCTAGCTGTTGAAATTGAGGCAGTGCTGTCAAACTTAACCGGAGCTGACCGCAGAGCCGATGTTTTGGTGACTAGTCCTCGCGGGTTTAGAGTTGCGATAGAGATTCAACATTCAAATATTGATCTGGATAATATTTTCGCACGCACTCGTAGTTATATGGAGCTTGGTATCGGTGTTGTTTGGATCGGAATGATATCAGGTGATTTGATCGACGAAGCCGAAGATTACGGCAATTGTCGTTTAATTGAACGCTATCAGGCTCGGCCGTGGGAGAGATGGGTATGTAATTTGCCAAGCTCAAAGTCGAAAGGTATTTGGTATCTTGAGTATGAGCGCGCTCGGCTATGGCGGGGGCAATTTGAGAAGCACGAAATTGACGTGCCGGACTCGTCGTTCCGAGACGAGTATGGCGAGGAAGTGTACGTCGGCGGTTATACAAAGACCTCGAAGAGGTGGAGAGAACTATGGCTTGAGGGCCCCTTTCAGCTATCTGAAATTAGAATAGGTAGAGACGTACGAAAGGCTTGGAGCGGCGACTTTTTCGAATACCCAGGTGGTGTACTCGCCAAGTTGATCGCTCCAAGCGATATCAATCTGAGATGAATTGGCTTGCTAAATAATATTGAATATCTGACTTAGCTGGCCTTTCGGAAGAACTTCGCGGCGAGTGGCGCGAAGGGGTTGGGCATTTTCGCGAACTGCGCCTTCACGCCCGCCATCGCCTTGGGCAGCGCCATCACGTCGGCGATGCGCCGGTCGAGGAAAGCCCAACTGTCGGTCTGGCCGTCCGAGCGGTCTTCGAGCCAGTAGAGCAGCGTCGAGGAATAGACCGCCGCCGCAAGCCCGCGCTTTGAGTAATAGTTGAAGTCGGTCGCGGTGTCGCCCGCCAGCCGCCAGATCGCGTCGACCGTTGCCCACAGCGTCTTCATCGAAAGCGGGATGCCCGGCGGCAGCGCCATCGCGGCGAGCGCGCGGCGGATCGCTTCGCGGTGCGGGGCAAGCGGGCCCAGCCGCATGCGGATCGCGTAGGCGATCTTCTCGCGCACCTTCATCGCCGGGAAATCGGGATCGGCCTCGCATGTTTCGACCATCGCGCGGTCGGCCATCGTGCACCAGAAGCCCAGCGCATCGAGCGTGCCGCCGGGAAAAACGCGCATCGCCGTTGCGGTGGGGTAGCCCGCTTCCTCGGCGGCGCGGGCAAGGACGGCATCGGTCCAGCCGTCGAACGGCACGTGGGGCAAGGCCGCCTCGATGATGCGCGTGCGCGCGAGATTGCGGTCGAATGTCATGCTCACTTCTCCATCCGTCGGCGGATTTCCTCGACGAAGCCAAGCTTGGTCAGGTCCGGCATGCGCTGCGGGTAGAGGATGCCGTCGAGATGGTCGCATTCATGCTGTACCACGCGCGCGTGGAAGCCCGCGACCGTGCGGTCGATCGTTTCGCCGTCGAGGCCGACGCCGCGATAGCGCAGCCGCGTGAAGCGCGGGACCGCCCCGGTCAACCCCGGCACCGACAGGCAGCCTTCGAAGCCTTCGTTCCGTTCATCGCCCAGCGGTTCGAGGACGGGGTTGATCAGCACCGTCAGGTCGGTCGGCACGTCGCCCTCGATCCCGGTCGTGCGTTCGGGCCGCACGAGGAACACGACGATGCGCAGCGGCACATGGACCTGCGGGGCGGCCAAGCCCGTGCCCGGCGCATCGACCATGGTTTCGACCATGTCCTCCACCAGCGCGCGGATTTCGGGCGCGGTCGGGTCCTCGACGGGGTCGGCGACCCGGGAAAGGACCGGGTGGCCCATGCGGGCGATCTTGAGAATTGCCATGTCGCAGAGGAGGATAGGGGACCCGGCGGCCCCCGGAAAGGGTGCCCGTCAGATATTTGCAAGCCCTTGGGGCGTATGTTATAAGCCGCGCTTCCGACGGTCCGGGGGAGTCGCGCTTGCGCGTTCCGCCGATGCCGTCGACCAGGTCAACCCGTTGATCCGATTGGGAAAGGAGCACGGTTCCCGTGCAAGTCATCGTCCGCGACAATAACGTCGATCAGGCCCTTCGTGCGCTCAAGAAGAAGATGCAGCGCGAAGGCATCTTCCGCGAAATGAAGCTGCGCCGCCACTTCGAGAAGCCCTCGGAGAAGAAGGCGCGCGAGAAGGCCGAAGGCGTTCGTCGCCTGCGCAAACTGCAGCGCAAGCGCCTGGAGCGCGAGGGCTACTAGTCCTCGGGCGCCCTCTCTATCGGGCGAAACGAAAAAGGCCGCCGGGGAAACCCGGCGGCCTTTCGCGTTTCGAACCGGTTGCTTCGGCTAGAGCGAGATTTTCCGATTGTGAATCGAAAGGGGATTCCCAAGCGGTGCGAACTCTGATTCAAGCGAAGGACTGGATCGGAGGCCAGCATGGATGAGCCGAGCCTATTCGCTTGATCTTCGGGAACGCGTGGTGC
>WGNX01000002.1 GCA_016124335.1 Alphaproteobacteria bacterium
CAAAGCGGCAGAACGCTCCGTCGACGCCACGTGGCGGCGCATCGGAACGCTCCTCCAGCACTTCGCGCCAGACGAATGCGCAAACTACTTCAGAAACGCCGGTTACGCTTCACCCTGAAACAATCACGCTCTAGCGGCGCAGGCTCGCGCGCACGACGGGCGCCAGTTCCTCGAGGATCGCTTCGTAGAGTTTGCGCTTGAACGGCACGATCAGGTCGGGAAGCGTTTCAAGCTCGGCCCAGCGCCAGCGGTCGAATTCCGCTTCGTGCGCGTCGAGATCGATGTCGGCGTCGGTGCCGAGGAAGCGCGCGGCAAACCATTTCTGCGTCTGCCCGGCATAGCGCCCGTCCCACACGCGCGCCGCAAGCTCCGCCGGCAGGTCGTAGGTGAGCCAGTCCTCCGTTTCGCCGACGAATTCGGCGGCGCTTACGCCCGTCTCTTCGGCGAGTTCGCGCATCGCGGCCGCGCGTGGTTCCTCGCCCGCGTCGATGCCGCCCTGCGGCATCTGCCAGGCTCCCGGCGCGTCGTTGCGTTCGCCCACGAATGCGCGACCCTTGAGATCGAACAGCAGGATGCCCACGCCGGGCCGGTAGCGGCCGCTCACTTGTGCTGGGCGGCCGGCGGGGCCGGTGTGCGGGCGGGCGCCGTGCGCGCGGGACCCGGCGCCGGTGCAGGCATCGTCTCGGCCGCGGGTGCCGGTGCGGGCATGGCGGGTGCGCCGGGTGCGGGCTGGCGGTTGACGATCGCGGAGACGGGGGCGAGCGCGATGCCGCGCTGCTCGAGCTGCGGCAGCCAGTTGATGAGACGTTCGAACGTGACGGGATAGGTCTGCGCGATGCCCATCGCCGCACCGTTCTGGCGGGCGAGCCGCTCGAGATCGGCGAGCGCGCGGTCGATCGCCGGGCGCGAGGCTTCCATGTCGATCAGCCTGTCGGCATAGGCGCGCGGCACGCCCACGTCGTCGGCCACCTTGATGGCGACGGAATTCGACGCGGTGCGCGCGTCGACGAAAAGGAGGCCGCGCTGGAACAGGCGGTCGATGACCGGGCGCATCGCGTCGGTCGAGGTCGTGTAGCGCGAGCCCTGCGCGTTGACGATGCCGACATAGCCCTGCGCGCGCTCAAGCGTCCAGGTCAGCCGCTCGTTGTTCTGACGCGGCGAAAGCGTGGTGAGCAGCGTCTGCGGGCCCGGATCGGTGTTGGGGAAATCGGCCGGTTCCATCGGCAGGCTCAGCAGCACTTCATGGCCGGCCGCGCGCGCCAGCGCCACCCATTGCGCGAGCCCGTCGGCATAGGGCGTGAAGGCCAGCGTGATGGCACCGCTGAGATTCTGGATCGCGGCGTTGGTCGCCGCCTGGCTCTTGCCGAGATCCGCGATGACCAGCGCGATGCGCGGGCGCTTGTCCTCCGGATCGAACGGCCGCGCGAAGCGCACCCAGGTCGGCGCTTCCACGTCGCGCGGCGGCAGCGGCGGGGCGGCCGGTCGGCCCTGCGGCGCGCGCGCGGCCTGTTGGGGCGGTGGCGGGGGGGCCGCGGGCATCGCCGGTGCCGGCGCTGCCTCGCTTTGCACGGGGGCCGCAGGTGCCGGCGTGCCGGCCTGCTCGCGCGGCGGTGCCGGCCGCGGCGGTGCCGGTGCCGGCATCGGTGCGGGCATCGCGACTGCGGCCGGCGGCGTTTCTGGCGCCATGGCGGCTGGCGGTGGTGTGGCGGGCGCCGGTGCGGGCATGGGCTCCGCTTCCGCCTTCGGCGCTTCGGCCATCGGTGCCGGGGGCGGCATCGGTTCCGCCATCGGCTTTGCCGGCATCGCGGGCGGAATCGCGATTTCCGCGGCCACCGGCGGGCCCAGATCCATGTCCGGCGGGGCCGGATTGACGTTGATCCAGATCGCGAAGCCGCCGGCTGCCGCGATCAGCAGCGCCCAGGCAACCGTCAGCAGCGACGGCCCGTGCCGTTCCGGCATCGGATCGGCTGGAGCCATCACCGGCGGCATGGGCGGGGCGTCCGACGTCTCGTTCTCTTTTTTTGGGGCGTCGGGTTCTGCCATTTCGATGTCGCCGTCGGCGGCGGCTCTGCCGCCGTCAGTTGTTTCGCTGGATGTAGAGCGACACGCCGCGCAGCAGGTCGAAGGCGCGGCTCAGCTGATAGTCCTGCGGAGTGTCCTGCTGGCGTTCCTCGCCTTCGGCCGGTGCTGCCTGCGGCTTGGCCTGCTCGTTGCGCAGCGCGCCGCGCAGGTCCGCCTCGCGCCGCTGCGGGCCCTGCTGGGCGACCTCGAGGCGGGCCTGTTCGACGACGATGTCGGGATCGATGCCCTGCGCCTGGATCGAACGGCCCGACGGCGTGTAGTAGCGCGCGGTCGTCAGCCGGATGGCACCCTGGTTGCCGATCGGCCGGATCGTCTGGACCGAGCCCTTGCCGAAGCTGCGCGTGCCCAGAAGGATCGCGCGGCGCTGGTCCTGCAGCGCGCCCGCGACGATTTCCGAGGCCGAGGCCGAGCCGCCGTTGATCATCACGATCAGCGGCAGGCCGTTCAGGATGTCGCCGGGCCGCGCGTTATAGCGCTGCGCGTCGTCCTGGCGGCGGCCGCGGGTCGACACGATCTCGCCGCGTTCCATGAAGGCGTCGGAAACCGCGATCGCCTGATCGAGCAGGCCGCCGGGATTGTTGCGCAGGTCGAGCACGAGGCCCTTGAACTTGGTGCCCGCTTCCGCGCGCATCTTGGCGACGGCGTCGGTCAGGCCCTTGTCGGTCTGCTCGGTGAACGAGGTGATGCGCACATAGCCGATGTCGCCTTCCAGGCGCGAACGCACCGACTGGATGCGGATGACCGCACGGTTGAGCGTCACGTCGAAGGGCGGCTGGTCGCCGCGGCGGATCGTGACCTTGATCGGGCTGTTGACGGGCCCGCGCATCTTCTCGACCGCTTCCTGGAGCGTCAGGCCCAGAACGGCTTCGCCGTCGAGCTGCACGATGAAATCGTTGGGCTTGATGCCCGCGCGCGCGGCCGGCGTGTCGTCGATGGGCGAGACGACCTTGACGAGGCCGTTCTCCATCGTGACCTCGATGCCCAGCCCGCCGAATTCGCCGCGCGTCTGCACCTGCATGTCGCGGTAGGAGCGCGCGTTGAGGAACGAGGAGTGCGGGTCGAGTGCGGTCAGCATCCCGTTGATCGCGTCTTCGATCAGCTTGCGGTCGGTGACTTCCTCGACATAGTCGCTGCGCACGATCTCGAAAATCTCGCCGAACAGGTTGAGCAGGCGATAGGTCTCCGAGGCACCGCCCGTCGCAGGCGACTGGGCGGGGGCCTGCGCATGCGCGCCCGGCATCACCGCGGCAGGCAGGACCGTCAATGCGGTCGCGAGGGTCGCGGCGGCAAGCTTACGGGCGAACATTCGAGGGTTCCTTTCCGCGAGGGCGACAACCGCCTTCGCATACGCCTTTCGCGCGTCAGCGACGCGCGCCGTTCTCGGCAGCCTGGAGCCAGGGGGACGGATCGACCGGCTGGCCGTGTCGACGCAACTCGATATACAGCGTCGGCGTGCCTCGTTCGTCGTTCCCGGCCCGGCCCACCGGTTCGCCCGCGGTAACGGACTGTCCCACGACCGCGTCGATCCGGCTCAACTGCGCCAGAATCGAATGATAGCCCCCGGGGTGTTCGAGGATCAAGATTTGCCCGTACCCGCGAAACGGGCCCGCAAACGCCACCGTTCCGTCCAGCGGGGCGACGACGCTTGCCGCCTCGCGCGGCTCGATCAGGATGCCGCGTGCGCTCTGCCCGCCGGGCTGGGCCTGCCCCCAGGTCTCCACGATCCGGCCGGTGGCCGGCCAGCGGTAGCCGGTCAGCGTCTCGCGATCCGACGGGGGTATGGCGGCCTGTCGCTGGGGTTGGCGTGCGGGCGCGCCTGCCGGGGGTGCCCGTTCGATCCGGCCGAGGAGATCGCGCAGGTCGGCCGCTTCGCGGCCAAGGCGCTCGATCCGCTGTGTGGTCTGGCTGCCTTCGCTGTCGAGCCGCGCGACGAGTTCGGCGCGATGGGCGACGGCAGCATCCAGCCGGTCACGCTCGATGGCCAGCAGCGATAGGGCATCGGCCAAGGCCTCCCGTGCGCGCAGCGCGCCCGCGCGCGCGGCCGCCAGCGCATCGAGTTCGCCTTTCAGGGCCTGCGCCTCGCGATCGAGATGACCGACGAGGCTTGCCAGAAGATTTCCTGTGCGCGCCGCGTCGAGGGGCGTGCCGGGTTCCAGCGCCAGCGCTTCCGGCGGCTGGTGGGCAAGGCGCTGGAGCGCCCCCGCAAGGTGCCCGATCTCGACCCGGCGCGCCGCGATGCGCGCCTCGCGCGCCAGCCGCTCGGCCTCCAGTTCGCCGATCCGTGCCTCGATGTCGCTGGCCTGACGCTCGCGTTCCATCGTGGCGGCCGCGGCCTCGCGCGAGCTGACCTGAAGGCGCGCAAGCTCGCCCGCCGTACGCTCGCGTTCGCGCGCGATGTCTTCGGCGCGGCGCTGCTCCTGCTCGATCTTCTTCTCGACGCCGCGAAGCTGCTCGGCACGGTCCTGCGCATGCGCGATGCCTGCCGCGACAAGGATGATCGCGGCGAGGGCGAAGCGCTTCATTCGGCGGCGGCCGGTGCCTGCAGCAGCGAGTGCCCGGTCATCTCGGGCGGCTGGGGCAGGCCCATCAGTTCGAGAAGCGTGGGCGCCACGTCGGCAAGGATGCCATCGGCCAGCAGCACAGGCGCGTTGCGCCCCGGGAATCGGCCACCCACCAGATAGACCGGCACGGGGTTGAGCGTGTGCGCGGTCATCGGCTGGCCCGATTGGGGATCGCGCATGCATTCGCAGTTGCCGTGATCGGCCGTCACGAGCATGGCGCCGCCCTTCGCCTCGACCGCGGCCGCCACGCGGCCAAGGCACGTGTCGACCGTCTCGACCGCCTTGATCGCCGCGCGCAGGTCGCCGGTGTGGCCCACCATGTCGCAGTTGGCGTAGTTGACGACGATGAAGTCGAACGTGTCTTCCTCGATCGCGGCAACAAGCTTGTCTGTCATTTCGGGGGCCGACATCTCGGGCTTCAGGTCGTAGGTCGCGACCTTGGGCGAGGGCACGAGGATGCGGCGTTCGCCGGGGAATTCCTTCTCCTCGCCGCCGTTGAAGAAGAACGTCACGTGCGCGTATTTCTCGGTCTCGGCGATGCGCAGCTGCTTCAGGCCTGCCTTGGCGACGATCTCGCCCATCATGTTGGCGAGCGACTGGGGCGCGAAGATCGCGGGAACGTAAGGGGCGAGAGCTGCCGAATATTCGACGAGGCCAAGCGTGGCGGCGAATTTCACGGGCTCGCGCGCGAAACCCTTGAAATCGGGCACGAGCAGCGCTTCGAGGATCTCGCGCGCGCGGTCGGCGCGGAAATTCGCCATCAACAAGCCGTCGCCTTCACGCATGCCCGCATAGTCGCCAAGCACGAACGGAACGACGAACTCGTCATTCGTGTCGGCGGCATAGGAGGCCGCGAGCCCCTCGCGCCAGCCTGCGAACCGCGCACCCTCGGCCGCAACGAGCGTGCGATAGGCTTTTTCCACGCGCTCCCAGCGCTTGTCGCGGTCCATCGCGTAGTAGCGCCCGCCCGCCGTGGCGAGCCGCACGCCGGCAAGCGGGGCAATGTCCGCCTCGAATTTCGCAAGATAGCCTTCGGCCGAACGTGGCGGCGTGTCGCGCCCGTCGAGGAACGCGTGCACCGCGACCGGCACGCCCGCCTTCGAGAGCGCTGCGGCAAGTGCCGCGATATGGTCCTGCATCGAATGCACGCCGCCGGGCGACAACAGGCCCATCAGGTGGGCCGTACCGCCGCTCGCCTTCAGCTTGGCGATGAAAGCGGCAAGTGCCGCCTCGCGGGCGAACGATCCGTCTTCGATGGCGGCATCGATGCGCACGAGATCCTGCATGACCACGCGGCCCGCACCCAGATTCATGTGGCCGACTTCCGAATTACCCATCTGGCCCTTCGGCAGGCCGACATGGCGTTCGGAGGCTTCGAGGAAGGCCGGCGGGTGGCCCGCACGGAAACGGTCGAGATTGGGCGTCCGCGCGAGCAGGATCGCGTTGTCCGCACGCTCGGCGCGATGGCCGAACCCGTCGAGGACACACAGAACCACCGGGCGGCGGAGAAGCTTCGTCATGTCCCCGTTCTAGCCTGCGCCTTGGCCGCGCGGCAACCGCGCGAGCAGCAGCAGGCTTACCGCATCGCGCATCGCGCCGGATGCGGCAAGTGCCCGCGCCTCGTCCGCCGTCATCGTCTGCGGGCGCCCGAGGCCAAGTTCGGCCGATTGCGGCTCGCGACCGGGTGCCGGTACGCAGCCATTCGCAATGAACAGGTCGGCGTGCGTGGCAAGTGCCGCGGGCTCCGACCAGATGCTGCCCAGCGATTCAAGCGCACCGGCAAGTCCGGTTTCCTCGACAAGTTCGCGGCGCGCGGCATCGGCGGCGCTTTCGCCGGGTTCCACGAAGCCTTTGGGAACCTCCCAGCTCCACGCCTCCACCGCCGGTCGCCAGTTGCGCAAGAGCACGATGCGACCGTCCGGCAGCACCGGCAGCACGGCAACGCCACCGGCCGTTCCCGCCGCGTGGCCGCGCGCCGAGATCACCAGATAGTCGCGCACCTCGGCTCCGTTTGCGTCCACGAAATGGTCGAGATCGACGCGCCACACGCGGTTTTCAAGCGCGGTACGCCGCGCGAGCCGGCGGACAGGCGGCTTGTCGCTCACGCGCCTGGACCCTCGATCACGCGCGCCGCACCGGTCCAGCTTTCGGGCGTGCCGATATCCACGAAGCGCGCCTTGCGGTCGAGGAAGGCGGCAAGCTCGCCCTTGGGCAGCTTCTCGAACACGTCGCGTTCGAGCGACACGGGCCGGTCGGCGGGGATCTTCGCCAGCAGGCCGCGCGAGACGAGATAGACGCCTGCGTTGATCGCCGCGGCCCCGTGCCAGGTCGGGTCTTTCTCGCAGAACGCGGCGACGCGCCCGCCGTCGATTTCGACCCGGCCATAGCGGCCGGCGTCCGGCACCTCCACGCACAGCATCGTTGCGGCAGGCCTTGCCGCGCGATGGGCGGCGGCGAGTGCCGAGATATCGCCGTCGACGAACGTGTCGCCGTTGACGACGAGGACCGGGTCGCTTGCGAATATCGCGCGCGCAAAGGCAAGCGCGCCACCCGTGCCCAGCGGCACTGGCTCGACCGAGAAGGAGAATTCGACGCCCGCGCGCGGGTGGGCGGCGATGTGCGCTTCCATCTGGTCGGCCCGGTAACCGAGCAGCAGCGCCACGCGCCGCGCGCCATGACCCTCAAGCCAGTCGAGCAGGTGTTCAAGGAACGGGCGCCCGCCGACCGGGGCAAGCGCCTTGGGCAGGCCCGGAACCGCGCCCGCAAGCCGCGTGCCCAGACCGCCTGCCAGTATCGCCACGTCGATCGAGTCGAGCGCCTTCGCCATGGCCAAGGGCCTACGACGAATGCGGCGCGCGCTCAAGCGATTCGCGGCAGGATCAGGATCGCTTCGAGGCCGCGCAGCGGCCGGTTGCGCAGGATGACGTCGCCGCCGTGGGCGCGCGCGATGTCGCGCACGACCGAAAGCCCGAGACCGGCGCCGCCCGTCTCGCGCGAACGCGACGTTTCGAGTCGCACGAACGGGCGGAAAACTTCCTCCAGCTGGTCGGGCGGAATGCCGGGGCCCTCGTCGGTTACCGAAATCTCGATCGTGTCGTCGCGTTCGGCAAGATGCACGTCGGCGTTGCCGCCGTAGGCAAGCGCGTTCTCCACGAGATTGGCGATCGCGCGCTTCATGGCGCCGGCACGGCCTTCGATCACGAGGCTGGCCGGGCCGGCATAGGCGACCTTGCGGCCGAGATCGACGCGCTCGTCCACGATCGTTTCGACCAGTGCGGCCAGATCGAAGCGTTCGGGCTTCGCTTCGAGCGCGTCTGCCCGCGCGAATTCGAGCGTCTCGGCGATCATGCGTTCCATCTCCTCGAGATCGGAGAGCGCCTTCAGCTTCTCGGATTCCTCGCCGATGCCCTCCGCGCGCAGGCGCAGCCGCGTGAGCGGCGTGCGCAGGTCGTGGCTGATGGCGGCCAGCAGGCGCGTGCGGTCCTCGACATGGCGCACGAGCTGGCCGCGCATGCGCGCCAGCGCGCTGCCGATCGTACGCACTTCGTTGGGGGCATCGGCCATCGCATTGACCTGGGCCTCGAGCCCTGCACCTGCGCGCGCCGCTTCGCCGGCAAGCGCTTCAAGCGGGCGGGCAAGGCGATGTGCCGCCCACCAAGCGGCAAACGCGCCGACGAGTGCGGCACCGGCCAGCCACGCGCCGAAGACGATCCAGCCCACGCCGATGTCGGACCGGCGCGGACGCACGAGCAGCCAGCTGCCGTCGGGCCCGCGCACGGCGATGGAGAACGTTCCAGGCACGGCACCGCCGGCGGATTCGCTCCACACCAGATCGTCGGGCGGCACGCGGCGGATATGACGCTCGGGCGCCGCGAGTCCGCCGGGCGGAAACGCGAAATCCACTTCGACGCGGAAATTCGGCGGCAATCTTTCGAGGATCGCGCGCAGCAGCCGGCCGCTGCCCGTGCGGCGCAGACGAAGTTCCTCCGGATAGGCATAGTCGCGCCGCCATTCGGTGATCAGGAACTCCGAACTCGGGCGCGCGCGCAATGCGGCCTCGCGCTCGCGCGGCGGGCGCGTGAACGTGTCGGCCGTGAGTTCAACGACGGTCTCGACCAGCCAGCGTGCCTGGAAGACCTCCAGTTCCGACGGGCGAAGCAGCAGCGCGATGCCGACCGCGACGAGCTGGGCAAGGACGAGGCCCACGATCGAGATTGCGGCGATACGTGCGGCGATTCCGTCGAGCCACCGCTTGGCGCGCGGTGCAACCGGGCTCACGAAGCGTTCTCGACGTCGAGCGAGAACATGTAGCCGCCGTTGCGCACCGTGCGGATGATTTCCGGCTTGGCGGGATCGATCTCGATCTTGCGGCGCAGGCGCATGACCGCCACATCGATCGAGCGGTCGAAGAGCTGGGCCTGTCGGCCGCGCGCAAGGTCGAGCAGCTGTTCGCGGCTCAGAACGCGCTGCGGGCGCTCGACGAAGGCGGCGAGCAGGTCGAACTCGGCGTCGGTCGTCGGCACGAGCGCGCCGTCGGGCCGGCGCAGTTCGCGCTTCTGCACGTCGACGATCCAGCCCGCGAAACGGAAGTACGGGATTTTCGAAACCTCGGGGGCACGTTCGGCCGTGCGGCGCAGGACCGCGCGGATGCGCGCCAGCAGCTCGCGCGGGCTGAAAGGCTTGGTCAGATAATCGTCCGCGCCGATCTCGAGCCCGACGATGCGGTCGGTCTCGCTGCCGCGCGCGGTCAGCATCAGGATCGGCAGGTCGGTCGACTTGCGGAGCCGGCGCGCGATCGAGATTCCGTCCTCGCCCGGCAGCATGAGGTCGAGCACGACGAGATCGAAACGGCCGGCGGCCATCGCTTCATCGGCTTCCTTCCCGTCGCCCGCCGCGGTGACGCGAAGGCCGTTCTCGGTCAGGAAGCGCGCGACGAGCCGGCGGATCTCGCGATCGTCGTCGACGACAAGGATGTGGGGCGTGCGGGCGTTCATCTTGGGCCCGATATTAGCGGCGCGCCGCGCGCCGCGGTACGCCCACGGTTGTAACTGCGGGTTACACGAAGAAACGCTTCGGACATAGCCGTGCCGCGTTGTGCGGATAGGTAAGGCGCAACGGCGCGAGGCGGTCTTCGTTTCGCCCGATTCCGACAGGAGCGATCCACCATGAAGAAGTATGCGATCCCCGTGCTGCTCGCGGCCAGTCTCGCAGGTCCCGCATTCGCGCAAGCGCCTGCCCCGCAGGCCGACGTGACGCTGGCACCGCCGGCCCATCGGCAGATGCATCGAGCGCACGATTCCGGCGGGCCGATGGCCCGCGCGTGCGGCGATGCCGACGCAAGACTTTCCGCGCGGCTGGCCTACATGGAAACCAGCCTGAAGCTGAAGCCCGAACAGATGCCGGCCTTCGACGCGTTCGCGCGCGACAGCCGTGCGGCGCGCGAACCGATGAAGCAGTTGTGCGACGGCCCGCCCGCGCGCCCCGCCCGCGGCGATGTTTCGGCCTTCCTTGCCGCGCGCGAGCGCTTCGCCAAGGCGATGGCCGACTCGCTGGGCATCCTGCGCCCGGCCGTCGAGCGCTTCCAGTCTGTCCTGGACGATGCGCAGAAATCGACATTCGCGCGCGCGTTCATGATGTGGCAGGGCGGCATGCGCGACGGCCACGACCGCGGCCGTTCGCGTCACTGAGCGAGCATCGCTTTGACCTGCGGCGCCAGGCACGCGGCCCAAGCCGCGTGCCTGGCCGCCGTCGGATGACCGACGCCGCCCAGACGCAGGGTCGGGTCACGCTCGAACTCGGGCTTGCGGCAGTCGGCGTATCGGATGCCGCGCGTTTCCAACTCGGTGATCAGCCAGTCCGGCGCGTCGGCCAAGAGCATCACGAGGAATTTCTGGCCGCTCTTTGCGGCCGTATCGGCCATTGCCGCGACCAACCGTTCGGTTGCCGGACGCGCCATGTCGCCGCGCGCGCGGAAAACGAATCGCTCCCATGCATGATGCAGTTCGGTCACGAGCGACAGGCGCATCTCCAGCGGCCACGCCGGAATGGCCCCGCCGGCATGGCGTACCAGCCCGTCCGTCGACGGCGTCACGTGCGGTGGCACGACGTTGTGCCCTTCCGGATCGCGAAGGGCACGCACCCATCCCAGCGGCGCGACGTTGCGGTACTGATGATCGCCGAAAAAGCCGTAGACGGTCAGCTTCGGCGGGTCGGCCGCGCGCGCTTCCATCACGAGCAGCGACTGGTAGGTGCCGTAACCGCCCACGCCGAGATTCTCGAAATCCACGCCTGGCATTTCCTCGCCCAGCCGCCAGACATAGGTTTCGCTGTCGGCGACGCCATAGCCCTGCGTGATCGAATCGCCGACCACGTCCACGCGCGGCGCGCCTTGCGGGGGAACTGGATCGGGCCTGCTCGCGCGCTGGCGGTTGGGCCAGAACGTCATCGGCACGTTGCCGGCTTCGTTGGACGGGAAGATGCCCGGCCGGTTGCGCCAGCCAAAATGGCCGTCCGGTTCGCTCCAGCGGCCGCCGGCGGGCGGATCGAAGCGCGTGGGGGCATGGCCCGCGATCCGCAGGGCAGCTTCCGCTGCACCAAGCGACAGCAGCAACGTCACGACGAACAGCAGGGCGTTTTTCAATGCAAACCCTTGAAAATTGGGCGTGGTCCGCGCTGGCTTGCGGGGGCTAATCCGCATAGGATGCGGCCCCCGAATCCGAGATTCTATAGCGCACCCGCATGAGCCGTCTGCAAGGACTTCACGAGGATTTCGACCGCGAGGAAAAGCTCGTCGGATCCACCGACCGGAACTTCGGTTTCGTCTTCGCGGGATTCTGCGCGTTGGTGGGGACGGTCAAGTTCTTCAGCGGCCATCCCTGGATGGCGTACTGGTTTGCGGCTTCGGCGGCATTTCTGGCTGCGGCATTGATCTATCCGCGCCTGCTGGCGCCTGCAAACCGGTTGTGGACGAAGCTTGGCCTGCTGCTTTACCACGTGATGAATCCGCTCGTGATGGGCCTTCTGTTTTTCACCGTCATCACACCCATGGCGCTGGTGGCGCGGGCGTTGGGCAAGGATTTCCTGCGCATGCGCCGCGATCCGGCCGCGACAAGCTACTGGATCTTTCGCGATCCGCCGGGCCCCGCGCCCGATACGATGAAACGTCAATTCTGAAGGAACGGTCGCTATGCTTTCGCTCGCGCGCGAACTCTGGGAGTTCATGAAGGTCCGCAAGAAGTTCTGGCTTCTGCCCATTATCTTGATGATGGCGGTATTCGGCGGCCTCATCGTGCTGACGAAGGGTTCCGCGATCGCGCCGTTCATCTACACGATCTTCTAGGGCGGGCGGATGCGCATCCTCGGGCTATCGGCTTTCTATCATGACTCGGCGGCGGCCCTCGTCGTCGACGGGAAGATCATGGCGGCCGCCCAGGAAGAACGCTTCACACGCAAGAAGCACGACAGCCGGTTTCCTTCGAACGCGATCGCGTATTGCCTCGAGGCGGGCGGGAGTTCGGCGGGCGACATCGACCATGTCGTCTTCTATGACAAGCCGTTCCTGAAATTCGAACGGCTGCTCGAGACGTATCTATCCTTCGCGCCTCGCGGCTTCCGTTCGTTCCGCATGGCGATCCCCGTCTGGCTCAAGGAGAAGCTCTTCCAGAAGCAGCTTCTCGGCGACGAGTTGAAGGCGGCGGCACCGGAATTCGAATGGGAGTCGAAGCTCCTGTTCGCCGAGCACCACCAGAGCCACGCCGCATCGGCCTTCTTCCCCTCGCCGTTCGAGGAAGCGCTGGTTCTCACGATGGACGGCGTGGGCGAGTGGGCGACGACGTCGGTGGGAATCGGGCGCGGCAATTCGCTCGAGATGGTGCGCGAGATCCATTTTCCGCACTCGCTTGGCCTGCTCTATTCGGCCTTCACCTATTACACCGGCTTCAAGGTGAACTCGGGCGAGTACAAGGTGATGGGGCTTGCGCCCTACGGCGAGCCGCGATTTGCCAAGCTGATCTTCGATCATCTCGTCGACCTGAAGCCGGACGGCTCGTTCCGGCTCAACATGGATTATTTCGACTATTGCACCGGCCTGACGATGACGAACGCGAAGTTCGATGCATTGTTCGGCGGGCCACCGCGCAGGGCCGAACAGCTGCTGGACCAGCGGCACATGGATCTTGCCGCCTCGGTGCAGGCGGCCCTTGAAGAAGTGGTGCTGCGCCTGACGCGCGCGCTGCAGGCCGAAACCGGCCTCAAGAACCTGTGCCTTGCCGGCGGTGTGGCGCTCAACTGCGTGGCCAACGGAAAGATCCTGCGCGACGGCAAATGGTCGAATGTATGGATCCAGCCCGCGTCGGGCGATGCGGGCGGTGCCCTGGGCGCCGCGCTGGCTGGCTATCACATCTTCAAGGGCGGTGCCCGCACGGCCGACGGCCGCAAGGACACGATGGCCGGCAGCTACCTGGGCCCCGCCTTCGAGCAGGCCGAAATCGAGCGTCGCCTGACGGCAGCCGGTGCGAAGTTCGAGGTGCTGACCGACGGCGAATTGACGGCGCGTGCATCCACCGACCTTGCCGACGGACTGGCGCTGGGCTGGTTCCAGGGGCGCATGGAGTTCGGCCCGCGCGCGCTGGGCGGCCGCTCGATCCTGGGCGACGCGCGCAGCCCGTCGATGCAGAAGATGCTGAACCTCAAGGTCAAGTACCGCGAGAGCTTCAGGCCGTTCGCGCCCTCGGTGCTGCGCGAGGATGTCGCCGACTGGTTCGAGATCGACAGCGATTCGCCCTACATGCTGCTCGTTGCCGACGTGCGCAAGGAGCGCCGCCGCGCGATGACGGCCGAGGAGCAGAAGCTCTTCGGCATCGACAAGCTGAACGTGCCGCGCTCGGAAATCCCCGCCGTCACGCACGTCGATTATTCCGCGCGCATCCAGACCGTCCATGCCGACACGAATGCGCGCTATCACGCGCTCATTTCGGCGTTCAAGGCGAAGACCGGCTGCCCCGTCATCGTCAACACCAGCTTCAACGTGCGCGGCGAGCCGATCGTCGGTTCGCCCGAGGACGCGTTCCGCTGCTTCATGGGCTCGGAAATCGAGCGTCTGGCGGTGGGCAACTGCTACCTGGTCAAGGACCGGCAGGACCCCGCCCTCAAGCGCGATTACAAGGACGCTTTCGAGCTCGACTAGCTTCCGCGGCGGATCGACGTATACTTTTCGCGTCCCCGAGTCGAACCGGCAGGCGATGAAGAAGACGCCCGATCCCAAGGCCGACATGTACGTCGCGAAGGCCAAGCGCTTCCGTCAGCGCGCCTTGGGCTTTCGGCATACGCTCGCGCGCGACGATCTGACGCGCGCCCACCGGCTCGAACTCGAGCAGATGGTCACAAATCTTGAAGGGGCGGCGCGCCAGCTCGAACGCATGGCAGGCGGCGAGAAATTCGATGTCGACGCCGAATTGACCGAGGTGCGCACGCTCAAGGCGGGCGGGGCGTCCGGCGCGGATGCCGCGGCGGCCCGTTTCATGGCCAATGCCCGGAAATTCGCGGCCGCGAAGGGGGCGGGCGGCACAAAAGCCGCGCCCGCGCCGAGCCGGATGGCCCCGCGATCGGCAAAATTCGCAAGGCGCGACGGGCGTTAGCCGGGACTTGATGGCCGGCAGGGCGATCGCCATATAATCGGCATGGGAATCGCCCGATCGGGGGTTTCCGGACCTATGCGCAACCGGCATTGCTCGACGGGAGGGTGCCAGACGATGTCCCGCCTATCCTTGTTCAACAACCCGCTTCTGCTGGGCTTCGACGAGTTCGAGCGCACGCTCGACCGCATCGCCAAGCATTCCGGCGAAGGCTATCCGCCCTACAACATCGAGCAGACCGGCGAAAGCGGCCTGCGCATCACGCTTGCCGTGGCCGGGTTCGGTCTCGACGATCTTTCGATCACGGTCGAGAACAACCAGCTGTGCGTGCGCGGCAAGCAGGCCGACGATCCGGATCGGGTTTTCCTCCATCGCGGCATCGCCGCTCGCCAGTTCCAGCGGAGTTTCGTCCTTGCCGACGGGATCGAGGTCGCGGGCTCGACGCTCGACAACGGCCTGCTGCACATCGATCTCGTGCGGCCATTGGCCGAACCCAAGGCGCGCTCGATCCCGATCAATGCCGGTGCGGGCTCCGCCCCGCGCGGCAAGACGATCGAACACGGCTAGAAGGAGGCGCGACCATGCAGACCGGACGCGACCGTACAGGCGGGCTTTCACCCGAGGATTTTGCGGCGCTGGGCGTGCAAGGCATTGCCTATGTGCGCCGCGTGCTCGAGCGCGTCGATGCCAAGGCCGGCGCCAAGGGCGGCGAACCCATCGTCGTCTTCGCGATCCATTCGGCCGACGGCGAGCGTATCGGCGGCGCGCCGTCGCGCGATCTCGCTTTTGCGGCGGTCCGCCAGCACGGGCTCGAGCCCGTCGACGCGCACTGAAAACCGGGTAACGCGGCCCGCCGCCGTTCAGGCGGCGTGGCTTGCCGCGTGTTCGCTGAGCAGCGCGAAAAGTGCCTCCGCGCGATCCGAGCCGCGCAGCTTTTCGCACACGCGCCGGTCACGCAGCAGGCGCGACACGCGGGCCAGCGCCTTCAGGTGATCGGCACCGGCACCCTCGGGCGCCAGCAGTAGGAAGATCAGGTCGACCGGCTGCTCGTCGATCGATTCGAAATCGATCGGCTTTTCCAGGCGCGCGAACACGCCCGAAAGCCGCTTCAGGCCCGGCAGCTTGCCGTGCGGAATGGCGATGCCGTTGCCCACGCCCGTCGTTCCCAGCCGCTCGCGCTCCATGACCACTTCGAGGATCTGGCGCTCGTCGGCGCCCGCGACCTCGGCGGCCTTGCGGGCGAGTTCCTGAAGCGCCTGCTTCTTCGATGTCGCGCGCAGGTTGGCGACGACGCATTCCGGCGTCATGAATTCGGTGAATTCCATGTCGTGGCCGAGCCCGCTCAGCGCTTGCCGTTGGCGCCGGGATCGATCCAGCCGATGGCGGCGTCCGTCCGGCGGTAGACGACGTTGAGTTCGCCGTTCGCCTTGTTGCGGAACATCAGCACCGTCTTCTGGCCGAGATCGAGGCGCGCGACCGCTTCGCCGACGCTGAGCGTGGCGATCTCGGTCGTCATTTCGGCGACGATGGGGGCCGCGGCCGGTTCGTCGTGCAGCGACTCCGCTTCGGGCTCGATGACCGCGTAGCGCGCGGGCTCGAACGCGGTTTCCTCGGCCGCCGCGTGCTTGCCGCGCTTGCGGTTGGCGATGCGCCCCTTATGGCGCTTCAGCCTGTGATCGAGGCGTTCGACAGCGCCGTCGAAGGCAGCGTAGGGATCGGCCGCCTCGTGATGGCTCTGGAGCACCATGCCGCGCCGGACATGCACCGAGATATCGGCGCGGAACAGGTGGCGCTGGCGCTCGAAAACGACCTTGCCCTCGATCGCACGGCCGAAATAACGGTCGACCGCGCCGCCGAGCGCGTTTGCAACATGGCTTCTCAGCGAATCGCCCACGTCGAGGCGCTTGCCGCTCACGGACAGCTGCATTGTTTCGATCTGCGTTGCTGTTGAAGGGAAAAGGGCGGTTGAACGTTCGTTTTTCCGGCTCGGGAAGGGGCGCGCCCGGCCACCCCGTCACCCGCGGAATTGGGCGGAACATAGGGGGGCTCCAAGTGCCCCGTCAAGCCGTACGAACTGCCGAAAAAACGCATCGTCTGGCCTACCTTCGAGTCAGCGTGCGCCCCGCGCCTGCCGGGGTCAAGGCCCTTCGCCGCAATGGGCTAAGTATCAGAAACCGGAGCCTTTTTCGCGTCGGCGCTGGACCGACGAGGCAATCCCCATGGCTTCGCGATATTTGGCCACGGTGCGCCTGGCGATGTCGATGCCATCCCCCTTGAGAAGCTCGACGATCCGGTCGTCGGAGAGCACGTCCTTGACCGTTTCGGCATCGATCAGCGCCTTGATCCGGTGGCGCACCGCCTCGGCCGAATGCGCCTCGCCGCCGCCCGAGGCGGGGATGGCGGAGGTGAAGAAGTATTTGAGTTCGAAGATGCCGTGCGGCGTCGAGATGAACTTGTTGGTCGTCACGCGGCTGACGGTCGATTCGTGCATGTCGATCGCCTCGGCGATGTCGCGCAGCACGAGCGGCTTCAGGTGGCGCACGCCGTGGCGGAAGAAGCCGTCCTGCTGGCGCACGATCTCGACCGACACCTTGAGGATCGTCTGCGCGCGCTGGTGAAGCGACTTCACGAGCCAGTTCGCCGCGTGCAGGCGTTCGGCGATGAATTCCTTCTCGTTCTTCGAGCGGGCGGAGCCGTGCACGCGCGCGTGATAGCGCGTGTTGACCAGCACGCGCGGCAGCGTGTCCTGGTTAAGCTCCACGATCCAGCTGTGGTCGGGGGCAAGGCGCATCAGCACGTCGGGCACGACGGGGCTGGCAAGCGCGCCGTCGAAGGCGAGCCCGGGCTTGGGGTCGAGCGTGCGGATCTCGGCGACCATCTCCTGGATGTCTTCGAGATCGGTGTTGCAGATGCGCTGGAGCTGGGCGACATCGCGCTTGGCGAGCAGCTCGAGATTGTCGAGCAGCTTCTGCATGCACGGATCCAGTCGGTCGCGCTCGCGCAGCTGGAGCGCCAGGCACTCCTTCAGGCTGCGCGCGAATATGCCGGGCGGGTCGAAGCGCTGGCAGCGTTCGAGCACCGCAAGCACCTCGCCTTCCGAAACGCCGAGCTTGTCGGCGATTTCGGCGGTGGCGGCCGTCAGGTAGCCGCAGTCGTCGATCGCGTCGACGAGGCGCGCGGCGATCACCCGTTCGACCGGCGTGGCGAAATCCACGCCGACCTGCGAAAGCAGGTGGTCGCGCAGCGAGACGGGGCGCGCCAGCGTCTGCTCGATGCCGAACTCCGAATCCTCGAAATCCGAACGGCCGCCGCTGCCCTTCCAGTCGCCCAGATATTCGCCTTCGCCCGCCGGCTCGTCGGCGCCGCGCGAATAGCTGTTGTCGTAGTCGACGTCGAGCGGGGCTTCGGTCGTCGTCGCGTTCGCATCGACCGGATCGAGAAGCCGTTCCTCGCCCGTGCCGTTGGCGGGCGTCGCAGCTTCCGTCCCACCGGCGTCGGCCACTTCCGGCGGCGCGCTTTCCGCACCGGGCTCGTCGCGTTCGAGCAGCGGATTTTGCGCAAGTTCCTCTTCGACGAACTGCGAGACTTCCTGATTGGAAAGCTGCAGCAGCTTGATCGCCTGCTGCAGCTGCGGCGTCATGACCAGCTGCTGCGTCTGGCGCAGGTCGAGGCGCGGCGCGAGGCGGTTCATCGGGGCCGCGCCCCCGTCATAGCGAGAATCGCTCGCCGAGATAGACGCGCCGCACGTCGGCGGACGCGACGATGGCCTCGGGCGTGCCCTCCATCAGGACGTGGCCGTCGTGCAGGATGTAGGCGCGATCCACGATCTCGAGCGTTTCACGCACATTGTGGTCGGTGATCAGCACGCCGATGCCGCGATCCTTGAGATGGCTGACCAGATCGCGGATGTCGCCCACGGCAATCGGATCGATGCCGGCGAGCGGCTCGTCGAGCAGCACGAAATGGGGCTGCGAGGCCAGCGCGCGGGCGATCTCCACGCGTCGCCGCTCGCCGCCCGAAAGCGCAAGGGCGGGCGCGCGGCGCAGGTGCGAGATCGAGAATTCCGCCATCAGTTCGTCAAGGACGGCCTCGCGCCGGTCGCGATTGGGCTCGATGAGCTCGAGGACCGCGCGGATGTTCTGTTCGACCGTCAGGCCGCGGAAGATCGAGGATTCCTGCGGCAGATAGCCGATGCCCAGGCGCGCGCGCCGATACATGGGCAAGTCGGTGATGTCGTTGCCGTCGAGCTTGATCGTGCCGAAGTCGGGCGCGACAAGCCCGGTGATCATGTAGAAGCAAGTCGTCTTGCCGGCTCCGTTGGGGCCGAGCAGGCCGACGGCCTCGCCGCGCTGGACCGCGAGCGAGACCTCGCGCACGACCGGCCGGCCCTTGTAGCGCTTGCCGATCTTGTAGGCCGCGAGCCCCGGATTGTCGGCGACCACGCGCAGGCCCGCATCGACGCCGGGCGCCGGCGTTGACGTGCGGACCGGGTGCGGACGGCGGTCGTTCATGGCTTCTTCTTTTTCTCTTCGCGCGCCTGCTGGGGTGCAAGCAGGCCGCGCACGCGCCCGTTGCCGCCCTCGGCCGGTCGGGCGAGCAGCTTGGATATTCCGGTGTTCGTGTTCACCTCGGCGAAATCGCCGGCCATCTGGTTGTCGCCGCGCGTCAGCCGCACGTTGCCGGCAAGCTGGGCGATGCCGGTCTGCATGTTGTAGATGCCGCGATCGCCGCGGGCGATCTCGGTCGGCGTCGAAACGAATACGTTGCCGAACGCCTCGATGCGCGAAAGCTTGCGATCGCTTTCGTCCTCGGCCTTGGCCGGCGCGGCCGACTGGCGCTGCCCGGCGCGCGTGTTTCGCGTGCCGGCTGTCTGTCGCGCGGCGGGGGCGGGCTGGTTCTGGATGAAATGCGCGGTCATCACGTCGGCCGACATGCGCCGGTCGGCCGACACGACCATCGCGTTGCCGCGCGCCACGGCGATGTCGCGCTGCGACCAGTATTCGAGCGAATCGCGCGCGGTCAGCGTGTCGGTCGGCGTGCGCAGGCGCAGCGCCTTGCCGGTGACCACGACGACATCGCTTGCCACGTCGTAGACGCCGCGATCGCCCTCGACGGTCTGCGTGGGCGTGGCGAAACGCACGTTGCCGAGCGCCTCGTAGCGGTAGATCTCGGTGCCGCCGCCGGGCGCGGTCCTGTACCAGGCGACGAGCCGGTCGCCATAGACCGTGTTCTCGCCCTGGCGGGCGACCGCATCGCCGTTGGCGATATAGCGCTGCGCGTCGCGGTCCCATTCGATGCCGTCTCGCGCGGTGATCTCGATGGGCGTGCCTGATCCGGCACGACCGAGATTGAGTGCCTGCGCGAAGGCAAGCGCGGGGACGAGGGCAAGAAACGCGGTGAGGACAAGGCGTGTCTTCATTTGCGCGGCCCCATCGTCGGCGGCGGTGGCGGGGGCGCGGCGGGCTTTTCCTGCGCGGGTTGCTGGGCGGTTTGCGGCTCGTTCGTTGCGGCGCCCGGCGCCGGAAAGAGCACGACGCGCGAGCGGCCGCGCACTTCGATGCGCGCCCCCCGGTCGAGGATGCGGAATCCCTGGCCGGTCAGAACCGAATTGGGCCCCTGTCCATGGATCGGGCTTTCGCCTTCGGCCGATCCGCGGCCCAGATCGACGCTCGCGCGCTCGGTCGCGATCTCGTAGCCGCCGTCGTGGAACAGGCTCACGCCGCCCCAAAGGTCGAGCATCTTTTCGGGCTGGTGATAGATCCCGTGTTCGGCGGTAAGCGCAAGCCAGGTGCCTTGCTGCGTCGTCAGGTCGCCCTGCGGTTCGGTGAGATCGGTCGAATCGGACGAACCCTTCGCCTGCGTGGCCTGGTCGGCGACGATCGAATAGGGCTGGTTGCGTTCGTCCACGCCGACATAGCGCGGTTCGACCATGCGCAGGTTTTCAAGATCCTCGATCGACACCTGCACGGGCGTCAGACGGAAGCGCTGGTCGAGCGGGTTGAGCTGCGGCCACAGCAGCACGAGCGTGGCGATGCCCAGCGCCACCGCCGGCAGCAGGAACTTCATGAAGCCGACGATCTGGCTGTAGAGCGTGCTGTGCCGGCGCGGCCCGCCGGGCGACAGCACCGAAAGCCGGCCGGCGCGCGCCGAAACTTCGCTGGCGCTCAGTGCCGCCACGGGACGCGGCGGCGGCGGAATTTCGCCCTCGCGGACGGGATCGACGGCCATCAGGCGATCCCCGCGCGCAGCAGGTCGTGGATATGGACGATGCCTGCCGGCTTGCGCTTGCCGCCCGAAACCTTGCACGCGAACAGCGCCGTGATCTGGTGGGCATTCATAAGGCGAAGCGCCTCGGCGGCAAGCGTGTCGGGCGTGACCACGCGCGGGCCGGCGGTCATCACGGCTTCGACGGGCAGGTGCAGGATGTTTCCCGACATGTGGCGGCGCAAATCGCCGTCGGTGACGATGCCTTCGAGGAAGCCCTCGGCGTCGACCACGCCCACGCAACCGAAACGCTTGGCGGTCATGGCGATCAGCACTTCGTCCATGCGCGTGCCGCGGGTCGCTAGCGGCATGTCGTCATGCATCAGCTCGCCGACCTTCGCGAGCCTAGCGCCAAGGCTGCCGCGCGGATGGAACTTGCCGAAATGCTCGGCCGTGAAGCCCCGCCGCTCCATCAGCGCCACGGCAATCGCATCGCCCAGCGCCAGCTGCATGGTGGTCGATGTCGTGGGGGCCAGACCGACCGGGCAGGCTTCCTCGGCCGGCGGCAGCAGCAGCACCACGTCGGCCGCCGTGCCCAACGCCGAGCCGGCCTTGGCCGTCATCGCGACAAGCGGGATCGAGAAGCGGCGCGTATAGCCGACAAGGTCGGAAAGCTCGGCCGTCTCGCCCGAATTCGACAGGGCCAGCACCGCGTCCTTCGCGGTGATCATGCCCAGATCGCCGTGGCTGGCTTCGGCCGGATGGACGAACTGGGCAGGCGTGCCGGTCGAGGCGAGGGTGGCCGCGATCTTGCGGGCCACGTGGCCCGACTTTCCCATGCCGGAGACGATGACCCGTCCTTCCGCCACGGCGAACAGTTCCAGCGCGCGCGCGAAATGCGCGTCCAGCGCCGCTTCAAGGGCTGCAAGCCCGGCGCGTTCCACGCCGATCGCACGCCGTGCGGCCGCAAGGTCGCGAGCGGCCTGATCGGCCGGGGGAACGGCAAGTTTCGGCTTTGTGGCGGACATGGTTCGTCGGGGTGCCGCGTGGACTACATTTTCTGGACGGCATGGGCGCGGCGCGAACCGGCCCTCCATCATTCAAAAATTATGCCTTTGTTGCCCGTCCCAAGTCAATTGCCACAAGTATATGATTCAGAACATGAATCATTGCGGTGATTAAAATCGCGGCGGTCTGTGACATGACGCAGCGCCAGAAACATGCTGCAACGCAGCATGACCGGACTCAATGCGCGAAGATATCGTCCTCGCCCCAGCCCAGAAGATCGAGCTCGGCACGCGTTCCAAGGAATTCGAAGCAGGCCTGCGAGATATGAAGTCGGCCTTCGCGGCGGAGCATCTCGTCGAGCTTCGTCTTGATCTGGTGGAGATAGAGGACATCGGCCGCCGCGTAATTGAGCTGGGCCTGAGTCAGGTCATCGGCACCCCAGTCGGAGGATTGCTGTTCCTTCGAGAGTTCCTTGCCGATCAGGTCGCGGCAGAGATCCTTGAGGCCGTGCCGGTCGGTGAAGGTGCGCACCAGACGCGAGGCGATTTTCGTGCAGTACACCGGCGCCATCCGCACGCCGAGATACTTGCGGCACATCGCGATGTCGAAGCGCGCGAAATGCAGGATCTTCAGCGTTCCGGGATCGGCGAGAAGGCGCTTCAGGTTGGGCGCGTCGTACGCGTTCTTCGCAAAGCGCACGCAATGCGCCGTGCCGTCGCCGGCCGAAAGCTGCACGACGCACAGCCGGTCGCGTTCGGGGCGCAGGCCCATCGTTTCGGTGTCGATCGCCACCGACGGTCCCAGGTCGAGACCGTCGGGCAGGTCGCCCTGATGGAGATGGACGCTTGCCATGCCGTTATCCGTTTCCGCCCCCGCTTGCGCGAAACCCGCGCCGGCAACGCCGGGCGGGCGAGATGGTGCCCGAGAGAAGACTCGAACTTCCACGACCTTTCGGCCACTAGAACCTGAATCTAGCGCGTCTACCAATTCCGCCACCCGGGCACCGGGCCACCGCTTCCCCGAAGGGAAACGAGGGGTCTCGCTCGCGCGCGAAGGGCGAACGTGTACGCCGAAGCCGGCGGCGAAGTCAACGGCCGCCGGGATGCTTCCAAGCAGGCGCTTGACCTCGCCTTCGCAGGGGCTTAATCGCGGGGTGGACTGGGTTCGAAAGCATCGCGGGGGGCGCAAATGTCGGCCGATCGTCGGGTCACCGTTTTCGGGGCTTCGGGTTTCGTCGGGCGCCACGTGGTGCGCCGGCTGGCGCAGCAGGGATGGGTCGTGCGCGCCTGCAGCCGCGACCCGGTCGCCGCCGCCTTCCTGAAGCCGATGGGCAATGTCGGCCAGATCGTGCCGATGCGGGCCGACATCACGGACGATGAAATGCTCGCCGCTTCGGTCGACGGATCGGAAGCGGTGATCGATCTCGTGGGCATCCTCGCCGAAAGCGGAAAACAGACCTTCGGCTCGGTCCACGCCGACGCGCCCGCGAAGCTCGCGCGCGCCGCGAAGGCGGCCGGCGTTTCGTCGTTCGTGTATGTCTCGGCGCTCGGCGCCGATGCCAACGCGGCATCGGCCTATGCGCGCAGCAAGGCTGCGGGCGAAGCCGGCGTGCGCGCGGCGTTTCCCGAGGCGACGATCTTCCGCCCGTCGATCGTGGTGGGACCGGAGGATTCGTTCTTCAACCGCTTCGCGCAGATGGCGCAGTGGATGCCGGCGCTGCCGCTGATCGGCGGCGGCCACACGAAGTTCCAGCCCGTCTATGTGGGCGACCTTGCCGAAGCGATCGTCCGTTCGATCGGCAATGCCGAGGCCAAGGGCCGCACGTTCGAGGCGGTGGGCCCGCGCGTCTACACGTTCCGCGAGCTGATGGAATATCTGCTGCGCACGATCGACCGTCATCGCGGCCTGATCCCGCTGCCGTTCCCGCTTGCCGAGATCAAGGGCGCCATCCTCGGCTGCCTGCCGATCAAGTTCCTGACGCGCGACCAGGTGATCCAGCTCAAGACCGACAATGTCGGCACCGGCGCACCAGGCCTTGGCGCCTTGGGCATCGCGCCTGCGGCAATGGAAGCCGTGGTTCCGGACTATCTTTCCACATATCGGCGCGGCGGCCGTTTCGGCCACAAGCGCAGCGCCTGACCCCGCATTTTCCGGCGCACGCACGTGCCACCGCACGGGTGTTGACGTGCGGCCAATATTTCGATATTTCTAGAAATATGAAAATAACAGATGCCACGGGAATGCTCGGCGCGCTTGCGCACGATACGCGCCTTGCCGTCTACCGGCTGATGGTCGAGGCGGGGCCCGAGGGTCTTCCTGCGGGCGAAATCGCGCGTCGGCTCGACGTGCCGCCGCCCACGCTTTCGTTCCACCTGCGCGATCTGGTCGACGCAGGCCTTGCGGTCGACCGCCGCGAGGGCCGTTCGATCTTCTATGCGGCCGACTACGCGACCATGAACGCGCTGATGGCGTTCCTCACCGACAATTGCTGCGGCGGCCGCCCGGAGCTATGTGCGCCGGCTTCCTGCACGCCTTCACCGAAGACAAGGAGCAACGAAGATGAAGCGCCTGCACGTGCACGTCGCGGTCGATGACCTCGACAAGTCGATCGCGTTCTATTCCGACATGTTCGACGCGAAGCCGAACGTGCTGAAGCCAGACTACGCGAAGTGGATGCTCGATGATCCGCGCGTCAATTTCGCGATCTCGTCACGCGGTGCGGCGGCCGGGCTCGACCATCTGGGCATCCAGGTCGATACGCAGGATGAGTTGGCCGCCGTCTCGGCGCGCATGGCGCAGGCCGGTCACGCGGTCCGCAACGACGGGAAGACGACCTGCTGCTACGCGAAGTCCGACAAATCGTGGATTGCCGATCCGGCCGGCATCAGCTGGGAATCGTTCCTGACCTTCGGCGACAGCACGACCTATGGCGAGACCGACCCCGCTGCCAAGTCCGCCTGCTGCGAGGGTGTGGCAAAGGCCCCGGCCAAGGCAACGGCCGCCTGCTGCTGAGGAGGGTGTTATGAACGACCGCCCGCGCAACGTCCTGTTCCTGTGCACGCACAATTCGGCGCGCTCGGTGATGGCCGAAGCATTGCTGAACCGCCATGGCGGGGGCCGTTTCCGGGCGTTCAGCGCCGGTAGCCATCCGTCGGGGCGCATCAACCCGACGGTGGCGGCACTGCTGATGCGGCTCGGATTCGACATCACGGGCGTCCGTTCCAAGAACTGGGACGAGTTCGCGAAGCCCGGTGCGCCGCAAATGGATTTCGTCTTCACGGTATGCGACGACGCGGCGGGCGAGGTGTGCCCCGTCTGGCCGGGCCAGCCGATGACGGCGCATTGGGGCTTTCCCGATCCATCCTCGTTCGACGGCACGGATGCCGAAAAGGCCGCGTTCACGGCCGACGTGTTCGCGATGATCGAACGGCGCATCCGGATCTTCGCCAGCTTGCCGCTGGCCTCGCTTTCTGCGCTGGAGATCAAGCGCCGCATCGACGATCTCGGCCGCGCCGTCGAGCCGGCATGAACTCGCGCGCGTCCCGCGCGTTGGCCGAAGCGGTCGGCAGCGCGCTGCTGCTTGCCGCAGTCGTCGGATCCGGGATCATGGGCGAGCGGCTCGCCGGTGGCAACAATGCGCTGGCACTGCTTGCAAACGCGATCGCGACTGCGGGCGTCCTCTATGCGCTGATCGCCGCTTTCGGCCCTGTTTCCGGCGCACACTTCAATCCGCTTGTGACGTTTGCCTTTGCGTTGCGCGACCCGGTCGCGCGCCGCGATGCACCGCTCTATGTCGCCGCGCAGATCGCGGGCGCGGTCATCGGCGTCTTCGCCGCGCATGCGATGTTCGGTCTCGACATCCTCGAGACCGGATCAAAACTGCGGACCGGGCCCGCACAATGGTTTGCCGAATTCGTCGCGACGTTCGGCCTGCTGGCGATCATCCTTCTTGCCGCCCGCAAGAGCCCCGGCCACGTGCCTGCCGCCGTCGCCGGATATATCGCTGGCGCCTATTGGTTCACGGCCTCGACGAGCTTTGCCAATCCGGCCGTGACGATCGCGCGGGCGCTTACCGATACGTTTGCGGGAATCCGCCCGGAAGACGCGCCCGGCTTCATCGCCGCGCAATTCCTCGGTGCGCTCGCGGCAACCGTTTTAGCGCACCGGATGAACGCGTAAGCGCCTAGCGCTCCGCGCGGCGCTCGAGCCGTTCGACGTCGTCCGACAGGCGCCGCGCGACGAGCTTCAGAAGCTCGAAGCCGAACGCCGGGTTCTGAAGCGCGGTCAACTCCATGTCGCGCCGCGTCATGCGCGCGAGCGTCACCGCACCTTTCGCGCGCGCGGTCGCCGTGCGCTTGTGCGTGGGCACGAGCAGCGCCACCTCGCCAAGTACCTGGCCGGCGCCCAAAGTCTTGCCCAGTTCGACGATTTCGATCTCGCCTTCGACGACCAGATACATCTCCTCGCCGGGATCGCCGCGCTTGAACAGCACCTGCCCGGCGCCCAGCGTCTCGCGCGCGACAAGCGCAAACAGCGCCGTGGGCGAGGGGTCGGCCTCGCCGGCAAGTCGCTTGACCGTCGCGCGCGCCTCGAAATCGCGCCAAAGGTTGACCGCCAGCGCCATCGCCGCACCGATCCAAAGCCAGGCGGTGCCGGCGATGGCGCCTGCCGCGATGCCCAGCACGGCCGCGATCGACGCGAGAAGCCGGAGGGCGGGCATCGTGCGCATGAAAAGCGCCACGATCGAAACGAGCAGGGCCGCAGGCCCGACATAGTGGAGAATGTCCATGGTGTGAACTGTCGCTTGGGCGAACGGTGCAGTGCAAGCGCGCCCTAGCGCCGGATCGCGGAAAACCGCCAGCCGCCGTCCGCGGATGCCTCGAAGCCGGCCGCGCGCGGACCGGCCGCAACCAGCCGTGCCGGCCTGAAAAGGAAGATCGCCGGCAGGTTTTCGCGAAGACGGGTTTCGATGTGCGCGTAAAGGCCGGCGCGTTCGACCGGATCGGTCTCGGCGCGCGCGCGGTCGAGCATGTCGTCCGTCGTCGGATCGCAGTAGCCGGAATCGTTTGCGGCGCCGGCGCAATGGAACATCGGTTGAAGGTGCATGTCGGGGTCGGGGCGCGACGGCACGCGCACCAGCGCCGCCTCGAAATCGCCGTTCTGCACGTCGAGTTCGGCGCGCGCCGGATCGCGCGCCCGCAGCTTCACCGCGATCGCGGCCGCCGCGGCCTGTTTTGCGATTTCAGCCGCAAGCGCCAGCGACATCGCATCGCCCGGGACCGTCAATTCGAATGGCGCGGGCCTGGCGGCCGGTGGTGGCGCCGTTCCTTCAAACGGCACGAAAAACCCGGCGCCCGAAAATCCGGCCAGCGCTTTCAGGTCAAGTGCCGCAGCAAATGCGACGCGTGCACCGATATCGCGCGAAATTCTCGCTGCCGCGCGCGGGCCGCGCTTCAGGTTGAACAGAATGGCGACGGCACCGGGATCGGCCGCGGCCACAATGCGCACGCGGCCTTCGTTTGCCGCTTCGGCGGCGTCGGCGGGCGCGATGTCTCCGGCAAGATCGAGCGCGCCCGAGCGTACGCGCGCAAGCCGCAATGCAGGGTCGCCGACCGCCACGACGCGCACGCGCGAATAGCCTGCATCGTCGGCCGACGGATCGCGCGCAAGCTCCAGCATTCCCTCGCCGCGCCGCGCCTGGACCCGATAGGGCCCGGCACACGGAACGTCGCTGTCCTCGGCGATGTCCTGCGTGACCATGCCTGCACGACCGGTCAGCCGGGCCGCGATCGGCACGTAAGCGCGATCGAGACGCAGATAGACTGTGTGCCGGCCGCGTACTTCGATGGCGGCAACCGGCGCAAGCTCCGCCCGTCGCTGCGAGCGCGCATCGCCGGTCATGCGGCCAAGCGACGCGGCAACCGCATCGGCATCGACCGGCTCGCCGTCGGGGAAGGTCCTGTCCGTTCGCAGTTCAAGCGTCAGGCCGCGTGCGTCGGCATCGAAGCGCCATTCGCGCGCAAGGCCGGGAACGAGCGCGCCGTCGCGGCCAAGCCCGATCAGGGTGTCGCAGGCCGCAGCCAGCAGGCCCGGCCCGTCGCCGCGGTCGGTCAGGGGGTCGAGCCGCGCCGGAATCGCAGCCACGCCGACTGCCAGAGCGTCGTCAGATGTTTGGGCGGCAACGGAAAATGTCTGAATCAGTGTCGACAAAATTAATACCGAAAAGAGACTAATTTTATTAGCCAACGGGGATAACCCTCGAAATCGCCGCAAGGCCGTTCGAATGCAAATAAAATTAGTTAACTGATATTGACCTATTTGTCGTTTTTCACTGTGCCAGAAAGGAAATTCACATTTATATGAGGGTCCGTCTCCCTTGCCGTTCAGGAACCTGCCCATGGCGACCACCAGCCGGATGCTGCGCTTCGTCGATACCGACCAGAAGATGCCCGAGAAGCGCTCGGCCGCCCAGCGAAAGCAGGATTTCGACGAGATTTATGCAGAATTTGCGCCGGATGCCGCGCGCCAGCAGGCAGGCCGCTGTTCGCAATGCGGTGTGCCGTTCTGCCAGGTCCATTGCCCGGTTTCGAACAACATTCCCGACTGGCTGAAGCTGACCGCCGAAGGCCGCCTCGAGGAAGCCTACGAAGTAAGCCAGGCAACAAACACGTTCCCGGAGATCTGCGGGCGCATCTGCCCGCAGGACAGGCTTTGCGAAGGCAACTGCGTCATCGAGAAGGGGTTCGATTCCGTCACGATCGGTTCGGTCGAGAAATTCATCACCGACACGGCGTTCGAGAAGGGCTGGGTAAAGCCGGCGAAGCCGCCGGTCGAACGCCAGCAATCCGTCGGCATCATCGGTGCCGGACCCGGCGGGATGGCTGCGGCCGACCAGCTGCGGCGCAAGGGCTATCAGGTCCACATCTACGACCGCTACGACCGCGCGGGCGGGCTGATGATCTACGGCATCCCGAACTTCAAGCTCGAGAAGGACATCGTCCAGCGTCGCCAGAAGCTCTACGAGGATGGCGGAATCGTCTTCCACCTGAATTTCGAAGTCGGCCGCGACGCCACGCTCGCCGAACTGCGCCAGAAGCACGACGCGATTCTCGTCGCCACGGGCGTCTACAAGGCGCGCCTGCTCGAAGCGCCGGGTGCGGGGCTTGCCAACATCGTGAAGGCGATGACCTATCTGACCGCGTCCAACCGCAAGGGCCTGGGCGACGAGGTGCCGGAGTTCGACGACGGCACGCTCGACGCCGCCGGCAAGAACGTCGTCGTCATCGGCGGCGGCGATACGGCGATGGACTGCGTGCGCACGGCCGTGCGGCAGGGCGCCAAGTCGGTGAAGTGCCTCTATCGCCGCGACAAGAAGAACATGCCGGGTTCGCAGCGCGAGGTTTACAACGCCGAGGAAGAGGGCGTGGAATTCGTCTGGCTCGCGGCACCCGAAGCGTTCGTCGCGAAAGCCGCCAAAGGCAAGAAGAAGTCGGGCGCCGAGCCGGTGGGCGCGGTGCGCGCCTATCGCATGCGCCTCGGCATCGCCGATGCGACCGGCCGACAGGTGCCCGAGAAGATCGAGGACAGCTCGTTCGAACTGCCCTGCGATCTCGCCGTCGAGGCGCTGGGCTTCGATCCCGAGGACGTGCCCGGCATGTTCGGCGCGCCCGAACTGGCGGTCACGCGCTGGGGCACGCTCAAGATCAATCACCGCACGATGATGACGTCGCTCGACGGCGTGTTCGCCGCAGGCGACATCGTGCGCGGCGCCTCGCTCGTCGTCTGGGCGATCCGCGACGGACGCGACGCCGCCGAAGCCATGCACAGATATCTCGCCGCCAAGACGCGGCCGGCGCCGCAGCGCGCCGCGGCCGAGTGAAGGGACACGCCATGACCGACAGGATCGATCCCGGCCAGGTATTCGTGCGCGAATACGACGCGAACGCCGCAAAGCTGATCGCGGGCAACGCCTACGATCCGCGCGACGAGCACGATGCGTGCGGCGTGGGCCTCGTCGCCGCCATCGACGGCAAGCCGCGCCGCCAGGTCGTCGAGGCGGGCATCGCCGCGCTCAAGGCCGTGTGGCACCGCGGTGCGGTCGATGCCGACGGCAAGACCGGCGACGGTGCGGGCATCCATATCGAGATCTCGCAGGACTTCTTCAAGGCGCACATCGCGCGTCAGGGCGTGAAGCCGTCCGACGAGCGCGTGGCGGTCGGGCAGGTGTTCCTGCCGCGCAACGACCTCGACGGGCAGGAGCGCTGCCGCACGATCGTCGAGACCGAGATCCTGAAGATGGGTTACGGCGTCTATGGCTGGCGCCAGGTGCCGATCGACACCTCGGTGTGCGGCGAGAAGGCGAACGCCACGCGGCCCGAGATCGAGCAGATCATCGTCCACAACACGCGCGCCGTTCCCGAGGACCAGTTCGAACTCGACCTCTATGTCGTGCGCCGCCGCATCGAGAAGCAGGCGCTCGCCGAGAACCTCGTCGATTTCTACATCTGCTCGCTGTCGTGCCGCTCGATCGTCTACAAGGGCATGTTCCTGGCGGAAGCCCTGTCGGTCTTCTATCCCGACCTTCAGGACGAGCGCTTCACCTCGTCCTTCGCGATCTACCACCAGCGCTACTCGACCAACACGTTCCCGATGTGGAAGCTGGCGCAGCCATTCCGCACGCTCGCCCACAACGGCGAGATCAACACCGTGCGCGGCAACGTCAACTGGATGAAGAGCCACGAGACGCGCATGGCGCACGAGCTGTTCGGCGCCAATGTCGACGATCTCAAGCCTGTCGTGCAGCCGGGCTCGGACTCCGCGCAGATGGACAACGTCTTCGAGCTTCTGGTGCGCGGCGGGCGCGTGCTGCCGATGGTCAAGGCGATGATGGTGCCGCAGGCGTCGGGCCCGTCGGACAAGACGCCGCAGCACATCCGCAACATGTACGCCTATGCCAACGGCGTGATGGAGCCGTGGGACGGCCCGGCCGCCATCGCCTGCACCGACGGCAAGTGGGTGCTTGCGGGCATGGACCGCAACGGCCTGCGGCCGTGCCGCTACACGATCACCGGCGACGGGCTTCTCATCGTCGGCTCGGAAGCCGGCATGGTGAAGGTCAACGAGCAGAACGTCGTCGAGAAAGGCCGCGTCGGCCCGGGCCAGATGATCGCGGTCAATCTGGGCGAAGGAAAGTTCTTCCGCGACGGCGAACTCAAGGACTGGCTCGCGCGTTCGCGCCCCTTCGGCGACTGGACGAAGAACATCACCGTCATCGACCAGATCGTGAAAGCCGATGCCGAGCCCAAGCAGGAACTTTCGCGCGACGAGCTGCGCCGGCGCATGCTTGCCGTCGGCTGGACGCTCGAGGATCTCGAGCTGATCCTGCACCCGATGGTCGAGGACGCGAAGGAAGCCATCGGATCGATGGGCGACGACACGCCCATCGCCGTGCTGTCCGACCGCTTCCGCGGCCTGCACCATTTCTTCCGCCAGAATTTCAGCCAGGTCACAAATCCGCCCATCGACAGCCTGCGCGAACGCCGCGTGATGACGCTGCGCACGCGGCTCGGCAATCTCGGCAACATCCTCGACGAGGACGAGAGCCAGTGCCGCATGCTCCAGCTCGAGAGCCCGGTGCTGCTCAACGAGGAATTCGAGGCGATGCGCGCCTATATGGGTGCGACGGCCATCGAGGTGGACTGCACGTTCGATCCGGCGGCGGGCGAATTCGCGCTGCGCGATGCGTTGCGCCGCGTCCACCGCGAGGCCGAGGACGGCGTGCGCGGCGGCGCCGTGCACGTGATCCTTTCCGACAAGAACCAGAGCGCAAATCGCGCGCCCATCCCGATGATCCTTGCGGCTGGCGGCGTGCATACGCATCTGGTGCGCCAGCAGCTGCGCACCTTCACTTCGCTCAACGTGCGTTCGGGCGAATGTCTCGATGTGCACTATTTTGCGGTGCTGACGGGCGTGGGCGCCACGACCGTCAACGCATACCTCGCGCAGGAAGCGATCGCCGACCGGCATCGTCGCGGCCTGTTCCCGGGCCTGAGCCTGAAGGAAGCCATCGAGCGTTACCGCAAGGCGATCGACGAGGGTCTGCTCAAGACGATGTCGAAGATGGGCATCTCGATCATCTCGTCCTATCGCGGCGGGTACAATTTCGAGACCGTGGGGCTGTCGCGCACGCTGATCTCGGAATTCTTCCCCGGCATGACGAGCCGCATTTCCGGCATCGGCCTGACCGGCATCCAGAAGAAGACCGGTGAACTGCACGAGCGCGCGTGGCGCGAGGACGTGATCGCGCTTCCGGTGGGCGGCTTCTACCGCTACCGCAAGTCGGGCGAGGCGCATTTCTGGGAAGGCGAGCTGATCCACGTGCTGCAGCACGCGGTCGAGACCGACTCCTACGCGACCTACCGCAAGTTCGCGGAAGGCTGCCGCCAGCTGCCGCCGATCAACCTGCGCGACCTGCTCGACTTCAAGCCCGGCCAGAAGGCGATTCCGGTCGATGACGTCGAAAGCATCACCGAGATCCGCAAGCGGCTCGTCGCGCCGGGCATCTCGCTGGGCGCGCTGGGCCCCGAGGCGCACGAGACGCTGACCATCGCGATGAACCGCATCGGCGCCAAGTCGGATTCGGGCGAAGGCGGCGAGGACCCCGCGCGCTACCGGCCGCGGCCCAACGGCGACAACGCCTCCTCGGCGATCAAGCAGGTCGCTTCGGGCCGCTTCGGCGTGACGGCGGAATACCTCAACAACTGCCGCGAACTCGAAATCAAGGTCGCGCAGGGTGCCAAGCCCGGCGAGGGCGGCCAGCTTCCGGGCGCCAAGGTGACCGACCTGATCGCACGGTTGCGGCATTCCACGCCCGGCGTGACGCTCATCAGCCCGCCGCCGCATCACGACATCTACTCGATCGAGGATCTGGCCCAGCTCATCTATGACCTGAAGCAGATCAATCCCGAGGCGCAGGTGTGCGTGAAGCTCGTCGCGCGTTCGGGCATCGGCACGATCGCCGCAGGCGTCGCCAAGGCGAAGGCCGATGCGATCCTGATCTCCGGCCATGTCGGCGGCACGGGTGCAAGCCCGCAATCCTCGATCAAGTACGCCGGCCTGCCCTGGGAAATGGGCCTGAGCGAGACCAACCAGGTGCTGACGCTCAACCGGCTCCGCCACCGCGTGAAGCTGCGCGTGGACGGCGGCATCCGCACCGGCCGCGATGTGGTCATCGCCGCGATGCTGGGGGCCGACGAGTTCGGCATCGGCACGGCAAGCCTCGTGGCGATGGGCTGCATCATGGTGCGCCAGTGCCATTCGAACACGTGCCCTGTGGGCGTGTGCACGCAGGATCCGAAGCTGCGCGCCAAGTTCGAGGGGACGCCCGAGAAGGTCGTCAACCTCTTCACGTTCGTGGCCGAGGAAGTGCGCGAGATACTGGCCTCGCTCGGCTTCAAGTCGCTGCGCGACGTGATCGGCCGCACCGACCTGCTCACGCAGGTCCATCGCGGCGACGAGAGCCTCGACGATCTCGACCTGAATCCGCTGCTCGTGCAGGCCGACCCCGGCGAATTCCCGCGCCACTGCACGCTGAAGGGCCGCAACGAAGTGCCCGAAACGCTCGACGAGCAGATGATCGCCGACGCGCATCCCGCCCTCGAGGGCGGCGAGAAGATGCAGCTCGCCTACAACATCCGCAACGTCTACCGCGCGATCGGCACGAAGCTCTCCTCGATGATCACGCGCAAGTACGGCATGACCGGCCTCAAGCCCGGCCACATCACCGTCCGCCTGCGTGGGTCCGCCGGCCAGTCGCTGGGTGCGTTCGCCGTGCAGGGCATGAAGCTCGAGGTGTTCGGCGATGCCAACGACTATGTCGGCAAGGGGCTCTCCGGCGGCACGATCGTCGTGCGGCCGGTCACCTCGTCGCCGCTGGTGTCGAACCACAACACGATCATCGGCAACACCGTGCTTTACGGCGCCACGGCGGGCCGGCTGTTTGCCGCAGGCCAGGCGGCAGAGCGTTTCGGCGTGCGCAACTCCGGCGCCACGGCGGTCGTGGAGGGCTGCGGCTCCAACGGTCTTGAATACATGACCGGCGGAACGGCGGTGATCCTCGGGCCCGTCGGCGACAATTTCGCCGCCGGCATGACGGGCGGCATGGGCTTCGTCTACGACGCCGACGGCACGTTTGCCGACCGGGTCAATGCCGAGACCGTGCTGGTGCAGGGTGTCGAGACCGCCCACTGGGAAGGCGTGCTCAAGGAGCTGATCGAGGAGCACGTGCGCGAGACGCAGTCGAAATTCGCGCGCGGCATCCTTGCGGACTGGGACCGGGAGATCGGCAAGTTCCGGCAGATCGTGCCGAAGGAGATGCTCACGCGCCTTGCCCATCCGGTCCGTCGCGCCGACCTCAAACGCACGCACGCGGCCGGCGACGACTGAGCGCGGGTCGCAGCCTCGTGAAACGCCCGCCGCTTGCCGTGCGGCTCGTGCCGGCCGCCCTCGTGATCGCCGGGGCGGCCGTCGCGTTCGTGCATCGCGACGCGTTCACGCCCGGCGCGCTCGAAGCGGGCATCGGTCTTGCCGGCCCGTGGATCGGCCCGGTCTTCCTTCTTGCGCATGTGTTTGCGGCACTGGTCTCGGTGCCGCGCTGGGGAATGGCGATCGTCGCGGGCCTGTTGTTCGGCCTGTGGCCGGGTCTCGCCTGGTCGCTTGCCGGCACGCTTGCGGGGACGGCGGCGGGCTTCTGGCTTGCGCGTTTCGTCAACTGGGGCTCGTTCTCGCCCCATGACCTGCCGCGCGTGGGGCCGTGGGTTGCACGCGCGGAAGCCGGTGGCTGGCGCGTCGTGGCGCTGGCACGGCTGCTGCCGCTGCCGGGGGCGGCCGTCAATTACGGCTTCGGTCTTTCGGCGCTGCCGTTTCGCGATTTTGTGCTGGGCACGTTCGTCGGCTCGATCCCGACGGCGGCGGTTTTCGCCAATCTGGGGGCGGCGGGCTGGACCGATCCGGCGGCCGCACGCGGTGAACTCGTGGGTGCAGTGGCGCTGGGCCTTGCACTCGTTGCGCTGTCGGCCTTTGCCGCGCGCCGGGCAGGCCGCCAGTGAGCACGGCCGGGATTGCCGACGCGCTCGCGCACGCCATCGACGGGCCCGACGACGGCCGCGTCACGCTTGCCGGTCTCGTAGCGCGGCTCGAGCGCCGCGGGTACGGGATGCTGCTGTTCCTTTTTTCCGCCCCGAACCTGACGCCCGGCCCCAGCATCCCGGGATTTTCGACGATCTTCGCGCTGCCGCTCGCGGTCGTCGCTTTCCAGATGATGCTGGGCGCGCGCCACCCGAAATTGCCGGGCTTCCTTGGCCGGCTTGGCATCGCGCGCGTGCGAGCGCGCTCGATCCTTGACCAGATCAAGGCGCCGTTGAAGCGCGCCGAGCGGTTATTGAAGCCGCGCTGGCCGGCACTTTGCGAGCCTGCGGCGCAGCGCTGGATCGGCGCCGTGGCGATCGTCGAGGCGGGGCTCCTGCTGCTGCCCTTGCCGATCCTGCCGCTCATCCCCTCGATTGCGCTGATCGTCCTGTCGCTCGGTCTGCTGGCGCGTGACGGGCGGGCGGTTGCGCTGGGATTGGGCCTGTGCGCGCTCGCGGCGGGATTGTTTGCCGCAGCCCTGCTGCTCGGGGCGGCGGCGTTGGGCCTCGCATAGAGCGGCGCGGCGCTGTAGAATCTCGGCGTTTCGGTATTCCCGAGTCGCAATGCGCATCCTCCATCACCTGCCGCTTTCCCCGTTCTGCCGCAAAGTTCGGATCGTTCTGGGCGAAAAGCGCCTCGAATTCGAGATGAAGGTCGAGAAGACGTGGGAACGCAGCCCGGCGTTCCTCGCGATGAATCCGGCTGGCACCGTGCCGGTGCTTGTCGAGGACGACGGCACGGTCATCTGCCACTCGCAGGCGATCTGCGAGCATCTCGAGCGCGAGTATCCCGAGGTCAACCTGATCGGCGAATCGTCGGCGGAGCGGGCGGAGGTGCGCCGCATCGTCGCGTGGTTCGACGAGAAGTTCGCCCGCGAGGTGACCGACAATCTCTATCGCGAGAAGATGATGAAGCGCTTCCTCGCGACGGCCGAACCCAATTCGCATGCCATCCGCGCGGGCTACCAGAACATCCGCTACCATCTCGACTATATCGGCTGGCTGGCCGAACGCCGGAAGTTCCTGGCGGGCGAACGCTTCAGCCTCGCCGACATCGCGGCAGCCGCACATATCTGCACGCTCGACTATCTGGGCGACGTGCCGTGGGAAGCCTATCCGCGCGCCCACGAATGGTATGCGCCGATAAAAAGCCGGCCATCGTTCCGCCCGCTGCTGGCCGACCATGTGCCCGGCTCGCCGCCGCCCGCACACTATGCGGACCTGGATTTCTGAAGCCAGCCACCGCAAATAATATTTACGAATGCGTCCTCTCCACGGGCTAGCGCCCCGTCGGGCAACAATCCACAAGGGATTGTGGATAAACCAAATTGTATCGATTCTGTAGCGACTTGCTTCACTTGGCGGATCGCCGGCCAAGGCGCTAGATAGGCGTACATTAGCAATTTGCGAAACCACCGGACTGCATGAACGCGATCGCCCAGCGTAGCGCCATCGGACTGAAGCTTCCGCCGAAGCTTACCCAGCAGCAACTTGACCAGCTGCTGGACGCGCATGTGCGCTGGCTTGGCGGAAAGGCGGGCGGGCGGCGGCTGGTGCTCAAATTCTTCGAGGCGAGCCATCTCGACTTCAACGATCGCGACCTGACCGAAGCCGAATTCGTCGGCGGAAGTTTCGTGGAAAGCGATTTTTCGCGCGCGAAGTTGCAGCGCGCCAGCTTTTATGGCGCCGATATCCGCCGCGCCTATTTCATCGACGCCGACATGACGCGTGTCGATCTGCGTGCGGCCTGCCTTTCGGGCGCGGACCTGGAGGGCGCGATCCTCCACCGTGCCGATCTGCGCGACGGCGTGATGATCCAGGCCGGCCACGACGGCCAGCTCGACTATTCGAAGGCCGCCACCGC
This sequence comes from Alphaproteobacteria bacterium, assembly GCA_016124335.1. Taxonomy (GTDB): domain Bacteria; phylum Pseudomonadota; class Alphaproteobacteria; order CACIAM-22H2; family CACIAM-22H2; genus Tagaea. The sequence continues at coordinate 36,536 of WGNX01000002.1, forward strand.
GACGACCAATGCCTCGGGCGCCAGCTTCATCGGCGCGCAGATGACCGAATCGCGTCTGGGTCGGGCCATCGGCAACAAGACCGACCTGACCAACTGCAATCTCGCCAACGCAAGCCTCGTGGGCGCCGACCTGACGGGCTCGGATCTGACGGGCACGATCTTCCGCGGCGCCGACCTGACCGAGACGAACCTGTCGAACTGCACGCTCGGCGGCGCCACCTTCGCCGAAGCGCGCATGACGCGAACCAATCTCGAAGGGGCCGATCTAGCGGCCGCCTCGCTCGACGGCGCGTTCATGCAGGAAGTGCGCATGGCGCACGCCAAGTATCCGGTCGATCCGCTGCGCATCGGTTACGATCTCGACGCCGCGCTCGCCGCGCACGCCAAATGGGTCGACAGCGAAGGCCGCGAGGGGAAACAGCTCGATCTCGAAGCCTACGATTTTTCCGGCGCCGATTTTTCGGGCAAGCGGCTCTCGGCCGCCAAGTTCCTGCGCTGCACGTTCCGCAAGGCGTCGTTCGAAGGAACCGACCTGGCCTTCGCGAACATGACCGGCTGCCAGTTCGTCGGTGCCGGCATGGCGGGCGTCAAGGCGCGCGGGGCAAACTTTGCCAAAGCGAACCTGATGGGCGCGGACCTGCGCGGGGCCGACTTCTCCGCGCTGCCGCTGCCGCCCGGTTCGGCCCGGCCAAGCTGGCCCACGCGCCTTTCCGATTGCCAGGCCACAGGCGCCAACATGTCGGGTGCCAAGCTCACGGATGCGATCATGCGCCGTACCATCCTGCGCGGCGCCGACCTCACGGATGCCGACGCAAGCGGCGCCGACATGGCGCGCGCCGATCTGGTCAAGGCGACGACCACGAATTTCCGCCGTTAGGCCTGTTTTCGCCAGCGCGGTTGCCAACACCCTCGCGCCGCACTAAATCGGTGGGGCGAAAAGTTGCAACCAGCGGCCCCTCGAAGGGCGCGGCGAAAGGAATACCCCCATGACCATCAAGGCTGGCGACAAGGTCCCGTCCGTAAAGCTCAAGACGATGACCAAGGACGGCATCAAGGATCTCACGACCGAGGACATCTTCAAGGGCAAGAAGGTCGCGATCTTCGGCCTGCCCGGCGCCTTCACGCCGACCTGCTCGGCCAAGCACCTGCCCGGCTACGTGACGAATTTCGACGCGCTCAAGGCGAAGGGCGCCGACACGGTCGCGTGCGTTTCCGTCAACGATGCGTTCGTGATGGACGCGTGGGGCAAGTCGCAGAATGTCGGCGAAAAGGTGCTGATGCTGGCCGACGGCAACGCCGAATTCGCCAAGGCGCTGGGCATCGAGATGGACGGCACCGCCTACGGCATGGGCCTGCGCATGAAGCGCTTCTCGATGTACGTCGTCGACGGCACGGTCAAGTCGTTCAACCTCGAGAAGCCGGGCGCCTTCGAGGTCTCGAACGCAGAGACGATGCTGGGCCAGATCTGAGGGCTTCGCAGGATCACGATCGGGAACGGCGGCGATCCGGAACCGGAAGCCGCCGTTTCGATTTCGGCAAGGAGGAACGCGCGCGATGACGATCGAAAAGGGACAGACCATTCCCGCCGCCCGGATGCGGATCATGACCGCCGAGGGCCCGAAGGATTTCACCACCGACGATCTCTTCAAGGGCAAGAAGGTCGCGATCTTCGGCCTGCCGGGCGCGTTCACGCCCACCTGTTCGGCCAAGCACCTGCCGGGCTTCGTCGAAAAGGCGGATGCGTTCAAGGCCAAGGGCATCGACACCATCGCCTGCGTGTCGGTCAATGATGCGTTCGTGATGGACGCATGGGGCAAGTCGCAGAACGTGGGCGACAAGGTGAAGATGGTCGCCGACGGCAACGGCGCGCTCGCCAAGGCCATGGGCATCGAGATGGACGGCACGGCCAACGTCATGGGCACGCGCATGCGCCGCTTCTCGGCCTACGTCGTCGACGGGAAGGTCGAGGCATTCAACCTCGAAAAGCCCGGCGCCTTCGAAGTGTCGGACGCCGGAACGCTGCTCAAGCAGCTCGGCTGATCCGCGCGGGGCGGGCCGGGGAATGGGGCGCAAGCGCACCCCCGGCCGCAGCCGTGCGGAACGGCTCATCGAACTCGTCCAGGCCTTCCGCCGTCGCCGCCGGCCGGTGAGCGCTGCGGTGCTCGCGGGCGAGCTTGGTATCAGCCCCCGCAGCCTCTATCGCGATGTCGCGGCCCTGCGCACGCAGGGTGCGGTGATCGAGGGTGAAGCAGGCATCGGCTATGTGATGAAGCCGGGATTCCTGCTGCCGCCGCTGATGTTTTCCGAGGAGGAGATCGAGGCGTTGGCGCTGGGCGCGGGCTGGGTTGCCGAGCGTGCGGACCCGGCGCTTTCGGCTGCCGCGCGCGAGGCGCTGGCGCGCATCTCGGGCGTTCTGCCGGGTGCGTTGCGCGAAACGCTGGAGGCGACCGGCCTGCTCGTGGGGCCGGGCGAGAAGCCCGCACCCGACACGATCGACCTTGCCGTCATCCGCCATGCGATCCGCGGCGAGAAACGGCTTTCCATCGTCTACCGCACGGGCGGCGGCGCGCCCGAGCGGCGCACGATCTGGCCGTTCGGCATGGGCTTTTTCGAGCGCGCGCGCCTCGTGATGGCGTGGTGCGAGACTCGCCGCGACTTCCGCCATTTTCGCACCGACCGCATCGCCGAATGCGCCGAACTGCCCGGTCGCTATCCGCGCCGGCGCGGCGCCCTGATGAAGGAATGGCGTGCCCGGCAGGGGCTGGGGGCGAGCGAATAGCCTGCTGACAGGATCTGTCAGCAGGGTCGGCTAAAAGGGCGCCATCGCAAACCCGCAATGGAGCCCCTTCATATGGCAAAGCCAGCCCTCGTCCTTCTCTATGTCGACAGCGTCGCGCGCAGTGCGGCGTTCTACCGTTCGCTGCTTGCGGCCGAACCGGTCGAGGAGTCGCCGACCTTCGCGATGTTCCCGCTTGCCGAAGGCATGATGCTGGGCCTGTGGGGCCGGGCGGGTGTCCTGCCCGCACCGGGCCCGGCGGGCGGCGGCGAGATCGATTTCAGCGTCGAGGATGCGGCGGCTGTCGACCGGACGCACGCCGAATGGGTCAAGGCAGGGCGGAAAATCGCGCAGGCCCCGAACGACATGGATTTCGGGCGCACATTCGTGGCCCTCGATCCCGACGGGCACCGGTTGCGCGTGCTGGCCGCCCCGGCGTCCTAGTCACGAACGATCAGAGGCCGACGAGCAGCCCCACGCCGGCAAGCGCCACGGCAGCACCGCCGAAGCGCACAAGCGCGAAGCGGCCTGCCGCAAGGGCCGCCGCACCGATCCCGGCCGCGTGCAGCAGTGCCGTTGCTGCGAGGAAGCCTGCCGTGTAGCCGGCGGCACCGGCGCCGGCCGGCAGTTCGCCGCCGTGCGCGTGCCCGTGGAAGATCGCGAAGAAGCCGACCAGTGCGGCCGCGATGGCAACCGGCGGCGTGATGCCCGTCGCCACCGCCATGCCGAGGGCCAGGACCGAAAGCGCGATGCCGGTTTCGACGAAAGGAAGCCCGACGCCCTCGAAGCCCAGCACGCCGCCCACCGCCATCATGCCCACGAAAGCGGCGGGGACCGCCCAAAGCGCCCGCCCGCCGAGGCGGAAGGCGAACAGGCCGACCGCGAACATCGCCAGCAGATGGTCGATGCCCGAGAGCGGATGCATGAACCCATGCGCGAATCCGGACGTGTCGCCATGGCCCGTGTGGGCGGATGCGGTGGCAGGTGCCAGCAGGATCATGGCGGCAAGGGCGGAATGAAGGCGCATCGGCAGTCTCCTCAAGATAACGATTCGGGTCCGATCCTAGCGAAACCCGTGCCGAAAGGAACCCCTATCGCGGGTCAGGGGCGGACGGTTTCGATGCCCGCGCGCGCAAGCGCGTCGGCGCGTTCGTTGCCGGGGTTGCCGGCGTGGCCCTTGATCCAGCGCCATTCGATCTGGTGATGGCCGGAGACTTCCAGCAACGCCTGCCAAAGGTCGACATTGCGCACCGGCTTCTTGTCGGCGGTCTTCCACCCGTTCTTCTTCCAGCCATGGACCCATTTCGTGATCCCGTCACGCACATAGACGCTGTCGGTCCACACCCGCACGCGCACGCCGCGCTTGAGCGCCTTGAGCCCTTCGATGGCGGCCATCAGTTCCATGCGATTGTTGGTCGTCTGCCCCTCGCCGCCACAAAGCTCGCGTTCCTTGCCGCGCCAGCGCAGCAACACGCCCCAGCCGCCGGGCCCCGGATTGCCGCTGCACGCCCCGTCGGTGAAAAGCTCGACGAGGTCGGTCGCTTCAGGCGTTTCGCCGTCGTTCACTTCGGCCCCAGCCGGAAGGTCGCGTCGACCTCGACGCGCACGGTGGCAAGGCCCGCCTCGGCGACCGGTGCGGCTGCTTCCGCGCCCGCCGCCATCGCGCGCATCATCACGGGCCGTGGCGGCGGCGCACTGCCGCCGGCCTCGCCCACGCGGATTTCAGATATTCCGGTCACGCGCAGGCCCAGCGCGTCGGCTGCCTTGTCGGCGCGCGCCCGGACCCGCGCCAGCGCCTCGGTCGTCAACGCGTCTTCGATCGCGCGCGCGGCTTCCGGTGTCAGGTCGAAGCGCAGGCCCGACATGGCAAGGCCCTGCTCCTGCAACGCCCCGGCAAGCGCCAGTACGGCGGCGCTGTCCTTGCCGACAAGGTTCACGCCCGCCTGTCCGCGCCAGCGGCGCGGCTGGTTGGCCGGCCGCTCTTCCCATGTCGAATAGCCGGTCGTCTCGGCGCGCACGCCCGCGACGGTCCTGGCCCGCGCGATCGCCGCTTCCATGCGGCGGTTCACGTCGGCCTGGACGGCGGCGGGCGTTGCGGCCGCAGCCTCGACGCGCAGCGAGGCCGTGAGCCTGTCCTGCGGCACGTCGCGCTCGGCCGTCTGGCGCAGCGCAAGCTTGGGCGCCTCGCCCTGCGCGAATGCGGGGGCGGCCGCGAACAGGCCAAGCACAAGCAGCACGGCGAAGCGGCGATCCATCATGTCCTCTCGATTCCATACGATGCCAATCCGGCAGCGGCGCGATGGAAGCGCAGCTTCTTGGCATATTCGAGGGGGTCCTTGGGCTTTACGAAGGCGCCGGGCGGATGGTTGAGCCAGTCGAAGAGCCGCGTCAGCAGGAAGCGCAGGGCCGAACCGCGCGCCAGGATCGGCAGCGCGTCAAATTCGGCCGCGGACAAGGCGCGCTTCTTCGCGTAGCCGGCGACGAGCCGGCGCGCCTTCGTGGCATTGAGTGCGCCGTCGGTCTCGAAGCACCAGGCGTTGAGGCAGACGGCGAGATCGTAGGCGTAGAAGTCGTTGCACGCGAAATAGAAGTCGATCATCCCGCTGAACGTCTCGCCGAGGAAGAAGACATTGTCCGGGAACAGGTCGGCGTGGATCACGCCTTCGGGCAGCCCGCGCGGCCAGTTTGCGTCGAGGAACGCAAGCTCGCCGGCAAGCTCGGCCGCGAGGCCTTTTTCCACCTCGTCGGCGCGGGCCGCACAGGCCTCGTAGAGCGGGCGCCAGCCCTTCGGACCCAGCGCGTTCTCGCGGTGGAGCGCGAAACCCGCGCCCGCCAGATGAAGCTCGGCGAGTGCGGCGCCGACCGGCGCGCAATGCGCGAGCGCCACGCGACGCGGCCACACGCCCTGCAGGAAGCTGATGATCGCCGCCGGCCGTCCGCAAAGCTCGCCCAGCATGGTCCCGTCGCGCCGATGGATCGGCGTCGGGCAGGCAAGGCCGCGCGCGGCAAGGTGCTGCATGAGCCCGAGGAAGAAGGGCAGGTCTTCCTTCTTCACGCGCTTTTCGTAGAGCGTCAGGATGTAGCGGCCGCGATCGGTATCGAGCAGGAAGTTCGAGTTCTCCACGCCCTCCGCGATCCCGCGATAGCCCGCAAGCGTGCCGATATCGTATCCGGCAAGAAAGGCGGCCAGCGCATCGTCGTCGACGTCGGTATAGACGGCCATCTCGGAACTAGCCTTCCAGCACGCGCGGCAGGTTGAAATGCACGTCCTCGCGCGCGGTGACGACCTCTTCGATGCTCACGTCGTAGTGCGCGCGCGCGGCCTCGATCGTTTCCTGGACAAGAATTTCGGGCGCCGAAGCGCCGGCCGTGATGCCCAGCCGCCGCATCGGCGCCAGCGCCGGCCAGTCGATCTCCGACGCGCGTTGGACAAGCTGGGCACGTGCGCAACCCGCGCGCCTGGCGACTTCGACCAGCCGCTTTGAGTTCGACGATTTCGGCGAACCGAGGACCAGCACCGCATCGGCCTGCGCGGCGATCGCCTTGACGGCCGCTTGCCGGTTGGTGGTCGCGTAGCAGATGTCGTCCACGCGCGGCGGCCGGATCTGCGGGAAGCGGCGCTTCAGCACGGAGACGATTTCGGCGGTATCGTCGACCGACAGCGTCGTCTGCGTCGAGAACGCCGTTTCGCGGTCGTTTGGCAGTTCGACGCGCTCGGCCTGTTCCACGTCTTCGACCAGCGTGATGGCTCCCTCGGGCAGCTGGCCCATCGTGCCGACCACTTCCGGATGGCCCGCATGGCCGATCAGCACCAGATGCCGGCCGGCCTTGTGGTGATGCTCGGCCGCCGAATGGACCTTGCTGACGAGCGGGCAGGTCGCGTCGAGATAGAACATGTTCCGCTGGCGTGCCTCGGCCGGCACCGCCTTCGGAACGCCGTGAGCCGAGAAGACGACGGGCCGGTCGGCCGGTGCCGCGTCCAGCTCGTCGACGAAGACGGCACCTTTGGCTTCGAGCGACTCCACGACGAAGCGGTTATGGACGATTTCGTGCCGCACGTAGACGGGCGCGCCGAATTTCTCCAGCGCGCGTTCGACGATCAGGATCGCGCGATCGACGCCCGCGCAGAAGCCGCGGGGGCCCGCGAGAAGGACGGTCAGCGGCGCTTGTGCGGGCATGGGGGTTTCTCTAATGTCGGTCGCGTTAGTTACACCGGAGTCGCGGCCCGGCGCCAGCCCCGCCCGACACCTGCCAAAGCGATCTTGAGGGTCCGCCCATGTCCACGCCCGCCGTCCCGCAGAAGGCCCCGTACCCGGTCGAAGTCGAGGCGGGCAAGTCGTACTGGTGGTGCGCGTGCGGGCAATCGAAGAAGCAGCCTTTCTGTGACGGCAGTCACGCCGGCAGCGGCTTCCAGCCGATGAAATACGACGCGAGCGAGACGAAGAAACTGTTCTTCTGCGGCTGCAAGGCCACCAAGAACCAGCCGCTCTGCGACGGCAGCCACAAGAATCTTCCGTGAAACGCCTGCTGCCTGCGCTGGCGGTCGCTGCGGCGATCGCCGGGCTATCCGCCTGTTCGTCGAAGGAGCCGGTGACGGCCGAGTGTCCGCGCGGCGGCATCGTGCCCGACGCGAATACGCTCGTGCGTTTCCGCGACGGGCCGGGGCGCGACATCACCGATGTGCTGCTGCAGGCGCAGGTCGTCGACATGCGCATCACCTGCGAATACGCCAAGGGCCGCAATGCCAGGCCCGCCGTGACGCTCGACCTGCAGATCGCCTTCGCGGCCGAACGCGGGCCGGCCGAGCGCACGCGCAAGGCAAGCGCGCCCTATTTCGTCGCCATCGTCGATCCCGACCACAACATCGTCGCCAAGGAAACCTTCAGCGCCGATTTCGAATGGACCGACAACCGCCCGCGCACCGGCCGCGTCGACCAGTGGGAGCCTTTCATCCCGCTCAAGAACAACTTCGACGGGCCCTCGTACCAGATCCTGGTCGGCTTCCAGTTGAGCGAAGACCAGCTCGCCTGGAACCGCAAGCAGCGCGGCGCGAAATAGCGCGCCTTCGAGTCGCGACTTATCCCCAGATTTGGACCCGTTGAATCAAGGGTCTGCGCGCTGCACCTTGACCCCCGATAGGCGCCGGTTATGTTGGCGCAGCGCGCCGTCATAGGGCGCGTCTCCCGCGCGGGAGAGACCTCCGGTTTTGCCGCCGGAGGCGCCGAAGGAGCAACCGCCCCGGAAACTCTCAGGCAAAAGGACCGCGCGGGGCGAGCGTACTCTGGAAAGCGAAGCGGGCCCGTTCGCCCGTTTCCACCGAAGAGGTAAGTCCGGCTCCGCCGGGCGATTCTTTCAGGTCCAAGGACAGAGGGGGCGCATGCGGCCGGCAGACGATCGCCGGGCGGACATGCGTCGAACCCGTCCGGTGGAGTGCGCATCCTTGGCCGATCCCGACCTGAAGAAGACCGTGCTGCATGCGCTGCACGTCGAGCTGGGCGCAAAGATGGTCCCCTTCGGCGGCTACGACATGCCCGTCCAGTATCCCGCCGGCATCCTGGCCGAACACAATCACACCCGTGCCGCCGCCGGGCTGTTCGACGTGTCGCACATGGGCCAGGTCACGTTGCACGGACCCGATGCCGCCGACGCGCTGGAAACGCTGGTGCCCGGCGACATCAGGGCGCTGAAGGAAGGCGCGACCCGCTATTCGATGTTCACCAACGCCGAGGGCGGCATCCTCGACGACCTGATGATCACCAACCGCGGCGACCGGCTGTTCCTCGTGGTCAATGCCGGCTGCAAGGAAGCCGACATCGCGCACATGCGTTCCGCGATCGGCGGCCGCACGAAGATCGACTATCACGAGGACCGCGCGCTGTTGGCGCTGCAGGGCCCGCAGGCGGCAACCGTGATGGCGCGGCTTGCCCCCGCGAGCGTCGCCCAGAAATTCATGACTTTCCGCACCGCCGATGTGGCCGGCATCCCGTGCTACTTCACCCGCTCGGGCTATACCGGCGAGGACGGGTGGGAAATCTCCGTGCCGGCCGACCGTGCGGTCGAGCTTGCGCGCGCGATCCTTGCGAATCCGGAGGTGAAACCCATCGGGCTTGGCGCGCGCGACAGCCTGCGGCTCGAGGCGGGCCTGTGCCTCTACGGTCACGACATCGACACGACGACCACGCCCATCGAGGCCGACCTGCAATGGTCGATCTCCAAGCGGCGGCGCGCGGAAGGCGGTTTCCCGGGCGCGGCCCGCATCCGGAAGGAACTGGCCGAAGGCCCGGCGCGCAAGCGCGTGGGCATCCTGCCCGAGGGTCGGGCGCCCGCGCGCGAGGGAACCGAGATCGTCGATGCCTCGGGCGCCAAGGTCGGCACCGTCACGTCCGGCGGCTTCGGGCCAAGCGTGAACGGCCCGGTCTGCATGGGGTACGTGCAGGCGGCTCTCGCCTCGCCCGGAACATCGCTCGGCCTCGTCGTGCGCGGCAAGACGCTGCCGGCCAGGGTCGTCGGCATGCCTTTCACGCCCCATCGCTATTTCCGCGGCTGATCGGCCGCCAACGCAAGGAACAGGGAGCCCCAGATGGCCGAACTGCGTTTCACCAAGGACCACGAATGGATCCGCGTCGCCGACGGCGACACCTGCGAAGTCGGCATCTCCGACTTCGCGCAAGGCCAGCTTGGCGACGTGGTGTTCGTCGAACTGCCCGAGGTGGGCAAGACGATCGCCAAGGGCGGCCAGGCCGCCGTGGTCGAATCGGTCAAGGCGGCATCCGACATCTACGCGCCCGTGTCCGGCAGCGTCGTTGCGGTCAACGACGCGCTGACGGGCGAACCGGGCCTCGTCAACACCGACCCGACCGGCAAAGGCTGGTTCTTCAAGATCAAGGCGTCGAACACGGCCGAGTTCCAGGACCTGATGGACCAGGCCGCCTATGACGCGTTCGTGAAATCGCAGGGCTGAGAGGATACCCACGCCGATGCGCTATCTGCCGCACACCGAGAACGACCGCCGCCAGATGCTGGCGGCGATCGGCGTTCCGTCGGTCGACGCCCTGTTCGCCGACGTGCCGGAGGCAGCACGCCTCAAGGATGTCGTCGCGGGCCTGTCGAACACGATGACCGAGCTTGAGGTCGAGCGCGAAATGGCGGCGATGGCGGGCAAGAACCGCCCGGCCGGCTCGATGGCAAGCTTCGTGGGCTGCGGGGCCTATCGCCATCACGTGCCGGCGTCGGTCGACTACATCATCCAGCGCGGCGAATTCCTGACGAGCTACACGCCCTACCAGCCCGAGATCGCGCAGGGCACGCTGCAATACCTGTTCGAGTTCCAGACGCAGGTTGCCCTGCTGACGGGCATGGAGGTCGCCAACGCCTCGATGTACGACGCGGCGACCGCGTGCGTGGAAGCCGTGATGATGGCAAACCGCGTCACGCGCCGCGGCAAGGCGATCCTTTCGGGCGCACTGCATCCGCACTATCGCGAGACGGTCGAAACGCACGGGCGCTTCTCCGGCTTCGCGGTCGACGCACTCGCCCCTTCGCCCGAGGGCCTCAAGGGGCTGGCGGAGAAGATCGACGCGACGACCTCGTGCGTCGTTGTCCAGTATCCCAACGTGTTCGGCCGGCTCGAGGATTTCTCGGCACTCGCCGCCGCGTGCCAGAAGGCCGGTGCGCTGCTGATCTGTGCGGTCCCTGAAATCGTGTCGATGGGCGCCGTCACGCCGCCCGGCGAGATGGGGGCCGATATCGTGGTGGGCGAGGGCCAGTCGATCGGCAACGGCCTCAATTTCGGCGGGCCCTATGTGGGCCTGTTCGCCGCCAAGGAAAAATACGTGCGCCAGATGCCGGGCCGCCTGTGCGGCGAGACGGTCGATGCCGAAGGACGGCGCGGCTGGGTGCTGACGCTTTCCACCCGCGAGCAGCATATCCGCCGCGAAAAGGCGACCTCGAACATCTGCACGAACTCGGGCCTGTGTGCGCTTGCCTTCACGGTGCATCTGTCGCTGCTGGGCGAGCGGGGCCTCAAGGAACTCGCCGCCCTCAATCACGCCCATGCCGCGCTGCTGGCCGAGAAGCTCGGCAAGGTGAAGGGCGTGAGCCTGATGACCGACGCGTTCTTCAACGAATTCGCGATCCGGCTGCCGAAGGATGCGGCCGGCGTGGTCGACGCGCTGGTCGACAAGGGCGTGCTTGCCGGCGTGCCGGGCGGCCGCCTGTGGCCGGGCAATGCCGACATGGCGAACGTGCTGATCGTCGCCGCGACCGAAACCAACACGACGGCGGACATGGACAGGTTCGCCGCCGCCCTTGCCGAGGTAATTTGAGATGGACAAGAGCCAGGGCCGCACCGGCGTTTCCGGCGGCGAAGCCGCACTCGCACCGGTCGTCACCAAGTCGGGTCATCGTGCGCTCGACCAGAACGAACCGCTGATCTTCGAACAGGGCGTGCCCGGGCGCATCGGCGTCGACGTGGCGCCCGCCCCCAAGGTCGCCTCGAAGCTCGGCGCGTTCGCGCGCAAGGCCGAAGTGGGCCTGCCGTGCCTGTCCGAGCCGCAGGTCGTGCGCCATTTCACGCGCCTGTCGCAGAAGAACTACGGCATCGACAGCGGCCTGTTCCCGCTGGGCTCGTGCACGATGAAGCATAACCCGCGCCTCAACGAGAAGATGGCGCGCCTGCCGGGCTTCGCGGACATCCATCCGCTGCAACCGGTCAAGACCGTGCAGGGCGCGCTCGAATTGATCGACCGCCTTGCGCACTGGCTGAAGGCGCTGACCGGCATGCCCGCCGTGGCGATGAGCCCGGCCGCGGGTGCGCATGGCGAACTCTGCGGCATGGTCGCGATCTGGTCGGCGATCGCCGCGAAGGGCGAGACAGCCACGCGCAAGCGCGTGCTGGTGCCCGAATCCGCGCACGGCACGAACCCGGCGACGGCGGCCCTGCTGGGCTTCCACGTCGATCCGATCCCGGCGGCGGCGGACGGGCGCGTGGACCTTGCCGCGTTCGAAAAGAAGCTCGGGCCCGACGTCGCCGCGATCATGCTGACCAACCCCAACACCTGCGGCCTGTTCGAGCGCGACATCCGGAAGATCGCCGACCTGATCCACAAGGCGGGCGGCTATTTCTACTGCGACGGCGCCAACTACAACGCGATCGCGGGCCGCGTGCGGCCAGCCGATCTTGGCGTCGATGCCATGCACATCAACCTGCACAAGACCTTCTCCACGCCGCATGGCGGCGGCGGGCCGGGCTCGGGCCCGGTCGTGCTGTCGGACCTGCTCGCGCCCTACGCGCCGCTGCCCTATGTGGTCCACGGCAAGGACGGGTTCCGGCTGGTCGAAACCAAGGAGGGCGATGCCAAGCCCTTCGGCCGCCTCAAGGCCTTCAACGGCCAGATGGGCATGTTCGTGCGGGCGCTTGCCTACATGCTGAGCCACGGCGCCGATGGCATCCGCCAGGCTTCCGAAGACGCGGTGCTGAACGCCAACTACGTGCAGGCCCGCCTCAAGGACGTGATGACGCCCGCCTTCGGCGGCACGTGCATGCACGAAGCGCTTTTCGACGATACGTTCCTTGAAGGGACGGGCGTCTCGACGCTCGATTTCGCCAAGGCGATGATCGACGAGGGCTACCACCCGATGACGATGTATTTCCCGCTCGTCGTCCACGGCGCGATGCTGGTCGAGCCGACCGAATCCGAAAGCAAGGAATCGCTCGACACCTTCATCGACACGCTGCGCCATCTCGCGGGCGAGACGAAGAAGCCGGGTGCCGCCGACTTCTTCCACGCCGCCCCGCGGCTCGCCCCGCGCCGCCGCCTCGACGAAACGCGCGCCGCCCGAGCCCCCGTGCTGCGCTGGAAGCCCCCGGCCGCGACCAAGCAGGCTGCCGAATAATCCGGAACTCGTCATGCCCGGGCTCGTCCCGGGCATGACTGGATCGAAAACAAAAACGCCGCCGGATCGCTCCGGCGGCGTTTTCTTTCGGGCTTCGAGGAAGCCTAGTTCAGGCGGGTCGGCAGGGCCTTGATGGCGCCGGCGGCGAGTGCGTCCTGGCGGCCGGCATCGAGGCGGCCTTCGAGCAGCTTGGCTGTGGCCGCCATCGCGAGGTCGACGGCGGCCGAACGGACTTCGGCGGTCGCCTGCGCTTCGGCCTGCGCGATGCGCTCCATCGCCATTTCCTCGCGGCGCCTGAGCGAGGCGCCAAGGTCGGCCTCGGCTTTGGCGGCCATGCGGGCGGCTTCCTCGCGCGCGTGGGTGACAATCGCGTCGGCCTGCGCCATCGCGTCGCGGTGCTTGGCCTGATACTCCGCCAGCAGCTTCTCGGCCTCGGCGCGCAGCTTGGCGGCGTCGTCGAGATCCTTGGCGATGCGCGCGGCGCGCGCGTCGAGTGCGCCGAAGAGCGCTGCCTTGACCGGCTTCCAGGCGAACCAGAACAGCGTCAGCAGCGCAAGGCCGACCCAGAAATGTTCGTCGTGCAGGAGATGGGACATCGGAAACTCCTTACCCGCGCGCGGCGGCGCGCGCGTCGGCTTCGCTCACCGTCAGGCCGGCGATCTTGCGCGCGGCCTCGACGGCGATCTCCGCCGCAAGCGATTCGACGTTGGAAAGCGCGTCCTTGCGCGCCTGGCCGATACGCGTTTCGGCGGCCTTGATCTTGTCGGCAAGCGCGGCGTTGAGCTCGGCCGACTTGGCGGCGGCTTCCTTGGCGAGCTTGGCCTCGGTCTCGGCGCGGACGGCCTGCGCCTTGGCGCGGCTTTCGGCCAGCGCCTTCTCGTAGGTGGCGATCATCGCGTCACTCTCGCCCTTGAGCGAGCCGGCGCGCGCGAGGTCGCCCTCGATCCGCTTCTCGCGGCCTTCGATGGCGGCACCCAGCTTGGGCAGCACGAGCTTCGAGAGCACGAAATAGAAGATCGCGAAAATGACGAAGAGCCAGAAGATCTGGCTGGCGAACCAGGTGTGGTCGAGCTGCGGCATCGTGGTTCCCCGGAAACGGCGGGATACGGAAAACGTCGCCGGGGAAGGGCCTGAACCCTTCCCCGGCGCCGGGTTCAGGAGACGTAGATCAGGATCGCGACGACGAAGGCGAGCAGCGCGATGAACTCGGTCACCGCGAAGCCGATATACGCGAAGACCTGCACGTTGTCCTTGGCGGCCGGGTTGCGGGCGACCGCGGCGATCAGGCTGGCCCACACCGAGCCCACGCCGATGCCCGCGCCAATCATGCCGATGGCCGCGAGGCCCATGCCGATGAGCTTTGCTGCTGCGACTTCCATTGAACTGTTCCTCTCTATCTTTCGGTTTACTGGTCGCTTCGACGTTACCCGGCCGGTCCTCAGGGTCGGGGCCGGGTGCCGTCGGCGCTCAGTGCAGGTGGATCGCGTCGTTCAGGTAGATGCACGACAGGATCGTGAAGATGTACGCGTGGAGTGCGGCGATGAAGATCTCGAGGCCCACGAGGCCCACGAGGATCGCGAAGGGCACGATGCCCGGCACGAGCAGGAACGCGCCGAGGCTGATCACGAAGCCCGCGAAGATCTTCAGGATGATGTGACCGACCGTCATGTTCGCGAAAAGCCGGATCGACAGCGAGATGGGCCGGGCCATGTAGGAGATGATCTCGATCGGGATCAGCACCGGGGCCGTCACCAGCGGCGCGCCCGAGGGGAAGAACAGCGCGAAGAAGTGCGTGCCGTGCTTGGCGATGCCGATGATCGTGATGACGACGAAGATCGTCAGCGCCATGCCGAACGTGACCGCGATGTGGCTGGTGAACGTGAAGCCGCCCGGGATCAGGCCGAACAGGTTGCCGAACAGCACGAAGCTGAACAGCGTGAAGAAGAACGGGAAGTACTTCTTGCCGGCATTGCCGACGTTGTCGCGCACCATCGTGGCGATGAATTCGTACATCAGCTCGCCGATCGACTGGAGACGGCCGGGAACCAGCTTGCCGTCGCGCGCCGAGGCGACGAGCAGCGCGCCCGCACCCAGCGAGGCGAGCGTCATCCACAGCGCCGAATTCGTATAGGCGAGGTTCACGCCCGCGACGTCGAAGGGGACGATCGGTTCGATCTGGAACTGCTCGAGGGGACTGGACACGGGTCGGTCGCTCCGAATTTCGCTGCTGCCGTCAGGACTCTTCCGTCCGGTCCGCGTCCCCGGCCACCTTCTTCTGGGCGGCGGTCGCGACCCGGATCACGTTTCGCATGCCGGCGGCTGCACCCAGCATGAAGAACGCGAGCGTCAGCCACGGCGAGGTGCCGAGCCACCGGTCGAGCAGGACGCCCATCCCGGTTCCGACGGCGAGCGTGGCAAGCAGTTCGACCGAGATGCGGAAGCCGAGGCCGATCTGGCCCGTCCCCCGCCCGGCCGGTTTCGCCGAACGCGACGCCGGCCCGGCGCGACGCTCCTGGACGGCCCTGACACGGGCCTCGAGATCGTCAAGCTGACGGCTCCGATCGTCGTCGGGCTCGGCCATGCCTGCGTGATCCCCCTGGTACGCCGTCCGGACGACAAAAAAGGGCGAAAAATCCGCCCTTTTCCGTCCCGATGACGGCGCGGACAATATGGTGGGGTGGCTCCCCTGTCAAGGCCGAAAGGGGCGATCTACGGCCTTGATCGGAAAGGAAAAACGCCCCGCGCGTCAGGCCGTCGCGCGGAGCTTTTCTGCATTGCGAAGATCGACCGAGACAAGGGTGGAGACACCCCGCTCGGCCATGGTCACGCCGAACAGGCGGTCCATCTTGGCCATCGTCAACCGGTGGTGGGTGACGACGATGAAGCGCACGCCGCTCGACCGGCCGATTTCGTCGAGCAGCTTGCAGAAGCGGTCGACGTTCGCGTCGTCGAGCGGGGCGTCGACTTCGTCCATCACGCAGATGGGGGCTGGGTTCGTCAGGAACACCGCGAAGAGCAGCGCCAGTGCCGTCATCGCCTGCTCGCCGCCGGAAAGCAGCGTGAGCGACTGCAGCTTCTTGCCGGGCGGGGAGGCCATCACGTCGAGGCCGGCTTCGAGTGGGTCGTCATTCACCTGCCCGTCCGCGCCCATCACCGGCGTGAGCGTCAGGTGGGCGCGCCCGCCGCCGAACAGGCGGCCAAACAGGTCCTGGAAGTGCTGGTCGACCTTCGCGAAAGCTTCGCGCAGGCGCTCGCGCGCCTCCTTGTTGAGGCTGCTGATGCCCTGGCGCAGCTTGGCGATGGCGGCGACGAGATCTTCCTTCTCCGCCGTCATGCCAGTCATCTGGGCCTCGACCTCCTCGGCTTCCTGCTCGGCGCGCAGGTTGACCGGGCCCATGTTGTCGCGCTCCTTGATGAGGCGCTCGAGGCGGCGCTCGATATCCTCCATCGCGGGCAATTCGTCCGACGGGTCGACCATGCCCGCGGCAAGCGCTTCTGCGGGCGCGCATTCGAGCCGCTCGCGGATCGTCTGCACGAGCTGTTCGCCTGCGGCCGTCTGCTGTTCGACATGGCCCTGTTCGCGCACGCGGTCTTCGCGCGCTTCGACGAGGCTTGCTTCCACCGTCTTGAGCGCGCGCTCGGCATCGCGCACGGCGTTTTCGGCCTCGGCAAGGCGGTCGGCGGCGGCACGGCGCACGCCTTCCACTTCCTGGGTCTTCGTCAGCAGCGCTTCGCGTTCGGCCGCGATCGAAGCGGGGCGGCCGGCAAGCTCGGCGCGCTCGCTTTCGGCGAGTTCGCGGCGTTCCTCGAGCGAGGCGATCTGGCGGCGCGCGGAGTCCGCGCGCTGTTCCCAGCCATGCGTTTCGTTGCCGATCGCGTGGCGGCGGCGCTCGCGCCCGTCGCGCTCGCGCGCGAGCCGGGCCGAGGCGGCCTCGCGCTCGGCCAGCGCCTGGCGGGCCTGCGAAAGCGCCTGCCGGTCGTCGGCGAGTTTCGCGCGCGCCTGCGCCGGGTCTTCGATTTCGGCAAAGCGCGTCTCGGCCGCGATGCGGCGCTCGTCGTGCTCGGCGCGATCGGCTTCGATGCGCGCCAGCTCGTCGGCGATCAGCGCAAGCTTGGCGTTCTCCGCTTCCGTCTCGCGCGCGATGCGAACGATCTCGCCGCGCGCCGACTCAACCGCCGTGTTGGCCGCGCGCGTCGTCTGGCGGGCGGCGTTGTCGTTGGCTTCCGCCGCGCGGCCGGCGGCCTGCGCATTGGCGTAGCGCGTGCGCGCACCCTCGGCGATCTCGCGCGCGCGGATGAGGTCGGCATCCAGCACTTCAAGGCGGTTGCGCATCGTCAGCAGTTCGGCGGCCTGCGAGGCGGCACCCGCGCGCTGCGCAAAACCGTCCCAGCGCCAGACCGCACCGTCGCGCGTCACCAGCCGCTGGCCCTGCGCCAGCCGTGCGCAAAGCGCGTCGGCGCTCGCCGCGTCATCCACGACGCCGATCTGCGACAGGCGGCGGCCGAGCGCTTCGGGCGCCTGCACGAAGTCGGAAAGCGGCGCGGCACCCACCGGCAGCATCGGCGGGTTGCCGGCAATGTCGAGCCGCTTCCAGCTGCGCGCGGCTTCGCCGTCGAGCGAGGCGGAAAGATCTTCGCCCAGCGCCGCACCCAGTGCGGCCTCGTAGCCGGCGGCGACACGCAGCGCATCCATCACCGGCGCATGCGGGCCGGCATTCTTTGTAAGGGCGGCAAGTGCACGGGCAATACCCTGACGCTCGCCATCGAGCGTGGCGTGCGCCTGATCGGCCTCGCGCTGCGCCTCGCGCGCGGCGAATTCCTCTTCCTGCGCGGCGCGGCGCGCCCCTTCGGCCTCTTCGGCGGCCGAGAGCGCGGCGTTGAGGGCGGCGTCGGCCTCGGCGAGCTTCGCTTCGGCCGCGATGCGCTTTTCGTCCGATCCCGCCAGATGCGCCTCGAGTGCCGCCTTGTCGCTTTCGACCGAAGCGCGGCGGTCGGCAAGCCGCTGCAGGCGGCCCGCAAGGTCGCCGATCTCGCGCTGGAGTGCGGCGCGTTCGCTCTCCGCCTTGGCGACCGCTTCGGTCGCGCGGGCCAAGTCGGCGTCAAGCGTTTCCACCTCGGCGCGGCGCGCTTCGATGTCGGCCGAAAGGCCGGCTTCTTCCTCGGCCGCGCGAAGATCATGCGCGGCAAGTTCCTCGATCTCGGCGGCAAGCTTGGCGCGCGCGGCTTCGGCATCGGCCAGCATTGATTCTTCGCGGGCCTTGTCGGCCGCAAGCTGGGCAAGACGCGCATCGAGCGCTTCGATCTGGCCGGTGACGCGGCGTTCTTCCTCGGCGAGCCGTTCGCCCGCGACCTGAAGGCGCGTCAGCACCGCTGCGGCTTCGGCTTCGTCGCGGCGCAGGTCCGGCAGGATCGCCTGCGCTTCGGCCAGCACCGTCGATGCGGCGGCGGCGCGTGTCGTGATCTCCACGACAAGCGCCTCGGCCGCAGCCAGCCGCCCGTTGGCGGCCTCCATGTCGGCCTTCTGTTTTTCCCAACGCAGGTGGAAAAGGATCGCCTCGGCGCGGCGCACGAGGTCGCTCATGTTGCGGTAACGCGCGGCCTGGCGGGCCTGCTTCTTGAGCCCGTCGAGCTGCGCGCCCAGCGTCGTCAGCACGTCGTCGAGACGTGCGAGGTTCTGCTCGGCCGCCTTGAGCTTCAGTTCCGCCTCGTGGCGGCGCGAATGCAGGCCGGTGATGCCGGCGGCTTCCTCGAGGATCTGGCGGCGTTCGGTGGGCTTCGCCTGGATGATCGCGCCGATGCGGCCCTGGCTGACGAGCGAGGGCGAATGCGCGCCCGAGCCGACGTCCTGGAAGAACAGCTGCACGTCGCGCGCGCGCACCTCGCGCCCGCCGATGCGATAGGCCGAGCCCTTCTCGCGCTCGATCCGGCGCACGACGTCGAAGTCGGCCATGTCGTTATAGGCCGCAGGCGCCTTGTTCTCGGAATTCTCGACCGCGAGGCTCACCTCGGCGACGTTGCGCGCGGGGCGGCTGGTGGTGCCGGCGAAGATCACGTCGTCCATTTCGCCGCCACGCAGCGCCTTGACGCGGTTCTCGCCCATCACCCAGCGCAGCGCCTCGACCAGGTTCGACTTGCCGCAGCCGTTGGGTCCCACGATTCCGGTCAGCCCCGGTTCGATCGCGAACTCGGTCGGTTCGACGAACGACTTGAAGCCGGACAGGCGCAACTTGACGAACTGCATGGGTCGTAACTCCCCTTCGGGTACTGGACTGATCGCCGCTAGCGCTTTGCCGCGAGCGGTTTGAGGACCTTGTCGAGATCTTCGAAGCTTGCTTCGCCGCGATAGACCGTGCCGTTGATGACGAGCGTGGGCGTGGAATCAACCTTGTGCTCGCGCTCGCCCTTCATCGACTGCTGCAACACGGCGTTCTGGATTTCCGTGTTGGCAAGGCAGGCGTCGATCGCGGCATCGTTCATGCCGCCGGTGCGCGCGAGCCGGCGCAGGTTCACCATGATCTGGTCGGCCGTGTTGCCCTTGATCCAGCTGGATTGCTGGGTGAAGAACACATCGATGAAGGTGAAGAAGCGCTCGGGCCCCGCGCAGCGCGCGATCATCGCGGCATTGAGCGCGATGCGGTCGAGCGGAAAGTCGCGGAAGACGAGCTTCATCTTGCCGGTGTCGATGTACTCGGCCTTCAGCTTGGGCATCGTCTCGATCTGAAGGTTCGCGCAGTGCGGGCAGGTGAGCGAGGCGTACTCGATCATCGTGATCGGCGCCTCCTCGGCACCGATGACCATGTCGAGGCCCTGCGCGCGCGGACCGGGCGCCTGGGCGCCGGCCGGCGTAGCCGAAAAAACAAGCGTGATCAGGGCGAAAGCCCCGAAAAAGGCCGAGATATGCCGTTGCATCATTGGGTCACCCACAAGATGTTGTGATCGTACCGACTCGCCGCGGGACTCCTCAAGGTCGAATCCCGGAATTGGGGATAAGGAGTCTATCTAACGGGCAGAACTAGGCTTTTCCGCGGCGACCGCGCGCAAGGCCCTCGCCCAGCCGGGCAAGCGCGCCCTTGAGTTCAGGGTCGCCAAGCGACTCGACTGCCGCGCCGATTCTCGCTTTTTCGGCAACGGTTAGCGGGCGCGGCGGGGGCGCCGGCGGGCTTGCGCCCAGCGGCAGCGGGCCTTGCACGAAGCGCAGCCGGTCGACCGCACGAAAGCCGGCAAAGGAATTGATCCGTTCGATGAGCTGCGGGGCAAGATGCTGCAATTCCATCGCGGCACCGCCCGATACGCGCAGCGTCAGCACGCCGGCCTGCGCCGGCACGTCGACGCCTTTGGGCGGGCGCGGCGGCATGCCGAGCTTTTCAGGCAGCGTCGATGCAGCAAGCGCGGGGCCGACGATGTTCGCCCATTCCGCAACGATGGTCGCGAAGGCGGGACCGCGGCGCTTGAGCGCCTCGCGCGTGAGTCTTGGTACCTGTCGTGCGATCGCCTTGAGCGCCATGGCCGGCAGTCTAGACTGCGGCCCCATGCGACTCCAAAGCTTCCGGCGATGACGACGGCGCTCGCCGGTGCACTCCTTGCCTGGTACGATCGGCATCGGCGCGTCATGCCGTGGCGCGCGCGGTCCGGCGAGCGGGCCGATCCCTATCGCGTGTGGCTTGCCGAAATCATGCTGCAGCAGACGACCGTGGCGACGGTCGGGCCCTATTTCGAGCGCTTCGTCAAACGCTGGCCCAACGTGGCCGCACTGGCGGCGGCTCCGCGTGAGGACGTGCTTCATGCCTGGGCGGGGCTTGGCTACTACGCTCGCGCGCGCAACCTGCACGCCTGCGCCAAGGCTGTCGCCGATTCGCATGGCGGCGTGTTTCCCGATACCGAGGAAGGGCTTCTGGAACTGCCGGGCGTGGGGCCCTACACGGCCGCGGCAATCGCCGCCATCGCGTTCGGCCGGCCGAGCATCGTGATTGACGGCAACGTGGAGCGCGTGATGACCCGCGTGTTCGCGATCGACACGCCGTTGCCGAAGGCGAAGATCGACGTGCGCGCGGCGATGGCCGACCTCGTGCCGGTCGACCGGCCCGGCGATTTCGCGCAGGCGACGATGGATCTGGGGGCGACGATCTGTTCGCCACGCCGGCCCAAATGCATGCTGTGCCCGTGGGAAATGGCGTGCCGCGCCCACGCCGCGGGCGAGGCGGAGCGCTATCCGGTCAAGCTCAAGCGCGCGAAGCGGCCGTTGAAACGGGCAATCGCCTACGTGCTCACGGATCGTCAGGGAGCGGTATGGCTTCGCCGGCGCGCCGACGACGGTTTGCTTGGCGGCATGATGGAAGTGCCGTCGAGCGAATGGGCGGCGGGCGAACCGTCGGCGAAGATCGCGCGCGCAGCAGCACCCGCGGCACTGGCGTGGCGCGAACTGCCCGAGAAGGTCCGCCACGGATTCACGCATTTCGAACTGGAACTCACGGTGTGGACCGCACAAGCGCGGCGGGCGGACGTTTCCGGCGGCCAGTGGGTCGCCGCCGACGGGCTCGACGCGGTGGCGCTGCCGACCTTGATGCGAAAGGTGATCGCGCGCGCCATCGCTAGGGCGAAAGGCACTTCGAAAAAGCGTCGGCCAAAGCGCGCATGATGGTCGCGTAGGCTACGGGCCCCGGCTTCACGCCGACGCCGACGGGGTCGAGCGTGCCGGTGCGCGCATCGGTTCCGCGAACGATCGTCCTGACAAGTGCGGGTTCGAATTGCGGTTCGGCGAAGACGCATGTGGCTTCTGCCTTGCGCACTCGGTCCCGGATCTGCTGGATGCGTCTTGCGCCCGGTTTGCGCTCCGGATCGACCGTGACCGAGCCTGCGCCGGCAAGCCCGTAGCGGTTCTCGAAATACCGATACGCGTCGTGGAACACGATGTAGGGCCGTCCCGCCAGCGATCGGAGCTTCGCTTCGAGTTCGCGATCGAGCGCGTCGAGATGCGCGCGCGTCACTTCGGCATTCGAGCGGTAGCGGATCGCGTTGGTCGGGTCGAGTTTGGCAAGCGCTTCTGCGGTCGCGGATGCGAGCAATTTCATGTTCGCGGGATCGAGGAACATGTGGCCGTCGATTGCCGCGTCGCCCTGCGGATGCCCGTGATCGTGTTCGTCTGCATCTTCTTCCCAGGTGCCGCCTTCGCGCGTTTCCAGCTTCGTGACGCCCGCGATATCGGCGAGCGCCAGCGTATTTGCGCGCCCGCCGAGGGAGGCAAGCGGTCTTGCGAGAAAATTCTCGAAGTTGGGCCCGATCCACACGACGAGATCGGCCGCCTCGAGCATGCGCGCATCCGACGGGCGAAGCGCATAACCGTGCGGCGAGGCGCCGCCGCGCACCAATGTTTCGGGGGTGCCGACGCCGGCCATCACGCCGGCGACGATGGATTGCAATGGCACGATGCTGGCGACGACCTTCGGCGCAGCATGGGCCGGTTGGATCGCCAGAAACGCCAAAATCCCGAGGAAAAACCGAACCATGTTGCGGCCCATTGCGCGCGAGGAATACGTGTTATAATATAACATACATGACAGATGCAAGACCGAAGCCCCATCATAACCACCGCGCCTGCATCGCCAGCGCGCTCAACGCGGCAGAGAAGCTTTGCGCTGGCCGCGGCGAACAATTGACCGAACTGCGTCGGCGTGTTCTCGAACTCGTCTGGGCCGGGCACAAGCCGGTCGGCGCCTACCAGATCCTTAATTCGCTGCGCGAAGACGGCCGCTCGGCCGCTCCGCCCACGGTCTATCGCGCGCTCGACTTCCTTTTGGCACAGGGCCTTGTGCATCGGGTTGAGTCGCTCAACGCCTTCATCGGCTGCCCGCATCCGGGTGAAGCGCACGCCACGCAGTTCCTGATCTGCAAGGACTGCGGCACCGCTGTCGAACTCGACGATCCGGGCATCGATCGTGCCATCGACGGTTCGGCAGCACGGCTGGGATTTGCCATTGCCGCGCGCACGGTCGAGATTTCCGGCACCTGCGCGGACTGTCGGGCGCGATGAGCGCTTCCTCCCTCATCTTGGGCCGCAGCATCGTCAAACGCTTCGAAGACCGTACGGTCCTTGATCACGTCGACATATCGGTGGCACCGGGCGAAATCGTCACGTTGATCGGGCCGAACGGGGCGGGCAAGACGGTCCTGTTGCGTATCCTGCTGGGCCTCCTGAAGCCCGATGGCGGAACGGTTGCGCGCAAGGCGGGGCTTGTCGCCGGCTACATGCCGCAGAAATTCGCGATCGATGACAATCTGCCGCTGCGGGTGTCGCGCTTCGTCGGGCTGGCGGGCCGCGTGACGCGCGCGGAAATCGAGGCCGCCCTTGTCGAGGTCGATGTCGCCGGGCGGATCGACGATCCCGTGCAGGGTCTTTCGGGCGGCGAATTCCAGCGCGTGCTGCTCGCGCGCGCGCTTTTGCGCAAGCCCCAGCTGCTTGTCCTCGACGAACCCGCGCAGGGCGTCGACGTGATCGGACAGGATGCGCTTTACGATCTTGTCGGCGCGGTGCGCGACCGGCATGGCTGCGGCGTCTTGATCGTCAGTCACGACCTTCATCTGGTGATGGCGCGTGCGGACCGCGTCTTGTGCCTCAACGGGCATGTGTGCTGCTCGGGCCGGCCCGAAGCGATCGGCCGCGATCCGGCCTTCGCCGAACTGTTCGGCGCGCGTGCCGGCGAATCGCTGGCGCTTTACCGCCATCGGCACGATCACGTGCACGATCCGCACGACGGCCACGTCCATCATCATCATCATCACGGCCACGATCACGCCGGGCACGACCATGGATGATTTTCTCGTTCGTGCCGGCATGGCCGGCATCGGGCTTGCGCTGATAGCGGGCCCGTTGGGAAGTTTCGTGGTGTGGCGGCGGATGGCGTTCTTCGGCGATGCGCTCGCGCATTCCGCCCTTCTGGGCGTGGCGCTCGGTTTCCTGCTGCGGGTGGAAACGAACCTCACGATCGCGGGCATTTGCGTGGCGTTTGCGGCTGTCCTGACGGCCCTTCTTTCGCGCGCACGCCTGGCGCCCGACACGCTGCTGTCGATCTGCGCCTTCACCGCGCTGTCGGCCGGTCTCGTCGCGCTGTCATTCATCGAGACTGTGCGCGTCGATCTGATGGCGTATCTGTTCGGCGATATCCTTGCCGTCGGTCCGGCCGACATTGCATGGATCTGGGGCGGTGCCGCCGTCGGCCTCGTCGTGCTGAAGCTGCTCTGGCGGCCGCTCCTGTCCGTGACGGTGCATGCCGATCTTGCGGCGGTCGAGGGCGTGAACGTGGGCGCGATGCGCCTGGCGTTCGTGCTGCTGCTCGCGCTCGTCGTCGCGGTCGCGATGAAGATCGTGGGCGTGCTGCTGGTGACGGCGCTCATGGTGATGCCTGCCGCCGCCGCAAGGCGGCTCGCGCGCAGCCCGGAAAGCATGGCGGCGATCGCCTCGGCCGTGGGCGCGCTGTCGTGCGTGGCGGGGCTCGTCTCCTCGGCGGAATTCGACACGCCCTCCGGGCCGTCGGTCGTGCTGGCCGCGGCGGCGTTTTTCGCGCTGAGTCTCGTGCTTCCGCTGCGGCGCTAGCCGCGCCTTCCCAGCGCGTGGGCCGCGGCGACGGCAGCCGTCAGCAGCATGACCGCACCGGCCTGATGGGCCGCGGCAAGCGGGATCGGCACCCACATCATGAGAGTGGTAATGCCCAGTGTGGCCTGCATCACCGCCAAGGCGAGCACGGCCGCAACGTAGATCTCGTCGCCCTTGGCCGCCGCACGGCCGAAGCGCCACGTGAACGCGAGCGCGTAGAGAACGACCGAAATGCCAAGCCAGCGATGGTTGAACTGAACCGTCGCGTGGTTTTCGAACAGGTTGCGCCAGAACGGCTCGATGTCAGCGTAACCGGCCGGCACGAACCGCCCGTCCATCAGCGGAAACGTGTCGGAGACGAGCCCGGCGTCGAGCCCGGCCACGAACGCGCCGGCGACGACCGTCAGGAAGACGAGCGATGCCAGCCCGATGGCGAATTTGCGCGCCGTACTCGTAGATCGGCGGCCGCGCAGCAGATCGAGCGCCAGCCACAGCAGGCCAACGTGAAGGCCCAGCGCCATCGCGAGATGCACGGCAAGCCGGTACTGGCTGACGGCCAGCATGTCGCGCTGGAGGCCGCTTGCGACCATCCACCAGCCGATCGCGCCCTGCAGCCCGCCGAGACAGAAAAGCGCCAGCAGTTTTCCGGCGAGCGGTCCACGCACGGCCCCGCGCCACCAGAACCAGACGAATGGCACGAAGAACACGATGCCGATGAGCCGGCCCCACAGGCGATGGAACCACTCCCAGAAGAAGATGTGCTTGAACTCCGCCAGCGTCATGCCGTCGTTCATCTGCTTGTATTGGTCGATCTGTCGGTATTTCGCGAATTCGGCCTGCCAGTCCGCGTCCGATAGCGGCGGCAGCGCGCCGGAAACGGGCTTCCATTCGACGATCGAAAGGCCCGATTCGGTCAGACGCGTGATCCCGCCGATGACCACCATCGCGAAGATCATTGCGCAGCACACGAGCAGCCAGACCCCGACGGCGCGGGCCGAAGGCGATGCCGCGCTTGCGGCGGAATTCGGGGAGGCGGTCAGCGTTGTCACAATGGGCGAGGAAATAGACCGGATCGACGCCCATGGCCAGCGGCCGCCTGTCGCGCCCGCGCCGGCTTGACTTTCGCGCCCGAGGGCGCGACACGTATGTACACGAACGACCGGCCGGACGAGCACATGCAGCCTGCCCAGAAACTGGACGTCGCCAACCTCGCCGGTGCACCGGGCGAGTGCGAATACATCCTCGAACGACAGATCGGCCACCTTCTGCGGCGTGCCCACCAGCGCCACGTGGCCCAATTCGAGCGCGAAGTCGGCGATCTCGACCTCACGCCTACGCAGTTCGCTGCACTGGCAAAGATCAGCGAACGCGGCGAGGTTTCGCAGAACCTGCTTGGCCGCCTGACCGCGATGGACCCCGCTACGATCCAGGGCGTGATCCAGCGCCTGATGGCGCGCGGCCTCATCGACCGCCGGCCCGACCCCAATGACCGGCGCGCGACGCTGCTGCGCCTTAGCGAAGCCGGCAACACGCTCGCCTGCGAGGCGATCCGGCGCGCGCACGGCGTATCGGATGCGGTGCTGACGCCGCTTGCGCCGGACGAGCGCACGCAACTCACCGCATTGCTGCGAAAGCTCACGGACCTCGCATGAACCTCGCCTTCGGCCATGTCTTCGCCGATCTCTACGATCGGTCGAAGCTCGCGCTACTCGACAGCCGCTTCCTCGATGCGCTGAAGGAGGCCGACGCGCCGCTTCACGACCGCCTGATGGCGGCGCGCGCCGAACCCGATGCGCTCGCCGCAAAGGACGAAGGCAATCTGCTCGTCGACCTTGGCCCGCATGTCGAGGCGTTCCTTGCGCAGCTCTTCGGGATCGGCGCCGAGGCCGAGGCGCTGGCGCGCCGCACGCATGCGCTGTCGCCGCTCTACGCGGTCAAGCGGCTGTTCGTGCAGCGCCGCGCCGCGAAGGCCGCGAAAGCCGAAGCGCTTGCGGGCTTCGATCCTTCCGCGATGGACGCGCTGCTGGGGCCGGACTGGACGGAGCTGAAATTCGCCGAAGCCGTGACGGCCTGGGAAAAGGACGAGGCGGCAAACGCCGGCAGGCTTGCCCTCGCGCTGGACTATGCCGGCTGGGCGCTTGTCACCGAGGCGGGCCGTGCGCGCCACGGCAAGGGCGTGCTGTTCCGCCAGCCGCACAAGCTCGACCCGATGAACTACATCGCGCTGGAAACCGTCGAGATCGACGGCGTGCGCATGCAGCACCTGCCCAAACACGACTGGCGGCCCCGCGACGGGTTCGCGTTGACCGATGCGGGCATGGATCTCGAGCGCGCGCTCGACCAGGCGAATTACTGCATCTGGTGCCACGCGCAGGGCAAGGACTCGTGCTCGAAGGGCCTCAAGGACAAGAAGACAGGCGCGTTCCAGAAGACCATGTTCGGCGTCAATCTCGCGGGCTGCCCGCTCGAGGAAAAAATCTCCGAGATGCACCAGCTGAAGTCCAACGGCTTCGCGCTGGGTGCCTTCGCCACGATCCTCGTCGACAACCCGATGGTGGCCGCCACGGGCCACCGCATCTGCAACGACTGCATGAAGGCCTGCATCTACCAGAAGCAGGACCCGGTCGACATTCCGCAGGCCGAAACGCGCATCCTCAAGGACGTGCTTTCGCTGCCGTGGGGTTTCGAGGTCTATTCGCTGCTGACGCGCTGGAACCCGCTCAACATCCGCCGCCCGTTGCCGCGCCCGGATACCGGCCGCAAGGTGCTGATCGTCGGGCTTGGTCCCGCCGGCTACACGCTAGCCCACCACCTGATGAACGATGGCCACGCGGTTGCGGCCATTGACGGGCTCAAGATCGAGCCGCTGCCGGAAGACGTATCGGGCGTGCGCGCGGACGGCGCACGCGTGCCGTTCAAGCCGGTACGCGATGCAAGCGAGCTGTTCGAGAATCTCGACGAGCGGGTGCTGGCGGGTTTCGGCGGTGTCGCCGAATACGGAATCACCGTCCGCTGGGACAAGAACTTCCTGAAGGTCATCCGCCTGCTGCTGGAGCGGCGCGCGGAATTCGCGATGTACGGCGGCGTGCGTTTCGGCGGCACGCTGACGCTTGATGACGCCTTCGCGATGGGCTTCGACCATGTGGCGCTGTGCATGGGGGCCGGCCGCCCGACGATCATCGACATGGAAAACGGCTTGGCGCGCGGCGTGCGGCAGGCCTCCGATTTCCTGATGGCGTTGCAGCTGACGGGTGCGGCCAAGAAAGATTCGCTTGCCAATCTCCAGATCCGCCTGCCGGTTGTCGTGATCGGCGGCGGGCTCACCGCCATCGATACGGCAACCGAATCGCTTGCCTACTATGTCCGCCAGGTCGAGAAGTTCGCCGCGCGCTACGACACGCTCGTCGCCGAACGGGGCGAGGCGACCGTTCGCGCGCGCTGGTCGGCCGAGGACGCCGAGATCGCGTCGGAATTCCTCGTCCACGCGCGTGCGATCGCGACGGAGCGCGAGCAGGCCGCCGCGGTTGACCGCGCCCCGGATTTTGCACCCCTGCTCGAGCGCTGGGGCGGCGCCACCATTGCCTATCGCCGCCGGCTGGTCGATGCGCCCTCCTATACGCTCAACCACGAGGAAGTGGCCAAGGCGCTGGAAGAAGGCGTGCGCTTCGCCGAAGGCCTGACGCCCGTGGCGGTCGAGATCGACGGATACGGGGCGGCCAAGGCGCTCAAGGTCAAGGATGGCGAGGGCAACGCGCGCACGCTGCCCGCGCGTTCGATCCTCGTTGCCGCCGGCACGCAACCCAATACGGTGCTGGCGCGCGAAACACCCGACCGGATCAAGCTGCACGGCAAGTATTTCGCGGCCGTCGACGAGGATGGCAATCCGGTCGAGCCGGAACGGCAGACGTCAAAGCCCGCGATCTCCAACGTTCTGATGGTGGTGGGCGACATGGCCGGTCGCGCCAGCTTCTTCGGCGACCTGCATCCGTCCTATTTTGGCAATGTCGTGAAGGCGATGGGCTCGGCCAAGCAGGGCTATCCCGTCGTCACGCGCGCGCTTTTCAAACGCCCCGCATCGGACGTGAAATGGACCGACCTGCGCGCGCGGCTCGACGGCGATCTGCGTGCGACGGTCGATGCGGTCAACCGGTTGACGCCCACGATCATCGAGATCGTGGTCAAGGCACCGCAGGCCGCGCGAAATTTCAGGCCGGGGCAGTTCTATCGATTGCAGAACTACGAAGCTTTCGCGCGTCGCGTCGACGGCACGGTGCTGGCGATGGAAGGCCTTGCGATGACCGGTGCATGGACCGATCCCGAACGCGGACTCGTCGCGGCGATCGCGCTGGAGATGGGCGGCTCGTCCGACCTGTGCGCCGGGCTGAAACCGGGCGAACCCGTCGTGATGATGGGCCCGACGGGCGCGCCGACCGAAACGCCCTCGGGCGAGACTGTGGCGCTGGTGGGCGGCGGGCTCGGCAACGCGGTGCTGTTCTCGATCGGGGCTGCCCTGCGCAAGGCCGGATCGAAAGTCGTCTATTTCGCCGGCTACAAGAAGATCCAGGACCGTTACAAGGTCGAGCAGATCGAGGCGGCGGCCGACGTCGTCGTCTGGTGCTGCGACGAGGCGCCCGGTTTCAAGCCGGGCCGCACGCAGGACAAGAGCTTCGTGGGCAACATCGTCGCGGCGATGAACGCCTACGCGACCGGCGCGTTGGGTGACCAGCCGGTACGCCTGCAGGATGCCGACCGCATGATCGCGATCGGCTCGGACCGGATGATGGATGCGGTGGGCCGCGCGCGCCACGGGCTGCTGAAGCCGTGCGTCAAGCCCGGCCACCAGGCGATCGGCTCGATCAACTCGCCCATGCAATGCATGATGAAGGAAATCTGCGCGCAGTGCCTTCAGCCGCACCGCGACCCCGAAACGGGCAAGCAGACGGTCGTGTTCTCCTGCTTCAATCAGGATCAGGACCTCGACCGCGTGGATTTCGCGGCGCTGTCTTCCCGCCTCGGGCAGAACGCGCTGCAGGAAAAACTCGCCGCGCTGTGGATCGATCGCGCGCTCAAGCGCCTCGACCTGCGCGCGGCGGCCGAATAGACAGGAACGCGTCCCCCGTTCCGCAACCGACCGCAAGGAGCACCGAGCGATGTCGAACGCGAACATGCCAAAGCTGCCGGCCCGCCGGGCGTTGATCGCGGCAATCGCCGCTTTTGCGCTTCCGGGCGTCGCACTGGCGCAGGAGCCGATCAAGATCGGCGAGATGAACTCGTATAAGATCTTCGCGGCGTTCCTCGAGCCCTACAAGAAGGGCATGGAGCTGGCCGTTGACGAGATCAACGCGGCCGGCGGCGTGCTGGGCCGCAAGATCGAGATCGTCAGCCGCGACGACAACGGCCAGCCGGCCGATGCCGTGCGCGTGGCCGAAGAACTTCTGACGCGCGAGAAGGCGGCCTTCCTCATCGGAACCTTCCCGTCGAACGTGGGTCTTGCCGTCGCGAGTTTCGCCAAGGAACGCAAGGTGCTGTTCATCGCGGCCGAACCGCTGACCGACAAGATCGTCTGGGATCAGGGCAACCGCTACACGTTCCGCCTGCGGGCATCGACCTATATGCAGACCGCCATGCTGGTGCCGGAAGCCACCAAGCGCCCGCACAAGCGCTGGGCGATCGTCTATCCCAACTACGAATACGGGCAGGCGGCGACGGCGGCCTTCAAGCAGCTCATCAAGCAGAAGCAGCCCGATGCCGAATTCGTCGTCGAGCAGGCCACGCCGCTCGGGCGCATCGAGGCAGGCCCGGTCGCCGATGCCATCGCGGCCGCCAGGCCCGATGCGATCTTCTCCTCGCTGTTCGGTGCCGATCTCGCCAAGTTCGTACGCGAAGGCACCACGCGCGGCATCTTCAAGGGCGTGGACGTGTTCAACCTTCTGGGCGGCGAGCCCGAGTATCTCGATCCGCTGAAGGACGAGGCCCCGCAGGGATGGGTCGTCACCGGCTATCCCTGGCAGGATATCGCCACGCCTGAACACGCGAAGTTCCGCAACGCCTATCAGGCGAAGTTCCACGACTATCCGCGCCTTGGCTCGGTCGTCGGCTATTCGGTCGTGCACAGTGCGGCCGCCGCGATCCGCAAGGCCGGTTCGCTCGACAGCGAGAAGCTTGTTGCCGCGATGAAGGGCCTGATGCATTCCACGCCGTTCGGCAACATCACCTACCGGCCGCAGGACAACCAGTCGACGATGGGGGCCTATGTGGGGAAGATCGGGCTGCGCGACGGCAAGGGCGTGATGGTCGATTGGCACTATGCCGACGGTGCGGCCTATCTGCCGTCGGACGCGGAAGTCGCGAAGATACGCCCGGCCGAATAGGCGGGGTACGCGCCGCATCGTGGCGAACTTCGTCGTCCAGTTCCTGAACGGGCTTGCTGGCGCGTCGTCGCTGTTTCTTGTCGCCGCGGGGCTGTCGCTGATCTTCGGCGTCAGCCGGATCGTGAATTTCGCCCACGGTTCGCTCTACATGCTCGGCATGTATCTGGCGTGGAGCCTCACCGAGGCCTTCGGACGCGGCTCGGCGTTCGGCTTCT
This sequence comes from Alphaproteobacteria bacterium, assembly GCA_016124335.1. Classification (GTDB taxonomy): domain Bacteria; phylum Pseudomonadota; class Alphaproteobacteria; order CACIAM-22H2; family CACIAM-22H2; genus Tagaea. Next base: position 67,379 of record WGNX01000002.1, read on the forward strand.
GGGGGGCGGTTGTTGTCGCGGCACTCGGCGTCGGGCTTGCCGGTGCGGCGATCGAGGTCCTTGTGCTGCGGCGCATCTACCGCGCGCCCGAGATGTTCCAGCTGCTGGCGACGTTCGCGCTCGTGCTTGTCCTCAAGGATGCCGCGCTCCGGTTCTGGGGTGCGGAGGATCTTCTGGGGCCGCGCGCACCGGGCCTGCGTGGTGCCGTCGATGTCCTTGGCCTCCGCGTTCCGGAATACGACCTGTTCCTGACCGCCGTTGGCCCGGCCGTGCTTTTCCTGCTGTGGCTTCTCGTCAACCGGACCCGGTTCGGAACCCTGCTGCGCGCGTCGAGCGAAAATCGCGACATGGTCTCTGCATTGGGCGTCGATCAGGCGAAGCTGTTCACGGCCGTGTTCTTCCTCGGCTCGCTGCTCGCGGGTCTCGGTGGCGCGCTCCAGCTGCCGCGCGAGCCGGCGCAACTTGCCATCGACCTGCCGATCATCGCCGATGCGTTCGTCGTCGTCGTCGTGGGCGGCATGGGGTCGATCGGGGGCGCGTTCGTCGCCGCACTTCTCATCGCCGAGGCGAAGGCGATGTGCATCGCGCTTGGCGACGTCGAAATCCTCGGCGCCGTCGTTTCGTTCAGCAAGCTCACGCTCGCGGTGGAATTCGTCGTCATGGCCGTCGTGCTCGTGCTGCGGCCATGGGGCCTTGCCGGTCGCCCGCCGGTATCCGTCGAGGGGCAGGGGGCTGCAGCCCCGCCGCTGGCGCCGCCGGGCATGCTGTTCTGGCCGACGGCCGGTCTTGCCTTGATGGCCGTCGCCTTCGCGCCATTGGGCGGGGATGGTTATGCGCTCGTCCTGCTGATCGATATTTCGGTCTTCGCGCTGTTCGCTGTTTCGCTGCATGTCCTGATGGGGCCGGCCGGGCTCGTGTCGTTCGGCCATGCGGCCTATTTCGGGCTTGGCGCATATTCCGCCGCACTGGTCTTCCTCAAGCTGGGTTGGCCGTTTCCGGCGGCCCTTGCGGCGGCGTTTGCCGGAGGCGGGGTGTTCGCGCTGCTGTTCGGCTGGTTCTGCGTGCGGCTGTCAGGCGTTTATCTTGCGATGCTCACGCTCGCGTTCGCGCAGATCGCGTGGTCGGTCGTCCATCAGTGGGACGAATTCACCGGCGGATCGAACGGCCTGATCGGCGTTTGGCCGCCGGAAGCGCTGAAGGACCGCACGCTCTTTTTCTGGGCGGTCCTGGCACCGTGCGCGGCCGGGATCGGGCTCATGTGGCGCGTTGTCCATGCGCCGTTCGGCCTTGCCTTGCGAGCTGCGCGCGACAACGAGCTGCGCGCGGCCGCCATCGGGATCGACGCCCGGAAGATCCGGTGGATCGCGTTTGCGGCCGCTGGCGCGCTGGCGGGTCTTGCCGGCGGGCTTTTCGCCTTCTCGAAGGGCAGCGTTTCGCCCGAAGCGATGGGCGTGGCGCGCTCGGTCGACGGGCTGGTCATGGTGCTGCTGGGCGGCGTCAACACGTTGGCCGGCGCCGTCGCGGGCGCAGCCGGCTTCACGCTGCTCCAGGACGAACTTGCACGATCGACCGACTATTGGCGTGCGGCCCTGGGTGCGACGATCCTTGCACTGGTGCTCGCGTTTCCCGAAGGGATCGTTGGCGCGTTCAAGCGGGGCGGGCGCCGCGCGGGCAGCGTCCGATGAGCCTGTTCGCGGTTGACGGCCTCTCGAAATCCTTCGGCGGCGTGCGCGCCGTGCGCGAGGTCGGGTTCGGGCTCGACGCGGGTGAAATGCTGGCGCTGATCGGCCCGAACGGTGCGGGCAAGAGCACGTGCTTCAACGTCCTGACCGGCCAGCTTGCGCCCGACGTCGGCCGCGTGACGTTTGACGGCCATGCGATCACAGGTCTGTCGCCGCAGGCAATCTGGCGGCTCGGGATCGGGCGCACGTTCCAGATCGCCGCGACATTCCGTTCGTTGACGGTGCGCGAAAATGTCGAGACGGCACTGCTGTCGCGCGCGGGCGGGCTTCGCGGGTTCTGGCGACCGGCCGCCGGCCGGGTCGGCGCGCAAGCAGGGGCGTTGCTGGCGCGCGTGGGCATCGCCGGGCTTTCCGCGCGCGTGTGCGGCACGCTCGCCTACGGCGATTTGAAACGGGTCGAACTGGCGCTGGCCTTGGCCGGGCAGCCGCGTCTGCTGCTGATGGACGAGCCGACCGCCGGGATGGCGCCGGCCGAGCGACGCGCGCTGATGGCGCTGGTGGCATCGCTCGCTCGCGCGGAAAAGATCGCGGTCCTGTTCACCGAGCACGACATGGAGGCGGTCTTCTCGCACGCCGATCGCGTGATCGTGCTCGACCGTGGCGCCAAGATCGCGGAAGGGCCGCCCGCCGCCATCCGCGCCGACGCGCGGGTGCGGGCGGTCTATCTGGGCAAGGACGCCGTCGAACCCCGGCGCTAGTGCAGGGTCAGCACGTTCGCGTTGAAGCGGAACTCGGCCGGCTTGATCAGCTCGCTGTGCGCGATGCGCACCTTGAACAGCTTGCCGTCGAGGTTCCGTTCCCAGAAATCGAGGAACTTCTTGAGCACCGGGAATTCCGGGGCGACGTCCAGATCCTGCCAGAGGTAGGTCTGCAGGAAGGCCGGATGGTCGGGCATCCGGTAGATTATTTCGGCTGTGGTAATTCGGTAGTCTTCGAGTTGGCGCGCAAAGTCGGACATGGAATGCATACCCTCCTTTCGTCAGCGTGCCGAATCTGGCCGGCACCCTTAGCTTGTCGCAAGGAATGTGCCGATTTCAACAACTATTTCAACATCTTAGTAGCCTCCCGCGGAGAGTGCTGCCAATCCCCTTGACGCAGTATGGCGATATCCCTATTTCGCTGGCACTCGCTTGGGGCGAGTGCCAATCCAATTGGGAGACACGCACCTATGAAGTTCAAACCCCTCCATGACCGCGTTCTCGTCCGCCGCGTCGAGGAAGAGTCGAAGACCGCGGGCGGAATCATCATTCCGGACACCGCCAAGGAAAAGCCGTCGCAGGGCCAGGTCATCTCGGTTGGCCCGGGCGCCCGCAACGAGAAGGGCGACCTGATCGCGATGACGGTGAAGGCCGGCGACCGCATCCTGTTCGGCAAGTGGTCGGGCACGGAAGTGAAGATCGACGGCGAAGATCTCCTGATCATGAAGGAGAGCGACATTCTCGGCACGCTCGACGGCGCTGCCGCACCGGCCAAGAAGGCCGCCTGAACATCCGATTGAACAAAGAGGAATACGAAAATGGCAGCCAAGGACGTTAAATTCGCTGGCGACGCCCGCGCGCGCATGCTGCGCGGCGTCGACATCCTCGCCGACGCGGTGAAGGTCACGCTGGGCCCGAAGGGCCGCAATGTCGTGATCGAGAAGTCGTTCGGCGCTCCGCGCATCACCAAGGACGGCGTGACCGTCGCCAAGGAAGTCGAACTTGCCGACAAGTTCGAGAACATGGGCGCGCAGATGGTCCGCGAGGTCGCCTCGAAGACCAACGACGCGGCCGGCGACGGCACGACGACGGCGACCGTTCTCGCCCAGGCGATCGTGCGCGAGGGCGCCAAGTCGGTCGCGGCCGGCATGAACCCGATGGACCTGAAGCGCGGCATCGACATCGCCGTCGAGAAGGTCGTCGAGGATCTCAAGAAGCGCACCAAGAAGATCACGACCGACGCCGAAGTCGCCCAGGTCGGCACCATCTCGGCCAACGGCGAGAAGGAAATCGGCGAGATGATCGCCAAGGCGATGCAGAAGGTCGGCAAGGAAGGCGTCATCACGGTGGAAGAGGCCAAGAGCCTCGAGACCGAACTCGACGTCGTCGAAGGCATGCAGTTCGACCGCGGCTACCTGTCGCCGTACTTCGTGACCAACGCCGACAAGATGACGGCCGAGCTTGAAGACGCCTACATCCTGATCCACGAGAAGAAGCTCGCTTCGCTCCAGCCGCTGCTCCCCGTCCTCGAGGCGGTCGTGCAGACGGGCAAGCCGCTGCTGATCGTGGCCGAGGAAGTCGAGGGCGAGGCGCTTGCCACGCTCGTCGTCAACAAGCTGCGCGGCGGCCTGAAGATCGCCGCCGTCAAGGCGCCGGGCTTCGGCGATCGCCGCAAGGCGATGCTCGAGGACATCGCGATCCTCACGGCCGGTCAGGTCATCTCGGAAGACCTGGGCATCAAGCTCGAGAACGTCACGCTCGACATGCTCGGCCGTTCGAAGAAGATCCGCATCGACAAGGACAACACCACGATCGTCGACGGTGCGGGCAAGAAGAAGGACATCGAGGCGCGCGTGGCGCAGATCAAGGCGCAGATCGAGGAGACCACCTCGGACTACGACCGAGAGAAGCTGCAGGAGCGTCTGGCCAAGCTCGCGGGCGGCGTCGCCGTGATCCGCGTGGGCGGGGCCACCGAAGTCGAGGTCAAGGAGCGCAAGGATCGCGTCGATGACGCGATGCACGCCACCAAGGCCGCGGTCGAGGAAGGCATCCTTCCGGGTGGCGGCACGGGCCTGCTCTACGCGACCCGGGCGCTGGAAGGCATCAAGGTCGCCAACCACGACCAGCAGGTCGGCGTCGAGATCGTGCGCAAGGCGCTGACGGCGCCGACGCGCCAGATCGCCGAGAACGCCGGCGCCGACGGCTCGCTCATCGTGGGCAAGCTGCTCGAGGGCAAGTCGGCCACGCAGGGCTTCAACGCCCAGACCGGCGAGTTCGTCGATCTGGTCAAGGACGGCGTCATCGACCCGACCAAGGTCGTGCGTCTGGCCCTGCAGGACGCGGCTTCGGTCGCGGCCCTGCTGATCACGACGGAAGCCATGATCGCCGAAGCGCCGAAGCCCGAAAAGGCACCGGCGATGCCGGCGGGCGGTATGGGCGACTACTAAGCCCGATACCGACCGGCAATTTTACCGGGAAGGGGCCGTGCGCAAGCGCGGCCCCTTTTTCTTTGGCGGCAACGAACGGCCGTTTTGCTAGCCTGTCGCACGATGATTCGACGCATGTCCGACGACGCGGAACTGGCCGGGCGCGTGGCGCGCCTCACGCGGGCAAGCCAATGGCATCTTGTCGAGGCCGTGCCGCTTGCCTTCACCGCGCATCACCCGCAGGGGATGGTGCGTCTCGGCGACCGCTTCGTGATGTCATCGGTCGAGATCCTCGAACGGACCGTTCGTTACGGCGAACCGAAAGGCGGCCATGACCGTTCGGCCGGGAAAGGCCGAGGCATCCTGTTCGAATTCGATCTCAAAGGACACCTGCTGCGCGAAACAAGCCTTGGCGAGGGCGACATCTACCATCCGGGCGGGCTCGATTTCGACGGGACGCACATCTGGGTGCCGGTCGCGGAATATCGGCCCGACAGCCGCTCGATCGTCTACCGCGTCGAGCCCGGGACGCTGGCGGCGCGCGAAGTGACCCGCCTTGCCGATCATCTGGGTGCGATCGTCCACGCGCATGACCGCGCCGAGTTGCATGCGGCGAGCTGGGGCGGGCGGCGTTATTACGGCTGGCGCCTTGATCGGGCACTGAACCCAGGCGCTCCGGCCGGCCCGCGCGACAATCCATCCCACTACATCGATTTTCAGGACTGCCACTATCTGGGCGGCGGCCGGATGCTCTGCTCCGGCCTCAACGCCTATCGGATGCGCGCCGATGCGCCGGTCTTTCCGCTTGGCGGGATCGAGATCGTCGATCTGGCGGACGGGCGCGCGCTGTTCCAGTTGCCCGTGTCGCTCTGGACGGCCTCCGGGCGTCCGGTGACCCAGAACCCGTTCTGGGCCGAAACGCACGGCGCAGCGCTTCGGTTCTATTTCGTGCCCGACGACGACAGCGCCGTCCTCTACATCTACGATGTCACGCCGTAGACAGGCTCACTCGGTGCGGCAGGTCCGGATGCCGAGGATCGTGTAGGCCGGGCAGAAGCGGAACAGCGCGGTCGCGATCGGCACGATGCCGATCAGCGCCCACGGGCTCTGCGGGCCCCAGAAATAGAGCGACAGGATGAAGACGCCTGCGACAAGGCGAAGGATGCGATCGACATTTCCGACATTCGGCTGCATGGACGTACCCCCGATAATTTAGGCCAACCTAATATTCCCATATTTTGTGCGGTTTGTCGCGGCCGGAAGCGGGCGGCGCCTTGCGCAAATTGTCGCGCGCGGGTTATGGACGCGAAAGCACCGGGGCTGTAGCTTGCGCCCCCTGCAACAGGCTTCGGGTCCATGCGCGCCATTCTCGACGTCATCGTGCCGGTTTTCGGCATCATCCTGGCCGGCTACTTCTCCGGCCGCATAAAGCTGCTGGGACCCGACAGTTCCGATGCGCTGAACAAGTTCTGCTACTGGTTTGCCCTTCCGCCGGTGCTCTTCCTCGGTCCCGCGCGCGTGCCGCTCGAACAGGTCTTCAACCTGCCCTTCATCGCCACGTTCATGGGCGGCGTGGCGATCACCTGGATCGTGGCACTGGTCGTTGGGGTCGCGGCTTTCCGCGACCGGCCGGCGGTCACGGCGCTGGCGCTGCTGAGCGGGACGTTCTCGAACTCCGGCTACATGGGCATTCCGCTGTTCCTCGCGGCCTACGGGCCGCAAGGCGTGCTGCCGGCGGTCATTTCGACGGTCAGCTACACGCTGCTGCTGGTCGCGACGACCGTCATCATCGTCGAGGCCGATCTTGCCGGGCACGGCGGCGCCGCGAAGGCGGTCGTCAACGTCATCAAGGGACTGGCGAAGAGCCCGCTGATCGTCGCTCCGCTATCCGGCCTCGCGTTCAACCTCTCCGGCCTGCCGATGCCAAAGCCGCTGTCGAATTTCGGCGAATTGCTGGGGGCTGCCGCAGGGCCGGCGGCGCTGTTCGCGATCGGGCTGTTCCTGTCCACGCGTTCGCTCGGCACGCTCGTGGGTGGAAAGAAGCTCGCCGAGGTGGGCTGGCTCGTCTACGTGAAGCTGATCATCCAGCCGCTCGCGACCTGGTGGCTTGCCGGCTATTTCGGGCTCGACCCGTTCTGGCGCGGGGCGGCGGTAATTCTCGCCGCACTGCCCACGGCCGCGCTGTGCTTCGTTCTCGCCCAGCAATACAAGCAGTTCGTCGAGCGCGCGTCGGCGACGATCCTGATCTCGACGGTGCTATCCGCCTTCACGCTTTCGGCGGTGATGATCCTGTTCGAGGGGATCCGCCCGAACTGAAGAACGCGCGGGTCTTCGCGATCGCTTCGGCAAGGCCCAGGCGCTCGATCGTCACGCCGGGCGGAAAGGCTGCGGCAAGGCGCGAGGGAAAGCGCGAATCGAGCAGCACGAAAACGCCGCAATCGTCGGCCCGGCGCACCAGCCGGCCGAACGCCTGCTTGAGACGCAGCCGCACCATCCGGTCGTCGTACGCACCCTTGCCGAAATGGGCGCGCCGGGCCTTGTGCAGGATGTCCGGGCGTGGCCACGGCACGCGATCGAACACGATGAGGCGCAGCGAGCGGCCCGGCACGTCCACGCCGTCGCGCACCGCATCGGTGCCCAACAGGCACGAATCCTCCTCTGCGCGGAAGATGTCCACGAGTGTCGATACATCAAGACGGTCGACATGTTGGGCATAGAGCGGCAGACCCGCCTGTTCGAGCGCGGCGCCGATGCGCGCATGTACGGCCTTGAGCCGCCCGATCGCGGTGAACAGCCCCAGCCCGCCGCCCTTCGAGGCGAGGAAGAACTCGCGATAGGCGGCGGCGACGCGATCGGGCTCGTCGCGGCCGAGATCGTTGACGACAAAGACCCGCGTGTTGGCTGCGTAGTCGAACGGCGAGGGGACTTGCGCGCGCGTCCATTCGGGCATGTGTGCGGCACCCGTGCGCGCGGCCGCCGCCGCCCAGTCGGCGTCCACGTCGCCGGTCGAATCGGTCAGCGTTGCCGATGTGACGAGCACGCCGTGGGCCGGGCGCAGCACGGCAGCGGCGAACGGCACCGTCGGGTCGATCCAGCGGCGGTGCAGCCCCACATCGACATCGCGCCCGTCGCTGCGTTCGAGTGCCATCCAGTCGACGAATTCCGGCGGCGTTTCGGTCGAAAGCGATTTGAGCATCGCGCGCCAGCCCGCAAGCTCGTTGCCCGCGCGCCGGACGATGCCCCGCGCCACGGCCTCGATGCGCGAACGTGTGGCCGTGTCGATTTCTGCGGCTTCGTCGTCAAGCCGCGCGACAAGGAGCCTGGCGAGCGCCACCATCGGTTCGGCGATGCGTGCAAGGGCGGCATCGAGCCGGTCAGCCGTTTCGATCAGGCCATCGACCGGCGGGCGGATGTCGGCCTCCAGCGAATAGCCGTCGGCCGTGTCGGCAGGTGCGCGCGCCAGGACCTGACGGCGTACCGCGGCGAGGAATGCTTCGGCCGGGCCGGTCGTTTCGCCGGCAAGCCGCTGCAGCCAGCCTTCGCCCGGCAGCGCATGTGCGGCCGCGACCGCTTTTTCCAGAAGGGCCGGTCCGTGTTCGAGGTCGGCGACAAGTTCGCCAGCGCGTGCCTTCAGGCCGCGCACGCGGCTGCGCGTACCGCCTTCGGCCCCGACGATCCAGCGGCGCAGCTCGACCGTTTCCTGCCCGGTCAGCGCACCGCCGAAGGCGGAGTCGGCCGCGTCGAAAACGTGATGACCTTCGTCGAAGACATAGCGCGTGGGCAGGGCCGCCTGCGCCGAGCCTGCCGACAGGTCGACCGCGGCGGCACCGAGGGCCGCCTGCATCATCACCAGCGCGTGATTGGCGATGACGATTTCCGCACGACGCGCGCGGCGCACGGATTTCTCGATCGGGCAGCGCGCATAGTGCGGGCAGGCCGAATAGATGCATTCTCCGCGCCGGTCGGCGAGGCCGCGCGTGCGCGCCCGGCCGACGAGATCGGGCATCCATGCGGGAAAATCGCCACCCACCATGTCGCCATCGCGGCTGGCCGCCGCCCAGCGCGCCATCAGGCCGAGAGCTGTCGCATCGTGCGGGCGCGACGACAGGCCGCGGACGGCGTCTTCGAGATTGAGCAGGCAGAGATAGTTCTCGCGCCCCTTGCGGATGACGACCTTGCGCGCTTTCGTCGCGGGGTCTTCGTGCAGCCGGTCAAGCTCGCGGTCGATCTGGTGCTGGAGATTCTTGGTGTAGGTCGAAATCCAGACGGCCGCCTCGTTCTTTTCCGCCCACAGCGTCGCCGGCGCGAGATAGCCAAGTGTTTTTCCGACACCCGTTCCGGCCTCGGCCACCACAAGGCGCGGGGTGTCTTCCGTTTCGCGCGGCACGAAGGCTTGCGAAACCGCCGAGGCGTAGTCTGCCTGCTCCGGGCGCGCTTCGCTGTCGTCGCCCAGCATTTCGGCAAGGCGCCGTCGGGCTTCGTCGGGATCGACGGGGAACGAGCCGGGCGGCGGCTCGGGCGCCTGTTCGCTCCATTCCTCGATCCGGCGCCAGGCTTCAAGCCCCTGCACCGAACGGTCGGATTGGTCGGCGTCGGGCGAATCGCCAAGCGCCGCGAGCACCGCGTCGGCCCAACGCCAGCCGCCGCGCGCCATCGCGCGCGCGGCCCCGACGATGTCGGGATTCCGCGCGACGAGCGGTTCGGCAAGTTCGGCCAACAGGCAGCGCACCGCTTCGTGCACGGCCTGCGCTTCGGCCGCAAGCCCGTGGGGCGCCGGCAGGCCCACCGCTTCGGCAAGGCCGCGTGCCGTCGGCAGGCAGAAGCGTGCGGGCCGCACGAACGCGAAAAGCTCCAGCACGTCGTAGCACGCAAGCCGGTCGAGCCCCAGCCGCCGCGCAGTCGCGGGTGCGTGGACAAGGATCGGCGGTTCGGCGAGTGCGCGGCTTGCCGCTTCCTTGAGGCGGATCTCGTCGATCTCGCCGTCCGCCGACAGCCATGCGGCCTGCACGACGCCGGCCGCCACCACCGGCACTTCGGGCACGCGCACGCTCGAGGTGCGCGGATTGCCGGCACGGAAGGGGACGACCGTCGAACTGCCGGCGGAGGGCGAATCGCGCATGAAGGCATCATAAGGCGTCCGCGGGCGTTGACGCACCGGCGCACGCGCCCTAGTTTCGCGGGCCGTTTTCCACTTCAGGGCCCGAAATTGCCATGACCGACCAAGCCGCATCCTTTTCCGTCGCCCCGCCGAGCCGTGCGGACGCGATGAAAGGCCGCGCCTGGCCGTTCGAGGAGGCGCGCAAGCTGCTCGCCCGCATCGGCGACAAGACCCCGGCCAAGGGCTATGTCCTGTTCGAGACGGGCTACGGTCCTTCGGGCCTGCCGCATATCGGCACGTTCGGCGAGGTCGCGCGCACCACGATGGTACGCAAGGCCTTCGAGCTGCTGTCGGATGTGCCCACGAAGCTCTTCGCGTTCTCCGACGACATGGACGGCCTGCGCAAGGTGCCGGACAACATCCCGAACGGCGAGATGCTGGCCCGGAACATCGGCATGCCGCTGACCGCGGTGCCCGACCCGTTCGGCAAGTTCGACAGCTTCGGCGCACACAACAACGCCATGCTTCGCGACTTCCTCGACCGCTTCGGCTTCGAATACGAGTTCAAGTCGTCCACGCAGATGTACAAGTCGGGCGCATTCGACGCGACGCTGCTTGCGGTGCTGAAGAACTATCACGCGATCCAGGCGATCATGCTGCCCACGCTGCGCGAGGAGCGGCGGCAGACCTATTCGCCCTTCATGCCCGTCTGCACGAAGACCGGGCGCGTGCTGCAGGTGCCCACCGTCGAGACGAAGCCCGACGCCGGCACGATCGTCTACCGCGACGAGGACGGCACGCTGGTCGAAACGCCGGTCACGGGTGGCCGGTGCAAGCTGCAATGGAAGATCGACTGGGCGATGCGCTGGACGGCGCTATCGGTCGACTACGAAATGTCGGGCAAGGACCTGATCGATTCGGTCAAGCACTCGTCCAAGGTCACGCGCGCGATCGGCGGCAAGCCGCCGGAAGGCTTCACCTACGAGCTGTTCCTCGACGAGAACGGCGAGAAGATCTCGAAGTCGCGCGGCAACGGGCTGACGATCGAGCAGTGGCTCACTTACGGCCCGCCGGAAAGCCTGTCGCTGTTCATGTACCAGCAGCCCAAGGCCGCCAAGCGCCTGCATTTCGACGTGATCCCGCGCCATGTGGACGACTATCTTTCGTTCGTCGAGCGCTATCCCGCGCAGAACGTGCAGCAGCGCCTCGACAATCCGGTCTTCCACATCCATGGCGGCAACCCGCCGGCACCCGAAGCCAACGGCCTGCCATTCAGCATGCTGCTGAACCTCGTCGGTGTCGCGAATTCGCTGGAGAAGGACGTGCTGTGGGGCTTCATCACGCGCTACGCGCCGAAAGCTTCGCCCGCGGCCAACCCGATGCTCGACCGGCTCGTGGGCCATGCGATCGCGTATTTCCGCGACTATGTCGAGCCGTCGCGGCGCTTCCGCGTCCCGACCGGCATCGAAGCCGCGGCCTTGCGCGATCTTGACGATTGCCTGTCGAAACTTCCTGCCGATGCGAGCGCCGAGGACATCCAGAACGAGGTCTACGCGGTGGGCAAGCGCCACGCGTTTCCCGAACTGAAGGCGTGGTTCCAGGCGATGTACGAGACGATGTTCGGCGCAAGCCAGGGCCCGCGCATGGGCTCGTTCATCGCGCTTTACGGGATCGCGCCGACGCGCGCGCTGATCGCGCGCGTGCTAGGTGGCGGGATGGCGAAGGCCTGAAAAAAAGATGCCCAGGTCGAGCCCGGGCATGACTGTCCTATTTTGGGCGTCACCCGCGGGCTTGACCCGGGGCGCCGCGGATTCAGGCGGCTACTGGCTCACCCACAGGATGCGGTGGCAGAACACGACGTCGGAGATTTCCAGCGTGCGCTCGCCGTGCGCGGCGTTGAGCGAAGTCAGCTCCAGCTTGCGCTGGCCCTTGCGGATGAGCTGCTTGGCCATCACCTCGCCGCCGGTCGTCTTGACCACCACGCGGTCGCCGCGGCGCAAGCTCGCCTGCGGGGCGACGACGATCGTGTCGCCGTCGCGATAGACCGGCTCCATGCTGTCGCCGGCAACCATCAGCGCATAGGCGTGCGTATCGGCAAGTTCCGGGAACAGCAGCTCGTCCCAGCCCGTTCCGGTCGGATAGCCGGCGTCGTCGAAAAAGCCCTTTTCGCCCGCCTGCGCATAGCCGATCACCGGGATGCGGCGCATGGCGCCGGCCGCACTCGGCACCGTGCCGATATAGCCGACGAATTCCGACATCGTGGCACCGGTCGCCTCAAGGATCTTGGCGATGCTCTCGGTCGACGGCCAGCGCGGCCGGCCGTCGCGCGACACGCGCTTGGACTTGTTGAACGTGGTCGGATCGAGTCCGGCGCGGCGCGCGAGACCCGAGGGGGAAAAGCCATGATCGCCTGCGAGCTGATCGATGGCCTGCCAGACATCGGCGTGACGGAGAATCATGTGTGAATTTTTGCTCAGGGTTCGGGGGTTTGCACTAGGTAAGTATACCAAAAATTATCCATAAAAGAAAATAAACATATTTCTAGCTGGACTTCGTGCCTCAAATTTGATGTTTTTGATTTGTTCTTTCGACTGGAGATAGTGAAATGGCGACGCAAACCGCAGTTTCCCGATACGGCACAGGCGAGCTGCGCGGCGGCGCTGCAACGGTGGGCGCGGTCGCACTTGTCGCCTTTACCGATCGGACTGAAATCGCGTGGCTGCGCGGGCTTCGGCGGGGCTTCCGGCATTGCGCGATCTGGGTCCGCGCGGGCGATTTCTGGATCGCGCATGAAGCCTTGTCACATCAGTGTTATGTCGGCGTCTTGGCGGCCGTCGATACGCGCCAGTTGCGCGCCGGGCTGCGAGCCGCCGGCTACCGCGTCGTGAAGGCACGGATCGCCGCCGCACCCCGGCGCCTGGCGCCGGTCCTTCCGCTCACGTGCGTGGAGGGGGTTAAGCGCCTGCTGGGGATCCATTCGTGGCGTATCCTGACGCCCTGGCAGCTCTACCGGTATTTGATCCGTAGGCATCGAAATTTGCATTTGACAAATAACCTAAATAGGAATATTTAATATTTGACGTTGGATTTTTCGGATTTCGCGTCGCAGGCTTGCCAAGAAATTGGGCATGTTTGCAACGGAAATAGGAAAAAATGCGGATCACATGCACAGGAGGTTGAACATGGGTGGTTTTTTCTCGGCTCCCGATATCCCGGCTCCCCCGCCGCCGCCGCCGCCCCCACCGCCCGAGGATCCGGAAAAGGCGGCGCGAGAGGCACGGATCAAGGCGCTCATGCGCCGCCGGCGCGGGCGCGCCGGCCTGGTCACGACCGGCGAGCGCGGCGTGCTGGTGGAGCCTGCCGGCTCGCTGCTTCCGGCCACGAAGCTGGGCGAATGACCATGGCCGATCCGACAAAAGATGGTGCGCGCGACACGCTGGAGCGCTACCGCCGCGCACGTCAGGCGCGTGGAACGTGGGAGGCGGTCTGGCAGGATTGCTATGAATTCGCCCTGCCGCAACGGGCCGGTGCCGAGCGCCGGAGCGAGCGGCTCTTCGATGCCACCGCTGGCGACGCGGCCGAGCAGCTTGCGGCGTCGCTGATGTCGCAGCTCGTGCCGCCATGGTCGCGCTGGTTCGGGCTGCAACCCGGCGGCGACGTGCCCGAGGCGCATCGCACGGCCGTGGGGCAGGTTCTGGAAAAGACCGCGAGCATCCTTCAGGCGCATTTCGACCGGTCGAATTTCGCCATGGAAATCCATCAATGCTTCCTCGATCTCGTCGTTGCCGGAACGGCGATGCTGCAATTCGAGGAGGCGTCGCCGGGAGCCGATTCCGCGTTTCGCTTTGCGGCCGTGCCGCTGGCGCGCCTGGCGCTCGACGAGACCGCCGAAGGCGCGTTCGACGTGGTGTTCCGGTCGAGTGAAATGACCGCGGCGCGCCTGCGCGAGCGCTTCCCCGACGCCGATCTTCCCGACAGGCTCCGCAGGGCGGACGCGCGCAAGGATCTCGAACGGCGCCATTCGGTCGTCGAGGCGCTTTTTGCGGAGCGGCCCGGCTATCGCTACCTCGCGATCCTCGAAGATGCGGGCGACTCCTCGGCGCCCGTCGTCCTTTCCGAAGGGCGTTTCGAGCAGCCTCCGTTCCTCGCGTTCCGCTGGCTGAAAGCGCCCGGCGAAGTCTATGGCCGTTCGCCGGTCATGAAGGCGCTGCCCGACATCAAGACGGCGAACAAGGTCGTCGAACTCGTGCTCAAGAACGCGTCGATCGCCGTCACCGGCATCTGGCAGGCCGACGACGACGGCGTGCTCAATCCGGCCAATGTCCGCCTGCAGCCGGGGACGATCATTCCCAAGGCCGTGGGCTCGGCGGGGCTTACGCCGCTGGAAGCGCCCGGCCGGTTCGACGTGTCGAACCTCGTGCTGGACGACCTGCGCGGCCGCATCCGGCACTCGTTGCTTGCCGACCGATTGGGCCAGGTCGATACGCCGACGATGACGGCAACCGAAGTGCTCGAACGCTCGGCCGAAATGTCGCGCATCCTCGGTGCCACCTATGGCCGGTTGCAGGCCGAACTGCTGACGCCGCTGGTTGCGCGTGCGCTTGCGATCCTGCGCCGGCGCGGCGAGATCCCGCCGGTCATCGTCGACGGGCGTGTCGCCGACATCCAGTACAAGTCGCCGCTCGCCCTCGTCCAGGCGCAGGCCGACGTGCGCAACGCGATGCTGTGGATCGGCCAGACCGCCGCGATGGGGCCGGAAGCGGCGGCCGTCGTCGACGGTGCCGCCGCCGCACGCTGGATGGCGCGCGCACTTGGCGTGCCGCCGGATCTCGTGCGGCCTCCGCTGCCTGCGCCGGCCGCTCTGCTCGCGCAAGCACTTGCTCCCCTCCAGTCGTAAACCGAGAAAGGAAACAAAATGACCGATTCTGCCGATACTGGCGCCACAGCAACTCCGACCGCCGCCGCGCGGCCCGATTACGTGCCCGAGAAATTCTGGGACGCACAGGGCCGCCAGGTCCGCGTCGAGGCGCTGTCGAAATCCTATGGCGAACTCGAGCGTAAGCTCTCGGGGATGGTTCCGGGCCCGAAGTCGCCCGAATGGGAACAGGGTTGGCGTCGCGCGATGGGCGTGCCGGACACGGCGGACGGCTACGGCATCGCCCTCAAGGACGATTCGCTGACGATCGATCCCGACGTCAACCAGCGCCTGCATGCCGCCGGATTCACGCCGGCGCAGGCCCAGCTCGTCTACGATCTGGCGTCCGAGCGGCTGGTGCCGCTCGTGCGCGAATATGCCGACAGCTATCGCACGGAAGTCGCGCGCGAGAAGCTCGCTGCGGAATTCGGCGGTGCGGAAAAGTGGGATGCGCTCGCCCCGCAGATCGCGCGTTGGGGGCAGGCGAACCTGCCCAAGCCCGTCTACGAGGCACTTGCCTCCACGCCCGAGGGCGTGCGCGCGCTTAACCGGCTGATGTCCTCGGGCGAGCCCGACCTCAACGGTCTTGGGAGCGGCGCACGCCCGCTCGACGAGGAGGGGTTGCGCAAGCTGATGGCCGACAAGCGCTACTGGCGCGATCACGATCCGGAGGTCGCCCGCGTCGTCAGCGAGGGATTCCGCCGCCTCTATCCGGATCGCGAAGCGTGAAATTCCGCTTGACGGAGATTGCAATCTAAGATTATAGTCCGATCGTTCCGCCCGCGAGCGCTTTGGCGCCGGAGAACGGGACGATCCCCTTCATTCGCCGACCGGACAACCGCCATCACGCGGCCCGTCGGCCCCGACCAGCCCCGCGAAACGGGGTCGATGCGCGCCCGGACAGCGATCCGGCCGCGCATCGGCAACCCTCGCTTGCGGTTCCCCCAAGTCTTTCCAAACAGAGGAACCCATGCCGGACATCGACAAAGCATTCGTGAAACAGTACGAGAGCGACGTCCATCTCGCCTTCCAGCGGATGGGCTCGAAACTGCGCACGACCGTGCGCAGCAAGAAGAACGTGCAGGGCGCGTCGACCGTCTTCCAGAAGATGGGTCGCGGCACCGCCACGACAAAGGCGCGCCACGCCGCCGTTCCGGTGATGAATGTCGGCCACGGCACGCTCGAAATCTTCCTGAAGGACTATTACGCCGGCGAGTGGCTCGACGCGCTCGACGAGATCAAGACGCCGGGCGACGAGCGCACGGCGGTCGTCAATTCCGGCGCCTACGCGCTGGGCCGGAAGACCGACGAACTCATCATCGACGCGCTGCAGGCGTCTTCGAATTTCGCGGGCCCCGATACCGATGGCCTGACGAAAGCGAAGATCCTCTCGGCGTTCGAGATGCTGGGTGCTTCCGACGTGCCGGACGACGGCGACCGGTTCGCGGTGATCGGCTGGAAGCAGTGGAGCGAACTGCTCCAGATCGACGAGTTCGCCAACGCCGACTATGTCGGCGAGGACGAATTGCCCTGGCAGGGCACGCAAGCCAAGAAATGGCTCGGCACGCTCTGGATGCCCCATTCGGGCCTGACGGAGCAGGCGGGCGTGCGCTTCTGCCACTGGTACCACAAGGCGGCGGTCGGCCACGCGTCGGGCTGCGAGGTGCGTTCCGACGTCACCTGGCATGGCGATCGTGCGTCGTTCTTTGTCTCCAACATGATGAGCCAGGGGGCGGGCATCATCGATGCCGCCGGCGTCGTGACCCTGCGCTGCAAGGAATAAGGGGGAAGCGATGGCTTTCGAACTCAAGAACCTGTCCGTGCTCGCCTACGCGAACGGCTTCACGCTCTGGCACTACACCACGCCCGATGCGGCCGCGAATGTCGACGATGCGGGCTATTTCAACTCGGCGGCCGACATGCTGCGCGCGGGCGACATGATCCTTGCCAACACCGGCACTTCCGGCGCGCCGCAGAGCGGCGTGTTCGCGGTCGCTGCGGTGGCGGCGGGATCCGTCGATGCGGCAAGCCTTACGCCGTTCGACGCGTCGAACCCCGACTGACGCGGCAGCCGGCGGGCGGCTTCGGCCGTCCGCCGGTTCTCCCCAATCCCCAATCCCGGAGTCAAACCGATGGCCCTGACGCCCATCGCGCTCTGCTCGCGCGCCCTCGTGAAACTCGGCGCACGTTCGATCGCCTCGTTCGACGAGGGCACGGCCGAGGCCGAGATCGCCGCCGTCCTTTATCCAAGCGTGCGCGACGGCCTTGTTTCCGCCCATCCATGGAGCTTCGCCACCGGTCAGGCGACGCTTGCGCGCCTGGCACGTGCACCCGTCGCCGACCACGCCTTCGCCTATCAGCTTCCGGCCGATTTCCTGCGCGCGCTGTCATTGGGGACGGGCACGCGCGGCCGCGGGCAGGAATACCGGGTCGTGGAATCCGCACTGCACTGCGATGCCGAGCAGGTCGTTCTCTCCTACATCTTCCGGCCCGACGAAACCGGCTTTCCGCCGTTTTTCGATACCGCACTGATCGCGCTGCTCGCGGCCGAATTCTGCCTGCCGGTGACCGAAAGCACCACGCGTGCCGAACTGCTGCGACGCAATGCGGACGCCGAAATCCGACGCGCGCGCCTGATCGATGCCCAACAGGACTCGCCGGGCCGCATCGAGGACTTCACGCTCGTGGAGGCGCGGCGATGACCGTGCTCCGCGTCGCAAAGACAAGCTTCGCGTCCGGCGAGATCGGCCCCGCGATGCTGGGCCGGGTCGACCTGCGCGCGTTCGAGAACGGTGCGCGGCGCCTGCGCAACGTCGTCGTCGAACCTTCGGGCGCGGTACGGCGGCGCCCGGGCCTTGCGTATGTGGCCGGGCTGCCGGCACGCGCGCGCCTGATCGCGTTCGAATTCAACACCGAACAGGCCTATCTGCTTGCGCTGCTGGCTGGCGAGATGCGCGTCTTTCGCGACGGCGTGCAGGTCGCCGCATTCGCGACACCCTGGACCGATGCACAGCTCGATCAGGTCGTCTGGACACAGAGCGCCGATACGCTTCTGGTCGTCCATCCAGAAGTCGAACCGCGGAACATCACCCGCACGTCCCATACGGCATGGACGGTCGAGCCGTGGAGCTTCTTCGAGGAGAAGGGGATCCGCTACCAGCCGTACCACAAGTTTGCGGCAGACGCGGTGACACTGAAGCCGTCGGCGACGACGGGAACGGTCACGCTTGCTGCCTCGGCGGACGTGTTCGTCGCCGGGCATGTCGGCCTGCGCTTTCGCGTCCAGCAGAAGGAATTGACGATCTCCGCCGTGACGGGGCCGCGAAACGCGACCGGTACGCTCGTCTCGGGCCAGACGATCCCGGATTCGAGCGCGACGGCCGATTGGGAGGAGGCGGCGTTCTCGGTCATCCGCGGCTGGCCCTGTTCGGTCACGTTCCACCAGGACCGGCTTGTCATCGGCGGCTCGCGCGACCTGCCGAACCGGCTGTGGCTTTCGAAATCCGGCGATCTCTTCAACTTCGATCTCGGCACGGGGCTCGATGACGAGGCGATCGAGTTCACGCTGCTTTCCGATCAGGTCAATGCCATACGCCACGTTTTCTCGGGCCGGCATCTGCAGGTCTTCACGTCCGGCGCGGAATGGATGGTCTCCGGCGAACCGCTGACGCCCGAAAACGTCCAGCTCGACCGGCAGACGCGGATCGGCAGTCCGGCGGCGCGCTCGGTTCGCCCGCGCGACGTCGACGGGGCCACGCTGTTCGTCGGTCGCGGCGGCCACGATCTTCGCGAATTCCTGTTCGCCGACGGTGAGCAGGCTTATCAGGCGACGGATCTTGCGCTGCTTGCGCCGCATCTTGTCCAGGATCCGGTCGCGATCGATTACGACCCCGACGACCGGCTGCTTCACGTCGTCAATGCCGACGGGTCGCTCGCCACGCTCACGGTCTATCGCGCCGAACAGGTGACGGCATGGGCACTGCAAACGACACAGGGCGCCTTCCGGTCGGTCGCCGTCGCATCGGACCAGAGCTACGTCGCGGTCGAACGCGACGGCGCATGGTCGATCGAGCGGTTCGACCGGACCTTCTCGACGGATGCGGCGCTGCGGCTGGCGCCGGCCGCCGGTGCCGGCGAATGGACCGGGCTTTCGCACCTTGATGGCAAAGCCTGCGCGTTCGTCGGTGGCGGCGTTCCGCTTGGAACGTTCGTGCCCGCGAGCGGCGCCGTGGCGGCAACGGTGCCTTCGGTCGAGGTGGAGGCCGGACTCCCATTTCTCGCGGAAATCGAACCGTTGCCGCCAACGCCGGCCGCGACGGGCGGTGCCACGCCGCGAAGCCTGCGGCTCATCGAGGCGTCCTTCCGGCTGCTCGATTCCCGCCAGATGCGCGTGGACACGGGCGCAGGCCCGATCGACGTGCCGTTTCGCAGTTTCAATGCCGCGACCGCGTTCGGCAACGCGGTCGCGGCCTTCACGGGCGAGAAGCGCGTGCGCGCGCTCGGGTGGCGGCGCGCCGGCGTCGATGCGCTGTGGCGCATCGAACTGCCGTCGCCGCTGCCATTCACGCTCCTTTCCGTAACCCAAGAAATGAAGGTGAACGACTGATGGGCGGTCTCAGCATTCCGGCCATGATGGCCATTCAAACGGGCGTCGGCCTCGTCCAGGGCATCGCCAGTTCGTCTGCCGCGGCCTCGCAGGCCGAAGCGCAGGCCAACGCCCAGCGTCAGGCGATGCAGGCGGCCGCCGACCGGCAGCGCCAGGCGCTCGATCAGCAATACGCAAGCGAGACGCGCAAGCGGCAGAACCTGCTCGAACGTGCGACGGCACGGGCAAACGTGTCATTCGGTGCGCGCGGCGTGTCGCCGAGCGAAGGATCGGCGGGCGCCCTGCTGCGTGGCATCGAAGACGGTTTCTATGCCGACGAGGCCGACCGCGCGGGCAGCTACGCGCTCCAGCGCGAAGGGCTCGACGCCGGCCTTGCCGATTCCCTCCGGCAGCTCGACTACGCCGGACAGCGCAACCTCCTCGCGCGCGACGACGACATCCAGCGCCGGATTCTCGGCCTGCTCAGCTGGGGCGGCGCCATGGCCGGGCGCGGCGGCGGGCGCGCGCCAACCGGCGGGATGAGCGCGAACCTGCCCGACGTCATTTCCATCTGAACGAACGAGGAAGCAAACATGACCGATCACATCCGTATCGCCGCGCGCCTTCCGCGTTGCCGCTTCGTCGCCGACGGCGCGCAGTCGGCATTCGCGTTCGATTTCGCCGTATTCCGGCCCGAAGACATCGAGGTCCGTGTCGGCGGCGCAATCGTCGCGACGGGATTTGCCGTGGCACTTGGCCCGACCGGGACCGGCAGCGTCACGTTCGACGTGCCGCCGCCCGCAGGCATGATCGTCGTGCTGCGCCGCCAGCTTTCGATCCGCCGTGAAACCGACTTCCAGGAGGGTGGCGAACTGCGCGCCAAAACGCTCAACGACGAACTCGATTTCCAGACCGCGGGGCTCCAGCAGGTGGAGACGGCCATCGCCCGGGCCCTGCACGTCAGCGACGACGATCCCGACGATGCACCGACGCAACTGCCACCGGCCGCCGCACGCGCGCGTAAGGCATTGGTGTTCGACGCGGAGGGCAACCCCGGCCTTTCGATCGACGACTACGCCGACCAGGCGGCCAATGCGGGCGCCAGTGCCGCCGTGGCGTCGGCCGCTTCGGTGGCGGCTGCGGCTTCGGCCGCTGCCGCGTCGACGGATCGCGCGTCGTCCGCCGCCTCGGAATCGCTGGCGCGGGCACATCGCGACGATGCGGCGGCTTCGGCAGCCGCTGCATCAGATGGCGCCTTGGACGCCACCGCCGCGGCGCTGGCCAACGCGATCGCGTGGAACTTCGACCTGGCAACGACGGTTGGCGATCCGGGCGCCGGCGGCTTCCGGTTCGATGCGCCAACGCCCGTTGCGGCGACGGCGATCATGGTCTCGGCGTTGACCGCCGAGCCCGGCACGCCCGACATTTCCGATTTCGTCGCCTCGTGGGCGGCAAGCACCAATCCGGCGGTCAAGGGCTACGCCACCTTGCGCAAGCGCGACGGCGGAAGCGGCTTCGCGGTGTTCGCGGTGCGCGATGTCGTCGACCTTGGCGGCTGGCTGCGCATCGATGTGACGCACGCGGCCTCGTCGGGTGCGTGGGTATCCGGCGACGGCGCGCGGATCGCGTTCGCGCGTGCCGGCGACAAGGGGCTCGACGGAGCGGGAACGATCGTCAGCATCGCGGCGGCCGATGCGTCCATCGAGATCGGCGGCACGGCATCCGACCGGACAATCGCCGTCGGTGCCAATGCGATCACGCCGGCAAAGCTGGCAAGGCTCGGTTCAGCGGGGCAGGTGTTGACGTCGAACGGCGGCGGCGTCGATGCGTCGTTCCAAAGCCTGCCGCCGGGCGTGCCTGCCGGCATCGTCGTTCCTTTCGCCGGCACGGTCGAGCCGGCAGGGTGGCTGTTTGCGGCCGGTCAGGCGGTGAGCCGGGCTGCATATGAAGCGCTCTTCGCCGCGCTCGGCACCACCTACGGCGCCGGCGATGGCAGCACGACCTTCAATCTGCCCGATCTGCGCGGTCGCGTGCCGGCCGGGCGCGACAACATGAACGGTACGGCCGCCAACCGGCTCACGGCAGGCGGGGCCGGTATTGCCGGCTCGACGCTCGGCGCGTCCGGCGGTGCCGAGATGCATGCGTTGACGACCGCGCAGATTCCATCACACGGGCATGTCTATACGGCCGGCGGCGGGGGCGTTGCGACCGGCAGTTCATCGTTCGGCGACAACAATGTCGTGTATGGCGGACCGGGCAGCGGCGCGAACTCGGCCGTGACCGGCGGCGGCCAGGCGCACCCGAACGTCCAGCCGACGATCGTCCTCAATCACATCGTCAAGACATGACCTGCGCGGCCGAACCACGCTCTGCGCCGGGCTTTGTCGCGTTTGTCGACGAGTGGAACGGGCAACAGGGTCTCGTCACGCCGCCGATCCATCGGCGCATGGCGGAATGGCTCGCCGGCCATGCCGAATGCGGCTCGACGCGCCTTGTCCTGCTTGCCTTCCGCTCGAGCGGCAAGTCGACGCTCGTGGGCCTGTTCTGCGCCTGGCTGCTGGCACGGACACCCGACCTGCGCGTGCTCGTGCTGGCGGCGGAGGAAGGCCTCGCCAAGAAGATGGTGCGCAACGTAAAGCGCATCGTCGAGCGGCACCCGGCGACGGCCGGCCTCAAGCCGGCGCGCGCGCAGATCTGGGCGTCGGACCAGTTCGTCGTCGAGCGACAGGCCGAACTGCGCGATCCTTCGATGCTCGCGCGCGGACTTGCGGGCAACATCACGGGCAGCCGCGCGGACGTGGTGATCTGCGACGACGTCGAGGTGCCGAACACGAGCGACACGCCGGGCAAGCGCGCGGACCTGCGCGAACGTCTGGCGGAGATCGACTATGTCCTCGTGCCGGGCGGCCTGCAGCTCTATATCGGCACGCCGCACACCTATTATTCGATCTATGCCGATGCCGCGCGACCCGAAGCGGGCGAAACGGTGCCGTTTCTTGCCGGCTTCGAGCGTCTGACCATCCCCGTGCGCGATACCGAGGGCACATTCGCGTGGCCGGAGCGCTTCGGTGCGGCACGTGTCGCCGAAGTGCTCGAGCGAACCGGGCCGCAGAAATTCCGCGCGCAGATGCTTCTCCAGCCAACGGCCGACGGCGCATGCCGGCTCGACCCGGACCGGCTCGTTCCCTACGACGAACCGATCGATTTCTCCGAAGCAAACGGACGTCCGGTGCTTCGCATCGCCGGCCGGCAGATGATCTCGGCAAGTTGCTGGTGGGATCCTTCGTACGGGACCACGAAAGGCGACCGGTCCGTCGTCGCGATCGTGTTCACGGACGAGTTGAACCATGCATGGCTGCACGAGGTTGCCTACCTGGCGGCGGCGCGTCGCGACGGCGAGGACGAAGCGCAGGGATTCTGCCGTCAGGTCGCGGCATTCGCGATCCGCAATCGTGCGCCGTCCGTCGCGATCGAGACCAACGGCCTCGGCGCGTTCCTGCCCGGTCTCTTGCGACGCGAATTGTCGCGTTCGGGTGCCGGCTGCGCGGTGACGGGGGTCCATTCCAGCATCCCGAAGACGCGGCGCATTCTCGATGCGTTCGACGCGCGGCTCGCGGCCGGCATGCTGCATGCCCATCGCGACGTCCTGAAGACGCCATTTCCCGCCGAGATGCGCGAGTGGCGCGCCGAAGCGACGGCCGGACGGGACGACGGGCTCGACGCGGTCGCCGGATGCCTTCTTGCCGAGCCGGTGCGCTTTGCGGCACCGCCGCGGCCCGAGCGTTCCGATTGGCGGCCCGGTGCCGGCGGCCATCGCGCGCATACCGATTTCCGCATCTGACAGACGAAGGGAAGCGAACATGGAACTTCTGGAACTGTCGCCCGGCATGGCGCTCGTCGCCGCCTCGGACGCATCGAGCTTCGGGGCGATCGCGTGGCTGTTCTGGAAACGCCATCAGGATCACGAGCGGATGCTCGAACGTCTGCGTCAGGCTTGCCTCGACGAAACGCGCGATCTGCGCCACGCGCTGGCCGAATTCAAGCTCGAGGTCGCGCGCGGCTACGCGTCGGTCGCCTACCTCAAGGACGTGGAAAATCGCCTTACCGCCCATCTGCTGCGCATCGAGGCAAAACTCGACGGCGCATCGGCCGGCGACTGAAAGAGGAGAAAGAACATGCTGCCCGCACTTCTTGCCGAGATCGGCCTGCCGTTGCTGGCGCGGCTTGTCGGCGGCGCGCTCGGCACCATCGACCATCCGGCCGCGAAAGCCGCGGCCGAAGCCCTGAAGGCCGCGACCGGTTCGCTTGCGCCCGAACAGATCGCCGAGGCGAACCGCCATATCGAGGCGCTTGCGGCGATGGAAAGCGCCTTCGACCGGGATGCGCTGCGCGAGGTCAATTCGTCGCTGCGCGCCGAAGTCGCGAGCGAGGATGCCTATGTCCGGCGCATGCGGCCCACGTTCGGCTATGTGATGGCTGCGACCTGGGCCGCACAGATGGGCGCGGTCGCGTGGACGGTCGTTCGCGCCCCGGCGCAGGCGGCAAGCGTGATCGAATCGCTCGGCGCGCTGTCGGTGGTATGGTCGGTCGGCCTGTCGGTCCTTGGCGTCTATGTCTATCGCCGTTCGTCGGAGAAGGCGCTGGCGGCCGGGAGCGAGGACCCGGGCATCGCCGCACGGCTCGTTCGCGCGATACGCGGCGGCTAGGCGGTCTCGGCGTCGGCTTCCGCTCCGGCTTCGCGCTCGCCGCCGCCGCTGGCGTTGTTGAGCAGCCGGTCGGCAATCCGCCGAAGCCCGGCGATGTCCTGCGCGACGGTGGCAATGGACGAACGCATGGCGCTCGATCCTGCCGTGACCTCGTTGATCTCGTGCGCGACGAACTGGATCTTCGCGGAGACTTCGCGCGAGGCACTCGCCGTCTGCGACACGTTGCGCGCAATCTCCTGCGTTGCCGCACCCTGCTGCTCCATCGCGGCGGCGATGGCGCCGGCAACGCCGTCGACCTCGCGGATGCGCACGCCGATCTCGCCCACGGCGTCGACCGCAGCTTTCATCGCCGAGAGGATCTCGCCCACCAGTCGGTCGATATCCTCGGTCGAACGGCCCGTCTGGCTGGCGAGGTTCTTGACCTCGGAGGCGACGACCGCAAAGCCGCGCCCCGCCTCGCCGGCGCGCGCGGCCTCGATCGTCGCGTTGAGCGCAAGAAGATTGGTATGGCCGGCGATTTCGCCGATGAGCTTGCTGACCTCGGAAATCCGGGCGACCACGTCGGACAGCGAACGGATCGTCGCCTGCGCGTTCTCGCCGCTCTCGACGGCCTGGCGCGTGACGGTCGATGCGCGCGCGACCTGGTGGGAGATTTCGCGGATCGAGCTGGAAAGCTGTTCGGCCGCTGTCGAAACGGTCTGGACGTTGACGAGCGCTTCTTCCGACGCCGCCGCGACGGCCTGGCTTTCGGCCAGCACTTTTTCGGCCCGGTTCGCCATGCCCTGTGCCGCCTCGTCGACGGAGCCTGTCGCGACGGCGATCGAGTCGACGGCGCTCGACGTTTCGCGCACCGTCTCGGCCATCTCGGCCATCCGGCGGCGCCGGCGTTCCTCTGATTCGGCGGACATGCGCGTGGTTTCAGCGCGCAGGCGCTCGTTCTCGATCGCGTTCTCGCGGAAACGCGCGACCGCCGCGGCCATTTCGCCCACTTCGTCGGTCCGACCCTGGCCGGGGATTTCGACTTCGGTCGAACCGCCTGCCAGCCGGCTCATGGCACTGCCCATCGCGCGGACCGGCGAGCCGATATTGCGCGCCAGCAGAACGCCGACAAGAGCCGCGACCAGGACCGCGAGCAGCACGGCGATGGAAAGCGCGACGACGACGCTTTCGACGATGCGGCCGGCTTCCTGGCGGAAATTGTAGCCTTGTTCCTTGGCCGCTTCGTTCAGGATCTCGAGCTTCGTTCCGAGATCGCGGGTCAGGCCCTCCATCGCTTTCACGGCGGCGGCATCCGCACCGGCGCCGAAAATTCGGTCGCGTTGGGCGCCCCAGCGCTTCAGCGCTTCGCGGACTGCGGCGACACGCGCCAGATTCTCGGTTTCGGGCGCGCGTTCTTCGACGATCGACAGATCGTCGAGGATGGCTTCTTCGTACTGTTTGACGGCTTTCGGGTCCGGCTTTTCGCCGGCACCGATCTTCGACAGGGCGCGGCCAAATGTGAGATCGAGCCGCGCGAAATTCGCCGACGCCGAGCTTGCGAAGTCGCTCGCCATCAGCGGCCCGTCATAGAGGCGTTCGGTCAGCGCCGCGGAGCGGCGCAGCCCGACGACGGCATACGCGCCCATTGCCATCGTCACGAGAACGACGACTGCAAGACCGACGAGAATCTTGCCCCGAATGCGCATCGTGGCTCCGTTCGGATAGGCGCCCCGGCGGGTGTGCCGCCGGGGCGCAAGCCGTTACTTGACCGTCAGCTTCATCTTCATCTGCGGATGAATCGCACAGCGGATCTCGCCGCTGCCTTCGCGGTCGAACTTGATGTCGCTCGATTCGCCGGGCTTCTGCACCTTCAGCTCGAAGGCGATGCCGGGGGACTGGGAGTAGACGTTGTGGGTGAACGGATCTTCGTTCTTGAAGACCAGCGTATCGCCCTTCGCGATCGTCAATTCCGCCTCCGAGAACTTCTTTTCGGACTGGACGACGGTGTGCGTGCCCGCGGCGAAAGCGTAGCTGCCCGCGGCACCGATGAACGTGGCGAGGACGGGAACAAGGTAGCGGCGCATCGTTTGTCTCCGGTTGCGTTTGTTCGGGTGAGTTGGGGTTGGGCTCAGGGAGCCTTGTGGTCGACCATCGGCAGGCTCGGCACCGGATAGGGCTTGTCCGGCGCGTCGAGCGAGAGCAGGAAATCGACGATGTCGCCGATCTCCGCCTTCGTCAGGTTGAGCGGGCGGACATGCTCGGAAACGCTCTCGCGCTTCACGTCGCCGCCGCGGTTGTAATGTTCGACCACCTTCGTGAGATTGGCGATCGAGCCGTCGTGCATGTAAGGCGCCGTCCGCCCGATTTCCCGCAGGGTGGGCGTCTTGAACGCGTGGTTCATGCTGGCGAGCTTGATGATCTTGATGCGCCCTTCGTCGGCATCGGAAAGGCCGATGTCGTAAAAGCTCTGGTCGGTGAAACTCCACCCCGAATGGCACGCCGCGCAATCCGCCTTCGTGTTGAAGAGCATGAAACCGCGCTTCGCCGATTCCGAAATCGCCTTTTCGTTGCCCTTGATCCAGTGATCGAACGGCGCTTCGCCGGAAACGAGGCCGCGCTCGAACACGGCGATGGCCCGCATGACGTTGTCCATCGTGATGCCGTCCTTCGGGAAGGCGGCCTTGAACGCGTCGCGGTAGCCGCCGATCGCGCCAAGCTCGGCGATCAGCTGGTCGGCCGGCTGGCCCATCACCCTCGGATTGCCGATGGGGCCCTTGACGTGCCCTTCGAGATATTCGGTGCGCCCGTCCCACGCCGTCTGTTCGGTCCAGGCGAGATTGAACAGCGTCGGCGCGTTGCGCACGTGGATGGCGCCCTTTTCGCCGACGCTCTTGGCCACGCCGTCGGTCCACGCCATGCCGGGAAGATGGCAGTTGGCGCAGGCCACGGCATTCGAGCCGGACAGGCGCGGATCGAAGAACAGCATCTGGCCGAGCCGTTCTTTTTCCGGCGTGTACGGATTTTCGGCGAGATAGGGCACCTTCGTCGGGCGCACATAATCTTTCTTGTACTCGGCGATGGTCTTCCAGGGTTTCTGGAGCGGCAGATTTTGTGCTGACGCGGGCGCTGCAATCGCAGCGACAAGGGCAAGGGCGACTGCCGATATGGCGGCAAACCGTCCCGTGAGAGTTCCGGAATTCTTCTGCATCTGTCGCCCCTTCTTTGAGCCTCGATGTCAATAAATTGCCGGACTGAATGTAAAAAGGCCACTAATAAAGAGTGTACATACATAGTGGTGACAATTTTTGAATGTATGGCGGATGGCGTATCTTACAAACGTAGTTGAACAGGTTTTGACCAATCCTTGTGCTTCAACGTGTTCCCGAAGAGCGCTACGCTTGATCGGAAATGCCGAATCCGATCTATCACATGTGCCGAAAAGACGAATGGGAGGCAGCGCTGACGTGCGGGCGCTACAATGGCTCGTCCCAAGATATTGCGGATGGTTACATACATTTTTCGACATCAAGGCAGATCGTGGCGAGTGCCGCAAAACATCGCGTGGGTCAGGATGACCTTGTGCTGATCGAAGTCGAAGCCGACTCGATGGGAACCGCGTTGCGCTGGGAAGCGTCGCGCGGCGGCGATCTGTTCCCGCATCTTTACGCTGCGCTCTCGCCGGACGACGTTTCAAGAAGCGCTGCCCTGAAGCTTGGGCCGGACGGACGGCACGTTTTCCCGTGGGGGTTGGTGTGAACTGGTACGAGCTCGCCTTTCCGCTCATTCGCAACGTCGACCCCGAACTTGCACATGGCGTCGCGATCAAGGCGCTTGCGGCCGGCTTCGTGCCGACGCCGGCGCCGGTCGAAGATCCCGTCCTGCGCATGAATGTGTGGGGTCGCGAATTCCCGAACCCGGTCGGGCTGGCCGCCGGCTTCGACAAGGACGCCGAGGTGCCCGACGCGATGCTCGCCCAGGGCTTCGGCTTCGTGGAAATCGGTTCGGTCACGCCGCGCGCACAGCCGGGCAATCCGAAGAAGCGGCTCTTCCGGCTGTCGGCCGACGAAGCGGTGATCAACCGCATGGGCTTCAACAGCCGCGGCCTCGAAGTCGCGACGGCCAATCTATCGGCGCGCAAACGGCGCGGGATCGTCGGCGTCAATCTCGGCAAGAACAAGGAGACCGAGGATGCCGCCGACGACTATGTAAGGGGCGCTCTGGCGCTTGCACCCTTTGCCGATTATCTCGTGTGCAACGTCTCCTCGCCCAACACGCCGGGTCTGCGGGCGCTGCAGGGGCGCGAAGCGCTCGACGGGCTCGTCGCGCGGGTGCAGGAAGCGCTCGGTTCGATCAGCAAGGCGCCGCCGCTGGTCTTCAAGATCGCGCCCGATCTTGCCGATGCGGATCTCGAAGACGTGGTCCGCGTGGCGCTCGACCGGCGCCTTGCAGGCCTCATCGTCGGCAATACGACGCTTTCGCGCCCGGCGAGCCTGCGCGACCCGCAGAAAGGCGAAGCGGGCGGGCTGTCGGGCCGCCCGCTGTTCGACCTTTCCACGCGCATGCTGGCAAAGGCCCGCGCGCTCGCCGGGCGCGACTTCGTCCTCATCGGCACGGGCGGCATCTCCGATGCGCGCGACGCCTACGCGAAGATCCGGGCCGGCGCCACGCTGGTCCAGCTCTATTCGGCGATGGTCTATCGCGGGCCGGGGCTTGCCGCCGACATCTGCCGCACGCTCCCGGCCCTTGTGAAAGCCGACGGTTTCGCCTCGATCGCCGAGGCGGTCGGCGCCGGTCCCGGTTGACCCCGGCGCGCGGATAGGGAATACCGGACGCGAAGAGTCCCATGCCGCCTGTCGTCCTCATCCTGCCTGCCGTCGTCTACACCGTCGCCGCCATCGCGGCGGGGCTGACGCTCGGCGTTCCCGTGGCGTTGGGCGTGTTCGCCGCCGCGGCGGCGATCCATGCGATCGTCCTTGCCGTGCGGCTTGCCGGCGCGCTTGACCATGCCGTGCGCGCGCAGGCCCAGATCCGCCGCGAACTCGGCCTTGCGCGCGAAGAGGCGCGCAGCATCCTCGAGGCGATCGAAAGCGCGGCCCGCACGCGCCCCGACCTCGGCCACGTGATGAACGAGGTCCGCGTGCTTCAGGGGCTTGTCGAGAAACTGTCGGGCCAGCCGGTTCCCAAACCCGGCGCGCCGGCGAAGTCGGACACCGCCTATGCCGACGCGCAGGTGCTGGAGATCGTGCGCGATGCGTTGCGCGAAAACCGCGTCGAACTTTACGTGCAGCCGATCGTCGACCTGCCGCAGCGCCGCCGCCGGCACTTCGAGTGCTTCAGCCGCATGCGCGCGCCCGACGGCAACGTGATCGGTCCGGAGCGCTACCTGCCGCTGGCCGAACAGGTCGGCCTCGTCACCGCGATCGACAACATGCTGCTGTTCCGCTGCGTCCAGCTCGTCCGCCGGATGCAGCGCACGAACGCAGGCGCGGGCATTTTCGTCAACATCTCCGAACACACGCTTGCCGACACGCGCTTCTTCGCCGAATTCGTCACCTTCATGGCGCAGAACGCGGACCTTGCGCACAATCTGGTGTTCGAACTGGCGGAAGGCCACGCGCGCCGTCTCAGCGAGATCCAGTGGGCCGAGCTTGACCGGCTCGGCAGCCTCGGCTTCCGTTTTTCGATGGATCAGGTCAGCGACATGCGCTTCGATCCGCATGCGCTGGCGAAGCGGAATTTCCGTTTCGTGAAGATCGACGCGCGCAAGGTCGTCGGGTACGCCAACGGGGCGACGGGTGCCGAGTTCCTGCGCATGCGTACCCAGATGATGGAAGCGCGCGTGGCGCTGGTGGTGGAAAAGATCGAGAGCGAGGCCGAACTGGTCGAGGTGCTCGATCTCGAAGCGGATTACGGTCAGGGTTTCCTGTTCGGCGAACCCAAGCCGCTGAAAGAGGAAAAGTGACGATCCGACTTGAAGGTCTCGCGGCGGTCGCCGACCGCTACGACGCGTTTCTGCTCGACATGTGGGGCTGCATCCACGACGGCGTGCGCGTTTTTCCCGGCGTGCCCGACCTGATGGCGCGCCTGCGCGCGATGGGCAAGCGCACGGTCGTGCTGTCGAACGCGCCGCGTCTGGTCCCCATCCTCGTCCGCCAGATGCCGGATTTCGGCATTCCTGCGGACGCCTTCGACGCGATCGTCACGTCGGGCGAAGCGGCATGGCAGGCGCTGGCGCACGACGAGCACAAGCTTGGCCGGAAGTTCCTTCATGTGGGCAAGGAAGCCAACATCGTGGATCCCGCGACGATCGGCTATGGCATGGTCGACGACGTCGACGACGCCGATTTCGTGCTGGCCACGGGTGCCGCCGGCGACGGCACGCTCGATCTCGAAGCGCTTCAGCCCGTGATCGAGAAGGCCCGCGCGCGCGACCTGACGATGGTGTGCGCGAACCCGGACCTGGAAGTGCTGAAGGGCGATCTGCGCCTGCTGTGCGCAGGCACGCTTGCGCAACGCTACGAGGATATCGGCGGGCGCACGATCTATCACGGCAAGCCGCATCGCGGCGTCTACGAGATGGCGCTGAGACTTGCGGGCGTCACCGATCGCGATCGGGTGCTCGGGATCGGCGATGCGATGCGTACCGACGTTGCGGGTGCGCGCGGCGCCGGCATCCATCAGGCGTTCATTCCCGGCGGCATTCATGGCGAATCGCTTGGTGCGCCCATGGGCCGCCTGCCCGGCGAAATGGCGATGAAGGCGCTCTGCGACCAGTTCGGTTTTGCGCCCACCTATGTGCTCGCCGAGCTTCGCTGGTAGGCATCAAAACCCGAGTCGCCGCCGACATGCGGCAAGCGCCCCCGGCGGGGAGTTTTCCGCAGCCCTGTGGACAACAGCATGTCGCTCTATTGAATCAATCCTTTGCCACGCGAATCACAGATGCGACGACTCGCCCGGCTAGGACGGCCCCTGCCTTGGAGGTACATTTGCAAGGCAGGAGAATGACATGGCCGATTTTGCGAAGCCGAATCTTGCGGACTGGGAGAAGCTCGCCAAAGCCGAGCTGAAAGGCGCGTCGGCCGACGCGCTTTCCTGGACGACGCCCGAAGGGATCGTCGTCAAGCCGCTCTATACGCAAGCCGATCTCGAAGGGCTCGAGCATGTCGGCGGCTTGCCTGGTTTCGCACCCTATGTGCGCGGCCCCCGCGCCACGATGTACGCCAACCGGCCCTGGACGATCCGCCAGTACGCCGGGTTTTCCACTGCCGAGGAATCGAACGCCTTCTACCGCAAGGCGCTTGCCGGCGGGCAGGCCGGGCTCTCCGTGGCATTCGATCTGGCGACGCATCGCGGCTACGACAGCGACCATCCGCGCGTCACGGGCGACGTCGGCAAGGCGGGTGTGGCGATCGATTCGGTCGAGGACATGAAGATTCTCTTCGACGGCATCCCGCTGTCGAAGATGTCGGTCTCGATGACGATGAACGGCGCGGTGCTGCCCGTGCTTGCCGCCTTCATCGTGGCGGGCGAGGAGCAGGGCGCCACGCAGGCCCAGCTTTCCGGGACCATCCAGAACGACATCCTCAAGGAGTTCATGGTCCGCAACACGTACATCTATCCGCCGGGCCCGAGCATGCGCATCGTGGCCGACATCATCGCGCACACGGCCGCGCACATGCCGAAATTCAATTCGATCTCGATCAGCGGCTACCACATGCAGGAAGCCGGCGCGACGTGCGTGCAGGAACTGGCCTTCACGCTCGCCGACGGGCTCGAATACGTGCGCGCGGCGCTGTCCAAGGGCCTCGACGTCGACGCGTTTGCGCCCCGGCTGTCGTTCTTCTTCGCGATCGGCATGAACTTCTTCATGGAGATCGCGAAGCTGCGCGCCGCGCGCTTCCTTTGGGCGCGTGCCATGAAGCAGTTCAACCCGAAGAAGGCCGACAGTCTTGCGCTTCGCACGCACTGCCAGACATCGGGCGTGTCGCTGACCGAGCAGGACCCCTACAACAACATCGTGCGCACGGCCTTCGAGGCGATGGCCGCGGCCCTAGGCGGCACGCAGTCGCTGCACACGAACTCGTTCGACGAGGCGCTGGCACTTCCCACGCCCTTTTCCTCGCGCATCGCGCGCAACACGCAGCTCATCCTTCAGGAAGAGACCGGCGTGTCACGCGTCATCGACCCGCTTGCCGGCAGCTACTATCTGGAGAGCCTGACCGCCTCGATGGTGAGCGAGGCGCAGAAGCTGATCGACGAGGTCGAAGCGCTGGGCGGCATGACCAAGGCCGTCGAAAGCGGCATGCCGAAGCTGCGCATCGAGGAAGCCGCGGCGCTGAAGCAGGCGCGCATCGACCGCGGCGAGGAAACGGTCGTCGGCGTCAACAAGTACAAGCCCGCCGAGGCCGAGAAGATCGACATCCTCGACATCGACAACACGGCCGTGCGCGACAGCCAGATCGCGCGCCTGAAGAAGATCCGTGCGAGCCGTGATGCCGGCAAGGTGGCCGCCACGCTCGAAGCGCTGGCCAAGGCCGCCACATCGGGCGAGGGCAACCTGCTGACGTTCGCCATCGAGGCGATGCGCGCGCGCGCGACGGTCGGCGAGGTTTCCGACGCGCTCGAGAAGGTGTTCACGCGCCACCGCGCGACGATCCGGTCGGTCACGGGCATCTATGGTTCGGCCTATGACGGCGACAGCGGCTTCACGCGCATCAAGGACGATGTCGCTTCGTTTGCGAAAACCGAAGGCCGCCGGCCGCGCATGCTCGTGGTCAAGCTCGGGCAGGACGGCCATGATCGCGGCGCCAAGGTGATCGCGACGGCCTTTGCCGACATCGGTTTCGACGTCGATGTCGGCCCGCTGTTCCAGACGCCGGAAGAAGCCGCGCGTCAGGCGATCGAAAACGATGTCCACGTGATCGGCGTCTCCTCGCAGGCGGCCGGCCACAAGACGCTGGTGCCCGCCCTTATCGCGGCACTTCGCGCTGCCAAGGCCGACGATATCCTGATCGTGTGCGGTGGCGTGATCCCGCCGCAGGACTATCAGACACTGATCGACCAGGGTGTCGCCGCCATCTACGGCCCCGGCACGAACATTCCGCACGCCGCGGCCGAAATCCTCGGCCTCATCCGACGCCGCCCGAAAGCCGCCTGATACAAACCGCCTCAAACCCGCCGGACAAGAACCCCCATGGACGACAAGAAGACCGGTCTCGGCCCCCGCCGCCTCGGCGCCGTTGAAAACCAGCGTGACGCGGAACTGCGTGCCGCCAACGATCCCGCGGGTCCGGGCTATGAACCGCTGCCGCCGGTCGGCCGCCGCGCGTTCCTGACGGCTTCGGTCATCAGTCTCGGCTGGATCGTTGCCGTCGTCTGGTATGCCGGCACGCGCGTCGGGTTTTCGGCATTCGGGCAGATGCTGCCGCACGAGCTGGGCGCCTTCGTCGGCGGTGCGACGATGCCGCTCGTCGTCCTGTGGTTCGTGTTTGCCTATCTTGCCCGTGGGCGTGATCTGGCGCGCCATGCGCGCGCGCTCGAGGTGCGTCTGGCGGAGCTCGCCTATCCGGCCGAGCGCGCGGAATCCAAGCTGCGCACCATCGGCGAAAGCCTGCACGAGCAGGCCCGCGCGCTGGCGCAGGCTTCCGACACCGCGACCAACCGCCTTTCCGAGGCGCGCCAGGGGCTCGCCGCGCAGGCGGGCGAACTGACGACCGTTTCCGACCAGGCCGCGATGCGCGCCATGCAGGTGATGGCAGGCCTGCGCCGCCACGCCGACGGGCTCGAGCGCGTCACCTCGCTGCTTTCCAGCCGCGTCCAGATCGTCGAAGCGGCCGTGCGCGAACAGGCCGACGCGCTGGCCGGCGCTTCCGACCGCGCGCTCTCGCAGTCGCGCGAGATCAACGCCACGCTGCGCGAGCAGATCGAGACGCTTGCCTCCACCAACGAAAAGACCGCGGCCAATGCCGGCGCCATCCGCGAAGCGCTGCGCGAGCAGTCGCAGGATCTGGCCGAGACGACCGAACGCGCCCGCGCGCGCGCGGCCGAGATCCGCTCGATCCTTTCCGACCAGAGCTCGGCACTTGTCGACGTGACGGACACCGCCCTCGACCGCGCGCGCGAAGTGGGCGAACTGCTGCGCAAGCAGGCCGAGGCGTTCTCCGATGCGGCCGAAACCGCCGAGGGGCGCGCAAGTGCCGCGTCGGTCGAAATGGGATCGGCCCGCCGCTCGGCGGAAACGGCAAGCGATGCGCTCGGCGAGGCGTCGGACAGGCTGCTGTCGCTCGCCCGCGATCTCGCCAGGCAGAGCGAGACGACGCAGAACGCGCTGCGCGCGCAGATGGCCGCACTGACCGAGGCGGCCGGCGACGCGCAGCTGCGCGTGGACACCGCCGGTGCCGCGATCCGCGAGCGGACCGAGGATGTGACGACCGCCGCCGTGCGCATGAACGACGTGGCCACGAATCTGGGGGCCGAGACCCGCAACCTGCAGGGCACGCTCGAACGGCTTGCCGCGCGTACGGAAGCCTCGAGCGAGTCCGTCCGCCGTCAGGGCCACGAGCTTGCGACCGCCGCCGACCAGGCGGTCGCACGCGTGCGCGCGGCCGGCGAGGCGTTCCAGACGCAATCGCGCGAACTGGCCGATGCCGCGGCGCAGGCGCTGGCGCGTGCCGGCGCCACGACGGCCGGATTCTCGGAAGTCGCGCGCGAGGTTGCGCTACGCACGCAGGAAGCCGAAGCGAAGGCCGCGTCCATCGGCGAAGACATGCGCCGCCACGGCGCCGGGCTTGTCGAGGCGGCGGACACTGCTGGCCGTTCGGCGGCCGAAGCGGGTGCGCGCCTGTCGCGCGAAGTGGAAGCGATCCTGCGCGCCTCGGGTGCCCTTGCCGCCGAGGCGCAGGCGACGGAATCGGTCCTTCAGGGCGAAACACATCTGGTTGCCGAAGCTGCCCAGCGTGCGCGCGCGAGCGTCGAGGGGGCGGGTGCCGCACTCAAGGCGCGCATGGAAGATCTCGATGCCTCCGCGCGCCGCGTGAGCGAGACGCAGGTGGCGCTCGACGGGCTTGCCCAGCGCAGCCAGGAATCGATCGATCGGGTGGCCGCGCGCGTCGACGCGTCGGGCGAGGTCGTCCGACGCCGCGCCGACGAGCTGGTCATCGCGGCCGATCAGGCCGCTCAGCGCGTGCGCGTGACCGGCGAGGGGTTCCGCGTCCAGGCGCAGGACATGATCCATTCGGCCGATCTGGGTCTGGCACGGGCCGAAGAGCTTGGCGCCACGCTCAAACGGCGCAGCGAGGAAATCGACGGCGCCAGCGAGCGGACCACGCAGCGTCTCGATACGCTCGCCGAGCATGTCCGCGCGCAGAGCGTGGCGCTGGCGGATACGGCGGGCGAAACGGCGCAGAAGCTTGGCAATTCCGGCGAAGCCGTGCGGTTGCGCGTCGAAGCGCTGGAAGCGGCAGCCGACGCGACGATCGCCCGGCTCGGCGATGCGGCAAGTTCGGTCGACCGGCGCGCGAAGGACCTCGACACCACGGCCGCGATTGCCGCCCAGCGGCTCGAGGAAAGCGGCGACCGGCTGCGCGCGCGCGGGCAGGAAGCGGAGGCAAACGTCGCCGCCGCGACGCAACGCCTCGATGCGACGGCGACGGCACTCGGCCAGGATGCACGCGAGGTTGCCGCGGCCCTCGACCGCACGGCCGCCCGCATGGAGGCGACCGGCGAGGTCGCCCGCAACGAGGGTGCCCAGCTCGAGGTGGGCGCCGACCAGGCGGCCCAGCGCGTGCGTGTCGCGGCAGAAGCATTCCGTCAGGAAACGCAAGGCCTCGTGCGCGCGGCCGAGGGCGGGATGGCGCAGGCCGAAGCCTATGCCGGGACGCTCCACCTGCGTGCCGACGAGATGACGCAGACCGCCGCCCGCGTGGGCGAACGGCTCGACGCGCTGCACGGCGCGCTCCGCGAGCGGGCGGCCGATCTTGCCGAAACGGCGACGCAGAAGGCGGGCGAACTCGACCGCGCGGGCGAGACGCTGCGCCTGCGCGCCGAGGCGATCGACGTGACGGCCGAGGCCGCGCGCAGCCGCATTGCCGGTGCCGCCGACGACGTGGCGCGCAATTCGAAGGATCTCGACGCGACCGCGCATCAGGCCGCGCTGCGCCTGCGGGAAAGTGCCGAACTCATCCATCAGCGCGCGATGGAGGCCGATGCCGACGTCGCCTCGACGACCCAGCGCCTCGATGCGACCGCCGCTTCGCTCGCCAAGGACGGTCACGACGTGGCCGTCGCGGTCGACCGCGCCACGGCGCGCATGACGGCGAGCGGCGAGGTCGCGCGGCGCGAAAACGAGCAGCTTGTCCTTGCGGCCGATCAGTCGTCCGCGCGCGTTCGCGCGACGGGCGAGACCGTCCGCAACGAGACCAACGCGCTCGTCCATGCGGCCGAAACGGGAATCGCGCAGGCGAGCGCCTATGCGCGCGAACTGGCCGAACGGCGCACCGACCTTGCCGAGACCGCCGCGCGCGCCGGCACGCAGCTTGGCGAATTGCACGAGCAGGTCCGCCTGCAGACGATCGAACTGGGTGCCGTCGCCGAAGACAGGACGGCGGCCCTGGACCGGTCGGCCGAGACGCTGCGCCTTGGAACGGCCGCGATCGAAGCCGGCGCCACGGCGGCGCGTGCACGCATCGACGAAGCGGCCGGCGAAGTCGCGCGCAGCGCGCGCGATCTCGAGGCCAACGCCCATCAGGCCAACCAGCGCCTGCGCGAGGCGGCCGAAACGCTGCGCCAGCGCTCGGGCGAGGCCGACGCCAGCATCGCGGCGGTCACGCAGCGTCTGGATGCCAGCGCGCTCGCGCTTGCCGGCGATGCGCACGAAACGGCAAGTGCGGTCGATCGCGCATCGGCGCGCATGGAGGCGAGTGCGGAAGTCGCCAAGCGCGAGCACGCGCAGATCGTCCAGGCCTCCGACCAGTCCGCCCAGCACATCCGCGCGGCCGGCGAGACGTTCCGTGCCGAAACGCAGGCGCTCGTCCATGCGGCCGATCAGGGCCTCGACCGGGCGGGCCAGCTGGAAACGCAGATCGCGCAGCGCGCGCTCGAGGCCAATGCCGCTGCCGATCGCGCGCTCTCGCGCCTCGACGAGGCGGCCGACGCGCTGCGCAAGCGGGGCATCGAGCTTGGCGAGGTTTCGGGCTCCGCCGTGCTGTCGATCGGCAATACGGGCGATACGCTGCGGCGCGAGCATGAATCGCTCGCCGCGATTGCCGCGCAGTCGACAAGCCGGATCGGCGAGATCGCCGCACTGCTCGACCAGCGCTCGGGCGAACTCGGGTCGATCGCGGCGCAGGCGGGCCAGCGGCTCAAGGAGTCGTCCGAATCGCTGCGTGCGCGAACGGGCGAACTGGAAGGTGCGGCCGAGCGTTCGGTCGTGCGCGTGGGTGCGATCGACGCGGCATTGCGCGACCAGACGCTGGCTTTGCTGAAGTCGA
This sequence comes from Alphaproteobacteria bacterium, assembly GCA_016124335.1. Lineage (GTDB taxonomy): Bacteria > Pseudomonadota > Alphaproteobacteria > CACIAM-22H2 > CACIAM-22H2 > Tagaea. Next base: position 105,015 of record WGNX01000002.1, read on the forward strand.
TGGAGCAGGTATCGGGCCGGGCGGGCGAAGTCGGCGCGGTGCTCGAAAGCCAGGTCGCCGCGGTGTCGCGCGCTTCGGACGACGCGACGGCGCGCCTGCGCGCGTCTTCGGACATTTTCCGCGACCGCGCGAACGAGATGCAGATCGTCGCGGAGGCGACCTCCGAAAAGGTCTCGGCGACCGGATCGGAAGCCGAGCGCCGCCTGCAGGCGCTGGCCACGCACTCGGTCGAGACGGCGGCCCGCCTCGAGGAAAGCGGCGAAGGTTTCCGCCAGCGTCTTGCCGACATGAACCGCGCCGCCGCAGGTGTGGGCGGATTGATGGCGGAGGCCAGCGAGACGTTCCGCCGCCACACCGGCGACCTGCAGGTCGCGGTCGACGGCGCGCTCGCACGCATCGGCCAGGCCGGGCAGGCGATGCGCGAACGGACCGTCGATCTGGGCGGTGCCGCGGATGCCGCCGAAACGCGCCTGTCGATGGTGGCCGAACTTCTTCGCGGCAACGCCGGCGCTCTCGCCGACATGGCCGACCGCTCCGCGACCAAGCTCGATGCGCTGGGCGAAGCGCTGGTACGCCGTGCGGCGGAACTTTCGGCGATGTCCGACGGGACGGCGGCGCGCCTCGCGACGGTCGATTCGACGCTTCTCACGCAGCGCGAAAACCTCATCCGCACCCTCGAAGCGCTCGGCGCCAAGTCCGACGAGCTTGGCCAGGTCCTGCGCGGCCAGGCCGATCATCTCAACGGCGTGGTTGCCGAAGCGGGCGAGCGGCTTTCGGAAGTGGGCGCCCAGTTCGACCGGCAGGCGCGCGAAGCGGCCGATGCCGCGACCGTGGCCAGCCAGCGTATCGGCGAATCGGGCACCTCGCTGCGCCGGCGGTCGGACGAACTGCAGACGGCATCGCAGGAAGGCGGCATGCGGCTCGAGGCGATGGGCGAGACCTTCCGCCGCCGGGCCGAGGAAGTGATGGCAGCAGTGGGGCAGGCGGCCGCGCGCATCGCATCGGTCGGCGAAAGCTTCGCGCGCCAGTCGCGCGAACTTGGCGCATCGATGGATGCGGCCGAGCGGCGCATCGCCGAGGCCGAGCGCCTGCTCGCGCACGAGGCCGAAACGCTCGACGCGGCGGCCACGAAGGTCACGCGCGACGCCAGCCAGGCGACCGAAGCCTTCCGCCAGCAGGCCGACGATCTGACCGCGGCCGCGGCCAACGCCAACGACGCGCAGGCGCGCCTCACGGCCAGCGAATTCGAAGCCAAGCGCGGGCGCTTCCTGCGCGCCTCGCGTCTCGTCGTCGAAGGGCTCAATTCGCTGTCGATCGACCTCGCGCGCACGCTCGATCCGAGCGTGACCGACCGCGTGCTGAAGGAGTTCCTCGGCGGCGATCGGGGCGTGTTCGTGCGCCGGCTCCTGCGCCTCAACTGGGGCACGACCGGCAAGGTCGTCCAGAAGCGCTACGGCGAGGATGCGGATTTCCGCCGCTACGTGACCGACTATCTCACGCAGTACGACCGCCTCATCGCCGACGCGCGCGAGGCCGATCCGGAAAACGTGCTCGTCTCGACCTTCCTGTCGGCCGACGTGGGCAAGCTCTACATGACGCTCGCCTCGATCGTCGGCTGGAAGAAGTAGTTCAGTCGTAGAATTCCGGCGAGCGGCGCTGGGACCGGCTCTGCGGCAGGTCGTGGTTGATCCAAAGCGTGCCGTTTTCGGCCTTGAGCACGCCGGCGATGCGCTCGAGCGAGGCGCGCGTGGCGTCCGCACTGGTGTTCATCGACGGCACGCGGCGGTTCTCCCAATTGTCGCGGAAATGGGCGGCGTCGCCCGACAGCACGATCGTGCCCGTGTGCGCCAGGCGCACGCGCAGCGACTGGTGGCCCAGCGTGTGGCCGGGGGTCGACAGGATCATGACGCTGCCGTCGCCGAACACGTCGAGATCGCCGTCGAGCTTCTCGACCTTCACGTCGGCCGGAAACGGCGCGGTGCGGCCGGCGCCGAAGGCCCAGTCATATTCCGCGCGCTGGATCAGGATGCGGCTGCCGGCGAACATCGCGACGTTGCCGACATGGTCGCCATGCGTGTGCGAGACCGCGACGAGATTCACGTCGGAAGGTTTCAGGCCGATCTCGGCAAGCTGGGCGGCGAGGCTTTTGGCCCGCGTAGCCGTGCCCAGCGCGCCTGTCTGGCTCTTGCCGGTGAGCGCGTCCGGATAGCCCGTGTCCCACAGCAGCACGCCCTTGGCGTGCCGGATCACGTAGCAATTGTCGGAGAGCACGATCGGCACGCCGGCATTGACGCCCGGCGACCAGCGCGACTGGTCGAGCGCGCTGTTCTGCCCGCAATCAAGTGCGTAGATGCGTTGGGCGGTCGGCGCGATCGGCTGCGCCGCGCAGGACGCGAGAATGAACGCTGCCGCGATGGCAGCCGGCACGTGGATTGGGCGCATTGGTGATCCTCCCGAGCGGCCATCCTAGCGCGGGACAGCCGCCTTGGGCGGGCCAGTCGGTTACAGCGCGACGTCAGACCTTGCCGTGGCAGTGCTTGTATTTCTTGCCCGAGCCGCAGGGGCAGGAAGCGTTGCGCGGTGTCGCCGCCCATGTCGCGGGATCGGCGGGGTTCACGCGGGCCGAGCGCGCGACCTTTGTCGGCGAGGCCGCCTCGGCCGATCCGTCGGGGGCGGGGTGGCGCGCCTGCATGCGGCCGGTATCGGGTTCCGGCGGCAGCATGTCGCCCTGCGGGGGGGCATCCATGCGGATCTGCACGAGCGCCAGCAGCGAGGTCACGCGCTCGCGGAACTCGCGCAGCATCGCCTCGAACAGCTCGAAGGCTTCCTTCTTGTATTCGTTGAGCGGATCGCGCTGGCCGTAGGCGCGCAGGTTGATGCCCTGACGCAGGTGATCGAGTGTCAGCAGGTGTTCCTTCCACGCGTGGTCGAGTTCCTGCAGCAGCAGGCTCTTCTCGATCTGGCGCATGATGTCGGGGCCGACATTGGCGGCCTTCTCGGCCATCTTGCGCTCGACCGCGTCGGTGACGCGCGTGCGGATCTCCTCCTCGGCGATACCTTCTTCCTTGGCCCAGTCGGCGACGGGAAGGTCCATGCCGAAGATCCGGCGCACTTCCTCGTGCAGGAGCGAGGTATCCCATTGTTCGGGATAGGCATTGTCGGGGATGCAGCGGCCGATCAGGTCCTCGATCGTCTCGTTGCGCATGTCGGCGATCTGGTCGGCGACATCGTCCTCGCGCATGATCTCGCGGCGCTGCTCGTAGACGACCTTGCGCTGGTCGTTCATCACGTCGTCGTACTTCAGCAGCTGCTTGCGGATCTCGAAGTTGCGCGCCTCGACCTTCTTCTGCGCCTTTTCGAGTGCGGCGTTGATCCAGCTGTGGACGATCGCCTCGCCTTCCTTGAGGCCCAGCTTCTGCAGCATCCCGTCCATGCGGTCGGAGCCGAAAATGCGCATCAGGTCGTCTTCCAGCGACAGGAAGAACTTGGAAGCACCCGGATCGCCCTGACGGCCCGAACGGCCGCGCAGCTGGTTGTCGATGCGCCGGCTTTCATGGCGCTCCGTGCCGATCACGTAAAGGCCGCCGGCCTCGACGACGATCTTGCGGCCTTCCTCGATCTCGGCCTTGATCGCGGCGATCTTCGCCTCGCGCTCCGGGCCTTCCGGCACGTCAGCCAGTTCGATGCGCACGCGCATGTCGAGATTGCCGCCGAGCTGGATGTCGGTGCCGCGGCCGGCCATGTTCGTCGCGATGGTGACCGCCCCCGGCCGCCCGGCCTGCGAGACGATCGTCGCTTCCTGTTCGTGATAGCGCGCGTTCAGCACCTGATGGGGCACCTTGCGCTTGTGCAACTCGGCCGAAAGCGATTCCGACTTCTCGATGCTGACCGTGCCCACGAGCACCGGCTGGCGGCGCTTGGCCGCATCTTCGATAAGGTCGACGATCGCCTTCGTCTTCTCGCGCGCGGTGCGATAGACCTCGTCGTCGGCGTCCTTGCGCGCGACGTCGCGGTTGGTCGGGATTTCGACCACGTCGAGCTTGTAGATCTCGGCGAACTCCGCCGCTTCGGTCATCGCCGTGCCGGTCATGCCGCCCAGCTTGGGGAACATGCGGAAATAGTTCTGGAACGTGATCGAGGCGAGAGTCTGGTTTTCCTGCTGGACGCGCGCGTGCTCCTTCGCCTCGAGCGCCTGATGCAGGCCTTCGGAATAGCGCCGGCCTTCCATCATGCGGCCGGTGAATTCGTCGATGATGATGACCTTGTCGTCCTTGACGATGTAGTCGACGTCGCGCGTGAACAGCTTGTGCGCGCGCAGCGCCTGATTGACGTGATGGACGATGTTCACGTTGGCGAGATCGTAGAGATTGCCGCCCTTGAGCATGCCCGCTTCGACGAGCAGCTTCTCGATCTTCTCGGCACCCGCCTCGGTCAGCGAGACGGCGCGCGCCTTCTCGTCCTTCTCGAAGTCGCTCGCCTCGAGCTTCGGAATGAGCTTGTCGACCGAGATATAGAGTTCGGAGGAGTCGTCGGTGGGGCCGGAAATGATGAGGGGCGTGCGCGCCTCGTCGATCAGGATCGAGTCGACCTCGTCGACGATGGCGAAGTTGAACGGCCGCTGGACCATGTGGTCGAGCCGGTACTTCATGTTGTCGCGCAGATAGTCGAAGCCGAACTCGTTGTTCGTGCCATAGGTCACGTCGCAGGCATAGGCCTGCCGGCGTTCGTCGTCGGTCAGGCCGTGCACGATCGTGCCGACCGTCAGCCCGAGGAATTTGTAGATTTGCCCCATCCACTCGGCGTCGCGCTTGGCAAGGTAGTCGTTGACCGTGACGACGTGCACGCCCTTGCCTTCGAGCGCGTTGAGATAGACCGCAAGCGTCGCGACGAGGGTCTTGCCTTCGCCGGTCTTCATTTCGGCGATCATGCCGCGGTGAAGCGTGATGCCGCCGATGAGCTGGACGTCGAAATGGCGCTGGCCCAGGACCCGGCGGGCTGCCTCGCGCACCGTGGCGAAGGCATCGACCAGCACATCGTCGAGGGTTTCGCCCTTGGCGAGGCGCTCGCGCAGCCAGCCCGTGCGCGCGCGAAGCGCGTCGTCGCTCAAAGCCTGGACTTCCGCTTCCTTCGCGTTGATCGCGAGAACCTGGCGGTTCATGCCTTTCAGGATGCGGTCGTTGGAAGAACCGAAAATCGCTCGCGCGATGGCGCCGAACATGCAGATAGACCTCGAGGAATCGCGGGTTTCGCCGAATGGCGGCCCCGGCGCTGGGCACGGGAGAGATAGGGCCATCGGCTTGGCCTGTCAACGCGGCCATCTGGGCGGCAAAAGTAACCTGTACGGCCTTGTTCCGGCGCAGTTTCCCGTGCCAGAGTGCGCCGCCCGCTTCCGGGCCCGATGAAAGGATTCCCTCTATGCTTCGCCCTGTCGCGAGCCGTTTTGCGCTCGCCGTTCTCGTGCTCTCGGGCGGTCTGGCCGGTGCTGCACTCGCCCAGACGGCGGCTCCCGCCGCCGACCCGGTCGTCGCACGCGTTTCCGGCGAGGCCATCCATCGCTCGGACGTCGTCAATTTCCAGCGCCAGCTTCCCCCGCAACTCCAGCAGATGCCGGTCGAAGCGCTGTTCGAGCCGATCGTCGAGCGGCTCGTCGCGCAGAAGCTGATTGCCGCCGAAGCGCGCAAGCAGAACCTGCAGGGCGAGGCCGACGTCAAGGCGAAGCTGCTTCAGATGGAAGAGCGCGTCCTGCAGGAAGCGCTGCTCAACCGCTATCTCGAGAAGGCGATGACGGACGAGGCGCTGCACAAGCGCTTCGAGGCCTATCAGAAGGAACATCCGGGCCGCGAGGAGATCCGCGCGCGCCACATCCTTGTCGCCAACGAACAGGCCGCGCAGTCGATCATCGCCGATCTGGCCAAGGGTGCCGATTTCGCCAAGATCGCGGCGGACCGGTCGATCGATCCGGCCGGCAAGCAGTCGGGCGGCGATCTCGGCTTTTTCGGCAAGGACGACATGGTGCCGGAATTCTGGACGGCGGCTTCCGCCCTCAAGGACGGCGAAACGAGCAAGGCGCCGGTCAAGAGCCAGTTCGGCTGGCACATCATCCGCGTCGAGGAGCATCGCTCGGTCAGCGAGACGTTCGAGGAAGCGCGCGAGAAACTTGCCAGCGACATGTCGCAGGAGGTCATGTCCTCCTACGTCGAAGGGCTGATCAAGAAAGCCAAGGTCGAACGCTTCGGGCTTGACGGCAAGCCGCTGCCGCCGGCCGCGCCGAAATAACGCGGGATCGATACTGACATGGCACACGCCGTTTCGCCGCTCGCCCCTGCCGCATTCCCGGCCCTTGCCGCCATCGGCGGAATGCGGCTTGCCACGGTCCTGACCGGCACGCGCTACAAGGGCCGCGACGACCTGATGTTTGCCGCCTTCGTGCCGGGAACGGCCGTGGCGGGCGTCTTCACGTCGAACAAGATGCCGGGCGTGCCGGTGGATTGGTGCCGCAAGATCGTCGGTGCGGGGCGTGCGCGTGGTCTCGTGGTCAATGCGGGCAATGCCAACGTGTTCACTGGCAAGGCCGGTGTCGCTGCCTGTACCGCGACCGCCAGGGCGGCAGCCGACGCCCTTGGCTGCAAGCCTGCCGAGATCTTCATCTCGTCGACAGGGGTGATCGGGCAGGTTCCCGACGGCGCGAAGCTTGCCGCTGCGACGAAGGCGGCCGCGTCGCGGCTGGGGACGTCATCCGTCGAGGATGCGGCGCGGGCCATCATGACGACGGATACGTTCGCCAAGGGTGCTGGTGCCGAGGTACGCATCGGCGGCAAGACGGTGCGCGTGGCCGGCATCGCCAAAGGCAGCGGCATGATCGCACCGGCAATGGCGACGATGCTTGCCTACGTGTTCACGGACGCGGCGGTTTCGCCGGCGGTCCTGCGCACGATCCTCAAGGACGTGGCGGCGCGCACGTTCAACGCGATTACGGTCGACGGCGATACGTCGACCTCCGATACCCTGCTTGCGTTCGCGACCGGCATGGCCGGCAACAAGCCGGTTGCCAAGGCGGGCAGCGCCGAGGCCGCCGCGCTCAGGAAGGCTATCGAGGCCGTGTGTCTCGACCTCGCCATCCAGATCGCGAAGGACGGCGAGGGTGCCCAGAAGCTCGTTCGCGTCGACGTGACGGGTGCGGCAAGCGATGCGGCTGCCCGCACGATCGGCATGGCGATCGCGAATTCGCCGCTGGTGAAAACCGCCATCGCGGCGGCGGATGCCAACTGGGGCCGCATCGTGATGGCCGTGGGCAAGAGCGGCGAAAAGGCCGATCGCGACAAGCTCAAGGTTTCCGTCGGCGGCGTCACGATCGCACGCAAGGGAATGCCCGTGCCCGGCTACGACGAAGCGCCGGTGGCCAGGCACATGCAGGGGCGCGACGTTCACATCGCGGTCGATATCGGGCTTGGCAAGGGCAAGGCGCGCGTTTGGACATGCGACCTGACCCATGCCTACATCGACATCAATGGCAGCTACCGCAGCTAGCGGCTGCGACGATCCGGCGCTGTCCGCGCGGCTGGCGGCACCCGCGCGTGTCGTTCTGGTCGTTGCGGCGGCGCTGATCGATGCCGACGGGCGTGTCCTTCTGGCGCGCCGTCCGCCGGGGAAATCGATGGCCGGGCTGTGGGAATTTCCCGGCGGAAAGATCGCCGATGGCGAGACGCCCGAAGCGGCCCTCGTGCGCGAGCTGCGCGAGGAACTGGGCATCGATCTTTCGCACGCCTGTCTGGCGCCGCTGACATTCGCCTCGCACCGTTATGACGATTTCCATCTGCTGATGCCGCTCTATGCGGCGCGCAACTGGACGGGCACGCCGGAGCCGCGCGAAGGACAGGCGCTTGCCTGGGTGCGGCCGAACCGGCTTTCGGAATATCCGATGCCGCCGGCCGATATCCCGCTCGTCGCGGCGCTGCGCGACCTGCTTTAGCCGGACCGGCGCGTCTCGGCCTGCAAGGCTTCGGCAAGCCGGTGCGCGGCGCTTCCCGGCTTGAGCGGCTTGGGCTGGCTCGCGTGCGGCGCCCAGGCCGTAAGGTTGAGGATCTGGAACGTCGCCGGCATGCGCCCTGAATCGGCGAACATGTCTTCGTAGATCGCGGCCGCACGGAGGATCGTCGAGCGGCGCGTGAAGTCCTTGCGCCGTTCGGCGATGGCGTTGGCCTCGCCCATGCCGCGCAGGTCGCGCATCAGGTCGAGCGCGTTCTCGTAGGATACGGTGATGGTATCGGCATCGACGACCGGCAGCGCAAAGCCCGCCCGTTGCAGCAGCGCGCCCGCATCCCGCACGTCGGCAAACGGCGATACGCGCGGACCGGCGCCGCCGGACTCGGCCATTTCCGCCTCGATCAGCGCGCGCCGCAATTCCACGAGCGTTTCGCCGCCGAGGATTGCGGCGAGGAACAGCCCGTCGGGCTTCAGCGCGCGCCGTGCCTGCAGCAGTGCGCCGGGCAGGTCGTTCGTCCAGTGCAGGGAAAGGCAGCTCACGATCAGGTCGAAGCTGCCGTCCGCGAAGGGCAGGGATTCTTCGTCGGCGACGGCGACAAGGCGGGCCGGCCCGCTCATGCAGGGGCGCGCGCGTGCCGCACGCATCATCGTGGACGAGAGATCGCACTGCACGATCGTCTCGACCCCGGCCCGCTCGGCCAGCAGCGGCGCCATCACGCCGGTGCGCGCACCGATGTCGAGCACCCGCGGGAACGTGCGTGAAACATCATCGAGACGTTCGGCAAGACGTTCCGCAACTTCCTTGAACAGGAAATCGTGCTCCGCGAAATGACGCGCGGCGCGGTCGCGATGGCGACGCACGGTGCGGCGATCGAATATCGTCAGCGGACTTCCCATGCTTCGAGTGTTAGCGCGTTTCGGTGTCCCGGAAAACCTCCGCATACAAGTTGAATGGTTGACTTCCGACGTCATCTGGTGCTGGCATCTTTGCCCGTGAATTTCGCCCGGCGGCTCCACCAGATTTTTGCAGCGGTCGCCCGCGCCGGCCTGGATGCGGTCATTCCGCCCACCTGCCTCTCCTGCGATTCGATCGTGGCACCGCCCGGCGGGCTTTGCGCAGGTTGCTGGGGTTCGTTCGCGTGGATCGAGCGGCCCTATTGCGCGCGGTGCGGAACACCTTTCGATGCCGAACTTTCGCTTCCGTCGGCAGAGCTTCTGTGTGCCGCGTGTCTCGCCGGCCGGTCGCCGCTGTCGCGCGTGCGTTCGGTCCTTCGCTACGACGCGGCAAGCCGCGCGCTCCTGCTTGGATTCAAGCATGCCGATCGCACGCACGCCGCGCCGTTCTACGGGCGGTGGCTGGCGCGCGCCGGGGCCGACGCACTTGCCGGTGCCGACATGCTCGTTCCGGTTCCGTTGCACTGGACGCGCCTCGTCTGGCGGCGGTTCAACCAGTCGGCCTTGCTGGCAAATTCATTGGCGCACGCGTGCGGCGTGCCGTGCATTCCTGACCTGCTGATCCGGCAGCGGCGTACGCCGATACAGGGAAGTCTCGGCCGCAGCCAGCGCCGGCGAAACGTACGGCGGGCCTTTTTGGTCCGGCCGCGGTTTGCAAAACGGGTGCGCGGGGCGCGGATCGTCCTTGTGGACGACGTGCTTACGACCGGTGCGACGCTGGAGGAGTGCGCGCGGGCGCTGCGGCGAGCGGGTGCCGCCGAGGTACGCGGCCTGACCCTTGCACGCGTCGTCCTGCCGGGCGAGGCGGGCTAGAAACGGCGCGTCGGCCACACTATTGTTGAAAGACAACCGTCTTCAGGAGCGGTCCGAAATGGCTGCGAAGGTCGAAATCTATACCAGCCCGTTCTGCGGCTACTGCGCACGCGCCAAACGCCTGCTGTCGCAGAAAGGCGTCGAGTACGTCGAATATGACGTGCTTGCGGATTCAAGCCTGCGGCCGACGATGGTGAGCCGGGCCGGCGGCAGCACGACCGTCCCGCAGATCTTCATCGACGGAAGGCACGTGGGCGGGTGCGACGAACTGCACGCGCTCGACGGCGAGGGAAAGCTCGATCCGCTGCTCGCCTAGGCACGGATCGCCGCGATGCGCTGGACGATCGCCGGTCTCGGCAGCTCGATCGTCAGATGTTCGTAGGCGACGACGCGCAGGTCGGGCAGCGCAAGGCCGAGGAGTTCGTTGTCCGCCAGCAGGAAGTCGGGATTGCTCGGCTTGCCGAAACGCTCGTTGCCGCGCGCGAAGGTCTCGTAGATCAAGGCCCCGCCGGCCGCCACAGCGGCACGGATCGCCGGGAAAAGCGGCCGGTGAAGATAGTTCGTCACCACCACGCCCGCGAATGCCCGGCCGGGCAACGGCCAGGGCGATCCGTCCTCAAGATCGGCTCTCAGGCACTCGATTCCGGGACGCCCGGCAAGCGCCGTGATGTCCCGGTCAACCGCGACGACCGGATGCCCGCGATCGGCAAAATAATGCGAATGGCGCCCGCCGCCGGCCGCCAGATCGAGCACGCGCCCGCCCGCCGGGACCAGCCCGGCATGCGCGATGACCCACCCGGATGCGGTGCCACCGCCATGCGAGGAAACGGATTTTTCCACCTGTCTTGCCTTCTGCCGGTTTCGGCTCCAAATATAGGCCATGATCGTCTTCGGCCTTAAATGCCAGAAGGGGCACGGCTTCGAGAGCTGGTTCAAGGATGGCGCGTCTTTCGACCGCCAGGCCAAGCGCGGCCTCGTCGAATGCCCCGTCTGCGGCTCGACGAAGGTGAAGAAGGCCCTGATGGCCCCGCGGCTTTCGGGCACGAAGAAGGTCAAGAAGTCGGCTGTGGCGACGGCGCCAACCGCAATGGGCAGCGATCCGGCGCTGGCGAAGGCCGCCGAACTGCATCGCGAACTCGCCAAACTGCGCGACCATGTCGAAAAGAACTTCGAACATGTCGGCGACAAGTTCGCCGAAGAGGCGCGCAAGATCCATTACGGCGAAAAGCAGCGGCGCGACATCTATGGCGAGGCAACCAACGAGGAAGCCCAGGCGCTCGCCGAAGAAGGCGTCGAGGTCGCGCGCATTCCGTGGGTGCGCAACGGCGACGCGTAAGCGCCTAGGCCTTCACCGCGAAGGCCATGTAGTTGACGTCGAGATCGCGGCCGAGCTTCCAGACATCGAGGACCGGGTTGTAAGCGACGCCGGTCATGTGCGTGATCGAAAGGCCGCCGTCGCGCAGCGCGTCGGCGATCTCGCCCGGCGTTACGAATTTCCGCCATTCATGCGTGCCGCGCGGCAGCCATCGCAACACGTATTCCGCGCCGACGATGGCCAGCAGAAACGCCTTCGGCGTTCTGTTGAGCGTCGCAACGACCATGGCGCCGCCGGGCCGGACAAGGCGGCCGCAATCGGCAAGGAAACCGCCGACATCCGCGACATGTTCGACAACCTCCAGCGACAGAACCGCATCGAATGATTCGCCGGCCGCGACCAGATCCTCGGCGGTCGCATGGCGATAGTCGATTTCGAGCCCCATTTTGGCGGCGTGCGTCGATGCGATGCCGATATTCCGCGCCGAAGCGTCGATCGCGACGACGGTGGCGCCCAGGCGGGCCATCGGTTCGGCGATGAGCCCGCCGCCGCAGCCGATATCGAGCAGGCGCAGGCCGGCGAGCGGTTTTGCCGCGAGCGGGTCGCGCCCGAAATGCAGCGCGATCCTGTCGCGGATATAGCCGAGGCGGACGGGGTTGAACTTGTGCAGCGGCCGGAACTTGCCGGTGGGGTCCCACCATTCGTCGGCCATCGCCGCAAAGCGCGCGATTTCGGCGGGGTCCACGCTCGGGCCGGCGGCGGCGTCCATCGGTTGCGTCTGGCTCAAATCGGCCCTCTTTCCGGGAAAAAACCGCGAACGCGAACTTGCCCTGTCCGCGCCGAGACAGTAGATATGGCGCGCCTTTTCCGGCGGCAATGGCGAAGGCGACGATACTTTCCCAACCCTTGGGCGGCAAAGGGATTTCTCGAAAGGCAAAGACGGCGATGGCGCGCCTCGTTCTGAAGTTTGGCGGTACCTCGGTGGCGAACGTGGAGCGCATCCGCAACGTGGCGATGCGCGTCAAACGGGAAGTCGACGCCGGCAACGAGGTGGCGGTTGTCGTTTCGGCCATGTCGGGCGCGACCAACCAGCTTGTCGCCTGGGTCAACGAGATTTCGAAATTCTACGATCCGCGCGAATACGACACGGTCGTGGCGACGGGCGAGCAGGTCACAAGCGGCCTCACCGCCCTGGCGCTGCAGCAGCTTGGGCTGAAGGCACGATCCTGGCAGGGCTGGCAGATCCCGCTGCGCACCGATTCCACCCACTCGAAGGCGCGCATCGACGCGATCGAGACGGACGAGCTGGATCGCGCGATGAAATCGGGTGAAGTGGCGGTCGTCTCGGGCTTCCAGGGCGTGGCCGAGGGAAACCGCATCGCGACATTGGGCCGCGGCGGGTCCGATACGTCGGCGGTCGCTCTCGCGGCCGCACTCCATGCCGACCGCTGCGACATCTACACCGACGTCGATGGCGTCTATACGTGCGATCCGCGTATCGTCACGAAGGCGCGCAAACTCGAAAAGATCACGTATGAAGAGATGCTCGAAATGGCCTCGCTTGGCGCCAAGGTGCTCCAGACGCGGTCGGTCGAGTTGGCCATGAACCATCGCGTGCGCGTGCAGGTCCTCTCGAGCTTCGAGGACAAGCCCGGTACGATGGTCGTCGACGAGGAAGAGATCGTGGAAAAGCAAGTCGTCAGCGGGATCGCCTATAGCCGGGACGAGGCGAAGGTGACCCTCACCAAGGTGGCCGACCGACCGGGCGTTGCCGCCGCCATTTTCGGACCGCTCGCGGATGCGGCGATCAACGTGGACATGATCGTCCAGAACATCTCCGACGACGGCAAGGCGACCGATATCACCTTCACGGTCGGAAACGCCGATCTCGATCGCTGCGTGAAATTGCTCAACGACCAGAAAGACAAGCTCGGCTTCGTCGAGCTGAAGCCGGATCCCAACGTGGTCAAGGTTTCCGTCATCGGCGTGGGCATGCGCAGCCATGCGGGCGTGGCGTTGTCGATGTTCCGCACGCTCGCCGAGAAGGGCATCAACATCCAGGTCATCTCGACATCCGAGATCAAGATTTCGGTTCTGGTCGACGAGCAGTATCTCGAGCTTGCCCTTCGCGCGCTTCACACCGCTTACCATCTCGACGCCGCATGAACGACGTCGCGCCCGCAACCGCGCAGCAGACGGCAGCCGATCGGCTCGACCGGCTGTGGGCGCGCGGGCGCGCGTTTCTCGGCACGCGTTACGCCGTCATGGGCGGCGCGATGACGTGGGTCTCCGAGCGCAATCTCGTGTCCGCCATATCGAACGCGGGCGGCTTCGGCGTGCTCGCCTGCGGTTCGATGAAGCCGGAAATGCTCGCGGCCGAAATCGCGGCGACCAAACAGCTCACCGGGAAGCCGTTCGGGGTGAACCTGATCGTGATGCATCCGCAGCTCGGCGAGCTGGCGCAGGTCTGTCTTGACGCGCATGTGGGTCACGTCGTGCTCGCCGGCGGCATCCCGCCGGCCGACATCGTCAAGAAGCTGAAGGATGGCGGCGCCAAGGTCGTCGCATTCGCGCCGGCCGCGGTCATCGGCAAGAAGCTCGTCCGCACCGGCGTCGATGCGCTCGTCATCGAAGGCATGGAGGCGGGCGGACATATCGGGGCCGTCTCCACCGCGGTGCTGGCGCAGGAAATCCTGCCCGTCATCCGCGAAGTTCCCGTTTTCGTTGCCGGCGGCATCGGCCGCGGCGAGGCGATCGTATCGTTCCTCGAAATGGGTGCGGCCGGCGTGCAATTGGGCACACGCTTCGTGTGCGCGACCGAGTGCGTCGCGCATCCCGCATTCAAGAAGGCCTTCATCCGTGCGGCCGCGCGCGATGCCGTTCCTTCCATCCAGCTTGACCCGCGCTTCCCCGTGATCCCGGTGCGCGCGCTTGCCAACAAGGCGACCCAGGCCTTCATGTCGGCGCAGCGGGAAATCATCGGAAAATTCGACAGCGGCGAACTGGACATGAAGGCTGCCCAGCTCGAGATCGAACACTACTGGGCCGGCGCGCTGCGCCGCGCGGTTATCGACGGCGATGTCGAGAACGGTTCGCTGATGGCCGGCCAGTCGGTCGGCATGGTCACGCGCGAACAGTCGACGGCGGATATCGTCGAGGAACTTGTCAGGCAGGCAATCGGCGCATTGGCGGCGCGGGATATCGAAGCAGCAGGGGTTGCGTGATGCAGACGGCGCTCGGGCCCGGTGCGACGCGCCGATTGCTCAAGCGCCTGCGCGACATGATGGCGGCGGCGGGCAGCGCCCAGCAGCGCCTCGACCGCATCGTCAAGATCATCGCTGCCGACCTCATCGCCGAAGTGTGCTCGGTCTACGTGATGCGCGCGGGCCAGGTGCTCGAGCTTTTCGCGACCGAAGGCCTGAACCAGGACGCCGTCCACAAGACGCGCCTTCGCGTGGGCGAAGGCATCGTGGGCGAGATCGCGCAGAGCGCGCGGACGCTGGCGCTTTCCGATGCGCAGTCCCATCCCAACTTCGCCTACCGCCCGGAAACCGGCGAAGACATCTACCATTCGATGCTCGGCGTTCCGATCCTTCGCGCCGGCCGAACGCTCGGTGTGCTCGCGCTGCAGAACCGCACGTTCCGAGAATACACCGAGGAAGAGGCCGAAACGCTCCAGACCGTCGCGATGGTGCTTGCCGAACTGGTGGCGGGCGGCGAATTGGTCAATCCGGAGGAGATGCTCCGTATCGAGGACGTGGGCCTCGGATCGACCGAACGCCTGGACGGCCTCAAGCTCAATGACGGCATCGCGATCGGAACGGTCGTGCTTCATCAGCCGCGCATTTCCGTGCGGCAGATGGTGGCCGACGATCCGCAGGCCGAACTCAAGCGCCTGCGCGATGCGATGTCGGGCATGCGCGTCGATATCGACCGGATATTCGAGACGTCCGGCCTGTCGGAAGGCGACGAGCGCTGGCAGATCCTCGAAACCTACCGGATGTTCGCAGAGGATCGCGGCTGGCTGCAGCGCATTTCCGAACGCATCGAGACAGGCCTCACCGCCGAGGCGGCGGTGCAGAAGGTGCAGGAGGACAACCGCGCGCGCCTTTCGCAGACGACCGATCCATATCTGCGCGAGCGTGTCGACGATTTCGACGATCTTGCGAACCGGCTCCTGCGCCACCTGTCCGGCGACCGCACGGCGGCGGATGCCGCCGACCTTCCCGACGACACGGTTCTTGTCGCGCGCAATATCGGCCCGGCCGAGCTTCTCGAATACGACCGGCGCAAGCTCAAGGGCGTCGTCCTCGAGGAAGGCTCGCCCACCGCGCACGTTTCGATCATTGCGCATGCGCTCGATATCCCGATGGTCGGGCGTGTCCCCGGCCTGCTGGGGCGCGTCGAAAGCGGTGATGCGATCGTCGTGGACGGAATATCGGGCCAGACGATCCTGCGGCCGCGCGACGACGTGCGCGAAACGTTCGCGCAGGCGATCCGCCAGCGCGACGCCTTGCGCGCCGGATATGAGGCCATCCGCAAGCTGCCGGCCGTCACCAGGGACGGCACGCCGGTCTCGCTCAACATGAATGCCGGCCTCGTCATCGATGTCGACCATCTGGCCGACAGTGGCGCCGACGGAATCGGGCTTTACCGCACCGAAATCCCGTTCATGATCCGCTCGAGCATGCCCGACGTCGTCGAGCAGACCGATCTCTATCGCCGGATTCTTGACCGCGCCGACGGCCGTCCGGTCGTTTTCCGGACGCTCGACATCGGCGGGGACAAGCTGTTGCCGTATATGGAGCATGTCGCCCAGGAAAATCCCGCGATGGGGTTCCGGGCGATACGGCTGACGCTCGACCGGCCGGCGATCCTGCGCGAGCAGGTGCGCGGGCTGCTTCGCGCGGCCGGCGGCCGGCGTCTCGACCTGATGTTCCCGATGATCTCGGAAGTGGCGGAGTTCGATGCGGCGCGCGAACTTGTCGAGATCGAGATCGCGCGCGAACGCAAGCGCGGGCGTACGCTACCCGAGCCGATCCACATCGGCACGATGCTCGAGGTACCCTCGCTGTACTGGCAGCTGCCGCAGCTACTGAAGCGCGTCGATTTTCTGTCCGTCGGATCGAACGATCTTCTGCAGTTCCTCTTCGCCTGCGATCGCGGCAATCCGGAGCTTGCCGACCGGTACGACGCGCTTTCTCCGCCGGTCCTGCGTTTCATGCGCGCGATCGCGTCGGAATGCGATGCAGCGGGCGTTGCGCTCACGCTTTGCGGCGATATCGCAAGCCGGCCGCTCGAAGCGATGGCGCTGATCGGCGTCGGGTTCCGCCGGCTGTCAATGCCGTTCCCCGCGATCGGCCCTGTCAAGGCGATGGTCCGCAGCCTCGAGTTGTCGCCGCTGGCAAAGTATCTCGACGAGCTGACGAAGCTTGCCGATCATTCGGTACGCAAAAAACTCCTGAGCTTCGCGCGCGACCACAATATTCCCGTCTAGGTTAATTGTCCCGGCGACTCGGATCGTTTCCCAGCAGTTGTCGCGATTGTCGCAATTTGCTAAACACGTCAAGTGTTTGTCTTGCCAGTGAAGCGAGTACCGCGCTGTTCGTGCGGTTCTTTCTTGGATTTCAAGACGATCAGGGACACGAGCGAACGATGCCAAAGGCGAACACAAAGCGCCGTCAGGCGGAGGGAACGGGCTCGGGGCCGGCGGTGCCGCCGGTCAACGCGAGCGTCGGCCAGCTGCTGCGCGCCGAGCGCGTGCGCCGCGGCTGGCAAACTGTCGATATCGCCAAACATCTGAAGATCCGCCGCGTGCTTCTCGACTCGATCGAGAACGGCCGCCATCAGGATCTTCCGCGCGGGGCCTATGCCATCGGCTTCGTGCGGTCCTACGCCGAGCTTCTCGAACTTGACAGCGCCGAACTCGTCCGCCGGTTCAAACAGGAATCGAGCGGTATCGACGAGCCGACGGAACTTCTCTTCCCGACGCCGATCAATGAAAGCCGCCTGCCGGGCCGTCTTGTGGTCGCGTTCTCGCTGCTGCTAGCGGTTGGCGCCTATGGCGGCTGGTACTACGCGACACTCGATCAGCGTGCGCCCGTCCCGCGCGTTACGGCCGTGCCCGAAACGCTCGCCGCACGCATTCCCGCCCCCGAACCGGCTGCACCGCCTGCCGCGACGCTATCCTCCAGCGAAGCCGCCGCACGCACGCTGCCGGGCCCGGCAACGACACCTGCGGCTTCGTCCGAGGTTCCGGCACCGCTGCCGCCTGCGGCGTTCGTGCCGACCCCGGCGCCCGCACCAAGCACGCCTGCTCCGGCGCCGGCGCAAGTGGCAAGTCTTCCCGCAACGCCGTCGTCGGGCGCTGCACCGGCCGCCGAAACGGCGCCGAAGATTTATGGCGAATCGTCCGAAGGCCGGATCGTCATTCGTGCGACGTCGGACAGCTGGACGCAGATTCGTGACGCGAGTGGTTCGATCATTTTTTCGCGGATTTTGCGGCCTGGCGAAACCTACAACGCACCGGACCGCGACGGTCTCGTCATGGCAACGGGAAATGCCGGCGGCCTCGATATCCGCGTCGACGGCAAGCAGGTTCCGCCTGTCGGCCGGCTCGGGTTCGTCCAGCGTGCCGTCGCCCTCGATCCGGAGCGACTGGCCGCCGGAACCGCCGCTGACGGCGCGCGTTCGGCAACGCCGGCCCCGCCGGCCGCCGAGACGCCCCGCCCCGCGGCACCACCTGCCGCGGCGCCAGCCCCGCCGGCCGAAGGCAGCGAAGATCGCGGCTCGCCGGGCTGACGGGCCTGCGCTATAAGGGGTCGTCGAAATCCCCGCCTGCGCTTGAGCCCTATTCATGACCGTCCGCGCTTATCGTCAGATCGTCCGCCGCAAATGCCGCCAGATCATGGTCGGCAAGGTGCCGGTCGGCGGCGATGCACCCATCGCGGTCCAGACGATGACGAATACCCCGACGGGCGATGCCGGAGCGACGATCGACCAGATCCGCCGGGCCGAGGAAGTGGGCGTCGACATCGTCCGCGTGTCGTGCCCGGATGAGGAATCGACAGCAGCGCTCAAGCAGATCGTGCGCGCGGCGAAAGTGCCGATCGTCGCCGACATCCATTTCCATTACCGGCGTGCGATCGAAGCGGCCGAGGCGGGGGCCGCGTGCCTGCGCATCAATCCCGGCAATATCGGGTCAAAGGATCGCGTGCGCGAGGTCGTGAAGGCGGCGAAGGATCACGGCTGCTCGATCCGCATCGGCGTCAACGCCGGTTCGCTCGAGCGCGAGTTCCTCGAGAAGTACGGCGAACCTTGCCCGGAGGCGATGGTCGAAAGCGCGCTCAGCCACGCCAAATGCCTCGAAGACGAGGATTTCCGCGAGTTCAAGATCAGCTGCAAGGCGTCCGACGTGTTTCTTGCCGTCGCCGCGTACCAGCAGCTTGCCGAGGTCTGTGACTATCCGCTGCATCTGGGCATCACCGAGGCCGGCGCGTTGCGCATGGGCACCGTCAAGTCGGCGCTCGGGCTGGGCTCGCTGCTCTGGGCGGGCATCGGCGACACGATCCGCGTCTCGCTTTCGGCCGATCCGGTCGAGGAAGTGAAGGTGGGCTACGACATCCTCAAGGCGATGGGGCTGCGGCGGCGGGGTGTGACAGTGATTTCCTGCCCCTCGTGCGCGCGCCAGCAATACGACGTCATCAAGACCGTCGAGCGGCTTGAGGAACGTCTCAGCAAGGTGACCGTACCGATGACCGTCTCCGTCATCGGCTGCGTGGTCAACGGGATCGGCGAGGCGCGCGAAACCGACATCGGCTTCACCGGCGGCGGCAACGGCACGCACATGGTCTATGTCTCGGGCCAGCCGGACCACAAGCTCAAGGATGGCGACATCGTCGAGCATCTGGCCCAGATGGTCGAGCGGCGCGCAGCCGAGATCCTTGCGCGCGAGGCCGGCAAGGCCGCCGAATGATGCGGTCGGCCCGCGCCCGCCACTTCTTGTAGATCCGCGCCATGGACGCGCCGGAAGTGCCCGCGCGCCTGGGCGTCGTGGGGGTCAATCATCGCTCGAGCACCGCGGCACTCCGCGATGCGCTGTTCGTCCCTGAGGGCGAGCTTCGCGGCTTCCTTGCCGAATTGCGCCGCAACGGCATTTCACAGGCGCTGTTGATGTCGACATGCGACCGCGTGGAACTCCAGTTTGCGTCGCCCGATCCCGGGTCGGCAGGTTCGGCGATTCTCGCCGCTCTCGGGCGGCGGGCCGGGCACGAAGTCGTATCGCAAGCGTATGTGCATCACGACGGCGCTGCGTTGCGGCACATATTCTCCGTTGCCTGTTCGCTCGACAGTCAGGTGGTCGGTGAGCCGCAAGTGCTTGGCCAGGTCAAGTCGGCGCTGGCGCTGTCGCGCGAGATGGGGCTCGTCGGGGCCGAACTCGAAGGCGCGCTGGAACATGCGTTTGCCGCCGCCAAGCGCGTGCGCAGCGAGACGGCGATCGGCGAGCGGCCGGTTTCGCTGGCTGCGGCGGCAGCCTCCATCGCGCGCGACGTGCACGGCGATCCCGCGCGGTGTGCGGCCCTCGTTCTCGGTCTCGGCGAGATGGGCGAACTGCTCGTCGAGCATTTCCATCGTGCCGGCCTCAGCCGAATCTCGGTGAGCGCGCCGTCGGCCGCCCGCGCGGCCGGTCTTGCGCGCCGGTTCGATGCGCACGTCATCGCCTACGATGCGCTTGAAACAGCGCTCGCACAGGCCGACATCGTCATCACGGCAATGGGAACCGGCCGCACGACGATTTCCGCCGAGCAGGCGGACGCAGCGCTCCGCGCGCGCCGCCGCCGGCCGATGCTGTTCCTTGACCTTGGCGTGCCCGACGATGTCGCGCGGGAAATCGAGAAGCTCGACGGCGCGTTCCGGTACGGCATCGAAGATCTCGAGGCATTG
Organism: Alphaproteobacteria bacterium; assembly: GCA_016124335.1. Classification (GTDB taxonomy): domain Bacteria; phylum Pseudomonadota; class Alphaproteobacteria; order CACIAM-22H2; family CACIAM-22H2; genus Tagaea. The sequence goes on from WGNX01000002.1 coordinate 125,023, forward strand.
GCATTGAAGGGGCGCGCCCAGCGCGAAGCCGCGACGGGCGAGGCATGGGCCATCGTCGATGCCGAACTGGCCGCCTACGAGCGCCAGCGCGCCGGGCGCAAGGCCGATGGCGCAATCGTGCGGCTGCGCCGGCATTTTGAGGCCGAACGGCTCCGAGCGCTTGGCGAAACCGGCGGCGACGCCGAGCGTGCGACCGAACTGCTCGTGCAGCGACTTCTGCACGGACCAAGCGCGTATATGCGGGCCATCGCGCAGGAAGACCCGGCCGAGCGCGCGCGTGTCGAAGGCCTGATTGCGCGTGCCTTCGGTCTCGACGACACGGAGAAGGATAAGTGAGTTTCGATCTCAAGCTTGACAAGGTCGTGCATCGATATCGCGAACTCGGCGACGTGCTTTCCAGCGGCACGACCGATTCGAAGAGCCTCGCGAAGCTGTCGAAGGAATATTCGGATCTCGGGCCGGTCGTTTCGGCGATCGAAAACCTGAAGCGCGCCAAGGCGGAACTTGCCGATCTCGAAGCCATGCGCGGCGGCGATGACGCAGAGATGCGCGTCCTTGCCGAGCAGGAGTTCTTCAAACTCAAGGGCCGGATGCCCGAAATGGAACGCGAACTCCAGGCCATGCTCCTGCCGAAAGACGCCGCGGACGAGAAAAACGCGATTCTCGAGGTGCGCGCGGGGACCGGCGGCGACGAGGCGGCGCTGTTCGCCGCCCAACTCTTCCGCATGTACCAGCGCTATGCGCAACTTCGCGGCTGGCGCTTCGAGGTCATGGAAATCGGCGAGACCGGCCTTGGCGGATATCGCGAGGCGACCGCGAACATTTCGGGTGCGGGTGTCTTCGCGCGCCTGAAATTCGAGTCCGGCGTCCACCGCGTCCAGCGCGTTCCGGCAACCGAAGCGAGCGGGCGGATCCATACCTCCACTGCCACCGTCGCCGTACTGCCCGAGGCCGAGGAAGTCGACGTCCAGATCGACGACAAGGACCTGCGCATCGACATCTTCCGCTCGTCCGGGCCGGGCGGGCAGTCGGTCAACACGACCGACAGCGCGGTACGCATCACGCATCTGCCGTCCGGCATCGTCGTCTCGCAGCAGGACGAGAAATCGCAGCACAAGAACAAGGCCAAGGCGATGAAGATCCTGCGCGCCCGCCTCTACGAGGCCGAGCGGGCCCGTACCGAGGCGGCGCGCGCGGCCGAGCGCAAGGGTCAGGTCGGAACCGGCGACAGGTCGGAGCGGATCCGGACGTACAATTTTCCGCAAGGCCGCGTGACGGATCACCGCATTAACCTGACCGTCTACGAGATCGATCGGGTCATCGAAGGCGACCTCGACAAATTCGTCGATGCGCTGATCGCCGAGGACCGTGCCGCGAAACTTTCGGAGATTTCGTGAGGATCGACGCCCTCGTTCGCGAAAGTGCACGCACGCTTGCCGAAGCCGGTATCGAGAATTCCCGGCTGGAAGCGCGTGTCATCGTCGGTGAAGCTTCCAGCACCAGGATCGAAGCGATGGTCGCGCATCCCGACCGGGAGCTTGACGTATCGAGCGTCGCGTTCGCACGCGCGCTGGTCGAGCGGCGGGCCGCCGGTGCGCCAATGGCGTATCTTGTCGGGCACAAGGAATTCTGGAGCCTTGAATTCGCCGTGACCTCGGCCACGCTTGTGCCGCGCGCGGACAGCGAAACGCTCGTGGCGGCCGCGCTCGCATTTGCCTCGGACGCCGCGCGGCCGTTTCGCGCCCTCGATCTGGGTACGGGCGGCGGCTGTCTTCTCCTGTCGTTCCTTTCCGAGCGCCCGGCGGCGTGGGGCCTTGCCGTCGACCGGAGCATTTCGGCGCTGGGCGTTGCGGCGGCCAATGCCGATTCCCTCGGTCTTGCGTCGAGAACGGCGTTCGTCTGCGCGGACTGGTCGCAACCGCTGGCGGGGCCGTTCGACGTTGTTCTCGCCAATCCGCCCTACATTCCGCGCGACGAGATCCCCGGCCTCGCGATCGAGGTCCGCGATTTCGAGCCGCACGACGCGCTGGATGGTGGCCCGGACGGGCTCGATTGCTACCGGCGTATCCTCGCCGACCTGCCGCGGCTTCTTTCGGATGACGGCATGTGTTTTTTCGAAGTGGGGATCGGTCAAGCCGGCGACGTCGCACGCCTTGCCGGCGATACCGGGCTGAAGGTGGCCGGTATCGAGCGCGATCTTGCCGGCATCGAGCGGTGCGTGCGCATCACAAAATAGCGCTTGGATTGAACCGGTGCCGGGACTAGTCTTCTGACCGCGTGGCCCGATGGGCCCGCAAGTTTGCGTCGATCCCGGACCAATTGGACATTGGGGATGCGACGCGCGATGGCGACAGCGGCCTTCAGTGCCCGTCCCGTCGTCCGCCCCCGGGGCGGCCACCCGATCATCGACTGCCCGCAGGCGACCGCATCGTGCGGTTTCCATTCGGGCGGCCAGCACGAGGTAACAGAGCGATGAAGCGTCAGCGGAACCGGGGCGGCCACGGCGGCGGCCACAACAACAACTATCGCGGCGGTGGTGGTGGCGGCGGTGGTGGCGGCGGCGGCGGCCGGCCCAATGTGCCTTTCCGCGCGCAGACCTTCGATTCGAACGGGCCGGAAGTTCGAATCCGCGGCAACGCGTACCAGGTCCTCGAGAAGTATCTCGCGCTGGCGCGCGATGCGTCGGCAAGCGGCGATCGCATCGCGGCCGAGAATTTCTATCAGCATGCGGAGCACTATTTCCGCCTGATCAATGCCAATCAGGAAGCCTATCCGCAGCAGCGCCCGCAGGGCGGCCAGCCGCAGCCGCAGGGCGGATTTGCACCGCCCCAAGGTGCCGATCCTGCCGCAGCAGGCGGCGAACTTCCTGGCACAGGCCCGCAGCCCGCAGCCCCGGTCGTCGTTCACACGAACGCGCCCCAGCCGCAGGGCGACATGCAGGCTGCAGGCCCGCTTCCGTCGTTCCTTGGGCCGCAGGGCGAAGAAAACCGCTAGCGTTTCCCGACAGCACGTGTGCGCCGCGCGACGGAATCGATCCTTCGCGCGGCGCCCGGCGGCCCGTCGCGAAGTCCGGCGGCGCGAAGCGTTCGCCCAAGCCAATCCGCAAATGTTGTCATCGCGCGCGTGAAGCGCCGGTTGCGTGCGCTGACAAGCCAATAGCATGTCTGCGGCGAGACCACGGTGTGCGGCAGTGCGACCGCAAGCCGGCCGGCACGGATATGCGGCTCGACCAGCAGCATCCGGCCGATCGCGAGGCCTTGCCCGTCCGCCGCGGCCTGAAGGACGATGTTGTAATCCGTCAGCTGGCGGATATCGGCTCTTTCGATCCCGACGCCGACTGCCTTCGACCAAGCGGTCCAGCCGCTGACCCGCATGTCCGCAAGAAGCGGATGGCGAAGTACGTCTTCCGGATTGCGGATCGGCTTGCTTGACGCAAACAACGACGGGCTTGCCACGACGACCAGACGCTCGGCCCCCAGACAGCGCGAGTTGACGTCCGGATAGTTGCCGCCGCCATAGCGGATCGCGAGGTCTGCCGCCGATGCGGCGACGTCCGCGATATCGAGTGTCGGATCGAGATCGACGTCGATTGCCGGTGCTTGCTCGCGGAATCCCTGCAGGTGCGCGACCAGGAAGTTCGCCGCGAACGACGGAAGAAGGCTTACGCGCAACCGTTCGCGGTTCGCCTTTTTGCGCAATCGTGCCGAAGCCGCCGTGATTGCCGCGAAGGCGGATTGGATTTCCGGAAGGAACTGCCGGGCCGCTTGCGTCAACTCGATGCTGCGCGCCTTGCGAACGAACAGGCGGGCGCCGAGGTGGCTTTCGACCTGCGCGACATGATGGCTTACCGCGCTTTGCGAGATCGCAAGTTCGGCGGCGGCACGCCGGAAGCTCAGGAGGCGTGCGGCCGCCTCGAAGGCGCGCAACGACATCAGGGGCGGGAGATCGGCAAGCCTGCGCATGGCGGCATCCTAGGTCCGACGCGACCGATCTACAAATTAGATCGCACGATTCCGAACTTTGTATTGGCCCGCCGGTTCGGGCGGCCGGCAATCTTCCATCAACCCCGGCGTCACGACAGGAAGCCGATCGATGTTGAGCGAGAGCGAAGTCCACGAGCTTCGGCGCGAAGCGCCCGGCATCGGCCATGTCGTCCACTTCAATCATTCAGGCGCTTCGCTGATGTCGCGCGCCGTGCTCGAAAAGATCGGCGCCCAACTGCGACGCGAGGCCGAAATCGGTCCGCACGAGGCGCATGTTCCGGTCATGGCGCAGATCGAGAAGGCGCGCGCCGATGCGGCCAACCTGCTGGGCGCAGGCCAGGAGGACGTCGCTTTCGTCGGCAGCGGGTCGACCGGCTGGGGCATGGCGTTCGCGGCGTTGCCGTCGCTTGGTGCCGGAGACAGAATTCTCGTTGGCCGGCAGGAATGGGGAAGCAACTTGACGGTGATGCGTCTTGCCGCCGAGCGCGCAGGCGCAATCATTGAAGCTATTCCCTGTCTTGCTGACGGTTCGGTCGATGCCGAAGCACTGGACCGGATGATCGACGCACGTGTGCGACTGATTTCGCTGACATGGCTTCCTGCCAATGGCGGGCTGATCAACGACGCGGCCGCGATCGGGAAAATCGCGCGGCGGCATGGCGTCGCGTATTTTGTCGATGCGGGCCAGGCGCTTGGGCAAATACCCGTCGACGTCGAAGAAATCGGCTGCGACGTGCTGAAGGGGGCCGCCCGGAAATTCCTGCGCGGCCCACGCGGCACGGCGCTGCTTTACGTACGTTCGGCCATGCGTGCGCGCATGACCATGCCATTTCTGAATGTCGTTGCGGCCGAGTGGAAACCCGACGGGCCCGTGCTGCGCAAGGACGCGCGGATCTTCGAATCGGGAGAACAGCCGGTGGCGCTGCTCCTGGGGCTTGGCGAGGCACTCGCGCAGGCACGTGCGATCGGCATCGAGCGTATTCGCGCGCGTATCGCACCACTTGCGGACTTGCTTCGTGAAAAGCTTTCTTCAATCCCCGGCATTACATTGCGCGATCTCGGTGCCGGCCCGAAATCCGGTCTCGTGTCATTCGAAGTCGCAGGCATCCCAGCCGATACGGTGCGCGTTCGCCTCGCCGCCGAACATGGAATAAATGTCGGCGCGAACGGCGTGGCTTACACGCCGCTCGACATGACTGCGCGCGGCCTCGCCGGCATCGTGCGCGCGTCGGTCAGCTATCTGACCACAATCGAAGAGATCGACCGCCTCGTGCAAGCGGTGCGGCAGGTCGCGGCGAAGGCGGCCTAGGCGAGCGCGATATTCCCGCCCATGGCGATCTCGCCGGCCGTCAGAATTTCAGCATAAACGCCACAGTCGATGTGGCGGAAGCCTTCCTGCAACAGGCGCGGCACGTTCATGTCGCGCGTTGCGGTCTCGGGGTTCACCGTTGTCGCGGCACAACGATCGATCCGCTTGATGACCTTCAGGCGAACGTTGCCGATGGCGATCTCACGATCGACCCACTCGAACTCCTCCCACGGCCGCCCGCCCGAAAAATAGATATTTGCGCGGAACCTGACCGGATCGACGCTTGCGCGCGCGACGCGCTCGATATCGGCGATGCTGGAAAGCCCGATGATCGAGACGACTTTCCGCGCCGTGTCGGAGAACATGTGACCCGGCGCCTCGACGAGCTTCGGATTGCCGCGTGTCTCGCCGGCCATGTAGGCGGAGAAAAACTGCTCAACGAGCATCCGCCCGGTCTGGTTGCCCAGATCGGCGCGCACGACCTGCTTGCCGTCGCGCTCGATCGTGAGGATGCCGGAGGTCGAATCGTAGTGCGTCCGGAGCCGGGCCAAGCGCTCGTTCTTCGCCAGCATCAGGAAGTTGTGCTTGGGCATCCAGGCGGGGGCCGAAACGTCGAAGCCGCTCGACCCGTGGGCGAGCGCGAAGCGCCTGTCGTCGGGCAATCCATCGCCCGGGACGACGCCAATGCGATCCAGCGATTCCGGGCTCAGGCCCTTGATCGGGTAACGGTAAATTCGCGCGATTTCGAGTGCCATGCGACACAACGTACCGGGCATCGAACGGCTGTCCAAGGGGGCTTGCGGGTCTGTCGGGCGATATCCATATGACCCGTAGGGATGCCGCACGAAGCGGGTTCCGGCTTGCCTGTCCGCCCGCTCCGGGGGACGTCGAAAGGACGCCACGACCATGGATTTGAACAAGTACACCGACCGCGCCAAGGGCTTCCTGCTCAACGCGCAGACCCTTGCGCAGCGCAGTTCGCACCAGCGCATCACGCCCGAGCACGTGCTGAAAACCCTTCTCGACGACCCTGAAGGGCTGGCCGCGGGCCTGATCCGCGCTGCCGGCGGCGACCCGATCCGCGTGACGCGCGATATCGATGCCGTCCTCGCCCGCCAGCCGAAGGTCGAAGGCAGCGGTGCGGGTCAGGTTTACATGTCGCCGGAGGCGGCGAAGACGTTCGAGACCGCCGAAGAAGTCGCCAAGAAGGCCGGCGACAGCTTCGTGACGGTCGAGCGGATTCTGCTGGCGCTTGCGCTGCAAAAGGGCACGTCGGCTTCCGAAGCATTGGCCAAGGCGGGTGCCAAGCCCGAGGCGATCAATCGCGCGATCGAAGATCTGCGCAAGGGCCGCAAGGCCGATTCCGCGTCTGCGGAAGACCAGTATGAGGCGCTGAAGAAATACGCGCGCGACCTGACCCAGGCCGCGCGGGACGGCAAGCTTGACCCCGTGATCGGCCGTGACGAGGAGATCCGCCGCACGATCCAGGTTCTTGCCCGCCGTACGAAGAACAATCCTGTGCTGATCGGCGAGCCCGGCGTGGGCAAGACCGCCATCGTGGAGGGGCTTGCGCAGCGTATCGTCAACGGCGACGTGCCGGAATCGCTCAAGGACAAGCGGCTGCTGTCGCTCGACCTTGGCTCGATGATCGCAGGCGCCAAGTACCGCGGCGAGTTCGAGGAACGCCTCAAGGGCGTGCTGCAGGAGATCAACGCCGCCGCCGGGGAAATCGTGCTGTTCATCGACGAGCTGCACACGCTGGTGGGAGCAGGCAAGGCCGACGGGGCGATGGACGCCTCGAACATGCTGAAGCCGGCGCTGGCCCGTGGCGAGCTGCATTGCGTGGGGGCCACGACACTCGACGAATATCGCAAGCACATCGAGAAGGATGCGGCACTCGCGCGGCGTTTCCAGCCCGTTTTCGTGTCCGAGCCTACGGTTGAGGACGCGATATCGATCCTCCGTGGTCTCAAGGAGAAGTACGAGCTCCATCACGGCGTGCGCATCACCGACGGCGCCATCGTCGCCGCGGCGACGCTCTCGAACCGCTATATAACCGAGCGTTTCCTGCCTGATAAGGCGATCGATCTCGTCGACGAGGCGGCGAGCCGCATGCGCATGGCCGTCGATTCGAAACCCGAATCGATCGACGAGCTTGATCGGCGCATCGTCCAGTTGAAGATCGAGCGCGAAGCCTTGAAGCGCGAGACCGACGCCGGCTCGAAAGATCGGCTTTCGAAGCTCGACGCCGAACTTGCCGAGCTTGAGGCCGAATCGGGCGAATTGACGCGTCAGTGGCGCTCCGAGAAGGAGTCGCTGCAAGGCGGTCAGCGCATCAAGGAGCAGCTCGACCACGCGAAGGCGGAATTCGAGGCCGCACAGCGCCGGGGCGATCTCGCGCGTGCCTCCGAACTCAAATATTCGACGATTCCTTCGCTCGAGAAGCAACTCGACGCCGGCTCCGGCGGTGCTTCCGGGAACCGGCTGCTCAACGAGGAGGTGACCGAAGCCGATATCGCGGCAGTCGTCTCGCGCTGGACGGGTGTTCCTGTCGACAAGATGCTGTCGGGCGAGCGCGAGAAGCTGCTGAAGATGGAAGATTCGCTCAAGGCCCGCGTCGTCGGCCAGGACGAGGCCGTCGCGGCGGTATCCGAAGCCGTGCGCCGCGCGCGCGCCGGGCTGCAGGATCCAAATCGCCCGATCGGCTCGTTCCTGTTTCTCGGGCCCACGGGCGTGGGCAAGACCGAACTGACGAAGGCACTCGCCTCGTTCCTGTTCAACGACGACCAGGCGCTGTTGCGCATGGACATGTCCGAGTACATGGAGAAGCATTCCGTCGCGCGGCTCATCGGCGCGCCGCCGGGCTATGTGGGCTACGACGAGGGCGGTGCGCTGACCGAGGCGGTCCGCCGGCGGCCCTATCAGGTGATCCTTTTCGATGAGGTCGAGAAGGCGCACCCGGACGTGTTCAACGTGCTGCTGCAGGTTCTCGACGATGGTCGTCTGACCGACGGACAGGGCCGCACGGTGGACTTCAAGAACACGCTGATCGTGCTCACCAGCAATCTGGGCAGCGATCTGATCGCGGCGCAGAAGGACGGCGAGGACGTGGAGAACGTGCGCGCCGGCGTGATGGAAGTCGTGCGCGCGGCATTCCGGCCGGAGTTCCTCAACCGCCTTGACGAGATCCTGCTGTTCCGCCGCTTGTCGCGCGCGAACATGAAGGGTGTCGTCGCGATCCAGCTCAAGCATCTCGAGAAGCTGCTGGCCGATCGCAAGATCGCGCTCGACCTCGACGATGCGGCGCGCGAGTGGCTTGCAGAAGCGGGCTACGATCCGCTCTACGGTGCGCGTCCGCTCAAGCGGATCATCCAGCGGGAGCTTCAGAACCGCCTGGCGACGCAAATCTTGTCGGGAACCATCAAGGACGGCGATACGGTTCGCGTCTCGGTTGCGAAAAACGAGCTGTCGATCGCCGTTGCACCGCCAGCTTCGAATGAAGACCACAAGCAGAAGCGTCGCGGAGCGGCGTGACCCACTAAACGCCATGCAAAAACTGCATGCGGTACATGCGAGCGCACTTTTTTCCAGCGGAGGCCCTACACGGCACAAGTCGATATCAACGAAATCAATAAGTTAATAAAGATATCCACCGCCTGAAAATCGTGCGTTTGATTGCTTGACTTGGGGGGGGCAAGCGAATAGAAACCGCCCCCACGCCAACACGGACACGGCGGGCGCCGAAAGGCACCTTCCGGGGACGAGCTGGCCGCGCTCTTTGAAAAGTGAATACGGAAATGGAAGGGATGCGCAGGCGGCGGCTTGGGCTTACGTCCGAGCTAGCTCTGCTCTGTCGCATCCTTCAAAAGGTAAGCGGTCTTCCGCCCGCCGACGCAAGTCGGTACGGAGGCCGCTGCGAACAGCAGTAATGAGCTTGTTTTAGGACCGTTGATTTGGATTGCGGTCGACCTTCTTCGGAAGGCACGACGGAACCAAGTTAACCTGAGAGTTTGATCCTGGCTCAGAACGAACGCTGGCGGCATGCCTAACACATGCAAGTCGAACGCCTGTAGCAATACAGGAGTGGCAGACGGGTGCATAACACGTGGGAACCTACCCTAGGGTTCGGAATAACCGCGGGAAACTGCGGCTAATACCGGATACGTCCTTCGGGAGAAAGATTCATCGCCCTTGGAGGGGCCCGCGTCGGATTAGCTAGTTGGTGAGGTAACGGCTCACCAAGGCGACGATCCGTAGCTGATCTGAGAGGATGATCAGCCACACTGGAACTGAGACACGGTCCAGACTCCTACGGGAGGCAGCAGTGGGGAATATTGGACAATGGGCGCCAGCCTGATCCAGCAATGCCGCGTGGGTGATGAAGG
>WGNX01000012.1 GCA_016124335.1 Alphaproteobacteria bacterium
CGGCCCGCCGCGCGCGGCGAGATCAAGATCGCTGCTGTTGGCGAGGATCCCCTCCAGCCGGATCGCATCGGCCCGCGCCGAGGGCTGCCGCATCCCCACCGGCCCCGACAGGTCGAACCAGTCATTCCCGGCAAGAGCGGGTTCGAGGAGCGAAAGCGAACGCATGGCACATCTCCGGGTTGAACACGCACCGGACGTACCATCTTCGTTCTAAAAGGACAATGTTCTTATTTTTGTGTAGGACTAGATCGAATGTTTCAATCCGCCGCCTGCGCCTTGTCGGCGGGCAGGTCGAGGCCTTCGAGCGAACGCGGATCGTTCTGCGCCCAGTTGGGCGCGGGCGTGGCGGCCTGCTCGTTGCGGTAGTGGCCCCAGCGGCCGAATTCGGCGAAGCGCGCGGGCACGATGCGGTGCTCGCGCGGCGTCACCTTATAAAGGTGGCCGTCGCGGCCGATCAGCGGGATCGGGCGGTTCCGCTTGGCAAACACGCGCCGCATGCTCGCAGAATGGTCGCGGTTGGCGGCGAATTCGTCGCGGTCGGCCTCGAACAGCATCTCGTAGGAGGCCACGAACTCGTCCACGAAGCGCTGGTTGACGATCTGGAGCTGCGACTGCACCCAGCACCGGTCCTCGAACGTCCAGAAGACCGACAGGCCCACGAAATCGTTCTCGCGGGTGATGTAGGGGAAGAACGGGAAGGTGCGGCACGACATCGAGCGGTTGTCGCGTTCGCAGAAGCGCGCCCCCTTGCACTCGATCGCCGTACATTCGGCGTGCAGGTCGGAAAGTTCCTTCTCGGTCGCCTTGTCGGGCGCCACGAAGGGGCGCCACAGGTCGGAGCGCGACTTCAGAAGCTCCCACTCGTGCGTGTCGACGATGGGGATGGCCGCCTCGGTCGAGCAGCAGACCGGCGTACCGTTGTTGTGGGCCGCACAGCGCGCCCCGCAATCGAACGCGGCGACCGGGGCCGTGAAGAGCCGGTAGATGCGTTCGTAAAGCTGGGGCGAGGCGCCGGTCATGGGGAAGGCACTATAGAAGTGCGAAAGTGCCGGCCGATAGCGCGCATCGCGCACGCGCGACTCTTTCGTGCGACCTGTGGCGCGGGCGCCACGTCGGTCAGGCGATCTCGAGCACGCGCGTCGTGCGGATCGTGCGGTCTTCGAGATCGAGATCGGTGGGCACGTCGTAGCGCGCGATCTCGTTGAGGCCGCTGCCCGGAAGATAGGCGCGGCCCGGATCGGCGACGAGCACGCGCGCCCCGGCCGCATGGCGCGCCTTCAGCCACGGCCAGATGCGCTCCGACATCGGCTTCTCATAGAAGACATCGCCCGCCAGGATCAGGCCCCAGGCCGGTGCGGGGGCGAGTGCCACGACGTCGCCCGCGTGGCGGCCGACCGATACGCCGTTGGCAATACAATTGAGATCGAGCGCGGCCAGCGCGAAATCGTCGATCTCGCTTGCAGTCACGCTTTGCGCGCCGGCCAGCGCTGCCGCAATCGCCGCGATCCCGCAGCCGGCCGCGAAATCGAGTACGGCCAGACCGCGCGCCGTCGCCGGATTGTCGAGAATATAGCGGGCGAGTGCGCGTCCGCCCGGCCAGGCGAACGCCCAGTAGGGCGGCGGCAGGCCCTTTTCCTCGAGCTTCGCTTCGGTCGCTTCCCACAGGTCGGTGGCGCGGGCCGCCAGATGGAGCCGGATTTCCGGGACAAGCGGCGGCGCCTGCAGCCGCGTCTCGGCGCGCACGAAATCGGCGTACGATCCGTTCACGGGGGGCCGAACAGGATGCCGGCAAGCAGCAGCCAGCCGAAAAGCCGGTTCGACTTGAATTTCGCAAGGCAGTCTACCGGATCGTTGACTCCCAGCGTGCGCACCTGCCATCCCAGCTGCACGGCACCGGCAACCAGCAGCGCGATATAGGCATGGCCGAGCCCGGCCTGCCAGCCGACCGCGGCCAGCAGCGCCACCGTCGCCGCATAGAAAGCCCACAGCGCCGGAACGGTCCTCGGCCCCAGCCGCAGGGCGGAGGACTTCACGCCGATCAGCGCGTCGTCTTCCTTGTCCTGATGCGCATAGATCGTGTCGTAGCCCAGCGTCCAGAAGATGCCGGCGATGTAGAGCAGCACGGGTGCCGCATCGAGCCGGCCCGCCACGGCCGCATAGCCCATCAACGCGCCCCAGTTGAACGCAAGGCCGAGGAAGAACTGCGGCCACCAGGTCACGCGCTTCATCAGCGGATAGGTGAAGACGAGCACGAGCGAGGCCACACCCATGCCGATCGCGAACGAATTCAGCTGCACGAGGATCGTGAGCCCGACGAGAAGCTGCACGAACAGCCACGCGAGCGCGCCACGCACGCTGACCGCGCCCGAAGGGATCGGCCGGTCGGCCGTTCGCGCGACCGCCCTGTCGAAATCACGGTCGACGATGTCGTTATAGGTGCAGCCCGCCCCGCGCATCACGACGGCGCCGAGCGCGAACAGCACGAACAGCCGCACGCCCTCGGCAAGGTCGGGCCGGCCCAGCGCGATCGACCACCAGCACGGGAACAGCAGCAGCCAGGTGCCGATGGGCCGGTCGAGGCGCGAGAGCCGCGCGAAGGGCCTTGCCGCATGCGGCAGCAGCCGGTCCACCCAGCCGTCGCGCGGGATGTCGCTTGCCGCGGTTTGCGTCGTATCGGTCATATGCTAGGCACGATCCCATGAGCGAGCCGTCGCCGTCCAGCACCCCACCCCGCCCCCGCGCGCGCCTTCACGCCGACGCGGCGCTGGACGCGCCATCGGTCGTGCTCGACGGTGGTGCCGCGCATTATCTGAAGAACGTGCTGCGTCTTCCCGCCGGCACGATCGTGGCGCTGTTCAACGCGCGCGACGGCGAATACGCAGCCGAGATCGTCTCGTTTTCGAAGTCGCGCGTGGAACTGGCGCCGCGCGGCCGCCTGCGCGCGCCGATGAAGGCGGCAAGCGACGTGTGGCTCGTTTTCGCGCCCATCAAGCGCGCGCATCTGGAATTCCAGATCGAGAAGGCGACCGAACTGGGGGCGGCGGCGCTGTGGCCGGTGACGACGCGGCGCACGAATGTCGAGCGCGTGAATGTCGAGCGGCTTGCGGCCATCGCGAAGGAAGCGACCGAGCAGAGCGAGCGGCTGGACCTGCCCGAAATCCTCGCCCCCGCAACCCTGGACCGGGCCCTTGCGAACTGGCCTGCGGGTCGCCAACTGATCGTGTGCGACGAGACGGGCGGCGGCGCGCCGCTTGCCGCGTTTCTCGCCAAGGAAGACCTTACGAAACCCTGGGCCATTCTGACCGGCCCCGAAGGCGGTTTCGCGCCCGAGGAGTTCACCGTCCTGCGCAAGCAACCGTTCGTGCGTTTCGTCGGCCTGGGTCCACGCGTGCTGCGCGCGGATACGGCCGCCCTTGCGGCACTTGCGGTCTTCCAGTCGCTCGGCCCCGACGCGGCACGCAAGCCGCGTTTCCAGCAATCCTCCTGACGCGAGGTCCGGAACACCATGTCAGCACCCCCGACCTCGCGCGGCGAGATCATCGAATCCAGGCGCCAGCTCGTCGACTGGATCGCATCGGGCGAGAAGCCGCGCGACCAGTGGCGCATCGGCACCGAGCACGAGAAATTCCTCTTCACGATCGACGGCCACAAGGCGCTGCCCTACGAGGGCCAGAAGGCCAGCGTGCGCGCGATGATCGAGGGGCTGACGCGGTTCGGCTGGCAGCCGGTCGAGGAGAACGGCAAGCCCATCGCGCTCCTCAAGGGCAAATGCTCGATCACGCTGGAACCCGGCGGCCAGTTCGAGCTTTCCGGCGCGCCGGTGGAGAACATCCACCAGACCTGCGACGAGACCAACCGCCATCTCGTGGAATGCAAGGAAGTCGCCGCCGAGATCGGCGTGGGCCTCGTGGGCCTCGGTTTCGCGCCGGAATGGAAGCGCGCGGACGTGCACTGGATGCCCAAGGGCCGCACGAAGATCATGCGCGAGTACATGCCCAAGCGCGGCACGCTGGGCATCGACATGATGCTGCGAACCTGTACCGTGCAGGTGAATCTGGATTTCGCGAGCGAAGCCGACATGGTGAAGAAGTACCGCGTGTCGCTGGCTCTCCAGCCGGTGGCGACCGCGATGTTCGCCAATTCGCCGTTCGTGGAAGGCAAGCCGTCGGGCTTCCTTTCGTACCGCAGCCAGACATGGACCGACACCGATCCCGACCGCTGCGGCCTGATCCCGTTCGTGTTCGAGAAGGGCATGGGGTACGAGCGCTATGTCGACTGGCTGCTCGACGTGCCGATGTACTTCGTCTATCGCGACGGCAGGTACATCGACGTGGCCGGCCGCTCGTTCCGCAAGTTCATGGCCGGCGAATACAAGGACCTGAACGAAGCCGGCCCCGCCACGACGGGCGACTGGGCCGATCACGTGACGACGGCCTTCCCCGAAGTGCGGCTCAAGAAATACATCGAGATGCGCGGGGCCGACGGCGGCCCGTGGAACCGGCTGTGCGCGCTGCCGGCGCTGTTCGTGGGCCTGCTCTACGACCAGTCGACGCTCGACCAGGCGGCGGCCCTCGTCAGCGACTGGACGATCGACGAGATGCAGGCGCTGCGCCGCGACGTGCCGCGCCTCGCGCTGAAGGCCCCCTTCCGCAAGGGCACGGTGCAGGGCGTGGCGCGCGAGATGCTGGACCTCGCCCGCAAGGGGCTTTCCGCGCGCAAGCGCATGAACCGCATGGGCGATTCCGACGAGACGACGTTCCTCACGCCATTGCGCCAGATCGTCGACAGCGGCATCACGCCGGCCGAGGAAATGCTGGCCCGCTACGAAGGCGAATGGGGCCGCAGCGTCGCGCCGGTCTATCAGGCGTACGCGTATTGAAAAATGCTAGGGCGCAACACGATTATTTCACCTGAATTTTCGACTTTGCAGTGCTGTCGCAATAGGGGTGGAGCCATTGACTATTTCCGGCAGTTGCAGGGCCTCCTATGGATTTTTCCGTAATATGGTCGAGGTGCATTGATTTTTTGTCGATACGAGCACCGCATACACTGCAAATAAATGCTGATGCCAACACATCCGTCATCAATTTGAAATTTTTCGTGTCTTGTGAAAATTTCTTTGCTTGCTTCGTAAGGATTGGCTTCTCTTTGACAAGAAAATGATATTTTTCGCTTTGCTTAAGATCGCTCTCAATTTCATCGTTGCTTCGACCTGCCCCGACTCGATCTAAAACGAACGAATAGTAATCGCGAATCGGGATATAGCCCTTCACCATGCTGCCGTGTTTCACGGTGAGCTGATTGATGTACATCTTGTGGTCGATCAAAAAACTTTCAAATCGGCCGCGAAATTTGGTGAAATCTAAAAATCCATCGACCGCTTCGATGTCCTTAATTAGTTGGGCGACGGCCAGTACGGCCGTTGGTTGATGACGAAAATTCGAGGAGTAAAAATAGACCCCCGGATGCAATCCGAGAGACGATGGATGCACCCCGGTAATACGGCGCACCATCTTGACCGTCTCTTTGATCGCGGCCACCGTGGCCGCCTCATCCGGAAGCGTTTGGCCCTGAGGCTTCAAATATTTTCTTTTGCTTTTGGAAGAGTCCTCTACAGGGAGTCCGTTCGAAATATTCACCAAATCAAAAATCAATGGGAGCGTCTGCGACCCGTACCCTAGCCCAGCAACTGGCAGCTCTTCGGTTTTAGGTGGCGATTGTAATGGCGGCCTATATAGCGCCTCATAGATTGACTTTGCCGTTTCAACGACGGCCTTCTGCGCGTCTTGCGAAAATGGAGCCCAATACTTGTATCCGGTTGCGTTCCGTACAATCGCCCGCGCCGCAACCGCATTTGGTTTAGATCGCGCATTCAGAATTTTTAGTTCGGTTGGATCTATTTCAACCGCCGATTGATTGATCGCAAAAAACGCTTTCTCGGCTTTAGTTGCGTCGCTTCCCGGCACCCAAAGCAGCGGCACCTTTGCATGTGCTAACGCTCGAACTTTGGAAGTAAGCGCTGGAATGGTTCCTGGCTTTTGAGTCTCAGCACGCCATTCAACATATGACCCGATCCGAGATTTTACGAGGTCACGAGTTTTTTGATGGATACGCTCTTGTTCCTCAGGAATCTTGCCATAGAACTCTATTGATCGGGCACCGGCACCATAATCCTCCAATATCCAAGCAACGATCGCGCTCAAACGATGAGCGCCGTCGATAATGAATGTAAGCCGTTCAGGTGACTGCCAGCAGATCACAGCTGGAATTAGATCGTTGCTCACAAAAGCTTCGATAAAATCGCAAACCATGGTGGGAGACCAAGCAGCAGTCTCCCGCTGAAAGTCCGGCTTTCTCAGCGTGCTAAAAAAGCTTTCGCCGATGCTAAGATCGGTAACTGACGCAGTCTGCTTGCCAAATTCGCCGCCAACATTCGCGTTGTCTTGTGGTGCAATGAAATCTTCGCGCCCAATGAGAGCATCGAGGTTTACGACATCTGGCATATCAATTCTCCACGACTCTACTAATAACTGTATTCAGTTACGACGGGCAGGTCAAAACCCAACGAATTCCCTCAATTGACATTCTCCCGTATCCGGGAGATTTTCCCGAATATGGAACAGTCAGTCCTCCCCGACGAAACCGCAATCGACCGGCGCATTGCCGAACGGCTGAAGGCGATGCGCGCGGATCGCGGCTGGTCGCTCGACGAACTGGCGAAACGCAGCGGGGCAAGCCGCGCGAGCCTGTCGCGGCTGGAAAATGCCGAGACGAGCCCGACGGCGAGCCTGCTTGGCCGCCTTGCCGCCGCCTACGGCATGACGATCTCGCGCCTGCTGCACCGGGTCGAGGACGAATACGCGCCGCTCGTACGCCGCGCCGACCAGCCGGTCTTCGTCGATCCCGACACCGGCTTCCGCCGCCGTACGGTTTCCCCGCCTTCGGCCGGCCTCGACGGCGAGGTGCTGGAAGGCGAACTCAAGCCCGGCACGTCCATCGCCTACGACGCCTCGCCGCGCGAAGGGCTCGAGCATCATCTGGTGATGCTCGAGGGCGAGCTCGACATCACGCTTTCCGGCGCCACGCATTCGCTGAAAGCGGGCGACTGCATCCGCTACCGGCTGGCGGGCGCAAGCGCCTTCCGCACGCGGCGGCGCGCCGCGCGCTATCTCATCTTCATCGCCTGAGGAGACCATGACCGCCGCCGAAATCCGCACCGTCGCCGCCGAGGAGATCGAGCGCGACATCGACGCCTTCGGCGAACTGATGCATGCGTGCGTTCATGGCGGCGGCAGCGTGGGCTACGTGCTGCCCTATTCGCTCGAAGATGCGGCGGATTTCTGGCGCAAAAACGTGATCGGGCCGGTGCGCGGCGGCGGACGCACGGTGCTGGGGGCGTTCGTTTCGGGCCACCTTGCCGGCAGCGTGCAGCTCGATATCGACACGCCGCCCAACCAGCCGCACCGCGCCGAGGCGCGAAAGCTGCTCGTCCATCCCGATTTCCGCCGCCGCGGCATCGCGCGCGCCCTGATGGAAGAACTCGAACGCCACGCGCGCATGCACGGGCGCTGGCTCGTCACGCTCGACACGCGCACGGGCGATGCGGCCGAGCCGCTCTATCTTTCGATGGGTTACCTGATCGCCGGGAAAATCCCCGACTGGTGCCGCGACAATTTCACCGAGCGCTACGACCCCACGACCATCCTGTACAAGAAGGTCGGCTAGGTCAGAGCGACTCTTCGAGCAGGTGCAGGACGGAATCCGCGTCGAGCTTGCGCGGGTTGGTCGCGGCCGTGTGGTCGGCCAGCGCCTGCGGCACGATGGAAGCGAAGCGCTCGCGCCCGATGCCCATCGCCTTCAGCCCCGGGGGCAGGCCCAGCCGCGCGTTGAGATCGGCGACGAAACGGTCGAGCTTCGCGTGTTCGGCAAGGCCCAGCGCGTGGCGCAGCCGCGCATATTTCTCGCCGCAGCACGATTCGTTGAAGCGCAGCACGGCCGGCATCACGACCGCGTTGAGCGTGCCGTGATGCGGGTTCACGTCCTTGAGGCCGCCCAGCGGATGCGAAAGCGCGTGGACCGCACCGAGCCCCTTCTGGAAGGCCATCGCGCCCTGCATGGCGCCCGACATCATGTGCCAGCGCGCGTCGCGATCGCGCCCGTCCTTCGTGGCGCGTTCGATATGGGCGACGATGCGCACCGCCCCGTCGAGCGCGATGGCGTCGGCCGGCGGGTTCTGTGCGGGCGCGATGAACGTCTCGATGCAATGGGCAAGCGCGTCCATGCCGGTCGCCGCGGTCAGCAGCGGCGGCAGGCCCAACGTCATTTCCGGATCGCACACCGCCACGCGCGGGATCAGGTGCGGCGACAGCACGCCCAGCTTGCGCCCGTCGTCGAACACCAGCACCGCCCCGCGCCCGACTTCCGATCCCGTGCCCGCCGTCGTGGGGATCGCCACGACCGGGGCGATATGCGCGCCGATCCTTGGCGCGCCGCCTTCGATGGCCGCATAGCGGGCGAGCGGGCCTTCATGCGTGGCGCCCAACGCCACGATCTTGGCGAGGTCCATCGACGAGCCGCCGCCAAGCCCGATGCAGCCATCCGCCTTCGAATGGCGGTAGACATGGATCGCGGCCAATGCCGCCTTCTCGGTCGGGTTCGCCGGTGTTTCGTCGAACACGTCGGCGGCCTCCACCCCCATCTTCAGCTGCACGTGCGCCAGCAGGCCCGCGGCGGCCACGCCCTTGTCGGTCACGATCAGCGGCCGCCTGATGCCCAGCGCGGCAAGCTCGGCGACCAGCGTGTCGAGCGCGCCGTAGCCGAACTGGATGCGGGTCAGATACTGGATCAGCGCCATCGTTCAGGCTCCGTGGGAAAGAAAAACGAAACGCGTCTTGCTGTAGACGCGCTGGTCCATCGACGCGAAACCGGCGGGGGCGACGAAGGGTTCGTCCTCGGCCAGTTCGACAATGCACACGGCATCCCTGGCAAGCCAGCCCTTCGCCGAAAGCCCGGCGAGGACGGACGGCGCCATGTCGGTGCGATAGGGCGGATCGAGGAAGACGAGCGTGGCCGGCGCCCATGGCTCGGGCGGCGGGGCGGGCAGCTTTGCGGCATCCGCCATGACGAGGCGCGTGGCGGCCCCTGCCCCGGTCGCCTTGACGTTGGCCTCGATCGCGCGGCGTGCCTCGCCTGCACGTTCGACGAAGATGCAGCTCGCCGCACCGCGCGACAGCGCTTCGAGGCCCAGCGCGCCGGTGCCCGCGAACATGTCGAGCACGCGCGCGCCCTGAAGGCAGGATACGCCGCCCGGTGCGAACTTGCCGTGGCCGAGGATGTCGAACAGCGCCTTGCGCTGGCGCTCGCCCGTCGGGCGGATCGCATCGCCCTCGGGCACGGCGAGCTTGCGGCCGCGCCATTGTCCCGCGACGATCCGGATGTTGCCGGGCGGGGCCCCGCGCATTTCAGCCCGGACGCCGCGGCACGACGAGGTCGGCGACGAGCGTCTGCACCACCTCGCCCGAATCCTCGTGGGTCGTGCATTTCATCTTCAGCATCCCGCGCTCGGGCCGCGAGCGCGAGGGGCGGATTTCCAGGATCTCGATGGCGACGCTGAGCGTGGTACCGGGCCTGAGCGGCTTGGGCCATGCGATCGTGCCGCCCGCCCCGATGACGCCGCCGGCCAGCGGCAGCGTCTCGACGATCAGGCGCATGGTCATCGCCGCGGTGTGCCAGCCGCTGGCGGCAAGCCCGTCGAAGAAGGTGTCCTTCGCCGCTTCCTCGTCGAGATGGAAGACCTGCGGATCGAACTTCGCGGCGAATTCCTTGATTGCCGCCGGCTCCACACGCAGCGCGCCGCCCCTGATGATCTCGCCGACGGCGAAATCCTCGAGATAGCGCCGGGCGCTCATGCGGCGGGCCTGCCCTTCTTGTGCGCCGGGCCGGCGAGCGTGCCCAGCGTCTTGCGCAGTTCGCCGGGGCCCACCTCCTCGATGGCGCCGCGCGGCAGCCGGTCGAGCGCGAAGGCGCCGTATTCGGTGCGGATCAGGCGGTTCACCTGCAGGCCGAGCTTTTCGCAGATACGCCGCACCTCGCGGTTCTTGCCCTCGGTCAGCGCGAAGGAAAGCCACGCGTTGCGCCCTTCGGGCGTGCCTTCCAGCCGCGCCTCGATCGCGCCGTACTGCACGCCGTCGATGGCAATGCCGTTCTTGAGCCGCGCAAGGCGCTCGGAATCGGGCGTGCCGAAAACGCGCACGCGATAGCGCCGCACGAGCCCCGTGGCCGGAAGCTCGAGATGCCGCTTGATGCCGCCATCGTTGGTGAGCAGCAGCAGCCCTTCGGAAAGATAGTCGAGCCGGCCGACCGGCATCAGGCGCGGCAGGCTCGCCGGCATGCCGTCATAGATCGTGCGGCGGCCTTGCGGGTCTTTCGTGGCGACGAGCACTTCGCGCGGCTTGTGGAAGCGGAACAGCCGCGGGCGCTCGGTTGCCGGAAGCTTCTTGCCGTCGACCACGATCTCGTCGCCCGGCACGACGTTATGCGCCGCGCGCGCAAGCGTCTTGCCGTTGACCGTCACCCGGCCCTGCTCGATCAGCGCTTCGGCCTCGCGGCGCGAACACAGGCCCGCCCGCGCGATGACCTTGGCGACGCGCTCGCCGCCGCGGTGATCGCTCCCGCTATCACCGCTCACGCGGCGCTCGCCTTGATGAAGGCGCGGAAGATCCGGTCGTCGCCGGGATCGATGGAATATTCGGGGTGCCACTCCACGCCCAGGCAGAATCGCCGGGCCGTATGCTCGATCCCCTCGATCACGCCGTCGGGCGCCTTGGCGTTGACCACCACGCCGGGGCCCACGTCCTTGACGGCCTGATGATGCGCCGAATTGACCGACATGCGCGACGTGCGCACCGTGCGGTGAAGCAGCGTGCCCTGCACGATCTCGATGTCGTGACCGGGTTCGGTGCGCGGGTTTGGCTGCTCGTGCGCCAGCCCGTCGGGGAACACGTCGGGCACGTGCTGGTGCAGCGTGCCGCCCAGCACGACGTTCAGGAGCTGTTCGCCGCCGCAGATCCCCAGAAGCGGCATGTCGCGCGCGATGGCACCCTTGACCATCGCGAACTCGAAGGCCGTGCGCCGGTCCTTGGTCTTGACGGTGGCATGCTTGGTCGCGTCGCCGAACAGGGCCGGGTCCACGTCGAAGGCGCCGCCGGTCACCAGAAGGCCATCGAGCCCGTCGAGATAGGCGGCCGCGAGGTCGGGTTCGTGGGGAAGCGGCAGCGGCAGCCCGCCTGCCGCGGCGACCGCACCACAATAGTTCTGGCGCAGCGCATACCACGGCATCTTGGACCAGCCGCCGGCGGGTTCGGAGTCGAGCGTGATGCCGATGCGGGGGCGAGACATGGGCTTCCTCTTATCACGGCGGCGATTCCGGCGTAAACGCTTGGCCCATGACCGCGAATTTCATGGACAGGGCGCTCGCCGAGGCCCGCGCCGCCGCCGACGCCGGCGAGGTGCCGGTGGGCGCCGTCCTGGTCGACGGGACGACGGGCGAGATCGTGGCGGCCGCGCACAACCGCGTGGAGCGCGATCGCGACCCGACCGCGCACGCCGAAATGCTGGCGATCCGCGAGGCGGCCAAGAAGCGCGGCGAGAAGCGGCTCGAAGGGCTCGACCTCTACGTCACGCTCGAACCCTGCCCGATGTGCGCGCAGGCCATCGCGTTTGCAAGGCTGCGGCGGCTTTATTGGGCCGCTTCCGATCCCAAGGCCGGCGGCGTGGAAAACGGCCCGCGCATCTTTGCCCAACCGGGCTGCAACCACCGGCCGGAACTCTATGGCGGCATCGCCGAAGCCGAAGCCGCGACGCTGCTGCGCGATTTCTTCAAGGCGCGGCGCTAGGCCGCAAAGCGCCACACGCCGTCGACGTTGCGGCGGAACAGCTCGCCCCGGCTTTCGAGCAGATGCAGGTGGGCGAGCGCCTCGCCGGTCGCAAGCCCCACATTGTGCGGGCCGATTTCGCGCCGGAACAGGAGCTTGAAGCAGTCGGCGGCTGAAAGCCCTTCAGCCCGCTCGCCCGCCGCCTGCCTGAGGATCGCCAGCCGTTCCTCGTGATGTTCGCGGATCGCCGCGATGCGCGCGTGCACGCCGCGATAGGGAAAACCGTGCGCAGGCAGGATCAGCGTATCGGCCGGCAGATGCGCGAAGCCGTCGAGGCAGGCGAGATAGTCGGCCAGCGGGTTGGCCATCGGCTCGGCCGGCCACACGCCGATATTGGGCGTGATGCGCGGCAGCAGGATGTCGCCGCCGATCACGAGCTTGCGCGCGGGCGAATGCAGGCAGGCATGTTCCGGGCAGTGACCGCGGCCCACGATGATGCGCCATTCGTCGGTGCCTGCGCGCAACGGCGTATCGGCATGGATGCGGCGATAATGCGCGGGCAGATCGGGCACGCCGCGACGGTAGAGGTTCTCGGGCGTGGCGAACGCGCCGATCCCGTCCGGCCCGATGCCGTTGGCGCGGTAGAACGCGACCTTGTGCGCGACATCGGCGGCCGAGCCCTGCGCGTGGATGGCGCGCGCGGTGTAGTATTCGCCAAGCGTCGTCCACAGCTCCACGCCGAAGCGCTCGCACAGCCAGTGCGCCAGCCCCATGTGGTCGGGATGGAAATGCGTGCACACCACGCGGCTGACCGTTTCCTCGCCCAACCCCGCCAGCCAGTGCGCCTTGGTGTCCTCGCGCGCAAGCCCGGTATCGACGATCGCGATTCCCGCCTCGCCGTCGTCGACCAGCCACACGTTGATATGGTCGGGCGGGAACGGCAGCGGCATCGACAGCCAGCGCACGCCCGGCTGGATCTCGCGCCACGTGCCCGGCGGCGGAAGATCGTCGTATGCGTAGGCCGGGGCGGATCCGGGCGCGCTCATTTCCGGCCGACGACCTGCCAGCCGATGTCGGAACGGCAGAAGCCGCCCGGCCAGTCGACCTTCGCGATCCCCGCATAGGCCGCATCGCGCGCGGCGGCCGCATCCTTGCCGCGGCCCACGATGCCCAGCACGCGCCCGCCATTGGCAAGGATGCGTGCGCCGTCGGCCTTCGTGGCGGCATGGAAGACGAGCACGCCCGGCACCTTCGCCGCCGCATCGAGGCCGCGGATCTCGGTGCCCTTTTTCGGCTCGCCCGGATAACCTTCCGCCGCCATGACCACGCACATCGTCGTGTCGGAGGACCAGCGCAGGTCGAAGCGGTCGAGCGTGCCGTCGGCCGACGCGATGAGGGCGGGCAGCAGGTCGGATTTGAGGCGCGGCAGGATCGTCTGGCACTCCGGGTCGCCGAAGCGCACGTTGAATTCGACAAGCTGCGGCCCCTTCGGGCCGATCATCAGGCCCACGAACAGCACGCCCTTGAACGGCGCGCCCTCGGCCGCCATGCCAGCCAGCGTCGGGCGCACGATTTCGTCCATCACGCGCTTTTCCACGCCCGCATCGAACAGGGGTGCGGGCGAATAGGCGCCCATGCCGCCGGTGTTGGGGCCGGTGTCGCCGTCGCCCACGCGCTTGTGGTCCTGCGCGTTGCCCAACGGCAGCGCGTTCTTCCCGTCGCACAGCACGAAAAAGCTCGCTTCGACGCCTTCGAGGAATTCCTCGATGACGAGTTCGGCACCCGAGCGGCCGAAGCGCCCGGCGAGCATGGCATCATCGATCGCGTCGATGGCGTCCTCGACGCCGGTTGCGACGGTCACGCCCTTGCCGGCGGCAAGCCCGTCGGTCTTGACGACGATGGGCGCGCCCTTTTCCTCGACATAGGCAACCGCCTTGTCGCGGTCGGTGAAGCGCGCATAGGCCGCCGTGGGGATCTTGTGCCGGGCGCAGAAATCCTTGAGGAAGCCCTTGGAACCTTCCAGACGTGCGGCCGCCGCGTTGGGCCCGAACGACTTGACGCCGGCAGCGGCAAGCCGGTCGACGATGCCGGCGGCCAGCGGGTCTTCCGGGCCGATCACCGCGAAATCGATCTTCTCGCGCGTGGCCAGGGCCACGATCGCGTCGAGATCCATCGCGGCGACCGGCACGCATTCGGCGACCGAAGCGATGCCGGCATTGCCCGGCGCGCAGAAAAGCTTGGTGCAGAGGGGGGAAGCGGAAATGGCCCAGCACAGCGCATGTTCGCGTGCCCCCGAACCGACCACGAGAATGCGCATGCGACTCCGCTCCCGGCTATCCAAACCGACCGGCTTGTATCATAAAGTCGGTCGGACGCCATGACCGAGCCACGCGGCAACCTGCCCGAATATTCCGTCTCCGAACTGTCCCAGGCCGTCAAGCGGACGGTCGAGGACAATTTCGAGATCGTGCGCGTGCGCGGCGAAATATCGGGCTTCAAGCGGCACACCTCGGGCCATCTCTATTTCTCGCTGAAGGACGCCGATGCCGCCATCGACGGCGTGTGCTGGCGCGGTGCGGCGGGCAAGCTCGGCATCAAGCCCGAAGACGGCATGGAAGTCGTCGCGACCGGGCGGCTGACGACCTATCCCGGCCGCTCGAAATACCAGATCGTCGTCGAGCGCATGGAGCTTGCCGGCCAGGGCGCGCTGCTGAAGCTGATCGAGGACCGCAAGAAGCGGCTTGCCGCCGAAGGCCTGTTCGACGCTTCGCGCAAACGCAAGCTCCCCTACCTGCCCGATACGATCGGCGTCGTCACGTCGGCGACCGGGGCGGTCATCCGCGACATCCTGCACCGCCTCGCCGACCGCTTCCCGCGCCGCGTGCTCGTGTGGGCGGTCGCCGTACAAGGCGAAGGGGCAGCCGAACAGGTCGCCGCCGCCATCCGCGGATTCAACGCGCTTGTTCCCGGCGGTGCCGTCCCGCGCCCGGACGTGCTGATCGTCGCGCGCGGCGGCGGCAGCCTTGAAGACCTGATGGCCTTCAACGATGAAATCGTCGTGCGTGCCGCGGCCGAAAGCGAGATCCCGCTCGTTTCCGCCGTCGGCCACGAGACGGACACGACGCTGATCGATTTCGCGGCGGACGTGCGCGCCCCCACGCCAACGGCCGCCGCCGAGATGGTCGTGCCCGTGCGCCAGGAACTGGCCGCGCGCATCGCGCGTGCGGGCGCCACACTGGAGGCAAGCCTTGCCCGCACGCTCGACGAGCGGCGCACGCGCATTGCCGCCGCCGCGCGTGCACTCGGCGACCCGAAGCGGATGGTCGAGGAACGCGCGCAGCGCCTCGACGAACGCGGCGAGCGCCTCAAGCTTGCGATCCTCGCCGCCCTCGACGCGCGCAAACGCCGCACGATCGAACTGGGTGCGCGCCTGCCCGATCCGAAAACGCAGCTTGAGCGCGCGCGCGGCCAGTTGCTGCGCCTGTCGGCGGCCCTTGCGTCCAACGCGGGCGCGCGGCGCACGGCCCTCGCGCGCGAGGCAAAACATCTCGACGACCTGCTGACGCGCGCGAAATCGGCTGGCATCCGCGTCATGGAAACGCGCGGCCAGCGCATCGCGGCCCTCGGCGAACTGCTCGAAAGCTATTCGCACAAGAAGGTGCTGGAGCGCGGCTTCGCGATGGTCGTCGATGCCGACGGCAGGCCCGTGCAGAAGGCCGGCGAAGCCGAGCCCGGCGCGCACGTGACGCTTACCTTCGCCGACGGAACGGCCGGCGCCACCATCGACGGCGAAGCGGCGGCAAAGCCCGAGAAGAAGGCGAAGGCGGCCAAGGCCGCGCCTGCCGGTCAGGGTTCGCTGCTGTGAAGCACCTTCTCTTCGCGTTCGTCCTGTTCGCGATGCCGGCCCACGCGCAGGAAATCCGCTTCGAGAACCGCATCGTGCAGGGCGCGCTGGTCGTGGGATCGACCGCACCCGGCAGCCGCGTGGCGCTCGACGGCCAGCCGGTGCGCGTGGCCGCCGACGGAAAGTTCGTCGTGGGCTTCGCGCGCGAGGCAAAGGCGGCCAGGCTCGACGTGACCGCACCCGACGGCCGCACGAAGACGCTCGACCTGAAGGTCGAGCCGCGCAGGTTCGACATCCAGCGCATCGACGGCCTCCCCGAAGCGCAGGTGACGCCCGATCCGGCGGCGCTGGCGCGCATCGAGGCCGAAAACGTGAAGATCGTCGCCGCGCGCCATCGCGATACGGCCCTGCCGCTGTTCGAAAGCGGCTTCCGCTGGCCGGTGACGGGGCCCATCAGCGGCGTCTATGGCAGCCAGCGCATCCTCAACGGCAAGCCGCGTGCACCCCATCTGGGCGTCGACGTGGCGCGCCCCACCGGCACGCCCGTCGCGGCGGCGGCCGACGGGATCGTCTCGCTCGCCGAGAAAGACCTGTTTTTCACCGGCGGCACATTGATGATCGACCACGGGCACGGCGTCACGTCGGTCTACGCGCATCTCTCGCGTCTCGACGTTGCCGTGGGCACGCGCGTGAACGCGGGCGAGATCGTGGGGGCGATCGGCGCCACCGGCCGCGTGACGGGGCCGCATCTGCACTGGGGCCTTACATGGTTCGACGTCAGGCTCGATCCGCAACTGCTCGTCCCGGCCATGCCGGTGGAATGAGATGAGCGAGAAGCCCGCCTTCCGCCGCGCGCGCCCCGACGAGGGGCCGCTGCTGCGCGAGATCACGCGCGCCGCCTACGCCAAGTGGGTGCCGCTGATCGGCCGCGAACCGCTGCCGATGACCGCCGACCACGTTGCCGCCGTGCGCGACCACATCGTGGAGTTCGCGGAACTCGGCGGCCACGTGGTCGCGGCGCTGCATCTCGAAGCGCTCGACGGCCACATGCTGGTCGAGAACATCGCGGTGCGTCCGGAAATGCAGCGGCGCGGGCTGGGCGACGCGCTGCTCGCGCGCGGCGAGGAAATCGCGCGCGAGATGGGCTATGCGGTCGTGCGGCTCTATACGAACAGCCGCATGGGCGGGAACACCGAGTGGTACCTCGCGCGCGACTACGCGATCGAGCGCGAAGAAGCCTTCGGCAACGGCAACCGCGTGCATTTCGTCAAGAAGCTTGCCGGTTAACCGGCGATCCGGCTGCTGCGCCGGTTCGCCTCGATCTTGTCGACTTCGGCCTTTCGGCGGTCCTCGGCCTCGGTCACGCGGCGCTGGCATTCGGTCGAGCCGGCCGAATCGCACTGGCCACGAACGGTGGCGATCGCACGGTCCCATTGCTCGTTCTCGACGCGCACGCGCTCGTCGTAGTGGCGGTCGCGCTCGGCCTCGGTCTTGAACGTCGCCGGGTCCATGACGACCTGGATTTGCGGCGGAAACTTCTTTCCGGCACCGCGCGCGATGTCGATCACGCCGCCGACGATGCCGCCGAAGATCAGGTTGCCGAAGACCCAGCCATCCATCGACGCTTCAAGTTCCTGGGTCGCGCGCTGGTATCCGTCGGCGTTGCATTCAACGGTAACCGGCGAGGATTTCGCCGGGAGCGGAACGCTCGCGGGCGTGTTCACCTCGCGCGTGAAATCCTGGCCATGCAGCCGACAGCGCGCGTCGACGGGCTTTGTTTCGAGGTAGGTGGTCGATTCGGTGCCCGAGACGATCGAGGCGCAGGCCGACATCCCACACAGGGACATGGCGATCCCCGCACGAAGAATCTTTGCAACCAAAGTTTGTGACTCCAGTTTACTATAAATTGTTCTACCAGAAATCCTATAATCGGATTCCCTGCAATCGATCAAGATGGAATTTTGCCCGCTTCAGGCGTCCGGCAG
Source organism: Alphaproteobacteria bacterium (assembly GCA_016124335.1). Taxonomy (GTDB): domain Bacteria; phylum Pseudomonadota; class Alphaproteobacteria; order CACIAM-22H2; family CACIAM-22H2; genus Tagaea. Next base: position 17,703 of record WGNX01000012.1, read on the forward strand.
CGTCCGCGCGTCGGCAACGACGTGGACATCGAGCGTCCCCCGCCGGCCGCGAATGTCAATTGTATGGATCATATGCAATCCAAGATCGAGCGCGCTTGCCGCCGCCGCGTCGGCCGAAACCAGCACTTCGGCGCCGAATTCCTTCGTCAGCGCCTCGAGCCGGCTTGCCGTGTTGACCGTATCGCCGATGGCCGTGAACTGGCGCGCCTGCGCGTAGCCCATCTCGCCCACGATGGCCGGGCCGGTATGGATGCCGATCCCGATGCGCAAGGGCGCCTTCAGGTCATGTGCGAGCGCGCGGTTGAGCGCCTCCAGCCGCACGATCATCGCCTTTGCCGCGGCGATCGCCGCGCGCGTGCCGGCCGCGGGCCCGCTTTCCACACCGAACAGCGCCACGATCCCGTCGCCGACGAACTTGTCGAGCCGCCCGCCCGCCGCCTCGATGGCCGCCCCCATCTCGGCGAAATAGCGGTTGAGCAGGAAGACGACGTCGTAGGGCAGCTTCGTTTCCGACAGCGCGGTGAAGCCGCGCAGGTCGGCGAACATCACCGCGATGGTCTTCTCGCTGCCCGCCGCATCGCGCCACAAACGCCCGGCCGCCTGCGGTCCGGCATTGGCGGGCAGCAGCGGCACGATGGCGACATCACCCGTGGGCCGCGCCTGGCAGGCAAGCCGCACGCCCGGGGGTGCCCCCACGCGCGCGAGCACGGCAAGTTCGGCCGGTGCGGCGGCATCGAGATTCTCCATCCCGCGCTCCACCCGCACGCGGCAGGTCGAGCAGCGGCCGCGCCCGCCGCATACGGCCGCGTGCGGCACATGACCGGCACGGCTGGCATCGAGGATCGAGGCACCGCGCGGCTGCACGACGATGCGCCCGTCGGGATAGGCGACCGCAAAGCGCCCGGCGCGGTGTTCGGCCCACACGCGCAAGCGCCGTGCCGCGAAGGTGCCCGCAATGGCGAACGCCCAGAAAAGATAGATGGCATGGCGGATGCGCTCGAGGAGTGCCGCGCCCGACGCATCGGCAAGCCGGTAGCGCGTGTCCATCGACGCGCGCCACGCCGGATCGTCGTAAAGCGCATTCGCTTCGCGCGCACCCGCCAGATAGCCGGCGAGTGCGGCCACGAACAGCGCCACGGCCAGCGCGAAAAGCACGAGCCGCACGCGCGGATAGAACGGCTTCAGGCGCAGCCAGAAATGAACGCCGATGCAGCCGTGCAGCCAGGCCAGCGTCAGGCCCGCGAGCGTCAAGACCCCGGCCAGCGGATCGAAGCGCGTGCCGGTCAGCACGATCAGCGTGTGGAAGGGCGTGGTGTCGAGGAGGGCCGGACCGAGGCGGGCGGGCACCACATGGCCCGCCATCAGCGGCACGATCAGCAGGCCCGCGACAAGCTGGGCCGCCTCGCCGCGCGAAATCGCGCCGAAATCGCGCCGCGCGTAGATGGCGGCGAGCGCCAGCGCGAAATGCGAGCCGAGCGCGGCATAGAGCACGGCCTGCACGGGCCATGTGCGCACGATCGCGAACATGACGCGCGCATATTCCTCGGCCGCGGCAAGCGAGATCGCCATCGCCGCATGGTTGGCAAGGTGAAGGCCCACATAGACGAAAAGGACGAGACCGCCGGCAAGGCGCAGGCGGCGCGTCGTCCACATCTCAGCCGCCCGCCTCGGCCGCAAGTCGCGCACTCGCCGTTTCGATGCGCGATTCGAGTTCGCGCATGAACGCGGCCCGCGACAGGCCCGGCGGTATCGGGTCGAGCACCTCGATCACCATCGTGCCGGGCTTCTTGGCGAAGCTGCGCCTGCCCCAGAACAGGCCGGAATTGAGAGCAACCGGCACGCAGCCCACGCCGAGCTTCGAATAGAGCCCCGCCACGCCCGGATGGTAGGGCCACTCCGACGTCGGGGCACCCGGCGGCACGCGCGTGCCTTGCGGGAAGATGACGATCTGCTGGCCGCGCGCGAGCGCGCGTTCGGCCGCTTCGAGCATCTTCTTGAGCGCGGCCGAGCCGCCCTTGCGGTCGACCGGGATATTGCCCTGCTTCCAGGCGAGCCAGCCGTAAAGCGGGATCGACAGGATCTCCTTCTTCATCACGTAGGCCGGATCGGGGCTGATCTTGTGGAAGATCATCGTGTCCCACGCCGACTGGTGCTTGACCGCGATGAGTCCGGGCTGCGCAAGCAGTTCCACCCGCCCGCGCAGCTCGAAGCGCAGGCCGCAGATGAAGCGCAAGCCCCAGTCGAGCGCATCCATCCAGCGCTTGCCGACAAGGCACGACCAGCGCCGCGCCATCAGGTGCGTGGGCAGCGACGCGACGAGGAACAGCACCGTCAGCGCGACGAACCAGATGTTGAAGGCGAGCGAGCGCAGCTTCGTCACGGCGGGTTTCCTTCGGGCGTTTCGGCCGCTTCGGGCCCGGGCGAGAAGATCGGGCGCACGAGGGCGAAAAGATATTTGTGATACTCCGCCTGCACCAGCGCATAAGTTCCCGGCCAGCGCCACCATTCGTCGATGCGGAAGGCGTCGGGGAACACCGGATGGGGCACGATCTCCACGCCCGGCATCGCGCGGCGGAATTCCAGCAGCGAACGGCGCAGATGGTAGTTCGCGGTGACCAGACGCAGGCTCGCGAAATGTTCGCGGCCCATCCACTCGGCCGTTTCGGTCGCGTTGCCGGCGGTGGAATCGGCGGCATAACCAAGCTCGACGCAGCATTCGACCGATTCCGGCCTCTGGCGGGCGACACGCAGCAGATCCTGCACGTCGACGCCGCGATAGACGCCGGAAACGAGCAGCTTCTTGGCCTTGCCTTCGGCCAGCAGGCGCAGCCCCTCGCGCAGGCGCATGGGCCCGCCGGTCAACACCACGATCGCGTCGGTCGACGCGCCCGTGTCGACGAGCGTACGCGGGATCGTCTCGGCAAACCACGCCATGCCGCCGAAATAGGCCGCGACGACGCCCGCGATGGCGAGCGCCACCCACGCGATCTGGCGGCGCGGGCCCGGCTTCATGGCGCGGCCTTGCCAAGAAGCACGTCGACCGCATCGGCCAGCGTCTCGTGGACCGAAACCGGCAGCAGATCGGCCGGCAGGCCGGCGGCCTGCGTGCGTGCGCCGTGGCCCGTGCGCACGAGATGGCGCGGGCAGCCGGCGGCGCGGGCGGCCTGCATGTCGGTGAGCGTGTCGCCCACGAACGGTGTATCGCCGGCCGTGGCGCCGAAGCGGCGCATGGCTTCCTTCAGCATGCCCGGTTCGGGCTTGCGGCAGGCCGACGGGCGGCCGGGCGCATCCGGGCAATGGAAGATCGCATCGAGCCTTGCCCCCTCGCGCGCCAGTTCGTCGCGCAGCCGGTCGTGGATGCGCGAAAGCATCGCTTCGTCGAAAATGCCGCGGCCGATCGGCGACTGGTTCGTGCACACGGCGACGAGCAGCCCCGCCGCGTTGAGGCGCGCCACCGCCACGGCCGAGCCCGGCAGCATCACCAGTTCGCCCGGATTTTTCACATAGTCCGGACGGTCGACATTGAGAACGCCGTCGCGATCGATCAGGACAAGTCGCATCGCGGCCCTTCTAAAGGATGCGGCCGAGGTTGCGCAGCACCGTCGCATAGGCGGCGACCGCCGCGACAAGCGTTGCGGCCACCGGCACCGCCGCAAGGGCGGCCCAGTCGAACGCGCCAAGTGCCGGCAACGGAAAGGCCAGCGACTGCGCCGAACTTGCCACCGAGTGCGCCACGGCCAGCACGGCCGCACCGCCAAGCGTGCCCGCGGCGGCACCGGCAAAGGCAAGCCGCATGGCGGCCTGCGCGAACTGGCTGGCGATATAGGCGTCCTCCGCGCCCACCAGATGCAGGAGGTCGACGGCCTCGCGGTGCATGGCAAGGCCCGCGCGCGTGGCGAAGGCAACGCAGCTCGCCGCGGCAAGTGCGACCGCCGCCACGACGATGGAGGCGACGATCGTCGCCGCACGCGCCAACGCAAGGAAGCCCGAAAGCCAGCTCGAATGGTCGTCGAGATCGGCGCCGGGCACCGCGGCGGCCAGCTTGCGGCGCAGGCCCGGCAGGTCGACATGCGCGCCCTCGCGCAGCTTGACGTCGATCAGCACCGGGATCGGCAGGTCGGCGAGATTGCCCGCCCCCAGCCACGGGGCGAGCAGCTTTTCCGCGCGCGCGCGCGCGAACGCCTCGGCGTGCGCGACCGCCGGATCGGCGCGCAGCACGCGCAAGGCCGTCGCCGCATCGCCGCCCGCCGGTATCTCGGCCGTCAGCGTGCCTTCGAAGCTTGCCTGCCAGCGCTGCGCGGTGCCCGCCAGCGCCAGCGCCAGCCCAAGCGCCAGCGTGGCAAGGAAGGCCAGCGCCCCGACGACGGCCGCGATCCATCGCCGTTCGCGATCGCGTTCGAGCGCAAGCTCGCCGCCAAGGCCGAGACGGAAGAACTTCATGCCGCCTTCGCATGGCGCGTCAGCACGCCGTCATCGAGCCGGAGTTCGGGATGGCGCGACTCGCGCACGAGTTGCAGGTTGTGCGTGGCGATGACGATCGTGGTGCCCAGGCGGTTCAGCTCCTCGAAAAGGCGCATCAGGCGGATCGCGATGCGATCGTCGACGTTGCCGGTCGGCTCGTCGGCGATGAGAAGCTGCGGGCGGCCGATAACCGCGCGCGCGATCGCCACGCGCTGCTTCTGCCCGCCCGACAGCGTGGGCGGCAGCGCGCCCAGATGGTCGCCAAGCCCCACCCAGGCCAGAAGCTCGGCGGCGTGCTCGCGCACCTGATGCTCGTCGGTGCCCTGCACGCGCAGCGGCAGGGCCACGTTGTCGACGACCGAGAGATGGTCGAGCAGGCGGAAATCCTGGAAGACCGTGCCGATGCGCCGGCGCAGGCCGGGAAGTGCGGTGCGTTCCACCCGCGCCACGTCGCGCCCGAACAGGTGGACCGTCCCGCGCGAGGGCACGCGCGCCAGGTAGAGGAGCGACAGCAGCGAGGACTTGCCGGCCCCCGAAGCGCCGGTCAGGAAATGGAAGCTGCCCGATTCGAGCCGGAAACTGACGTCGCGCAGCACCTCCGGCCCAAGGCCGTAGCGCAAGCCCACCTGCTGGAAAATCACCATTCCGTCCGCCTGCCCCGGGGTCGCAGGCGACGCATTTCTTCTGCCCGCACCCCCTTTTGCCGGATGGTCGCACGCGCAAACCGGCACCCGCAAGCTTGCCCCGGCACACGGCGGCGCCCTATAAAAGCATTTGGCTTCCGCGACTTCGTCCACCAGAAGGCGTTCCGTGACCGCCCCATGATCGTTGCCTGCCCCAAATGCGCCACGCGCTTCCGCCTGCCCGACGAAGCGCTGGGCGAAGGCGGCCGGACCGTGCGCTGCGGCTCGTGCGGCAATAGCTGGCTCCAGCGGCCGCGCCAGGCCATCCTCGAACTCAACCCGCGCTTCCCGAAAACGGCCCGGCGCATGCGCGAGGGCATGTCCGATGACGGCACCTCGATGCCGGCTGCGCCCCGTGCGCGCATGGACGAAGCGCCGGCCTACGCGCCGCCACCGCCCCCGCCCCCGCCGCCCCCGCCGCCGCCGCCCCGGCCGCGCATGCCCGAACCCGCGCCGATGGCCGACGCGCCGGCAGCCGCGGCACCGCCCGCCGATTTCGCCCAAACAATGCGTGCGGCACTGGCCGCGGCGGATGCCGACGTTCCCGCCAGGCCCGAGGCGGAACCGGAAATGGCCGCCGCCGCCGCCGCGCCGCGCCGGTCGATCGCCGCGGTCTTCGGCTGGCTGCTGTTCGCGCTGACGACGACGGCGATCGGCGTGGGCGTTTTCGCGCAAGGCGAGATCATGGCCCGCTTCCCGCAGGCGCGGCCGATCTACAAGGAGCTGCGCTTCCCCGTGCCACCGCCGGGCGAAGGGCTTGCCGTCGAGACCATGCCGCCCACGCGCGTCGAGGCCGACGGCAAGGCGACGCTTGAAATCAAGGGCACGATCCGCAATCCCGGCGGCATGGCCCGCCCGATCCCGATGCTGCGCGCCGTGCTGCGCGACGGCGAAGGCAAGGATGTCGCGACGTGGGATTTCAAGGCGGAGATGTCGCGCATCGAACCGGGCGGCGACGTGGCGTTCAGCACCACGCTGGCCGACCCGCCGGCAACCGCGGGCCAGTTGCAGATCCTGTTCCTGGAAATGTACTGAGCTATGTGCGCGTGGGCGCGGCGGGCAATTCGCCACGCAGCGCGCGAAGAAGGGCCAGCGCCTCTTTCGAATCCCACGTCGCCGCCCCTTCGAGGCGGCCGGTCTCGCGGCCCTCGGCATCGATCACGATCGTGGTGGGAAGCCCGCGGATCTTGAATGCGCGCATCGATGCACCCGTCGGGTCGAGATAGACGGGCAGCTTGCGCAGGTCGTGCATCGCGAAGAACGGCGCCACCTGGCGCATGCCCGCCCGGTCGAGGGAGATGGCGACCACGGCCATTCCTTCGTCGACGACGGTTGCCTGCAGGCGGTCGAGCGAGGGCATTTCCTCCACGCACGGCGCGCACCACGTTGCCCAGAAATTGAGGACGACGAGCCGCCCCTTGAAGTCCGCGAGCGTGTGCGCCTCGTCCTCGGCGTCCTTGAACGCGATGGCCGGGGCCGGAACGGGCCGGTCGAGCGTCTGGAACGGGCCCATCGCGCCGCGGAACTGCGGCGCGCGGGCGGCCGCCGCGAACCCGAAAATCCTTGATCCGCCCGCGCCAAGCGCTAGGGTCGCGCCCGCGCCGAGCGCAAGCATTGTGCGCCGGTCTTTCAACATGGTCTTAATATAGGTCGTCATGGCCCGTCGATCCAAGTCCGCGTCCCCGAAAAAGCCTGCCGGCGCCAACCCGATGTGGGGCGGGCGCTTCGGCGTGGCGCCCGACGCGATCATGCAGAAGATCAACGCGTCGATCGACGTGGACAAGCGCCTGTATGCCGAGGACATCGCCGGCTCGATCGCGCATGCGCGCATGCTCGCCAGCCGCGACATCCTTTCCGCGCGCGATGCCGCTGCCATCGTCAAGGGCCTCGAGGCGGTGCGCTGCGAGATCGAAAGCGGCAGTTTCGTCTTCCGCACCGAGCTGGAAGACATCCACATGAATGTCGAGGCGCGGCTGGCCGAACTGATCGGCGAGCCGGCCAAACGGCTGCATGTCGCGCGCTCGCGCAACGACCAGGTCGCCGTCGATTTCCGCCTGTGGGTGCGCGGCGCGTGCGACCGGGCCGATGCGGCGTTGCGCGAATTCCAGCGCGCGCTGATCGACCGGGCGGAAAAGCATGCCGCCACGGTGATGCCGGGCTTCACGCATCTCCAGCCCGCCCAGCCCGTCACCTTCGGCCATCACCTGATGGCGTATGTGGAAATGGCCGGGCGCGACCGCGCGCGCTTTGCCGATGCGCGCAAGCGCCTCAACGAATGTCCGCTGGGGGCCGCCGCCCTTGCCGGCACGTCCTTTCCCATCGACCGCAGCCACACCGCCAGGGCGCTGGGCTTCGAGCGGCCGACGGCAAATTCGCTCGACAGCGTTTCCGACCGCGATTTCGCGCTCGAGTTCCTTGCCGCCGCTTCCATCGCCGCGATCCACCTGTCGCGGCTGGCCGAGGAATTCGTGATCTGGACGGGCCCGCAGTTCGGCTTCGTGCGCCTTTCCGATGCGTGGTCGACCGGCTCCTCGATCATGCCGCAGAAGCGCAATCCCGATGCGGCCGAACTGGTCCGCGCGACGACCGGCCGGCTCTTCGGCTCGCTGATCGGCCTTGCGACGGTGATGAAGGGGCTGCCGCTCGCCTATTCCAAGGACATGCAGGAAGACAAGGCGCGCACCTTCGCCGCCGCCGACGCGCTGATGCTGGCCGTCGCCGCGATGACCGGCATGATCGACGACCTTACCGTGGACGAGGCGCGCATGAAGGCCGCCGCCGGTGCCGGCTTCATCACCGCCACCGACCTTGCCGACTGGCTCGTGCGCGAACTGGGCATGCCGTTCCGCGAGGCCCACCATGTCACGGGCCGCATCGTGCGCCGCGCCGAGGAGAAGGGCTGCGACATCGCCGAACTGCCGCTTGCCGACATGCGCGCGATCGAGCCGCGCATCGCGAAATCGGTCTACGCCGTTTTGGGCGTCGAGAATTCGGTCGCCAGCCGCACCAGCTTCGGCGGGACCGCACCCGCCAATGTCCGCCGCGCGTGCCGCGCGGCGCGCGCCAAGTATCTGTAAGGGAGACGAGAAGCGCATGAGTTCGCGCACGCCGATCATCCTGGTCCTCGCGCTTTCGCTGCTGCTGCCGCTGGCCGCATGCGGGCGCAAGGGCCCGCCCGAAGCGCCCGAGGGGGCCGACCCGAAATATCCGCGCAGCTACCCGGCCGGCGCGCCGACCCCGCAATGAACAAAGGTTTCCATCGCCGCGCCGGCGCGCTTTGGTGCGACGGCGTGCCGCTCGCCCGCCTCGCGCGCGACCACGGCACACCCGCCTGGGTCTACAGCCAGTCGGTGCTCGAAACGCGCTGGAAGACGTTCGCGGCGGCGCTGGCCGACCTCGAGCCGACGATCTGCTACGCGCTCAAGGCCAATTCCAACCAGGCCGTCATCGCGACCTTTGCGGCCCTTGGTGCCGGCGCCGACATCGTCTCGATCGGCGAATTCGCGCGCGCGCGCGCGGCCGGCGTTCCGGCGAAGAAGATCGTCTTCGCGGGCGTGGGCAAGACCGAGGCCGAAATGGCCGTGGCGCTGAAGGCCGGCATCCTTCAGTTCAACGTCGAATCCGAGCCCGAGCTTGCGGCATTGGCGCGCGTCGCGCGCACGCTTGGCAAGACCGCATCGGTGGCGCTGCGCGTCAACCCCGACGTCGACGCCAAGACGCACCGCAAGATCACGACGGGCAAGAGCGAGAACAAGTTCGGCATCGAGCTTGCGCACGCGCGCGCGATCGCGCTCGCCAACCGGCGCACGAAGGGCATCCGCATCGAGGCGCTGTCCACGCATATCGGCAGCCAGATCACAGACGTGACGCCTTATCGCGCGGCCTTCCGGCGCGTGGCCGATCTCGCCAAGGACCTGCGCGCCGAAGGCGTGGGGCTGACGCGGCTGGATTTCGGCGGCGGGCTGGGTGTCGTCTACCGCGACGAAACGCCGCCCGATCTCGGGGCCTATGCCGCCGCCGTGCGCGCGGCGGTCAAGGGAACGGGCTTCGGCCTCGTGCTCGAGCCGGGGCGCTGGATGGTGGCCGATGCCGGCGTGCTGCTGGCGCGCGTCGTCTACGTGAAGCACGGCTCGGCCAAGCGCTTCGCCATCCTCGATGCGGCGATGAACGACCTGATCCGCCCCACGCTCTACGAGGCGTGGATGCCGGTCGAACCGGTCGCGAAGCCCCGCCCGGGAACCCGGAAGCCCTACGACATCGTCGGGCCGGTGTGCGAATCGGGCGATTACATCGCCCTCGACCGGGAAATGCCGCCGCTGGCCGACGGCGATCTGGTCGCGATCCGGCAGGCCGGGGCCTACGGCGCCGTCATGTCGAGTTCCTATAATGCCCGGCCGTTGGCCCCCGAATTGCTGGTGAACGGGGGCAAGGTTGCCGTCGTGCGGGCGCGCCAGACGGTCGAGGCATTGATTGCACTCGATCATCCGGCGCCCTGGCAGGGTCGAAAGGCCCCACGCGGCGCATAACTAGCTTCGCCAAGGCCGGCATGCGAGAATACCGGCCTTGGTAGTCGCCCGCCGGGGTAAGGATGACCGACGCGTCGCCTGAACGCCGAACGACCACGCCGCCCGAAGAGGGGCCGGCGGCTCCCGGACTCATCCGAAGAATGTGGCTTGCCCGGCTTGCGATCGCGTGGGAACGCGCGTGGCCGGCACTGTGGCCGGCCCTGACGGTGGCGGGCGTTTTCTCGATCGTCGCCCTGCTCGACCTGCTGCCGCGCCTGCATGTGGTGCTGCATGCCGCCGCCCTTGCCCTGTTCGGGCTGGCGCTGCTGTTCGCGCTGTGGCGCGCACGCGCGGCCCTCGCCTTGCCCGCACGCGAAGCCGGCCGCCGCCGGCTTGAGGTCGCGAGCGGCTTCGCGCATCGCCCGCTGGCCGCCCTCGAAGACGATATCGCCGCCGGAAACGCCGATCCTGAATCGCGTGCGCTGTGGCGGGCCCACCGCCAGCGCATTTTCGCAAGGCTGGCTGCGGTACGTGTCGGCGCCCCGCGCCCGGGCATGCCCGCGCGCGACCCACGCGCGATGCGTCTGCTGCTGATCCTGGCGCTTGCCGTCGCCGTGGGTGCGGGCGGCGAACGGGCCGGCCATAATTTCGCGCGCGCGTTCACGCCGGGCGTCGACGATCTGGCCGCGTTGCCCGGCGCGCTCGACCTGTGGATCACGCCGCCGGCCTATACGGGGCTTGCACCCGTGCTGCCGCGCGCGGACATGCGCACGCTTTCCGTGCCCGTCGGCAGCCAGCTGATCGCGCAGGTGTCGGGCGGCGGTGCGATCCCGCGGCTCGCCATCGACGGCAAGCCCGTGCCCTTCGTGCCGGTCGAAGGCGCGACGATGCCGGCCCCCGCCAGCCAGCCGCAGGCCCGCGCGCAACGCCTGCAAAGCTGGCGCGTCGCGAGCGAACTTGCGGCCGGCAATCGGCTCACGGTCGAACAGGGCACACGCACGCTGGGGGCCTGGGACCTGACGCTGATCCCCGACCTGCCGCCGAAGGTGGATTTCGTGCTGCGCCCGCATGCCGGCCCGCGCGCGAGCCTGCGCCTTGAATATCGCGCGACCGACGATTACGGCGTCAACGGCGTGCAGATGGAAATCCGCCGCGACGCGCCGCCCGAAAAGCAGGGCGTGGGCGAGCCCATCGACCTCGCATTGCCGATGACCGGCGCGCGCGCGAAGGAAACCTCCGCCCCCGCCTATTTCGACCTGACCGCCCATCCGTGGGCGGGCCTGCCGGTGAGCGTGACGCTGCGCGCGACCGACGTGGCCGGGCAGACCGGCGTTTCGGAAACGGTCAAGATGGTGCTGCCCGAGCGCATCTTCGAAAATCCGGTCGCGCGCGCCATCGTCGAACAGCGCAAGCTCGTCATCGGCGAACCGTCGCTTCGGCCCGTCGTGGCGCGCGCACTTGCCGCCATCGCTTCCAACCCGTTCCAGTTCGGCGACGACCCGGTCGTGCTGCTGGCGCTGCGCGTGGGCGCGCTGCGCCTGATGAAGCCGGTCGACGATGCGGCGGCGGGCGAAATCCAGGCGCTGATGTGGGACACCGCGCTGCGCCTTGAAGACGGCCAGCTTTCCGCAGCCGAGCGCGAGTTGCGCGCGATCCAGCAGAAGCTGCAGGACGCGCTCGCCAACAACGCGCCGGACTCGGAAATCGAGAAGCTGATGGCCGAACTCCAGCAGGCCATCGACCGCTATCTCCAGTCGCTCGTCGAGCAGGCGCTGAAGAACCCCGACCGCAGCCAGCCGCAGATGGACCGCAACACCCAGCGCCTGTCGCGCCAGGACCTTCAGAAGCTGCTCGATCAGGCCCGCCAGCTCTCGCGCACGGGTGCGCGCGAAGCCGCGCGCGACCTGCTCTCGCGCCTGCAGGAAATGCTCGAGAACCTGCGCACGATGCAGGCCCAGCGCGACAACCAGCGCGGCCAGCCCGGCGACCAGGGCGCGCAGGAGATGATGAAGGGCCTGCAGGAACTGATGCAGCGCCAGCAGAGCCTGATCGACCGCACCTTCCGCCGCTCGCAGCAGAACCGCCCGGGCCAGTTCCGCCCCGGCCAGCAGGGCCAGCGCCAGCAGGGGCAGCAGGGCCAGCAGGGACAGGGCCAGGAACCCGGCGAGGGCGAAGGCGAAGGCGACGATGCGGCCGAGCAGGAAGCGCTGCGCGGGATGCTGTCGGAGCTGATGAAGCAGCTTGGCGAGATGATGGGCCAGGTGCCCGACGGGATGGGCCGCGCCGACCGCTCGATGGGCGATGCCGGCGACCAGCTGCGCCGCGGCGCCCCGGGCCGCGCACTGCGCCCGCAGATGGACGCGCTCGACCAGCTCAAGCAGGGCGCGCGCGATGCGATGCGCGAGATGATGCAGCGCTTCGGGCGCGCCGAGGGCGAAGGCGAAGGCGCGCCCGACGACGCGTTCGGCGACCAGCAGGCCGACCAGCGCGATCCGCTGGGCCGCAACACCGAGGGCAACGGCACCTCGATGTCGGAATCCTACCAGCGCATCCCGGGCGTGGGCGAAGGCCAGGTCCAGCGCTCGCAGGAAATCCTCGACGAGCTGATCCGCCGGCTCGGCGAACGCACCCGCCCCGCGGCCGAACGCGACTATCTGGAACGGCTGCTGAGAAGGTTTTGACTACTGTTCATCCCCGGCCAGTCCACATAGTGCCAATACATCAGTCCATAAATGGGGATAATTTTCTTTATTTCAAATTCAATTTCCTTCCAACACTAACAATGTCTCAGATATCCAAATCTGGGGCCATATAGAGCCAGACTCTTAACTTAAAGGTTGAACAACTAGAAAACGTCTATATCGTACCATGTACGTTAGAATTGACCTTTTGAGAATTGCATTCATGCATATTTCGGGCGCGACACTCGACGATATCCTGTTTCAAGTACTCCGCAGGATTGAAAAAAAGGGGGCTTGGATTAGGCCGCGAAAAGGGCGGGCGAGAGAGTTGCTTGGGGTATCGCTCGCGTTGACCAACCCCCGTGCTCGATTCAGTCGAGCAGAGTCTCGGGCAATCATATTTAGCTGCCTTGGCGAATTCCTTTGGTATCTTGCTGGCTCGAACCAGTTAAAATTCATTCAATACTATATTCGCCGATACCATGAATTTTCAGACGATGGAAAAACTCTATTTGGCGCATATGGACCGCGGCTTTTTTTGCCAAGACAAGACAATTCCGTTAGTCGCCTGATTGAAGACCTAAAGAAAAAGCCTGACACACGTCAAGCAATCCTCCAAATCCTACGGCCAGAGGATTTGTGTGCCGTAACAAAAGACCTACCATGTACAACTACCGTCCAATTCTTTCTGCGGCGAGACCGGCTCCATGCAATTGTGAATATGCGATCAAACGATGCATTTATCGGTCTACCACACGATGTGTTTTCATTTACGATGCTGCAAGAATTTGTTGCGTCGACAATTGGATGCGAACTCGGGACGTATAGACACTTTGTGGGCAGCCTTCATGTTTACGAAAAGGACATGCGTGCCGTTGAGCGATACCTAAGCGAAGGATTGCAAAGATCGACCCAGCCCATGCCGGCAATGCCCAAAGTTAGACCTCAAGCGAGTGCGAATTGGCTGTTGCGTGTCGAGCGAAGGATTCGATCTGGCAACTCTCGTTCAATTCCCGAAAATTCCATCGATGAATATTGGAACGATTTGGCGCGGCTGCTTCTAATAAAGGCCCACTATGATGCCAACGACCAGAAATCAATTTCCGCGCTTCAGAAGAAGATGCATTCCCACGCGTACAACGATTTTCTAAGAAATCGACGAATGAGAATTGCGCGCGCTCAACAGCTATCGCTTTCAATCGACCGGACCTAATTTGGATTCAGATACGACATGAAACCTAGGCACAGAGCTGATTTTAATGCCATTTGCGACTTGCTCCGTTCCTTTTCCCGGGACATTCGGCAATTGCCCGGGATAGCTGAGGAGCGACGTCTGGGGTCGCTTGCCTGCCAAATTATCGACAGCCAAAGACGCATAAAATTCGTGCGGAATATTAGTGCCGCACGAAATCGAATCTCTCCTGACCGTGTCGACCCATCGTCGAGCCTGTTTGACCCGCTTAAGGGCGCTGCCTACGAAGCACGACTCGGAAACATTGATGAGGCTGTTTGGCTAGTTTTCTTGGCAACCCACTTCGGCAAGCACCCGATTGATGGCTGGCGCCTATGTCGAGATATCTACGGGAAGCTTGGCCAAGGTGGAGGGTGGAATTGGCCCGTCGTCTCGCAGAACCCGAATGAGTTTAGAAATTGGCTTGCCGCAAACCAGGCAATATTGCGAGCTGGGGAAATTTCGAGGCGCTTTAGTAATCATCGGAAATATGAATCGTTAAGCGCTGAGAGCGAAAACGGAACCGCGGCTGTACTAGAGTCATTCATTCTTTGGGTAAATCCGCCAAGAACATTTGCTCAATTGATCAATCAGGCTCAAAGTCAGGTCGGACAGAACCCCGTTGAAGTCTTTCATTTTTTATATGACTCGATGAAAGTTGTCCGCAGGTTTGGCAGGCTCGCCAGATTTGATTTTCTAACGATGTTAGATAAATTGGATTTAGCGCCAATTTCCGCCGGCTCGGCATATTTAGATGGTGCAACTGGGCCGATTAGAGGTGCGAAGCTTATGTTTTTCGGTGATAGAAATGCAAAGTGTTCACCGCGGAAGTTGCAAAGTTTTCTCGACGAAATTGATTTGCATCTGAATATTGGGATGCAAGCATGGGAAGACTCGCTATGCAATTGGCAGAAATCCCCGGACAAATATAAGCTGTTCAGAGGTTAGCTTTTTCGATTGTCGAGTATTCGGACCAGCGGAAGCGGCGCTTTAAATAATTCAAGTTGCGTCGATCGACGATCGCCCGGTGCTGCAATTGCCCAACGACGATACCTGGAGCAATTCCGATTGATTTTGAAAAGTTGAGAATAGATTTTGGCGTAATGCGATTTGCGCTCAGCATTGAAAGTGCGCTTTGGGGCACAAGTTTCTCAGATGCAAATTCATTGGCTTCTGTCTCTTCTTCATCAGTTACGTCGCTCTGATCTTCCAAAAAAATCGCATCCATGTTGTGCAGTAATAGGTGGGCAGATTCGTGGTAAAACGTGAACCAAAAGTGATCGTCACTAAGATGACGAAAGCTCAATGCAATTAGCGCTTTTCTGGGTGAGATAAAGCGAGTCGCGCCGCTTACTTTGCAAGCGCTCGGCGCACGAGTAACGACAACAGCCACGCCGCATTTGGCGCAAGCATCAACGAGCCTTGGCAAAAAGATCTTTGGATCGGAAATCCAAGTTAATCGTCGTAGATCATTCAAAGTCTTTAAAAACTTTGCACGATTCCATTCACCACACTCAATTCGAGCACCCTGAATTTGACTTTGTCTGAGCCACGCCAAGACGGATGTCAAGTTCGACTGGTAGGTGGACGATGTACGAAAGGCGGCGACACTAATCTCGGATCGATATTGCAATTCCCAATTTTTCGCAGTCTGGACACCAAAAAAATCAAGACACTGGGAATATGCTTCGGTCTCGGATGAAGTTGGCTCTATCCAGCCATACTTTTCCATTTCCCGAATCGGAAATTGACTCACCCAAGCGGACTCTTCTTTAGAAAGTCCACGCCGAGGCTCTTGGCGATCTACAGCCCGATAACGCCTCTCTCGTGCTAGCCAGAACTTGGCCGAAGGCCCGAGATAAAATTCAAGTAATAGCGCCAATTTATGATCGAGAGGCATGTGTCCCTCGATCAAATCTTCGACGTCTTTTGTCGAACAACCAATCGCAGCACTAAGCCACTCTTTTGTCTTCGCACGACATTCCAATAAGTCTCGAATCGTAGCTCCGGGCGGAGAAGCCCAATTTGGATTGAACGCTCGGTTAGTCATTTCAATTTCGATCCAATCTTGATGATCTTGACACTTGTGACGCGAGCAATGTCGCCTGCGCTGATTTTTCGATCGGAGAAATTCGGATACATCGGGATCATTGAGATCTGCAAATCATCACAAAGATCGAGGATGACCGAATTGCCCGAGTCTGCCGGATCCACCCTTGGGGAACCTGCAATTACGTCAGCAAAACTGTCGGCGGCTTCGATGTCGGCTAGTCGATTTTGCAGTATTTGAGCGCCACGCTTCCCTATAGCCTTTTCCGCCGTCGCTTTTTTCTCGCAAATTTCTCTTAACTTCTTGCTGCCAAAGGAGAAGTTCATGTGAGGGGTCGCGCAAAAAGTCGCCAATTGCGGGAGCACATTCGATCGCCACGAGACGGGAAATACTTCGAGGTCGATTCGCATCAAATATCTTGTACTCTCATGACGAGAGGAATCAACTTCTAGTGTGGTCAAGTATTCGAAGGCCAGGTCCAGCGCTCGCAGGAAATCCTCGACGAGCTGATCCGCCGGCTCGGCGAACGCACCCGCCCCGCGGCCGAACGCGACTATCTGGAACGGCTGCTGCGGCGGTTCTGACCCGGCCGGTCACCCCCGGGCTCGACCCGGGGGTCCACGGCTTTGCCGTCACGATCCGCCATTGAAGTCGTGGATGCCCGGGTCGGGCCCGGGCATGACGGAATAGAGAGTGCGTCCCTAGTAGATCAATTCGTCCGAACCGCTGTCGCCGCGCGTGAGCGCGATCTCGTTGCGGTCGGCGAGCTGCTTTGCCAGCTCCACGATCGCGTGCTGGGCATCCGCCACGTCCTTGACGCGCACGGGGCCGAGTGCGGCCATGTCGTCGCGCATCAGCCGCCCGGCACGCTCGGACATGTTGGCAAGGAACATGTCGCGCACGGTTTCCGAAGCCCCCTTCAGCGCCAGCGCCAGCCTGCCCTTGTCGACCGCGCGCATCAGCGTCTGGATGCCGGCCGGATCGAGGCGCTGGAGATCCTCGAACTTGAACATGCTGTCGCGCACCTTCTGCGCGGCATCGGGATTGCGCTCGTCGAGGGCCGTCAGGAAGCGGCGTTCGGAGGCGGGGTCGAGCTCGTTGAAGATCTCGGCGATGGTCTCGTGCCGGTCGCGCTTGGGCGCCTTGGCGACGTTCGACATGAATTCGTTGCGCAGGATCGATTCGACGTCGTCGAGCACGTCCTTGGGCACGGTCTCCAGCCGCAGCATGCGCGTGACGACTTCCATCGCGAACCCGTCGGGCAGCTGGGCCAGCACCTTGGCCGCGTGCGCGGGCCCCACCTTGGAAAGCACGACGGCGGCGGTCTGCGGATATTCGTTCTTCAGGTAGTTGGCGAGCATCTGCTCGGGCACGTAGCCGAGCTTGTCCCAGATCGTGCGGCCGCGGGGGCCGCGGATGTCGTCGAGGATGCCGTCGGCGCGCTTGCCCAGCACCTTGCCCAGGAAGCGCTCGGTGCCCTCCATCGTGCCGGCGAGCGAACTGGACTGGCCCATCTGGTCGGCGAATTCGAAGATCAGCCGCTCGATCACCGCGGCGTCGATCGAACCGAGCTGCGCCATGACGAGGGAGAGTTCCTTGATCTCCTCGTCGTCCATCATCGCGAAGACCTTGGACGCGCTCTCCTCGCCGATGGCGAGCAGAAGGATCGCGGCCTTCTCCGAGCCCGACAGCTGGGTGTAGTCCTTCATGTTCCGTGACGCCGACATCGATTCGATTCTAAGCTCAAAACCCGATCGCGCGAAGTGACGGGCGTAGTGACGACGCCCCTGTCTGTTGCCGCGGCGGGAATTCTGTGACATTTTCGTGACATCGGCTGCCCGCCGGCCGGAATCCGGGGCGGGCGCCGGCAATCTGGAGGACCCTGAAAATCGGCGCGACGTCGGTCCTGATCCACCTTGTGGGTGGTGTGGCACTTCTTCTGTGGGGCCTGCGCATGGTGCGCACGGGCGTGATGCGCGCGTTCGGCGGCGACCTGCGCGCGGCCATCGGTGCGGCCCTGTGCAACCGCTTCTTCGCCTTCGGCTGCGGGCTGGGCGTGACCGCCCTGCTGCAAAGCTCGACCGCGACCGCGCTGATGACGGCTTCCTTCGCCGCGCGCGGCTTCGTGGGCTCGGCGATGGCGCTGGCCGTGATGCTGGGGGCCGACGTGGGCACTTCGCTCGTCGCCCAGCTCGCCTCGTTCAACCCCGCCCTGCTGTCGCCGATCCTGGTCACGCTGGGCGTGGCCGCGTTCTCTTCCACACTCGCCACGCGCTGGCGCGACCTGGGCCGTGCGGGCGTGGGGCTTGGCATGATGCTGCTGGCGCTGAAGCTCATCGTTGCGGCCACGCATCCGCTGCGCGATTCGGTCGTCATGCACGAGGTGCTCGCCTCGCTTTCGGGCGAGCGCGTGCTGGCGATCGCCATTGCCGCAGCACTCACATGGGTCGTGCATTCGAGCCTTGCGGTGATCCTGCTGGCGGTGTCGCTGGCCGATGCCGGCCTCGTGCCCGTGCCGCTGGCGCTGACCATCGTGCTGGGCGCCAATCTGGGCGGCGCGCTGCCAGCACTGGTGACGACGTGGAATTCGGACGCCGGCGCCCGGCGCGTGACCATCGGCAACGCCGCCTTCCGCACCATCGGCGTGATCCTCGCCGTGCCGCTGCTGGGCGTGGCGATGGCCGAACTGCCCAATCTCGAGCCCGCACTGGGCCGCCAGATCGCCAATTTCCACCTGTTCTTCAATCTGGGGCTTGCGGTCCTGTTCCTGCCGCTGGTGGGCGTGGCGGGCGCCATCGTCGACAAGCTCGTCGCCTCGCGCGAAACCGCCGCCAACCCGGCGGTGCCGCGCTATCTCGACGAATCGGCGCTGGAAAGCCCGGCGCTGGCGCTGGCCGCGGCCTCGCGCGAGACGCTGCGCATGGGCGACACGCTCGAATCGATGCTGCGCGACTGCATCACCGTCTTCAAGACCGACGACCGCAAGCTTGCCGACGACATCGTCAAGCGCGACGACGTGGTCGACCGCCTGTGCGAGGACGTGAAGCACTACCTGCTGCGTATTTCACCCGACACGATGGGCGAGAAGGACCAGCGCCGCGCGATGGAGATCCTCCAGTTCGCCACGAACCTCGAGCATGCGGGCGACATCGTCGACAAGAACCTGATCGAGCTTGCCGTCAAGAAGATGAAGAACCGGCTGCGCTTCTCCGAGGAGGGCATGGCCGAGATCGAGGCGCTGCACGTGGCGCTGCTCGACACGCTGCGCCTGGCGCTGGCGGTGTTCATGCAGGGCGATGCCAAGATGGCCCGCCAGATGATCGCCGAGAAGGTCGAGTTCCGCGAGCGCGAGCGCCACGCGGCCGAGCGCCATATCGAGCGCCTGCGCGGCCGCAACCCCGACACGATCGAGACAAGCTCGCTGCATCTCGACGTGCTGCGCGACCTGAAGCGCATCCACTCGCATTTCGTGGCCGTGGCCTACCCGCTGCTGGAAGCCGAAGGCGCGCTGCGCGAAAGCCGGCTGGCGCCCGAACGCCCGGCGCGCAAGGCAAGGCCCGGAAAGCCCGCCGAAGGCACGTCCTGATCCGCCATACCGAGGAACCGGAACGGGCCGCCTGCAAGGTTCCGTTACGTTGTTGCCTTGCTTTTGCCGCGATTTTCCCTACATGAAGGGCGCCCAAACGGACGGGGATAGATCCGGCATGTCGGCAATGATCGAAATACGGGGCTTGAAGAAATATTTCGGCCCGATCCGCGCGGTGGAGGACGTCTCTTTCGACGTGGCGCGGGGCGAGGTTCTCGGCTTCCTGGGGCCCAACGGCGCCGGCAAGTCGACGACGATGAAGATGATCACGGGCTTCCTTGCGCCCAGTGCCGGCACCGCCAGGGTCTGCGGCTTCGACGTCGAGGCCGACCCGATCGAGGCCAAGAAGCGCATCGGCTACCTGCCCGAGGGCGCGCCCGCCTATCCCGACATGACGGCGGCAAGCTTTCTCGATTTCGTCGCGGCCATCCGCGGCTTCGACGGGGCCGAACGCGCCAAACGCGTGGCCAAGGCCGTCGAGCGCACCCAGCTTGCCGACATCCTGAACCAGCCCATCGACACGCTTTCCAAGGGTTTCAAGCGCCGCGTGGGGCTTGCCCAGGCGCTGCTGCACGAGCCCGAGGTGCTGATCCTCGACGAGCCGACCGACGGGCTCGACCCCAACCAGAAGCACGAGGTGCGCAGCCTCATCCGCTCGATGGCGGCGGAAAAGGCGATCGTCATCTCGACCCACATCCTCGAGGAAGTGGACGCGATCTGCTCGCGCGCGGTCGTCATCGCGCGCGGCCGGGTACTCGCCGACGGCACGCCCGAATCCTACGAGAAGCGCTCGCGCTGGCACCATGCGGTGTCGTTCGTCGTGCCGACCGCCGATATCGGCCGCCTGCGTTCGGCCCTTGCCGCCCACCCCGACGTGGGGGATTTCGAACGCACCGACGGTGAAGGCGGGCTTGCGATGCTGACCGCGATGCCCAAGGCCGGCAAGCCGATGCTGGCCGAGCTTGGCACGCTGGCGCGCGGCACCGGCATCCGTATCGACGAGATCCGCGAGGAACGCGGCCGCCTCGACGAGGTGTTCCGCAACATCACGACCGGCCCCGTCTCCGCCGGCGGCACGAACTGAGGCCGACCCCCATGCGCAACGTCATCCACATCTTCCGGCGCGAGCTGGGCGGCTATTTCGCCACGCCCGTCGCCTACGTGTTTCTCGTCATCTTCCTCGTGATGGCGAGCACCTTCACGTTCTATCTGGGCAATTTCTTCGAGCGCGGGCAGGCCGACCTGCAATCGTTCTTCACGTTCCACCCGTGGCTCTACCTGTTCCTGATCCCGGCCATCGCCATGCGCCTGTGGTCGGAAGAGCGCCGGCAGGGAACGATCGAGCTTTTCCTGACGCTGCCCGTGTCGGTGGGCGAGGCGGTCGTGGGCAAGTTCCTGGCCGCGTGGGCCTTCGTGGGCATCGCGCTGGCGCTGACCTTCCCGCTATGGATCACGGTCAACCTGCTGGGGAAGCCCGACAACGGCGTGATCCTGGCGGGCTATGCGGGCTCGCTCATGATGAGTGCGGGCTACCTCGCCATCGGGGCCTGCGTCTCGGCGATCACCAAGAGCCAGGTCATCGCCTTCGTGGTGGCCGCGGCCGTGTGCTTCGCCTTCACCGTTTCCGGTTCGCCGCTGGTGCTGGCCTTCTTCGCGGGCTGGGCGCCGGCGGGCATGGTCGACACGATCGCGCGCTTCTCGTTCCTGACGCATTTCAACGCGATCACGCGCGGCGTGATCGACGCGCGCGACATCATCTATTTCGCAAGCCTCGTGGCGTTCTTCCTGTTCGCCAACGCGGCCGTGGTCGAGACGAAGAAGGCGGGCTGAAGCATGGCCGACAAGTCGAAATCCCGCACCGCCCTCACCGGCCTCGGCGTCCTGCTCGCCGCAATCGTCTTCGTCGCGATCAACGTGCTTGCCGGCGCCGGCTTGCAGGGCACGCGCATCGACCTCACCGCGGACAAGCTCTTCACGCTTTCCCAGGGCACGCGCGCGATCCTTGCGAAGATCGACGATCCGGTCACGCTGCGCTTCTACTATTCCGACCGGCTCGGCCGCGAGATTCCCAGCTATGGCGTCTACGCCCAGCGCGTGCGCGAGATGCTGGAGGAATACCGCGACGCCGCGCGCGGCAAGCTGCGCCTCGAGGTGATCGACCCGCAGCCCTACACCGACGAGGAGGACCGCGCGGTCGCCTTCGGCCTGCAGGCGGTTCCGCTCAACCAGCAGGGCGAGTCGGTCTATTTCGGGCTTGCCGGCACCAACGGTGCGGACCGCGAAGAAGTGGTGCCCTTCTTCCAGCCCGACCGCGAGCGCTTCCTCGAATACGATCTCACCAAGATCGTCTACAACCTCACCGTCACGAAGAAGCCGCAGGTGGGCCTGCTCTCGACGCTGCCGATGGAAGGCGAATTCCGCGGCATGCAGGGCCCCATGCCGCCCTGGGCCGTCTACAACCAGATCGGCCAGTTCTTCGACATCCGTCCCGTCGCCAAGGACGCGACCGCGATCCCCGCCGATATCGGCGTGCTGATGATCGTCCATCCGCAGGGCCTGCCGGATTCGACGCTCTACGCCATCGACCAGTTCGTGCTGCGCGGCGGGCGGGCGCTCGTGTTCGTCGATCCGCATTCGGAAGGCCAGCTTGCGCGCGCCGGGCAGGCGGGCATGGGCATGCCCACGAACTCGAACCTGACCAGGCTGTTCGACGCGTGGGGCCTGTCGATGGCCGACGACAAGATCGCCGGTGACCGCATCGCGGCACGGCGCGTCAATGCCGGCACGCCGGGCCGCGTGCGCGCGGTCGATTACGTCGCGTGGCTCACGCTGCGCGAACAGAATTTCGACCGCAGCGACGTGCTGCTGGCCGATGCCTCCGCCATCCAGATGGCGACGGCGGGCATCCTTGCGCCCAAGGAAGGGGCGACGACGAAGTTCCAGCCGCTCATCCGCACCTCGCTGCAGTCGATGGAGATCGCCGCCGATTCCGTGAAGATGCAGCCGGAGCCCGAGAAGCTGCTGGAGGATTTCAAGCCCTCCGGCCAGCCGCTGGTGCTGGCCGCGCGCGTCAGCGGGCCGGTCAAGTCGGCCTTCGAGAAGGCGCCCGAGCCGCCCAAGCCCGCCGAGGGTGCGGAAAAGCCTGCCACTCCGCCCGCCCCGCCGCCGGAATACCAGGCGGAGTCGAAGGGCCCGATCAACGTGATCGTCGTGGCCGACACCGACATGCTGGAAGACCGCTTCTGGGTGAGCGTGCAGGAGTTCTTTGGCCAGCGCGTGGCGACGCCCTCGGCCTATAACGGCGATTTCGTCGTCAACGCGGTCGACAACCTGATGGGCTCCTCCGAACTGATCGGGCTGCGCGGGCGCGGGCTTTCGCAGCGCCCCTTCGCGCTGCTGGAAGACATCCAGCGCCAGGCCGAGCTGCGCTACCGCGCCAAGGAGCGCGAGCTTTCCGACAAGCTCAAGGACGCCGAGAAGCGCCTTTCCGAACTTCAGGGCCGCAATGCGCCGGGGACGGCCGCCGCTGCCGACGCTTCGCGCACGATCCTTTCGCCCGAACAGCAGGCCGAGATCGAGAAGTTCCGCGGCGAAGTGGTCGTGGTGCGCCGCGACCTGCGCAACGTCCAGCAGGACCTGCGCCGCGACATCGAAGGCGTGCAGACCGTCGCGCGCGTGGCGAATATCGGGGCCGTGCCGGTGATCGTGGCGCTCGTGGCGCTTGGCCTTGGCTGGATGCGCGTGCGCCGCCGCCGCCCGGCCGGCCGCAGCTGAGGGAGGAAACCATGCAGACCCGCACCCTCGCCACGCTCGCCGTTTCCGCCGCCGTCATCGCGGGGGCGGCCTTCTACGTGAGCGCCTCGCACGACCGCACGCCCGCCAACGACCATGCGGGCGAGCTGATCTATCCGGCACTCGCCAGGAAGGCCGACGAGGTGGCTCACATCGCCATCGCGCGCGACGGCGACAGGTTCGAGCTGCTGCGCGGGGCGGACGGAACATGGGTGCTGCCGGCACACGGCGGCTATCGGGTCGATTTCCCGCAAGTGCGCCGCCTGCTGCTGGAAGCGGCGAGCCTGCGCATCGAGGAGGCGCGCACCGCCAACCCGGCGCTGCATGCCGAGATCGAGGTCGACGGTTCGGCCAAGGGCCAGAAGGCGACCGAGCTGGTGCTGTCCGATGCCAAGGGCGACAGGCTCGCCGACCTGCTGGTGGGCCGCACGCGCTTCGGGCGCAGCGGGACGGCGGGCGACGGCACGTTCGTGCGGCGCGCGGGCGAGAACCAGGTGTGGTTCGCGCAAGGCCGCCTGTCGATCGAGCGCGAAGCGCCCAAATGGCTGGAGCGGCGCATCTCCGACGTTGCCCGCGAGCGCATGAAGCACGCCACCGTCGTGCTCGCCGACGGCAAGCGCATCGACGTGTCGCGCGACAAGCCCGACCAGGAGGATTTCACCCTCGTCCCGATCCCGGAGGGCAAGAAGGTGAAATCGCCCTTCGACGTGAACCTCGTGGCGAGTGCGGTCGAACTGCTCGACCTCGAGGACGTGCGCAAGGCCGACGGCCTCGCCTTCGCGGGCGACAGGGATTTCTGCGAATACACGACCTTCGAGGGCCTCGACGTGCGCGTGGAATTCGCGCATGACGGCGCCGACCTGTGGGCGCGCTTCGCGGTCAAGTACGAGGCCCCGGCAACGCCGGTCGAGGGCAAGAAGCTCAAGAAGCCCGAGGACGTCGCCAAGGAAGCCGACGCGATCGCCGCGCGCACGAAGGGCTGGGCCTACAAGATCCCGGCCTACAAGCTCGAATACATGCAGCGCAAGGTCGACGACCTGGTGATCGACGCCAAGGCGTCGTGAACCTGAAACCGCGTCATGCCCGGGCCTGACCCGGGCATTCCGCAGACCCCCGGGTCAAGCCCGGCGTGACGGAAGGAAGGGCCGGCGGCAACCGCCGCTACGCCAGCTTCCCGTGGATGTATTTGCGCACGATCGTCGAATCGGGCGGGAAGCAGTCGGGCGTCTGGTTGGTGAGCTGGGCGAGGATGCATTTCCACATGCCCATCTCGCGCACGTAGGTGTCGGCGTAGATCGTCATCCCCGCGATCTCGGTGCCGTTCTGCACGCGCACCCAGCGGCACGTGGCGCTGACGACCGCGGTGTCGCGGATCACCTCGATCTGCTCGTCGCGATAGTCCCAGTAGACGATCACCGCCGGATCGAAGCCGCGCGACCACGCGGCCAGATAGGGTGCGCGCGCGATGCGCATGCCGTTGGGCAGGATCGAGAAGAACTTCTCGTGCAGCAGCACGTCGTGCGCGGCGGCATCGTTGGTCACGAAGTTATGGATGAACTTGGCGTTGATCTCGCGCAGCTCGGCGAGCGCGGCTTCGTCGCTCATGGCGGACCTCCCGTATCGTCGGGCGGGGCCTTCAGGCCCCCGGAGCGAAAACAACCCACAAAGTTGTGTCCTTCGTGTGACCGACGAATCGGTGCTGCTCGCCCTTGGCCACGAAGATGAGATCGCCGGGGCCGAATTTCGTGCGCGTTCCTTCGCGCTCGAACTCGCCCGAACCCGTCACCACGACATAGATCTCGTCGCGGTCGTGCGGGCCTTGCGGGTCGGGGTCGGGCGGCGCGTACCAGCGCACTTCGAGGCCGGGGCAGTTCAGCACCTGCGCGCTGATGCGGCCGGGCGCGTTGGGCAGGCGTGCGGCGGCGGCGGCACTGGTCACGGTCGGCATGTCGGGCATCGCGCATTTCCTCCCGCTCGGGGGGTCTGTGAGTCTTGTGGATAAGCCTGAAGAATGTTGAACCACAACATGTTGTGGATTCAAGGGGTGTGGAAACATATCGAGAACAAAGCATTTGAAGCCGACGCCCCTTCTCCCTACACTCCTGCCCGCACCCGAGCCCTTTTTTCCCTTCGACGGAACCAACCCGCATGCGTCCGATCGCCGCCATTTCCCAGCAGATCTGGGACATGAAATACCGCTTCAAGGCCGCCGACGGCGCCCCGATCGACAAGTCGATCGAGGATACGTGGCTGCGCGTGGCGACCGCGCTTGCGAGCGTCGAGAAGGAGCCCGACGTGTGGGCCAGGCGCTTCTACGAGGCGCTAGACGGGTTCAAGTTCATCCCCGCGGGCCGCATCGTGGCCGGTGCCGGTACGGCGCGCCACGTGACCTTGTTCAACTGCTTCGTCATGGGCACGGTGCCCGACGACATGGGCGGCATCTTCGCGCATCTGCGCGAGGCCGCACTCACCATGCAGCAGGGCGGCGGCATCGGGTACGATTTCTCCACCCTGCGCCCCAAGGGGGCGGCGGTGAAGGGCGTGGGGGCCGATGCCTCCGGCCCCCTCACCTTCATGGACGTGTGGGACGCGATGTGCCGCACCATCATGTCGGCCGGCCACCGGCGCGGCGCCATGATGGCGACGATGCGCTGCGACCATCCGGACATCGAGGCCTTCATCGAGGCCAAGCGCACGCCCGGCCGGCTCAACATGTTCAACCTCTCCGTCCTCGTCACCGACGCGTTCATGTCCGCGGTGAAGGAGGACGCGCCGTGGCAGCTCGTCTTCGGCGGCACGCATTACAAGGCGCTGCGCGCGCGCGAGCTGTGGGACAAGATCATGCGGGCGACCTACGCCTATGCCGAGCCCGGCGTGATCTTCATCGACCGCATCAACCGCACCAATAACCTCTGGTACGCCGAGACGATCGCGGCGACGAACCCGTGCGGCGAGCAGCCGCTGCCGCCTTATGGCGCGTGCCTGCTGGGTTCGATCAATCTCGCGGCCCTGGTGAAAGACCCGTTCGG
Source organism: Alphaproteobacteria bacterium (assembly GCA_016124335.1). GTDB lineage: Bacteria > Pseudomonadota > Alphaproteobacteria > CACIAM-22H2 > CACIAM-22H2 > Tagaea. Next base: position 43,721 of record WGNX01000012.1, read on the forward strand.
GCCGGACGCGGAACTGGACGAGGCGGAACTCGACCGGCTTGTCCCCCTTGCCGTGCGGATGATGGACAACGTGACAGACGTGTCGCGCTTCCCGCTGCCCGAGCAGGCGCACGAGGCGCAGGCCAAGCGGCGCATCGGGCTTGGCGTCACCGGCCTCGCCGACGCGCTGATGATGTGCAAGGCGCGCTATGGCAGCGAAACGGCCGTGGCGCTGACCGAACGCTGGATGGCCGCGATCCGCAAGGGCGCCTATCGCGCGTCGGTGGAACTGGCGCGCGAAAAGGGCGCCTTCCCGCTGTTCGACCGCGAGAAATACCTGAAGGGCCCGGCGATCGAGGCGCTGGACGCGGAAACGCGCGAGCTCATCGCCAAGCACGGCATCCGCAACGCGCTGCTCACCTCCATCGCGCCCACCGGCACGATCTCGCTGATGGCCGACAACGTCTCCTCCGGCCTCGAGCCCGTGTTCTCGTTCAGCTACACGCGCAACGTCCTGATGCCCGATGGTACAAGGCGCGAGGAGGAAGTGTCGGATTACGCCTACCGCCTCTACAAGCGCATGTTCGGCGAAAATACGCAGCTGCCCGACTGGTTCGTCGACGCGCAGCGCCTGACGCCGGCCGAGCATGTGGTGATGCAGGCGGCCGTGCAGAAATATGTCGATGCGTCGATCTCCAAGACGATCAACTGCCCGGAGGACATGTCCTTCGACGCGTTCAAGGACATCTACGCGCAAGCCTATGCGCTGGGCTGCAAGGGCTGCACGACCTATCGCCCGAACGACGTGACGGGCTCGGTCCTGCAGGTGAAGAAGGACAAGGACGCGCCGAAGAAGGCCGGCCCCGTGCAGCAGACGCTGCCGCTGGGCAAGACGCCCGCGCGCGCGGCCGACCCCTACGAGGCGGGCGGCGTGGTCTACATGACGCGCCCGCTCGACCGGCCCGAGGCGCTGCCCGGCCAGACCTACAAGATCAAATGGGCGGATGCCGAGCACGCGCTCTACATCACCATCAACGACGTGGTGACGGACGGCCGCCGCCGCCCGTTCGAAGTGTTCATCAACTCCAAGAACATGGAGCACTACGCCTGGACCGTGGCGCTGACGCGCATGATCTCGGCCGTGTTCCGCCGCGGCGGCGACGTGTCGTTCGTGGTGGAGGAACTCAAGGCCGTGTTCGACCCGCGCGGCGGCCAGTGGATGGGCGGGCGCTACGTGCCTTCGCTGCTCGCCGCCATCGGCGAGGTGATCGAACGCCACATGATCCAGATCGGTTTCTTACGCGCCGGCGAAGCGCTGGCGAGCGACCCGGCCGCCGAGATCGTGCCGCTCGCCATGCACGGCGGCGGGGCCGCCCCCACCATCGAAGTGCACGCCCCCGCCGGCGCCAGCGCCGGCAGCGCATCAAGCGTCGCGGCCCTGTTCGCCGAACAACCCGCCGACGGCCCGCGGCCCCGTATCGCGGGCACCCGCACCTGCCCCAAATGCCAGGCGCCGACGCTCCTCAAGATGGAAGGCTGCGACACCTGCACGAACTGCGACTATTCGAAGTGCGGGTGAAGAAGTCGAGACGGCGCTGACGCGCCGCCGATCATTCCAATCCGTCATGCCCGTGCCCGTCTTTTTCCGTCACCCCCGGGCTTGACCCGGGGGTCTTGCACAGATGCCCGGGTCAAGCCCGGGCATGACGACGAGAGTGGGAGGCCCGATGCAATACGCCGTCATCCTGCCCGCGACATTCGAAGGCGATGCCGCCGGCCGGATCGACGCGATCCGCAAGGCGGCCGATCCGCTGCACGGCAAGCTCGCCGCACATGTCACGCTCGTCTACCCGACTGAGGTCGAAACGCTCGCGGCCCCGCGCGATGCCGTGACGGCGCTGGCGCAGGCCGCCAAGGCGCTCGACGTGACGTTCGAGGCCGCCTCGGCCGCTTTCGACCATCACGCGGCGACGAACCCGCATCTGGTCTACCTGCTGCCCGATGCCGTGGGCCGCGCCAATCTCGTGGAACTGCGCCGCCTGCTGCCGCTGAAAGCGCCGGGCGGCGACGATCCGCACGTCACGCTCGCGCGCACCGGTGCCAACGAGACGGCCGTGTCGCTGGCGCGCGAAGCGGGCGCTTTCGTGCCCGTTCGCGCGCGGTTCGAGCGGGTAGCGCTGGTGATGATCGATGGCGGGCGGGTCGATGTCGTGCTTGATGCGCCGCTCGGATGAAAGTCGTGGATGCCCGCATGCGTGCGGGCATGACACGTTGATGGAAGCCGTCATGCCCGGCGAACGCCGGGCATCCACGACTTCGCCTCACGCGATCGCGTCGTAGAGATCGCACCAGTCCCGGTTCGCGTCGTGGATCAGCCGCACCTTCTTCGCGCGCGGCCAGTGCTTCAACACCTTCTCGCGCGCGATGGCTGCGCGGATGTCGGCGTGCGCCTCGAACCACACGAGCCGCTTGAGGCCGTAGCGTTTCGTGAAGCCATCGATCGCGCCTTCGCGATGTTCCCACGCACGACGCGGCAGATCGCTCGTGACGCCGACATGGAGCGTGCCGTCCGGACGGTTGCTCATCATGTAGACGAAGCCGGGTTTTATCGCGCCAACCTTTGCCGGAAGTCGTGGATGCCCGCACGCGTGCGGGCATGACACGCTTAGAGAAACTGTCATGCCCGGCGAACGCCGGGCATCCACGACTTCAGAATACGATAGGTCTATTTTCTTGACAATCGGAACGTGTTTCCGGACAATCCGGCACGCTCTTTGACAAGTGAATAGGAACTGATTTCAGCGAACGGGAAAGCTTGCGGGCTTTCGGCCGGTTACCTGATTCGCGATTTTTGGCGACAGGTTACCAGCGAGCGATTCCAAAGGGATAAACAGGTTACGTCGCCTATTTCTTTGCGGGCGCCGCCGGGGCCTCGGGGTCGATATAGCCGCGTTCGAGCGCGCGGTAGAGCGCCTCGTAGGCCTTCACGCCCTCCTCGAACAAAGCGCGCTTCTGCTGCACGCCTTCGAGCTGTTCGGTATCGGCCTTGTCGTCGAGGAAGCAGTCCATCGCGGCCTTGAGATAGTCCGCGCGCAGATGGGCGACCGAGGCGGCGAACTCGATGAAGCGCTCGCGCGTCAGCCCCGGGATCTGCTTGTGGATGATCTCGCGGTTCACCAGCCGGATCGACTTGTCGATATAGGCGAGCATCTTCTTCTGCTCGTCCGACGGCGCCATGGGATCGGTCGTCATCGTCGCTCTCCTTCCGAACTTCCGTTTGGGCGGCGGCAGGCGCGCCGGGTCGATCGCGAATTCGTGGGCGGGAACGTGGAACTCCTCGGCCAGCAGGCCCGAGCGCGAAAGCGAGGCCGCGAACTCGGCCAGTTCCTCGTCGCGGCCGCGACCGATAACACTGGCAACCACACCGCCGCGCAGCTGGCGGATCTGGTCGATGATCCGCGCGCGCCGGTCGGGCTCGAGGCGGACGTTTGCGGCGGCCTGCGGCACGGGGGCCCGTCCCTCACTTCGCCGGCTTCTTGGCGGTGGCCGCGGCCAGCGCCGAAGCGCCCTTCGCCCCGCGCTCGCCCAGCATCTGCACCACGCGCGAATAGACCAGCGGCGGGGCAGGCGCGTCGATCTCGCGCAGCAGCTTCTGCGCTGGCTCCACCTCCTGCAGGATCGCGCGCGCGTTGTGCACGAGCAGGCGGTTGCGCAGGTGGATCTCCTTGTTGAGCTGGTCGATCTTCTCGGCGTCCTCGAGCGTGAAGTTCTTCACCTCGTCGTCGTGCGGCGAGCGGTACTCCTCGAGATATTTCATCCGGGGCCTCCCTTCCTTCCGCGCCCGCGACGGGCGGCTCGCCTAGGTCTGCGCCTTCACCGCCGCAAGCAGCGCGTGCAGGCGCCGGTCGCGGATGCCGAGCCTGTCGAGATGCTCGACCGTGTTTTCCAGATAGACGCGGTTGGCCCCGCGCTGGCCGGCCGAAACGCGGATGCGCGCGGCCACCTGCGCCAGCGGCAGGCCGCCCTCGTAGCCGGGCCGCGTGCGGTCCACCACGAAGGTGCGCGCCACCACCTCGCGCCCGTCGGAAAAGCGCACCGGCAGGTCCATGCAGTGGTACGAGCGGTTCAGCATCTCGCGGTCCCACAGATAGGCCATCGTGCGCTCGCCGTTGCCCGGCGTCACTCGGTAGGCGATGCCGTGGCACGAGCCGCCCTTGTCCAGCCCCAGCACCAGGCCGGGCCTGTCGGGCGTGCCGCGATAGCGCGTGGACCTTATGCAGAAGTCGCGATGGAAGCCCATCAGGCGCGCGGGCCTGGCCTCCTCGAACGGGAAGCCCGGGTCCCAGATCAGCGAGCCATAGGCGAAGACCCAGAAATCCGGCGCCTCGGGCGGCGGCGGGCAGCCCTCGCACGGCGCGATGCGCCCCGTCCGCACGCCGCGCCTGCCCGCACCCTTCGTCCCCCGCATCGACTTCGCCGCCGCCATCTGCGCCATCAGCTCCGCTGCACCAGTGCCACGCCCGCCGCCGCCACCGCCATGCCCGCCAGCGCCACGCCGCCCAGCGTCTCGCCGAACAGCAGCCACGCCATCACCGCGGTCGTCGGCGTCACGAGGTAGAAGAAGCTCGCCACCTTCGCCGCGGCCCCGCGCCGGACCAGCACCATGAGCAGGCTCACCGCGCCCACCGAAAGAACCAGCACCAGCCACGTCAACGCGAACACGAACTGCGGCGTCCAGCGTATCGCCATCGTCTCGAAAATCAAAGCAATGGGCAGCAGGAAAAGCGTCGCGGCACCATACTGGAAGACGGCGCCGGTGCGCAGGTCCACGTCCGGGCAGAAGCGCTTCTGGTAGAGCGTGCCCGCCGTGATGCCGACAAGCCCGGCCACCGACGGCCACACGGCGGCCAGCGCCACGCCGTCCAGCGCCAGCTTCTCCCACAGCACCGCCAGCACGCCGGCCAGCCCCATCCACAGGCCCAGCCACTGGCGCGGGCTTACTTTCTCGCCAAGCCACGGGCCCACCACCGTCGCCGTCAGCAGCGGCTGAAGCCCCACGATCAGCGCCGACACGCCCGCCGGCAGCCCCCACGAAATCGACACGAACACGCCGCCCAGATAGATGCCGTGCAGCAGGATGCCCACCACGATCACATGGCGCGCCTTGGCGAAAGGCGGCCACGGCGCCCTGGTAACGAGGGCAAGAACGAGAAACAGCGCCACCACGATCGCGAAGCGCACGGCAAGGAACGTCACCGGCGCCGCGAACGGCGTGCCCAGCTTCGAGCCGATGAATCCGGTCGACCACAGCACGACGAACACGAACGGCGCCGCGGCGGTGAAAACGGATTTGTCTGACTTGTCGTTCGGGGGCATCTGCAACTGCGCGTAACGGCACCGGCATCGACAATAGCGGCCATGCGCGCTAAGCCAAAGCGATGAAGCGCTGGACACGCATGTTCGCCTACACCATCGCCCTTGCGCTGTTCGCATGGACGGTCGTCTGGATGCTCGCCGCCAACCGCATCACCGGGCGGTTCGAAGAATGGCGCGCCCGGCAGGCGCAGGCGGGCGTGACGATCGACTACGACAATTTCGAGGTGAAGGGCTGGCCCGCAAGCTGGCGCGTCACGATCGAGAAACCTTCCGCAAAAGGATCCGGTGCCGCGCAGTGGGCATGGTCGGGCGAACGGCTCGTCGCCACGGCCGATCCGACCGATCTCGCGCGCGTCGCGTTCCGCCTGCCGGGCGAACAGAAGGCGCGCTTCGGGGCCGGCGATCTGGAAACGCGGCTCGAGCTGCGTGCCGCCAATCCGCAGGGGCACGTGATCTTCGACGAAGGCGGCAAGGTCGACCGTCTCGATCTGGAATTCGAAACCGCCGAACTCAAATCGGAATGGACGGCCGAACCGCTTTCCGCGCGCGGGATCGCGCTGACGCTTTCCCCGCATCGCCCGGCGACCGTGACGCACGAGACCGACACGCTCGACTTCGCGCTGCGCGCGAACGCCGTACGGCTGCCGGCACCGGTACCCGCACTTGCCGCACTGGGCCGCGACGTGACCGCGCTGGAGATCGACGCGCGCGTCAAGGGGCGAATCGCCGGCACGAAACTGTCCGACGCGCTCGCCGCCTGGCGCGACGACGGCGGCACGCTCGAGATCCAGCGCTTCGCCGTCTTCTGGGGGCCGCTCTACATGACCGGCGACGGCACGCTGGCGCTGGACGGGCAGAACCGCCCGATGGGGGCGGCGAGTGCCCGCATCGCGGGCTACGGCGAAACGCTCGACGCGCTCGCCGCGTCGGGCGCCATCCCGCCCACGACCGGCGCGCTGATGAAGGTCGCGATGAATTTCCTCGCGCGCATCGATCCGCTCGCCGGCAACCGGCAGACGGTCAACGTGCCCATCAGCGCGCAGGACGGAACCCTCAGCGTCGAGCGCTTCAAGCTCATCCGCCTGCCGCCGCTGAAGCTCGAGTGAGCGCTCACATGTTCGGGTAGTTGGGCCCGCCGCCGCCCTCGGGAACGACCCAGTTGATGTTCTGCGAGGGGTCCTTGATGTCGCATGTCTTGCAGTGCACGCAGTTCTGCGCGTTGATCTGCAGACGCGGGCTCGTCGCGGCATCGACGATCTCGTAGACGCCGGCCGGGCAGTAGCGCTGCTCGGGCGCATCGTAGACCGCGAGGTTGAATTTCACCGGCACGCTTGCATCGCGCAGCGTCAGGTGCGCGGGCTGGTTCTCCTCGTGGTTGGTCGAGGACAGGAACACCGAGGAAAGCCGGTCGAACGAAACCTTGCCGTCGGGCTTCGGGTAGGCGATGGGCGTGGACGCCGCGGCCGGGCGCAGCGATTCGTTGTCGGGATGGTGGCCGAAGGTCCACGGCGCCCTGCCGCGGAAGACGTACGTGTCGATCGCCGCGTTCGCGAGCCCGACCCACAGCCCCTTGGTAAAGGCCGGGCGGATGTTGCGTACGCGGTAAAGCTCGTCCCACACCCACGACGCCTTGAGCTTTTCGGGGTACGCGTCGAGCGTGGCGATGCGCCCCTCGGTCTTGCCGAGTGCTTCGAACAGCGCCTCGGCGCACAGCATGCCCGACTTCATCGCCGTGTGGCTGCCCTTGATCTTGGGCACGTTCACGAAGCCGGCCGAGCAGCCGACGATGGCGCCGCCGAGGAACACCAGTTTGGGAATCGACTGGAAGCCGCCTTCGTTGATCGCGCGTGCACCATAGGCGATGCGCCTGCCGCCTTCGAAGATCGGGCGGATGGCGGGGTGCGTCTTGAAACGCTGGAATTCCTCGAACGGCGACAGGAACGGGTTGCGGTAGTCGAGCCCCACCACGTAGCCCACCGCCACCTGGTTGTTCTCGAGATGGTAGAGGAACGAGCCGCCGTAGGTTTCCCAGTCCAGCGGCCAGCCGACCGTATGGATCACGCGGCCCGCGTGATGCTTGGCGGGGTCGATCTCCCACAGTTCCTTGATGCCGATGCCGAAGGTCTGAGGGTTCACGCCGTCGCGCAGGCCGAACTTCGCGAACAGCGTCTTGGTCAGCGAGCCGCGCACGCCTTCGGCAAATACCGTGGCGCGGCCGTGGATCTCCACGCCTGGCGTGAAGTTCGCGGTGTGCTGGCCGTCCTTGCCGATCCCCATGTCGCCCGTGGCCACGCCCGAGACGGCACCGTCTTCGGCGGTGAGCACTTCGGCCGCCGCGAAGCCCGCGAAGATCTCCACCCCCAGCGCTTCGGCCTGCTGCGCGAGCCAGCGGCACAGGTTGCCGAGGCTGACGATGTAGTTGCCGGCGTTATGCATCTGCGGCGGCGTGGGCAGGCGGATGGCGCGCTTCTTCGTCAGGAAAAGGAAACGGTCTTCCGCGACCGGCGTATTGAGCGGGGCGCCCTGCGCCTTCCAGTCGGGGATCAGTTCGTCGAGTGCCCGCGGTTCGACCACGGCGCCGGAAAGGATGTGGGCGCCCACCTCCGAGCCCTTCTCGAGCACGCAGACCGAAAGCTCGCGGCCGGCTTCGTTCGCCAGCTGCTTCAGCCGGATCGCCGTGCCAAGGCCCGCCGGCCCCGCGCCGACGATGACGACGTCGTAATCCATCCGTTCGCGGTCGGTGCGCTGGTTCATGATTTCCTGTGGGCTCCCTCGGGCACGCTCCAGAACGTCTTACTCGATCCGTACCCCCGCATGGTAGCCTCCCCACCCGATGGACGATCTGGCCGCCCTGCGCTGGCTGGTCGAAATCGGGGCCGACGAGGCGATCCTCGAAACCCCGCTCGACCGGTTTTCCGCCCCGCCTCCGCCGCCGGTTCCGGCCGCCCGGCCGGCACCGGTTGCGGCCCCGCTTGCGCCCGTCCCCGCACCCGCCGTCATGGCCGCCCCGCAGCCCGCCGCCCAGGCGGTCGTCTCGGCGCGCGAGGCGGCGGCGGCCGCAAAGACGCTTGAAGAACTTCGCGCGGCGCTGGCCGCATTCGAGGGCTGCGCCCTCAAGGCCACGGCCACCAATCTTGTCTTCTCGGACGGCAATCCGGCCGCAAAAGTGATGCTCGTCGGCGAGGCCCCGGGCGCAGACGAGGACCGGCAGGGCAAGCCGTTCGTGGGCGTCTCGGGCCAGCTCCTCGACAGGATGCTGGCCGCCATCGGCCTCGACCGCACCAGCGTCTACATCACCAACGTCATCCCCTGGCGCCCGCCGGCCAACCGGACGCCGAGTGCGGCAGAGCTCGCCGCCTGCCTGCCCTTCGTGCAGCGGCACATCGCCCTCGTGAACCCGCAAATCCTTGTTCTGGTTGGTGGAATTTCGGCCAAGGCACTGCTCGACACGAGCGAAGGGATCATGCGCCTGCGCGGCAAATGGCGGACCTACCGGACCCCCGACATGGCGGCGGAGATCCCGGTGCTGCCGACATATCACCCCGCCTATTTGTTGCGCCAGCCGGCCCAAAAAAGGGATTCGTGGCGGGATTTATTGTCGATCAAACAAAAGATCAGCGACAATATAAATAACCCACCAAGTAAATAGTTCGATCTGATCTTTGAACTAAATATGTGGAAAAGTTGATATTTCTGCTTGCCAGCGCAGGAATTATTCGACTATCTCTTCGCCCGCAATGCGGAACCCATTCAACTATATTTCCCGGTTCGCATATTTTTTCGGCATCGGCCTTTGCGGCCTGTCGATCGCTTCTTCCTATTCTTCCGCGAAGGCTCAAGGACTTATCGAAACCCTGATGGCGGCTGCCGACCGGGTCGAAACGGCCGCCCTTCCGGGAATCGACCTGCCCTTCGACCGGACGGCAGAACTGCCCCAGCCCCTCCAGGCTGCCGACATCCGGGCCTATCGACTCGCCTTCCAGCTCCAGCACCGTGGCGCCTATGCCGACGCCGACACGATGCTGCGCGCTGTCCGAAACCGCATCCTTGTCGGCCACGTGCTGGCCGAACGCTATCTGAGCGCCAAGTACCGGTCGCGTCCCGACGAACTTGCGGCCTGGCTCAAGGAATACGCCGACCAGCCCGACGCGCGCGCGATCTACGCGCTAGCCGTGCGCAAATTCGGCGGGCGTTCGGCCGGCCTCACCAAGCCGCGCGATTCGGCCTCGTTTGCCGAACGCGCGTCGGCCGACGATCTTGGCCCGTCGCTGAACCGCCCGATCCCACCGGGGCGCCACGGTGGTGGCGGCCATGCGGCAGCGCTGCGCAACCGCCTGCGCGACCTTCTATCGGACGGCAAGTTCGACTCCGCCGAACGCATCCTCGTCTCGCGCGATACGGCACAGGCGCTGTCGGCGGGGGAAATCGACCACTTCAAGGCGATGCTCGCGGCCGGCTGGTTCGCGCGCGGCGACGACGCACAGGCGCTGGAGTTTGCCGGCGAGGCCGCATCGCGTTCTGGCGTTCTTGTCCCGCGCGCCCATTGGATCGCCGGGTTGGCGCATTTCCGGCAGGGCGCGTTCGACCGCGCGGCGCGCCATTTCGAGGCGCTGGCACGCATGCCGCAGGGCGAACCCTGGGACATCGCCGCAGGCGCCTTCTGGGCCGCACGCACGCATCTGCGCGCGCGCCGGCCCGACGTCTATAATTTCTGGCTCGGCCAGGCAGCCGAATATCCGCGCACGTTCTACGGGCTGCTTGCGGCACGCGCGCTGGGCGTGGATCCGGGCCTCAACTGGAGCCCGCCCGCGGTCGCCGACATCGAATTCGACCAACTCATGCGCTATCCCGGCGCGCCGCGCGTTTTCGCGCTGCTGCAGATCGGCCAGGATCGCCGCGCGGAGGCCGAACTGCGTCGCGTCTACGCCCAGAGCGGCCCCGGCGTCATGCGCGCGATCCTTGCGGTCGCGATGCGCGGCAACATGTCGGGCCTGTCGATGCGCCTTGCGCGCGAGATGGCCGACCTCGACGGCCTGCGCTACGACGGCGCGTTCTATCCGATCCCCAACTGGCAGCCGATCGGCGGCTACGACGTCGATCCGGCCCTTGTTTTCGCGTTCATGCGGGTCGAATCCTCGTTCAACCCGTCGGCGATCAGCCCGGCGGGTGCACGCGGCCTGATGCAGCTGATGCCGGCAACGGCCGCGGCAATGGACAGCCGCACGTTCCGCGGCCGCCTCGAACTGCTGTTCGAACCGGACGTCAACGTCACGCTCGGCCAGCGCTATCTCCGGCACCTTCTCGACGAACCGCTGGTCAGCGGCGAACTCGTGCGGCTCGCCGCCGCCTACAACGGCGGCATCGGCAATCTCCAGCGCTGGAAGCGCCTGCAAGACAGCCGCGGCGAAAAGCGCGAGGATGCGCTGCTCTTCATCGAGAGCCTTCCCTCGGCCGAGACGCGGCATTTCATCGCGCGCGTCCTCTATTCTTACTGGATGTACACCGAGCGCCTCGGCCAGCCCAACCCGTCGCTCGACCAGCTTGCGCAGGGCGAATGGCCGCTCTACGCGCCGCCTGCCGCCCTCGTGGCACGCGCTGGCGCGCCGGGCGAGCGGACCTCGATCCAGCCGCCGCCGGCACCGCCCTCGCTTGCGCCGCGCGCGGAGGAAGTCGCTTCGGCCGAACCGGCGCAGACCCCGGTCGCGGATATTCCGCCGGCCCCGTCCCCGGCACCGCGCGAAGATCTGATCGCGTCGGCCGAGCCGCTGCGCGGTCTTGTCGCGGCAATTCCGGTCCCTGCCCCGCGCGCGACAACGGCCGTTGCGGCAGCCATGCCGCTTCCGGCAGTCTCGGTGCCACCGCCGCCGAGCCCCGCACCCCGCCGCGAGGCACGTGTCCGGCGCTAGCCTTCCAAGCCCGAGGCGCGCCATGCCGAAGATCGACGAAAGCCGTCCGTTCCTTTCCTGCAATATCGCGGTGCTCACCGTGTCGGACACGCGCGACGCCGCGAGCGACCGCTCGGGCAACGCGCTTGTCGAGATGATCGAGCGCGACGGCCACAAGGTCGCGGCACGTGCCATCGTGCGCGACGAAATCGAAGCGATCCAGGCCCGGCTGCGCGGCTGGATTGCCGATGCCGCCATCGACGTCGTGATCTCCACCGGCGGCACGGGCGTCACGGGCCGTGACGTCACGCCGGAAGCCTTCGAGCCGCTCTACGAGAAGAAGATCGACGGTTTCGGCGAAATGTTCCGCATGATCAGTTTCGGCAAGGTCGGCACCTCGGCGCTGCAGAGCCGCGCGACCGGGGGCGTTGCGGGCGGCACGTATCTGTTCGCGCTGCCGGGATCGCCGTCGGCCTGTCGCGACGGGTGGGACGATATCCTCAAGTGGCAGCTCGACAACCGCCATCGCCCCTGCAATCTCGTCGAATTGATGCCGCGCCTGCAGGAGCACCTGAGCGCAAAGCCAAAAGCGACCGTCTGAGCGCTTCAAACGATTCCGAAAATATGCGCGTCGATCCGATGGACGATTTCGAATTCCGGCGGCGCCGTGCGTGCAAGCAGGTCGGCATGCGCGGCATCGAATTCGGCAACCCGACTTTCGTCGAGTGTGGCGCCGACGCCACGACATGCGCGCATGCGCCCGCGCCAGCTTTCGGCGGTGAAGCGGATCGGCGCGTCGAACCAGAACATCGCACGCAAATCCAGGCCGCGCGCGGCCGCCCATGCCGGAACGGGCGGCACCGTGCCCGGCCAGTCGCCGCCGGTCCAAGCGGGATTGAATTTCAACACCAGCGCCTCGCTTGCCGCGGCGATTGCGTTGACGCGCGGCAGCCAGCTGAAATGGCTCGTGACAAGGACCCCGCCGGGGACAAGCACGCGGCGCAATTCGGCCAGCGTGCGGTCGGGGTCGAAATAGAGCCAGCACTGGTTGGCCGTCGCGGCATCGAACGAGTGCGGCGCGAACGGTATCGCCTCGGCCGGCGCCACTTCGAAGCGTGCGTCGAGCCCCTCTTCGGCGGCGAGGCGGCGCGCGGCGTCGATCTGGCCGGAAGCGATGTCGATCCCGGCAACGCGGCTGTTCTGCCGTGCAAACTGGCGGGCAAGCAGGCCGGTACCCGTCGCAAGATCAAGGATGCGCTGGCCCGGAAGACCGACGCCGAGTGCCGCAAGACGCAGGAAAAATTCTTGCGGTGGCCCCGGTCGATGCTGCGCATAGTCGCCGCTCGTGCGGCTCCAGTCGATCGAGCGGCCCGGATCCTTGTTCGAAATCCCGTACATGCGTGCAATCTTCGCCCGCGCTCAACGCATTCGCCAAGCACTACATATTCATTGTAGAAGACGTTCCCGATGACCGTTCCAAATCCTGCCGCCATTCTTGCTGCACTGCGTAATCTTCCCCGCTTCGCCGAAGCGGGCGACGGGTCGCTTGTGCCCTTGGAACGCAAGGGCTTGGCGCACGTCCATTTCCGCGTGCGCGACGGGCGCGCGATCGTGCGTGTACCGGTTTCGACTTATGGCACCCTCGACCCGGCGCAAAGTCTTGCGCGGGAAGCCGAATGCTTTGCGCGTGCCCAGTTGTCCGACGCGACACCCCGGCTTCTTGGCGTCCTGCCTGTCAGCGCCGAACTGCCCTACGGCGCGCTGGTGGTCGACGACATTCCCGGTGCCGCACCGCGACTGCCGGCTGAGTTGCCAACGATGGCAACGGCACTTGCCGCGATCCACAAGCTCAAGCTGCCGCCGCCCGAACAGCGCGCGCCCATCGACACGCCTGCCGATCCGCTCGGCGACGTGGTTGCGGTGATCGACGCGAACCTGAAACTCGTCGACCGCGCCAATCTCGATCCGAAGGTGAAGCTGGCGCTCGGCCATGAAATCGCATGGGCGCGCGACTTCGCGCAGACGAACGCGAAAAAGGTCGCCAGCATGACGCGCGCGCTGTGCGTGGTTGACGCACATCCCGGCAATTTCGTCGCGGCACCGGGCGCCAGGGCCTATGCCGTCGATCTCGAAAAATGCGTCTATGGCCTGCCCGGGCTCGACGTCGTGCATGCCATCATCCTTCCGTCGACGAGCTGGGACCCGGATTGTGCGGCCACGCTCGATTCCGGCCAGATCGACGGCTTCTTCCGCCTGTGGGCCAACCGGATCGGCGACCCCATCGCACGCGAGACGGCAGCCATCCTGCGCCCGTTCAGGCGCCTGGTGTGGCTGCGTACGACAAGCGTGTTCCTGCGCTTCAAGGTCGAGGGGCAGCACAAGGCGCTGGACCCGCGCCCCGCCGATCATGCGCAGCGCGCGATCGACGCCGCACTTGATCCCGCGACGATCGCCGCCCAGCGAAAGGCCTGGAGCTGAGGTTCAGGTCACGCGGCCGAGCCGCGTGCCGTTGTGGAAGACGTCGGCGGTCGTCACATCGACGGGCCGCGGGTCCTCGATCCAGCGCTGCTCGATAACCCCCGACGCATCGGCAAGGCCGATCAACCAGACGCCGGCTTCATAGTCGACCGACATGATCGTGACCGGCCGACCATTGAGAATCGCATGATGCTCGATCGCCGCAATGACGGCGCCGTCGGTGTATCGGGGTGCTGGCGCGATGAATTTCTGAGCTGCCGACATGGCGAAAGAACTCCAATTGCGTAGTCGCGGATCACCCCACACTCGCATGTAAGTCCAAACAGGGTATTAACGTTGTTCTTGATATGTTCCGAATGACGGCGTAGCGTCTGATGCATGGTCGAAACCCTGCCCGATCGGCCGCGCAAGGGCCGCGGCGCCATATCGAACGTGTCAGGCCGCTATGAGCCAAGCTCGCGCGTGGCGATCGACGATGGCTGGGAACGCCCGGAAGACGACGATTTGCCGCCGCTGCGCACGCATGTCGCGCGGGATGCCACGCGCACGATCATCGCGCGCAACGAATCACCCGACATTCCGTTCTCGCAGTCCATAAATCCATACCGGGGCTGCGAGCATGGCTGCGTCTATTGCTACGCGCGGCCGAGCCACGCCTATCTGGGGCTGTCTCCCGGGCTCGATTTCGAAACGCGGCTTTTCGCCAAGCCCGACGCGGCCAGACTGCTCGACGCGGAGTTGCGCAAACCCGGCTACAAGCCGATGGCAATAGCACTGGGGTCCAACACCGACCCGTACCAGCCGGTCGAGCGCGAGCACCGGATCACGCGGCAGATCCTCGAAACGCTGCGCGATTTCGGCCATCCGTTTTCGATCGTGACGAAATCGGCGCTTGTCCTGCGCGATCTCGACATCATCGCGCCGATGGCCGCGCGCAATCTGGCGCACGTGTTCGTGTCGGTGACCACGCTCGACCGCGATCTGGCGCGTGCGATGGAGCCGCGTGCCTCGACCCCGCCGCGGCGGCTGGACGCCATCCGCTGTCTGGCGCAGGCCGGCGTGAAGGTCGGTGTCATGGCCGCCCCGATGATCCCGGCGCTGAACGACAGCGAGCTTGAGGCGATTCTCGAAGCGGCGGCCGAGGCCGGTGCCACGAGTGCGGGTTACACGCTGCTTCGTCTGCCGCTGGAGCTTAAGGAGCTGTTCGACGAGTGGCTGGCCGAGCACGTGCCGTTCAAGCGCAGCCACGTCCTTTCCCTCGTGCGCGATATCCGGGGCGGCGCGCTCAACAGCGCCGAGTTCGGCAAGCGCTTTACCGGCGAGGGTGCCTACGCGCAGCTCGTCTCGGCGCGCTTTCGCGCCGCGCGCGCGCGATTCGGGCTCGACCGGAACGACTGGTCGCTCGACCTTTCGCAGTTCCGCCCGCCACCGAAAGCCGGCGACCAGATGGCGCTGTTCTAGCTGCGCCCCTTGAACCGATAGGGATGCGCCGGATAGACGCCGATGACGCGCACCATGTCAGAGAAGAAGCCGAGTTCCTCGAGCGCCAGTGCCAGCGACCGGTCCGCCGGATGGCCCTCGACGTCGGCATAGAACTGGGTGGCCGTGAAACGCCCGCCCATCATGTAGCTCTCGAGCTTCGTCATGTTGACGCCGTTGGTGGCAAAACCGCCCATCGCCTTGTAGAGCGCTGCGGGCCGGTTCTTGACGCGGAAGACGAACGTGGTGACCGCGGGGCCCTTGCGCGGATCGGCGATCACCGATTTCTTCGACAGGACCACGAAGCGCGTCGTGTTGTGCTCGGCATCCTCCAGATCCTTGCGCAGCGACTTGAGTCCGTAGATTTCGCCTGCCAGCGACGACGCGATCGCCGCGCGCGTGAGATCGCCCGCGCGCGCGATTTCCGCGGCCGATCCGGCCGTATCCGCGCCCACGACGCGCTTCAGGCCAAGCTTCTTCATCGTCTCGCGGCACTGGTCGAGCGCCTGGACATGGCTCTGGACCGTGCGGATCGTCTTGAGCGTGGCGCCGCGTGGCGCAAGCAGGTGGTGGTTCACGCGCTGGAAATGCTCGCCCACGATATGCAGGCCCGCCTCGGGTATCAGGTGGTGGATTTCCGCGACCCGGCCGGCGACCGAATTTTCGATCGGAATCATCGCCAGTGCCGCCCGGCCCCGGCGCACCGCATCGAACGCGTCCTCGAAGCTTGCGCACGGCAGCGGCTCCAGTTCCGGATGCGCGGCGCGGCAGGCGAGGTGCGAATAGGCGCCGGGGACACCCTGGAAGGCGATGCGGGCAGGCAGGCGACGTGCGGGCATTCGTGTAAACCTTTCTGGCGGCGGCCGGACGGGCCGGGCGCGGGAGTATCGAGGCCATGTCCGGGAGCGTCAACCGGCGCCCTGCGTCGTCCTGTCGCAGGGGTAAACGCGCCGGCAGGCCGGCCGCCCTGCGAGGGGTTGCGCGACCCGCCCGCGGCATCTAGATTGCCCTGATTCGGGCCGGATTTGCCGGCATGCCAGACGAGACAGAGCGGAACCATGAACGCTTACGAACTCAACAAGATATTCGGCGCCGTCGTTTCCTCGATTCTGGCGGTCACGGTCATCGGATTCGTGGCCAACATGCTGGTCCACCCGCACCATCTCGAAAAGGCGGTCATCGACATCAAGGTCGCCGAGGATGCCGGCGCACCCGCCGCCGCCGCGGCCGCCCCCGCCGCGATCGAGCCGATCGCGCCGATGCTGGCCAGCGCCAATGCCGATGCCGGCAAGGCCGTCACGAAGAACTGCGCCTCGTGCCACACCTTCGACAAGGGCGGCAAGAATGGCGTCGGCCCCAACCTGTGGGGCATCGTAGGCAACAAGCGCGCGCACGCCGAAGGCTTCGGGTATTCGCAAGCCATGCAGTCGGCCGGCGGCACGTGGGACTACGAGCACATCAACCAGTTCGTCGCGAATCCGAAGGGTGCCGTTCCGGGTACGCGCATGGCGTTCGCCGGTCTGCGTCGCGCGGAAGACCGCGCGAACCTGATCGCCTATCTGCGCACGCTTTCGGACAATCCGGTCCCGCTGCCGTAAGCGCGGCGGGGCGCCCGGTCCCGCGGGCGCGACAGGCAAGAACCTCTCGAAGAGGCGGGCATGGCCGATCAACAGTTCAACGTATCCGTCATCGCGCTTGGCGGCGTGCAGGTCGTGGTCATCCACGTCGATGCGGCGTCGTGCTCGACAACCGAGATGCAGGCGCGCTCGATGAAGTTCTTCCAGGCGCGTTTCGAGGGCAAGCAGGTCGTGCTCATGTACGTCGACCTGATGCGCAAGCCGGTATTCATCGGCCCGGGCCATATCGTGCAGGCACTGCGCGGCAAGGGCCTGTCAGAATTCAAGTGGCAGAAGGCGGTCGTACGCTGATGCCGGGCAATTCCGCCCGGCGTCCGGCCCCGCAATCCGGAGACGTCAGGCGATGAAGAAGCTTCCCCGCCGCTACTGGCATGAGATGACCTGGCCGGATTTCGACGCCCTCGACAAGGAGCGGACGATCGCGGTCCTGCCGGTCGGCGCCATCGAACAGCACGGCCCCCACCTTCCCGTCTATGTCGACGCGTGCATCAATGCCGGCATCGTGTCGCGCACGATAGAACTTCTTCCCGACGACCTGCCCGTCACGTTCCTGCCGCCGATGCCGGTGGGCAAATCGAACGAACACATCTCCTTCCCCGGAACGCTGACGCTATCGGCCGAAACGCTGACGCGCCTGTGGACCGAAATCGGCGAATCGGTGGCGCGCGCGGGCATCCGCAAATTCGTCATTTTCAACAGCCACGGCGGCCAGCCGCAGGTGGCCGAAATCGTCTGCCGCGACCTGCGTGTCCGCCTCAAGATGCTTGCCGTGACGATCAACACCTACGGGCTGGGCAAGCCGCCGGGCATTTTTTCGGATCAGGAACTTCGCTTCGGCATCCATGCCGGTGCCAGCGAAACGTCGGTGATGATGCATCTGCGCGGCGATCTCGTGCGCGACGGGGAACGGCGGAATTTCGAGCCGCTGTCCCAGAAGATCGCGAAGGAAAGCCCGATTCTGGCGGGGGAAGGTCGGATCGCCTTCGCCTGGGAAATCCAGGACCTCAATCCGGCCGGTGCATGCGGCAACGCACTCGACGCCGACGCCGACAAGGGGCGCAAGGTCGTCGACCATGCCGCACATCGATTCGTTCAGGCGCTGGCCGAAATCGACCGCTATCCGCTTTCCAACATCGTCTTGCGCGGCTGATTTTCCACACGCCAAAAGGCCCGTTGCCGTTTTTCGGCGCGGCCGTATAGTCGCTCCCACTGTGGCGCTTCCGCAAACGGGCGCCGTTGCATGGTACGGGAATTGCTGATCGCCGATGTCGTTTTTTGCCTTCCGCCACGCCCCGCCCGACAAGGAGCAACTCCATGAGCCGCAATAGAATTTCGCGCCGTCAGTCGCTGGGACTTCTCGGCGCAGTCACGGCTGCCGCAGCACTGCGCGCGCCCGCGCTGCGCGCGCAGACGCTGGACAAATTCTCGTACCAGACCAATTGGCGCGCACAGGCCGAACACGGCGGCTTCTATCAGGCCGTCGCGACCGGCATTTACAAGAAATACGGCATCGATGCCGACATCCGCATGGGCGGCCCGCAGCAGGACCCCAACACGCTGCTGGTCGGCGGGCGCGTCGACGCGATCATGTCGAACTCGTTCGCCGGCTTCAATTACGCGCGCGAAGGCCTGCCGTTCGTGGTCGTCGCCTCGATCATGCAGAAGGACCCGCAGGTCCTGATCTCGCATCCCGGCGTGGGCAACGACACATTGCCCGCGCTCAAGGGCAAACCGATCCTGATCGGCGCCGGCGGCCGGTCATCGTACTGGCCGTGGCTCAAGGCGAAGTTCGGCTTCACCGACGAGCAGGCACGCCCCTACACGTTCAATATGGCGCCGTTCCTGGCCGACAAGTCGCTTTCCCAGCAGGGCTTCCTGACCAGCGAGGTCTTCGCGATCGAGCAGGCCGGCGTGAAGCCCGTCGTCCACCTGCTTGCCGATTACGGCTTCGACAACTACCAGACGACGATCAATACCTCTTGGAAACTCGTCAACGAGAAGGCCGATCTCGTCCAGCGCTTCGTCAGCGCCTCCATCGAAGGCTGGTATTCGTACCTGAACGGCGATCCGGCGCCTGCCAACGCGCTCATCAAGCGCGACAACCCCGACATGGACGACGTGAAAATCAACTACGCCCACAAGGCAATGAAGGACAAGGGCATCATCGATTCGGGCGATTCCAAGAAACTCGGCGTCGGCTGCATGACCGACGCGCGCTGGAAGGGTTTCTACGAACAGATGGTCGCCGCCGGTGCCCAGCCCGCCGGGCTCGACCTGTCGAAAGCCTATACGCTCAAGTTCGTGAACAAGCGCGTCGGGATGGGATGACCGTCCTCGCGTCTTCCGACGCCGCCGCCGTGCGGCCGGACGGGCAGGTCGCCCGGCCGGTCGTCCGGTGCCGGGGCGTGGCAAAGCTCTTTTCCAACGGCACGCTGGCGCTCCAGAACGTCGATCTGGATGTCGGCCGCCATCAGTTCGTCTCGCTGCTGGGTCCTTCGGGCTGCGGCAAGTCCACGCTGCTGCGGCTGATCGCCGGTCTTGGCGAGGCTTCGGCCGGCACGATCGATTGGCCGGATGCCCAGCACGACGTTTCGGGCGTCGCACTCCCGCGCCTTTCGTTCGTGTTCCAGGAGCCCACGCTGATGCCGTGGGCGAGTGCCATCAGGAACGTGATGCTGCCGCTGAAGCTCGCCGGCACGCCAGCCGAGGAAGCGCGCGCGCGCGCCGCCGAGGCGCTGCGCATGGTCGGGCTCGCCGCCTTCGAGAACGCGTACCCGCGCGAACTTTCCGGCGGCATGAAGATGCGCGTTTCGATCGCGCGTGCACTCGTCACGCGGCCCGAAGTGCTGCTGATGGACGAGCCGTTCGCCGCACTCGACGAGATCACGCGCTTCAAGCTCAACAACGACCTGCTCGAGCTCTGGCACGCCTCGAACTTCACGGTCGTGTTCGTGACCCATTCGGTATTCGAAAGCGTGTTCCTGTCGCAGCGGATCGTCACGATGGCGGCGCGGCCCGGCCGCGTCATCGCCGACATGGACGTGAGCGCGCCCTACCCGCGCGCGGTCGACTATCGGACATCCCCGCTTTACAACGCCCATTGCAAGCGCGCCTCCGAGGCGCTCGAGCGCGCGATGGGCCACGCGATCGAAGCGCACTGACATGCCCGACACCGCTCCCTCCCCCGTCATCACGATCGGCGACGACGCGCCGCCGGTCGTCGTCCAGGAACGCCGGATTCTCGGCGTCGCGGCGTCGACCTGGCCGAAGGTGCTGATGCCGCTCCTCGTCGGGCTGCTGTCGCTCGCCGTGTGGGAATATCTCGTCCGCCGCAACGGTATCCCGCCCTATATCCTGCCCGGCCCGCTGCTGATCGCGCAGACGATGGTGACCGACTGGGGCACGCTTTCGGGTTCGCTTTGGATCACGCTGTCCATCAGCCTTGCCGCGCTGAGCGTCGCGGTACTGCTCGGCGTCACGCTGTCGGTGCTGTTCGCGCAGTCGAAATGGGTGGAACTCTCGTTCTTTCCCTACGCCGTCATCCTGCAGGTGACGCCGATCGTCGCGATCGCGCCGCTGATCATCATCTGGGTCAACGACGTCAAGCTGTCGCTGCTGATCTGCGCATGGATCGTCGCGTTCTTCCCGATCCTCTCGAACACGACGCTTGGCCTCAACTCGGCCGACCACAACCTGCTCAACCTCTTCCAGCTTTACAAAGCCACGCGCTTCCAGACCCTGCTGCATCTGCGCCTGCCTTCCGCCCTTCCCTATTTTCTCGGCGGGCTCAAGATTTCGGGCGGTCTGTCGCTGATCGGCGCGGTCGTGGCGGAGTTCGTGGCGGGAACGGGCGGCAACCAGTCGGGACTGGCCTACCGCATCCTCGAGTCGGGCTATCAGCTGCGCATCCCGCGTATGTTTGCCGCACTCTTCATGATTTCGATTTCGGGTATCGTGATCTTCCTGTGCCTGTCGATGCTGTCGCATCTCGTGCTGCGGCGCTGGCACGAAAGCGCGCTGAAACGGGAAAATTGACATGACCGCCGGATTTTTCGATGCGCCGCGCGCGGCAGACTTCGCGCTGCGCAACGTCCGCATCCCGGCGGCTCTGGCGCCAGGCGTGGCCGCTCCGGCGACGGCTGACGGGCATTTCAATGTCGACATCGCAGTTTCCGCCGGACGCATCGCGGACATCGCGCCGGCCGGAACGGTGGACGCAACACGCGGGCCGGACCTGCGCCAGTCCCTCGTCTGGCCGACATTCGCGGACCTGCATACCCATCTCGACAAGGGCCATATCTGGCCGCGTGCCGCCAATCCGGACGGAACCTTCTACGGCGCATTGACGGCCGTGATGGCCGACCGGCAGCAGAACTGGAACGCGGCGGACATCGAAGCACGGTTCGATTTCGCACTGCGCTGCGCCTACGCGCACGGCGTCAGCGCCGTCCGCACCCATCTCGACAGCTTCTCGCCGCAGGCCGAAATTTCGTGGCCGGTCTTCGCCAGGCTCCGCGACAAGTGGGCGGGCCGGATCGCGCTTCAGGCCTCTTCGATCCTTGCGATGGACCCCTTCGCAACCGACGAAGGGCCGCGCCTGGCCGATCTCGTCGCCAGACACGGCGGGCAACTCGGTTGCGTGACCCGGCTTTCGGGCGAGGATCATGTCGGCGTGCCGACGAATTTCGACGACTACATGACCCGCGTCTTCGAACTGGCAGAAGCGCGCGGCCTCGATCTCGACCTGCATGTCGACGAATCGGGCGATCCGGAAGCGCGCACGATGATCCGTATCGCGCGCATGGCGACGAAACGCCGCTTCAAGGGTGCCCTCCTGATGGGGCATTGCTGCTCGCTCGCCGTCCAGCCCGACGACGCGATCGAGGAAACGCTGGCGGCCTGCGCCGAGGCGCGCGTGGACGTCGTCAGCCTGCCGATGTGCAACATGTATCTTCAGGGTCGCGAAAGCGCGCGCACGCCGCGCTGGCGCGGCGTGACGCTGCTGCACGAAATGAAGGCCCGCGGCATGCGGGTGGCGGTTGCCGGCGACAACGTGCGCGACCCGTTCTATGCCTATGGCGATCACGACATGCTCGAGACATTCGTTCAGGCGGTCCGCATCGTCCAGCTCGACCATCCGATGGGCGATTGGGCGAAGGCCGCGACGATGACGCCCGCCGACATCATGAAACTCCCGGCGACCGGACGGATCGCGCGCGGCCTGCCCGCCGACCTTGTCGTCATGCGCGCGCGCAGCTATTCCGAGCTTCTCTCCCGGCGGCAGCACGACCGGGTCGTCCTGCGCGACGGCAAGGCGATCGACACGACGCTGCCGGATTACCGTGAACTCGATGCGACGGTGGGGATGCGATGACCGATAGCCTGCTCGTCAACGACATTGCCGGGCTCCGGCGGTCGATTGCGGGCGTCGAAATCATCGACGACCCGCAGCTGGTGCGCCTGAAGAGCCGCGACTTCTTCTGGTACAGCCCGATCCTGAAGGCCGAACTCAACCGGAAATCGGCGGAACTGGTCGTCATCCCCAAGGATCAGGACGAGGCATTGCGGGTCATCGGCGCGTGTGCGCAACACCGCATTCCGCTGGTCGTGCGGGGCGGCGGTACGGGCAATTACGGGCAGCTCGTGCCGTTGGCCGGGGGCGTCATCCTCGACACGGCCCGGCTTGATCGTACGGTCTTTCTGAAACCGGGCATGGGCCGCTTCGAAGCGGGCACGAACCTGATCGACGTTGACCGGCAGGCGCGCGCGATCGGATGGGAAATGCGCATGCATCCGTCGACCAAGCGCATGTCGTCGATCGGCGGGTTCGTGTGCGGCGGGGCCGCAGGCATCGGATCGGTCATGACCGGCCAGCTGCGCGACTGGGGCACGATCCCCGGCATTCGCGTCGCGACCTGCGAACCCGCCCCGCGCGTCTTCGATTTCCGCGGGCGGGACGTCGCGGCCGCCACACACGCCTACGGCACCACGGGCGTGGTGCTCGAGGTCGAAATGGCGCTCGCACCGGTCTATCCGTGGTGCGATGCGGTCGTGGCCTTCGACGATTTCATGGATGCCGCGCGCTTCGGCCAGGCCCTCGGCGAATCCGACGGCATCATCAAGAAAGAGGCCGCGGTCATCGCGTGGCCGATTCCGGCCTGGTTCAAGGCGCTCAAGGCCGAATGTCCGGAAGGCAGACATGTCGCGATCTGCATGGTTGCGCAGTCGGAGCGGGCGGCGTTCGAGAAGCTTGCTTCCCTCCACAACGGAAAGCTCACGACCTGGCGACCGACGCCCGACGAGACGCAATCGGACACCACGCCGCTCTACGAATATTGCTGGAACCACACGACCTTGCAGGCGCTGAAAGTCGACAAGGGCGTGACGTACCTGCAGACGGTCTTCCCGATTGGCCGCAATCTCGAAGTCGTCGAGAAGATGTACCGGCACTATGGCGACGAGGTGATGCTGCATCTGGAATTCCAGCGCCGCTTCGGGCGCGTGAACTGCTCCGCGCTGCAAGTCGTGCGCTGGACGAACAAGGATCGGCTCTACGAGATCATCCGCCACCACGAGGCGGAAGGCTGCATCATCCCGAACCCGCACAGCTACATTCTCGAAGACAAGGGCCCCAAGGTGATCGCCGGCGACCGGCAGCTCGAGTTCAAGCGCCAGTCCGATCCGTTCGGGCTGCTCAATCCGGGCAAGATGACGCGCTGGAGCCCGCAATGACCGCGTGGACCGATCCGCCGGCGCCAGCCCCGCATGCGGCCGACTGGGCCGCCTTCAAGGCGGCGATCGCCCCGGTCGAAACGATCGACGAACAATCGCTCGTCCGCCAGAAGTCGCGCGATTTCTACTGGTATTCGCCGATCCTGAAGCGCCAGCTCAACAAGCATTTCGGCGACATCGTCGCGTTGCCGGCGAACGAAGCCGAGGTCATCAAGGTCACCGCCGCCTGCGCACGCATGCGAATTCCGCTGACGGTGCGCGGCGCCGGTACGGGCAATTACGGGCAGGCGATGCCACTTGCCGGCGGCGTCATCCTCGACATGACGAAGATGGACAGGATCGTTTCGCTTGACGCGGGCGTGCTGCGCGTCGAGCCGGGCCTGAAGCTCATCGATCTTGAAGCGAAGACGATCCCGCAAGGCTGGGAACTGCGCTTCCATCCCTCCACACGCCGCACCGCGACGATCGGCGGCTTCATCGCCGGCGGCTCCGGCGGCATCGGGTCGATTGCCTACGGCACGTTGCGCGATCGCGGAACGGTGCGCGCGCTTCGGGTCGTCACGGTCGAGGAAAATCCGCGAACGATCGTGCTGGAAGGCGACGACGTCCAGAAGGTCGTCCATGCCTACGGCACGAACGGCATCGTCACGGAGCTGGACATCGCGCTCGCGCGGACCTGGCCGTGGGCCGAATGCATCGCAAGCTTCAAGGACCTGATGGGTGCTGTCCGCTTTGCGCAGGCCGTCGGCGAGTCCGACGGCCTGATCAAGAAGGAATTGGCGGTCGTCGACTGGGAGGCCGCGAAATATTTCAAGCCGCTGGCCGGGCATCTGCGCGAGGGCGAGACCATCGCCATCGTCGTCCTGGCCGAGGCCGGCCTTGAGGCGTTCCGCGATCTTGTCGAAGAGCATGGCGGCGCGTGCGTTTTCGAGCGTGCCGGCGCGGAGGGCGATGAATCGATCCCGCCGCTTTACGAATTCACGTGGAACCACACGACGCTGCAGGCGCTGAAGGTCGACAAGTCGATCACCTATCTGCAGACGCTATATCCGCCGCCGTGTCACGTGGATCTGGTCGAGAAGATGTGGAAGGAATTCGGCGACGAAGTGCCGATCCATCTGGAATTCGCGCGCATGTCGGGCCGCGTGGGCTGCTTCGGATTGCAGCTCGTGCGCTTTACGACGCCGGAGCGCCTGAAGGAAATCATCGAGTTCCACAACGCCAACGGCTGCCCGATCTTCGATCCGCACACGTTCCTGCTGGAAGACGGCGGCATGCGCATGGTCGACGAGGCGCAATACGAATTCAAGCGCGCGGCCGATCCGCACGGGCTGTTGAATCCGTTCAAGATGCGCGCGTGGGAAGAGCGAACGCCGACCGGCGGCAAGTGGGCCGAAGTCCGCTTCTAGAAATTCGACAGTGTCCGGCGGACCTTCGCCAGGAATCGCGTACGCGATTCGGGCGTGGATGAATCCATGCGGTCGTGCGCGAGCCACGTGAACCGGCATCCGCGCCCGCAGACCGCGCGCACGCCGCGCGACAGGAACATGCGGCCCGGATGGCCCATAAACCAGGCGAACCACCAAGGTGCCCCCATCGTCGTCACGGCTGCAACGTGGCGCACACCGGTCAATAGCGGCCGGATGACGCCGCCGTTGATGTCGAACACGATGCCCGGCGCCCAGATGCGGTCGAACCAGCCCTTGAGCATCGCCGGCATGCCGTACCACCAGGTCGGGTAGACGAAAACCAGCGCTTCGGCACGAAGAAGCCGGGCGATCTCGCTTTCGATTCCCGTCCGGTTCGTCGCGGTGTCGTGATAGCGGCCCCGCTCCGCCGCATTCATCACGGGCTGGAAATTCTCCGCGTAGAGATCGAGAAGGTCGACATCGTGGCCGCTTGCGGCGAGCGTCTCTCGGGTCGCATCGCGCAAGGCGGCCGCGTAGGAGCCTTCGCGCGGATGGCAGTAGACAATCAGGACATTCATGCGATGGCCGCGAGCGTCCGGCGCACCTTGTCGAGGAACGCGGCGCGTGTCGCATCGGTCGAGCGGTTCATGTCGTAGTGGGCGATGAAATCGACCTTTGCGCGACCGCCGGAGACAAGCCGGAAATAGCGGACGACGTTCTTGCGCGGCGGATTTCCCATGAGGAACGTCGCGACCCACCACGGCCGCCCGTAGGTCGAGATGCCGACGACGTGGCGGATATGCTTGAGATTGGGCCGCGCCACGCCGTCGGCACCGAGCACGAACGACACCCCGGGCAACATCACCTTGTCGAACCAGCCCTTCAGCATCGCCGGCATGCCATAAGTCCAGGTGGGATAGACCAGCACGATCGCCTCCGCCCAGAGAAGCTGGTCGACATATTTCTCGACCCCCGCCCGGTTCTTGGCCATGTCGTGGTAGTCGAGCCGCTGCGCGCGCGTCAGGACGGGATCGAAATTCTCGGCGTAGAGGTCGAGGTCGGCAATCTCATGGCCGCTTGCCTTCAACTGGTCGATCGCCGATGCGTGAATTGCCGCATTGAAGCTGGTTTCGACCGGGTGGCAATAGACGACGAGGACTTTCATCTGGATGCACGCGCGACATTCGGGAGGCCGGAATCCGCAACCCGAAACGGGCCTGCGGCACGCCAATTCTCTTGCCCGTTTGGCAACGACATTGCAACGATTTGACACTTCCTTTCCGTCAGGCCGAGGACACCCCCATGCTCGTGACACGCCAGAAAGTCTTGCGCCGCTTCTGGTACCCGGTTTTGCCGGCGGAGAGCCTCGGGATCGAGCCCGCCGGGTTCACGCTGCTGGGCACGCCGATCGTGCTGTGGCGCGACGAATCCGGAGCGCCCGCCGCGACGATCGATCGCTGCTGCCACCGCACCGCAAGGCTGTCGCGGGGCTATTGCGAAGGCGGGCGCGTGATCTGCGGCTATCACGGGTGGGAATACGACCGGACGGGTGCCTGCGTACGCATCCCCCAGCAAAAGGATCCGGCACGGACGCCGAAATTCCGGATCGAGGCGTTCCGGGCGGCAGAGCGCTACGGCTATGTCTGGGTCGCGCTTGACGAGCCGATGTTCGACATCCCGTCGATTCCCGAAGCGGAGGACCCGACCTTCCGCCGCATTCCGGAGTTCTATGAAATCTGGAACGCGGGCGCGCTCAGGGTGATGGAAAACTCGTTCGACAACGCGCATTTCACGTTCGTGCACCGGTCGAGTTTCGGCGATCCCGATCCCAAGCCTTCGGAGATGAGCTACACGGATTATCCGTGGGGCTTCGAAACGCACTCGATCGTCCACGTGAAAAACCCGGATCTTCAGAAGAAGAACCTGGGTCTCGCGGACGACATGACCGTGCGCGACAATACGCGGACCTGGTACATGCCGTTTTTCCGCAAGCTTCGCATCCGCTACCCGAACGGCCTTGTCCACGTGATCTTGACCGGTGCCACCCCCATCGACGACCGCACGAGCCAGATCGTGCAGTTCGTCTATCGCAACGACACCGAGGCCGACACGCCGGCCGCGTCGGTCATCGCCTTCGACCGGCAGGTTACGGCCGAGGATCGCGCGGTGCTCGAATCGACCGATGCCGATGTTCCGCTTGACCGGAATTCCGGCGAGGAATTCCATATGCCGTCGGACAAGCCGGGCTTGTTGATGCGCCGGCGGCTTGCCGAACTGCTCGCCGCGGCCGGGGAGGCCGAAATCCGGGCGTAACCTTTCCGGTGGCGCCGCCGAATAGCTTGGTGATGGCGGTCCGGAAGCAGGGCCGTCGACCCCAATGACGGAGAATCCGCCATGTCGCTTCAAGTCGTTAACGGCATTCCTTGTTTCAATTGCACCGACGTCGAAAACGCGAAAAAGGGGCAGACCCAGGACGCGACGCCGAGCAACGGCATCGCGGCCCTGAACGAATCCCTGAAACGGGAATTCTCCACGCCCAACGATCCGCTATCGGTCGGCGACCGGGGTCGGGTCGTCAATTTCGGGACCTGACCGGGCCATCGGCCGTCGAAATTTACCTTTTCGGCGCGCGGCTTGTGTAATGCTCCCGCGCCATGGAAGGCGATGGCTGGTCCGAATTGATGGCACGTGCCCAGGCTGGCGATGCACCGGCCTACCGGCGCTTTCTGTCGGAATCCGCCGGATTCCTGCGGATTATCGTCGCCCGCACGGGAATTCCGCACGATCAGGTCGAGGATGTCGTCCAGGAGACGCTGATAAGCGTCCACGCCATCCGCCACACCTACGACCCGACCCGGCCGATCCGGCCCTGGCTGGCCGCAATCGCCCGACGACGGGCGATCGATTGGCGTCGGCGTCGGAATTCGGCCAACAGCCATGAAGTGGCGCTGGACGACGCGGCGCACGAAACCTTTGCCGACCCCGAAGCGAACAGGGATAAGGACAAGTCCGAAGCCGCTGCCGCAATCCGGCGCTGGCTCGCCGAGTTGCCGCCCGGTCAGCGCCAGGCGGTCGAACTTCTCAAGCTGCGCGAGCTGAGCCTGAATGAAGCGGCGGCCGTCTCGGGCCAGTCCGTGGGAGCACTGAAGGTAGCCACACACCGCGCGATGTTGACGCTTCGCAAACTCTGGAAACGCGACGAACCGGGATGAGCGATCGAACGGACATTCTGATTGGCGCTCTGAGCGAGAAGGTCGCCGCCGTGACTCGCTTGCCGACGCCGACGACGCGCGCCTTGCGCTGGCTTGCATTTGCGGCCGTCTTCGTCGGCGCCCTTGTCGCCATTCGCGGCCATCGGGCCGACATCGGTGCGCGCCTGGCCGATTCCGCATTCGCGGTGCCGTGGGCGGCCTCGCTTCTCGTTGCCATATCGGCTGCGTTTGCCGCTTTCCGGATGACCGTGCCCGGCACGGGGCGCTGGATTGCGGTTCTGCCCCTGCCGCCATTGGCCGTGTGGCTTGCCACGCTGGGAACGGGCTGCGTTCACGAGATTTCGGCGCAGGGGCTTTCCGTGCTCGGCACCAGTTTCGAATGCCTTGAATTCATCGTCATGACGAGCCTGCCATTGGCCGCTGTCCTTGTCTGGATGTTGCGCCGTGCGGCCCCGCTGGCGCCGGCAAGCACGTTTGCGATGGGCGCGCTCGCGGCCGCCGCCGCCGGATCGACCGGTCTCGAGCTTTTCCACCACATCGACACCTCGACCGAAGCCCTCGTTTGGCACTTCGGCACCGTCGGGCTCGTAACCTTGATCGGCCTGGCCAGCGGGCGACGGGCTCTTTCAGTCGCGTTGGTGAACGAATAGCCGGCGATCGGTCGTGCAGCGGGACGGCTGAATACGGTTGTAATCTACAATTGTAGTTCTTGCGCAGATTCTAATATCCGAACATAACCGGCCGGACAGTCTGTGCGCTGTCTGGCCGTTGCGGATCCGTGCCGCCGCCGCGAACGGCATATGCCTTGGAATTCCGGCACGGAGAAAGCTGAATGATATGACCTCTGTCGAATCCACGCTCGATAGCAGCAGATACGCGCGTTGCATCGAAGCCTCAAAGCGCGTCCGTTGGGAAATCGACGCCGACGTGATCCGCAACCGGACTTTCAACACCGCCAACAAATACCTCCCCGACGGGCTGACGCTCGCCAGCAGCTTCACGACCCTCAATCGCGATGAATTGCGGTTCGTGAGCCAGATCCAGGGCCGGACCTACGCGAATATTTTCGGCCTGGTCGAACGATATATCGCCGCAAAGACGCTGGAATTGAGCCGCGACTACTGGCTCGGCGACCAAGTGGCGCTCGAAGCGCTTATCCGCTTCGCCGACGAGGAACTGAAGCATCAGACCCTGTTTCGCCGCATCGAGAAGATGATCGGCTCGGCGATGCCGCCGGGATACAAGTTCGACGTCGATCCGGACGGCGTGGCCAAGGCCGTTCTCGGCGCCAGCACGTGGGCAGTTCTTGCATTGACGCTCGATATCGAGCTGTTCACGCAGCTCCACTATCGCGAAAGCATCGAACCGGACGACAACCTGTCGGAACTTTTCAAGGACGTCTTCCTCTTCCATTGGCGCGAGGAAAGCCAGCACGCGATTCTCGACGAGCTGGAGTTCGTCCGCCACAACGCGACATTGACGTCCGCCCAGCGCGACAAGGGAGTCGACGAATTCATCGCATTGGTCGCGGCCGTCGACGGGATCATCAAGGCCCAGTCGAAGCAGGATGCGGAATACTTCGCCGCGAATGCCGGACGGAAGGTGCCTGCGGCCGAATTGACCGCGATCGAGGACGGTTTCCTTCGTGCCTACCGCTGGCAGTACATCCATTCCGGCGCGAAGCACCCGCATTTCGTGAAAGTGCTCGGTGGGATGATCGACGCGGCGCAGGGAAAACGGATCCAGGCGGCACTTTCCTCGCTCACCTGATGCGGTTTCAAGGCTTGCCGGAAACGAAGTTCAGTTTCCGGCAAGCGACCGCTTGAGATGGTCCGCCGTCTGCGCCAGTGCGGCGCGCGCCGAAGCCGACACCGACGAAAGATGGCAGAACCCGTGATTGGCCCGCGGGTATTCGACATAGGCCGTCTCGACGCCAGCCGCGATCAGCACGTCGCGCATCCGGCGGCTGTCGTCGCGGAGCGGATCGAGACCCGCTGCAATCAGCAGGGGATGCTTGAGGGCGGCGAGATAGCCTTCGGGCGCACGCGCGGGCGAAAGCGAGAACCCGCGGCGCTGGGCCGCATCCGGGCAATACAATTCCCAGAATGTCGCCATGCTGGCACGCGACAGGCCGTACCGCCCGTCACCACGCATCAGGTACGAAACGCTGTCGAGATTGGAATCGAAGACACCGTAGAGCGAAGCGAACGCATCCGGGATCGGCCTTCCCGAACCGCCACACAGGGTCATTGTCATCGCGGCGGCGATATTCGCGCCGGCCGAATCGCCGGCTACCGCGAACCGGCGCGCACCAAGTTCGGCGGCATGCGCATGCATCCAGTCCCACGCATCGAGCGCATCTTCGATCGCCGCCGGATAGGGATGCTCCGGTGCCTTCCGATAGCCTAGGCCCAGAAAGCGCAGCCCGGACATGTGGGCAAGCATGCGCGTCAGCCTGTCGTGCGTCGCCAGGCTCCCGATGACCCAACCGCCACCATGCAGGTAAAGGACGAGTCCGTCGCCGGCACCTTCGGGCACATAAAGGCGTGCGGCCACCGAACGGCCGACAAAATCGAGCGTCATGTCGCGCGTTTGCGCCATTACGGGGCCGCCGACATTCCAGGGGGCGCGGCGGCGCTCCTGTTCGGCGCGGGCCGCTGCCGGATTGCCGGGAAGATGGACCGGTGCCGGGCCGAAGCGCTCCAGATCGAGTGTGTCCGCCGCGGCGATTTCGGGATCGAGTTCGTTTGCTCCGCTCATTCTGCTGCCTTCGCCCTCTTTTCCTCGGCAATCCGGAATATCTTGAGCGCTGCGGGAACGGCCTGACCTGTCGCGATGCGCGCCCCGTTGACGAGCAGCACATTCTCGAGCGCTGCCAACGTTGTCAGCACGCAGTCCTTGCGCGCATTGTAGCCCATCGTCCCGATGCGCCAGATCTTGCCGTGAAGCGGCCCGAAACTCGTGCCGATCTCGATCGCGAAATCCGAGAGCAAGTTGCCGCGAACGGCGTCGCCCGAGACACCTTCCGGCACATAGACGCCGACCACATTGGCCATCTTGTTCGCCCGTTCGCCGAACAGGCGCAGGCCCATCGCGAGCAGACCTTCCGCCATCGCATCGCCCGCCGCCTTGTGGCGTGCGATCGCGGCATCCAGTCCCTCGTCAACGAGAATGCGCGCGCACTCGCGCGCGCCATAGAGCATCGTCGTCGCTTCGGTATGGTGGTTGAGGCGCTTCTCGCTCCAGTAGTCCATGACCATCGCGAGGTCGAAGTAATTGGACCGTATCCTTACGCCCGGTCCGGCGCGGTCCGCCGACGTGGCAATACCCGCCTCGACATGACGGCGCCGGTAGATCGCGGCCTCCGCGCGCTCGCCAATCGTGATCGGCGCAGAGCCGGACGGCCCGGAGAGGCATTTCTGCAAGCCCGCCGTGACGACATCGAGATGCCAGTCGTCGGTACGCAGATCGTTGCCGCCGAGCGAGGCGGTCGTGTCGACATAGACGAGCGCGTCATGCCGGCGCGCGATCGCGCCGATTTCGGCCAACGGCTGAAGCATCGTGGTCGACGTGTCGCCGTGGCAGATCGCGATCAGTTTCGGACGGTGCCGCCGGACGGCGTCTTCGATCTGGGCCGGATCGAAGACCTTGCCCCATTCGGTCTCGATCTCGACCACGTCGGCCTCGCAACGCCGGCAAATCTCGGCGAGCAGATGCCCGAACCGCCCGAAAATCGGCACGAGCACCCGGTCGCCCGGTTCGATCAGCGAGACGAGTGCCGCCTCGATGCCGCCGCGCGCCGTCGCATCGACAAGCAGCGTCCACCGGTTCCGGGTCCGGAAAACCTCGCGATAGAGGGCCATCGTCTCGCCCATCAGCGACGTCATCGACGGGTCGAACTGGCCGACCAGCGGGGTCGCCATCGCGCGCAAGACGCGCGGATCGGCATTGATCGGGCCGGGACCCATCAGCAGGCGGGCGGGCGGGTTCAGGTCGGGGACGGCGGGCATTCCGGCATACCGTACATGGAGTTGGACCGGTGCGGTTTTCCCGCGAAATCGGGGTCCGTGCAAGGGTTTGCCGGGCTTTTGCCTGCGGCCGCCGGCCGTGCTACCTCTCCGACCTCCCGAACAGCCCGGAAGACGCATGCTCGACCGCAATTTCATTCTCGCCAACGCCGAAGCCGTCGCCGTCAATTGCCGCAACCGCGGCGTGGATGTCGACATTTCCCGCTTTGCGGAAATCGAATCCGAACGCCGCAAGACCGACCAGTCGCTGCAGGACGCGCAACGCGAATCCAATGCGCTCGCCTCGGCCAAGGACCTTTCGGTCGAGCAGAAGCGCGAAAAAGGTCGCGAACTCCGCGAACGGCGCGACGGCCTGAAGGCGCGACTGGAGGAGCTGCAGGCCGAGGGCGATGCACTTCTGCTGCGCATACCGAACATGACGCATCCTGACTCGCCCATCGGCCGGGACGACAAGGACAACAAGGAAATCGACCGCAATGCGGTGCCCGCGCCCGCCTTCACGTTCAAGCCGCGCGATCATGTCGCGCTCGGCGATCTGCACGGCATCATCGACACCGAAGGCGGCAGCAAGGTCGCGGGGCCCGGTTTC
Source organism: Alphaproteobacteria bacterium (assembly GCA_016124335.1). GTDB lineage: Bacteria > Pseudomonadota > Alphaproteobacteria > CACIAM-22H2 > CACIAM-22H2 > Tagaea. The sequence goes on from WGNX01000012.1 coordinate 76,525, forward strand.
TATTTTCTGAAGGGCGACGGTGCGCGTCTGGAACTGGCCCTGCAGAATTTCGCCGTCGAATTCCTCGCCAGGCGCGGCTACGTGCCCCACATCACCCCCGATATCGCGCGCGACTCGATCCTGCAGGGGACCGGATTCACGCCGCGCGGTTCGGAAACGAATACCTACCGGATCGAAGAGCACGACCTGTCGCTGATCGCGACCTCGGAAATCACGCTCTGCGGGCTCTATCAGGATACGATCCTCGACGAGGCGGACCTTCCCATCCGTATCGCCGGCGTGTCGCATTGCTTCCGCACCGAGCGTGCTGCCGGCCGTGCCACGCGTGGCCTTTACCGCGTGCACCAGTTCACCAAGGTCGAGATGGTCGTCATCGCCACGCCCGAAAAGTCCGAGGATATCCACCGCGAACTGCTGGCGAACGAGCGCGCCGTATTCGATGCGCTCGAGCTTCCCTATCGCGTGCTGGATATCTGTACGGGCGACCTCGGCGGGGCCGCATACCGCAAGTACGACCTGGAAGCGTGGATGCCCGGCCGCGGCGAAAACGGCGAATTCGGCGAAGTGACCAGCACGTCGAACTGCACCGATTATCAGGCCCGCCGCCTCAACATCCGCTATCGCAAGGGGCCCAAGGACAAACCGCTGTTCGTCCATACGCTGAACGGCACGGGTATTGCGATCGGCCGGGCGATGATCGCGATCCTCGAGAACAACCAGGAAGCCGACGGCAGCGTCCGCCTGCCGAAGGTCCTTCAGCCGTTCATGGGGCAGGAACGGCTCGTTCCGCGCCCGGCAAAGGCCTGAGCGACATGGCGGGCGGCATCGGCCGTCTGCGGGAATTCGTGCGCGCCGCCAGCGCGTCGATGGGGCCGGATGGCCTTGATGAAATGGCGGCACACAAGGTCATTGCGCCACTGCTGCGCGATCTCGTGGCGCAAGACGACTGGCTGCCGGCCACGTTCGCGCAGCCGCATCCGCAATATTACCAGCAGTATCTCCTGCATTGCGACCCGGCCGAGCGATTCTCGGTCGTAAGTTTCGTCTGGGGGCCGGGTCAATCGACCCCGGTGCACGACCACACGGTCTGGGGAATTATCGGAATTCTCCGCGGAGCGGAACGGTGCCGGTTTTTCGAGCGGCGCGCCGACGGCCAGCTCGCGCCTCAGGCCGAAACCATATTGGAAACAGGCGCCGTCAGTGCGCTCGGCCCGAAGACGGGCGATGTCCATCGCGTGGCAAATGCCTACGACGACCGCGTATCGGTCGCGATCCATGTCTACGGCGGAAACATCGGCGCGATCGCGCGCCACGTCTATGACACGCAGACGGGCATCGCCAAGGATTTCGTTTCCGGCTACGCGGCGGCGATTGTTCCCAATCTCTGGGACCGTTCGGCCGAAACACGCGCGAGGCTCGGCTGAAACCTTCACCGGCCCTTGTCGGCGTCACGCTTTGCACGCTTGCCAGCGCGACGACGCTTCGCGCAATCGATCCGCTGCTGCCGCAGCTCGCCGCCGAATTCGGCACGCTGCCCGGCGCCGTCGCGATCCTGATCACCGTCTACACGATCGCCTATGGCGGCGTTCAGTTCTTTTCCGGGCGCATCGGTGACCGCTTCGGAAAGCCCCGCGTGATCGCGGCAGCCACGATGGGTGCCACCGCGATGACGCTGGCATGCGCGTTCGCGGCGGGGCTCGATACGCTGATGGTCATTCGTGCCTTCGCCGGTGCCTGTGCCGGCGGCATCATTCCGCTGGCCATCGCCTATGTCGGCGATACGGTCGCCTACGAAAACCGGCAGCAGGCGCTGGCCCGGCTGGTCTCCACTCAGATCCTCGGAACCATCGCCGGGCAGGTCGGCTCGGGTCTCGTCGGGGCGTTGGTCGGATGGCGCGGCGTCCTGATGATTCTTGCCGTCATGTTCGCTCTTGGCGGCATCTCGCTTGTCGTCGCGCTGCGCGGGACGGTTTCGCCGCCACCGTCGGGTACGCGCGCGGTCGCCGGTTACGGCTGGGTCGGAAGCCCGCGTGCACGCATGGTCCTTTCGACGGTCCTGATCGAAGGCATCTTCTTCTACGCCGGGCTTGCGTTCGTTGCCTCCGACCTGCAGGCCCGAATGGGCGTCTCGCTTGCTCAGGCCGGCCTGTCGCTCCTGCTTTTCGGCGTGGGCGGTCTTGCCTTCTCGCTGACCTTCGGGCGCTTCATGACGGGACTTCCGCGCGGCCGGACGCCGCTGATGGGCGGTCTTGCGCTATCGGCGGGCTTTGCCGGCCTGTCGCTGGCCGGATCGGTTGCGTGGGCGACCGTGGCACTGCTGCCGGTCGGCTGGGGCTTCTATGCGATGCATTCGACGCTTCAGACCGAAGCCACGCAAATGCTCCCGGAAGCACGCGGTCACGCGGTTGCAACGTTTGCCGCGACGTTCTTCTGCGGTCAGGCGCTGGGCGTGCTGCTTGCGGGCTACGTGTTCGACAGGATCGGCGGGCCACCGATTTTCGCCGCAAGCGCGTGCATGCTCGCGGTTCTCGGCATTCGCTTCGCGCGCGCGCTGGCGCGGGATTACCGCGCCCGCTGAGGCCGGCAGGCCACCAGATGCCGCCGGCCGACATCGCTCGGCAGGAGCCGGACCGATCCATCCGGCGCCACACGCCTGTCGACGTAACCGCGATCCACCGCTTCCTCCCAGACCGGCAGGCGCGGACAGGACGTACGCCACGCCGCCATCGTTTCGGGATAGTCCCGGGGCTGTTCGTCGAGCCAGGCGACAAGATCGAGAATCAAGGCTTCGACGGGATCGGGCGTCTTCATGCGGTCGTCACCATCAGACGGATGCCGTTGAGCACATAGAAGGTCGACACGGTATAGACGATGCGCCATGACCAGCGCATGAAGAACGCCTCACCCATCCGTTCGAGCGGCTTGCGCGCGAGCGTGGTTCCAAGTGCCGCGGCAACGACCGCGGCGACCGCGGTCGCCGGATCAAGCGTTCCCGCTTGATCGACGATGGCGCCGAAATAGACCAGCTTCACGGCATGGCCGAAGCATTGGCAGACCGCCTTTGTCGCAACCTTGCCGCGCCGGTCGAACGAACCGCCGAGGAAAAATGCGTCGAGCAGCGGTCCAGCCACACCCGTCGTAAGCATCAGGGCCATGCACACGATGCCCACGACCACGCCGTCGCGCCTGCGATCGGGGTTCGGCTGCAACCCTTTCGGCACGAGACGCAGCGAGAAAGGCACGATGCCGATCAGCACCATTGCGAGCGGTGCAGGCGGTACGTAGCGCCAGATCGACCAAACGCCCAGCGTGGCCAATGCGCCGATGACGTAGTTGAGCGCGATCGGGAATTGTGCGTGTTTTATCCACAGGAGGCCGCGCCACCCGTTCGATGCGATCTGGGTAACCGCATGGAGCGCCATGGCAGCCGGGACGGGCAGCATCGTCAGCAGCACGCCCACGAGGATGATCCCGCCGGCCATGCCGAACAGACCCGAAAGGAATGACGTGCCGACGATTACGCCGAAGATCGCGACGAGCTGGAGGCCGACCATGGGCGCGGATCCTGCGCCTGTTGCGCGATTCCGGCAAACCGAGATACCTTGGCCTTACCCTTAGATTTCCTGATGGTGCGATGCGTCGCCTTCCCTTCCTCAACGGTGTGCGTGCATTTGAAGCATCGGCTCGGTTGGGCGGTTTCTCTGCCGCCGCGGTCGAGCTGGGCGTCACGGCGGCAGCGGTCAGCCGGCTCGTCCGGCTGCTCGAGCAGCGCATGGGCGTTGTACTGTTCGAACGATCGGCCAATCGGCTGACATTGACGGGTGCGGGCCGCGCCTATCGCGACGGGTTGACGCCACTGCTCGACCAGCTTGCGGCGTTGACCGAGCAGATGTCCGGGCGCGGCGATTCGCGCACGCTTACCGTCGGCGTCGGCTCGACATTCGCGATACGCTGGCTCATCCCGCGCCTTGCCGACTTCCGTCGCGAGGCACCCGACATCGAGGTCCGGCTGGCGACCGGCGGCTTTACCGTGCCCTATCGCGACGACTGGACCTGCGGCATCAGCCTTGGCGCCGGCGAACGCCCCGGCTTCTCGGCCCTGAAGCTGTTCGATGCCGATTTGCTGCCGGTCTGCGCGCCGCATTTCTCACCGCGCCCGAAATCACCGGCCGAATTGACGGCGAAATCGCTGTTGCGCGTGGCACACGCGCCGGAAGACTGGCCCCACTGGCTTGAAGCCGCGCAGGCACCCAGACTGCGCGCCGCCGGCACGATGTTCGACAACTACGGTCTGGCAATCCAGGCAGCATGTGACGGATTGGGCATTGCGGTCGGCATCCGGCCTTATGTCGACGACGAAATCCGCTCCGGCCGGCTTGTCGCGCCGTTCAAGCTGAGCGTGCCGGCGGGCCGTAGCTGGTATGTCTACTATCCGCCCGGCCGCGAGGCGGAACCGGCCTTTGCCGCGTTCGCCAAATGGATTGTCGCCGCGGCGCGCGCACCTAGGATCGCAAGTACTGCCGCGCCCAGCCCAGCCCCTCGCGCGTCCCGGCGCGCGGCCGGTACTCGCAGCCGATCCAGCCGGCGTAGCCGACGCGATCGACGAGATCGAATAGATAAGGGTAGCTGAGTTCACCTTCGTCAGGCTCGTGGCGGTCGGGAACGCCGGCAATCTGGATATGGCCGACGCTCGCGATATGGCGCTCGATCCGGCGCGTCACGTCGCCTTCCTCGATCTGGCAGTGATAGATGTCCATCTGGACGCCCAGCGCAGCGCTGCCGATGTCCGCGCAGATATCGTGCGCGGCCTGCTGGCGGGTCAGGAAATAGCCGGGATTGTCGCGCGTGTTGAGTGGCTCGATGGTGATCGCCCGTCTGCTTTCGAGCGCCTTGGCCGTCGCCATCCGGAGATTGGCGACATAGGTCGAATGTTCGGCCCCGTCGACAATGCGGCCAGCCATCGCGTGAAGGCGCGGACAGTCGATTATTCCCGCATAGTCGAAACCACGCTCCAGCGCGTCGGCAAATTCGCGTTCACGCCCCTTCAGTGCCGCAAGACCGCGCTCGCCTTTCGCAAGATCGCCGGGCGGCAGATTGAAAAGGACGACATTCATGCCCGCCCGGCGCGCGGCGGCGGCAATCGATTCGGCCGCGAAGTCGTACGGGAAAAGGAATTCGACCGCCTTGAATCCGTCTTCGGCGGCGGCCGCGAAACGGTCAAGAAACGCGAATTCCTGATAGAGATACGAAAGATTGGCGGCAAAACGAGGCATCGGTCCCCGTTTTTAGCGCCGGGCTGCCGGCTTCACGAGCAGAAAGTTTGCGAGCGCGCCCGCACAAGCGAGGAGCAGGATGGTCTGGCACATCGGGCCGGGCGTCCCGTCGGCGCGCGCCGCAACGACCATGCCTGCGGCCGCCCCTACCGCAAACTGCACGAATCCGGACAATGCCGAAGCGGCCCCGGCCATCTGCGGATGATCGGCAAGGGCGCCCGCCATGGAGTTGGCGCCGATCAATCCCATGCAGGAGAGGAAAAGGAAGAGCGGCACGACGACGCCCGCCAAGCCGAACGAGCCGTTCCCGCCAAACACGACCAGTGCAAGCGCAAAGAGGACGGAAGCGACGAGCCCGATGCGGAGCGCCTTGTCGCTGCCGAACCGGAGCGCCAGACGGCTGTTGACATAGCTCGACATCATCATGCCCGCGACATTGAGGCCGAACAGCAGGCCAAAGAGATCGGGGCCAACGCCGAACATCTCGATATAGATGAAGGGCGATCCGGAAATGTAGGCGAACATCGCGCCGAGCATTCCCGCTCCAGCCGCCACATAGCCCAGATAGCGTTTGTCGGACAGGAGCCGGATATAGGCGCTTGCGACCGACGCAAAGGCAACGGAACGGCGCCGCTCGGGCGGAAGGGTTTCGGGCTGCCGGACAAGCGGCACGAGCGGAACCAGCGCAAGCGTCGCGAGCACGACAAAGATCATTCGCCAATCCGCAATCTTCAGGATCTGGCTGCCGACGATAGGGGCAAGCATCGGGGCGACGCCCATCACGAGCATCATCAGGGAAAGGACGCTTGCGCTTCGGTTCCTGTCGAAGACGTCGCGTACCATCGCGCGTGCAAGCACAGTCGCCGCGGCGGCGCCGAATGCCTCGACTACCCGCCAGCCGGCAAGCACGATCGCATCGCCCGCGGCCCAGCAGCCGATGCTGCCGATGACAAACAGGATCAGGCCGACAAGAGACGGGCCCCGCCGACCGAAGCGATCGCCGATCGGCCCCCAGACCAACTGGCCTGCCGCAAACGCGAGAAAGAAGCCGGAAAGCGAGAGCTGGATATGATCTTGATCGGCATCGAGCGCACGCCCGATCGAGGGAAGCGCCGGCAGGTACATATCCACGGCCATCGGCGTGATCGCCAGCAACAGGCCAAGCGTTGCGACAAACGTCCCGTCGCCGCGCCACCCGTCGGGCCGCGGGCCGCCTTTCAACCCGTCAATCATGCGATGCGGTCAGCGATCGCCGGGATAGGCTTCCATCGGCTCGAAATCCGGCGAAACGCGGGAAGACAGCGGCAATTGCTGGTGCATCGGCACGCGAATACCCGGCTCGATCCCGGCAAGTTCCGTTGATCTGTTCTGCGCGCTCGAGAAATAGAGCGCTCCCGCGATGACGACACCTGCGACGATCCACGCGGAAACGATAGCACGAAATTCCATGGGGGGTACTTCAACCGGATTGTTATGGGACTACGCATCTGGCGCCCGCCGGGCAACACGGCAACCCGGGCACCCGGTTGCCTGCCATGCGGAGCGCGCGGGGCTGAACCAGCCGGTTGCACGCTGTAACACGACGCGGACCACGCGCACTTGAACGGCGCGCACGGCCAGTCGAATATGCGCGCATGCTCGACGACGATGACGGCCGCGCGCTCCGCCGCGCCACGCGAATCGTGCCGCTCATCGCGGCAACCGCCCTGTTCATCGAAAACCTCAATTCCACCGTCCTGTCGACCGCACTTGTCACGGTGGCGGCAGATTTCGAAGTCGATCCCGTCGTTCTAAAACTTGCGCTGACGTCCTACCTCGTGTCGCTGGCCGTGTTTGTCCCCGCGTCGGGATGGATTGCCGACCGGTTCGGGACGCGGACCGTATTCTGCTGGGCGATGGCCGTGTTCGCGCTCGGCTCAGCAAGTTGCGCTCTTTCGACCGGTCTCGGCACGCTCGTTACCGCCCGGGTCATCCAGGGCGCCGGCGGCGCGATGATGATTCCGGTTGCGCGGCTTGTCGTGCTGCGCAGCGTACCGAAGGCCGAGTTGGTCGGGGCGCTTGCGATCCTGTCAATGCCGTCGCTTGTGGGCCCGATCATCGGCCCGCCGGTCGGCGGCTTCTTCGCGACCTATTTCACGTGGCACTGGATCTTCTGGATCAACCTGCCGCTCGCGGCCTCGGGAATCCTGCTTGCCCGCAAGCTGCTGCCGCAGATCCGGCAGGACACCGAATCTGTCTTCGACCTGCGCGGTTTCCTGATGATCGGACCCGCACTTGCGATGACCATCACGGGTGCCACGCTGCTTGGGCTCGACCGCATTCCCGCGACGGCCGCCCTTGCATTGTGTGGCGCGGGGCTTGTTCTCGTCGCGATTTATTGCCGCCACGCCCTGTCGATCCAGGCGCCGGTCATCGACCTCCGCCTTCTTCGCACGCCGACCTTCCGCATCGGCGTCTTGGGAGGATTCCTGTTCAGGGTCGGCGCCGGCGCAACGCCGTTCCTGCTTCCGCTCCTTCTTCAGGTCGCATTCGGCATGACCGCATTCGCGAGCGGCACGCTGACCTTTGCCACCGGCGTTGGCGCATTCACGATGAAGCTCGTTGCGCCAAAAATTCTGCGCGCCGCCGGCTTTCGGAATGTTCTGATGTTCAACGGGATCATCGCCGCCGCCTTCATTTCCGCACCCGCCCTGTTCTGGCTGGGCATGCCGTCGGTCACGATCCTCGGCATCCTGCTGATCGGGGGGTTTTCCCGATCGCTGCAATTCACGAGCTCGAATGTCGTGCTCTATGCGGATATCGCGCCGACCGACATGGGTCGTGCCACGACGTTCATGGCGGTCCTGCAGGAACTGTCAGGATCGATCGGCATCGCGTTTGCGGCACTCATTCTCGATTTCGCGACAGGGCTATCGCCGACCGGCCGGCTCGGCGCGACCGAGTTCGGCTATGCGTTCTGGCTTGTCGGCATCATCGCGGGCACATCAAGCCTCGCCTTTTCGATGATGCCCAAAGGTGCGGGAGAAGCCCTGGTCCAGCGTAGCAAGCCCGATGTTTCGTCGCCGCTCAAGTCCCGGACAACTTGAGCCCGATGACGCCCGCAAGTATCGCCACAACGCAGCCAATGCGAATTATGTCCGCGCTTTCGCCGAACAGCACGACGCCGGCAAGAACGACGCCGGCGGTGCCGGCACCAGTCCAAGCCGCATAGGCCGTGCCGATCGGCAATTCGCGCGTCGCCAGGGCGAGGAACACGACGCTCGCGATCATCGCCGCGACGGTCGCGATCCAAACGGGAATCCCGCCGCCATTCGTGGCCTGCTTGAGGCTGATCGCCCAGCCGACCTCGAACAGTGCGGCGACCGCAAGCCAAATCCACGCGAGCGCCTGCGCGCTCACGCGCCGCTCAACTCGAGCGAGATCGAATCAAGGAATCGCGAGATCCGCGCATGCCCTTCATCAGACAGTTCGACGAACGCGCGGCGCCGATCGGTCGGATCGGGAACGCGGCGGACAAGTTCGCGCGCGACGAGATCCTCGATGCGGCGAAGCGCGGTCGTCTGCGGAATTCCCGAAGACAGACATAGACTTGAGATGGAAACGCGCTCGCCCGTGCATTGCGATTGGTAAAGCTCGAGCAGCATGAACCACAACGCTTCGTCGAATTCGGCGACCGGCAAGTGAGCGTCGCGCTGTTTTCGGATCGACATGAAGTGGGTCGTCTTGCGCAGTCGTTCGGCCGCGATGCCGCCGGTCGCGGCCTGCGCCGGAGACGTGGCCCGATCAGGAGCGGCGGCGCCGTTTCCAGTCAAGATGAACGTGCGGAACTGCTCGACGACCTGCGCAAGGTCCCGCACGGCAGTCGCGTCGAGTGCATGCTCGTCGCTTTCCTTGCGGTAGTCGTCCGCAGCACGACGGACGGCGGCCAGCATTTCCGACGGCTCGACCGGCTTGCGCAGGAACTCGACTGCGCCCAACCGCAAAGCATCGACCGCCATGTTGAGATCGGCATAGCCGGTGCAGAATATGATACGTGCCCGGCGGCCGCGCTCGCCGATCTCCCGGATCGCCCGGACGAACTCGATTCCCGAGCGTCGCGGCATGCGAACGTCGGTCACGACGACGCCGATGCGCGCATCAGATACGAAGCGGTCGATTGCCGTCGGCGAATCGTGCGCTTCGATCGCCGCAAGGCCGGTCCGGCCGATCAGGGCCGCAAGTTCCGCGGCGATTTCCGGCTCGTCGTCAACCACGAGGATCGCTGGATCTTCACTCATCGGGGGTCACCGCATATGTCTTTCCCGTCTATTGCGCCGCTCCGGCCAACGAAACCGTCCTGTCGGTTCGCAAGGTGAACTCGACGCAAGCTCCCCGGTCCTTGTTCCGGATCCTGATCTCGCCGCCAAAATTCTGCACGATGGTGCGGCAGATCGGAAGTCCCAATCCGGTTCCGCGTCCGGACGATTTCGTCGTAAAAAACGGCTCGAATGCGCGGGCGGCAGCCTCTTCTGTCAGCCCCGGCCCGGTGTCCGAAACGGCCACATGCACCATCTTGCCGTCCTCGGCGAGAGCCGCGTCGATGAAGACGGTACCACAGCTTTTTGATCTGTCGTTGGCCGGAACCGAAATGATCGCGTCACGCGCATTGAGGACGAGATTGATGAGCAGCTGCTCGAACATCAGGCGGTCGCCGCGCACGATGCATTGCGGATCGATCGTCATCCTGACGCTTACGCCATCGATGCGCAGCTGGTCGGCGAGGAATTCCTCGGCTGCACGGGCAGCCTCGGACACCCGGAACGGGATATCGTATTCGTCGGGTGCGCCCAGAATATAGCGCCGCAAGCGATCGAGAATTCCGGCCGCGCGCGTGACCTGCGCTTCGATCTTTGCGATTTTGGATCGCGCGACCCCGAGGTCGCCGCCGGCTTCGATCTGCTGGCGGGCGTTCGAACTGGCAAGACCGATGACGTTCAAAGGCTGGTTCAGTTCGTGGACGATGGATGCCGCGATTTCGCCGAGGGAAGATATTTTGTCACTCCGGATCGCCATCATTTCGTTCCGGCGGCGGTCGGTCACATCGATCCCGAAACCGATGAACGGCGGCACGTCGTCGCCGATACGCTCGTCGAAGCTCCAGACCCAGAGCAAAGAGCGGTGGCGACCGCGCGAATCGACAAAATCCTGCTCGAACGAGACAGGCGCATCGCTCGCGGCGCGCACGCGTTCAACGAAGAGATCGCTGCCGCCGGTCGTCGCGTACCGGAATGCCGAGCGAAGGTCGTCGTTGCCAGACTTCAACGGACGCGTCAGGAACCCGGCGGTTCGCGAATTCGCGAACTGGATGCTTCCGCCCGCGTCAACGGCGAGAAGCAATGCATCCGAACGATCGAGCAGCCCGCCGATGATCGACATTCGCCGCGACAATTCGTCGACGACCTTCTGGGCCATCGCGGCTTCGTGGCGCCGTTTCAGGACGAAGGCCACCGCAAGCGCGCAAAGGCCGGTCAGAAACGTGGATGCCCACGCGATTTGCCGCAGGAACGTCACGCCCGTATTCAGGACCGGGGAATCGCCTTCCGCCGATACGGCGACATATGTGATGAGGTCGTAATCGTCGAGAGTCGTGAATGCGTAAAATCGATCGATGCCATCGCTGACGCCGCGCGATCGACCTGTCCCGGACCGTTCACGCCGCATGCGTTCGAACACCGGGTAGCCGGCATAGGATCCGCCGGGAAGCGCGACCGGGCCGGAGCGGAGCCGGATGCCGCCATCGCGCCCGATCAGACCGATGACATCCTGCCCGCGCATGCGGGTTCGCGCAAAGAACTGGCTGTAATAGTCGGCATCGAGTGAAACACATGCGATTCCAAGAAAGCTTCCATCCGGCGCCGAAATACGCCTGGAAAGCTGCATCGACGAAGCGCCAGAATCGCCGCCGGCTTCGGGAATGCTCAGATAGGGCCGGTCTTCGCGCGTCTGCATGTGGAAGCGGACAAATTCGCGGTCCGACAGATCGGAGCCGAGCTTCGATTGGTCGCCGGAGACAGCCACGAGGCGCCCATCGGCACCGATAATTGCGTATTGGGTTGCGATGGAATTCCGTGCGTAAACGGTCTCCCGCCACGAAGTGATATCCGGCGCCAGCCGCCCGGCGACGTAGGCATCGCGCAGGACAAGGACATCCTGATCGAAATTGGCGAGCGTCTGGCTGACGAACGATTCGACCAGGCCGGAATAGACTTGAGCCTGATCCTGCGCCTGTTTCTGGGCGGTCGCCTCGATCTCGCGCGTCGTCGCCAGCACGAAAAACCAGACGAACCCGATAAGCGCCAGCCAGAGGGCAAGAACCAGCAGATATTGCGTCCAGCCCTGCCATTGGATGCGGGCTGTCCTGCCGGTACTGATTGCCGTTTGCGGGGCCGGAGGCACCATGGGTGCAAGGATACCGGCCACCCGGCCGGGAACAACAGGAATTGCGCGAATTCAGCGCCGAACCCGGTGGTTAGGTTTGCTCACCGGCCGGTTCAGAAAAGCTCGTTTGCCGCTTTGCCGGAGCATGCGCGAAACTTCGACCATGCCAGCAAGGCCGAAACATTTGTTGCTCGGGCTGCCGGTCAACACCTCGGAGGCAGAACATGGCCATCGTCAGGACGTTTCCCCGAACCCGCCCCGCCGCCGCACATGGCGAACCGCGGCTTTCCGAACTGTTGGACGATCCCGTCACGCAGGCCGTGATGCGTCGCGACGGCGTCACCCGGGATGGGATCCTTGCGATGTTCGGCAATCTGCAGCCCTGCATCACCGCGCCGGCCGGTTGCGGCTGCGCGTGAATTGAAACTCTCGGCCACCCGAGCAACCGGGCGGTCGTGCCCGTTTTGACGGGCCGCGGCATACCTAACCCGGCCATGTCTGGCCGCCGCCATCGACCCGCAATACCTGTCCCGACACGAACGCGCCCATCGGGCCTGCGAAGAATTCGACCACCCGCGCGACTTCATCGACCGTCGCGATCCGGTCGAGCGTTCCAGATTCGACAAGACGCGCACCGTCGACCGCGCGCGTCGCCAGGAAACGTTCCGTACGCGTGTCGCCGGGCGCAATGACGTTGACCGTCACGTCGTAGGGTCGCAGCTGGTCGGCAAGGCAGCGTGAAAATGCAAGCGCGCCGGCCTTCGCCGTCGCGTAAATGGCCGCCTGGGAACGGCCCTTGAACGCCGCAACCGAGCCGATCGTGACGATCCGGCCCCGCCTGCGCACCATCATTCCGCGTGCGACCGACTGACAGACGAAAATCGTCGACAGCAGATTGCGGTCGAGGACGGATCGCACATCCGCTTCGGCGATATTGACGACGTCGTTCGGATTGGGTTTGCCGCCGCGCGCGGCGATATCGCCGCCGGCATTGTGGACGAGAATGTCGATCGGCCCGAGGGCCGCTGTCGCATCGGCAACGACGCGCTCGACCGCCACCGCGTCCGACAGGTCGGCCAGCAGCTTCGTCGTGCGAACGCCATGCGTTTCACCGATGGCTTTTGCGACGTCCGTCAGCGTCGTGGTGCCGCCGCCATACTCCGACGGGCCGTTCTCGCGCATTCCATGCACGGCGATGTCGCAGCCGAGTGCCGCAAGCGTCTCGGCAAATGCGCGCCCAAGTCCCCTGCCCGCGCCAGTCACCAGCGCGACCTGTCCCGTCAAAAGCCGATTCGCCACGATTATGCCCTCCCTTTGCCGCACGCACATTATCAGACGCCATGAAAAAGACAGGCTCCCATGCGTCAGTTGATTAGACCGATGCAGCGACTGCGCAGGGCACCGATGAAACATTTCAGGAAACTCGCCGGAATATTCATTCGGTCTCTGGGATTCGCCATCGGGCTGTTCATCGTCGTCACGGAAGATCTCGCGCGACTTGCGATTTCGCCCGTACTGGCCGCTATCCGTGCGATCGGACCCTGGCGCCGGCTCGAGGCGTTCATCGTTGCGCTTCCACCCTATGGTGCACTCGTCGCGCTGGCCGTGCCGGAGCTGATTTTCGAGCCGGTCAAGCTTCTCTCTCTCGTCTGGATTGCCGAAGGCCGCATTCTGGCCGGAGCCACCCTCCTGTTCGCGGCAAAGCTGCTCGGCATGGCCGTGATCTTGCGCCTGCACGCCCTCGCGCTGCCGAAGTTGCTTTCGATCGGCTGGTACGCGCGGATTTACATGTGGGTGCTTGCCACGCGCGAGCAAATCTACGCGACGGTGCTCGGCGTTCCCGGTGTGGCGTTCGCGATCGACGCTGTTCGCGCTTATGCAAGCGCGGCACGTGCCGCAGCCATTTTCGCATATCGCCGCCTTACCGGCCGTGCGGACCCCGAAAGGGAAATTTGAGTGCCCGTCGGCCGATCTCGACCGGGTGCTTTCGGCGATCTAGCATCATGGGATGGCAAATGACGACGACGCACGAACGCAGTTCCTGAAAAGGCTCGGCCGGCCCTTTCCTGGTGAAGACCTTTTCGATGCGATCCCGGATACGGTCTATTTCGTGAAGGACGGCGCCGGCCGTTACGTCGCCGTCAATCGCACGCTCGCCGACCGGACCGGATTTTCCGCAAAGGCAAGGCTCATCGGATGCACGGCTCGCGAGGTCTTTCCCGGAGTGCTGGGCGAACGTATCGCCGCCCAGGACCGCGCGGTCCTCGCAAGCGCACGGCCGATTCACGCCAAGCTTGAGCGGCACCTCTACCCCGGCGGCGCAGAAGGTTGGTGCCTGACTTGGAAGGAGCCGATCCTCGGCCGCGACGGAACGGTCATCGGGCTTTGCGGCATCTCGCGCGACCTGCAGCCCGCCGCGGGACCGGCGCGCGACATAGCCGACGTGGCAAGGGCACTCGATCACGTCGCGCGCAATCTTGACCGGCCGCTGCGCGCGGGCGCATTGGCGCGGCGCGCCGGGCTTTCGGCCTATCAACTCGACCAGCGCATCCGCGCCCTGTTCGGAATTTCGACGCGCCAATACATCGTTCGCGCACGAATGGAACTCGCCTGCAGCCGTCTGCGCGGGTCGGATTCCCCCATCGGCGAGGTCGCGCTCGAATGCGGCTACGGCGATCAGGCGGCTTTCGCCCGGCAATTCCACCATTCGGTTGGCCTGACCCCGCGCCAATACCGGCACCTGCACCGCGACGGCGGCCTGCGCTAGTTCGCGGTTTTGTGCCGATTTTCGAGTCCTCCCTTGCAATCCCGACAAGATCGCGTCGACCGGGCGTGGCATAGTGGCCGCACTTGGCGACCCTTCCGCACGAGGTTTCAGATGCCCGACAGCGTCTTCCGGGGAACAATCCCGGCCCTGATGACACCCTGCACGCCCGACCGGCGGCCTGATTTCGCGGCCCTTGTCCGCAAGGGCAAGGAACTTGTCGGAGCGGGCATGTCGGGCGTCGTCTATTGCGGCTCGATGGGCGACTGGCCGCTGCTGGACGACGAGCAGCGCATGGAAGGTGCCGCCGCACTCGCCAAGGCGGGTGTGCCGCTTGTCGTGGGCACGGGCGCCCAGAACCCGCGCCGCGCCGCGGCCTTGGCCGCACACGCGAAAAAGATCGGCGCGAAAGGCCTGATGGTGATCCCGCGCGTGCTGTCGCGCGGGCCCTCGGTTGCCGCACAGCGCGCACATTTTGAAGCGATCCTTGAAGCCGGTGAAGGCGTGCCGGCGGTCATCTACAACAGTCCCTACTACGGCTATGAAACGCGCGCAGACCTGTTTTTCGAACTGCGGCGGAAGCACGCCAATCTCGTCGGCTTCAAGGAATTCGGCGGCGCCAAGTCGCTGAGCTATGCGGCCGAGCACATCACCGGCGCCGATCCGTCGCTGATGCTGCTCGTGGGCGTCGATACGCAGGTCTTCCACGGCTACGTCAATTGCGGTGCCGTGGGTGCCATCACGGGCATCGGCAACGTGCTGCCCAAGCCCGTGCTGGAACTTGTTGCGCTTTGCACGAAGGCAGCTGCCGGCGACGTGCTTTCGCGCAGGCGCGCACGCGAACTGGAACAGGCACTGATGGTACTGTCGACCTTCGACGAAGGTCCGGATCTGGTTCTTTTCTACAAATACCTGATGGTTCTCGAAGGGAACCCGGAATACGAGCTGCAGCTCGATCCGACGGACGGGCTTTCGGACAGCCAGAGGCACTTCGCGCGCACGCAGCTGAAGCTGTTCAAGGACTGGTACGCGCGCTGGTCGGCGATGGCCTAGCCGATGCGCGTCATAGATTCACACACCGAGGGCGAACCCACGCGCGTCGTCATCGAAGGCGGCCCACCGCTGGGAAACGGTCCGCTGGCCGAGCGCCGGTTGCGCTTCCAGCGCGAATTCGATTCATTCCGCAGCTTCGCGGTCAACGAACCGCGCGGCTACGATGCGCTTGTCGGTGCCCTGCTTTGCGAGCCGGTCGACAAGACATGTGCGGCCGGCGTGATCTACTTCAACAATGTCGGCTATCTGGGAATGTGCGGGCATGGCACGATCGGGCTGGCCGTGACGCTCGCACATCTGGGCCGGATCGGGCCGGGTCTACATCGGTTCGAAACGCCGGTAGGCATCGTGGGCGTCGAACTCAGGGGCCGCAATGAAGTGACGATCGAGAACGTTGCGAGCTACCGGCATCTTGCCGACGTCTCGGTCGACGTGGCGGGGCTCGGGCGCATCACGGGCGATGTCGCGTGGGGCGGCAACTGGTTCTTTCTTGCGAAGACGACGCCACATGCATTGGAAATGGCGAATGTCGGCGCACTGACACGTGCGGCCGAGGCGGTTGGCAAGGCTCTGGCGGATGCCGGCATCACGGGATCGGACGGCGCGCCCGTCGATCACATCGAATTCTTCGGACCTGCCGCCGGGCCCGACGGCAACAGTCGGAATTTCGTGCTCTGCCCCGGCGGCGCCTATGACCGTTCGCCCTGCGGAACCGGCACGAGCGCAAAGGTCGCCTGCCTTGCGGCCGGCGGAAAGCTCAAGCCCGGCGAGCGATGGGTCCAGGAAAGCATCGTCGGCAGCCGGTTCGAGGCACACTATCGTGTGGACGGTTTGGGCAACGTGATTCCGAGCCTCACCGGACGCGCCTACGTCGTGAGCGAGGCGACGCTGCTGCGCGACGCAAACGATCCATTCGCCGACGGTTTACGCAGCGATCGGGGCTGAAGATGCATATTGCGGTAGTCGGCGGGGGCATTGTCGGGGCAGCGGTGACGCATGCGTTGCTCGACGAAGGACACACGGTTGTCCTCGTCGACAAAGACGGCTCGGCCAGTGCCGCCGCGCGCGGCAATGCCGGCTGGATCGCGCATCTCGACATCCAGCCGCTCGCCTCGCCCAAAGTTTGGCGGAATCTGGCGGGTTGGGCGCTCGACCCGCTGGGCCCGCTTTCGATTGCGCCATCCTATCTGCCGAAGCTTGTTCCATGGCTTGCACGGTTCGTTGCGGCCTCGCGCCCCTCGCGCATTGCGGCCAACTCCGCGGCGATCCGCGCGATCCAGGGCTTATCAATGCCGGCATGGGAGCGGCGGTTTTCGACGCTTGGCCTCGACGGACTGGTGCGCCGCCGCGGCATTCTCGACGTATGGACCGACGCTTCGGCTTTTGCTTCGAGCGCAGCGCTGCACGAACGGATGGCGACGCTCGGCATTCCGATCGAACGCCTGGACAATGCCGGTGTTCGACGGATCGAGCCCGCTTTCGGCCCGGCGATCGCAGGCGGTGCCTTCTTCCCGACCGGTGCGCACATCGCCGATCCGGCGATCGTGCTCACGCGGCTTCGCGAAATCGCCGCACTTCGTCAGGCCCGACTTGTCGACAGTGCCGCGTTGCGCGTGTCGTCAACGCCCGGTGGGGTCGCGATCGCGCTTTCAAACGGCGAAAATCTCGAAACGGAGCGTGTCGTCATCTCGGCGGGGGCGTGGTCCAAGGCACTCGCCGCACAGTTCGGCGACGACATTCCGCTCGACACGGAGCGCGGCTACAACATCACGCTGGCGACGGGCGCGCTTGGGCTTACGCGGCCGGTGATGCATGTCGGCCTCGGCATCGCCACGACGCCGCTCGACACCGGCGACCGGATCGGCGGCAGCGTCGAATTCGCCGGGCTCGACGCCCCGCCGAACTGGGCGCGGGTCGATGCGATCCTTGCCAGGCTCAAGCGCACGCTGCCCGATGTGTCGCCGGGCACCGGGACGCGCTGGATGGGTTTTCGCCCGTCGCTCCCCGACAGTCGCCCGGTCATCGGCCGCGCGCGCGGCGATGCGCGCGTTTTCTACGCCTTCGGGCATGGCCATCACGGCCTCACACAGGCAGCCGCGACGGCCGAGGTGATCGCGGCACTCATTGCCGATCGCGCGCCGCCGATCGACGCGGCACTCTTTTCGCCAACGCGATTCTGAAATTATCTTCGTCTTGTTGGTTAACTATCTGTTTTTAAGCTATTTTTGTTGCGATTGAAAACGCGTCTCATTATCGATATGGTCCCGCCATCACCCCCGACTTGCGGAGCACCTTATGCGGATTTGTCATGCGGCTTGCGCTCTCTTTTTTGCAACAACCATCGCATCACCCGCATGCGCGCAGACTCCCGACGCGCTTTCGGCAGCTGTAAGCGCGCATTACGCCGATCTTGCCCAAGCGATCTATGGCGACTCGCTTTCGAGCGCACGAACACTTCTTCGCAAGGTTGAAAAACTTGCCGCACGGCCCTCGCAGGCCGCACTCGACGACGCGCGCTCGGCGTGGATTTCCGCACGTGTGCCCTACCAGAACTCGGAAGCTTTCCGCTTCGGCAACCCGATCGTCGATGCATGGGAAGGTCGCGTGAATTCCTGGCCGCTCGACGAAGGCTTGATCGACTATGTCGATGCGGCCAGCTACGGCGAAATGCGCGACGAGAATCCCTGGTACGCAGCCAATGTGATCGCAAATCCCGTGCTTTCGCTGGGCGGGCGCAAGATCGATGCGCGCCGGATCGACTGGCGCCTGTTGCGTGGGCTTCAGGAAGTCGACTCGGTCGAATCGAACGTCGCGACCGGCTACCATGCGATCGAGTTCCTGCTGTGGGGCCAGGACCTGAACGGCACGGCGCCGGGTGCGGGCAACCGCCCTTGGACCGACTATGCCAAGGGTGCTGCCTGCACGAACGCCAACTGCGACCGGCGCGCGGCCTACCTGACGACGGCCACGCGCCTGCTCGTCGACGATCTCGCGTGGATGGTGCAGCAGTGGGCAGCCGATGGCGATGCGCGCCGACGCGTCGTTTCCGCGCCGCGCACCGGGCTTGCCGCGATGATCACCGGGATCGGCAGCCTCTCCTTTGGCGAGCTCGCGGGCGAGCGCATGAAGCTTGGCCTCATGCTGCACGATCCGGAGGAGGAGCATGACTGCTTCTCCGACAACACGCACAACTCCCACTTCAACGACATCGTGGGCATGCGCGCCGTCTATTCGGGCGAATATGTCCGCCCCAACGGACAGACGATCAAAGGCCCGGGCCTGTCGGCGGCGGTGGCGGCGATCGATCCCGAACTGGACGCCGAGATGAAGGCGAAGCTCGACAAGACGTACGCGGCGGCGCAGGCGCTCGTGCGACGCGCCGAGACGGTCGAGCACTACGACCAGATGCTCGCCGAAGGAAATGCCGAAGGAGCCGCGACGATCGAGGCGGTGATCGGCGGTCTCATCGACCAGACGAAGACGCTCGAACGCGTCTCCGCGGCGCTGAAGCTCGACAAGATCGCGTTCGAAGGCTCGGACTCGCTCGACAAGCCCGGCAACGTCGGCAAGGGCGGCAAGGGCAAGAAGAAGTGAGGCGCCGGGCCGCCCCGCTTCCGGCGGCATTCCTCCTCGCCGCGCTGGCCTTCGGGCCGGCGGCGGCGGCGGACGGCGACCCGGCACGCCCGGGCGGCGATGCGACATCGTTTGCACACCGCGACGTGTCGGCCTTCTCGCAGTTCTCCGGCAATCTCTCCTTCGACAGACAATTCGATTTCAAGGTCGGCGACGGGATCTTCCGCAAGCTGTGGGTATCGGCGCCGTCCTCGACCAAATCCTCCGACGGGCTTGGGCCGCTCTACAACGCGCGCGGCTGCCAGTCCTGCCATCTCAAGGATGGCCGCGGTCATCCGGCGGCGGACGGCGAGCAGCCGTCGAGCCTGCTCTACCGGCTTGCGCTGGGCGACGGCGCGCCCGATCCGGTCTATGGCCGCCAGCTACAGACCTTCGCGATCCAAGGCCACCCGGCCGAAGTGCAGATCTCGAATTCGGTCGAGCGGCATGTCGCGCATCTCGCCGCCGGGCGCAACGTGACGCTCGAAAAGTCCGTGCCGCATTTCGCGTGGAACTACGGCACGCCCGGCGCGGGGCTGACGCTTTCGCCGCGCATCGCCCCGCCGATGATCGGCATGGGCCTGCTCGAGGCGATCCCGGAAGCCGACATCCTCGCACGCGAGGACCCCGACGACCGCGACGGCGACGGCATCCGTGGCGTCGCCAACCGGCGCGCGGGACGGCCCGGAATTGGCCGGTTCGGCTGGAAGGCAGGTGCCGCCAGCGTCGCCGAGCAGACGGCCAACGCCTTCCTCAACGATATCGGCCTCGGCACCGCGATCCATCCGCAGGGCTACGGCGACTGCACGCAGGCGCAGGCCGCTTGCCGCGCCGCGCCGCATGGCGACGACAAGGGCGACGGGATCGAGGTGCCGGCCGCGATGTTCGACCTCGTCGTCTTCTACTCCAAGAACCTCGCGGTGCCCCATCGGCCGAAAGCGAACGACCCGGCCGTGCGCCGAGGCGAGAAGCTGTTTGCCGATGCCGGCTGCTCGGCGTGCCACGTGCCACGCCAGCACACCGGCGCCGGTACCGACCAGCCGCACCTCGCGAACCAGACGATCTATCCCTATACCGACCTGCTGCTGCACGACATGGGCAAAGGCCTGGCCGACGGCCAGATCGAGGACCGCGCCAGCGGCCGTCAATGGCGAACGCCGCCGCTGTGGGGGTTGGGCCTCACGAAGACCGTCAGCGGCCACGACCGCCTGCTGCATGACGGGCGCGCGCACGGCCCGCTCGAGGCGATCCTTTGGCACGACGGCGAAGCGCACGGCGCACGCGCGCGCGTTGCCGCCATGAAGGCGGGCGATCTCGACGCCCTCCTCGCCTTTCTCGACTCGCTCTAGGGCGGCACGATGCTGCGCCGCCTCCTTTTCCTCACCGCCCTCCTCGCCGCATCGCCCGCGCATGCGGTGGACGAGAAGGCGATGAACGAGGCCGTGCGCCGGAACCACATCGTGCCCGCCTATGCGCAGCTGTCGGCAGCGACAGGGGCCTTCGCAGATCTCGCCGCCAAGGGCTGCGCGGACCGCGAGGCGCTGCGCGGCGGCTTCGAAGCGACAGTCAACGCCTGGGAGGGCGTCCAGCATATCCGCTTCGGGCCGGCCGAATGGTTCGACCGCGGCGCACGCTTCGAATTCTGGCCCGATCCGCGCGACATCGTCGGCCGCCAGCTCGCCGGAATCTTCACCAAACGCCAGATTCCGGCTTTCGAAGACAGCAGCGTTGCGATCCAGGGGTTGACGGCGCTTGAACGCGTCCTGTGGGACGACGACGGAAGGAAGCTTGCCGACTCGTTCGTCTGCCGCTGGGTCAGCGCCGCAACGGCCGGGCTCGCGGCGATGGCACGCGACATGGAAGCCGAATGGCGCGCGGACAAGTTCTTTGCCACGCGCCCGGCCGTCGATTCCGCACGCGACGTCTTCAAGGCACTGCATCTGGCTGTCGAACTTGTCGCCGATCACAAGCTTGCGCGCCCGCTCGGCGCGAACGCGGCGGCCGCCCGACCGCACCTCGCCGAATTCTGGCGCAGCCGTCTCTCCGGGCAAGCCGTCGCGGCCAACCTCGACGCGGCGGCCGATCTTTTCGCGGCGATGGTGCCGTTCGTGCCGGACCAGGCGCTCGCCGACGAAGTGACGCGGCGGCTTTCCGCCTTGCGCGCGAAGGCACGCGGGCTCGATCTCGACGCAGGCTTCGCCGATCCGGCCGCACGTCCGGAAATCGACGGGTTGCGCAAGGACCTGCGCGCACTCAAGGAACTGCTGGCCACGCGCATGACCGCCGTTCTGGATCTTCCATTGGGGTTCAACGGGCTCGATGGCGATTGACCTGACACGACGGGGCTTCATCGGCCTTGCGGCCGCCATGCCCTTCGCGCGGCCGGCGGACGCTCGGGCGCACATCGCCTATCTCACCTGCGGACGCGAGCTCGAAAGCACGATGGATTTTGCCTTCGGGCTTTCGCGCGACGGCGACATCGCGTGGCGGACACGCCTGCCGGCGCGCGGCCATGGCTTCGCGCGCCACGCCGGCGCCGCCGTGTTTTTCGGCCGTCGCCCCGGCGCATTCGCCGCCGTTCTCGGCATCGAGCGCGGCGAGATCCGCGCGTGGCTGAAGCCGGCAGCGGGCCATGTCTTTGCCGGACATGGCGTTTTCCTCGCCGACGGAAATCTGCTTGCAAGCGTCGAATACGCGAAGGCCGATGCGGCAGGCGCCGTCAGCTTGCGCGAGACACATCGCGGCTTCCGCGAAATCGCGCGCTGGCCAACCGGCGGCGTCGATCCGCACGAGATGATCCTCGCCGACGGCCATCTCGTGGTCGCCAATGGCGGCATCCCGGAGGGCTTCCGGCCAAGGCACGACGATCCGGCACTCTGCCGACCTTCGATAGCCCGCTTCGATCCGCATTCGGCCCGTCTCACCGATTTTGCCGAACCTGACGTCGCGTTGCGCCGCATCAGCCTGCGCCATCTCGCCCTCGCGCGCGGCAGGGTCATGATCGCCGGCCAGGATCAGGGCAGCCCCGCGGACGATATGCCGGTGCTGGTCGAGGTCGGTCCTGGCGGGCTTATTCACCGTGCGGCCGATTGCCTGCACGGCTATGCCGGCAGCATCGCTTCAGGTGCAGGCGGCCTGTGCCTGACGGGTCCGCGCGCGAACCGCGCGCTGGTTCTCGACAATGCCGGGACATCGCACGAAATCGACCTGCGCGACGTGTGCGGCGTGGCGCCATCGGCTGACGGATTTTTCCTCAGTGGCGGTGCCGGCGATCTTGACTGGACGAAAGGCGGTGCACGCCGGCACGCCGGCATCGCCTTCGACAATCACATGCTGGCGCTCGATATTTAGGCGAACGGCCGGTCACGCAGCTCGGCGGCCACACCCGCGTCGAGCGGCGTTTCATATGTCATGAGCATGAGGCCGAGCGTCAGATAGAAGCCGACGGTCGCGATCAGGTCGAAGACCGCCCGCCGGCCGATCGCGGCGGCAAGTTCAGCCTCCAGCGGCGGCGGCAGGCGCTTGGCGTCGAACAGCGCGTCGACCGCGCGCGCGATCAGTCCGTCTTCGCCGTCCGGCATCGCGCGCATTGCGGAAATCCGCGCATCGGAAAGTCCGACCGCCCGACCGCGGCTGACATGGTGCGACCATTCGTACGCCGATCCCATCCGGTGCGCGGCACGCAGGATCACCAGCTCGGAGCGTTCGGGCCCGAGCGCGCTATCCTTGACCACGTGCTGGCGAAGCGGTGCCCACGCGCGCAGCAAGGCAGGATTGTGTGCCATCGTGCGATAGACATTGAGCGCGCCGGCAAATCCCTCGCGCATGTCGGCAATTTCCGCGGGCCAGTCGGCATCCGGGACGGGCTGGCAGGGTCGCCCCGGGATTTCTTCAGCCATCGGCAAGGGCCGCATCGATCGCATCGCCAAGCGTGCGCGCGGCAAACGCGATTTCCTCGGGCGTCGACACATAGGGTGGGGCGAGCATCACATGGTCGCCGTTTCGCCCGTCAACCGTGCCGCCCATCGAATAACAGAGGAGCCCGCGCGCGAAAGCCTCGCGCTTGATCTTCGCGTGCAGCTGGCGTTTCGGGTCGAACGGCGCTTTGGTCCGCCGGTCGGCAACAAGTTCGACCGCCCAGAACAGCCCGCGGCCGCGAATGTCGCCGACATGCGCGTGGTTGCCGAGGCGTTCGGTCAAGGCCTGCTCGAGCTCCGCGCCGCGACGGCGCACCGCATCGAGGAGGTTTTCCTCGCGGATCGTCTCTTGGACGGCGAGCGCTGCCGCACAGGCCATCGGATGGCCAAGATAGGTGTGGCCGTGCATGAAGGCACCCGAGCCCGCTTCGATCGCCTTGGCGATACCCGGCGCGATCACGATCGCGCCGATCGGCTGGGCGCCGCCGCCAAGCCCCTTGGCGATGGCAACAATATCGGGCCGGATATTCTCGGTCTCGTAGGCGAACAGCGTTCCGCAGCGTCCCATGCCGCACATGACTTCATCGAGGATCAGCAGGATCCCGTGGCGCTTGCAGATCGCATCCACCCGCGCGAGATAGCCGGGAACCGGTGCCGTGCAGCCTTGTGTCGCCCCGCCCACCGTTTCGGCGACGAACGCGATCACGGTCTCGGCACCCAATTCGGCAAGCTTGGCTTCCAGTTCGCCCGCAAGCCGCGCGCCATAGGCTTCCTCGCTCTCGCCGTCGTGCCGGTTGCGATAGGCATAACAGGGCCCGACGAGATGGGTCTCGGCAAGAAGCGGGGCGAACATCGCGCGCCGCAGCGCGTTGCCGCCCACACCCAGCGCACCCAGCGTGTTGCCGTGATAGCTCTGCTGGCGCGCAAGAAAGCGCGTGCGCTGCTTCTGCCCGATCTCGACGAAATACTGGCGCGCGAGCTTGAGCGCCGCCTCCATCGCCTCGGACCCGCCCGAAACGAAATAGACCTTTTCCATGGGTGAAGGCGCCGACGCGACCAGAAGCGCGCCGAGCTTTTCCATCGGCTCGTTCGAGAAGAATGATGTGTGGGCATAGTCGAGCGTGTCGATCTGGCGATGCAGCGCCTCGCGCACGCGCGGATGGCTGTGGCCGAGGCAGCTGACGGCAGCGCCGCCGGACCCGTCGAAGTAGCGTTTGCCTTCCGCATCGACGAGATAGTTTCCCTCGCCGCGCACCGCGATAGGCGGCGCATTCCGGCCGCGATGGAGGATGGGGGACATGCCGTTCGTCACGATCCGCGCTCCTGTCGCGCACAGTGTCGCGGCGCGCGGCGGAACGGTCAAGCGCCCGCCCGCGGCTCAGGTGATGTCGAAGTGCGCCACATTGACGACGATCCGGACGTCGGCACCGCCATCCGAGAACGGAAGCAGGATGCGCGAATATCTGCGATATTCGCGATGCATCCAGGAAAGGTTCCGCTCCACATGGTGCGGCCGGCCTGTGCGCACCACGCCATCGTATTCCGGCTGGATCGTCGCATTGTCGCGACCGTGAAATTCCGCCATATCGAGCCCCGTCAGTTCGCGGCCGTGGATTTCCACCATCTTCGTTCCCGCAAGCCGGCAACGATATCGTCCGCCCGCGACGACGTCCCACATGATTACATGGGGCATGATGTCGGGAATCTCGATCGGATCAAAGTCCGCCCGATCCGGCACGCGGCGCGTTGCACGCAGGCTCAGCCAGTAACCGAACGCACGGACGAGCCGTTCGCTCTTCAGTTCCGCGGGGTCGAACGGTCGCCCGGCGGCTGGATCGGCCTTCTCCATGCGGCACATTTAAGCACCGGTCGGGCGTTTCGGGAACCGGCGCAATTGGAGCCTTCGCCGGTCTAGTCCGGCAGCGGCAGGCGGCGCGGTTCGCGGCCGAAGACGCGATGGACCATCGGCATGAACGTCTCGAGCGGCTCTTCGCGGATCGCCGGATCGATCGCGCATTGATCGTATTTGGCGACGAATTCAGCCGTCATCGCAAAACACGGATGGCCGCGCCATTTCTCGCGCGCGTACCGGTCGGCGTCGGGATGCTCGATATAGTGGATTGCCTGGAAATACTGGTGGTGCGCCAGCAGCCACACGAGATCCTCGCTCACATAGGGCGCGAAGAGCTGGGCCGCGAAAGCGCCGTGCGTGGCATTGCAGGTGACGAATCCGATGTCGTGCAGCAGCGCCATCACGACATAGTCCTCCGGCCTGCCATCCTTCAGCGCCAGCGTCGCGGATTGCAGGCAGTGGCGGTAGTTGTTGATCTGGTAGCCGAAAGTCGGGTCGCCGGCCGTCGCCGCAAGCAGGCGCACGACTTGTGCGGCGAGCTGTTCCTTCATGTAGGCCGGCCGCTGCGCTTTCAGGACCGCCCAGTCGCCGGTACGGAAATCGTTCAGTTCGCGCTTTTCGACATAGCGCCAACCTTCATCCAGTAACGGCGAGCGTCCGCCCGTCTGCATCGTCCGATCTCCTTCGGCCATGGAACCGGCCATTCAATTCGCATGCCGTCGTCCGGCCTACCGGCGGGTTTGCCCGCCTTCGATCGGGACAAGCTATCCGGCATCCAAATGACGGACCGACACGATCTGCCATTGCTCCCGGGTGAACGGCACGAAGTTCGAAATCAACCGATATGTGTTTGCGTCGCAGTCGAACGATCCAAGCACCATGTCGACGGTCTTGCCGTCCGCGGCGAGAGGAAGCAGGAGAACCCGATAGGTGAGTTCGCCGTGGCCGGCGACGACCAATCTCTCGAGCGAAAGCGTCGGCCGTCGGGAGGCGCATACCGATTTGTAGAGGGCGACGGCCGACGGCCAGTTCTCTCCGAATGTCTCCTCGCCGACGGATTTGCCCGCGAAATTCGAGTCCCATATCTCGACGAAAATTCCACCAGCAAGCCGGAACTGGAATTCGATTTCCGATTCGACGTCGACCAGAAAATAGTATGGAAGCCCGGCGCCGAACTCGACCGGATCGAAATGCCGCCGGCCAGGCACGAGGCCGGCGGCCGAAGCGGCGCCTTGCCACCACACGAGAACCTGACGGGCAGGCTCCGATAAGGCGTGAATCGAACCCATTCAAAATCACTTGGCGTCGCCCGAGCGCCGCCACCCCCTTGGTCAGCTTATTCCGATCGACCGAACCAGCCGACGGAGCGGCTTCGGTCCGATCAATGCAGAAACGTCTCATGTAAGTATGTAAACCGAAGGGCTGGTTATCTGAAATTCCAATTCATCCATTTCGGTGGAAGAAACATATTTCGGCCCGCAAACGACGGGTGATGTGAAACCGCAACCCGACATGTGCGCTTCTAGGATATCGGAAAGATCGAGGCTCGCTACAGAATCAGTTCAATTATCTGGGACTCGAATTTTCCGCAGTTTGATTTCAACTATTTGTCTGTTTGGACCGCGCTTCAGCGGCAAGATTGACGATCACGCCGCCGATCACGACGAGAGCGCCGATGAGGACTGGCAGCTCCGGCACTTCCGCATAGAACAGCCAGCCGATCAGGGCGATCAGCGGCACGCGCAGAAAGTCGATCGGGACCACCAACGTCGCGTCCCCATGGCGGAACGCGTTGGTAAAGCAGTAATGGGCGAGAAAGCCGGTGATCCCGAGAACGGGAACCCAGATGCTCCAGACGATGTTATCGACGATCAATGGCGACCCACCTGCGGCCCAGTTCGCCGCCGCATTCATCGGCAACTGCATCAGATTCATCCAGAACATGATCGACCAGGTCGAGTTGGAGCCTGTCAGGAGCTTCGTCGTCGTAATCTGGATCCCGAAGAAAACGGCGGCCAGAACGACGGCCAAGGCCTCTGGCCGAAAACTGTCGAGCCCCGGACGGAGAATGATCACGACGCCCAAGAATCCGAGCACTACGGCGACGCCACGGAGCAAAGTCATTCGCTCGTTCAAGAAGAGAACGGCGAATAATGCAACCCATGCCGGCGTCGTGAACTCAAGCGCGAAAACGGTCGCGAGCGGCAATACGGTGACCGCCCACACCCAAAGCGCCTGCCCCGCAAAGTGGGCCACATTTCGCAATAGATAGATTTCCGGCCGTACCATGCGCACGACCTGGTCGGGCCCCGGCGCCAAGAGCATCATGCCGGCCAGGATTACCAGGCCGCCTATGTTACGAACGGCCAGTATTTCAAATGTCGTCATTTCGTCGTGAAGGCCGCGCACCGAAAGTGCGACGCCTACGAAAGATACGAGTGTTCCCGACATCCAGAAGAGAACGAGTAGCGACTTGCGTTCGATCGGCACGGGAAAACCGTCATCTGTCAAAGAAGGCAAACATGCCGGTGAAGCAGCAAGCGCTTCACACGTCCAGGTTCGCGACCTTCAGCGCGTTTTCGACGATGAAATCGCGGCGAGGCTCGACGACATCGCCCATCAGCGTGGTGAAGACGCCATCGGCATCGGCGGTGTCGGCCACCCGCACCTGCAGCAGATGGCGGGCCTGCGGGTCGAGCGTCGTCTGCCAGAGCTGCTCGGGGTTCATCTCGCCCAACCCCTTGTAACGTTGGAACGAAAGGCCCTTCTTGCCGGCTTCGAGCACCGTCTCGATGAGCTTGATCGGGCCAGCGACCTCGATCGTCGTGCCGTCCTTGAGGGCAAGCTTCGCGCGCTTGGCGTACAGCGTCTGCAGTTCGCCCGCCATCTCGACGAGGCGGCGCGCCTCGACCGAATTGATCGTCACGTGGTCGATCGCCGCCCGATCGATTTCGCCGCGCAGGCGGCGCTCGAACACCAGGCCATCGGCACCGACTCCGCCCGTCCAGCCGCGTTCGGTCTCGGGGCTCAGGACATTGAGGCGCGTGGCGATGTATTCGCCGACCGCCTTGGCTTTCCCGGCATCCGCCAGCAATTGCGGGTCGAGCGCGCCGAGAATGGCTGCCTGCTCGACCGCATCGCGCGAGCCGACGCGGCGCGCGAGTGCGGCGATCATTGCCTTGGCCGCACGCGCGCGTTCCACCGCGCTGCGCAGGTCGCCACCGGCGCGCATCGCGCCGTCGGCACCCGTCAGCGTCATGCCCTCGATCCCGCCGGCGATGAGATAGTCTTCCATCGCACGCTCGTCCTTGAGGTAGACCTCCGAGGAGCCGCGCTTGACCTTGTAGAGCGGTGGCTGGGCGATATAGACGTAGCCCTTCTCGATAAGTGCCGGCATCTGGCGGTAGAAGAACGTCAGCAGCAGCGTGCGGATGTGGCTGCCGTCGACATCGGCGTCCGTCATGATGACGATCTTGTGGTAGCGGCACTTCTCGACATCGAATTCCTCGGTGCCGATGCCCGTCCCGATGGCCGTGACCAGCGTGCCGATTTCGGCCGAGGACAGCATCTTGTCGAGGCGCGCGCGCTCCACGTTCAGGATCTTGCCTTTGATCGGCAGGATCGCCTGGAACACGCGGTTGCGGCCCTGCTTTGCGGACCCGCCCGCCGAATCACCCTCGACGATGAAGATTTCGGATTTCGACGGGTCGCGCTCCTGGCAGTCGGCCAGCTTGCCGGGCAGCGATGCCATGTCGAGCGCGCCCTTGCGTCGCGTGAGTTCGCGCGCCTTTCGCGCGGCCTCGCGTGCGGCGGCGGCCTCGACGATTTTCTGGACGATGCGCCTGGCATCGGCCGGGTGTTCCTCGAACCACTGCTGGAGCTTGTCGTTGCAGATCTGCTCGACGACGGGCCGCACCTCGGAGGAAACGAGCTTGTCCTTGGTCTGCGAGGAGAACTTGGGGTCAGGAACCTTGACCGACAACACGCAGGTCAACCCCTCGCGCGCGTCATCGCCCGACAGCGCCACCTTTTCCTTCTTGCCCGCGTTCTCGCCCGCCACGCGCGCGACCGTGCGCGTGAGCGCGCCGCGGAAGCCGGCCAGATGCGTGCCGCCGTCCTTCTGCGGGATGTTGTTGGTGAAGCACAGCATCGTCTCGTGATAGGCGTCGGTCCATTCCATCGCGACTTCGACGGTGATGCCGTCCTTCTCGCCCTTCATCGAGATGGGCTGATGCAGCGCCTGCTTCGAGCGGTCGAGGTATTTGACGAACGCCTCGATGCCGCCTTCGTAGTGGAGTTCGATCTTCCTGGTTTCGACGCCGCGCTCGTCGGAAAGCACGAGGCGCACGCCCGAATTGAGGAAGGCCAGTTCGCGCAGGCGGTGTTCCAGCGTGTCATAATCGAACACGGTCTTGGTGAAGGTCTCGGTCGAGGGAAGGAACGTCACCTCGGTGCCGCGGTCAGTGCCGGCGGGACCCGTCTCCGCAAGCGGAGCCACAGCCTCGCCGTGGCGGAACTCCATCGCGTAGGCCTTGCCGCCGCGCCAGATGCGCAGCTTGAGCGTGGAGGACAGCGCGTTGACGACCGAAACGCCCACGCCGTGCAGACCGCCGGAAACCTTGTAGGAATTCTGGTCGAACTTACCGCCGGCATGCAGCTGGGTCATGATGACCTCGGCCGCCGAAACGCCTTCCTCGGGATGGATGTCGGTCGGAATGCCGCGGCCATTGTCGCGCACGGTGACCGAGCCGTCGGCGTTGAGAACGACCTGGATCGCGTCGCACCAGCCGGCAAGCGATTCATCGATCGCATTATCGACGACTTCGTAGACCATGTGGTGCAGGCCCGTGCCGTCGTCGGTGTCGCCGATATACATGCCCGGGCGCTTGCGCACCGCATCGAGCCCGCGCAGCACCTTGATCGAGTCCGCACCATAGGCCGCCGAGGCGTCCTCGATGCTCTTGGTCGGCATGTTCTTGTCGGGTTGGGTCATCGCTGTCGTCCTTCAGGCGGATACGGCCCCGCCGGCGGCGACACGCAACATGTGCGCGCGCCCGGCGAGCGGGGCGAATGCGTCCTCGTCGGCGCCGGTCGCCCAGAACTGGGCCCCCAGTGCGACGAGTTCGTCGAATAGATGGGTGCGGCGGACCGGATCGAGATGGGCCGCGATTTCATCGAGAAGCAGGATCGGCGGCGCGCCGCGCTCGGCGGCAAGTTCGCGCGCATAAGCCAGGACGAGCGAAACCAGCAGCGCCTTCTGCTCGCCCGTCGAAAGGCGGGCGGCGGGTGCGTCTTTTTGCACCCAATGCGCCACGAGATCGCCGCGATGCGGCCCGAAGGCGGTCGTACCGCTTTCGGCATCGGCCGCACGGTTGGCGGCGAGGATTTCGCGTGCGCGTTCTTCCAGCGCCAGCGCCGGCATCTCGGCGCAAAGCCGCTCGATTTCGCCGGCAAGCGACAGGGCCGGCGTCGGGAACGGGCCGACCGCGGCGCGTGCGGCGCGGTCGAGCCGCGCCACGGTCTGCGCACGGGCGATGGCGATCACCGTGCCGTGGCGCGCGAGCGATTCTTCCAGTGCACAAAGCCACGCCGGATCGGCGCCACCCTCGGCCAGCAGGCGCGCGCGTTCGCGCAGCGAATGCTCATAGGCCGCGACCTGCCCCGCATGCTCGGAATCGAAACCGTAGACGAGCCGGTCGAGGAAACGCCGGCGTGCACTTGCCCCCTCGGCGAAGAGCCGGTCCATCTCCGGCATCAGCCAGACGATCGCAAGGCGGCGCGCAAGTTCGGCCTGGCCGCGCTGCGGCTTGCCGTCGATGCGCACGACGCGCTTGTCGCCTTCGCCACGACCCGTGCCGATGCGAAGTTCCTCGCCGCCGCATCGCAGTTCGGCCGATACGGCCCACGGTCCCGCACCGCCCGCGCGGTCCGGCTCGTGGATGCGCGCGCGGCGCATGCCGCGACCGGGGGCGAGAAACGATATCGCTTCGAGCAGATTGGTCTTGCCGGCGCCGTTGGGACCGACCAGCGCCACCGGCCCCGCCGGCACGTCGAGGCGCAGATTCGCGTAGCACCGGAATTCGCTCAGGTCGAGGCGCAGGACGGCCGCGCGCACCTCGCCGCGCGCCGCGGCCGTTGGAAAGGGAACGATCCGGGCGGGAACCGCCGTCACCTCAAACGCGCATCGGCATGAGGACGTAGAGCGCGCTCGGGTCGGATGCATCTGCCACCAGCGTGGGCGAAGCGGCATCGGCCATCTTGAATGTCGCGTTCTCGCCTTCGATCTGCTCGGCGATGTCGAGCAGGTAGCGCGCGTTGAACCCGATCTCGATCGTCGGGCCCTGATAGGCGATCTCGATTTCCTCGCTCGCCGTACCCGCATCGGGGCTGTTCGCGGTCAGCGTGAGCAGGCCCTTGGAGGCGGCAAGCTTCACCGCGCGCGATTTTTCGGTCGAGATCGTGGCCACGCGATCGACGGCGGCCGCGAAGAGCTTGCGGTCGACCTCCATGGACTTGTCGTTGCCCGAAGGGATGACGCGCTCGTAATCCGGGAAGGCCCCGTCGATGAGCTTGGAAACGAGCACCGCATCGCCGAAGGCAAATCGCACGCGCGTGTCGGAGAGCGAGACCTGCACGGCGCCGGCCGTCTCGTCGATGAGCTTGCGCACTTCCATCACGGTCTTGCGCGGCACGATCACGCCGGGGATCTTCGCGGCCCCGTCGGGCAGCGGCATTTCGAGCCGCGCGAGGCGATGGCCGTCGGTGGCAACCGCGCGCAGCACGTCCACGCCCGCGGACTTGGCGGCGTGCACATAGATGCCGTTGAGGTAATAGCGCGTTTCCTCGGTCGAGATCGCGAAGCGCGTCTTGTCGATCAGCGTCTTCAGGTCTTCGGCCAGAATCTCGAAGCCATGCGGCAGGTCGCCGGCCGCCATCTTCGGGAAATCGTCGGCCGGCAGGGCCGCGAGGCTGAAGCTCGACCGGCCGGCGCGCAGCGCCACCTGGCCTTTTTCCGACGACCATTCGAGTCCGACCTGGCTGCCGTCGGGCAGCTTGCGCACGATCTCGTAGAGCGTGTGGGCCTGCACGGTCGTCGAACCGGCCTTGGCGACTTCGGCCGAAACCGTTTCGACGAACGCGACGTCCATGTCCGTCGCGGTCAGCGACAGCTTGCCCGCCCCGCCCTTTGCCGACGTGGCCTCAAGAAGCACATTGGACAGGATCGGGATCGTGTTTCGGCGTTCGACGACGCTCTGGATGTGGCCCAGCGCCTTCAGGAGGGCGGCGCGCTCGATGGTGATTTTCATCTCGGGTGCGGTCTCGAAAAAGGGTGGGTCCGGCAACGCGAATCGGTTGGCCGGCGAGTATACCAGAAGGGCCTTCGCGCGAAAGGCCCTCGACGCCC
This sequence comes from Alphaproteobacteria bacterium, assembly GCA_016124335.1. GTDB lineage: Bacteria > Pseudomonadota > Alphaproteobacteria > CACIAM-22H2 > CACIAM-22H2 > Tagaea. The sequence goes on from WGNX01000012.1 coordinate 108,818, forward strand.
GAGGGACCGCGAAAAAACGCCCTATTTCAAAGCTTTGCGCGCGGCCTCGGCGAGCACCACGCGCACCGCCGCAAGCTGCAGGCGAAGCCCCATCGAGGCGCAATTCTCAGGCCCCGAAAGGGCGCCGCGCCGAAGCTCCTCGGCGACCATTTCCGGCGTCGCGGGCAGATGCACGAAGCCGAACGGCCGCTTGCCGGCGATGCCTGCGAGATGCCAAAGCGCGGCATTGCACAGATAGAGCCCGGCATCGTCCGACAGACGGGCGGGAATGCCCGCGGCGATGAGCCGCTTCAGGATCGCCGCGAAGGGAAGGTTTGCCGCCTTCGTCGCGGCGGCCCCGCGTTCGATCTTGCCCGTCGGCCGCTTCCCGTCATTGTCCGGATAGGGAAACTTGAGACCGTTCCGCGCGACACGCTCGATGCGCACGCAGGTCTCGCCGGCGGCAAGGCCCAGCGACACGATCGCGGCCGGCTCGGTATCCGCGATCGCGGCAGCAAGCACATCGGCGATCTTGGCAATCGACACCGGAAGCACGCGCGCGACCACGCGGCACGGACCGAACCATTCGCCGTCGAGCCGCTCGGCCAGCGACTGCGTTGGATTGGTCTTGTGCGGCCCGAAACGCTCGAAGCCGGTCAAAAGGAGACGCGGCGCGCGCGCGCCCATCAGGCTTCGAGCATGCGGCGCAGCAGCTCGACATCCTCGCTGAACGCCGCGTCGGCCGCGCGCAGCTCGTCGATCTTCCGCACGGCATGCATCACGGTCGTGTGGTCGCGACCGCCGAACTTGCGCCCGATCTCGGGCAGCGAACGGCTGGTGAGCTGCTTTGCGAGGTACATCGCCACCTGGCGCGGCCGCGCGACCTGCCGGGCCCGGCGGGGCGAGTGCATGTCGGCAAGCCGGATCGCGAAATGCTCGGCGACCTTCTTCTGGATTTCCTCAATCGTCACGCGGCGATCGGATGCGCGCAGCAGGTCGTGCAGGACTTCCTGCGCGCCTTCGAGGCTGATCGGGCGGCCCACCAGCGTCGAGTGCGCGACGATGCGGTTGAGAGCGCCCTCCAGCTCGCGCACGTTGGCGACGATCTTGTGGGCCAGGAATTCCAGCACCTTGGGCGGCATGGCCACGCCAAGCTTCTCGGCCTTCGACTGGAGAATGCCCAGACGAAGCTCGTAGGTCGTCGGGTGGATGTCGGCGACAAGGCCCCAGCCGAGGCGCGAGCGCACGCGGTCTTCGAGGCCTTCCAGATCGGCCGGGCTCTTGTCGGCCGACAGCACGATCTGCTTGTTCTGGTCCACCAGCGCGTTGAAGGTATGGAAGAACTCTTCCTGCGTGGCGTCCTTGCCGGAAATGAACTGCACGTCGTCGACGAGCAGAACGTCCACCGAGCGGAACTGCTCCTTGAAGGACATCGTGTCCTTGAAACGCATCGCGCGGATGAACTGGTACATGAACTTCTCGGCCGACAGGTACACCACGCGGCGCTGCGGATGGCGCTTGCGGATGTGCCAGGCGATCGCATGCATCAGGTGGGTCTTGCCAAGCCCGACACCACCGTAAAGGAACAGCGGATTGAACGGCACCTTCGCTTCTTCCGCCACGCGGCGCGCGGCAGCGAGCGCGAATTCGTTCGACTTGCCCTGCACGAAGGTCTGGAAGGTGAAACGCGGATCGAGCGGCGCGCCGAAATCCTCGTTCTCCTCGCCCCCGCGCGAGATGGCGGGAGCAGTTGCCGAAACCGCCGCGCGCAGGCCCGTGGCCGTGGCCATCGGGCGCATCGGGGTGCCGCCATGCGAAGCCGGCTGGGGTGCCGGCACGCCGGCAGCTGCCTGCACGACGATTTCGACCGTGCGCACGAGCTTGTTTTCCGCGCGCCACAGCGTCTTGATCCGGTCGGAATAGTGCTGGCGCACCCAGTCCTGCATGAAGCGCGTGGGAACGGCGATGCGCACCGTGCCGTCCTCGACCGAAACGAGGGTCAGGGGCTTGAGCCAGCTCTTGTAGGCCGCTTCGCCGAATTCGCCCTTGAGGCGGGCGCGCACGCGCACCCACTGGGCTTCGAGGGAGGGACCGAATTCCTGTGAACGCATGCCGATCACTCCTGCGTCCACGGAAGACCGGCGGCTTTCCAGCCGCCCGAACGGCCGCGATGCCCGTCGGCATCGCGATCGCCCTCGAAACCGCCGGAAAGGTTGTACGCCCTGCGGAAGCCCTGCGCTGTCAGCGCCATGGCCGCGGAGCGCGAACGACCGCCCGACCGGCAGATGAAGATCGCCGGTGCCGCCGGGTCGACCGCACCGGAAACGGCAGCCGCGAAATCCGAATTGGGCACCATCAGCGCGCGGCCATCGCCGACCGCGGCATAGTTCTGCCAGGAAACGAACAAGGGCGCCTTGCCGAGCTTGCCCAGATCCGGAACGCCGACGAACGTCCACTCCGCGCGCGAACGCACGTCGATCAGGACCGCCGTCTTGTCTGCCGCCAGCATGTCCCAGGCCGCGCGCGCATCAATATCGCCCGCGTACCCGGCATCCGACCCCGTTTCCGACTTTTTCGCCGCCTCAGCCATCGTCCCGAACCGTCCCGTCTTTTCCGGCATCACCCTGAAGGTGCTGCCGTCCCCGCCTCACACATCCGCACGTCGCATCGCGCGGCCGGCTTTCTCGCTTAAGAGAAGCGGCAACGCAAGGCGGGCATGCGGGCCCGCCGCCGAACGATCAACTCGACGAGGAGCGGATCGCGACGCGTCGGGAAGCGGGACGGGCGGGAGCGGCGCGACGGCGGCATATCGGCTGCGTCGCGCCATGGGGATTGATGGAGGAATTCACTTTCGGAAACCCCTGTTCCTTTGTCTGGTCGGATCCAGACTTGTTGTCATGGCGCAGCCCGCGCGAAATGGCGCGACGGACTGCGTAACGTTCTTGATGGTCCGGCATGTCGTTGCGGCGATGGCGAAGGGAATGTTCCGAACGGCGTCGCATCTCGTCTTCCCGCTCCGCTTCTGCCTGCAAGTCCGTACCGAACCCTGATGGGCGATCCGGATTTTGCATCCGGATTTTCGGTCGCTCCGCCTTCGCAAGATCGCTTCTTCGCTCGGATGCGCAACCCAAGTCGAAGGTTGCGCGTGAAGAAACAGTGTCGTTCGTCGGCGGTCCGACAGGCGAACTAAATCACGACGCCCACGGACTCGCAACAGGTCCGAATTGCGAACGCGCGAATCAATCGTGCTGTGTCCTTCATGCGACTCAGCACACGAAGAAAAATATCGAATGCATGCGTATTAAATTGCGCGCGACGAAACGCGCACACGACGCACGCGGAGATTCAATGACTTGCGCCGCGATGCGTGCATGCTTGTGCAAGCGCGCCGTCGTTTCGCGCACGCGAAGATTCTCATTCGGCCGGAAATGCAAGCGCCGTCTTCGGCTATTCGCGAAGACGGCGCTTGGATCTGGAAGATATTCGCCGCGCGAGGAACACGCGCGGACGAGCGATCAGGCCTTGATCGCCTTGATGCGCGCGGACAGGCGCGAGATCTTGCGTGACACGGTGTTCTTGTGCACCACGCCGACCTTCGCGGTGCGCATCAGGATCGGCTGCGCGGCCTTGAGGGCTGCGGCGGCAGCGGTCTTGTCGCCGGCGGCGATCGCGTCTTCGACCTTCGCGACATATGAACGCATGCGGCTGATGCGCGTGCGGTTGACTTCCGTGCGGCGCAGCGTCTGGCGCGCGGCCTTCTTTGCGGACTTGGTATTGGCCATCGTTTTCCGTCTTCCGAATTGGGTTTTCCGGGCGCGCGGCTGCCGCGCGGCCCTCGATTGAAAGGCGGCGGGTTATAGCCCCGCCGACCGGGCCCGTCAACAGGCCGGGATTAGCGGTTTTTCCAGGCCGGCGGGCGCTTCTCGACGAAGGCCGCCATGCCTTCCTTCTGGTCGTCGGTCGCGAAGGTCGAGTGGAAAAGGCGGCGCTCGAAACGTACACCTTCCGAAAGCGTCGTTTCGTAGGCGCGGTTTACCGCTTCCTTGGCCATCATGACGATCGGGCGGGACAGGGATGCGATTTTCTCGGCCGCCTTGACCGCTTCGGCCAGAAGCTCGGCCGCCGGCACGACGCGGGAAACGAGACCCGCGCGTTCCGCCTCGGCGGCATCCATCATGCGGCCGGTGAGGCACATTTCCATCGCCTTCGACTTGCCCACGAAGCGCGTCAGGCGCTGCGTGCCGCCGGAGCCGGGGATCGTGCCGATCGTGATCTCGGGCTGGCCGAACTTCGCGGTATCCGCGGCGATGATGAAATCGCACATCATCGCGACCTCGCAGCCGCCGCCCAGCGCGAAGCCCGCCACCGCCGCGACGACCGGCTTGCGGCACACGGTAATGCGTTCCCATCCCTGCGTGATGAAGTCGGCGAGGTAGACGTCCATATAGCTCTTCGACGCCATCTCCTTGATGTCGGCGCCCGCAGCGAAGGCGCGCTCGGAGCCGGTCAGCACGATGCAGCCGACATTGTCGTCGGCCTCGAAGGCGTCGAGCGCCTTGCCCAGTTCGGCGATCAGCGCTGCGCACAGCGCGTTGAGCGCCTTGGGCCGGTTCAGCGTGACGATGCCGACCTTGCCCCTGGTTTCGACGAGGATGTTCTCGTAGGCCATCGCGGTGTCCTCACTCGGGTGAAAGGTAGAAGCGGACGAGCGTGCGCCCGGATGTCGCAGGCGGGAATTCGATGAGAAGCCGCTCGCCCTCGCGCGCGAAGCGCCCGGCACCCTCCACGCGCCAGCCCAGCTGGGGCAGCGTGGCGGCATAAAACGCCAGCACGGCCGCCCGCGTGGGCGTGCCCTCGGCCATCGATTCCACGACGCGGCCCTGTGCGGCGTCGAAGACAGCCGGATCGCCCGCGCCGGCAAGCCCTTCCATCAGCGGCAGATCGTCGAGCCCGTCGACGAAGGCGTCGGCGGCGACGCACGGCGCCGCAAGGGACAGCAAAATGAGCAAAGCGAGGGCAAGACGGTGCATGGCCATCCTCATACGTCAGCGCTGGCAGCGCGGACAATAGAAAGTGGAACGGCCCGACTGGACGATGCGCTTGACCGTGCCCGCGCAGGCGCGCGTGCGGCACGCCTCGCCCTCGCGCTCGTAGACGCGCCAGCTATGCTGGAACCAGCCAAGCTCGCCCGAAGCCTGCACGTAGTCGCGCGCTGACGATCCGCCGGCACGGATCGCATCGGAAAGTGTTTCTTTGATGGCCTTGAGGAGTGCGGCGGCCTTTTCGCCGCGGACCGTGCCGGCCCGGCGCCGGGGCGACAGGCCGCAGCGGTTGAGCGCCTCGCACACATATATGTTGCCCAGCCCCGCGACGTTGCGCTGGTCGAGCAGGGCCGCCTTGAGCGGCGCCCTGGAACCCTCGAGCGCCGCTTCGAGCGCCTTGGCATCGAAGGCCGGGTCGAGCGGTTCGGGCCCGAGGCCCTTGAAGCGCGGATCCTCGGAAAGGTCGGCCTCGTCCACCAGATCGACCACACCGAAGCGGCGCGGATCGGTGAAGCGCACATGCGCGCCGTCGTCGGTTTCGAATTCGACATGATCGTGCGGGCCGGCCGCCGGCACGCCGTCCTTCACCAGCACGAGACGGCCCGACATGCCCAGATGGACGAGAAGGACTGCCGCGCGATCGAGATGGATCACGATCCATTTCGCGCGCCGTTCGACCGAGCGCACGCGCGCACCCGTCACGCGCTGGACAAATCCTTCCGGAATGGGCGTGCGGATATCCGCGCGGCGCTGGATCACGCGCGAAAAACGGCGGCCTTCGAGGTGCGGGCGAAGGCCGCGGACGACGGTTTCGACTTCCGGAAGCTCTGGCATGGCGGTCGCGAGGCTGCCCCAAGCGCCCTCCCCTTTTCCAGTGCCGCGCGCTATGGTGCCCGCGCGATGACGCAAGCACCTGACGAGACGACCCATTTCGGCTTCCGCGAAGTGCCCGCCACAGCCAAGGCCGGGCTGGTGCGCGAGGTTTTCGATTCCGTCGCCGGCCGCTACGACCTGATGAACGACCTGATGTCGATGGGCGTCCACCGCATCTGGAAGGCCGCGTTCGTGCATCAGGTGGCGCCGCGCGCGGGCGAACGCTTCGTCGATCTGGCCGGGGGTACCGGCGACATCGCCTTCGCGCTGATCGAACGCGGCGCCGACGTGAGCGTGTGCGATTACAACGAACAGATGGTCCGCCGCGGCCGCCAGCGCGCGACCGACAAGGCGCTGGTGCCCGGCCCCGCCTGGGCGGTGGGCGATGCGATGGCGCTGCCCTTCGCGCCGGCGAGCATGGACGGCATCACGATCGCCTTCGGGCTTCGCAACGTGACCGATCCGGCAAAGGCGCTTGGCGAGATCCGGCGCGTGCTGAAACCGGGCGGGCGTTTTCACTGCCTCGAGTTCAGCCGCTTCGCGCTGCCGCTGTTCGACAGGCTCTACGACACCTATTCCTTCGAGGTGCTGCCGCGCCTCGGCCGGTGGGTGACGGGCGATGCAGACAGCTACCGCTATCTTGCCGAAAGCATCCGCCGCTTCCCGTCGCAGGAAAAGCTCGCCGCGATGATGCGCGAGGCCGGTTTCGGCGTGGTGTCTCACCGCAACCTCTCGGGCGGCATTGCCGCGATCCACCGGGGCTGGCGGACCTGATGCTGTTCCACCTGCCCGGCCACCTCGTGCGCCTTGCCAAGATCGTGCGCACGCTTGCCGCCTACGACGCGCTGGAAGCCTTCGGGCTGGCCGAGACGCTGCCTTTTGCCGGGCGCGTCGCCAGGCACCTGCGCCGCCCGGGCCTTCCCGCGCGCCCGGGCGAGCGGCTGGCGCTGGCGCTGGCCGATCTCGGCCCCGGTTTCGTGAAGCTGGGCCAGGTGCTTTCCACGCGCGCGGATATCGTGGGCGAGGCGGTCGCCGCCGACCTGACCGGCCTGCAGGACAGCCTGCCGCCCTTCGATTTCGCGCACGCGCGCGCCACGATCGAGAACGAGTTCGGCAAGCCGATCGCGGAACTCTACGCCACGATCGACGAGACGGCGGTGGCCGCCGCTTCCATCGCGCAGGTCCATTTCGCCACGACGGTCGACGGGCGCGAAGTCGCGGTCAAGGTGCTGCGGCCGGGCGTGGAAAAGGCCTTCGCGCGCGACGTTGACCTGCTCGCGTGGATAGCGGCGCTTGTCGAACGCTTCGTGCCCAAGGCCCGCCGGCTGAAGCCCGGTGCGGTCGTGGAGAAGCTCGCGCAGACCGTGCGCTTCGAGATGGACCTGCGGCTCGAGGCCGCCGCGGCCGAGGAACTGGGCGCCAATTTCCCCGACGATCCGGAATTCCGCGTGCCCAAGCCCGACTGGACGCGCACCGGCAAGCGCGTGCTGACGACCGCGCGCATTTCCGGCATCCCCATCGACGAGCGCGAGCGGCTGATCGCGGCCGGCCACGATCCGCAGGAAATCGTCGCCAAGGCCGCGCGCGCCTTCTTCCGGCAGGTGTTCCGCGACGGTTTCTTCCACGCCGACATGCACCCCGGAAACATCTTCGTGGCCGAGGACGGCGCGCTGGTGGCCGTCGATTTCGGCATCATGGGCCGCATCGACAAGCCCACGCGCATCGTGCTGGCCGACATGCTCGCGGGCTTCCTCAACCAGGATTACCGCAAGGTCGCCGAGGTGCATTTCCGTGCGGGCTTCGTGCCCGCCACGCAGGACATGGGCGCCTTCGCGCAGGCCGCGCGCGCGATCGCCGAACCGATCCTGGGCCTGCCGCTCGAACAGATCTCGCTGGCCCGCCTGCTCGCCCAGCTCTTCGAGGTGACCGAGCAGTTCCAGATGGAAACGCAGCCCCAGTTGCTGCTGCTCCAGAAATCGATGCTGGTGTGCGAGGGCGTGGGCCGCAAGCTCGACCCCGACATCAACATGTGGACCCTCGCCCGCCCGCTGATCGAATCGTGGATGATGGAAAACCGCGGGCCGATGGCGCGCATCGCGACGACCGGGCAGGAGCTTCTCGAGCGCATCGAGGAATTGCCGGCCCTCGTCGCCAATCTCGATCACGCGGCGGCCCTGATCGCGGGCGGCGGCGTGCGCCTGCATCCAGACACGCTCAAGGCCTTCGGCACCGACCGCGCGCCCGCCCGCTGGCCGTGGGTGCTGGCCGGAGCAGCCGGGGCGGCGTTCCTTTACCTGCTCTTTCATTGACGCGCCCGACGGGCGACAACAGGCGACGGTCGCCTTCCAACCGCTTGATATGACAGGGAGGTAACCTGTCGCCGCGGAAGTTCTGTCTTGTCGTCATTGGAACCGGAATGCATTTGCCCACCTTTTTTCAATAATTTTTCCTATATATGATATTATAGGATTTTATACAAGTCCGGATTTCGCACCGGAATCCTCCGATTGTAGGCCTTCCAATATTAGAAAATTCTGATTTTATCGCCATCCCTTTCCTGCGACGGAGAAACGACGCCCCATGATTTCCGATTTCCATCCGATCCCCGCCCTTGTCGGCGGCGCGATGATCGGCCTTGCGAGCGTGATGCTGATGGCCTTCGCCGGGCGCATCGCGGGCACCAGCGGCATCGCGCAGCGCCTTTTCCCGCCTTATGTCGACAACGTGATGCCCGGCCGCATCGCCTATCTCGCAGGCCTCATCGCGGCACCGGGGGCCATGATGCTTGCCGGTCTTGCCAAATCGGGCCCGCAGATCGACGCCGGCCTGCCGCTTCTGCTGTTTGCCGGCGCGCTCGTCGGCTTCGGCTCGGTCTGGGGCAATGGCTGCACGTCGGGCCACGGCGTTTGCGGCATTGCGCGTCTTTCGATCCGTTCGTTCGCGGCCGCCGGCACCTTCACTGCCGCCGCGATGGTGTCGACCTACATCGTCCGCCACGTTCTCTAGGAGTTTTCGATGCCAGTTTTCATCCAGTTCCTCTGCGGGCTGCTGTTCGGCGCCGGCCTGATCGTTTCCGATCTCGCCAACCCGCCCACGCTGCTCGGCTTCTTCGACATCGCGGCGCTTGCGACCGGCGGCTGGGATCCCACGCTGCTGTTCGGCCTGATCGGTGCGGTCGGCGTGACGTTCGTGGGCTACCGGATCGTCTTCGCGCGCCATCGGCCGATCTATGCCGAGCGCTTCGAGCTTCCCAGCGCCACGAAGATCGATGCCCGCCTGCTGACCGGCGCGGCACTGTTCGGCCTTGGCTGGGGGATCGCAGGCCTGTGCCCCAGCCCGGCCGTTACGGTGCTTGGTTTCGGCGGCATGAAGGCGATCACCTACGCAACCGCGCTGCTGGGCGGCATGTTCCTCGCGCGTACGCTGGCAACGCACCTTGCGGCCCGCGCGGTGTAACCCAACCATCTGATTCGACTGGAAGAAGCAGCGCCGGTTGCACGCGCTTGCGCGACGGCGGTAAAATACCCCGTGTTTGGGGTGTAAATTACCATGCTGGCGGGCAAGCGCATTCTTCTGGTCATCAGCGGCGGGATCGCGGCTTACAAAAGCCTCGACCTGATCCGGCGGCTGCGCGAACGCGGGGCAAGCGTGCGCTGCGTGCTGACGCGCGCGGCCAAGGAATTCGTCACGCCGCTTGCGGTCGAAACGCTGTCGCGCGAGCGCGCCTATGACGAACTGTTCGACCTGACCGCCGAGCACGAGATCGGCCATATCCGGCTGGCGCGCGACTGCGACATCGTCGTGGTGGCCCCGGCCACCGCCAACATCCTCGCCGGCATGGCGCAGGGTTTCGCCGGCGACCTTGCCACGACCGTGCTGCTGGCAACCGACCGGCCGGTGCTTGCCGCACCCGCGATGAATTACGTGATGTGGGCAAACCCGGCGACGGTCGCGAACATCGAAACGCTGCGCCTGCGCGGCGTTTCGTTCGTCGGCCCCGAGACGGGCGAACTTGCCGAGGGCGAAACGGGTGCCGGCCGCATGAGCGAGCCGCTCGCCATCGTCGATGCGATCGAAAAACGCCTGTCGGTCGATGCCCCCCTTTCGGGCACGCGCGCCATCGTCACCAGCGGACCCACGTACGAACCCATCGATCCGGTGCGCTATATCGCCAACCGCTCGTCGGGCAAGCAGGGCCACGCGATCGCGACGGCCCTTGCCGCATTGGGTGCCGAGACGACCCTCGTTTCGGGCCCCACGCGCCTTGCCGATCCGCCGGGCTGCCGCGTCGTGCATGTGGAAACCGCCCAGCAGATGCTGGCAGCAAGCCTATCCGCGCTGCCCGCCGACGTCGCGGTGTGTGCGGCCGCCGTCGCTGACTGGCGGCCCGCCCATCCGGGCAACGCGAAGCTGAAGAAGACCGAAGGCGGCGTGCCGCCCGGGATCGCGCTTGCCGAAAACCCCGACATTCTCGCAACCCTGTCCCGCCACGCGCAGCGCCCGCGTCTTGTCGTGGGCTTCGCGGCGGAAACCGAAAACCTGCTCGCCCATGCCGCCGCCAAGCGCCAGCGCAAGGGCTGCGACTGGATCGTGGCCAACGACGTGGGCGAAGGCACCGGCACGTTCGGCGGCGACTGCAACCGCGTGCACGTGATCGACGGTGCGGGTACCGAATCCTGGGACCCGATGGGCAAGGACGAGGTCGCCCGCCGGCTTGCCCGGCGCATTGCCGCCGCCATCGCCGGAGCGGCGTGAGCGTGGAGAAAATCGTCGTCGACATCGTGCGCCTGCCGCACGCCAGGGATCTCCCCCTTCCGGCCTACGCCACGCCGGGGGCCGCCGGGATCGACCTGCTGGCCGCAATCCCCGAGGCGCTGGAACTTGCGCCCGGCGCCTTCCGCCTCGTGCCCACCGGCATCGCCATCGCGTTGCCGCAAGGCTTCGAGGCGCAGGTGCGCCCGCGTTCGGGGCTGGCGCTCAAGCACGGGCTGACGGTGCTGAACGCGCCGGGCACGGTCGATGCCGATTATCGCGGCGAGGTGGGCGCGATCCTGGTCAATCACGGGCCTGCCGCTTTCCGCATCGAACGCGGCATGCGCATCGCCCAGCTCGTCGTCGCGCGCGTGGCGCATGCCGATCTGCGCGAGCGCGACGCGCTCGACGAAACGAAAAGGGCGGCGGGCGGTTTCGGCTCGACGGGCGTGAAATCATGATGCGGCTTACCAAGAAGCTGCTGTTCGGCATCGAGGCGGTGCTCGACATCGCCTATAACGCCGGCGCGCGGCCCGTGCAGGCCGCATCGATCACCAAGCGGCAGGGCATCCCCAAGCGCTATCTGGAACAGGTGCTTCAGGCGCTGGTGCGCGCGGGCATCCTTTCGGGCCAGCGCGGTCCCAAGGGCGGCTATCGGCTTGCCAAGGACGCCGCCGAAATTTCGGTCGCCGACATCGTGCGCATCGTTCGCACGATCGAGGCGGCACCCGACCCGCTCGACGGGGCGCCGGCCTCCGCACTCGGCCACCAGATCGTGCGGCCGATCTGGCACGACCTTCAGGCCCGCCAGATGGCCGCCCTTGAAGGGCTGACGCTGGCCGAGCTGATCGGCCGGGCGACCGAACTTGGCGTCAAGCGCGAAGGCTGAGCCGATGGCCGGCCTTGCCCCGCTGCCCGGCGAACTGAGCGACGCGCAGTTCGAGCGCTATGCCCGCCACCTGATCCTCGACGAGGTGGGCGAGGCGGGCCAGGCGAAGCTGCTGGCCGCGCGCGTGCTGGTGATCGGCGCCGGCGGGCTGGGCTCGCCCGTGGCGCTCTATCTCGCGGCGGCGGGCGTGGGCACGATCGGCCTCGTCGATTTCGACAAGGTCGACGCGACGAACCTGCAGCGCCAGATCGCGCATTCGCAGGACGCCATCGGCCGGCGCAAGGTCGACAGCGCGGCGGCGACGCTTGCCCGCCTCGATCCCGCCATCCGCGTCGAGACGCACGACATGAAGGTCGATGCGGAAAATGTCGACGCGCTGGTCGCCGCCTACGACGTCGTCGCCGACGGGTCCGACAATTTCGCCACGCGCTATCTCGTGCACGACGCGTGCTACTTCGCGAAGAAGCCGCTCGTGTCGGGCGCGCTGCTGCGCTTCGAGGGCCAGCTTTCGACCTACAAGGCCTATGACGGGAAGCATTCGTGCTACCGCTGCGTCTTCCCCGAAGCGCCGCCCGCGGGCCTCATCCCGCGCTGCGAGGAGGCGGGCATCCTGGGTTCGGTCGCGGGCGTGATCGGCACGCTGCAGGCGACCGAAGTGCTGAAAGAACTGCTCGGGCTTGGAACCTCGCTTGCCGGGCGCCTGCTGATCTACGACGCGCTGGAAACCGAGTTCCGCCGCATCGCGGTGCCGCGCGATCCGGGCTGCGCGCTGTGCGGAAACCGGCCGGCGATCGCGCCGCGCATCCGCGCTTGAACCGTGCGGCGCACGCGTCGATAATCCGCCCGTTTTCCAACGACCCTGACGGAACCATACGCAATGCGCCTCCTCCGGTATTTCGTTCTCGCCCTCGTGCTGCTGGCGCCCGGCTTCGCCGTCGCGCAGACGACCGACAGGGAGAACCTGCTCTACATCGATCTCGATTACGGCCGCGTCGTGATCCAGCTGCGCCCCGACATCGCGCCCAAGCACGTCGCCCGCGTGAAGGAACTGGCGCGCGCCAAATTCTACGACGGTCTCAAGTTCCACCGCGTGATCGACGGCTTTATGGCGCAGACCGGCGATCCGACCGGCACGGGCGCCGGCGGCTCGGGCAAGGGCGAGTTGCCCGCCGAATTCAGCCGCGTGCCGTTCGAGCGCGGCATCGTGGGGGCCGCACGCGCGGCCAACCCCAATTCGGCCGACAGCCAGTTCTTCATCATGTTCGCGCGCAGCGCCGGCCTCGATGGCCAGTACACGGTGTGGGGCAAGGTGATCTCGGGCATGGAATTCGTCGACAAGATCAAGCGCGGCGAACCGCCGCGCACCCCCGACCGGATGCTGCGCGTGCGCGTGGCGGCCGACGAACCGAACTGAACCCGTACACGCAGAAGGACCAGACAATGGCGGCCGATCCCGAAAACACCCTCTATCTCGATCTCGACTGGGGTCGCGTGACGATCGCACTGCGCCCCGACCTGGCGCCCGGCCACGTCGCGCGCGTCAAGGAACTGGCGCGCGACGGCTTCTATGACGGCATCATTTTCCACCGCGTCATCGACGGCTTCATGGCGCAGACGGGCGACCCGACCGGAACCGGCATGGGCGGCTCGGAGCGCGGCAACCTGAAGGCCGAGTTCTCGAAGGAACCGTTCGAGCGCGGCACGGTCGGGGCTGCGCGGTCGCAGAACCCCAATTCGGCCGACAGCCAGTTCTTCATCATGTTCGACGAAGGCCACTTCCTGAATGGCCAGTACACGGTGTGGGGCCAGGTCGTCGACGGCATGGATCATGTCGACCGCATCGCCAAGGGCGAGCCGCCCAAGAAGCCCGACAAGATCGTAAAGATGTCGCTCGCGGCCGACGCGGGCTGAACACGGAAGAACCCCGCCCGGCCCGCCGGGCGGGGTTTTCTGTCGCACTACTTACTATCGTAGGATGCTGCGCATCCTCCACAAAATCTATATGAAGACGACCCTCACGATTCGCTGCGCCGGGGGTCCTTCAAATGGCGAAATTTTCCGACATCACGCAGACGATCGGCCGCACGCCGGTCGTGCGGCTTTCCAAGCTCGTCCGGCCTGACGTCAATCTTTACGTCAAGCTCGAATCCTTCAACCCGATGGCCTCGGTCAAGGACCGCCTCGCCATCGCGGTGATCGAGGAGGCCGAGCGCACCGGCAAGCTCAAGCCCGGCCAGACCGTGATCGAGGCGACGAGCGGCAACACCGGCATCGGGCTTGCGATGGTCTGCGCGCAGCGCGGCTATCCGCTGGTCATCGTCATGGCGGAAAGCTTCAGCGTCGAACGACACAAGCTGATGCGCTTCCTGGGCGCCAAGGTCGTGCTCACGCCGGCGGCCGAACGCGGCAGCGGCATGCTTGCCAAGGCCGTGGAACTCGCCAAGGCGCACGGCTGGTTCCTGACCCGCCAGTTCGAGAACGAGGCTAACGCCGACATTCACTCGCGCACGACCGCGCGCGAGATCCTCGACGATTTCGCGGGCGAGCGGCTTGACTGGTGGGTGACCGGTTTCGGCACCGGCGGCACGCTTCGCGGCGTGGCGCGCGTGCTGCGCGCCGAACGGCCGACGACGAAGATCGCCGTGGCCGAGCCCGACAATTCGCCGCTGCTGGGCAGCGGCATCACCCAGCAGGTCAACCCCGACGGCACCTATCCCGGCGCGCATCCGGCCTTCCGCCCGCATCTGATGCAGGGCTGGAGCCCCGATTTCATCTCCAAGCTGACGGCCGATGCCATCGCGGCCGGCCATGTCGACCGCATCCTGCCGATCAATGGGCGCAAGGCGCTGGACACGACGCGCGATCTCGCCACCAAGGAAGGCATCTTCGCGGGCATCACCAGCGGTGCCGCACTTTCGGGCGCCATCGACATCTGCAACGCCTCGCTGCCCGGCACGACGGTTCTGTGCATGATCCCGGACACGGGCGAACGTTACCTCAGCACGCCGCTTTTCGCCGACATGCCCGCCGACATGGACGCCGAGGAAACCGACATCTCGCGCTCGACGCCGAACTACCGCTTCGACGTGCGGCCGGCACCCGCGCCCGCCAAGCCTGCGGCGGCAGAGCCGGAAATCCCCGTCAAGGCCGATGCGGCCGCGTTCGTCGAGAAGGCGCTGGGCAGCGCGGAGGAGCCCGTCGTCATGTTCGCGCTGGAATGGTGCGAGTTCTGCTGGGCGGCGCGCAAACTGTTCACGCGCGCGGGCGTCAAGTACCGCTCGGTCGATCTCGACTCGTTCGAATACCAGAAGGACGACCGCGGCGGCGACATCCGCCGCGCGCTCTACGCCAAGACCGGCATGAAAACGATCCCGCAAATCTTCATCGGCGGAAAGCTGGTGGGCGGCAGCACAGACCTGCTGGAAGCCTGGAAGCAGGGCAAGGCGCAGGACATGTTGAAGGAGAAATCGGTGGCCTTCACCGCGCCGGCACCGGGCTTCGATCCCTATTCGCTGCTGCCGACCTGGCTGCAGGCGCGCTGAGGGTCGACAGGCGGTCCTAGGCGTCCGGCCAGCGGCGATGCAGCCATAGCCACTGGCCCGGGCGCGCGCGCACCCAGCGTTCGATCTCGGCATTGACCGTGCGCATGATCGCGAACTGGTCGACCGTGCGATCGCCGGAATTCGGCAACTCGAGCGGCGGCTGGATCTCGATGCGGAAACGCGCCCCGCCCAGCCGCTCCAGCCTTGCACCCAGCACGGCGCAGTTGAAACGCAGCGCCAGCGTGGCGAGAGCGGGCGCGGTCATCGCGTCGACGCCGAAGAAGGGCACGGGCATGCCGTCGTTCATCTTCTGGTCAAGCAACATGCCCAGCCACTCGCCCTTGCGCAGCGCGTCAATCGCCATGCGGGCGCCCTTCTTGCCCTTGGGGATCATGCCGCCGGCGGTGCGGCTGCGGCGCGAGCGGAACAGCGCCTCGACATAGCGGTTGTTCGCTTCGCGATAGATGACGTGCAGCGGGGTTCCGAAACGGGTCGTCAGCATCGCGCCGAGTTCCCAGTTCGCCAGATGCGCGCCGTAGAAGATCGCCGGCCGCCCGGCGGCCTGGGCCGCGCGCACATGCTCGTGCCCCACGATCTCCACGCGCGGTGCCGCGCCGTCGATGCGGATGTCGTCCAGATGCGGGTATTCGGCCGCGAGCCGGCCGAGATTGTCCCACATCTCGACCACCGCCTTCTCGATGCCCGCCTCACCCAGTTCGGGCATGAAGCGGCGCATGTTGCGCCGCGCGCGGTTCGACAGGCCGATGCGCGGGCCGAGCACGCGGGCCACGAACCCGCCGAGCGCCGAGGCCATGTCGAGCGGCATGACCTTCAGCACGCCGTAGCAGACGAGCACGAGCGCGGCCTCGATCCTGTAGCGCAGCCGATGCAGCATCCCTAGGCCCGCCCGAAATCCAGCTGGGCGTCGAACGCCGCCTCGTCGGCGAAGACGAGGCGCACGTCGAGCACCGACAGGCGCAAGCGCAGGTCGGGATCCACGCGCACGAGATCCTTGCGCGTCGTCACCGCGCGCGCGCCCAGCCGGTCGGCCTCGGCGAGCAGCGCTTCGATTTCGGCACGCGAATAGGGATGATGGTCGTCGAACTGGCGGACCGCGCGCACGCGCGCACCGACCTCCTCAAGCGTCGCAAAGAACTTCCCCGGCCGGCCGATGCCCGCGAAGGCCAGCACGTCGGCCCCGGCAAGATCGTTGGGCTGCGCCAACAGATCGGCGCGCAGCACCGGCAGCCCGGTCGACGCCGCGGCACCGTGCGCATCCTCGCCGATCACCACGCACGCCGCGGCGCGCGCGGCTCCCCACGAAACCGGCTCGCGCAGCGGGCCTGCGGGAAAGACGCGCCCGTTGCCGAACCCTGCGGGCCCGTCGACAACAATGATCGCGCGGTCCTTGTGCAGCGACGGGTTCTGGAAGCCGTCGTCCATGATCAGCCTGTCTGCGCCCGAAGCGACAGCTTCCTTCGCGGACGCGACGCGATCGGTACCCACGAAAACAGGAGCTTCGGCAGCCAGCAGCAGCGGCTCGTCGCCCACGTCTGCGGCCGTGTTGCGGCCGGGGTCGACGCGTAGCGGGCCTTTGGCCGCGCCGCCGTAGCCGCGCGACAGGATCGCCGGCCTGCCACCGCGCGCGGCGAGCCGGCGCGCGATCTCGGCGACGAGCGGCGTCTTGCCCGTCCCGCCGAGCGTGAGGTTGCCCACGCACAGCACCGGCACGCCCGCCCGCCACGGATCGACAAGGCTGCGACGGGCGGCACCGCCAAGCGCGTAAAGCCAGCCCAGCGGCGCAAGCGCCAGCGAAGCGGGCCCGCGCGCGTGCCAGAAATCAGGCGCGCGCATCGCCAAGCGCCTCCGGCCCCAGGGCCGCAAGTACGGGGGCAAGCGCCTCGGCCACGCGCTGGACGGTTCCTTCGCCCTGTGCGGCGAAGGCGCGCGCGGCCGCCCCTTCGCGCTGGACGAGCTGGGGGTCGCCGAGCCGGGCCGAGACCCATCGGGAAAGGCCAGCGGCATCCGCCACGCGTGTGGCGGCACCCGCACCGATGAGTTCGCCGGCAAGCTCGACGAAATTCTCCATCGACGGGCCGAACGCGATCGACACGCCCAGTCGCGCCGGCTCAAGCGGATTGTGGCCACCATGCGGCTCGAGCGAACCGCCCACGAAGGCGAGCGGACACGCGCGGAAGAACAGGCCGAGTTCGCCCATCGTGTCGGCGATATAGACATCCGCCCCGGCGGGCGCTTCGCCCAACGACCGGCGCGCGACCTTGAGCCCGCGCGCGGCGGCCGCCTCGGCGAAGGCAGGCCCGCGTTCGGCGTGGCGCGGCACGAGCACCAGCAGCGACGGGCTTCCCGCCGCCTTGAGCCGGGCAGCGGCATCGAGCACGGCGGCGAGTTCCAGCGGATGGACCTGGGCCGCAAGCCAGCGCGGCCGCCCCGCAACGGCCGCCTGGAATGCATCGAGTGCCGCGACTTCCACGCCAAGTGGAGGCGCATCGTGCTTCAGGTTGCCGATGGTCATCACGTTGGCGTGGCCGAGCGAGGCGATGCGCGCGGCATCGGCCGATGTCTGCGCCAGCGCGATCGAGAAGGTTTCCAGCGGCGGGGCGAAGATGGCGCGCACGCGCATCCAACGGCGCGCCGAACGCGCGGTCAGCCGAGCGTTGACGAGGGCCGCCGGAATGCGGCGGCGGGCGATCTCGCCCAGCATGTTGGGCCACAGTTCGCTTTCCAGCCACAGCACCGCATCCGGCCGCCAGTGGTTGAGGAAGCGTTCGACCCAGCGCGGCACGTCGAGCGGCACGAACTGGTGGAAGGCGCGCTTGCCGTCGAGTTCGCGCGCCAGCATCTCGGCCGACGTGCGCGAGCCGGTCGTCACGAGGATGCGCAAGCCCGGCCGCACGGCGAGGATGCGGCGCACGAGCGGCAGCACCGAGCGCGCTTCGCCCAGCGAGGCGCCGTGCACCCACAAAAGCTTGCCCGACGGGCGCGGCCGGCCGGCCACGCCGCGCCGCTCAGGCAGGCGCAGTGCATCCTCCTTGCCGGCGGCCACGCGGCGCGCGAGCAGGGCGCGCAGTGCCGGTTCGGCAAGGGCCGCCAGGCCGGAATAGAGCCCGCGCGTCATGCCGGCGCGCGCCCGACCATGCGGTCGGCCTCCGCGCTGGCGGCGTCGAGCCGCTTTTCGATCATGCGGGCAAAACCGTCGAGCTGGTCCTTGCCCTTGGGCGGCTCGATCACTTCCCAGATCATCGCGCCGCGCGAAAAGGGATAGGGGATGAGGAAGCGGTCCCAGGAATCGAGGAAGCGCGCGCGCGAGACCGAATAGGCCATCAGCACGACCGGCGCGTTGCCCATCATTGCCGCGATGGCGATGCCGGGTGCCGCCTTGCGCGCAGGCCCGCGCGGCCCGTCGGGCGTGAGACCGATATTGATGCCGTTGCGCAGCCGATCGAGCATCGTGCGCAGTGCCGCCGCGGCACCCCGGTTCGTCGAGCCCACGATCGTGTCGATGCCGAAATGCGCGACGGCCTTGGAAATCAGCAGCCCGTCATTGTGCGAGGAGATCAGCATGTGGATCGGCTGCCGGCGCGCCCAGATCGGCGCCATCATGAAGATGCGCTGGTGCCAGAAGCAGACGATGAAGGCGCGGCCCTCGCGCGCGAGCGCGGCCGGGCCTTCATCGCCCCGCACGGTCCAGCGCGTCGTGCGGTTGACGAACCACATATAGGCAGCCGCCAGCGCCGCAAGGAGGCTTTGGCCCCGGTCGGATCGGAGGAATTTCTTGAGCAAGACCGGTCAGGACGTTGTTGGAACGCAGCTTTCCGGGCGAAAGAACACGGTTCGCCCGGCAAGTGCAAGTGTGCCGGATTTGTTGCGGTTTCAGACGGCAAACGGTGCGCCCGGGCCGGTCCCGGGGCGGCGTTGTGCGGGCGGTGGCCCGCGTCCATAATCCCGGACGCGAATCGAGCGCCACCGGCGCTCCGCAATTGGGTTTCCCGCGCGACGTGATCGACCGGCCCGCCTTCAACGAAGAGAAGCTTTCCGCGCTGTGGGATTTCTGGGCCCAGCGCCGGGGAAGCCGCGCGTTTCCCGATCGCGCCGATTTCGACCCGATCGAGCTGCGCGCCTGGCTTGGCCATCTGATGATGGTGGAACTGGTCGAGGGGCGCTGGGTCTACCGGCTTTACGGCACCTATTTCGTCGAGACGTTCCGGCGCGAAATGACCGGCAAGGGCATCGACGAATTGCCGCCAGAGCAGGCCAGCGTCCTGCAGGCCGAATATGATTCGGTGCGCACGAGCGGCGAGCCGGCCGCACGCACCTATTCCGCGCTGTTCGAGTTCGGCACGCCCGACGGCCGGCAGAGCTGGCAGCTCGACCAGACATGGGAGCGGGTTTCCCTGCCGCTGTCCGACGCCGCGGCCGGGTTCCCCGACGAGGTGCGCGTGGTGCTCGTCGCCGCCTATCTGGTCGGCGGTCAGGCGGGCTGAGGGTTCAGGCGCTTCTCAGGCCTTCGGCCACCGACCGGCGATAGGCCGACGCGGCGGGCAGAACGGCGGCCACGAGGCCCGCGCCGGCAGACGCCAGCGCCAGCAAGAACTCGTCGGAACCGAGCGTTCCCGGCAATGCGAGCCCCAGCGACCGATCGGCCCACGCGGCCACGCCTTGCGCAAGACACAGCCCCAAAGCGAGTCCGACCGCGCCGGCCGCGACGAGGATCGCGGCCACCTCGCTCCACACCAGAAGGAACACGAAAATCCGCGGCGCGCCCAGTGCGCGCAGGATCGCGATCAGGTTCCGGCGCGCGGCGATGGCGACGAGCACGACCATCAGCACCGATGCGACGACCAAGGCCTGCGCGGCGATCGCGAATACCCGCAACACCGCGCCGACATCGCCGAGCGTCGCGAACAGTCCGGCAAGAACCTCGGCCGGAAAGACCGCGGTCGTCCCGCCGGTGCGGTATTTCGAGCGGATCACATAGGCCGATGCGACGTCGCGGACATTGACGGCGACGGCAGGCACGCCGGGCGCATCGGCGTCCCACGGCGCGCCGATCCGTTCGGGCTCCGCCGCATGGCCCGTTCCGAACCCGTGGATGGCCCATACCGATTCGATCGGCACCAGGATCGCGCGATCCCACGGCCCGCCGGTCGGCGCCATGCGGCCGACGACCGTGTAGTGCGTGCCGTGATGCACATGCGCATCGCCGTCGTCGTCATCCTGGCCGATGCCGTGGCTGGGCTCGATCGTGTCGCCCAGCGCGGCCTTGACGCGCGCGCCGACGACGGCTTCGTCGAGTTTTTCGAAATTCCGCCCCTCCGCCACGGGGCGCCGGCCGCCGTCTATCGCGAGTTCCGGCGCGACACCCACGATGGGCGAGCCGCGCCATGAATCGCCGAAGCCGAGGGGCGAAACCCACGCTGCGCCCTTCTCGCGCGACAGGCCCGGCAAAGTTTCGGGCGGAAGCAGCGGCAGTGCCGTCGGCTGGAGATACACCCCGGCGAGAACAAGCTGCGTGGGACTTCCCGGCATCCCGACAAGAAGGTCGAACGGTCGCGCGGCATCCGCACTTGCCCGGCGCAATCCGCGCTCGGTCGCCGAGACGGCGACGCCCATCGCGACGGCAAACGCGACAAGGAGCACGAGCGCCAATATGCCGGCGCCGCGCGCGCGAAGGTCCGCCCAGACGAGCGGCAGCGGATTCATCCGGCCTCCTCGATACGCCCGCCGGCCAAGCGAAGACGCGCATCGAGCCGCGAAAGAAGCCGCTCGTCGTGGCTCGCGACGACGAGCGTGGCGCCCGACGCGCGCGACAGGCCGGTCAGAAGCGTGGCGATCGCCTCGGCGGTGGCGGCATCGAGGCTCGCCGTCGGCTCGTCGGCGAGCAGGATGCGCGGCTCCCGCACGAGCGCGCGCGCGATCGCCGCGCGCTGGCGCTCGCCGCGCGACAGCCGCTCGACGCGCCTGTCCGGGTCCGGCAGGCCGACCGCCGAAACGAGTTGTCGGGCATGCGCAAGGCGTCCGGGTTCGATGCGGATCGAGTCGAACCGGCAGGGCAACAGCACGTTCTGGAGGACCGACATGCCGTCGACGAGATGGAAGTCCTGGAACACGAAGCCGACCCGGGTCCGCCGCCATACGTCGCGCGCGCCCTCGCCGAGCGCCGCGATATCGACGCCGTCCCACATCACGCGACCGGCGCTTGGCGCCGCGATGCCGGCCAGCACGTGCAGCAAAGAGGTCTTTCCCGAACCGGAGGGACCCGACAGACCCAGCGACGACCCGCCGCGCAATTCGATCCGCGCGACGTCGAGCGCCCGGAGCTTGCCTGCTGCGCCATTGGGATATTCGAGCCGCACGCCCGACGCAACGAGTGCGCCGACGACGGCCGCGGGAGCATCAAGCAGCACGCAGCTCGCTTTCGCGCAGCCGGATGGCGCTCACGAAACCCGTCTCGGGATCGAGCCACGATCCGAGTTCGAGCATGCCGGCGACGTCGATGCGCCGGCTCGGATCGTAGACGGGTTGCGTACGTTTCAGATAGACCACCACGATATCGACCGGCCAATCGGCGTCGGACTGACAGAACGGGCAAAGCGCCATCGGCTGACGGGTCAGCACGAAGAAATTGCTTTCCGCCTTGAGCGGCGGCGCCATGTAGCCGCGCATGACGACCGGCCGGCCCGCGAGTTCGCGCGCGCGGTCGCCGAACTCGTATCCGAGCACGCCGAACGACTTGTAGAGATCGGCAAAGGCCAGCTTCTCGCCCGGCGAACCGGCGACCGCCGGCGGCACCGCGCATATCGACGCGATTCCGCCGGCGATGAAGCTGCGCCTAGTGACCAAGACCCAGGGCCGTCGCAATGACCTTGAAGATCTCGGTGTTGTCCATGAAACCATGAACCATCTCCGATCCCGGCCCGGTCGCGCGCGCCACGCCGTCGTCCGCGGTATGGACGCCGGTGTCGGAACTCCGCGGCAGAAGGCCCGCCCGGAACATAGCACCGGGCTCGTTCTTGTACGCCTCGTTCGCGACGTAGCGACGGTCCGGCCCCTGAACGGCGGGAACGTTGGGCCCGCCCATCTTCGGCCGGAACGTCTCGTAATAGTCCGGGAAGTTGTTGAAAAACACGGCGAGGCGGCGCGAGACGTCGACCTTGGTCGGGTACCCGTCGGCGTCGGGCGCCGGATAGTTCGGATACTTGGCCTGATCGTAGACGCCGATCTTTTCGCGCATGTCGTCGCCCGGCTTGTCGTCGTCGACCGTGCCGATGATCGAGATACCGTGCGTATGGTCGGGAAGCACGATGATCAACGTGTCGTTCCGGCCGGCGGCGAAATCGACCGCGACCTTAACGGCGTTGTCGAGCATGATCGTGTCGTAGACCGAACGCTCCCAGTCGAGCGGGTGCGCGAACTTGTCGATGAGGCCGGACTCGACCATCATCATGAAGCCGTCCTCGTTGCGCGACAGGACCTGGATCGCAGCGGCGACCTGATCCGTAAGGTCCGGCTGGTTGGGAAACTGCTTGACGGTTCCGCCCTTGAGGAAGCGCCGGTCGAGCACGCCGTCCATGTTGCGAGGATGGTAGAGGCCGAGCAGCTTCGTCGTCGAGCCGTCGGCCGCCGCGGCCTTCATCTCGGAGTCCGTCGTGGCGACCTTGTAGCCGGCCTCCTGGAACTTGGCGATGTAGTCGGTCTCGTCGCCGCGGCGCGAGCCCGGCTTGCCGCGCGGGATGAAATTCGAGGCGCCGCCGCCCATCATCACGTCCGGGCCCGCGGCCAGGAACTGGGCGACGATGACGTCGTAGTCGCTGCGCCGCCGCGTATGGGCGACCATCGATGCCGGCGTTGCATCCTCGATCTCGGTGTTCGTCACGACGCCGACGCCCATCTTCGTGCGCCGCTTGAGTATCTCGGTCAGCGTCTCAACGCGCGGATGCGCGAGGTTGTCGGCCGCGCGGCTGGCGTAGACGCCGAGCGCGTTGACCGCCGACTTGTGGCCGGTCGTGTACGCATGGGCCGAGTTGGCGCTGTCGGTGACCACGGAGTCCGTGCCCGACGTGCCGATGAGGGCCATCGACGGGAAATTGTCGATCGTCAGACGGCCGCGATACTTGCCCTCGGAAATCTGCTTGGAAAGGATGCGCGCGGCAGTCACGTGGCCGACCGAAAGCCCGTCGCCGACGAAAAGGATGACGTTCTTCGCCTTGCGCGCGGGCGTGTCGAATACGTCCCACGCGACGGTCCGGGAGTTGCCCTTGCCGTCCGCCGCGACGACCGTGTAGTGGCCGGGCGTGGCAAGCGAAGCACTCCGGACGACGAGCGAGGAGCCGTTCTTTCCGTCCTCGTTTTCGATGTAGGTCGCGGGTTCGCCGAAGGTCTTGTCGAGCGGCTGGCCGTTGACGGTAATCTGCATGGCGTCGCGCGCGACGATACCCGGGAACTCGACCTTGAAGTCGAAGCGCGTGCCCACGAGGATGCTGGCGCGGTCGATCGGATACACAGTCTGCGCGCTCGCGGCGGCGGACAGGAAGAATGCGGCGCAAAGCCCGGCGGCATGCCCGGCCAGGCGAAGCCTGCAAACCATCATGTTTTTCCTCACAGCTGAAAGCCCGGACCGCCCCGGCGATCCGCGAACGGCGCCGACGTTCGCCTAAAGTCGTTGCCGTTTGATGACGCAGGGCGCTACCCGCACTCGACTACCGCTGTCCGAGCACGAAATCGGCGATCGCGTCCGATGCGGTGGTGTCGATGCCCCAGTAGCCGTGGCCGGAAAGCGGGTCGCATTCGCCGGATTCCGGTGGCTTGCCGCCTTCGAGGATGCGCAGCCCCACGCGCGGCGAGGCCTTGAAGCGCTCGGCCAGCGCCTTGGCATTGCCGGGTGGCGAGGCCCAGCACTCGTCGTCTTCGTGTGCGAGCACGAAGACCGGCACGGAAACCCCGTCGAGCGCGAAGGCGCGGATGCCGCCGGGTTCGGGAATCCAGTTCGGCCCGTTCTGGATCGGCACCGTGATGCTCGAGGTGAGCACCACGCCGTCGATGCCGCGCCCCAGCGTCACCGCGGCCGCGGCGGCGCTGACCGTGCCCATGCTCGTGCCGACAAGCCAGACGGGCAGTTTCTCCGGCCCCCGTAGAAGCGCCACCGCCCCGGCGATGTCACGCGCATGCTCGGCCGAACGGCGGAACGCGGCGGACATGCCGCGCTGCGCCATCTCTTGCGGCACGTCGAGCGCGCCCACGCGCAGGCCGCGCGCGGCGAGACTGGCGCGGATGCGCAGCAGGAAATTGCCGCGCGCGTAGCGTTCGGCAAGCGGCGTCGCGGTTGGCGACGCCAGCCGGATCGAGCCGTTGCCGCCGCTGAACAGCAGAACGGCCGCACGCGGCGGCCCGTCCGGTTCGACGCGCAGCATCTTGAGCGGCACGCCCGGCCGCCCCTCGAAATCGACGATCGATTGCGTCTGCGCGGCGGCAGGTGCGGCAAGCAGAAGGGCAGCAAGCACGAAACGCCAGCGCATCGCCGCCTCCGGCGGTTCAGAACATCGTGTAGACGACCCGGTCGGGCGGATTATGCCCGTCGACGAAGCTCTTGATGTTGACCAGCACCTTCTCGCCCATCGCCACGCGGCCCGCATGCGTGGCCGAGCCGATATGCGGCAGCAGCACGACATTGTCGAGTTCAAGAAGCCGGGGATGGACCTGCGGCTCGTCCTCGTACACGTCAAGGCCGGCGCCGGCGATCTCGCGCGCGTAGAGCGCACGGGCCAGCGCTTCTTCCTCGATCACCGTGCCGCGCGCGGTGTTGACGACGATGGCGCGCGGCTTCAGCAGCCGGATGCGCCGTGCCGAGAGCAAGTGATAGGTCGCCGGCGTGTGCGGGCAGTTGATCGACAGAACGTCGATATGGCCCAGCATCTGGTCGAGGCTTTCCCAGTAGGTCGCCTCGACCTCGGCCTCGGTCGCCGCATCGACGCGGCGGCGGTTGTGATAGTGGATCGACATGCCGAAGGCGCGCGCGCGCCTGGCAACCGCAAGGCCGATGCGGCCCATGCCCACGATGCCCAGCCGCTTTTCGGCAAGCCGCATGCCCAGCATCGCGGTCGGCGCCCAGCCCTGCCAGCGGCCCGAACGCACGAGACGCTCGCCCTCGCCGATGCGCCGCGCGACGGCCAGGATCAGGCCCATCGTCATGTCGGCCGTATCCTCGGTGAGAACACCCGGCGTGTTCGTGACCGTGATGCCGCGCGCCTTGGCCGCGTCGAGCGCGATGTGGTTCACGCCGGTGCCGAACGAGGCGATGAGCTTCAGCTGCGCACCCGCATTTGACACGAGCGTGGCGTCGATCCGGTCGGTGACGGTGGGAACCAGGATCTCGGCCTCGGCCATCGCCTTCATCAGCTCGATCTCGCTGAAGGGATGGTCGTCGAGATTGAGCCGGCACTCGAACAGCTCCATCAGCCGCGTCTCGATCAGGTCGGGAAGTTTGCGCGTGACGATGACGAGCGGGCGACGACGGGTCATGTGGCGGGCGGCTCCGATATGCTTTCCCTTGCCCTAGCATCGCGGGCCCGGCGCACGCAAACGAAACGGGGGCGGCCTTGCGGGCCGCCCCCGTCCGAGGCGTGTCGGAAGCCTTTGTCTTGCCTAGCGGAAGAGGCCGAGCAGGACCGAGGGCTGCTGGTTGGCGATCGACAGCGCCTGGATGCCGAGCTGCTGGCGGACCTGCAGCGCCTGCACCGAGGCCGAAGCCTTGCCGATGTCGGCGTCGACGATGGCGCCGAGGCCCGTCGTCGTCGCGTCGACGATCGCGTTGACGAAGTTCGACTGGAGCGACAGCGAGCGGGTTTCCGCCGCGTTGGAGCCCAGCGAGCTTGCGACCGACTGCTGGAAGGTCGCCAGCGAGGTGAGCGCCAGCGTCGCCTGCGAAGCCGACGCGACCGAGGAGGACGCGAAGGTCGTGAAGGCGGCGTTGAC
>WGNX01000003.1 GCA_016124335.1 Alphaproteobacteria bacterium
GTCAACGCCGCCTTCACGACCTTCGCGTCCTCCTCGGTCGCGTCGGCTTCGCAGGCGACGCTGGCGCTCACCTCGCTGGCGACCTTCCAGCAGTCGGTCGCAAGCTCGCTGGGCTCCAACGCGGCGGAAACCCGCTCGCTGACGCTCCAGTCGAACTTCGTCAACTCGATCGTCGACGCGACGACGACCGGCCTCGGTGCCATCGTCGACGCCGACATCGGCAAGGCTTCGGCCTCGGTGCAGGCGCTGCAGGTCCGCCAGCAGCTCGGCATCCAGTCGCTGTCGATCGCCAACCAGCAGCCTTCTGTCCTGCTCGGCCTCTTCCGCTAAGCAAGACAAAGGCTTCCGACACGCCTCGGACGGGGGCGGCCTTGCGGCCGCCCCCGTTTTTGTATGTCCAAACCGGACTCCCAAGCTGCCGTCAACCGGTGTAAAATCCGCGAATGGCAAGCTCCCCCAGCAACTCCATCCACACCAACGCAGCGTCGCTGCGCGCGCTCTCGTCGGCACGAACGCAGCAGGCGGGCCTTCAGGTCGCGCAGAAGCAGCTGCAGACGGCGCTTCGCGTCGCGGACGCCGCAGACAACGCATCGGTCTTCGCCGTCGCGCAGGGCATCCGTGGCGACTTGCAAGCCTACGGCGCCGTCCAGAGCTCGCTTGCCAACGGCGTCGGTCTTGGCGCGGTTACCCAATCGGCGATCAGTCAGGCGTCCGATCTGACCAATCAACTTCAGCAGAAGCTCACGAGCCTTGCCGACGGATCGATTTCCGCGCAGCAGCGCTCGATCTACACCGCAGACGTGCAGTCATTGACTGCACAGCTCCAAACGACCGTCCAGCAGGCAAGTTACAACGGCACGAATCTGCTTCAGGCGGCATCCGGTTCGACGAGCTTTGTCGCCGATACCAGCGGCAGTTCGCTCACGATTTCGAGCCAGAGCCAGGTCGGAACGGGCCTCGCCGCGTTTCAGGGTTCCATCAATACCGCGAGCCCCGCCGGTGCGCTCGCGACGCTTGGTGCCCTCCAGACGTTCCAGAACACGCTCGGCCAAGCCTCCGGCCAGAATGCTGCCGAGACGCGGACACTCGTCCAGCAGTCGAGCCACAACAACTCGAAGATCGACGCGATAACAACCGGCCTCGGCGCACTCGTCGATGCCGACATCGGTGCCGCCGCAGCGCAGTCGTCAGCCCGCGGCGTCGGCCAGCAATTGGCCTTCTCAAGCCTTGCGATCGCAAACAGCCAGCCGGGCGCGCTCGGCGGCCTGTTCCGTTAGGCACGACATCCATTTCGACACCAGGGAAAGTCGGCGCAATTTTCAGGCGTAAGAAATAGATTCAATTTAAGTAAATAAAGAATTAAATATACGATTAAATCGTTTGTATTCAGTGACTTGTCATCACCGTATCTTTTCCGGTAGTATGACATTGCTCGGTAATCCATGGGCACGGCGTAGCTCGTTCACGATCCCGAAGAAATTCGGTGTTTTGAACAACATGGGTTCCAGGTTCGACAGAAGTCGAAACCATACAGACCAGAAGGGGACCAAAAATGTCAGCTAATTCCGTCAATACCAATGTGGGCGCAATGCTCGCATTGTCGTCGCTGCGTATTACCCAAACAGCCCTCAACGTTGCTTCCAAGCAGGTCCAGACCGGCTACCGCGTCGCCGACGCGGCGGACGATGCCTCGACCTTCTCGGTTGCGCAGGGTATTCGCGGCAACCTGCAGGCGTACACCGCCGTGCAGGGCTCGCTTGCCAACGGCGTGGGCCTCGGCTCCGTCACGCAGGCCGCACTCACCAACATCTCCGACCTCATCGGGAACCTGCAGGCCAAGATCACGCAGCTTGCGGATGGCTCGATCAGCACCAACCAGCGCACGATCTACACCGCCGACTTCAACGCGATGACCTCGCAGATCTCCAACTTCATCAGCCAGGCGAACTACAACGGCACGAACCTCCTGTCGGCCGGCTCGGCCGCCAAGACGTTCCTTGCCGACACGACGGCGACGACGCTTTCGATGACGGCCCAATCGTCGGTCAACGCAGCCTTCACGACCTTCGCGTCCTCCTCGGTCGCGTCGGCCTCGCAGGCGGCGTTGGCGCTTACCTCGCTCAGCACGTTCCAGCAGTCGGTCGCAAGCTCGCTGGGCACCAACGCGGCGGAAACCCGCTCGTTGACGCTGCAGTCGAGCTTCGTCAATGCCATTGTCGACTCCACGACGACGGGCCTCGGCGCCATCGTCGACGCCGACATCGGCAAGGCCGCAGCCGCGGTGCAGGCGCTGCAGGTTCGCCAGCAGCTCGGCATCCAGTCGCTGTCGATCGCCAACCAGCAGCCCTCGGTCCTTCTCGGACTCTTCCGTTAAGGAACTCGAAGGACAGACGTCGACAAGACCACCGAGCCAAAAACAGGGGGTCCCGCGCGCCGGCGGGGCCCCTTTTTCATTTGCGGCGCGCCCGCCCGACAAGCGCCCTTGCCGCCGCATCGAGCACCGCTTCGGTATCGATCGCCTTCACACGATAGAGATCGGGAATATCGCCGGATTGCCCGAAGCTTTCGACGCCGAGCGACACGAGGCCGTGGCCCGCGACGCTCCCCAGCCAGGAAAGCGTCGCCGGATGGCCGTCGATGACGCTGACAAGCGCCGCGTCCGGGCAAAGCCGCCCCAACAGCCTGACGGCGTGACTTGCCGGGCCGTTCGAACGCCACTCCGCATGCAACAGATCAGGCGACGTGACCGCAAGCAGCCCGGCGCCCGGCACTTCCTCGCGCAGCTGGGCGTGTGCTGCAATCGCCTCGGGCGCAACCGGTCCGGCAAAAACGATGGCCAGCTCGGCCCCCTGCGAAGGCTCGACGAGCCAATAGGCGCCGGCAAGGCAATCGCCGATCCACCGGCCGTCCATCCGGGCAGGCTGTTCAAGAGCGCGCGTCGAGAGCCGGAGATAGACCGATTTTCCGTCGGCGGCCTGAATGTAGCCGAATGCCCAGCGCAGAACATGTGCCAGCTCATCGACAAAGGCCGGCTCGAAATAGACGAGGCCCGGCGCGCCCATGCCGACGAGCGGCGTGCCGACCGACTGGTGGGCGCCGCCCTCCGGCGCCAACGTCACGCCGGAAGGTGTCGCAACGACGATGAAACGTGAGTCCTGGTAACAGGCATATGTCAAAGCATCGAGCCCGCGATTGATGAACGGGTCATAGAGCGTTCCGACCGGAAGCAGACGCGCACCGAAAAGATCGCCCGCCAGCCCGAGCGCCCCGAGCATCAGGAACAGGTTGTTTTCGGCGATGCCAAGTTCGACGTGCTGGCCGGCGGGGCTCATGTTCCACGCCTGCGCGGAGACGACCTTCTCGGCCTTGAACGTGTCGGTGCGATCGTTTCTGTCGAAGATGCCGCGGCGATTGACCCAGCCGCCGAGATTCGTCGAAACCGTCACGTCGGGGGACGTCGTTACGATGCGCTTTGCCAGTTCGCTTGTCCCGCCGGCGAGGTCGAAAAGGATCCGCCCGAACCCCTCCTGCGTGCTGGCCGGCTTTTCGAATCTCGGGATCGGAAATTCGTCCGGGACCCTGACCGGTCCGGTTTCATGCCGCCGCGGAAAAGTCTGCGCAAATGCCGCTTTCTCGAGATACCGCCGAACGGCATCCGGCTCGTCCATGCCGGCGAACGGCTCCCATTCCTCGCCGCGGGGAATACGCATCGACGCACGCAGGCCATCGATCTGCGCGTCGTTCATAAGGCCCGCATGATTGTCCTTGTGCCCGGCAAACGCCAACCCGTGCCCTTTGATCGTGTAGGCGACGATGACCGTGGGCCGGTCCGTCGAAGCCGCATCGGCGTATCCTTCGAGTACGCTTTCCATGTCGTGACCGGCGAGATTCGTCATCAGCCGGTGCAAGGCATCGTCGTCATTCGTCGAAGCGAGCAGTTCTCGAATGCCTGCGACGTCGCCCAGATCGCGCAGGAGATATTCGCGCCAGGCCGAGCCGCCCTTGTAGGTCAGCGCCGAATAGAGCGAATTCGGACATTCATCGATCCAGCGGCGCAACGCGTCCCCGCCCGGCCGGGCAAAAGCCGCTTCGAGGAGCTTGCCGTATTTGAGGACGATGACGCGCCAGCCGATCGACTCGAACGTGCCCACGATGCGCTGGAAAAGGTGATCGGAGACGGTGCTGTCGAGGCTCTGCCGGTTATAATCGATCACCCACCAGAGATTCCGGACATCGTGTTTCCAGCCTTCGAGCATCGCCTCGAAGATGTTTCCTTCGTCGAACTCGGCATCTCCGACAAGCGCGATCATCCGGCCTTCCGGCCATCCCGGTGCGCCCAACCCCTTCAGGCGCACATAGTCCTGCGCAATCGACGCGAAAAGCGTCTCCGCCACGCCGAGTCCGACGGAGCCAGTCGAGAAATCGACATCGTCGACATCCTTCGTGCGCGAGGGATAGCTCTGGGCGCCGCCAAGCGCACGGAAGCGCTCGAGATTTTCCTTCGTCTGGCGACCGAACAGATACTGGATGGCGTGAAAGACCGGCGACGCATGCGGCTTCACCGCGACGCGATCTTCGGGCCGAAGCACCGCGCAGTACAGCGCCGTCATCAATGTGGCGAGCGACGCCGACGATGCTTGATGGCCGCCGACCTTGAGGCCGTCGCGCGATGCGCGGATCTTGTTCGCGTGATGAATTGTCCAGCTTGAAAGCCACAGGACCTTCTGCTCGATCGTCTTGAGCAAGGTCAGGTCTGCTGCCGACGGCATCGCGCCGGGGGCCGGGATCGCAGGTCGACGAGACTCCGGAACCGGGCTTGCGAACGGTTTTGGTATCGCCATGGCCCGAATTCTAGCCCAGCGGATGACGGCCGCGAAGGTCCATCGATCGTGGGGTGTGGATGAACTATCCACGAATCGATTCAGGAAAATCGCTTGGTGGGGATTTGCGCAGAATCGAGGGTGTTCACTTTCTTCAGATTCGGCGAGTCGATATAATATCGAAAATTGTAGCACATTACGTCATACAATCGGAGACGACGCGTGGGCATGCAGATTGAGAACCTCGACGCCGCATTCGACGAGGTGCAAGCCGCTGTGACTCGCGATGACATGATGTTGCTGTCGCGTTTCACGCGATTGACGTTGCCGATCGTCATCTGGTCGCCAAGCCCGGAGGCGCTGACGGTAAAGTCGCTGCGCGACTGTCTCGTCCATTGGCAGGAATTGCGCGCAGATCGGCAGATGCCGGATTGGCGGGATTTCCGAACTGAAGATTTCCGTGACGTGGTAACGCGCTCGACGATCGTCGATCCAGTCCCGGGATCAAAGGATTTTCGGTACAGAATCATCGGATCGCGCCTGGCAGAGCATCTCGGTCAACACTGGGAGGGTGCGACAATTCGCGAGATCGCCCGCGCGCGACGGTCCCTTGGCCCAATCCTGGCTCATGCCGTCTATGTGATCGCGAGCACGCGTCAGGTTCCGGTCTATACATGGCATTCGAGCGCGTCACGTCGAGGCGGCGTCCAGGGGTGGCACCGACTGAGCCTTCCCTTTGCCTCTGACCCGCCCGCCGAAATCCGTTTCGTATCGGTCGTCGAGGTCGAAGGCGCTGCAACCGTAACCCCGCTCCCCGAAAGGGCAACGACGAGCTGGCAGCCGCGCGGGATAATCCCGTCGCGTCTGTCGGAGCCTCTACTCCACAAATAATCGACGTTGGCCTTGCCCGGGCGCACAAGATATTTTAGACTTAAAATATCTCGTGCACGCGAGGCGCCTCGTGACCCGTTCCGATCAATCCGGCAGTTCCGCCAAGCCATTGTCCGGGCGCCATGCTTTGGTGACCGGGGCGTCGCGCGGAATTGGCGCTGAAATTTCGCGCATGCTCGCCGCATCGGGCGCCCGTGTCACGCTCGTCGCACGTGATCGCCACAAGCTCGCGCCCCTTGCCGCCGAACTCGACGCGCAAGCCATTGCCTGCGACGTGACGGACGCGATCGCGCTGGGACAGGCTTTCGCATCCGCTGCGGGCGTCCAGCATGTCGACATTCTCGTGAACAATGCGGGCGGTGCCGAGACCGCGCCGTTCGGGCGGACCGAACCCGATATCTGGGCCCGGATGATCGCGCTCAATCTGACGGCAGCATACTCGGCCAGCCGCCTCGCCATCCCGGCGATGGTCGCCGACGGCTGGGGCCGCGTGATCAATATCGCCTCCACAGCTGGCCTCAAGGGCTACGCCTTTGCGTCTGCCTATACGGCTGCCAAACACGGGCTCGTCGGTCTTACCCGCTCGCTTGGCGTCGAACTGGCGCGAACCGGCGTGACCGTGAACGCCGTCTGCCCCGGCTACACCGACACGCCCATGCTTCATGACGCCGCGCAAACCGTCGCGACAAAAACCCGGTCGGCCACCGAAAAGGTGCTCGAGACATTTGCCGCGTCGAACCCGATGGGCCGCCTCGTTCGCCCGTCGGAAATCGCGGCGATGGTGACCTATCTCTGCTCCGATGCGGCTGCCGGGGTGACCGGCGCCGCGCTGCCGATCGCCGGCGGAGAGGTCTGAGCGGATGGATCGCGAACTTGGCCACGAGCAGTCAGAGCACCTTCAACTGCGTGCGTGGCTGAGGTTGCTCACTTGCGCGAATCTTGTCGAAACCAGGGTGCGCGCGGGCCTGCGCGAAACATTTTCCATAACCCTTCCCCGCTTTGACGTTCTTTCGCAACTGGCGCGCGCACAGAAGAACGGCCATCCGAACGGCCTCACCATGGGCGAGCTTTCGCAACGGATGATGGTTTCGGCAGGAAACGTCACGGGTCTGGTCGACGGTCTTGTCGGCGATGGCTTGATCGTCCGTCACGCGCAGCCGGGCGATCGCCGTTCGGCGCGCGTATCGCTGACCCCGGCCGGCACGCGCACGTTCGAAGCGATCCTGCCGACGCACGAGCGCTGGATAGACGAGGCGTTTTCCGCGCTCGATCCCGGCGAAATCAGGCGCCTGCTTTCGCTGCTCGCAAAGCTCAAAGTTTCGGCCGCCGGAGCCAAAGCATGACCCTCACGCGATACGACATCTCCCGGTTTCAACCGCAGCACTTCTCATTCGCGGTCGACGGAAAAATTGCGACGGTCACGCTCAATCGACCGGAGCGCAAGAATCCGCTGACCTTCGAAAGCTATGCCGAACTGCGCGATCTCTTTCGGGATCTCGTCTATGTCGATTCGCTAAAAAGCATTGTGATCACGGGCGCCGGCGGAAATTTCTGCTCAGGCGGCGACGTCCACGAAATCATCGGTCCTCTCGTCGGAATGGATATGCCGGATCTTCTGCGTTTCACGCGGATGACCGGCGATCTGGTGAAGGCAATCCGGGCCGCCCCGCAGACGGTCGTTTGCGCGATCGACGGAATCTGTGCCGGTGCGGGTGCCGCGATCGCAATGGCCTCGGATCTGCGCATCGGCACGCCCGGCTCGAAAGTGGCTTTCCTCTTCGTTCGTGTGGGTCTTGCAGGCTGCGACATGGGCGCCTGCAGCCTCTTGCCCCGGATCATCGGTCAGGGCCGCGCGGCCGAACTGCTGTACACCGGGCGCTCGATGGGCGGCGAGGAAGCGGAGCGCTGGGGGTTTTTCAATCGACTCGTTGAATCCGATGCCCTTGGTGCGACGGCAGGCCAGATGGCCGCCGATCTGGCGTCCGGCCCGACATTCGCAAATGCGATGACCAAGAAGGCGCTCGATCACCAATGGAACATGGGAATTGAGCAGGCCATCGAGGCCGAGGCGCAAGCGCAGGCCATCTGCATGCAGACAGATGATTTCGAGCGCGCCTATCGCGCGTTTGCCGCCAAGCAGAAACCGGTCTTCGAGGGAAACTGATGCCCGACCGCTCCTATCTCGGCTGGCCGTTTTTCGACGACGCGCATCGCCAGCTTGCGCGGCGGCTTTCCGAATGGGCACTGAAAACGATCGAGCCGATCGCGCATGACGACCTTGATGCGGATGCGGCGACCCGGCGCTTCGCGCGCCTTCTCGGCGATGCCGGGTTCCTCGACTATGCGGTACCGATGTCGCATGGCGGCATTTACGACGGGCTCGATGTCCGATCGCTCTGCCTGATCCGCGAGACACTTGCCTACCGGTCCGGCCTTGCGGATTTTGCCTTTGCGATGCAGGGCCTGGGCACGGGCTCGATATCGCTCTTCGGAACACAGGAACAGAAGGCGAAATATCTTCCGCCGACGCGAACCGGCGCGCATCTGGCCGCCTTTGCGCTCTCCGAGCCCGAAGGCGGCTCGGACGTTTCGGCGCTTCGCACGTCGGCACGGGCGGACGGCGACGGTTACATTCTCGATGGCCGGAAAACCTGGATATCCAACGGCGGGATCGCAGGCCACTACGTCGTGTTCGCGCGGACCGGAGAGGCTCCCGGCGCCAAAGGTCTATCGGCTTTCGTGGTCGATACCGACACACCGGGCCTGTCGATCGTCGAGCGGATCCGCACTTCTGCTCCCCACCCGCTCGCGACCCTTGCCTTCGAGGATGTCCGCGTGCCGACGTCGGCCCTTCTCGGCAAGCCCGGCGACGGCTTCAAGATCGCGATGGGGACGCTCGACATCTTCCGGTCGACCGTCGCGGCGGCGGCGGTCGGCTTTGCCCGTCGCGCGCTCGACGAAGCGATCTCCTACGCGCGCCGGCGGGAAGCGTTCGGATCGCGGATTGCCGATTTTCAGATCACCCAGGCCGCTATCGCCGAATGCGCGACGGAGATCGACGCGGCGGCGCTGCTCGTCTATCGCGCGGCGTGGACGAAGGACCGTGCCGCGCCGCGCGTGACCCGCGAAGCCTCGATGGCGAAGTTCCATGCGACCGAGATGGCGCAGAAGGTCGTCGACCGCGCGATGCAGATCCATGGCGGTCTTGGCGTCGTCGCCGACAGTATCGTGGAACGGCTCTATCGCGAGGTCCGCGCGCTGCGCATCTATGAAGGTGCAACGGAAATCCAGAAGCTTGTCGTCGCCGGTCAGGTTTTCGCCGCGTTCGAGACGGATGCCGCGCCATGACGGGCTTTCCGGCAGTCGCCAGCGAAATCGCCTGCGTGCGGTGCGCGACGATATTCTCATGCGATCCAGCTGGGGATTGTTGGTGCAAGCATGTCGATGTCGTGATGCCGGTGCCGGAACCCGGCATGCAGGCGACCTGCCTTTGCCCCGACTGTCTGGCGGAGGTCGGTGAGAAATGAAGCTTCTCGAGCCCTTGCGCATCGGCACGATGACGCTACCCAACCGCGTCCTTGTTCCGGCGATGGTGACACGGCTGTCCGGCGAGGACGGGTTCGTCAACCAGGGAATTATCGACCGGTACGTACGCTACTCGAAAGGCCATGTTGGCCTGATCGTCGTTGAGGCGACGGCAGTTCATGAATCGAAATCGGGCCCGCTCCTGCGCCTTTCACGCGACGATTTCGTGCCGGGCCACCGCGAGCTTGTCCGCCGCGTCAAGGATGCCGGACCGTCGAAAATCGTCCCGCAAATCATCCATTTCATGAAAGTCGCACGATCGGGCTGGCGCCAGACGATCGACATGCTGGAAGAGAGCGAGATCGACGCGATCATCGAAGCATTCGGCGCGGCGGCTGCGCGCGCGCGGGATGCCGGCTATGACGGGATCGAGTTGCATTCGGCGCACGCCTATACGCTCTCGTCGTTCCTTTCGCGGCGCAATCCCAGGCGCGATGCCTATGACGGCCGCACGCTTGAAGGCCGGCTGCGGATGTTCGGTCGCGTGATGGCACGCGTGCGCCAGACCGTCGGGAAGGACTTCCCCGTCGGGGTCCGCTTCCTCGCCGAAGAGGCGATCAAGGACGGCTACGCGTTGCCCGACAGCCAGCGCATCGCGCTGCGCATGGCGCAATTGGGTGTCGACTACATCTCGCTTTCTGTCGGCGGGAAATTCGAGGATGCCGTTCACAAGGAGGGCTCGCCCCTCTATCCCTACACCGGCTACTCGGGCGATCGCTGCATGCCGGGCGATCAGTATCCGCCTCTGCCGCACGCGCATCTGGCGGCCGGGATCAAGGCGTACGTCAACAGCCATGGCTTTGACGTCCCCATCGTTTCGGTCGGAAAAATCAGCGATCCGGCCGATGCCGAGCGGCTTTTGGCCGATGGCCGGGCCGATATCGTGGGGATGGCGCGCCAGTTGCTTGCGGATCCAGACTGGGTCAGGAAAGTCGCCGAAGGCCGTTCGCATGCGATCCTGCGCTGCATCTACTGCAACGTCTGCAAACAACTCGACGAGAATTTCAAACTCGTGAGCTGCTTCCTCTGGCCGAAGGGCTTCACGCAGGCGCCAGTCGAAAACCTGGGCTCGGATGGCCCGCGCTGGCCAGACGCCGGTGCGGGCCTGAACGCACGGATCGAAAATGGTATCGTCAAACTTTCATGGGCGCGTGCCGTGGGTGACATCGCCGGTTACGACATCTTCCGTGCCGAAGCGGACGGTACCGCGACAATCGTCGAGGCGGTAAAGGGCACGAAATTCGCGGATAGGCTTGCCGTGGGCGGGCTTGCCTATACGTATCACGTGATGGCCTACGACGCGTGCGGACATCACGCGCCGCCATCGAACATCGTGCGTGCGGAGCCCGCAATTCCGAACTTCGA
Organism: Alphaproteobacteria bacterium; assembly: GCA_016124335.1. GTDB lineage: Bacteria > Pseudomonadota > Alphaproteobacteria > CACIAM-22H2 > CACIAM-22H2 > Tagaea. The sequence goes on from WGNX01000003.1 coordinate 10,662, forward strand.
GGAGGCCGATATCGCGCATGACTGATCGACCGGCCCTTACGCCTTCGGCCCATATCGACGGCTTCGCGCGCGCCCATCTGCCTGTTTCGGCGGATTGGCCGGAAATGTTCTTCGCCTTGCCGGAACTCTACTACCCGCAACGGATGAATGCCGGCGTGGAGCTTCTCGATGCGGCGGTCGCTCGCGGCTGGGGATCGCGTCCCTGCATTCATTTCGGCGGAAAGACCTGGAGCTATTCCGATCTCCTGGACCGAGCCAACCGTATCGCACGCGTCCTTGTCGAGGAGTACGGGCTTGTGCCTGGCAATCGCGTGCTGCTGCGGGCGGCAAATAATCCGATGATGGTGGCGTGCTGGTTCGCCGTGCTCAAGGCGGGCGGCATTGCCGTGGCAACGATGCCGCTTCTGCGCGCGAAAGAACTTGGCTACATCCTGACCAAAGCGCAGGTCGGCCTGGCGCTTTGCGATGCCCGCCTGGCCGATGAAATGGAAAAGGCAAAGGTCGCGGCACCGGCCTGCAAGGATATCCTCTATTTCAATGGCGATGCTTCGGACGGCCTCGAAAGGCGGATGGCTGCCAAGTCCGCCTTGTTCGACAATTGCAAAACGTCGGCTGACGACGTGGCGCTGATCGCCTTCACGTCAGGCACGACCGGCCCCGCGAAGGGCACCATGCATTTCCATCGCGACATCATGGCGATCTGCGATGCGTTCCCGCGTTACGTTCTGAAGCCGGAAGCCAGCGACATTTTCACGGGCTCGCCGCCATTGGCCTTTACTTTCGGCCTCGGCGGCCTCGTCACCTTTCCGATGCGCTTCGGGGCATCGACGCTGCTGGCCGAACGGGCGACGCCGGACGCGCTTCCGCAGATCATTTCCGACGGGAAAGCGACGATCGTTTTCACCGCGCCGACCGCCTATCGCGCGATGACCGACAACGCGCCTGCCGGTGCTTTTGCCAGCTTGCGCAAGGGCGTTTCGGCCGGCGAACATCTGCCAAAGCCGGTATTCGAAGGTTGGGAGCGGCACACCGGCATCCGCCTGATTGACGGCCTCGGCGCGACAGAAATGCTCCATATCTTCGTCGCGGCGGCGCCGGAGGACATGATTGCCGGCGCCACGGGCCGGGCCATCCCGGGCTATGCCGCCTGCATCCTCGACGAGGACGGGCATCCGGCACCGGTCGGCGAGGTCGGGCGGCTTGCCGTTCGCGGTCCCACCGGCTGCCGCTACCTCGACGATGTCGAACGACAGCGCCGCTATGTCCAGAACGGCTGGAACCTCACCGGCGACGCCTACCGCATGGATGAGCGTGGCTATTTCTGGTACCAGGCGCGCACCGACGACATGATCGTGACGGCCGGCTACAACGTCTCGGGGCCGGAAGTGGAAGCTGTCCTGCTGGAGCATCCGAAGGTCCGCGAATGTGCCGTCATCGGCGCACCGGACGCCGAGCGCGGCACCATCGTGAAAGCCTATGTCGTTCTACGGGAAGTCCGGCATGCCGATCCCGCAACGGTCAAAGAGCTGCAGGATTTCGTGAAGGCCACGATCGCGCCCTACAAATACCCCCGGTCGATCGAGTTCGTCGAAGCGCTCCCGCGGACCGAGACCGGCAAGGTCCAGCGCTTCAAGCTGCGGGAAGCCGCAAAAGCGTAAAGAAAGCCCGCCGGTTTCGATTTGCGGTTGCGGCATGCGCGAAATCCTTGACCGGGCGACTCCGTGTCCAGCATGATTCTTTCGTCGATATGTCGGGTCGATTCGCCGCCAGACGGCGGTTCGCCCGACAGGGTGGGCGGCCTATCCGTCCTTCCGGCAGCCGTTGCGACGCCCGCGCGGGATCGCGGGCCGGCCGCCGCCACGAAAGGAGGTGATCCAGTGCGCACAGGATCGTTCTATTCCGGCTTTGGGCCGGTGTTTGCCGTGACCGCCTTGGAGAAATTCGAGGTCGGGCATGCGCGGATGACGACCGTGACGATCGCCTCCGCGTCGGCATGAAGAACCGCTAGGTTCACCCCGACGGCATTCGATCCGACCCCCGCCTGGTCCCGCCCGGCGGGGGTTTCGATTCTGGTATACTGGCAACATGGAAGCCACCGTGAACGACCTGCTCATCGACGAACCCGCACCCGGCGTGCGGCGATTCACGCTCAACCGGCCAACCGCGCGTAACGCGCTGTCAACCGCGCTGCTGGGGCTTCTCGGCGATGCGTTCGACGCCGCCGAAGCGGATGACAAGGTCCGCGCCGTCGTCGTCACCGGCGGCGAGAAGGTTTTTGCCGCAGGCGCGGACATCAAGGAACTTGCCACGCGCACGGCCGTCACGGCCCTGCTCGATGCGCGGGTCCGGCATTGGCAGCGCATGCGCCATTTCCCGAAACCGATCGTCGCGGCCGTTTGCGGCTATGCGCTTGGCGGCGGCTGCGAATTGGCGATGCATTGCGACATCGTGGTCGCGGGTGAAAATGCGCGCTTCGGGCAACCGGAAGCGAATCTCGGCGTCGTGCCGGGTGCCGGCGGAACGCAGCGCCTCGCCCGGATCGCCGGTCAGCAGGTTGCGATGAAGCTGATACTCGCCGGTGAAACGCTTTCCGGTGCGCAGGCCGTTGCCTGCGGGCTTGCGGCGGAAGCGGTGCCGGATGGGACCGTCAACGAACGCGCGATCGCGCTGGCCGCGCGGATTGCCGAGAAGCCCGTTCTTGCCATCCGCCTTGCCAAAGAACTGGTCCTTGCATCACGCGATACGCCGCTCGAAACCGGCCTCCAGTTCGAACGCAAGGCTTTCGCCACCCTCGTCGCAAGCGAGGATTTTCGCGAAGGAGTCGCCGCTTTCATCGAGAAGCGCAAACCGGAATTCAAAGGGCGATAGGGAGACGGAGAACCCGAATGAAAAAGCGGATTGCGATCTTTGCTTTGGCCACATTCGCGCTCGCAAGTCCGGCGGCGTACGCGCAGACGACACACGAGCGGGCAAATACGGCCGGCGAAGTCCGCGGCAAGGACCGGGCCAGCCAGGTCAAGGAACAAAACGAAAAGAAAAAGGCCGAGAAATCGCAAGCTGGGGAAAAAAAGAAGAAGAACTAGCGCGTCTGCGCCGCCGGTCGCCCGCCCGTGGCGACGGCACCGATCGGATGTTCGCGGTCCATCTCGATGATCAGGCGCCTTGCGCGCTCCGGATCGCCGTCGACGAAGCCGACTGCGATACGCGATGCCGCGAGCTTTGCGCGTTCGAATTCCTCACCTTTCAAAAGTCGCCCGGCACGCGCCGCAAAGGCATAGCCCAGCGCGAGATCGCGGGTCACGCCAAAGCCCTGCTCGTGCATAAGCGCAAGATTTAGCATGGCATGCGGATCGCCCTGATCGGCCGCACGCTTGAACCAGACCGCCGCCGTCTTCGGATCGCTCGGGACGCCTTCGCCCATCCGGTAAAGATGCCCGATCGAAAACTGCGCGTCGCGATAGCCGCGTTCGGCAGGCCCGATCCAGAAGAACCAGGCGGAGCTGGCATCGCCATCGAGATACGACTTTAGACCAGCTTCGTAAGCCTTGGCGTCGTCGGTTTCCGGCTGCGCTTGCGCAGTGCCACTTAAGGCCAAAGCGACGAATATTGCGATGAAGATGCGCGTCATGCCTCGCCCCGGGCCAGCCGTTCGCGATGAAAAACATATATGCCCGAAGCGATCACGATGCCAGCGCCCACGAGCGTGGAAACCGATGGAACGGTTCCAAACAGCAGAAAGCCGAAAATGGCGACCCAGACGATCTGCAGGTAGACATACGGCGCGAGCACGACTGCGCGTGCATAGATATACGATTTGCTGAGCCAATAATGGCCGGACATTCCCAACGCGCCGATAGCCGCAAATATGAACCACGCCTGGGCGGTGGGCGTAATCCAGACAAACGGAACTACAAAGGTGAAGATGATCGTGCCGATCGTGCCGGCATACGCGATACCCACATTCGGCGGATCGGCTGCGGCGAGCGTACGTGTCATCAGATGGAACCCGGCATTCAACGCGGCACTCGCCAGACACAGAAGCGCTGCCCATTGAAGCGAACTTCCGGTCGGCCTTATGACAAGAACGACGCCGAGGAAGCCGAAAAGCACCGCCGCCCAACGGCGCGGACCGACCTTTTCGCCAAGGAAAACGAACGCAAGGGCCGTCAGGATGAGCGGCATCGTGAAACTGATTGCCTGCGCATCCACGAGCGCAATCTGACTGATTGACGCGAAAAACAGGAAAGTGATCAGGCTGATCAGTAGGCCTCGAGCAATCTGCACGCCTGGCCGAGCGCTCGCGAACGATCGATGGAATCCCTGGCGTGCGAAGACTGGCAGCAGCAGTACAAACTGGAAAAAATAGCGCCCCCACACGACTTGCAGTGGATGGTAATCCTGCGTCAGGAATTTTGCACCGGTATCAAGTGCCGCAAAGCACAATGTCGTCCCACAAAACAGAAGGATGCCGATCCAAGTGCGATTGGCTGGCGTCGCATTAATCATGATCGGAAAACGCGCAGCGCATCAGCCTCGAATGGCCGCATAGAAAATGGCTGCCATCATTGCCGCAGCAGCAGGCCAGACCCAATAGGCTTCGCCGGCCCGGTCCTTGTTGCGGAGGTTGAAGTAGTGCCGGACGGTCGCGCCGACGCAGCCCAAACCTGCAAGGATTGCCCAGTTCCAGTCGCTGCCCCACGTCGTCGCGTAATTCTTCGACAGCATGATGAAGACGACGGGAAGGGTGAAATAGTTGTTGTGCAGCGAGCGGAACTTGGCCTGTTTTGCAAACCGGAACTGTGGCGGCCGCCCCTCGCGCGTCGCATCGACGAGTTCCCGCTGGTTCGGGATGATGATCATCCAGACATTCGCCGTCATGATCGTGCCGATCGTGGCACCGACATGGATGTAGGCCGCGTGCGGCGCCATAACCTGGGTTAGTCCCCAGGCAAGCACGACAAGCAGCACGATGGTCGCGAAGGTCGCCGCAGCGGGATTGGCTTCGGCCCAACCACTCTTCCAGAGCCGGTCGTAGATGACCCACATCGCCGCGATCACGCACAGCGAGAAGATCATCGCGCCGAAAGATCCGATGCCCTCGAATGCCGGATGCGTCAGGAACGATCCGCCGGAGCCGACATAGTAGACGATCGCTAGCAGCAATACGCCCGACATCCACGTGAAACCGGCTTCCCACTTGAACCAGTGCAGCTCCTTCGGAAGCACCGGCGGCGCCACGGCGAACTTCTCCACGCGGTAAAATCCGCCGCCATGGACGAGCCAAGCCTCGCCTTCGACGCGCTCGCGCGCGACTTCCGGCGGCCGGAACTTCGACTCGAGCCAGTTGAAGTAGAAGGACGATCCGATCCAGGCGATGCCGGTGATCACATGCGTCCAACGCACGATCAGATCGGCCCATTCCTGAAACATTGGCATGAATGACATTCGGCTTTTCTCCGGCCCGTCAGGATCCGCGATAGGTCGAGTAGCTCCACGGCGTGACGAGAAGCGGGACATGATAGCTGCCGTCCGCCTCGGCCAGACCAAATGCCACAGTCGCCACGTCCAGAAACGGCGGCTCGGGCAGGCTCACGCCGTTCGCACGGAAATAATCGGCAACATGGAATCGCAGTTCATACCGCCCGGGCCGATAGGACTGGGGATCGAGAAGCGGCCGATCCGTGCGGCCATCGACGTTTGTCATGTACGTACCCAGAACAGTCGGGCCACCCGCGTCGACGCGCACAAATTCTATCGTCATGCCGTTCGCCGGCCGGCCGTTCATCGTGTCGAGAACGTGGGTCGAAAGTTTTGGCATTGCGCTTTCCCTCAAGCGTCGGCGACTAGATCGGCGAGCCGCAGGGCGGAGATCCGCCCGACCTGCCGCAGTGCCTCGTCGAATTCCGTCGCTTCGGTCGACTGGAGACGTCGTCCAAACGCCTCAAGGATGGCGAGCTTGTCCAGCCCCCGTACCGCAAGAATGAACGGGAAGCCGAACTTTGTCCGATATTCGGAATTCAGCCGGTGGAATTCGGCAAATTCCTCCGCCGTCAGGCGATCAAGGCCGGCGCCTCCCTGTTCGGCCGCGGAGTCCGCCGTCAACGAGCGGTCGATTGCGGCCTTGCCGGCAAGCTCGGGATGCCCTGCCAACAGCGCCAGTTGGCGCCCTCGATCGGCGGAAGCGACCACGGAAAGCATTGCGCGGTGCATGGCCTGACGATCCTCGAAAGGGCGAAATCCGGCCGCGCGCTCCGCGACCCACGGGGCGTGCTCGAAAAGATGTCCGAATACGGCCGCGAACTCCATGGCCGAAAACGCGTTTACGGCTCCAATCGATAGAAGCATGGCCATTTCCGGACCTTAGTTCGCCGCGCGGCGATCGACAAGCGCACTCGGTGCGCTCAAAGGGTACGCACGACGCCCAAGATTCGGGCGGACGGCTTGCGCCGGGCGAGTCGGGTGCGGCAGACTTGCGGCATGGGGCTTGCTCCATACGGTTCGGGACTTATTTCGCAGGAGAGGCTCAACTCGTGTCCGGAACCAGGGATTTTGTCGAGATCGACCGGGTAAGCCTCGTTTACCGGACGAAGGATGGAGATACGCTTGCCCTCAAGGACGCGGATATCAGGATTGCCAAGGGCGAGTTCGTCTCTGTCGTCGGTCCGTCCGGCTGCGGAAAATCGACACTGCTGAAGCTGGTCTCCGGCCTCCACGCGGCAACGACGGGAAATGTGATCGTCGGCGGCGAGGAGGTGACCGGACCGCTGAAAATCTGCGGAATGGCGTTCCAGAATTCGATCATGCTGCCCTGGCGTACGCTGATGGACAACGTGCTTCTGCCGATGGAAATCGTCGAGCCGCACGCAAGAACGTTCCGTCGCGACCGCAACAAGCACGTCGCGGCGGCAAAAGAACTCCTTGCCACCGTCGGGCTCTCGGGCTTCGAAGACAAATACCCTTGGCAGCTTTCCGGCGGCATGCAGCAGCGCGGCTCGCTTTGCCGCGCGTTGATCCACAGCCCGGAACTTCTGCTTCTCGACGAACCGTTCGCGGCACTGGACGCCTTCACGCGCGAAGAGCTCTGGGACGTCGTCCAGACGCTTTGGATCAAGAAGCGTCCGACCGTGATCCTAATCACGCACGACCTTCGCGAAGCCGTCTATCTGTCGGACCGCGTCATCATGATGAGCGCGCGCCCCGGCCGGGTCCTCTCGACGAACGAGATCGGTTTCGCGCGCCCGCGCACGCCCGACGTAGCTTTTCAGCCCGATTTCGTGGATATCGTTCACCATTTGCGCGACGAGATATCCGCCGTCCGGGCACGGAAATAGGCGGCAGCGGCATCCGACCGACGCGGTTTTGGCGCTTGCGCAACCGGGAGTGTTGGGATTGAATCGTCTTCTGCCCGGGTATCGGCTTGGGCGTTACGGATGCGGATGAACGGCACCCGCAATTTGGGTATCGGACGCCATGAACGCCATCTCCGTCGAAATCGCGCTCGACGCGCTTGCCGAACGGGTCAACGACCCGGTGATCCGGATCACGCTTGCCGGCCGACTCGTGTTCGCGAACGCGGCGTTCGCGCGCGACTTTGGAACCGCTCCCACGCACATCGAAGATCTTACCGTCGACGACGTCTGCCGCGAGCGACTAAGCGCGACGCTGCGGACAGGCGGCGATGCCGAATTGCCGATGTTCGACGCGTCCGGGCGCCTGAAACTCGTGAATGTCGATGCGATGCGATGCGGCAACGGCCACATCCTCGTCCTTCGCCCGCAATTGCCCGAGACGAAACGCGCGGGCGACGTTTTCATCGCGACGGCAAGCCATGAGCTTCGCACGCCGCTCAATGCCGTCCTGGGCTTCGTCCAGATGCTCGAACGCGGGATTGGTGGCCCGCTTACGGACAAACAGCGGGAGTATCTTGCGTCCATCCGTGCGGGTACCGAAGTCCTGGCGAGCATCGTCGGCGAGCTTCTGGAAATTGCACGCGACGACGGGGCGGCGGAACGTCTCAACGAAGCGCCACTCGATCTGGCGGCTCTCTTCCGCGCCCAGCGCGACCTCATACGCGCCGAAGCCAACGCTCGAAACGTGGCCCTTGCCGGCGACCTGCGCAGTGAACCGATGGTGGTGCGCGCCGACGCACGGAAGCTCTCTCGGGCGATCCTCGATCTTCTGTCGAATGCCGTTCGTTTCACGCCGGCTGGCGGAACAGTGACGGTCGGGCTCGAACGCAATTCGGTCGGCGCGATCGCGCTATGGGTCGCCGATCAGGGAAGCGCAGCTATCACGTCGCGTGGCGTCGAGGCAGCCGGGCTTGCGCCGGATTCCGCCTATCAGCGCCGCGCGCCTGGGGCCGGCATCGCATTGGCCATCATCCGACGCTACGCCGAACAGCATGGCGGACACCTCGAAATCGCGATCGCCCCCGATGGGGCCGCGCGCGCGACGATGCTTTTGCCCGCGGACCGTGCTGTCGGCTGAGCGCCGTCAGCGCAGAAATTTACTCGTTCGCCAGTTCGGCAAGACAATCGACGAGAACGCGCGCGCCGGCCGCAAGGTCTGCCGGTGTCGCCGCTTCCGCCTCGTTGTGACTGATGCCCCGCTCGCACGGGACAAAGATCATGCCCGCCGGCCCGTGCGGTGCCACGTGCATCGCGTCGTGGCCGGCGCCCGAGGGCATATCCATGTTCGGCAGCCCGAGCGCCTCGCTCTTCGCGCGTACGAGATCGACGATGCGCGCATCAAAAACGGTCGGCGCGACATCGGTGATGCGCACGACCTTTGCCGTACAGGGCGCCACGCTGGCCGCGACGACGCGTTCAATGCCGTCGCCGAGGCGCGCCAACACGGTCGCATCCGGATGCCGGAAATCGACGGTGAAATGCACGTGCCCCGGCACGGTGTTGGGCGACCCGGGCCGGCATTCGAACCGACCGACCGTGAATCGCACGACATCGGCCGGATCGTTCATGTGGCGCTGAAGCGCATCGACGACGGCGATGGCGCTGCGAAGCGCATCCTTGCGCACGCGAAGCGGCGTCGTTCCCGCGTGGGCTTCCTCGCCGGAAATGTCGACCGTATAGCGCTGTGACCCCTGGATACCGGTAACGACGCCGATCGTGCGCCGATCGGCCTCCAGCCGCGGGCCCTGTTCGATATGTGCCTCGATATAGGCATGGAACCGCCGGTCGAAATCCGGGACGATCCGGCAGGGCGCAACCGATAGCGTATCCTTGAGGGCATCGCCCAACCGGACACCGGCTCGGTCCGTCACGTCGAGCATTGCCGACAGGGCATAGTCGCCGCCCCAGACGGCCGATCCCATCGCACCCGGCTGGAAGCGGCTGCCTTCCTCGTTCATCCATGCGATGACGGCCACCGGCCGTCGCGTCCGGATACCGGCATCCTCGAGCGCCTCGAGCGCCTCGAAGCCTGCGAGAACGCCGTACATTCCATCGTATTTGCCGCCCGTCGGCTGGCTGTCCATGTGCGAGCCTGTCAGGACAGGCGGCGCGTCAGCCTCGGTTCCTGCCCGACGGACATAGAGATTGCCGATCGGATCGCCGTAGACGTCGAAGCCGCGCGCGGCGGCCCATTCGGCCAACAGGCGGCGGGCAGCGGCGTCCTCCGGCGACAGCGCCTGCCGGTTCACGCCGCCTCTGGGCAGTCCGCCGAGTTTCGCCATATCGACGTGGCGCTGCCACAGCCGACGCTCGTTCACTCGTTCGGAAGCGCGCATCGATGCCCCCTCAGGCCGCCTGCCGCGGGCGTGGCTTGAGGCCGCCCTTGGCGCAGATGAAATCGGCGATGTCGGCTACGCCCTTGCCCGCCTTGATCTGCGTGAATATGAACGGTCGTTCGCCACGCATCTTGCGCGCATCGCGATCCATGACGTCGAGCGAGGCTCCGACATAGGGCGCAAGATCCGTCTTGTTGATGACCAGTAGGTCCGAGCGCGTGATGCCGGGCCCGCCTTTGCGCGGAATCTTGTCGCCGGCAGAAACATCGATGACGTAAATCGTGATGTCCGCAAGTTCGGGCGAGAACGTCGCCGCGAGATTGTCGCCGCCGGATTCGACAAACAGCAGTTCGAGGCCCGGGAACTTCGCAGTCATTTCGGCACACGCCGCGAGATTCATCGATGCGTCCTCACGGATCGCCGTGTGGGGGCAACCGCCGGTCTCGACCCCCATGATCCGCGACGGATCGAGTGCGCCCGACCGCGTGAGGAACTGCGCGTCCTCTTTCGTGTAGATGTCGTTGGTGATCGCCGCGACGTCGAGAACGTCGCGCAGATGCTTGCACAGGGCGTCCACCAGCGCGGTCTTGCCCGAGCCGACAGGGCCGCCAATTCCGACGCGTAAGGGTCCACTCATGACCTGAATATCCTCGAATATTGAACTTCGTGGCGAAAGGATAGCGCGTCAACCGCGATCGTCGCAGCACCCGCTTCGTCGAGTGACCGGCCGATCGACGCCGCGACGGCCGCATCGACATCGCTCTCGAGGCCTGCAAGCGCGCGCTGGCCGTCGGTCTGGCCAAGTGGAATGGCACGCACCGCAGCGGAAACAAGGTTGGCGGCAAAGGCGTGCAGATAGGCGCACAGCGCATCGTCAACCGGGATGGCGGCACTCGCCACCGCGCAGGCAACGGAAACCGGGAAGGCCGGTCGGATGGCCGCAGCGGCAAGTGCGTCGCGCCAGCCCTTCACGTCGACCGGCCAGGCGTCCGCGATCGCGGAAAAGAAGCTCTCGCCCTGCTGGGTTGCCTCAAGCGCCAATTCGCCGGTGCCGCGCATCGCGGCGGCGATTTCGGCGACTTCGACATAGCCGGGCTTCGAATTGCCAAGAACGGCCGCGTGCGCATGACGGAAGAAAATTGCGTCGGCCTGCGCCGATCCATGGGCGAGAAGATCGGCGATCCATGCCTGGAGGGTCGCACGGTCGTGCACCAACCCTTCTTCGATCGCGGCTTCCAGACCGTGGCTGTAGGCAAACGAACCCACCGGAAAGGACGGCGAGAGCCACGCCAGCAGCTTGGCCAGCCCCTCAGTGCGCATGCCCGCCCCCGGCATAGGCGCCCGGTTCGGGATCGAATGGGCCCTGCTTGCGCTCGACCCGGGCGCCGAGTTTCTCGGCCATCTCGGCGATCACGTGATCGTCGAGCAGCCGCAGCGCCCCATTGGCAAGAATCTGAACCGGCAGGTGGCGATTGCCGACATGCCAGGCGACCCGCGCGAGATGCGCGGGATCGTCGCAGGCGATATCCATGACCGCCTCGTCGGCCGCCCGCACTTCGACATAGCTTCCGTCTTCCAGCGCCAATCCATCGCCCGCGCGCAGATGCGCGGCGTGAACAAGATCGAGAAGGAAATCGACGCCATCGTCCGTCCGCATGGCGATGCGGCGCCGGTGCCTGGCATCTGACGCGAGCGTCACGCAGCCGCGACGGCGCGCGAGGTCCCACGCCCCCGCCGGATCGACCGCAAGCGCGCGCATCAGAACAGGAAATAGCGCTGCGCCAACGGCAGGACCTGCGCAGGTTCGCAGACGAGCGGCGAACCGTCGGCGCGCACTTCGTAGGTTTCCGGGTCGACGTCGACATGCGGCGTCGCATCGTTGTGGATCATGTTCTTCTTGCCGATCTTGCGCGTGTTCTTCACGGGAAGAACGGTGCGCGAGAGGCCGAGCTTGCGACCGATGCCGTCCTGATGCGCCAGCTTCGACACGAAAGTCAGGCACGACGAACCCAGGGCCTTGCCGAACGTCGCGAACATCGGCCGGTAGTGGACGGGCTGAGGCGTCGGGATCGAAGCGTTGGGATCGCCCATCGGGGCGGCGGCAATCGAACCGCATTTAAGTACCATTTCGGGCTTGGCGCCGAAAAAGGCCGGCTGCCACAACACGAGATCGGCATACTTGCCCTTTTCGATCGAGCCGACATAGGCCGAGATACCCTGCGCGACCGCCGGATTGATCGTGTATTTCGCCAGATAGCGCTTGGCGCGGAAATTGTCGTTGTCGCCCTTCTCTTCGGTCAGGCGGCCGCGCTGGACCTTCATCTTGTGCGCGGTCTGCCACGTGCGCGCGATCACCTCGCCGATACGGCCCATCGCCTGGCTGTCCGAGCTCATCATCGAGATCGCGCCGATATCGTGAAATATGTCCTCAGCGGCGATCGTTTCGCGCCGGATCCGGCTTTCGGCGAAGGCGACATCCTCTGGAATGCGCTGGTCCAGATGGTGGCAGACCATGAGCATGTCCAGATGTTCGTCGATCGTGTTGACGGTAAAGGGTCGCGTCGGGTTCGTCGACGAGGGCAGCACGTTGGGCAGCCCGACCACCTTGATGATGTCGGGTGCGTGCCCGCCGCCGGCACCTTCGGTATGGAAGGCGTGGATCGTTCGGCCCTTGAACGCCGCGATCGTGTCTTCCACAAAGCCACTTTCGTTGAGCGTGTCGGTGTGAATCGCGACCTGGATATCGTGCTTGTCGGCGAGCTTCAGGCACGTGTCGATCGCGTTGGGCGTCGTTCCCCAATCCTCGTGCAGCTTCATCGCGCAGGCGCCCGCGCGCACCATCTCGACCATCGGCGCAAGCGCGGAAGCGTTCCCCTTGCCGAAGAAGCCGAGATTGATGGGCAGGCCTTCGGCCGCCTCGAGCATCCGGTGCAGGTGCCAGGGCCCCGGCGTGCATGTCGTGGCCGACGTGCCCGCGGCCGGACCGGTACCGCCGCCCATCAGCGTCGTCAGGCCGGAATAGAGCGCGTCCTCGACCTGCTGGGGGCAGATGAAATGGATGTGCGCGTCGATGCCACCCGCCGTGACGATGCGACCTTCACCCGCGATGACTTCCGTACCCGGGCCGATGACGATGTCGACGCCCGACTGCACGTCGGGATTTCCCGCCTTGCCGAGCGCGGCGATCTTGCCGTCCTTGATGCCGATGTCGCACTTGACGATGCCCCACCAGTCGAAGACGAGCGCATTCGTGATGACGGTGTCCACGGCCCCTTCGCGCCGGCTGCGCTGGCCCTGCCCCATGCCGTCGCGGATCACCTTGCCGCCGCCGAACTTCACTTCCTCGCCATAGACGGTGAGGTCCTTCTCGACCTCGATGACAAGTTCGGTGTCGCCCAGACGCACGCGGTCGCCCGTCGTGGGCCCGTACATTCCGGCATAGGCCTTGCGAGAGATCTTCGTCGACATGTCATTTCCCCCGCTTGGGCGTCTTGAGTTTGCCGTTCACTTCGCCGCGGAATCCATGGACGATCCCGGAACCGCCATAGGCGACTAGGTTCACGCTGCGCGTCTGTCCCGGCTCGAACCGCACGGCCGTCCCCGCCGGAATGTCCAGCCGCATGCCGTAGGCCTTCTTCCGGTCGAACGACAGTGCCGGGTTCGTCTCGGAAAAATGATAGTGAGAACCGACCTGAATGGGCCGGTCGCCGGAATTCGCAACGTCGAGAGCGACGGTCCTGCGACCGGCGTTCAACTCGATTTCGCCGTCCTTGACCAGCAGTTCACCCGGTTTCATCGCGCCCTCACCGAATGGGGTTGTGGACCGTGACGAGCTTCGTCCCGTCCGGAAAGGTGGCTTCGACCTGGATGTCGTGGATCATTTCGGCGATGCCGTCCATCACCTGATCACGGCGCAAAACCTTCGCCCCGTCGCGCATCAGGTCGGCAACCGAGCGGCCGTCGCGCGCACCTTCGACGACGAAATCCGCGATCAGGGCAACCGCTTCGGGATGGTTGAGCTTTACGCCACGCTCCAGCCGCCGGCGCGCGACCATCGCGGCCATGGCGACCAAAAGCTTGTCTTTTTCACGCGGACTAAGGTTCATCGGCGGTCACTCCCAATGTCGGGCATCCTAGCATCACACGTGCCAGAGACGGGATATCCCGTCCGGCAGGCCGAAAACGCCGTGACGCAGCGCCTGCCAGAGGCGGCAGTAACGGGCGCGCAGCGCCGGCACGTCGGGATCGAGCAGCCGCGCGACCAGCAGCCCGCCGACAAGACCGCACGACACGCCGGCTTGCGAGCGCGCGATTTCCAGCGCCCCCGCCGCATCTCCAGTCGCGCAGACCAGCATCGCGGAAGCCCGTGCGCCCCCCAGCAGTGCCGGCCGGTCGAGAAGCGCATCGTTGACCGGATCGGCGATAAACCGGTCCGCCCAAACGAGCCGGCCTTCGCGGCGGACGCGCCAGCCATCGCGGAGCGAACCGCCAGTCATCGTCTCGCCACGCGCGCGGCGCCCGTAAACGACGATTTCACCGCCGAGAAACGTCGCGCCTGGGGCGAGATCCAGATCGAGGCTTCGATCGAGCCGCGCCTTATCGAACAGGATCGTCTCCTGCGGAAACCATTCGAGGCGCCCACCCGCCCCGACCGTCAGCCTGTTCCGGATTTCGCTAGCCGGCCCCCAGCTCCGATAGATCTTCTCGGCTGACTGTCCGACGACCAGCGCTTCGGCGCCGGGCCCCAGATCGATTTCCGTCGACAGCCGATCGCCGCCCACGACGCCGCCCCCGGTGTTGACAAGGACCGCGACCGGCTGGCCTTCGGCGAGCGGGTCGGGAAAGAGGATTTTCAGTGGGTCGCGCTGGTCGAGGTCCTTCAATCGGACGACACCGTCGGGATCACGCGCGAACGCCGCACCGGCGCGGCCGTTAACCGCAGGACGGGCGAGCCCGCGCGTGCTATCACCATTCTCCATGCCGGGCCGAGTTTAGCCGTGGGCCGGCGTACATGCACAGGGGAAGCCGCATGACCGACCAGACCTGCCGCGACATGCGAGTACTTGTCACTGCCGGAGCAGCCGGCATCGGCCGCGCGATCGCCGGCGCGTTCGTCGCAGCCGGCGCCCGGATCGCGGTTTGCGACATCGATGACGCTGCGCTGGCCGAATTCCGGCAGGAACTGCCCGGACACGCCGCATTCGAATGCGATGTGTCGAGCGAAGACGAAGTCGCCGAACTATTCGAGGATGTGGCTGAACATCTGGGGGGGCTTGATGTCCTCGTCAACAATGCCGGCATTGCCGGCCCGACCGGCCCCGTCGAATCGCTGTCGCTCGAAGACTGGCGCCGGACGATGGAGGTGAATGTCGAAGCACAGTTCCTGTGCGTACGACGAGCCGTTCCGATGCTGCGGGCGTCCGGCGGCGGCGCGATCGTCAATCTCTCCTCGGCCGCCGGGAAATTCGGGTTCGCCCACCGCACCCCCTACTCGTCCAGCAAATGGGCGGTCGTGGGGTTCACGAAAAGCCTGGCGATCGAGCTTGGCCCCGACAATATCCGCGTCAACGCCGTCCTTCCCGGCGCAGTCGACGGCCCGCGAATCCGACGCGTGATCGAGGCCAAAGCCAAGTCGACCGGAATTCCGCTTGCGGAAATGGAAAAGCTTTACACGCGCCAAGCATCGCTCGGGCGGATGGTCGACGCCGACGATATCGCACGGATGGTCGTTTTCTTGGCTGGCCCCGGCGGGCGCAATATTTCAGGCCAGGCCCTATCGATCGACGGCGATACGCAGGCGCTGGTCTGAAGCGCTATTTCTTCGTCAGGTCGTGCACGAGCGCCAGCGGCGCCTGATCGCGCGCAGCCGAAGATTCTTCGACGCGCTGGATGTGCCCGTCGACCTGCGCTTCCTGTTCGACCGTCAGCGTCTCGTAGCGGATATCGCCGACGACCTGCGCCGTACGGCCCAGATCGATCGCCTTTGCGCGGATCGGCCCGAACACCTTGCCAAGGACGCGGACACGTTCGGCCGCGATCTCGCCGCGGACTTCACCCGTGGCGCCGATTGTCAGCGACTTGGTTCGGATTACCCCTTCCACGCGGCCATCGAGCTGGATGTCGCCTTCGCAATTGATGTCGCCTTTCAGCGACAGGCCCGACGAAATGATCGACGGCAGCGCAGGATTTGCGGCGGCCTTCTGGGCGCGGGCTTCGGGAGCGATCTTATTCGACTTTCCGAACATTGCGTGCAGCCTCCAGAAAACGGATTGGATCGACGGGACGACCGTCGACGAGGACTTCGTAGTGGACATGCGGCCCGGTGCTTCGACCGGTGGACCCGAGCAGGCCGATGGACTGGCGACGCTCGATCCGCTGCCCGACGCGTACGTCGATGCGCGTCAGGTGACCATAGCGGGTCGAAAGGCCGAAATCATGCTCGATTTCGACCAGATTGCCATATTCGCCGCTCCACCCCGCCGTCACGACCTTGCCGGCCGCCGTCGCCAGAACCGGCGTACGCGACGGCGCGGACAAATCGATACCGCTATGCATCGCGAGCTGGCCGTTGAACGGATCACGGCGCATGCCGAACGGGCTCATGACGTTAAATTCGTCGAGCGGGGCGCGCAACGGCAGGCGCCGGATCGCCGCGCGCATGTCGCGCAACCTTTCAAGGTCCGAGCCAAGCGAGGCCAGAAGCAGGCTCGGATCGGACGTGGCACGCTCGTTTGCGGGAACCACGAACGGGCCACCGGCATTGCGGCCCTTGGAACCCAGCACCCGTTCCGGCTGTAGGCCGGCAGTCCGCAGGACGCGCGCGATCGCGTCGATCTGGGCGCGCGTACTGCCGGTGATCTCGGCAAGCGCCGCATCCTGCGCGCGCGCAGCATCGCGATCGACTTCGCGCAGGCTTGCAAGGTCGCCGGTCGTCGCCCGATGCTCGAGCGCAAGCCGCCGCGCCTCGACGGCGAGCCGTCCGCGTTCGGCCAACGCCTCGATGCGCACGCGCTCGAGCGCCGCGACCCTCTCCGCAGCACTCGCCGCATCCGGCGCGCGGCCGGCAAGGCGTGCTTCGACACCGCGCAGACGTTCCATCAGGCCTTCGTGCGTCTCGATCGCGCGCTCGCGCTCGTTTTCCGCCGCCGCAAGGCCATGTTCGATTTCCGCCATCCGTTCGGTCAGGCGATTTCGCTGCTCGATCAGTCCGGCGACGGCTTCCGCCGCTTCAGCGCGGCCCCGCTCCGTGGCGCGCGCGAGCGCTTCGCCAAGTTCTTCCAGCCGCGTCCGGTGGTCGTCCTGCAGGCGGACGACGTCCAGCGTGCGCTGGTCGATTTCCTGAAGGGCGGCGCGATAGCTGTTGGCAGCAACGCCGACGAGTGCCGTCACGATCAAAACCAATGCGGCGGCAAATCGCTGGATGCCGGCCGAGATCGATATGAGCCGGACCGTTCCATCGGTCCGCATCAGGACTTCGCGCGGCCTGAACAGACCCGCGTCGACCCGCGCGAGCCATGACAATTCTGACCGATTTGGCCCCCGCTGCTCCATGCCCCGACTTAAACCTGCTCGCTCGTTTCACGTTGATCGTCAGGGAGCGTCGCGGCCCCGATGGCGATTCCGTCAATTTGACGGCGGATGATGCCGATTCAGACCAACCCGTTCAAGCAAGCCATTGGCCAATGTATGTGAAATTAGACAGTCTTTTGATTGCAGGATTTTTTACGCGAACAGTGACGGACAACTGACTGAATCCACGTCAATTCCAAAATTGCAAAAGACACATGCTGTGGATAACTCGAGAACAAATTAAGCGGTGTTTCGGCTTTGTCGTGCGCCCGCGAACGCAAGCATCACGACCGCGAGCACCATGATCGTCGCAAGCGCATTGATCTGCGGCGACAGACCCAGGCGGACACTGGAGTAAACGAGCATCGGCAGCGTCGTCGATCCGGGGCCCGACACGAAGCTGGCAACGACAAGATCGTCGAGCGAAAGCGTAAATGCCAGCAACCACCCCGCAACGACCGCCGGCAGAAGCAGCGGCAGGGCTACCCGCGCAAATGCCCGGACAGGACCTGCACCAAGGTCGAGCGCAGCCTCCTCGAGCGCCGGGTCAAGCCCGCGTAGCCGGGCTTCCACGATCACGGCGACGAATGCGGTGCCATAGGTCGCATGCGCAAAAGCGATGACGAGGAACCCGCGTTCGGCGGGCCAACCGACGAGCCGGTCGAGCGTCGTAAACGTCATCAGCATCGAAAGGCCGAGGATCACCTCCGGCAACACCATCGGTGACAACAGCAGCAGGGCGAAGAGCGTGCGCAGGCGAAAGCGGCCGAAGCGCCCCATCGAATAGCCGGCGAGCGTTCCGAATACCGCAGACAGCGAAGCGGCAACGGCCGCGACCGACAGGCTCAGGCCGGCGGCATCGAGCATGCGGCCATTCGACATCAGTTCGCCGTACCAGCGGGTCGAAAAGCCGGCCCAGACCGTCACGAGGCGGCTTTCGTTGAAACTGAACAGGACGAGCAGGAGAATCGGCAGGTAAAGGAACGCAAAGCCTGCAGCCAGCGCCGCGGGGACCCACGACAAGGCGGTCGGCCGCATCACGTTCCGCGGATCCGGTAGCGATCGAACAGCAGGATCGGCCCGGCAAGGATGCCTGCAAGCGCCGTCGCGATCGCGCAGGCGACCGGCCAATCGCGGTTCTGGAAGAATTCGAGCCATAGAATCCGCCCGATCATCTGCGTGTCGGGCCCGCCGAGAAGGTCGGGGATGACGAACTCCCCGCATGCCGGAATGAACACCATCAACGCACCCGCGATCGCGCCGGGAACCGACAGCGGAAACGTCACGCGCCAGAACGCGCGAACCGGCGCGGCCCCGAGGTCGTGCGCCGCCTCGACCAACGCTGCGTCGATCCGCTCGATCGTCGCATAGAGCGGCAGGACCATGAACGGCAGATAGGCGTAAACGATGCCAAGATGCACCGCAAACGCGTTTGCGATCAGCGCCAATGGTTCGTCGATCAGCCCCAGCGCCTGAAGCGCCGAATTGATGTAGCCGGCCGGGCGCAGGAGCCCCATCCACGCATAGACGCGGATCAGGAATGACGTCCAGCAAGGCAGGACGACAAGGAACAGCAGGCGCACGCGCCGGCTCCGGGGGGCGCGCGCGATCGCAAGTGCCATCGGGTATCCGATCGCAAGACAGATCGCGGTCGATGTCGCCGCAATGCGTACCGACCTTGCAAAGGCCTCGACGTAAAGCGGATCGCCGGCCACGAGCGCGTAGTTGGTGAAATTCAATGCCCAGTCGAACGGCGGTGCCGCCTGGGTCGCTTCGCCGAGACTGATTGCGGCAACGAGCCCGAGCGGTAGCGCGACCGTTGCCACCAGCCACGCGAACGCCGGTACGACGAACATCCGCCGGGCGCGCCGTATCCATGGTGCCTCGCTCATTGCGGCAAAGCCCGTTCGGCGTCGGCCGGCCAACCGAAGGCAACCGTCGCGCCGTTTTCCGGCGCACCGTCGCTGCCCGCAACACTTGCCGTCATTCGGCCAAGCGGGCTGTCGATGAAAATGAGCCGCCGTTCGCCGAGAAAGGCGCATTCGCGCACGATGCCCGAATGCGGGCCCGCGCCGAGCGCAACACGTTCCGGCCGGACCGCGATCCATGCCCCGCCGCGCTCGAACATGTTGATACGGCCAACGAACTCGGCAACGAAGCGTGTCGCCGGCCGATCGTAGATTTCCGCCGGTGCACCGACCTGCACGATCCGGCCGCCCTGCATCACGCCGATCCGGTCCGAGATCGCCATCGCCTCGTCCTGGTCATGCGTCACGAACACGAACGATATTCCGAGCCGCGCCTGCAACTCGACGAGTTCAAGCCGGGTCTCCTCGCGCAACTTCGCATCGAGTGCCGAAAGCGGCTCATCCAAAAGCAGGACCTTGGGATGACGGGCCAACGCGCGCGCAATGGCGACACGCTGGCGCTGCCCGCCGGACAGCTGCGACGGCCTTCGCGCCGCAAGCCCGTCGAGCCGGACAAGTGCAATCATCTCCGCCACGCGCGCTTCCCGATCGGCTTTCGACATCGCGAGCGTTTCAAGTCCGAAAGCGATGTTCCCGGCGACACTCAAATGCGGGAAGAGCGCGTAACTCTGGAAGACCGTGTTGACCGGCCGCAGCCACGGGGCAAGCCCCGTCACATCCTGTCCGTCGAGAAGGATTCGCCCTTCGTCCGGCACCTCGAAGCCGCCGATGCAGCGAAGCAGCGTCGTCTTTCCGCACCCCGACGGGCCGAGCAGGCAGAATATCTCGCCCTGCGCGATTTCAAGATCGACGCCGTCGACGGCCAGCACGCCGCCAAAGCGCTTCGCAAGCCGTTCAATCCGGATCAACGCCGATCGCCTCAGCGACCGGCGGTGACGCGGGTCCAGGCACGCGTGCGCAAGCGCTCGTAATCGAGCTTGGCGGGCGTGATCGTGTAAAGCCGTGCGCGGATTTCATCCGGCACGAACACGGTCGGGTCGTCGCGGACTTCGGGGCGAACGAGCCGGCGCGAGGCGGGCACGGCATTCGGATAGCCGACCGCATCGGAATTGAGCGCGGCGATCTCGGGCCGAAGCATGAAATCGACGAACCTGTGTGCGGCATCGACGTTGCGCGCGTCCGCCGGGATCGCCCAGACGTCGTTGGCAAGCTGCGCGCCTTCCTGCGGAATCGCGTATTCGATGCGCACCTCGCGCTTCTTCGCCTCCACCGCGCGCGCGGCCGCCTGCTTGATGTCGCCCGAGTAACCGAACACGAGGCACGCATCGCCGTTCGCGAGATCATTGATGTACTCCGACGAGTGCCACTTGCGGACATAGGGCCGGATCTTCATCACGAGATCGGTCGCCTTCTTGAGGTTTTCGGGCGATTTCGAATCCGGGTCGAGATTGAGGTAGGCGAGCGCCGCCGGAAACACGTCGGTCGGCGAATCAAGGATGACGACACCGCACGACTGGAAGCGCTTGATGATTTCCGGATCGAAGATCATCCGCAGCGAATAGACCGGCGCGTCGGCCATGATCCGGCTGATCCGCTCGATGTTGTAGCCGATGCCGGTCGTGCTCGCGAGATGCGGGATACCGTAGCGGTTGCCCGGGTCGGCGCGCTCGAGCTGCTTCAGGACGACCGGATCGATATTCTTGAAATTGGGCAGCTTGGCGCGATCGAACGGCTGATAGAGATGTGCCGGAATCTGCTGGGCAAGGAAGGGCGAAGCCGTCGGCACGACGAGATCGTAACCGGACCGTCCGGCACGAAGCTTGGCGTCGAGCGTCTCGTTTGAATCGTAGGTGTCGTAGACGACCTTGATGCCTGTTTCCTTCTGGAACCGGTCGAGCGCCTCCTGCGAGACATAGTCGTTCCAGTTGTAGATGTTGAGCGTGCCCTGCGCACGAACCTCGGTCGCTGCGAACGCGGCGACGACGGTCAGGCCGGCGATCCATCCCTTGCGCATGGTCGATTCTCCTTCAATGCCCGCCGGAAAGAGACGTTATGCGAGCACCGCTTGTCAATGCAGCAGGCCATTGCGCAGCGTGGCGGGAAGCGTCGGTTTTGGCTACTGTCTTGCATAGCGTGTGTCTTGCATCGCATGAGAAAACGCACGGAACCCGATCGACTATGCCTGACAGTCTGGATTTCACGTCCCTTCGCACGGCCTACGCGAGCGGAGCCGACCCGCAGGCCATGGTCGAAAGCGTCTATTCGCGAATCGCCGCGCGCGGCAATGATCCGACCTGGCTGCATGTCGTCCCGATGGAACGTGCGCTCGAAGCCGCGCGGGCGCTTGCCGACATTCCCCGGACATCCCCGCTTTGGGGCATTCCGTTCGCCATTAAAGACAACATCGATCTTGCCGGCGCGCCGACGACGGCCGCCTGCCCGGCATTCGCGTACACGCCGGACCGGTCGGCCCGTGTCGTCGAGCGATTGATCGCCGCCGGCGCCATCCCGATCGGCAAGACCAATCTTGACCAGTTCGCGACCGGGCTCGTCGGCGTGCGTTCGCCCTATGGCGTGCCCGAGAACACCTTTGACCGCCGCTACATTCCCGGCGGCTCGTCGTCCGGATCGGCAACGGCCGTGGCCGCGGGGCTTGTGTCGTTTGCACTTGGAACGGACACGGCCGGCTCCGGTCGTGTACCGGCGGGGTTCAACAACCTTGTTGGACTCAAGCCGACGAAGGGGCTGCTGTCGACGACCGGTCTTGTTCCGGCATGCCGCACGCTCGATGTAATTTCGGTCTTAGCACTTACCGTTCCCGACGCGCTTGCGGCGACCCGCGCCGCCGCCGGCTTCGATCCGGCGGATCCCTATTCGCGTGCGGAATCGGCAACGACGTCGCTCGACCTTCCCATGGCGCCGGCCGCGTTCCGGTTCGGCGTCCCAAAGGCGTCGCAATTGCGCTTCTTCGGCGACGTCGAGGCCGAGCGCCAGTACGGGCTTTCCCTCAAGCGGCTAGCCGAGCTTGGCGGACAGCAGATCGATATCGACTATGAGCCCTTCCGCGAAACAGCCGACCTGCTCTACGAAGGCCCGTGGGTCGCCGAGCGATACGCGGCGATCGAACGCCTGATGCAGACAAACCCCAAAGCGGTCCACCCGACGACGCGTGCAATCATCGGCAAGGCCGGAAATTTCAACGCTGTCGCGACATTCCGGGCGCTCTACCGGCTTGAGGAACTGAAACGGCGAAGTGCGGCGGTCTGGTCAGGTATCGACGTCATGGCGCTGCCGACCAGCGGCACGATCTTTACACTCGAACAGCTTGCGGCCGAGCCGATCCGACACAACACCGAACTTGGCTACTACACGAATTTTGTCAATCTGCTGGACCTGTCGGCGCTCGCGGTTCCTTCCGGCATGCGCGCCGACGGACTGCCGACCGGGATCACGTTGATCGGGCCTGCCTGGCACGATGCCTGGCTTGCCGGACTGGGCCATGCCTTTCACCGCTCGACGGGCCTTATGCTGGGTGCCACCGGCATCGCCCAGCCGGCATCAAATGCGCCGGCCGCCGCCGCAAAGTTGTCGGCCGACGACCGCGTCCGGTTGGCGGTCGTCGGCGCGCATCTATCCGGCATGCCACTCAATTCCCAGCTCCTTGATCGAGGGGGCAGGCTTGTCCGCACGGCACGCACTGCGTCCAGCTATCGCCTGTTCGCCCTTGCCGATACGGCGCCGCCAAAGCCGGGCCTCGAGCGCATAGCCACAGGCGGACGCGGGATCGAGATCGAGATCTGGGACATGCCGGTTGCCGAATTCGGGGCATTCGTGGCCCTCGTTCCGCCCCCCCTTGCGATCGGCTCGATCGAGATCGATGATGGCAGCTGGTGCAAGGGATTCGTCTGTGAGCCGGCTGCCCTGCGGACGGCGAAGGACATTACCCGCTACGGGGGGTGGCGCGCCTACATGCAAGACATCGCGCAACAATGAATCTGGACGCATATACCCGGCACGAGCGCGTCAAAGTCAGCGGCGTCGAAGACGGTCCGCTGCGCGGAACGGTGTTTTCGGCCAAGGACAATTTTGACGTCGCCGGCCACCGCACCAGTGCCGGAAATCCGACATGGCTGCAGACGCATAACAAGGCCATACGGACAGCACCCGCCGTCCAGACCTTGCTCGACGCAGGCTCGACGCTTCTGGGCAAGACGCTGATGGACGAGCTTGCCTATGGGCTTACCGGGCGAAACGTTCACTATGGCACCCCACTCAACCCCGCCGCTCCTGAACGCGTGCCGGGCGGATCGTCTTCGGGGTCAGCATCGGCAGTCGCCGGCCGCGCCTGTGACTTTGCGATCGGGACGGACACGGGCGGCTCTGTGCGCGTGCCGGCCAGCTATTGCGGGCTTTTCGGCATGCGCCCCACGCACGGCCGGATCTCGACCGAGGGCGTCGTGCCCTTGGCGCCGTCATTCGATGCCGTCGGCTGGTTCGCGCGCGATGCCGAACTGCTGGAGCGCGTCGGACGGGCGATGCTCGATGAGAGTACGGAACTGGCCGAACCGGCCAGGCTGCTTGTTGCCGTCGATGCGTTGCACTTCACGGATGCGGAAGTCCATCAGGCAATGCTTCCGTGGATCGGCCGGGCACGATCCTTCTTTGACGAGACGCACGACGTCGAGGTCGCGGGCCCGGCCATCGCCGATTGGGTCGACACGTTCCGCTACCTGTCCGCCGCCGAAGCATGGGCGTGCCATGGCGAATGGCTTTCGTCGGTCACGGCCAAACTGGCGCCGGACGTCGCATCGCGGTTCGATTTCGGGCGGCGCGTCGATGCCGCGACGGTCGCGGAGCGCAAACAGAAGCGCGATGCCGTTCGCGCCCACATGTCGGCCCTGATGACGCCCGGGACAATCCTCTGCCTGCCGACCGCCGCGACGCCTGCGCCACTGCTCGACGCCGATGAGGCCACCTTAGACCGCGTGCGTCAGCGCACTCTGCCACTCACCTGCATTGCCGGGCTGGCGGGCCTGCCGCAGATCACGCTTCCCGCCGGCTTCGCCGATGAAGCGCCCGTCGGCATTTCTTTCGTCGGCCCGGTCGGCGAGGACGCGATGCTGCTCAATTTCGTCCGCATCCTCACAACGCCAGCCCCGACGGAGCCACCTGCAGATGCCGCCCCGCAACGCTAAGAAGGCCGCCTATCCGCGCGATCTGGTCGGTTACGGGCGCAATCCGCCGCACGCCGCCTGGCCGAACGGCGCGCGCATCGCGGTTTCATTCGTCGTCAACTACGAGGAAGGCGGCGAGCGCTCCGTCCTGCATGGCGACAAGGAATCCGAAGTCTACCTGCAAGAAGTCGTCGGGCTCGTCCCCCGTCCGAAGCGACGCGACGAAAGCACCGAAAGCGTCTACGAATATGGTAGCCGGGCGGGCTTCTGGCGCATCCTTCGCGAATTCGAACAGCGCCGCCTGCCCTTCACGTCATGGGCGGTGGGCATGGCACTGTCCCGCCATCCCGAAGCCGGACGTGCGATGGCAGAAGGCGGCCACGAAGTGGCCAGCCATGGCTGGCGCTGGATCGATTACCAGAAAATGCCCGTCGCCGAAGAACGCAAGCACTTCCGCCTCGCCATCGACACGATCGCGAAGGTCGCGGGCACGCCGCCCGTCGGCTGGTACACCGGCCGCAATTCGCCCAACACGCGGGCGCTGGCGGTCGAGTTCGGCATGCTCTATTCGAGCGACGCCTACAACGACGACCTTCCCTATTGGACGCGCGAGCGCGGCAAGGGCCATCTGGTCATTCCCTACACGCTCGACGTCAACGATATGAAATTCGGTACCGCGCAGGGCTTCAACACGGGCGAGGACTGGTTCGCGTATGCACGCGACGCATTCGACGTTCTCTACGCCGAAGGCGCGCAGACACCCAAGATGATGTCGATCGGCCTGCATCTGCGCCTGATCGGGCGGCCGGGCCGTTTCCGGGCCCTTCAGCGTTTCATCGACCACGTGGAAAAGCACGACCGGGTCTGGGTCGCACGGCGGATGGACATCGCGCGACACTGGATCAAGACCCACCCGTACGGGGGCTAGCGGCTTGGCGAATTTCGCCGATTATTCACGCTTCGTCGTCACGCTGCTGGCGATCCTGACGCCGTTTGCGGCGATCCCGGTATTCCTTGCACTGACCAGCGGGCAGGATGATCGGTTCCGCGCACGCACCGCCGACATGGCCGCCACGACGGTGTTCATCGTCCTCGTGGTCTCGGCGCTGACCGGCGACGTGCTGCTGCGCATTCTCGGCACCAGCCTCGACGCGTTCCGCGTGGGCGGCGGCATCGTGCTGTTCCTGATGAGCCTGTCGATGTTGAACGCCCGGGTATCGGCCGTCCAGCAGACTCCGGAAGAAGCCGACGAAGCCGGGCAGAAATCGGCACTTGGCGTCGTCCCGATCGGCATTCCGCTTCTGGTCGGGCCCGGCTCGATCTCCTCGACGATCATCGAGACGCGACGAAATCCGGAATTCGCGCATCTTGCCGCCGTTGTCGTATGCATCGGGCTGGTGTGCCTGGTCGTGTGGATCACGCTGCGGCTCGCCGACCCGATCGGCCGCCAGCTCGGGCGGACCGGGCTCAACATCCTCAACCGGATCTTCGGGCTGCTGCTTGCGGCAATTGCCGTCCAGATCGTGTCGGTCGGCCTAGTCGGCCTGTTTCCCGCCCTCGCGGGCCTGCGCACGTAGAGCGAAGCGCTGGACCTTTCCCATCGCGTTTCGCGGTAACGCCTCGCAGAAACGGAAGGCCTTCGGCCACTTGAACCGCGCAAGGCGGCCTTCCAGATGCCGTTTTAAGGCCGACTCGTCTGTTTTGGCCCCGTTGCGTGACACCACGAAGGCAACCGGCACCTCGCCCCAGCGCGCGTCGGGCGCCGCGACGACCGCGCAATCGGAAACCCAATCGACCTCGGACAGCGCCGCCTCGATCTCGGCCGGATAGATGTTCTCGCCGCCGGATATGATCATGTCTTTCTTCCGCTCGAC
The DNA here is from genome assembly GCA_016124335.1 of Alphaproteobacteria bacterium. Lineage (GTDB taxonomy): Bacteria > Pseudomonadota > Alphaproteobacteria > CACIAM-22H2 > CACIAM-22H2 > Tagaea. The sequence continues at coordinate 36,952 of WGNX01000003.1, forward strand.
GACCCACCAGTTGCCGGCCGGATCGACGCGGCCGAGATCGCCGGTGCGAAACCAGCCGTCGACGAAGCTTTCGCGCGTCGCCTCGGGATTTCGCCAATAGCCCATCGCCACGTTGGGGCCCTTCACGAGGATCTCGCCCTCGTCGAGCCGGACCTCGCAATGCAGCGCCGGCTGCCCCGTCGAGCCTTCGGCGGCCATTGCGTCGCGGCACTTCTGGTAGATCGCGATCGGCCCCGTTTCGGTGGCGCCATACACCTGGGCGACCGGAACGCCGCGCGCGTGAAAGGCACGGATGAGATCGACCGGCACGACAGAGGAACCGGCACCCACCATGCGCAGGCTGGAAAGATCGCACGCCGCCCAGCGCGGATGTTCGATCATCGCCTTCATGACCGCGGGCACGACGAGCGAAAGCGTCGGCCGTTCGGCCTCGATCGCATCAAGCGCGTCGGCGGGCTCGAACCGCCGACGGAGAACGACTTCGGCCCCAAGTGCAAGGGCCGGCAGCGTCTGGATGTTGAGCCCGCCGACATGGAACATCGGCAGGAACGTCAGGATCCGGTCCGCTGCCGTCATGTCGTGCATATGCTGGCTGTTGACCGCGTTCCAGGCGAGTGCCTCCTGCGTGAGGATCGCCCCTTTTGCCCGGCCGGTCGTGCCCGAGGTGTAAACGAGGAGCACCGGATCGGCCGGCGAACCGGCCGACATCAGATCGCCACCTTGCGCGTCGATTTCCTCAAGCCACAGCGGTGAGCGACCTTCCGCGGCGGCGGCCAACGCGCGCTCGCAAATGAATTGTCGCGGTTCGGCGTCGTCGAGAATCTGGGCGATTTCGGCTGGCGCCAGACGCCAGTTGAGCGGGACAAGCATTGCCCCCAGTCGCGCACAGGCGAACAGCAGCGCCAGATAGTCCGGATTGTTGGTCGACAGCAGGGCCACGCGCTCGCCGTGTCCGACGCCGTTTGCCGACAGCCACGATGCAAGCGCACGGACGCGCGCATCCAGTTCGGAATAGGAAATCGAGCGCCCGTCGAACCGCAACGCGACCGCATCCGGCGTTCGGCACGCGTGCCGTTCGATCCAGACGGCGAGGTCCCTCATTCGTCGGTTTCGCCGGCTTCGTAGAGCGTCTCGCGTCCGAGGCGATCGAGGCAGAGTTCCGCCGTCCACGGCAGCATCAACGATCCGCACCGGCTGTCGCGATAGAGCCGTTCGAGCGGCAGCGACTTCAACATCGACTGGCCGCCGCACGTCCGGATCGCCAGCCGGCAAAGATCGTTCGCGTTTTCCATGATCGTATATTGTGTCGCGTAAGCGTCGAGGCGCTCACGCTTGGACGGATTCACTTTCGCGGCGTCGATCGTGCGTTCGAACAGGGCGCGGGTCTGCGAGAGCTTGATATACATCTCGGCGACAGCGATCTGCTTGGTCGGATACATGCGCCGCCTGATCGGCGGCTGGCCCGGCGTTTCGCCACGCAGGTACTGGACCGTGAAATCATAGGCCGCCTGCGCGATCCCCATATAGGTCGGCGAAAGCGTCATGAACATGTGCGGCCAGGCCGAAGCGGCCTTGAAATAGACGCCGCGCGGCAGAAGCTGCGCATCGTCCGGTACGAAAATGTCCTTGAGGATCAGCGTGCGCGAAACGGTGCCGCGCATGCCGAGCGGATCCCAGTCCCCGGTCACGGTCAGGCCCGGCGCGTCCTTCGGGATCGCGAGATAGAGCGTGTCGCGCATCGAGCGTTCCGGCCGATCCTCGGTGCACAAGATCCCGTAATAGTCCGCGGCACCCGACAGCGAGGCAAATATCTTCTTGCCGTTGACGAGCCAGCCACCCTCGGCCTTTTTCGCGAGCGTTCCGAACGGCGCCTTACCGGCCGCGGCTGCCGATCCCTCGGAGAAGGGCTGCGCGTAGATCGCGCCATCCTTGATGATTCGTTGGTAGTGAACCGTACGCAGTTTTTCCAGTTCCTCGCGCTGTTCGGCCGACAGGTCGAGATCGTCAGCAAGCGGGCCTGTCCACAGCGCCGAACAGGCATGCATGTTGAACGTCAGCGCCGTTGCTCCGCACCAGCGGCCCATCTCGGCGGCGACCCGGCAATAGGTCGCGAAATCGGCGCCGAGACCGCCGTATCGCTTGGGCACACAAAGGCCCAGCAAGCCCTCGGCACGCAGATCGTCGTAATTTTCGAACGGAAACCGGGCATCGCGATCGTATTGCTCGGCGCGTGGCGCGAACTTCTCCTGCCCCAGCCGCGCGACACGCGCGATCAGATCGTCAAGCATGGTGCCCCTCAATCTTCCGCAAGAAGCCGAGCACGGCCGCATCGAATGCGTCCGGGTCTTCGATATTGGCGAGATGCCCCCGCCCCGCAAGGACGACGAACTCGGAACCGGCAATCTTCGCGGCCATCTTTTCCATCATCGGCGCAGGCGCATTGGTGTCGCGCTCGCCCGCCAGCAGCAGAGTCGGGCACGTGATTTTCGGAAGGTCCGCACGTCCGTCGAACGTGACGATCAGCCGGATCGCGGTGGCAAAGGCCTGCACGGGCACCTGCCCGACGCAGGCCTGGGCGAAGTCCCGCGCGGCCCTGGGTGTGCCGGGTCCGACAAGGCTTTCAACCGTGGCTTCGGCAAGATCGGCAAGCGTCTTCCCGGATTCAAGCGGGGCAAGCCGCTGACGCACGAATTCGCGCTGCCATTCGCCATCCGGCTTGCCGAAGGCGGGGCTTGTCGCGGAAAGGATCAGCGAGCGCACACGCTGTGGATATCGAGCCACGAAGGCTTGCGCGACCATCCCGCCGATCGAATGACCGAGAACATGCGCGGCGTCGACGCGCTGTTCGTCGAGCATGCGCGCGAGCGCATCGGCAAGTGCAGGCCAGTCAAGCGGGTCAAGATGCGGCGAACAGCCGTAACCCGGCATATCCCACGCAAGCACGCGATGGTGTTTTGCCATCCGGATCGATTGCGGGCGAAACGCGCGATGGTCAGTTCCCACGCCGTGAAGGAGGACGAGCGGGCTTCCTGTGCCGGTCGCATAGACCGCCGGGACGACGGGGCCAGAGGGCATGATTTGAGCATACAGCCATTGCCGATTGCATGAAAAGGCATAGAATTCGTCCATGCGGCGGTTCGTCGACGACTATCTTGCGTATCTTCTGGCCGCGGCAAGCGCGCACGTTTCGGCCGATTTTCACAAGCAATTGCGCCCCTCCGGCCTTTCCGTCCCAAAATGGCGCGTTCTCGCGACCCTCAGCGATGGCCGCCCCATGAGCATCGGCGAACTTGCCCGGATCGTGCTGCTTCAGCAGCCGACCGTGACGAAACTGGCCTACCGGATGGCGCGTGTAGGACTTGTAACGTTGGCCTCCGATCCGGCCGACCGGCGCCGGACGCTCGTGCGCATCGCACCGGCCGGGGCAGGCGCGGTAAAGCCGCTGCTGCGGCGCGCCAAGGCGCACGAACGGCGCTGTCTGTCCTCCTATTCGACGGTCGAAGTCGCTAAAGTGAAGGAAATTCTGAAGGACCTTCTCCGCCGGAGCGCGCCGCAATGATCCGTCACCCACACAGCATTCAGAACCTGCAAATTCGCAAACCCGGCGCCGGCACGGCAATCGGCGGTGTCGTCACCGGCCAGTCGCACGTTGCGATGGAAGTCGCCGCAGGCGTGCTGGCGCAGGGTGGGAACGCGGTGGATGCCGCGGTTTCGGCGGCCTTCGCGATGAGCGCGGTCGAACCGTGGAACAGCGGTATCGGGGGCATCGGGTTCCTGATGTTCCGCCCGGCTGATACCGGCAAGGTCGCCGTTGTCGATTTCGGGCCGCAGGCACCGGCCGCACTCAATCCCGCCCATTTCCCGCTCACCGGCCGCAAGGGCGGGGATCTGTTCGGGTGGCCGGAGGTCGAGGGCAACCGGAATGTCCACGGCGCGCTTTCCGTCGCTGTTCCGGGGCAGGTCGCGGGGCTTTCGATCGCGCTCGACCGGTTCGGCACCTACGCCTGGGAAGCCGTCCTTGAGCCGGCCGCGCAACTTGCCGACCGCGGCCTGCCGGTCGATTTCTGGTCGACACTGAAAATCGCGGCCGGGGCGCGCGACCTGCAGCGTTACCCCTCCTCGCGCGATATCTATCTGCCGGGCGGACTGCCGCCGAGCGCCGATAGTGGCGCGCCACAGGCCTTCCTGGCGATGGGCAACCTCGCCGCGACGATCCGGCGCCTGCAGCTGAAGGGACCGGGCGATTTCTACCATGGCGCCCTTGCGGCGGACATCGCCGAAGACGTGCAGGCGCTTGGTGGCGTGCTCGCACGCAAGGATCTCGAAGCCTACGAGGCACGGATCGTCGAGCCGCATCTTGCCCGCTATCGGGGTGCGGAACTGGCCTGTGCACCGACCGGAACCGCCGGGCCGACGCTTGCACGCTTCCTCGAACTCGTCGAGCCGGTCCTGTTCCGGCCCTATGGCGCCGATGCCGCAAGTTTCGTCGCCTATGCCGACGCGCTGCGGCGCGCCTACACCGAGCGGCTTGCCGGAACGCCGGCTGGCGAAGGACCGGCCACCAGCACCACGCATCTCAACGTCGTCGACCGGCACGGCAACATGGTCGCACTGACCCAGACGCTTCTGTCGTCGTTCGGCAGCCGGCTCGTGCTTCCCCGCACCGGCATCCTGATGAACAACGGGATCATGTGGTTCGACCCGCGGCCGGGCCGGCCCAACTCGATTGCGCCGGGCAAGCGGCCGTTGACGAACATGTGCCCGACGATCGTTTCGAAGGATGGGAAAGGCTGGATTGCGATCGGCGCTTCCGGCGGCAGGCGCATTCTTCCGGCCGTGGCGCAGATCATGTCATTCGTGATCGATCACGGAATGGACCTGCAGACGGCGTTCCACCAACCGCGCATCGACGCATCGGGCGGCGACACGGTGGAATACGACCCACGCCTGCCCATCGACGTGCAAACGGCACTTGCCGCACGCTTCCCGGTCAAACCGAGCGAGCACACGATCTATCCTTCCAGCTATGCATGCCCCTCGGCCATCCTGATCGATCCGGCGACCGGCGGGCGTACCGGCATGTCCGACGTCATGAGCCCCTGGTCCGCTTCGATCGCGGTCTGAGCCCGATGGAAAAGCTGCGCCTCTGGAAAACGCTCGCCTCGCGCGAGGTCTATGCATCGCCGCCGTGGATCCAGGTCATCGACGATCGGGTCGAGCTGCCCGACGGGCGCATCGTCGAGAGTTTCCATCGCGTGCTTTTGCCCGACTATTCGATGCTGTTTCCGGTCCTTGCCGACGGCCGCGTTCTGGCGATCCGCAGCTACCGGCACGGCGCGGGCGAAATCGTCACGGGCTTTCCGGGCGGCGGCATCGACAAGGGCGAAACGCCCGAGCAGGCGGCCCGGCGCGAACTCCTGGAAGAAACGGGTCATTCGCCCGAAAGGCTCGTCCCGCTCGGTTCGTACATCAGCGGGGCAAATGTCCGGGGCTCGAAGTGCCACATGTTCCTTGCCTTCGGTTGCCTGCAGGTCGCCGAACCGGATTCAGGCGATCTGGAGGAACAGGAAATCCTGAAACTCGAGCGCGACGAAATCGAACGGTTGCTCCGCGAGAACCGGTTCCATGTCGTCGCCCACGCGGCAATCGCCGCGCGCGCCTTGCTGGAATGGCCGGCCTAGGCGCCGCCCACGCCTGCCGCGATGCGCCGCAAGACGGCCATTCCCAGCATCGAAACGAAGATTGCGACCGCACAAAGTGCGACGCCCGCTTGGGGTCCGCCACGTTCGATCGCTTCGGCGATGGCAAACGGCGCCGTCGCGAAGACGAGATTGAGCGGCAGACCGAGTTTACCCAGCACGCTCGCATACCCCGATCGCCCGAAGACGATAAGCGGAGCGATCGCGCGTACGATCGTGTTTACCCCGGCACCGAACCCGTAACCGATCACCATCAAGATCAATGTCAGCGCACCGCCGCCGAAGACCAGTGGCAAAGCAAGGGCGCCAAGGATCGTCAAAAGGCTGAAAAAGCCGAGCCGCAGGATCGGCACGCGATGGCCGAATGTCGCCTCGAGCGCGCGTGCCGCCATCTGCGCGGGCCCCATTATCGCGCCCACGGCTACACTGACAAATTCCGGCTCGCCATACGCGCGCGAAAGATCGACAAGATGCAGCGGTAGCCCCCATGTGACGAAGCCCACGCAGGAGAATGCAACGGCCATCGCCCAGAACGCACGCCTGCGTCGAACCGGATCGGCAATCCCGTCATCGGCCGTACTGTCGCCGGAATTCGTCGTGTCGCGCGCGATGGGGCGTACGTGGATGGCGGCATGGAGCGGAAGGCAGACGAGAGCCTGCACGCCCGCGAAAAGGAAGCAGATGCCGCGCCAGCCGAGAGGCCCGTCGAGCAATGCCATTGCCGGAAGGAAGGCGAGCGTCGTCAGGCTGCCCACAAGCGTCATCAATCCGATCGCACGCCGCGCCATTCCCGGAACGAGCATGGCCGCGGCGGCAAAGGGTGTCTGGATGAGGACCATCGGCATCCCCAGCCCCATGATCGACCAAGCCACGACGAACCCGACCAGGCCGCCGGACAGCCCGAGAACGACAAGGCCCACAGCCATGCATGCAGACCCGATCGCCAGGACCAGCCGCGGTCCGTAGCGGTCCACATGCACGCCGACCGACGGGCCAGTGAATGCGCCCACGATCAACTGGATCGTGACGCCGGAAAAGACGAAGGCCGGGCTCAAGCCAAGATCGCCCGAAATCGGCCCCACCAGCATCGCCGGCACGAAATAGGTCGAACCCCACCCTGCGATCTGGGTTGCCGCCAAAGCGAGAACGCCACGGCGGCCGGTAAGCGCGATCATGGCGGCTTCGGCATCGCCCAAGGCTGTGCGCGTTCCACGGCCCGCGCCGCGCGCATGACCACGCGATCCTCGTAGTAGCGTCCGACCAGCTGGATCGCCATCGGCAGCCCGTTCGAGTGAAGGCCGGCTGGCACGCTCGCCGCCGGATTGCGCGTCATATTGAACGGGTAGGTAAACGGCGTCCAATCGATCCAGTACGTTTGATCGGGCGACGCCACATCGTGCCCGGCCGTGAACGCGGTCAACGGCAGTTGCGGCGTCAGCAGAAGGTCATAGCGTCGATGAAATCGCGCCAGCGCTTCGCAGGCACGCATCCGAAGCGCGTCAGCCGACAGATATTCCTGGGCCGACCAGCGTTCGCCGGCCTCTGTCGTGGCGACAAGTCCGGGATCGCACTCGTGCCATCGCTCGCGCGCAAAGCCGAGCAGCGGGCGCGCCAGGCTTGCCGTCCAGAGCCGGTAGAACGCCTCGCGCAGATCGCCGAGTTCCGGCTCGGCCGGTTCGACGATTGCACCAAGATCTGCGAACAGCTTCGCGGCCGACGCGGCCGCCGCAGCGATCTCCGGGTCGACTTGGGCCGTACCGAGCCGTGGCGAAAAGCCGATCCTGAGGCCGGAAACGCCCTTTTCAAGATCCAGAAGCCACGATCCGTTGTCGGCCGGCAGCGAGAACACATCGCGCGGATCGGGTCGTGCGATCGCCTCCATCATGCGCGCGGCGTCGTCCACGCTGCGCGCCATCGGGCCGATATGCGCGAGCAGTCCGGCGGGCGACGCCGGATAGGCCGCAACGCGTCCGTAGGTCGGCTTCAGGCCGAATATGCCGCAGAACCCGGCCGGCATGCGGATCGAGCCGCCGCCGTCGGTTCCGACATGCAGCGCGCCCATGCCGAGCGCGGCCGCCACGGCGGCACCGGCCGACGAGCCGCCGGCTGTCTTCGTCGGGTCCCAGGGATTGCGCGTGATGCCGGTCAACAGTGAATCGCCGATCCCCTTCCAGCCGAATTCCGGTGTCGTCGTCTTGCCGAGCAGCACGGCGTTCTGCTCGCGCAGGCGGGCAACCGTCGGCGCGTCCTCGACCCACGGCTGGTCGCGCTCGATCAAACGCGAACCGCGAAGCGTCGGCCAACCTTTGGTCAGCAGCAGGTCCTTGATCGTGGCCGGAACGCCGTCGAGCGTGCCGCTGGGCGTTCCGCGCGCCCAGCGTGCCTCCGACGCCCGCGCCTCGCCGAGGGCGCGCGCCTCGTCGACCAGGCAGAAGGCATTAAAGACCCCGTCGTGACGCGAAATGCGTTCAAAACAGGCTTTTGCGACCTCGACAGGCGAAAACGAACGGCGCGCATAGCCGGCGAGCAACTCGGCAACGGAAAGGTCGGCTAGTTCGGGCATTTTTCGCTCCCGGCAACGACGCTATGCTGGCACGTTGCGGACTTGTCGGAAAGAGCAGGAACGGAGATATCCCGGAAGATGCGCCTCGTCCTTGCGATGCTGAAGCACGAAACGAACACGTTCTCCCCGATCGTCACCGATATTGCCCGCTTCGAACAATGGGGCTTGCATTTCGGCCCCTCGGTCGTCCCGGCATTCGAAAGCACCGCCATGCCGCTGGCCGCTTATATCCGCATCGCACGCGAGCGCGGCGCCGATATCGTGACCCCCGTCGCGGCCGAGGCGATGCCCGGCGGCCGGGTCACGCGCGAGGCGTACGAACGGCTCGTGGCGCCGATTCTCGAGGCGATCGAGAACGGTTGCGACGGCGCACTTCTCGATCTGCATGGTGCCATGGTCTGCGAACATACGGATGATGGCGAAGGAACGTTGCTGTCGCGCATTCGGGCCATTCGCCCCGGCCTGCCGATCGCCGTCACCTGCGATCTGCACGCCAATCTTTCTGCCGAGATGGTGTCAAACTGCACGGCGCTGATCGGCTACAAGACGTATCCGCATGTCGACATGTATGCGGTTGCCGACAAGGTCGGCAACATCGTGCTCGACGCAATGGAAGGGAAATGCCGCCCGGTCGTCGCCTGGGGCCGCTTGCCGTTGATGTCGCAAACGCTCCGGCAGGGCACGGCAGATTCCCCCATGCGCGAGATTCAAGCACTCGCCGCCGCGAGCGAAGCGCAGGCCCCGATCCTGTGCGCGACCGCCTTCGGCGGCTTTCCGATGGCCGACATTCCGATCGCCGGAAATTCCGCGATCGTCGTGGCCGATGGCGACGGCGCGGCGGCGCAGGAAGCGGCGCAAGCGCTTCTCGATGCCGCGTGGGCCGCACGGAGCGAATTCATGCACCGCCATGCGCCACTCGCCGCGACGCTTGCCCGCGCGACGGAGGTGAATGCGGCGCCAGTCGTTCTCCTTGACCATGCCGACAATGTCGGTTCCGGCGGAACGTCCGACGTCATGAAAGTGATCGAGGAAGTCGCACGTCAGGACCTCGATGGGGTCGCCGTGGCGACGGTCTGGGATCCGGTCAGCGTCACGGCAATGCGCGCCGCAGGCGTCGGCGCGAAGGTGACGCTGGATCTTGGCGGACGCACGCCCATGCCGTCGATCGGGCTTGAGGGGCGGCCGATGCGCATTTCGGGCACGGTTGCCAGTCTTGCCGAAGGGAAGTGGCGCGTCGAAGGGCCGATGTATACGGGCGTCCAGGTGAACACCGGGCCGACGGCCGTGCTCGACACAGGCCGGATGAAAATTGTGGTCGTGTCGCTCCATCACGAACCCTGGGATACCGGGATCTTCACGGCAAACGGCATCGATCCGGCGCGCCAGCACTTCCTGCTGCTCAAATCACGCATCCACTACCGTGCGGGCTTTGCACCTCTGGCACGGGCGACGTTCACGCTGGACGGCGACGGCGTGACCACATCCGACAATTCCCGCCTATCCTTTGCGAATGTGAGCCGCCCGGTCTACCCGCTCGATCCCGGCCCATTTGCGCCCGTCCGCGCCCAAGTCGTTTGACCCGGCCGCGATGTATGGCATGATTTTTAGAACCAACCGGCCGATCAACGGCCAAAGTGCCGGAACATCTCGCAACGGAGGACCGAAAAGCATGACCATCCAGGGCAAACGGCTGCTGGCCGCCTGCGCGGTAGCCGCATTTGGCATCGCCATCGGGTTCGGGAAACCGGCAGATGCCCAACAAAAGGTTCTGCGCTTCATTCCGCACGCGAACCTTTCATCGATCGATCCGATCACGACGACGGGCTATATCGTCCGGAACCACGGCTACCTTGTCTACGATACGCTGTTCGCGACCGACGCGAACTTCAAGATCCAGCCGCAGATGGTCGACAAGTGGACGACCAGCCCGGACAAGTTGCGCTGGGAATTCACGCTGCGCGACGGGCTCAAGTTCCATGACGGCGCGCCGGTCCGGCCGGCCGACGTGATCGCCTCGGTCAAGCGCTGGTCGGCACGCGACACGTTCGGCCAGGCGATGGCCGCGACCGTCGACAGCTACGAGGCGATCGGCGACAAGACATTCGCGATCAAGCTCAAGAAGCCCTTCCCGCTGATGCTCGAAGCGCTGGGCAAGCTGTCGTCGAACGTTCCCTTCATCATGCCCGAGCGCATCGCGAACACGGACCCCGCGCAGAACATCACCGACGCGACCGGCTCCGGCCCGTTCCGTTTCGTGCGCAGCGAATGGGTTCCCGGCCAGAAGGCCGTCTATGAGCGCTTCGCCGATTACAAGCCGCGCAGCGAGCCGCCATCGTGGGCCGCCGGCGGCAAGGTGGTCAAGATCGACCGGCTGGAATTCCGCATCATTCCGGACCCCGCCGTCGCATCGGCCGCACTCGGTGCGGGCGAAGTCGACTGGTATGAGCAGCCGCCGGTCGACCTGCTTCCGACCATGGCACGCAACAAGGACATCAAGATCGAACTGATCGATCCGCTCGGCTCGATGGCGATGCTGCGCTTCAACCACCTGCATCCGCCGTTCAACAATCCGGCCGTCCGCCGTGCGGTCATGATGGCCGTGAACCAGAATGACTATCTTCAGGCCATCATCGGAAACAAGGAATATTACAAGGTCTGCAAGTCTTTCTTCACCTGCGGCACGCCGATGGCATCGGATGTCGGCATCGAAAATGCCGCAGGCGATCTCAACAAGGCGAAGCAGATGCTGAAGGAATCCGGCTACAAGGGCGAGAAGGTGGTCATCATCTCGCCCACGGATATCCCGACGAACCATCTTCAGAGCCTCGTGACCGAAGACCTGCTCAAGAAGCTCGGCATGAACGTCGAACTCGTCGCGACGGATTGGGGGTCGGTACTGGCAAGACGGGCCAGCAAGAACCCGCCAGATCAGGGCGGCTGGTCGATCTTCCATACGTGGTGGGTCGGACCGGACGTCGTCAATCCGGCCCTGCACGCCCCGCTGCGCGGCAACGGTGCTGCTTCATGGCCCGGCTGGCCGACCGACGCGACGATGGAAGCGCTGCGCGAGAAATGGCTTGTCGCTCCGACGCCGGCCGAGCAGGTTTCGATCGCCAAGGAGATGCAGGCCCGCGCCTATGAAATGGTGCCCTACGTCACGACCGGCCAGTTCCAGCAGCCGACTGCTTTCCGCACGAGCATCAGCGGCATCATCGTCTCGCCGGTTCCGTTCTTCTGGAACGTCGAGAAGCGCTGACAGGGCGCGGCGGCCGACGAAAGCGGGTCCGGCTTGTTCGCGTTCGTCGTCCGGCGGATCCTGGCCACCATCCCCGTCATGGGGGTGGTGGCCTTTCTCGTCTTTTCGCTTCTCTATCTGGCCCCCGGCGATCCGGCGGCCATCATCGCCGGCGACATTGCCACGGCCGACGACGTCGCGCGCATCCGGACGGTGCTTGGCCTCGACGAGCCTTTCCATGTCCGCTTCGGCACGTGGCTGTGGGCGGTCCTCCACGGCGATCTGGGCAGTTCGATATTCTCGAACCTGCCTGTGAGCACGCTGATCGGGCAACGCGTCGAGGCGACCGTCTCGCTGGCGATCACGACCTTGATCTTCGCCGTAGCCGTGGCCGTGCCTCTGGGGGTCGTTGCCGCGTGGAAAGCCGGCAGCCTGATCGACCGTGCCGTGATGGTCTTCGCCGTATTCGGGTTCTCGGTTCCCGTTTTCGTATTGGGGTATCTGCTGATCTTCGGATTTTCGATCTCGCTGGACTGGCTGCCCGTACAGGGCTTCGTTTCGATTCGCGAGGGGTTCTGGCCGTTCCTGCGCCAGCTGATCCTGCCCACTGTGGCGCTCGGCACGGTCTATATCGCGCTCATCGCGCGCATGACGCGCGCTGCCATGCTCGATGTCCTGAGCCAGGACTATATCCGCACGGCCGACGCAAAGGGCCTGCGCGCCGACCGCGTCCTCATCGGCCATGCCCTTCGCAATGCGGCCGTGCCCATTGTCACCGTCATCGGCATCGGCGTGGCACTGCTGATCGGTGGCGTGGTCGTGACCGAGAGCGTTTTTGCCATTCCTGGCCTTGGCCGGATGACGGTCGATGCGATCCTGCGGCGCGACTATCCGGTCATCCAGGGCGTGATCCTCATGTTCTCGTTCGTCTATGTCATCATCAACCTGCTCGTGGATCTCAGCTACACGCTGTTCGATCCGCGCATCCGGTATTGAGCCGCATATGGCGCTGACCGTATTCGCACCCGCGCCCGACGCCGCCCTTGCGAACCGTCGCAGGCCGTGGTGGGTGCGCAACCTGCCGATCGTGCTTGGCGGCGCATTGTTGCTCGCGGCGCTGCTTGTCGCGTTGCTGGCGCCGTGGCTTGGCACGATCGACCCGACCGCCCTGTCGCCCATCCGGCGGCTGCGACCGCCTTCCGAACAGTTCTGGTTCGGGACGGACCAGCTCGGGCGCGATCTCTACAGCCGCGTGATCTACGGCGCGCGGGCATCGCTTTTCGTCGGGTTCGCGGTTGCCGTCTTTGCCGTCCTGTCCGGTCTGTTTTTCGGGCTCGTATCCGGCTTCAATCGCATTTTCGATGCCGTGCTGATGCGCGTGATGGACGGGTTGATGTCGATCCCGTCGGTCCTGCTGGCCATCGCCCTGATGGCGCTGACCAGGGCAAGCCTTGGAAATGTCATCGTGGCGATTGCCGTGGCGGAGGTGCCGCGGGTCACGCGGCTCGTGCGGAGCGTCGTGCTCGGCCTGCGCGAGCAACCCTTCATCGAAGCCGCCATCGCGTCGGGAACGTCGGCACCGCGCATCCTTTTGCGGCACGTCCTGCCGAACACGATCGCGCCGCTGCTGGTGCAGGCGACCTATATCTGCGCTTCGGCGATCATAACCGAAGCGATCCTGTCGTTTATCGGCGCAGGTCTGCCACCCTCGATTCCGACCTGGGGCAACATCATCGCGGATGGCCGCGCCGTCTTCCAGATCCGGCCGCAGCTCATCCTCATCCCCGCCGCTTTCCTATCCGTGACGGTGCTGGCGATCAATCTTCTCGGCGACGGGTTGCGCGATGCGCTCGACCCGCGGCTCGCGCGCCAGATGTGAAGCGATGACGGACACGCCCCTCCTCCAGATCGATGACCTTCGGACGTATTTCTTCACGGCCGACGGCGTGGTGCGGGCCGTCGACGGCGTTTCATGCTCGGTCCGTTCCGGGGAAACACTGGCAATCGTGGGAGAAAGCGGCTGCGGCAAGTCCGTCACGGCGATGTCGATCCTGCGCCTGCTGCCCTCGCCGCCAGCACGTATCGTGTCGGGTGCCGTGCGTTTTCAGGGCCGAGATCTTCTCGATTTTGACGACGCGGAAATGCGCAAGATCCGCGGCAACGAGATCTCGATGATCTTTCAGGAACCCATGACAAGCCTCAATCCGGTACTGACGATCGGTCGTCAGATCGCCGAGACGATCGAACTCCATCAAGGGTGGACCGCTGCCGCGGCGCGGCAGCGTGCAATCGAGATGCTTGACCTCGTCCGGATACCCGAGGCCGCGCGGCGTGCGGACGCCTATCCACACCAGCTTTCCGGCGGTATGCGGCAGCGCGTGATGATCGCAATGGCCCTGGCATGCAATCCGAAGCTCCTGATTGCCGACGAACCGACCACGGCGCTGGACGTGACGATTCAGGCCCAGATCCTCGAACTGATGGCCGACCTCAAGCGCAAGATCGGCGCCGCGATCATCCTGATCACGCATGATCTTGGCGTCGTCGCCGAAACCGCGCAGCGCGTCGTCGTCATGTATGCGGGCCGGAAGGTCGAGGAAGCGCCCGTCGAAGTCCTGTTTGACCGGCCGCGGCATCCTTACACGTTGGGTCTTATGGGATCGATTCCGCGCCTTGGTTCCGCGGCGGCCGAATCCCGCGCGCGGCTCGTCGAAATTCCGGGCATCGTGCCGAAGCTGACACAGACCATTGCCGGCTGCGCATTTGCCGACCGATGCGGCTATGCCGTCGACCGTTGCCGTATCGAAGCACCGCCGCTCGAAAGCAAGGCGCCGGACCATGTTGCCGCCTGCTGGCGCAGCGACGATCTGCCGGAGCCACCGCGATGAGCGGGCCGCTGCTGCAAGTCATCGATCTGGTAAAGCATTTCCCGGTACGCGGCGGAATCTTCGGCCGCACCCGCGAATTCGTCCGGGCCGTCGACGGAATTTCGCTGCACGTCGCGGCGGGCGAGACATTGGGGCTCGTCGGCGAGTCCGGTTGCGGGAAGTCGACGGCCGGCAAGACGATCCTGCGTCTCCTCGATCCGACATCCGGCACGATCCGGCTCATGGGGAAGCGCATCGATACGCTCGATCGCAGGGAAATGTGGCCCCACCGACGCGACATGCAGGTCGTTTTCCAGGATCCCTACGCGTCCTTGAGCCCGCGCCTTACCGCGGGCGAGATCGTTGCCGAGCCGCTGCGGAACTACGCGATTGCGACGGGCTCTGACGCGCAGGATCGCGTTGCCTGGCTGTTCGGCAAGGTCGGCCTGCGGCCCGAGCAGATGGCGCGCTATCCGCACGAATTTTCGGGCGGGCAGCGCCAGCGGCTGGGTATCGCGCGCGCGCTTGCACTCCGACCCAAGATCATCGTCGCCGACGAGCCCGTCTCGGCGCTCGACGTTTCCGTTCAGGCGCAGGTCGTCAATCTGCTGATGGACCTGCAGGCGGAGTTCGGCGTGTCGTACCTGTTCGTCGCGCACGACCTTGCCGTGGTCGAACATATCAGCCACCGCATCGCGGTCATGTATCTGGGCAAGATCGTCGAAATGGCCGACCGCCGAGCGATTTTCATCACGCCACAGCATCCCTATACCGAAGCGCTGCTGTCGGCCGCTCCGCAGCCCGACCCGCGGCGCAAGCGGTCGCGGATCATTCTGGCGGGCGATGTGCCTTCCCCGATAAACCCGCCATCCGGCTGCCGCTTCCACACGCGCTGCCCCTACGCCGAAGCACGATGCCGCGTAGAAGAGCCGCCATTGAAGGAAGTGGCAAAGGGCCACGTCGTCGCCTGCCATCTTCGCCAGCCGGCATCTGGCTAAGCCGGTTCAGGCAGTCAGGAGCGTTTCAAGCCGTGCCGCATGCGCGACGAGCGAATCGTCCTCGTTGTGCGGTCCGACAAGCTGGATGGCGAGCGGCAGCCCCCTGTCGTTACGCCCGGCCGGCAAGGCGATGCAGGGGTTTCCAAGAAGCGTCCACATCCGGTTGAAGACGGGGTCACCCGTGCGCTCCAGACCGCGCGGTGCCGCACCGGGTGCCGCCGGCGCCAGGATCAGATCGCTGTCGCGCCAGACCTGCGCCAGCCTGTTGCGGCAGCGTGTCGCGAGCGCGCGTGCTGCCGTCTCGTCGCGAATGCCGATCTTCTCGCCGTCGGCAAGCATTTCGCGCAGGCGCGACGACAGAAGTTTCTCGTGATCGGCGCGTTCGCGCGCAAGTGCCGCCGCGGCTTCGCGCATCATGATGGTCAGCTGTGCGTCGTTGAGGGCGTCCCAGGTTTCGTCGGGGTCGAAATCGACGATTTCCGCATGCCCGCGCATTTTCTCGACAACATCTTCGAAGAGGCCGTGCATGTCGGCATCGGCCTCTGTCCAATATGGCGTGCGACAGACCGCGACACGCAGCGGTCGGTCCGACAGTCCGCCGGGCTTCGCCTGCGGCTTGCCGACAAACGCCTGACGGACGAGCGCCAGATCCGCAACGCTGCGACAAAGGACGCCGAGCGTGTCGAGGGCCGGCGAAAGCGGTTTGACACCGGCCATATCCGCCCAGCCATACGTGCCCTTGTAGCCAACGACACCACAATAGGCCGCCGGACGGATGACTGAGCCGGCCGTCTGCGTGCCAAGCGCGATCGGAACATGGAAATCGGCGACGGCGGCGGCCGAGCCAGACGACGAACCGCCCGGCGTGTAACCGCGCATATGCGGATTGTGGGTCGGCCCCGGCGCGAAATACGCGAATTCCGTCGTCACCGTCTTGCCGAGAATGATCGCGCCCGCTGCGGTCAGCTTTCGTACGCACGCCGCGTCGGCCTTCGGGCGGTTCCCCGCGTAAATCGGCGATCCATAGGCCGTGGGCATTCCGGCCGTGTCGATGACGTCCTTGACCGCGACAGGAATGCCATGCAGCGGTTGTGAACGCCCGAGCCGGTCAAGCGCTTCCGCTCGCCGCAAACTTTCCTGACGCTCGACATGTGTCCAGGCGTGGATTTCCTTTTCACGATCGCCAATACGCTCAAGACACGCCCGGACAAGGCCGAGACTGTCGAGACGCCCTGAAACTATTGCGGTCTTCGCCTCGCTTGCGCTCAGACGCTCGGGATTGGGCAGTTTCGTCGGGCGGACCATCTCGACAACATTTTAACCGCCCATCCGTTCAGCGCCAGAAAATTGAACATCAGGCGTCGACGTTTTCGTCGAGCGCGTAGCCGGCCGAACGGACCGTGCGGATCAGGTCGGAGTCGCCCGGCGAATTGATCGCCTTGCGCAGCCGCCGGATATGGACGTCGACAGTGCGCGGCTCGACATAGATGTCGCGGCCCCAGACTGCATCGAGCAGCTGTTCGCGGCTATAGACCCGACCGGGCCGCTCGAGCAGGAAGCGCAGCAAGCGGAATTCCGTCGGCCCCAGATGGATCGGCCGGCCGGACCGCAGCACGCGATGCGCGGACAGGTCCATGACCAGATCGCCGAAGGTCAGCAGATCCTGCGCGGTCGACGGTTTCGAGCGCCGCAGGACCGCGCGCACGCGCGCGACCAGCTCGGACGGGCTGAACGGCTTTGCGACATAATCGTCGGCACCCACCTCGAGACCTCGGATGCGGTCGGTCTCCTCGCCCCGTGCCGTCAGCATGATGATCGGAATATCCCGCGTCTCGCTCTTGCGCCGAAGCTGCCTTGCGACTTCCAGCCCGGACACGTGCGGGAGCATCCAGTCCAGCACGACCAGATCCGGCTTGGCTTCGGCAACGGCAACAAGCGCGGCTTCGCCATCGGCCGCGGAAGTGACGCGGAAACCCTCTTTCTCGAAATTATACCGAAGCAGTTCGACGAGCGCCGCCTCGTCCTCGACGATCAGGAGATAGGGCTTCATGCTGCGCTCCCCGTTCCGTCCCCGCGCTCGGACCCGACGATCGCGAAGCTTGAGACATCGCCTTTCGGCCGGATATCTCGAAGCGGCACGCCTTTGACGAGGAAATGGATCGTTTCGGCGATATTGGTCGTGTGGTCGCCGATGCGCTCGATGTTCTTGGCGATGAACAGAAGGTGCGTGGATCCGGAAATATTGCGCGGATCCTCCATCATGTAGGTGAGAAGCTCGCGGAACAGCGAGGCGTACATCTCGTCAAGTTCCTCGTCCCGGTTCCAGACCGACACGGCCTTGACGACGTCGCCGGCGGCGAACGCATCGAGCACGTCCTTGAGCATCTCGCGGACCATGGCGCCCATCCGCGGAATTGAATGGACCGGACGCAACGGCGGCACCTGCGCCAGAACGCCCGCACGCTTGGCCACGTTCTTCGCATAGTCCGCCGCACGCTCGAGATCCGCGCCGATGCGCAGCGCACCGAGGACAAGCCGAAGATCGCTGGCGACGGGCTGGCGCAGCGCCATCACGCGAAGAACCTGATCGTCGATTTCGCGTTCGAGCTCGTCGACCCGTACATCGGCCTGGACAACCGTCGCCGCGAGATCGGCATCGCGCTTGACGACCGACTGGATGGCCGTCGCTATCTGCGTCTCGACCATGCCGCCCATGCGCGCGATGAGGTTGGTGAGCCGCTTGAGCTCTTCCTCGAAGGATTTGACGGTATGTTCGTTGGCCATTGCGCTGCTCCTCAGCCGAAGCGTCCGGTGATGTAATCCTGCGTCCGCTTGTCGGTCGGCGCGGTGAATATCGTCGCGGTCGGCCCGAACTCGACGACCTCGCCAAGATACATGAAGGTCGTGAAGTCGGATACGCGGGCCGCCTGCTGCATGTTGTGGGTCACGATCACGATCGTGTAGTCCTGCTTCAACTCGTCGATCAGCTCCTCGATCTTTGCCGTCGAGATCGGGTCGAGCGCCGAGCAGGGTTCGTCGAAGAGGATCACCTCGGGGCGAACCGCGACGGTTCGCGCGATGCAAAGCCGCTGCTGCTGGCCGCCGGAAAGCGCCTGGCCGCCGGCATTGAGCTTGTCCTTGACCTCTTCCCAAAGTGCCGCCCTGCGAAGCGCCGATTCGACGCGATTGTCGATTTCGGCCTTCGGCAGGTCTTCGTAAAGGCGGATGCCGAACGCGATGTTCTCGTAGATCGACATCGGAAACGGCGTCGGCTTCTGGAAGACCATGCCCACACGCGCACGAAGCAGATTGATATCCAAGCCCGGTGCCAGCAGGTTTTCTCCGTCGAGCACCACCTCGCCGGTCGCCCGCTGGCCGGGATAAAGATCGTACATCCGGTTCAGGACGCGCAGCAGCGTGGACTTGCCGCAACCGGACGGTCCGATGAACGCCGTGACCTTCTTCGCATAGAGCGGAAGGTCGATCTTTTTCAGCGCGCGCGATTCGCCGTAGAAAAATTCGAGATTGCGGATCGAGATCTTCTCCTCGAGCTTTGCCGTCGAACCGGCCTGCGCCGGCATATCGACCGAGAGCGGAACGCTTTTGACCGAGACGTCCATGACTACCTTCTGTGGGTGAGGGTGCGGGCGAGGATGCTCAATCCGAGGACCGTCACCGTGATGATGAGGGCACCCGTCCACGCGAGCTTCTGCCATTCGGCATAGGGCGATAGCGCGAACTGGAAGATCACGACCGGCAAGCTCGGCATGGGCGCGTTCATGTTCATGCTCCAGAACTGGTTGTTCAGGGCCGTGAACAGCAGCGGCGCGGTTTCCCCGCTGACGCGCGCGATCGCCAGCAGGATGCCGGTGACGATGCCTGCGCGTGCCGCGCGGTAGGCGATATGGATGATCATGTGCGAGCGCGGAAGGCCGATCGACGCGGCCGCTTCGCGCATCGTGTCGGGCACGAGGTTCAGCATGTCCTCGGTCGTGCGGACCACGACCGGGATCACGATGACTGCGAGCGCCACGGCACCGGCGTAGCCCGAGAAGTGGCCCATGGGGGCCACCATGATCTCGTAGACGAACAGGCCGACCACGACCGAGGGCGCGCTCAGAAGGATGTCGTTGACGAACCGCACGATCGCCGCGATGCGATCATGCTTGCCGAATTCGCTGAGGTAGGTCCCGGCGAGAACGCCGACCGGTGTGCCGATCAGGACCGCAAGCACCGTCATGATTGCGCTGCCCGCGATGGCGTTGAGAAGCCCGCCTGCGGATCCCGGCGGCGGGGTCATCTGCGTGAAGACGTCGAGCGAGAGCCCGCCGATCCCCTTGTAGACGAGGATGGCGAGGATGATCGCGATCCAGCCGACGCCGAACACGGCCGACGCATACCCCAAGGTCACGGCGATACGGTTGCGCCGAAACCGGCTGCGGTAGATGGCGGGATTTGGCAGCGCGGACATGGGGCCTACTTCTTCCCTTTTTCGAGTTGCGCGAGCATCAGCCGCGCGGCCGCGAGCACGATGAACGTGATCACGAAGAGAATCAGGCCGAGCGCGATCAGCGAAGAGGTGTAGATATCGCCGACGGCTTCCGTGAACTCGTTGGCGATCGACGCCGAAATCGTGGTGCCCGGCGCCAGGATCGACCCCGAGATGCGGTGCGCGTTGCCGATCACGAAGGTCACGGCCATGGTCTCGCCGAGCGCGCGCCCGAGCCCGAGCATGACGCCGCCGATCACGCCAACGCGCGTATGCGGCAGGATCACCGACCGGAAGACCTCCCATGTGGTGCAGCCGAGGCCGTAGGTCGCTTCCTTCATCACCGGCGGCACGGAATCGAACACGTCGCGCGAGATCGCCGTCACGAACGGCAGCACCATGATCGCGAGGATCAGCCCGGCGGTCATGACGCCGATGCCGTAGGGCGGACCGGCAAAGATCGTCGAGAAGATCGGAATGTTCTCGAATGTCGCAATGATATACGGCTGCACGTACGTCTGGAGAAACGGGGCGAAAACGAACAAGCCCCAGATTCCGTAGATGATGCTGGGCACCCCCGCCAGAAGCTCGATCGCCATGCCGATCGGCCGCCGTAGTGCCATCGGGCAAAGCTCGGTCAGGAAAAATGCGATCATGATGCCGATCGGCACCGCGATCAGCATTGCGATCAACGAGGTCGCCAGTGTGCCCGTGATAGGCGCCAATGCGCCGAATTGTTCGGTGACCGGGTTCCAGACCTCGGCGGTTACAAACCCCGGGCCGAATGCGCGGAATGCCGGCGCGGAGCCGGCGACAAGCGAAACGATGACCCCGCCGAGCAGCAGCAGAACGCCGAGGGCGGCACCGCGCGTCATTCCACGGAAAGCGGCATCGCTGGTCCGCAGACGGTTTAGCTTGGCGGCACGAAGGCCCGCCGCTGCGGTCATCCCGGCAAGAGCGGGCTGATTGGCCAGAGACTGCGACAAGTTCGACCCCTGTCCGTATTTTTCTGTTTGCCCGTCCGGGGGGCGGAGAGGATGGCGCTTGACGGCGCCATCCCTGCCGTCCGCCCCGCGCGGGCGGCTCGTCTCCGATAGACGCTCAGTTCGTCAGCGCGAAAACCGGCTTGCCACTGGAGTCCTTGATTTCCGAGACCCACATCTTGTGGACGTCGGCCGAGACCGTCTTCGGCATCGGAACATAGTCCAGATCTTCGGCCATCTTTGGGCCCTTGGCATAGGCCCAGGAGAAGAACTTCAGCGCTTCGCGCACGGCGCTGGCATCCGACGGGTTCTTGTAGACGAGGATCCACGTCGCCGCGGTCATCGGCCACGAGGAGTCACCCGGCTGGTTGGCGAGGATGACGCCGTAGCCCGGTTGCGAATGCCAGTCGGCGTTCGCAGCAGCTGCCTGGATAGAGGCCGAACCCGGCATCACGGTCTTGCCGGCCTTGTTGATCATTTTCGTGAAGGTCAGGTTGTTCTGCTTGGCGTAGGCGTATTCGACGTAGCCGAGCGCGCCCTTCGTCTGGGCGACGTTGACCGACACGCCTTCGTTGCCCTTGGCGCCGATGCCCGCCGGCCACTGGACCGCGGTGTTCGTGCCGACCTTCGCCTTCCACTCGGCGCTGACATCCGAGAGATAGTAGGTGAAGTTGTACGTCGTGCCCGAACCGTCGGAGCGGTAGACGAGCGCCACCGCCGTCGAGGGCAGCTTGACGCCCGGGTTGAGTTTGGCGATCGCCGCGTCATCCCACTTCTTGATTTCGCCGAGATACAGCTTGGCGATGGTTGCACCGTCGAGAACGAGTTCGCCGGGCTTGATGCCGTCGAGATTGACCACCGGGACGATCGCGCCCATCACCATGGGGAACTGCGCCAGACCGGTTTCGTCGAGTTCCTTGCCGGGAAGCGGCGCATCCGACGCGCCGAACGTCACGGTCTTGGCCTTGATCTGCTTGATGCCGCCGCCCGAGCCGATCGACTGGTAGTTGAGGCCGATCCCGGTTTCCTTTTTGTAGGCGTCCGCCCACTTCGCGTAGATCGGATACGGGAACGTGGCGCCCGCACCGGAAATGTCGGCAGCCATGGCGCCGGCGCTTGTCGCGGCCAGCGTCGCTGCAATCAGGAAGATCTTCGAGAATTTCACGGGGCTCTCCTTTTTTCGGGCACCCTTGTGCCCGTGCGGAACATTTCGACGCGTCCTGCTTACCAAAGGGACATTGCCGATTTGTGACACCCCGTCACATCATTTGCCGCAAGCCAGAAACTACCAATTAATATAATTAAAACAATCTATTGGATGATTCTCCGCATATCCGGTCCGCGTTTGCGAACGGCCCGATTATGACACTCGCATCCGCAGTGGAGGCTCGATTCCCGGTGCCGAATCAGCAGCTAAGCGGCCTCGATCGTTACGGCCAAAACTTCGTGATCCGATATCGCAACACCATGCGAATCGACCGCGGGAATCGTCGCCGCACCGCTGCAATTGAGCCCGCGGGAAAACAGCCAGTCGATCTTGCCGAAAGGCGGCTCGGGCGTGCCGTCCGGCCGCGTGCGCTGCGTCGCCACGCCCATGGCGTTGCAGCCGGCCCAGTCGTAGCCATTCCGGGCAAGCAGATCGAACATCGGCTCATAGTGCATTGGAGACACCAGCCGCTGGGGATCGGCAGCAAGCGCCCGGTCGACAGCACCCGGCACGATGCGCTCTTCGCGCTCAAGCGTATTCGTATTGAAATCGCCGCCGATCAATACGGGAACGCCCGGCGAATGCGCGTCGATTTCCGCGAGCAGCTTCTCGGTCTGAACGAGCCTGTCGGCCGGCCCGGTATGACTTTCGTAGTGGACTGACGCGAGCAGAACGCGCGCGCCGGCCAATCTAATTTCGGCCAGCATCGCGATCCGCCCGCCCACGCGCCGCTCATGGAAGGCGCCGTCGAACCACCGCCCCGACGTTTCGAGACGCACAAGCGCCGGTCGTTCGAGCATCGCGCCCGATACAAAGCCGCCGCCATGCAGCCCGGCCTCGTTCGGCTGTCCCGCAAAGGCCTTCTGTTCGCGCAGGTCGCCGAGGCCAAGTTCCACGAATTCGACGCCGAAAACATATCCCTGCCCGAGCGTATCGGCGAGGTCGCGGATCGTGTGGCGGTTCTGCGAGCGGATCATGCCGAGATCGAGTTCGCAGAGCATCAGCACGTCGGCGCCAAGGCCGCCGAGAAGCTCCGCTGAAGCCGCTTCGTACTTGAGACGCTCGGCATTCCAGAACGCGATGCGCGCACGTTGGCCCAGCGCGCGCGCATCTGCCGGTGCACGGACCTCCACGCAATGCAGGGCGGAAATCGAGTCGAACGCCTTCCGGAAGCTCGTCGCGACGACCGGTGCTGCCAGAATGCCCGCCCGCTCCGCCTCGGAAGGAAGCTTCAGCCGATCGGTCGTTTTCGTCACGCGCATGCGCATAATTCCTCAAGGACAGGGGCAAGAACATCCGGGTCGTTGCTGGTGACTTGCGTGCAGCCGGCACGCACAAGCGCCTGGAGGATGCCCCGCAGGTCCGGCCGGTCGGCATCGAGCGTCCAGACGTCGACTTCCGCACCGTCCGCGCGCACAATTTCGATTAGGTTGACGCCCGCGCGCAGGCCCGCAAGCACAAGATCGGCTTCAAGATAGTAGATCGACGCATCCGGTGCGGTCGCAACGGTGCGCGCGCCAAGTGCACGGAACGCATCGGCCCCCTGCGGCATCGTGCGGGGGTAGAAATCCAGCGGGTCGAAGCCTGCCTTGAGACCCGGGATGGCGCCCGCAAGGCGCACCGGCATGCGCCAGTCGCACGCTCCCGCAACGAACCGCGAAGCGACGTCGCCGAGAGTCGCGCGCAGGCGCCCCATCAAGGTCGCATCCAGCGCGTCGACCGGCGCTTTCACGTCGAGTTGCACCAATCCGCCCCGGGCGCGACCAATACGCCTGACGGCATCGGCAACTTCGTCAAGGAAAAGCGGCGGCGCGTCGATCGCCGTGCCGTCCGGTGCGCGCTGGCGCAGGCGGCCGATCTCGGCCCGCGTCAGCCTGTCGGCAGGCCCGGCTCCCGTCGTCTCGCGATCGAGCGTCCGGTCATGCAGGCAGAAGGCATGGCCGTCGGCCGAAAATCGCAGATCGACCTCACAGGCGGCACCGGCCAGGAGGGCCGCGTCCAGATTGGCACGCAGATGACCGGGGTCGGACTTCTGCCGGCGCAACATGTGCCATTTGAGCCGCGGGACACGCAGCGTCATGCCGGCGTCTGCGCGCCCGCCCCATCGATCCGGCGCGTCGAACGGGCATCGAAGACAAGCGTCGACGACAACGCAAACGATAGCTCGTCGCCCACCCTGAAGCGCGATTTCGCGCCTGCCTCGAGCGCGCGCACGGGGCCAAGCGGCGTCTCCAGGTGATAGATCGTCTCGCGCCCGTGCGGCTCCAGATCGCCGACACGGCCGCGAAACGGCCCGTCACCGAGAATGACCGACTCCGGCCGCACGCCGAGCACGCACGCACCTTCGCCGCCGGTCGCGCGGAGCTTCGCTTGCCCGACTTCCATCGTCCCGGCTGAAATCCCGCAGGAAAGAAGATTGATCGGCGGCGAACCGATGAAGCCCGCCACGAAGATGCTGTTCGGGCGATGGTAAAGATCGTCCGCCGTGCCGACCTGCTCGATGCGGCCGCGGCTCATGCAGATGACGCGATCGGCCATCGTGGTCGCTTCGATCTGGTCGTGCGTGACCAGGAGCGTCGTGACACCCAGCTTGCGCTGGAGTGCACGGATCTCGCTGCGCATCGTCAGGCGCAGCGATGCGTCGAGATTGGACAAAGGCTCGTCGAGGAGCAGGAGCTGCGGCTCCTTGATCAGCGCGCGCGCCAGTGCCACGCGCTGCTGCTGGCCGCCGGAAAGCTGGCCCGGACGTCGATCCATCAGTTCGTGTACCTGGACGAGCCGTGCGGCATCCTCGGCGCGCCTTGCGGCTGCGGCCTTATCAACGTTCTTGAAGCGCAGCGGGAACAGGATGTTGTCGCGCACCGTCATGTTCGGGTAAAGCGCGTAGGACTGGAAGACGATGCCGACATTGCGATCGCGCGCCTCGACGTCGTTGACGCGCTGGCCGTCGAACAGGATATCGCCGTCGCTGGGCGTGTAGATGCCGGCGAGCATGAAAAGCGTCGTCGACTTGCCGCAGCCCGACGGCCCGAGAATCGCCACGAACTCGCCGTCGCCGATCGTCAGGCCGGTCGGCTCGACCGCCGTAACCTCCCCCCACCGTTTCGCCACGCCGCGCAGTTCGATCTTCGCCATGGTCCTAACCCTTGATTCCGCCGACGGACATCTGCGTCAGATATTTCTGGCACAGCGTATAAAGGACAATCGACGGCACGATGTAGAACAACCCCATTGCCGAGACCATCGCGTAGTCGGTCCCCATCATGTCGTCCTGCATCCAGAACAGGTACAGGCTCATCGTCCAGTTCGAGTTCCCGAAGATGAGGGTCCGGACGAAGACGTATTCCTCCCACCCGCGCAGGAACGTGAAGACCGCAACCGCGATCATGCCGACCTTCACTTGCGGCAGGACGACGAGGAAGAAGGCCTGCCGGCGCGAGGCGCCGTCGGTCATGGCGCTCATCTCGATGTCCCACGGCACGGCGTCGAAGAAGCCCTTCATGACGAAAATCGCGAATGGAAGTTCGAGTGCCGCGACAACGAGCACCACGCCCGCCAGCGAGTCGATCAGGTTGACCCAGTACATGATCAGGAAGATCGGCACGATCAGCGACATCGCGGGAAACGCCTGAAGGATCAGCAGACCCTTGAGATAGCCGCCTCGGCCGCGGAAATCGAAGCGCGACAGGTAGTATCCGGCAAGCGTGCTCGACGTGACGACGAGAAGCATCTGGATTCCGGCAAGCATCAGCGAATTGCCGAATGCGATCCAGACGCTGGGATAGCGCTTGCCGACACCGCCGGCACCCTTGAGCGTGTCTGCGATATTGGAGTTCCACAGGAAGCGGAAATTGTCGGTATGCAGGTGCGGTCCCGTGACGGCGGCGAGAACGACCAGCGTCACGGCGCCAAGCGCGAATTCGAGCGCACGCTGCCGTCGCAGATCCACGACGGCCATGCGAACGACCGACCAGACGACAAGTGCAGGCATGAGCACGGCGAGCGTGCGCCAGAGAACGATGGTGGTGGCCCCCATCCGACCGGATACCGCCACGGTGACGAGCCACAGATACGGCACGACGATCGGCAACGACCCGAGAACGAGGACGACATAAAGGAATCCGGTCGTCACCCGATTGCGCACCCGTGCGCGGGCGGCGACGGCGCTCCAGTCCGGGCTGGTCGAAACGGCGCTCACGACACCTCGATGCGCGGGCGTTGGAGCAGCGCCTTCATGTCGAAGAACCGCCACAGCACGAGCGACACGATTGTGCCGACTGCAACGAGACCCAGCGAAAGTGCCGCACCATATGCGTATTGCCCGTTTTCGAAAGCGCGCCGGTAGACATAGAGCGCGTAGACCGTGGTGTCGTAGAACGGACCGCCGTTGGTTATCAGCCAGATATATTCAAAGCTCACCAGCAGGGCGAGCGCCTGATAGATCGTCACGAAACTCAGCTGCCAGCGGATCGCGGGCAGCGTGATGTGCCAGACGATGGCAAGTCCGCCGGCCCCGTCCACGCGCGCGGCATGGAATAGGTGCTGCGGGATCGAGCGGATGGCGCTCGTGAAAATGATCATCCCGAACGACGCACCGATGAACCCGTTGGCGAGGATGATCACGAGCATCGGCGCCGAACTTTTCAGGTCAAGCGGCGAAATGCCGAATGCGCCGATCGTCTGATTGAGAAGGCCGTAATCCGTGGGCGCGACCACCCAACCCCACAACAGCGCGTAGACGACCGACGGGCTCATGCGCGGCAGGAACCAGATCGCCCGGAAGAACGCGCCCATGCGGTCGGGCAGCGACGTCGTCATCAGCGCCAGAAGCAGGCCGTAGGTGACATTGAAGATCGCAAGCGTACCCAGCACGTAGCCCAGCGTGACGAGCATGACGCTCGCCAGTCGCGAATCGCCGCCGAACATCCGTTCGACATTTTCAACCGTCACGCCCGAAACCTTGAGGTTCCGGCTCATGTCGGTAAAGGCGATGCCGATATCGACGACGACGGGCAGGACGAAGAACGAAAAAAGCAGAAGCGTCGCCGGACCCAGAAAAAGGATCCGGTCGACGCCCTGCCTTGCGCTCGCGTTCGCGTACCGCACTTTCCGGCGAACCGGCGTTCGTTCAGCCGAGCTTGTCGACCACCTTTACGGCGCCCTTCAACTCGTTGGTCATCTCGTCCTCGAGGAACTCGATGGCCTTCGCCGGCGTCAGGCGCCCCGTCTCGACGCCCTGAAGCGCCTTGAACAGGATGCCGTTATAGCGCCCGAAATCCGGATGGTTGGGGATGAAGGTCGAGCGCTTGAGCATCGGCGTCGCCGCCGCGAGATACCAGGCGTTCTCGTAGGCCGGCATGCTGCGCTGGCCGTTGAGGATCCCGGTGTGCGCCGTCGTCACAGCGTGCTGGGTGTTGAAAAACGGCAGCGACGCATAGGCGACGAGCGTGGCGGCAAGTTCCGCGTTCTTCGACTTCGGATTGACGATGTAGACGATCGGATGCGACAGGTTCGCCGGTTGGCCGCCCTTGACTGCTGCCGGCGCGTGGATCCAGCCCACCTTATGGAAATAGCCGGCCGCATCCTTGGGCCATGTCGCGCCCTTGGCGTCGCCGAGCATGAACTCGCCCACCGCCCAGACGCCCTGGTGATAGATGAAGGCCTTTTCCGTCTTGAAGGCGCCCTGGATCTCGTCCCAGTTCATCGCGGTATTGTTTTTCGGCGTCACGCCGTGTTCGGCATTCCACGCGAACCATTCGAGCCCCTTGCGGATCTCCGCCTTCGGCAGGATCAACTGGCCGGTCTTCTCGTCCATCCACTTGGCGCCGAAAGCAGCAAACGTCATCAGGTAATCGGGTCCGGCGTTCGGGCGATGGACCATGCCGTACTGCGCGGCCTTCTTGTCGACGACTTCCTTGGCGAGGTTTGACAGGTCCTGCATCGTGAATTCGCCCCGCTCGACCATGCCGGGCAGCCCTTCGATGAAGGCTTCGTTCTTGCCGATCTTGCGCAGCATGTCCTTGTTGTAGAAGAACATGCGGATTTCGGAATCCTGCGGGATCGCATGGATCTTGCCGTTGTACTTGGTCGCGTCCCACAGCACGGGCACGACGTCGGCGAAGGCCCACTGGTTCTTCTTGATGAAATCCTCGAGATTCATCGCGTAGCCGGATTTCGCGAACTCGCCGACCCATTCGTGCGCGGCGACGTAGACATCCGGCCCCTTGTCGACCGCGAACGCCTTGAGGATGTCGAGCGCGTCGGCGTCGTAGCCGGTTGCCGGCCCCTCGAACACGTCGACCTTTACCGTCTTGTCGGAACCGGCCGCCTTGAGCGCCTGATTGAGCGTTTCGGCAGCGGCCACGATGTTGCCCGCGCGAAGCGGCCCGGATCGGTCGGCACGCGCCCAGAGCTTGACGACGACTTCTTCCGCATAGCTCGCGGCGGCGGTGCCCACCAGCATCGTGCCGGCGAGCAGGAACGCGGTTAGAATCTTGGACGGCCTCATTGCGACTTCTCCCCCATTGAGTCGGTCTAGCCGACTTTCATATTCGACGGTTTTGAACCGTTTATTTGCCGTTTCGTGAAAGTTCAGCGCGGCTGGCGCGGACCTCCGTGACGGCAGTATGTCATGGAATTGTCATCGTCGGGGTCGGGCGTTGTCAAGGCGGCCGCGGCGGCGGTTACATCGTTTCATCCGGATTCCGATCCAGGAAAAGGAAAAGCCCGCCATTTCTGGCGGGCTTCCCTCTGTTCGATAGTCCGAACGGAGCAAGACTTACATGCTGGGCGACGACGGAAGTTCGACGTACGTGATCTTGCCGCTCGCGTCCTTCTTCCAGACGTACATCACGTAGTCGAGACGGGTGATGTCGCCCTTCTTGTCGTAGGCCAGGTCGCCGATGACGGTCTTGAACTTCATGCCCGAGTGCATCTTCTCGGCGACCTTCTTCGGGTCGAGCGAGTTGGCTGCCTTCGCGGCTTCGGCCATCACCTGAACAGCGGCGTAGCTGTAGAGGGTGTAGGCTTCCGGCTCGAACTTGGCGGCGCGGAACTTCGCGACCACCGCCTTGGCGGCCGGGTTGTTGCGCGGATCCGGCGGGAAGGTCATCAGCGTACCTTCGACGCCCGGGCCGCCGACCGAGGCGAACTCGTCGGTCGTGATGCCGTCAGCACCCATCAGGACGGTCTTGAGGCCCTGGTCGCGCATCTGACGCACGATCAGGCCGCCTTCGGTGTGCAGGCCGCCCCAGTAGACGAGATCGGCACCGGACGACTTGATCTTCGACACCAGCGCCGAGAAGTCCTTCTCGCCGATGTTGATGCCTTCATAGAGCGCCGGCTTCATGCCGCCCTTGGCCATCGCCTTGACGGTTTCGTCGGCAACGCCCTTGCCGTAAGTCGTCTTGTCGTGGACGACGGCGATCTTCTTGCCCTTGAAGTGCTTGACGATGTAGGCGCCGGCGACCGCACCCTGCTGGTCGTCACGGCCGCAGGTACGGAAGATGTTCCACATCTTGCGTTCCGTGATCTGCGGATTGGTGGCCGACGGGGTGACGGCGAGGATGCCGTTTTCCTGGTAGGTCAGCGAGGCCGGCATGGTCACGCCGGAGTTGAAGTGGCCGACCACGAACTTGACGCCGTCGCCGGCGAACTTGTTGGCGACCGACACGCCCTGCTTGGGATCGGAAACGTCATCGCCGAATTCGACGGTGAGCTTCTGGCCGAGAAGGCCGCCGGCGGCGTTGATGTCGTCGATGGCCTGCTGGGCGCCATTCTTCAGCTGTGCGCCGAACGCCGCGTTCGGCCCGGTGATCGGGCCGGCAACGCCGAACTTGACCTGCGCGGACACGGAGCCCGCCAAGGCAATAGAGAAACCCAGCGCAAGGCCGAGTGTGGTCATCTTCTTCATTCGCTTCTTCTCCTTCGAATGAACCGGAGGTTACAACGACGCGTGTAGTTCCATACAGCCAAATCCGTTCCTTCCCCAGGGTACAATGCGCATTCGGCGCTCATGTCCCTTCGGACTGATTGACCCAGCCGTATTGTGTCACCATCTGGGCCGCACGGGCAGCCCGAAATCCGAGGTATCCGAAGATCATGCAGACCACGGTATCGACGGCGTAATAATGTAGCGACAGGAGGGTCCCGTCGAACAACGAAAAGTGGATGAAACGCACGGCAAACCCCAGGATCAGGCAATAGAGAAAGACCTGTCCGATCGGCCGCCATGTCTGCGCGATCGCGCGGCCGGACAGCCAGCCAGCGCCGCCACCGAGCACGACGCTGACGAGCAGGAAGATGCCGAACGAGCCCTCCTCGCAAAACAGCATCAGGAACGAAAATTCGCCGCCGGATTCCGCCGCCATGCTTCAGGCGCCCCCTTCGAGATAAGCCTGCTTGATTTCAGGACGCTCCAGCAGTTCGCGGCCCGTCCCCGACATCGTGATCAGCCCGCTGATCATGACGTAGCCGCGATGCGCGAGTTTCAGGGCGTGATACGCGTTCTGCTCGACAAGGAAAACGGTCAATCCGTCGGTCTTGTTGAGCGTGCGGATGGCGTCGAAGATCTGTTTGACGATCAGCGGCGCCAGACCGAGCGATGGCTCGTCGAGCAGCAGCAGGCGCGGACGCGCCATCAATGCGCGCGCGATCGCAAGCATCTGCTGTTCGCCGCCCGACAGCGTGCCGCCGCGCTGGTTGATCCGCTGCTTGAGGCGCGGAAACAGCGTCAGCATGCGCTCGAGGTCGCGGTCGAATTCGGACTCCTCGGCGACGAGCGAGCCCATCTGCAGATTCTCAAGCACGGTCATGCGCGAGAAAATGCGGCGTCCTTCCGGCGACTGCGCCAGCTTGAGGCGGGATATTTCGTGCGTCGGCAGGTTCGTGATGTCGCGGCCGTCGAACGTGATCGTGCCTTCGCGGGCGCGCGGATTGCCGAAGACCGTCATCATCAACGTGGATTTTCCGGCGCCATTGGCGCCGATCAACGTGACGATTTCGCCTTCGCGGACGTCCAGATCGACGCCCTTCAGCGCCATCACGCGGCCATAGAATGTCTTGACGCCGCGCACGGCGAGAAGCGGCGCACTCATAGCCCGACCTCGGCCTCGACCTGATCCACTTCGTCGTCGGCAACGCCAAGATACGCCGCGATGACCTTCGGGTCGTTGCGCACCTCGTCCGGCTTGCCGTCGGAGATCTTGACGCCGTAATCGAGCACGATGACGTGGTCGGAGATTTCCATGACGACGGACATGTCGTGCTCGATCAGCAGGATCGATATGCCCTGTTCCCGGCCGATGCCGAGCAGCAGTTCGTTGAGCTGCGCGCTTTCGCGCGGATTGAGCCCGGCCGCCGGTTCGTCGAGGCAAAGCAGCACGGGATTGGTGCACATCGCGCGCGCGATCTCGAGACGGCGCTGGTCGCCATAAGGCAAGTCGCCGGCCGGATCGTCCGCTCGTTCCAGAAGTCCGATGCGGTCGAGCCAGCTGCGCGCGTTTTCGATCGCCGCGCGTTCGGCACGCCCGTAGGACGGGGCACCGAATATGCCGAGCAGCGTATAGCCCGACGCCAGCATCAGGCTGTTGTGCTGGGCAACGAGCAGGTTCTCCAGCAATGTCATGCCCGGAAACAGGCGGATGTTCTGGAACGTGCGGGCCACGCGCGCCTGATGCGCCACGAGGAAATCCGGCATGCGCTCGAGCAGGAAAAGCGAATCCTTGCCGGTGCCCATCGTGCGCTTGCCGCTGGCGGTCAGCGCGTCGAGCTGCGACCAGGCGTTCCCGCTTCCGTGGCACAGGCTGATGCGCCCCCCGGTCGGCTTGTAAAAACCGGTGATGCAGTTGAAGACGGTTGTCTTGCCCGCACCGTTCGGACCGATCAGTGCGGTGATCTCGCCCTTGCGAACCTTGAACGAAAGGTCGTCGATCGCGACCAGCCCGCCAAAGCGCATGGTCAAATGGTCAACGCGCAGCAGAATGTCGTCGTCGTTTGCCATGCTTCAACCGTGTCCCTGTCCGACGAGGTCGGACGCGATGACCTTCCGCTCGCGCAGGAAGACCGACGGCGTGCGCGTCGAGACCAGTCCGCGCGGCCGGAAAATCATGATGACCACCATCGCGAAGCCGAAGAGCAGCATGCGGTACTGGGTCGGGTCGAACGAGTCCCCGAAAATCTGCTTGAGGAAATTCAGCTCGCGCATGATTTCGGTGCCGCCGATCATCACGATGGCGGCAATCGCGATGCCGATCTGGCTGCCCATGCCGCCGAGCACGACGATCGACAGGATCGTCGCCGACTCAAGGAACGTGAAACTTTCCGGCGAGATGAAGCCTTGCCGTGCGGCAAAGAACGATCCGGCGAACCCGGCGAACATCGCGCCGATGCTGAAGGCGGTCAGTTTGGTGTTGGTGGTGTTGATGCCGAGCGACCGGCATGCGATCTCGTCCTCGCGCAGCGCCTCCCAGGCGCGGCCCACCGGCAGCCGCCGCAGGCGCACCGTGACGAAGGCGGTCAGGAACGCGAGGCCGAGGATCAGATAGTAGAGGAAGATCGTGCGATAGACGGGCGAGAACTCCAGCCCGAACACCGCGGCAAACCCGTCATCGTCGGCACTGAAGGGAATCCCGAAGAACGACGGCCGCGGAATGCCGCTGATGCCGGCATACCCGTTCGTGAGATCGACGAAGTTGATCAGGATGATCCGGATGATCTCGCCGAAGGCCAGTGTTACGAGGGCCAGATAGTCGCTGCGCAGGCGCAGCACCGGAAAGCCGAGCAGGATGCCCCAGAAAGCCGACATCACGCCGGCGAGCGGCAGCAGGATCCAGAAGGAAAATCCGAAATTGCTGGCAAGCAGGCCATAGGCATAGGCGCCGACCGCGTAAAAGGCGACGTAGCCGAGATCGAGGAGGCCCGCGAGGCCGACCACGATGTTAAGGCCCCAGCCGAGCATCACGTAGATCAGGATCTGGATGCCGAAATTGTCGACCCATTTCAGCGCGCCACCCCAGCCGGCGGTACCGATGACGATAGCCGGGTAGCAGATGACGAAGCCGATGGCGAAGGGCACGAACCATCGGCCGGCAAAGCTGCGCCACGCGGGCACCGTCGCGGCCATCGGCCGCAACCGGCGGCGCTCCAGCCAGGGGTGCAGCACGAACGAATAAAGCAGCCGGAATCCGCCAATGACGGCGACAATGCTGAACAGCAATGCCCAGCGTGTCGTCAGGATCAGTTCGTTGCGGATATTCGTTTCTGTCTTGAAACCGATCAGCGGCAGGAACAGTCCGAACGCCAGAAGAACGGTAATGCCCGTGTCGCGCAGCGCGGCGACCGTATTTACACGCCCGCCATGATCGGCGCCGCCGGCATCGGCCGGTTTGGCAGTTGCCTCTTGCATCTCAGACCTTCTCGACCTCGGGTCGACCGAACAGCCCCTGCGGCAGGAAGATCAACGTGATGGCAAGCACCGAGAACGCGGCGACGTCCTTGTAGTCGATCGAGAAGTAAGCCGACCACATCGTCTCGATCAGCCCGATCAGCAATCCACCGATGACCGCCCCCGGCAGCGAGCCGACGCCGCCAAGAACGGCAGCCGTGAAAGCCTTCACGCCCGGAATGAAGCCATCCGAAAAGCTCACCACGCCGTAATTCATCAGATACATCGTGCCGGCGACCGAGGCGAGCGCTGCCGCAATCACGAACGTGATCGAGATCGTCTGGTTGACGTTGACGCCGACCAGAGCCGCCATTTTCTGGTCCTGCTCGCAGGCGCGCTGCGCGCGGCCGAGGCGCGTGCGCGCCACGAGGTACCAGAAGCAGGCGAGCAGCACGGCCGTGACGCCCCAGATGATGAGCTGCTTGAACGACAGCGTGACGGCATAGCCGTGGTCGGTCCACAGCACGAATTCGCCCTGCACCATCGGCGGGATCGCCTTGTTGCGCGGCCCCTGGCTGACCTGAACGAAGTTCGACAAAAAGATCGACATGCCGATCGCCGAGATCAGCGGCGCCAGGCGAAACGATCCACGCAGAGGCCGGTAGGCAATGCGCTCGATGATCCAGTTCGCGAGCGACGTGAACAGCATCGCGACCGCCAGCACGATGACCAGCGCCACCGCGATCGACGAAACGCCGAGCCAGGACGTAAGGATCAGGAACGCGATAAGGGCGACGAAGGCCGAAACCATGAAGACGTCGCCATGGGCGAAATTGACCATGCCGATGATGCCGAAAACCATCGTGTAGCCAATGGCAATCAAGCCGTAAATGGAACCGAGCGTGATTCCATTTATTATTTGCTGAGCAAATTCTTCCATTTTTGGTCTGCTCGCCCCTGCCTGTTAACGTCCATTTTAAACCACATTAAATTCTCAAATTCATCAACTAAAACATTTCATACCGTCGTGTTGCCGGCGATCGGGGTCGCCCCATACGCCGCTCCGCGCAGGCGCAGACTGCCCGGCCGCGCGATCACGCTACGCGACGTCCTCCGATTGAATTTGGTCCGGGCTCCCGAGCACATGTCGGCGCAAGCGAAAGTGGACGCTGTATTTGGCCCAATCGCGATGGCCGTGGCAACCGGTCCGTACGTCCGAAATTCCGGCGGCGTGATTTTTCCTTCCAAGAAGCCTCTTGCCGCCCGCCGCGGCAAGCCGCCGCGAGTTAACTTCTTGCATCGACAAGGCTTGCGCGGACATACTTCCGACAAATGACCGATGCCCTGCCAACCGCCAGCGAGATCAAGGCGGCAGTACAGATGTCGCCGTCGATACTGGTTGTCGAGGATTCCGAGGCGACGGCGGCGCTATACGAGGAATATCTCCGCTCAGCCGACTACCGCGTGAAGGTAGCCGGCACGGTGGCGCTGGCGCTTGGCCTGCTCGGATCGGAAAGATTCGATGCCGTCGTGCTCGACCTCAATCTTCCGGATGGAAACGGGCTCTCCGTCCTGAAGGAAATCCGCCGGCAGAGCCTGCCGGTCGAAACGCTAGTCGTAACCGCGACCGGGACGCTTGCCGTCGCGGTGGAAGCGATGCGCGAAGGCGCGTTCGATTTCATCGTCAAGCCGTTCGCCCGCGACCGGCTGCTCGTGACGATGCGCAACGCGATGGAGCGCCGGCGCCTGCGCGTGGCGGTCGACACCTACGAGTCGGAATTCGGCCGCAACCGCTATTTCGGATTCGTGGGCGCCTCGCTCGCCATGCAGCGCGTCTATCGGATCATCGACAGCGCCGCCCCCAGCCAGGCACCGATCTACGTCAGCGGCGAAAGCGGCTCGGGCAAGGAAGTCTGCGCCGACGCGATCCACCGGCGTTCGCCGCGCGCCGCCGGCCCGTTTGTCGCCGTCTCGTGTGCAGCACTGCCGCGCGAATCGATCGAGAGCGAGCTGTTCGGCCACCGCAAGGGCGCGTTCAATGGTGCAGGCGAAGACAAGAAGGGCGCGCTGGTTCGCGCTAACGGCGGCACCATCTTCATCGAAGAGATCGGCGACATGGACGGCGGCCTGCAATCGAAGCTGCTGCGCTTCATGGAAACCGGGATCGTCGAGCCGATGGGCGGCGGCCCGGGCGAGGCGTCGGACGTGCGCATCGTCTGTTCCTCGACGCGCGACGCGCGCCAGGAACTCAAGGCCGGGCGCCTTCGCGAAGACCTGTTCTTCCGGCTTCACGTGATCCCGATCCAGCTTCCCCCGGTGCGCGAGCGGGAGGACGATGCCGTGCTTCTTGCGCGCCACGTGCTTCAGCGCTTCGCCAAGGACGAGGGAAAGTCGTTCCGCGACATCGCTTCGGATGCCGAATACGCGCTGCGGACCTATTCATGGCCGGGCAACGTGCGCGAGATCGAAAACGTGATGCGTTCGGTCGTCGTCCTGCATGACGGCGAATCGGTCCGCCTGGAAATGCTGCCGCGCCACGTGGTCGACAGCACGCGCGGCGCAAGCGTTCCTTCGATCGTCAAGCAGAACGCCGCGCCATCGGAACCGTCGCCGGTGGCAGGCGAAGGCAAACCGAAGATCCGTCCCTTGTGGATATCCGAGCGCGAGATCATCGAGTCGGCGATCGCGGCTTGCGACGGCAACATCCCGCGCGCGGCGGCGTTCCTTGAGATCAGCCCGTCGACGATCTATCGCAAGAAGCAGGCCTGGGAAGCGATCGATCGCGGGGCATGAGCCTGCGCGCTACAGCCGTTTCCGGAAATGGAATTCATAGCTGTCGGATGCGTCGCGCAGCGCGCGTTCGCCGGCAAGCTGCGTATAGCCGTGGCGCGCATAAAACGCGTGCGCCTCGAGAAAGCGCGTATCGCTCCACAGTTCCATGAAACCCGCCCCGCGCCCGCGCGCAGCGGTTTCAGCCAATCGCAGAAGTGCGGATGCCAGCCCGCCGCGTCGGACGGACCGGTCGACATAAAGCCGATGCAGCACCATGCCGGTCGCGACCGGTGTGGGCGCGATGGCGACTGTGGCGACAAGCAGGCCCTGTTCGTTCTCGACGACCCAAAAGGCGCCGCCCTTGTCGGCATAGATCGTCGCCACGGCGCGCAAATCGTCCTCTTCGTCCGGGTCGAAGATGCAGCCCGGATATTCGCCCCAGATACGCGCGATGAGGTGCGCGGCAGCCACCGAGTCACCATCGGTCGCGCGCCGCACGTCGAAGCCATGCAACTTCGGAAGGGCGTCATCTGCGTTTTGGTTCATCGTGATCCTTATCAATAGGTTAGATACGTGTACTGCGGTACTTAAACACCAAAAACCCTACTTTATTAATCTTGATTAACACACTCCGAGGCCTTATTTTTGTCTCGTTCGGATGCCCAGATGGGGTCCGAAGTCGACGATCAAGCCTCAAGGAGGGTGATCCATGTCGTCCGCAGCCATCCCGGCCGATCTTCCGGCCGTTTCCATCCCCCGCAATTCCGTCCGCGCGGAGCTTGGCCGCTATCTGGCCGAAATCCAGCGCTTCCCCATGCTCTCCGTCGAGGAAGAGCGCGAGCTTGGCCGCGCGTGGCGTGATCGCCAGGACGTGGAAGCCGCGCACCGCCTCGTCACCAGCCACCTGCGCCTCGTCGTGAAAATGGCGTGGAAGTATCGCGGCTATGGCCTGCCGATGCCCGACCTGATCGCGGAAGGCAACATCGGCCTGATGCATGCCGTCAAGCGCTTCGACCCGGAACGCGGGGTGCGCCTTTCCACCTACGCGATGTGGTGGATCAAGGCCGCGATCCAGGAATTCGTGCTGAGTTCGTGGTCGATGGTCACGATCGGCACGGCCGTCGCGCGAAAGAAGCTGCTTTTCAGCCTCAACTCGGTCAAGCGCAAGCTCGGCATCGACGGCGACAAGCGCCTGACGCAGGCCGACGTGACCAAGATCGCCAAGGCCACGCAGCTGGGCGAGAAAGACGTCATCGAGATCGAAGTGGCCGCGCGCGGCGCGGTCGTGCCCATCGACGCGCCCGTCCGCACCGGCGACGGCGAGACGATGGCCTCCGATATCGCCGACCCCGATGCCGACGTCGAGGGCCACATCCTCGACGACGACGAGCGGCGCTGGCAGCGCAAGCTCGTGGACCGGGCGCTTGCCACGCTCGATCCGCGCGAACAGGAGATCGTGCGCGCGCGCAACCTGCGCGATGAGCCGGAAACGCTCGAAGACCTGTCGAAGCGCTTCGGCGTCAGCCGCGAGCGCGTTCGCCAGCTCGAGGAGCGCGCACTTGCCAAGCTGCAGGCCCGCACGCGCGAACTGGCCCGCGAAGCCGAACCTGCGCTCGCCTGAGCGCGGGTTCGGCGGCCCTCAAAGCATTTCCAGCGTCTGCGGGCCGCGCGGCGGCGGAAACGCGCGGTCGAGATCGGCGATGTCCGCCTCGCCGAGCGCGATGTCCATCGCGGCGATGTTCTCCTTGAGATGTTCGAGCCGCGTCGATTTCGGGATGACGATCGCATCCGGATGACGTGCGGCCCAGGCGAGCATGATCTGTGCGGGGCTTGCGCCATGCCGCTTGGCGACCGCCGCAAGGCCGGGGGCCGCCGGAAAGCGGGCCTGCTCGAGCGGCGAATAGGCCATGATCGGGATGCCGCGCGCACGGCACCAGCCAAGCAGCCCGCCTTCGATCCCTCGACGCGATAGATTGTAGAGCACCTGGTTGGCCGCACAGCCTTTGCCGCCGGGTACGGCCGCCAGTTCTTCCATGTCGTCGACGTCGAGGTTGCTCACGCCCCATGCGCGGATCTTTCCGGATTCCTTGAGCTTCTCGAAGCCCGCGACCGTATCGGCAAGCTTGTGGCTGCCGCGCCAATGGAGCAGATAAAGATCGATCCGGTCGGTCCCCAGCCGCTTGAGCGAACGCTCGCACGCGGCGACGACGCCGGCTCGGCTTGCATTGTGCGGATAGACCTTCGAGACGACGTAAACGGAATCCCGTCGTCCGGCGACGGCCTCGCCGACGATCGCCTCGGCCTCCCCTTCCCCGTACATCTCGGCCGTATCGACCAGCCCCACGCCCAGATCGAGGGCCGCGCGCAGCGAGGCGACTTCCGCCGCGCGGCTGCCCTTGCGTTCGCCCATTCGCCAGGTGCCGACGCCGAAGGCCGGTACCTGCGTTGCGTCGGGAAGGCGCACGGTTCGTCGAAGTCCGTTCACGGCTCAAGCTCCATTGCGCCAGAATATCGCGAACGACGCCCGAGACGGGCCACCAAATCCGGCACAGCTCAGTAGATGAGGTCGTCCTCGCCGCCGGCACCGCCCTTGGACAGCACGATCTCGTCCTTTGCGGCGAGTTCCTTGGCGACGTTGACCATGGCGGTCTGCGCCTCGGCCACGTCCTTCGCGCGCACGGGGCCCAGCGCCTCGATTTCTTCTTTGAGCATCTTGCCGGCGCGTTCGGACATGTTGGAGAAGAACAGGTCGCGCACCTGTTCGTTCGCCCCCTTCATCGCGATGGCAAGCTTGCCCTTGTCGACCGCGCGCAGCAGCGTCTGCACGCCGCCGGGGTCGAGCCGGCCGAGATCCTCGAACTTGAACATAAGCGCCTTGATCTTCTCGGCACTGTCGCGGTTGCGTTCTTCAAGTGCTGTCGTGAAGCGCGCCTCGGTCTGGCGGTCGAGCGCGTTGAAGATTTCCGCCATCAGTTCGTGCGTGTCCTTGCGGCTGGTCTTGGCAAGGTTCGACATGAACTCGTTGCGCAGCACGCGCTCGACGTCGTCCAGAACCTCCTTCTGCACGGTCTCCATGCGCAGCATGCGCATGACCACTTCCATCGCGAAGGCTTCCGGCAGCGTGCCCAGAACGCGCGCGGCATGGTCGGGACGGATCTTGGCGAGCACCACCGCGACGGTCTGCGGGTATTCGTTCTTGAGATAGTTGGCGAGCACCGCCTCGTTGACGTTGCCCAGCTTGTCCCACATCGTGCGGCCGGCCGGGCCGCGGATGTCTTCCATGATGTTGGCGACGCGGTTCTTGTCGAGAACCTTGCCGAGCAGCCGTTCGGTCGAATCGAACGTGCCGACAAGCGAACCGGTCGCCGCGATCTGGTCGGCGAATTCGACGATGAGTCGTTCGATGATCGAGGAATTGACCGTGCCGAGAGTCGACATGGTCTGCGACAGTTCCTTGATTTCGTCGTCGCTCATCAGCGCGAAGAGCTTGGAAGCGACCTCTTCGCCAAGAGACAGCAGCAGGATCGACGCCTTTTCGGCGCCCGTCAGTGTCCGGTAATCGTCGCGAATACGCATGCCGCGTGTCTCCAGCGACCCCCGGCATTCTCAAGGCCGGGGGTGGACCGATTCGTCGCCTCGCGGAGTTTAGCAAACCGCGGGCAGGTCACGCAAAACCTGCCCTTCGCGGCTCTCCCTTAAGGATTTAGCGGGCGCGGCGTGCCTTGCCGTTTGCCTTGTGCATGCGGCCGGCGCTGGCGTCGATACCGTCAGCCACCGCCTCCAGCGAACGTGCAAGAACGGCCATGTCCGTGCGGCCGAGCGTGCCCACCGCTTTGCGCAGCAGGTTGCGCGGATCCTGTCCCAGCCGCTTTTGCGCCTTGCCGGTAAGGTCGAGGCGTTGCGCACGCCGGTCGCCGGGAATTGAAAGCTTGCGCACGAGCGACTTGCGGACCAGGGCGTCGATCGTCTTCGATGCCGCCGGCTTGGTCGTGCGGTGATGGCGGGCAAACGCGGTCACCGTGCGCGCACCGTCTTCGGCACCCGAGAGGTAGCGAAGCGCGCTCCACTGCGCAGGGTTGAGACCGCTTGCGAAAGCGAGGTTGTGGAGAAGCCGTTCGACCTTGTCGAAAAGCTCGGTGACGGAATTCCGGATATCGCTCATTTCGGTGACCTACGGTTAACGGTTCTTCGTATCTCAGATTGTAAGCAATATAGTTTACAATAAACGGCTTTACAACAACGGACACTGTAGTCGACGCCGTAAATTTTCCAAATTAGTGAATACAAATCACGGGAAGCGGGATTACTGAAACTGGCTAAGCTTCGAATTGGATACGAAAATCCGAGGTATTCGCTGCGTTCGTAGTCCCAGCCTCGCCGACGAACTCGTTTCTATTCCCGGTTTTCAGTTGGACGAGCAATATGCGGCCCACATTGAACGCAGGGCCTCGGCGAAATCGCCGGCGAAGGCGGCATGATCGCACAGAGGCGAATTCGCCATCCGCATCCGAAGCCCTGCGCGCAGTTTCGACAACTCCCCCAAATCGGAAACCGCCGCCACGGCCCGGTTGACATACGCATCGACATCATCGACGACCCAGTCGTCGAGCCCGCACGCTCCAAGTATCGAAGCGCCAAAACGGCCCAATGGAATTCGATCACGCTTCGAAACGACCGGTACCCCCATCCACAAAGCCTCGAAAGTCGTCGCACCCGCGTTGTGAGGAAACGGATCAAGCGCCACATCGACGTCGCCGTAGGCCGCCCACGTCACACTTTGCGGCTTCGTATGCGAAAGATCGACGCGGGCCGGATCTCCGCCATATTCCGCGAAACGGCGCGCGAACAGGGTACGCGTGGCGTCTTCCTCGAACACTCGCGTATTTAGCGCAAGGCGTGCGGACGGCAGGCGCGCAAGGATGCCTGCCCATGCGCGCAATGTCGGTTCATTGAGCCGGATCGACCGGCTGAAACAGCCAAAAGTGACGTGCCCGCGCGCGCACGCAGGCAGCGGCCGGACTTCGGGCATCCCCTCGGGCGGCGCGTAGGCGAACGCCGTATGCGGCAGTCGCCACACCCTCTCGACGAAACTCGCTTCGCCGCCCGGAGGCACCAGCCGTTCGTCGCCGATAAACCAATCGATTGCGGCAAGGCCTGTCGTTCCGCCATATCCAAGCCATGTCGCCTGGACTGGAGCGGGCTTGCGGGCGAAGACCGCCAGACGATTGCCGACAGTGTGCCCGGCAAGATCGATCAACACGTCAATGCCGTCTTCTTCAATGAGCCGCGCAAGAGTGTCGTCGTCCTCCCGCGTCGTCCGCCGCCATTTGTGGAATACCGTTCGATATCGGGCGGTCCATGCGTCGTCCGCACCAGGATGGTTTGCGTAGGCCACCAGCGTCGCGTCGCCGCGCGGGAAATGTTCGAGAAGCGCCCAAAGGAACGCCGACATCGAATGCTCCCGCAGGTCGGGCGACATAAATCCGACCGCGAGCCGCTTGGCCGGGCTACGCCGGGTGTGCGGACGCCGGGTCACCGACTGGAACTGCGCACCCCACTGCGCATAGAGCGCACGCAGCGAAGTCTCGTCAATTTTCGGGTCGTAATTCGCGACGAAAAGCCGATTGGCGGAAATTTTCCCGCCAGCGGCTGCAAATTCGGCACGCGCTCCGGCGTGGTCGAATAGATCCGCGCGCAACGTCGCGGCATCATCGCTTGCGCCGATTGATGTGAAGATCGCGAGGGCCGCTTGCGGGCGTCCTGCAAATTTATATGCAACCGCGAGATTGTGGCGAATCGCCGGGATAGACGGCGCCAATGTGGCGGCACGCTCGAGCCGATCGATTGCACCAGCGAAGTCTCCGATGTCGAGCGCCGCAAGGCCTCGATTGCATAAGATCATCGGATTTTCCGGAGCTAACGCGAGCGCACGGTCGAATGCCGCTATGGCCTCGATCGGTTGGCCGAGCGCACGGAAGGCATTCCCTTCATTTTGGTGCGCATCTGCGAATGCCGGCTCGATATCTCGCGCGAGTTGGAAAAGCACGAGCGCTTCGGCATGCCGACCAAGCGCTTGCGCGACGCGACCCGAAAGATTGGCCGCATCGACGTCGCGTGGCCGTTGGGCGAGGATTTCTCGATAGATCGCATCGGCTTCAGCGAGCCGACCAGCTCGGTGGTGTGCAAGTGCGGCCTCGATCGTCGCGGTCACGTCCGTCCCTTTCGGGAAGCCCGGCGTACGGTCGTATATGCTGATTTTAGGAAAGTGGTGCCCAGGGCCGGAATCGAACCAGCGACACTGCAATTTTCAGTCGCATGCTCTACCAACTGAGCTACCTGGGCACCGGTCTACGACAGAAACGCGCTTATAGAGAGGCACCGCGGACGTGTCAACGCTTGACCGGATGCTTTCCGGCAGTCGACTTTCCCTTGCTTTCCAGCCGCTTGATGGCTTCGGCGGCCTCGACGTCGAGCCGCTTCTTGGTGCCTGCGTCGATCCGGTCCCAGCGCACGCCGGCAATGGCGCCGTGAAGCGCATGAAGCAGGTTCCGGCTTGCCCCGCGCGGATTGCGCCGCTTCACCAGCGCATAGGCGCGCGCCGCGCCCGAGCGACGCAAGTCGTTCTGCGTGTGGATTCCGACCTCGGCAAGCCAGGCCTCGCTTTTCGGCCCGAGATTGAGAGCACCGGCAACGCGCGCCGCACGCCTCTTGGGCTTGGGCGCCGGCGCGCGCAGCGCCGCATCGATGGCGCCCTGCGCCCAGGGCCGCATCTCCAGCGGGTCTTCCATCGCGTCGGGCGGCGCCTGCCGGTAGGGCAGATCGACGGCCCTGCCGTCCTTGTGCGTGTAGGTGAAGGGCGGCAGGCCCTCGCGTTCGAATGCCGCGCGGTTCACGTCGTCGACCTTGAGATAGAGAATTTCATCGGAGACGAGCGCGAACATCCGTTCGCGGTAAAAAATCCCCCAACTGCCGAACATCCGGCGCGGCTCGACGGCACCGGCGCCGCGCAGCAGGTCGACGCAATGGCGTACGAATTCGGGCATCGGCTTC
This sequence comes from Alphaproteobacteria bacterium, assembly GCA_016124335.1. Taxonomy (GTDB): domain Bacteria; phylum Pseudomonadota; class Alphaproteobacteria; order CACIAM-22H2; family CACIAM-22H2; genus Tagaea. The sequence goes on from WGNX01000003.1 coordinate 80,198, forward strand.
ACGCGCCCTCCTCCTCGCCCTCCGGCGCTTCGGAAGTCGGGATGCGATATCCGCCTTCAAGCCAGCGGCGCATGTCCTCGTCCTTGCAGCGCGGCGAGCAGAACGGGCGATAGGCGCTGACGGTCGGCCGCTTGCACATCGGGCAGACCGATTTCGGCGGTTTACGCTTGAGCTCGACGACCCGCGACATCGCCCCTCCCCGCTCAGTCCAGCGCGCCGCCGCGCGTACGGGCCCGCGTCAGTTCGATCGTGCCGCCAGCCGTGTAGCCGAGCACATCCACCCGGCGCCGGTCGGAAGCCGTCGCGCGCTTGAGCGCCTCGACCAGTCGCGCACGTTCGCCCGGTTTGGACAGCCGAAGGAAATCGATCACCACGAGCCCGCCCAGATCGCGCAGACGCAGCTGGCGGGCCGCTTCGCGCGCTGCCGCCACATCGACCGTCACCGTCTCGCCGGTCGATTTGCCGAGGTTCACATCGATCGCCACAAGTGCTGCTGTCGGCTCGATCGACAGCCATGCCCCGCCGGGAAGGTCGACGCGCGCACGCTCGAGGCCTGCCAGCATGTCCGAGATCCCGTGCCGTTCGAATACGGATCCGCCATCCCGCAGATGCACGACCAGTCCGGCCAGCTCGGGGAAGACGGTCTTGAGACCGATGCGCGCGGCATTTGCCGTTTCGTGGCGGTCGCACACGATAGCCGGCTCGTCCTGCGGGGCAAGCGTGCGTGCGATGGCGGCAAACGGATCATCGGCAAGCAGCAGCTTCGGCGAAGCACCGGCGACAAGCCCCTGCGCCAGCGCGCGCAGCCGTGCGACTTCCGCCTCCACGGCCGCCGGGTCGGCATAGGCCGCTCCGGCGCGAAGAATCAGTCCTTCGCCGTCGACATGAAGACGGCCCGCCAGTGCCTGAAGCGCCTCGCGTTTGGGCGCCGCGGTACGCTTGGAAATGCCCGGTTCCCTGCCACCCGGTGCCAGCAGCGCGAACCGCCCGGCCAACGACACGCGCGCCGCCGCGCGTGCGAGCTTGTCGCCCGCGGGCGGCTCGATGATCTGGACGCGCAGCATGTCGCCTTGTGCCGGAACGCGGCCGCCGGCGAGGTCGAGCAACGCGCCAAGCCCGCCTTCCAGATCCAGGATCGCGCCGACATTCGGCACGATGCGCGCCACGCGCGCGGCATGGATGCTGCCCGGCGCAAGCCGCCGGTCGACCGCCTCGCGCGCGATATCGATCGCCTGCCCGCCGGCAACGGCAACCGCGAGATAGGCCTGCGGGCCCGCTTCGATCAGGATCTCGTCGACCGGTACCCTCATCTTGCCCCCACGCCGGCCAGCATCTGCGCGACCGCGTAAAGGTCGAGCCCCACGACATTCGAATAGCTGCCGGACAGGAAACGCACGAAAGCCGCAGCCGCGCCCTGGATCGCGTAGCCGCCCGCCTTGCCGCGCCATTCTCCGCCGGCAAGATAGGCGTCGATTTCGGCGCCCGAGAGCCGCTTGAACGTCACGATGCTTGTCGACACGCGGACGAGCGGCTTACGGCCGGGTGCCAGGATGCAAATGCCGCCATGGACGCGGTGCCGCCGTCCGGAAAGCAGCGACACGCATGCGCGCGCTTCGTCCACCGTTTCGGCCTTGGGCAAAATCCGGTTCCCGCACGCCACGACCGTATCGGCGGCAAGGACAAGCGCATCGGGCCTGCGCGCGGCGACGGCGCCAGCCTTCGCGCGCGCGAGCCGCTCGGCAAGCCGCACGGCGGTCTCGTCCGGTCGGGGCGATTCGTCGATTTCCGCCGGGTCGATGGCCGCCGGCACGATACCGATCTGCGCGAGAAGCTCGCGCCGGCGCGGGCTCGCCGATGCAAGGACGAGCGGCGCGGCCACTCGATCCGGCCTTACTTGAAGCGGAAGGTGATCCGACCCTTGGTCAGATCGTAAGGCGTCATCTCGACATTGACGCGGTCGCCGGCCAGCACGCGGATACGGTTCTTGCGCATCTTGCCGGACGTGTGTGCGAGAACTTCGTGATTGTTGTCGAGCTTCACGCGGAACATCGCGTTGGGCAGCAGTTCCTGCACCACGCCCGAGAACTCGATCAGACCTTCTTTCGCCATGGGCCTCCGCCGGGATGTATCGCCGTTCGGCCGAACTTCTCGGCGCGCAGCGTCAAAACCGGCGGGAAAGTGGCCCCTTGCGGCTTCCGGGTCAAGCCCTTAAGCGGCGGGGCCTGCCGCGAAATCCTCGGCCGCGTCCGGGAAACGCCTCAAAATCCGGTCCTTCAGCTGGTCGCGCAGCTGGCGGTAGCCTGCCATGCGTGCATCCCGGCTGCCTTCCTCGATCAATGCGGGGTCGAAAGTGGGCCAATATTCGACTTCGCAGGCCATGATCCGGGTCAGTTCGAGGGCCTTGTGATGCGCTTCCGGGCTCAGCGTGACGATCACGTCGAACGAGCTGTCGTGCAGTTCGTCGAGGGTCTTTGCCTTGTGCCGGTGGATGTCGACCCCGATCTCGTCGAGGGCCGCGATCACGAACGGGTCGACCGGCTCGCGCTTGACCCCGGCCGAGTCGACATAGATGCGCGTGCCGAGCAGGCGTTTGGCCAGCCCCTCGGCCATCGGTGAGCGCACCGAATTGAGGGTACAGCAGAACAGCACGCTGCCGACCTTGCCGGACATGGATGCTGGCGAACCTTCCCTGTCCTTCAGGCCCGGATGTGGAGCACGCAGATGAGCGTGAAAAGTCGCCGTGCGGTGTTGAGGTCCATCGCGATCTTGCCTTCAAGCCGCTCGCGCAGCAGCTCCGACCCCTCGTTGTGGACGGCACGCCTTCCCATGTCGAGCGCTTCAATCTGCGAGGGCGACAGGCGCCTGATCGCTTCGTAATAGCTTTCACAGACGGTGAAATAGTCCTTGATGACGCCGCGGAACTGCATGAGCGGCAGCAGCAGCCTGTCGAGAGACAGGCCCGTCTCGGATTTCACGTCGAAGGCGAGCCGGCTGTCTTCGATCGACAGCGTCAGGTGATAGGGGCCCTGGACGTCGCCGGCAAGTTCGAACCGGTTTTCCTCGAGCAGGTCGAAGATCGCGACCGTGCGTTCGTGCTCGATGTCGGCGTTGCGACGGATGCGCAGCTGTTCATCGAGATCGATCTTGCAGATGCGGTTGCGCCGTTCGGAGGAGCCGTCCATGGCCTATCCTTTCGCGGTGCGGGTACGAAGCGACATCGAATGGGCGTGGCTGACGAGCCCCTCGGCACGCGCGAGCGCCTCGCCCGCCGGCGCCAGCCGGCGAAGGCCGGCCGCATCGGCGCCGATCAGAGTCGTGCGTTTGACGAACGCGTCAAGCCCGAGCCCCGAGGAGAAGCGCGCCGCGCGCGAGGTGGGCAGCACGTGGTTGGGCCCGGCCAGATAGTCGCCAAGCGCTTCCGGTGCGAAGCGCCCCATGAAAATCGCACCCGCATGCGTGACGCGCGCGGCAAGCCGCTCGGGTCGCGCAACGGCAAGCTGGAGATGTTCAGGTGCCAGTGCATCGACGAGCGCTACGCTGTCGTCGAGCTTGCGCACGACAATCGTGGCGCCGTGGCGCTTCCACGAAGCGCCGGCGATCGCGCGGCGCGGATGCGTGCGCAGTTCGTCAGCAACCGCCTTGCGCACGGCGGCCGCAAACTTCGTGCTGTCGGTAATCAGGATCGACTGCGCATCGGCGTCGTGCTCGGCCTGCGCCAGAAGATCGACCGCGATCCAGCGCGGATCGTTGTGGGCATCGGCGACGACGACAACTTCCGACGGCCCCGCGATCAGGTCGATGCCCACCGTTCCGAACACCATCCGCTTTGCGGCGGTTACATAGGCGTTCCCGGGGCCGGTGATCTTGTCGACGGGAGCGATCGTCTTCGTGCCGTAGGCAAGTGCCGCCACCGCCTGCGCGCCGCCCACGCGGTAGATCTCATCCACGCCGGCGATGCGGCACGCCGCAAGGACGAGCGGATCGAGCTTGCCGTCGGGCGCCGGAACGACGACGACGAGGCGTTTCACGCCGGCGACCTTTGCCGGAACGGCGTTCATCAACACCGAAGACGGATAGGCGGCCCGGCCGCCCGGCACGTAAAGGCCGACGGAATCAAGGGCCGTCCACCGCCAGCCCAGCAACAGCCCGGCACGATCCTTCCAGATCTCGTCCTTCGGCCACTGGCGGGCGTGATAGGCGGCGATGCGCTCGGCCGCGAGTTCCAGCGCGCGCACCGTGTCGCGCTCGCACGCCTTGAGCGCCGCCGCGATCTCGCGCGCGCTCACGCGAAGCTTCGGCGCGGTGATGCGCACGCGGTCGAAGCGGTTGGTATAGGCGACCAGCGCCGCGTCACCGCGCTTGCGCACGTCGGCCAGGATCCTGGCGACGACACCGTCGACCGAGGCGGCTTCGGCCGCACGCGCGCGCATCAGGCGGGCGAACTTCGCCGCGAAACCGGATGCGCGCGCGTCGAGATCAAGCGGCAAGGGTTGCCTCCGCGATCCTGTCGACGAGGCCTTGCACCTCGGCATGGCGCGTCTTCAACGCTGCCCGGTTGACGATCAATTTCGATGTCACGTCGGCGATGTGTTCGACCTCGACGAGCCCGTTCGCCTTCAGCGTGGCACCGCTCGACACGAGATCGACGATGCGCCGCGCAAGACCGAGTGCGGGTGCCAGTTCGATGGCGCCGTTCATCTTGATACATTCCGCCTGCACGCCGCGCTTGGCGAAGTGCTTGCGCGTGACGTTGGGGTACTTGGTCGCCACGCGCACGTGGCTCCATTTGCGCGGATCGTCGCGGCCGGCGAGTTCGGCAGGTTCGGCCACCGACAGGCGGCACTTCCCGATGCGAAGGTCGAGCGGCGCGTAGATTTCCGGGTAGTCGAACTCGACGATCACGTCATTGCCGACGATGCCCAGATGCGCCGCCCCGAACGCGACGAGCGTTGCCACGTCGAACGCGCGGCCCCGCACGATGTCGAGGCGCGGATCGTCGGTCCGGAAGCGCAGCAGGCGCGTCTCGGGATTGTCGAATTCCGGCTCGGGCCGGATACCCGCCTTGCGCAGCAGCGGCATCGCTTCCTTGAGGATGCGGCCGTTGGGCAGGGCCAGAATGATTTTTTCGTTCGCAGTCAAAGGCTTGTCTTTCGCTGGGAATATCCGGCGGGGACCTGCTTGCGGGCCCGTGGCGCTGTCATAGCAGAATTCGGGCCCCGCGCGAGGGGCCTGCCAGCCTAGGCGGCGGGATGTCGCGGCGTGGCCGCACCCGGCCACGGCGCGCCCACATCGCGAAGCCGGCCGCCGATCGACGATCCTTCCAGGCGGATGGCAGCGTCCTCGGCGAACAGAAGCGTCACCGCGTCGGCAGCGATTTCGATCGTGAGAAGGTCGAGCACGCGTGCGCGTTCGCGCAGGTCGAAGCCGCGCCGCCGCACCGCGCCGACGCCCGTGAAGTGAACGGCGCAGTGAATCCGCTCGGCCGTGCGTTCGTCGCCTTCCCAGCGGTAGCGGTTGGCGAGCAGCACGAACTCGCGCGATCCGGCGTCGAAATTCATGTCGCCCACGGGGACGAGCGCATCCTGCAGGCAGGCCGCGAGGATGCGGAAATCCTCCGCGTCCTCCGCCTTCAGCCGCAATGCGCCGTCCGCACCGCTCATGCCGCGTCCTTCAGCCTTTCGATCTCCGCGCCGCAGGCCGCGAGCTTTTCTTCCAGCCGCTCGTAGCCGCGATCGAGATGATAGACACGCGCAACCGTCGTGTCGCCCTTCGCGACGAGCCCCGCGATCACCAGCGATACCGAGGCACGCAGGTCGGTCGCCATCACCGGCGCGCCGGTCAGCTGCGGCACGCCGCGCACCATCGCCGATCCGCCGTGCAGGTTGATGTTGGCGCCCATGCGGCGAAGCTCGGGCACGTGCATGAAGCGGTTTTCGAAGATCGTCTCGGTCATCATCGAGGCGCCCTGCGCCGTGGTCAGCAGTGCCATCATCTGGGCCTGCAGGTCGGTCGGAAATCCCGGATAGGGTTCCGTCATCACGTCGATACCGGTCAATGCGGCATTCGACCGGCTGACGCGCACGCCCTTCTCGCCCTGTTCGAAGGTGACGCCCGCTCCGCGCAGCGCGTCGGCCGCTGACTGGATCAGTTCCAGCCGCCCGCCGACGAGTTCGACGTCGCCGCCGGTCGCCGCAGCCGCCATCGCGTAGGTGCCCATCTCGATGCGGTCGGGCAGGATCGAGTGGCGCGCGCCGTGCAGCGGCTTTCCACCCTCGATCGTCAGCGTATCGGTATCGATGCCGGAAATTCCGGCACCCATCGCAACGAGGCAGCGCGCGAGATCGCCGACCTCCGGTTCGCGCGCCGCGTTCACCAGCGTCGTGCGCCCCTTGGCGAGCGTCGCGGCCATCATCAGGTTTTCGGTGGCGCCGACCGAGACGAACGGGAAGACGATGCGCGCACCGGTCAGGCCGCCAGGCGCCTTCGCCTCGACATAGCCGCCGGTCAGTTCGATCGAAGCGCCAAGCTGCTCGAGGCCCTTGAGATGCAGGTCGACCGGACGCGCGCCGATCGCGCAGCCGCCCGGCAGCGAGACGCGCGCGCGCCCCTCGCGTGCCAGGATAGGCCCGAGGACGAGGATCGAGGCGCGCATCTTGCGCACCAGGTCGTACTCGGCCGTCGTGCCGGCGAGCTTTCGCGCGGTCAGCGCCAGTGCGCGACCCGCGTGCCCGCCGTTCGGCGCGTGGCCGTCGAGCGCGATCTCCACGCCCAGCGTGCCCAGCAGATTCGCCAGCGTGGTGATGTCGGCAAGATGGGGGATGTTGACCAGCGTCAGCGTCTGGTCGGTGAGGAGGCTTGCCACCATCAGCGGCAGCGCCGCGTTCTTGGCGCCGCCGATCGGGATCGCGCCACGCAGGACGCGGCCCCCGCGGATTCGGATTTTGTCCATGCCCCTCCCTTACTCCGCCCGGATGGCAAAATCCAGACGCGGGCGGGACATTTCGATGGCTAGAAGCCCGCGCCGGGCTGCGCGAGGTATTCGCGCTCGGCTTGCGTCGAGTCGCGCCCCAAGGCCGCGTTCCGATGAGGAAACCGCCCGAATTTCGCGATCACGTCCCGGTGCGCGACCGCCGATTTTACGGCTTGCGCGCGCCATGCCGTCTCCGGCAGCGACGACACAAGCCGCACGCACTCGTCCTGCGCGGCAATGTCTTCGGCATGCGTGAACGGTAGATAGGCGAAAAGCCGGTGCGGCATCGGCAGTTCGCGATCGAAGCCGCGGGCGACCATCCGCCTTGCAAGCGACAAGGCCGTGGGGTCAGACGCGAATGCCTGCGGCGTGCCGCGATGGATGTTTCGCGGAATCTGGTCGAGCAGCACGAGCAGCGCAAGGCCACCCTCCGCCGTCTGTCCCCACCGGTCGAGTTCACCCGCCGCAGCCTGCGCCGCCAGCCCCGCAAAGCGGCTGCGGCATTCGCCGTCGAACGCGTCGTCCTTCTCGAACCAGAGCGCCCGGAACCCGTCCTTCGCCGGATCGCCGCCTGAAAACCAGAATTCGAGGATCGCGGCGATTGCCGCCTCGTCCTCGGCGGCCGCGCGGCCGCGCGCCTGCAACTTGCGGCGTTTGAGGTTCTCGCGAAGTGCGGCGGCCTGCGCGGCCTTGCGCTTGGCTTCGTCGACTTGCGCCTGTGGTCCCTTTTTCGTCGCCATCAGATCCGGTCGATCGGTATCTTGAAATAGCGCGTGCCGTTGGCGGCCGCCGGCGGCAGGTTGCCGCCGCGGACATTCACGTTGATCGACGGCAGCAGAAGATTCGGCGCGTCGAGCTTCGCGTCGCGCGCCTCGCGCATCTCGACGAAGCTGTCCTCGCTGATTCCGTCCTTCACGTGGACGTTCGTCCGGCGCTGCTCGCCCACCGTCGTTACAAACGCCACCGCACGGCCGCCGGGCTGATAGTCGTGCGCGGTGTAGAGCTTCGTATCCTCCGGCAGCGACAGGATGCGGCGGATGGAGCGATAGAGCGTGCGCGCCGAACCACCGGGGAAATCCGTCCGGGCGGTCCCGTAGTCCGGCATGAAGAGCGCGTCGCCCACGAAGGCATGCTTGCGACCGCCCGAACGGGCTGCCACGACCAGCGTGACGCAGGCCGGCGTGTGACCGGGCGTATCCATCGCCGCGACGTCGAGTTCACCAAGCGACAGTCGCGCGCCGTCCTGAAGCAGCATGTCGAACTGCGATCCGTCGCAGGCGAAGCCGGGTTCGAGATCGAGGATCGGCGCCCAGGCGCGCTGGACTGCGGCAATTCCGGCACCGATGACGATCTTGCCGCCGAGCCGTTCCTTGAGCCATCGCGCGCCGGAAAGATGGTCGGCATGCGGATGCGTCTCGGCGATGAATTCGACGCGCAGCCCCTCGGCCGCCTTCGCGATCGCCTCGAGCGACCGAGTCGAGGTTCGCCCCGCCCGCCAGTCGTAGTCCAGAACGGGGTCGACGATCATCGCCGCCCGGCTGGCCCGATCTACGACGAGATAGCTGACGGTGCCGGTAACCGGTTCGAAAAAGCCGGAAATCTCAGGTTCGCTCACGGCTGCCGGTGCCCCTTGAATATTTCAGATGTACCTAATATATATGTAGCACGGCAATCGGCCGCAATCTCATGGTGGCAATCATGGCTGCTGCGATCAAGGAAATCGACGCGAATACCCTCAAGTCCTGGCTCGATGCCGGCGAATGCGAACTGCTCGACGTGCGCGAGCCGGGCGAGCATGCGCGCGAGAGCATCCCGGGCGCGCGGCTCGTCCCGCTGGGCGGGCTCGACGTCGAAAAGCTGAGGCCCGCTCCGGGCCGGCGCTTCGTGCTTCATTGTGCCTCCGGCGCGCGCTCGGCGCGCGGTGCCGCACTGCTTGCGAAGGGCGGCGTTGAAGTCGCACATCTTTCGGGCGGGCTTGCGGCCTGGCGCAGTGCGGGCCTTCCGGTCTCCGAAAATCGGTCCGCACCGATCCCGGTCATGCGCCAGGTCCAGATCGTCGCCGGATCGCTTGTCCTCTTGGGCGCGATCCTCGGCGCGTTCGTTGATCCGTGGTTCTATGCGCTGAGCGCCGGGGTCGGCGCCGGGCTCCTCTTCGCGGGCGTGACGGGCTTCTGCGGCATGGCGACGCTGCTGTCGCATCTGCCCTATAACAAGGTCTAGTCGACCTTCCGGCCCATCGCGCGAAGCTCTTCGACGATGCGGCGTTCCTCGTCATCAAGCGCCTGCCGGTACGCATCGTAAAGGCCTGGCGGGATGTTCTCGAAGGTGCCGCGCCGGTTCTCGCGCAGCCGCGCCAGACGCCGTTCGAGGCGGAAGGCGGCCTGCGCGCGATCGTCGGGCGTACCCGCATCGAGCCGGTCGACCAGCGGGGCCAGCCGGGCCCGAAGGCGCGCGCGCATTTCCGGATCGAGCCCGCGGTCGAGAAGCGTTTCGATCTGCGAAACGAGCCGCTCGAAATCGCCCGTGACATCCGCCGGCTCACGTTCTTTGGGCGCCGGCGCCTGCGCGAGCAGCACCAGCGCCGCGAACGCGGCGGCTAGCGTCCTTTGGCGTGGTGATAGACGTGCCACAGGAACAACGCGCCGGCCGAACGGTGCGGCCGCCATTTCTCGCCAAGCTTGCGCAGCCGCTTTTCGTCCGGCCGCGAACGCAGCCGCTTGAGGATGCGCATCGCCTCCTGCAGCGCCAGATCGTTTGCCGGCCAGACATCCGGCCGCTGCATGGCGAAAAGAAGATAGATTTCGGCGCTCCAGCGCCCGAGGCCCTTCAGCCGCGTGATCGTCTCGATCGCCGCCTCGTCCTCGGCGGCGTGCAGTTCGTCAAAATCGAGCACGCCTTCCATGACTGCCTGCGCGAGGCCGCGCGCATAGGACGTCTTCTGCCGCGACAGGCCCATCGTGCGCAGGCGCGCGTCATCGCACGCCAGCACGGCGTGGGGTGCAATCTCGCCGAGACCCGCTTCGAGCTTGCGCCAGATGCCGGTGGCGGCCGGCACCGACACCTGCTGGGCGACGATCGCGCGCATGAAACCCTCGAAACCCGAGGGACGCACGCGCGGCGACGGCAGGCCGATGCGCGCCAGCCATTCCGCCACGTCGGCATCCGACGCGGCGAGCGCCTTCATCGATTTTGCAATGGCGCGCTTGGCCCGTGCTTCGGTCGAGGCTTGCAGCTGTGGAGGCAAGGCAGACCTTCGTTCAGGCGACCGGCTGGTGGGCGAGCGACTGCGTCAGCGTGGAAAGTCGGGCGAGAAGATAGTCGGCCGTGTCCGGATCGGCGTCCTCGACCTTGGTCAGCACGCGCTCGATCATCCGGCGGCGATATCGCTCGCGATCCGCCGGGCCGCCGTCGTAGCTCGTCTCCAGCGCCACTTCGAGTGCCGCGCGCACGGCCGGGTAGAGATCGAGCGGCATGTAGGCGCGTTCGTAGACGTATTTGAGGCCGCCGACCGGATCGTAGATGAGCTGGCGCGCACGCTCGATGGGGATGTTCGCGCGCTTGGCAAGCCCGTGCTCGAACAGGAAAAGATCGCCCATGCACAGCGCGCGGATGACGAGGCCGGGATCGAGCCGGCCGGTGGAATGAAGATGTGTCGCCAGACGCGCCACATCCTCTTCCTGCGACGACATCGAGGAATCGACCGTGGCGATCTCGCGCGCATGCATGGCGAGATCGGCCGCCATCTCGCTCGTCATGTCGGGGCGCTCGAGCAGACGCTCGCGGATCCGTTCGGAGGCAAGATTATAGAGCTTCTCGAGAACGCGCAGCGGAACGCTGCGGCGCGCGACGAGCTTCGTCTGCACCGCATCGGACTTGCCGTGCCGGTCGACCAGCCGTTCGACCGTGGCATCCGACATCCGGGCACCCGCGTTGCCGGCGAGCGTCGCAGCCACCTTTTCGTCGCCATGCTCCACGAGCTTGGCGGCGACGGCATCGGACACGCTCTTGCGACCGGCGATGGCAACCTGCTTTGCCTGTCCTTGCGAGGCGACGATCTCCATCAGGTCTTCGTCGGAGAACGCCTCGCTTTCCAGAAGCATCGGCGTTGCGACCTGATCGATGTCGCGCGCCAGTTTCATGGCGAGACCGGCGGGAAGAAGGCTTGCGTCCTTCAGATGGTCGCTCAGCGCCTTGCGCACGGCGACGACCGCATCCTCGGCCAGAACCCGCAGCAGCTTTTCGGCCTCGACGCGCGCGGCCGCCGTCAGCGAACCCGCCTTCCATGTCGACGCGACCTTGCCGATCGCCGCCACGCGCCCCTGCGCGGACGGATCGGCGGCAAGCCGCTCAAGATCCTCTTTCGAGAGTTCGGACATGGATTACCGGATGAGCTTTCCTTGCGTTCCCATGAAGGATGCACCCGCCAAAGGCCGGACGCAACCCTTTGACACGTTTGACTATCGGCAAGCCCGATCCTACAAGGGTTTGCCGGTCGCGACGAAGCGGGAGGAACGGCAATTCATGCCGATGGACGGAAGTTTGGACCCGCAGATCGACACCTCGCCGAAAGTCTCCGACGAGGTCAAATGCACCACCTGCTACATGTGCGCGTGCCGCTGCGGCATCCGCGTGCATCTGCGCGACGGCCGCATCCGCTATATCGAAGGCAACAAGAATCACCCGGTCAACCGCGGCGTGCTGTGCGCCAAGGGGTCGGCCGGGATCATGAACCATTACAGCCCGGCGCGGCTGACTGCGCCGCTGAAGCGCGTGGGCGAACGTGGCGCGGGCGAGTTTCAGGAAATTTCGTGGGACGAAGCGCTGGGCCTCGCCACGAAATGGCTTGGCGACATCCGCGCCGATGACCCCAAGAAGCTCGCCTTCTTCACCGGTCGCGACCAGAGCCAGTCGCTCACCGGCTGGTGGGCCAACCAGTTCGGCACGCCAAACTTCGCGGCACATGGCGGATTCTGCTCGGTCAACATGGCGGCGGCCGGGCTCTATTCGATCGGCGGTTCGTTCTGGGAATTCGGCGAGCCGGACTGGGAGCACGCGCGCTATTTCATGCTCTTCGGCGTCGCCGAGGATCACGACAGCAATCCGATCAAGGCGGGCCTTTCAAAACTCAAGGCGAACGGCGCCAAGTTCGTTTCGATCAATCCGGTGAAGACCGGCTATCAGGCCGTGGCCGACGAATGGCTCGGCATCCGGCCCGGCACTGACGGGCTGTTCGTGCTGTCGCTTGTCCACGAGTTGCTGAAGGCCGACCGGATCGATCTCGAATTCCTCGTGCGCTACACGAACGCGCCCTGGCTCGTGCGCGAGGACGACGGCCTGGTCGTGCGCGACGCTGCGGGAAATCCGCAATGCTGGGACAGCCGCACGAACGCGCTGGCAAGCGCGCTCGACGCCGACGTGGTGCCGAAGCTCGTCGGCGGGTTCACGCTGCCCGACGGGCGGCACGCGAGCCCGGTCTTCGAACACATCGCCGCGCGCTATCTGGCGCCGGACTATGCGCCCGAGGCCGTGGAGGCGCGCTGCGGCGTTCCCGCCGCCACGATCAGGCGTATTGCCGCCGAACTAGCGCACGCCGCGTTCGAACAGCAGGTGGTGATCGAACAGCCCTGGACCGACTGGGCCGGCCGCCGGCACGAGCGCATGATCGGGCGGCCCGTCTCGATGCACGCGATGCGCGGGATATCCGCGCATTCGAACGGCTTCCAGACCTGCCGTGCGATCCACCTCCTCCAGATGATGCTCGGCGCCATCGATACGCCCGGCTCGTGGCGCTACAAGGCGCCCTTCCCGCGTCCGGTGCCGCCCGGCCCCAAGCCCACCGGCAAGCCCGCGCAGATCAACCCCGGCAAACCGATGGGCGGCATGCCGCTGGGCTTCACGCTGGGACCCGAAGACCTGCTGCTCGACGACGACGGCAGGCCCACGCGCATCGACAAGGCCTATTCCTGGGAAGCGCCCGTCGCCGCGCACGGCCTCATGCACATGGTCATCGCCAATGCATGGAAGGGCGATCCGTACCCCATCGATACGCTGTTCATGTACATGGCGAACATGGCGTGGAACTCTTCGATGAACTCGGCCGAGACCGCGCACATGCTGACCGACAAGGGTGCGGACGGGAACTACAAGATCCCGCACATCATCTATTCCGACGCGTTCTATTCCGAGACGGTCGCCTATGCCGACCTGATCCTGCCCGACACGACGTATCTGGAGCGGTGGGACTGCATCTCGCTGCTCGACCGCCCCATCGGATCCGCGGAAGGGCCGGGCGATGCGATCCGCCAGCCGGTCGTGAAGCCCGACCGCGACGTGCGCCCCTTCCAGGACGTGCTGATCGATCTCGCCGTGCGGCTGAAGCTGCCGGGCTTTACCAACGCCGACGGCGCGGCGAAATTCCCCGGCGGTTACGCCGACTACATCGTCAATCACGAGCGCAAGCCCGGCGTAGGCCCGCTCGCCGGTTTCCGCGGCGCCGACGGGTCCAAGTCCGGCGTCGGCGAGCCGAACCCGAAGCAGCTCGAGCGCTATGTCGAAAACGGCGCCTTCTGGCGCCATCATCTCGAGCCCGACCAGCTTTATTTCAAGCATGCGAACAAGGGTTATCTCGAGGCCGCAGTGAAGCTCGGGCTTCTCGACAAGCCCGACCAGATCGTCCTGCATCTCTATTCCGAGCCGCTGCAGAAGTTCCGCAACGCCGCGCGCGGCATCGGGCCGATCGCCGCACCGGCCGAACATCGCGAACGCATCGAGCGCCACTTCGATCCGCTGCCGGTCTGGCATCCGACATTCGAGGGCGAGCAGGTCGACACGGCCGCGTTCCCGCTGCACGCGGTCACGCAGCGCCCGATGGCGATGTACCATTCGTGGGGCTCGCAGAACGCGTGGCTGCGCCAGATCCACACGCAGAACCGGCTCTACATGAACGCGGCAACGGCCGCGAAGCTGGGCCTTGCCGACGACGACTGGGCGTGGATCACCTCGCATCACGGCCGCGTCAAGGCGCAGATCCGCACGATGGAAGGCGTCAACGCCGATACGGTGTGGACGTGGAACGCCATCGGCAAGCGCGCGGGCACGTGGGGCCTCGACAAGGACGTGCCGGAAGCGACCAAGGGCTTCCTGCTCAATCACCTGATTTCCGAACTGCTGCCGGAAAAACACGGCTACCGCTATTCGAATTCCGACCCGATCACCGGGCAGGCCGCCTGGTACGACCTGCGCGTTCGCGTCGAGAAGGCGGACCGGGCCGAATGGGGCGAAACCTCGCCGCAGCTTCCGGAAATCGCCAGGCCGAAAGGCACCTCGCCCTCGCCCGAAATCCTGCGCTACGGCGCACAGTGGAAATCGAAATGACCAGCCTTCCCGCCCCCGTCGCCGGTGCGAAGAAACTCGGCCTCGTCATCGATCTCGACACGTGCGTGGGCTGCCACGCCTGCGCGGTGAACTGCAAGGAATGGAACACCGGCGGGCATTCCGCCCCGTTGCCGGATTTCGATCCCTACGGCGCCAATGTCTCGGGCGTCTGGTTCAACCGCATCCACACGTTCGAGGCCGGCGAAGGCCCCGACAGCCGGACCGTCCATTTCCCGAAATCCTGCCTCCACTGCGAGACACCCGCCTGCGTCACGGTCTGCCCGACCGGTGCCAGCTACAAGCGGGCGGAGGACGGCATCGTGCTGGTCAACGCCGACACCTGCATCGGCTGCAAGCTATGCTCGTGGGCCTGCCCCTATGGCGCGCGCGAGTTCGATGCCGACGAAGGCGTGATGAAGAAGTGCACGCTTTGCATCGACCGCATCTACAACGAAAATCTCGACGAGGCCGATCGCGTGCCCGCCTGCGTGTCGACCTGTCCGGCAAGTGCACGCCATTTCGGCGACCTGGGCGACCCGAATTCGGATGTCTCGAAGCTGGTCGAGGAGCGCGGCGGCTATGCGCTGATGCCCGAAATGGAGTACGCGCCGGTCAACCGCTACCTCCCGCCGCGCCCGGCAAAGACCGCACCCGGCTGCACGGGAGCGTCGGCCGCTCTCGAACGGCCCACCGCGGCCGGCGACGGCACGCATCCGCTGCTGCGCTGGATGGACCGGCTGCTTTCCCGCTGAAGACACGACAACGATGAACCCCGCTTTTTCCGTCATATTCTTCACGACCGCCTCGGGCGCCGGCTACGGCCTGCTCTTCCTCACGGCGATTGCCAACGCGCTTGGCTTCATCCCGTCGTCCGGGTGGTTCGCGGTGATGACGCTGGGGCCGGCGACGGCGCTGATCGTCTCGGGCCTGCTTGCCTCCACGTTCCATCTGGGCCATCCCGAACGCGCGTGGCGCGCGCTGTCGCAATGGCGCAGTTCTTGGCTGAGCCGCGAAGGAATCGCGGCGGTGCTGACCTTCGTGCCGCTCGCGATCTTCGGCGTCGCGTGGGCGTTCTTCGGAAGGACGCAAGGCTGGTACGCGATCGCCGGTCTCGCCGCCGCCGCGGGTGCGGTGGTCACCGTGTTCACGACCGCGATGATCTACCGCTCGCTGAGGACGATCCGGCGCTGGCACAATCGCTGGGTCGTGCCGAACTATCTCGCGCATGCGCTGTCGACGGGCGCCGTGCTGCTCCATGCGGCCGCACAGGCGTGGGGCGAGCCGCAGGCGGTCGTCGCGGTCGTGGCGTTTGCCGCGGTCGCGTTCGCGGCCTACGTGAAGGATCGGTACTGGAAATTCATCGACACGACGAAATCCGGCTCGACCCCGGAAACGGCGACCGGCCTGGGTGCACGCGGAAAAGTGCGCCTGCTCGACCCCCCGCACGCGACCGAGAACTATCTCCAGCAGGAGATGGGCTACAAGCTCGCGCGCAAGCACTCTGAAAAGCTGCGCACGATGGTCCGCTGGTTCGCCTTCGGCTTTCCGGCCGCGTTCACGGCGACGGCACCGGTCTTCGCAGGCAGCCTGCTGGGTGCCGCACTTTCGCTGCTCGCGGTCATTTTCGCGATCGGCGGAACGCTGATCGAGCGCTGGCTGTTCTTCGCCGAAGCGAAGCACGCCGTGACGCTCTATTACGGCGCGCGGGAAGCCTGACGCGTCAGGCCGGCAGGCAGTCGAGCCGGCGGCGGATGTGGCAGCCGGCGCGGCCGTGCGCCACGCAGAAAGCACCCACGAAATCGTGAACCGAGGCGCCGGTCTGCCGGATGCGTTCGTTTGCCGCATCGAGGCGCGCGGCAGCCGCCTCCGCCTCGCGGCGCAGCTTCGCCTCGTCGAGCGTCAGCAGCTTTCCGTCGGCGAATACCATGCGCCCGCCGATCATCACCTTGTCGACCGCAGACCCGGACTCGCCGAACACCATCTGCACCGTCGGGCTGCGTAACGGCACGTATTGCGGCTGGTCGAGACGCAGGAACACGATGTCGGCCGCGAAGCCGGGCGCAATGCGGCCCAGCTTGTCGAAGCCGAGAAGCCGGGCACTGCCGGCCGTCGCGGCTTCGAACGCCTCGCGTGCGGTGATCCAGCGCCCGTATTCCGGCCCCTGCATGCGCGAAAGATAGGCGGCAAGCCGCGCAGCCTCGAAGATGTTCTGGCCGTCGCCGGTGTTCGAACCGTCGGTGCCGATGCCGACCTCGATGCCGGCATCGATCATCTCGCGCATTGCCGCGATGCCCGAACCCAGACGCAGGTTGCTGCCCGGATTGTGCGCGATGCGCCCGCCGCGCTGGGCGATCAGGTCCATGTCGAGCCGGTCGATCCAGATGCCGTGTGCGCCGCTGAATTTGGACCCGAGCACGCCCAGCGCGTCGAGATGCGCGGTCATGCTCTTGCCGTATTTCGCGCGCGAGAGCACCGCCTGCACCTTGGTTTCGGCGAGATGCGTCTGGAACGGGATGTCGAACTCGCGCGCCATCCGCGCGCACGCCACGATGAATTCGTCCGAACAGTGCAGCGGGATCGTCGGCGCGATGGCCGGCCGCACGTAGTCGCGATCGAACGGCCAGTCGGCGAACAACGGCCGGATATTCGCAAGGCTCGTCTCGAACGGCGCCATCGCGATTCCGGCCAGGTAACCGCGCTGCGGCTCGGGGATCGCATCGAGCAGGCCCGGCAGCGCCTGATAGAGCGTTCGGTCGGCCAGCATGGGCGCCACGACGGCGCGCATCCCGATTTCGGCATAGGCCTGTGCCACCGCGCGCACGCCTTCGGCCGAAGGGGCCGGAAATTCCACGAACAGGTCAAAGCCGGCCGTGCAGCCGCGCCGGATCATCTCTGCCGCGGAAAGGGCCGCACTCAGATACTTGTCTTCGATGGTGCGCTGGCCGTTGATGGCGCCGGCCGCGTTGAGGAACAGCTCGAGCGGCACCTTGTCGCCCACGGCCCCGCGCCCAAGCCCGCCATGCGCATGCGTGTGCGCGTTGACGAGCCCCGGCACCAGCAGCCGGTCGGATGCATCGACGACGGCGGCACCGGGCGGCTCGATCGTGCCCGGCGCGCCGATTTCCGCGATCGAGCCGCAGACGATCGCGATATCGACCGGGTCGGCGCGGTCGGCCGCCACATCCAGAACACGCCCGCCGCGAAGGACTGTGGTTGCCATTTCCGTCAAACCCCGACCCTCTGCCTTGCGGGAGACAATATCGCGCCTGCTAGATGCATTTCGAGTGCCGAACCGGGCGGTTGACGGTTCGCCCCGTGTCCGATAGAAACGGTGCCATGTTCCGCAGGCTCGACGCGCTTCGACTTATCTGAACCGCTGCCGCCCTTCTTCGCGAAGGGCGCCTCAGCGGTCGGTCCGTCGCGTCGTCCCTTCCACCAGCCCGGAACTCCAGCAATGTCCACAATCGGTATCGCCCCGCTCCAGGGGTTTTCGCGACTTAGCCCCGCGCGCCGCCAATCGGCGCGCCGCCGTCGCACCTGACCCCTTCAAGCGGAGACCCGCACCATGAACGTCCATAAATACCGAGCCTTCCCGCCCATCGACCTGCCCGACCGCAAGTGGCCCACCCGCCAGATCACCAAGGCGCCGATGTGGTGCTCGGTCGACCTGCGCGACGGCAACCAGGCCCTCGTCGAGCCGATGGGGCCCGAACGCAAGCGGCGCATGTTCGACCTGCTCGTGCGCCTCGGCTTCAAGGAGATCGAGGTGGGCTTCCCCGCCGCCTCGCAGACCGATTTCGACTTCGTGCGCTCGATCATCGAGGAAGGCGCGATCCCCGACGGCGTCACTATCCAGGTGCTGACGCAGGCGCGCGACGAGCTGATCGAGCGGACATTCGAATCGATCCGCGGATCCAAGCGCGCCGTCGTGCACCTCTACAACTCGACGTCGACCACCCAGCGCCGCGTCGTGTTCGCGCTCGACCGGCCCGGCATCGTCGACATCGCCGTCAACGGCACGAAGACGGTCAAGCGGCTGGTGCCGACGGTCAAGGGTACCGAGGTCGTCTTCCAGTACAGCCCCGAGAGCTTCACCCAGACCGAACTCGATTTCGCCAAGGCGATCTGCGAGGCGGTGATGGACGAATGGGGGCCCTCGAAGGCCAAGCCGATGATCTTCAACCTGCCCGCGACGGTCGAGGCGGCCACGCCCAACATCTACGCCGACCAGATCGAATGGTTCGGGCGCAACGTGAAGAACCGCGACAGCTGGATCCTGTCGGTCCATCCGCACAATGACCGCGGGACGGGCGTGGCGGCGGCCGAGTTCGCGGTGATGGCCGGGGCGCAGCGCATCGAAGGCACGCTCTTCGGCAACGGCGAACGCACGGGCAATGTCGACATCGTGACGCTGGCGCTCAACATGTTCAGCCAGGGCGTGGACCCGAAGCTCGACATGTCGAACGTGCGCGAGATCGTGCAGACGGTCGAATACTGCAACCAGCTGCCCGTGCATCCGCGCCACCCCTATGGCGGCGAACTTGTGTTCACGGCGTTCTCGGGTTCGCACCAGGACGCGATCAAGAAGGGCTTCGCCGCGCAGCAGAAATCGAACACCGGCGTGTGGGACGTGCCCTACCTGCCCATCGACCCGCAGGATATCGGCCGTTCGTACGAGGCGGTCATACGGGTCAACTCGCAGTCCGGCAAGGGCGGCATCGCCTACCTGCTGGAAACCGATTATGGCCTCGAACTGCCGCGCCGGCTCCAGATCGAGTTTGCCGCCGCCGTCCAGCGCGTGGCCGACCAGACCGGCAAGGAACTCTCCGCCAAGGACATCTACGAGACCTTCCAGTCGGAATATCTCGCCGGCGGCAAGGTATCGTTCGTCGAACACACCACGCTGCCCACGGGCAAGTCGGGCGCCGAGCGGCGCATCGAGGCGCTGGTGAAGATCGACGGTAAGGAAACCAAGCTCGAGGGCGAAGGCAACGGGCCCATCGCCGCCTATGTCGATGCGCTTTCGAAGGCCGGTGTCAGCGTCGACGTGGTCGACTATCGCGAGCACGCCATCAAGGGCAACCAGGGCGCCAAGGCGCAGGCGGCAGCCTATGTCGAGGCGACCGTCGACGGGCGCACGCTGTTCGGCGTGGGAATCGATTCGAACATCGTGGCGGCTTCGCTCAAGGCCGTGACGTCGGCCGTCAACCGCGCGCGGCGCTGATTTCTAGCGGGCGGCGACGCGTGCCGGGGCGGCAGCCCCGGTGCGCGCGTCCGTCAGCCGCTTGAGGCGGCCCTCGGTCACCATCTTCTCGAGCACCGAGAAGACCTGCATGGTGGGCGCCCCCGTCGCATCGGCGATCTGGCCCAGCGAAAACGTGCCCTTGCCCTTGACCGCGGCGCGGATCACGGGTTCGACCTGCTCGGCAGGCATCGGCGCTCGGGGCGGGGCAGCCATGCGCCGGAGTTTGCCCAAAACGGGGCCCCGAACCAAGCGAGTTGCAAGGGTCCCCCGGCTGTGGCATCAAGCGCCCGGCTTTCGCCCAAGCGCTGCCTTAGCTCAGTGGTAGAGCGCGTCCTTGGTAAGGACGAGGTCCGGAGTTCAATCCTCCGAGGCAGCACCAGCTTGGAAGTCGAAACCCCATATAAATCAACATTCGATCTCTGCACGTCTCGTTTGCCGCGGCGCCCGTTTGTTTCAATGGCGTGCAAACGAATTCAGAACATCGCATGAAAATTGGGGAGAGATTGGGGAATCACCATCCTACAATCTCGAAATGTTCACGCGCGTTCTCGTCCTACTTTTCTGCGCCCTTGCGGCCGTGCCGGCGGGCGCGGCCAGCGTCTGCCGCGCGATCGACGGCGACACGATCGCCTGCGGCCGCGAGCGCGTGCGCATCCTCAATATCGACACGCCCGAACTCGGTTCCCATGCCCGCTGCGCGATCGAGGCGGATCTCGCCGAGCAGGCCCGCCAGATGACGGCCGCACGGCTCGCCAGTGGCCAGGTCGAGATCCGGCCGGATGCCAAGCGCCCGCGCGACCGCTACGGCCGCACGCTGGCATGGGTGCTGGTCGACGGCCGGGATCTCGGCGACGAGCTGGTCGCCGCGGGCCTCGCACGGCCCTGGACAGGGCGCCGGCGGCCCTGGTGCCCGTGAAGCGATCGCCGGATCGGCCGTCCCTCGGATTCCTCCAGCGCCAGCGCTTCGGCGGCTGGGTCTGGCTTCACTGCACCAATCCGCGGTGCGGCCGGTCGAGGCCCGTCGCCCTCGCGCCCTTCATCATCCGATGGGGCCCCGACACGTCGAGCGACGCGCTGCGCCGGAACGCACTGTGCCTCGCCTGCGGCGGCCGAGGCGCCAACCTGATACTTCCGAGCTGGCGCGATTCGGCGGTCGGCCATACGCCGTTCCCGGTCGCGGCGCTGTCACCGCTCGACGATGCCAAGTGGCAGCATCGCCGGTCCTGAAACGCGAAAAGGCCCGCCCCGGTTTCCCAGGGCGGGCCAAAATGCACCGAGCGAAAACCGCTTTAGGTGGGGGCGGGCTTTGCCGCCGGGGTGTTCGTGCGCTTCATGCTGCAACCTCCATTTTCCATTGCCGGCCTCGAGGGCGGACGGCGGCCCATTCGCTAGCAGCGCGTCGCTACGCCGTCCCGGAGATAGCCGTGCCAGATACCCTCAGCATTCACGCTCGGGGCCAGCGTCGGACGATCAACAGCGCCCGAGAGCATCCAGGTCGCGCCGTTGCCGTTCCGTTGAGGTGTGATCGCCGCGGAGAGCGGGCACGGGCAATCGGTCGGCCAGAAGTGCAGCCATTTGACCCGGCCGTCGACGTCGCGTTGATAACCAAACTCACCGCGATCAATATCGAGATCGTCGACGCCCTCATCCCCGCCCGCACCGTTGAGGTCGGAGCGATGCTTGAGAGGTTCGCCCACCGTCATATCTCCAGCGGCCGCACGAAGCAGATGACGCCGCGCGTCGGCATCCAGCACACGACAGCGCGCCCGGTGCCGTCCGGATTCCGGGTCGTCTGCAGGATTGCCTCGTTCGGCACCTTGACCCATGTCGGCTCGGTGATACCGAACTGGCTATGCGTCTTCGGCGTGATCAGCGCCTCGTAGCCCTCGGGCCCGATACGCGTCCGCTCGATCGGCCGGCAGTCCGACAGGTCGCAGCACGATTGCTGCGGCTCGTCGTCGGGGATGCCTGGAACGCGCAGCGACTGGTACCAGTCGGAGAAGCGCAACTCGCCTTCGGCAGGTGGCGCGCCCCATGCGGTCCACGAGATTGCTACTCCCACGACGATGACAGCAGCGCAGCCGATGGCCGAGCCGATATTGTGCGCCTTGCTGAAGAACAGGAGGCCGACGGCCACGGCCAGCAGGCCGAGCACGCCGAAGCCGTGTGCGACGATCGAAAGTGCCGATGCGATGTCGTCCATCTTCCTCACCTTTCCGGATTCGGGATTACTGCGACGTTTCCTCGACAAAGCGCCGCACGGCCTCGAGGCGGTCGCGGCACGAACGGCCGGCGATCGCCATGTCGGGGATCCAGTCCGCGAGCGCGTCCTGGTCGAACTCATCGGCCGGCCGGCGCGGTTCGGCCGTGCAGGTCAGCAGCTCAGCGGGCGGGCGGACCACCACGCGCTCGATCTGCGTCACGATCGGGGCTTCGCGCATCATCGGGCTGCAGGCCCCGAAGAGCGGCGCGCACGCTAGGAGCGACAGGGCATTGTGCAGGGCTTTCGGTCGCGACACGGGCTACCTCTCTCTTGATCCGGATGGATGCGGCACAACGCGCCGCGGCCGCCGCCAGTTCGCCGCCGACGGCATGGCGCACGGCCGCGCTGTCGTCGCGCAACCGGTCGACCTCGACGAGGTTGCGTTCGTTGACGCGCACGGCCGTCAGGACGTTCTCGCGCGCGGTCTTCAGGTCGGATCGGGTCACGGCGAGATCGCGCTCGAGATCGGCGATCGACCATTTAAGCCAGCCGATATAGCCGGCGACGGCGGCCGCCACGATCGCCGCGGCGATCGCCAGCACGAGCCAGCGCTTCGGCCCCGTCACGAGGCCGAAGACGAGACTGAAAACGCCCATGTCAGACCTCCAGCGTGTCGGGGAACGGCGCCAGCGCCGAGATCGCCTTGTTGAAAAGCACCGCGCGCTCATCCAGGCCCTTGAGATACTTCCCGTTGATCGCCCGGGTGACCGCCTCGACGCCGCCGGCACCACGGTCAGCATCGAGGTTGATGCCGCGGACCTGCCAGTACCATCCGGCGACGAGCGATGCGGTCCACGGCTCGGTAACCCGGTCGGGCTCGTCCTCGAGCGGCTGCTCGAGCGCACGGCCGGCCGCGCGATAGTTGACGCGCCCCGTCAGCTGGATCAGCCCCCGGCCGCGATATTTCCAGCCATCGCCGGACGCGATGCCGGCATTGCCGTTGACGCCGCTGTAGACCAGGTTCGCGAGATCCTCGGGCCGGCCGGCATAGCGCTCGGCCATCGCCGGCGTCCCGAACCTGTTCGGGAACACCGCGCACAGCCGGCCGGCCGAATAGTTGAGGTTCTCCTCGAGACGGCCGAAGCCGCCGCTTTCATGACTGAGCTGCGCCACGAAGTGCGCCAGGCGCAGCCGCGTGACGACGGCGAACCGCTTGGCGGCCACGGCGAGTGGGCCGACGAATCGTGCCCGCTCGGCCGGATCCCCGCCCGTCGCGGCGAGCGCGCGATCGACCGCGTCGACGAACTCGGGACGCACGCCGCCGATCCGCGCGACCTCGGCCGCGCGGCCAATGCCGTTTGCCATCTGGATCAGCGCCCCGCGCCGAACTTCGTGCGGACGACATCCCGCGCGATGTTGAATATCTCCTGGATCAGCGGCGGGCCGAGGAAGGCGACGCTCGCGACGAACGCGGTCCGCTGCCCGTCGGTCAGGCCGAGGAATTCCGCAGCGCCGTCCGCGATCATCCCCATGCCGATCGCGGTCGGCCACTCGTAGAGCAGCTGCCACGACCAGAACTTCCGCCGGCCGGCCTGCACCTCGCGGACGTGGAACATCAGGCGGCCGATGGTCGACGCGAAGAGCGTCAGCAGGAAGCCCTTCATTGCCGCATTCAGCGCCACGAACCACGCAACTACATCGACCATTTGAACCCATCCGCCGCCAGAACGAGGCTCAGGCCCAGCGCCATGCCCTCGGTGAACTCCGCACGCTCGGTCCAGTCCGTCCCGAAGCGCCGCCCGAATATCTTGTTGAGTGCATAGGCCGGTGCCGCGAGGGTCCCGACCAGCGCCGCGAGCAACGCCGGCGGCATGCCGTTGGCCGGCGCGGACCACAGATCGTCGATCCACAGCGGCAGCGAGGCCACCGCCGCGACCGCGGCACCCCACGCGGCCATCAGCAGGTGGTCGCGCCAGGGACGTTCGAGCCCCATCGCGCTGCCGAAATAGCCGATCGTCGAGGCGAGATAGCAGGACGCCCACAGCGCGATCGCGAGCTGCGGCGTCAGGACGAGGCCGAGCGGGAATGCGAGCATCCCCATCGTCGCGACGCGCGTGATCGTCGTGCCCGGCTCGACACCGAGCCAGCGCCGGCAGAGCGCACCGAACTTGCCGCCGCGCAGCAGCCAGCAGCCGCCGCACCAGGCGGCATAGAGCGCGATCAGGGAAGTCGCCATGCCTGCAACTCCTCGTTCCACTCGTGCGCAGGCGACGGTTTCGGGCCCGCCGGCGACACCCACCGGCACGTGGCCTCGTCCAGCGTCCACGACGGGTAGTTCTGCGGCGCGATGAACGCATTGCGCGCGCGATCGTAGCGATCGCCGGGTCCCGCGAAGTTCTTCCGGAAGCTGCCGCCGTACGATGTCTGCACCCACTCGGTGCCCTCGCCGTAAAGCGATCGCATGAACGCGATTCCCGCTGCCTCGTCTGGCGCTACGGAGTTGTCGATCGGCTCGACGCGCTCCACGATGTCGGAAGCGTTCAACTTTGCGAAATGGGCCATGTTGATCCTCAGAACGTGATCGTGCCGGAGCCGGTGAATGTGAAGACGTGGTTCCCGCCGACATTCGCGTAGGTCGGCGAGCCCGTCGTCACCGCGAGCTTGAACGTGTTCGGATAGCTGAAGATCGCCACGCCCGAACCGCCCGCGGCGTCGCCTCCACCGCCGCCGCCCGTGTTCGCCGTTCCTGCGACCGAGTAGTTGCCACCGCCACCGAGACCGCCGGCACCGGTCCCACCGGAACCGTAGGCCCCGCCACCGCCGCCGTAGTAGGTCGCGCTACCCGAAATGGACGACGACAGGCCGTCGCCGCCATCGCCGCCGATATGCGCCGACGTGTTGGAGCCAACTTCGTTCGCACCACCACCACCGCCGCCGGCGACAGCGCCCACCGCTTGGTTGCCACCGGCAAAGCCCTGCCCGACCGTTCCGGCCGCACCTGTACGCGGGCCGCCACCGACATAGCCGCCACCGCCGGAGCCGCCGATCGTGTTCTGCGTGCCGCCACCAACGGCCGTTTGCCCGCCGAATGTGGTGTCATTCCCGTTGCCGGTCGTGCCGCCGGCGCCGATCGTGACCGTATTGGAAACGCCGGGCGTGACGGAAAGCGTGCCCGGCAGTACGCCGCCGCCACCGGCCCCCGCCGTCTTCGACTGGACTCCGCCGCCGCCGCCGACAAGGAGGAAGTTGACCGAGGTCGTCGACTCCTCGCCGGCGTTTGCCGCGAAGCCGACCAGCGCGGTCGTCATCAGCAGCGACGGATGCGCGCGCGGGCTCCATGACACGCCGTCGTCGTCGAGCGGCGGGCCGCCGTTGCGGCCGAAGCCGGGGATCCTCTTGACGCTCATCGGATCAGGCGTCCGTTGCCGCGTCGGTCGTGAGATAGAGCGTGACGCCCAACAGGCCCGCATCGATAGCCAGCGTATCGTTCGTGGCATCGTCGGCCTTGCGCAGCACCTGGAAGACGACGAGATCCTCGGCCGCCGGCGTGCCGGCGATCGTCACCGCCGCCGTCTCGGGCGAAATGTAGATGTCGTTCGTCGTGCCGCCGATATCGTTGGCATAGATCGCGGTGCCGAAGGCCGTGTCGGCCGCGTCGTCGTCCGACAGGGCCACGGCCTGCAGGCCCCAACTCACCTTGAAATTCGTCGTCGTCGCGGCATGCTTCCAGACGAAGACCGCCGTGACGGTGCCCTCGTTCCACGATTTCGGCATGCGGACCGTGAACTGAGCGTACTCGATCGTGCTCGCGTCGAAATCGAGCGTCTTCAGCATCACCTTGTTGGTGGTCGTCTCGACCGATCCGGCTGCAGCACCGTTCGTCGTGCGGGCGATCATCGCGGCAGCCGGGACATAGATCGTATTGCGGCCGCCGGCATAGGCAGGCGGAACCGTCGGAACGGTCGGCGTCAGCAGCCGGAGCTTGTCCGTCACAGCGTGATAAGCCACGCCGATGAGGGCGTTTGCCGGCCAGTCGCCGGCGGCAAGCGCAGCCCCGGTCCGGTCCACGCCCGTCTTCGCGCCGATCGCGTCGATCACGAGCGTCGGCGTCGTGGTCGCGTTCGCTGCGGCACCGTTGATGAACCAGAACCGTTCGCCGTCCACGAGCGCCACCTTCGCCGGCTTGTGCGCGATGGCGCGCGCATCGGCCGTTCCGGTCGCCACAGGCAGCACGCCAGACCCGAACCGCAGGATGTCGGCCGAAGCCGCCACGGTGACGTTCTTTGCACCCGCCGCCCAGTTCACCGCCGCGTTCGCGTTCGACGAGCCGAGGATCGTCACGCGCGTCAGCGTGTCGGGCGAGCCGGACGTGACCACACCGACACCGAACTCGTATTGCGTGCCGTCCGAATTCTCGATCAGGTAATGGACCGTTGCACCCGTCCCGAACGCCGCGACGAAGGTCCGCCGGCCGGTCGGGGCACCGGCGAGCGACAGCGTGCCCGTGCCGGTCGTGTTCGTGGTTTCCTGTACGCGATCTGCGACGGACATCGGCTACTCCTCGAGAAGGGCGCCGCGCACGTCGAAGGACGTGGTGCGCAACGGGAAGGACATCTGCTTGATCGAGTCGCTTTTCTCGATCAGGCCGAGAACGGCGGCACGGTTGATCCACGCGCTGTCGGGGTCCGGCACGAACAGCACCTGGCGCTTGCGGCCGGGAACGCGCTGGATCTCCATCGCGTAATTCCACATCTCGGACTCGCCGACCGCCTCGAGCGCGAAGCTCACCGTCTGGCCGACCGCGCGCGGATCCACGAAGACCGAGCTGTTGGGTGCCCCGTCGGCGGCGACCTGCTTCGACTTGCCGTCGTCGATCGCGTGCGAGATGCCGTAGCTGAAGTTGCGCGCGCCCTGCCAGGCGTCGCCGACCCACAGCCGCCCGACATCGATGTACGTCGTCGCCAGCGACGGCGCGCTTAAATCGACGCGCACGTAGCGCGCCGAAAGCGACGCCGCCAGGCAATGCAGCGACTTCGCGTAGCCGGGTGCGCGGCCGCAGGCGACGGCACCCGAATCGTAGACGTCGCCTGCGCCCGGCGTCGTGCCGAGCCGCCAGCGCACGGTGTCGCCCGACGCCAGCGCGACGAGTCCGAACAGGCCCAGCACGCGGATCGCGCGCGCCTGACCGAGGTCCGCCTGCACCCAGGGCACCGTCGAGCCGGCCGAACGCCAGACTTTCAGGATGTCGGCGTTCTGCAGGTTCGCCACCGGCAGCGTCGTGACCTCGTGCGAGGCCGTCAGCGCGGCCCCCGCCTGGTCGATCCAATTCTGGTAGGAGAAGAGGAAGTTTGCCATCAGCCGAACACCAGCAGGTCGACACGCCGGTCGGCGTGCTTCTCGTCCATCGCGAAGATCCGGAAATCCCGGCCCGACGACAGGCCGAAGCGCGGGTTGGTCACGCGCACGGTGTCGTCGAGATCGAGATCGTGTCCGCCAAGACGGATCGGCACGCGGAACATCCGGCGGCCGGGCGCGAACAGCGTCAGCAGGTTGTCGGCGAGCGTCTCCGCGTCGTTCTCCTGGTCGAGCGCGGACGCCAGCGCCGGCGGGTCGGTCGCCAGCTGGTGGCGCGTCTGCCGGGCCGTATCGAGGGCGAACGCCGTCCGGGCGGCCTGCGAGATGAAGGCCCGGCGCGCGGCCGTCAGGCTCGCGTTGTCGATCTCGGTGCCCGTCTGCGGCGTCCAGCAGCGCATGTAGTCGACGCGCCGACGCCAGTTGCAGGGATCCACCGATTCCGGAAGGGCGATCGCCTCGATCGGCGCCACAATATCGGTGACGCCGATCTCGTAACGCGGCGCGCCGGGGCCCTGGAAGCGGCGGACCGTGAAACTGCCGTCGCGCATCGGCGCCCACCACAGGAAGGCGCCCGCGCACACGGTCGACACGGCGGCCGAGACCGTCGTCGCCTCGGTAAAGTAGTAACCGGCCGTCGCCGCCACATCGAAAGCCGTCGCGGCAATGCCGTCCTCGTCGAGGTCCGCGGTCGTGAGCCCGCCGCGGTCGAGGATCAGGCGCCGCGCGATCTGCGCGGGGTTGGCGACATAGCCGCCCGAGGCGGCATGCGCGTCGCCGCGCACGTCCGCCGTGACGATGCCGGCCGGCGTGCTGCCCAGCCGGAACATGCCGGCCGCCAGACAGGTCGCGTAGTGACCGCCTGCCGGAGCGCTCGCGGCCGCCAGGGCCGCGTAGCTCGCGTAATCCGCATCGAAGATCAGCGCCTGCGCACGGTCATAAACGGCATCGATCGCGTACACCGCACGGTCATTCACCTGATAGATCAGCGAAGACGTGACGAGCGTCACAGGGGTCACGTCCCGGCAGATCCCGTAGAGCTGCGGCAGCGGCTTGCCCTTGAGTTCGGCACCCCCGTCCGCGCCACCCGTGCCGCCGTAGAGCGTCGACTGCAGGGGCACGTCGAGCAGGTAGTCGCGCCCGCGCACCGCCAGGCGCAGGGCATCCGACGTCCGCTCCCATGCGATGCCGCTCCCCGAAAACAGCGTCGCGAACGTCGAGAAGGCGGCCGTCCGGTCGCCATAGAGGATCGTCACCGGCCGCGCGTCGATCGCGAGGTCGGCCGTGTCGTCCTGCGTGCCGTCGGCATTGTCGATCTCGATCGAACCCAGCTGCAGCGTCGCGCGGCTGCCGGATTCCGGCGTGACCGGAACGGCCCGGTCGATCAGCAGCGGCTGGCGCGCGCGCGCGTCGAAATGCACGTTCGGCAGGCTATCGCTCGGCGTCGTCGTGTAGCCGCGGTCGGACCAGTAGAGGCCGATCGTCTGCCCTGCCGCGAATGGCGTGGGCGTCGTGCCCGCCGGGAAAGTGCCGAGTGCCTCGACGATCCACGAAGGCGCCGTCGTGCCGTCGCCGGCGTAGCCCTGCGCGACGACGAGGTAGCAGTCGTCGACAAGGCCGGCCGCCGGCAACGGCGCCGGCAGGGCCGCCGCGACCGCGACCGCAAGTGCCGTTCCGAGCGTCGCGCTGCCGAGCGTTTCGGTGCCGATCGTCATGCGACGAGCCCCAGCGTGCGCAGGCGGTTGAAGGCGGTCTCGAGCGAGGCGAGCTTTGTCTGCACGGCCTTCAGTTCGTCGACGAGAGCCTGCGTGCCGAGCTGTTGGGCGTTGATCAGGGCCGAGGTCTGCGACTGGATCGCCGGACCGAAGCCCTCGAAGCCCTGTTGCGCGCCGAACTGCTGCAGCGTCGAGCGCAGGAATGCCTCGAGGGCCGCGAAGTCGGCGGTCGAGCCGTAGAACGAGCGGCCCTGCGACAGCAGCTCCTGGGCGGTGCCGACGAGGCGCGATGCCTGGTAGACGTCACCCGAACGCGCGCCGGAGAGGGCGGAATCGAACTGACCCTGCGCGGCCGCGAGGCGCTGCTCGGGCGACAGGCTCGAGGTGTCCGACAGGAGCTGGCCGTCAAGGAAGCTGCGAAGATTCGTGGCGAGGCCGCCGAGCTGCTGGTCGAGGATCGCCTGGCGCTGCCGGGCGATCGCCTGCTCGGTCTTCACGAGGTCGGCGCCCAGATCGAGCGCGTCCTTGCGCATCTGGTCGGCCGACCGGTCGAAGGCACGCAGCGCCGCACCGGCGGGATCGAGCACGGCGGCGATCTGGTCGTCGAACTGGCCGCGCACGCGCGCGATCGCGTTGTCGTTCGCGGCCTGCACCTCGGCCGACGATATCCCGTACTTGGCGCCTGCGTCGCCGAGACCGGAGAAAGCCCCCTGTATCTGCGCCAGCATCGTCTGCACGGCGCTGGGTGCTACCTGCGGACCCTGAATTCCCATCCAAGCCCGGACCTGCTTGGCGATTGCCTCCTTCGAAAGGTCGCCAAGCCCGAGACCCTCGGCCCGATCCTGCGTCTCGTCGAAGCTACCCACCATCGCGATTGCAGACGCCTTGGCCTTGCTCGTGACGGAATCGAGCGCTTGGCCGAGATCAGTGATCGCGGCCACGCTGTCCTCGAGGCTCTTCCCGAAATCCAGATCCTTGGCGAAGTCAGAGAGCGTGCCTGCCTCCGAGTTCGCGGCGATCGTGCGATAGACGTCCGTGATCCCGTCCGAAACCCGGAGCAGTTCCTTCAGCGTGGCGACACCGAGGGCCTCCATGTTTCCGCCGGTCCTGAGGTAGGTCGCCTTGCCGCTCGCCGGGTCGATGACGCCCGCATGGATGCTGCCCTGGTTGCCGTACAGGACGGAATCGTAGACCGCGTTGAACCCGTAGGTGGCCGGGGTCCCGCCGAGTTCGCGGACGACCTCGCCAAGCGACGCAAAGCTCTGCGTCATCCCGTCGTACATCGAAGGATTGGCGCCGTAATAGCCGATCGGACCACGACGATCGTCGACCGTTCCGTCGCTGTAGAACGAAACGTCGCGCGCCGTCTGGTCGGCGTGGACAACCGGCTTGCCCTTCTTGCCGCCACCGAAGATCGCCGACGCCAGCATTACGGCGGCCGCAGCCCAGCCGATCGGCCCGGCGAACGGCAGCGCGCCGTAGCCCAGCGCCGACAGACCCGCTGAAGCACCGGCATAGAGACTGCCGGCGGCACCAATTCCCGACAGCACGGACGGGTTCTGCGAAAAATTATAGGCCGAGTAGGCCGCGCCGATGATTGGCAATGCGGTGCCGAGCGCCGACCCGGCAGACCCGGCGGCATTGCCGACACCGGCCGCTACGCCCTCCTGTGCCGCCTCGGAAGCGGACAGGACGGCCGCGTCATAGCCGCCGCCGACGGTGTAGACCGCGTTCGGCACCCCTCCCGCGGCGGATGTTCCGTTGCCGAAGATGTTGCCCCAGAAACCCGCCTGCTGGCCGCCTTCGTAGCCCAATTTAATCGCGCTGCCGATATTTCCGAGGCTCAGGCCCCCACCGGCAGCCGTGGGCGCGCCGGCCTGGTTGATGCCGACCGTCGAGCCGAACCCGGCGCCCGCGACAGCCTGCACGCCCGCCGAGACGATCGGCGCGATAAGCGGCCGGAAGACCATCTCCGCGGTGGCCTGCGCGGCGGCGCGCAGCAAGGTCGTCTTCAGGAACTCGCCGACCGACGTGATCTTGCCCGTGAATCCGTCATAGAGCGCGTCGGCGGCAAAATCGACTCCCCGGTCGGTGCCGCGCACGATCGTGCGCTCGATGTCTTTCTCGAGTTTTTCCGCGTCCCTGCGCTGCTTCTCCATCGCCTCCCGCTGGCCGACTGCGGCAACGATGCGCCGCTTCTCGTCCTCGGTGAGGTCGCGGACCTTGCGGCCCTGCTCGTCGTAGAGCCTCGACTGCGCCTCGAGGATCGCACGGCCTTCCTCGCGCACGTTGTTCGTGGCGCCGGCCAGCCGGGCTTCCTCTTCGAGCTTGCCGATATATTTCGAGATCCCGGCTTCGCGCTTCTCATGCTCCTTCACGTACTTCTCGACGTCGCGCAGTGTCTGCTCGTTGAGCCGGTTGATCTCGCGCGCCGCCTCGGCCTGGCGCTTCGCCGCGTTCTCGGCCTCGGCCGCCTGCGCGTAGCGCTCCTGCAGCAGCTTGGACTGCGTGCTTTCGGCATCGAATCCCGCCTTGACCGCGTCGGCGATCGCCTTCAGGCGCGCTTCCTCGATGTGTTTCTGCTCTTCGGACAGGCCCGCAAGCACACGGCGCGTCTCGACTTCCTCGAGGAGTTTCGTGACGATCTCGCCCTGCTTGTGCGCAAGTTCGGCCGCATTCTGCGTGCGCTTGTCGGCGGCAGCGCCCGCCTCGATCGTCGCCATGCGTCCTGTCGATAGGCCCTGCCGGCCGATATCGTCTTCGAGACGCGCCTGCTCGGCCGTCAGGCGCTGCCGGTCTTCGGCGAACGTCCGGCCTAGAATCGCCGGTCGGAACCCCGTCGCGCCTTCGACGGCCTGACCGATCGGCGCGAGCGAGCGGCCGAACGACTGCATGATCTTGCCGCCGAGACTTTCGATCTCCGCGAGCTTGCCGCGAACGGCTTCCAGACGGGCGTAGGTCGGATCCGCGTCCGGGGCAATCGCCGACGCGGTGCCGTTGACCAGCCAGCGGAGGAACGTCGAGGAGTTGACCTGCTGGTCGATGGCGGCGAGCCGTGCGGTCCAGGCGTTGCCAAGCCTGGTGAGCGACTTCTCCAGCGTGTCCGGCATCTCGGCGAACTGGCGGTTCGCTTCCGTCGTCGCGTTCTGGATCGCCTTGAAGACGGTCTCGGACGTGATTTTCCCTTCCGCACCGAGATTGCGCAGCTCGCCGACCGAGACGCCGAGTTCCGTGGCGATCGCGCGCGCGATCGGCGGCATGTTCTCGAGGATCGAGCGCAGCTCGTCGCCCTGCAGGGTGCCCGAGGCGAGCGCCTGGCCGAGCTGCTGCATGCCGGCGGCGACCTCCTGCCCGGAGAGTCCCGCCCCGGCGGCAAGTTTCTGGATCGTCGAGACGACCTCGGCCACTTGCGTGCGCGTGGCGCCGAGATCGGCAGCCGCACGCTGGATGCGCACGAACGTGTCGACCGTGTCCTTGAAGCCGGTCCCCGTCTGCTGCGACAGCGCGAACAGCTGTTTCATGGAATCGCGGGCCTGGTCGATACCGCCGACGGCAAGCGACACCTTCGCCTGAAGCGTCACGAATTCGTCGCCGGCCTGTGCCACCTTGACGGCCGCGAGGCCCAGCGCCGCGATTCCGGCGGCGGCGCCGGCACCGGCAACACCCGTCGCCGACAGCGCCGAGCCCAGCGGCCCGAGGCGGCCCGCGAGACCGTCGATCGAGGCGCGCACGTCGTCGGCCCCGGCCTTGATCGCCCGCAGGCCCGCACCGTCGCCCGCCGCCGCGCGCGACGCCTTCTCGAGCTGGGCAAGCATCTTCTCGCCCGCCGCACCCGTGCTCTCCAATGCCTTGCGCGTCTTCTCGGTATCCTCCACCGACATGCGCAGGACGATCGGACGGGCCATGGTCAGCTGCCGCCGGCCGGCTGGAGTTCGGATTCCGCCTTCGCGATCACGCGGAACGCCGCCATGGTCCAGCAGCTCTGGTCGAGCATGCCGCCGGGGTCGGGCAGGAAGCCCGCCGACAGTCCCATGTGGTAGCTCCGGAAGAGATCGATCACGTCCCGGAATCCGTCTTCGAGATCGAGGGCTGGGTTTCGCTCGTGGAGTTCCCCATAGAGTTCCCACCCGCGGCCGCCATCTGGGGGTCGCGCGCCGCCTGCGTAAGCTGCAGGGCGGCGGGCGACGGCGACCGCGATGCGGAGTTTTTTGCGTCTTGCCCCGAGACCGCCATCATCGAGATGGCCTTGAAGCCGATCTCGACGGCATGGCCCTGCGGCAGTTCGCGCAGTGTCTCTTCGGGCACGAGGCCGCGCGCGGAAACGAAGGGAATGTCGACATTGTCCCAGCCGGCGAGAAAGTGCGACGCGGCGATGACCGGCGCCACGTCGTACCAGTAGGTGCGCGCGGCGACGAGCACGGCATAGGTGGGCGATGCCATCAGCTGCGTCTCGAGGGCCGCGACTTCGCGCGCGAGACCGGAATCCCTCTCGATCCTGCCGCTTGCCATGGCTTCGGCGTGATCGACCTTCTCGAGCAGTTCGTCGAGATTGGCCGGTCCGACCTCGCGCAGGGCCGCGCGCAGCGCCTCGAACAGGTCCCCGTTCGACGGCATCCGGGCACCGGCCTGCGCCACGTCGCGCCGCCAGGCGGCGCGGGCGCGCAGGCTGGGCACGCGGACATGATAGGTCGGCGGCTTGCCATCGACCGCCTTGAGCGCCGCATGTACGGCGTCGAGATGTGCGGCGCGTTCGTCGGACAGCTTTTGGGCCATGGCCGGGTCGGCTGGAACCGAATCGACAGGTGCCGTCGCGGCGGCCAGATCGTAGGCGAAGGGAACGAACGGGACGGTGTCCCGTGCGGAAACGGGGAGCATGGGTTCATATCTCCAAAGGCGGGGTCTCGGGAGATCGCCCCCCGGTCGACCGCAGCGCGCGGTGCCGGGGGCGGGATCGGACGAATTGCGGGGAAAAGGCGAAAAGCCGGGCGGCTCCCCCGCGAGCGCCGCCCGGCACCGGATGCCTTGCGGCACCCTGCCGGCCTTTCAGCCGGGTTCCGTTGCCTGCGTCACCAGAACGCGATGAAGCCGCCGGCATCGATGCCGTTGGCCTTGTAGCCGAGCTGGCGGGCGTTGAGCCCGTCGCGCGCCGTGTCGCGCAGGCTGCGATACTGCGCGGACGGGATGGTGATCGCGATCCGGTTGCCGGCCGAGCTGCCCATCTGGGCAAGCAGGATCTTCTGCGTGCCGCTGCGGAAGTCCGTCATCGTGTCGTTCGTCGCGACCAGCTCGTCGAGCGGATCCATGTCGCCGCCCATGTCGCGCTCGGTGATGATCGGCGCGCCGAAGCCTTCCGCCTCGTTCGGATCGCCGGGCATCACCGGCGAAGCATTGGCCGCGAACGAGAACTGCGCGACGGCCGCGCGCGCGCGGTCGATCAGGAACCGCCCCGCCTTCCAGATCGGCGGCAGGGTCGTCTGGTAGACCGGGCTCGACGGAAGGGCCACGTCGGCTTCGCCGGCGAACAAGCCCATCATCTCGAAGCTGGCTCGGCCGATGCCGCCCGCCTCGATCGAGAACGACACCGTGCCGCGCACGTCGGTGAAAAGCTGGCGCTTGCCGTCGCGGTAGGCGCCCAGCGTCAGGATCTTCATCACGGACTCGTCGCTCGTCGGGCGATAGAGGACGTTGACCGGGATCTGGTAGTCGGACGTGTTGTCGATCGCGTCCCCGGCAAGGGCGGCAAGCGTGGCGACCTTGCCCGCCGAATAATCCGAGATCAGATAGGTGCCGTTCGCGTCGGTGACCGCGCCCGAAATCGTGATCGGCATCCCGCGATAGGCCTGCGCCGTCGCCGAAGCGCCCGCGGCAAGCGTCGCCGAGATCGTCGTGCCGGCGGCGCAGGCTTCGGCCGAAGCCGGCACGGCCGTAGCAGTGATGACTTCCTCGAAGCTGCAGGCGCGCAGGAGCTTGCCCGCTTCCGGCGGCGTGGCGCCGGTGCCGGACCCCTTCAGCAGTACCGAGAAGGTGATCTTCGCCTTCATGCCGGCAACGAGCGGCGCCGACTTGTCGATCGAGCCCGAGACCTCGTTCGTATCGACGAGGTTGACGTCCGGGACGGCGTCGAAATCCTCGATCTTCACGGCATCGGCCGAAGCCGACAGCGACTCGGCGGTGCCGGGAACGGTCTGGATCTTGGCAAGCAGCATTGCCCTGCGGCGGCGGATCGTCATGCGATTATCTCCTGGTTCGTTGCTCCGGACGCGGTTTCACCCGACCGTCCGCGCCCGGGTTGCGGAACGGGGGAATTCGGTTCAGCCCTGGATCGTCTCTTCACTCTCGAAGTCGAACTGCGCCCAGATCTGCGCTCGGTCGGCATCGGCGACCGGATCGTCCGGCATGCCGCGATAGACGAGACCTTCGTAGCGGGCATCGTCGGGCGACCAGCCGACGAGGGAAGCGACCAGCGCCTCGCGCAGATCGACAAGCTGCTCGGCGCCGGCGGCGCCGCGCTCGTCCGACGTGTTGTCGATGCAGACGACGACACCGAAGCGTGGACGGATCTGCTGGGTGACATCGCCGACCGTCAGCGTGGCGCTCGCGTCCTCGCCGCCCGGCACGACGAAAGCGCAGGGGCGTGCCAGACGCCCGTCCTTGGCCAGCCGCTGCAGCTCGGCCGCACCGGCGACACGGTTGCCGAAGACTGCGACGGTCGCGCGGATGCGCGGGATGACAAGCGAGGGGCGGATCATCGCGGACCGAACCCGGACGTATCGACCGAACGATCGACCGCCGCCTCGATCCGCTCCGGCGCTATCGCCGCGTAATGTTCGACCAGCGGGGCAATGAAGGGCCGTGCCGCTGCCTTGCTCGTGCCGAATTCCAGCATGTGCCGGAAGAACGACACGCGGCGGTCAGCGAAAACGACGACCGACAGGCCGCCGGCAACGCGCGGAGCGACCGAGCGGACCGAACGCGCGAGCGCGCCCGTGCGCGGTGCCGGGGCCTCGCCGGGAGCCGATGCGCGGTATTCCTTCGTCGCCTTCGACTTGCGCAATGCCACACCGGAGACGAGCTTGTAGAAACGCGAGGTGCGACGACCATAGATGCGGCCCGACTTGGGTTCGCGCAGCGTCTGGACGAGATCGGCCTTCGCCTCGCGCGCGAGGGACGCAAGCTCGGTCTTGGGTGCGTTCGCGACGCGGTTCGCGAACGACATCAGGTCGAGAAAGCTGCCGCGCCCCTGCACGATCTGGATCACGCGGGCTTCTCCTCTTCCACGTCGAGTTCGAGCCAGCGGTTCCGGCCCTCGGGATCCTGCACGCTGCGGATCGCGAAGCGGCGGGTGCCGCCGCCCGAAGGCGTCTCGCTGACATGCGTCCAGCCGGCAAAGCCGGCCACCCAGCGCACCGTGATCCGGTGCGTGGCGACCTTCTCCTCGGACTGCTGGCCCGCCACGTAGCGACCGCCGGCAAGGCCGAGCACCCTGCCCCACAGCGACACCGCCACCGTGTAGGTCGACGTGAGGCCCGTTCCCGACGAACCGCCGGACGCGCCCTGCGACAGCGTTTCCATCGCCAGGCGATGGCGGAGTTCGCCGGCGGTCGGAGACGTGAAGCGCATGGGTCAGACCGCCACGATGCGGAAGGGCCACAGCAACGCGTCGACCGTCGCGTTTGGTGCGACGACGATGCCGCTGCCGGCGAACTGGCCTTCGCGGTTGGCGTAGAGGTCGCCCACGATCAGCAGGATCGCCGCCTTCAGCGCCGACGGGACGGAAGCGGCGGCCTGGCCGGAATCGTAGCGGATGCGGACGGAGTTGGTCATGGCCCGCGCGGTCGGCCAGGCGCGGCCGAAGGCGGGCTCGATGAACGGAAGCGGGCCCGTCGGCGAATCGCCGGGGGTGAAGAGGACGTAGTCGACATTGACGGCCAGCGTCTGTTCGACACCGTCCGCGTCGTCGTACTTGACCGAGTTGACCGTCGCCAGCGGCGGGCGCTGCAATTCGATGCGCGGCGGCGTGCCGCCGCGGTCCGCGCAGGGAAATGCCGCGAGGCCGAGCTCCCACGTTGCCGTGACGAGCTGGCGCTGCGTCGCGCTTTCGACATACTGGCGCGCGGCGCCGACATAGGCGGCGATCAACGCGTCGTCGGCCGAGCCGTCAACGCGCAGGTGCGCCTTCGCTTCGGTCAGGGAGACCGGCTCGGCGGCTGGCGGGATGGTGAGCTTCAGCATTGCCCGAAACCCCGAAGCCCGGAGGCGGCGATGCCGCCTCCGGGCCTGCAGGATACGCTCCGATCAGACCGGCGGGTTCGGCGTCGGCGTCGCTGCCGGATGGCCGAGCAGCGCGATCGCGGCGATCACGGCGGCCGAAGCGTTGCCGGCCGGTGTGATCGTCAGGCGGACATAACGCTTGTCGCCGATATAGCCGATCTTGCGGGTTTCGTTGTCGTCACCCTGGTTGAAGCTCGCCAGAACCTCGGTCCCGACGAGCATGTCGTCGGGTACGGCCGCGGCCGAGCCCAGCGCCGCATCGTCGTCGTGCTCGACCAGAGCCGTGAACGTGGCGCCGGCATCCGCCAGCGAGCCCATGGCGATCAGGAAGGTCAGGGACTCGTAGCCCTTGCGGTCGATGATCTGCGACACCAAGGCCGTGTCGTCGGAAACCGAGACCGGGCTGATGGCCCGGACCGGGTGGACGTTGTTCATGAGATCGCGCATCGCGATTACTCCCGTTCGGAATTGATGGAGGGTGGAAAGGCGCCCGATTCCGGAATTCCCGGCGGCAGCGGAACCGCCGCCGGGATACGGATCAGGACGAAGCGATCTTCATCAGCTTGATCGCCTCGAAGTTCTGCACGCCGCCGCCCACGCGACGGGTCGTGTAGAATTTTACGTAGGGCTTCGAGGTGAAGGGATCGCGGAGGACCACGATGCCGCGACGGTCGACGACCAGGTAGCCACGCTTGAAGTTGCCGAACGCGAGGGAGTATGCGTCGGCGGCGACATCGGGCATGAAGTCGTCGGTCTCGACCGGATAGCCGAGCAGCTGCCCGACCACGCCGTCCTCGAGGCCCGGCTTCCAGAGATAGTTGTTCTGGCCGTCCTTGAACTTGCGGATCTTGCCGAGCGTGGCGTCGTTCATCAGCCACGCCGCACCCGGACGGTACTGCCGCTTCAGCGCGTGCTGGAGATCGAACAGTTTGTCCGACGGCGTCGAAGAAGCGAAATCCGCCGCCGCACCCGACGCGATGTAGCCGAGGCTGCCCCAGGCGTAGCTGGCGTTCGCGACGATCGAATAGCTCAGCAGGCCGCGCGGCTTGTTGACGCCGGTGCCGTTGATGAAGCCGTCGCCCTCGCCTTCGGCGAACGAGGTCTGTACCTCTTCGGCAAGCCAGCCTTCGATATCGACGACCGCGTCCTCGAGAAGGTCGGTCGTCGCGTAGGGCTGGGCCCAAAGCTTGCCGGGGACGAACTCGAGCTCGGCAAGCGTCGGCGTGCCCGTCTCGGTCGGCGCCGAGGTCTCGCCGGCCCAGCCGTAGCTTGCGCCGGCCGTGACCACCGGCTTCGTGTAGCTGCCCGTACCGATGGGACGGACGGTCGCCAGGCGGCGCATCGCGGAAATGCGCGACACGACGCGGTCGATCGCCGTCTCGAGCGTGGTCGGGACGAGATAGCCGCCCTGCGGATCGACGCCGACCGACAGCGCCTTCGCCTCGACCGCATCGAGATCGTCGCGGCCCTTGCGCATCCAGTTCTCGAAGCCGGCCTTGTAGGCCTGGTAGCCTTCGGCATCGAGCGTGGCGGGAAGTGCGCGACCGAGACGCATGGCGTGCGACTTGAGCGCGTGGTTGAACGTCTTCAGCTCGCGTTCGCCGGCCTCGCCAGTGCCCTGTGCGGGGCGGTTGGCGCGCTTCTCGATCTCGTCGACGCGGGCCTTCATTTCCTTCTGCACGCGGGTGATCTCCGCGTTCAGCTTGTTCACCGTCTCTTCGGTGAGCGGGTCGGCCGCGCCCTTCTTCTCGATCGTGGCCAGGCGCTCGTCGTTCTTGGCCGTGAAGTCGGCGAACTTCTTGTTGAGTTCGTCGAGCAGCTTCTTCAGTTCCGGGTCCATCGCGGACTCCTTCAGTTCAGGGTTTCGATCAGCCGGCGGATTTCGCCGGCCAGTTCGTGGTTCCCGGAATCGCCAGCGTCCCGCATGGCCTTCAGTCCGGCGGCACCTTCGCGCATCAGCGCGAGAGCCTCGGAGCGGCTGAACCCGGCATCCCGCACGAGCAGCTTCTCCAATTCGCGTTCCGACATCTCGCCGGCCTTGACGGCCTGCACGCGCGCCTTCCCGTTCGCCGGGAAGGTCACGAGCGAGATCTCGACGAGATCGATTTTCTTCAGCGTCCGGCGCGGCTCATCCGGCTTCGAGCGGGCCGTCCATTCCTTGGCGATGTAGCCGATCGACAGTCCGTCGATCGCCGGGCGCGGCGACATCTTGAGCAGCGCATAGGCCTCGCGGCCGCGCGGCGTGTCGGCGAGCGTGCCGTTGACGTAGAGCCCCTTGCCGTCCTCCGCCATGTCGGTCCAGATGCCGACCGGAGTCATGTCGTCGGCGCCCATCCCGTAACCGCCATGCTGCATCAGCATCGCCGGCCAGCGGCCGGATCGGCGCGCGACGGCAAGCGTGTCGGCGAAGGCGCCCGGCTGGATCGTGTCGCCGTAGCTGTCGATGTTGTTGAAGACGGCGCCATACCCTTCGAAGGTCATGGCATCGTCCTTCCCCGCGAGCTTGACCTCGCGGAGTTCCACGGCTGCGTTGGGCATCGTCGGTCTCCTAGGTTTTCGGCTTGGCGGGATCGGGGTCCGGCTTTGCCGGATCCGCACCCACGCCCATGTTCGTCGGCGTCAGCGGCTCGTCGAGGCCATCGAGCGGGTCCATTTCTTCCAGCGCGCGCACTTCGTTCCGGGTCATCCAGCCTGCGAAGACCGCACCGCGGTAGAATTCGGAACGCGTCTTGGCGTCGCCGCGCAGCAGGCCCTGCGTGGCGAATTTCGTGTAGTAGCCCTCGTCGACCGCGTCCTCGCCGAGCAATGCGAGATCGGCGGACTGCTCGACGGCCGCGTACCACGGCGACATCGTGAAGACGACGTGGGCGAGGAACATCTGTTCGGCGCTCGCGTAGGTCGCTGTCTTGTCGGCGTGCCCGACCATGATCGGCATCACGCCGAAGGCGCGGCACGTCTCCTCGATCTGCATCCGTCGCGTCTCGAGGAACTGCGCCGAATCGTTGTCGCCCGTGATCGGCTGGAACTTGAGCCCGCCCTGCAGGACCGCGACCTTCTGGCTGTTGGCCAGACCGCCGTAGGCCGACTTCCATGCGTCGCGGATCGCTTCGATCTGTGGCTGTTCGAGCTTCCCCTCCGTCGATAGGACGCCGGGCGGCTTGGCGCCATCGCCGAAAAACCGCGCACCATGCTCTTCGGTCGCGAGCGCCAGGCCGAGCGCTTCGCGCGCCAGCTTGACCGCCTCGAGACCCATCACGGAGTCCCACGCGAGATTGCGCAGATGCCACATGCTGGACGCGGGAATCTGCGACACCGCGCCCTTGTCGTCGCGCAGTTCGTAGCGGATGTTCCAGCCGTCGCGGCGCACCGTGACGTTTCCCGGCTCAAGCGGCAGCAGCTCGGCGATCTCGCCGCGGACCTTGTTGACGAAGACGAAGGCGTTGTTCGTCAACGCCAGGTGAAGCCCGATCGTCTGGCGGAACTCGAAAGACGACTGCCATTCGTTCGGACGGCGCAGCACCTTCGCCAGCGGGTGATCCTTCGCCGAAACCTCGGCGCGGCTTTTCCCTTCGCGCCGGTGAAGGCGGAAGGGAACCTGTGCGAGGCCGTTGGCGATCGAGCGTGAACAGGCGAGTGCCGTCGTCACCTGCAGCGCCGTACGCCACCCGATCGCGATTCCGGAACGCGAGCGGTACGGATCGACATAGATCGAGCGAAGGATGTCCTCGGTCGACGGCGCCGCGGCCTTGCGCTCGAACCCCAGCCAGCCGCCGGCCCGATCGAGAAACTTCATCAGATGACCGCGGCCACCATCGCCTCGGCCTTCGATTCCTCTTCCGGCGAGACCGAACGGCCGATGGCCATCAGAAGCGCCGTCATGCCGTCGATGCGGCCCGTGCTGCTCTTCTTGTGGGGCATCTTGTTGTCCTTGCCGTCCTTGTACCAATGGAGGTTCGAGGCCATCCACGCGAGCACCGGGTTGCCGCCGTGGTCGATGTCGAGCGCGGCAAGCCGCGCTTCGAATTCAAGTGCCGCGGCGGCGTAGTTGCGCACCGTCTGCGGGAACTCCGCGACGGGCACGCCCCTTGCCGTCACCGCCTGGCTCAGCATCGTCGCGTTCCACGGATCGAACGCCAGCGAGCGCAGCGGCGTGACGCCGTGGTCGCGCACGATCGCGTCGCGGATCGCTTCGTGATCGATGAGGTTGCCCTCGGTCGTCTCGATCCAGCCCTGCGCCACCCAGTCGCGGTAGCGCGCGCGGTCGCGCTTCTCGCGGTCGAGCAGGTTGTCGCCCGGCACCCAGAAGCGCGCGCGCACCATGTACTTGCCGCCCGCCTCCGCCGGCGGAAACCAGCGCACGAACGCCGCGAGGTCGACCTTCGACGCGGCGTCGAGCCCGGCAAAGCAGCTGCGGCCCGCAAGATCCGAATCGTCCGACGCCTTCACGCGCGTGGCGCCGAGGCGGTTCCACACCGCCATGTCGACCGCGCGCGTGGCGGCGGCCGTGCGGATGTTGAGCCGCAGGCGCTTGAAGGTCGACTGCGCGTCCGGCGTGCCCTTGGCCTTCGTCGCGCGGCCGCGCAGGTTGTCGATATCGACCGAGACGCCCAGGTTCGGGTTGGCCTTGATCCAGTTCGTCTCGTCGGTCCAGTCGTCGCCGGGATCCAGCATCGCCAGATAGGCGAAGTAGCTGTCGTCCTCGAGCGTGCCTTCGAGGACCTTGATCGCGTAGTCCTCTTCGGTCGCGTAGGGCGTATCGGGCCGGTCGTCGCCGGCGGTGGTGATGATCCAGATCAGCGGCTGGCGCCGCGCGTCCATCGACTCGCCCAGCAGGTTGAGCATGTCGCGCGTACGGTGCCGGTGCAGCTCGTCGACAATCGCCATGTGCGGATTGATGCCGTCGGCGCTGTCGCTGTCGGCACCAAGCGGCATGAACTTCGAGGCGGTCCGCGCATCGACGATCGAGTTCTTGAACAAGTCGAGCCGGTCGAGCATCAGCGGCGAGACCTTCACCATGAAGGCGGCCGCGTCGAAGACCAGGCGCGCCTGCTCGCGCTTCGTCGCCGCCGCGTAGATCTCGGCGCCCGGTTCGTCGTCGGCGAGCATGCCGTAGAGGCCGAGGCCGCCCAGCATCGTCGACTTGCCGTTCTTCTTCGCGACGACGACCGTTGCCGTGCGGAACCGGCGGCGGCCCTTCCGGGCGCCCGTGCCGATCAGCCAGCCATAGACGCTGCCGACGATGAATTTCTGCCAGCCTTCCAGCTCGATCCGCTGGCGGCCCTTCTCGCCCTTCGAATGCTGCAGGAACCGGAAGAACCGGATCGCCCGGTTCGCGTGCCAGACGGACCAGTGAAGACCGCGGGCGGCTCCGCCTTCCATGTCCGCGAGATGGCGCTTGCAGGCGAGGCGGACCATG
This sequence comes from Alphaproteobacteria bacterium, assembly GCA_016124335.1. Taxonomy (GTDB): domain Bacteria; phylum Pseudomonadota; class Alphaproteobacteria; order CACIAM-22H2; family CACIAM-22H2; genus Tagaea. Next base: position 122,744 of record WGNX01000003.1, read on the forward strand.
CGGCCCGTGACGATCTCGCCGGCGATGACGGCCTGCGCGTAAGCCGTCGCGTAGTCTGGCTCAGTTTGGGAGGCGAGGACCGTGTTCGCCGATGAAGGCGTCGAGCGGGTTTCCGCCGCCGTTGCCTGCCGGGTTGTCATGGTCCTGTCCGTGTTCCTTCGGTGACGTTGCGCCGGGTTGTAGCTGGTCGAACGGCAGGCGCGGCGCGTCCGGAATGCCGGTCGGCACGCGCACGCGCGCCTGCGGGTTGAGTCCGAACCGGTCGCGGTAGTCGCGCAGGTCCTTCGTGATTCGTTGGCGATCCGAGACCGCCGGATGGCGTCGGACGACGCCGTTGTTCGTGTAGTAGCGGCCGGCACTCTCGACGATCTTCGCCAGCTTCTCGTCCTCCGCTTCGAGGCGGCAGAGCGTGGCGAAGCTGTCGAGATCGGTTTCGCGCAGCAGGCCGCGCTTCACGAGGACGGGTGCCAGGCGCGTCCAATGCCGACGCGCGGCAACGGACATCCCGGCGATGGGCTTGGGCACCGGCAGCTCGACGACCGAGCGGTCGACGACCTGTGGATCTCCGGGCGGCAGGCCCGCGTTGTCCGGCTTGCGTTTCCGCTTTCCCGGATTTCCGTTCAACGCATGCACCGCTGCCGGTAGCGCCCGGCGGCCCATAACTCAATCCCTTCTCGTGAAAAGTTTTTTCCGATTTCGCGGTCGCGCGAGGAAGACGGCGGGAACGGTCTAGAGCGCGAAAGCTCCAGAGATCCGCACCCCCCTACCCCCTCGGCTTCGAAGTGAGGCGCCGCGACCTCTCGGCCGCCGTCTTTGCCTTGTGGCAGTCGGTGCAGATCGGTTGCAGGTTCGAACGGTCGTCCGTTCCGCCATCCGCACGGCGCACGATGTGGTCAACGTCGATCGCCGCGACGACACGGCCTTCGCCATGACACGGGCGGCACAACGGCTCTTCAGCCAGCACGCTCTTACGCAGCTGCTGCCATTTCCAGCCGTACCCGCGCGCGGTCGATGATGTCTGCGTCGTCGCCCACGGGGCCGGTGGCTTCCAGCCCGCAGGCCGATGCTTTGGCGGTGCGGACGGCATGCGTGGGGCTCCGGAACGCGAAACGCCCGCCGCGAGGGTCAGCCTCGGGCGGGCGCTTTTCTACTGTTGGGACGCACTGTCAAGGTTTGCGCGTTCGCCGTCAAGCCCCTTCACGCAACCCACGGTCCCGCCTGCACTGCCGGGCCCGTCACGCGATGCGACACGAGGTTCGTCTTCACCATCCCGACCAGCTTCTCCATGCCCTGTCGCCATGTCGCATAGACGAAGCGCTGCATCTGGATCGTCTCGGCCGACAGTTCCCACTTGATCGGACAATTGCCGTAGTTGCGGTGCTTGTCCCACAGCACGACCGGCTTGCCCCGATCCATCTTCGGCCCGAGCTTCGGCGTCGCGCCGGGCAGCCAGTCCGGCCGCGAGATCGTCGCACCGTGATAGACGAGCAGCCCGGCTTCCAGCGCCGTCAGCCGCCGCACCGCCTCGTGCACCGTCTCGGCATCGGGGGCCAGGTCGCCGTGCGCATACCCGCCGCCATCTACGCGGCACCCGAGTTCCTGTATCTGCCCGACGACATAGCACCCGTCGCCCGACACCGAGCGCCAGCTCGTCTCGGCCAGCGCGCTTTCCAGATCGAACAGCCCCGTGCGCGCCACCTTGTGCGCCTGCTGCTTCTGATAGACCCAGACCAGCAGCGCCTCCACGTCGATCTCGGGAAGCACCGAGGCGCGCCCACGCGCCGCGCCGGCAGCCATTGTTCTGCGCTCTATTTCCACTTTGGCCCCCACTTTCTTCAATCCTCTATAGAAAAGGGAGGGCGCGTCAGCGCGACCCCCTGCTAAGTCCCGGCGCGCGCTGAGAAAGAACGCTCGCCGACGCTCGCCGAGGTCCGGCGAGGTCCAGCGCGGAACCGCCCGCGCCTCGGCGAACCTCGCCGAGCCTCGCCAGCGCGCCCGAATGGCACGCCCGCAAACCCGGCGATCAGGGGCTCGCGCCCCACACCCCTTTCTTCACGTGTCGTCGGTTGAAGGTTCCGGCGGCTCGGGCGCGCCGTCGGCCTGCACGCGCAGGCGCCAGCCCTTGATGCCCTTGTCGTTGCCGCCCGTGTGCGCGTTCCAGATGTCGCCCCACGGCAGGCCCGCACCCCGCGCCAGCTTGCCCACGGCGCGCGTATCGATCTTCTTGCCCTTGCGCCAGGTGTTGAACTCGTCGGTGAGCTCGCCCACCCGCAGGTACCCCGTCGCGTCGCGGATCAGCCGCGCGTCTGCGAACGCGAAGAACGGGTTGCTCTCTTCCTCCATCTTCCGGCTCAGGATCACGCCGGCCGCCGGCGTCACGAACTTGCCGCCGCGCTCGATCAGTCGCTTCGCCCCGGTGATCGCGAGGTTGAGCAGGCCCGACAGCGCGTCGGGCGTCGTCAGCTTGCCGAACAGGCCTTCGTCCTGGTCGGCCTCGGCGAAGACGCGCGTGAACGGGATCGGCAGCAGCCGGTTGAACGTCGCCTTCGAGCGGTCATTGACCTGCGGGAAGTTGTTCGAAGCGATCACGTGCTTGGCGATCGGCACATACTGGTGCGGCGCCTCGTATTTCGGGTTGAGCAGCAGGGGCTCCTCCGTCGACACCATCACCTTGAAGCCGCCGTCGCGGATCATCGCGTCGCTCGACAGCTCGGTCAGCACGTTGAGACGCTTGTGCTTGATCACGGCGCGCGCGACCGGATCGTCCATCTCGTCGACGCCGAGCGCGCACGAGAACTCCTCGCCGACGAACTTGCGCAGCAGCTTCAACGGCACAGATTTGCCGCTGTCGGACTCGCCATAGAGGAACAGCGCTTTCTTGAAACGCGCGTGCGGCAGCGCCACGTAGCCGAAAAAATCGATCAGCGCGTTCGCGCGATCGTCAGGCCCTTCGGTGTCGCTCGGCGCGAACCAGTCCTCGAGCGCCTGCGTGAAGGCATCGGCGCGCGCGTTCGGATCGAAGCGCACCGGCAGGACCGAATCGAGGAAGTCCTCGCGCCGGTGCGCGCGCAGTTCCTTCGTGTGCACGTCGACCACGCCGTTCTGCACCGGGATCTCGTGATCGGCCGTGCGCACGAACGCCAGGTCGTGGCGATAGCTCGCCGCCTTCAGGTAGTGGACGATCTCCGACCCGCGCGATTTCTTGGTCGTGCCGCCGTTGAGGCGCGTGTCGCCTTCCCACGCGATGCGGTTCAGCGTGGCCTCGTGGCACGGCTCCCAATAGCGGCCGTTATAGCCGTAGACGAGCCCGCTCGGCCCCTGCACGAGACCGCCGAACAGCCGGTAGCCGGCCGGCGGGGCCGGATCGTCCATCTCCTGCAGGATGGCGGCCGCCACGGTCTGCGGCGACTTCGATCGCCGCTTGTCGAGTTTCGAAACGGGCATGTGTCAGTTCGGCTTCGCTGCTTCGGCCGCTGGATCGCCACCGCCGACCGTCAGCATGACCGGCGGCATCGAGGGACCGGCGACGCCGAGCAGCACCAGCCCGCCATTGTTCAGCTGCTGCAGCTCTTTGGGCGTCGGCTCCCACGCGGAAAGAACGCAGCCCGGCATCTTGCGGACATGCAGATTCGCCACCGCACCGTGGCGGGCGGCATCCCAGCCTTCCGGGGAACCCAACACATGCGTTGCCCCTTGGATCACTTTCGGGATCATGCCGCCGCCTCCGTTTTCGATTTTTCTTCTGCCGTCCACACCAGCACGTCGCCCCGCTTGGGCAGGGCTGCACGTCGTGCCGCGTCGAGGCGCTTGTCGACGAGCACGGCCAGCTCCGCACCCACGCAGATCAGCGGATCGCTTTCGAGCAGGAACCTGTCGCGCTCGCGACACTGTCGCGCGTCCGGCACGTATCCGTCCGCCTCGTCGAGCCCGGCCAGCCACACGGTCGGCATGCCGTCAACCAGCGGCGCCACGATGCGGGTCGCCTCGTGCAGGCAATGGGCCCGTATCCATTCGATCGGCGAGGCAACGAGGGTCACCCCGCTCGACCAGCGCCGCCACTCGGCGAACGCGACCGATGCTGTCCCGAGCCCGTAGGCATCGCCGGTCAGCCCGAACACGCGGCCGACCCGGCGCGCGCCGATCCCGGGCGCCAGCTCGATCGCGAAGATCTCGACGACTTCGAAGGCGTCATAGACGGGAACGGTGACGACGACCGCGCCGAGGTCGGAATCCGCGCGCGACCCTTCGGGCGCGAGGTCGCGCAGCTCCCAATCGTCCCAGCTGCCGTCGGCCTTCAGCCGCGCGCGCGCGATCCCGCATCCGGCCGAACGCCAGGCCGGGCCGCCGAGAAACTTGTCGATCCAGTCGCCGACCTTCGCGTCGCCGACGGCATCCGCGTGATACCGCACCGCGCGCTCCGTCAGCCCGTCGAGCGCCAGCCCGAACCGCCAGCCATCCTCCAGCACGCGCAGGGCCCGCGCCGGCGGTGCCAGCCCGAACAGCACGCGCGATTCGAACGCCTGCGCCCGCATCTCGTCGATCTGCCGCGCCCGGTCGAGAACGGCGGCCGCCTCGGCAAGCGCGCGCCAGACATCCGCCGGCAGCGACGCATGTCCACGCGGCATGATGTCGGCCCACGTCATCTTCAGGATCAAGCTGTCTGACGGGACGGGAACAGTCATGCCGCCCCCGACAGCGCGTTCGTCAATGGATCCCGCTTCAACCAGGCGGGGATTTCCGGCAATTCATCGTCGGAAGGTGCCGTCTCTCCGGCTGCCAAGCCTACCCCCGCAGTTCGAAGATGCGGGTTCTTCGTGGCGGATTCCGGCACAGGGCTTTCGCGCCGGTTATCGCTGCCGCCTTCAGGGTCGGATCGGCTGTCCAGCCGCACCGCCGACATGGGGTTCTCGGGCGCTTCGACGCGCGAGCACTGGACCCCCACTAACTCGGGTGCCGTCTCTCCGGCTGTCACGCTTTGACGGATACTCGTCCGATCACGATCTGCCGCGTTCACACGATCATCGCCGGTCGCCGCATCGAGCCGAGGCGACTGATCGTTGCGCTCGAGCGGACCCTTAAATTTGCTGCCGGCGAACAGCGGCAGTTCGTCCGCCGCCGGCCGAGTCGAACTCGCCCGGTTCTTCAAGGCGACCGAATGATTGCCGCCCGAATCGAAACTGGCGAGACGTGCGCGGATATCCGCCACGTATTCAGCTTCTCGCTCGATCAGGATCGCGCGCAGGCCCTCGCGGATGCACGCCGCGCCGGTGGTGCCGCTGCCGGCAAACGGATCAAGGACCAATCCGCCGGGTGGCGTGACCAGACGGCACAGATACGCCATCAGGTCGATTGGCTTCACGGTCGGATGTTTCGACCCGAAGCGATCGCCAGCATCGGCCTTGGCCGAATAGAAAAAACGCGCCGCGGATCCGAAGTCACCACGCGGGCCGAAGTCACCACGCGGGCCGAAGTCACCACGCGGGCCGAAGTCACCATAGGTATGTACCGAAGCCTTCGCCCCATGTTGGGGGCCAACCGCGGCGCGCTGACCGTCCGAGGCCGGGAACGCGGACACGACTTCGTCCGAGCCATCGTGCACGAGATTGGCAGGCCAGCGACCGAGCGAGGACTGATTGACCCCGCGTGGCACCGCGTCCTCATGGAACGGTCGCGCGTTCTCACCACGATATTTGAGCGGCGCGGAGCCGCTGCCCTGCAGGACGGCGCTGGTCTCGATCCGGCAAGCGTCGATGTTGAGCGCGCCGACCCCGTGCGCAAGCACGTTGGCCGCCACGGTGCCGATCAGCGGCTTGCGTGCCACCACGATCGGCTCGAAGGCAGGCTTCAGCGCGGTGCCCCACCCTTCCCACTGTTCGACGCGCGCACACCACTTGTCCGTATCGCCGGACTTGTCCTTGACGACGGACCGCGCGGCACCGTCCGCGACGTTGTGCGATTTCGGAAACCCGGACCCGAATGTCCACGCGACCAGGCCGCCGAACTGCGACTCCTCCACGCACCGAGCGAACGCACGCGCCTGCTCGTCGCTAAGGGAGTCGAGGAACAGGCGCGCGGTCGTATCACTGGCCACCAAGTCGAGGATGCTGTCGCGGATCTCGAACCCGGCATCCTCGATCGCACAGGTCTGGCGATGGATCGTGCGTGTCCCGCCGAACGCGATCAGATGACTGCCCGGCTTGAGGACACGCAGCACTTCGGCCCAGAACGCCGGGTCGTGCGCGACCTCGCCGGTGTCCCATTTCTTGCCCATGAAGCCTGCGGCCGATCTTGCATAGACGCCATCCTTCGCCGGCGCCGCATCGGCCGCGCCGAACCGCTTCAGGATGCTGACCAGCGCGTACGGTGAGTCCGTGACGCAGCTATCGACGCTGTTGTCCGGTAGCGCGCGGATGGCGTTCCGGCAGTCGTCGTGGATGACGGTGACCGTTTCGCTCTTCACGCAGCCGCCTCGACGGGCGGCTTTTTGCTGCGGGGCCAAGCGACCGCGACATGCGGCATGCAGAACGGCCGCGCACGACCGTCCGCACCCGACGCGACCTTGCAGCCGCACACGCGACGCGCGTCGCGCGGCGTGTCGTCGTTCCACAGTGGCCAGGCGCACTGGTTCGTGGCGGCCGTCCCGAAAAGGACGCCGGTGCCGTCCAGAGGCTGGACGGGCACCGGCGTCGAGTTTAGGGAGGAAACGCCCGCCGCGCTTTCGCGCGGCACCTTCGACGTCCGGAGGTGCGTCGAAGAGAAGTCGGGCCGCAGCCCGAATGTGATTTCCTGCCGGCCGCGCGCGATCGACAGGCGCTCCGGCGGCGGCTTTACGGGTGCGGGTTTCGGCACGTAGGCGCGCTTGATCGGGTTCGGTCTCGGCGGCAGGCCGAGCCGATGCGCCTTGCCTACAGCGGCATTCTTCGATTTGCCGAGCCGCGCGCCGATCTCGGCCGTCCTCAATCCCTCGTTCCAGAGCCGGGTCAGGTCGTCGATCTGTGCGGGTGTCCAGGAATCCTCGGCGCTGCGCGGCGTGCTCATGCGCGCCTCCGGCCCGTTGAACCCCAGGGAAGCGAAAGATCGCGGATCATGCGGTCGAGCGCCTTCTTTGCATCGCGTGCGTCCTTGGTCAGGCGCGCGCGTTCGGTGCGTGTCAGGTGCCGGTCGGCGCCATAGCGCATCAGGTCGGTGGCGATCTCGCCGACCTCCGACATGACCTCGCCGAGCCGTGCCTGCGGATCCTTGGCGACATGCGCCGGCCCGGAGCGCCGCGCCGCCAGCCGCTCGTTGATGACGGCGCTGATCGGGCCACGTGCACCAGTCGCGGCCTCGTAGGCCGCGTCGAGCTCCTCGATCTGGCGCGCGTCGGGCACGCAGGCATGGTCGGGATCGGCCCACTTGCGCACGAGCGCCGCGGATTTCTCGACGGCAGCGGCGGCACCGTCGGCCGTCAGCGTGCCCATGATCGTGGTCACGGCATCGGCGATCGTGCCCGGCAGGCGCGGCTTCAGCGGACGCATTCCAAAACCTCCGGCTGTGTGGAATGGATCGCGTCGGCGACGGCGCTTAGTGTGCCGTCATGCGCAAACGACGCACTCGTGTAGACGACGAAGTCGCCCTGCAAACGGCGATGCCAGAGCCCCGCCGCGACACCGTCGTCCAGTTGCGCCTGCAGCGCACGAAGCTCGGCCGACGGATCGACGACCCTGGCCTCGCCACGCTGCGCCGTCACATCAACGCCCTGCGCCGGCTGGGCGATGACATCAAGGGCGGGCGCGTTCATTGAGCGGCCTCGGTTTCGACGGCGGGACCGTAGATATCCGGGCGCAGCTCGTGCCGGCTGACACCGGTTTCCTTCTCGATCGCGAGCACGCGGCCCGCAGGCGGCTTGGGCCACATGCTGACGGCCGAGGGTTGGATGCCCAGCAGCTGCGCCAGGCGCGAGACGCCGCCGGCCTTCTCGATGGCGGCGGCAAGGGCGGGATCGCGTTTCAGGGTCGACATGCGCGAAACTTAATCCGCGCTGGAATTTCAGTCAAGCTGATTTCAGCAAGGATTACTTTTCCGACGTTTTTCCGGTTTCAGCAATTCTGATATCCATACCGCCAACGGATTCGCTACGGGACGCATATGCACCTCGGAGAACGCATCAAGGCGACACGCAAGGCCCTCGGGGAAACCCAGGGCGCATTCGGTGCACGCTTCGGCGTCGGCGCGAGCGCCATAAGCATGTGGGAAAACGCCCACGAGAGGCCGGACGGCGACAAGCTGCCGCAGCTGGCCGAGATCCTCGGCGAGCCGCTGGACGGGCTCGTGCGCGAAGTGTCCGGCGTATCCGCCGACGGCGAGTCGAAGGCCCCGCTCAGGCTCGTGAAGCCCCGGACCGACCGCGGGTTCTCGCATCTGGTGTCGCAGGCCGATCACGCCACCGGGCCTAACATTCCGCGCGTCGCGAACACGCCGCAGATCAGCGCCCTGCCCTTCGACGTGCCGATGCGCGGCACGGCGCGCGGCGACAATGACGGCAAGGGCGACTTCACCTTCAACGGCGAGACGGCCGGCTATGTCCGGCGGCTGCCCGGATTGGCCGGCGTCAAGGACGCCTTCGCGCTCTACGTGCAGGGTACAAGCATGGCGCCCTGGCGCGACGAGGGCGGCCTCGTCTATGTCAATCCGCATCGGCCGCCACGGCCGGGGGATCACGTCGTCGTCGAGATGCGGCCGACGGTCGAAGGCGAGCCCGGTCTCGTCTGGATCAAGCGGCTCGTCGCGCGGGGCGCGGACGGCTCGCTGACGCTCGCCCAATACAATCCGCCGAACGATCGGATCAAGCTGTCCGGCACGAAGATATTGCGCCTGTTCCGCGTCGCCGAATGGGAAGAGCTGATCGCCTAGCCTTCCCCGGCGGATTCTCCCTCAGACGACCAGGCCGGCGAGTTCGTCGACGAAGCGGCCTTCGGCCGCGCTGATCACGCCGTCCGCATCGACAAGACGCCGGATCGCCCGAACCAGTCGCTTGCGCGAATCGCCGTCGGCTGCCGTCAGACGGCGGATGGCCGACAGGAACGTCCGCTCGTCCGGATCGAGGCGACGCACCTGTCGTTCGAGTTCCCCGATGTCGATATCCGTGCGACCCGCCGGATGATCGAGGATGAAGTTGCACACGACCGAGACTTCGGAATCGTGCCAGCCGTCGCAGCGCGCGAGGAAGACCAGCGCATGCACGCCCGGCGACGAAAGCTGTATCGCGTCGGCGACGTGAAGCATCGCGGGTGCGAGTCCATCTCTCGGCGCGGACTGCGCGTCGACCTGCGCGAGGAACGCGGACACGGCCGCGAACGCCTCGCCCGTGTCGACATCATAGATCGAGCGGATGCGATCGATGCGGAACCGGCGGACGGCCTCGCGGGCATGGCAGAAACAGTAGAGCGAGTCGCCACCGGCACGCCGCTGGACGGCATGGACCGTCACTTCCCGCTCGCTTTCCTGCCCGCGCGCGTCGACATAGACGAGCCCGACGCGCAATCCCGTCAATGCCGTGAGTTCGTCGATCTCGTCTGCATCGGATTCCGGCAGGTCATCTGGCGTATCGGTTCCACGCGGCGGCTTGCGCACCGGACGCCGCACGTGGGTGCGGTCCGGCGCGAGGCCATACTGCAGCAGGATCCGTTCGAGAGATGCTTCGACTGCCGCGTTCATCGAGGACCTTGGGACTCGGCCGCACGCGCGAGCCGGATCTCGATCCGCTCGAGCGTCCGCCAGATTGCCGCCAGGATGAAGAAACCGCCCAGACCCAGCAGCATCGTGAACACGATGCCGACCGCCGCCAGCAGGAAGGCGCCGGGCTGCCGGAGCAGGCTGCCGTCGAGCAGGAGGCCCGCCAGCATGAATGCCACGCCCGTCAGCACCACGATCGCGACGATCTTGAACGCGCCCACGGCCCAGCCTGCGAGTCGCACTTCCAGTCCGTTGTGCCCGATATTTTCCATGTGACCTCCCCGGCTGGCGTGAAGTCTTCCAGAGGCGGCGAGCGCCGGCAAGTACCCGCGAAAGTCGAAGTTTCACTGATTATTTGCTGAAATTTTCTGTTGCTGAAATTTCATATTGACTGACATTTCAGCTACGCTTATGTTTCTCCGCACACGCCGATCCCCGGCACGCGGAGAGACACCGATGTCCCAGCCCCACACCGAAACCCTCGACACCCCCCGCAACTATGTCGGCCGGCCGCGCACGATGGCCAGCCGGCGCGCCGACATGGTCGCCGCGCTCGTCCGCCTTCGCCAGGAGACCGGCAGCGCGTCCGAGGACGACCTGAAGCGCGCGGGCTTCTCGGCCGCCGAGATCGACGCGCTGGGCGACGAGGCCCGCACCGAAGCCGCCGCGCTGATCCGCAAGGCGGGGCGCTGATGGAAACCCTGTCCGTGCGCGCGACGCCCGCACCCCCGGTCGCGCCGGTCGCGCGCCCGGTCGCCTATCCCGACCGTTCGCACCGTACCTGCGCCGAATGGAAGGGCGAGCCCGTCGCCTGCCCGGATCTCGGGGACCGGCTGTCGCGCCTGATGGTGCGCCGGGCCTGCGGGGTGAAGCTCGAGGCGCTCGGCCGCGAGTTCAACCTCTCGGTCGACCAGCTGCGCGCGCTGTTCGACCGCCACGGCGAGCCGCCCTATTTCGCCGGCCGCGACCAGGTCGTCATGTCGCAGGCCACGCGACCGCTGTCGGCCTATCCGCCCGCCCCGACGCACGCAGCCGCCACGCACCCGCGGGACTGAGCCGCATGCTCCGCCCCTTCCGCGCGTGGCTGCTGCGTCGGCGCAAGATGATCGTCTCGACGATCGCGCCCATGCAGTCCGGCAATCTCTTCGAGCGCTGCGCCAACGCCGCCGGCTGGCTGACGGGGGCGCGATGACGGCCCTCCTCGCGACCGGCGGCGAGCACGCCAATCTTGCCCGCAAGGCCCGCATGGCGACGTGGCGGGGCCGCTCGATCGCGCTCACCGATCCGCGCCCGGCCGACATCGACCTGATCGAGCTGTGCGAGGCGCTGTCGGGCATGCCCCGCTACAACAACCATCGCCGTTCCCCGTGGGATGTCGGTCAGCATTCGCTGCTGGCCGACCATCTCGCCTCGATCCCGGCTTTGTGCCCGGAACCCGCCGCGCGGCCCTACGTGCTGCTGCACGACGCGCACGAGGCCTATATCGGCGACCAGACGACGCCCCAGCAGGTCGCCTTCGACCTCGAGCTGCGCGCGCTCTACCCGGCCCTGCCGGCCGATGCCTTCCGCCAGGCGCGCCACGCGCTCGCCGGGCGCTGGGATGCCGCGATCCACAAGCGGTTCGGTCTCGAATGGCCCGCGCCGGCGGAATTCTCGCGCATCGTCGCGCGCATCGACCGCTTCGCCCTCGTCGTCGAGGTCCGCGACGGCTTCGAGACCCCGGCCGATTTCGGGGTCTCGCGCGACGAGATCGAGGCCGCCAACCGTCTCCACCCCGCCGCCCTGCGCCCCGTGCCGTCGATGGTGACGATCGACCGGCTGTGGCGACGCTTCCGCCAGGTGCTCCCGTGACTGTTCCTCGCGAAACAAGTTTCCACGGAAACGACACGCCGCCCGGACCGCTGCGCCGCGACGGGGCCGACTGGACCGCATGGGAAGATCTGCAGCTGACCGCACGCCGCGCGAACGGGCAGAGCTTCGCCGAGCTGGCCGCCCTGCTCGGCCGCACCGAACGCGCCTGCCGCAAGCACGCCTTCAAGATCGGCGCGGTCAAGGCGTCGCGCGCCACGCGCGAGAAGGCCGCGCGAGGCGACCAGGCGCTGCTCGACCGGCTGCAGGCGGCGGAGGCCAACCAAGGTGAATGACCGCCCCTCCCCGCCGCCGCCGGTCGACAACAGCGGCATCGCCGCGGCCAAGCTGCGCAGCTTCGTCGAACGGATCGAACGGCTGGAAACCGAGAAGGCGGACCTCGGGGCGGATATCCGCGAGGTCTATCAGGAATCGAAGTCGCAGGGTTTCGACCAGAAGGCGATGCGCGAGGTCATCCGGCTCCGGAAGCTCGACCCCGCAGATCGCAAGGAACGCGACGAACTGCTCGATCTCTACCGCGCCGCATTGGAGGTCTGACGATGAACGAACCCACGACATGGCGCGCCGTGCTGCATTTCGACGAGGACGCGATGCCGACACGCCAGCAGGTCGAGACCGCGTTCCGGCAGCGCGTCACCGCCGCCCACCCCGATCTCGGCGGCTCGCACGAGGCCGTGCGCCAGGTCATCGCGGCCCGCGACACGGCGCGTGCGTGGTTCGATGCCCGGGATCCCGAGTGGCGGGCGATCGTGCACGCTGATCCGCGCCGGCGCGGCGGCTTCTTCGTGTCCGCAAAAATCGGCCGCGATTACACGCTGCGCATCGACGAGCAGCAGCGCACCGTGGCCGACGCCAACGGCGCGCCGCCCACGCTCTATGTGATCCCGTGGCCGAACGATGCCGAAGGCCAGCCCCTCGACTGGCACGCGGACAGGCTCGAAGTCGTCGTCCAGCACGGCCGCCCCGTGTCGCTGCGTGCCACCGGCGTGCCGGTCGAGGAGAGCGCCGCACCGACGCTCGATCACGCCGGCTTCCCGCACGAGATCGTGAACTAGACCCATATCCAAACAGGAGAGAAGAGCATGGCTCGAATCTACGTTGCGTCCTCTTGGCGCAATCCCCATCAGCCTGGCGTCGTCGAAATGCTGCGCGCCCGCAATCACGCGGTCTACGATTTCCGCAATCCGCCGAACAAGTCCGGCTTCAGCTGGCAGCAGGTCAACGGCTCGGGCGCGCCGTCGGTCGACGAGTATCGCAAGATGCTGGCCCACCCGATTGCCGCGTCGGGTTACCTGTCGGACTTCCGCGCCATGGAATGGGCTGACACGTGCATCCTCGTGTTGCCATGTGGGCGGTCGGCGCATCTCGAGGCCGGATGGTTCGCCGGTCGCGGAAAGCGCGTCATCATCCTGACGAGAGACGGCGAGGAGCCCGAGCTGATGGCGCTGATGGCCCAGCACATCTGCGGCTCGATGGCCGAGGTCCTGGACGCGCTGACCGACGCCGCCGTCGCCGCATGATTGGTCTGGCACCCGACGAACTGATCCTCGACAGCTTCGCCGGCGGCGGCGGGGCATCGACGGGAATCGAGTGGGCGCTCGGGCGCAGCCCCGACGTCGCGATCAATCACGATGCCGAGGCGCTGGCGCTCCATGCCGCGAACCATCCCGACACGCTGCATCTGTGCCAGTCGGTCTGGAAGTTGAACCCGGCCGACGTGGTCGCCGCCGGTGCCAGGCACCGTGGCATCGACCCCGCGACGGCGAAGGTCGGTCTCGCGTGGTTCTCGCCCGACTGCAAGGATTTCTCGAAGGCCAAGGGCGGCACGCCGCGCAACAAGAACATCCGCGATCTCGCATGGGTCGTCGTCCACTACGCCCGCCAGGTGAAGCCGCGCATCATCGCACTGGAGAACGTCGAGGAGTTTCAGGATTGGGCACCGCTGCGCCAGCGCAGCTGGCCGGGCGGCGAGCCCATGCTCGACCTGCACGGCAATCCGGTCCTCGAACGCCACCCGACGCGCAAGGGCGAGACGTTCCGCAAGTGGGTCCGCGAACTGAAGGCGGCCGGCTACCGGGTCGAGTGGCGTGAACTCCGGGCCTGCGACTTCGGCACCCCGACGATCCGCAAACGCCTCTTCGTCGTGGCACGCTGCGACGGCCAGCCGATCGTCTGGCCGAAGCCCACCCACGCGAAGGACGGTGCCGGCGGGCTGAAGCCGTGGCGCACGGCGGCGCAGTGCATCGACTGGACCTTGCCGACTCCCTCGATCTTCCTGTCGCGCGAGGAAGGCCGCAAGGTCGGCTGCAACCGGCCGCTCGCCGACGCGACGATGGCCCGCATCGCGCGCGGCGTGAAGCGGTACGTCCTCGACGCGGGCAAGCCGTTCATCGTGCCGATCACGCACACGAAATCCGGGCCGCTCGTTCAATCTATCGACGACCCGCTGCGGACCATCACGACAGCGAAGGGCGGCGAACTGGCCTACGTCGCGGCGCACGTCACGAAGTTCCGGACCGGCGCCACAGGACATGACGCACGCGACCCGCTGGCCACCGTGACGGCCAACAGCCACACGGCGGAGGGTCGGCAGGGCGGTGCTCCGCCGCTCGGCGTCGTGGCGGCCCATCTTGAGGCGTACTACGGTGCGGGCGAAGGGCGGCAGCCGCGCTGCGCGCACCTTGACGAACCGATCCGCACGGTGATGACCGAGAACCGACACGCCGTTGTCTCGGCCTTCATGGCCCAGCACAACACGGGCGTCGTGGGCCACGATGTGCGCGAGCCGGTCAGCACGATCGTCGGCAAGGGCTGCACTCAGGCCGTCGTGAAGGCCGACCTCGTCGCGCCGATCATGAGCCACGCCTACACGTCGAACACGGCCGGCGGTCAGGGCAGCATGCAGAAGCCGGTCAAGACGATCGTGACCGGTGGCCATCATTCGATGGTCGCCGCGTTCCTCGCTAAATACTACGGGACGGGCGGACAGGACCAAGCGGCCGACGATCCGGCGCACACCATCCCGACCAAGGCGCGACTCGCCGCGGTCACGGTTGAGATCGACGGGCAGACCTACGCCGTCGTCGATATCGGGATGCGGATGCTCAGCCCGCGCGAGCTGTACCGCGCGCAGGGCTTCCCCGACACCTACCGGATCGAGATCGAGCACAACGGCAAGCGCCTGTCCAAGGCCGCGCAGATCCGCATGTGCGGAAACTCGGTCTGCCCGCCCCTCGCCGCCGCCCTGATCGCCGCGCAGTTCGGCACCGTCTTCGACGTGGAAAGGATCGCCGCATGACCGAATTCTGGATCTGGTTCACGGCCTATCCGCAGGGCATCGGCCTTGCGCCGTGGGAATGGTGCGTCGCCGGGCTGGTCAGCGCCGCGCCGCTGATCTGGAAGGCAGTTGACCGATGACCAAGATCGAATGGACCGATGAAACGTGGAATCCGATCGCCGGGTGCAGCATCGTCTCGAAGGGCTGCACGAACTGCTTTGCGATGAAGATGGCGGCGCGGCTCGAGGCAATGGGTCAGGCGAAGTATGCAGGCCTGACCATGCCGTCGAAGGCCGGGCCGGTCTGGACCGGCAATATCGGGGTTGCCGCCGGGCGTCCGTTCACGCAGCCGCTACGCTGGAACCGCCCGCGCCGCGTCTTCGTGAACTCCATGTCCGACCTGTTCCACGAGGGCGTGTCGGACGACACGATCGACAAGGTGTTCGCCATCATGGCGCTGACACCGCAGCACACCTACCAGGTGCTGACGAAACGGCCGGAGCGGGCGCGGGCCTATCTTTCCGTCGATAGGCGAAGGGCAATCATGGCAGCGATTGCCAATTTAGCGCCTTTCGCGGGCGACGACGCCCTTGTGATCTATACCGACATCAAACTCGGCGAGCGCTGGCCCCTGCCGAACGGCTGGCTCGGCGTCAGCGTCGAGGATCAGGCAACGGCCGACGAGCGGATTCCGCTGCTGCTCGACACGCCGGCGGCCGTCCGCTGGATCTCGGCCGAACCGCTGCTGGGTCCGGTCGAACTGACGCAGTACGGATCGGCGCGGCTCGATTGGGTCGTCGTCGGCGGCGAGAGCGGCCCCGGCGCGCGCGCGATGCACCCGGACTGGCCGCGATCGCTGCGCGACCAGTGTGCCGCCGCTGGCGTCCCGTTCCTGTTCAAGCAGCACGGGGCATGGCTTTCGGTTCGCGACGACGAGGGGCAGATCCGCTACGGCGAGCACCTGGTCAAGGTATGGGGCGGCCCGGACAAGGGCGGCGACGATGCAGTCTATCGCGTCGGCAAGCACGCCGCCGGACGAGTGCTCGATGGCCGCCTGCACGACGAGTACCCGCGATGATCGATCCCGATCCGCCCGAGGACGCCGAACCGCTGCCCGTGATTTGCCCTGTGACCGGATCGTACTGCGAGGTCGATGGCGCGGATCCGTCGATCGACTGCGAAGGCCTCGGCTGCGCACGGCAGGCGGGCATCGACGTGAACGAAGGGGATGACCTCCTGTGATCGACCCCGACTGGCCCGACACTCTGGCGAAGCTCGACAGCGACATGAAGCGCTTTCAGCTGATCCTCGCCGTCGCGGCCGCGACCGTGCTCGCCGGCGTCGTCCTCTACAAGCTCGTCGACTATTGCTTCGGAGGCTGGGCATGACCGACCTCGTGGGGACTTGCCCGAAGGACTTCTGGCCGGAATGGATTGCTGAGGGCGATGCGGTTGGTGCGCCGGAATCCGGCGAAGAATGGGGTTGGTTTACCCGCCACAGCTTGATCCGCCAGATCACGACGGGCGACCGCTTCTATGTCGTGGCGCACGGCAAGCTGCGGGGATACGCGCCGGTGACGCGCGTCACGGAGCAAGCCATCTGCCGGCGAACCGGCGCAGTCGCATGCACGATCGACGAGCGTGTTCCCGGGTTTCGGGGCCTTCGCGAACGGTGGTGGTCCTACGCCGACGAGAAGCCCTTTCCGAGCTGGAGGACCGACGGCGTTATCTCGGCCGACATCGATGCGCTCGCCGTTGCATTCGAGGCGCACAAGGATGCGTCGGGGAAGTTCACGCGCCGCAAGGTCATCAAAATCGCGGACCTGCTCGGCACCACGCCCAAGGACGTTGTCCTCGGCTGCGAGCTGACCGGCCTCATCAAGTCCGGGTCGTGGGATTGGTTCGTTCGGAACGGCGGAATCACGAAAGCCCATCTGGCCGAGATCCGCGCCGATCGCGCGATGGAGACTGCCAATGGTTGACCGACCGATCATCTTCTCCGGGCCGATGGTCCGCGCCCTGCTCGAAGGCCGCAAGACCCAGACGCGGCGCATCCTCAAGCCGCAGCCGCCAAAATGGGCAACGTTTTGCCAGCAGTTGCAGGCGCTCTATCTGAACCGCGGGTGGGCGCCCTCTGGTCTGTGGCAATGGTGCGAGCCGGAAACAACTCCACTGCGCTGGCTACGCCGATGGCCCGTGCATGAAAAGGGGCCGATGAAAGGCACCGACTATGGCTTGCAACCGCCCTATGCGCCCGGCGATCGGCTCTACGTGCGCGAGACGTGGCGCACTCGGGCAAAATTCGACGAGATGGCGCCTCGCGATATCAAGCATGGAGAACTCGTCAGCTACGACGCCGACTATCAGCAAGAGCCGAACGACGGCTGTCGGGGTAAGACCCGCGTGGCGATCCACATGCCGCGCTGGGCATCGCGCCTGACGCTGATCGTCGAGGCCGTCAAGGTCGAGCGCCTACAGGACATCAGCGACGCGGACGCAAAGGCAGAGGGCGCGCGCGTTCTCCCGCTTCAAGACGAAAACGATCCGTCGTCATGGTGGGAAATCGAGCCCGGCGTGCATCAAGGTCGGTGCCCCCGGGCCGCATTTCGATTGCTCTGGGACAGTCTCAACGGAAAGCCGCGGAAGGTGAAGGGCGACAAACCGGCGCCCGACCTGTCGTGGAAGGCCAACCCATGGCTCGTCGCGGTCTCATTCCGCGTCGTGAACGGCAACATCAACCAACTGGACACGCCGAGCCCGGCCGCGCGGGTGTTCCCCTGATGGCCGTGCTCCGCAAGAAAGAAGCCCTGATCGAGGGTGCCGAGCCGTGGGCCCAGACCGCCGACGCCGCGGCCCTGTCGAACAACAAGTATCTCGGCCGGGCCGCCCGATCCGAACTCGCGCTTCGCAATGCGATGGAGAATGTGCTGCGCGGCCGGATGCCAGACGCCCGCATGTGCCACGAAATGGTCATGGGCGAAGGGCGGGTCCGGGCCGATCTCGTTGCGGTCGGAACAGATCATATCGTCGCGGTCGAAGTGAAGGGCCGATACGACGACACGTCGCGCCTGCTCCACCAGGTCGGGATGTACCAGCTCTGCGTCCCCGAGGTCTGGATGGTGGTCACCGAGCATCATGGCGATGACGCCAGGCTGATCCGGTGGCTGCTGCCCAGCGTCGGCCTGATGGTGTGCGGGAACGAGAAGTTCGATCTGGAATGGGAGGCGAAGAATTCGCCGGACCTCCGCGTCGATCTAAGGATCGAGCACGAGCCGGTGCCACGCGACCCGATCCCCGAAATGATGATGCGGATCTGCTGGGCCGCCGAACTCGAGGCGATCTGCACCCGGCTCAAAATCTCGGTCGGGTCGCGACCGGTCCGAAAACACATGGTCAGCGAACTTTCCCGCTTGGCCCAGCCGATCGAACTGCGCCGTGAAATCTGTACTGCGTTGCGCGCCCGTGAAGCGCTGTGGCGCGCAGACCCGGCCAGATGACCCCGCCCCCGCCCCTGGCAGCCCTCTACACGCCGACCGACCTGCGCGAGGCGACCGGCTGGTCGTCGACCACGCTATGGCGCAGGCTGAAGGAAACCGGCATTCGACCGGTCGGCCGCGGGCGTGGTATGCGTTTCACCGCCGATGATTACCGGACCCTGATCGAGGCAAGCCGATGCCCCTCAAGCTCATCCCGCCCGGCCGACGCAAAGGCAATCCCTACTGGATCGCCCGAGGCGTCGTCGCCGGCAAGCTCCGCGAATTCAGCACGGGGGAAGTCGACAAGGCAGCTGCTGAAGCCTTTGCGATCCGGGCAGCGGGAAAAATCGTCGACGGTCATAGCACTCCCGACCCGGAGCGGATGACGTTCCGCATGGCGGCCAATGCCTATGAGGCATGGCGCACGTCATCCAGATCGACACGGGCCCGCATTAAAAAGCTCGCGGACCATTTCGCTGCGAAGCCGATCCGCACGATCGTGCAGGCCGACCTGGTCGCGGCCGCCGACGAGCTCTATGCCGGCAAGAAGGCCGCGACGAAGAACCGCTGCGTCGTGACGATCGCGTCGGCCGTGCTGCACTATGCCGCATCGAACAAATGGTGCGAGTACCAGCGCTTCCGCCGGTTCAAGGAACCGCGGCCGGTGACCCGCGCGGTGTCGCTCGAGACGATGGGCGCCCTGGTCGAGGCGACCGAGGGCAAGATGCAGCTGCTGATGATCGTGCTCTTCGGTCTCGGCCAGCGCATCACCGACACGCTGCAGATCGACTGGTCGGACATCGACCTGGTCGCGCGCACCGTGGCGATGACGATCGGCAAGAAGAACGACGAGCCGCGCGTGTTCCCGCTGCCGGATCCGGTGTGGGAGGCGATCGCCAACCAGCCGAAGGACGTGGTCCGCAAGGGCCGGCTGTTTCCCTGGCGGTCGCGCAGCGGCGTCTACATCGCCATGCGCAAGCTCAAGGGACTGCCGGCGGAGCGTTTCACGCCCCACATGGCCCGCCACACGCTGGGAACGCTCCTGAACGCCTCGGGCGCGGGCCTGCGCACGATCATGACGGCGCTCGGCCACGACGACCCGAAATCGAGCATGCGCTATCAGGACGCCGACACCGAGATCGTGCGCATCGCGCAGACCGAATTGGGGAAGTATTTGGGGAAGAGACAAAACGCCTCATGATTTCAATGAACCCTACGTCCTTGGTAAGGACGAGGTCCGGAGTTCAATCCTCCGAGGCAGCACCATCCCCCCGGAATCGCAAAGGAATCGGTCCTGCGGTCAGGCCGTGCCGGGCACGGACTGCTTTTTCTGCATGGCGAGATCGAGGTCGCGATAGAGCGCGAACAGGGCGTCGGAATCGAGCTGGCCGCCGGTGCCGCGCGACATGGCGCGGCTGAAGATGCCGATGACGTGCATGAGGCAGGTGATCGACCAGCCGAGCTGCCAGTAGTTGTCGCGCGCGGTGCGCAGGAATTCGCGGAACCCCGACGGGTCGTTCTTGTCGATGAACTCGCTGTGGCGCAGCGCATAGTTCTTGAAGAAGCGGTCCGGTTCCCGAGCGTTCTCGGACAGTTTCCGGCCGACCGAGACCCGCAACTGCTCGACCTGCTGGCGGATCGCCGGGCCCGCGCGCTGGCCGTCGAGGGGGCGCGCGATTTCAGACTGGAACCACCCGAGAAGCCGCGAGATCGGCCGCACGACGCGCGCATAGGACCATTCGTAATATGAGATCCCGCGCCAGGCCTCGAACGTATCCTGCGTCTGCGAGGCTGAAATGCCGAAGGCCGAGACGAACAGCGCGGCTTCCGGCGCGCTCGGGTTCCAGATCGCGTTGACGAACGTCTCGAGTGCGCTGTTCGTGCCGGCATTGCCTTCGAGCGCCTTGCGAACGATCGGCGACACCTTGCGCGAGATCGTCTCGCGGATCGACGCGTCTTCGGCGTCCGAAATGTCGAAATAGGCGCGGTCGATGTCGCTGAAGCTTTTCTGCAGTGCCTGTTTCAGCAGGAAGGGATCAAGCGAGGGAACGCTGTCGATGCACTGGAGGATTTCCTTGTCGCGCTTGGTCGGTCCTTCCGATTCCTTGTAGTTCAGTCCGAGAAACTCGCGCATGAGCGCTTCGAAGTTCTTCTGGCGCACATAGAGGATCACGCCGCCGGCCTCGCGGTCCTCCTGCGAATAGGGAATGAAGATGCCCGTCTCGATCGGCCGATCTGTCGTGACGGGCTTGGACTGCAGCTGCGCCGTCAGGTTCCAGTCGTCATCGTCGGAAACGCCACGCGCCTCGCGCTCCTCGAAGTTCGGCATCTTGAAGATGATGGTGTCATTGAGCGACCGGCACGCGAACAGCGGCTTGATGTCCGGCGTGCGCAGGCGCCGCTTGGCCACGTCCAGCACGACCGAGGAATTGTCGCTCAGCACCTGCTCGAGGATCGGATTGCGGGCCTCGCCCTTCGGACGCGTCGATTTGCCGGCACCCATTCCTCAAATCCTCGAATCGGAATTAGCTCAATAATGGATCAATCATCGAGATTATGTATGTCACTGTATTGACTCAACGTGGAATTTCGGAAATTCCGGCCAAATCCGCTTCGCATTCTGCGAAGCGGATGCGAACACACGAAGCTTCCAAAGGGGTCAGCTTCTAAGCCGCCGTGCGGCCGGAAATAAAGGCGCGCGCGAACAGCAGCACCGATGCGAGCACGATGACCGATGCCGCGCCCGCGACCGGTTCGGCCGCCGGATGGCCCAGATGGATGGCGGCAACGGCAACCAGCAGCACCAGCGTGCCGATCTGATAGAGCCAGAAATGCCAGGTCGCGGCGGTCGTCGCAGCGGCGGCCGGGAACGTCCGGTAGACGAAGCCCATCAGCGCCATCGAGACCCAGCCCATCAAGTTCACGTGCGCGTGAACCGGCATCATCTCGTGATCGCCCGAAGCCCCCATGAAAACGCCGAGCGCCACGCCGGCAACAAGATAGAAGATCGCCGTCGCAAACCAGCGGCACGAGAATGCGTATGCGTCCATTGGCAGTCTCTCCGGGGGGTTGAGAAACGCTATTTCCTAATGAGCCGGTATTTAGTCGGCGCACGCTCGAGTCGGCAACAATAATTCGCCAGCATAGCTTCGCCTTCAGTGCGCGAGCAGCGCGCTGCCGCCACCGGAAAGCGCTACCCATTCGCCATGCGCTGCAAAGACGGTCTCGAGCGTTCGCGCGTCGAGGGCGGCCTGCGCAGCGCCGTCGCGCACGATGCGCCCGCGATCCATGACGACGATCCGCCCGCAATGCCGTGTGGCCGCAAACAGGTCGTGCACGACCGCGACGACGGCCGCACCCGCCGCCGCGATCCGGCGCGCCAGGCCCAGGACTTCGCGCTGATGCGCCAGGTCGAGGCTTGCGGTCGGCTCGTCGAGCAGCAGCAGGGGGGCCGCGACGCCGCCGATCTGGGCTAGCGTGCGCGCAAGATGCACGCGCTGGCGTTCGCCGCCCGAAAGGCTCGACAGCGACCGGTCGGCAAAAGCTTCGATGCCCGCAAGCGCCATCGCGCGCCCGGCCGCCGCGTCGTTCTCGGCGCGCGTGCAGGCCCGCTCATGCGGAAGACGGCCCAATCGGACGACGTCGCGCACGGTCATCTCGAAAGCAAGCGCCGTTTCCTGCGCCATCATGGCCCGGTTGCGCGCAAGCCAGTCCGGCGCGCAAATCCGCACGTCGCGACCGCGCAAGCGCACCTCGCCCTGCCCGCACGCGACCTCGCCGGCCAGCGCGCGCAGCAGCGTCGATTTTCCCGCACCATTCGGGCCGACCAGCGCCACGAACTCGCCCGCCGCCACGCGGATCGACGCCCCTTCGACGAGGTTCCGGCCGCCGCGTGCCACGGAGATGTTCATCGCCTCGATCATGCGCCCAGCCGCGCCTTCTCGCGCAGCAGGAGGAGCGCGAAGAACGGCGCACCGATCGCGGCCGTCACCAGCCCGACCGGAAGCTCGGCCGGTGCAACGACGACGCGCGCGAGCGTATCGGCCCCCGCAAGCAGCGCCGCGCCAGCGCCAGCACTCAGCGGCAGCAGACGCCTGTGCCCGGCACCCGCTGCAAGCCGCACGACATGGGGAACGACGAGCCCGACGAACCCGATCGGCCCTGCGACCGAGACGACCGCACCGGTCGCCATCGCGACGACGGCAATGGCAAGGCGCTTCACGCGCTCCACGCGCACGCCGAGATTGGCCGCTTCGCGCTCGCCAAGTATCAGCGCGTCCAGTGCGCGCGCGAGGAACGGGAGCGCCGCAAGCGCAAGCGCCACGGCGGGTGCGACGAGCGTCACGCGCTGCCACGAGGCGCCGGAAAGGCTGCCCAGCAGCCAGACAGTGATGTCGCGCAGCTGCCGGTCGTCGCTCGAATAGACGAGCATCCCCATCATCGCCATCGCAAACGCGTTGACCGCGATCCCGGACAAGAGCAGGGCCGCGACCGGCATGCGCCCTTCGGTGCGCGCGAGCCGGGAAACGACGTTCGTCGCCAGAAGCCCGCCGGCAAATCCGGCAAACGGCATCGCCCAGATGCCGAAGGATGCCGCGCCGAAATAGATCGCCGAAACGGCACCGAGCGACGCCCCGCCTGAAATGCCGAGGATTCCCGGATCGGCCAGCGCGTTGCGGAAGAGCCCCTGCATGACCGCGCCGCCCACGCCGAGCCCTGCGCCCACGAGGGCCGCCAACACCGCGCGCGGCAGCCGGAGCGCCGAAACAACGGCGATCGCGCGATCGTCGGCTTCGACCGGCAGCCCCGCCAGCCGGGCAAGGACGCGCCCCACGCTTTCCGCGGGCAGGTTGAGCGGGCCGACGCACAGGGCCGCGAGCAGGCTTGCCGCCAGCAACGCCGCGACGGCCGGCTCGACGCGATGCGTCACCTGTCCGCCTTCAGCCACGCGCGCTCGGGAAGCTCCGGCAGGGCCGCATCCGGATGCAGGATGCGGGCGAGTTCGCGCACGGCATGCGCGATGCGCGGGCCGAACCCGAGCATGTAGACCGGATCGATCTCGGCAAAGCGTAGCTTCTTCGTCGCGGCGAGCGTGCCGAAGGCCGGTAACGCGCGCACGGCATCCATGCCGCCCAGCGCGCGCACGGTCGTATCGGTCGTCAGCACGAGATCGGGAGCCGCCTCGACGGCCCCTTCGGCGGAAAGCGGCTTGTAGCCGCGATAGCCGTCGATGGCGTTGCGCCCGCCCGCATATTCGATCATCGCCGCAGCGGCCGTCTCGCGGCCCGCCACCAGCGGCGCGCCCGCCCCGGCGGCAAGCAGGAACAGGACGCGCGGGGGATTGCCGCGCGGGACCGCGGCGTGCACGCGCGCTAGATCGGCGGCGATCTCCCCTTCCAGCGCGCGCGCGGCTTCCGGCCGCCCGATCGCCTCCCCGACATGCGCGACGCGCCGGACGACCGCCTCGGGGTCGTAGCCTTCCTGCGCACGCACGATGCGAAGGCCGGCCGAGGCAAGCTGCGCCAAGACCGCCGGCGGGCCGGCATCCTCGCTCGCGAGCAGCATGTCGGGCTTCAGCGACAGGACGCCTTCGGCCGCGATCGCGCGCAGATAGCCCAGTTGCGGCAGGCGACGCACGCGCTCGGGAAACAGGCTGGTCGTGTCCACGCCGACCAGCCGGTCGCCCGCGCCCAGCGCCACGACGATCTCGGTCAGACCGCTGCCGGCGACCGCGATGCGCTGCGGCGTTTCGGCGGCATTCGCTCCGCCCGCCTGCAGTGCTGCCGCCGCGAACGCCGCCAGAAGGACGCCGCGCATCACGATCCGCCCGCCACCGGCAGACCCTCGGCGAGCATGCGCCAGGCCGGCAGTTCGGGCTTCCCGGGCTTCCGCGCGCCGAAGAACATCGCGATCGTGCCGCCTTCGGCGTCGAAGAGTTCGACCGAGGTGACCACGCCATCGTCGGTCGGCTTGCGCACCAGCCACGCGCCCGCCACCAGATCGGCGCGCAGATGCAGGTTGAAGGCCGGGTCGATCACGTTGATCCACGATCCCAGCGGCTTGATGTTCCGTACGGGTCCGGTATGTATCTGGATGCAGCCCTTGTTGCCGACGAACACCATGATGCTGACGCCGGAGTCGGCTGCCCGCTCGAGCAGCGTCGTGACCGTGCCTTGCGCCAGCGGGCGCGCCAGATCCTCGCCCGCCAGTTCGAACGCGCGCAGGCGCGAGACCCCGAACTGGCGCAGCATCTTGAAGAAGTCGTGCGTGTCGCGCAGCGCCTGCCAGGCCGCGCGGAACGCGGCGACCTCGACTGGGCGGCTGTCGTCGGCCTTGGCGCCGCCGTGTCCGTGGCCCTTTCCGGCGGCTGGCGCCTCGGCCGCTTCGCCTTCGGCGGCCAGCGCGTCGACCAGTGCGGCGTAGGCCGTCCGGTCGCTCTCCTCGAGCAGGTGCACCTTGTGGACCGCCGATCCGGCGGCATCGAAGAACTGGAGGCTCGGATGCCGCCGCGCGTCGTCGGGCTCGACCGCAAGGACATGCTTCCA
This sequence comes from Alphaproteobacteria bacterium, assembly GCA_016124335.1. Lineage (GTDB taxonomy): Bacteria > Pseudomonadota > Alphaproteobacteria > CACIAM-22H2 > CACIAM-22H2 > Tagaea. The sequence goes on from WGNX01000003.1 coordinate 147,624, forward strand.
GCCCGACAGGAACAGGCGCAGGTCGATATCCGCGCCCAGCACCAGCCCGGTGTCGGCGTCGATCTTCGCGCGTGCGTAGATGCCCTTGCGCTCGTGGACGGCACTGCGGTTTCGCGTCAACGCCATCGTGCGGCCCAGCGTCGGGATCGCGTCGAAGACGGCCCGCCAGTCCGGCTTCAGGCGGCGCACGCGCGCTTCGGGATCGATGCGCGTGAGCGACATCTCGCCGGTGCCAAGCTTGGCCGCCGCATCGAAGATGCGGATGTTCGGTTCCGTCGCGCGCAGGTCCTTCCAGCGTTCGGCGAGCGTCGGTTCGATCGTGTCGAGGGGCATTGGCGATTCTCCGTTTCGGGGATCAGTTGAATTCGAAGCGCACCGGGATTTCGACCCAGGCGAGGATTGCGCCGCCGTCACGGCGGGCGGGCTCGAAGCGCCACCGGCGCACCGCGCCCAGTGCCGCATCGTCCAGCAGCACGAAGCCGGACGAACGCCAGAGCACGATTTCCGATGTCGACCCATCGGGCTGGACGAGGGCGCGCAGGACGGCGATCCCGCGCTGGCCAAGTTCCACGGCCCGCCGCGGATAGACCGGCGGTGCGGGCGGCGACTGGAAGCGCGCCTCGGTGACGACCGGCACGGGTGCCGGCCCGGCGGCGGGAGCCGGCGCTTCGGCCGATTGCGCTGCCGGTGCGCTCGTAGCTGCTCCTGCCCCTTCGACGGCCGCCACTTCGGCCGGGACGGGCGAAGGGCCGGGCGAAGGGGCCGGCGCGGCGATTTCGGCGGGTTCGGCAACAGGCGGGGCTGGTTGTGGCGCTGGCGTGATCTTCTGGACTTTGCTCGGCTTCGGTCTGGGCTTCGGTGCCGGCTTCGGGTCCTCGACCGTCGCAAGCTTGAGCGGAGTTTCCGCCGGAAGCTCGGGGATCGGCGCTTCGACGACCGGCGGCGCCGGTTCGTGTTCGCTTGCCTGCGGCGGCGGCTCCGCTGCCGGGGCGGCGGGTGCAGCGGCCGCTTCGCGCGCGATCCTCTCGAGCGGTTCGCCCCGGGCGGGCTGGGAAGCTGCCTCGAAGATGACCGCATAGACAGGTGCAGGTTCAGGCGGTGCCGGGTTTGCGAGGAAGGCCGCGACAGCGAGGAACGCCGCCGCATGCCCGCCGAGCGAGAGCAGCGCCGCACGCAGGGCGAACCCGCGGTCCGTCCGGAGCAATGCAGCACCACCGGCCATCGTCAGAAGCGCCAGCTCACGGCGAGCTTGGCGTTGCGGCCGCTCTCGTAGAATTTCGCGGTCGAGCTGTTCCAGTTCGAGCGCCGGTAGGCCTTGTCGAACAGGTTGTCGACCGCAAGATCGAACCGGAAATCCTGCAGCATCGGCTCAGTCGGCTGCCAGCTCGCGAAGACGTCCCACACGGTGTAACCGCCGGTCGTTATCGTGTCGGTCGGGACGCGGTTCTGCGGCGCGTTGGTGATCGACCGGCCGCCGAGCGTGATGCCGTTGTCGAGGAAGCGGTAGCCGAGCGTGAACGAAAGCTTATCGGCCGGCGTGTCGGAAAGCGGCTGGTTGGTCACGAGGTTCTCGCCGCGCAGCGCGCTGGCACCCACGGCGCTGAACCAGGTGCGCGCGTCGTAGCGCATTTCAAGCTCGCCGCCCTTGATGCGCGCGGACGACACGTTCGTGACGGTCGACGTCGTCGCGGTGACGACTTCCTGGATATAGTCCTCGATGTCGTTGACGAAATAGGCCGCGCGCGCGCGCAGCCGGTCGCCGGGCAGCACCACGTCGGAGAAGCGCAGATTGACGCCGCCTTCCTTGTTTTCCGCCGTCTCCGGCCGGAGATTCGGATTTGCGACCCAGTTGTTTCCCGGGAAGTGCTGGCCGCCGATGTAGAGTTCGGTCAGCGAGGGCACGCGGAAGGCCTCCGCGTACGAGACATAGGGCGACATCCACGGAGTCACGTGGACGGCGAGCGATGTCTTCGGCGAGAAATGCTCGACGTCGCTCTTGAGCGCGCTGCCCGACGCATCCTTGCGCGCGCGGTCGTAGCGGATGCCGGGCGTCAGCGTCGCCCACCTGCCGAAATCGACCTCGTCCTGGACGAACAGCCCGTAAACGCGCTGCTCGGCCGCAGGATAGTCGGTGCGCGGCGCGCCGTTCCGGCTGCTTTCCTGGTTGTCGACGTAACCGTCGAACCCGTAGGTGAGCGCGTGCGCGTCGATGCCGCCCAGCGCGAAGTGCGACGTGTTCTGCAAGTCGTAACCGTTCGTGCGCAGCTTCGTGAGGTCGCGGCGCGCGGCGGTCGATGCTGGCGAAATGCCCCGCTCGTAGATCTCGACCTCGTTCCGGTAGATGTTCGTCTTCAGGTCGATGGCCCGGTTCGTCGGGCTGGCGTAGGCCCAGTTGACCGCGTAGCTGTGCTGCAGCGTGTCGCGGTCGGTGATCGAGGTCGTCGCGGTCGGATTGCTGGTGTTGGCGTCGAGCGGGATGGTGTGGTCGTCGCGGAACTGGACAGTCGAGAAGCCGATGCGGTTGCCCGGCGCAAGGTCGTACCCGACCTTGAACAGGCCGCTCCAGATCTCGTCGCCGGAATAGCTGATGTCGTTGCCCGCACCGTCGTGGTAGTTGCCGTTCGTGCGTCGGGTGAGGTTCGCGACGACGTCGGCGCCCTGCACGCGGGCGGCACCTGTCAGGCTCGCGAGCCGCTCGGAATTGTTCGTCTGGTAGCCGATCTTGGCCCGGCCGCCGAGCGTGGCGCCCTTCTTCAGGATATCCTCGGCATCGATCGTGCGCATGTTGAGCGCGCCGCCCATGGCGCCGCTGCCGAACAGCAGCGAACCGGGACCGCGCACCACGTCGACCTGTTTCAGCAGGTCGGGGTCGAGGAAGATGCGGCCGCGGTGGCCGGAGGAGAAATTGTCGCGCACGCCGTCGAGGCGGATGACCACGCGCTCGTCGGAAAGGCCGCGGATCGTGATCTGCTTGACCGTGTTGCGAGGCACGCCGTTGGCGTCCACGCCCGGCAGGTCCTTGACGAGATCGTCGATGCTCTGGCCCTGGCGGCGTTCGATCTCCGACTTGTCGACGATCGAGACCGATGTCGCGGCGTCGCCCGCCACGGCACTGGTGCGCGTGGCGCTGGTCGTGACGGCGTCGAGCGGCGTGACGGCGGGCGCCGGCACCTGTGCAAGCGCCGGATGGGCGAGCAGCGCCGCGGCGGCGGCACCGGCCAGCAATGCATTCGTTCGTGTCGTGCAAACCAACTTCGGATCTCCGTTTCGGGAGGACCTTGGCTGGCTGGCTTTGCGGCTGGCGGGCGCGGTCTTCTGTTGGGGGGACGTCTATTTCGTCAGGATCAGCTTTCCGCTTCCCGTGATGCGCAGACGGTACTCGTTGGTCTCGTGTCGGATGATGATTTCCGAGCGGCCGGCGAACAGCGTGTGGCTGTCGATCGCCCGGTCGGCCGAAAGGGCCCCGGTGCCCTTCGGATCATGTTTCGTCTGCGTCATGGGCAGGGAGATATCATCCCTGAGCATGTATTGCAACTAATTCTCAATTGCAGTCATGGAGGCGTAAAAATCCGCTCATCCGCAGCGCCGGCAGCGGATCGACATGAAGATCTTTTCCTCGTCGGCATCCATCATCGCGTGATCGAGCGCCACGCGCAGCGCCTTGCCGGCATCCTTGAGGCCGTAGGTTGCAGCCATGTCCTTGAGCCACGCCAGCTGGTCGGCCTCGATCTCGAAGTTCTCGACGATTTTCGACTTGTTCATGCGCGCAACGGCTCAAGGATCGAAACGTAGTTGGCGACCGCCGCACCGCCCATGTTGAAGACGCCCGCAAGGCCGGGCCTGGGCACCTGCATGTCGCCGGCCGTTCCCGTCGCCTGCATCGCCGCCATGATGTGCATCGAAACACCCGTGGCGCCGATCGGATGGCCCTTGGACTTGAGCCCGCCCGACGCGTTGACCGGCAGGCGGCCGGTCTTCTCGGTCACGCCCTCCAGTGCCACGCGGCCACCCTCGCCCGGCTTTGCAAGGCCCATCGCCTCGTATTGCACGAGTTCGGCGATCGTGAAGCAGTCATGCGTTTCCACGAGTTTCAGGTCGTCGACCGTCGCGCGCGCCTGGCCGAACGCGCGTTGCCAGGCCTGCGCGCAACCCTCGAAGGCCACGATGTCGCGCCGGCTCATCGGCAGATAGTCGTTGACCTGCGCGGCCGCGCGGAAGGCGACGGCCTTTTTCATCGCAAGTGCCGTATCGAAGTCGGCAAGCACAAGCGCTGCCGCGCCGTCCGAAACGAGGCTGCAATCCGTGCGCCGCAGCGGCCCGGCGACGAGCGGGTTCTTGTCCGACACGGTGCGGCAGAATTCGTAGCCAAGGTCCTTGCGCAGCTGCGCGTAAGGGTTGGCACAACCGTTGGCGTGGTTCTTCGCGGCGATCTTCGCCATGGCATCGGAAGGATCGCCGTAGCGCTGGGCGTAGAGCTGGGCGATCTGCCCGAACACGCCCGCAAAGCTCATGCCGGGACGGTCCTCTTCCTTCACATAGGACGCCTTCATCAGGATGCCGCCCACGACGTCGCCCGGCGTCTCCGTCATCTTTTCCACGCCCGCGACGAGCACGATGCGCGCCTTCTTCGCGGCAAGCGCGTTCAGCCCCATATGCACGGCCGCCGATCCGGTGGCACAGGCATTCTCGACGCGCGTGGCCGGCTTGAAGCGGAATGCATCGGACGTCTGCAGCACGAGCGAGGCGGGAAAATCCTGCTTCACGAACCCGCCGCCGAAATGGCCGACATAGATCTCGTCGACATCGCCGGGCGCGAGACCTGCATCGGCCAGCGCCTTGACGCAGACTTCGGTAAGCAACGCCTCGAGATCGAGCCCCTCGCGCTTGCCGAACTTTCCGTGCGCCCAGCCCACGATGCAGCCGCTCATGACCATCTCCCGAATCCATTAGAAAATGCGAATGCTTCGCGACCGCACCCGCATCGATCGATCCACGTTATCAAGCCGTTCGGCCTGCGGCAATTCGCGCAGGCCGCATGGCTCAAATTCGCGCCGACAAGACCACACGGCACTTGTACCTATTCAGGCGGCCCCCCACATGCAGCGGTGAAAGGTAAATCCGCCATGACGAAACCACGCGACATCTGCTCGATCCGCGCCGGCCTGCACAAGGCACTCGGCGCAATCGACGAAGCGCATATCGAGCGGGCGACGGGGAAATCCGCTTCGCTGTACCGCAAGTGCGCCGATCCCGACAACGCACGCCATCGCCTCCAGGCCGAGGACGCGCTTGCCATCGACATGGCGTGCGTGGCCGCAGGCGAACGGCCGTTCATCCTCGAAAGCTACCGGCAGGCGCTCGACGCCAGGATCGCCGAGACCATTCCCGGCGCGGCACATCGGCCGATGGACCCGATGTTCCGCATTTCCGAGGCAATGCGCGACTTGGGTCGCGTCGCCGAGACGATCGCCGACGCCGCAAGGCCAAAGGGCATGTCGGCAGAAGACGCGCAGCGCTGTGCGCTCCAGATCGACCGCACGCTCGATACGTTGTCGCGCCTGAAGCTCGACCTGCGCGCGATCGTCCGGGTCGAACAGGAAGAGGCCGCCGCCTAGGCGACGGCACCCTCGTAGCGCCAGCCGAGATCCTGCCCGCCGAGATAGCACACGACATCGCCGGGCGTCGCCTTCACGCGCTCCGGCGCCGTCGCCTTCGCGCGCGCCAGCGCGATGCGGCCTTCGTTGCGCGGCAGGCCGTAGAAATCCGGGCCGTTCTCGCTGGCGAACGCCTCGAACCGGTCGAGCGCGCCTTCCTCGTCGAATACGCGCAGATAGGATTCAAGCGCCACCGGCGCGTTGAAGATACCCGCGCACCCGCACGCGGCTTCCTTCGTTTGGACCGCATGGGGTGCCGTATCGGTGCCGAGAAAGAATTTCCGCGAGCCGGAGACCGCCGCCTTGCGCAACGCCGTGCGGTGGATCGCGCGCTTGGCGATGGGCAGGCAGTAGAGATGCGGGCGGATGCCGCCCTCGAAGATCGCATTGCGGTCGATCGCCAGATGATGCGGCGTGATGGTCGCTGCGAGCGTCGCGGGGCCGGCGGTCACGAAATCGGCCGCATCCTTCGTCGTGATGTGCTCGAAGACCGTTTTCAGGCCCGGAAAATCGCGCAGCAGCGGCGCCAGCACGCGCTCGATGAAAACCGCCTCGCGGTCGAAGATGTCGACCGCCTTGTCGGTGACCTCGCCGTGGACGAGCAGCTTCATGCCGATTTTCTGCATGCGCTCCAGCGCCGGCGCGATCTTCGCGACGGCCGTCACGCCATGCGCGGAATTGGTCGTCGCGTGCGCGGGATAGAGCTTGGCCGCGACCCATGCCGCTTCGGCGTAGCCGCGTTCGATCTCGTCGGGCGAAATGCCGTCGGTCAGGTAGCAGGTCATCAGCGGCTCGAAGCCGGGGCCCGCGGCCTTGCGGATGCGGCCGGCATAGGCGTTGGCCGCCGCCACGGTCGTGACCGGCGGCACGAGGTTTGGCATCACGATGGCGCGCGCGAACTGGCGGGCGGTGTGCGGCGCCACGGCTTCAAGCATCGCGCCGTCGCGCAGATGCACGTGCCAGTCGTCGGGCCGGCGGATGACAAGGCGATCGGTCACTTCATACCCTCTCAGAACAGGGACGACAGCATGCGCAGGCCGACGACGGCAAGCACGATGCCGAAAACGCGGCGCAGGGCCGGCTGCGGGATCGCGTGCGCGATGCGCGCGCCCGCCTTCACGCACAAGAGCATCGTGGGCAGCAACACGGCCGCCGCCACGAGATTGACATAGCCCACCGACAGCGGCGGCAACCCCGCGGCCGACCAGCCGCCGGCCGCCATGCCGAGCGTCGCCGGAATGGCGATATAAAGCCCCAGCGCCGAGGCGGTGCCCACCGCAAGGCGGATCGGATAGTTGAACAGCGTGAGCGTCGGCACGGCAAGCGTGCCGCCACCGATCCCCATCACCGCCGAAAACCCGCCGATCAGGAATGCGATGATGCGGCTGCCCACGTTCCCGGGCATCGAATCGCGGACCGTGAGCCCCTTGGGGAACGCGACCATCTGCACGGCGACCACGAGCGTGACGACACCGAAGATGCCTGCCAGCACTGGGCCCTTGACCGAGGCGGCGAAGGCCGTGCCCAGAACCGCGGCGACAAGCGCTGGCGGCACCCACAGCCGCAGCAGCGCATCATCGACCGAGCCGCGCTGGCGGTGCGCACGCGCCGACAGGATCGACGTGGGCACGATGATCGCAAGCGACGTCGCGACCGCAACCTGCATTCGCACGCTTGTGTCCACGCCCGCATGGCCGAGCACGAAATAAAGTGCAGGCACCACCACGATACCGCCACCCACGCCCAGCAACCCCGCAAGCAGGCCCGCGACGGCACCGGTCGCCGCGCAGAAGGCGATCAGCTGCGCGGCAAGCGGAATATCGGACTCAAGACCGTTCATCTGGATCGACCGTCGGCGAACTGGAAAAACCGCGCGCGTTTAATCACGTCGCGCGCGCAGTGTCGAGGGCATGGAAAACGTCGCCGTCCGGCAGCCGGCCCAGCACGTGCCGCCGGTGCCAGAGCGCGTAGAAAAGCAGCGTCCACGCGGCGAACCCCTGGCGCTTGCCATCGGCCTTGCGGAACAGCCGCTCGACCGCCGCGCGATCGGCGATCTCCGCCACGCCGGCCGACGCCGCGACAAGCGGGCCCAGCCTGTCGCCGGCGCCCGCGATCCAGCGCTGGACCGGCACGGTGAAGCCCTGCTTGGGCGCAAACGCGCGCGCGGCGGGCAGTGCACGGTCAAGCCAGCCGCGCAGCAGCCACTTCCCCCAGCGCTTGTGGATCTTCATCGCATCGGGCAGGCGGAAGGCGAAATTCGCGACCAGCGGATCGAGAAACGGCGTACGGCCTTCGACAGCGTGCGCCATCAGGCAGCGGTCGAGCTTCGTCAGCAGGTCGTTCGGCAGCCAGTCGGCGATATCGACGGCCTGCGTTGCCTGTAACCGCGTGCGCCCGCCGCCCGCCGCGGTCGCCTCGGCCGCGGCAATCCCGTCGCGCCAGCCGCGTGTGGGCTCGCGCAGCACGCCCAGATCCTCGAATGTACCGCGCCGGCGCATCGCACGGCCGCCCATCCACCACGGCTTCACGGCACTGCGATAGCGCCCGTAACCGGCAAAAAGCTCGTCGCCCCCCTCGCCCGAGAGCACGACCTTGAGGCCTGCTTGCCTTGCCGCACGCGCCAGCAGATATGTGGGCACGCACGCATAGTCGGCTGCCGGGTCGTCCATCGCGGCCGCGATCGCCGGCAACTCCGCCCAGAAATCCGAAGCGCGCACCGCGACCTCGGCAAGATCGGCCCGGCATGCGCCCGCCACGCGGCGCGCGGCCTCGCGCTCGTCGGCGGCATCGGTCTCCGGGAAATGGGCCGTGAACGCGTGCACGGGCCGCTCGTTGAGCCGCGCCATCATCGCAAGCACGGCGGAGGAATCGACGCCGCCGGAAAGGAACATGCCGTAAGGCACGTCCGAACGCTGGTGGACGAGGATGCTGTCCTGGAACACGCGATCGAATTCGAGCAGCGCCGCCGCATGGTCGGTCGGCACCGGCCCGCCCGCTGGCAACGCGGCGTTGCTGCGCCGCTCGACCACCTGCCCACCCGCGGCGACAAGCGTGTCGCCGGGCAGCAGGCGCTTGATGCCATCGAAGATCGTGCGGTCGCCGGTCTGGAACTGGAGTTCGAGCAGTTCGGCCCTTCGCGCGGGATCGATGCGCCCGCTCCCGAAGCCGGCCGCGCGCAAGGCCTGCGCTTCGGAGGCAAAGGCGATGCCGTGCGGCCCGGTTGCATAATAGAGCGGCTTGATGCCGAACGGATCGCGCGCCAGCACCAGCTTGCGCGCGCGCGCATCGTGGATCGCCATCGCGTACATTCCGCGAAGCGCCTGCGCGAAATCCACGCCGTCGCGCCGGTAGAGCGCCAGCGGCGGCTCGCAATCGGACTGCGTGCGGAACGGCCAGTCGGCAAGCGCCGCGCGCAGTTCGACGTGGCTGTAGATCTCGCCGTTGGCGACGAGTGCCGCCCCGCCCGCCTCGCGCAGCGGCTGGTCGCCCGTCACCAGATCGATGATCGCAAGCCTGTTGTGGACGAACGCGACGTCGCCTTCTCGATACGTGCCCGTGCCGTCGGGCCCGCGATGGGCGATCGCCGTTTCCATGCGTGAAAGCGCCTCGGCCGAGGGTGCAGCGCCGCCCGTCGTCATGATGCCGGCGATCCCGCACATGTCAGGCCTTCACGGACTCGAAATAGTCGAGATAGCGGCGCAAGACGGCCCCTTCGGTATATTCCGCTTGGTACGCGGCTTCGCCCGCCTGCGCAAGCCGGCCGGCGCGCGCGGGGTCGGCCAGCACGGCATCCAGCGCCTGCGCAAGTGCGGCCGCATCGTCGACCGGCACGAGCAGGCCCGTCTCGCCGTCGCGGATCAGCGCGGCCGGGCCGGCGCTTTCCGCGGCCACGACGGGTTTGCCGTGCGCCCAGCCTTCGATCACGACGTTGCCCAACGGCTCGTGGCGCGACGGGCACGCCAGCACGTCGCACGCCGCAAGCAACGCCGCGACATCCTGCCGCCAGCCGAGGAAACGCACGCGCGCATCGATCCCGAGCCGCGCCGCCTGCGCCTTCAGCGCCGCGTCCAGATCGCCTGCACCCGCGATCCACAGATGCGCCGCCGGAACGCGCGCGACCGCTTCGAGAAGCACGTCGAAGGCCTTGTTCTTGTGCAGGCGCCCGAGCGCAAGCACGAGCTTGGCATCGGACGGCGTGCCGAACTGCGTGCGCTCGACCGGCGTGGCGCGTGCCGCATCGACGAAATTGGGCAGATAGTCGACCTTTTCCGTCGGCCATCCCTGCCGCACGATCCATGCGCAGATGTCGCGCGTGTTCGCGATGAGCCGGTCGCAGCCGCGATAGTATTTGAGATCGTAGTAGCCGCCGAGGCGGCCGACCCGCACGCAGCGCCTTCCCGTCAAGATGCGCGGCGGCAGCCGTGCGGCCGCGCGACTCATGAAGGCCAACGCCACGTCGGGATCGAATTCGCGCATCTGCCGGGCGATCGCCAGCGGCGTGAAAATGTCGACCGGCCCGCCGAACGGCAGTTCCACGGGCGAAACGCCCGCGGTGCGGAGCCGCGCGGCCCGCGCCGCATCGGTGCGGATCGCGACGCGCTGTTGGACATTCGCGCGCGCGAATGCGCCGACAAGACGTTCGAAAAACGCCTCGGCCCCGCCGCGCGGGGCACCCGCCATCAGGGACAGCACGCGCGTCACGGCACGAGCGCCGCGAAATCGGCTGCCATGTCGCGCCAGCCGCGCGCGCGCTTCGTCGCCAGGCACGCACGGTGCTGCCGGCGCCACAACGCGTCGTCGCCCAAAAGGCGAAGGGCGGCTTCGGCAAAAGAATCCTCGTCGCGCGCGACGAACCCTGTCGTGCCGTCGTCGACGCGCTCGGGCAGGGCGCCACGCGCCTGGACCACGCAAGGCACACCCATCGCCTGCGCTTCGGCAACCGACAGGCAGAAGGTCTCGCCCGCGTCGCCCGGATAGAGATAGACGCGCGCGGCCCGCAGCAGGCCCGGCAGTTCGCCGCGCGGCACGAACGGCGAAAGGCGCACGCCGCTGCCCGCGGCCGCGTTTGCCGCCGCCAGCACGGCGTCCATCTGCGCCTTCGTGCGCGGCTTTTCCCTGGCACCGTAAAGCGCCGTTCCGCTGCGCACGTCGAGCCGTGCGCTTGCAATCGCCGGTGCCACACGCAGGCGCCACAGCCTTATCAGTTCGTCGAGGCCGCGCAGCGGATTTGCCGCAAACAGCGCGTTGGGCGGCGGCGGGGCCCGTTCCGCTTCGCCGCGAAACGCATCGTCCACGCCAAGCCCGATCACGTGCCGGCCGCCGTCGGGCACCCAGCGCGGGGCCGATGCGGCATGGCTGCGGCTGACGAAGACGAGTTCCGGCTTCCGCCGCCAGAGCCGCGACATGTAGCGGTACTTGAGGACATAGCGCGCGTCGTTGTGCAGCCAGAACAGCGTGCGCCGCGCCTTCGGCACGTGGTCGAGCAGGCGATGGCTGCGATTGGCGACGTAAAGATCCGCACTCTCCGGCAGGCCGGCGGCAAGATCGCGCCACTCGACGCCGCGATGGGTCAGCGCGCGACCGCCGCGCGTGAAGGCAAGAACGTCGTGATATTCGGCAAGCCCTTCGGCGAGTTTCACGAACGCCGTCTCCGCCCCGCCGGCCGTCCCCGTCTCGGCCGATTTGCCGTCGAAGGCCAGCCCGTCGTCGGCAAGGACGATGCGCGCCATCGTCTAGCGCCGGTCGGGCGCGCCGTCGCGCGCCTTCAGGTGCGAAACGAGAGGGAAAAGCCCCGCGAGCGCCGCGATGACAAGGCCGTAGCCGCCCTCGCGGTAGCCCTTGCGCGCGACATAGCACTTCCAGAAGCGCGAGAAGAAGCGGCGCACGTAGCGCGACGTCGGATCGGGGTCGCCCGTCTCGCGCAGGTCGAGCGCACGTGCGCTCGAATAGCGGTCGAGGCGCAGGATCGTTTCCGACAGGTTGCGGTCGACCTCGTGACGCAGGCGCGCGTGCAGCGGTGCCCCCGCCTCGCCGGTCAGCGTCAGGCGCGGGTGCACGCGCTCTCGTCCCCAGACCTTCGTTCCCTTGCGGAACAGGCCCCAGTAAGCCGACTTGCCGAACGAAGCGCCCCAGCCATGGCGCACGAGCCGGGCACCGATGTGATTGTCGACCGGGATCGAGTGGCGCGCGGCCGTGCTTGTCGAGACGGTCGCGCGGATTTCGGCGGCAAGTTCGGGGCTGACCAGTTCGTCGGCATCCACCTCGAGGATCCAGTCGCCCGAACAGAAGTCGATGCCGGCGTTGCGCCGGTCGCCTTCGCGTTCCCATGCCCCTTCGAGAATGCGCGCCCCCGCCTTCTCGGCGATGGCGCGGCTGGCGTCAGTCGTGCGATCGAGCACGACGACGGTCTCGTCGGCGAAGGCGACCGCCGCGAGGCAGGCGGGAAGCCGCGTCTCCTCGTTGCGGGCGACGACGAGGGCCGAAAGCTTCATGCCGCATGCTCCGCGCGGCGCGCAAGCAGCGCTTCGGCCGCCGCGCGCACCTGGTCGACGCCGATCGAACCCAGCAGGGAATGGGCGCCCTGCGGCTGGAACTCGATGCGTGCGAAAAGCTCGTCCTTGGTTTCCTTCGTGCGCACGAAAGCGGCGTTGGCACCCCACGGGCGGAAATGCCGGTCGTCCGATGGCCCGAACAGGCCCAGCGTCGGCACGCCCGAGGCGGCCGCGACATGCATCAGGCCGGAATCGTTGCCCACATAAAGCGCCGCACGCGCGATGACCGCCGCGACGGTGGCGAGCGGAGCCGTACCGACCAGATCGACCGCAGCGGGTCCAAGTGCTTCGAGCAGCGGAGCCGCCATTGCGCGTTCGCCCGGCCCGCCCACGACGGCAACGCGCGCGCCGGCAAGCGCCGTGCCCGGCGCCGCAAGCGCCGAGGCGAGTGCGGCAAACCGTTCTGCCGGCCAAACCTTGCCCGACCAGTTCGCGGTGGCGCCAAGAACGAGCAGCCGGCCTTCGCCCGCAATCGCCCGCGCTTCGGCCTTTGCATCGTCGGCAAGCCACAGGCGCGGCGAAGGTACGGGCGAGATGCGAAGCACGCCTGCCGCACTTTCCACGCGATGGAGTGCGGGATCGCGTGCGGCAAGGATCGCGCGGCGGCGCGCGGGCAGGAACCACGCAAGGCCCGAGCCGCGCATGTCGACCACGAGTTCCCAGAAATTCGCCACCGTGCGCGCCCACAGCGAAAGCCAGTGCAGCTTCGCGGGCCCCTTGCGCAGTTCGATCGTGGCCGCACGGCGCGGCAGGGCCGCGAACAGCGGGGCCGCGAGCGGGCCGCACGCCACCGTGAAGCGGGCCTCGGGCATCGTGTCGACGAGGTGCGCGAGCACGCCCGTCGACAGCATCGCGTCGCCGATCCGGTTCGAGGTGACGAACAGCACGTTCACGCGAATTTCTCTTCCCACTCCATCGCGGCGATGGCCCAGGTGCGGCCGCGCAGGAGTTCGCGCGCGCGGTCCGACATCGCGCGCCACGCCGCCTCGTCCTTCAGCAGGGTCACCGCGGCCTCGGCAAAGGCTTCCTCGCCGTAGCGGATGAAACCGGTCTGCCCGTCGACCACGCGCTCGCGCGACAGCGGCCCCTCGCCGAACGCGACGGCTGGCAGGCCGCAGGCCTGCGCTTCCATCAGGTTGAGCGCCATCGCCTCGTCGTGGCGGCCGGGATGCAGGAACACGCGCGCGGCGCGATAGGCATCGGCAAGCTGCGGGTCGGCAACCGGGCGCTGGACGATGGCACCCACCGTCGTGCGGACAAGATCGTGGATCGCGACCAGATCGGAGGGCACCTCGCCCGACACGATCGCGCGGTCGAGACGCGCCGAATGGATGTGGAGTTCGGCATCGGGGACCGCGGGCTGCACATGGTCGGCCCAAAGCCGCACGATGCGCTCGAGCCCGCCCAGCGGATGGCACACCGCAATCGCGCGCGGCGGGATCGAGGGCACGCAGGTGATGTCCTCGAAATAGGACGGCGCGCTGGCGGGCGAGATCACGTGCACCGTCAACCCCTCGGGATTCATCCAGCGGTCGCGCTGGGCGAAGGAATGGAACACGATCTCCGGCCGGTGGCGCGCCACGGCCTCGGCGCGCGGGCCCGCAGGCGAGATCGCGGCCGGATCGCCGGGCACCCACACGAGCTTGCGGCCGGCCTTCGGCACGCGGTCAAGCAGGGTGGCATCGCCCACCGCGACAAGCAGGTCGCATTCGGCGGGCGCTTCGCCCGACTGGCCGGGCCACGAAACGTCGTCGCACACCAGCGAGAGCGTGGCGCGATTGACCACACTGACGGTGTGGCCGCGCAGCGCCAGCGCGCCCGACAGATAGGCGAGCGCCTTCTGCGGCGCGTCCAGCGGGCGGTTCGTCGGGCTGTAGCCGTCGAACTCGATCGAATCCTCGATGAAACAGATGCGTATGGCCATATCCGGCTTATAGGCCGCCCCCCGCCCCTTGCCAAGCGCGGGCGATCCGCTTAACTCCTGACGCGACGGCGATTTTTCCCCCGGGTCCGCCCATGTCCGAACGATTCCACACCGCCCTGCCCGCCCGTGCCGCCCTTGCCGTTTCCGGCGAGGATCGCGCGACGTTCCTTCAGGGTCTTGTCTCCAACGACGCCACGAAGGTGGATGGCACGCACGCGCGCCATGCGGCGTTCCTCACCGCGCAGGGCCGCTTCCTGCACGAGTTCTTCATGGTCGCCATCGGCGAGACGATCCATCTCGATGCCGAGGCGGCCCGGCGCGAAGACCTGCTGCGCCGGCTCAAGATGTACAAGCTGCGCGCCAAGGTGACGCTCGGCCCCGCCGACGGGCTTGTCGTCGCGGCCTTCTGGGGCGAGCGCGCGGCCGAATCCTTCGGCCTGCCGGCCGAGCCGGGGGCCGCGAAACCCGTTGGCGGCGGCACGGTCTATGTCGATCCAAGGCTTGCCGGCCTCGGCGTTCGTGCGCTCGCGCCGGCCGACGAACTCGCGGGCCTTGCCGCCGCACTCGGCTTTGCCGATGCGGCACCCGAGGATTACGACCGCCACCGCCTGTCGCTGGCCGTGCCCGACGGCAGCCGCGATCTGCCTGTCGAACATGCGCTGCTGCTGGAAAACGGCTTCGAGGAGCTGGGCGGCGTCGACTTCAAGAAGGGCTGCTATATCGGTCAGGAGCTGACCGCGCGCATGAAATACCGCGCGCTCGTCAAGAAGCGGCTGATGGCGGTCGACATCGAAGGCCCCGCCCCCGCGCCCGGCACGCCGGTCACGTTCGAGGGCGAGGAAGCCGGCGAGATGCGTTCGGCCGCAGGCACCCACGGGCTCGCCCTGCTGCGCCTCGAAGCCGTGGAAAAAGCCGGGGCCGCGGGTGCCAAGCTCGTCGCGGGCGAAGCCAGGCTCGCCCCGCACAAACCGGGCTGGGCGAATTTCTGAAAACTAGATGGCCGCGCGGATCTCGGCGGCGAGGGCCGCGAGTTCCTTGTGGTCGCCGGGCACGAGGCCCCAGTTCATGTTGAGCCCGTCGTCCATCCGGCGTGGCACGATATGCATGTGGAAATGCATCACCGACTGCGCGGCACCGGGCCCGTTGGCCTGAAGCAGGTTGAAGCCGTCGGGCTTCACGACCTTCTCGATCGCGGCGGCCACCTTGCGCACGCTCGCCATCACGGCGGCAAGGTCGGCATCGTCGCTTGCGACGAGGTTGGGTGCGTGCGCCTTGGGGATCACCAGCGCATGGCCGCGATTGGCGGGATTGATGTCGAGGAAGGCGAAGGTCCGCGCGTCCTCGCAGATCCTGTGGCTGGGGATCGACCCGGCCACGATCCGGCAGAAGACGCACGCGGCATCGACGCTCACTTGCGCTTGCCCTTCTTCGGCTTCGCCTTGGCCTTCGTCTTTTTCGGCGCCGCCTTCTTCGCGGCCGGCTTGTTCTTCGCAGGCGCCGCCTTCACCTTCTTCTTGGGCTTGGGCGCCGCCGCCTTCTTTTTCGCGGGCGCGGGCTTGGCCATCTGCGGCGCGGGACGGGCGACCGGCATCGACCGGCCGCGGCCGACCGAAACGCGCGCCGCCGCCGCGCGGCGACCGGCACCGATGCGCACGCGCTGGTGCCGATCGGACGAGCTGGCGGCCTTCGCGACGATCTTGGCCTTGGGCTGGCCCTCGCCGGCAGCAAGCGCCGCCTGAGCGGCGGCAAGCCGAGCGATCGGCACGCGGTAGGGCGAGCACGATACGTAATCGAGCCCCGCGCCCTCGCAGAACTGGATCGAGGCCGGGTCGCCGCCGTGCTCGCCGCAGATGCCGAGCTTGATGTCGGCGCGCGTCGAGCGGCCGCGCTCGGCCGCCATCTTCACGAGTTCGCCAACGCCATCCTGATCGAGCGTCACGAACGGGTCGCGCGGCAGGATCTTCTGGTTCTCGTAGGCGCCAAGGAAGCTTGCCGCATCGTCGCGCGACAGGCCGAAGGTCGTCTGCGTCAGGTCGTTCGTGCCGAAGGAGAAGAACTCCGCCGTCTCCGCGATCTCGGCCGCGCGCAGCGCCGCACGCGGCAGCTCGATCATCGTGCCGAGCGTGTAGTCGATCTTCGTGCCCTTGGTCTTCTCGACCTCGGCATGGACCTTGGCGATGTGATCGCGCATCACGTCAAGCTCGCGCTTGGTCGCCACGAGCGGGATCATGATTTCCGGCTCGACCGTGCCGCCCTTCTGCCGGGCGACGGTGGCCGCCGCCTCGAAGATCGCGCGCGCCTGCATCTGGTAGATTTCCGGATAGGTCACCGCGAGGCGGCAGCCGCGATGGCCCAGCATCGGGTTCGTCTCGGTGAGCTTTTCGGCCCGCGCGCGCACCTCGGCGACCGACTTGCCCGTCACGCGCGCAAGTTCGGCGAAATCGGCATCCGCATGCGGCAGGAACTCGTGCAGCGGCGGATCGAGCAGGCGGATCGTCACCGGCAGGCCCGCCATGATCGTGAACAGCTCGACGAAATCGTCGCGCTGGAAAGGCATGATCTTGGCGAGGGCCGTGGCACGCGCGGCCGCATCGTCGGCCACGATCATCTCGCGCACCGCCAGGATGCGCGAGGGATCGAAGAACATGTGCTCGGTGCGGCAAAGCCCGATGCCCTCCGCGCCGAAGCGGCGCGCGGTGCGCGCATCGAGCGGCGTCTCGGCGTTGGTGCGCACCTTCATGCGCCGGAAGCCGTCGGCCCATTCCATGACGCGCGCGAAATGGCCCGAAAGCTCGGGCTGCACGGTCGGCACTTCGCCAAGGAACACCTCGCCCGTGCCCCCGTCGATCGTCAGCCATTCGCCCGCCTTGATCGTCTGGCTGCGCACGGTCATCTGACGCTGGGCATAGTCGACGCGGATCTCGCCCGCACCGGCGACGCACGCACGGCCCATGCCGCGCGCGACGACGGCCGCATGGCTCGTCATGCCGCCGCGTGTGGTCAGGATGCCGCGGGCGGCATGCATGCCGTGGATGTCCTCGGGGCTCGTCTCGATGCGCACGAGGATCACGGCCTTGCCGGCGGCGGCCAGCTGCTCGGCCTCGTCGGCCGAGAAGGACACGATGCCCGAAGCCGCACCGGGCGAAGCCGGCAGCGCACGCGTCAGCAGCGTGCGCGGCGCCTTGGGATCAAGCGTGGGATGCAGCAGCTGGTCGAGCGAGGCCGGATCGATGCGCTTGACCGCGGTCTTGCGGTCGATGAGGCCTTCCTCGGCCATCTCGACCGCGATGCGAAGGGCGGCGGCCGCGGTGCGCTTGCCGTTGCGCGTCTGCAGCATCCACAGCTTGCCCTTCTCGACCGTGAACTCGATATCCTGGATGTCGCGGTAGTGGCGCTCGAGCCGCTCGCGGATGGTTGCGAGCTGGGCATAGGTCTCGGGCATCGCTTCTTCCATCGAGGGAAGCTTGGCGCCCTGCTTCTGGCGGCCGGCGATGGTGAGCTGCTGGGGCGTGCGGATGCCGGCAACCACGTCCTCGCCCTGCGCGTTGATGAGGAATTCGCCGTAAAACGCGTTCTCGCCCGTCGACGGGTCGCGCGTGAAGGCCACGCCCGTGGCGCAGTCCTCGCCCATGTTGCCGAAGACCATCGCCTGCACGTTGACGGCCGTCCCCCACTCCTCGGGGATCTGGTGGAGCCGGCGATAGGTGATCGCGCGCTGGTTCATCCAGCTGGCGAACACGGCACCCACGGCCCCCCAGAGCTGCTCGCCCGGGTCCTGCGGGAACGGCCTGTCGATCTCGCGCGCCACCATTTCCTTGTATTCGCCGACGAGCTTCTTCCAGTCCCCGGCGGTCATCTCGGTATCGAGCGCGATGCCGAGATCGGACTTCGTGCGCTCGAGGATTTCCTCGAAATGGTGGTGATCCACCTCGAGCACGACGTCGCCGTACATCTGGATGAAGCGGCGGTAGGAATCGTAGGCGAAGCGCGCGTCGCCGCTTTCTCTGGCCAGCCCTTCGACCGTGGCGTCGTTGAGGCCGAGATTGAGGACCGTGTCCATCATGCCCGGCATCGAGGCGCGCGCACCCGAGCGCACCGACACGAGCAGCGGCTTCGCGGGATCGCCGAAGCGGCGGCCCACGGTCTTCTCGATCTGGGCAAGCGCCGCGGTCACCTGCGCCTTCAGGTCGGCCGGATAGCTGCGGCCGTTGGCGTAGTAATAGGTGCAGACCTCGGTCGTGACGGTGAAGCCGGGCGGAACGGGCAGGCCGAGATTGCTCATCTCGGCGAGGTTGGCGCCCTTGCCGCCGAGGAGATTACGCATCTCCGCCTTGCCCTCGGCCTTGCCGTTGCCGAACGTGTAGACCCACTTGGCCATGGTCAGGTTCCCCTACCCTTCGATCCGCGAGAAATCCGCCACCTGCGAGAGCGTGCGGCGGATGTGCGAAAGCAGTTTGAGGCGATTGGCGCGCAGATCGCGATCCTCCGCGTTCACCGTCACCTTGTCGAAGAAGGCGTCGACCGGTGCGCGAAGCCCGGCCAGCACGCCCATAGCGCCCGCGAAATCCTCGGCCGCCAGCGCCTTGGCGGCGGCCGCTTCGGCGGCCGACAGGCGCTCGGCGAGCGCCTTTTCTTCCGGTTGCGCCAGCAGAGTTTCGACCACCTTTTCGTCGAAACTGTGGCCGTCCTTCTTGGTCTCGATCGCAAGGATGTTCGACGCGCGCTTGGCCGCGATCAGCAGATTGGCGCCGTCATCCGATTTCAGGAACGCGGCGAGCGCATCGACCCGCGCGAGCAGACGCACCAGATCATCCTCGCCGCCCAGCGCGAAGACCGCATCGATCAGGTCGTGGCGCACGCCCTTCTCGCGTAGCGTCACCTTCAGCCGGTCGGCGAAGAAGCCCATGAGGTCGGCCGATAGCTCGCCCGAACGCTTGCCGTCGGTGCCGTATTCGCCAAGCGCCGTTGCGAACACCGCCGACAGGCGAAGCCGCAGGCGGTTCTCCACGATCAGGCGGATGACGCCAAGCGCCGCGCGCCGAAGGGCGAACGGGTCCTTCGAGCCGGTCGGCTTCTCGTCGATCTTCCAGAAGCCCGCCAGCGTGTCGATCTTCTCGGCC
The DNA here is from genome assembly GCA_016124335.1 of Alphaproteobacteria bacterium. Lineage (GTDB taxonomy): Bacteria > Pseudomonadota > Alphaproteobacteria > CACIAM-22H2 > CACIAM-22H2 > Tagaea. Next base: position 166,873 of record WGNX01000003.1, read on the forward strand.
AGCGCCACGGCGACCGACAGCGGGGCGGACGGGCATTCGTCGTTGGGGCCCAGCGGCTGGTAATGCGCGCGGATGGCGTTGGCGACGGCCTCGCTCTCGCCGTCGTGCCGCGCGTAGTAGCGGCCCATGATGCCCTGAAGCTCGGGGAACTCGCCCACCATGCCCGACGACAGGTCGGCCTTGGCGAGCTTGGCCGCGCGCACGGCCTCGTTCGCGTCGGCCCCCAGCATGGGCGCGATGAAAGCCGACAGGCCTTCGAGACGCTCCACCTTCTGCGCCATCGTGCCGAGCTTGGCGTGGAACACGCGCTGCTCGAGCGCCGGCAGGCGATCGGCAAGCCTGGTCTTGCGGTCCTGGTCCCAGAAGAACTTGGCATCGGACAGGCGCGCGCGCAGCACGCGCTCGTTGCCCGCCACCACCATCTTGCCGCCGTCGGCCGTGTCGCGGTTGGCGACGACGACGAAATGGCGCGCGAGCGAGCCATCGGCATTGAGCGTGGCGAAATATTTCTGGTGCGCGCGCATCGAGGTGACGAGCACTTCGGCCGGCACATCCATGAATTTCGGGTCGATGGCGCCGGTCAGCACGACCGGCCATTCGACAAGACCCGTCACCTCGTCGAGCAGGCCCGGATCGTCGCGCAGCTTGACGCCCAGCTTGGCTGCCGCCGCCGTCGCGTCGGCGAGGATCTTCGCGCGTCGCTTCGCCGGGTCGAGGATCACCTTGGCGGCTTCGAGCTTCGCGACATAGCCCGCGAAATCCTTCACCGCGAAGCGGGCGGGCGCGAGGAACCGATGGCCGACGGTCGTGTCGCCGAAGGCGATCTTGTCGCCGCCAAGGTCGAACGCACCGGCCAGCATCTTGCCGCCGAAAAGTGCAAGGATCGAATGGATCGGGCGCACCCACGCGAAGCGGTTGCTCGCCGCGCGCATCGATTTGGGCCACGGCAGTGCACGCATCGTCGCGTCGATGACGCCCGGCAGCACGTCCGCGCTCGCCGAGCCCTTCTTCTCGACGACCGCGAACCAGAATTCCGCCTTGCCGACGACGCGCTTCTCGCACGCATCGAGGCTCGTCAGGCCTGCCCCCTTGAGGAAACCCTGGATGGCCGGATCGGGCGAGCCGACGCGCGGGCCCTTCTTTTCTTCCTTCAGGTCCGGCTGGCGGTCCGGCAGCCCGTCGACGACCAGCGCCAGCCGGCGCGGCGTGACGTAGGCCGCCGCCTTCGTGAAGGCGAGGCCCGCGGCGGCGAGCTTTTCGGAGGCAATGCGCTTCAGGTCTTCGGCCGCGCGCACCTGCATGCGCGCGGGAATTTCCTCGGACAGGATTTCGAGAAGGAGTTCAGCCACGGGCGGACTCCTGCGACACTTTTCCAGTCATGCCCGGCCGTTGGCCGGGCATCCACGACTTGGGGGCGGCGAAGTCGTGGATGGCCGGGACAAGCCCGGCCATGACAGCAAAAACGGCCCGCAGCCGGGCATGACCGGAAAGAAGGTGCATGGGCTCAGACATCGTTCGAGCCCTCCCCGGCGAGCCACGCCTCGCAGCAGGCCTTGGCGAGCGTACGCACGCGGCCGATATAGGCCTGCCGTTCGGTCACCGAGATCACGCCGCGCGCATCGAGCAGGTTGAAGCGGTGCGAAGCCTTGATGCACTGGTCGTAGGCCGGCAGCGCCAGCTTCTTTTCCAGCAGCGCGGCGCATTCGCGCTCGGCATCCTCGAAATGGCGGAACAGCGCCTTGGTATCGGCATGTTCGAAATTGTGCGCCGAATATTCCTTCTCGGCGCGCAGGAACACCTCGCCGTACTTCACGCCCTCGGAATTGAATTTGAGGTCGTAGACGTTCTCGACGCCCTGGATGTACATCGCCAGCCGCTCGAGCCCGTAGGTGAGCTCGACCGCCACCGGATCGCACTCGATCCCGCCGACCTGCTGGAAATAGGTGTACTGCGTGACTTCCATCCCGTCGCACCACACTTCCCAGCCCAGCCCCCAGGCGCCCAGCGTGGGGCTTTCCCAGTCGTCCTCGACGAAGCGGATGTCGTGCAGGTCCGGGGCGAGGCCGATCTCGCGAAGCGAACCGAGATAGAGCTCCTGGCTGTCGGCGGGCGACGGCTTCAGGATCACCTGATACTGGTAATAGTGTTGAAGACGGTTCGGGTTCTCGCCGTAGCGTCCGTCCGACGGGCGGCGCGAGGGCTGCACGTAGGCGGCCTTCCACGGCCTGGGGCCGAGTGCACGCAGCGTGGTCGCCGGATGGAAGGTGCCGGCCCCCATCTCCATGTCGTAAGGCTGCAGGATCAGACAGCCCTTGTCCGACCAGTAGCGGTGCAGCGTGAGGATCAGGTCCTGAAAGCTCAGAACGGCCATTTCGCTTCGACTCGTTCGTGTTTGACGCGGCGCAACATAACCGCCGGTCCCCCCCAGCGGCAACGAAGGAATCGCGGCGATTTCGTGGAAAATTCCTAGAGCGTGCGATGCGGGCGCGCGCAGCCCCTTATGCCGCACCAAGGCGTCTTCGCGGGCACCCAGTTGGAGCAGTTGGCGCACCATTCCACGTCATAGCCCGTGAGCTTTTCCGGCCGCTCGGGCGGGCCACCCGGTTCGCGGTCGGCCATGCGCACGACCCTGAAAAGATAGACGACAAAGGCGCTTCCGAGGGCCAGCGGCCACACTTCGTCGACGGCCCAATAGAGGATGTCCATCGCGCGACCCTACAGCAGTGCCCGCGACCCGTCGAGACACGGCATATTTCCCTTGAATTGGAATATTACGGTGTTATTTTATGGCTATGGACCATATTGACCGGAAAATTCTCCATCACTTGCAGCGGAAAGGGCGTGATTCGTACGCCGAAATCGGTGCGGCCGTGGATCTTTCGGTTTCGGCCGTCAACGAACGGTTGAAGAAGCTGGAGGCTTCCGGGGCGCTTGCCGCGTGGTCGGTCGTCGTCGATCCCGAGCTGGTCGGGCGGCCGACGCTCGCCTTCGTCTCGGTGGCGCTGGGCGGGCCTTCGCACGACAAGGCGTTCGTTCGCGCGGTCTCGGCCCTGCCCGACGTGCTGGAATGCCATCACGTCACCGGCAGCTGGTCGTACCTGCTGAAGATCCGCGTGGCGACGAACGCCGCCCTCGAGCGCGTGGTCGTGGAGCGCATCAAGTCCGTTCCCGGCGTCGTGCGCACCGAAACCGTCATCGCCCTCTCTTCCGCAAAGGACACGCACTGCGTGGCATGCCTCCCATGAATGTCGATCTCGCTTTCTTCGTGAAGGGCATCCTGCTCGGCCTTTCGATCGCCGCGCCGGTCGGGCCCATCGGCGTGCTGTGCATAAGGCGCACGATCGCCTACGGCTTCTTCGCCGGGCTTGCGGGCGGGCTTGGCACCGCCCTTGCCGACGCTTTCTATGCAGCCCTTGCCGCCTTCGGCTTTTCCGCCGTGCTGGGCGACATGATCTCCGGCAATCCGTGGTTCCGCATCGCGGGGGCCGCGTTCCTGTTCTGGCTCGGCTGGAAGACGTGGAATGCCGGGCCCGCCGAGCGCGAAGCGAAGGTGAGTGCCCGCACGCTCGCCGGCACGTTCGTGGCCACATTCGCGCTGACGCTTGCCAATCCCTCGACCATCGCGACGTTCGCCGCACTTTTCCTCGCAATGGGGCTTGGCGACACCGGCGGCTCGCACGATGCGGGCGTGGCACTGGTCGCGGGCGTGTTTTCGGGCTCGCTCTTGTGGTGGATCGTGCTGTCGACGGCGGTAGTGGCCGTGCGCGAACGGCTGGGCGCGCGCGCGATGGTGATGATCAACCGCGGTGCGGGCGCGCTGCTGATCGGGTTCGGCCTGTGGGTCGTCGCGGGAATTCTCTAGGCGGAAGAATTGCGCCGCACGCGGCAATACCCTCAGGTTACCCGGCCGCTTTCATGTTTCCGAGGTTACCTGCGTTCGATTTCAACGCTCTAAACAGGTTACGTCGCCTGTTGTCGCGCGTTTCAGCGATGCGTGTCGTCGTCCGAAACGCCCAAAAAATCTCCAACCTGGCCAAGCGGATCATCTTCCGGGATCGTCTCGGCATCGTCGATGCCGTGCGCTTCGATCTCGACCTGGCTCAGGATGCCCTTGGCTGCGAGCAGCCGTTCGAGATTGCCCAGCCTGTCGCGCAGCCGGTTGATCTCGGAAGCCATCGCCAGCACCGCGCGATCCCCGCTGGAAGCCGGCGGCGCCGGCCGTCGCGAACGCGCCTCGTCCGCGTCGTTCCAGATCTCGTGCAGCACGATCACGCCGCCGCGGATCACGAAACGGTCGACGAAACGCACGCCCTCGAACGGCGCGCCGTCTTCCCATGCTCCCGTCAGCGTGCCGGTGCAGAACACGATGTCGTCGCCGTCCATCTCCACGCGGTCGAAACGCTCGATGCGCTTGGTCAGCGTGCGATAGCGCTGGCCCACGAAGCGCACGATGTCGTCGAGCGAGGCGGTGGAGCCGCCGCCGGGAAGGATGAATCGCGCGTGGCGCGAAACGTGCCCGCGCGCCTTTTCCACGTCGCCCGCCTCCATCGCGTCGAGGAACGAGCGAACGGTGGCGATCGACGGATGCGGCGGCAGTTCGGCCATCTTCCCTTCCCCTCAGCCGGCGAAATCGATTGCGCCGCGGTCGAGCGCCAGGCACCTGCCGGGCCGGTTCCCCGTCGGCGCGCCGTCGGCCCACACGCATTGGCCGTTGACGTAGACGCGCGCGATGCCCGCCGCCGGCCGCGTCGGCGTCTCGAACGTCGCCCGGTCGGCCACGAGCGCGGCATCGAACGTCGCGATATCCGCCCAGTTGCCTTTGGCAAGCCGGCCGCGCCCGGCAAGCCCGAAGCGCTTCGCGGGCAGCGAGGTCATCTTGCGCACCGCCTCCTCAAGCGTGAACAGCTTCAGCTCGCGCGCATAATGGCCCAGCACGCGCGGGAACGTGCCCCACAGGCGCGGATGGGGGTGCGTGTCGTGCGGCAGCCCGTCCGAGCCGATCATCGCTTCGGGCCATGCCAGCACGCGGCGCACGTCGGCTTCGTCCATCATGAAATAGATGGCACCGGCCGGCTGGAGCCTTGCCGCCATCGCGTGGATGTCAAGGCCGTGTTCGGCGGCGAGTTCGGCAAGATCGCGCCCGCGCGCGGCGGGCATCGCCTTCGACCAGGTGATGAGCACCTTCGTCGAGATGTCGAGCCGTTCGACATTCAGTACCGTCGACGACGCGACATAGGGATAGACGTCGAGCGTGACCGGCTGGTGCTTTCGTGCCGCATCGATCGTCGCAAGCGTGCGCGCGGTCTTGCCGTGATGCGGCTTTCCGGCCGCCTTGTGGTGCGACAGCACGACCGCCAGCCCCGCCTCGCGGCCGATCTGCAAGGCTTCATCCACGGCCTGTTCGAGGAACTCGCCCTCGTCGCGAAGGTGCGTGGCGTAGATGCCGCCGGCCTTCGCGGCGATCCGCGCAAGGCCCGTCACCTCGCGCGTGGGCGCCATGCGGGCGGGCGCGTAGAACAGCCCGGTCGATACGCCAAGCGCGCCGTCTTCCATGGCACCTTCGGCGATGCGCTCCATCGCCGCCTGCTCCTTGGCATCGGCCGGCCGGCCGAGATCGCCCATCGTCTGCACGCGCAGCGAGGAATGGCCGACCATGCCGATCGAATTGACCGCGGCCGGTGCATCGGCCAGCGCCTTGCGCCAGTCGCCGAAGCGCGCGAAACGATAGGTCTTCCTGTCGCCCAGCAGGTCGAGCGGCGGCGGCGGCTCGCCCTTGAGCGCCACCGCCCCCACCGAGACGCCGCAATTGCCCGCCACGACGGTCGTCACGCCCTGGCTTGCCTTCATCGGCATTTCCGGGAAATCGAGCAGGATCGCATCGTCGTGCGTGTGCGCATCGATGAAGCCTGGCGCCACCACAAGGCCCGTACAATCGACCCGTGTGGCCGCCTCGGCCTGCGACAGGTCGCCGATTGCGGCAATCTTTCCCGCCGCGATCGCGATATCGCCGCGATAGGCCGGCGTGCCGGTTCCGTCGACGACAAGGCCGCCGGAAAGAATCGTTTCGTGCCGCATCGGGCTTCCCTCGAAAGACCGGAAATCCTAGCATGCGCCCTCCTGCGCAGTGCAACAGATCGGGAGTCCGCGGCGTGTTGATTAAGGCCCCTTACCTTCTCTTCCTCGGCGAAGCCCCCGACGCGCTCGCGGCCAAGACGTCGATCGGCGTCGCGCAGTGGCGGCCCGAAAAGTGCGTGGGCCAGCTGCGTCTGCCCGGCTGCAAGGCCGATGCGGGCTTTCCCGACATGGACGTCGCCGCGGCGGCCAAGGCCGGCGCCAAAACAATGATCGTGGGCGTGGTCAATCGCGGCGGCGTCGTCTCGAAGGCGTGGAGCGACGTCCTGATCGGGGCACTTGCCGCGGGCCTGGATCTCGCCAGCGGGCTGCACAACAAGCTTGCCGACGTGCCCGAGATCGCCGCGGCGGCGCGCAAATACGGCCGCACGCTGTTCGACGTGCGCCATCCCGACCGCGAATTCCCGATCGCGACCGGCGCCAGGCGGCCGGGCAAACGCGTGCTGACCGTGGGCACCGACTGCTCGATCGGCAAGATGTACACCTCGCTGGCGCTTGAAAAGGAAATGCGCGCGCAGGGGCTGAAGGCGACGTTCCGCGCGACGGGGCAGACCGGCATCCTGATCGCCGGCGGCGGCTGGTCGATCGACGCGATCGTTTCCGATTTCGTGGCCGGTGCAGTCGAAACGCTCGCACCCGCCAATTCGCCCGACCATTGGGACGTGATCGAGGGCCAGGGTTCGCTGTTCCATGCCAGCTATGCCGGCGTGACGCTCGCCCTCATCCACGGCTCGCAGCCCGACGCGCTTGTCATGTGCCACGAACCGGGCCGCGCGCACATGCGCGGCCTGCCCCACTACAAGCTGCCGAAGATCGAGGACTGCATCGCCGCCAACGTCGCGCATGCGCGGCTGACGAACCCGAAAGCGAAATGCATCGGTATCAGTCTTAACACTTCGAAGATGGCCGCGAAGCCGGCCGAACGCGCGATCAAGTCGCTCGCCGACCGGCTCGGCATGCCGGTGTGCGACCCGAGCCGCGGCGGCGTTGCGGCGCTGGTCAAGAAACTGGCGAAGATGAAATGACCCGCACGCTCGAAATCGCGCGCGAGGTCTGGCCGATCCGCGGCACCTTCCGCATCTCGCGCGGTACCAGGACCGAAGCCGTCGTCGTCGTCGCGCGCATCGCGCAGGACGGGGCGGCGGGTGCGGGCGAATGCGTGCCTTACGCGCGCTATGGCGAAAGCGTCGAAAGCGTGATGGCGCAGATCGAGAAGGCCCGCGCGCTCATCGAACGCGGCGGCACGCGCGCGGAACTCGGCGCGGCACTGCCCGGCGGGGCCGCGCGCAACGCGCTCGATTGCGCGCTTTGGGATCTTGAAGCCAAGCGCGCGGGCAAACCCGTCTGGCAGTTGGCCGGCCTTCCGCCTCCCAAGCCCGTCACGACGGCGTTCACGCTGTCCGTCGACACGCCCGAGAACATGGCGCAGGCCGCCGATGCGGCGCGTGCCCGACCGCTCCTCAAGATCAAGCTCACCGGCGAAGGCGATCTCGAGCGCGTGGCGGCGGTCCGAAAGGCCGCACCCAATTCGCGCCTGATCGTCGATGCGAACGAGGCATGGGACATCGGCGCCTTCGCGCGCTTCGCGCCCGCCCTTGCCAAGCTCGGCGTGGCGCTGATCGAGCAGCCGCTGCATGCCGATCGCGATGCGGCTCTTGCCGGGCTTGCCCATCCGCTGCCGCTCTGCGCCGACGAGGCGTGCCACGACCGCGCTTCGCTTTCGCATCTGACCGGCAAGTACGAGGCCGTGAACATCAAGCTCGACAAGACCGGCGGCCTGACCGAAGCGCTGGCGCTGCGCGCGGCGGCACTCGTCGCGAACATGCGCGTCATGGTCGGCTGCATGGTCGGCACGTCGCTGTCGATGGCGCCGGCCCATCTTCTCTCGCAGGGCGCGGAGTGGGCGGATATCGACGGTCCGCTTCTCCTCGCCCACGACCGCGTGCCGGGCCTCGTCTACGACGGCAGCACGGTTTCCCCGCCGACGGCCGTGCTCTGGGGCTAGGCGGTTTGCCGCTCGTCCCCGGTCGTGGTATAAGGATGCGTCGGGTGGCCGGAAGTGCCGCCTATTATTGATGCGGAGAACCGCGATGATCGATGCAATTCAAGGCGCCTCCGGCGCCGCGCTCAATCCCTTCGTTCCCGGCGCAAACGGCGCCGAGGATCATCTCGCGAAGATGCGCAAGGCGATCGACGATCTCGAGCGCAGCCGCTTCGATGCCCAGCTCTATGGCCGGCAGCTTCGCCAGTCCGCCAACGAAGCTGCCGCGCGCGCGATCAAGCTGCTTTCCGACGCGGGTGCAAGCACCGAGCATCTCAAGGCGCTCGCCGAGGATCTTGCCCGGCACGTCATCCGCGATGTCGAGACGCGCGGGCCTGACGCGATCAACGTGCCGCAGGGCCTCGTTGCCGGGGCGAAATTCAGCTTCTCGCTGGAGATCGAGCGGCTGAGCTTCACCGCAGGCGCCGACGGCAGCTTCTCGTTCCATTATGAAAAGCTCTCGCTGTCGATCACGGCGGAAAGCTATGTCGCGGGCCTCGGCGCTTCGCCCGACCAGACGGCAGCCTACTTCGCGCCCGGGAATTCAGGCGGCCTGCTGCTGCCCGAGAAGGGCGAGAAGAACAAGTTCCGCCTGCTCGTCCCGATCGATCCGCACGCGCGCCTGTGGAGCCAGACGGCCTAGAGCGGACGCCCGGGGATCGACTTCGCCCCATGGTGCCGGTCCCAGTCGTCCTGCACGGCCTGGAGCACGCGCATGGCCGGCAGCACCGACGGGCCTGAGACCAGCGGCTGGCGCTTCTCGCGCACGGCCGCCAGGAAATCGTCGATGACGCGCGCGCAGTTCGTCTGCTCGTTTTCGATCGCGGTCGTGCCCGCCTCGGTGCGCAGCGTCCCGCCGAGGATGTCGTAAAGGTACGTCTCCTTGTCCGTCACGATCAGCTTGTCGTAAAGGCGGAAGGTCGCGTGGTACGAGCCGTGGACGAGCAAAGTCTGGTCGGCCTCGGTCTCGACGATCACGTTGCATTCCATCGGGATGCCCGTTGCCGGATGCAGATCGCCCATCGTCGACTGGATGCGCCGGATCGGCGCGCCGTCGAAAAGGAACATGCCCAGATCCACGAAGTGGCAGAAATGGTGCCACAGGATGTTGTCGATCCAGCTGCGCTTGTAGCCGGTCGCCCCGATATTCACGAGCCGCTTGATGAAGAAGCGGCCGGCGATGTGGCGGATCTTCTCTTCGCCCGCCTTAACGCGCGCGCGCAGCGCCTCGCGCTCGCGCCGGAAGCGCATCGGATGACAGACGCCGAACGTCTTGCCGCTTTTTGCCGCGGCGGCGACGACGCGTTCGGCGCCCGCGAGCGTCAGCGCGATCGGGATTTCGACCAGCGTGTGCTTGCCCGCCGCAAGGCAGGCGATCGCCTGCGCCTCGTGCTGCTCGCTGGGCGTGCCGAGGATGACGATGTCGATCGCGGGATCGGCCAGCGCTTCGTCGAGCGAGGTCGTCGTTTTCCGGTATCCAAAACGTTCGGCAAATTCGCGCGCCGCGTCGGCCCTGCGCCCGACGACCGTGTGCAGAGTGGCGCCCGCCGCGACCAGCGCCTGCGAGTGCCACACCCCCATCATCCCGTACCCGACCATGCAGATGTTCATTGGCGTCCCGTCTCCCGGATCGTATCGATCGGCCACGCGTTTTCGCATGGCTGGGCGGACTATAGCTCGCCCCTCGCGGCGGCGAAATCGGGGACGCGCGCGCCCGGATTCGCTATGTTTTGCACACCGTGCGGGTCCCGCCCGCCGGCGGTGGAGGAACACGGATGAAGATCACGAAACTGCGTGCGTACATGACCCGCGACAAGGACCGCCCCCGCGTCATCGTGGCGATCGATACCGATGAAGGCATCACCGGCTGGGGCGAATGCTACAACCACGGGCCCGATCGCGCGCTGATCCCGCTGCTCGAATACGTCGCGACGTTCCTCCATGGTCAGGACCCGCGCCGCATCGAATACCTGATGCTCTACCTGCTCCAGCAGACGCGGTTTCCACCCGGCGCGCTCCACCTTGCCGCCTTCTCCGCCGTCGATCATTGCCTGTGGGACATTTCGGCCAAGGCGCTGGGCGTGCCGGTCTACATGCTGCTGGGCGGAAATTCGCGCGACCGCGTGCGGGTCTATGCCGGCGTCTACACCGCGCCAGATCCGTCGATCGCGCGCGAGCAGTTCGATGCCCTCAACAAGGACTGGGGCATTTCCGCCTTCAAGCTTAGCCCCTATCGCGGCGACCTCCATGCCAAACGCTGGGGCGAGGTCGTGCGCGAAAGCGCCGAATATTTCCGCAAGGTCCGCGAGACGGTGCGCAGCGACTACGAGATCGCTTTCGACGCGCATGCGAAGATCTTCGAACCCAAGCAGGCGATCCAGCTCGGCAATGCGCTTGCACCTTACGATCCGCTGTTTTTCGAGGAGCCGATCCGGCCTGAGAATGTCGAGGCTTGGGGCGACGTTCGCCGCAGCCTTGCCTGCACGCTTGCCACCGGTGAATCGCTCTATAGCCGGTTCGAGTTCCTGCGGCTGCTGAGCGTGGGCGGTGCCGACATCATCCAGCCCGACATCTGCGTCGTCGGCGGCCTGCTCGAAATGCGCAAGATCGCGGCACTTGCCGAGGCCCATTACGTGACGGTGGCGCCACACAACCCGATGGGCCCGCTCGCGACGGCCGTGAACCTGCACTTCAGCGCCGCGCAGCCGAACTTCCGCATTCTCGAATACCGGCTCCCCCACGGCGTCAACTACGACGACCAGAAGGCCGCATCCGACGGCGCGCCCTATGTGAAGGACCCGTACCTGCCGAAGGACGGCTATCTCGAACTGCGTCCGGATCGGCCGGGCTGGGGCGTCGAGATCGACGAGGAAGTGCTCAAGAAGGACGGCTACATCCACTGGGAGCGCAAGGTCGGTCGCAAGCCCGACGGATCGACCGCTTACGTCTAGGTCAGACCTTTTCCCAATTACCCGTTTCCGCCGACCGGTAGAGGGCGTCGATCGCGCGCATGTTCGCGATCGCGTCTTCCACCGGATAGGGGAATTTTTCGGAACCGCGCACGGCACGGGCAAACGCCTCGCCCTGAAGCAGGTACTGGTCGCACGGCGCAAAGGTCTCGGTCCGCGCACCGCCGCCGTAGAGGTCGCGACAATCGTCGACGATGATCCGGCTTTCCATCGCCGGAACCGGGTTGAACGGCACCGGGATTTCCACCCGTCCTTTTGTCCCGAAAATCTGCACGCGCTGCGAAGGCGCGGTCTGTGTCGAGACGCTGAACGTCAGTTGCCGCCCGTCACCGAAATCGACGAGAGCCCCTGTAAGCCGATCGGTTTTCATGACCGGATCGCGATCGATAAGCGAAACGGCGCGTGCGGGCTCGACGCCGAAGATGAAACGCGCGGTCAGGATCGCATAGCAGCCAATGTCGTAGAGACCACCGCCGCCGATATCCGCCTTGTTGCGGATGTTGGCGGGATCCGGATTGTTGTAGTTGAACTGCGTGGCGATGCTTCGCAATTCCCCGATTCCGCCAGCCCAGACGATCTCCCTTGTCCGCCGCCATTGCGGATGAAACCGCACCATGAACGCCTCGGCGACGAGCTTTCCGGTGCGATCGCGCGCCGCAACAAGATCGCGTGCTTCTGCTGCCGTCAACGCAATGGGCTTCTCACAAAGCACGTGCTTGCCGGCCTCGAGGGCCTTGACCGTCCACGGCACATGAAGGTGGTTTGGCAGGGGATTGTAGACGGCTTCGATTTCCGGATCGCCGAGCATCTCCTCGTAGCTGCCATAAGCCTTTGCGAGGCCAAGCTCGGCTGCCGCGGCACGCGCCTTCGCGATGTCGCGCGAGGCGATCGCCCGCATGTCGAGAAGCGGACTTCCCTTCATTCCGGGCACGACCTTCTGCGTCGCGATGCGCGCGGCGCCAAGAACGCCCCAGACGACCGGGCGCATTTTCAGCGGCCCTTTGCCTTGCGCCACGCCGCGAAGTCCGTCTTCGACTTCTCTTCGGTCGCCGGGTAGAGACCCAGGATTGTCCGCCCTTCGTTGACCATTTCGATGACGAAATCCTCGTAGGCCGTCATCTCCGTCGCCTCGGCGGCGATTTCGTCGGCCAGATGCGCCGGGATGACGATCACGCCTTCGCGGTCCCCGACGACGACGTCGCCCGGGAAGACGGGCGCATCGCCGCAGCCGATCGGGCCGTTGATTTCGATCGCCTGATGCAGCGTGAGATTCGTCGGGGCTGACGGCCGATTGTGGTAGGCCGGAAACGGCAGCTCGGCAATCTCCGGCGAATCACGGAAGCCGCCGTCCGTGACGACGCCCGCGACGCCGCGCTTCATCAGACGCGTCACGAGAATGCCGCCGGCCGAAGCTGCACGCGGATCCTTGCGGCTGTCGATGACCATCACCGCGCCGGGCGGGCATTCCTCGACCGCCTTGCGCTGCGGATGGCCGCGATCCTGAAAAACCGAAATCGGGTTGAGGTCTTCGCGCGCCGGTATGTAACGCAGCGTGAACGCCTCGCCCACCATGTTCGGCAGGTTCGGATTCAGCGGACGGACGTCCTGGATGAACTGGTTGCGCAGTCCGCGCTTGAACAGTGCGGTACACAACGTCGCCGTGCTGACGTTCGAGAGTGCCGCGCGCGTTGCGTCCGAAAGCTTCTTGGCCATGTCTCAATCCTTCGCGAAGTAGACCCCGCGCCGGAGCCGTGTCTGAACATAGACATGCTCGTCGAACGTTCCGGACGCGTAGGAAGTATCGGTCGATTTTCCCGGATTTGAAACGTTGCATTCGCTTGGGAAGCGCGCAACGAATTCCTCGTCGATATCGACGCCGAGACCGGGCTTGTCCGGAACGTCGAGATAGCCGTCCTTCTGTACCGGGTGCGGGATGATCGTCTGCGCGCGCCCGGCCCAGTCGTCTTCGATGCGTTCGAGGATCAGGCCGTTCGGGATGGCCGCAAGCACATGCAGTGCAGCGTATTCGGCGACCGGGCCGAGGGAACCGGAATGCGGCGCCATCATGATGTGATGCGATTCGGCCATCGCCGCGATCTTCTTCATCTGCGTGATGCCGCCCGCCCGGCCGGTGTCGGGCTGGACCACGTCGACCAGATCCTTCTCGATCAAATCCCGCAGGCCATAGATCGTGGCCATGCGCTCGCCGCCGGCGAGCGTCACGTTCGCCGCATCGCGGATCCGCCGGTAACCGTCGAGATTTTCCGGTGCGATCGGATCTTCGACGAACATCAGGCGATAGGGCTCGAGCGCGCGCGCGACCTGCGCGGCATCGGCTGGCGTCAGCCACGGTGGACCATGGAGATCGATCATCAGGTCCATCTCCGCCCCGATCGCCTCGCGCAGGGTCGCCACCTTCTTCACCGGATCGGATACGCCACCGCACTTGATTGCCGTGATGCCCCGGCGCTTGAGGTCCAGCGCGACCTCGACCGTATTGGCATGTGCGTAGATGCGTATCTTGTCGCGCATCTTGCCGCCCAGCAGGTTCCAGACCGGCGTATTGAGCGCCTTGCCCTTGATGTCCCAAAGCGCCATGTCGATGCCGGTCATGGCGCCGCCGCCGACCGTGCCGAGCATCCCGTGCGCCATCAGCGCGCTCATCATCTTCTGCCAGAGCCGCTCGATATGGGTGGGATCCTCACCGATCAGGATCGACTTCAGATCCTGGACGGCGGTCTCGATCACGCGCGGCCAGCCGCTGCATTCGCCGATCCCGACGATGCCTTCGTCGGTATAGACCTTGACGAACAGCCAGTTCCGCGTGCCGGTAAGGCCCTTCTTCGACTTGCCGTGGCCAAAGGAGCCGTCGGAAGCCCAGCTGCGCAGGTTGGGCGCATCGACCTGCATCAGGAACGTACGGATATCGACGATTTTCATGGGAAATCCTAACCGACGTAGCGGAAGCGATTTTGGATGCGGCGATGGCGCGGGTCCGGCCGCGGAATGGCCGAAAGCAGCGCCTTCGTATAGTCGTGCACGGGTTCGTCGCAGACCTGGTCGGTATTGCCTGTCTCGACGACCTTCCCGCGATACATGACGCTGACACGGTCGCACATATATCGGATGACCCCGATATCGTGACTGATGAAGACATAGGACAGGCCAAGTTCGTCCTGCAGGTTCATCATCAGGTCAAGCATCTGCGAGCGGATCGATACGTCGAGCGCGGACGTCGCCTCGTCGGCCACGATGACGCGTGGGCGCAGGGCGATCGCACGCGCGATGCCGATCCGCTGGCGTTGGCCGCCAGAAAACGCATGCGGATATCGTTCCCGCCAGGCCGGATCGAGGCCGACCTGCTTCAGCAAGGCGGCGACGCGATCGTCCAGATCCGATCCCGATGCAATTCCGTTGACCAGCAGCGGCTCGCCGACGATCTGCGCAACGGTCATTCGCGGATTCAGCGAACCGACCGGATCCTGGAAGATCATGCGGATTTCCCGCCGCATGCGCTTCAACGTGTCCTCGTCCGCCGACACGAGATCGACGACGCTGCCGTCCGACCGCCGGTAGTCGATGGCGCCGGCGGTGGGTTCGTAAACGCGCAGCAGGCAGCGTCCCATCGTCGTCTTGCCCGAGCCGGACTCGCCCACGATTCCGAGCGTTTCGCCGGGCCGCACCGTCAACGAAACGTCGTCCACGGCCTTCGTCAACGACGTTCCTGATCCGAAGTGCATGCGCAGGCCCTTGACCTCGATGACAGGCGGCGCGTCGGCGCGGATCGGCTCGCGCTTCAGGCGGATCTCCGCCTTCTGCTCGAGGCGCAGCACCGACCCGATCAGCATGCGCGTGTAGTCGTTCTGCGGCGAATGGAAGATCTGCTCGACCGGCCCGCGCTCCATGACCTTGCCGTGATACATGACAAGGACTTCGTCGGCGATCTCGGCAACCACGCCCATGTCGTGCGTGATGAACATCACCGCCATCCCGAAGCGGTTCTGAAGGCGCTTGATCAGGTCGAGGATCTCGGCCTGTGTCGTGACGTCGAGCGCCGTCGTCGGCTCGTCGGCGATCAGGAGCGCGGGGTTGCATGCCAGCGCCATCGCGATCATCACGCGCTGGCGCATGCCACCGGAAAACTCGAACGTATAGCGATCGACCGCGCGCTCGGGGTTCGGGATCTCGACCTGCCCGAGCAGTTCAATCGTACGTGCCCGAGCGGCCTGCTTGTCCATGCCGAGATGGAGGCGCAGGACCTCGATGATCTGGTCGCCGACCGTGTGGACCGGCGAGAGCGATGACATCGGTTCCTGGAAGATCATCGCGATCTCGGCACCGCGAACGGCCCGGATCGCGCGGCTGCGCGGGTGAAGTGCCGCGAGATCGACCGAACCGCCGTCTGCCCTGTGCAGGACCATCGATCCCGATATGATCCGACCCGGTGGGTCGACGATCTGCAGGATCGAGCGCGCCGTGACGCTCTTGCCGCTGCCGCTTTCGCCGACGACGCACAACGTCTTTCCGCGCGAAACGTCGAACGATACGCCGTCGACCGCCTTGACGATGCCGGTACGGGTCGCAAAATGCGTGACGAGGTTGCGGACCTCGAGGACTTTTTCTGACGCCGTCATTTGTTGTACGGGTCGGCCGCGTCGCGCAGGCCGTCCCCCAGGAAATTGAGTGCCATGACGGCGACGACGACCGCGAACCCTGGCCAGAAAAGCCACGGTGCCGTCGCGATCGAACGGATGTTCTGCGCCTCACGCAGGAGAACGCCCCACGAAATCGTCGGCGGCTGAAGTCCCAGCCCCAGGAAAGACAGCGACGTTTCCGCAAGGATCATCGCCGGAATGGCGAGCGTGATGCTCGCGATGATATGGCTCATGAAGCTGGGCAGCATGTGCCGGAAGATGATGCGCCCTTCCGAAGCGCCGTCCAGACGCGCCGCAACGACGAACTCTTCCGTGCGAAGGCTGAGAAACCGCCCGCGCACGACGCGTGCGAGTTGCGCCCATCCCGTCAGCGACAGGATGACCGTAATCATGAAGTACTGTGTGGTCGCCGGCCAGTCCTGCGGCAACGCCGCGGCAAGCGCCAGCCAGATCGGGATCGTCGGGAGCGAAAGGGCGAATTCGACCGCGCGTTGGATCGCGAAATCGGTTCTTCCGCCGTAATATCCGGATATGCCGCCGAGAACCACGCCAATGGCAAGCGACATGAACACGCCGACCAATCCGACGGACAGCGATATCTGCGTGCCCTGCATGATGCGGCTGAACACGCAGCGCCCGAGCCGGTCGGCGCCGAGCAGGAAAAGGGGCTGCCTAGGCTCGCTCACCGCGAACAGGTGAATGTCGGTCTCGAAAAGGCCGAGTATCGAATATTTGTAGCCACGCCCGAACAGGCGCACGTCGACCTTGCGGGTCGAATCTTCGGTATAGATCGCGGCGAGCGTCTGCGGATCGCGGCGCAGTTGATAGGGATGGATGAACGGCCGGAAATACCAATTCCCGGCCTCGTCCTTATCGAAAAAGTGCAGTTCCTGCGGCGGATAGTAGGCAGCGCGCGCGTTCTGCATCGCCGGGTCGTTGACGGCGAAGAAGCCCGGCACGACCGCGATCACGTAAAATGCGACGACGACCACAAGGCCAGCCATCGCAAGCTGATGCTTCTTGAACGCCCACCAGACGAGCTGCCACTGCGAAGCAACGGCAAGCTTCTTGTTATCGGTCGCGACCGCTTCGATCCCGCTCATTGCCGCTACTCCAACCGGATCCGCGGATCGACGAGTGCCAGAAGGACATCGCTGACGAGCGAGCCGACGAGCGTAAGCGCGCAGATCAGCAACACGAAGGCGCCGGCGAGATACATATCCTGGCTCATCAGCGATTGCAGGAGCATCGGTCCGGCCGTCGGCAAACTTAGAACGATTGCCACGATGATCGATCCCGACACGAGGTTGGGGAGCAGCCAGGCGATCGTCGAAATGAAGGGATTGAGTGCGACACGGACCGGATACTTGATCAGCAAGGCGAATTCCGAGAGACCCTTTGCGCGTGCGGTGGTCACATACGGCTTGTTCAACTCGTCCAGCATGTTCGCGCGCATGACCCGGATAAGGCTTGCGGTTCCGGAAACCGCGAGAATGATGACGGGCACCCAAAGATGGGCGACGAGATCGAGAATCTTGTCGAAACTCCACGGCGAATTGACGAACTTCTCCGAGAAGAGCCCGCCGACATCCTGGCCGAGTTTCACGGCCGCGACGTACATGAGGACGAGCGCGAGCAGAAAGCTCGGAATGGCGAGGCCGAGGAAGCTGAAAAAAGTCGCGACATAGTCGCCGATCGAATATTTCTTCACGGCCGAGAATACGCCGATCGGCAGCGCAATGCCCCATGTCGCGAGCAGGGTGGAGAGCGTCAGTACGAGCGTCAGCGCCATCCGCTCCCAGATGAGTTCGGATACCGGCTGCTGCCATTCGAAGCTGAGCCCGAAATTTCCTTCGAGAAGGATGCCGGAAATCCACTTCAGATACTGGATCATCATCGGCTGGTCGAGGCCGAACCTCGCGCGGAGCTCGGCTGCCGTATTCTGATCGACGAGTTCGTTCGATGCCGCGAGCGTCGCGATATAGGTCGTGACGAAGTCGCCGGGCGGAAGCTGGATGAGGACGAACGCAAGGAAGCTGACAGCGATCAGCGAGGGAATCATCCACATGAGCCGGACGACGATGAAACGCAGCATGTGGGCGGACCGTCTGAAATTCGACCGGAAAGGAAAGTACGCGGCCGGCGCTCCAGGAAGCGCCGGCCGCGTTTTCGTCAGGACGAGAAGTAGAACTGCTGCGGCAACGCGGGCGCAGGGTTGGGCCAGGACCACGCGTTCGGCATCTTCACCGGCACGTTCTTGAGATTGTTCTTGGCGATGCCAAACGTATTGACCGCAAGGCAAACGCCGATCGTCTCGAACGCGTCGGCCGTGAGGTCGAACAGCTCCTTCATGATCGCGCCGCGCTTGGCGATATCTGCCGTCGCGCTCGCATCGGCGAAGAGCTTCATGCGCTTCTTCTGGCTTTCCGGCGGCTCCTGCCCGTCCTTGCCGTTCGACACGTACCACTGCGTCCAGGGGATCGCGTAGCGCGAGCCCTGCGGATGCTGCGCGAAGTAGTCGCGCGGGTCGAGCATCGGATCGAGTCCGCCCGGCCCCGGCCAAGTCGCCGCATCATGGTCGTTGTTGTCGCCGCGCGTGTAGTAGAGCGCGCGTTCGATGGTGTTGACCTTCATGTCGACGCCGATGGCCGCCCAATGACGCTTGACGAGTTCGAGCGTATCGACGGCATCGGGATAGAGCGTCGGGATCACGTCGACCGCGAAGAACACCTTCTGCCCGTCCGGGCGAAGGCGCATGCCGTCCGAGCCGCGGCGACTGTAGCCGAGCTTGTCGAGCATCTCGTTCGCCTTCTTCGGATCATGCTGCGTGAACTGGCGCGCGAGCTTTTCGTGATACCAGGGATGGCCCGGCCGCGGGCCGGTCTGGTAGGCCTCGGACTGGCCGAGATAGACGATGTCGATGATCTCCTTGCGATCGATGCCCAGCGACAGCGCTTCCCGGAACTCCTTGTTCGCGAACATCTCGCGCATCTTGGGATCTTTGTGCGTCATGTTCAGGTAGATCTGGCACTGCTGCGCGCTCGAAGCGACGAGTTCGACCAGCCGGTACCCGCCCTTCTGCATGTTCTGCGACAGCGTCGGCTTGTTCTGGAGCGCGTCGATGTGACGATCCTGCATGTCGATGCGGCCCGAGATCGTATCGAGCATCAACGATTCGACGTCCTGCGAGATGTTCATCGTCAGCTGGTTGATGTAGGGCAGCTGCGAGCCCTGCGTATCGACCTGCCAGAAGTACGGGTTGCGGGTCATCACGACGCGCGTCGCGCCGCCGGTGTACGGCTCGACGAGAATCCACGGATCGAGCGTCGGCTTGTCCACGTTGCCCCAACGCGACGGGATTTCGATGTCGCCGCACTTCGCACGGAACAATGTCGGCCAATCCGACATGTTCGCAGCCTTAACGGCGGCGGCCAGGTTCTGGTTATATTTCGGATGGAACTGGCTGCAATAGTGCTTGGCGAACAGCGTCGGATGCTGGCCGAGCGGCGTCGCAAGGTTCTCGAGAAACATCGCGTACGACGACGGGAAGGTGAACTTGACCGCCGTATCGCTCACCTTGGTGACGACGGCGGGCTTGCCGGCGATCGTGAGCTGCGAGGGCACCGACTTGTAGAGTTCGGAGTTCTTCGCGCAGTCCTCGATCGCGAAGACGACGTCGTCGGCTGTGAACGGCTTGCCGTCCGACCACTTCATGCCCGCGCGCAGATGGAACGTGAACTCGGTGGCCGTCGAATTGACCTCCCAGCGTTCCGCGACGCATGGCTCGACCTGGGTGAACGCGAGGTTCCACTTGACGAGACCCTGGTTGCCGACGATGCGAAGGATGCCGTTATGGTCGGCAGACCCGCGCAGACCGCGGCGCAATGCACCACCGTAGCGCCCGAGACTGTCGATCGGCTTGACGACGAGCGGCGAAGCCGGCAGGCGCTGCGCAAGAGCCGGCAGCTTGCCCTCGGCCACGAGCTTGGCCAGTTCGGGCGCCTCTTTCGGCGCTCCTTGTGCGAGCACGCTGCCCGGCATGGCCGCGAGCGTGGCTGCCCCGACGAAGCCCTGTAGCATCGCACGACGCCCCACGCCTTCACCATGGACGTGGGTCGGCTGTTCGCTGTCTGTCATCGTCTCCCCCCGATTGACTTGTTGCCGCTTTGCGGCGTTGTCCGACGCGCTCCCGGTCGATCGGGCTCCGCGGCTGCAGGATTTACTCACTAATATATCAGAGAGTCAACACGGCCGCGGCCGGCTCGGCCGAAACTTCCGCCGGTTCACTCCGCATGTACTTGGGAAAGCGCGCGCTCAGCGCCTCGATATTCGCAAGCGTCCCCGAAAGATGCTTGCGCAGGAAAGCCTGCGCGATTTCCGGCTGCCTATCTGCAATCGCGTCGAGGATCGCCTTGTGGTCCGCAAGCACTGTTTCAATTTTACAGAGGTCCGGCAGGTTGAGTC
The DNA here is from genome assembly GCA_016124335.1 of Alphaproteobacteria bacterium. Taxonomy (GTDB): domain Bacteria; phylum Pseudomonadota; class Alphaproteobacteria; order CACIAM-22H2; family CACIAM-22H2; genus Tagaea. Next base: position 187,134 of record WGNX01000003.1, read on the forward strand.
GGCGCAACCGGTCGAGCTGGCCGCAACTGCGGTGCATGAGCTGCCACATGTCGGGCACGCCGGCCGCCTCGTACATGATCCGGTGGAACATCCGGTCGGCGTCGGAGAAAGCTTTCAGATCGCCTTGCCGCGCAAACTCGCGCTGGCTTTCCAGGCTGTCGCGCAGTGCCGAAACCATTGATAAATCGTGTGAAATTGCCAACGCCCGAACCACTTCAAGCTCGAGCGAACGGCGCAGGAAGTGCGCCTGGCGTGCGGCCGTGAGGTCGATGAGGCTGACGACCGTCGCATGCTGCGGAAATACCTCGACAAGCCCCTCCGCCGAAAGGCGCATGAGCGCATCGCGCACGGGTGTCTGGCTGACGCCGAACCGGCGGGCGAGCTCTGCACGCGACAGCACCATGCCCGGAGCGAGGGTGAGGGAGAGGATCATGTCGCGGATCTGGTCGAAGACCGTCGATGCGGCAAGTCGCCCGCGATCGGCCGTCGTCTGGCGCCCACGCGCACGCACCGACGTCCGTGTCCTCCCTCCCTTGCGGATCGCCGTCTTTGCGGCATTCTTGATCATGGGCCCGAGGATAGCCCAGAAATCGACTTTGTCACGCGCTAATATATTAGCTCTTCTCGCTCGGCACCGAGGCCGCTATCCTTGCGGCCATCCGGGAGAGATGTCCGAATGCCCAATCAAACTGCAGCAGCGCTGTCCGTGCGCCGCCCGCGCGTGGCCGATGTCCGCGTCACGCCGATTGCCTTTCGCGATCCCCCACTCCTCAACGTCGTCGGCGTACATGAGCCATGGGCCCTGCGCTCGATCATCGAAGTCGAGACGGACGATGGCCGGATCGGCCTTGGCGAGAGCTATGGCGATCTGGAAACACTCGGCAATCTCGACAAGGCGAAAGGCCGTCTTGTCGGCCTTGATCCACATGACACAAACGCTCTCGTCGCCCGCGTCCACGAAGCCGTGACCGGCCAGCCCTTCATCGGGCAGCCGTTTCCGGCAGCGGGCGACAAGGCGCTCGCAAGCGCCATCGGCGCCTTCGAGGTCGCGTTTCTCGATCTTCAGGCGCAGATCGCTGGCTGCCCGCTCTACCAGCTGCTTGGCGGTGCGGTCCGGGATCGCGTCGCCTATAGCGCGTATCTCTTTTACAAGTTCGCCCGGCACAAGGACGACCCGGGCTATCCCCCGGACGATTGGGGCGAAGCACTCGACCATGCGCAGATCGTCGACCAGACAAAGCGGATGGTGAACGACTATGGCTTCGGTTCGATCAAGCTGAAGGCCGGTGTTTTCGATCCCGACTTCGAAATCGAGTCCTTGCGTGCCTTGCGCAAGGCCTTCCCCAACCATCCGCTCAGGATCGATCCGAACGGCGGATGGTCGGTCGAAACGACTCGTCGCCTCATGCCCCGGTTCGACGGCTTGCTCGAATATCTCGAAGACCCGGTGAACAGCCTCGACGAAATGGGCGAAGTGGCAAAATTCTCGACGCTGCCGCTGGCGACGAACATGGTGACCGTCGCGTTCGGGCACGTTCCGAAAACGGTGCGGCTGAACGCGGTGCAGGTGATTTTGAGCGATCACCATTATTGGGGAGGGCTGCGTGCCACGCAGGCGCTCGCTCATTACGGCCGGACATTCGGCATCGGGATCTCGATGCACTCGAATTCACATCTCGGCATCAGCCTTGCCGCGATGACCCATGTCGGGATGACGATCCCCAACCTCGCGTACGCGTGCGACACGCACTATCCCTGGCAGGTCGAAGAAGTCGTCGATGGCGGCCGGGAAATGTTCAGGTTCGAGGCTGGAAGCCTTTCCCCGCCATCAGGACCGGGCCTCGGCGTCAAACTCGACCGCAGCGCGCTATCGACCTTGCATCATCAGTACGTGACCTGCGGTATCCGCAAGCGCGACGATGCGAAAGAGATGCGGAAATACCGGCCGGACTGGAACTCCGCCCGACCGAGATTCTAGGCATGTGCACCGAATCGACCGATCGGCGCGCCGGCCACGTCAACGCGAAACGTGATGAGCGTGCCGGCCTGGCGAACGCCCGTGCGATCCGTGGCAAGAGAAGTCACATAAAGGGTCCGCAAGTCGTCGCCGCCGAAGCACGGCATCGTGGGCGACGCCACGGGAAGCATGACCTTACGATCGATCGTGCCGTCCGGAGCGATCCGATTGAGGCAGCCGGCCGACACGCCGGCGCTCCAGTAGAATCCCTCGCAATCCATCGCCGCCCCGTCCGGCCGGCCGTCGCCCTCCTCGAGCGTGCGGATGACCTTCCGATTGGAAATTTCGCCGGTCGCCGACGCGTAATCGAAGGTCTGGACGAAGCGCTGGCGGCTGTCCGAGTGGTAAAGCACCTTTCCGTTCGGCGACCATGCAAGGCCGTTGGATACGGTAAGACCGTCCAGCATCTTCGTTGCGCGCCCGCTGATGTCAATTCGATAGAGTGCCGCGACTGGCTCCTTCTCCGGCCGGTCATCCATCGAACCGACCCAAAATCGACCGTCCGGCCCGACCTTGCCGTCGTTGAGACGATTTGCAGGCTTGTCCGGCTCGGGGTTGACGACGAACTCGAAACGGCCGGATGCGAAATCAAACATATGAACGCCGCTGCGCAGCGCCACGATCGCGCGACCGTCCGCCGCGAGACCGAAACTGCCGATCGTGCTCGGCATTTCAAAACGGTCGATGCGCCGCGTCTTCGGGTCCAGCCGGAACAGTGCCGGGGCCGGAATATCGATGAAATAGAGCATTCCGTTAACGGAATCCCAGCACGGGCCCTCGCCCGTTCCGAGCGGGAAATCGACCAACGACTCGACCTTTGGAGTCTCAACACGCATCGCGCTATCCTCTGCCGGGGTAGACCGGATTTCGGGTATAGCGTGGAAACACGATGAATTGGAGGATGGAATGTCGCTCGAGAAGATCCGAAATGCGCTGAAGGGCATCTCCGGCGTCCATATCGTGCCATATGGCAAGGACGGAGCGCCGGACGGCCCCACGCTCGCCCGCGTCATCGACCGAATTGCGGCGGCCGGTATCCACAATATCGTTACCGCCGGCAACACCGGCGAGTTCTACGCGCTCAGCCCCGACGAAGTCCGCTTCGTTCACGACAAGGCGATCGAGGCGAATGCGGGGCGCAGCCGGGTGACCGCCGCGATCGGTCGTTCGCTGGTCGAAGCGATCGCTCTCGGCAAGCGCGCCAAGGCCGGCGGTGCCGACGCCGTCATGGCGCACCAGCCGCTCGATCCGTTTGCAGCGCCGCAAGCGCAGGCCGCATATTTCAAGGCGATTGCCGATCAGGTCGACCTTCCGCTTGTCGCCTACGTCCGCTCGGATGCGATGAATCTCAAAGACCTCATGGGGATCGCAAATCATCCGAATGTCGCGGGCGTCAAGTTCGCCACGACCAATCTCATGATGCTTTCGGAATGCGTGCGCGCAAGCGAGGCGAAGACGGCGCTCTGGGTATGCGGGCTCGCGGAGGGTTGGGCCGGGCCGTTCTACGCGGTCGGCGCACGCGGATTTACGTCGGGCTTGGTCAATGTCGATCCCGCGCGATCCCTCGCGATTCACGCGGCACTTGAGGCCGGCGACTTTGCAAAGGTCCGAGCACTCGTCGATACGATCGCCGCATTCGAAACGTTGCGCACGCGCTATGGCAACGGCGCAAACGTCACGGTCGTCAAGGAGGCGATGGGCGAGCTTGGCTTTGAGGTCGGACAGGTCCGCCTCCCCGGCCTCCCGGCACTGGATCCCGCCGATCGCGCGACGCTGCTTGGCGTATTGAAGTCATGGAACGTGATTCCGGTTCGGAAAACAGGGACCGCCGCCTGATGTTCTCTATCACGCGGAAAAAAGCACCCCACCTGTCGTCGCCGACGGCACGCCGGTCGTCGACGGCAGGCTGAGCGGCATTCCCTTCACCGATCGCACGGCAAGGAACCCGAACAGCTCCGCTTCTAGCGCATCGCCGTTCCAGCCGACCGTCTCGACAGGTTCGACGGCCACACCAAGGTTCCGGCGGAAGCCTTCCATGAACGTCCTGTTGTGGCGCCCGCCACCGGTGACAAGCCATCTCTTCGGCCGCTCCGGAAGATGACGCAGACAGGCACACGTAGCCGCGACGGTGAAGGCGGACAATGTTGCCGCACCGTCCGCATCGCTCAAACCATCGACGACTTCCGCCATTGCATGAAAGTCATTCCGGTCAAGGGACTTGGGCGGACGTCGCGCGAAGAATGGATTGCCGAGCATCTGCGTCAGAAAGGCTTCATCGATCCGGCCGATCGAGGCAAGCTTTCCGCCCTCGTCAAACGGTGCCCCGGTCCGCCTTCTGACAAAATCATCGAGCAGCGCCGACGCAGGCCCCGTGTCAAAGGCGATCGTGGCTGAATCCGAAATATAGGTCACATTTGCCACGCCGCCGAGATTGAGAACGATCACCGGTCCATCGAGCCCTTCGCACAAGGCGCGATGATAGAGCGGCGCCAGGGGCGCACCCTGCCCGCCGGCGGCAATATCCGCATCGCGAAATCGCGCGACGACATCGATCCCGAGTTGCCGAGCCGCGCGCGCGCCGTCGAGCAGTTGGCGCGTAAATCGGCGCTCCGGCCGGTGATAGACGGTTTGACCATGCATCCCGACGAGCGAAATGCCGGAACGGTCGAGGTTGAAATCCGATACGAGAAGTTCGACCGCCGCAACATGCGCATCGGTGACGTTCGATTCCAGCAACGTCAGCGGATCCAGTTCGGCGCGCTCAGGCGCCTTCAGGAAGTCGATAAGTTCATTGCGCAATTCCGGCGCGTACGGATAGCTCCGTGCGATCCCCGTCAGGCGCACCGCGGCTCCGTCGGTTTCAATTAGCGCGACGTCAATCGCATCCATCGATGTTCCGCTGATGACGCCGATTGCGCGCAAGAACAAGGTCATGTCTCCTCAAGCCCAAGCCGGGAACGGGCGACGCGCAGATTGCCGCCGGTACTGAGCAGGGTGGCCCGCGCGCGCTCCGGCCCGATCCCGGAAGCGACAAGGGTTGCCTCGGCAATATCTCCGCTGCTCGCGGTTAAGGCACGCTCAGCCGCTTCGACGCCACACCCGCTGATCCGCGCGACAATCCCGATCGCCCGTCGCCGCAGTTTCACGTTTGACGGACGCATGCCGATCATAAGGCCGCCATAGACGCGACCAAGCCGGATCATGATCGCCGTCGAAAGCAGATTGAGCACAACCTTTTGCGCCGTACCGGCATTCATCCGGGTGGAACCCGCGATGACCTCACGGCCGGTCTCCACAATAATCGGATGGAAAGAGTCGCGCAGCAACAGCGAGCCTGCATTGTTGGCGATGGCAATATCCAACGCCCCTCGTGAGCGCGCCGCTTGCAGCGACGCCAACGTGAACGGTGTCGAACCACTCGCCGAAACGGCGATCACGACATCTTCGGTCGTGACGTTCAAACCTTCGACAATGGCTGCTCCAGCGGCGGCATCGTCTTCCGCCCCTTCGATACTTGCGTCCAGCGCTTCATTCCCGCCCGCGATCGCAAACGCCATTCGCTCGCGCGGCCAGCCGAATGTCGGGAAAAGCTCGACACCGTCCTGAACGGCAATCCGCGCCGGCGTTCCCGCACCGGCGTAGATCAGGCGCCCTGCGGTCGCAAGCCGGGCCGCAGCCGCATCCGCCGCGCGTGCGATCGACGGCAACGCCTTCTCGACCGCAAGAACTGAACCCTGCTGCCCCAGCCATAGCGCCCGAACCGCGTCAACCGTCGGCCGGAGGTCCAGATCGTCGAATTCCGAGGCGCTTGTTTCGGTATCCATATCGGTGACCGACTTTAGCGCGATTGGATCGAGTCGGCCGAGCAATCCGACGCCAGGCCGCTCAACGCCCCATGAATACGCCCGGGAGCCAGAGTGTCAGCGGCGGCCAGAGCGTCACCAAAAGCAGGACGCACAGAAGCGGGACCAGCCACGGAAGAATCGCCTTCGACATCGCCTCGAAGCTGATGTCGGCGATCCGCGACGTAATGAAGAGTACGACGCCGATCGGAGGGTGGATCGTCCCGATGATCAGGTTGATCGTCATCATCACGCCAAAATGAACCGGATCGACGCCAAAACTGATCGCCGCAGGCACCATGATCGGAATGAGGATCAGCATGGCGGCCAGCAGTTCCATGAAGCAGCCGACCACGAGCAGGACTGCGTTGCAGACGAGCAGGAACACTACAGGGCTCTCGATCGCATGGACGATCATGGGGGTAATCGTCTGCGGAACGCGGCTGATCGACATGCACCAGCCCAACGCGCCGGCCGCCATGACCAGCGCAAGGACGAGCCCCGTCGTTTCGACGGTTTCGACCAGGATTCCCGGCAGCATTTTCCATTCGAGCGTCCGGTAGACGACGAAGCCAAGAAATAGCGAATAAAGTGCCGCAACCGCCGCTGCTTCGGTGGGAGTAAAAATGCCCGAAAACATGCCCGCAAGCAGAAGTACCGGCGCAAACAGGGCCCATATCCCATCGACGAATGTCCGCCAGATCTCCCGCATGCCGAGGAACGGCATGCGTCCGAAGCCCTGCCTTTTCGCGATGAACGCCACCATAACCATGAGCGACACGCCCATAAGCAGACCGGGAACGAACCCGCCAAGAAACAGGCGCCCGATGGAAACGTCGGCAGCGACTCCGTAGATCACGAAGGGCAAGCTCGGCGGAATGATCGGCCCGATCGTTGCTGCGGCCGCAGTGATTGCCGCTGCCGTCTCGGGTCGGTAGCCGACACGCCGCATCGACTTGATCTCGATAGCGCCGACGCCTGCCGCATCGGCGACGGCCGATCCGACCATGCCGGAAAAGATCATGCTGGCGACGATGCTCGCATGCGCATATCCACCGCGCACCCAACCGACAAGGGCGGTCGCAAACGCCACGATCTTGTCGTTGATCCGGGCCGCGGTAAGGATATTCCCCATCAAGATGAAAATCGGCGCGGCGACGATCGGAAAGGAATTTACCCCGTGCAAGAGCTTCTGCGGCACGATCGACGGCGTGAATCCGCCCAGCATGGCAAAAGCAAACGCGGCAAGCCCCATCGTCGCGTAGAGCGGGAAGCCGACGACGATGGAGATCAGCCATACGACCCCGATCTGAAGGATGAGATCCATCATTGGCTCACCGCCACGCCTTGGCGGATCGCTTCATACACGTCCACGGCTGCCTGAACCGTCGCGACCATTCCGGCCGCGACGAGCGGCACGTAGAACCACATCATCGCAATGGGCATGCTGATCGCCTCGACGTCGCTATTGCGTTCGACAAGTTCGATGCCGAAAACGGCGACAAGTATTCCGAAGACCACGACGCTCAACTGCATGATCGCTTCGGCCACGGCCCAACCCTGCGGCGGCAAAAGATCGTGGAAAAACCGGATCCGGATATGCGCGTGCCGTCGCGATGCAAGCATCCATCCGAACATCGCAACCCAGACCATCAGCAACCGTGACAATTCGTCTGTCCACGCATACGGGTCGCCAAAGGCACGCGATACGACACCGATCAAAACGACGATCGTGAGCAACGCCGCGGCCACGCCTGCGATGAACCGCATGACAAAGTCGACGGCGCGCACAAGGCGCGCCGTCGCTTTCACCGGACCGGGCTTTACAGTTTCAGGAATGCTTCCCACGTTCCCTTGCCCCATTTGTCTTCGAACTTCTTCGGCACCGTATCGAGTACGGCCTTGCGGAAGGCCGGTACGTCGGGCTCGATCACGGTCATCCCCTGTTGACGAAGTGCCGCAACCGCGCCGGCCTCCTGCCGCAGAAGTTCCGCATCCTGCCACTGGACGCCCGATGCAATAGCCGCCTCGACGGCATCGCGCTCCGATTTTTGCAGCCCCTGCCAGAACGGCTCGTTGATGAGCGGCATGCGTGGCGTAATGATGTGCTCGGTGAGCACGAGGAACTTCTGGACTTCGAAGAACTTCCCGCTCTGGATCGTCGGAAGAGGGTTCTCCTGCCCGTCTACCGCACCCTGGCTGAGCGCAAGATACAACTCGGCGTAAGCGATCGGTGTCGCCTTCGCACCCCACGCTTCTGCCATCGCGCGGAAGGTATCGACGGGCGGAACCCGAAGCTTGAAGCCGACCATATCGGCCGGCGTCTTTACAGCCTTGTTGCCGGTCGTCAGATGGCGCTTGCCGTAATAGGAAACGCCCAGAATGCGCATCTTGCGGCGCTGGATGAGGGCGTCGTTGAAGCCCGCGAATTGCGGCGCCTTCGTCATCTTCGCCATGTGCGCGGCGTCGCGCCAGAGATACGGCGCCTCGATGACCGAAAGTGCCGGCAGGAAGCTGCCGATGGCACCGGCGCCGTCCGTCGTCATTTGAAGTGCGCCCGACGACACCGCCTCGATCATGTCGGGGCCCGTTCCGAGTTGACTGTTCGGGAAGACCTGAATTTCGATCTTGCCGCCAGTCTTCTGCTTGACGTCCGCAGCGATCTTCTCGGCCATCTGCACCTGCGGGTGGTTTGCCGGAAGCGCTTCACCCCAGCGGATCGTCTTCGCCTGCGCGCGAAGGATCGTGGGCGCGCCGACGAGCGAGCCGATCGCCACGCCGCCGGCAAGGATTGCACGTCTCGATACAGTCTTCATTGCTTCCCCCATTGTTTCTTCGGGTTTCTGGAACTTGCATTTGCGGGCGAAGGCTAGCCGCCCTTGACGCCGCCGGCAGTGAGGCCGCCGACGATCTCTTTTTGAATCAGCAGAGTGAGCGCAAGAACAGGCAAGGTGACGAGCAGCGCTGCTGCCGCAAGCGGCCCCCACGAGACCTGTTCGAACGTCAGCATGTTGAAAACGGCGACCGGCAAGGTGCGCGTCTGACGACCACCCAAAACTGCGCCGAAAACGAAGTTGTTCCACGAAAAAATGATCGAAAGGATCGCACCGACGACGATCCCGGGGCGCGCCAACGGCAGGGCGACGTGGCGGAATGCCTGCCAGAGCGTGCAGCCGTCTATCAATGCCGCCTCCTCGAGTTCCTGCGGAATCCCCTCGAAAAAGCCGATCATGACGTAGATGAAAATCGGCAATGTGATCACGAGATGCGTGATGACGATCGGCCAGATTGTCCCGGTAAGGCCGATCCACTGGAAGAGGATGAACAGCGGGATCAGGTACGACAGCCCCGGCGTGATCCGCGCGATCAGCGTGAGCATCGCGAGTTTGTGCGCCTGCGCCTTCGCGATTCCGTACGCCGCCGGCACACCGACCGCGATCGCGACCAGAGTCGCCAGCCCCGACACGACGATGCTGTTCACAAAGTAGGTTTCGATGCGGTTGCGTTCGAACACGTCGATGAAGTTCGCAAGTGTCGGCGGCGACGGCACGAAGACAGGCGGAAACGCCATGTTGTCGACCTCGTTTTTCAGCGCGAGGGACAACATCCACAACATGACAAGGATGGCCGGGGAAACGATCACGAAGACCGAGAACCCGAAAGCCGCGCCCGACGCAAACCGGCGTAGTCGTACCGCACTCATGTCCATTTGGCCTTCTGCCTGAGCCACAGAAGCACCATCGCCAGAAGCACGATCAGGACGAAGAACACGATCGTGACCGCCGACGCGTAGCCGATGTTGTAGAACGAAAAGGCCTGAAGATAGAGGAACAGGTTGATCGTCTCGGAGGCCGTTCCCGGACCACCCTGGGTGATGACGAAGATCGTATCGAATGCCTTCAATGCATCGATCGTGCGGATGACCGACGCAACCAGAATGAAAGGAAGAATGAGCGGGAGCGTGATGTGCCGGAACATCTGCCAGGCGCTTGCGCCGTCGATTTTCGCCGAATCGTATGGCTCGGTCGGTGCCGAAGCGAGGCCACCGAGGACGATGAGCATCACCAGAGGAGTCCAGTGCCAGACTTCGACAAGAACAAGGCTTGGAATGACCGTTTCGGGAGAATAGACCCAGAGCTGCGGCGGCAGGCCGAACTTCGTCAGGATATAGTTGAGAACACCGAGCTGCGGATGGAACATCATCGTCCAGACGAGCGCGACTGCCACGGGGGTCGCCATCATCGGCAGGATGAATATCGCCCGGAAGAGGCCGCGGAGCGGAAAGCGCTCATTGAAAATTAGCGCGGCCGCCGTGCCGATTGCCACGGGAAGCGCCACGGACAGGGCGGTGAAGTAAAGCGTGTGGCCGATTGACTCGAGAAATCGTGGATCTCCCGCCAGACGGGAAAAATTCGATAGACCGACGAATTCGCGCCTTTGCCCGATTTTCCAGTCATGAAGGCTCATGTAGATCGTGAAGATCCACGGGAACACGATCACCGCCGCCGTGATCGCCAGTGCCGGGTAGGCAAATGGCAGATAGCGGTGACGAAAACCGCGGCCGCGCGCGACGCCAGGCGCATCGCGCGGCAATTCACCGTCGATTTCGGCGGCACTCATAATGCAGACGGAGCACAAGCGGTCTCGCCCCCTCCCCGGTGACCGGGAAGGGGGCGGACCGGCATTCTGCGTCCTTCCGGAGGACGCGACAGCATCAGGCCTCGGACTTCGCGAGAACCGGCGTGAACGCCTCCGTGGCTTTCGTCAGTTCGGCCTTCGCATCGGCACCGCCGATCATGTTCGTCAGGCCCACGCCGAATACGTCGCGGAATTCGGTCACCGGCGAGATTTCGGGAAGACCCGGGCGGCCGATGGCCGTCGACTCCTGCAGGCAGGTCAGCCATTCGCGCGGCAGCTTCAGGCCGGCGATGACGTCCTTGTCGGAGTATGCGGAGCCGCGGCACGGCGATCCACCGCCAGACTGCAGCAGTCGCGCGCACATGAGCTTGCTTGTCGCCCACTGGCAATAGAGATAGGCCGCTTCCTTCTTCTTGCTTGCGACCGGCACGCCGATGCCGTCACCAAAGGTGGCGGAATGCCGCGCCTTCGGGCCGGCCGGCATGATGCCGTACCCGACCTTGCCGACGACGCGCGACTTTGCGGGGTCCTCGAGCGGCGGCGCAAAGCCGATTCCGTCGAGCCACATGCCGATCTTGCCCTGACTGAAGGAAGTCTGGGATTCGTTCCAGTTGAAACCGACCGTGCCCGGCGGCGCGAATTCCTTGTTGAGCTTCTTGTAGTATTCGGCCGCGGCGATCGCTTCCGGCGTGGTCGTCTGAAGCTTGATCGTCTTCGGATTGACGGGATCCATGTCGTGCCCGAGCATGAAGCTCGTCCAGACCGGGACGTTCGCATTTTTCAATCCGCGCGACACCCAACCATACTGGCCCGCCGACTTGTCGGTGAGCTTCTCGGCCGCCATGACGATCTCTTCGAACGTCTTCGGGAAAGCCAGGCCCTTCGCCGCGAACAGTTCCTTGTTCCAGTAGATCATCCAGGGATCGATATTCAGCGGCAGCGTGTCCATCCGGCCATCGCCCTGGACGGCCCAGCGCAGGCCGCCGGCCGTGAAGTCGGAGAAGTCGTAATCCGGCGCCGTGAGGCTCGCATCGGCAAGCAGCGGCTTCATGTCGACAAGCCACTTGGATTTTCCGAACAGCCGCTTCTGGACATGCCAGGAAATCGTGATTACGTCGAACTGCGGATTTCCCGAATTGAACTGGATGACCGCCTGCTGCCGGTGCTGCTGTTCCGGCACGATTTCCGAACCGACCTTGATACCAGTCAATTCGGTGAATTCGCGCTCGTGCTTGCGCAGAAGGTCGCCGCGCGGACTGAGCGTTAGCGAAACCTCGATGCTCTGCCCGGAAAAGCGCTTCCAGTTGAACGCGCCTCCTTGGGAATAGGCGCTGCGGACGTTCAGCATAGGCGCGGCGAGCGCCCCGAATGCGGTCGCCTGAATGAAGGTCCGGCGATCCATTTTTGAAGACTTCATTGCGTTCCTCCCGTTTTTGGCTTTCGACTTTTTTTGGATTTTTGTCTTCAGTCGACCTGTTCCGGCGCATTGGCCGGTTGCTTCAAACTCCCAGCGCCCTGTTACGCGCGTCGATGATGTGGTCGGCAAGTGCGCGCTGGGCACCGTCCGCATCACGCATTTCCATTCGTTCGACGATGCCGAGGTGATCGCGCATCACATCCTCGACGCGCGAGGGATCGAGGCGAACTTCCGCCTGCCGGATCAGCCGGATCTTGATCGAGTTGACCCGATAGGCACTGGACACGATGTCGTTCCCGAGCGAATCGACGATCGTGTCGTGAAGATCCCAGTCCGTCAGCTGGGCGCGCCGGATGACGTCCGGGGTGATCTTCCGCGCGGCATCCTTGAGGACGCGTTCGTGCGCCTCGCGAAGCCTCGCAATTGCCGCATCCGGCGCCTCGCGCACGAAGATTGCAATTGCCTCGCGCTCCAGCATGAGGCGGAACTGGAAAGCGTTGCGTATCAGGTTCAGATCGACATGCGCGACCTGCATGCCCCGCTGCGGGATCGTTACGATAAGGCCTTCCGCCTCGAGCCGGGGTATGAGCTCGCGGATCGCGCCAAGCGGCAGGCCCGTGATTTCGACCAGTTCGCGTTGCGAAACGAATTGCCCGGGGACGATTTCCCGAGACAGCAGACTCTGCGTGAACGCGTCATATGCGCGCTCGCGAAGCTTCAGGGTCTCGGTGCCGGTCTCCGCCATGCCGGGCTAGGCCGCCTTCGACGCTGCGGCCGCATCGAAGCGCTCGACCAGCGCGCGCGCCTTGGCTTCATCAAGCGCCTCGAGCGGCGCACGCATCCGCCGCCACGCCGGATCACCTGTCCGATGCGCGATCAGCGCCTTGACCGCCGACATGAACGGATCGGCGACGATGGCGGCTACCACGGCCGCAATGCGCGGATCGTCCTTCCCGTCCCACGCGGCCGGGCGGAGCAGGTCGGGGCGGAGGTTCGCAAGACCGCAGATCGTCCCGCTTCCGCCGTTCTGAACGGCACGCGCGAGCTGGCGTTCGTCGCCGACAAGGATCTGCAGGTCCCGATGGCGATCAAGGAAGCCCTTGCTTGAATTCCAGTCGCCGGTGCTGTCCTTGATACCAAGAATCTTGCCCGGGAAAGCCTCGCGAAGCCTGCCCATAAGGTCGGGCGTCATCACGCAGCGCGTCATGCTCGGGATGTGATAGAGGATCACATCGCGCAACTGCGGACCAAGCTGCTCGAAGACCGATGCGTACCAGCGGAAGATGCCCTCTTCCGAGTTGATCGGGAAATAGAACGCCGGCGTCATCAACAATGCCCGGCAACCGAACTCGTAGCCGGCGCGGGCCTGATCGACTGCATCGGCGACCGTCGCGGCGGTCACTCCTGCAATGATCTTTTCGCCCATGTCGAAGCCGGATGCACCGAACGCACCGAGGACCGAGTAGCGCTCCGCAAGACCGATCGATGCACCTTCGCCCGTCGTGCCGAAAACGGCGAGGCTGTCGCAGCCGCTGTCCAGCACCCAGCGGCCGTGCGCGACCATCCGCACGAGATCGATCCGTCCATCGCCCGAGAAAGGCGTGGAAAGTGCGCAGCTGAGCCCGATACGTCGAGCTTTTGTGGACATGGTGGACATCCCCCAGAAATTTCAGGCGAGCACGTTGACCGGCCGGAACGCACGAGTCAATACTGACATGTTAGTGCGTTGACAAATTTGCACGGGAGAACCGGCTTGGCGTTGCCGATACGCAGTTTGGGCCGAACCGGCTTGTCGGTGTCGATTCTCGGATTCGGCGCGGCCCCGCTTGGCGACCTCTATGCCCGTCTCGACGAGGCGACCGCCGTATCGACTGTGGCATCAGCCCTCCAGGCCGGCATAACGCTCATCGACACCTCGCCGCTCTACGGCCACGGTCTTTCCGAGCTTCGGGTCGGCGCAGCGCTCCGGCGGGTACCCGGTGCACCTGTGGCAATATCGACGAAGGTTGGTCGTGTCATGGACCCGTTCAAACCAAGCACGAGCGGATCCGGCTATGTCGGCGGAACAGCACACGCCGCCCGGTTCGACTATTCATACGATGGAACAATGCGTTCGCTTGAACAGTCGCTCCTGCGGCTGGGTGTCGGCCATATCGATATCGCCCTGATCCACGACGTGGACGTCTGGACACATGGGCGCGATGCGATCGAAGGGCGGTTTCGCGAAGCGATGGAGGGCGCCTATCGCGCACTCGACGACTTGAGGCGCGCCGGGACGGTCCGCGCAATCGGCGTCGGGGTCAATGAAGCGGATATGTGCGAACGATTTGCTCGTTCCGGCGATGTCGATGCGGTCCTTCTGGCCGGCCGCTATTCGCTCCTCGAACAGCCTGCAGCCGAGAGTTTCCTGCCGCTTGCGAAATCCAAAGGGATTGGCGTGATGCTCGGTGGGGTCTTCAATTCCGGGATTCTTGCGACCGGGGCCATCGAGGGCGCACGTTATAACTACAGGCCGGCTCCGCCTGATGTCGCCGCGAAAGTATCAGCGATCGACTCGGTTTGCCGACGCCACGGTGTCCGCTTGTACGAGGCTGCATTGCAATTCTCCATCGCGCATCCGGCCGTAAGCACGGTTGTCCTTGGCGCGGTTGCGCCAAACGAAGTTCACGAGCAGATTGAAGCGATCGGAAAGCCCATCCCGCCAGACCTGTGGACGGATCTGCGCAAAGGCGGCTTCATCCCAGACGAAATTCCGACACCGGGCTGAACGATGAACATCGATGCACATCAGCATTTCTGGCGCCTGGATCGCGGCGACTATGGCTGGCTTACGCCTGCCAAGGGTCCCATCTACCGCGATTTCGGGCCCGCCGACCTTCGCCCGATCCTCGACCGGCATGCGATCGCACGCACCATTCTGGTTCAGGCCGCCGCGACGCTCACCGAAACGGAGTACATGCTCGGGATCGCGGCCGATACGCCGTGCGTTGCCGGTGTCGTGGGGTGGGTGGACTTCGCGTCGGCAGACGGGCCCGCGACCGTGCACCGGCTTGCGCGCAATCCCCTGCTCGTCGGGCTGCGACCGATGCTTCAGGATATTCCCGACGACGATTGGCTGCTTCGCCGGGACATCGAGCCAACCGTGCGGGCCATGGAAGAGATCGGGCTGGTCTTCGACGCACTTGTCCGTCCCCGTCACCTTTCCCGGCTGCTAGCATTCATCGATCGGCATCCAAGGCTTCGCATCGTCGTCGACCACGGCGGAAAACCTGCGATCGCCACGCGACAAGCCGACAGTTGGCATGCCGACATGGCAGCAGTCGCCGCGCGATCCGATATCATGTGCAAGCTTTCCGGGCTTGTCACCGAAGCGGGCGCAGATTGGCAGCCGCGCGATCTAAAGCCATATGTCGATCACATACTTGCGACATTTGGTCCACAGCGCACGCTTTGGGGAAGCGATTGGCCAGTGGTCAACCTCGCCGGAGGCTACGACCGCTGGCGCGCAGCGACGCTGGAATTGACGGCGGCGCTTGCGAATGCCGATCGCAGCGCGCTGTTTGGCGGCAATGCGGAACGTCTATACCTGACCGGTCGGGGGCGGAAGTAGCCATGCTCAAGAACATCGACCCGATCCTGACGCCGGATCTCCTCTGGTGCCTCGCCGCGATGGGCCATGGTGACGACCTCGCCCTTGTCGATGCCAATCATCCGGCCACTCGGATTTCGACGGTCACGGCAAGCCGGCGGCTCGTTTCGCTGCCGGGTGTCAGCATGGCAAGAGCGGCAAGAGCGATATTGTCCATCCTTCCGGTCGACGATTTCACCAACGATCCCATTCGCCGAATGCTCGTGGTCGATGACGCGGCGGCCATTCCCGATGTCCAGCGCGACGTCCAGGCCGAGATCGACCGTTCGGCCGGCCGTCGACTGGAAATGGTCGGCATCGAACGCTTCGCGTTTTACGAGGCTGCCCAGCGGGCGTTCGCCATTGTTCAGGTCGGCGATCCACGCGGCTATGGCTGCTTCCTTATTCGAAAAGGCGTGGTGTTTGGCGCGTCGCCCGATGCTTGAACCTGTGCACGCCCAGCAAAACTAAAGACGCGTCCAAGAAAATCTTTGTTGATGCGGCCCCGTCATGGCCGCAATTTTCCTGCCTCTCAAAGGCGGAAATAGATGGCAAAAAGCCGACTTGGCGGCCTGCAGGCGGTGACGGCGAACGACTTGCGATCCGGAGCGGTCGTGTTCATGCGTCGCGACGGAAGCTGGACGGACGATGTTCGCCTTGCCGACGCCGCACAAGACCCGGTCGAGGTCGAACGCCTGATTGAGCTTGCCAGATCCGGCCGGAACGCGACGCTCGTTGTCGACCCGGTCCTGATCGAGGTTGCCGCCGAGGCTACGGGTGTGGCGCCAATCCGTCTTCGGGAGAAAATTCGGGCTGCCGGTCCGACCGTGACGTTCGATTCATAGGCGCGTTATCAAAGGTTCCTGCGATGTATCGCTACGACGAATTCGACAGCGCCTTCGTTCTGGAAAGAGTGGCGGAGTTCCGCGATCAGGTTGCGCGCCGTCTCAACGGCGAATTGACCGAGGATCAATTCAAGCCGCTACGACTCATGAACGGCGTTTACCTTCAGTTGCACGCATATATGCTGCGTGTGGCGATTCCATATGGCGTCCTTTCGTCGCGCCAACTCCGCAAGCTTGCATATATCGCGCGCCGATATGATCGCGATTATGGTCATTTCACGACCCGCCAGAACATCCAGTTCAACTGGATCAAGCTCGCGGAGATGCCCGATATTCTCGCCGAGCTGGCCGAAGTCGAGATGCATGCCATCCAGACATCGGGAAACTGCATCCGCAACGTTACCGCGGATCACTTCGCGGGTGCCGCCGCCGATGAGGTGATCGATCCCCGTCCCTACGCGGAAATCCTCCGCCAATGGTCTTCGCTGCACCCGGAATTCACGTTTCTTCCACGCAAATTCAAGATTGCCGTCACCGGCTCGCCACATGATCGGGCCGCGATCCAAGTACACGATATCGGCCTGGAGGCGAAGCGCGATTCCGCCGGACGCGTACGCTTTGCGGTATGGGTCGGCGGCGGGCAAGGCCGGACGCCGATGATTGCGAAAAAGATCCGCGATGACCTGCCGGAATCGGAACTCCTCGCCTATTGCGAGGCAATTCTCCGCGTCTACAACCTCGAAGGTCGACGCGACAACAAGTACAAGGCCCGCATCAAGATCCTCGTACACGAAAAGGGGCTCGACGATCTGGCCGACGACGTCGAATTGGAATTTGCGTCGATCCGCGGCAAATCCCTCGATCTTCCGGCTGCGGAGATCGCCAAGATCGAGGCTTACTTTGCGCCGCCGCCATTCGACGAACTTCCGGCCAGTTCCGCCATTTACGATGTCGCGGTTCGGACGGATCCCGAGTTTGCCGCTTTTGCGCGCCAAAATTTGGCACCACATAAAATAAACGGCTACTCGATCGTTACGATCTCGCTGAAGCCGATCGGCGCACCGCCGGGCGACGCGACATCGGCTCAGATGGAGGCGATCGCAGACATCGCGGCCCGATACTCATTCGACGAAATCCGGGTGACCCACGAACAAAATCTCGTTCTCCCGCATGTGCGTCTTGACGATCTTCCGGTCGTTTACGCGATGTTGGCGTCCACCGGCCTGGCGACGCCCAATGCCGGGCTCGTGACCGACATTATCGCTTGTCCCGGCCTGGATTATTGCTCGCTTGCAAATGCACGCTCCATACCCGTCGCACAGCGGATATCCGAACGTTTCGCCGATTCAAGCCGGCAATCCGATATCGGTGAACTGAAGATAAAGATCTCGGGCTGCATCAATGCGTGCGGGCACCACCACGTGGGCCACATCGGCATTCTTGGCGTCGACCGGAAG
Organism: Alphaproteobacteria bacterium; assembly: GCA_016124335.1. Taxonomy (GTDB): domain Bacteria; phylum Pseudomonadota; class Alphaproteobacteria; order CACIAM-22H2; family CACIAM-22H2; genus Tagaea. Next base: position 204,978 of record WGNX01000003.1, read on the forward strand.
GGCGAGGAGTTCTACCAGATAACGTTGGGTGGATCGGCGGACGAAAACTGTGCCATTGGGGAAATCGTCGGGCCGGGCTTCTCGGCCGACCAGATTGTCGATGCCATCGAGCAGATTGTCGCGACTTATCTTGAACTGCGGGATAGCCCGCGTGAACGCTTCATCGATGTCTATCGACGCGTCGGCGTGAAGCCGTTTCAGGAGAGCCTTTATGTCAACGCCTGAGGCGCAGCCGATGCTTTGGCGCGACGGTCGTTTCGTCGAAGACGATTGGCGATTTGCCGACGATTCAACACCCCTTCCCGACGGCGGGAAATTGGCGGTCTCAAAGGTGCGGTTTTTGGCAGACAGGTCGACCCTGATCACCCGCTCGGACGGGATCGCCATCGCGCTCGCGTCGGGCGAAGCGCTCGGCGAAATCGAGAATGATCTCGAGCGCCTCGAAATGATCGCACTGCACTTTCCCCGTTATGCGGACGGCCGAAACTATTCGACCGCACGAATCCTGCGAGATCGCCTTCGTTTCAATGGCGAGATTCGGGCACGCGGCGACGTATTGCGCGATCAGATCACTTTCATGATTCGCGCCGGGTTCAGCGCGTTCGAGGTCTCACATCCAGGCACGCAGGTCGCCTTGCGCGACGGCCGGATCGGCTCGATCCGGCACCACTATCAGCCATCGTCAATCGACGGCGGATTCGAGGCTTCCGGTTACGTCTGGCGACGACTCTCGAATCGTGCCTGAGCCACTCGCGGTCGTGCCCGGTCGCAACCGACTAGCCGGCAACACACCACGCCGACGGCCAAAGGCAATCATCCGGGGGCGTCGGCAGCAATTCGCCCGTGTTGCCATATGCTATTGCGACGATCGGACCGGTCGCATTGATCGCAATGACATCCGCGATCACACGGCGATCGGCAATCAGGATAGCACCCGGTTCGCAGTCGAAAGCACGCCCGCTTATCGACAATCGGCCGCGCCAGCCGAGGCAGACGATTGCCACGACTCCCTGTCCGGCCGGGAGCAACGATTGGCTGCCATTCCACGCACTCCGAAATACAACATCGCTGACGGTTACCCTTAATTCGACGGCCGAACCTGTGAGCCCGATCAACCTGGGATGCGCCGCAACAAGCCCCAGCACCGGAAGATGGACATGTGCATCGTCAAGAGGCCGATTCGCTGCCCCGATCGCAATCGCCTGCGCCGTGGCCGCGGCGCCGATCCATCCGATTTCTTCGCTCGAAAACACGCCCCGGAAGTGGCGGAAATCGACGGCTTCGTCTGCGATGGCTTGCATGGCGGGCTTTCCGATCTGTTTGCGGAATCCTGCCTCCATGTCACGCGCATACCGATTCAGAAGAATTCGCCTCCGATGCTAGAAATCCTAAATTCAGTGGAAGCGTCTGAACTGGGATATTCGCGATAATCCTAGATCGTGAGGACTGCGCCAATGTTGCCGGTTGTCCTGAATCCCGTTCGTTTTTCGATTGCGTTGATCGGCAGCGGTTCGCGAGCGGTGCGCCGAAGCGACCTGTTGATCGAAGCGGGCGCGACAAGGATTTCGCGGCTGGATGAGAATTGCGACCTTGCTTCGGTCGATTTTGGGAAGTTCGATCTCGTCTACGCCGTCGGCCTGTCGCCGGAAATGTCCAGCGAGGTATCGCGTCTGGCGCACAAGAGCGGTTGCCTGTTGAACGTAGAGGATCAGCCCGAACTCTGTGACTTCCACAGTCCGGCCGTCGTCCGCCGCGGCGCCTTGACCTTCAGCGTTTCGACTGAAGGTTCGGCACCGGGGCTCGCCGGTGTCATCGCGGAGCATATCGCGGAATTGTTCGCGCCGGTTTGGGCAACGCGGATCCGTTTGATGGAGGCCAAGCGCCGTGCGTGGCGGGCGCTCGGCGCCACGCATGGCGAAATTCGCGATTCTTTCAGGATGGAGCTTCGCCGCCGCGGATGGATTCGAGCGGCCGCGCCGGTTGGTGGCGGCAAGATCTCGGCCAGTGGCGCCGGCTAGACAAGCGGCCTAGCTTGCATCGCCGTTCGGCAGGTTCGCCTACCAATGGCGATGACGGTGCCTGTCAGAACCGCCGATCCTCACGAAGATCGACGACGTATAGTACGGGCGCGCATAGTAATAGCCGGGCGGGAAGTAGACCGGCGAGTAGGTGTAGATCACCGGCGGCGGCGGTGCATAGACGGTTACCGGTGCCGGCGGCGCCGGCACATAGCGCGGTAGCGGTGGCGGAACCTCGGCTGTGGCCGCTCGCTGGAGCCTCCAGGACCCATCGGCCTGTCGGCAGGCCGTTCCCCATGCCTGTTGCTGCTGCCCGCCGATGGTGACGGTCTGGTTGAATTCACGGCAAATCTGGCCATCGGCACTCTGAAACGCCGGCTTTGGCACGAACGCACCGACCGCGCCGTCGTCAGGGTTGCGCCATTGAACGACCGTTCCTGAACGCGCGTTTTCGAGCGCATCCTGTCCGGCGGAATTCAGTATTTGGGCGTTCACGCCGGTCGAGCCGAGGACGAATGCGGCCGCGAACACAAACTTGATGTACTTCATCTGGCCTCTCCGAACCGATCGACGCATCGATGCGTCCCGGAATAACGGCGCCGGCAGACGTCCTATTCCGCCGGAATTTCCCAACCGCCGCCAAGCGACTGGAATAGCGCGACGAGCGCTTGATAATAGCCAAGACGGGCCTGCGCCAACGCATCAAGGGCGTTGAAATAGCTCCTCTCCGTGTCACGGAGTGTTACCGAATCGATTGATCCGACCCTGTACTGCGCCTGCGCGGCTTCGAACGCGAGGCGGGACGCGTCGGTTGCCGCGCCTTGCGCGACGAGCTGCTCGCGGGTCCGCTTCGCACCCGACAGCGCGGTCTCGACATCGGCAAATGCCTGAACGATCGACTTCTGGTACGTCGCCGCGAGTTCCTCGAATTTCGCACGCTGAAGCTTCTCCTGACCTTCGAGCCTTCCACCAGCGAAGATCGGTGCCGTCAGCGAAGCTGCAAGCGAGAAAATCTGCGATTTCGGGTCCAGAAGCTTTGAAAGATCGCTTGATTGGAAACCGCCGCTACCCGTCAGGCTGAGACTGGGAAACCGCTGCGCGATCGCATTCCTCACGGAGGCATTCGCCGAGATGAGCTGCGCTTCGGCATTCGCGACGTCCGGACGTCGGCGCAATAGCTCGGAGGGCAGTCCCGGCCCGACTTTCGGGATTTTAAGCGACGTCAGCGCGACAGGCGCAATTTCCGGCCGCCCGGCAGAGCCGAGAAGGACGCCCAACGCATCGGACTGCTGCGCAAGCTGCCTCTCGAGCGAGGCGATGGCCGCGCGCTGTCCCTCCACGATACTGACCTGTGGCGCGATATCGAGCAGGCTCGCCGTCCCGACCTGCTCGCGTGCACGCACCGCCGCGAGAATGTCCTCGGCGTCGGCCAACGACTGACGCGCGTAGTTCAACCGCTCCGTCAGCCCGAGGATCTGGAAATAACCGTTCGCGACGTTCGCAATCGTCGTCAGTGCGGTCGTCGCGGCCGCATAACGAGTGGCGACAATCGAGGCGTGCGCCGCATCCAAAGCAGCCGAATTCTTGCCCCAGAAGTCGATTTCGTAGCTTGTCGCAAGTTGCAGGTTGAACCGGTTCGACCAGATGGGATTCGACGAGCGCGTCGTCGAACCGCTTGACGGGGACGATTGCTGCCGCTGCGCGCCGCTCGAGACGGTCAAATCGGGAAATTGCGGGGCACCTGCAATCTCGGCCTGGGCAATCGCTTGCCGAATTCGTGCCTCGGCGGCGGCAAGATCGAAATTCGCGCCCTGGGCGCGAAGGACAAGCTTGTCGAGATCCGACGAGCCGAAGCCCGTCCACCAATCCGATTCCGGCCAGACATCTTGGGCAACGGCAGGCGATGCCGCTTGAATTGCCGCCGCAGGTTCCGAGTTTCCGATACCCGTCAGCTCGCGAAACATCGACGGCAATTCGACAATCGGGCGAAGATACGGGGAATCCGCCGAGCATCCTGCAAGGATGATCGACACGAATGAAAGCCCGGCAATCGAAGAACGGTTCATCGGGCCGCACCTGCCGGTTCGAGCGGCTCGGCTGCGCGCTCGCTACGCCCGCGCAGAAACAGATAAATGACCGGCGTCGTGTACAAGGTCAGGGCTTGGCTGAAAAACAGGCCGCCGACAATCGCGATACCGAGTGGCCGGCGCAACTCGGCGCCAATGCCGTCGCCAAAGGCAAGTGGCAATGCACCCAGCATGGCCGTCAGAGTCGTCATCAGAATGGGGCGAAACCGCACGCGACATGCCTCGAGGATCGCGTCCTTCGGCGACATACCCTCGCGGCGTTCGGCGACGAGAGCGAAGTCGACCATCATGATGGCGTTCTTCTTGACGATTCCCATCAACAGGATAATTCCGACGACGCTGATGAGGGTGAGATTTGTTCCGGTCGCCAGATTTGCGAGCAATGCACCGACTCCGGCGGAAGGAAGGGTCGACAGGATCGTGATCGATTGAGCCCAGCTCTCATAGAGCATGCCAAGGACGATGTAGATCGCCACAATCGCCGCGAGTATGAGCAGCGGCACGCCCGAATTCTGCTGCTGACTTATCCGCGCAAATCCAGTGGCTTCCACGCGCATGTCTCCGGGCATTCCCAGTGTCGCCGCGACCGCCCGCACCCGCTCGATCGCGTCGTTCAAGGCACCGCCTTCGGCTAGATTGAAACTGATCGTCGTCGAGGGAAACTGGCCGTCATGCGTAATGGATAGCGGCGACGGCACGATGTCGATCTTCGCCACCGCGGATAACGGGACCAGAGCGCCACCCGGCGCCTTGACATAAATTTGCGAGAGATCTTGCGGACCGCGCTGCTGACGCGGGCTAGCCTCGAGAATGACCCGGTATTGGTTGCGCTCGCGATAGATCGTGGAAATCGGGCGCTGTGCAAATGCATTGTTGAGAGCCGTGTCGATCTCGGCGGGTTGGAGACCGAACCGCGCGGCAGCATCCCGGTCGATCGTCGCCCGTGCGTTGAGACCGGCCCGCTCGAGGTCGCTCGATACGTCCAGCACGCCAGGCTCCTGCGCAAGCCTACGGACGAGTACCGGCCCCCAAAAGGCAAGATCGGCCGGCTTGCTGGCCAGAAGCGCGATCTGGAACTGGGCGCGACCGCCCCGACCGCCGAACTGCAAATCCTGCTCGGCGGCCAAGAAAACCTGGACATCGCGCAGCCGCTGCAGCTGCGGTCGCAGGCGGGCGATCACCCGATCCGCACTCGCGTCGCGTTCGGATTGCGGTTTCAGGGCTATGAACATCTGTCCGGTATTTGCCGCACCGAAAAATCCGCCGCCGGTGACGCCGCCAACGCTCGCGACAGCCGGGTCGCTTTGCACGATACGAACGGCCGCATCCATGCGTTCGGACATCGCCTGAAAGGACGTGTCAGGGGATGCCCGGGCAAATGCCCGCAAAAGCCCCGTGTCCTGCTGCGGGACAAATCCGCCCTTGGGGACCGTCACGTACAACGCAACCGTGCCGGCAATCGTCGCAAGCGTTATCGCAAGCAGCGTGCGGCGCCACCGCAGGACGATCGATAACGTCAGCGTGTATCCCCTGACGATCGGATCGAAAAAGCGGTCGAACGCGATATCGAAACGGGACGGCGCCGCGCGCGCACCGACGAAACGGGCGCACATCATTGGCGTCAACGTCAGCGAAACGACACCGGATATCAGGATTGCCGCCGTAAGGACGAGCGAGAACTCTCGCAGGAAGCGCCCCTGAAGGCCGCCGAGGAAAAAAAGCGGAACGAACACGACAACCAGCGAGAGCGTCATCGAAACGATCGTAAATCCGATCTCGCCGGCGCCGATCAAAGCCGCCTCCATTGGAGACATGCCCTTTTCGCGGTTCCGCGCGATGTTTTCAATGACGACAATCGCGTCGTCAACGACGAAGCCGACGGAAATCGTCAAGGCCATCAATGACAGATTGTTCAAGCTGAAATCCAACCACCACATCGCCGCGAACGTGCCGGCGAGCGATAGCGGAACGGCGACGGCTGCGGCCATTGTCGGCGCGAGGCGCCGGAGAAAGATGCCGACCACGGCGATCACGAGCGACACGGAAATCGCGAGCGTCTTCTGGACATCGTGGACGGAGGCGCGGATCGTGCTTGTCTGGTCGTACATCGAAACGACGTCGATTCCGGGCGGGAGCCAACGCGACATTTCAGGCAGCAGTTCCTTTATCCGGTCGACGGTATCGATGACGTTGGCGCCAGGCTGCTTGAGTATCTGAATCAGCACCGCACGCTGATTGCCGAACCAGGCCGCCTGTCGCTCGTTCTCGACGCCGGCAAAGACGTTGGCGACATCGCGCAGTCGCACCGTTCGGCCGTTTGCGCCGCGCAGAAGGATCGATCCGTACTCCTCCGCGGTGCGCAGCGTATCGTTGACGGATATCGAATAATTAGCGTCGTTGCCGTCAATCCGGCCGGTCGGCTGATCGACATTTGCCGCGACGATCGCGCTACGCACATCGTCCAGCGAGAGACCCATCGAAGTGAGCCTGCCCATGTCCGCCTGAACCCGGATTGCCGGCTTTTCGGCACCCATCACGTTTGCCTGCGCAACACCGTCAATCTGCGAAAGCCGCTGTGCCAGAACCGTATCGGCCGCATCGAAGATCGCCTGGGTCGTCATCGTGCGCGAGGTAAGCGCGAGGATCAGGATAGGACGCTGGTTCGGGTTTGCCTTCCGATAGGTCGGCGGCTGCGGCATACCGGCGGGCAAATCGGGTAAGGCCGCATTGATTTTCGCCTGGACGTCCTTCGCAGCGTCGGCCGGTTTGCGAGACGGATCAAACTGCATGACGATTGTCGCGCTGCCGAGCGCACTGGTGCTTGTCATTTCATTGAGGCCGGCAATCGTGCCGAGATGCCGCTCAAGTGTGGCGGTAATCGTGCTTGCCATCGTGTCTGGATCGGCACCCGGCTGGTTCGCGCGAACGAAGATTACCGGCAGATCAGTATTCGGCAGCGGGGCGACTGGCAGGTCGAGATACGCAACGAACCCGACCATGAACAGCCCAAGCGCCAGCAAGCTCGTGCCGATCGGCCGGCGGATGAACGCGGACGAAATCGACATCGGCACTACCTCGCCGAGGCGGGACGAGCGCCCGCAAGCCGCAGCCGGACCCGTTCGAAGAAGAGGTAGATGACCGGCGTTGTGTAAAGCGTCAGCATTTGCGAAAGGACGAGACCGCCGACGATCGAAATGCCAAGCGGATTGCGCAGTTCCGAGCCCGTGCCGCTTTCCAGGGCGAGCGGAAGTGCGCCGAGAAGAGCTGCCATCGTCGTCATCATGATCGGGCGATAACGCAGCCGGCAGGCTTCGCGGATCGCCTCTTCCGGGCTCTTCCCTTCTCCGCGTTCGGCCTCGATCGCGAAATCGATCATCATGATCGCGTTCTTTTTGACGATCCCCATAAGCAGGACGATTCCGATCAGTCCGACGAGCGACAGATCGTGGCCGGACGCGGATAGCGCCAGCAGCGCCCCGATCCCGGCCGACGGAAGGGTCGAAAGAATGGTGACCGGATGGACGAGACTTTCGTAAAGCACGCCGAGCCCGATATAGATCACGACGATCGCCGCGAGGATGAGCCATGGCTGGGTCGCCAGCGAGCTTTCGAATTCCGCCGCATCGCCGGCGAAGGCGCCTGTGATGGAAGCCGGCATGCCGAGATCCGCTTCCGCGGCGCCGATTTCCCGCAGTGCCTGATCGAGGCTGCCACCCTGAGCCAGATCGAAGCTTATCGTGACGGCCGGAAACTGGCTTTGGCGATTGACGGCGAGCACTGCGGGCCCGCGTTCGATCCGCGCCAATGCGCCGATCGGTACTTGCACGCCACCGGCCCCTGGAACACGAAGCGTTCCGATCGTGTCCGGATCGCTCTGCAGTTCTGGCGTCAGTTCCATCACGACGCGATACTGGTTTGTCTGCGCATAGATGGTCGAAACCTGCCGTTGGCCAAAGGCGTCGTAGAGCGTGTCATCGATGGACTGAAGGCTCACGCCGAGGCGCGACGCGGCATCCCTGTCAATCGACAGGCGGATTTCGCGCGCACCGGTCTGCTGATCGGATGCAATGTCAGCCAGCGACGGGCGGCGGCGTAGCGCTTCGACCAATTGTGGCGCCCACCTCGCGAGTTCGACACCATCGGGTCCTGTCAGGGTGTATTGATAGAGCGTCCGGCTCGCGCGAGCACCGATCTGGATATCCTGAACGGGTTGCAGATACGTCTGCGCCGGCAAAACCGCGAAAGATTCGTGCAGGCGTCGTACGACTTCGAAGGCCGTGACATTTCGCTCGCGCCGTGGCCGCAGGACGATTGTAAGGCGGATGGTGTTTCCCGTACCGGCCTGCGTTCCAGCACCGGAAAAGCCCGTGACTCGAGCGACGGCATCGTCGGCGCGCGCAATCTCGACCGCCTGCTTCTGCAGTTCGGAAACCCGCAGAAAACTCGCGTCCTGCTCGGCGTCGATCGTCGCCACGATGACACCGGTGTCCTGTGGCGGGAGAAAGCCCTTGGGAATGCCGATATACATTGCGATCGTCAGGACCAGCGTTGCGCCGGCGATGGCAAGTGTCGTGCCTTGCCACCGCATGACGACATCGAGCGTCGACATGTAGAAGCGGAGCGTCGCATCGAACGCGCCTTCGAGAATTCGCGAGACGGGCCCCGGCTGGTCATCGACGGAATGCCGGAGGATGCGCGCGCACATCATCGGGGTCAGGGTTAGCGAAACGAACGCGGAAATTATAACCGCGGTGGACAACGTGACGGCAAACTCGTGAAACAACCGACCGACGACGCCGGACATGAACAGCAAGGGAATGAACACGGCCACGAGCGACACGGTCAGTCCAATGATCGTAAATCCGATTTGTTCGGCACCCTTGTAGGCGGCGGCGAGTGGCGATTCGCCTTTTTCGATATGCCGGACGATGTTTTCGATCATCACGATCGCATCGTCGACCACGAAACCCGTCGCAACCGTAAGGGCCATCAGCGAGAGATTGTCGAGACCGAAGCCGAGCAGCCGCATCACGCCGAAGGTCGCGATCAGCGAGACCGGCAAGGCGATCGCCGGGATCGCCGTCGCGCGCCAGCTGCGCAGAAAGAGATAGATCACGAAGACGACAAGGACTGTCGCAAGCCCGAGCGAGAACTGGACGTCCGCGACGCTCGCGCGGATGGTTATGGTCCGGTCCGCGACGATCGCGATGCGGATTCCCGGCGGGATGGCGCGTTCGAGATCGGGGATCGCACGTTTGATCCGGTCAGCCGTCTCGACGACGTTCGCTCCGGGCTGCCTTTGGATTTCGATGAGGACCGCCGGCCTGCCGTCAACACTTGCCGATACCTTGCTGTTCTCAAGCCCCGAGACGACTTCTGCCACGTCGCGCAGTCGCACCGGCGCGCCTTTCCGATAGGCAATGATGACGTCCCGATACTGATCGGGCTCCGTAATCTGGTCGTTGGCCGTGATCGTGAAGGCCTGGGCGGGCCCATCGAAGCTGCCCTTCGATTGCTTGGTATTCGCACGCTGCAGGACCGCTCGAATGTCTTCCAATCCCAACCCATATGAGGCAAGGCGATCGGGAGCGATCTGGATGCGCACGGCCGGCTTTTGATCTCCCTGCACGCTGACGCGACCGACGCCGGCAATCTGGCTCAGCTTCTGGGCAAGAACGCTATCCGCCGCATCCGAGATTCGGACGATCGGCAGCGTGTCGGATATCAGCGCAAGGCTCAGGATCGGGGGATCGGCAGGGTTGACCTTCGCGTAGGTCGGCGGATAGGGCAGCGTTCGCGGCAGAAACCCGGCCGCCACGTTTATCGCCGCCTGGACGTCCTGGGCGGCTTCGTCGATGCTTCGTCCGAGAACGAACTGAAGCGCGATCGCGCTGGTTCCGTAACTCGATGTCGACGTCATCGTCGTAACGCCGGAAATCTGGCCGAGCTGGCGCTCGAGCGGCGCCGTCACCAGAGCCGCAATCGTTTCCGGATCCGCGCCCGGAAGTCGCGTGGAAACCTGGATGGTCGGAAAATCGACCTCGGGCAGTGACGAAACGGGCAAAGCCCGATAGCCGAGCAGCCCCGCCATCACGATCGCCGCCGTCATCAAGGTCGTCGCGATCGGCCGTGCGATGAATGGTGCGCTGATTTTCATGCCGCACTCATCAGGACGGCGGGCGGCGGCCGCCCCCAACTGGTCCGGCACCGGGCGGACGGCCAGTGCCCGTGCGCGCGGGGCCCGCCTCGCCGTCGCCCGAGAGCGTCACGGGCGAGCCAGCACGGAGCCTGTCCTGACCGCCCAAGACGACGCGATCTCCGGCGGCAAGCTTGCCGTTCACGGCCGTCAGATCGCCGTCCGACTGGAGCACCTTGATTGGGCGGATCTGCGCCGTCATGTCGTCGCCGACGACAAACGCGAACGATCCCTCCGGTCCATACTGGACGGCCGACGACGGGATCAACAATGCGTCGCGGACCGTATCGATCCGCAGCCGGACATTCACGAAGCTGCCCGGCCACAGTTCGAGCGCCGCATTCGGGAAAACAGCCTTCAGCTTGATCGTTCCGGTCGTGGCGTCGACCTGATTGTCGACGAACTCGACTCTACCCGTATCGAGAACGGTACCATCGCTGCGCAACGCACGGACCTCCAGTTGGTCGCCAGCCTGCATTCTGCGGGTCACATCGGGCAGCCGCTGCTGCGGCAGCGTAAAGACGACGCTGATTGGCTGGAGCTGGGTTATCACGACAATGCCGTTGGTATCGTTCGCACGAACGATATTGCCGGCATCGACGAGCCGGAAGCCGAGCCGGCCGGAGATCGGCGCCACGATGCTCGTGTACGAAAGCTGGGTGCGCGCGCTTGCGATCGCCGCATCGTCGGACTTCAGGCTCGCTTCGATCTGGGCGACCTGCGCCTTGGTCGTATCGTACTGTTGCCGGCTGGCATAATTCTGCTGGATGAGCGCGCCATATCGCTCAAGATCGCGCTTCGCATTGTCGAGCTGCGCCTGGTCCTGGGCGCGCTTGGCGACGGCCTGATCGAGAAGCGCCTGATACGTACGTGGGTCGATCTGGGCAAGAAGCTCGCCCTCTTTGACATCCTGCCCCTCGCGGAAATTGATCCGGACGAGCTGCCCGTCAACGCGGCTCGAGACGACGACTGAGTTGTACGCCTGTGCGGTGCCCAACGCATCGAGTTGCACGGGCAGGTCACCCGACTTGACGATCGCCACGCGTACGACCGGAGCTATGGCGCCGACAGGCGGGCGCCGCTGCGCCGCATTCTGGCCGGACCCCGCAGGCTCCGTGACCACCGGCCGGAACGGCAGTTCGCGGCCGCTTGCGAACCAGATCGCGCCTATTGCAGCGACAACCAACCCAATCGAGATGATCCATTTTCCGAGGTGCATGTCGCTCCTGTCGCCCCGCAGGCCCGCCTGCCGTTGGCCTGTTTCGGCGCCGATAGTACGCGAGGTGCAAACTGCCCCGCGAATCGTTCGGTTTCAATCGGTAACGGGCTGCTACAAAAGCCGAATCGCTGCGACATATTCGCGGCTTGACGAGTTATCGGGCGGCCAACCAATCTGGACGCGCCGCCATCGGCAGGGAGGGGTCCGGGCGATGCGTATCGCTCTGATGAGCGACATCCATTCGAACCGGGAGGCCTTTTCGGCCTGCCTTGCGCATGCGCGCGAGCACGGGGCGGAAAGGTACGTCTTCCTTGGCGACTATGTCGGCTATGGCGCGGACCCGAATTGGGTCGTCGAAACGCTTGTCGATCTGGCCGGCAAAGGCGCAATCGCGATCGCCGGAAATCACGATCGTGCGATCGGTTCCGAGCGGCACGGGATGAATTCACTCGCCGGCAGTGCGATTGAATGGACAACGGCCGCCTTGAGCCGGCCCGCGATCGATTTCCTCGCCGGGCTACCGCTCTTCGTTGAAGAGGAAGACCGCCTCTATGTCCACGCCGACGCTTCTCAGCCGGAAAAATGGATTTATGTCGACGAGACGGCAAGCGCCGCCACGAGCCTCGCGGCAACGCACCAGCGCGTGACTTTTTGCGGCCATGTCCATGTCCCGATGCTTTACGGTATCACTGCCACGCAGAAGCTCCTGAATTTCCAGCCGGTCGCCGAATCTCCGATCCCGCTGCTTCGCCAACGTCGCTGGCTTGTGGTCGTCGGATCGGTCGGCCAGCCGCGAGATCGGATCGCGGCAGCGGCCTACGCGCTTTACGACACGCTGACATGCAACTTCACGGCGCTGCGCGTGCCTTATGACGTGGACCTGGCAGCGGCGAAAATCCGCAAGGCCGGATTGCCGGAGGCGCTCGCCACCCGCCTGACGCTTGGCCGCTAGGCGACCCGATGGCCGCACGCCACAAATCCATGCTTGCCCCCGGCGACGTGATCGATGGATTCCGGATCGTGCGCAGCCTGCATGTCGGCGGCATGGCGATGCTTTGGATCGTCGAACATGATGACCACCAAGGTCCGCTCCTGATGAAAGTTCCGCGACTTGGTGAGGGCGAGGATCCGGCGGCGATCGTCAGCTTCGAGATGGAGCAGATGATCATGCCGCGTCTTGCGGGTCCGCATGTTCCAAAATTCGTCGCGGCGGGCGATTTCGCTGTCCTGCCGTATATCGTGATGGAGTTCGTCGAAGGCGTATCGCTCGCCGAGGTGTTGCCGAAACTTCCGTTGCCGATCGACGAAGTCGCGACGATCGGCGCGGCAATCGCCGCCGCACTCGACGATATCCATCGCCAGCAGATCGTTCACCTCGACATCAAGCCGGGCAATATTCTCTTACGTTCGTCCGGTTCGGCCGTGCTCGTCGATTTCGGCCTGTCGACGCACGCCGCACTTCCCGACCTTATGGAAGAAGAGTTCCGTCTGCCCTACGGCTCCGCCCCCTATATGGCGCCCGAGCAGGTTCTCGGCGAGCGGCGCGATCCGGCGAGCGATCTGTTTGCGCTCGGGGCCGTCCTATATCACCTCGTCACCGGCCAAACGCCGTTCGGCGACCCGCAACGGATGGCCGGGCTTCGACGCCGCCTCTGGCGCGACCCCACACCTCCGCGAAAGCTTCGCCCCGAAATTCCCGGCTGGCTACAGGAAGTGATCCTTCGCTGCCTTAGCATCGATCCGGCAATGCGCCATCCGACCGCCGCCCAGCTTGCCTTCGATCTTTCCCATCCCGACCAGGTTGCGCTGACAGAACGCGCGGTACGCAGCAGTTCAGGCGGGATGCTTGCCGCGTTCCGCCGCCGCCTTGCCGCGCCGCGGACAAAGCCCGCGCGCCGGCGCAACTCCCTCTCCATTTCTTCGCCGGCGCCGATCCTTGCCGTCGCCGTCGATCTTGACGAGGGATCGGCCACGATCGCCGCTTCGCTGCGCGAGCAGGTCGCGAGGATCCTGCGCACGATGCCGCAGGCCCGACTGGCATGCCTGAACGTGTTGAAGATCGCGCGCCTCACCATCGATACGGCACTCGACGAGGAAAGCCGCAACAAACATGTCCAGCGTCTTGTCGGACTGCGCCACCGGGCGGACGAACTGAAGCTCGATCCCGCACGGATCACGTTTCACGTGCTCGAGGCGACGGCACCCGCGGATGCGATCCTTGAATATGTCGTCGCGAACCGTGTTGACCACGTCGTTCTTGGCGCACGGACGAAGTCGCTGCGGAAGTCGCTGCTCGGCAGCGTATCGGCGGCAGTGGCCGCGCAGGCTCCCTGCACCGTCACGATCGCACGCTCGCGTAGCGCCTACGCTGAATAGCCGTCTCAGAACGCGATCTGGACCTTCATCGCCTTGTTCCGGTCGCCAGCCAGTTCGAACGCCGCATGGGCATCGGCGACAGGAAACGTATCGGAAATGACAGGCCGGACGTCGATGATGCCGTCCCCCATCATCCGGACGGCAAGATCGAATTCGTCATCGAAGCGGAATGTGCCCCGAAGCGCGATTTCCTTCGCGACGAGCACGTTCATCGGAAGCTTCGCCTCGCCACCGACGCCGATCTGGACGATCGTACCGCGCGGGCGGACAAGTTCGATGCCGGTCCGCAACGCGACTTCGGTGCCGGATGCCTCGAAATGCACATCAAAACTGCCTTTGTCGGCCGCATACGGCTTCAGCGCATCGGGATCCTTCACGGGGTCGATCGCCCGCGTCGCCCCTACTTTGAGCGCCGTCTCGAGCGGGCGCGAGGCGATATCCGTCGCGACGATCTCCGCCGCACCGGCCGTGCGGGCGACTAGAACCATGAGGGCACCGATCGGGCCGCATCCGGTGACGAGCACGCGTTTGCCGAACAGCGCACCAGCCTGATTGGCGGCATGCAGACACACCGACAGTGGTTCGGCCATCGCCGCTTCGGCAAGACTGATCCGCTCCGGCACGGGCACTGCCTGACGCGCGAGCACGGTTACGTGCTCGCTGAAGGCGCCCTGAACGTGCGGGAACCGCATCGCGCTGCCGAAGAACCGCATGTCGAGGCACTGGTTGTGGAGCCCGGCCTCGCAATATTTGCAGACGAGGCACGGGCGGCTCGGGTTTACCGCAACGCGCGTGCCCGGACGAACATTCGCGACTCCCTCGCCGACGGCGGCGACCGTGCCGGACACTTCGTGCCCAAGCGTCATCGGCTCGCGGATGCGAACGGTGCCGAATCCGCCATGGTTATAGTAGTGGAGGTCGGAGCCGCAGATGCCGCCCATGCCGATACGCACCATCACCTCGCCCGGGCCGGGCTGTCGTTCGGCAAGCGTATCGAGCCGCAGATCCTTCGGGGCGTGAATCACGACAGCGCGCATCTTTCCCTCCCGCTCCCGCCTCAACCGCCCCAAACCTCCCGGGCGATCTCGACGATCATTTCAAGCTTACGCCACTGGTCGTCTTCGGCAAGGACGTTTCCCTCCTCCGTCGAGGCAAATCCGCATTGCGGCGACAGGCAAAGCTGGTCAAGCGGCGCGAATTTCGCGGCGGCATCGATCCGCCGCTTGATGTCGTCCTTCTTTTCGAGCGTGCCATGCTTTGTCGTGACCAGACCAAGCACCACGAGCTTCCCCTTCGGCAGGTGACGCAGCGGTTCGAACCCGCCCGAACGTTCGTCGTCCCACTCCATGAAATAGCCGTCGACGTCGATCTCCTCGAAGATGAACTTCGCGACCGGGTCATAGCCGCCCGACGCCACGTGGGTCGACATGAAGTTGCCGCGACACGTATGCGTCGTGATCGTCATGTCCGCCGGCCGCACCTTCGTCGCAGTGTTGATCATCTCCTTGTAGCGGCGGATCAACTGGTCGGGGTCGTCGCCCCGTTCCTGCAGCATCCGGCGTTGGCCGGCATCGCAAAAATACGAAAGGCTCGTGTCGTCGAGCTGGAGATAGCGGCACCCCGCGTCATAGAACGCCTTGACCGCCTTCGCATAGGCGCCGGCGAGATCGGCATAATACTCCTCGAGATCGGGATAGAGGCCCGGATTGATCTGCTTCCGGCCGCCGCGGTAATGCAGCATCGACGGCGACGGGATTGTCATCTTTGCGACCCGGCTCGTGGCGCCCTTGAGAAAGCGGAAATGGTCCAGGTGCGGATGTTTTGAAAATCCGATCTTGCCGGTGACCTGGGGGGATTCCGCGCGCGTCTGGACGCCCGCAAACTGGATTCCCTTTTCGAGCTTGACGCGTGAGATGCCATCCAGGTTCCAGAGAAAGTCGTAGTGCCACCATGAACGGCGAAACTCGCCGTCCGTGACCGCCTGCAGGCCGATATCCTCTTGCCGCTTCACGATCTTGCGGATTTCGGCGTCCTCGACGTCACGAAGCGCGGCAGCGGAAATTTCGCCCTTTTCGTGCTTGGCGCGCGCGTCGCGCAGGGCAGCGGAGCGCAGCAGCGATCCGACCATGTCGGCGCGAAAAGGCGGACGCTTGCGAGCGAGGTTCTTTACGGTGGTCTGCGACATGTCTTCCCTCTCGGAATGAGCCGATCTCAATTTCGCGACGATACGCCAAGATGCCGGTCGAGTGCCGCCGCGTCCTCGCCAAGCAAATCACTCGTGGAACGGTGCACGATGGTCCCGCGGTCGAGGATGATCACATCGTCCGTCATCGCAAGGATTTTCCGCGCCTTCTGTTCGACGATGATAGCAGAAAGCCCCTCCTCGCGCGTCAGCCGTTCGATCGTGCCGAGAAGCTCGTCAACGATGATCGGCGCAAGACCTTCGAGCGGCTCGTCAAGCAGAAGCAGACGCGGATTGAGCATCAATGCGCGCGCGACCGCAAGCATCTGCTGTTCGCCGCCGGACAGTTGCCCGCCGAGATTCCGCCGCCGCTCCGCCAAGCGCGGGAACATCGCATAGGCGGATTTCAAGTCCCAGCGCCCCGGCCGCGCCACTGCCGTCAGGTTCTCCTCGACACTCAGCGATTTGAATATGTTCCGCTCCTGCGGAACCCAACCGATGCCGCCGCGTGCCCTGAACTCCGGCGGTGCCCCGGCGATATCGACGCCATCCCACAGGACCCGCCCGCTACGGTGACGTGTAACCCCGATGATCGTATCGATCGCCGTCGTCTTGCCTGTCCCATTTCGACCGAGCAAGGCAAGTGACCGCCCTTCTTCAAGAACGAAGGAGAGGCCGTTCAGCACGATGGCCTCGCCATATCCGGCGACAACCGATTCAAGCCGCAAGAGATCAGCCATCGGCCGACTCGCCTAGATAGACTTCCCGCACGCGCCTGTCCGCCGCGATTTCGCGAGCGCTTCCCTCGAGAAATACGGCGCCCTGCACAAGGACGGAGATCTTCTCGGCGAACGAGAAGACCAGATCCATGTCGTGTTCGATCAGGAGGATGCTCACGTCACGCGGAAGCGAAGCGACGATATCGAGGATCTCGTGACGTTCGCCTTCCGGTACGCCTGCGGCAGGCTCGTCCAGCAGAAGGACCTTCGGGCGCGACGCAAGCGCCAGGGCGAGCTCCAAAGCGCGCTGTTTTCCGTACGGCAGACGATCGCTGCGCTCGGTCATGGCGTCCGCGAGATGAAGTCCCTCGAGAATGTCGGCGGCCTCGTCGACGATTTCCGGAAGCGCGCCGAATCCCCGCCATATTCCAGCGCTCCGGCCGGCGCGCTGCGCGACCGCGAGCGAAACGGCCTCGAGCGGGCTCATGCTCGGGAACAGCTGGTTGATCTGGAAGGTCCGCGCGATTCCGAGTCCCACGCGGGCGGCGATCGGCACTGCGGTGATATCGTGGCCTTCCAGAACGATCCGCCCCTCGGTTGGCGACAGGACGCCTGTCATGAGGTTGACAAGCGTCGTCTTGCCGGCGCCATTCGGCCCGATCAGCGCGTGCCGCGCGCCACGGGCGACCTGCAGATTGACGCGATTTGTCGCAAGGAAGCCGCCGAACCGCATCACCAGATCGTGGGTCTCGAGCGCAACGGTCACTTGGGCTGGCCTCGCACCCTTAGCGACAATGCCTTTGCGCAATCGACGATACGCTCGCGTCCCACGACGACCAGCGCCACGAGAATCGCGCCCATCCAGAAAAGCCAATAGGCCGGCGTCAGCGTCGAAAGCGCATCGCGCATGAGCGCGAATGCGATCGAGCCGATTATCCCGCCATAAAGATAGCCGGATCCGCCGATGACGAGGATCAACAGGCCGTCGGCCGAGCGTGCGAAGTCGAGCACTTCCAGCGACACGAACGCCGTCGTCTGCGCGAGAAGTGCACCGGCAATTCCGGCAAATCCAGCCGAAATCGAATAGACCGCGACGATGCGTTTCGCCGTCGGAATTCCGATCGCGCCGGCGCGCATTCGATTTTCCTTGAGCGCCCGCAACGACGTGCCGAACGGCGAATTCACGATGCGGCGCGCGATCAGGAACATGACGAACAAGACACAGAGACTGTAGCAATAGGCGGTCGTTCCGCCGAAATCGAATTCGAAAAGCCCGAGGATCGGCCCCATCGATATCCCGAGGAGACCATCGACGCCACCCGTCACCGATTCGAAACGGTTTGCGACCTCGACGAAGACCAACGCGACGCCGAGCGTGACCATCAGGCGCGTCAGATCGCTTCCCCGGATCACAAGGAAGCTGGCGGAAAATCCGACCGTCGCCGCGATTGCGCCCGCAAAGAGCAGGCCGCTTGCCGGCTCGACATATCCGGACTTTGCGAGCAGCCCAGCCGCATATGCACCGACACCGAAGAACGCCGCGTGGCCAAGCGAGACAATTCCCGCATAGCCGAGGATCAGGTCGATCGACATCGCGAAGAGGCCGACGATCGCGATTTCATTGAGCAGCAGGTGGCGCGACGGCAGCAGGAAAATGGCCGCTACGGCGCATCCCCAGAACGCGAGTTCCGGCAACCGCCAGCGCGACGAAGCGGCAGCGCTGCGTCGGGCACGTTCGCGCGAATTACCCACGATTTCGCTCATCGAGCGCCGCTTCGCACGAACAGGCCATTTGGACGCAGCAGAAGCACGACCAACATGAAGAAGTAGATGACGAACGCACCGAGGCGCGGAATGTAATACTTGCCGGCAACGTCCGCGATGCCCAGCAGGATCGCTGCCGCGAACGGGCCGCTGATCGTCGCAGTTCCGCCAACGGTAACGACGATCAGGAAATAGAGCATGAATTTCAGGGGAAAGGTCGGATCAAGGCCAAGAATTTCGGCGCCCAATGCGCCCCCGAGGCCTGCAAGGCCCGATCCCGTGGCAAACGTGGCCGCGAAAATGAGATCTGTCGGAATGCCGAGGCCGCGCGCCACGCGCGTATCGTCGACTGCGGCGCGCAGCTGGCTGCCGAAGCGCGTGCGCGCAAGAACCCACTGGAGCGCCACGACCAGTGCGCCGCATACGACGACCAGAAAGAAGCGATAGGCGCCGATTGCTACACCCGCAACCTCGATGCGGCCGCGCAGCCATTCCGGGAGATGAATGATCTGCTGCTGTGAGCCCATGAGATAGTCGGTTGCGGCGACGGCCATGAAGACGATCCCGATCGAAAAAAGCACCTGATCGAGATGGGAGCGTCGGTACATCCGGCGATAGAGCAGGCGCTCGAGCGCCAGACCGATCATCGCGGCGAAAGCGAAGGCAAAGGGCAGTGTTGCCAGGAACGGCAACCCGTAGGCGTTCATGAGAATGACCGTCGCGTATCCGCCGGCCATGGCGAAGGCGCCATGCGCGAGATTCACGAAGTTCATCAGGCCAAGCGTGACGCTGAGGCCGACAGCGAGGATGAACAGCAACATCCCGTAGGCGATGCCGTCAAAAATGATCGTCAGCATATGGATCGATACCGCGCGAGAGCGCGGATCCGGCCGGGAATGCCGGATCCGCGCACCGCTCAGCGCTTCTTCGCCGGATCGGCGACGGCCTGGAATGTCGCGAATTCGACGTTATAAAGCTCGCCGTCGCTCCGCTCGACCTTGCGCACGTAGATATTCTGGATCAGTTCGCGCGTCGATGCCTCGACCGTGACCGGTCCGCGCGGCGATTGCCACGACATGCCCTTCATCGCCCCGACCAGTTTTTCCCCGTCGGTCGAGCCGCCCGTCGCCTTGAGCGATTCGTAGATGAGATGCATGCCGTCATAGCCGCCGACGGCCATGAAGTTCGGACGCGCGTTCTTGTTGGCGGCCTTGAACGCCTTCACGAACGCCTTGTTCACGGCAGAGGAGTGATCCGCGGAGTAGTGGTGCGTCGTGACCACGCCAACCGCCGGCTCGCCCATGTCGTTGAGAATGTCGTCGTCTGTCAGGTCGCCCGTGCCGATCAGGCGCACGCCCGTCTTGTCGAGGCCTCGCTCCTGGAACTGCTTCATGAACTGCGCGCCCGCGCCCGACGGCACGAACACGAACAATGCATCCGGCTTCAGGTCGGCAACCCGCTGCAGGAACGGCGCGAAATCCGGATTGCGAAGCGGCACACGGACATCGGCCACGACCTCACGGCCATCGCGCGCAAACCGCTCCTTGAAGGCCTTTTCGGCGTCGAGGCCCGGCCCGTAATCACTGACGAGCGTCGCCACACGCTTGAGGCCGTTGTGAGTCGCCCAATCGGCCATGGGAACGGTCGCCTGTGGCAGGGTGAAACTCGCGCGCACGATGAACGGCGATTGCTCGGTTATCATTGCTGTGGCCGCTGCCATCACGATCATCGGCTTTTTCGCCTGAGTGGCAAGCGGGGCGGTCGCCAGCGCCAGCGGCGTCAGCCCAAAGCCCGCCAGGAACGACACCTTCTCATTCGCGATCATTTCCTGCGCGATGCGGCGGGTCACGTCCGGCGTGCCGGTATCGTCGCGTACGATCAGTTCGATGCGCTTGCCGGCAACCGTGGTTCCGTGCTGCGCCATGTAAAGCCGGACGGCAGCCTCGATCTGCCGCCCCGTCGAAGCGAAGGGGCCGGTCATCGGCAGGATGAGGCCGACCTTCACGGCATCCTGCGCAACGGCCGGCGCGATGCCGCCCAGTGCAAACGCTGCCGTGATCGCGCCTGCAATCAAATGACGTCGAAACATCGTTTCCTCCTCGCGCTCGCCCTGCGTTGGTCGAGACATTGGCCCCTTGAGGGGCGGTTCCTTCGGGAAGGCGCCGTTGCCTCCCGTCCCCCCGAAAGAATGCCCGAAGGCAACGGAAGACGGAACGGCGCGCAACACGCTCCAAAGCACCGATAGCGTTACAGGTCCGCCCTGTTCAAGTCCGATTTTGCTGAATGATATGAGGGTTTTGATGCAAAATATTGCGTATCGGCGGGCGTCCGGCCGACGCCCGCCTCCGGGCTATATGTCGAAGAACACCGTTTCGTCGTCGCCCTGGAGGCGGATGTCGAAACGGTAGACGGTCTGTCCGTTGCGCGACGTGCGTGCGGCGATCAGGGTTTTCTGGAGTTTCGGTTCCGCCACGGCCTTGAGGGCGGGATCGGCCGCATTGGCCTTTTCCTCGTCGGAAAAATAGACCCGCGTTTGCAGGTGAATGTTGATGCCCCGCGCGAAGATCACGATCGTTCCGAACGGCGCTTCAGGCCGCCCGTCGCCAAGCTTCGTGGCGCCCGGCTTCACCGTCTCGAAGAACCATTCGCCGGTCTTCAGATCCGTGATCGTGCGTCCGAAATGGCCGGGGAATTTTCCGTCGGCGTCCGCGTGCCAAAGCTCCAGCATCGCGTCTGTCACGATCGATCCGGCACCGTCATAGATCAGGCCTTCGATACGGATGCGCTCGCCCCTGGCACCGGCACCGACCATCACGTTCGGCTTTTCCTGCGTGCGGATCGGCAGGCCCGCCGCCGACGGCCACGTGCCGATATGGACATAGGGGCCAGCTGTCTGGGACGGGGTTTCCTTGAGGGGCTCGACGGGCATGTCAGTTCCCTTCCGTACGATTCTCGAAGAACGTCGAACGCCGGCCGCGCAGGACGATGTCGAAACGATAGGTCAGGTGATCGAACGGACCCTGATTCTCGAGGTCGAGCTTCGCTACCAGCGAATCGACCGCCGCAGCGTCGGGGATCGTGTTCACGATCGGACATTTCGCGATCAACGGATCGCCCTCGAAGTAGAACTGCGAGATCAGGCGCTGGGTGAACGCGTGCCCGAAAATCGAGAAATGGATATGTGCCGGCCGCCAGTCCGATCCGTTGTTGCGCCACGGATAGGGACCCGGCTTGATCGTCCGGAATGCGTAATAGCCTTCAGCATCGGTTATGACGCGCCCGCAGCCGCCGAAATTCGGATCCAGCGGCGCCACATAGCTGTCGCGGACATGCCTGTATCGCCCGCAGGCATTGGCTTGCCATACTTCGATCAGCGTCCCGGCGACGGGCTTCGCGTTCTGATCGATCACTCGCCCGTGAACGACGATTCGTTCACCGATCGCCTCGCCGCCAGTCCCGAAATTCCGGATCAGGTCGTGATCGAGCGGGTCGAGCATTCCGTGCCCGAAGACCGGGCCGTGGAGGTCGGCATTCGACTGGGGCAGCGACAGCAAGACGCGCCGCGGGCTGCGCAGGGCCGATGACTTGTAGCCCGGCGCATATCCCGGCGGATGCCAGTTCCGGTCGCGGCGATAGAATTCGCCCTTCTCCATTTTCCTCCCCCAATCGCTCTCAGGCTGCGGCGAGTCCCAGAATGCCGCGCGCCTCGGCAACCGTCGCCGGCCGCCGTCCATACTCCTCGCACAGCCGCGCCACGCGCGCCACGAGCGCCGCGTTGGACGGCGCCAGCGTGAGCTCGTCCATGCGCACATTATCTTCCAAACCGGTTCGGCAGTGACCGCCAAGTTCGAGGCTCCAGCGGTTCAGCGTCAATTGGTCGCGGCCGATCCCCGCACCGGTCCAGGTCGCGTCCGGCGCCAGGCGCTTGAGGGTCGCCACGTAGAACTCGAATGTCGGCCGGTCGACCGGCATCGCGTTCTTGACGCCCATGACGAACTGCACGTGCAGCGGCCCTCCGATCAATCCGGATTTCTGCAGGTCGACCGCCTTGAAGATCATGGAAAGGTCAAACGCCTCGACCTCCGGCTTGATACCAAGCCGTTTCATCTCGCCCGCGAGCCATTCGACCAGGTCCGGGCTGTTGTCATAAACGCGCGTCGGGAAATTGACCGAGCCGGTCGCGAGCGAAGCCATATCGGGCCGGATCGGGAGCATGCCGCCGCGTTCCCTGCCAGCACCCGATCGGCCGCCGGTCGACAGCTGAACGATGATCCCGGGGCAGTGCTTTTTCAGCCCTTCGACCAGCCGGGCGAACCGATCCGGATCGGATGTCGGCGTACCGTCGTCGTTCCGGACGTGGCAATGAACCAGCGTCGCGCCCGCCTCGAATGCGGCATGGGTCGATTCGACCTGCTCTGCGATCGTGATCGGTACGGCCGGATTGTTCTTCTTCTGCGGAAGCGATCCCGTGATCGCGACCGTGATGATGCAGGGACCGGACATCGGGCGCTCCGCCGTACGTGTCGACGCCCGAAAGGAGTAGCAGAACGGCGCGCTTTGGCAAATGGCCGACGGCGGAGACCGGGGTCTCCGCCGTCAATCTGGCATCAGCGCTTCAGGTTGACGATTTCCTGGAGCATCTCGTCGGCCGTGGTGATCATGCGCGCGTTGGCCGAGTAGGACCGCTGCGCCACGATCATCTTGGTGAACTCCGCGCCGATATCGACGTTCGAGTTCTCGAGGCTGTTGGGGTTGATACCGCCCGCACCGCCCTGCAGCGACGCGTTGAGGCCGATGAAGCCCGCGGCCGGATCGTCGAGGAACGCCTCGCCGTTCTGGCGGACGAGCCCGTTCGGATTGTTGAACGTCGCGAGCGCGATCTGGTACTGCGTGAGGCGCTGGCCGTTCGTATAGGTCGTGTAGATGTTGCCGCTGGTATCGATGCCGATGCCGTTGAACGAGCCGGCCGCGTACCCGTCGGCCGAGATGTTCGAGATCGAGATCGTCGTGCCGCCGAATTGCGAGGTGCCACCCGGCGTGGAAAGCGTGGAAGCGGTCGTCGGGCTCGTCGAATTGGGCGTGCCGAATTCGACGTTGATCGACTGCACGGGCGCGGCGGCAAGACCCGGCGCGCTGTAGCTGACGGACAAACGGCCGTCGGTACCGGTCGTCGTGGCGGAGAGCGTTGCGGCATTGGTCGTCTGAATGGTCGTGATGCCGGTCAGCAGGCCGGCATTCGTGCCGACGGTCGTGCCGAAGGTCATGTCGACCACAAGGCTTTCGGCACTGTTGGCCGAACTGGTCGGTGCAGTGATGACGGCACGCCATTGCGGCGTCGTACCGGCTGCCGATGCGGCGATCGCGGCCGTACCCGTCGAGGTGCTCGCCGCAACACCGGGCAGCGTGCCGCCGGCGGTCGTGCGGTTGTACCAGGTGACCGAGAACGCGCGGGATGCACCGTTGGCATCCGTCACCGTGATCGTGCCGCCGTTATAGACCGTGCCCGGCGAAGCGTTGGCCGGAAGGTTCGCCGCATAGTTGGCGAGCGAGGTCTGCAGCGCGGGCAGCTGGCTGGTGTTGATCTGCACGGGCACGAGCGGGCCCTGGTTCGGCGTCGGGTTCGGCGTGGTCGTCGTCGGGCGCGGCACCGAGCGGGCATAAAGATAGAGGCCCGCGCCATTGATCATGTAGTTGTTCTTGTCGACGGTGAAGTCGCCGCGGCGCGTGTACTGGGTGATGCTGTTGCCGGTCGTGCCGCCGTTTGACGACACGCCGTTCTGGACGGGCAGCCAACCCGATCCCGCGATCGCGATCGATGTCGGCGAGGAATCCTGGATGATGGTGCCCTGCAGGTTGTTCACGAACGTCGGGCGCGCGGTGACGCCGCCGGGATTGAAGAAGCGCTGCGAAGACGTCGAGACGAAGCTCGAGAAGTTCGCGTCGATGCGCTTGAAGCCGGTCGTCTGCGAGTTCGCGACGTTGTCCGAGATGTAATTGATCTCGGTCTGGAATGAATTGAGTCCGCTAATCGCGGAGTTCATTGCAACGGTAGCCATTTTATTCGTCCCTCTCTCTCAAAATCGGTTTCGGCATGAATGGTCCGGACGGCGGGCGGAACACTCGAAAACATGGACTCCCCGAAGGCGGTTGCGTTGTGTCTTCCGAACACACAGCAACCGCAGGGCCAATTGCTCAGGAAATTTTATGTAGGATATTCAGATACTTAAAAAATAGACCATTCCGGATCGGCAAATTCCGTCCGGAAATTTTTGCCGCTAGCCATGAATTGATTGCCTAGACGAAGGGAATTTCAGGTGGGCCAGCCGCAGATCCGAAGCGGCAAATCCGCCTTGTCATTGGAAGACGGTCTATAAGTCAATCGTAGGTCACACGAACAATTTCGGCATATGACGAGATTCGGCGACGACAAATGCCGCCGCCCGTGAATCCGTTGCGATTGTACGAAAAACTGGTCGGAGCGAGAGGATTCGAACCTCCGGCCCCTAGCTCCCGAAGCTAGTGCTCTACCAGGCTGAGCTACGCTCCGACCGATCGGGGCCGACCGTATAGCCTTCCTTCCGGCGCTTCGCAAGCACCGCATCCGCCCGCATGGCACGGGGGTTGCTGATTGGTCGGAAGGGAGAGGCAAATGACCGTCCAGAGCGTCGATCCGAAGACCGTTTCCCCGCAGATCCGCGCCGCCCTTGCCGGTGCGGCCGGAAAGTCGGGGGGTCCGGCGGCCTTTGCCGAGCTGCTCGCCACCGCCCGGCGCGAAAGCGGCCTCAAGGCCGACGCCACGAACCCGCACTCGTCGGCGACCGGTCTTTTCCAGTTTACCGAGCAGACATGGCTCGACCTCGTCAGTCGCAAGGGGGCCGCCCACGGGCTGGGCGCCCTTGCCGGCCAGATCGGGCGCGACCCGACGAGCGGAAAGCTCGAAGTCGCCTCGCCCGAGGCGCGCCAGAAGATCCTGGCGCTGCGCAAGGATCCCAAGGTCGCGGCCGCGATGGCGCGCGAGCTGAGCGCGCAGAACCGCAAGTCGCTCGCCACCGCGCTCGGGCGCGAGCCCACCTACCAGGAACTCTATGCCGCCCATTTCCTGGGTGCGCGCGGGGCCGCCCGTCTCATCCATGCGGCCGAGGAATCGCCCGAAACGCCGTCGAACCGGCTGATGCCGGTGGCCGCGAAAGCCAACCGTGCGGTTTTCCGCGATGCGGAGGCAAAACGCTTCCGCACTGCCGGCGAACTTGCCCGCCATCTCGACGTCGCCAACGCGGCGCAAGACACGCGCGAAACCGCCTCGGGTGCCGAATATCTCGACGGGATCGCATCGGTGCGCGGCGCGCGCCCGGTCCAGTCCGCGCAGTTCCAGGCGCAGGTCTTCGCGTCGACCGAAGGCTGAACCGCTCAGTAGGCCCGTTCGATCGCGAATTCGACGAGATCGACGAGCGCGCGCTTCTCCGGCCCGTCGGGGAAAATGCCGAGCGCATCGCGCGCGATGCGCCCGTAGTGGCGTGCCCGCTCGCGCGAATCGTCGAGCGCGCGGTGCTTGCGCATGAGCTCGATCGCGTGCTCGAGATCGCCGTCCTTCTGCTCGAGATCCTCGAGCGTGCGCCGCCAGAAAGTACGCTCTGCCTCGTCGCCGCGAAGGAACGACAGCACGACCGGCAGCGTGATCTTGCCGTCGCGGAAATCGTCGCCGACATTCTTGCCCATCTCGGCCGCACTCGCGGCGTAGTCGAGCACGTCGTCGGCAAGCTGGAAGGCGATGCCGAGATTGAGACCGTAGGTCTCCAGCGCGTCCTCCTCGGCCTTCGGGCGTTCGGCGACAGCCGCACCCACGCGGCAGGCGGCCGCGAACAGGGCGGCCGTCTTGGCGCGGATCACCTCGAGATACGCCTGCTCGGATGTCTCGGTATCGTTGGCCGTGGTGAGCTGCAGCACCTCGCCTTCCGCGATCACGGCCGAGGCGTTCGACAGGATCGCGAGCACGGCAAGCGAGCCGTCCTCGACCATCACCTGGAAAGCGCGGCTGAAAAGGAAATCGCCGACCAGCACGCTCGCCTTGTTGCCCCAGACCGCATTGGCGGTGGCAAGGCCCCTGCGCAGGTCGCTTTCGTCCACCACGTCGTCGTGCAGCAGCGTCGCCGTATGGATGAACTCCACGCACGCCGCAAGCTTGATATGGCGCGAGCCGCGGTAACCGCACATGCGCGCGGCCGCCAGCGTCAGCATCGGGCGCATGCGCTTGCCGCCGGCCGCGACGATGTGGCTGGCGAGCTGCGGGATCAGCTCGACCGAGGAATGCATGCGCTGGACGATCGTCTCGTTGACGGCCTTCACATCCTCGCCGACAAGCGCCATCAGCGACTGGAGCGCATTCTTCGCGCCCCGCGCGCCGCGCCCGCGACCATCTTCGAGATTTACGACGACTGCCACCGTACGGATTCCCCGTTGTTCGCGGCGACTTGACCCTTTTCGCCAGCGGGCCGAGCATAGCCCTCAAGCGGCAGGAATCAAGCGCCGCGACCCGTCCGGCCAAGCGAGAGAAAATGCGCGAAATCCTGCGGACAAACGATGCCGTGCTGCTGTCGTTCGTCGAAGCACTGCTTGCCGATGCCCGCATCCCGTACGACGTGCTCGACCGGCACGCCGCGTCGGTCGACGGATCGATCCTTGCGGTTGCGCGGCGCATCGTGGTCGACGACGCCGATGCGCCCGCCGCACTCGAACTGGTCGAGGGCGCGCGCGCGCCCGACGCGCGATGATCGAAACGGCGCGCGAGGGCACGCTTCTGGGCGGGCGCGTCCGCTTCACGCA
This sequence comes from Alphaproteobacteria bacterium, assembly GCA_016124335.1. GTDB lineage: Bacteria > Pseudomonadota > Alphaproteobacteria > CACIAM-22H2 > CACIAM-22H2 > Tagaea. The sequence continues at coordinate 232,359 of WGNX01000003.1, forward strand.
ACCGGCCGAAGGCTATCGCGCCGCGATCGACCCGATCTTCCTTGCCGCCGCCTGCCCCGCCGATGCGCGCATGGCACTCGATCTGGGCTGCGGGGCCGGTGCGGCGAGCCTTGCGTTGATGGCGCGCGTGCCGGAAACGCACGTGACCGGCGTTGAAATCGACGCCGGCCTTGCGGCTCTCGCGCAAACCAACGCCGCTGCAAATGGCTGGCAGGCGCGCTTCAAGGTCGAAACCGCCGATGCCGCCGTCCATTCGGGCACCGGCTTCGATCTGGTGCTGTGCAATCCCCCCTATCTCGACGCGGCGCGCGCCGATCCCTCGCCCGATCCCGCAAGCCGGCGCGCGGATGTCGAAGACACGCTTGCGCTCGAAGGCTGGGTCGATGCGGCGTTGCGCGCGCTGAAGCCGCGCGGCACGCTTGTCTTCATCCAGCGCGCCGACAGGCTTGCCGATCTTCTCGGCGCGCTTGCCGGGCGCGCGGGCGAGACCGTCGTCTTTCCGCTGTGGCCGCGCGCGGGCGTGCCGGCCAAGCGGATCATCGTGCGCGCCCGCAAGGGCGTGCGCACGCCGCTGGTGCTTGCCGCGGGTCTCGTGCTGCACGAAGCCGACGGCGCCTATACGCGCGCAGCCGAATCGATTCTGCGCGACGGCGCGCCGCTGGTGCTGGTATAGAGCGCGGCGATGGGATTTTCGTTCGCCAAACTCCTGCTGCTGCTGATCGTCATCGCCGTCGTGTGGTTCGGCTGGCGCTGGCTGCGCATCCGCGAGATGGAACAGCAGATCGCGATGGAGCGCATGCGCCAGGGCGGTGCGGTCAAGGCCGCGCTGAAGGCGGAGGCCGAAACGATGGCGCCGTGCCGCGTGTGCAAGGCGTATGTAAGCCCCGAAAGCGCCCCCTGCGAACGGCCCGACTGCCCGCAGCGCCGCCGCTGACGGGAAATCAGCAAAACTTCCGGAATAACGGGCGACGAAACGGGCGACGGTCACGTTACCGTCGCCCGTTTTGGTTTTATCTTAATCACTGATATAAAACATGTTTCTGACATTTCAGGTTACCGTCTCGGGGTTTTCACATCGACTGTCTGAGGTTACTTTGAAAGGAAACTTTACTCCAATATTCAGATAATTATCCTATCATTTGATCGCCCAAAGCACAAGGCGAAAACCCGGCTTCTCACAGGATCGAGCTGGCTTCGGGATCGCGTGGCAGTGGCAGTGCCAACGTGGCGATGAGGCCACCGCCAGGCCGCGCGGCAAGGCGCACGTCGCCCCCATGTGCACGCGCCAGCGTGCGCGCGATCGCAAGCCCCAGCCCCGTGCCGCCGGTCTCGCGGCTGCGGCTCGTTTCGAGCCGGTGGAACGGGCGGAACACGGCCTCGAGATCGCCGTCGGGAATTCCCGGCCCGCGATCGGCGACGGTCACGACGGCTTCGCCCCCGCGCACGACAAGTGCCACTTCGGCCGCACCGCCGTATTTGAGCGCGTTGTCGACAAGGTTTTCCACGATGCGGCGCACGGCGGCACCGTTGGCCGACAGCGCCACGCGCTCGCACGTCGCGAGGCGAACGTCCTGCAACGCATCGATGCGCGCATCGACGATCGTGTCGAGCAGGCTTGCAAGGTCGATCCGGTCGCGCCGGGCCGAACCGGATTCGACGCGGGCAAAGTCGAGCGTCTCGACCACGATCGCCTCGAGCGCATCGAGATCGCGCTTGAGGGCGTCGCGCAGCGCCTCGTCCGCCACCCGCTCGACGCGCATGCGCATGCGCGTTAGCGGCGTGCGCAGGTCGTGGGAAATCGCCGCAAGCATCGTCGTGCGGTCGTGCACGAACCGCAGCACGCGTTCGCGCATCGCGGCGAAGGCACCCGCGATCGCCTCGATCTCGCGCGCGCCGCCCACGTCGAGCGGGGCGGCATCGCTGCCCCTGCCGAATGCCTCGGCCGCATGCGCGATCGTGGCAAGCGGTGCCGAAAGCCGCCGCACGGCCCAGAGTGCCGCGATCACCGCCGCGGCGAGGAACAGCACGAGCCACGTCGCCGCAAGCTTGAGCTCGGGCACAAGCCGCCCCGCCCTGTGCGGCTGGATGCGCAGCCAGCTTTCGTCGGCGAGCTGGAGATCGGCCACGAAGAAACGCACCGGGCGCAGCTCTTCGGCATGCGCAAGTGCCGCCGTGGGGCCCGGCACGGTTTCGATGCGCGGCGGGCCGAACGCCGGTGCGCCGGGCGGCGGCGGATCGAGCGCGACGGAAATCGTGCCGACGCGGTTTCCCGCCGCCGCGCGGATGTCGGCTTCGAAGCGCCGCAGGCGCGGCTCGGTCCGCCCGCCGGGCGGTGCGGGTGGGCGCGCCCCCGAAACGCTGAACTCAAGCCAGTGTGCTTCGGGCTGCGCTTCCAGCCACGCCATGCGATCGCCCGGTTCCACGCCGCCGACCGAAACGGCGAGTGCGGCAAGGCGCTGGGAAAGCCAGTCGGGATCGAAGATCGGCGGCGGCGGCGGCCGCGTCAGGACGAGAATGGCGACCGAGCAGGCCTGCACGACGGCGAGAAGTGCCACTGTCGAAAGCGCGATCTGGGTGCCGAGCGAGCGCGGCAGCAGGCGGCGCAGCGCCCGGCCGATCACGGCCCCGCATACTCCGGCGCCACCGGCACGGCGAATACATAACCGCTGTTGCGCACGGTCCGGATGATGCGCGGATCCTCCGGCATCGCCTCGATCTTCTTTCTGAGGCGGCTGATCGACACGTCGATCGACCGGTCGAAGGGCGAACTGGTGCGGCCGCGCACCAGATCGAGAAGCTGGTCGCGCGACACCACGCTGGGCGCGCGCTCGGCCAGCACCACGAGCATGTCGAATTCCGTCCCCGTGAGGCTGACGAGCGCGCCGTCGGGCGCACGCAATTCGCGCCGCGCCATCTCGATCACCCAGCCGTCGAACGTCATGCGCGAGACGCGCGGCTTGGCCGAGGCCGCCGGCTCGGCACCGCCCTCGCGCGTCCGGCGCAGCAGCGCGCGTACGCGTGCGATCAGCTCGCGCGGCCCGAACGGCTTGGCGACATAGTCGTCCGCCCCCATTTCCAGCCCCACGACGCGGTCGGTTTCGTCGCCGCGCGCGGTAAGCATGATGATCGGCAGGTTCGATTCCTTGCGGATGCGCCGGCATAGCTCGAGACCGTCCTCGCCGGGAAGCATCACATCGAGGATCGCGAGATCGAATTTTGTCGACGCCAGATGGCGCGCCATCGATGCGCCATCGGCAACCGCCGTCACGCGGAATCCGCGCTCGTCGAAAAGTTCCATCATCAGCCGGCGAATGTCGCGGTCGTCGTCGACGATCAGGATGTGGGGCCGTTCTTCCATGGCGCGCATGATCAAGCCCGTATGCCCGGCCTGTCATTGGCTGGTGCGTAACGAAAGGTAACGCAACCGGGCCGCCGCCGGGAAGGGCGACGGCCCGCAAGCGCCGCAGCGGCTTCAGGCCGACAGGGCCGAAAGCATCTGCTGGACGAGCACGCCGCCAGCGTTCTGCTGCTGGTCGCCCGACGAGCCATTGCTGCCCCAGGCGGAAGCCTGACCGTAGGCCTGCGTCCCGAAGCCCGGCGGCGGAGGCGGCGGGCCGAACCCGAATCCGCCGCCGCCGCCGATGTCCTGGCCCGCGAGCAGCGTGCCGGTCATCTGCGAGGAGAGTTTCTGGCCGAAGGCCTGGAACTCGGCCTGAGAAACGTTGCCGTCGCCGTCGCTGTCGATCTGCGAAAACAGGTCGGCCAGCGAGGACGAAGACGACGAACCGGAAGCCGACGAAGCATCCGAGGAGCCCTGCGCTTCCTGCGCGCGCCGATGGTGATGCGCCTTGTGCATCCCCTGCGTCAGTTCGGTCTGGCTTACGCTGCCATCGCCGTTCTGATCGAGCTTGGCGAACAGCTCGTCGGCTTTTGACGAGTCGACGCCCTTCGACTGAAGGCCGGTTTCGAATTCCGACTTGTCGACCGAACCGTCGCTGTTGGCGTCCAGTTTCTGGAACAGCTGCTGGCGCCACTGGGAAATGGCGGAAGATGCCCCTCCGCCGGACGTACCGCACAAACTCACGCTCATATTCGTCTCCCTGAAATATAGAGTTAATGAAAATCGCGGGCACACGGCCCGCCCTCGATGCATCGCACGCGCGATGCCACGTATCGGCGCGTAACCGCCGGCGGGACATCAACGGGTTAGCGCGCGAAGCGCGTGCAATTCGAAGCGAACGGTTACGTTTCGTTACGTTTCCGGCAGAAGATTCCGAGCGCACCGGGCAGCAAATGCCGCGGTAAATCCGGCGCGGGCCGATACAAAATGTTGCACGGCGAGAGCGGCACCGGCCTGCGCGGACGTGCGATCATTCACATTATGAAAATGTCCGTGAGAATCACGCCATGACATCCGCCATCGGTGCCGGCAACGCGCTGACGACGTGGTATTCGCTCTCGAAGACGAGCGAAGACACGCGTGTTGCCAGCTACATCAAGAACAACAAGCAGGTTCAGGCCGCGACCGAGAATTTCCAGCGCGCGGCGGCGAGCCTCAAATCGCCCGACGACCTGTTCAAGCCGCAGAATTACAAGCTGCTGAACTACATCCTCACGGCGTACGGGCTCCAGTCGGAAATCGGGAACACCGGCGAACTGAAGCAGGTCATCAACTCCGACCTGACCGACCAGAACTCGCTCGCCAACCGGATGAACGATCCGCGCTTCGGGCAGCTGGCACTTGCACTGAACTTCAAGGCCGGCGGGCTGACGAACATCCAGAACACGTCGATCCAGGCGGGCATCACCGCGCGCTATAACCAGTCTTCTTACGAAATCGACCTCGGCAACCAGAATCCGGCGGTTCGTCAGGCGCAGTATTTCAAGAACAATATCGGGTCGATCACGGATATCTACAGCGTGCTCGGCGACAACACGTTGCGCTCGGTCGTGTCGACCACCGGCAATATCCCGCTGGAAGTCGCCGTGCAGGATCTGGGCACGCAGGCGCAGGTCTTTTCCCGGCAGTTCGACGTATCGAAAGCCAAGGACGCGGGTTACGTGAACCGCTTCATCCAGCGCTTTCTGGCGAACTCCGACATGAAGGCGACGAATTCAGGGGCCAGCGACCCGACCGTGCAGCTGCTTCAGGGCGCCGGGTCGGACGGATCGAGCTTCGACCTCTCGCTGATCTCGAACATCAACCTGCTCGTCTGACCTCGATATCGCCGCGCGGCGCTTGCAACGGTGGCGCCGGACGGGTAGCCACGTAAAGTCCTGCAAACAGCAGCGCCAGCGCGAACGCGTGAAAGAGCTGCGGCACCTCGTCGAGCCAGACAATCGAGAACAGGCTGGCGAAAACGGGCGTCACGTTGACGAAGAGGCCGGCGGTTGCCGGCCCCAGCGCCTGCACGCCCCGGTTCCAGAAATAGAACGACACGACCGACGGCAGGATGCCGACATAGGCAAGCGCGGCAAGCCGCGGTCCCGTCGGCTCGAACGTCACGCCCGCGGCGAAAACTTCCCACGCATAGAAGGGCAACAGCGCGGCAGCACCGGTCGCGATCAGCACGAAGAGCAGCCCGGTCGGCGACAGTTCGGGCGTGCGCCGGCGCAGCAGCAGGCTGTAGACCGCCCAGCACAGGCCGCCCAGCAGCACCAGCAGGTCGCCGCGGTTGAAATCGAGCGCCGGCAGCATCGCCGGGTCGCCCCGCGAAATCAGCGTCAGCACGCCGAGGAACGACAGCAGGAGACCCGCGACCTGCACGCCGCGCAGCCGGTCGCCGAGGACCAGCCGCGCCAGCGCCATGATCATCATCGGCGAGGCGGCATAGACGACCGTGGAATTGATCGCCGTGGTGTGCGCCAGCGCGTAGTTGACGACCGTGTTGTTGATCCCGATGCCGACGATGCCTTGGGCTGCAAGCCACGGCCAGTTGCGCCGCACGGCCGGCCACGCGGCGCGCACGCCGCGCCACGCGATCGGCGCCAGGACCGCAAGCGCGATCGCCCACCGCCAGAACGACACGGCCAACGGCGAAACGCCGGGAATGAGCGCGCGGCCCACGACCGCATTGCCGCCCCAGAAGGCGGTCGCAAGAACGACCAGCAGGATCGGCGAGCGGAGCCGGTGCGCAAGGCCGGATTGCGGCATGGGTAAGGTGCGTTTCAGGCTTTGGCAGGCGACGCGACGGCCGATGCGGGCGGGCGCGTCGCGACGTAGAGACCGGCGAACAGAAGTGCCAGCGATACCGCGTGGTAGCCGTGCGGCGGCTCGCCGAGCCAGGCGATCGACATCAGGCTTGCGAAGACCGGGATCAGGTTGAGGAAAAGCCCCGCTGTCGCCGCACCCAGCGCCTGCACGGCGCGGTTATAGAAAAAGAACGAGGCGACCGAAGGCAGGCTGCCGACGTAAAGGAGCGTGAGCAGCATGCCCGGCGTCAGCGCGAACGTGCGCCCTTCGACCGCGACTTCCCATCCGTAAAACGGCAGCAGGCTCAGCGCGCCGATGACGATCTGGACGTAAAGAAGCCCCGCCGGCGCCAACTCGGCCGGGCGGCGGCGCAGCAGCAGGCTGAAGACCGCCCAGCAGAAGCACGCGAAGACGATCAGCAGATCGCCGCGGTTGAAGTCGAGCGCCACGAGGGCCGCCGGATCGCCGTGCGAGATGAGCGTCATCACGCCGACGAACGACAGGCACATGCCGACGATCTGCAGGCCGCGCAGCTTTTCGCCCAGGACCACGCGCGCCAGCCCCATGATCATCACGGGTGCCGAGGAATAGATCACCGTGGTGTTGATCGCCGTGGTGTGCACGAGCCCGAAATAGACGACCGTGTTGTAAATGCCGATCCCGACGATCCCCTGCGCCACGAGCCAGCGCCAGTCGCGCCGGATGGCGGGCCATGCGCGCACGACCTCGCGCAAGCCGAACGGGGTGAGGATCGCCAGTGCAATCGCCCATCGCCAGAACGAGATGGCGAGCGGCGAGATGTCGTTGATCATCGCGCGGCCCACCACGACGTTCCCGCCCCAGAAGGCGGTGCCGAAGACGAGCAGCAGGACAGGCGAGGCAAGCAGGCGATTGCGCATTTGGTGTCTCCGTGGAACGGGGACAGATGCGCCAATTCGGCACGATCGTCTACGTCCTACACGTGTGTGCCGACGCCGAGAGCGCTAGCGCACGCGCCCGCGTGCGGCAACCGGCCACACGCCGACCAGCCGCCCGCCGGAGACGACGTAGTAATCGTCGTGCAGGTTGATCGTCGTGTCGCCATGCCCGGGGACAAGATGCACCTTGTCGCCAAGCTTCGGTCGCGCCGCCCCATCCTTTGCGGTATGCCGCAGCCGGCCGTGTTCGTCGCCCGCGAAGCCGAATGTCCAGCCGGGCAGGCCCTGCACTTCGGGATCGCCGCCGTCGACCGACATCGACTTGTAGCCGGCATCGACCACGCAGTGTTCGGCACCCGCCACGCTGACCACGCTCGCCAGCACCGTCAGCGCATGTTCGAAAACCCGGTAGGGGCCGCCATCCTCGCCCTTCGCGTCGCGATATTCCTTGTCCATGAACAGATAGCTGCCGCACTGCCATTCGGTATAGCCGGCCGCCGCCGGCTGGAACGCGAAGGTGCCCGTGCCCGCGCCCGAAACGATCGCGCAGGCCAGCCGCGCCTCGGCAAACGCCGAACGGAAGCCTTGCAGGCGCGCGTTGGCCGCATCGGCCGCGGCCTTTCGCGCCTGCCAGCCTTCGGTGTGCTGGATCGAGCCGTGATAGGCCTGCAAGCCATCGAAGCGCAGGCCGTCGGTCAGCGCGATCGTCTTGCCCAGTTCGGCGGCCGCGCGCGGATCGGCAAGGCCGGTGCGCGCATGGCCAAGGTCGCAGTCGACGAGCACGCCGATCGTCACGCCGGCCGAGCGTGCGGCCTTGCCCAGCCATGCGACCGCCTCGGCATCGTCGGCAACCGTGCGGATCTGGACGATCCGCGCAAGGCCCGCCAGCCGCGCGAGCTTCACGCGGCCGATGATCTCGTTGGTCACGAGGATGTCGGTCACGCCGCCCGCCGCCATCACCTCGGCCTCGCCCACCTTCTGGCAGCAGACGCCCACGGCGCCCGCCACGACCTGCCGGCGCGCGAAGATCGGCGATTTGTGAGTCTTGGCGTGCGGGCGCAGCGCCACGCCCGCCTGCCGGGCGATCGCGGCCATTTTCTCGATGTTTCGCTGGACCGCGTCGATGTCGACGACCAGCACGGGCGTGTCGAAGTCGGCGATTTCCGTACCCGGCAACGGCTGCAGCATGTTCGACCCCCGAATCTCCCGTTGGCGCGACTGTGCGCCGCCCTGCCCTACATTGCCAAGCGGACGTTGATTCCCCGTCACGGCTTTGCCACATTGCGGGTCAAGCGATCCCCCGCCACGGAGCCCGTAAAACAATGAAAAATGTTGCGCTCGCCGCCCTTTTCGCCGCCTGCCTTGCAGGACCAGCGATGGCCCAGAACGCCCCGGCCGTCACGTTCGACGTCGGCGGCAAATTCGACCGCTCGTTCAACCAGGCCGCCTATGACGGCGCGGAGAAGTTCAAGAAGGAAACCGGCGTCCAGTACGCCGAATTCGAGGTGCGCAACGCCGCCGAGCGCGAACAGTCGATCCGCAACCTCGCAAGGCGCGGCGCCTCGGTCGTCGTGGCGGTGGGCTTCAACAACCGCAGTGCGGTCGAGACGGTCGCGCGCGAATTTCCCAACGTGAAGTTCACGATCATCGACAGCGTGGTCGAACTGCCCAACGTCCAGTCGGTCGTCTTCCGCGAGCACGAAGGCTCGTTCCTGGTCGGCATGCTCGCCGCGATGGCGAGCAAGTCGGGCAAGGTCGGCTTCGTGGGCGGGATGGACATCCCGCTCATCCGCAAGTTCTACAAGGGCTACGAGGAAGGCGCGAAATTCGCCAACCCGAAGGCCGACGTGCTGATGAACATGACCGGCACGACGCCCGCCGCCTTCAACGATCCCACGCGCGGCGCGGAGCTGGCGCGCGGCCAGTTCGACCGCGGCGTCGACGTCGTCTATGCCGCGGCCGGCGCCACGGGCCTTGGCGTCTATCAGGCCGCCAAGGACGCGCACAAGCTGGCCATCGGCGTGGACAGCAACCAGGACCACCTGCATCCGGGCACGATGCTTTCCTCGATGATCAAGCGCGTGGACGTGGCGGTGTATAACGCGATGATCGGGGCACGCAACGGCACGTGGAAGGCCGGTGTCACCGTGCTGGGCCTCAAGGAAGAGGGCGTGGGCTGGTCGCTCGACGAGTTCAACCGCAAGCTCGTGACGCCCGAGATGGAAAAGAAGGTCAACGAGGCGCGCGCGGCGATCATCGCGGGCAAGATCAAGGTGACCGACGTCACGGCGGCGCGCTGAAGCGCCGCATGGAAGGCGTGCCGGCCCTGGCCCTTGCGGGCGTCGACAAGAGCTTCGGGGCCGTGCACGCCAACCGCGCGATCGACCTGTCGGTCGCGCAAGGCTCCATCCACGGCATCGTGGGCGAGAACGGGGCCGGCAAATCGACGCTGATGGGCATCGCCTACGGTTATTACCGCCCCGACGCCGGGACGATCCGCGTCGACGGCCGGGTCGTCGAGATCTCCGAACCGCAGGATGCGATCCGCGCGGGCATCGGCATGGTCCACCAGCATTTCATGCTCGTCGAGACGTTCACGGTCCTCGAGAACATCCTGCTCGGTGCCGAAGGCGGGGCGCTGCTCGCGCGCGGCGAGGCCGAGGCGCGCGCGGGCCTTGCCAGGCTGATGGCCGAATATGCACTCGAGGTCGATCTCGACGCGCGCGTGGCCGATCTCGACGTGGGTGCCCAGCAGCGCGTGGAGATCCTGAAGGCGCTGTGGCGGGGTGCGCGCATCCTGATCCTCGACGAACCCACCGCCGTGCTGACGCCGCAGGAAACCGACCGGCTGTTCGCACTGCTTGCCAAGTGGCGCGACCAGGGCCGCACCGTGCTTCTGATCACGCACAAGCTGCGCGAGATCCTCGCCATCACCGACCGCGTGACGGTGATGCGCCGGGGTGCCGTCGTCGCCACGCTCGAGACCGCGCGCACCTCGCAGGCCGAGCTTGCCGAACTGATGGTCGGCCGCCGCGTGCTGCTGAAGGTCGACAAGCGCGCGGCCGTTCCGGGTGCCGAGATCCTGCGCGCGGAAGGCCTGCGCCACGTCGACGCGCGCGGGATCGAACGGCTGCGCGGCATCTCGTTCGCCGTGCACGCGGGCGAGATCGTCGGCATCGCGGGCGTCGCCGGCAACGGGCAGAGCGAACTGATCGAGGCGCTGGCCGGCCTCAAGCCGCTCGCGGGCGGCCGCATTCTCTTCAAGGGTGCGCCCGTCGATCCGCCCGGCTCGGCCGATGCGTGCCGCTCGGCGCGCGCGCGGCGCATCGCGCACGTGCCGGAAGACCGGCTGCGCATGGGACTGGTCGCCTCCTTCGCCGCGCGCGAGAGCGCGATCCTCGGCTATCATGACGATGCCGACCTTGGATCGGGCCCCTTCCTCGACCCCGACGCGACGCGCACGCGCACGAACCGGCTGATGGAAGCCTTCGACGTGCGCCCGCGCCTGCCCGAGCTGCGCTCGGCCAATTTCAGCGGCGGCAACCAGCAGAAGCTGGTGCTGGGCCGCGAGATCGACCGCGATCCCGAACTGCTGATCGTCGGCCAGCCGACGCGCGGGGTGGATATCGGCGCCATCGAATTCATCCATCGCCGGCTCGTGGACCTGCGCGATGCCGGCAAGGCGATCCTGCTGGTGAGCTGCGAGCTGGACGAGATCCTGTCGCTGGCCGACCGCATCCTCGTGATGTTCGACGGCCGCATCGCGGGCGAGCTGCCGCGCGCGGCCGCCGACGAACGCCAGCTCGGCCTCTTGATGGCCGGCGTCGCGGCGGCGGCATGAAGGGCGAACTTCCGCGCTGGGTCGATCTGGGTCTGCTGCCGGCGGTGAACCTGCTGGCGGCCCTCGCCCTCTCCTCGCTCGTCGTGCTTGCCATCGGCGTCAACCCGCTCGCGGCACTCGCGATCCTCGTGCGCGGTGCGGTCGGCTATCCCGAGGCGTGGGGCTACACGCTTTACTACGCCACCAATTTCGTCTTCACCGGCCTTGCCGTCGCGGTCGCCTTCCATGCCGGGCTCTTTAACATCGGCGGGGAGGGGCAGGCCTATGTCGCGGGGCTGGGGGCAACGCTCGTCTGCCTTGGCCTCGACGCGCTGCCGGGTTTTCTGGTCGTGCCGCTGGCGATCCTTGCCGCAGCCGCGTTCGGCGCCGCGTGGGGGGCCATTCCCGGCTGGCTGCAGGCGCGTCGCGGCAGCCACGTGGTCATCACGACGATCATGTTCAATTTCCTCGCTTCGGCGTTGATGACGTACATGCTGTCGAACGTGCTGCTCGACCCCACCTATGGCTCGCCCGAAACGCGCCACTTCGCGCCGCATGCGACGGTCTGGAAGCTGACCGACATCGCGGCACGGTTCGGATTCGAGGCGCCGCGCTCGCCGCTCAACGCGGCGACGCTGCTCGCACTGGCCGCCGCCGCGTTCGTTTGGGTCTATGTCTGGCGTACGCGCGCGGGCTATGCGCTGCGCACCGTTGGCGCCAACGAGCAGGCCGCGCGCTATGCCGGCATCGATCCCGCGCGCACGATCATCGCGGCGATGGCGATCTCGGGCGCGCTTGCCGGGCTGATGGCGGTCAACGAGGTGATGGGCTCCCAGCAGCGCATGGTGCTGGCCTTCACCGGCGGCTACGGCTTCGTGGGCATCGCCGTGGCGCTGATGGGCCGCAACCATCCGGTCGGCGTCTGCCTCGCCGCACTGCTGTTCGGCGCGCTCTATCAGGGCGGCAGCGACCTCGCCTTCGAGATCAGCACGATCAACCGCGACCTCGTGATCGTCATCCAGGGCCTCGTGATCCTCTTCTGCGGCGCGCTCGAAAACATGTTCCGCCCGGCGCTGGCGGCCTTCTTCGCGCGCGAGCGGGCCGCGGCATGATCGACGACGCGCTCGCCCAGGCGGTCTCGCTCCTTGCCTCCACAGTGCGGCTGGCCGTGCCGCTGGTGCTCGCCTCGCTTGCCGGGCTGTTCGCCGAGCGCTCGGGCGTCGTGGATATCGGGCTTGAAGGAAAGATGCTGTCGGGCGCCTTCGCCGCCGCATCGGTTGCCCATCTCTCGGGCTCGCCGTGGGCGGGGCTTGCCGCCGCGATCGCCGTTTCGATCGCGTTGGCCATGGTGCACGCCTATGCCTGCATCACCCAGCGCGGCAATCAGGTCGTCGCCGGCATGGCGATCAACGTGCTCGCGGTGGGCCTTACGGTCGTGCTCGCCTATGCGTGGTTCAACGAGGGCGGCAATACCCCTGCCTTGCCCGATCCCGCGCGCTTCAAGGCGATCGTGCTGCCGCTGGCCCGTGCACTGGCCGACGTGCCCGTCCTCGGCCGGGTCTATGCGGGCCTCGTCTCGGGCCATAACGTCATCGTCTACATGACGGTGGCGCTGATCCCGGTCGTGTCGTTCGCGGTGTTCCGCACGCGCTTCGGGCTGCGCCTGCGCGCGGTGGGCGAGAACCCGCACGCGGTCGATACGGCGGGCATCTCGGTTGCGGCGCTGCGCTATCGCGCGATGGTGGCGTGCGGCACGCTTTGCGGGATCGCGGGTGCCTATCTGTCGATCGCGCAGGGTGCGGCCTTCCAGCGCGAGATGACCGCCGGGCGCGGCTTCCTGGCGCTGGCGGCCCTCATCTTCGGCAAATGGATGCCCGTTCCCGCCGTGCTCGCCTGCCTGCTGTTCGCATTCGCCGACGCCGTGCAGGGCCGCCTGCAGGGCGTGTCGCTGCCGGGCATCGGCGTGGTACCGGTGCAGGCGATCCAGGCCCTGCCCTATCTGCTGACGGTCCTGCTGCTCGCCGGCTTCGTGGGCCGCGCCGTGGCGCCGAAGGCAAGCGGCATCCCGTACAACAAGGAGAAGTGAGCGTGACGAGCCCGCGCGAGACGGCGGAATATCTCAAGGGCAGGCTCGGCAAGCGCCGCCCGGCGGTGGGGCTCGTGCTGGGCTCGGGTCTCGGCCCGCTTGCCGATCTGGTCGAAGATGCCGCGATCGTGCCATTCGCCGAGATCGCGGGCTTCCGCGTGGTCAGCGTGGCGGGCCATGCGGGCCGGCTCGTCGCCGGGCGGCTTGCGGGTGTCGAGGTCGCCTGCCTGCAGGGCCGCGTGCACGCCTATGAAGGGGCAAATGCCGAGGAAATCCGCCATCCGATCCGCACGCTCAAGGCGCTGGGCTGCGAACGGCTGATCTTGACCAATGCCGCCGGCAGCCTCGATCCCGCGCACGACGAAGGCACGCTCGTGCTGCTGCGCGACCACATCAACTGGGCGGGCATCAGCCCGCTTGCCGGCCCGAACGACGAAAGCTGGGGCCCGCGCTTCTTCCCGATGACCGATGCCTACGACCCCGCGATGCGCGCGGCCCTCGCGCGCGCGGCGGCCCGGCAGGGCATCGCTTTGCCCGAAGGCGTCTATGCCTGGTATCTCGGGCCCAATTTCGAAACGCCGGCCGAAATCCGCGCGTTCCGCGCACTGGGTGCCGACCTCGTGGGCATGTCGACGGTGCCCGAAGTTCTGGTCGCGCGCCATTGCGGCCTGCGCGTTGCCGCCATCAGCGCCGTCACGAACCTTGCGGCCGGCCTGCGGCCGGGCCAGCATCTCACCCACGACCACACGCAGGCGGTGGCCGCGCGCATCGGCAAGGCCATGTCGGCCCTGCTCGTCGACGCCCTGCCGGAGATTGCCGCCGCATGACCGACATCGACGTTTCCCGCCGCGCGCTGCCGCTGCTCGACCTCACAAGCCTCAACGATGCCGACGACGCGGCATCGACCGCCGCACTCTGCGCGCGCGCGCTCACGCCGCGCGGGCCGGTCGCCGCCGTCTGCCTGTGGCCGAAATTCGTCAAGCAGGCGAAGGCCGCCCTTGTCGATACGAAGGTGCGCGTGGCCACGGTCGTCAACTTCCCGACCGGCAGCCAGCCGCGCGCCGAGGTGCTTGCCGCCGTTCGCACCGCGATCGGCGACGGGGCGGACGAGATCGACCTCGTGTTTCCTTACGTCGAATGGCTGCGCGGCGAGAAGGTGAAGGCGGCGACCATCGTGGCCGCCACCAAGGCGATCTGCGGGCCGAAGGTCCCGGTCAAGGTGATCCTCGAGACCGGCCATTTCACCGACATGGCCAAGCTTGCCGGTGCCTGTGCCGAGGTGATCGATGCCGGCGGCGACATGCTGAAAACGTCGACCGGCAAGATCGCGACTGGCGCCACGCCCGAAACCGCGCGCGTGCTGCTTGAAGCCTCGCGCAAGGCCAATCGCGAAATCGGCGTTAAAATTTCAGGCGGCGTGCGCACCGTCGCCGACGCGCGCACATACCTGTCGCTTGCCGACAGCGTGCGGGGTGCAAGCTGGGTACGGCCGGAGACGTTCCGCTTCGGCGCCTCCGCCCTGCTTGACGCGCTGCTTGCCGCACTGGGCGAAGCACCCGCGGCGGCGGCAGGTGCGACGGGCTACTGACGCGACGCCATGCTGCCGCAGGAACTGATCCGCAAGAAGCGCGACGGCAAGCGCCTTGCCGACGACGAGATCGCCGCCCTCGTCGCCGGCATTGCCGACGGGCAAGGGTTGGCGGACGCGCAAGTCGGCGCGCTTGCGATGGCGCTGTTCCTCAACGGCCTCGACCGTGCCGAATGCGTGGCGCTGACGCGCGCGATGACCGCGTCGGGCGACGTGCTTTCGTGGAAGAGCGAAAACCTGCCCGGCCCTATCGTCGACAAGCATTCGACAGGCGGTATCGGCGACAAGACCAGTCTGGTGCTGGCCCCGTGGGTCGCGGCGTGCGGCGGCTACGTGCCGATGATTTCCGGGCGCGGGCTCGGCCACACCGGCGGCACGCTCGACAAGCTCGAAAGCATTCCCGGTTACGATGCCAAGCCCGACAATGCGCGTTTCCGCAGCACGGTGCGCGAGGCGGGCTGCGCGATCATCGGGCAGACCGCGAACCTCGCGCCTGCCGACAAACGCCTCTACGCGATCCGCGACGTGACGGCGACGGTCGAATCGATCGGGCTCATCACCGCCTCGATCCTTTCCAAGAAACTCGCCGCCGGGCTCGATGCGCTGGTGATGGACGTGAAATTCGGTTCGGGCGCGTTCATGGCCGAATTTCCCCGCGCACGCGAACTTGCAAGTTCCATCGTCGAGGTGGCGCGCGGTGCGGGCCTGAAGACGCGCGCGCTGCTGACGGACATGGACAGTCCGCTCGGCACCACGGCCGGCAACGCGCTCGAGGTTCGCGAAGCGGTTGCCTTCCTTAAGGGAACGCACGAAGCACGCCTCGCCGCCTGCACGAAGGCGTTGGCCGCCGAGATGCTCGATCTATCCGGCATCGCCCCGCGCGCGCAGGCGACGGAAAAGCTCGACGCCGCACTCGCCTCCGGTGCGGCGGCCGAGCGGTTCGCGCGCATGATCGCATCCCTCGGCGGGCCGGGCGATTTCATCGAGCGTATCGACGCCTATCTGCCCAAGGCCCCCATCGTGCGCGCGGTCGCGGCGCCACGCCGGGGATTTGTCGCCGCGATCATGACGCGCGAAGTGGGGCTTGCGGTCCTTGAGCTTGGCGGCGGGCGCACCGATCCGGCGGCCGCCATCGACCCGGCGGTCGGCTTCGCCGAAATCGCGCCGCTCGGTGCGGAGATCGGCCCCGACCGCCCGCTGGCGCTGATGCATGCGCGCGACGAGGCATCGGCCGCCCGGGCTGCGCGCACGCTCGCGGCGGCCTATACTGTGGGTGATGCGCCGCCGCCGACCGCGCCGGTCGTGCGCGAAACGCTGGGAGCCTGAGCATGGCCCGCGCCTTCGTTCTCGTGATGGATTCCTTCGGCATCGGCTCGACGCCGGATGCCGCGAAATTCGGCGATGCGGGTGCCGATACATGGGGCAGCATCCGCCGGCTGGAAGCGCCGCACGTGCCCAATCTCGTGAAACTGGGCCTCAACGCGGCGCATGCGCTGGCGACCGGCGCATCCTATTCCGGCCCCGCGCCCGAGGGCTGGTACGGGGCAGCCCGCGAACGCTCGCACGGCAAGGATACACCGTCGGGCCACTGGGAAATGGCGGGCGTGCCCGTGACGTTCGACTGGGGCTACTTCCCCGAAACCGTTCCGACGTTTCCGGCTGCCCTGACCGATGCGCTTGTCGAATGCGCGAAACTTCCCGGCGTGATCGGCAACCGCCACGCTTCGGGCACCGTCATCCTCGACGAGCTTGGCGGCGAACACATCGCGACGGGCAAGCCCATCGTCTACACCTCCGCCGACAGCGTGTTCCAGATCGCCGCGCACGAAACGCATTTCGGGCTGGAGCGGCTCTACGAGGTGTGCCGGATCGCCTTCGGCCTGGTGGCGCCCTATCGCATCGGGCGCGTCATCGCGCGGCCGTTCGTGGGCGAAAAGCCTGGCGAATTCCGCCGCACGGGCAACCGCAGGGACTATGCGATCCCGCCGCCGGAACCCACGCTGCTCGAGCGCATGCTTGATGCCGGCCGCGAGACCATCGCCATCGGCAAGATCGGCGACATCTTCGCCCACAAGGGCACCAGGCGCGAAGTGAAGGCCGACGGCAACGCGGCTTTGATGGACCGCACGCTCGAAGCGATCGCAAGCGCCCCCGACGGCAGCCTGACGATGACCAACTTCGTCGATTTCGACCAGCTCTACGGCCATCGCCGCGATGCACCGGGCTACGCGAAGGCACTGGCCGCATTCGATGCCCGCCTGCCCGCCGTGCGCGCCGCGATGAAGCCCGGCGACGTCGCGGTGCTGACGGCCGACCACGGCTGCGATCCGACCTGGAAAGGCACGGATCACACGCGCGAACACGTGCCGGTGCTGTGGTTCGGGCCCGGCATCGGCGGGCGCGATCTGGGCGTGCGGGCGAGCTTTGCCGATATCGGCCAGTCGCTCGCCCGGCACCTTTCCCTGCCCGCGCTCGCGCACGGGCAGAGCTTCGTCTGATCGCTTCTCAGCCCAGCCAGGGCAGCGAATAGGTCTTCACGTTCGTGAACGACTTCATCGCCTCGACCACGCCTTCCTTGTGGCCATTGCCCGAATCCTTGATGCCGCCGAAGGGCGACATCTCGATCCGGTAGCCCGGCACTTCCCAGATATTCACGGTGCCGACGTTCAGTTCCTTGATGAAGCGGTTGATGTGGTCAAGCCGCCACGTGCACACGCCCGACGACAGGCCGTAGCGCGTGGAATTCGACACGCGGATCGCGTCGTCCACGTCCTTCACTCGGACGACCGGGATCACGGGGCCGAACGTCTCTTCGTGCACGAGTTCGCAGTCCCACGGCACATGGTCGACGACCGTGGGCGGATAAAGCGCGCCGCGCCGGTCGTTGCCGTGCAGCAGTTTCGCACCCTTGCCAACCGCGTCGATCACGCGCTTCTCGAAGGTCGCTGCCGCGCGCTCGTGGATGACCGTGCCGATGTCGGTGTTCGGATCGAACGGATCGCCGCTCTTGAGCTTCCTGGCATGCACGAGGATGCGTTCGACCAGCGCGTCGGCCACGCTTTCGACCGCGAGGATGCGCTTGACCGCCGTGCAGCGCTGGCCGGAGTTCTTCGTGGCGCCGGCCACAGCAAGCTCGGCCGCCTTGTCCGGGTCGGCATCGTCCAGCACGATCAGCGGATCGTTGCCGCCAAGTTCCAGCACCACGCGGCGATAGCCTGCCTTCTGCGCGATCATCTTGCCCACCGGCACCGAGCCCGTGAACGTCACCAGATCGATGTTCGGATCGGTGATCATCGCGTCGCCCAGATCGGCGGGCGTGCCGGTGACGACCGACAGCATCTCGGGCGGCAGTCCGGCTTCGTAGAGGATGTCGGCCAGCGCCAGTGCCGTCAGCGGCGTCAGCTCGGTCGGCTTCAGCACGATGCGGTTGTTGGTCGCGATCGCGGGCGCGATCTTGTGCGAGACCATGTTGAGCGGGTGGTTGAACGGCGTGATCGCCGAAATCGCCCCCTGCAGGGGCTCGCGCAGCGTGTGGATGCGCCGCGCCTTGCCGTGCGGGGTGATGTCGCACGCGAAGGTCTCGGCGTCCTCGCGGATGGCGAGCTGGCCCGACAGCGAATAAACGTCGTAGGCGCGGCCGACCTCGTAGTAGCTGTCCTTCAGCGACAGGCCGCTTTCCGCCGTGATCAGGCGGGCCAGCGCCTCCTTGCGGCTGGCGATCAGTTCCGCTGCGCGCATCAGGATCTTCTGGCGATCGTAGCGCGTCAGCTTCGAGCGGTAGGACGCAGCGATGCGGAACGCCTCGGCACACTGCGCGGCCGACGCACGCGCGGCCGTACCCACCAGCGCGCCATTGTAGGGATGGAACACCTCGAACGAGCCGTTCTCGCCCGCGACCTTCCTGCCCGCGATGCGCAGGGTTTCGTGGCGGACCTCGATGGGAGAAATCGCGTTCATGCGTGCACCTCCGCCGCGACCCGGTTCAGCGCCAGGTCGAAGGCATCGAAATTGCGGTAACGGTGCGCGGCGTCGACGACGCAGCGCTTGTTTGAAATCAGCGGCACCTTCTGCTCGGAGACGCCGCCGTGCGAGCGCAGCGGCTCCTTGAGGCCGCTCAGGTCGTGACGTTCGACCGACGTGCCGATCGTCTTGTGGCGCGTGGAGACAACGACGATCTCGCCCAGCCTGTCCGGCGGCAGTTCGAAGCGCTTGGCCGCCTCGTCCTTCGACAGGGCCGCCTCGACGCCGGGCATCGCGGCGATCTTCGCGCGCACCGCACCGGCATCGATCGACGCCGGCAGGTAGACGACCGCGAACGAGCCCAGCGCGCCATGATGGACGACATAGGGATCGGTGATCGGCAGGATCACGCGCGCTTCGGCCTTGCCAAGCAGCGCATCGAGCGCGTCCTGCAGGTAGAGTACGTCGGGCCTGCCGGCCGCGTCGTGCTTGGCGTTCATGCCGTGGTCGGCGGTCAGCACGATGATGGCGCCCATCGCGTCGAGCCGCGCGAGATAGGAATCCATCATCGCGTAGAAATCGTCCGCGACCGGCGTGCCGGGCGCGTGCTTGTGCTGGATATAGTCCGTCGTCGACAGGTACATGACGTCGGGGCGCATCGTTTCCATGAGCTTGACGCCGGCGGCGAACACGAATTCCGACAGCCCCGCGCTGTACACGTCTGGCACGTCCATGCCGACGAGAGCGTTGACGTTCTCGATGCCGTTTTCGGCAAGCGTCGTCTTGTCGGACTTCTCCGACGAGAAGCACACGGCCTTGCCCGTCTCCATCTTCACGCCGTGGCCGAGAAGTGCGCGCAGCTTGTCCTTCGCCGTGACGATGGCAACGGTCTTGCCGGCCGCGCGCAGCGCCTGGAACAGCGTGGGGGCGCGCAGGAATTTCGGGTCGTTCATCATCACCTCGCGCCCCGTGTCGGGGTCGAGGAAATAGTTGCCCGAGATCCCGTGCACGGAAGGCGGCGCACCGGTCACGATCGACAGGTTGTTCGGGTTCGTGAAGCTGGGCACCACGCACTCGGCCGTCAGGTTCGTGCCTTCGGCAAGGCAGCGCTTGAAGAAGGGCGCGCGGCCCTTCGCGATCGCGCCTTCGATGTAGCCTGGCTCCGATCCGTCGACGCATACGACGACGACCGGCACGGCAGGCAGCGCGTAGCTGCGGCCGTTCAGTTCGAGCTTCGCCATCCTCAGGCCGCCTTTCGCGCGGGCGCGCCGGAAGCCACGCCCATTTCGGCAAGCGTGGCCTTGATCGCGGCGAGAGCGCCCTTCATGTGGGTTTCGTCGAGCCGGCCGATGCAGCCGATGCGGAAGGAATCCGCTACCGTCAGCTTGCCGGGATAGATCACGTAGCCCTGTTCCTTGAGCCGATCGTAGAAAGTCTGGAACACGAATTTCGGGTCGGCCGGCATGTGGACCGTCACGATGATCGGCGCCTGCTGCGCATCGGGCAGCAGCGTCTGGAAGCCCATCGCGCGAAGCCCGTCGACCAGGACCTTGCAGTTGCGCCTGTAGCGGCCGCCGCGGCCTTCGACGCCGCCTTCGGCCGCGTGTTCGTCCAGCGCCTGCGAAAACGCCATGATCGCGTGCACGGGCGGGGTGAAGCGCCACTGGCCGGTCTTCTCGAAGCCCGCCCACTGATCATGAAGGTCAAGCGTCAGCGTCGTGGCGTTGCCCTTTGCGGCGGCGATGGCGGCCTTGTCGCACACCACGAAGCCGAGGCCGGGCACCCCCTCGATGCACTTGTTGGACGACGCGGCGAGCGCGTCGTACTTCGTCGTCGCGGCAAGGCCCAGCGCGCCAAAGGCGCTCATCGCGTCGACCAGCAGCTTGCGCGAGCGCTTGGCCACCACATCGGCCACCGCATCGACCGGGTTGAGGACGCCCGAGGTCGTCTCGCAATGGACGACGAAGACGTGCGTGATCGCCGGATCGGCGGCGAGCGCCGCATCGACCGCCGCGGGATCGACCGGGCGGTCTTCGGGAAACTCGACCGACGCGCTCGCGCGCCCGGCGATTTCGGCCATCCGTCGTGCGCGCACGCCATAGGCGCCGTTGATGGCGAGCAGCAGCTTGCCGTTCTTCGGCACCATGCTGGTGATCATCGCTTCGACCGCGAAGGTGCCCGAGCCCTGCACGGGCACGGTCACGTGGCTGTCGGCGTGCCCCGCGAGGGCGGCGATGCGCTTCAGCATCGAGGCGTTGGCGGCAAGGAACGTCGCGTCGCGCGAGCCCCAGTCGTGGATCATCGCGGCCTTCGTGGTCTTCGAGGTCGTGAGCGGTCCCGGCGTCAGCAGCAGGGGATCGCCGGTTTCGGACCGGCCGAGGGGCGCGTTGGACATGGGGCGTCGTTCCTTGGGGATTCGGGTGGAATGGAAGCGAGCATCGCGCTTGCCCTATCCATAGGTCCAATACATAATGACTATGTTTCAAATAGGTATTGTCTATATGAACCTGTTCCAGCTCCGCGCCTTCCGGCTTGTGGCCCGTGCGGGCAGCTTCAGTCGCGCGGCTGAAGGCGCACGCGTCAGCCAGCCGACGCTGTCCGCGCAGGTAAAGGCGCTCGAGCGCGACTACGGCGTCACGCTTTTCGACCGGCGCGGGCGGAACATCGCGCTCACGCGGCTCGGCCGCCGCCTGCTCGATGTGGCCGACCGGCTGTTCGCGCTGGCCGAGGAGGCCCAGGCCGTCGTCGCCGGCACCGATGCGCCGAGCCAGGCTTTCCTTTCCGTCGCCGCCGACGGACCCGCGCATGCGCTTGCCGTGCTCGGCGCGCTCGAGCGGCGCGTGCCCGGCCTCGATTTCTCGCTGTCGATCGGCAATTCCGAGGAAGTGGTGCGCAGCCTGCTCGCCTACGAAGCCGATATCGGCATCATGGGCCGCGCGGTCGCCGACCCGCGCCTTGCCGCCGTGCGCATCAAGACCGACCGGCTCGTCGCCTTTGCACCCGCCACGCGCGCCATGCGGCGCACGGCCAAGCTCGCCGAAATCGCCGCCGCGCGGCTTGTGCTGCGCGAGCGCGGCTCGGCCACCCGCGAGCGCTTCGAGGCGGCGCTGGCCGAGGCCGGCCTTGCACCCGCCCGCGCGGTCGAGATCGCCACGCGCGAAGGCGTGCGCGAGGCGGTGGCGGCTGGCTTCGGCATCGGCATCGTTTTCGAGAGTGAACTTGGCCCCGACCCGCGATTCCGGGCGCTCCCCGTCACGGATGCAAATCTCGAGGTGGCCGAATACGCATGCTGCCTTGCCGAGCGGCGCGAACAGCCGCTGCTGCGGGCCTTCGTTGAATGCGCGCTCGCCGGTTGATTTAGATCATCGCGGGCAACGCCCGGCGGGCGCAGATTTCCAACCATGCTGAGCCAAGACACGTTGACCCGCGCCGAAGCGCGCGTTCCCCGCTACACGAGCTACCCGACCGCGCCGCATTTCGGCAAGACGATCGGGCCGGCGCAGGTCGCCGACTGGTATCGCGCGATTCCCGAATGCGATCCGGTCTCGCTCTACGTGCACGTGCCGTTCTGCGCGAAGCTGTGCTGGTATTGCGGCTGCAACACGTCGATCGCGACGAAATACCAGCCGGTGCATGCCTATCTGGAGACGCTGGTCCGCGAGCTTGGCCATGCGCGCGAGTTGCTCGGCCGCAAGGCGCCGGTCAGCCACCTCCATTTCGGCGGCGGCACGCCCAACGCGCTGTCGCCCGTCGATTTCGCGCGGCTCGCCGACGCGCTGCACGCGCTGTTCGAGATCGAGCCGCACACGAGCTTCGACATCGAACTCGACCCGCGCACGCTCGACGCGAAAATGGCGTGGACGCTGGCCGCCGCCGGTGTCACCCGCGTCAATCTCGGCATTCAGGATTTCGACCCGGCCGTCCAGAAGGCGATCAACCGCATCCAGACCTTCGCCGAAGTCCGCACGCGGCTCGACGAACTGCGCGTGGCCGGCATCTCCAATTTTGGCGTCGATCTTCTCTACGGCCTGCCGCACCAGGACGAATCGACGATCGCGGCGACGGTCGACTCGGTCGCAGACCTCGGCGCGTCGCGCGTGGCGCTGTTCGGCTATGCGCACGTGCCTTGGATGAAGCCGCACCAGAAACTGCTCGAACCCGAAGGCCTGCCCGGACCCGAGGCCCGCATGAAGCTGATGCAGCGCGCGCACGCGCGCTTGGCCGCGCGCGGCTATGTGCGCGTGGGCATCGATCATTTCGCAAGGCCCGACGACGAACTTGCCGTGGCGCTGAAGGAAGGCCGCCTCGCCCGCAACTTTCAGGGCTACACGACCGACGGCGCGCGCACGCTGCTCGGTTTCGGGCCATCGGCGATCTCGGCCTTCCGGCAGGGCTATGCGCAGAACCATACGCGGCTCGACGAATGGCGCGCGGGCGTCGAAGGAAAGGCGCTTCCCGTCGCGCGCGGCCGTGCCCTGGCACCCGAAGACAGGCTGCGCCGCGCGATCATCGAACGGCTGATGTGCGACATGAAAGTCGATCTCGACGCGATCGCCGAAGAACTGGGTCTTGAGGAGGCATCCGAGCGGCATTTTGCCGGCGAACTCGCGCGGGTCGACCGGTTCGCTGCCGAAGGCCTGTGCGTGCGCGAGGGCGGCCGGATCGCCATTCCGCCCGCCGCGACAAGTTTTGCGCGCATCGTGGCATCGGCATTCGATGCCTATCTCGACGGTGGGGAAGCCAAACATTCCGTCGCGGTATAAGGCTTGCTTGACTCCGTGCGCACCGGCCCGCCACCATCGGCCGGGGTCAAACGGAGGTTCCAGACATGTCGAAGTTTCGTCCGGCCGGGGCGGCCGCACTCGCGCTTTTCGCCGCTCTCGCGGTCAGCGCGCCGGCCGAGGCCGCCAAGCGCGACAACACGCTGCGCTTCGCCTACGACCAGGTTCCCGAGAATGTCGATCCGTACTTCAACAACGTGCGCATCGGCGTGATCATCGGCCAGCATGTCTGGGACACGCTGATCTACCGCGACCCGAAGACCAACGAATACAAGGGCCAGCTGGCGACCGCCTGGCGCTGGGTCGACGACAAGACCCTCGAACTTGACCTGCGCCACGGCGTCAAGTTCCACAACGGCGAGGAATTCGACGCCGACGACGTGGTCTACACGCTCAATTTCGTCGCCGATCCCGCCAACAAGTCGGTCACGCAGCAGAACGTGAACTGGATCGCGAAGGCGGAGAAGCTCGACAAGTACAAGGTCCGTATCGATCTGAAGCGCACGTTCCCTGCCGCCATCGAATATCTCGCCGGCCCCATCGTGATCCACCCGAACGAGTACTACGCCAAGGTCGGGCCAAAGGGCATGAACGAGAAGCCCGTGGGTACCGGTCCCTACCGCGTGGTCGAACACGTGCCGGGCAAGCACATCAAGCTCGAGCGCAATCCCGACTATTTCAAGGACAGCCCGAAGCCGCAGCCGACCATCGACAAGGTCGAGATCCGCTTTATCCCCGACCGGCAGACGCAGATCGCCGAAATACTCTCGGGCGGGCTCGAGCTGATCATGAACGTGGCGCCCGACCAGGCGGCGCAGGTGAAGGCGGTGCCAAATCTCGCCGTCATCAGCGGCGAGACGATGCGCATCGTCTTCCTGCAGATGGCCTCGAACGAGAAGACGCCCGTGCAGGCCTTCCGCGACGTGCGCGTGCGCAAGGCGATCAACCACGCGATCGACCGCGCCGCGATGGTGAAGAACCTCGTGGGCGACGGGGCGCGCGTCCTCAACACGGTCTGCTTCCCCAGCCAGTTCGGCTGCACCGATGAAGGCGCGCCCGTCTACGCGTACGACCCGGTCAAGGCCAAGGCGCTGCTCGCCGAAGCGGGCTTCGCGAACGGCTTCGACGTCGACCTCTACTCGTATCGCGAACGCAACCAGGCCGAGGCGATGGTGGGCTATCTGCGCGCCGTCGGCATCCGGGCGAACCTGCGCTTCCTGCAATACGCGGCGTTCCGCGACCAGCTGCGCGCCGGGGCCGCGGCCTTCGCGCACCAGACCTGGGGCTCGTTCTCGGTCAACGACGTGTCGGCAAGCACGCCCGTCTTCTTCAAGTTCCAGGACGACGACGCGACGCGCGATCCGGAAGTGCGCGACCTGCTGGAGAAGGGCGACGGATCGGTCGATCCGGCCGCGCGCAAGGCGGCCTACCGCCAGGCGCTGGCCATGATCGCCGATCGGGCCTATACGGTGCCGCTCTATTCGCTGACCACGTTCTACGTGATGTCGAGCGACCTTGCGTTCACCGCCTACCCGGACGAGCTGCCGCGCTTCTGGGAAACGCGCTGGAAGTAAGGCACTCGGTCCAATGCTGGGGTTCGCCGTCCGCCGGCTTGCGCTCGCGCTCGCAGTAGCACTGGCCGTGTCGGCGGCGAGCTTCGTCCTGCTGCGCCTTTCCGGCGACGTGGCTGCGGCCATCGCCGGCGAGGGCGCCAGGGCCGAAGACATCGCGTTCGTGCGCAAGGCCTATGGGCTCGACCGGCCGCTGATCGTCCAGTACGCCGAATGGCTGGGCAACACGCTGCGCGGCGATCTGGGCACGTCGCTTTATTTCAAGACCGACGTGTCCGCACTCGTCGCCGACAAGCTTCCCGTCACGCTCATCCTCGGGCTCAGCTCGGTGCTGTTCGCGCTCGCGGTCTCGCTGCCGTTGGGCATTCTCGCGGCGATCTTTCCGAACACCTGGATCGACCGGTTGTGCCTCGCCCTTGCGGTGCTGGGGCAGGCACTGCCCAACTTCTTCTTCGCGCTGTGCCTGATCCTGCTTTTCTCGATCTCGCTGCGCTGGCTGCCGGTTTCGGGAACGGGCACCTGGCTGCATTTCGTCATGCCGACGATCGCGCTGGGCTACTACGTGGCGCCCGCCTTCATGCGCCTCATCCGCGCCGGCATGATCGAAACGCTTGCGGCGGACTATGTGCGCACGGCGCGCGCAAGCGGCCTTTCGCCGGCAAGCGTGGTGTTCAAGCATGCGCTGCGCAATGCGCTGATCCCGGTGGTGGCGCTTGCCGCCGTGCAGCTTGGCTTCCTGCTGGGCGGCTCGATCGTCATCGAGACGATTTTCGCGCTCGACGGTCTTGGCTATCTCGCCTACCAGAGCATCACCTACAAGGATTTCCCGACCACGCAGGCCGTCGTGCTGCTGCTTTCGGTCGTCTACATCTTCCTGACGTTCACGGCAGACATCGTCAACGCGTGGCTCGACCCGCGCCTCAGGGTCGCCTGACATGGACGCCGCCCTGCCCACGCACGCTGCCATGCTTCGCGGCCGGATTTTCGGCCATGTCGGGCTGATGACGGGTATCGCGATCCTCGTCGTCGCGTTCGCCTGCGCGATTTTCGCGCCGCTGCTGGCCCCGCACGATCCCTATTTCCAGGATCTCGCGGCACGCCTGGTGCCGCCGGTCTGGCAGCCGCGCGGCACGTGGCTGCATCCGCTGGGCACCGACAATCTTGGCCGCGACTATCTCTCGCGCACGATCTATGGCGCACGCGTCTCGCTGCTGATCGGCTTCTCGGTGATGCTCGTCTCCGGCCTGATTGGCACGACGATGGGGCTTGCAGCCGGCTATTTCGGCGGCCGGACCGACATGGCCGTCAGCTTCATCGTGACCGCACGCCTTGCAATGCCGGTCGTGCTCGTCGCGCTCGCCGTGGTGGCGCTGGTCGGCGGCTCGCTCGTGGTCGTGATCGCGGTGCTGGGCCTGCTCAAATGGGACCGGTTCGCCGTCGTGATGCGCGCGGCGACACAGCAGGCGCGTGCGCAAGACTATGTCGCCGCCGCGAAGGCGACGGGCGCCTCCACGCTGCGCGTGCTTCTGGGCGAGGTGCTGCCCAACATCCTCCCCCAACTGGTCGTCGTCGCCACGCTCGAGATGGCGAGCGCCATCCTGCTCGAAGCGGCACTCTCGTTCCTCGGCCTTGGCGTGCAGCCGCCGCTGCCCAGCTGGGGCCTGATGATCTCGGAAGCCAAGGCCTACATGTTCTTCAGCTTCTGGATGATCGCCATCCCCGGCACGGCACTGGGCCTTCTCGTGCTGGCGATCAACCTTGTGGGCGACGGCATTCGCGACGTGGCCGCACCCGAGGGCCGGGCATGAGCGCGATCCTGACGGTCGAGGGGCTCGAGGTCGACCTTTCGGTGCCGGCCGGGACGCTGCACGCCGTGCGCGACGTTTCCTTCGAGGTCGCGCGCGGCGAGACGCTCTGCATCGTGGGCGAATCCGGCTGCGGCAAGTCGATGACGGCGCTGGCGCTGATGGGCCTGCTGCCGCGCAACGCCCGACGTCGGGCGCGGCGGCTCGTCTTCGACGGAATCGACCTTGCCGCCGCCTCGCGCACGCAGACCAACGATCTGCGCGGCAGCCGGATGTCGATGATCTTCCAGGAGCCGATGACGGCGCTCAACCCGGCCTACACGATCGGCAACCAGCTCTGCGGCGTCTATCGCCGCCACAAGGGCGGCTCGGCCGCGGCCGCGCGCGAACGCGCCGCCTTCCTTCTCGGCAAGGTCGGCATCGCGGCGGCAGGCGAAAGGCTCGGCCAGTATCCGCACCAGCTTTCCGGCGGGCTGCGCCAGCGCGTGATGATCGCGATGGCGCTGATGTGCGATCCCGCGTTGATCGTGGCCGACGAGCCGACGACCGCGCTCGACGTGACGATCCAGGCGCAGATCCTGAAGCTGCTCAAGGATCTCCAGGACGAATTCGGCATGGCGCTGGTGCTGATCACGCACGATCTGGGCGTCGTTGCGCGCGTGGCCGACAGCGTGGCGGTGATGTACGCCGGCGCGATCGTCGAGCGTGGCACGGCCGCACAGGTCTTTGCGGCACCCCGCCATCCTTATACGGCCGGGCTGATCGACTGCATTCCCGTCCCCGGGCGCACGAAGCCGGGCGAACGGCTCGGCGCCATTCCGGGAACGGTGCCGGCGCTGGTGGGGAACATCACGGGCTGCGCGTTTCGCTCGCGCTGCGCCCACGCGCAGGCCCGGTGCGAGGACGCGCCGCCGCAACACGCCGAAGGCGGCCATGAATGGGCCTGCATCCGGGGGGCCGCATGAGCCCGCTCATGCGCATCGAAGGCGCGCGGCGCACATTCTCGGTCTCGCGCGGCCTGTTGGCGCGCAAGCGCACGCTGCACGCGGTCAACGGCGTCGATCTGGAAATCGAAAAAGGCGAAGTGCTGGGAATCGTGGGCGAGTCCGGCTGCGGCAAGTCCACGCTGGCGCGCATGCTGCTGGGGCTCATTCCCGCAAGCGCCGGACGCATCGTGCTGGACGGCGCCGAAGTCGGCCGGATGGACGCCCGCGCGCTTGCCGCGCGCGTGCAGCCGGTGTTTCAGGACCCTTACGGCTCACTCAACCCGCGAAAGCGCATCGCCTCGATCGTGGCATTGCCACTTGTCGTGCATGCCATCGGCGACCGGGCCGAGCGGCGACGGCGCGCGGTCGAGATGCTCGAGCGCGTGGGCCTTCCCGCAAGGCTTGCCGACAATTATCCCGGCCAGCTTTCGGGCGGCCAGCGCCAGCGCGTGGCGATCGCGCGCGCGCTCGTCATGCAGCCCGAAATCGTCGTGTGCGACGAGCCGACCTCCGCGCTCGACGTTTCGGTGCAGAGCCAGATCCTGAACCTGCTGATGGATCTCCGGCGCGAATTCGGCCTCACCTATGTGTTCATCAGCCATAATCTCGCGGTGGTCGAGCATGTCGCCACGCGCGTGGCGGTCATGTATCTGGGCCGCATCGTCGAGCTGGCGCCGGCCGAGGAAATATTCGCAAGGCCGCGCCATCCTTATACGCAGGCGCTGCTCGCCTCGGTGCTGACGCCGGAGCCCGGCAAGGGCCTTCCCGACACGCATCTGGGCCTTGCCTTCCCCGATCCGCTGGACCCGCCACCCGGATGCGGCTTCAATCCGCGCTGCGCCTATGCACGCGCCGTCTGCCGCAAGCGCATGCCTGCGCTTGCCGAAGACGGCCCGGCGCGCGTCGCCTGCCACGCCTACGACCCGATTCACGGAAAGGAATTCGCATGAGCCGCGAGACCGCCATCGCCAACGCCGAACGCTATTTCGACGAGGGCGGCTACAAGGCCGATCTCGCGCGCCGCGTCGCGATGAAGACGGAAAGCCAGAATCCCGACCGCGGGCCGGAGCTGGCCGAATACCTGACGGGCGAGATGATCCCCACGCTCGAGAAGCTGGGCTTCAAATGCCGCGTTCTGAACAATCCGCGCGCGAAGGGCCCGTTCCTGATCGCCGAACGCATCGAGGACCCCAAGGCGACAACCGTGTTCGGCTACGGCCATGGCGACGTGATCCGCGGGCTCGAACCGCAATGGCGCGAAGGCCTGTCGCCGTGGACGCTCAAGGAGGAAGGCGATCGCTGGTACGGCCGCGGCACGGCCGACAACAAGGGCCAGCATTCGATCAATATCGGCGCGCTCGCGGCCGTGCTGAAGGCGCGCGGCAAGCTCGGCTTCAACGCCAAATACCTCATCGAGATGGGCGAGGAGACCGGTTCGCCCGGTCTGCGCGAGGTGTGCGAACAGAACAAGGAATTGTTCAAGGCCGACGTGCTGATTGCCTCCGACGGGCCGCGCCTGCGCGCCGACCGGCCGACGCTGTTCCTGGGCTCGCGCGGTGCGTTCAATTTCGATCTCGAGATTGACGCGCGCGCGGGCGGGCACCATTCGGGCAACTGGGGCGGGCTCATCTCCAATCCGGGCCTGCAGCTGGCTCATGCGATCGCCTGCATTGCGGGGCCCACCGGCCAGATCCGCGTGCCGGAATGGGTGCCGGGCGAAGTGCCTGCAAGCGTGCGCCGTGCACTGGCCGACTGCGAGGTCGATGGCGGCGCTGACGGCCCGCAGATCGAACCCGGTTGGGGCGAACCGGGCCTGACGCCCTCCGAGCGCGTGTTCGGCTGGAGTTCGTTCGAGGTTCTCGCCTACCGGACCGGCAATCCCGACAACCCGGTCAACGCGATCCCGCCCAAGGCATGGGCACGCTGCCAGCTTCGTTTCGTGGTCGGCGTCGATCCGGCCAATATCCTGCCTGCCCTTCGCCGCCATCTCGACCGGCACGGCTTCCCGATGGTCAAGCTGGCGTCAACGCGCGAGGAAGTGTTCCACGCCACGCGGCTTGATCCCGAGCATCCGTGGGTCAATTTCGCCGTCGACAGCCTGCGGCGCACGACCAATGCCAAGCCTGCGGTGCTGCCCAATCTCGGCGGCTCGCTGCCCAACGACATCTTCAGCGAGGTTCTGGGCCTGCCCACGGTCTGGGTACCGCATTCCTACCCGGCCTGTTCGCAGCACGCGCCCAACGAACACCTTCTGCCGGCGGTCGCGCGCGAGGGCCTGCGGCTGATGGCCGGGCTCTACTGGGACATCGGCGAGAAAGCTTCCCGCCCGTTGTGAGCCCCGCTCACAAGGCCGATAGACAATCTCGTTAGCCGGTCAACCGGCGGCGGCGCATTCTCCCTGGCACCGACACAAGGAGAAGACCATGCCGCTCGTCCGCATCGACGTTCCCGATACGCTTTCCCACGACACCCGCCGCGCCGTCGCCGACGGCGTGCATTCCGCACTCGTCGAGGCCATCGGCATCCCGGCCGACGACCGCTTCCAGGTCGTGACCGCGCATCCCGCCGGCGGCCTCATCGCCGACCCGAACTACATGGGCATATCGCGCGGCGCCGGCTTCCTGGCCGTGCAGGTCTTCCTGCGGCGCGGCCGCAGCGACGAGCTGAAGCGCGCGCTTTACGCCGCGATCGTGCGCAACCTCGCCCGCAACGCGAACATCCGGCCGGAAGACGTCCTGATCGCGCTGACCGAGAACGAACTGCCGGACTGGTCGTTCGGCAACGGCATCGCGCAGTACGCACCGGGCTGACGGCCGCGGTTGACAGCGGCGCAGGACGCATGGCGTTATATCCGGACGGATATAGCGCCACGCAGGAGAAGCCATGCGCCGTTTCGCCGCATTCGTCCTTGCAGCCGGCCTGTTCGCGGCCCCTGTGGCACGCGCGCAGGAGCTGCTCGTCTTCGCCGCGGCCTCGCTCACCGACGCGCTGCAACAGGCCGCGAAGGCGACCGGCCGGAAGGCGCGCTTTTCGTTTGCCGCGTCCTCGACGCTCGCCCGCCAGATCGAGAACGGCGCACCCGCCGACATCTTCGCCTCGGCCGACGAGGACTGGGCGAACTACCTTGCCGAGCGCGGCAAGCTCGTGCCCGGCACGCGTACGACGCTGCTGTCGAACCAGCTGGTTCTGATCGTCCCGGCGGACCGCAAGCGCGCGATCTCGATCGCCAAGGGCATGGACATGATGGCCCTCCTGGCCGGCGGACGCCTTGCGGTGGGCGATCCGGCGCTTGTCCCGGCCGGGCGCTATGCGCGCCAGTCGCTCGAATGGCTGGGCATCTGGGCGACGGTCGAGCCGCGGCTCGCGCGCGCGGAATCGGTGCGCGCGGCCATGGCGCTGGTCGAACGCGGCGAGACGCCGCTCGGCATCGTCTACGCGACCGATGCTCTCGCCGACCCGAAGGTTGCCGTCGCGGCGACGTTGCCGGCGGAAAGCCATGCACAGATCGCCTACCCGTTCGCGATCGTCGCCGGCCGCGATACGCCGGCCGCACGCGACTTCCTTGCGGCGTTGCAGTCGCCAGCGGCAAGGATCGTTTTCCGCCGCAACGGCTTCGCGATGGAATGACGCGCATCTTATGGACCTGCTCAGTGCGACCGAATTCGAGGCACTGCGCCTCAGCTTGCGGGTGGCGCTCGTCGCGGTCGCGGCGACGTTGCCGCTCGCCGTGCTTGTCGCCTGGGCGCTTGCCCGGTGCCGATTTCCCGGCAAGGGGCTGATCGCCGGCTTTCTCCATCTGCCGCTTGTGCTGCCGCCGGTCGTCGTCGGCTATGTTCTTCTTCTCCTTTTCGGCGTGCGCGGGCCGATCGGGTCGTGGCTCGATGCCGCCTTCGGTATCCGGCTTGTCTTCACGGCCAACGGCGTGGCGCTTGCCACGGCGGTAATGATCTTTCCGTTGATTGTGCGCGCGGTACGCCTGTCGATCGAAGCACTCGATCCGGGCCTCGACGAAGCGGCGCGCACGCTGGGTGCCGGCCCGATCGACAGGTTCGTGACGGTTTCGCTGCCGTTGATGCTGCCCGGGATCCTTTCGGGTGCGGTCGTCGCCTTCGCGGCAAGCCTCGGCGAATTCGGCGCCGTCATCACGTTTGCGGCGAACGTGCCGGGTGAAACGCAGACGCTGCCGCTGGCGATCTACGCCGCCACGCAGACGCCGGGCGGCGACGTCGCGGCCGCGCGTCTGGCCACGATATCCATGACGCTGGCGCTCGCGGGCCTCGTCTTCTCGGAATACCTGGCGCGCCGCGTGAGCCGGATGCTGGGCCGTTAGATGATCGATCTCGATTTCCGCGAGCGCCTCGGCAGCTTCGATCTCGACATAAGGTTGGCGGCGCCTGCGGGTGTCGTGGCGCTTTTCGGCCGTTCCGGGTCGGGCAAGACATCCGTCGTGCGCGCCATTGCCGGCCTTTCGCGGCCCCGGGAAGGCCGCATCGCCGTCGCCGGGACGGCGCTGTTCGATTCCGCCGCCGGAATCGACCTCCCGGCCGAACGCCGCCGCGTGGGCTACGTGTTTCAGGACGCGCGCCTGTTTCCGCACATGAACGTCGAAGCGAACCTGCGCTACGGCCAGCGCCGGTCGGGCGCCGCCGAAGGGCCGGACGAATTCGGCGCGATCGTCGAGCTTCTCGGCATCGGTGCGCTTCTGGCGCGCCGGCCCGGCACGCTGTCGGGCGGCGAGCGGCAGCGCGTGGCCGTCGGCCGCGCCCTGCTCGCCCGACCGCGCGTGCTTCTGATGGATGAGCCGCTCGCCTCGCTTGACGCCGCACGCAAGGCGGAGGTGCTGCCTTATCTCGACGGGCTGCGCCATCGCCTCGGCATCCCGATCGTCTATGTGACGCATTCCATCGACGAGGTGTTGCGGCTCGCCGACACGCTCGCACTTGTCGACGGCGGGCGCATCGCCGTGGCGGGCCCGGTCACGGAGGTAATGGCACGCGTCGATCTGGGCCCGCTGGTGGGCCGGTTCGAGGCCGGTGCGGCAATCGATACCGTCATTGCCGGACACGACGACCGCTATGCCCTTACGCGGCTTGCCTTCGACGGCGGCGAACTCGTCGTGCCGGCAGTCGATGCCGCACCCGGTACCGAACTTCGAGTCCTGGTGCGCGCACGCGATGTCATGCTGGCCACGCAGCCGCCCGGAGCCATTTCGGCGCGCAACGTCTATGCCGGCCGCATTTCGGCGCTCGCCCTCGAGGAAGGGGCGCATGCCGAAGCCGCGATAGCGGTCGGCGGTGTCCGGTTGCGCGCGCGCATCACCCGCGCGGCGGTTGCCGAACTTGGCCTTTCCGCGGGCATGCCGGTCTATGCGATCGTCAAGTCGGTCGCCGTCGGAAGACCCGGCATCGGCGCCCGAAATTCGAGTGGACGCACCCCCGCCTGACCCCTTACGAAAAGGGCCTTACAGCGAGGCCCGACATATGGACTTGAAAGACTACATCCGCGACGTCGCCGATTTCCCCAAGCCGGGCATCCTTTTCCGCGACATTTCACCGCTTCTCGCCGACGCAGGCGCCTGGCGGGCGACGATCGAACGTCTTGCCGACGTTGTCGGCCCCCACAAGCCCGCGATCCTGGCCGGGATCGAGAGCCGCGGCTTTCTGGTGACTGCCCCCTTGGCCCTGCATATGGGCTGCGGGTTCATGATGGTGCGCAAGCGCGGCAAGCTGCCCGGCCGGACGATCCCGCACACCTACGCGCTCGAATATGGCGAGGACACGATCGAAATACAGGACAACGCGGTCAAGCCGGGCACGCGCGTCGTGGTGCTCGACGACGTGCTCGCCACCGGCGGCACGCTCAAT
The DNA here is from genome assembly GCA_016124335.1 of Alphaproteobacteria bacterium. Lineage (GTDB taxonomy): Bacteria > Pseudomonadota > Alphaproteobacteria > CACIAM-22H2 > CACIAM-22H2 > Tagaea. Next base: position 265,930 of record WGNX01000003.1, read on the forward strand.
GCCGCGATCTCGCTGCTCGGCAAGGCCGGCGCCGACGTGCGCGCGGCATGCTGCATCATCGAACTGACGTTCCTCGAAGGCCGCAAGCGCTTGCCCGTGCCCTTCGAAAGTCTCGTGCGCTATTGACCTGAAGGGGGTCGGATCGCGATGGCGCTCGACTCCTTCTTCTTCGCGGTGCTTGCCGTCGTACTCGGCGCCTGCTGCCTCTACCTGTGGCGCAGGAATATCCGGATTTCCCGATCCGAACGACGCCAGGCGGATTTCGCCAAATCGAATGCCGACTGGATGTGGGAGCGCGACGCCGAACAGCGCTTCACGATGATGACCGGGGCCGAGGTCACCGGTCTCGTCGAAGCGAACTATATCGGCCGGACGATGCTCGACAAATGTCCCGATGGGACCGATCCGGTCGTCTGGGAGCGCCACATCGCCGATCTTCGCGAACACCGGCCGTTCCGCGACCTCGTCATCAGCCGGCGCAGGGACGACGGCAGCCGCGTCTGGTTCGCGGTTTCGGGGCGCCCCTTCTTCGACGCGAAAGGCCGTTTCGCGGGCTACCGCGGCACGTCGCGGATCGTCACCGACGTCGTCCAGCGCGAACGCGATATCGCCGACCGGACGAACGAACTCGAACTCGCGCAGGCGCGCCTGCTCGACTTCGCCGCCGCCACGTCCGACTGGCTGTGGGAGATGGATTCTGACCTCCGCTTCTCCTACTTCTCCAAGCCGCTCATCGCCGCGGTACCTGGCGCCCCCGCCGGCGGGATCGGCCAGTCGCTGTGGGACCTGCCCGCGCATTACGCAAGCTCGCCGGCGGGCCTTCAGGCCGTGCGCGCCGCGATGGTCGCCCGCGAACCGTTCCGCGACTTCCGCCTTCGCCGGAAAGCCGACGACGGCAAGATGCTGACGATTTCGTTCTCCGGCCGGCCGATCGTCGATGCGGAAGGCCGCTTCCGCGGCTATCGCGGAACGGCGCGCGACATCACGGCGGAGATATCGGCAAGCGAGACGGCTTTCGAGGCCGAACGGCGGCTTCATCAGGCCCTCGACGCGATCGGCGCCTCGCTCGCCGTCTACGACATCGAGGACCGACTCACGTTCCGCAACCGGACCTTCTCGTCGGCGTCCAATTCCGACCCGACATTCGGCATCGGCATGACGTTCGGCCAGATCATCCGCGCGATGCTCGACCACGGGAAGATCGACACGGGCAACATGACCCGCGACGCCTGGCACGAGTGGCGCATGCAGCGGCACGCGGCCTGCGCCGAGCCCATCGACGTGACATTCTCGAACGGGCGCACGCTGCAGATCGTCGAACGGCGCACGCCGGACGGCGGGATCGTGCTGATCGGAGTCGATGTAACGCAGGTCCGCCGCGGCCGCGAGGAAGCCGATCAGCAGGCGCACATCCTCACGCGCGTTTTCGAGAGCATCGACGAGGGAATTCTCGTTTACGATTCGAATGCGTGTCTTGCGGCCTGGAACGAACGGGCGATCGGCATCATCGGCATACCCAACGACATGCTATATGCCGGCGCGCCCTTCACGGAATCCATCCGCTACCAGCTCGCCCGCGGCGATTTCGGGCATTTCGACAATCCGGAGGCGGAGGTGCTGCGCCGTCTCGAACTCAACCGCAGTACGGCTTCGACCACCGAGGGATGGCGACCGAACGGCCGCTACATCCGCGCCCGGCGCACGCTGCTGCGCGACGGTGGCTGGGTCACGCTGTTCACCGACATGACCGAGCAGCACCGTTTCGAGGACGCGCTGCGCGAGGCCAAGGAAGCCGCCGAATCGGCCAACCGCTCCAAGTCGGACTTCCTCGCGCACATGAGCCACGAACTGCGCACGCCGCTCAACGCCGTGATCGGCTTTTCCGAGATCATCCATCGCGAGATGTTCGGACCGGTCGGCGAAACGCGCTATATCGAGTACGCGCGCGACATCCACGCGAGCGGCACGCATCTTCTGAACGTGATCGGCGACATCCTCGACATCGCCAAGGCGGAAGCCGGGACCGCCGAACTCGACGAGCACGCATGCGACATCAAGGATCTCGTCGACGCGAGCGTGCGGCTGATCGAGCCCCGCGCGCAGGCCGGACAGATCCGCGTGGAAATCCGCATCGCGCCCGAGATGCCGAAAATCGACGCCGATGCGCGCCGCATGAAGCAGGTCCTGATCAACCTGCTCGCCAACGCCGTCAAGTTCACGCCGCCGGGCGGCCGCGTCGCCGTCGAAGCCGGTCTGGACGGCGAAGGGGGTGCACGTTTCGTCGTTCGCGATACAGGCATCGGCATGCGCGCGGAAGACATCCCGCGTGCGCTCGAACCCTTCGCGCAGGTCGACAACGCGCTATCGCGCCGGTTCGAGGGCACGGGCCTCGGCCTGCCACTGTCGAAGAAGCTGGTCGAACTGCATGGCGGGCATCTGACGATCGAAAGCGTCATCGATCGCGGCACGACGGTAACCGTCGTTCTGCCACACACGCGCACGCTTCGGGTCTGAGGCTTCAGCGCGTCGTGTGTTCCTTGGCCCAGCCAAGAACGGCGGCCATCGTGCGCTGCAGCCTCTCGATCATCGCGGCCGCACGCGCCGGATCCCAACGATAAGGCGGCGATTCCGCCATATACGCCGCCATCGCCTTTTCGAGCTGAAGCGCGTGAACCCCGCCTGCCGGCGTCCCGTACCGGCGCGTGATGTAACCGCCCTTGAACCGGCCATTGACGACTAGGCTCATGCCCGGCCCGTCGAGCGCCGCGCGTGCGCACTCGGTCAGGCCTGCATCGGCCGATGCACCGGACGCCGAGCCAAGATTGAGATCGGGCAGCCGTCCCTCAAAGAAGCGTGGAACGACCGACCAGATCGAGTGGCCGTCCCACAGCACGGCGATGCCGTGCCGCGCGCGGATGGCATCAAGTTCGGCCGCGAGCGCCGCATGGTAGGGCCGCCAGAACCGCTCGACGCGCTCGGCGATTTCTGCGGCATCCGGCGCCTGGCCATCGCGGTAGACCGGCTCGCGCGCGAACGTGCTCGATGGAACAAGCTCGGTGTTGTCGGCGCCCGGATACAGCGGCTTGCCTGCCGGATCGCGGTTCAGGTCGATCGCATAGCGCGAGTAATTCGCGACGAGATAGCTGGCACCGATCGACGGCGCGAACGCATAGAGCTTCTCGACATGCCAGTCGGTGTCGGGCATCGCTGCCGCTTCGGGCGTGAGCCGGCGGGCAATGTCGTCGGGAACGTATGTGCCCGAATGCGGCACGCTGACCAGCAGCGGTGACGCGCCGGCAGTGAACTCGAAAATCGGCTTCAAGAGACTTCCTTTCCGTCTTCGCAGCCTTCAAGAATAGGCGCTTCGACGAAGGACGCCAGCCCCATGCCGAGTTTTTTCGCCCCCCTCGCCCTGCTGCCTGCCGGATGGACGCGCGACGTGCGCTTCGATGTCGGCCCGCGCGGCGACATCGTTTCCGTAACGGCAGGGGCCGACGGCGCTGATGCCGCACGGCTCGACGGGCCCGTCCTTCCCGGGCTTGCCAACCTGCACAGCCATGCCTTCCAGCGCGCGCTGGCAGGGCTTGGCGAGCGCGCCGGTCCGCAAGGCGACAGTTTCTGGACGTGGCGCGACATCATGTATGGCTTCGTGCGCCGGCTTTCGCCGCGCGACGTCGAGGCGATCGCCGCCCAGCTTTACGTGGAACTTGCCCGCCACGGCTATACAGGCGTTTGCGAGTTCCACTACCTGCACAACGATCCGACCGGCGAACGCTACGAAACGCCGACCGAAATGGCCGATCGCATTGTCGCCGCCGCCGCCGCTGCGGGTCTTGGCCTTACGCTGCTGCCCGTGCTCTACCAGAACGGCGGCTTTGGCGGTACGGCGCCAAGCGAAGGCCAGCGACGCTTCGTGATGGACGACGACGGTTATGCCGATCTTGTCGAACGGCTCGTGCGCCGGCACCGCAACGACCCTCAGGTGCGCGTGGGTATCGCCCCGCATTCGCTTCGCGCGGCAACGCCCGAAGCGATGGCCCGCGCCTGCGGCATGCTTGCGCGGCTCGACGCGACGGCACCGATCCATATCCACATCGCCGAGCAGCCCAAGGAAGTCGCCGATTGCCGCGCCTGGTCGGGCACCACGCCGATCGACTGGCTTCTTTCGAATGCCGAGGTCGACGGGCGCTGGTGCCTCATCCACGCGACGCACGCCACACCGGCTGAAATCGAGGGCATCGCGAAGCGCGGTGCGGTCGCCGGGATCTGCCCGACGACGGAAGCCAATCTCGGCGACGGCCTGTTCACGCTGGGCCCGTATCTGAAGGCCGGCGGCGCGTTCGGCGTGGGAAGCGATTCGAACGTCTCGACGAGCCCGGTCGAGGAACTTCGCTGGCTGGAATACGGCCAGCGCCTTGTCCATCAGGCCCGCAACGTGACGCTCGACACGCCGGGCGCATCGACCGGCGCCTTCCTGTTGGAGAAGGCGCTTGCCGGCGGCGCGCAAGCTGCCGGCCGGCGGATGGGGGCACTTGCGCCCGGCTTTCGCGCGGATTTCGTGGTCCTCGACGCCGAATCGCCCGCACTCGTCGGGCGCGCGCCCGACACGCTTGTCGACGGCTGGCTGTTCTGCGGAAACGCGAACCCGGTGCGCGACGTCGTGATCGGCGGGGAATGGGTGGTGCGCGAAGGGCACCATCGCTACGAGGATCAGGCCGCTGCCGACTACGCCAAGACGATCCGGCGGCTGACCGCCTGAATTCAGCCGTTCTGGTCGCTCGCCAGCGCCAGGTCGACCGGCCGCAGATCGACCGACACGTCAAGCCGATGCGTGCCGCCGCCAAGGATGACACCGCGGATCGGCGCCACGTCGCCGTAGTCGCGACCCCACCCGAGCACCACATGTTCTTCCGAAACGACCAGATCGTTGGTCGGATCGAGATCGATCCATCCCGCACCGGGCACGAACGCGCCGATCCACGCGTGGCTGGCATCCGCGCCGATACGGCGCGTCTGGCCAACGGGCGCGTGCGTGCGGATGTAGCCGGAAACGTAACGCGCGGCGAGGCCCATGGCGCGCGCGCAGGCGATCATCACATGCGCGAAATCCTGGCACACGCCGCGGCGCAGCTGCATGACTTCCCGGACGGCCGTCGCGACGCCCGTCGCGCGCGGATCGAATGCAAAATCGCTCTTGATGCGGCGGTTGAGATCGAGAAACGCGGAAAGGACCGGCCGGCCCGGTGCGAAGGAGGGAAGTGCGAAATCGCGCACCGCGTCGTCAATCGCCACGAGCGGGGATTCGCGCACGAATTCGACAGCACCCGTTTCGGCCGGCAGGCCGCCGCCGTCCAGCGCGTCGCGCACCTGTTCCCACGGCGGCGTCGATTCGGCCGCGGGCGGGGCCGGAAAGCGCACCTCGACGGCGCAGCGCGCATCGACGACCAGTTCCTCGTGCGGCTCTTCCAGCGACATATACGTCGACACGTTGCCGAAATAGTCGGTCGTGTCGTGCACGCGCACGGGTGCCGGCGTGGCGATCACGGTCGAGCGGAGCACGCGCTGCCAGGGCAGCCCACGCGGCGTCAGCCGCATGACGTGATAGGAAAGGTCGACCGGTTCGGCATAACGATAGGTCGTCCGGTGCACGACATCGTAGATCATGCGCCCTCACCGCGGGCGGGCGCGATCTCGAACCCGATCGACTGGACCGTTTCGACATGGCTGAAATAGGCGCGGGTCAGCGCTTCGGAAAGTTCGGCAAGCCGGGCCTGTGTGCCGGCGAGAAGATCGAACAGCATCGACATCGCATCGCGATCGGCGGTCGAGCCGATGCGCTCGACGTCGAACAGCTCGATGGCCGTCAATGCCGCGCGCGCGATCTTCTGCTCGGGCTGGGAAAGCGGGCGTATGTCGCGCCGCGCAAGCCGGTCGAGATGCTCGGCGATCTGTTGGAGCTGGAATTGTACCGAGCGCGGGTTTGTCTCGTCGCACAGCAGCAGGTCCAGCACGGGTGCGGCCTGCACGGCGGCCATATAGCGCGTGCGGTAGGTAATCGAGCTGTCGCACAGCTCGAGCAGCATGCGCAGCCACGGTTCCGACCCCGGACCCGCGGCCGAGCAGATGTCGCGCACGACGGTGGCACCGTGCAAGGCACGCTCGATCCGCCGGCCAAGATCGAGGAAGCGCCAGCCCGATCCGCGCGTCATGTTCTCCGACGCCATGCCGTGAAAGGCCGCGCACACGCCGATCGCATGGTCCATTCCCTCGAGCAGCCGGTCGGCGTCGCCCGGCTGGCCTTCCAGCCGCAGGCGCGCGTCGCGCAGCAGCTCGTTGACGACGTTCCACATGTCGGCCGAAAGCCGGTCGCGCACCGTGGGCGCGATGCGCTGGATCGCCTGGAACAGGTGCGAAAGGCCTTGGTCGCGGCCGCAGGCATGGCCCATCGCCTCGATCATCGAACGGCCGTCTGGCAGGCCGCCCATCGCGCGCTCGACGAGGCCCCGGTCGCCCAGCATGCGCGCGAGCGCCTGGAATTCGGCAAGTTCGCGGGCCGAGGAACCGCCGGCCGGGATGCGCATCAGGCACGCGCGCATGAGGCGGGCGGCATTGTCGAGCCGCTCGGCGTAGCGGCCAAGCCAATAGAGATTGTCGGCCACGCGGCTCTGCAGTTCGCCGGCCGACCGGCGCAGCGGTTCGCGCGAGGCGGGCTTGCGCGTGTCGACGACCACCGGCACCACGTCGCGCTCGATCACCCACGTATCCTTCGCGGCACCGCCGCGCTGCATGGAGATGTCGATGCCGCTGTCGTCGGCGGCCACGCGCGTCATGCCGCCGGGCATCGGCACGTAGTTGCCTTCGTGATGCACGAGGAAGCAGCGCACCATCAGCGGGCGCGGCACGAGGCCGGTCGGCGTCCACACCGGCATCGCCGACTTGTGCAGGCGCGATTGGGCCACATAACGGTGCGGGCGCGCGGCGAGGCGCTCGACGAAGGCCTTGCGACGCGCCGGCTCGACCTCGGAGCCCACGACCGTCGGCTCCAGCGCATCGCCCGGAAAGCACGGCCGGAACACGTAGTCCTCGAGGCGCGCCGTGACCTGATCGAAAACCGGGCGCTGGCCGAGCCACCATGTCTCGACCGACGGCAAACCCAGATCCTCGCCGAGCAGCCGCGTCGCAAGCCCCGGCAGGAACGGCAGGATGGCCGGCGTCTCGACGACGCCCGCCCCCAGCGCATTGGCGATCGTCACGCTGCCCGCACGAACGGCATCCACAAGGCCCGCCACGCCGATCGCCGATTCCGGCCGCAGTTCGACCGGGTCGCAGTAATCGTCGTCGAGGCGGCGCAGGATCACGTCAACCTGCTGGAGACCGCCCAGCGTCTTCAGGAAGACCTTGGCGTCGCGAACGGTGAGGTCGGCGCCTTCGGCAAGCGTCAGGCCGAGCTGGCGGGCAAGATAGACATGCTCGAAATAGGTCTCGCTGTAGGGGCCGGGCGTCAGCAGCACGATGCGCGGATTTTCACGGTGGCGCGGGGCGAGTTGGGAAAGCGCCGACTGCCAGATGTCGTAGAACGCGCCAAGCCGGCGCACGGCTGACGCCTGGAACAGCTCGGGCAGCGTGCGCATCAGCACGTTGCGGTTTTCGAGCGCATATCCCGCACCCGAGGGCGCATTGACGCGATCGGCGCAGACCCGCCAGCGCCCGTCGAGCCCGCGCGCGAGGTCGGCCGCATAGAAATGGAGATGCGGCGCACCGTTCGCCGGCACGATCCCGTGGCAGGGCCGCAGGAACGCCGGGTTGGCATGAACGAGTGCGGGCGGCAGCAGCCGGTCGCGGATCAGCGTCTGTGCGCCGTAGATGTCGGCGAGGATCCGGTCGAGCAGTCGGGCGCGGCGCACCAGCGAGGTTTCGATCTCGGCCCATTCTTCGGCCGGGATCGGAAGCGGGATCAGGTCGAACTGCCACGGGCGCTGCGGCCCGCGCGTTTCGGCAAAGACGTTATAGGTGACGCCGTTCTCGTCGTACTGCCGGCGCGCGCGATCGACGCGCTCGGCCAACGCGCCTTGCGGCAGCGTGCGCATGGCACCCATCAGCGGCTGCCAATGCGGACGTATCTGCCCGCCGCCCGTCACCATCTCGTCGAACGGCGGCAGCTTTGCCTCCGCCGACGCGGCAACGGCGGCCTCGCTCAGGCGCGCTTCCTCCATCGACTCCTCTGGACCAGTCAGGCGAACCGCCAAGCTTGGGCGCTAGGCTCGGCGTAGGTCAAGGGTAAGCGGAAAGTCCGGATTGGTCGCCGGTTCGCGCGGTTTCATGGGTCCGGGCGTATGGCCGATGTCGAAGAAGCGCGCGCGCCGCCGCGCCTCGGCCTCGTTCGCGTTCACGGGGAAGCGGTCGTAGTTGCGCCCGCCCGGGTGCGCGACGTGATAGGTGCATCCCCCCGCCGAACGGCCGCTCCACGAGTCGTAGAGATCGAAGACGAGCGGCGCATGCACGCCAACCGTCGGGTGCAGCGCCGACGACGGGTTCCACGCGCGAAAGCGCACGCCCGCGACATATTCGCCGGCAACGCCCGTCGGATGGAGCGGGACACGCACGCCGTTGCAGAGCACCATGTGACGGCCATCGACGAGATTGCGCACGTGCATCTGCACGCGCTCGACCGAACTGTCGACATAACGCACCGTTCCGCCCGCCGCCGCTTCCTCGCCCAGCACATGCCAGGGCTCGAGCGCGTGGCGAAGCTCCATCTCCACCCCGCGATAGGCAACCGAGCCGAGCTTGGGGAAGCGGAATTCGTGGTGCGGCTCGAACCACTGGTCCTCGAACCCGTAGCCCGCATCGCGCAGCAGTTCGAGCACGTCGGTCATGTCTTCGCGCACGAAATGCGGCAGCAGGAACCGGTCGTGAATGCGGTTGCCCCAGCGCACGAGGCGGTGCGTATAGGGCTCTTCCCAGAAATGCGCGACGAGGCTGCGCAGCAGCAGCTGCTGGACGAGGCTCATGCGGCCATGCGGCGGCATCTCGAAGGCGCGCAGCTCGACCAGTCCGCGCCGGCCGCCGGAATGATCGGGTGAAAAGAGCTTGTCGATGCAGAACTCGGTGCGGTGCGTATTGCCGGTGACGTCGACGAGCACGTTGCGCAGCACGCGATCGACGAGCCACGGCGGGATGCCAGCCGTCTCGCGTGTCGGCAGCTGGGAAAGCGCCAGCTCCAGCTCGTGCACCTGATCCTCGCGCGCTTCGTCCACGCGCGGATGCTGCGAGGTGGGGCCGATGAAAAGGCCGGAGAACAGGTAGGAAAGGCTCGGATGGTTGTGCCAGAAGCGCAGCATCGAGCCGAGCAGGTCGGGCCGGCGAAGCCAAGGCGAATCGGCCGGCGTGCTGCCGCCGAGGACGAAATGGTTGCCGCCGCCCGTGCCGACGTGACGGCCGTCGAGCATGAATTTCTCGGTGCCCAGACGCGTCTGGCGCGCTTCCTCGTAGAGCGAGGTCGTGCGGTCGACCAGCTCGGTCCACGACGACGCGGGATGAACATTCACCTCGATCACGCCGGGGTCGGGCGTCACCGAGAAATTTTCGATCCGCGGATCTGACGGCGGCGCGTAGCCTTCGATCAGCACGGGCTGGCCAAGATCGGCCGCCGTGTCCTCGATATGGCCGATCAGGTCGAGATAGTCCTCCGCCGTCGGGATCGGCGGCATGAAGACATGCAACAGCCCGTCGCGCGGCTCGATGCACATCGCCGTGCGCACGACCCACGAAGCCGAATCCTGCGGCTTTATCGCATTGCGTTCGCGACGGCGCATTTCCTCGATCATGCGCCGGTCGGGCACCGGGCGGCCGTCGGGCCCCACGCCCATGCCGCCCTGATGCGCGAAGCCCGGCCGCGGCGCATTGCCCGACACGGCGAGCGCGTGCTCGCGCCGGTCGCGCGGCGGCAGCGGCAACAGGTCTTCCAGCGGGTCGCGTTCCCAGTGAAACGGATAGTCGGCCGGCGCCACCCACGGCACGCTGTCGAGCGGCAGGCGGAAGCCCATCGGCGAATCGCCGGGGATGAGGAACATGTGCTGCGGGCGAACGAACCAGAAGCCGCTCGTCCACCGGTTCGCGCCGCCCTGCCAGCCTTTCTGGATGGGCAGCGCCACGCCGACCGGCCCGTCGAGGCCCTTCTCGAAGATGCGCGCAAGGCGCGTGCGCTCTTCCGGGTCCTTCAGGTTCGATTTCAGCGGATCGACATTCACCGGCAGGCGCTGCTCGCGCCACAGATAGTACCAGGCGTCCTCGTAGGCGCGTTGCGCGAACTGCTCGGGAATTCCCAGCCGCTCGCACAGCCTGTGCGCGAAACGCTCGGCGTGCTCGTAGTTGACGTTGGACTTCAGCGTGTCGTCGGCGACCAGCGAATGGTCGCGCCAGATCGGCTCGCCGTCCTTGCGCCAGTAGCAGCCCAAGGCCCAGCGCGGCAGGCTTTCGCCCGGGTACCATTTGCCCTGCCCGTAATGGAGCAGCGCGCCCGGCGACCAGATTCGCTGAAGCCGCTTGAGGAGATTTCCCGCAAGCCGCCGCTTGGTCGGGCCGAGGGCCGCCGTGTTCCACTCCGGCCCTTCCATGTCGTCGATCGACACGAAGGTCGGCTCTCCCCCCATCGTCAGACGCACGTCGCCGCGCGCGAGATGGCCGTCGACCTCGTGACCAAGCGCCTCGATGCGCGCCCAGGCTTCCTCGGTATAGGGCTTGGTCACGCGCGCGCTTTCGCGGATGCGCGTGACTTTCATCTCGTGCCCGAAAGTGACTTCGCACTTCTCGAGCATTCCTTCGACGGGTGCCGCCGAAGAAGGTGCCGGCGTCGCGGCAAGCGGGATATGACCCTCGCCCGTCATCAGGCCGGATGTCGGGTCGAGACCGATCCATCCGGCACCGGGCAGATAGACCTCGGTCCACGCGTGCAGATCGGTGAAATCGACCTCCGTACCCGATGGACCGTCGAGCGCCTTCTGGTCGGCCACGAGCTGGATCAGGTAGCCGGAAACGAACCGCGCGGCAAACCCCAGATGGCGCAGGATCTGGACGAGCAGCCAGCCCGTATCGCGGCACGAACCCTTCGCGCGCTCGAGCGTCTGCTCGCAGGTCTGCACGCCCGGCTCCATGCGGATGATGTAGCCGATGTCATTCTGGAGGCGCTGGTTGAGCCCGACGAGGAAATCGACCGTGCGCTGCTCGCTGCGCGGCACTTCCTTGAGCCAGCGCGCCAGCATCGGGCCCGCCGGTTCGGGCTTCATGAAGGGTGCCAGATCGTCGAGCAGCCCTTCCTCGTATTTGAAGGGCCATGCTTCCGCATACGGCTCGAGGAAGAAATCGAACGGATTTATGACCGCCATGTCGGCGACCAGATCGACCTCGACCGTGAAATGGTCGGTCTTTTCCGGGAAAACAAGCCGCGCGAGCCAGTTGCCCTGCGGATCCTGCTGCCAATTGAGGAAATGGGGCTTCGGTTCGATCGTCAGCGAATAGGACAGCACCGGCGTACGCGTGTGCGGCGCCGGTCTCAGGCGGACGACCTGCGGACCGAGATTGATGAGCCGGTCGTACGTGTAGGCCGTCCGATGGTGCAGTGCGACGTGAAGGGTCATTTGGCCTTGCCGACACTTGCCAGAAGGAAAACGTCCGCCGAAAGGTGCGACGGATCGCCATGCGTTGCAAGGCCGGCTGCCCTGCCCGCCCGCGGCGCGCAAAGCATCGTGCAATGGTCGCGCCAGCCCGTTAGATTGCGTGCGTGGTGCCGCAAACGACGATTCCAGCCGCGCGGCCGCCGCTGTGGTTGCTTGTGGGCATCAGCAGTTGCGGGCCATTCGCGCTCAACGTTTTCCTGCCTTCGCTGCCGCGGCTTGCCGAAGCGTTCAACTCGACCTACGCGACGGCGCAACTTGCGTTGACACTGTACCTTGTGGGAGTCGCGGCCGGACAGCTTGTCTACGGCCCGTTTTCCGACCGCTACGGCCGTCGTCCGGTCCTCGTCATCGGGCTGGTCCTGGGGATCGCCGGCAGCATCGGCTGCCTTCTGGCACCGACGATGGAGGCGCTGCTCGTCGGCCGGCTCGTGCAGGCGTTTGGCGCATGCTCGGGGCTGGTGCTGGCGCGCGCCATCGTGCGCGACCTGCACGCGCGGGACCGCGCGGCAAGCGAGCTTGCCTACGTCACGATGGGCATGTCGCTGATGCCGATGGTGGCGCCGTCGATCGGCGGCGCCCTCGACGAGATTTTCGGCTGGCGGGCAAGCTTCGCCCTGATCCTGGCATTCGTCGCGATCGTCGCGGCTGCAAGCTACCTGCGCTGCCCCGAGACGAACCATCACCGGATCGCGACGGTGGAACTGGGCCAGCTCGCGCGCGGCTGGACGTCGCTGATCGGCAGCCGCGCCTTCCTCGGCTACACGATGGCGATGACGGCGAACACGATGGCGTTTTTCAGCTTCCTCGTCGCCGCTCCCTACCTGACCGTCTCGGTCCTCGGCCGGCCGCCGGTCGAGTACGGGATCTGGTTTGCCGGCTGCGCGTTCGGCTATTTGCTCGGCAACTACGCCACGGGGCGCTATTCCCAGCGTCTGGGCGTCGACCGGATGGCGAAGATCGGCAACTACCTGACGTACCCCGGCACGGTTTTCGCGGTGATCTGGGCCTATTTCCTCGACCTCGAACTGAACGCCCTGTTCCTGCCGATGTTCCTCGTGTGCTTCTGCCACGGCATCTCCCAGCCCAACCTGATTGCCGGTGCGGTCAGCGTGAATCCGCGCCTGGCGGGTTCCGCGTCGGGCCTGCTGGGTTGTTTCCAGATGTCGCTGGGGGCGCTTGCGACGTTTCTGGTCGGCCACATACAGGACGACACGATGCGCCCGGTCGCCGTTACGGTTCTCGTGTGCTGCATGGCGGCCGGCCTGTTTCATCGCCTTGCGATCCGCGCGATGCATCCGGAAAGCCGCCCGATCCCCGGTTAGCAGTTGCCACGGGGCGGCCCGGCGCATACATATGCCGCATGGCCGAAGCCCCTGCCGAGAAGCCCAAGCTCGACGAGAAGCGCAAGCTCGAGCTTCAGAACGTGCTCAACCGCTGCAGCGTGATCACCGGGATTTTCGACACCCGGATGGATAACGTGAACTGCAAGGCGTTCCACGCCATCCGCGAAATCATGGATATCTATCTTGGCGCCGCGATCCGCCAGATTTCGGCGAACGTCGATTTCATCGACGAGGGCGTGAAGCTGAAGGACGAGGAAAAGAAAAGCCTCGAAGACGTCATCACGAAGATCTTCGGCGATCTTCACCCCAAGGCGCCGCCCCCGGCTGCCGGCTAGTATCCCGCCGCGCGCAGTTCGGCCGGGCGCAGTTTCCACACGCGGCAGCCCGACATTCCCTGATGCTCGAAAAGATAGATCGCCGGCGGCTTCGCGCCGACGTTCGGATGATCGGCCAGAAGGTCGCTGCCCGCCGCCGCGGCACCATAGGTCTTTCCGTCGGCCAGTACCTTGCCGCGCAACTGTTCGAACTGCCCGAAATCGCGGGAACGGCAAGCCGCCGACGCCTTGGCGTCGTACTGCGCGATCTCGTTGAGCGGCTTTTTCGTCTTGAGGTAGACAGGTCGCGGCCGCGGCGGCTCCGGCGCCGGGGCCGCTTCGACCGGCGTGCGGCCGACCGGATCGAATTTCGGGTTGAGGTGCATGTCGTTCGTACGCGACAGATCCTGCCCCCAGGCGCCGGGCGCGCCGGAGATCAAGATCGCGGCAAGGATGAATGCGCGTCGCATGGCCCGATCTTAAGGCCAGCGGGTGCGGACGCGCCACTCGACGCGGCCGCTTGGCGCGAGGGGGCGTGTCAGCCTAAAGTCGCAGCATGGATATCCAGTCGGTCCGACCCGGCCAGCGCTTCGTGAGCCACGAGCTTTATTCATGGATCGTGGATGAAGTGCTCCAAGACGGCTATAGCGTCCCGCATGCGCGGCTACGTGCACTGTATGATCCTGAAATCGTTCGCATTGTCGCCTGCCCGGTTCTGCTGAATCCGGCCCGATTTAAACCCGCCGACGCCTGAATTGGCCGCATGCCTGCAAAATCTTTGGGCATTGACTTTGGATTTATCTGGTATTTTAATAAATTACATTTTGTATTGGTGACAACAATGTTTCCTGGCGCCTATGCAGAAGCAGAAGAAGCAAGCGAGCGCCGCTATCTCGTCGCCACGCTGCTTTATGACGCCTGGCTTCCCCGCGCGCTCGAAGCGCATCTGCCGGATGCCGAGCGAAAAGCATTCTATTGGAGCGGAATCTATGGATCGGCTCGCACGCGGATCTCCGAGGTCTGGGTCCGCGCGCGACCGCACATGCGCGCACCCCGGCCTGACTTCGCCGCGCGCGCGAAGGTTGCCGACATCGAGCCGACGGTTGTCGTTATGTTGGCGCCGGAACGGACACCGCGCCGCACATTCTTCGACGTGCTTATGCGCTTTGACCGGCCGATCGACCCTGCCTATGTAAAGGCAATGGCGGATGCGTTCCTTCTGTATGTCGGTTCGCAGCTTGCGATGCGCATGCTCGAGAACCTGAAAGCGGCCACCGCATTTGTTTGAGTCCCGACTCGTTATTTAAAGTTGATTTTGTTACAAATTCCTAATTACGTTCCGCTGTATTTCGACGGAACGACCCGAAATCCGAATGACCCCGCGTTTGCACCGCCTGCCCGCCGTCGTCGACGCACGGGGCTTTTGCGATCCGACTGCGCCGGCTTGGCTTGCACAAGGCCCGATCCCGTCCGTTTTCGAGTTCGCCCGGACCTGCGGCGTCACCGGACGACTGATTGCCGGCGACGGGGCCGCCACAAATGCCCGGGTCGCGGCGATCCTCTATCTCGGCGGCGGCCTGTTTGACGGGCCCGGTGCCGAACGTGCCCGGTTCGGCGTGTTGCTCCGCGTGCGCGGGCGCCTGCCGCCGGCCGCCTACCGGTTCGAGGTTCCGCTCGCCTCGTTCCCGGCCCTCGCCGACGTGCCGATCCATCGGCTCGTGCCCGGCCGGGCACGCGCGTTGCGCGCAAATCACTATTTTCTCGTCCGCTAGGCATCTGCCGGTAACGCGACGTGCTGCATTATCGGCAGCGCCACGGGCCCGGCGTGTTGCACCGGTATGCCCCTGTGGTAACGTAAATGTAACAATACTTTGCAGGGGGTCTGCACGATGGACGGAGCCGGGCGTGAAGCGCGGGCGACTATTTCGCCGGCAGCTGCAGCGTGCGTGGCGCGGCATGTGCCGGGCCGGTCACTCGAACGCGATTTCTATGTCGACGAGTCGCTGTTCGCCGCCGACGTGGCGCGCATCCATCACCGCCATTGGCTGTTCGTCGGCTATTCCTTCGAGGTCGCAAACCCCGGCGACTACCTGACCTATTCGGTCGCGGGTGCGGAGATCGTCGTCGTCCGGGGGCAGGACGGCGCGATCCGCGCGTTCCACAACGTGTGCCGCCATCGCGGCTCGAAAGTGTGCCTGAGCGAACACGGCCACGGCAGCGTGCTTGCGTGCCCCTATCACAAGTGGACCTATCGTCTCGACGGCAGCCTGATGTTCGACACGAAGAAGGAATTCGGCGTCGACCGTTCGGAGCTGGGCCTTCGGCCCGTCAAACTCGTCGATGCAGGCGGCCTGCTGTTTTTCTCGCTTGCCGAAAACCCGCCGGACTTCGGCGATGCGGCGGCGACGATCGCGCGCAAGATGAAGCCGCATGCGATCCACCGCGCCAAGATCGCGCACGAGATCGATTATGTCGTCAAGGCGAACTGGAAGGTCGTCTTCCAGAACAATCGCGAGTGCTATCACTGCACGCCCAACCACAAGGAATACAACACCGCCGCCTACGACGTGATGCGCGACAACGCCGTCGTCGATCCGACGCTTCAGCCCGCCATGGACGCCGTCATCGAGCAGGCAAATGCGCGCTTCGCCGAGCTTGGCCTCGACACGGGCGACGCGAGTTCGAACATGACGGGCAGGAACTGGCGCTGCCATCGCACGCCGGTCATGGAAGGCTTCCTCACGCAGAGCATGGACGGCAAGCTCGTCTCTTCGCTGATGGGCGACATCAAGGAGCCGGACAGCGGCACGCTTCGCACGACCGTGTTCCCGAACTTCTGGCAGCACACGAACTGCGATTTCGCCGCCGCCGCCCGGCTCACGCCGATCGGCCCGGGCGAGACGCATGTGCGCGGCTATTGGCTCGTCGATGCACGCGCGGTCGAAGGCAAGGACTATACGCTCGAACGTCTCCTGCCGATCTGGGACATCACGAACAAGCAGGACTGGAAGATCTGTGCCGACCAGCAGGCCGGCGTCAGTTCGCCGGGCTACGTCCCTGGCCCCTACTCCACCCTGCGCGAGCGCAACGTCGCGCATTTCGACGACTGGTACATCGGAGAACTGCGTGGCTGATCTTCCCGGCCACGCGCGCATCGTGGTCATCGGCGGCGGGGCGATCGGTTGCTCCATCGCATATCACCTCGCGAAGCTCGGCGAGCGCGACGTCGTCGTCCTTGAAAAGGCGGCGCTGACGCACGGCTCGACGTGGCATGCGGCGGGCCTGGTGGGCCAGTTGCGCTCGAAGCGCAACCTGACCCGCCTGATGCAGTATTCCGCGCAGCTCTACGGCAAGCTCGAAGCGGAAACCGGCCAGGCCGTCGAGTGGAAGCCGGTCGGCAGCCTTCGCCTCGCGTCCTCGCAGGAGCGCTGGAGCGAACTCAAGCGCATGGCAACGACCGCGCGCAGTTTCGATTTCGAGCTGCATACGCTTTCGCCGAAGGAAGCGCAGGAGAAGTTCCCGCTCATCTCGCTCGACGGTGTCGTCGGCGCGGTCTTTGTTCCCGATGACGGTTCGGTCGACCCGTCCAGCCTGACGCATGCCTATGCGAAGGGTGCACGGGCGGGCGGCGTCAAATTCGTCGAAGGGATACTCGTCAAAGGCTTCGAGACGAAGGATCGCCGCATCGTCAAGATCCGCACCGACAAGGGCGACATCGGATGCGAAATCGTGGTCAACGCGGCCGGCATCTGGGCGCGCGACGTCGCGGCCATGGCCGGCGTGCGCGTACCGGCGGGTGCGGTCGAGCATCAGTACCTCATTACCGAAAAGCGCAACGACATGCCCAAGGGCCTGCCGACGCTGCGCGATCCCGACAACATCTTCTATCTGAAGCCCGAGCCCGGCGCGCTTGCCATCGGCGGCTGGGAACAGGGCACGCCCACCTTCGGATCGAAGGGCGTGCCGTTCGAATTCGGGCGCGAGCTCTTCCCGCCCAACCAGGACCGGCTCGAGGCATTCTTGCTGCCGGCGGCCGAACGGCTGCCGATCCTCAACGAGATCGGCATCCGCACCGTCATCAACGGGCCCATCCCGATCTCGCCCGATGGCGAACCGATCATGGGGCTGGCGCCCGAGCGCGAGAATTTCTACGTCGCCTGCGGCTTCACCTCGGGTATCGCCGCGTCGGGCGGTGCTGGCAAGGCGATGGCCGAGTGGATCGTCGGCGGCGAACCGTCGATGGATCTGTGGGCGTTCGACGTGCGGCGCTTCGGCGCGCATCACATGTCCGCGAAGTATCTTGCCGAACGCAGCGTCGACAGCTACTGGCGCTACTACCAGATCCACTATCCGATCGAGGAGCTGGAGAGCGCGCGCGGCGGCCGGCGCAGCCCGCTTTATACGGTCCTGAAAGCCAAGCGCGCCGTCTACGGCTCGCGCTTCGGCTGGGAGCGGCCCAACTGGTTTGCGCCCGACGGCACAGAGGCCGTCGATCGGCCATCGTTCGAATCCCGCCCCAACTGGTTTTCCCCCGTCGCGGCCGAGTGCCGGGCCGCGCGCGAACGCGCGGTGCTGATCGACCAGAGTTCGTTCTCAAAGTTCGAACTGTCGGGTCCCGGCACGTTCGCGGCACTCCAGCGCATCGCCGCCAACGACCTCGACAAGCCGGCAGGCAGCCTTGTCTATACCCAGCTGTGCAACGTGCGCGGCGGCATCGAGGCGGATCTCACCTTCGTGCGGCTCGACGAGAACCGCTTCTACATGGTCACCGGCAGCGCCTTCGGCGTGCGCGACATGGGCTGGATACGCGCCCATCTGCCTGTCGACGGGTCGGTCAACGTGAGTGACGTCACCTCGGCGCGTGCGACGATCAATCTGGCCGGCCCGCGCGCACGCGACATCCTTGCCGCCGTCGCGGAAGGCGACGTGTCGAACGCCGCCTTCCCCTACATGACGGCGCAGGAAATCCGCATCGGCTTCGCGCCGGTTCTGGCAATGCGCGTGACGTATGTGGGCGAACTGGGCTGGGAACTTCACATGCCGGTCGAGTATGCCCAGCATGTCTACGAGCTGCTTTGGGAAGCCGGCAAGTCGCATGGCCTTGCCGACGCGGGTTATCGCGCGATCGACTCGCTGCGGCTGGAGAAGCGCTACCTCTATTGGGGCGCGGATATCACGCCCGATTACACGCCCTATGAAGCCGGTCTGGGCTTTGCCGTCGCGCTTGGCAAGAAGGGCGATTTCATCGGCCGCGCCGCGCTCGAAAAGGCGAAGGCCGAAGGCCCGAAGCGCAAGCTGATCGTGATGACGGTCGATGCGCCCGTGCAGCTCTATGGCGGCGAATCGATCGTTCTCGACGGGAAGGTCGTCGGCGTCACGTCTTCGGCCGGATGGGGCCACACGGTCGGCAAGGCGATTGCCTTCGGCTACGTGCCCGCGGCACATGCCGCGGCGGCGGATTTCGAGATCGAGGCATTCACCAAACGCTGGCCCGCCAGACGCATCGACGGCTGCGCCGTCGACCCCAAGCGCACGAAGATCCTCGCCTAAAGATCCTCGATCCGCGACACCGCCAGATCGGCCAGCGGCGCAAGCGCTGCGCGGTGGGCCGCCTCGCGCGCGACGGCCACCGCATAGGCGCCGCCCGCACGCGCAAGCTTCATGTCGTTTTCCGAATCGCCGACGACCGCGATCTCGCTCGCGCGCACGCCGGCAATTTTCGCAAAGTCGCGGACCGCCGCCGGATCGGGCTTCGGGGCGCTTGGCCCGTCATAGCCCGTGACGAACGCGAACGCGCCGCCCACGCCAAGTGCGGCAAGCTGCTCTTGCGCGGAGGCACGGCTGTCGTTCGTCGCCACACCCAGCGCGATTCCGCGCGCGGCAAGGCGGCCGACGGTGCCCTTGAGATCGCCCAGCGCCGTCACGTTGGCGAGGATCGCGCGCGCGAATATGCCGTCGAGCCGCGTGGCATCCGCCGGGTCGAACGGAAGCCCGCGCAGTTCGCGCCATCGGCGCGCGATCGCGGCATTCGGGTTGTTCGCGAAGAACGCGTCCACCGCGAAAGTTCCGGCTGCCTCGTTCCAGCCGACGGCTTCGCACAGCTGCACCGCGAGTGCCCCGTCGCCGTCGGCGAAGGCAAGCGCGCCGGCCTTCATCGTGCCAGCCCAGGTACGGTCGAAATCGACGAGCGTGCCGTCCTTGTCGAACAGGACGCCGCGGATATGTCGCGGCAGCGCGCTCACCGCGCGCGCCAGGCCTGCGTCCGCCGGCCAAGCCAGGCCGCGAGAAGCGAATGCAGGACTTTCGCCGCGGCCGACGTGGCCACGATCGTGCAGCCCATCGCCGCAGCCGCCGCGGTGAAGCCGGCCTCGTCCATGTTCACGATCGCGACGGAAGCAAGCTTGGTATAGGGGCCGTACAGGAAGATGACGGCCGACACGGTCGTCATCGCGTTGACGAACATGTAGAACCAGACATCGAGCAGTGCGGGCGAGCTGACCGGCAGCGTCACGCGCCACGCGGTCCGCCACACCGACACCTTGAGTGACGCCGACACGCTCTCGAATTCCGGGTCGAGCTGCTTGAGCGCCTGCAGCGAGGTCAGGTGGGCGACCGTATAGAAGTGCGCGATCGTGTTGAGCACGAGGATCGCGAGCGTGCCGTAGATGAACCCGAAGGGATTGCGCGGCGAATTGAAGAAGAAGATGTAAGCGATACCAAGCACGAGGCCCGGCACCGCCAAGGGAATCATCGCGAGCAGGTGGACGAGTCCGCGCAGGAACTCGGCCCCACGCGTCTTGTCGACGAGCCAGGCGCCGAACGAGATCACCGAGCAGCCGATCGTGGCCACGCACACGGCCATGGCGAGCGTGTTGAAATACGAACTCCAGCCCGATGCATCGGCATTGGTGAATGCGTAATTGCGCAGCGAAATCGAAAGATTGTACGGCCAGTACTGGATCAGGCTTGCCCAGAACGACACGCCGAGCACGACAAGGATGCACGCCGCGATCAATCCGCAGAAGGCCAGCAGTGCCATGTCGCGCCCGCGGCGTTTCTGCGGCTCGAACGGCACGGCACGTGCGCTCAGCAGCGCCACCTGCCGGCGGGCGACCCATCGGTCGGCCGCAAAGGCGATGGCCGCCGGCAACAGCAGCACCATGCCGACGACGGCCCCCATCTCGAAATTCTGCTGGCCGATGACCTGCTTGTAGACGTCCGTCGCAAGCACGTTGAACCGGCCGCCGATGACCTTCGGAATGCCGAAATCCGTCGCGACCATCGTGAAAACGACGAAGAAAGCGCTGACCACGCCGTATTTGACCCCCGGCAGCGTGACGGTCAGGAACACGCGGATACGGCCGGCACCCAGCACTTCGGCCGCCTCGTAGTGGCGGCGGTCGGCAATGGCCAATGCCGTCGACAGGATCAGGAAGGCGTGCGGGAAGCAGTAATAGACCTGCGCGATGACGATGCCGATCGGACCGTAAACCGGCTCGCCGAAAAGCAGGAACCGCGCAAATCCCTGATTGCCGAAAAGGTAGATCAGCGCGATCGCGGGCAAGAGCGACGGCGCGAGGATCGGAACCAGACCGAGTGCGCGGAAAACGCCGCGCCCCGGCATCGTGGTGCGCCGGATCGCATAGGCGTAGACGAATGCAATCGGCACGACGATGCACGTGGCGAGCAGCGAAACCCAAAGCGTATTCCAGAGCGAGGCGACGAGCGACGGCGTGCCGAAATAGCGCTCGAAATTCGCAAGCCCGACGAACTTCCCGTCGTGGTCGCGGAAGCTCTTCTCGAAGAGCATCGCCAGGGGCAGCACGAGCGCCACGAACAGGAACCCCGTCGCCGCCACGAGGGCGGCGCGCTGGCTGACGGCATCTGCATCAAGGCGCGTTCGCAAGGCGCTTCAGCCGGCAAAGACGCGCAGACGCTCGGCCGGGAGCGCGACCTTTATGCGTGCGCCGGCCGCAATCGAATGATCGCGCAGCAGATTGGCCGAGAAATCCGCACTGATGCTCATGCCGCCGGGCCCGGCGAGGCGCGCACGGCTGAACGCGCCCATGAAGACGAGTTCTTCGACCGTGACGTCGACGCGGTTGGGCGTACCGTCGCCCACGCCGCGCACCATCACGTCTTCGGGCCGCACGCAGATGCGCAGGTCCGAACCGGGATTGGCGCCATCGGGCGTCGGCGCATCGATCTCCACGCCGCCCGAAACGATCCGCCCGGGGGCCAGCATCTTGGCCTTGAGGAAGTTCGTCGTGCCGACGAAGTCGGCCACGAACGGTGTTGCGGGCGCGGCATAGATTCGAGCCGGCGTGTCGTACTGCTCGATGCGGCCGGCATTCATAACCGCAATCCGGTCGGCCATCGTCAGCGCTTCTTCCTGATCGTGGGTAACCATGATCGTGGTCACGCCGAGCCGATGCTGAAGCGCACGGATCTCGTGGCGCAGATAGACGCGAACTCGCGCGTCGAGCGCCGACAGCGGTTCGTCGAGCAGCAGCAGGCCCGGCGAGATGGCGAGCGCGCGCGCCAGCGCCACGCGCTGCTGCTGCCCGCCGGATATCTGGGCCGGATATTTCTTCGCTTCGCCCGGAAGGCCGACGAGCGTCAGGAGTTCGTCGACGCGCGCGGCGATTTCGCCAGCACTCTTGCCGCGTCCGTGCAGGCCGTAGCCCACATTGTCGAACACCGTCAGGTTGGGAAACAGCGCATAGGACTGGAACACGATGCCGAAATCGCGCTGCGTGGGCGGCAGGTTCGAGATTTCGCGCCCGTCCTGGATGATGCGCCCGCCGCTCATCGTCTCGAGCCCGGCGATCATGCGCAGCAGCGTCGTCTTGCCGCAACCCGATGGACCGAGCAGGCAGACGAATTCGCCGCGATTGACGTTGAATGTTGCGTCGCGGACGGCCTGGAACTGCCCGAAATGTTTCGCGACGCGATCGACGACGAGATAAGGCTGCTGGGACATGCTTATGGCGTACAACACCGAAACTCCCCGCGCCAGTGTCGGCGCGGGGAGCCGTCGGTTCCCGTCAGAGTTTCACTTCGGCGCGGACTTGCCGTCGTAACGCTTCGTCCATTCTGCGAGCGTCTTCGCGCGATTGTTCGCCATCGCCGCGAAATCCATCTTCAGCAGGCGCGCTTCGGTTTCGGCGGGATAGTTCGGTGCCGTTCCCTTGGCGGCCGGGCTGGCGACGATGTTGTAGTATTTCGCGTACAGCTCGTTGGCGGCCGGCGAGGCGGAGAAATCCATCAGCTTCTGCGCCGCTGCCATGTTCTTGGTCGCCTTGACGATCGCCGAGGCTTCCATGTCCCAGCCCACGCCGTCCGTCGGGACGACGATCTCGACCGGTGCGCCCTTGGTCTTTTCCGACGCGGCGCGCATGTCGAAGCTGATGCCGATCGCGAACTCGCCGCGCGCGGCCTGCACGCAGGGTGCGGAGCCCGAATGCGTATAGACGCCGATGTTGTCGTGCAGCTTGTCCATATATGACCACGCCGGGCCGTCGCCCATCAGCTGCTGCCAGGCCGCGACGGTCAGGTAGCCCGTGCCCGACGAAGCCGGGTTGGGCATCACGATCTTGCCCTTGTAAGCCGGGTTCAGCAGGTCGGCCCATTTCGTCGGCACGGGCAGGTTCTGCGCCTTGGCGACGGCCGTGTTGAAGCAGACCGCGGCCGCGAACGCATCGATGCCGTGCCAGGTGAACGGGGCAGTCTGGTCCTTGAAAAGCGGCTTTAGCGCGTCATAGCCCTTCGGCTTGTAATCCGCGAGCAGGCCGTCTTTCTCGAATGCGAGCAGCGAGGTGACCGCGAGGCCCCAGATGGCGTCGGCGCGCGGGTTATCCTTTTCGGCGAGGAAGCGGGCCGTGATCGTGCCGGTCGAATCGCGCACCCAGGCGATCTCGACATCGTTGACGGCCTTCTCGAAGGCGTCCTTGAACGGCTGGAGCTGCTCGTTCTCGAGGGCGGTATAGACCGTGATCCGCGTGCGCTGCTGCGCATCGGCCGCACCTGCGCCGAACGCCATGATCGCGGCCGCAGCCGTCAGGGTGATGCCGAGAGACGTGAATTTGCTTTTCATTTTTGCCTCGCCTTCGTTTTTGGTTGGGACATCCTTTTCGGGATCGCTGGGCCGTCGCCCTCCGCGACGAACATGCCGGAATTCAAGGTCCGTTCTGTTGCAATTATATGACCATCGGCGGATGAAACCACATCCGCGAAGATCCCGCACGACCCGGCTTTTCCTCCCCCGCAAGCCGGACGCCGGGCGAGGATAGCTGCCGCACCGGGCGAGGGAAACGAGATTCGGCGTTTCATTCCATTATGCTAGCCGTAGCATCGTACCCGGCCCGACCAAGGAGGATCGAACATGCCCGAATTGATGACGCTCGCCGCCGCCGACCGGATTGCCGCAAGCGCGCTGGCGCAGGGCCGCAATCTGGGCCTCGCACCGCTGACGGTGGTCGTGCTCGATGCCGGCGGGCATGTCGTCCTCGCCCGCCGCGAAGACAATTCCGGGATCCTGCGGTTCGAGATCGCGTACGGCAAAGCCTGGGGGGCACTTGGCATGGGTTTCGGCACGCGCGAGCTGGCCGAACGCGCTGTCAAAGCCCCGTCTTTCCTGGCGGCATTGGCCGCCGCAAGCGGCGGCCGTGCAATTCCGTCGCCGGGCGGGGTCCTCATTCTGGCGGCTGACGGCCGCACGATCGGCGCGGTCGGGATTTCGGGTGACACGGGCGACAACGACGAGGCCTGTGCAGTCGTCGGGATCGGTGCTGCCGGCTTCCAGGCGGCGCCGGGACTCAAGAAGTAGAAAAATGAACGGCTTAATGGTTTTGGGCGGTACGATGTGACCACTGGAGAGCGCGCAAAAATTGGCGTACATTCTTCACAAAGACAACGTACCGTCGGGGTCCATCGACATGAAAAGCCGGATCAGCGATCTGTTTTTCCAGGCGACCGCACGTCGGCACATCTCGCTCAAGGCCATTGCGCGCATCGCCGGATGCAGCGCCATCTCCGTCGAACGCCTGAAATCGGGCGAGACGAAGAAGCTCGACATCGAACTCGTCTACCGGGTCGCGCGCACGCTGCCGGATGCCGACGCCTTCATCCAGGAAGTCATGCCCGGCCTTTCCGGCGCGCGCGTTTCGCCCGAACTTGCGTCGATCGATTCCAAACTCGACGAGATCTGCCAGTTTTTCGTGAATTCCGGCGGCACGCTGCGCCCAGAGCCCTTCCGTTCCGTCTGGTGCCTCGACGATGGCACGTGCGTGCATGTCGTCGAGGGCTTCGCGACGACCGCCCGGCAGATCGCAGGCATTCCCGCGGGCGACCGGGGCAACGCGACCGATTTCGTGTGCCGGGGATTTGGCTGGGTTGCCGTGGGCGAGCGCGACGGCTTCGGCCTGCTTGGGTTCGACCGCGAACATGTCGATCCGCGCGCCTGCGCCAAGGCGCTTTCCGTCATGGAAGCGATGCCTTACGAGCGCGTGCGCATCGAGGTGTGCGGCGAGGAACCCATCCTCGAGTCGATCGGCGATGCCCGGCGTATCCTCGAGCGCCGCATCCGCGCCTCGCGGCCGACGCCGCACGACTGGGTCGATGTCGAAGTGCCGGTCGACAGTGCCGACGAACGGCTGCAGCGCGTTCTCGAATCGCGCTTCAACGAGGATCCGCTGGGCCATATGGTGCGCATGTTGCGCGAAGGCGAGAGCTCGCTCTTCTCGGTCCGTGCCGGAGAAGCCTACTGCTATCACATCGGCTCGAAATTCAACGCGCCGACGCAGTCCGAAACCGGCATGCGCGTCCTCGACAGAACCAACCATGTCCAGTACTCGGCCATGATCGACCGGCACATCGTGAAGGCAAACCGCGCGTCGAAACCGACCGTTTCGCGTATCGGGGTCGATTTCGGGTTCCGCCGGATTCTCTATGAGCGACTCGCGTTGCCGTTCCGTCTCGACGACCGGGATTTCGTGCTGACGACCTCGAAAATCCTCCAGGATTCGGCACCCGTCACACTCAACTGAGTGGCGCCGCAAATTTTCTCCACCGAACGGTCCACAGGCGACAATATTGCGGGGCCGAAGCCTCGCTATTGAAATCCATTCCGCGCCCTGCTTTCCGGAGTGACGGCATTGCCGTCGCGCGAGTCCAATGTCAGCCCGGAAAGGAACTCCCCATGGAATTCATCGATGCCTTCGACCCAGACAACGCGGCGTGCGAGCGCAAGTTCGCGTTCCGCAGCTGGACCCGGATTGCGGCAAGCTTCGAGGAACTTGGCTATCGCGTCCATGTCACGCGCCGCATGGCCGACGTACGCGCCTTTTGGGAACGCCTGCCCGATGCGAAGCGACAGGTGATCCGCATGCCGCCGGTCCAGGATGTCGCTTATCATCCGAATGTCCTGCCGGAAGATTTCATCGCCTTCCAAGCCACACGTGCCGGCGACAACGCCCCGACCGCGATGGTCGGCGCGCGCCGCGTTTGGGTCGAACGGTCGCTGAAAGAGGAGATGGAGGATCTCACCTTCTGGTACGGCGATCGCGCAGAGGAAATGCGCAAGCAGGGTCGCCGATGCGAGGTGAGTGCTCCCTCGGCACGCGAGATCGATTCGGAACATATCGCGTGGATGGGGGCTGGCATGAACGTGTCGGGTGATCCGCTCATCTATCGCGCAATCGTCCGCGCCTCGCTGTTTTATGTGGCGACACACTGGCGGTTCAAGGCAACCGTATCGATCGTCGAACGCTCTACGTTCCGGGTTCACGGCTTCGACTGGTACGGCTTCCGGCGCAACGAGATGGCTGTCTATCGCGACGACAACGAGTTCCTGCTCGCAACGATGCCGCGCCGCGAACTTCTTGCCGAAGCGCGACATGCGGCTTTTGCCGATGTGGGAAAACCGCTGCTGTCACGCCGCCATCCGGCCGTCGTGCCGGTTCCGGCCGCCGAACCGGTGCCCGTCGCCGGTTAGGCCGGCCCGCCCTCGCGCGCGATCGCCGATATCGGCGAGAGGATCTCGATGCCGCCCGTGATCGGCAGCAACGCGCCGGTCACGAAGGCGGCGCGTGGCGAGAGCAGGAAGGCAATGACGTCCGCCACGTCTTCTGCCCGGCCCAGCCGGCCGAGCGGCGTGCGCAGTTTCGCGCCCGCGACCAGCCCGTCGTATTTGTCGGCAAAGCCGTTGCGGACCATCGGCGTGTCGATGATGCCGGGTGCCACGGCATTGACGCGGATGCCCGAAGGGCCGAGTTGCTGGGCCATTCCGTAAGTGAGCGTTGCCACGCCGCCCTTGGCCGAGCCGTAGGCGAGATTGGCGCCGCCGTTGGCATGCGCGATCGACGAGATATGGACGATCGCGCCGCCCGAATCCTGGGCCTGCATCTGCCGGACGGCGGCCTTCGAGAACCGGAAAACGGCGCCGAGATTGATGTCGACGAGCCGGTCCCACTCGTCGTCTTCCATCTCGACGAATTTCACCGGCCGCGACGCGCCGGCCCCGTTGACGAGGTTGTCGAGCCTGCCGAAGCGCTCGACCGCAAGCCCGACAAGTCGCGCCGGCAGCTCGCGCGCGCGAACGTCGCCCGCAAGTGCGGCGACCTCGCAGCCGCCCTCGGCAAGTTCGCCCGCAAGCGCGTCGAGCGGTCCGCTTTCAAGGGCCGTCAGCACCAGGCGATGGCCGTCGCCGGCGAGGCGGCGCGCAAGGGCGGCGCAGATGCCGCCCGAGGCGCCGGTAACGAGTGTAACGGGATTCATGGATTCATAATGTATGCAGATGCCGCGACCGATCAATTCATTCCGCGCGACAATGCGCTTGCCACCCGAACGGTGCGCGTGTTTGCTGACGACAACCCGATACGAAGAAAGCCGCCCCGAAGATGAAGCCCGCGACACTCGAAACCGGCGAAGCGCCCCTCGCGCTGTGGCGTGAGATCATGGCCGGACGGGGCCTTGTCGCGGGCGAACGGGCGGGCCGCGCGATCGCCGCGGGCCACGCCTTGCTCGCCAAGGCCGCGCGCGGCAACGACGCGATCTACGGGGTCAATACCGGGTTCGGAAAGCTCGCAAGCGTACGCATTCCCACCGACCGGCTGGCGGAGTTGCAGGTCAACATCGTCCGCTCGCACTGTGCCGGCGTCGGCGCGCCGCTGCCCGAACCGGTCGTGCGTCTCGTGCTGGCGCTCAAGCTTGCGAGCCTCGCGCACGGCGCCTCGGGCATCCAGCCCGCGATCGTGGCATTGCTCGAAGGCATGCTCGCGCGCGGCGTCCTGCCGGTCGTGCCCGCCCAAGGCTCGGTCGGCGCATCCGGCGATCTGGCGCCGCTTGCACATCTTGCCGCCGTGATGATCGGCGAGGGCGAGGCCTTCCATGCCGGCGAACGCATGCCGGGCGGGGCGGCACTCGCGCGCGCCGGGCTTTCCCCCGTGGCGCTCGGGCCGAAGGAAGGTCTGGCACTCTTGAACGGCACGCAGGTATCGACCGCGCTTGCACTGGCCGGCCTGTTCGCGATCGAGAATGCGTTCGGTGCGGCACTCGTCACCGGTGCCATGGCCGTCGACGCGGCCGCTGGCGCCGACACGCCATTCGACGCCCGCATCCAGCAGCTGCGCGGGCAACCCGGCCAGATCGATGTTGCCGCCGCACTCCGCGCGCTGATGGCCGACAGCGAGATCCGCCGCTCGCACCTTGCCGACGATCCGCGCGTACAGGACCCCTATTCGCTGCGCTGCCAGCCGCAAGTGATGGGTGCCGCACTCGACGTGCTGCGCGCGGCCGCGTCGATGCTCGAACGCGAGGCCAACGGCGTTACCGACAATCCGCTCGTGATGGCCGATACCGGCGAGGTGCTGTCGGGCGGAAATTTCCACGCCGAGCCGGTCGCGTTCGCCGCCGACATGCTGGCACTGGCCGCGGCCGAGATCGGCAATCTTTCGCAGCGTCGCTGCGCGATGCTGGTCGATCCGGTCCTGTCGGGATTGCCGGCCTTCCTTATCCCCAAGCCCGGCATCAATTCCGGCTTCATGGTCGCCGAAGTAAGCTCGGCAGCGCTCGCCTCGGAGAACCGGATGCGCGCCGCACCGGCGTCGACCGACACGATCCCCACGTCGGCGAACCAGGAGGATCACGTTTCGATGGCCGCCCACGGCGCGCGGCGCCTGACGCCGATGGCCGAGAACCTCGCGGCGATCGTCGGGATCGAGGCGATGATGGCCGCACAGGGAATCGAGATGCGCAAGCCCCTGCGGCCCGGCCCGCGCGTTGCCGTTTCGCTTGCGCGTGTGCGCGAACATTCCGCCTTTCTCGAATCCGACCGCGCGCTTGCCGGCGAGATGGCGGCAATTGCCGCATTGGTGGCCGACGGCTCGTTGCTCGGCGATCACGCGGATATCCGCGCGCTTCTGCCTTCCGGCGGACCGCTCCGCTAGACCGTCACGCCCGGGCGAACGGCGCGAGCCTGATCGTGACCGGCGGTGGCCGTCACCCCGAATTCTGCAAATTTTGCGGAAAATGGGCATCGTGGAGCCTGCGGCCGAAACGCGCTAGAATGGAATGATGAGCAGTTCCGCCCTCGGCAGCGCGCTGAGCGCGCTTTTCGCAAACCGCACGGCGATCGACTATCGCGCGGCGAATATCGCGAATGCGCAGACCGACGGATACAAGGCCGTCGAGGCACGCCTGTCCAGCTACGTGACGCAAGGCGCCACCGGCGGCGTGCTCGCCACGCCGGTCCTGTCGAGTGCTGCGCAGGGCGCGATCCTCCAGTCGGCCGCAGCGACGTCTTTTGCGGTGACCGGCTCGGGCTTCCTTCCCGTTCAAGACGGCACATCGGGTAGCGGTGAAACGCTCTTCACCCGCCGCGCCGATTTTGCACCGGACGAGAACGGCTTCCTTCGCAACGGTGCCGGCAAGGTACTCTACGCGCTGCCGGCCAACGGTTCCGGGCCGCT
Source organism: Alphaproteobacteria bacterium (assembly GCA_016124335.1). Taxonomy (GTDB): domain Bacteria; phylum Pseudomonadota; class Alphaproteobacteria; order CACIAM-22H2; family CACIAM-22H2; genus Tagaea. Next base: position 295,230 of record WGNX01000003.1, read on the forward strand.
TGTTCCGGTGCAGATCAACCGGGCCGCCCTGCCGGCCCAGCCCACGGCCAACGCCGTTTATGCCGCGAACCTTCCCGCCAATGCGCCTGCGGGCAGCGTCGTGAATGGCGGCACGGTCACGATCACCGACGCGCAAGGCCAGGCGCAGAGTTTCTCGATCACCTGGTACAACCGCTCCACGCCGGGCGGGACCCTGCCGGGCGTCCCTGCGGGTGCGACGACGGGGACAGGCGGCATTCCCGCTTCGGCCGCGGGCACCATCCCGCAATGGCGCGCCGTGCTCACGGCGCAGACCGGTTCGGCCAACAGGCCGGAATCGCTTGCACTCGATTTTTCGTTCGGCACGACGGCAGGGGTCGATGCCGGCTTGCCCGTCTCGGTCAACGTGCAGTCGACCAACCCCGCCACGCTTTCGGCCGCGACGACCGGCGGCCGCGTCGCGATCGGCTATCGCGCGCCCGGTGCGGCGGCCGCCCCGCTCCAGCAGATCAATGTCGAGTTCGGCGCGCCAGCGGCTTCGGGCGGCGCGTCGACATTGGGCGCGCCGGGCGGGCTCACCTCGTTCGGGGCCACCGGCATCTCGATTTCGCGCAGTTCGGCCGACGGTTATCCCTCCGGCACGTTCGTGGGCGCCGGGATCGATTCCGGCGGACAGGTTTATGCGAGCTACACGAACGGCCAGCGTGTCGCCCAATACCAGGTCGCGGTCGCGAATTTCGCCAACGCAGGCGGGCTTGTTGCCGGGAACGGCGAGGCGTTTCGCGCTGCCGATGCATCGGGCACGCCCACGATCGGCAGTGCGGCAGGCGGCGGCATCGCGTCGAACGCGCTCGAAGGTTCGAACGTCGATCTGGGTACCGAGATCACGCGTTCGCTCGTGGCGCAGCGCGCCTATTCGGCGAGCGCGAGGCTGGTGACGACAAGCGACGAGATGCTCAAGGAACTCCTGCGCGTGCGCCGCTAGAAATCGCTCGAAGGGCAAGGGACGTGGGCTTCAGGCTCGTTTCGGAACTTCGACTCAACCCTGCGTCCGCCACGCTGCCGGAGCCTCTCGCCGAAATGTACCGGTACTGGGAGGGCCGCCGCGGAGATCGCGCGATGCCGGTCCGCGCGGATATCGATCCGCTCGATCTGAGTGCCCGGCTGGGGCGCATCCATCTGCTCGATGTCGAAGGGCCCGGATTGTTCCGCTACCGCGTCTACGGCAGCCGGATGACAAATCCGGACGCACGCGACATGACCGGCAAGACCACCGTCGACTACGCCGATACGCAATTCGGCATCCTGGTCACGCGTCATCTCGCGCAATGCGTCGCCGAGCGTGCCCCGGTCTGCTACGAAATCCGCGGCACGCTCGACGACGATCCCTATTTCTACACACGCATCGCGCTGCCGCTGGCGGGCGCCGATGGAAATGTCGCGATGATCCTTGTCGGTTCCGAACGTGGATCGGTCCCCATGAGGGTCCAGCGCGACGTCCTCTAGGGCCCTTCACTTGTTGCCGCCGGTGCGGTACGGGTTATGCAGCGGTCTGACCGACATACGATTCAGCAACGGCGATCATGAAAGTTCTCGTCCTGGGCGGCGGCGTCATCGGCGTCACGACCGCGTACTATCTCGCCCGTGCCGGCCACGAGGTAACGGTCGTCGACCGCCAGGCCGGCCCTGCGCTCGAGACGAGCTTTGCCAACGCAGGTGAAATATCGCCGGGCTATGCGTCGCCTTGGGCTGGTCCGGGCATTCCGGTCAAGGCGGTCAAATGGCTGCTGATGCCGCACGGGCCGCTCGTCGTGCGGCCGCGCTTCGACCCGGCGATGTGGGCCTGGATCATCCGCATGCTGCGCAACTGCACGTCGGCACGCTATGCCCGCAACAAGAACCGCATGGTGCCGCTGGCCGAATATAGCCGCGACAGCCTGCGCGACCTGCGCGCCGAGACCGGCATTTCCTACGACGAACGAAGCCAGGGCACGCTTCAGCTTTTCCGCACGCAAAAGCAGCTCGACGCGATCGGCTCGGACATTGCGGTGCTGCGCTCGATCGGCGTGCCCTTCGAGGTTCTCGACCGCGATGGATGCATCCGCATCGAGCCGGCGCTGGCGCGCGTGCGCGAGCGGTTCGTGGGCGGCCTCCGGCTTCCCAACGACGAAACGGGCGACTGCCATCTGTTCACGACCCGGCTTGCCGAAATGTCCGCAGGCCTTGGCGTCCGGTTCCTCTACGACACGCAGATCCATGCGATCGAGCGGTCCGGCGGGCGGATCGAACGGGTTTCGACAAGTGCCGGCACGCTTTCGGCCGACGCCTATGTCGCGGCACTGGGCAGCTACACGCCGCTGCTGCTGCGCCCGCTCGGCCTTCACCTGTCGGTCTACCCGGTCAAAGGCTATTCGCTGACGCTGCCCATCGTCAATCCGGCAGCAGCCCCCGAGTCAACCGTGATGGACGAAACCTACAAGGTCGCGATCACGCGACTGGGGACGCGCATCCGCGTAGGCGGCACCGCCGAGATTTCGGGCTTCGACACGACGCTGCGCGAGAGCCGCCGCGCCACCCTCGCCCATTCGGTCGGCGATCTCTATCCCGGCGGCGGCGATATTTCGCGCGCGACCTTCTGGTGCGGCCTCCGGCCGATGACGCCGGACGGCCCGCCGGTGATCGGGCGCACGCCGATCGCAAACCTTTTTCTCAACACCGGCCACGGCACGCTTGGCTGGACGATGGCTTGCGGCTCGGGCCGGGTGCTTGCCGACCTGCTTTCGGGAACCACACCGGCCATCGATCTGGAAGGTCTGTCGCTGGCGGCGCACCGGACCTTCTAGGTCGACGGCTCCTGCGCGGCCCGTCGGTCGTGTTGCAGGCGGATTGAACTTATCGCCGCCGCGCATAGCGCGAAGACCGCGGCGATGATCAACCCGATCTGCAGCGCTTTGCCGTCGGGCGCATGATCGAAGAGCAGCGACATCGCAAGCGCGCCGATCGTCTGGCCCATCAGCCGCGCGGTTCCCTGCATGCCGCCGGCCGCCCCGCTGCGCTTTTTCGGGGCGGAAAGCAGAAGCACCTGGTTGTTGGCGGTCTGGAACAGGCCGAAACCGATCCCGCACAGCGCGATGCCGGAAACCAGCGGCGCAAGGCCGCCATAGAGCGGCCATGCACCGCCGATCGCAAGCCCGACGCCGAGCAGGCTGCCGCCGGCAGCGCAGATGAGCCCCGTGGGCATTCGCTTCGACAGGCGCGCGGATATCGGTGCCGTCACCGCGACGAGCAGCGGCCACACCATCATCACCGAACCGGCTGTGAAGATGCTGAGGCCCATCTGATGCTGGATCAGGAACGGGATTGCCAGGTAGCCCATCGTCTGGCCCGAAAAGCAGCTGATGGATGCCGCGACGGAATAGCGGAACGAGCCGTTGCGGAACAGGTCGATCGGGATCAACGGCGCTTCGACCCGCCGTTCGCGCAGGATCACCGCCGCAAGGCAGGTGGCGGCACCCGCCAGCATCGCCGTGCCCGCGAGCCCGCGCGTCGCCGCAATATCGGCACCCAGCACGAGCAGCACGAAGAAGCCGGTATTGAAGCCGGCACTGACGCCGTCAAGCCGCCGGCCCGACCCGACGGGCCGCGGCAGGTTGCGCGAACCGAGGAGAACGAATGCGCCGATGGGAATGTTGACGATGAAAAGCCAAGGCCAGTCCGCGACCGAAAGGATCATCGCGCCGATCGCGGGGCCCGCCGCGGAGGAGAGCGCCACCGCCATGGCGTTCCAGCCCAGCGCATGGGCCAGCACCTCGGGGCGGAAGGTGAAGCGGATCATCATCGCGCCAAGCCCCATGATCGCCCCGCCGCCCAGGCCCTGGACGAAGCGTGCGAAGACAAGCATCGACATGTTCGGCGCCGCGGCGCACGCGGCCGAGGCAAGCGTGAAGATCAGGACACCTGCAAGGTAGACCTTCCGGCCGCCGATGCTTTCGCCCAGCGCCGCGCAAGGCAGCAAAGCCACCACGACGCCAAGTTGGTACATCGTCACGATCCAGACCGCTTCGCCCGCCGATACGCCGAAAGCGACCGTGATCGACGGCAGCGCGATATTCGCGATCGCGCCGTCGAGCACGACCAACGTCACCGTCGTCAGGATGACCGCAAGCGACAGGGCGGTATTGCGTGCCTGCTGGCGGTCCGCCGCTTCACCCTCGGCGGCATTTGCGCGGGGGGCGTCCTTGTGCTCTGGGTGACTCATGACCTTCGGGGGGTGGGCACTCGGGTTGCCTGACGGGGATCCATGGTAATGCCATAGCCGAATTTCCGATATCCGCTTCGGACGCAATGTAACCTGCAATGACGGGCGCCGAACCGATTTGGAACCCGATGATGCTAAGTTATCCCCCCAACGACCGTACGGGATTGCGCCAGATGCTGAAGCGACTTCTCCTCAGTGCCCTTGCCGCGGCGACGATTGCCGCCACACCCGCGCTTGCGATCGAACCAGATCCGGCGAACTGGCCGGCCGTCGTCGCGAAGGCGCGCGGGCAGACCGTCTACTGGAACGCCTGGGGCGGCGAGCAGCGCATCAACGACTACATCGCCTGGGTCGGCACGCAGGTCGCCGCCCGCTACGGGATAACGCTCGAACACGTGAAGCTCGCAAGCACGAGCGACGCCGTTTCCAAGGTGGTCGCCGAAAAGGCGGCCGGGCGCAGCGCGGGCGGAACGGTCGATCTCATCTGGATCAACGGCCCGAATTTCGCGTCGATGAAGCAGAACGGCCTTCTCTTCGGGCCGTGGGCGGAAAGCCTGCCGAATTTCCGTTTTGTCGACGCGGCCGGAAATCCCGAGATCCGGCGCGACTTCACGGTGCCGACCGAAGGGCTGGAAGCGCCGTGGGACCGCGCGCAGATCGTCTTCGAATATGACGGCACCTATGTGAAGGCGCCGCCGCGTTCGGCCGAAGCGCTGCTTGCCTGGGCGAAGGCGAACCCCGGCCGGTTCGCCTTTCCCGATCCGTCGAATTTCCTTGGCGCCACGTTCCTGAAGCAGGTGTTGAGCGAACTGGCGGCCGACAAGGCACGCCTGCTGGAACCGGCGAACGACGTTGATTTTCCGGCCGCCACGCGGCCGCTTTGGGCCTATCTCGACGCCCTGACGCCGGCGCTCTGGCGCGGCGGCCGGGCCTATCCGGCAAATTCCGCCGAACTGCGCCGGCTGCTCGCCGATCGCGAAATCGCGATCACGCTCTCGTTCAACCCGGCGGAGGCAAGCGCGGCCATCGCCAATCGCGAATTGCCCGACAGCGTGCGCACCTATGTTTTCGACGGCGGAACGATCGGCAACGCGAGCTTCGTGGCGATCCCGTTCAACGCCGCGCACAAGGAAGGTGCCATGGTCGTCGCGGACTTCCTGCTGTCACCCGAAGCGCAGCTCAGGAAACAGGATCCGGCGGGCTTCGGCGGCTTCACGGTTCTTGCCGCAGAACGGCTCCCGCCCGACATGCGCCAGGCCTTCGCGGGGCAAAAGCGCGGCATCGCGACGCTGTCGACCGAAGAACTCGGCGCGCATCTTCCCGAACCGCATCCTTCCTGGATGACGCGGATCGAGGCGGAGTGGAAAAAGCGCTACGGCGCCCGATAGCTCCGATGTTCCGTTTCGCTCCGGCGGCGACCATCCTTCTGGTGCTCGGGCCCGTCGCGGCGGGCCTTGCCGGGACGGTGCTGCCGGCGTTCGGTTATCTGCCGGCCTTGGGCGGAACGGCTCTTTCGCTCGATCCCTGGCGGGTCCTTGCCGGAACGCCGGGGCTCGACCGGTCGGTTGCGGTTGCCTTGATCGTCGGGCTGTCGACGACAGCACTTTCGCTGGCCGTGGTCCTCGCGATTTCGGCGGCGAGCTACGGCACGGTGGCCTTCGCGTTCGCCCGGCGCACGCTTTCGCCGCTCCTCGCCGTACCGCATGTCGCGGTGGCATTGGGGCTGGCCTTCGTGATGGCGCCTTCGGGCCTCGCATTCAGGATCTTCGCAACGTTCACGGGCTGGCCGGACCGGCCGCCCGACCTGCTGATCGTCAACGATCCGTGGGGCCTATCGCTCTGCGCCGGGCTTTCGCTCAAGGAAATCCCGTTCCTGTTCCTCATGCTGCTCGCCGCACTGCCGCAGACCGACGCCGACCGCTCGCTCGCCGTCGCGCGTTCGCTGGGGTACGGGCGCGTCGCGGCATGGCTCAAGGTCGTCGTGCCGCGCCTCTATCCGCAGATGCGCCTGCCGGTCCTCGCCGTGCTCGCCTATAGCGTCTCCGCCGTCGACGTGGCGCTCGTTCTCGGCCCGACCACGCCGCCGCTGCTTGCCGTGCGCATCGTGCAATGGATGAGCGACCCCGATCTGGCGTTGCGCTTCGTCGCGGCGGCCGGCGCGGTCCTGCAGGCGGTCCTCGTCGTTGTCGCGCTGGCGGCGTGGCGGCTTGGCGAGCTTGCGCTTTCCTATCTTGCGCGTGACTGGCTGATCGGCGGGACGCGACGGGCAGGCGACGCGGCGATCAGGGGATTTGCCGCCGTTACGGGTGCCGCGATGCTGGTCGTTCTGCCGCTCGCGGCCTATTCGCTTGTCGCGTGGTCGTTCGCGGATTTCTGGACCTATCCGCAGGCTGCACCCGCAGCATGGACGCTGCGCAACTGGACCGGGGAAGGCGCGCGCGTCGGCCATCTGCTCGCCAACAGTCTCCTCGTCGCGCTGCTGGCAAGTGCGCTATCGCTTGTCCTTGCGGTCGGCTGGCTCGAGAACGACGTGCGCCGCGGGCGGGAATACGCCGGCAGCGCCGCGCTGTGGATCGTCTATGTTCCGCTCGTTGCGCCGCAGATCGCCTATCTTCCCGGCATCCAGATCCTGCTTGTGCGCGCGGCACTCGACGAGACGCTCGCCGCCGTCGTGCTCGTGCACGTCGTCTATGTCCTGCCTTACGTGTTCCTGTCGTTGAGCGATCCATGGCGGACCTTCGACGCGCGCTACCGGCTTGCGGCGGCCGGACTTGGCGCATCGCCGGACCGTTTCCTCTTCCGTATCCGGCTGCCGATGTTGCTGCGCGCCCTGCTGACCGCCTTCGCGCTCGGCGTTGCCGTCTCGATCGGGCAGTACGTCGCGACCGCGCTTGTCGCCGGCGCGCACTGGCCGACGATCACGACCGAGGCCATCGCCCTTTCTGCCGGCGGGAACCGGCGGATCGTCGCGATCTATGCCCTGCTGCAATCGGCAATACCGTTCGTCGGGTTCTTCCTCGCCCTCGCGATACCCGCAATCGTCTTCCGGAACCGTCGCGCGTTGCGGGGTGCGGGATGACCGGCACGCTGCGCCTCGACGGCATCCGCATCCGGATCGCGGGCCGCGAACTGCTTTCGCTTTCCGCAACGATCGGCCCGGGCGAGGTTCTTACCGTCATGGGCCCGTCGGGTTCCGGCAAATCGACGCTGCTTGCCTTCATCGCCGGAACGCTTGGCCCGCCGTTCGAGGCGCAAGGATCGGTCGTCCTCGGCACGCGCACGCTCGACCGATCGCCGCCGGAGCGCCGCCGGATCGGCATCCTGTTTCAGGACGACCTGCTTTTCCCGCACCTGTCGGTCGGCGGAAATCTCGCATTCGCAATCCCGCCCGATATCCGCGAGCGCGCCGAACGGCGCGCACGGGTCGAGGCCGCGTTGACCGAGGCCGGTCTGGAAGGATTTTCCGACCGCGATCCGGCAACCCTTTCGGGCGGGCAGCGGGCGCGGGTTTCCGCTTTGCGGGTCATCCTTTCGCAGCCCGAAGCCCTGCTGCTGGACGAGCCATTCTCCAAGCTCGATGCCGCGCTGCGCGACCAGTTCCGCAACTTCGTCTTCGGCGAGGTGCGCCGGAACCGGTTGCCGACCGTTCTTGTCACACACGATCCGGCCGACGCGGCGGCCGCAGGCGGTCAACTCGTGGCGATCGCGCGCGCATAGACGGCATAACCACCCGCAAGCATGTCGACGCGGTGCCGGAAGCCGCGTTGCGTGGCCATGCCGGCGAACGCATCGGCGAATTCGCGGCGCGGCTCGACCGAGAAGGCCCGCAGCCAGCGCCGCAAGGCCCATCGCATTGGCCCCGGCATGCCCGCCATCGGCCCGAAATCGACGATCGCGACGCGCGCGCCCGGTGCCGCGACGTCGAAGGCACGCCGAAGTGCCGCACGCCAATCCGGGATCATCGACAGCGCATAGGACACGAAAACGCGATCGAAGGTCCGGCGGCCGAATAGCGCGGCGGGATCGAAATCGCCCGCGTCGGCGACCGCCAAAACGGCATTCGCGCGCAGCGTTTCGCTCGCACGCGCGAGCATCTCGCGGCTGATGTCGAGGCCGAACAATACGGCCTGCGGATGCAGCCGGGCCGCATGCGCGAGGTTGCGGCCCGTTCCGCAGCCGATTTCGAGCACGGCGGCACCGGGTGCCGGATCGAGTTCGGCAATCAGGGCGTCACGGCCGATCAGGTAATATTTTCGTGTCAGGTCGTAAATCGGCACCTGCCAGCGATAGATGCGATCCATATGTTCGGCGTGGCGCGCGGGGATGTCGGTCATCGCGGAGCGGCACCCCGCAAACGGTAGAGATGGAAGCCGCCATAGATTGCCGACCGGTCGCGCCGGCCCAGTGCCGCGCTGGTTTCCCGCGCATAGTCCCAGTCCGCCAGCATGTCCGCCGGCAGGCGGCCGGGCAGCAAGGATGGCTCGGCCGCCGTCCGGAAAATGACGCGTGCACCGGGTCGCGCCGCGCGGCGGATAGCCCTCCACAGCCGGCAAAGCGTGGCGTCGTCCATCCAGTCCTGCGCGTCGAGCAGCACGAAGGCATCGAAACTCGAGGCGCGCGCACCTTCCAGCACGTCGATCAGGTTGGCATGTCGCAGTTCGATGCGCCCGGCACGGGCGCGAAACGGCTCGAAATTCCCGGCCAGCAGATGTGCGGGAAGGGCCCGCGCGCCGATGTCCGGATAGCGGCGGCCGAAAGCCTGCCACGCGAAATAATTCGAATCGATCGGGAAGTCGCAGGCCAGCCGCTCGAGCCGCGTCTCCAGCACGTCGGCCATCGATCCGCCGTCCGGTGCGGAACCGAGAAGCTCCCGGTACTGCGCCGGCGGGATACCAAGCCCGTAGAGCGATGCCGGATTGCGCACGAGCGCGCGCAGGACCGGCGACCGCAGGACCGGGCGGATTTCGGTCTCGAAGATCCGACGCTGCTCGGCTGCATCGCGCGCCTCGAGCATCCGGCGCGGATCCCGGCCATGCAGGCGGGCGAGCAGGTGGCCGGCGGCAATGAACCGGCCGAGCAGCCCGGTCCGATAGATATTGCGTGCGAAAATGTCGATCCGTCGGCGGCCGCGCCAGTCGCGCCGATCCCAGTAGGCGCGCGTGGCCGGATCGAGCTTTTCGCGCAGATGGAGCGCATAGATTTCGGGATTGCCGGATTCGCCGCTTGCGCCGAGAAACCGGAAATAGCTCGAATGGTCGGGCAGCGTCGTGAGCGCCGCGATCTTCAGTCGGTTGAGTGCGATGTGGTGCCCGTTGAGATCGACGGCGAGGACGAAGGCCGGATCGGCGGCGAGATAGGCAAGCGCGTTGCAGCCGCCCGAAGCGATCGTGACGATCCGCGCGCCCGGTTCGAGCGCGAGTGCTTCAAGATCGACGGCGGGGTCTTCCCAGATCTGCGCATAGACAAGGCCCGAGAACAGGAAGGTGAACAGCCGCTCCTGAATTCCCTCGCGCGAAAGCGGCCGGCTGCGGCGCACTGCGTTCTTGACGTTCCTGAACGTGGCGGGCACCGCCAGACCGTCGCTCTGCATCCTGTTTCCCCGACTTCGATTCGTCCGACCCGACTTCCTCGATAGGCCGGGTGGATTGCGGCTGCGTTAAAGCCGGATGACGGTTCGGCGACGGACGTCAGGCGAGCGGTCCCCGTGCGGCGGCGAGGATGCGGTACCAGTCTTGCGCCTCCAGCGCCATCGTGCAGGCGCGTGCGATGCTCTGCACGCGATCGAACCGCGTCGATCCGATGATCGGCACGGGCCGGCTCGGCAGGCGCAGCAACCACGCGATCGCGACGGCGGCGATGTCGTCGATCCCGTATCTGGCGCCGGCTTTGGCCAGCGCCTCGCGCACGGGCCTTGCCGTTGCATCTTCCGGGTTGGCAAGTCGGCCGCCGCCAAGCGGCGACCAGATCATCGGTGCCGCGTCGTCTTGTTGCGCCTGCGCGAGCGTGCCGTCGTCGAGCGCGTCGAGCCGCATGAGCGACATTTCGACCTGATTCGTCACGATGGGGACGGTCATCCGCGACTGGAGAAGCGACACCTGCGCCGGTGCATGGTTCGAAACGCCGACGGCAAGAACCTTGCCCGATGCCACAAGGTCTTCGAGTGCCCGCGCCGTCTCTTCGGCAGGCGCCAGAAAATCGGGCCGGTGGAGGAGCAGGAGATCAAGCCGGTCGGTTCCGATTTCCTTCAGCGAATTCTCGACCGAAGCGAAGATGTGTGTGCGCCCGGCGTCATAGTGCTTCTCTCGGTTGTGTGGGCGCGCCGGACCGACCGGACGGATGCCGAATTTGGTGACGATCTCGATCGCGTCGCGTCCGCTCGCGCTTTCGCGCAAGGCCGCGCCGAGATGACCCTCGACGGCAAAACCGCCATAGATGTCGGCAAGGTCGATCGTCGTGATGCCGATCTCGACGCATCGGTCGATAAACCGCGCGAGGCCGGGAGGCGTTTTTGTTTCTTCGCCCTTCAGCGCACGCCAGGCTCCCCACGCAAGCCGGGAAACCTCCGGACCGCGCACATGCAATTTCTGTCTTGGAACCATCGAACGTCGCCCCCCGGGACTACCGTGTGGCGAGAACCGGGTTGCAAAGTCAACAGCGATGGATCGGGCAACGCGCCTAGTTCGCGTTCCGGCGATCGAGGGCCAGCCAGAACGACAGCTGCGCGAGCACACATGCGGCAAGCAGGACGCTGCCCACCGCCACGGCGGGGTTCCCGCCAAGTCCGCTCAACATCGAGCAGACGGCGCCGACCGCCATCTGGACAGATCCATAAAGCCCAGAGGCCGACCCGGCGATGGACGGATTGACGCCGAGCGCCGACGACATTGCCAGGGGCGACGCAATGCCCGCCCCCATCGTCAGGAAGAGCATCGGCACGATGATCGCCGCGACTCCGAGCGAACCGAAAAGAGCGACGGCAAGCAGTACGATCGCGCAGGTAAAGCTCAACGCATTGCCGAGAACCATCAGCCGGTAGTTGCGTACACGGCCGATCAGGCGGCTGGCGGCAAGGCTGCCCAGCCACGCGCCGATGATGTTGACCATCAGGTAGAAGCCGACTTCGTGCTGCGGCCGGTGGAGCTGGTTGACGAAAATGAACGGCGCCGCGCTGACGAACGCGTAGACCGACGTCGTCGCGCAGCTTCCGCCGATCGCATAGCCCAGAAAAGTGCGCGAGCGCACGAGGTGCCCGTAGCTGCGCAGGATCGAGCGCGCGTCATGGCTTGTGGTGCCGCCGGTCTCCGGAAGCATGCGCCAGACGAGCAGGAAGTTCGCGAAGCCGAGCAGGCTCAGAACCGCGAAGATCGAGCGCCAGCCGGTGATGTCGGCCAGCAGCGAGCCGAGCACCGGCGACAGGCCCGGCCCCGCCATCACCATGAGATTCATCAGCGACAGTTTCCTGGCGGCGTCGGTCCCCTCCGTGCTGTCGCGCACGATGGCGCGGCCGAGCACCAGCCCCGTACAGCCACCCAGCGCCTGCACGAACCGCAGTACGATAAGCGTGTGGATCGTGGGCGCCAGCATTGCAGCAAGGCTCGCCGCGGCGTAGGCCGCCATGCCCGCGAACAGCACCGGCCGCCGACCGTACCGGTCGGAGATCGGGCCGTATGTGAGCTGGCCGACAGAAAGCCCCGCGATATAGACGCCAAGCGTGAGCTGGGCCGTCCCGATCCCGGCACCGAAATCCTGCGCAACGAGCGGCAGGGCGGGCACGAAGATATGCATCGCGACCGTCCCGCTGATCGTGATGATCGCAAGAAGCCACAGCGGCGCATGCCTTTTCGGCGACTGAGGGAGTGCCGCAGGATCGGGCGGGGCATTCATCGCAGGCACGCCCGGACATCGTTTTTGCCGATCGGCCACGACAGCCGATCGACCGGCCCCGCCTTTGCCATCCCGCTCGCAACGCCGCGCTTCATGCCCGCCTGAAATACCACTCCGATCCATCGGCACGCCATCCGAATGCCCGCTGGGCAGCCATGTCGTCAGGGGCCGGTCGCGAAAATCGGGACGAACGCCCGAATGTACGTCGGGCCAGCTCGGCGAAATATCGGCGGACCTCTATATTGGCGGTTGGTCGTGATCGGCCTTGCACCCCGGTTAGGGCCGGCCGCGGCGATAGGGAGATGAGGAATGAAGGTCAATTCGGCATTCTTTGGCGGACGCATCGAGGCAATCGCCGAGCCGTCCCGCGGGGAGACGAAGCTGCGACTGATGCCGGACCCGGGGTTGGGCTTCCGCCAATGGTTCTATTTCGCCGTCGAGGGATCGGGTCCCGCGGTGCCCCATCCGATTTCTATCGACGTTAGCGGCTCGCTGGTCCCGGCCGGCTGGAACGACTATCAGGCGTTCCGATCCGTCGACAACGTCAACTGGGAACGCGTGGCCACGACCTATCGATCCGAGCGGCTTGTCATCGAGCATGTACCTGCGGATGTAACGACCTACTACGCGTATTTCCCGCCCTATCGGCCCAGCGACCACGAGAAGCTGCTGAAGCAATGCGCGATCGACGGGCGTTTTTCGGTCGATACGCTCTGCACGGACGGGCCGGAAGATCGCTACGACCTGATCGGCGTCGGCAGCGCCGAGGCGGCCGCGCTCAAAATCTGGGTGATCGGCCGGCAGCATCCGGGCGAGGTGCAAGCCAGCTGGTGGATGGAGGGATTCATTCGACGCCTTCTCGACCGGAACGACGTTGAAGCAAAAGCTCTGCTCGGGCGCGTTCGGCTTTTCATCGTTCCGAACATGAACCCGGACGGAAGCCGTCTTGGCCTCCATCGCACGAACAGGCACGGCCGGAACCTGAACGCGTCGTGGGATGCACCGTCTGCCGACGAGACCCCTGCCGTATTCGCGGCGCTGACCCGCATGGAGCACGCGGGCGTGGACTTCTGCCTCGATGTCCACGGCGATGAAGAACTCCCCTACGCGTTCGTCGCGAATGTCGACCGCGTCGCCCCGGTCCCGGACGAAATCGCCGAGATATGCGATGCCTTCCAGCAGGCCCTCGCGTCGAAGGACCCCGGCTTCCTGTCGAGAGCCGGACGCACGCGGCCCCATACCCTGCGCAATCCACTGTCGTTCTGCTCGCCGCAGGTCATGCACCGTTTCCGGAAACCCGCGGCGACCCTGGAACTGCCGTACAAGAAATTCCAGGCCGGCCAAGATCAGGAACGGGAGTACGGACCCGCGGGCTGCATTGCGACCGGCCGCGCGTCGGTCTCCGCTCTCGCGGCGATGCTCGACGCCCTGATTTCGCTGAGACGGCGGGCGGGATAAAGCTGATATTCCAGACTGGAAAAGCCGTCCGGGATTTCGCACCCGGCAAAACCAGGATGGACAACACGATCCGGAATAACTAATAGCAACCGGCTAGAGCCGGGTTAGCTCAGCGGTAGAGCAGCGGTTTTGTAAACCGAAGGTCGGGGGTTCAATCCCCTCACCCGGCACCAGCTCCCGCCTTGGCGGGTTGGCGCGCGTTGGCGCGATACCAGTCGATCGTCCGGCGGATTCCTTCTTCGAGCCCCACGCGCGGCGCGAAGCCGAGGATGTCCTTTGCACGCGTCGTGTCGGCCACCTTTCGCGATTCACCCGCCGGCCGGCTGGCATCCCAGACCACATCCGGCCGGACGCCGGCCGCAGCGAATACGTAGCCGACCAGTTCGCGAACCGAATAGCCGCGCCCGCTGCCGAGATTGACCGGCCCCTTGCCGAGGCCGCGCTCGTAGGCCGCAAGGAGCCCGTCGACCGCGTCTTCGACATAGAGGAAGTCGCGGACGGCGCTGCCGTCGCCCCAAACGACGAACGGGTCCTCGCCCGAAAGGGCGCGCGCGATCAGGGCCGGGACGACAAGTGCGGTCTTCGGATCGAAATCGTCGTGCGGACCGAACGTGTTCACCGGCCGCACGATGGCGATGTTCTCCATCCCGTATTCGATGCGGTAGGCCTCGATCAACTTCTCGACGATACGTTTTGACCAAGCGACATATTCGTTGCCGGGGTGCGGGTTCGCGGTCCATGTCAGGTCTTCGCGATAGACCTCCATCGGCGGATAGACCGACACGGTGCTCGTATAGACGATGCGTGCCACGCGCGCGCGACGTGCGGCCTCCAGCGTGTTCATGCAGACGAGCGTGTTGTCGGCGAGCATCGTGGCGCCGCGCGCGATCTGGATGGAGATCGACCCGCGCCGGCCCGCGAGGTGGAACAGACCGTCCGCCCCCTCCGCCACGCGATCGGCAAAGCAGCGGTCGGCCAGATCGCCGGCAAAATGCTCGACACCCTCCGTCGGCGACGGAAAATCTTGCGGCGGTCGCCGGGTCGAAACCGCGCGGACGCGGGCACCACTGGCAAGCAGCCGCGGAATCAAAGCGCGCCCATACAATCCGGTAGCCCCGGTAACCAGTATCGTCTTGCCGGCATAGGGGTTCAGGTCTTTTATCGCGTCGAGCGGCATACAATTGAAAATACACCATTGCCGGGCGAAGAGCGAATTTTCCGGCTGCATTTCCCAACGGCAGCGCTACCAGCTAAAGTCGCCGCGCATGTTCGCCAAAGGCCCCCTCCAGATCCGGCACGCCGTCGTCACGATGCTCGACGCGTTCGTGAAGACCGTGGAAGCGGAGGTCGATCGGTTGGGCGGCAAGATCGGACCCGACGACGTGGAGCGCATCGCCGAAGCGATGAAGGCGTCGGGCGAGATGGACAATTTCTATCGCGCGGTTTTCCAGCAGATCGTCAGTACGATCGTCGATGCGCAGAACCTGAACCGACGCGTCAATTCCTTCGGCCGTCTCGTCGTTCACCCGCTGTCGGATTTCTTCCAGTCCCAGCAGCTTGATCGCGGCATGCTGCACAACTTCTTCTTCTTCATCCACTCGCTGGTCGGCGAGGAGGAAGAGGAATGGAACGCGCAATGCAACGCGATTGTCGACGAGATCCGCGAGAAGAAGGGCGAAGCCTTCGGCTGGGACGATTTCTATACCGACCCGCGCGCCGAAGCGATTTTCTGGATGGTGCTCGTGAAGATCGCGCAGGCCTTCAAGCGCTTCGAGACCCGGCGCGACTGGTTTTTCCGGATCATGCAGCACAAGCAGACCTCGATCAGCCTGGCACCGAACAAATACGTCCAGGTCGGCGACGGGCTGGAAGTGGCCCAGTTCACCAAGGCCGATTTCCTGACCGTCTTCGACAACCTGTTTGCGTCCGTCCGCAAACTTCCACTGGAAGCCGTGGTCCGTTTCGAGGCTGCGACCGGAATGACGCCGACGGCCGCTTTTGACAGCTTTTTCCATGAGTTAGCGATCTATAAGGCAAACGGCTGAAATTTCTTGCGGGCGTTCACGCTTTCTTAGTAAATTTGGTTCAAATTTTAGACATGTCCAAGATAATTCACCACGTCCGGACCCTTGCCATCGTGCTCCTTGCGGGCACGACGCTCGCTGCCTGCACGGGTTTCCGGACCCCGACATTCCAGGGCAGTCCGCCCTTGAGCGCGGTTCCGGACAAGGTGAAGACGTTTGCCGCACCGTATACCGACCATATCGGCCTCGGCGCCTATGGTGCCGCGATCCTGCTTGGTCCCAATCTTCTGCCGGGCCGCTGCGAAGGTCTCTTCATGCAGGGTGACCGTGCGCTCGTGTGCGACCAGATCGCCCGTTACAACGGTGAACCGCCTGCGAAGCCCGATCCGAACGGGCAATATAGCTGCATCCGCACGCTTGGCGGCGTGACCGAGTGTGCGCCGCGCACGGCTTCAAGGCAGCCCGAAGCGGTCCCCGTTCCTTCGCCCTAGTTCCGACGACAGGATTTCAGTGATGTTCGCCGCCCTCTTCCTTCTTGGCGGGCTTGGCGGCTGACGGCGCCATCCAGATCGATCCCTGAAGCGGCTTGCCCGGTCCTGCGTGAAAAACGCGCGGGTTGGAGGCGTTGATCGCATCGGCGTCCTTGTTAACCTTCGGCGGCGAGCTGTTGGGGCGCGGGTCCTCGTTGGCCAGCGCGGGCGCCGCGGCCAGCAACGAAACTGCAATCAAAACAACGCGCAGGCGCATCGAAATTCTCCGCATTCCCTCGCGACCCGGCACTTCCGCCGGCGCCGAGACGTGCTAACGTCCCAGCCC
This sequence comes from Alphaproteobacteria bacterium, assembly GCA_016124335.1. Lineage (GTDB taxonomy): Bacteria > Pseudomonadota > Alphaproteobacteria > CACIAM-22H2 > CACIAM-22H2 > Tagaea. Next base: position 311,649 of record WGNX01000003.1, read on the forward strand.
TCATATAGGTCGCAAAAGACCTTACCACAATCCGGTCAGGGACGCCTTTTCTTGGAAATCCCCAACGACATTCAACGACTTGCGGCCGAGTACGGAAATTTCGCATACGCGATCGTTTTCATCTGGACCTTCTTTGAGGGCGAGACGTTCGTCATCTTCGCCGGTGCCGCCGCCCAGCAGGGCGCACTGCACTTCTGGATCCTTCTGCTTTGTGCGTGGTTCGGCAGCTTCACCGGCGACCAGATGTGGTTCTGGCTCGGCCGGCGTTTCGGCCGGCGCATCCTTGAAAGGCGGCCGAACTGGCGCCACGGGGTCGATGGGGCGCTCGAACTGCTCAAACGCTACGACACGTGGTTCATCCTGTCGTTCCGTTTCGTCTATGGCGTGCGGAACTTCGCCTCTTTCGCGATGGGCCTCGCCCAGGTCCACCCGCTGCGCTTCGCGCTGCTGAACTTCGTCGCCGCCTTCGTCTGGGCGACCACGTTCGCGGGATTCGGCTATATGTTCGGGCGTGCACTTGAATCGGTGATGGGCGATATCGCCGAATATTTCCTCTACATCATGCTCGGCGTGTTCGTGCTGTCCTCGACCATCGTCTATCTCGTGCACCGCCGCCAGTCACGCAAGGCCATTGCGGCGTCGGCCGCACGCGAGGCGGCCGGCGATCCGCCGACAAGGAACGCTGCGGACTAGAGCCGCACCGTTCGCGCGCGTCCGGTCCTGCGTTCAATTCAACAAGCGTGAGATATGGGATTTTCGCGCGACCAGAAACGCGCGAAGGCGCGCCTTGTAATCGGGGCCGACGGCGATCTTGACGGAAGGCCGATGCGCCAGCGCCGCCCGCCAATCCGCAACCCGCGGCTTGCCGGACAGAATGCCGAAGTCGCCAATCGCGTCGAAGACGTCGAAATATCGGAATACCGGACCGAATGCCGCGTCGACGAGCGAGAAGTGCGACCCGTCGAAATATGGCCCCGCCGGATTGAGGCGCTTCTCAAGCTGCCCGAATTTTCCCGCGAGGGCACGCGCCTTGGCATCAAAGGTGCCCGCATTGGCTGCGGCATAGAACCCTCCGATATCATTCAGGACCGAGGACCCGAATTCGATCCACGAGCGGTGTTCGGCGCGTGCAAGCGGGTCAGCGGGATGAAGCGGGTTCAGCTGGGTCTCTTCGAGATACTCGAGAATCACCGCACTTTCGAAGACGGCATGGTCACCGATCTTCAGGACCGGTGTTCGGCCGAGCGGCGAGATCGCGGTGAACCAGCCGGGCTTGTCAGCCAAGTCCACGTCAATCCGCTCGAACGGCACGGACTTCTCGTTCAATGCGATGACTGCACGCTGCACGTACGGGCAGAGATGGTGGCTGATAAGGGTAAGTTTTCCGACCAGAGCTTCGGCGTTCGTTCCAGGCGCGTGTAGCATCGATGCCTCCTGACGATTCCGACACCTAATGGGCGAGCTTCGGGACCGGCACTTCCACCGAGCGCGACATCGCATAGTCGCCATCCCCCAGGAGGAACTGCACCACGCTGGCCGCAAGCAGGAATGCCGGGTACTCCCAACCGCCGTTCGCGGCGGTGAAAACCCAACCGTTCGCGCCATGGACCCAGATGATCGCCCCGAAAAGGGCCGGTGCAAGCGCGAGCGCGACCCAGCGCGCCTGAACACCGAGAATGAGCAATGCGCCGCCGATGGCCTCGGCTGCAAACGTCGCGTAGGCGAGCCACGCCGGCAAACCGACGGCAACGAAGAACCCCGCGGTGCCGTCCAGCCCGAAGGTCATCAGCTTCAAGACGATGCTGTGCGCCAAATACATGATCCCGAGGCTTACCCGGAGCAGCAGCGCTGCCAGGCCGGTATTGATCTGAGTTGGCACGGATCTATTCTCCTAAATTGATGTATCTGCATTCACTTTAATGCGATTGCATTTATATGTCAAGCTTGATGCAGTTGCATAAAAACGTAAGATGCAGGCATGAAAGAGAATCCGACCGAAACCACGATACGCGCATGGACGCGCCTGATGACCGCGCAGCAGCTCGCACTTTCATCGATCGAGCATGCACTTAAAGCGGCCGAACTGCCGTCCCTCGTCTGGTACGATGTTCTTCTGGAGCTGGAGCGCGCCGGCGAAACCGGACTGCGTCCGTTCGAACTCGAGCGCGCGATGCTGCTGGCACAGTACAACCTGTCGCGGCTTGTCGATCGGATCGAACGTTCGGGCTATGTCGAGCGGCGTGCTTGCGCGGACGACGGCCGCGGACAGCTGATCGTGATCACGGATCGCGGCAAGAACATGCGCCGCAAGATGTGGCCCGTCTACGCCCGCGCGATCGAGGCCGCCGTCGGTCGGCACTTATCCGCACGACAAGCAGATACGCTGTCGGAAATGCTTGGTTATTTGATTGACCGCCTGAAGGGCGGCTAGGTCGCTCCTGTGCGCGGTTTCGGCACGATCAGCGCAAGCGCGAGCGCTGCCACGACGCAGGCCATCGCCAACGCTTCGTGCCAGCCCAGCGCCTCGCCCAACAGCCACGACGACGAAAGCACGCCGACGACGGGCACAGCGAGCGTGCCGATCGACGCGACCGACGCGGGCAGGATCTCGAGCGTGCGGAACCACGCCCAGTGGCAGAAGATCATCGGGACGGTCGACGCATAGGCAGCACCAAGAAAGCCCGGCAGCGTCATGCTCCCGCGCGGCAGCATGGCGCCGGCCTCGCCGAAGACCTCGAACCACACCATGCCCGCGACCAGCGGAACGCCGGCGATGGCAAGCTGCCAGGCCGTGAGCGTCACGGCCGACATTTCGAAGCGCTGCGCCTTGAGCGCCACCGTGCCCGCCGCCCAGCCGACAGCGGCGGCCAGCATCAGAAGCAGGCCCGCCGTCGAGTGGGCAAGCGTGTCGCCCGCCGGCAATGCCAGAAGGCCGAGCCCGCCAACGCCAAGCCCCAGCGCCAGCGTCTTGCGCGCGGTGAAACGTTCGCCCACGAAGATCGCGCCGAACACCGCCGCCCAGATGGGCATCGTGAATGCGACGAGCACGGCGCGGCCGGCCGCCATGAATTTGAGGCCGTATGCCGACGTCACCTGCCAGATGGCGATGTTGAGGATTGCGGTGAGCGCAAAGACAGCCTCGCGTCCGCGCGGCAGGCCCAGCGGCAACCGCCGCGCGAGCGCCAGCGCGAACAACCCGGCCGCCCCGACATAGACGCAGATCACACGGAAGGTCCAAGGCCCCAGTTCGAGCACGGCGAGTTTCATCGCCGGCCAGTTGGCGCCCCAGAAGATCGCCAGCAGCGCAAGCAGGACCGCGCCCTCGTTGCGCGCGCGCGGCTCGCTCATCGCGCGACCGTCAGCCGGCCTTGCGGATTTCGAAGACGAAGACGCCGTCGGCTTCGGTCGAACTGACGAGCGTGACATCGCCGGCCCGGCAGAACGCCTCGAAATCGCGCGAGGCGCCGGGGTCCGTGGCCAGCACGCGCAGCGTCCCGCCCGGTGCGACGGTCCCCAGCGCCTTTCGCGCACGCAGGACCGGCAGCGGGCAGTTCAGGCCCTTGACGTCGAGTGTGGTGATATTGCTCATGATCGCGGGAACCTTACGGGTTGTCGCGCAATCCGGGCAAGCTTACATTGCGCGCCATGCTTGACCTGCCTGCATACCAGACCGTCGCCTGGCTCGGCTTTGCCGCCGGCCTCGCCTTTGGCGCCATCGCCCAGCGCACCAATTTCTGCACGATGGGGGCACTTTCCGACGTCCTCTATATGGGCAGCTTCGTGCGCCTGCGCATGTGGTTGCTGGCCATGGCCGTCGCCATCGCGGGCAGTCAGGCCCTGGCCGCCACCGATCTCGTCGATCTCGGCGGATCGATCTATCTGGCGCCGTCGTTGGGCTGGCTCGGCGCGATTTTGGGCGGGCTGCTCTTCGGCTTCGGCATGACCATCGCGGGCGGTTGCGGCAACCGCAACCTCGTCCGCCTCGGGGCGGGAAACCTCAAGAGTCTGGTCGTTCTCCTCGTGCTCGGCTTCTTTGCGTACATGACGCTGCGTGGCCTCACCGGTGCACTGCGCGTTGCCGTGATCGAGCCGGCGGCGATCGATCTGCGCCGCTTCGGCTTCGAAACGCAGGGCCTGCCCGCGTTCCTTTCGGCGGCAGGCATCGGTCCGGCAACCGCGCGCGCCGTGGTGGCATTCGCCGCAGTCGCGACCCTTCTGGCCTATTGCCTTTCAGATCCGGAATTCCGCGCCCGGCCGGCGGCGATCGGCGGCGGCGTCGGGATCGGCGCATTGATTGTCGCGGGCTGGGCGATCACGGGCATTGCGGGTGCCGACGATTTCGAGCCCACGCCGATCGCCTCCTTCACGTTCATCGCGCCGACGGGCGACGCGCTCGTTTACGCAATGACCTGGACGGGTGCGAGGATGAATTTCGGCATTGCCACGGTGCTGGGCGTCATCGTCGGCGCCTTCTTGGCAGCCAAGGCATCAGGCGAATTCCGCATCGAGGCGTTCTCGGACGTCGCCGACATGAAGCGCCATCTTGGCGGTGCCGCATTGATGGGCATCGGCGGTGTCACGGCGCTGGGCTGCACGATCGGCCAGGGACTGACGGGGATCTCGACGCTGGCCGCCGGCTCGGTCATCGCCGTGCTCGCGATCTGCGTGGGCGGTTACGCCGGCTTCAAGTATCTCGAGGAAGGCACACTTGTCGGGGCGCTTCGGGCGATTGCAGAGCGGACATGAGCGGGCGGCGCTTTCCGGTTTCGATCAAGGGGGTCGTATCGATCGACGGGAAGTTCTGCCTTCTGAAAAACGAACGGCACGAATGGGAACTGCCCGGCGGCCGGCTCGAACCGGGCGAGACGCCGGAAGCCGCGTGCGTGCGTGAAATCGCCGAAGAACTAGGGATCGAGGCGCGCATCGAGCGCATCCTCGATACCTGGGTCTACGACATCATTGGGGCGGGTGAAGTGCTGATCGTCACCTACGCCTGCGCGCCGCTGACGGGCGCCATCCCGAGGCTGAGCGACGAACACAAGGCCTTGGGCCTGTTCGGACCGACGGAAATCGGCAGCCTGAACATGCCCGTCGGCTACAAGCGTTCGCTCGCAGCGTACGGCACGCGCTAAGGAACGAGCTTGCGCTCGGCCGGCGGTGGCAGGAACTTGTCGGTGTAGACATCCTCCGGCTTCACCTTGCCGGCCACGCCATAGGCTTCCGCGACGGTGGCGATCGATTTTGCAAGCCGGTCGGCGGGAACGGCCGACAGGCCGTTCTTCTTCACGTTGTCAGTCAACATCGTCATGTCGCGGACCATCTCGAAGCGTTCAAGCTCGATCGCCTCGTTGAACAGCGGATCGCGCTTCTTGAGCTGGGCCATGCCCGTCTTCGGGTCGGCCAGCGCATCGCGGATGCCGGCGATGGTCGCACGGATGAAGCGGCGCACCGTATCCGGGTTCCTGGCGGCATAGTCCTGGCTGACGATCAGCGCCGAGCCGAGCAGGTCCACGCCGTATTCGTTGTAGCGATAGACCGTCAGATCAGAGGGCGCCACGCCCGCCATCTTGATGTTGAACACGCTTGTCGAGATGAACCCGGTCACGCCGTCGACCTGTTTCTGGACAAGCAGCGTCTCGCGCAGCTGCGGCGTGACGTTCTGCCAGGCGATCTTCGCAAGATCGATGCCCTGCGCACGCGCGAAAGCCGGGAAGAGCATGCGGCCGGCATCCGCTTCGGGTGCGGCCAGTTTCTTGCCTTCGATGCCCTTGGGATTGGCGACCGTGCCCTTGCGCAAAATGACCGCTGCAAGCGACTGATCCATCACCAGCAGCACGCCGGTGATCTTGTTCGTGTTGGCCGGGTTGGCGTCGAACGGGATCAGCGTGTTGAGATCGGCATAGCCGATGTCGTAGGCGCCCGAGGCGACTTTTGTCACCGTGTCGCCGGACCCGAACCCGCGATCCATCGTGACCGCAAGCCCTTCGCGCGCAAAATGGCCCTTGTCGGCCGCCATCGTGAACACCGCATGATTGCCCTGCAGCGCCCAATCGAGCGCGAATTTTATCGGCTGCTGCGCCTGCGCGCCGACGGACGTGGCCGCGAGCAGGGTTGCGGCGCAGGCGGCTGCGCGCACGACGAAACGGTTCATGGTGGCCCCTCGGAAATGCGTTATCGCTCGGGCAAACGATGCCAGTCCGTGCGCCCGCGCGTCAACGACCGGACAGTTGAATTTTGCAAATTACAGGCGCGGCATCGCCGACGAGCCAAGGCTCGCCAGCATGTTCGTCTGTGCGTCGATCAAACCGACAGAGGCACTCGACGGGCGCAGGATGTTATGGACCATCCGCTCGACCTTCGAGCACGCCGTGGCGCATTCGAGCTTTTCGCTCGGCTGACGGTCGGTCGTGCACAGGTTGCGGCAGGCCATGGGGGGCTCCTTTGATGCGTACAGTCTCGCATCACCCCGAGCAACGAACTTTGATCCAGATCAAGCTCGGGAAGATATTTTTATTTATATATATCAGTAACTTAAGCGAGAATTTGTGTCGGCGCGATACGCGGCTCGGTGAAATGCGGGAGCACGCGCGCACCAATCAGCTCGCACGCAGCAAGCAACTGCGCCTGTGCCACGTCGCCACCGCCAAGCATCATCGAAACGCGCGTCAGGCCGCTTGCGGCCAGCCGCTCGAGATGGCGCAGCAGATCGTCCGGCGTGCCGACGACGGCAAGCCCCAGCGCTTCAAGCGCGGGCAGCGACATCGGGCGTTCGATCATCGGCACCATCCAGCGCAGGGCCGCGAGCGAATCCTGGGTCTCGACCTGCGCCTTCACGACCGGAGCCGAGCCTTCAAGGATGTGCCGGAACGCCCAGGCGAGCCCGGGTCCGGCAATGCGGCGAGCTTCGGCACGGTCCTCGTGAACGAAGGCGCCGATGGTGAAAGCCGTCTGCCCTTGCGGAAAACGCTCGCGATAGCGCTGGAGATTGAGCGACGCGATCGGCCATGGCTCGTAAGGGCCGCATTGCGCGTCCATTCCGAGATCGGCGGCAAGATCGAACGTGGGCGTGCTGACGCAGGCCATCCAGCCGCGCACGAGGCGCGTGTCCGGCAGCGGCGCCACCGGCTCGCGGATACCGAAGCGCTCGACTTCGCCGCGCATCAGGATGTTGCGCAGCTCGCCCAGCCCCTCGATCATCCGCGTGCGGCCGCCTTCGTAGTCCTGCCCGAATCCCTTGAGTTCGGCCGGCGCGATCCCGCGGCCCACGCACCAGATCGCCCGCCCGCCCGAAAGCATGTCGAGCGTGGCCAGCCGCTCGGCGATGCGCAGCGGGTCGTGGAGCGGCATCGGGAACATGCCAAGACCGAGTTGCAGCGACTTGGTTTCGCGCGCAAGTGCCGCAAGAAGCATCTCCGGACACGAGGTTTTCGAGTAGTCGCCCTGGAAATGGTTCTCGGAAATCCACAATCCGGCGAAATCGGCGCGGTCGGCTTGCACGGCAAGTGCGATCGCATCATCGAATGCGACGCGCGGATCGCGGCCTTGGGGCGTCGCCAGGCTGAGGGTGAGATCGACGAGCATGGATGGGCTGTCTTACCCTTGAATCAGGCCGAACTAAAGGACCCGTTTGGAAGTTCAGGTTGCAGGTGGGCACCCGCCCTGCAAGAAACGGTGCAGGAGACGCGTGCAAGCCCGTGGTGCAAAACGGATTGGCGCGATCGCGGCGTATCTTGTCACCTTTCGCCTGCGAACCCATATGCGGTTAAAATGTCCGGAAACCGGGGAAGCGCCGCCGCCATGAACGCCCTCGCCTGCATCGCCGCATGCCTGACCGTCCTGCTGGCCGTCGCCGGGCCGGCAGCCGCGCAATCGCTGGCGCCGACGACCGGCCATACGCTTGCCGCGACCTGCACAAGCTGTCACGGGCCGGGCGGCCGCAGCCCGGGTGCGATGCCGTCGATCAACGGCCGCAGCGAAGCCGAGATCGCGAAGACAATGCACGAATTCAAGGACGACAGCCGGCCCGCGACCGTGATGAACCGGCATGCCAAGGGATTCAGCGACGGCGAGATCGCGGCGATCGCGAAGGAGGTAGCGTCATGGCGATGAAGCGACGCACCTTTGTCGGCGCGATTGCCGCGGCCGCAATACTGCCGGCGGTCGCCGTTCGCGCGCAGGCGCCTGCGAAGGCGCGCGTCGTGGTCATCGGGGGTGGCTTCGGGGGCACCACGGCCGCGAAGTTCCTCCGCCTCGAGGACCCCGGCATCGCGGTCACGCTTGTCGAGCCGAAGGCGGAGTTCCACACCTGCCCCGCCTCGAACTACGTGATCGGCGGGTTCCGCAAGCTGGCGGATATCGTGCAGGACTATTCCGCGCTGGCCGGCCGGCATGGCGTGCGCCACGTGCGCGAAGCGGCCGTCGCGATCGATCCGGCATCCAAGACCGTGCGCCTTTCGGGTGGACAGACCCTTGCCTACGACAAGCTCGTGCTTTCACCCGGCGTGGACATGCGCTGGGGTGACATCGAGGGCTATGACGAAGCGGCATCGGCAACGATGCCGCATGCCTGGCACGCCGGCCCGCAGACCGCACTGCTGCGCCGCCAGCTCGAGGCGATGCCCGATGGCGGCGTGGTGGCACTTTCGATACCGGGGCTTCCCTATCGCTGCCCGCCTGGCCCGTACGAGCGGATCTCGCTGATCGCGCACTATCTGAAGATGGCCAAGCCGCGCTCGAAGATCCTTGCGCTCGACGGCAAGGATGCGTTTTCCAAACAGGCGCTGTTCCAGGACGGCTGGGCCGAACTTTACAAGGACATGATCGAGTGGGTGCCGCTGGGCCAGGACGGCAAGATCGTCGAAGTCGTACCCGGTGAAATGACGCTGGTGAGCGAATTCGGCCAGCGCCACAAGGCCGCCGTCGCCAACGTGATCCCGCCGCAGTTTGCCGGGAATATCGCGCGCGAGTCCGGCCTTGCCGACAAGGCGGGCCAGTTCGAAGGCTGGTGCCCGATCGATCCCTTCACGTTCGAATCCACGCTGGCGAAAGATGTCTACGTGATCGGCGACGCCGCCAACGGCGGCGTGATGCCGAAATCGGGTTTCTCGGCGTCGAGCGAGGCAAAGGCCGTCGCCCGGCACATCGCATCGCTCGTCGCCGGCCGCACACCGGACCTGCCCGTCTACATCAACACCTGCTATTCGCTCGTGGCGCCCGATTACGGCATTTCGGTCGCCGACGTGTTCCGGCCCACCAAGGACGGCATCGTGGCGACACCGGGTGCGGGCGGCCTGAGCCCGCGCCACCCGCCCGACGCCGCGGCGTTCCGCCACCACGAGGCCGAATACGCCTATGGCTGGTACGCCTCGATGTCGCAGGACATCTGGGGCTAGCGGCCGAGCTTGGCCATCACCTCGCCCTTCAGGAAGCGTTCGACCAGCAGCATGAACGCGACCGAGGGAACGAGCAGGATCAGCGCCGAGATCGACGCGATCTGGATGTTGCCGCCGGCCGAGGCGTTATAGAGCAGCAGCGGCAGCGTGCGCACTTCCGGCGCGCCCACGAAGAAGCTGCCGGTGAATTCGTCGAGCGATTCGAGAAACACGAAGATTGCGCTTGCCACCAGCCCGGGGGCGGCAAGCGGCAGCGTCACCTCGAAGAAGGTACGCGGTGCCGTGGCACCCATGTTGCGCGCGGCCTGCTCCAGTTCCGGCTCGATCGCCGCGAAGGCGGCCGTCGCGATCCATACCGAATAGACCAGGCCGTGGACCGTGTGCACGAGCACGACGCCAGGCACCGTGCCGTTGAGATCGAACGTGAAGAAGATGCGCGCGATGTTGATGTAGACCGGCAGGCTCGGGAAGGCCTGCGGCAGCAGGAACAGCAGCAGCACCAGCGGCCGCCACGGCAGCTTGCCGCGGGCGAGCGCGTAACCCGCCGGTATCGACAGTGCAAGCGCGCAGGCCGTCGTCAGCAGCGCGATCCATACGCTGAGCCACAGCGATTCCATCGCGCGGCCCGAAGGGCGGAACACGACCTCCCAGAACCGGAAGCCCCATTGCGAGGGCAGCTTGTTGGGCCAGAACCACGCCTCGGCCACCGACCAGATCAGCAGGTTGGCGAGCGGCCCGAAGATCGCGAAGGCGAACAGGCCCAGCAGGATCGCGCGCAGTGGCCAGCGGAACGAAGCACTCATTGGCCGGCCTTCTCGCGCATGCCATGGCGCAGGTAGAACCACGCCGCGAACCCGGTCATCAGGTACGAGACGAAGCCCAGCGCGTTGGCCGTGCCGTAGTCGCCGACCGAATTGATGCGCCAGGCCATGTTGACCGTCAGCATCGACGGGCTCTGCCCCGACAGCATCAGCGGCACCGAAAGCACCGACATCATCGTGACGAACGAGAGCACGAGGCCAACGGCAAGCGTGCGGCTGACCTGCGGGACGACGATCTCGACGAGGATGCGCAGGCGCGAGGCGCCGAGATTGCGCGCCGCCTCGATCGTCGCGCGGTCGAGGCCGGCCATGGCACCGGCGACCATCAGCGCCACGAACGGCGTCTGCTTCCACACGAAGGTGAAGACGATGCCGCGCCAGTCGAGGAAGCCCTGCACCTGGTCGAGATCGAGGATGCCGAAATAGACGAGCGTCATGTTCATCATGCCGTTGCGCGCGATGAAGGTGCGCATGCACTGCGCGGCCACGATGAACGGGATGAAAAGCGGCCAGCGGTAGAGGAAGCCGAGGATCGACTTGGCAAGCGGGCTTTCGCCCAGCGTGAGGTAGCCGCCGATGGCAATCGACATCAGCGCGATCAGCACGCACGACACCAGCACGATCACGACCGTGAAGGCGGTATCGAGCCGGTAAAGTTCCCATGCGCGCCCGAAATTGCCGAGCGTCCACACGCCCGCCTTGTCCTGGAACGCGCCCACGAGCGAGAAGCCGAGCGGATAAATGAACAGCAGCGCCACGACGAGGAGCGCCGGAACGGTCAGCAGGATCGAGATATTGCGGTTGGGGCCCATGTCGGCGCCGCGCGGACGGGACCGGCCGAAGCCGGCCCCGCCTTGTTCGCGAACCTCAGTTCAGCACGATCTTCTCGTACTGTTCCTGGATCTTCGTGAAGTAGTCCGACTGCGGCATGGGCTTGCCCATCGCCTTCAGCATGTCGGGCGGCACGTCCTTGAACAGCTTGTCCCAGATCTTCTTGTCCAGATACTGCTGCACGTAGCTGGCATCGATGCCCGGCAGCCAGTTGAAGCGCTCGACGATGCCCTTGGCCTGCACCTGCGGCGAGGTCGCCAGTTCGACGAACTTGCGCGCGACGGCCGCGTTGGCCGCCTTTTCCGGCACCACATAGTACATCGGCTGGCCGGGAAGACCGGTCTTGAGCAGCGTGAGCTTCAGGTTGGGCGAGAGCTTGCCGTCGGCCTGCCAGGAATAGAACATGTCCATCCACACCGGGCCCATGTCGATCTCGCCGCGGTTGAGCGCGTCAAGCGTGCCCGCGTTGCCCGGCGTGATCGTCACGTCGTTGTTGAAGGCCTTCATCTTCTGGAGTGCCGGCGTGAGCGCTGCCACAGTCGCGTCGTCGTAGGGCCCGTCGATCAGCTTGGCGGGCTGCGGCGCATAGGCGTAGAGCCAGCCGAACACGAAGCCGACGCCCGACATGCCGCCGCGGATGCCGTTGTGGCCGAAGCGCTTGGGGTTGGCATGCGCGAAGGCGACGAGGTCGTCATAGGAAGACGGCGGAGTCTTGACCTTGTCGGGGTTGTAGGCGATCGCGATCTGGCTGTTGAACATCGGGATCACGTAGCCGTCGACGTTGATGCCGAGCGCGTTCTTCGTGACGTCGTTCGTCGCCATCTTGCCGGTCGAGACCTCGCCGCGATACTTCGCGAGCAGGCCTTCCTTGACCATCATGCCGGCCATCTTCTGGTGCACGACCGCGACGTCCACGTCGACGGAGGCCGAGCCCGCCTTCCTCTGCGCCTCGAGACGCTCCCAGATGCGCTGCGAACCCGCATCGCCCGGGCCAGTACCCACCGCGCGGACCTTAACGCCCGGGTTGGCCTTCTCGAACATGGGGCCGAGATATTCGGTGATGTAGTCGACCATGTTCTGGTCGCCCGCGGTCATCACGTTCAGGTTGACCTGCTGGGCATGTGCGCCGGGCGCGAATGCGAACATCGCACCCACGGCTACGGCCCCCAGCATCGTTCTGCGCTTCATTTTCTCCTCCATCATCGACCGGTCGTCTGTTGCCGGCGGGACTCCGGTCCCGCCCGCCGGCTTGTCTTCTAGTTCGCGAACCGTTGCAGTTCTAAGACGCCCCAGCCGAATAGAGATGGAGGGCATCCGCCGGCACGCGCACGGCAACCGCATCGCCGAGCGCGCGCTTTTCCGGCGCATCGACAAGGAACTGGCTGTCGCCCACGGCAACCGAATAACGCCAGATGCCGCCCGGATAGGCGGCCTGCACGATCTTGCCCGGCAGCATCAGCGAATCCGCGAAATCGGCACCGGCATCGGCGAGCTCTGCCGCCTCCGAGCGGAAATGCGCGACGAGCTTGCCGCGCGCGAAGCCCTGCGGACCCGATCGCGACAGCCGCGCCGCCCGGTTCGAGGCGCCCGGCGCAACCTGGATCGTCTCGCCGGCGCGCTCGGCATCGAAGCGCACGACGTTCGTGGCGCCCATGAACGCCGCGACGAAGGGAGAATTGGGCGCGTTGTAGATCGTCTCGGGCGGACCGACCTGCGCGATCTGGCCGGCGTCGAGGATCACGATGCGGTCGGCCATGACCATGGCCTCCTCGCGGTCATGCGTGACGTGGATCGCCGTGATGCCGAGCGACTTTTGCAGCGCCTTGATCTCGTGGCGCACGTCCTCGCGGATGCGCGCATCGAGGTTCGAGAGCGGCTCGTCCAGCAGCAGGATCTGGGGATCGACTGCCAGCGCACGGCCCAGCGCCACACGCTGGCGCTGGCCACCGGATAGCTGGGTGACGTTGCGCTGGCCGAACCCGTCGAGCTTCAGCATCGTCAGGATTTCGCCCACCCGCCGATCGATGCGCGCGCGATCCCACTTCTTCAGGCGCAACCCGTAGCCCACGTTCTGCGCCACGCTCATGTGCGGCCAAAGCGCATAGCTCTGGAAAACCATCGCCATGCCGCGCTTGTCGGGCGGCTCCCTGGCGATGTCGCGCCCGCCAACGCGGATCTCGCCGGCCGTGGCCTGCATGAACCCGGCGATCGTTCGCAACAGTGTCGTCTTGCCGCAGCCAGACGAGCCGAGCAGCGCCACGAATTCTCCGGGCGCGACGTCCAGCGAAACGCCCTTCAGGACACGCGTGCTGCCGTACGCCGCTTCGACGCGATCGATCTCAAGTCTTGCCGACATCCGCGACGTTTCTCCCGAATACTGAAGGGTCTTCGACCCCTTATAGGCCGCGAACTATGACACTTTGCTGACAGCCATGCCAACCCTTGCCGACGGGCCCGCCAACCGCCATTATCGCCGCAACGCAAAAACTGCGGATCGATTAACGATCGAGGAGTCCTCCATGAAAATCCGTCATTTCGCGGCCGCGGTTCTGGCCGCGACCGTCTCGTTTGGTGCGCATGCACAGCAGCTGGTGCCGAGCCCCACGCTCGACGCGATCAAGGCGCGCGGGCATCTGGAATGCGGCGTCCATCTTGGCCTGCCGGGTTTCTCGTTCGCAAACGACAAGGGCGAATGGGCCGGCATCGACGTCGACTACTGCCGGGCGCTCGCTGCCGCGATCCTGGGTGACTCGACCAAGGTCAAGTACACGCCGACCTCGGTGCAGCAGCGTTGGCCGATCCTGCAGTCGGGCCAGGTCGATCTGCTGTCGCGCAACACGACGATCACCTTCTCGCGCAACGCCTCGCTGGGCGTGAACTTCCAGGGCATCAACTTCTACGAGGGCCAGACCTTCATCGTGCGCAAGAAGGCCGGCATCACCAAGCCCGACCAGATGGACGGTGCCACGATCTGCGTTGCCGCCGGCTCGACCGAAGAGAAGCAGGCGACCGACTGGTTCGCCGAGCGCAAGAAGAAGGTGACGATCGTCAACTTCCAGAAGAACGACGACGCCATCGCCGCCTATGACGCCGAGCGCTGCGATGCCTACACCGCAGGCTTCGGCGCGCTCGCTGGCCAGCGCATCAAGCTCAAGTCGCCCGACGACAACGTGATCCTGACCGAGCTCATCTCGAACGACCCGCAGGGCCCGACGACGCGCTACGGCGACGAACGCTTCCAGGCGGTCGTGCGCTGGGTGCTGAACGGCCTGATCGCGGCCGAGAATCTCGGCGTCACGTCCAAGAACGTCGACGAGATGAAAGCGAAGTCGACCAACGCCGAAATCCGCCGCCTGCTGGGCGTGGAAGGCGGCTTCGGCAAGATGCTCGGCCTGTCGGACGACTGGATGTACAACGCCATCAAGCAGGTCGGGAATTACGGCGAAAGCTACGAGCGCACGGTGGGCATGTCCTCCTCGCTCAAGCTGCCCCGCGGCCCCAACCAGCTGTGGACGAAGGGCGGCCTGCTCTTCACGCCGCCCTTCCAATAAGCAGGGCGACGGCCATCCTGCGCCGCTTCCTCTACGACGCCCGCGTCCGCGACTGGCTTGCCCAGCTCGCGGTCGCGGGCGCCATCTTTCTGCTGCTCTGGTTCTTCGTGGAAAACGCCTCGGAGAACATGGTGAAGGCGGGAATCGCGTCGGGATTCGACTTCCTGTGGCGCACCTCGGGCATCGACGTGCCCTTCCGCCTGTTCGAATACGGCCCGCAGGACCGCAACATCGACCTGCTCTATGTCGGCATCGCCAACACCGTGCTCGTCTCGGTGCTTGCGATGGTCTTCGCGACGGTGCTGGGATTTGCCGTCGGCGTGGCGCGGCTGTCGAGGAACTGGCTGCTGTCGACCTTCGCGGGCATCTATGTCGAGTTCGTCCGCAACATCCCGCTGCTTCTTTTCGTCTTCTTCTGGTATTTCGGCGTCGTGCGTGCGCTGCCGCCGCCGCGCGCGAGCCTCGATCTGGGCGGCATCTTCTTCCTTAACAATCGCGGCCTTTCCATCCCCACGCCCGAGCATGCCGGCCCGTTCGGCTATGTACTTGCGGCTTTCGTGCTGGGCTTCGCGGCATTCCTGGCCCTGCGCTTGTGGGGCGCCGGGCGCCAGGCGGCAACCGGCCGCCCCTTTCCTGTCGTCCCAGCGGGCCTGGCACTGGTCGTGGCGCTGCCAGGGCTTGCCGCGCTTGCCGCCGGGCTTTCGACGCCGTGGAACGTGCCGGTCCTGACCGGCTTCAATTTCCGCGGCGGTTTCGCGCTGATCCCGGAATTCGTGGCCCTGCTCTTTGCGCTCGTCACCTATACGGCCGGCTTCGTCGCCGAAATCGTGCGCGGCGGCATCCTTGCCGTCAGCAGGGGGCAGACGGAAGCGGCCGCCTCGCTCGGCCTTAGGCCCGGGCAGATCCTGCGTCTGGTCGTCATCCCGCAGGCCATGCGCGTGATGGTTCCGCCCATGACCAGCCAGTATCTGAACGTGCTGAAGAATTCGTCGTTCGGGGCGGCCATCGCGTTCCCCGAAATCGTCAGCGTGTTCATGGGCTCGGCGCTCAACAACACCGGGCAGGCGATCGAGATCATCGCGATCGTGCTGGGCATCTACCTTGCCGTCGGCCTCGTCGTGTCGGCCTTCATGAACTGGTACAACGCGCGCATCGCGCTGGTGACGCGATGACGGCCGTCCACTGGATCCGCCGCAATCTCTTCGCGACGTGGCTTGACGGGATCGTCACGCTCGCCTGCGCGGCACTCGTGATGCGCTATCTGCCGCCCATTCTCGATTGGGCGCTGGTCAACGCGACGTGGAACGGCGCGGACCGGACGGACTGCGCGGCCGGCGGGGCATGCTGGGTGTTCGTGCGCGTTCGCTTCGGCCAGTTCATGTACGGCCTTTACCCGCCTGCGCAGACCTGGCGGGTCGATGTCGCAGCCGCGCTGCTCGTCGGCTTCGTCGTGCCGCTGCTCATGAATAGCGCGCCGTACAAGAAGCTCTTCGGCTTCCTCACGCTGGTCGTCTTCCCGCCCGTCGGCGTGTGGCTGCTCCTGGGCGGGCTGGGCCTGCCGGTGGTCGAGACGCGCGACTGGGGCGGCCTAATGCTGACGGTGTTCATGACCGTCTACGCGGGTATCTGCGCCTTTCCGCTGGGCGTGCTGATGGCGCTGGGCCGCCAGTCGCGCCTGCCGGTCATCCGCACGCTGTCGGTCGTGTTCATCGAATTCTGGCGTGGCGTACCGATCATCGCGGTCATCTTCCTCGCCTCGATCCTGCTGCCGCTGATCCTGCCCGCGGGCGTGGGCGTGGACAGGCTGGTGCGGGCAGTCGTGGGCCTGGCACTCGTCATCGCGGCCTACATGGCCGAGGCGATCCGCGGCGGCCTGCAGGCGATCCCCAAGGGGCAGGCGGAAGCCGCCGCCGCCCTCGGGCTCGGCTATTGGCGGGCGACATGGTTCATCGTGTTGCCGCAAGCGCTGCGCCTTTCGCTGCCCGCACTCGCCAACGAATTCATCGCACTGCTCAAGAACACCACGCTCGTGCTCGTCGTCTCGCTGTTCGATCTGCTCGGCATCGTTCATGCGGCGCTGGCCGACCCCAAATGGGTCGGCCTCACGATGGAAGCCTATGTGTTCGCCGGTTCGATTTTCTGGCTTGCATGCTTCGGGCTGTCGCGGTGGAGTGCGGGGCTCGAAAAGCGCCTTTCGGCGGCGACGAAACACTGAGGAGGAAGCGCCCATGACCAATATCGACCTTGGCGGCAAGCGGGCCGTCATCACGGGCGGCGCACGCGGCATCGGGCTTGCGGTCGCGGCGCGATTCCTGGCTTCGGGCGCCAGCGTCACGCTATGGGACCGCGATCCGCCTGCGCTGGATGCCGCAGTGAAGCGGCTTGCCGCGGGCGACAAGGTGCACACCGCGCGTGCCGACGTGGCCGACGAGGCAAGCGTCACCGCGGCGACCAACGCCACGATCGGCGCCATGGGCGGCATCGACATCCTCGTCAACAACGCCGGCATCACGGGGCCGAACACGACGACATGGGAATATCCTGTCGCCGAATGGAAGCGCGTGATGGATGTCGACCTGACCGGGCCCTTCCTGTGCTGCCGCGCGATCGTGCCGGTGATGCTGAAGAGCGGCTATGGGCGCATCGTCAATATCGCGTCCGTCGCCGGCAAGGAGGGCAACCCCAACGCGCCCGCCTACTCCGCCGCCAAGGCCGGCCTGATCGGGCTTACCAAGTCGCTGGGCAAGGAACTTGCCAAGTCGGGCATTCTCGTCAACTGCGTGACGCCGGCTGTCGCCGAGACCGACATCCTCAAGCAAATGACCGAGGCGCACGTCGCCTTCATGCTTTCGAAGATCCCGATGGGCCGCTTCGTCCAGATTGAGGAAATCGCCGCGATGGTGACGTGGCTTTCGTCGGCCGAATGCTCCTTCACCACGGCCGGCGTGTTCGACATCACCGGCGGGCGCGCGACATATTGATGCCCGGTACCGGAGCGCGCCAATGCTGAAGGGTTCGTGCGCCTGCGGAGAGGTCCGTTACGAAATCTCCGGCGTGCTGGTGGGACCGATCACCTACTGCCATTGCTGGCGGTGCCGGAAGCATTCGGGCTCGAGCTTCGGCACGACGGCCGGCGTGCGGGCGAGCGAATTCCGGATCGTCGCCGGGCAGGAAAGACTGTCGAGCTGGAAATCCAGCCCGGGTATCGACCGTTTCTTTGCCGGATGCTGCGGCTCGCCGATCTACAAGCGAAACGCCGAGACGCCCGAAATGCTCGGATTTCGTCTCGGTACGCTCGACACTGACCCGAAGGAAGTTGGCACGCTGCACTTCCAGGCCGGGTCCAAGGCCCCTTGGTTCGCGATCACGGACTCGCTGACCTGCGAAAGCGGCGGACCGCCGTTCGGCACGCGCGACTGAAAATCACGCCGCCTTGGAGGAATCCGGCGGTGTGGCGGGCTTCGCCGGCTTCGCGGCGCGCCGGCCGAAGATGTTGAGCACGTTGGCGGCGCTGTATCCCAGCGAGCGCTTTGCGGCAGCCACAAATTCCGCCCGGTCGAAGAACTGGAAGCCTTCGTCGAGCAGCGAAAGCGTGTAGTACCGGTTGTACTCGCACGCGAAGACGATCGAGAGGAAGATATAGAAGAAGCCCGCGAGCGAACGCGAAAAAGCGTTGTGCAGCACGAACGGCGAGATCGCCAGCGCCAGCATGAAAATGCCGATCTTCATGTTGCCGCGCGCCAGCGCCGGCAGCCCGCCGAAGAACAGGCCGGTCCAACTGAATCCGTAGTAACCCTTGCGGACCTCGTTGGTTTCCGGGTGCCGCAAGGTGATCGCACGCGCCATCGCACATTCCCCGACAAAAGATGGGGAATTGTACAATCAAAGCGTAAATACTACAAATCAGACAACCTATGCGTAGTAAATACACATCCGCAACGGGAGCCTCTCAGTTCGACCAGCCGCCGTCGATCTTGAATTCCGCGCCGGTGATGAACGAGGATTCATCGCTCGCCAGGAACAGCGCGAGATCGGCGATTTCCTCCGCGGTGCCCAGCCGGCCCATCGGCTGGCGCGAAACGAACAGCTTGCGCTGCGCGGTCGGGTCGGCGGCGGTGTTGATGCGGTCCTGCAGCGAGGGCGTGTCGACCGTGCCGGGGCAGATCGCGTTGGCGCGGATGCCCTTGCCAACATAGTCGGCCGTGATCGACTTCGTCAGCCCGATGACGGCGGCCTTCGTCGTGCCATAGACGAATCGGTTGGGCGCACCCTTGATCGACGAGCAGCCCGACGACATGTTGACGATCGTGCCCCTGCCCTTGGCGAGCATGCCCGGCAGGAAGGCCTGCACGGTCCAGAACATCGAGCGCACGTTGATGTTCATCGAGAAATCCCAGGCCTTGTCGTCGCAGTCGAGGATCGTGCCGTTGTGCACGTAGCCTGCACAGTTGAACAGCACGTCGATCGTGCCGATTTCCTTGGCGAGCGCGAAGATCGCGGCCTTGTCGGTCACGTCGAGCGTGCGCGTGCTCACGCCCGGCGTGCGCGCGAGGTCGGCCAGCTTGCCTTCGTCGATGTCCGTCGCCACGACCTTCGCGCCCTCGGCGGCAAACAGCTTCGCGCTCGCCGCACCGATGCCCTGGGCGGCTGCGGTGACGAGTGCGGTTTTTCCGGCAAGTCTGTTCCCCATCTGCGTTTCCCCCGATCCGTTCTCGCGCATTCGCCGTGCGCCAACGAAAGCGACAATAAGGGGGGATTACAATTCGCGCTCCAGATTTTTTGCGGACCTGACCTGCGCAGCGCGAGCAGCGTGCCGGTCAGCGATTGCGATGTGCCGTGCCCAATCGGGTCTGGCGGCGGCCGAGCGCATCGCGTGGCTTTTGCGCGGAAGAATGGCGCACCGAGTTGGCATGGACCGCAAGATCGTTGACGAAGCGGATGAGTTTCACGACATCGGCATGCGTTCCGGCAAGTCCTTGGGGCCAGATGGGCGTATCGCCAATGCGGGCCGCGGAATAGGCGGCATAGAGCATGGCGCGCAGGCGCTGACCCGAAACGCCGATCTGCCGGGCGGCACTGTCGATGGTGGGACCGTCCGGCGGCGGCGGCGGGCTTGGTGGCGGCAACATCGCGAATTCTCCGCGAATCAAGGCTGTTCTCACGAGGCGATGGAAAAGAGCATGTCGCCCCCCTGAATTCAATTCGTAGTACTTATGTATTGCGTATGTGTATGATCTATTCAGTATCAAGAAATAAAACGAGAATTTATTTATTGTATCACGTATCAATTAACGAAAATTGATATTTAAATGCGCGCGTCTTTTATTGGCGCGGAGAAAAAGAAACGTGCGCCGTTCCGTCGCATTCATCGCCGGTGCGTCGATTGCCTTCGCGGCGGCACTGCCCGTCGTCGCCGGCGATTTTCGCGTGCGCCAGACAGACCGGCACTTTTCCGTGGTCGAGATCGACGCGCGAGTCAGCGATGAAATTGAATTCGTGAATGACGACAAGGTCGCCCACAACATCTTCTCGCGCTCGATCGTCCAGCCCTTCGATCTGGGCGCGCAGCGTCCGGGCGAAAGCCTGCGCATCCGTCTGGCGGGTGCCGGCGAGATGAAAATCGAATGCGCGATCCACCCGAAAATGCGCCTCACCATCCGGGTCGTGAAATAGCCCCCCGCCAACCCGGATGCCGGATTTCAGGAAAGAAGGAGTGTCATGACGAACAAGCGTATCGTTTTCGCTCTCGCGCTCGCGGCACTGACGGCTGCGTGCGCGCCCGAGCACAAGCAGGCGGCCATCGATCCCAAGCAAAAGGAAGTGATGGACACCTACCGTCGCCCGAAGGACATCCCCTTCGACAAGGAAAATCCCTATTCCAGGGAAAAGGCCGATCTCGGCCGCGCGCTGTTCTTCGACGCGCGCCTCGGTCACGAGAACGCCGTTTCCTGCGCCACTTGCCATGTGCCCGGTCTGGGCTGGGGTGACGGGCTGGTGAAGTCGCCGGCCACGCTCGGCCGCACGATGCCGCGCCATTCCTCCACCCTCGCGAACCTCGCGTGGGATGAACTCTATTTCTGGGACGGCCGCGTCGACTCGCTCGAGGCGCAGATGCTCGCCGCCGTCGCGGGCCCCGGCATGAACACGCCGCACGCCGAACTGGAGAAGAAGCTGAAGG
Organism: Alphaproteobacteria bacterium; assembly: GCA_016124335.1. Classification (GTDB taxonomy): domain Bacteria; phylum Pseudomonadota; class Alphaproteobacteria; order CACIAM-22H2; family CACIAM-22H2; genus Tagaea. The sequence continues at coordinate 332,422 of WGNX01000003.1, forward strand.
CGATCCCGGGCTACGCACCGCTGTTCGCCAAGGCGTTCCCCGGCGGCGGCGAGGCGATCACGGCGGCCAACGTCTCCAAGGCCATTGCCGTCTACGAGCGCACCATCGTTTCCGGCCGTTCGCCGTTCGACGCGTGGATCGAGGGCGACGAGGCCGCGATCTCCGACGACGCCAAGCAGGGCTTCTGGGTGTTCAACGGCAAGGCACACTGCGCGGCCTGCCATTCCTCGTGGCGCTTCACCGACGGCAGCTTCCACGATATCGGCCTGCCCGGTGAAGATCCGGGCCGCGGCCGCGCGCTCAAGACCATCGTCAAGATGCAGCACGCGTTCAAGACGCCCTCGCTGCGCGACGTGACGCTCTCGGCACCGTATTTCCACGACGGTTCGGGCGGAACGCTGATCGACGTGGTCAACCACTACGACAAGGGCGGCATCCAGCGCGATAGCCTGTCGGTGGAAATGAAGGCGCTCGGCCTCAGCAACGTCGAGAAGCGCCAGTTGCTCGCCTTCCTGGCAACGCTGACCGCGACAGGCGAGCCGACCCGGGTTCCGGCGCTGCCGTAAGGGGCGCCGAAAAAACCGGTTAACAGCGTACCGGGGGTGGGCCTAATCTCGCCGTTCTTCCACTTGAAACAGCGGAGACGGCGCGGATGTCCCACCCCCTTTTCGACCTCACCGGGCGCGTAGCCCTCGTCACGGGGGCCTCGCGGGGTCTCGGCTTCGCGATGGCCGAAGCGCTCGCCAAGGCCGGCGCCTCCGTCGTCCTCAATGCCCGCAACAAGGCCGAACTCGATGCCGCGGCGAAAAAGCTGGGCGGCGAGGCCCTGCCCTTCGACGTGACCGACGAGGCCGCGTGCGTGGCGGCGGTGGCCGATATCGCCAAGCGGCGCGGGCGGCTTGACATCCTTGTCTCGAACGCCGGCTCCAACATCCGCGCCCCGCTGCTCGAGTACAAGACCGCCGATTTCGACACCACGATCGGCCAGCATCTGCGCGCAGGCTTCGTGCTGGGCCGCGAGGCGGCCAAGGTCATGACCAAGGCCAGCAAGGGCCGGATCATCTACACGACCTCGCTGACGGCCCATCTGGGCCGGCCGTCGATCGTTGCCTACACGGCCGCGAAGACGGCGCTGGAAGGCATGATCCGCCAGATGGCGGTCGAGCTTGCGCCCTCGGGCGTGCTCGTGAACGGGATCGCGCCCGGCTACTTCCTGACCGAGCTCAACCGGCCGCTGATCGACAACAAGGAATTCAATTCGATGATCATCCGCCGCACGCCGCTGGGCCGGTGGGGCGACCCGGCCGAACTGGGTGGTGCGTGCCTGCTGCTTGCATCCGACGCCGGCTCGTTCCTGACCGGGCAGACGCTCGTGGTCGATGGCGGGATGTCGGTTTCGCTCTAGGCCGCCGCTGCCGCGCGGCGCGCGGCGAACTGGCTGGCAAGGACGGGAAGCGAAAGGACCGCCGCAAGGGCGGCCCCGCCCGGCGAGCCATGGATCATCGGCAGCGCGGCGACGCCGATCAGCACGCGTTCCCACGTCGCCATGGGCGCCAGGAACCACCCGGCGAATGCGGCCGACAGCATCGTCACGCTGGCAAGGCACGTCCCGGCAGCAAGGACGAACTTGAAGACCGTGAACTCGGGCACGACCAACAGCAGCGAGGGCGAGAAGACGAACACGAACGGCACCAGCACCTTGCCCATCGCAAGCCGGAATGCGGTGTTTCCTGCCTTGAACGGATCGGCACCGGCCATGCTGGCGCCCGCATAGGCGGCGATGGCCACTGGCGGCGTGATGTCGGCCAGCACGCCGTAATAGAAGACGAAGAAATGCGCGACGAGCGGTGCGACACCCAGCATGCCGAGTGCGGGCGTGGCCACCGTCACCATGATGATATAGGTCGCCGTCGTCGGCACCCCGCAACCCAGCAGGATGCAAACGATTGCCGTCAGCACGAGCGTGAAGAACAGCGTCGCGCCCTTCACGTCGAACGGCAGGAACGGCAGATGGTCGATGACCATGTGCGCCCACTGGTCGGACAGCGAAGTGACGATCCACGAGATCTTGAAGCCCACGCCCGTGAGCGTGACCACGCCCACGATGATGCCCACGGTCGCCGCGGCCGCGCCCACGCCGATCGCGTATTTCGCGCCCAGCACGAACGCGTCGACCAGGCCCGCGAACAGCTTGCGCCCTTCCTTGCGATCGCGCATCAGCACGCCGTCCGCCATCGCCGCGAAGCACGCAAGCGTCAGCCCGACATTGACGCCAGGTACGCGCAGCAGCTCGGTGGGCGCGCCCACGAGCATGATCGCGGAGAAGACGAGTGCGGCCGCCCCGCGCCTGCGCGCAAGCCCCACGAGCATGCAGCCCGTGATGCCCCAGAAGGCCGACAGGTAGGGCGTATAGCCGGTGAACAGAACGACGACGAGCGCGATCAGCGGCGCGAGCGTGGGCCAATCGGCGGCGAACACCTCGCGCAGCCTGGGGATCTCGTCGTCGGTCAGCCCGCGCATACCGGTGCGGCGCGCCTCGAAATGCACCTGCATCAGCACGCCGAAGAAATGCACGAAGGCCGGCACGATCGCGGCGATCACGATCGTCGGATACGGGAGGTTCAGGAACTCGACCATCAGGAAGGCCGCAGCCCCCATGATCGGCGGCGTGATCTGCCCGCCCGTCGCAGCGGTCGCCTCGACCGCGGCCGCGAAATGCCGCTGGTAGCCAAGCCGGATCATCATCGGGATCGTCAGCGAGCCGACCGTCACCGTATTGGCGACCGAAGAGCCCGACAGCATCCCGAACAGCGCCGAGCCGAAGATCGATATCTTCGCAGGCCCGCCGGCGAACCGCCCGGCGACTGCCGCCGCAACGCCGAGGAAAAGCCGCCCAAGCCCGATGCGCGTGGCCAGCACGCCGAACAGCACGAAATGGAAAACGTAGGTGGCCACGACGCCCAGCGCCACGCCATAGACGCCCTGGCTGGTGAGATAAAGATGGTTGATCAGCACCGACCACGTGGCGCCCGGATGCAGGAAGATGCCTGGGAACCACGTGCCGTAGAGCGCATAGAGCATCGTGACGATCGCGATCAGCGGCAGGCCCCAGCCGATCGCGCGGCGCGTGGCCTCGATCATCAGCAGCACGGCCAGCGTGCCCATCGCCACGTCGAGCGCGGTGGGGTTGCCCACGCGGAACGCGAGATCTTCGAAGATCCACGGCACGTAGAGCGCCGAGACCGCCGCAGCGGCGGCCATGAGCCAGTCGGTCAGCGGGATGCCGCCGGGCCGCCACAGGCTTGATGGCTTGACCTCGCGCCCGTCGGCATGGCGCGCGGAGAAGACGAGGAAGATGAGGCCCAGCACGAAGGCCAGATGGATGCCGCGATGCGTGACCTCGCGCAGCAGCCCGAAACCGGCCGTGTAGTAGTGGAACATCGAAAGCGCCACGAGCAGCGCGCCCACGATGAGGCCCGTCGAACCCGGCACCTTGCGGAACTGCATTTCCGGGTCGAGTTCTTCCTCGAGCCGGGACAGTTCGTCGGCGGTTGGTTGCTGGAGCGTCGTCATCCGGGGGGATTTGGCGGCAAGAGCCGCCGGCCCCCTTCCGACAAGGAAGGGGGCCGGCGTTCACTGCCTTACTTCAGCAGGCCCGCTTCCTTGTAGAAGCGCGCGGCACCGTCATGCAGCGGCACCCCGAGCAGGCCCTTGAGCGCCGTCTCCTTGCGGATGACCTTGCCCTTGGCGTGGCCGGCATCGAGCGCGGCGCGCGTCTTGTCGCTCCACAGCGCCTTGGTGACCGCATAGACCGTGTCGTTCGAGATCTTCGCCGACGTGATCCAGTGCGCACCGACGGCGACCGTCTGCACGGCGCCGACGCCCTTATAGGTATCGGCCGGGATCGAGTCGGCCGCGAAGAACGGGAAGTCCTTGATGAGCTTTTCCGCGTTCGGCCCGCTGATCGGCAGGATATCGATGCCCGAGCCCGTCGACGCGAGCTCGGAGATCGCCGCCGCCGGATAGCCGCCGGTGAAGAAGAACGCGTCGCACGACCCGTCCTTCATCTTGTCGGCCGCCTGGTTGGGCTTGAGGAACTCGGCCTGCACGTCCTTCTCGGTCACGCCGAACGCGCCGAGGATCGCCTTGGCGTTGACGATCGTGCCGGAGCCCGGCTCGTCGAGCGACACGCGCTTGCCCTTGAGATCGGCGACCGACTTGACGTTCGAAGCCTTGCGCACGACGAGGTGCACCGATTCCGGATAGAGGTTGGCGATCGAGCGAAGCTCGGAAAGCTTCGGCTTGCCTTCGAAGATGCCCGTGCCCGAATAGGCCCAGAAGGCGACGTCGGCCTGCACGAAGCCGGATTCCGCCGCACCGCCCACGATGGCGTTGACGTTGGCAACCGAGCCGTTCGAGGCGACCGCCGTGGCGACGAGCGCCGGTGGATTGGAGATCGCGTTGGCGATGAGGCCGCCCACCGGATAGTAGGTGCCGGCGGTGCCGCCCGTGCCGATACGGAAGAAGGCCGGGGCCTGCGCGAATGCGCCGCGCGCGGCAAACGCCGCGGCGCCGAAGGCGCCCATCGCGAGGGCGGAACGTCGGGTCATCGGATGCTTCATGTCATGCTCCTTGTGCTGGGGGTGTCCGGTTTTAGCGCGCTTTGGGCATGTCGTCTTCGATATAGTTCCGGATCAGCTCGTCGACCGACGCATCGACCGTAAAGCCCATTGAGAGCGCACGTTTTCCACCCATGCGGCGCGGCCAGCCCGCGACGATCTTCTGGATCATCGGATCGATCTTCCATTCGATCAAGTCATACGCCTTCTGGCCCGCGACACGCTTGAGGCCGTCGCCGATGTCCTTCACGGTCACGTCGAGCGAGGGCAGCAGCAGCGCGCGGTTCCAGCCCCACGCCGTGTCGGGCAGGTCGTGGGCGTGAATGAACGCGTTCACGCAGCGGCGCGGGCTCAGCAGCGGCATCCACGAACCCGGATCGACCGGGCAGACCGCCGGCAGGCCGGCGAGCGGCTCGCGGACGATCGAGGATGCGAAGGTCGATGCGGCGAGGTTGGGCTTGCCGGGCCGCACGACGATCGTGGGCAGGCGAAGGGCGCGCGCATCGACGAAGCCCTTGCGCGCATAGTCGGCCACGAGCAGTTCGCCCATCACCTTCTGCGCGCCGTACGAGGTCTGCGGCGTGGGGCGGAAATCGTCGGGGATCACGTCGGGCAGGTCGCCGCCATAGGCGGCGAGCGACGATGCGAAGACGAGCTTGATCGGCTGCGGCAGCGCGCGGCATGCCTCGAGCACGACGCGCGTGCCGTCGAGATTGACGCGGTAGCCCAGATCGAAGTCGCGCTCGGCGCCCGCGCTGACCACGCCCGCGAGATGGAACACGGCACCGGTATCCGGCGTGATCAGCGACGCGATGGTCGGCTTGTGGTCGACCTCGCCGATCCTCACTTCGATGCGCGGGTCTTTCGGCACGTCGAAGCCTTCGTAGGCGTCGAACAGCACGATCTTGGTCACCGCATGCGCCTTGCCGTCGCGCAGCGTGAGGCTGCCCCGCTTCAGGATCTCGGCTGCCAGCTTCTTGCCGAGCATGCCCGTTCCGCCCGTGATCACCACACGCATCGCAGTTTCCTTCCCTTCGGTCCGTTCAGGTTATTTCGTTGTCGGGCAGCGCGCCCGCCTGGAACAGATGATAGTTCACACAATTGCGCAACCGGTTTTCCTTGAGGAACAGGCCTGCGGTTTCGGCGGCCTTGAAGCGCAGATCGTACCAGCTCTCGGGGCTGTAGAAGGCCGCGTGCGGGGAAAGGATCAGGCGGCCGGCCAGCCACGAAGGCGGCACGCGATAGGCGGCCACCAGCGGATCGTCGGGATCCGGCGGCTCCTTGGGCAGCACGTCGAGTGCGGCCCCGCCGACATGGCCCTGTTCGATCGATTTGAGCAGCGCGCCCGTATCGACGATGGGACCGCGCGCGGTGTTGACGAGAATGGCGCCCTTTTTCATGCGGGCAAGAGCACCCTCGCCCATCAGCCCGTGCGTCTCGCGCGTCAACGGGCAGTGGAGCGAAACGATATCCGCCTCGCCCAGCATGGCGTAGAGATCCTCGAACCGCAGATAGGCGACCGCGCGCGGGTCGTCGGCGCGCAGGTATGGATCGTAATAGGCGACATTGAAGCCGAATGCCCTGGCGCGTGCCGCCGCCGCCCGCCCGATGCGGCCAAGACCGACGATCGCGAAGGTCTGCCCGGTGAGGCGCTTCACGAGCGGGGCCACTTCCCAGCGCCAGCCCCCCACGGGGTCGAGCGCCAGCATTTCGGTATAGGTCGGCAGGCCGCGCCGAAGCGCCAGCGTGCAGGCGATGGCGTGGTTGGCCACTTCCTCGGTGCCGTAATCCGGCACGTTGGAAACGGCTATGCCGCGCTCCGCGCAGGCCGCAAGATCGATGTTGTCGAAGCCGGCCCCGAAACGCACGACCATGCGCGCGCGCACGAGCTTTGCCGCCACGGCCCGGTCGATCGTCATCTCGTGGTTGACGAGCACGGCATCGGCTTTCGCCCACACGCCGTCGGGGATCTGCAGCGGGTCCTTCGCGCGATGGATCATGAACTCGGCTTCGGGAAGTGCCGCAAGCTCGATATCGGGGCCGGACGGAAACTGGGCGTCGGGAATGAGAACGCGCATGACCTAGTTCACCAGCCCCGCACGCTTGGCGACCAGATGCAGGCCGCGCGCGGCCGCATCTTCGCCGGGCACGAATTCGGCGTCGATGCCTGCGACGTTCATCGCGATGGCATAGTTCTGCGCAAGCGCGCCCGCCCCCACCACCGTGGCGGCCTTGGGTGCGAGCAGTTCCTTCACGGCCGCCATCTCGTGTCCGATGATCAGGCCGGAAAGGAAGCTCGGCCCCGCCTCGCGCGTCAACCCTTCGAGCAGGCCGGCCGTACGCACGGTGAATAGCTGGTGCAGCAGCCCGCCGGCCGACTGGCTGCGCACGAGCCCGCGCGCGAAGGCCGGCGCGTCGTGGGGGGCGTCGATCATCAGGCGGCCGAGGATCGAGTTGCGGCGCATCAGCGAGAAGACCTCGCCCGTCATGAAGGTGACGAAACGCACGATGCGCCCGGCTTCGACCAGCGCCCATTTCGAATGCGTGCCCGGCAGGCAGAGAACGCCGTCGGAAATTCCGGTGCCGAGGATCTGCGTTTCCTCGCCGCGCATCACGTCGGGCCCGGCCGCACCCTGCCCGCGCAGGCCCGGCACGACATGGATGTCGCGGCGCGGATCGGGTGCCAGCACCAGATGTGCCGCGATGTCTTCGGCACCCGCCGGCAGGCCCAGATAGGGCGCTTCGACCCAGCCCTGCGCGGAACCGATCATGCCGCACATCAAGACCGGCGGCGCGGTGGGCACGTCGATCCAGTCGCGCGCGAGATCCATGAGCGCGCCCGCGAAATTCGCGTTCTTGACCGCCATGATCCCGAGCGCGCCGGTGCGCCGCTCGAGAATGTCGCCGCCCGCTCCCATGCGGAAGGCGCGGCAGTTCGTGGTTCCCCAATCGATCGCGACGAGTGCGGTCATTTTCGCGGGCGTTTCTTTTCTAGCGCAGCAGCGGTTCCAGCCGGTCGAAGGCTTCGGTCAGCCGCGCGGGGTTCGTGGCGAAGCACAGGCGGATGAAACCTTCACCCTCGGGCGCGAAGGCGCGGCCGGGTGCGAGCCCCACATTGGCCTCGCGCGCGACCTTCTTGCAGTATTCCACCGAGTCCGTCATCCCGTCGACCGAGAAAAACGCGTAGAAAGCCCCTTCCGGGCGCGCCAGCCGCACGCGGCCCATGCCCGACAGGCGCTGGTAGGCGATGTCGCGCGCGCGCGCATAATCCGCGCGGATCTCGTGCAGGAACGCCTCCTGCTTCAGTGCCATCACGCCCGCGCGCTGCACGAACGTCGTCGCGCACGAGGTGTTGAACTCGATGATCTTGCCCAGCGTGTCGATGACGGAAGCCGGCGTCACCAGCCAGCCCAGCCGCCAGCCCGTCATGCACCAGGCCTTCGAGAACGAGTTGATGCTGATGACGGCGTCGTCGGGCTCGGCGAAATCGAGCAACGAGGGCGCGCGCTCGCTGCCGTCGTAGACGAGCCGCTCGTACACGTCGTCGCCGATCGCCCAGATGCCGCGCTTGCGGCAGAATTCGAGCACGGCCTTCAGTTCGTCCGCCGTGGCGACCCAGCCCGTCGGGTTGCCGGGCGAATTGAGGAAGATCGCCTTCGTGCGCCTGTCGACGGCCGCGAACAGCCGGTCGAGATCGAGCGACCAGCCGCGTTCGCCCCATTTGAGCGCCACGCGGCGAACTTCGCCGTTCAGATGCTCGACCATGTCGAGCCCGTTGGGCCAGAGCGGCACGGCAAACACGATGTTGTCGCCGGGATCGACGATCAGCTGCATGACCATCTGGATCGCGGAATCGCCCGACGGCGTGACGCACACGCGATCGGCGCCGACCTTGATGCCGCGCAGGCCCGACACGTATTGCGCGATCGCCTCGCGAAGCTCGGGCCTTCCGGCACTGGCCGAATAGAACTGGAAGCCGTCGTCCATCGCCTTCTTGGCTTCCGCCACCACGGCGGGCGGCGCGGTCCGGCTGCCCTCGCCGAACCACAGCGGGATCAGGCCCGGCTTCTCCATCGAATCCTTGGAGACTTCGCGGATCAGCGAGCCGACGAGATTTTCGGATTTCGTGCGCAACGGCAGGACAGGCATGGAAACTCCGGCAGGAAAAAAGCGCAGTCGACTGCCGACGTTTATAGGGGGCCGCCGACACGGGCACCACCCCCTGCCCCTATTTTTCCCCGGTCGCCTGCCGGCGATAGGCGCGCGCGAGCCGTTCGGCGGGCGTTTCGAACAGGTTCGTTTCGCCCGCCGCGGCGACAAGCTCGTCCTCGATGCGCGCATGCGCGATCAGGCTGCCGTCGCCAAGGATGTGGCCGACCGAAACGCCACGCGTTTCCAGCGCGCGGCTCACCAGCAGGCAGCGGTGACAGTCCTTCGGGTCACGCTCGGCGCACATCACCGCCACGCGGTAGCGCCGCGCCCCTTCCATCAGCCGGTCGAGCCCGGCCGAGAATTCGGGTGCGGCGGCCAGCGCCTCGTAATCCGGCGCGCCGCCCGTTCCGCGTGGCCGTCCGCCCAGCGTATCGCCGAGATGCACGTATTCGATGCCGTCGGCACGCAGCGCATCACGCAGCTTCTCGCGGTTGAACTGCGGATTGCGCCGCGAATAGGGCTGCGTGCGCACGTCGGCAACAGCTGTGGCGCCGGCACCCTTCAGCAATCGCGCGAAGGCTTCGTAACTCTGGTTGGAATGGCCGACGGTCAGGATGTCGAAATCAGTCATCGCCGCCGGGCGGGGCCTCGCGCGGCACGCCCAGGCTCGTCTCGCTGCCCGGGCGATATTTGTAGACGCCCTCGCCGGTGGCCACGAGCTTGCCCTCGTCGTCGACGATTTCCATCGTCGTGAAGAAGATCGACTTGCCGCCCGCGCGCGCGCGGCCCGTGGTCACGAGCCGGCGGCCAAGCCGCCCGGGCGAGACGAACTGCGTATTCAGCGACAGCGTGGAGGCACGCCGGATGCGGTCGCGGTGCGGGCACCAGCAGCCCGCGAAACCGCCCGCGGCATCGATCAGCGTGGCGATCACCCCGCCATGCGCGATGCCCGAGCGGTTGCGGTGCTTCTCGCTGAGCGTGAGTTCCAGTTCGACGTAGTTTTCGCGCCACACGATCGGGCCGTAACCCACATGATCGCGGAAGACGCTGTGGTCGTCGTCCCACATCCATTTCGGCACGTCGTTCATGATGCGGTGCAGCGTAGACCGGCTCCGGGCGGGCGTCTATAACTGGCGGCCTGTCATCGGAGCGGACGAAATGGCACCCAAGGCGCGTAGCGGCGGACGGATACTGGTCGACCAACTTCTCGTTCACGGCGCCGACATGGCGTTCTGCGTCCCGGGCGAGAGCTATCTCGAAGTGCTGGACGCGCTGCACGACAGCAAGGCGATCAAGCTCGTCAATGCGCGCCACGAGGCGGGTGCGGCCAACATGGCCGATGCCTACGGCAAGCTCACCGGCCGGCCCGGCATCGCGATGGTCACGCGCGGCCCCGGCGCGTGCCAGGCTTCGGTCGGCGTGCACACCGCTTTTCAGGATTCGACGCCGATGATCCTGCTCGTGGGCCAGGTCGGCCGCGAAATGATGGATCGCGAAGCGTTCCAGGAAATCGACTACCGCCAGATGTTCGGGCCCGTGGCGAAATGGGCGGCACAGATCGACTTGGCCGAACGCATCCCCGAATATATCGCGCGCGCCTTTCACGTCGCGACGTCGGGGCGGCCCGGCCCCGTCGTGCTGGCACTGCCCGAAGACATGCTGACCGACCATGCGACGGTCGCCGACGCCGATCCCTATCGCCCCGTTCGCGCGGCACCGGCTGCGGGCGACATGGACCGCGTGATGGCGCTGCTGGGGGCGGCCGAGCGGCCGCTTGCCATCGTCGGCGGGCCGGGCTGGACGGATGAAGCCGCGCTCGCCTTCCGGCAGTTCGCCGAAGCCAACGACCTGCCGGTGACGGCGGGTTTCCGCCGGATGGACGCGTATGCCAACGACAGCCGCTGCTATGTGGGAGAATACGGCACGGCAAGCCCCGCCGCCCTCCTGAAGCGCGCGAAGGAAGCGGACCTTCTGCTGGTCGTGGGCGCCCGGCTTGGCGAAATGACGACGCAGGGCTACACGCTTATCGACGCACCCCGCCCGCGCCAGAAACTGATCCATGTGCATGCCTCGGCGGAGGAAACGGGCCGCGTGTTCAACGCCGACCTGGCGATCCAGGCCAACGCCTCGCTGTTCGCGCTTGCTTCCGCGAAGGCAAAGCCGCTCGCCAGCCGCCCCTGGGCTTCGTGGACGAAAGCCGCGCGCGCCGAGTTCGAGGCGAACCTGACGCCCACACCCTATAACGGCGCGCTCGACATGGGCGTGGCGATGCGCGCACTCGCCGCCGAACTTCCCGACGCCTTCACCGTGACGGTCGATGCCGGCAACCACACCGGCTGGCCGCATCGTTATCTCACCTACAAGCGGCCGGCGCGGTTCGTCGGCCCCACCTCGGGCGCCATGGGCTATTCGGTGCCGGCGGCCGTGGCCGCCTCGATCGTGCATCCCGGCCGGCTGGTCGTGGGCTGCGTTGGCGATGGCGGCTTCATGATGTCGGGCCAGGAGATCGCGACGGCCCTCCAGCACGGCGGGGCACCCGTCATCCTCGTCTTCAACAACCAGATCTACGGCACGATCCGCATGCATCAGGAACGCGAGCATCCCGGTCGCGTCGTGGGCACCGATCTGGTCAACCCGGATTTCGCGGCCTTCGCGCGTGCGCTCGGCTGCCACGGCGAGACGGTCGAGAAGACCGACGATTTCCTGCCGGCCTTCCGCCGCGCCGTCGCATCGAAGAAGCCGGCGGTCGTCGAGCTGAAGACCGATCCCGAAATGATCACCACGCGCACGACGATCGCGGCCATCCGCGAGGCGGCGCTGAAGCGCCAGGCGGAGGCTGCAAGGAAGTGAGCGACATCGAAATCGCGCGCAAGGCGACGCTGGCACCTCTCGCCGCCGTCGCGGCGAAACTGGGCATCCCGGAAGCCGCCCTCGAATATTACGGGAAGACGAAGGCAAAGCTCGATCTCGCGGCCCTGCCCGCATCCAAGGGGCGCGGCAAGCTGATCCTCGTGACCGCGATCAACCCGACCAAGGCGGGCGAAGGCAAGACGACGACGACCATCGGGCTCGGCGATGCGCTGAGCCGCATCGGCAAGAAAACCGCGATCTGCCTGCGCGAACCTTCGCTCGGCCCATGCTTCGGGCAGAAGGGCGGTGCCACCGGCGGCGGCATGGCGCAGATCGTGCCGATGGCCGAGATCAACCTGCATTTCACCGGCGACATCCACGCGATCGGCACGGCGCACAACCTGCTCGCCGCGCTTGTCGACAATCACGTCTACTGGGGCAAGTCGCCGGCAATCGACCCGCGCCGCGTGACATGGCCGCGCGTGATGGACATGAACGACCGCGCACTTCGCGATATCGTGGTGGGGCTGGGTACGGGCAACGGCTTCCCGCGCGAGACGCGCTTCGACATCACGACGGCTTCCGAAGTAATGGCGATCCTGTGCCTTGCCAAGGATGCCAAGGACCTCGAGGCCAGGCTTTCGCGCATCGTCGTGGCGGACATGAAGGACGGCACGCGCATCACGGCCGCCGACCTCAAGGCTTCGGGCGCCATGGCCGCGATCCTGAAGGACGCGATCAAGCCCAATCTCGTGCAGACGCTCGAGAACAACCCGGTCTTCGTGCATGGCGGGCCGTTCGCCAACATCGCGCATGGCTGCAACTCGGCGCTGGCGACGACGACCGCGCTGGGGCTTGCGGACTACACCGTGACCGAAGCGGGGTTCGGCGCCGATCTGGGTGCCGAGAAATTCCTCGACATCAAATGCCGGCAGGCAGGGCTTGCGCCCGACCTCGCGGTCGTCGTGGCGACCGTGCGCGCGCTCAAGCTTCAGGGCGGGGCGGACGCGAAGAACCTCGGCACCGAAGACGTCGGTGCGGTCGAACGCGGCCTTGCCAACCTGACGCGCCATGTCGAGAACCTGCGCAAGTTCGGCCTGCCCGTGCTGGTCGCGATCAACGCCTTCACGACCGATACGGCCGCCGAGTGGACGGCCATCGAGAAGGCCTGCGCGGCCGTGGGCACGCGTGCAATCCGCGCGATGCACTGGGCCGAGGGCGGCAAGGGTGCCGAGGAGCTGGCCCGCGCCGCGGTCGATACGATTGCGAAGGGCGAGGCGAAGTACCGCCCGCTCTATCCCGACGACATGCCGCTCAAGGCGAAGATCGAGACGATCGCGCGCGAGATCTACCGCGCGGGCTCGGTGTCGTTCTCGGGCCCGGCGGCCAGGCGCCTTGCCGATCTGGAAGCCGCCGGCTTCGGAAAGTTCCCGGTCTGCATGGCCAAGACGCAGTATTCGTTTGCCGCCGACCCGGCCTTGCGCGGTGCCCCCACCGGCCACGACGTGCCGGTGCGCGAGGTTCGCCTTTCGGCCGGTGCGGGTTTCGTGGTGGCGCTGGCGGGCGACGTGATGACCATGCCGGGCCTGCCGCGCGTGCCCGCGGCCGAGGCCATCGGCCTCGACTCATCAGGCGAAATCGACGGGATCTTCTGAGGTGGCCGCGTCGCGGCTCAGGCCCATCCTCTTTTTCCTCGGCGCGATGTGCCTGTTCGTGGCGATGGACGCGATCAACAAGACGCTGACGCAGACCTATGCCGTGCCGCAGATCATGGCGATCCGCTTCGCGCTGTTCGTCGCGATGGGCTGCCTCATCGCGCGGCAGGGTCCGTGGCTGGTGCTGAAGAGCCGCGCACCCTGGTGGCAGGCGCTGCGCACCGCCGTGTTGCTGCTCGAAATGGTGATGTTCGTGATGTCGTTTCGCTATCTGCCGCTGGCCGACGTGCACGCCGTCGCCGCCGCGGCCCCGCTGATCGCGACCGCACTCGCGCACTTCTTCCTCGACGAGAAGGTGGATTTCACGGGCTGGCTGCTGGTCGCGGGCGGCATGGTGGGGGCCGTGCTGGTCGTCGGGCCCGCGTTCGAGCATTTCGGCCCGCCGATGTGGTTTGCCGTCGTCGCCACGCTCACCTGGGGCGTCTACCAGATCCTGACGCGCATCGTGGGCAAGATCGATTCCGCGCACGTCACCACGCTGCACACGCCAATCGTGGGTCTTGCGATCATGGCTGTGGTCACCACCTTCTACTGGCACTGGCCCACGCCGTTGGAATGGGTGCTGCTGCTGATCGGCGGCGCGCTGGGGGCCGGCGCACACATCCTGATCGTGCGCGCGCTTGCACTTGCCCCGGCCAGCGAACTTCAGCCGTACAACTATTTCATGGTCGTGTTCGCGACCGTGCTGGGTGCCGTCATTTACGGCGACATTCCCGGCGTGTGGACATGGGTGGGGGCCGCCATCATCGTGGCCTGCGGGCTCGTCGCGATGCGGCGCGCGGCGCGTAAGCCGGCCACCTAACCGTCTGCCACGTGCCGGCGCGCCGCCGGCCGAAGGAACGCTTCAAACTCCGCACGGCCCTTGTCGGTGAACCGCATCGCGCGTGTCTTGCGATCGGGTGTGGCCCAGCCGCGCGAAACGAACGCTGCCATCAGCGCCGCCCCCAGCGAGCCGGCCAGATGCGGGCGCCGTTCGCTCCAGTCGAGGCAGGCCCGGCACATCGGCCGGCGGCGGCCCTCCAGTTCGTCCATGTCGATACCGAACGCCACGAAGCGCGCGCGGCCCGCCGCACTGGGCGCAAGCCCGTCGGAACCGACCGTCAGATCGCCATTGGCCACCAGTGCATCGAACATCGCCACGCCCGCCGTGCCGGCAAGATGGTCGTAGCAGCGGCGCGCGGCGCGCATCGCCTCGTCGCGCGGGCCCGGCCGCGCGCGCACGCGCCCCGTGCGCTCGGCCAGTACAAGCAGGGTTTCCAGTGCCTCGGCCACATCGGGGCCCGCGATCCGGTAATAGCGGTGACGGCCCTGCACTTCGACCAGCAGCAGGCCTGCGTCGACCAGCCGTGCGAGGTGGCCGCTTGCTGTCTGCGGCGTGACGCCGGCCTCGCCTGCAAGTTCGCCAGCGGTCAGCGCCTTGCCCGCCATCAGCGCGGACAGCATGTTGGCGCGGGCAGGATCGCCGATCAGGGCCGCAAGGCCGGCAATGTCGGGACCTTCCTTCATGCCGGGCAGTATAGCGCCAATCCGGATTCCACGTTTCGGCAGCGGCCGAAACGTCAGACCGGGCGCTTGATGAGTGCCTCGCACTCCGCGGCACGGATATCCCAGCGGTAGTTCGCGGTCACCCAGTCGACCTGCTTGCGCAGCCTTGCCGCCAGTGTCTGGTCGTCGTCGGCGAAGGCGGCGGCGATGGCGCGCGCGGCGCCGATATAGGCGTCCGGATCGATGTTGTTGCCGACGACGGGTGCAAGGATGCCGTGCTCGCCGACCGTTTCGGGCAACGCCCCCATCGCCGTCGTGATGACCACGCAGCCCGCCGCCATCGCTTCCATCACCGCGATCGACGAGGTTTCCGCCGCGACGTTCGGATAGAAAAGCAGCAACGCCTTCTTCAGCGCCTCGGCGAGCTGCGGCTGCGGTACGTTGCCGTGATAGACCACGCCGGGCGACAGTTTGGCCTCGGTCTGAAGCATCATCCAGCTTGGCTGATGGCGGAACAGGTTGTTGGGCGGATAGAAATCGAAGCTCGAGAACACGTCGAGCACAAGCTCGGGCCGCGCGGCATGCAGCGTCTTGAAGAACGACAAGGCCTGCCGCAGCCCCTTGTAGGGTACCGACGTGAAAGCCGCGCGCGTACGCTTGTGGAGGACGATGCTCTCGCCGGGCTCGAACAGCGTCTCGAAACGCGGGCCGATGGCATTGCGCAATACGTCGATCCGTTCGCCGTCGACGCCATAGGCCTTGTAGTTGGCGGCATGCCAGTTCGACACGCACATGATGCGGTCGCGCGGATGCTTCAGGTTCTTGAGCGCCTTCTCTTCCTCGGTGCCGGGCACGAAAACGTTGTGCTGCCAGGCCCAGATCGGCGTGTCGCCCAGATTGGCGCGCAGGCCCGCGATTTCGTCGGCCGCGGAGGTCAGGAAGACCGCGTCGAACGCGCCGGACAGGTTGCCGGCCCAGCGGTCCTGAAAGACGCCGCGCCGCTTGCCGGGTGCCCGCGACGTGCCGGAGAAGACCGCGACGTCGTGACCGCGCTTTGCCAATGCGATCGCAAGATAGACCTGCGCGGACTCCGAGCCCGGCAACGGCGCATCGAACGGCGTATCGACGTCGTAGTCGTGCGCAAGGTTCGGGTTCACGAAGGCAATCCGCATACCCGACCTTGATAGCGCGAAGTCTCCGCCCCGGCTAGAGTTGCCGGCGAAGGAGGCCCGTCATGGCGCTGCATTTCGACAAAAGCGAACTCGAGGCCCGCCGCGCGCGGGCGGTGGCGGCAATTCTGGCGCGCGGGCTCGACGGCCTGCTGATGTTCCGGCAGGAGAGCATGTATTACCTGACCGGCTACGACACCTTCGGGTATGTCTTCTTCCAGTGCCTCTATCTTGGCGCGGATGGCCGCACGATGCTTCTGACGCGCGCCCCGGACCTGCGGCAGGCGCGCCATACATCCGATCTTGCCGACATCCGCATCTGGGTGGACCGCGACGGGGCCGACCCGGCGCGCGAACTGCGCGCGGTCCTTGCCGAGTTCGGCCTTGCCGGCAAACGGCTGGGCGCCGAATACGATGCCTACGGGCTGACCCACGCCAATGGCCGCCGGCTCGAAGCGGCAATGGACGGCTTCGTCCGGCTCGTCGATGCCTCCGATCTCGTCACGCGGCTGCGCGTGGTCAAAAGCCCGGCCGAAATCGCGTATGTGCGCAAGGCGGCCGAGCTTGCCGATCTGGCGCTCGATGCCGCGCACGCGACCATCGCGCCCGGCGCATTCGAGGGTGACGTGCTGGCCGCCATGCATGGCGCGATCTATCGCGGCGGCGGCGACGATCCGGCCAACGAGTTCATCATCGGTTCGGGGCGCGACGCGCTTCTGTGCCGCTACTTCACCGGCCGGAAGCATCTGGGCAAGGAAGACCAGATCACGCTCGAATTCGCCGGCGCCTATCGCCACTATCATGCCTGCCTGATGCGCACGATCCCGGTCGGCCGCACGCTCGATCTGCATCGCAAAATGCATGGCGTCTGCCTCGATGCGCTGGAAGCCTGCCGCGCGGCACTGAAACCGGGCGAGCCGGTCGGCAAGGTGTTCGACGCCTATGCGCGCGTCTGCGATGCCGCCGGCATGAACGCGCACCGCCTCAACGCGTGCGGCTATTCGCTGGGCACGACGTTCGCGCCCAACTGGATGGACTGGCCGATGTTCTACGCCGGCAATCCGGTGGTCGCGGAGCCGGACATGGTCTTCTTCCTGCACATGATCCTGATGGATTCGGCCAGCGGCACGGCGATGTGCCCCGGCGCCACGGTGCGCGTGACGGCGACCGGCAACGAGATGCTGTCCGCCCGCCCGATGGACCTGATCGCGCGCTAGATCGCCCTTTCGGAAATTAGGGTTTAGTTTCGGTTAACGAGCGGGAATCCCGCGCACGGATGATGGAAGCGCGCGGGCGAAACGGCTAGTTTGCCTGCCGACATGCCGCCCTTCGACCCACGCTCTATCGTACTCGTCCTGCTCGTCGTCATCACGGGGCTGACGGTGCAGCTCTATCTCACGATGCGCCGCCAGCACGATTCGCGCGGCCTTTCGTGGTGGACGGCCGCAGCGACGTGCGGCATCGCCAGCATCATGCTCCTGCTGGCGCGCGACTCAATTCCCGACATTCTCTCGATCTGGCTTGCCCACGTGCTGATCCAGGCGGTGCATCTGCTGCTGTGGACGGGCGTGCGCGCGTTCGACGGCAAGGCGTTGCCGGTGCGCATCGTGGCCGCCCTGCTCGGCGGTTTCGCGATCGTGTTCGGCATGATCGTCGCGGCCGGTGCGGGGCTCGAGACGCGCACGACGTTCGTTTCGCTGTGCAGTGCGGCGTTCTGCGTGCCGGTCGTGCGCGCGCTGATGTCCGACCGCTCCCTGCCCTCGCGCGGGTATGCGGCGCTGCTGCTGTCGGCGATGATCGGCGTGTTCGTTTCGCGCGCGGCAGCGGCACAATATCTGTCGCCGGGCGACGATTTCCTGGCGCCAACCGGTTTCCAGCTCGTCCTGCTTGTCCTTCAGGTGCTGCTGGCGCCGCTGTGGATGGTGGCGCTGCTCGCCATGGTCGGCGAGCGCGCGCAGAAGCGGCTTGCCGAAGCGCTGGCCGAGCAGCGCCGCGCGAGCGAGGCGAAATCGGAATTTCTCCGCCGGCTCGCGCACGAGGTACGCACGCCGCTGGGCGCGGTGTCGGGCCTTGCCGAACTGATCCGCGAGCGCGCGGCCGACGAGAAGGCGCGCGACCAGGCCCGCCACATCGGCATCGCGGCCGACCACATGATCGCGCTGTCCGACGAACTGCTCGATCTCGCGCGCATCGAAGCCGGCCGGCTCGACGTCGACGCCCGGCCGGTGTCGGTCGAAACCGCGATCCACGAAGCGCTTGCCATGCTGCGCGCGCCGTTCGAGCGGCGGCGCATGCGCGTGGCGCTGTCGACGCCCGCGCGCGTGACGCTGCTGGCCGACCCGCGGCACCTGCGCCAGATGCTTTTGAACGTGCTGGGCAACGCCGCGAAGTTCGGCCGCGAAGACGGCCATGTCGAGATCCGCGTCGATCTCGGGACGGGCGGTGTCGCCATCTCGGTGGCCGACGACGGCGAAGGGATCGACGTGCCGGATCCCAACGCGCTTCTGGAACCCTTCGCGCGCGGGATCAAGACCGGCGGGATCGAGGGCACCGGACTGGGCCTGCCGATCGTGAAGGGCTTCGTCGAGGCGCATGGCGGCCGCGTGACGATCGAAAGTGCCGCCGGCAAGGGCACGAAGGTTACGTTGTTTTTTCCACCTGAACGCGTGCAGCGGCAGGCATAGCGCTCCGGCGCCTATATGCCGGCGGCGGCGCCCGACGCGATCAACGCGTCGATTTCGGCCATCGCAAACCCGATCTCGCCCAGCACTTCGCGCGTGTGCTGCCCCAGCATCGGCGCCGCGCGCGCAACGCCGGCCGGGGTTTGCGAGAATTTGACCGGCGAGCCCAGCGTCGCCACGCGGCCAAGCAGCGGGTGATCGGTTTCGACCACCATGTCGCGCGCGCGGGTCTGCGGGTCCGCCAGCATTTCGTTGATGCCAAGAACCGGTCCGGCGGGCATTCCGGCCTTCTCGAACACCGTCAACCACTCGGCGGTCGTGCGGCGCCGGAAATGCGGTTCGAGGGCGGCCACGAGCGCGGGCAGGTTTTCCATGCGCACGGCGTTCGTCTCGAAGCGCGCATCCGCCGCGAGATCGGGCGCCTCGAGCGCCGCGACGAGCTTCAGCCATGCGGCCTGGTTGGCGGCCCCCACATTGATCCAGCCGTCGGCGGTGGCGAAGGCCTGATAGGGCGCGTTGAGCGGATGGGCCGAGCCGAGCGGGCCCGGCGACACGCCGGTGGCAAGTGCGATCGCCGATTGCCAGAAGGTGTGCACGATACCCGCCTCGAACAGCGAGGTGTCGACGAGCTGGCCGCATCCGGTGGTCACGCGCGCCTGAAGGGCGGCAAGGATGCCCATTGCCGCGAGGATGCCTGCCGTGATGTCGCTGACCGGTGCGCCCACCTTCACCGGTGCCCGGCCCGGACCTTCGCCGGTGATGCTCATCAGCCCCGACATGCCCTGCGCCACCAGATCGAAACCGCCGCGTGCGGCATAAGGCCCCGTGCGCCCGAAGCCCGACAGCGAGCAGTAGACGAGCCGCGGGTTCATCATGTGCACGGCCTCCCACCCGAAACCGAGCCTGTCGAGCGTGCCGAGCCGGTAGTTCTCGATCAGCACGTCGGCGCCTTCGAGCAGGCGCCGGAGTGCGGCCTTGCCGCCCTCGCTCTTGAGGTCGAGCGCCACGCCGCGCTTGTTCCGGTTCATCATCAGGAAGGCGGCGCTCTCGCCGCCCACGCGCGGCGGCACCATGCGGCGCGTATCGTCGCCGCCGGGCAGCTTCTCGACCTTGACGACGTCGGCACCCATGTCGGCGAGCATCAGCCCCGCCACGGGCCCGGCCATGATGTGCGCAAGCTCGACGACGCGCAGGCCCGCAAGCGGCCCGGCCATGCGCGCTAGCGTCCCTCGAATTTCGGCCGGCGCTTTTCCAGGAACGCGCGATAGCCTTCCAGATAGTCGCGCGTGTCGCAGTTGGCGAAGCCCTCGAGATATTCCGCGCGCGTCAGCTTGCGCGGATCCTTGAGGCGTCTTGCGAACTTCTTGTGCCAGCGGTTGGACAGCGGTGCCCCCGAGGCAATGCGGCTTGCGGCAAGGTAGGCCTCTTCGGCGACCTTCGCGTCGGGCACCACGCGGTTGACCATGCGCTTTTCCTTCGCCTCGGCCGCACCGAAGACGCGCGCCTCCAGCAGGATTTCCAGCGCCGTCGCACGGCCGACAAGATCGACGAGGGCCGAAAGCTCCGGATAGGCCATGATCACGCCGATGCGGTTGATTGGCACGCCGAAGCGGGCACTCTCGCCGGCAACGCGCATGTCGCACATGCTCGCGATCTCGAGCGAACCGCCCACGCACAGCCCGTGGATCAGCGCCACGGTCGGATGCCGGCAGCCGTTGATCGCTTCGAGCGTGGCGTGCATCGTGCGCCCGTAGGCGATGGCAAGCTTCGTCGTCTTGCGTGTCTGCTCGAATTCCGAGATGTCGGCACCGGGCCCGAAGGCCTTCTCGCCCGCGCCGCGCAGCACGATGCAGCCGATGTCGTCCTCGGCGTGGAGTGCGCGCATCGCCTCACCCAGCTCGCGCCACATCGCCGAGGATATCGCGTTGAGCTTCTCCGGCCGGTTGAGGATGACCGTGACGATGCGCGGATCGCCCGCGGCCTGCCGGTCCACCAGCACGGGCGCATCGGGCGCGGTCGCGAAAGGACCCTTCGGTTTCTTCGGTTTTGTCTTTTTGGTCGCCATTCGTCACGCATCCTCCCGCGCGACATTACGCGGGAGGATACGTGCGAAGGAAGAAAAAGAACTAGCGGAAGAGGCCGAGTAGCGTGGACGGCTGCTGGTTGGCCAGCGACAGCGACTGGACGCCGAGCTGACGCTGCACCTGGCGGGACTGGACTTCGGCCGAGGCCTTGCCGATGTCGGCGTCGACCGTGGCACCCAGCCCCTGCTGGATCGCGTCGACCTGCGAATTGATGAAGTCGTTCTGCAGGTTCAGCGCACGCGACTGCGAAGCGACATTCGAGAGCGCCGTGTTGACCGTCTGCGCGAACGTGTTGAGCGAAGTAAGCGCCAGCGTGGCCTGCGAAGCCGAGGCGACGGACGACGACGAGAAGGTCGTGAACGCCGCCCGGACACCCGACTGGCTCGTCAGCGAGAACGTGTTGGCATTGGTATCGACAAGGAACGTGCGCGCCGCGGAGGCCGCCGACAGCAGGTTGATGCCGTTGTAGTTCGCCTGGCTGATGAAGTTGGAGATCTGCGAGGTCATCGCGTTGAAGTCGGCGGTGTAGATCGTGCGCTGGTTGGCGCTGATCGAGCCGTCGGCGAGCTGCGTGATCTTGGCCTGCAGGTTGCCGATGAGGTCGGACATGTTGGTCAATGCGGCCTGCGTGACCGAACCGAGGCCGGCGCCGTTGGTCAGCGATTGCTGCACGGCTCCGTAAGCCTGAAGGTTGCCGCGGATGCCCTGGGCGACCGAGAAGGTCGAGGCATCGTCAGAGGCATCGGCGACCCGGTAACCGGTCTGCACCTTCTTCGAGGCGGTATCGAGCTGCGCACCCGACGTCCGCAGGGCCGATTGCGCCATCATCGCGCCGATGTTCGTGTTGATCGAGGTGGACATGACAGGTCTCCAGGTTGGTTAACCAGCCCCTCGCAACCCCTGTGCCAGTCATTTTATTAAATAAAATCAATCGTAACTATGTAACTGTAACAACATGACAGGAAATTTTCTGCCTAGCTGCATAAGCCTTTTTTGTGCCTGTACGGTAAAAATTGCCGGGACGGTGGCCACCTTGCGGGCGCCCTTGGGGCGGCCTAAAACCGGCAAACCCAAGCGCCACGGAGTCTTCATGTCGCCAGACGAGATCGCCCAGACCACCGCCCGCATCCTGATCGAGACCCGGGCGATCCAGTTCAACGCGACCAAGCCCTATATCTTCGCCTCCGGCCTCGCGAGCCCGACCTACTGCAACTGCCGCAAGCTCATCAGCTTCCCGCGCGCGCGCAAGAAGCTGATGGACATGGCCATGACCACGATCGAACGCGCGGTCGGCTTCACCGGGATCGACGCGGTTGCCGGCGGCGAGACGGCGGGCATCCCCTACGCGGCCTGGATTGCCGAACGGCTCGACCTGCCCATGCTCTATGTGCGCAAGAAGCCCAAGGGCTACGGGATGAACGCGCTGATCGAGGGCGACCTGCACGAAGGCCAGAACGTGCTGCTGGTCGAGGATCTGGCGACCGACGGCAAATCGAAGATGCATTTCGTGAACGGGCTGCGGCAGGCGGGCGCCAAGGTCGCGCATGCTTTCGTGGTATTCCACTACGGCATTTTCCCCGACACGATCCCCGGCCTGAAGGCCGAAGGCGTGGACCTGCACGCGCTCGCCACCTGGTGGGACGTGCTGAAGGAAACCGAGCGCCAGAAAGCCTACAGTGCTGCCGATCTTGCCGAAGTTCGCAAGTTCCTCGAAGCGCCCGTCGCATGGTCGGCCGCGCACGGCGGCATCGGCGCCGACGGAATGAAGAAGCAAGCCTAAGCCGCGCGATGCGCCGCGCGATCGCCGCCGCCGCGCTGACCCTCCTCGCCGTTTCGGGGCCCGCGCCCGCGTTCGCGCAGCCGCGCGAGACGCTGACGATCGCCATCACGCAGTTCCCGGCGACGCTCCATCCGATGATCGATTCGATGGCGGCGAAGACCTACGTGCTTGGCATGGCGCGCCGGCCGCTGACGACGTTCGACAAGGACTGGAAGCTCGTCTGCCTCCTGTGCGTCGAACTGCCGACATTCGGGAACGGCGGCGCAAAGCGCGTGCCGCTTGCCGACGGCAAGGAAGGCGTCGAGGTCACCTTCCACCTCGACCCGCGCGCCAAATGGGGCGATGGCACGCCCGTCACGGCTGCGGATGCGATCTTCGCGTGGGACGTGGGCCGCCATCCGCGCTCGGGCGTGGCCGGCGGGGAAGGCTATCGCCGCATCCTGAAGGTCGAAGCCAAGGACGCGCGCACCGTCGCCTTCACGCAAGACCGCGTCACGTTCTCGTACAACGACTTCAGCCAGTACGAACTTCTGCCCGCGCATATCGACCGCCAGCGTTTCGAGGGCGACCCCGAGAACTATCGCCGCCGGACCGCGTTTGATACCGAGCCGACGAACCCGGGCCTGTTCAACGGCCCCTATCGCATCGTCCAGGTGCAGCCCGGCGCCTCGATCACGCTGGAACCCAATGCACAGTGGGGCGGCCCCAAGCCGTATTTCCGGCGCATCGTGGTGCGCACGATCGAGAATTCGGCCGCACTCGAGGCGAACCTGCTGTCGGGCAGCGTCGACTATGTGGCGGGCGAGCTTGGCTTCACGCTCGACCAGGCGCTGGCGCTGGAAAAGCGGCAGGCCGCGCGCTTCGATTTCACCTACGTGCCAAGCCTGCTCTACGAGCATGTCGACCTCAATCTCGACGTGCCGGCGTTCAAGGATATCCGCGTGCGTCGGGCGCTGCTGTTTTCGGCCGACCGCGCCGGGCTCGTGCGCCAGCTGTTCGAGGGCCGCCAGCCCGTCGCGCGCTCGTTCGTCAATCCGCGCGACAGCGTCTATGCGCCCGACGTGCCCGAAGCGCCCTACGACCCCGAGCGCGCGAAGACGCTGCTCGACGAGGCCGGTTACGCGCCCGGGCCCGACGGCATAAGGCGCGACAAGGAAGGCAACCGCCTGTCCTTCGAATTCGGCACGACGGCCGGCAACCGCATCCGCGAAACCGTCCAGCAGGCGTTGCAGGCGAACTGGCGGCGCGTGGGCATCGAGGCGCGCATCCGCAACGAACCCGCGCGCGTCTATTTCGGCGAAACGCTGCGCAAGCGCCGCTTCCAGCTGGCGATGTACGCGTGGTTTTCCGCCCCCGAAGCCGTGCCGCGCACCACGCTGCATTCGGAAAGCATCCCCAGCGAAGCGAACGCCTGGTCGGGACAGAACCAGCCGGGCATTGCCGACGCCGAGACCGACGCGATGATCGATGCGCTCGAGCGCGAACTTGACCCGGCCAAGCGCAAACCGATCTGGGCGCGCCTTCAGGCACGCTATGCCGAGGAAGCCTGGGTGCTGCCGCTCTACTACCGCGCCGACCCGTTCGTGATCCCGAAATGGCTTTCCGGCATCGAGCCGACGGGCCACCAGTATTATTCCTCGCTGCGCATCGAATACTGGCGGCCGAAATGATCCGCCACGCGGGCCTGCGCGCGCTGCAGGGGCTGCTGGTGCTGCTCGTCTCGAGCTTCGCGATCTACATGCTGCTGGGCCTGATGCCCGGCGACCCGGTCGACCTGATGGCATCGGGCAATCCGAACATGACGCCGGCCGACGTCGAGCGCCTGCGCGCGCTCTACGGTGTCGACCGGCCGCTTCTGGACCGGTACGGCGAATGGCTGTCGGGGCTGCTGCATGGCGATCTTGGCTACAGCCGAATGTTCGCCAAGCCGGTGCTCGAAACGATCGGGCCCTATCTTGCGAATACGGCCGCGTTGATGCTCGCCGCCTTCGCGCTGGCGCTGGCGCTGGGCCTGCCGCTGGGCCTGCTTGCGGCCGCCCGGCGCGGCGGCAAGCTCGATGCCGCGATCAACGCCTTCGCCTTCGTTTCGGCCGCCATCCCCACCTTCTGGCTGGGCCTGCTGCTGATCATGGTCTTTTCGGTCGTTCTCGGCTGGCTGCCGGCAAGCGCCCTGCCGCCGCCGGGCGCCGGCGGATTCTGGGTGCATGCGCAGGCGCTCATCCTGCCCGTGGCGACGCTTGCGCTCGTCGAGACGGGCGAATACGCCCGGCACATGCGGGCCGCCGCAAGCGAAGCGTTGGCGCAGGACTGGATAAGGACCGCGCGCGCCAAGGGTGCTTCCGAACTTCGCGTGGTGCTGGGCCATGCGCTGCGCAACGCGCTTGTGCCGGTGGCGACGGTCGCCGCACTCGGGTTCGGCGGCCTTTTCTCGGGCGCGCTCGTCACCGAGACGATCTTCGCCTATCCGGGCATGGGCAAGCTCATCTACGACGCGGTGATGGCCAGCGACTTCAACCTGGCGCTTGCCTGCCTGCTGATGGCGGCGACCCTTGTCATCGCGGCGAATTTCGCGGCCGACGTCGTCTACGCATTGCTCGATCCGCGCGTTGGCGCTTCGCGCGCCGGGGGCGCACCATGAACGCGAGGCTTACGTTTGCCGCCGTCGTGCTTGGCGGGGCGGCACTGGCGGGTCTCGTGGCACCATTGTTCGCGGCACAGGCGGGCATCGAAAGTGCGTCCATCGATCTGGCGATGCGCTACGCGCCCCCAAGCCTCGCCCATCCGCTGGGAACCGACGAGCTGGGCCGCGACGTGGCATTGCGCCTTGCGCTCGGCGCGCGGGTCTCGCTGGCGGTGGGGCTCTGCGCGGCACTTGCCGCCTCGCTGGTCGGAACGACAATCGGCCTGCTGGCCGGATACGCGGGCGGGCGTACCGATGCTTTCCTGATGCGCACGACCGACGCCGTCCTGTCGCTTCCCGTCCTTCCGGTGCTGATCGTGCTTGCCGCGGCAGACCCGGCGAAGATCGGCCTGCCGGGCGGCGATGCCGGCGGGCTCGTGCGCATCGTCGTCATCGTCGCCGCATTCGGCTGGCCGAAGGTCGCGCGGCTGGTGCGCGCCGCCACGCTGTCGCTTGCCGCGCGTGATTTCGTTCGTGCGGCAACCGCGCTGGGCGCGTCACCGCTGCGCGTGGCGCTCGTGCACATCCTGCCCAACTGTGCCGCCCCGATCCTCGTGGCCACGGCGCTGGCCGTCGGTGGCACGATCCTTTTCGAGAGCGTGCTGTCCTTCCTCGGTCTCGGCATCCAGCCGCCGGTCCCGAGCTGGGGCAACATGCTGGGCGGCGCACAGGAAACGATCTGGCAGGCGCCATGGCTTGCGCTGTGGCCCGGCCTGTCGATCCTTGCGGTCGTCGCGGCGACGAACCTGCTGGCCGACGCGCTTCAGGAACGCTTCGACCCGCGCCGCCGCGTCAATGCGACATGAGCACCGGCAGCGTCATGTGGTCGAGCACATGGCGCGTGGCGCCACCGAAGATCGCCTCGCGCGTGCGGCTGTGGCCGTAGCCGCCCATCACGAGCAGATCGGCGCCGAGATCCGTGGCGCGATTGAGCAGCGCATCGCCGATGCCGATATCCCCGGCATAGGTCGTGCTCGTCGCGACCTTGACGCCGTGGCGGGCAAGATGCAGCGCGATGTCGGCGCCCGGAACGCGGCTTGCGGCACCGCGCGGATCGGCGCTGAGCACGGTCACGTGCTGTGCGGCCTGAAGCAGCGGCATCGCATCGGCAACCGCGCGCGCGGACTCACGGCTTGCATTCCACGCCAGCAGCACGTGCCGGCCGGGCACCGCGTAGCGCCCGGCGGACGGAAGCAGCAGGATCGGGCGGCCGGCACCGAACAGCAGCGCCTCGATCGTGCGGGTATGCTCGTCGGCAGCCGCCCCCGCAGCCTGGCTGACGATCGTCAGGTCGGCATGGCGCGCGTGGACAAGCAGCGTTTCCTCCGGCAGCCCTTCGGCAATCCGGCACTCGATCCCGATCCCTTCGGCACGGCCGGCCTTGGCCACGTCCTCGGCCAGCTTGGCGCTCGCCGCCTCGGCGCGCTTGCGCCAGGTCTCGAAGAACGTCTCGCCGACCTCCGCCCGGATGCCCGGCGGGATATCCGGCGGGCTCTGCGTGACGACCGCAACCAGGTGCAGGCCGTATTCCCTGGCCATCGAAGCTGCAAACGCCACACGCGCGGCGGTCTGCGGGCTTTCGTCGACGTGAACGACGACATCGCGCAACCCGAAACCGGGCTTCGCGTTCGCGTCCGTTTTCTTGAGAATTGCTGACGGGGTCATCGCGTTCTCCATCCCAGAATTCATGTGGTAATTCTCGCGCCGGGGGCCGGGTACCGCCATGATCCAAGTCAAACGCGCGTGCGGACTGGCAACCGGACGCGGGATCGGCTAGCAAGGGCTTGAGATTGCAGGAGCAAGTGCAATGGTGACGTCGTCGGGCCAGATCGTGCCCGTGATCCTGTCGGGCGGTGCGGGCACGCGGCTCTGGCCGCTTTCGCGCGAACTCTACCCGAAGCAGCTGCTGGCGCTCGCCGGCCCACGCACGATGATCCAGGAAACGGCGCTGCGGGCCGCCGGCAGCGCCTTCGGCGCGCCCGTCGTGGTCTGCAATGAAGAGCACCGCTTCATCATTGCCGAACAGCTCCGGGAGATCGGCGTCACGCCGCGCGCGATCCTGCTGGAGCCTGTCGGGCGAAACACCGCCGCGGCGGCGGCGGCCGCCGCCGGCGTTCTCGATCGCGCGGACACGATGATGCTTCTTCCTTCCGACCATGTCGTTCGGGAAGAGGCGGCGTTTGCTTCCGCCGTCGAAACGGCGCGGCGGGCGGTCTCGGCAGGCCGCATCGTGACCTTCGGCATCGATCCCGAATCACCCGAAACGGGGTACGGCTATATCCGGCGCGGCACCCCGCTATCCGACGTTTCCGGCGCCTACTCGGTCGAACGCTTCGTCGAGAAGCCCGATCTGGAAACGGCGAAGCGCTATCTCGCCGAAGGCGGCTGGGCGTGGAACTCGGGCATGTACATGTTCGGGGCTGGTGCCTTCCTCGACGAGCTGGCCAAGTACGAACCGGCAATCGCCGCTGCGGTGAAGGCGGCATTGACGGCCGCCAGGCGCGATCTCGATTTCGTGCGTCTCGATCCGTCCGAATTCGCGAAGGCGCCGTCGAAGTCAATCGACTATGCGGTCGCCGAGCGCACGGACAAGTCGGCCGTCGTGCCGGCAAAGCTCGGCTGGTCGGATGTCGGCGCGTGGAACGCCCTGTGGGACATCGGCGAACGCGACGCTGCCGGGAATGTCGTCATCGGCGACGTGGTCGCCTGCGATACGACGAACTCTTATCTGCGCAGCGAAGACCGCCTCGTGTCGACCGTCGGCGTGGACAATCTCGTCATCGTCGCCACGAAGGATGTCGTGATGGTCGCGGCGAAGGACCGCGCGCAGGAGGTCAAGAAGATCGTCGACCGGCTGAAGGCCAGCGGGCGCGGCGAAGCCAGCGCCCAGCCCGTCGTCTACAGGCCGTGGGGAACCTACCAGACCGTCGATCTGGGGCCGCGGCATCAGGTCAAGCACATCATGGTCAAGCCGGGTGCGCGGATTTCGCTGCAGAAGCACGCGCAACGGGCCGAACACTGGGTCGTCGTCAGCGGAACGGCGCGCGTGACGCGCGACGAGGACGTGCTGATGCTGCGCGAGAACATGTCGGTCTACATTCCCGTCGGCTGCGTCCATCGGCTCGAAAATCCAGGCACGGAGCCGCTGCGCATCGTCGAGGTCCAGTCGGGCAGCTATCTCGGCGAGGACGATATCGTGCGTCTGGAAGACAGCTACGGCCGCAAATGAACGCCCCCGTCACGCCTGCCGACATCGCGGCCGCCGCGCGCCGCATCGAAGGCCGTGTCCTGCGCACGCCCACGCTGCGCTCGGGCACGCTGTCGCAGATCACCGGTGCGGAAATCTGGATCAAGTTCGAGAACCACCAGTTCGTCGCCTCGTTCAAGGAGCGCGGCGCGCTCAACAAGCTCTCCCAGCTTTCTCCCGACGAGCGCAAGCGCGGCGTCATCGCCATGTCGGCAGGAAATCACGCTCAGGCGGTCGCCTACCACGCAAGCCGGCTCGGCATCGCGGCGACGATCGTGATGCCCAAGGCCACGCCCAACGCCAAGGTCGCGCGCACGCGCGACCACGGTGCACGCGTGATCCTCGAAGGCGAAACACTGGCGGAATCGGCGGCCTTTGCCCGCACGCTGGCAGAGAAGGAGGCGCTGGTCTTCGTGCATCCCTACGACGATCCGGCGATCATCGCGGGCCAGGGGACGCTTGCGCTCGAGATGCTCGCCGACGTTCCCGAACTGGACACGCTCGTCATTCCGGTCGGCGGCGGCGGCATGATCGCCGGCTCGACGATCGCGGCGAAATCGATCAAGCCCGCGATCGACATCTACGGCGTCGAGGTTTCGGCGTTCGCGGCCGCCGCCCAGCGCAAGGCCGGCCTGCCGATCCGCACCGGCGGGCCGACCATCGCCGAAGGCATCGCGGTTGCCGAAATCGGCAAGCTCACCTGGCCCGTCATCGAGCGCGACGTGCGCGAGGTTCTGGTCGTGGACGAGCTGGATGTCGAACGCGCGATCGTCCTCCTGATCGAAATCGAGAAGACCGTTTCGGAAGGGGCTGGCGCCACCGGCCTTGCCGCGGTCCTTGCACACCCCGACCGTTTCCGCGGCCGCAAGGTCGGGCTCGTGCTCTGCGGCGGCAACATCGACACGCGGATTCTCTCGAGCGTGCTGCTGCGCGGCCTTGCGCGCGACGGGCGCCTCGTGCGCCTCAGCGTCGACATTGCCGACCGGCCCGGCGCGCTCGCCGAACTGGCCCAGCGCATCGGCGCCGGCGGCGGCAACATCGTCGAGATCGAGCACCAGCGCATCTTCACCGAAAAATCGGCGAAGAGCGTGACCGTCGACACGACGATCGAGGTCGTGGACCGTGCGGCGGGCGAGGTGCTTGTCGCGGACCTCGCGGCGGCCGGTTTCGCGACGCGCCGCATCTAGCGCCCCGTGCGGAACTCCAGCCCGTGAGGCCGCGCGACGTTGCCGCGTATGTGTTCCTTGCGTTCCTTTGGGGGGCTTCGTTCCTCGTCCTCCTGCGTGTCGTCTCGGCATTCGGCTGGGCGGGGGCCGTTTCGCTGCGCAGCCTGCTTGCCGCCGCCGTGCTCGCGGTCCTTGCGCGCCTTTTCGGCCGGCGTCTGGCGTTCTCGGCCGGCTGGCGGCACTTCGCGATCGTCGGCGCCACGACCGTCGCCGGCCAGCTCGTCGGACTTTCCATCGCGACCCCGCTGATCGGGACGGCGATGGCCGCCATCCTCGTCGCGACGATCCCGCTTTTCTCGATGCTGATCGGGCGGATGTGGCGGACCGAGCGGATCGGCCGCCGTGCGCAGGTAGGGCTCGTCGCGGGCTTCGGCGGCATCGTCCTTCTCGTCGGCTTTCCGGCAACGCCGGTCGATGCGAATTTCGCGTTCGGCTGCGCGGCCTCGATCCTTTCCGCGATCGCCGCCGCCTTCGGCAGCAACTACGCGAACGTCACGCTGCGCGGGACGAGTTCGATCGAGATCACGACCGGTGCCTTCGCGATCGGCGGGCTCATGACCTTGCCGCTGCTGCTGTTCGTTCCCCTGCCCGCCGTTCCGACGGCCGCCGAATTCGGCTACCTGCTCGTCCTCGGCGGCACGATGAGCGCCGTCGCCTACGTCGTCTATTTCCGGCTCGTGTCGGCCATCGGCGCCACGCGCGCGATCAGCGTCGAATTCGCCGTCACGCTGGTCGCCGTCGCGATCGGCGCGACCTTTCTTGGCGAACGGCTGGGGCCCGTCCAGATCGCGGGCGCCATCCTGATCGTGCTTGGCTGCGGAACCGTGCTCGGCGTCTTCCCGCCGAAACGCCGGGCCTAGCGCGGCGGCAGGCGGCCTTCTTCGACCGCATGGCAGGCGACCATGGCACCCGTCGGTGCCGGCCGGGACACCGGCGCTTCGCGCCGGCAACGGTCCGTCGCGAGCGGACAGCGCGGATGGAACGTGCAGCCGGTCGGCGGGTCGATGGGATTGGGCACCTCGCCCGCGACCGGCGTTCGCGGCCGCCCGCTCATTTCCAGATCGGGGATCGCGTCCAGCAGCATGCGCGTATAGGGATGCTGCGGCTGCCCGAAGATCGTTCTCACGTCGCCGACTTCGACCAGCCTGCCCAGATACATCACGCCGACGCGGTCGGAGATGTAGTAGACGACCGCGAGATTGTGACTGATGAAAAGATAGGTGAGCCCCAGCTGGCGCTGGAGATCCTTCATCAGGTTCAGGATCTGCGCCTGGACCGAGACGTCGAGCGCGGAGGTCGGCTCGTCGCACACCAGGAATTCCGGGTTCGAAGAGAGCGCGCGCGCAATCGAAATTCGCTGGCGCTGGCCGCCGGAGAATTCATGCGGGAATTTCTCGCGATCGGCCGGCGAAAGGCCGACCTGAACCAGCAGCTCGTCGACGCGCGCGCGGATCGCGCCGGGATCGGAAAGGATGCCGTGCACGACGATGGGTTCGGCGACGATGCGCCCGACGCGCCAGCGCGGATTGAGCGAGGCGTACGGATCCTGGAAGATCATCTGGAAACGGCGCCGGACGCGCTCGGCCTCCGCGCGCGAACCGAGCTGGGCCATGTCCGTTCCGTCGAAGACGACCGATCCCCGCGAAGGCCGGTAGAGCCCGACCACGAGCCGGGCCACGGTCGACTTGCCGCAGCCTGATTCGCCCACGAGCGACAATGTCTCGCCCTTGCGGATCCCGAAACTGACGCCGTCGACCGCGCGCAGGATCTGGCGCGGAATGCCGTCGAGCAGGCGGTTGAGCAGCGGCCGCGAAACGTCGAAATGCCGCGCGAGATCGTTCGCGGCGACAAGCGGGGTGCCCGGGCCGGTCATCGTCGCACCGCCGGAGCCGGATCGTAGAGCCAGCACGCGACATCCGTGGCGTCGACCGTGAGCGGCTCGGGCCGTTCGGCCCGGCAACGCTCGAACGCCTTCGCGCAGCGCGGATTGAACGCGCAGCCCTTCGGGATCGCGCTAAGGCGCGGCATCGCCCCGTCGATCTGCGCGAGCCGCCCGCCCGCTTCGCCGATCTTCGGGATCGAGCCCATCAGCCCTTCGGTGTAGGGGTGGCGCGCGCGCGAAATGACGTCGCGCACCGGCCCGATCTCGGCAATGCGTCCGGCGTACATCACCGCCACGCGATCGGCGGTCTCGGCGATGACGCCCATGTCGTGCGTCACGAGCATCACGGCGGTTCCATGTTCACGGCACAGGCGCTTGATGAGCGTGATGATCTGCGCCTGGATGGAAACGTCCAGCGCGGTCGTCGGCTCGTCGGCGACGATGAGGCGCGGGTTGGCGCTGAGCGCCAGGGCGATGACGACGCGCTGGCGCATGCCGCCGGAAAACTGGTGCGGATAGTGGTCGATCCGCCGTTCGGCCGCCGGGATGCCGACGTCCTGCAGGAGCTGGAGGGCACGCTCGCGCGCGGCCTTCTCGCTCATGTCGAGATGCGTGAGGATCGTTTCGACCAGTTGCCGACCGACCGTGTAGAGCGGGTTGAGCGATGTCAGCGGGTCCTGGAAGATCGCGCCGATCTCGCGCCCCCGCACCCGGCGCATCTTCTCGTACGGCAGGCCGTCGATCCGCCGCCCGTCGAGCCGGATTTCGCCGCCCGCAATGCGGCCCGGCGGTTCGAGCAATCCGATGATCGCGGCACCCGTCATCGACTTGCCTGCACCGGACTCGCCGACCACGCCCAGCACCTCGCCCGGCGCGATGTCGAAGGAAACGTCGTCGACCGCCACGAGCGTGCCGCGGCGCATGGGAAACTCGACCCGCAGGTTGCGGACCTCCAGCAGCTTGGTGCGGTCGGGCGCCATCGTCATCGAAGCTTCGGATTCAGGGCGTCGCGCAGCCAGTCGCCCAGCAGATTGACTGCGAGGACCATGACGACGAGCGCGATGCCGGGAAAGACGGTGATCCACCATTCGCCCGAAAACAGGAAGTTGTTGCCGATGCGGATCAGCGTGCCCAGCGAAGGCTCGGTCGGCGGAACGCCGACGCCCAGAAAGGAAAGCGTCGCCTCGGTGATGATGGCGATGGCCAGATGGATCGTGGCGATGACCAGCACCGGCCCCAGCACGTTGGGAAGGACATGCTGGAGCATGATCGCGACCGGATGGCGGCCGATCACGCGCGCGGCCTGCACATACTCCTTGCCCTTTTCGACCATGCACGAGCCGCGCACGGTGCGCGCATACTGCACCCATCCGGAAAACCCGATCGCCAGGATCAGGACGTAGAGCGCGATCTCGTGCTGAAGCTCCTGCGGGATCACGAGCCGCGCGACGCCGTCGATCAGCAGCGCGATGAGGATTGCGGGAAATGAAAGCTGCACGTCGGCCACGCGCATGATGACCGCGTCGATCGTGCCACCCGCATACCCGGCCACAAGACCCAGCGCGATGCCGAGAACCATCGCGAACACGACCGAGAAGACGCCCACAAGCAGCGATATCCGGCTGCCGAACAGGATCGTCGAGAAGACGTCGCGGCCTTGCGTATCCGTCCCCAGCGGGAAATGCGCCTGACCGTCGGGCAGCCAGAACGGCGGAAGCGAAGCGTCCATGAGATCGACCTGCCGGAGGTCGAACGGGTTCTGGGGCGCGATCCACGGCGCGAAGATGGCGCCGGCGAAAAACAGCAGCGTGACGACCGCGGAGAGCATCACGACCGGCGAGCGGCGGAAACTGTAGTAGATGTCGGAATCGAGAGCCCTGCGCAGCGCGTCCATCGCGTCCCCTCTCAGTGGCCGTGGCCGGCGGCGGCCGCGCGATCGATGCGCAGGCGCGGATCGACCCCGTAATAGAGCAGGTCGACGACGAGATTGATCATCACGAAGAAGAACGCGATCAGCACGAGATAGGCGGCCATCACCGGAATGTCGGCCGCACTGACCGACTGGATGAAGAGAAATCCCATCCCCGGCCACTGGAACACGGTCTCGGTGACGATCGCAAACGCGATGATCCCGCCGAGCTGAAGGCCGGTGATCGTGATGACCGGCACGAGCGTGTTCTTGAGCGCGTGGCCGAAATTGATCGCCCGATCCGAAAGCCCGCGCGCGCGCGCGAACTTGATGTAATCCGTGCGCAGCACCTCGAGCATTTCCGAACGCACGAGACGCATGATCAGCGTCATCTGGAACATCGCCAACGTGACCGACGGCAGGATGAGGGCGCGCAGGCCCGATTCCGTGAGAAAGCCCGTCGTCCACCAGCCGAGTGCCACGGTCGTGCCCCGCCCGAACGACGGCAACCAGCCGAGAACGACCGAAAAGACGAGGATGAGCAGGATGCCGATGAGGAACGTCGGCAGCGACACGCCCACGAGGCTTACCGTCAGAAGCAGCCGCGAGAGCCAGCTTTCTCGATTGAGGCCGGTGTAGACTCCCAACGGCACGCCGACGGCCAGTGCAAGCGCCGCCGCACAGAGCGACAGTTCGAGCGTCGCCGGCAGTCGCTCCAACAGAAGTTCGGAAACCGGCCGCGCCAACCGGTAGGAAATCCCGAAATTGCCTTGCGCGGCATTGAGAAGGAAATGCACGTACTGCACGAAGAAGGGCTGGTCGAGGCCAAGCTCGTGCACGAGCAGGCGGCGCGATTCAGCCGTGAAATCCTGCCCGAGCATGATGGCGACGGGATCGCCGACATAGGCGAACAGCGAAAATGCGACGAACCCGACGGCCATCATCACGAGCACGGCCTGCAACAGGCGGCGGATGACGAAGGCGATCATCGCCGTCCCTTTCCGCCAGCATCGCGATACAGCGGCATGTTGCCTACGATCCCTCGTCCAGCTCGCCCGACCGGCGCAACCCGTGTCAGGGCCCTAGGCACATTCCGCGCCACCCGGCGCCATCCCTTCGCCTGCGACGCGTTCGCGCACCTGTCCGTCACATTTCGTAATGTCTTGTCGTGTCGAAAAAAAGCAATTTCGCGAAAGCCGGCGACCCGATAGAACGTGTCGGGAACGTGACTTCGCGCGCACCCGGCGTTGGTGCTAGGATGCCCCGCATCGGAGCCTTGGGAGAGTCGACATGAACGACGCGCGACCGCGCGGAAATTCGCTGGCTGCACGCGACATCGCAGCCCTCGTACATCCGTACACGAATCTTCGCACCCACGAAAAGGACGGCCCCGTCGTCGTCACCAAGGGCCATGGCGTCTACGTGCGCGACGACAGCGGCAAGGACTATATCGAAGGCATGGCGGGCCTTTGGTGCGCCTCGCTCGGTTTCGACGAGCCGCGCCTTGCCGATGCCGCAAGCCGCCAGCTGCGCGAATTGCCCTATTACCACATCTTCGCGGGCAAATCGCACGAGCCGGGCATCGTTCTGGCCGAGAAGCTCAAGGAAATCGCACCCGTTCCGATGTCGAAGGTCTTCTTCGCCGGCTCCGGGTCGGAAGCGAACGATACGGCGATCAAGATCCTCTGGTACATCGCCAATGCGGCCGGCACGCCGAAGCGCAAGAAGATCCTGAGCCGCGAGAAGGCCTATCACGGCGTGACGATCGCGGCGGCATCCCTTACCCGGCTGCCGATCAACCAGCGCGACTTCGATCTGCCGATCTTCCCGGTGGCGTACGCCGAAACGCCGCATCACTATCGTCATGCGCTGCCTGGAGAGAGCGAAGATGCGTTCTCGACGCGCCTCGCCGAGAACCTCGAGAAGCTGATCCTTGCCGAAGATCCGGAAACGATCGTCGCGATGTTCGCCGAGCCGGTGATGGGTGCCGGCGGGGTGATCGTTCCGCCGGCGGGCTATTTCCCCAAGATCCAGGCCGTCCTCAGGAAGTACGGCATCCTGCTCGTGGCCGACGAGGTCATCTGCGGTTTCGGGCGCACCGGCAACATGTGGGGCACGCAGACCTACGACATCAAGCCCGACATCATCACCTGCGCCAAGGCGCTGTCGGCGGCGTATCTGCCGATTTCGGCCGTGATGATCTCCGAGCAGATCTACGCGGCCATGCAGCAGCAGAGCGACAAGATCGGCAGCTTCGGCCACGGCTATACCTATTCCGCGCATCCCGTGCCCGCCGCCGTCGCCATCGAGACGCTGAAGATCTACGAGGAACGCGACATCGTCGGCCATGTGCGGCGCGTTGCGCCGCGTTTCCTCAAAGGCCTCAAGTCGCTCGATGATCACCCGCTTGTGGGCGAGACGACGGGCGTGGGCCTTATCGGCGGCATCCAGCTCGTCAAGGACAAGGCCTCGAAAACCTTCTTCCAGCCGTCGCAGGCTGTCGCCCCGCTCGTGGGCAAGGCCTGCGAAGTGGCCGGGCTCATGGCGCGCGCATTGTTCGACAATCGCGTCGCGATCTGCCCCCCGCTCGTCATCGACGAGGCACAGATCGACGAGATGTTCGCGCGACTGCGCAAGGGGCTCGACGACGGCTACGCGGCGGCCAAGGCCAAGGGCTTGCTCGACTGAGGCGGACCGGCAATGCGAAGGAATTACGACCGGCATTTCGCGGATGCCACGACCAGGCTGAAGGCTGAGGGTCGCTATCGGGTGTTCGCCGATCTCGAGCGCAAATGCGGCGCGTTTCCCCGCGCGCGCTGGCACTCGCCGGACGGCCCGGTCGACGTCGTCG
This sequence comes from Alphaproteobacteria bacterium, assembly GCA_016124335.1. GTDB lineage: Bacteria > Pseudomonadota > Alphaproteobacteria > CACIAM-22H2 > CACIAM-22H2 > Tagaea. The sequence continues at coordinate 368,752 of WGNX01000003.1, forward strand.
TCTGGTGCTCGAACGACTATCTGGGAATGGGCCAGCACCCGGCCACGCTTGCCGCGATGCGCGAGGTGCTGGACGCGAATGGTGCGGGCGCCGGCGGCACGCGCAACATCTCCGGCACGAACCATCAGCACGTCCTGCTCGAGCGCGAACTGGCCTCGCTCCACGCGAAGGAGGCAGCGCTCGTCTTCACATCCGGCTACAATGCGAATGAAGCGGCCCTCTCGGCGCTCGGCCGTCTTCTACCCGGCGCGGTGATCGTGTCCGACGAACTCAATCACGCCTCGATGATCGAGGGCATCCGCCATTCGGGCGCGGAAAAGCACATCTTCCGGCACAACGATCCGGCCGATCTCGCGCGCATCCTCGCCATGCTCGACCCGGCACGGCCGAAGATCATCGCGTTCGAAAGCGTCTATTCGATGGACGGCGATGTCGCACCGATCCACGCGTTCTGCGACCTGGCCGAGCGCTACGACGCGCTGACCTATCTCGACGAAGTGCATGCCGTTGGCCTTTACGGCGCGCACGGCGCCGGCATCGCCGAGCGCGAAGGCGCGCAAGGGCGCATCGATATCGTGCAAGGGACGCTCGCAAAGGGGTTCGGCGTCGTCGGCGGTTACGTAGCGGGCAGTGCCGTTTTCTGCGACGCGGTGCGCAGCGTGGCACCGGGCTTCATCTTTTCGACCTCGATGCCGCCCGTCGTGGCGGCGGGCGCACTCGCGTCCATCCGGCATCTTCGGGAATCGAGCGTGGAACGCGCCGCGCTCGCGGATCGGGCCGCCCGGCTGAAGCACGTTCTGGGCGCGGCGGGGCTGCCGGTCATGGCATCCTCGACCCATATCGTTCCGCTGATGGTCGGCGATGCGCGTGCGTGCAAGCGCGCCTCCGACATGCTTCTCGAACGGCATCAAATCTACGTCCAGCCGATCAACTTCCCGACCGTCCCGCGCGGGACGGAACGCCTGCGACTGACGGCGACGCCTCTGCACGACGATGCGCTCATGGATGACCTTGTATCCGCGCTTGTCGATGTGTGGGGCCGCCTCGAACTGAGAAAGGCCGCCTGATGAAATATCGAGCCGCATTTCTGGGAGCCATTTCCGCGTGCCTTGCGGTCGCCGGATGCTCGCCGGAAAATACGCTGCTGTACGGCACTTACTACATGTCGTATTCGCCAAACGTGCCACGCATCGCGCAAAAGGACGGCCCCGTTCCGGTCGCGATGACCGGCGCACCGTTCGCGCCGTCGGAAATCGTCGCCGCGATGAACGCCCAGAAAAACATCTACCAGATGGAATTTGCAACCGACGGAAAGCCGGGTCCGAACGGCTATCGTGTTGCGCTGGTCTTCGACAGCAACGTCACCAATCCGTGCCTGTCCGACCAGACCGGCTCGTATGCCTGGCCGAAGGAGCAGGGAACCGTGCATGTCGCGGCGGCTTTCTGCCGTTACGGCGGTATGATTTCGCGGACCACCGGCCGGTTCCCGCAACCCGCCTCGCCGAACGACCCGGCCTTCCGTCAATTCATGAGCGACGTCATGACGGAGCTGCTTCCCATTCTCGAGCCTGACCGGATCGGCGGGAACGGCTGCGGCCGCCCCATAAACAGCTGCTGAAGCGCCGAAATCTGCTCGTAATCCATTAGACCGGCCGGTTGCGTTGCGGCATTCTGCTGCCTCGACGAACCGGGGGATTCTGATGGAACCAAGAAACGTCCGCACCGCCGAGGATGCGGCCAAGCTGGTCAGCGAGCGCAAGGTCGACAATATCAAGGTCGGCGTTTTCGACGTCGACGGCATCATGCGCGGCAAATACATGTCGCGAGAGAAATTCCTCTCGGCCCTGTCGGGCGGTTTCGGGTTCTGCGATGTCGTTCTGGGCTGGGATTCGAACGACCAGCTCTACGACAACGTGAAGTATACGGGCTGGCACACGGCCTATCCCGATGCGCCTGTCCGTCTCGTTCCGGACACTTGCCGGCCCATCCCCTTCGAGCCGTCGACGCTGCTCTTCCTCAGCGAATTCGCGGACAAGGCCGAGCCGGTTTGCCCGCGTGGCACGCTCCGGCGGATCCTGAAGCGCGCAGCCGACATGGGCTTCTCGGTCCTGTCGGCGGCCGAATTCGAATTCTTCGTCTTCGAGGAAACGCCCGACACCGTCCGCGAGAAGCACTACAAGGGCCTGAAGCCGATCACCCCCGGCTATTTCGGCTATTCGGTGCTGCGCAATTCAGTGCATGCGGAATTCTATCATCATCTTCTCGACACGATGCGCACGATGGATGTGGCACTCGAGGGCCTGCACACCGAAACGGGTGCCGGCGTTCTCGAAGCCGCCATCGGTGTGGACGATGCGCTTGCCTCAGCCGACAAGGCATCCATCTTCAAGACCTTCACGAAGATCCTCGCCCAGCGCCAGAACCGCATGGCGACGTTCATGGCGAAATGGTCGCACGACTGGCCGGGGCAGAGCGGCCATCTGCACATCTCGCTCAAGGACAAGAAGGGCAAGCCGGTCTTCCACGACGCCAGGAAGCCGCACGGCATTTCCGACACGATGCGCCATTTCATCGGTGGCCAGCAGATGCTGATGCCCGAACTTCTCGCGATGGTGGCCTGCACCGTCAATTCCTACACCCGGCTCATCCCCGGATACTGGGCCCCGACGGCGTCGATGTGGGGCATCGAGAACCGCACGACTTCGCTGCGCGTCATTCCGGGTTCGCCCAAATCGCAGCGCGTCGAGTATCGCGTCGCGGCGGCCGACATCAATCCGTATATCGCCTTTGCGGCCGCGATCGGCTCCGGCCTTTGGGGCATCGAGAACCGCATCGAGCCGACCAAACCGGTCGACGGCAACGCCTATGCGGTCGACGCGCCGGCGAAGCTGCAACTGCCGCGTTCGCTGGGCGATGCCGCAAAGCGGCTCGCCGCATCGAAGGCCGCCAAGGAACTCTTCGGCGAAGCCTTCGTCGAACATTATGCCGCGACCCGCGACTGGGAGCAGCGCGAATACAACAAGGCGATCACCGACTGGCAGTTGCAGCGGTATTTCGAGATCATCTGAGGACGGACGAATGGCAAGCTTGAAGACGATCAGCCCGGTCGACGGGCGGGAATACTGCACGCGCCCGCTCGCGACCGGCCCGCAGATCGAGGCGGCACTCTCGGCGGCGCAAAGTGCGAAGGAAGCCTGGCGCGGCACGCCGCTCGCCCAGCGCATCGCGCTTGTCACCAAGATGGTCGACGCCGTGCTCGCCCATCGCGACGCGATTGCCGAAGAGCTTACGTGGCAGATGGGTCGGCCGCTCTCGCAGACGCCAGGCGAATTTCGGGGCTTCGAGGAACGCGCCCGCCACATGCTTGCCATCGCGCCCGCGGCACTCGCCGACGTCGTGCCCGCGGCGAAGGCCGGCTTCACCCGCTTCGTGCGCCGCGATCCGCTCGGCCTCGTGTTCGTCGTGGCACCATGGAACTATCCGTTCCTGACGTCGGTCAACGCCGTCGTGCCGGCGCTGGCCGCCGGCAATGTCGTGCTGCTGAAACATTCGCATCAGACGCCGCTCGTGGCCGAACGCTATGCCGAAGCGGCAAAGGCGGCAGGCCTGCCTGCGGGCGTGTTCCAGATCCTGCACACGGACCATGCGGATGCCGCGCGGATCATCGGGGACGCGCGCGTCGATTTCGTCTGCTTCACCGGTTCGGTCGAAGGCGGAAAGGCCGTCCAGCGCGCGATCGGCGAGCGCTTCATCGGCGCCGGACTTGAACTGGGCGGGAAAGACCCGGCCTATGTCCGGGCGGACGCAAATCTCGCCCATGCCGTCGAGAATCTCGTCGATGGCGCGTTCTTCAATTCCGGCCAGTCCTGCTGCGGGATCGAGCGCATCTATGTGCATGAAGGCCTCTACGACAGGTTCGTCGCCGGCTTCGTGGACCTCACGAAGACCTACAAACTCGGCAACCCGACGGACAAGGCGACGAATCTCGGGCCAATGGTCCGCGCATCGGCGGCCGATTTCGTTCGTGGCCAGATTGCCGAAGCGGTTGGCCAGGGTGCGCGTTCGCTTGTCGATCCCAAGCAGTTTGCGGCCGACAAGGCTGGAACCCCCTACCTTGCCCCGCATGTCCTCGTCGACGTGAACCACAAGATGCGCGTGATGACCGAGGAAAGTTTCGGACCGGTCATCGGCATCATGAAGGTCGCATCGGATGCCGAAGCCGTGCGCCTCATGAATGACAGCGACTACGGCCTGACCGCGGCGATCTGGACCTCGGACGCCACGGCCGCCGAAAAGCTCGGCGCGCGGATCGAGACCGGCACGGTTTTCATGAATCGCTGCGACTATCTCGACCCGGCGCTCGCCTGGACAGGCGTGAAAAACACCGGCCGTGGCGCCACCTTGTCGGCGCTCGGCTACGAGCAGCTTACGCATCCGAAATCCTTCCACCTGCGCACCACGCTCTAGGAAACGGCAGACCGATGAACGTCAAAGGAAACTGGAACTATCCGACCACGATCTGGGCCGGGCCCGGCCGGCTCGCCGAACTTCCCGCCGCCTGCCAAAGGCTTGGCATCAGGCGGCCGCTGCTGGTGACAGATGCAGGGCTGGCGGGTGCGCCGATGGTCCGCCGGGCGGTCGAATTGTCCGAGGCGGCCCTGTTTGCCAACGTGAAGGGCAATCCGACCGGGAAGAATGTCGACGACGGCCTGAAGGCCCTGCGTGACGGCAAGCACGATGGCGTCATCGCATTCGGCGGCGGCTCGGCGCTCGATGCCGCAAAGGCGATCGCGCTCATGTCGGGCCAGAATAGGCCGCTCTGGGACTTCGAGGATGTCGGCGACAATTTCAAGCGCGTCGATCCCGACGGCATGCTGCCCGTGGTCGCGGTTCCGACCACGGCCGGCACCGGCTCGGAGGTCGGGCGCGCATCGGTCATCACGAACGAGGCCGATCACGAGAAGAAGATCATCTTCCACCCGAAGATGATGCCCGGCATCGTGATTTCCGATCCCGAATTGACCGTCGGGCTGCCACCGCACATCACGGCCGCGACCGGCATCGACGCCTTTGTCCATTGTTTCGAGGCGTATTGCGCACCCGGCTTCCACCCGATGGCCGAAGGGATCGCGCTGGAAGGGATGCGTCTGGTCAAGGACGAGCTGCCGCGTGCCGTCGCGGACGGGAAGAACATCGAGGCTCGCGCGCGGATGCTCGCCGCCGCCAGCATGGGCGCCGTGGCATTCCAGAAGGGTCTTGGCGGCGTGCACGCGCTCGCCCATCCGATCGGGGCGGTCTACGACACGCATCACGGGCTGACGAATGCCGTGCTCCTGCCCTACGTGATGCAGCACAACCGGCCGGCGATCGAGGCGCGGATGGGGCTGGTGGCCCGGGTGCTCGGCCTGCCGCGCGCGGACTACAGTGCGGTGTTCGAGTGGGTTCTCGCATTCCGGAAGGCCCTGGCGATCCCCCACACGCTCAAGGAAATCGGCGTCGATGCCGCCCGTGCGGCGGAAATCGGCCGTATGGCGGAACGCGATCCTTCCGCAGGCGGAAATCCCTGCCCGGTCGACGCCGCGGCTCTGGAAGGCGTCTTCCGCAAAGCGGTCGCCGGCGAGGTTTCGTAAGCCGCAGCCCGGTTTTAACGGGGTGTTAGCGCTTTTCGGGCTAGCGTCCGGGCATACGAAACTGGGCACGGCAGGCCATGTCGAAACTGGATCTTTCCGACGACGATTACTTCGCGATCGAGGATGCGTTGCTGAACAGCGCGCGCGGGCGGGCATTCCTGCGCATGCGCGACGATCGCCAGCGCGTCGTCTCGCTCGACGAGGCGCGGCGCATGTCCGCTAGTTTCCGCGAGTGGACGCTCGAGCAGATGCGTGCCGCAAGGGAAACGCAGAGCCTCGACGTGCTGCGCGCCGAACTCCAGAACATGGCCGCGCACATCCAGACGGCGAAGACCGAGATCGCGTCGATCTACAACAAGGATCCCAAGGTCCAGCAGGCCGGCAACCGCATCAATGCGGCGACAAGCGAGCTCGACCAGATCGTCGCTTCGACCGAACGGGCGACATCCGACATCCTCAATGCCGCGGAACGGATCATGGAAGTCGCCGGCACGCTGCCGGAAGATCAGGCGGCGCTGTCGCAGACCCTGACCGATCAAGCGACGGAAATTTTTACGGCCTGTTCGTTCCAGGACATTACCGGACAGCGCATTTCGAAGGTTGTCAGCACGTTGCGCTACATTGATCAGCGCGTCGCCGCGATGGTCGCGATCTGGGGCGCCGAGAATATTTCCGCGTCGCTCGTTCGCGCGGAGGAAGCAGACAATCGTAGGGATTCACACCTCCTGAACGGGCCCTCGATGCCCGGACAAGGCCGGACTCAATCGGAAATCGACGCCTTGTTGGCAGGTGCCGCCGCACCGAATGTGCCCCGTCCGGAAGCGCCGCCCGCCCCGCCCGTCACAAAACAGGCCGAGCCGCCCACGCGGCCGAAGGCGGAACCTGAAATGGCGTCGGCGAGTGCGACGGCCTCGCAGGCCGACATCGACAAGCTCTTCGACTGATCGGCTCTGGCCAAGGCGCCGCCAACATCGTAAATAGGGCGCATGGAGAGTACCGAGACGCCAGCTGCTCCGACGGCGGAGCCGAAGCCGACCATGGCGGAAGAGGCCGTGCCGCCGCCGGCTGCCGGCGACGCGAATGTCGAAGAGTATGATGCCGAGGGCCAGGACGCCCTTCACATTCTCCCGCTGCGCATCATTCCGCTCGAAACGCCCGGCCTCCGCCGCCTGCGCCTCATCAAGAACGTCCGTCTCGACACGGTCGTCGAACTCTACAAGGACCAGGGCCACAAATCGGCACAGGTTCCGCTCGACACGCTGCACAGCGTCTTCCAGAGCTATGCCGACCCGCTCCGGCGCGACATGCCACTGCTGCAGAGCCTTGCGAGCATCCCCTCGTTCGACGTCTACACGCTGCGCGTGGCACTGCGCGCGCTCAATCTCAGCATCGACACCAAGAAGGAACTCCAGCTTTCCGACGGCAAGCGCCGCGAGCTGACCGAACACATGAAGGTCTTCACGCACCCGCTGATCCAGCAGATCTACGGGTCGGACGATTTCCAGGTGAACGACGTCTCCGACATCATGAAGCTCATCTCCTCGCCCAACCGCGAGGACGCGCTCAAGAACCTGCGCATGATGTCGCAGAAGCTCAACGTCCCGCTGACGGAAATCCCGCGCTTCCTCGAGGATTACGGCGACACGTTCCTGTCGCTCGCCTATTTCCGCTCGTGCCTCGATCTCGTGGTTCCGCAGGTCCAGGGCTTTCTCGACTGGCTGAAGCCGCTCGAGGAAAACCAGATGATCAAGCAGGACCGCATGTCCAAGCAGATGCTCGACAAGGTCAAGGAATCGCTGTCGGGCGTCATCATCTCGCTGACCGGCCGTTTCGAGGCCTTCAACCGCAAGAGTGCCGACTTCTGGAAGGACATCAACGCCGACAGCTTCTCGCGGATGAAGGACCTCGTCTTCTCGAACCACCGGTCCATCGGCGGCGTGCTCTGCGGCCTGTCGGTCAAGATGCAGCTTTGGCGCGACCGGTTCCCGACGGCCAGCGGCGGTCCGAACAAGCGCCTCGAATTCGTGCGTTCGGAAATCGTCCCGGGCATGCAGATCATCGACGAACTGGAAGCGGCGGCCCGCAAGCGCGGCATCTGAGCGCGGCACTAGAGCCCGCGCGTCAGCGCCACCATCGCCGCGCGCCTGCGCCGGAAGGCGATCCGTTTCGCGTTCGCGATCACCGGCGTCATCATCCCCGAAAGCGTGCGCAGGGCCGTCGGCAGCGAGGCCGACGGCGTGATCGGCCCGGTCGCCCCCATCAGCGTCTTGAAGGCGCCCGGCAGCGCGAAGTGCCCGGCCAGCGACGTTCCCATCAGGTCGAACTCGCTGCCGCCCACGAGATCCCGGAAATATTCGTTCATCCAGAGGATCGTCCCGTCGACCGGATCGACGACCGTCACCGCGACCGGCAAGGCATCGAGGATTTCGGCAAGCCGCGCGTCTTCGGCTTCCGGATCGGCATCCGCCTGCCCGGACAGGGCGATCGCGAAAGTTCCGTCGCCCAGCGCGACGATGTTGGCCGGCGCATGCAGGGGACTTCCGAACAAGGCGGTCCCGATCCGGATTTCGGCGCCGACGGCAAGGCCGCCGATCGCGGTCCGGATGTCCGACGGCACGCCGTCGGGAAATACCGGCGCACCGACCCCCGCCCGGTCGAATTTAGTGAAAAAATCTCTATCGGCCCAAACCAGACGCGCGTCGGAGAGATCACCCGACGATGCACGTATCACCGCGAAATTATTCGATTTATTGGGTGTTTCGGGCACCTTGCCGGTCCTCTCCGCCCAAGCGAAGAGGAAAGTTTAGCGCCCGCAACCCCCCAAGCCAAGAACGCGCTAGGCGGCTTCCGCGGCCCCGGCCCCGCGCTTGATGTTGAGCAGGCGGCTCACTTCCAGGACAACCAGCAGTTTGCCCTTGAGCCGGTAGATCCCGCCCGACACTTCGCGCCAGCGCGGGTCGAGCGTGTTGGGATTGCGCTCGTAGCTGTCGGCCGATAGCGAGAGCACCTCGCCGACATTGTCGACCATCAGCGCGTAAAGCTCGCCCTTGAAATCGACCACGACGTTCATGCCCGGCTTGTCGGCATCGCGCTTGGGGAGCCCCAGGCGCCGGCGGACGTCGAATGCGGTCACGATGCGTCCGCGCAGGTTGAGCGCGCCCGCGACCTCCGGCGGCGCGAGCGGCACGCGCGTTATGCGCTGCGGCCCGAGCACGTCCTGCACGGTCAGCACGGGGATGCCGAAAAGCTGGTCGGCAACCATCATCGTGACGAAATCGTTCGCGATGTCCGCTCCGGCGGCCTTGACGGCACCGGTCTGTTCGGCGGGAACGAGGGCATTGCTCATCGGAAAATCTCCAGGATCGCGGCCGTTACTGGGCCGCAGCGACGCGCGCGCCGGCGCTCAGTTCGTTCAGCGAGGCCAGCAGGCCTTCGCGGTCGAGCTTCGGGATGAAGTCGGTGAACCCGACCCGTCGCGCCCGCTCGATATCCTGCGGATGCGTGTGCGACGACAGGGCCAGGATCGGCGTCTCGCGGAAGCGCTCGATGCGACGCAGCGCTTCTGCAAATTCGAAACCGCTCATCCCCGGCATCTCGATGTCGGAAACCACGATATCGAACTCGCGGCCCGCCTCGCACATCGACAGCGCCTGCGTGCCGGTGTCCGCGGTCGTGACTTCGTATCCGGCAACCGAAAGGATCGGCTGCAGGAGGTTGCGGAAGAACGGGCTGTCGTCGACCAGCAGCAGCCGGCGCGAGTGGGACTGGCCGAATGGCGAGTCCGACTTGCCGAACCAGTCGCCGAAGGCCAGCGACAGATAGTGGGCGGTATCGATCACGTCCGTCGCCTTGCCGGAAATGATCGCCGAGCCGACCATGCCGGGCCGGACGTTGTTCATTTCCACTTCCAGACGCTCCTCGACGATATCGACGATCTCGTCGACGAGCAGGCCCATGTTGCGGTTGCGGTCGGCGAAAACGAGGATCGACTGGCGGCCTTCGCTGCGGATCGCGTAGGACGGATCGATCGTGACGAGCGGCATGAGCTTGCCGCGATACTGGAGCACCGGCTTGCCGTCGGAGAACTCGATCGTGCCGGCATCCGTCTCCTCGAGGCGGGCGATGAGCGAAAGCGGAACCGCCTTCGGCGCCTGGCCGCCCGCGCGGAAGACGAGCAGCGCGATGCGCTGGCTCTCGGTCCTCGTCCGCTCGTCGGCATGCGCCGCGGCGGCCTGTTCGCCCATGCTGGCCGATTCGCCCGACGCCGCCGCGATCCCGTTGGGATCGAGGATCATGATGACCGAGCCGTCGCCCAGGATGGTGTTGCCCGAGAACATCGAGATGTCGCGCAGGATGGGTGCCACCGGCTTGACGACGATTTCCTCGGTGTCGAACACGCGGTCGACCATGATGCCGAAGGTGTAGGTGCCGACTTGCGTGACGACGATGAAGCTTTCCGAGGCGTCGACGCCGCGATCCTCGCCGAGCCGAAGCAGGTCGTGCAGGCTGACGAGCGGCAGCAGCCGGTTGCGCAGGCGCAGGAACGGCGAGTCGTTGACGCGCTCGATCGTCGTTTCCGAGCCCGACGTCGCGCGGACGAGTTCGAGCACGCTGATCTGCGGGATCGCAAACCGTTCGCCTGAACACTCGACCACGAGGGCCGACACGATCGCGAGCGTCAGCGGGATCTTGATGACGAAGCTCGTGCCCTTGCCGCGCTGGAACTTGAGTTCGACGGTGCCGCCGATCTTCTCGATGTTCGTGCGCACCACGTCCATGCCGACGCCGCGCCCGGAGACCGAGGTGACGACCGCCGCGGTCGAGAAGCCGGCCTTGAAGATGAACTGCGCGACCTGCTGGTCGCTGAGACCGGCCGCTTCGGCTTCCGAGCAGACGCCGTTCTGGATCGCCTTCTGCTTGATCTTGTCGATGTTCAGGCCGCGACCGTCATCGGAAATCTCGATGATGATGTGGCCGCCTTCGTGGAACGCGTTGAGGTTCACGCGGCCGGTTTCGGGCTTGCCCGCCGCGCGACGCTCTTCGGGCCGCTCGAGGCCGTGATCGGCGCAATTGCGCACGAGATGCGTCAGCGGGTCCTTGATGAGCTCGAGAACCTGGCGGTCCAGCTCGGTGTCCTGGCCGTGCATCTGCAGGTCGATCTTCTTGCCCAGTTCGTGGCTGAGATCGCGGATCAGGCGCGGCAGCTTCGACCACGCGTTGCCGATCGGCTGCATGCGCGTCTTCATGACGCCTTCCTGCAGTTCCGATGTCACGTGGTTGAGGCGCTGGAGCGGGCCCGAGAATTCGCTGTCCTTCTGGGAGCGCAGTATCTGGAGCAGCTGGTTGCGGGTCAGGACGAGTTCGGAAACCATCGTCATCAGGTTTTCGAGCACGTCGACATTGACGCGGATCGACGATGCGGCGACCGCGGACTCGGCGACTTCGCCGCGCGCTTCCTTGGGTGCGGGCTTCGCCGCTGCCGGCGCGGGCGGAGCGGCAGGTTGTGGCGCGGGAACCGGCGGTGCCGCCGGTTTCTGCGAGGCGAGCGCGTCGGCGACGGCGGCCGTCTTGTGCGCCGGGACCGGCACGAATCCGTGTTCGTCCGGCTCGGGCTCGGCAGCCGTCGGCGCGAGCGCCTGGAGCGGCACGCTCGGTGCGGCCGTGGCGGCGGGTGCCGCAGCCGTCTTGCCGCTGGCGTAATCGTTGAGACGCTGGATGAGGTCGGCGTCTTCGCCCTCGGGCTCGGCTTCGGTCTGCTCCAGTACCGAAAGCAGGCTCTTGATGCGGTCGAGCGACTCAAGGATGAGCGTGACGGCCTGCTCGTTCGGGATCAGCTTTCCGTCGCGGATCTGGTCGAGGAGGTTCTCGCCGGCATGCGCGACCTTTTCAAGGCGCGGCAGGCCAAGGAAGCCGCACGTGCCCTTGATCGTGTGCATGATCCGGAAAATGCTGCCGACAAGGCCGGGATCGTTGGGATTCTGCTCGAGCTTGACGATCTCGGTATCCAGCGTGCCGAGATTTTCGTTCGTCTCGGTCAGGAAGTCGCGCAGCAGATCGTCCATTTCTCTCTCCGTCCGATGCGTCGAATTGCCTGCGGCAAGATCTCGGCGCTCATGTCCCTCACATGGCTTTTAACCTTATCGGAGTTACCGAAGTGTTTACACCCCTGACGAATCGGGCGATTCACGTAATACTTTGGGACTGCGATGAAATTTGTCCTCCGGATGCGACAATTTCGCGCACGAAGCGGATATGTAAGCGCAAATTGAAAAGCATGTCGGCATAACCGGTCGGCACCTTGAGCGCGCCAGCCTTCGATTGTAGCTCGTCAAGTTCCTCGACAAGAAGCGCGCGCCGGTTCGCGTCCACGCATTCCCGCAGGTCGGATTCAATCCTTCGAAGCGTCCTGTATTTTGAAAATATCTTCGCCCGGATCTGCCAGCGATAGGCCGGCGGCGCGATGCGGAAGAGCGGGATCATCAGCGTGACGAACGGGATCAACATGACGAGACTGCGCTCGACCAGAACCGCCGCCCAGAACGGCAGGTAGCGCGCGAGGAAATTGGGGCCACGCTCGATCAGACGCTCGGAATCCTCCTGCAACGGGAAATCCACGAAGCGCGTCGTCGGAAACGTGCCGGCCGGCGCGAATATCTGGCGCGGACCGTGGATCTCCTTTGCCGCGCGCATCAGCACCTGAACAAGTGCCGGATGCAGATCCTCGCGTGCGACCAGCTGGGCGACGGGCGCAAGGAGGATCGTTTCTTCACCGGGAATGTCGCGCGCAAGATCGAGAGCGCCCGCCGGCAGCACGATCGACGACAGGAACGGGAAAAGGTGCTTGTACGCGGCGTGCCGATCGAAGCTGTAAAGACGGAAGCCGCCCTCGGCGAGGAGATCGACAAGCGCGCCCGGTGCCTGCGCGGAAACGAAGAAGGCGGCGTCGATCTTATGGGCGCGAAGCGCTTCGAACGAGGCGTCCGTGCCGATCGGCTGCGCATCGACATCCTTCGTGACGTCCAGACCGTTCGCGCGCAAGACCTGACGGACCAGGATCTGCGTCCCCGAGCCGTCGCGGCCCACCGCGATCCGGCGCCCGCGAAGATCGTGCAGCTTTTCCACCGGCAGATTGGCCCGGATCGCAAGCCACACGGGCTCGTAGAAGATCGAACCGAGCGCCACGACGCCGGGCGAGCCTTCTTCCGAACCGACGCCGCCCTGCATGAGCGCGACATCGATGCCGCCATTCGGATCGTTCAGCCGTCGCAGGTTCTCGACGGCACCGGCCGTCTCGATGATCTCGACCTTGATCCGGTCGCGCGCGAGGATCTCGGCGTATTTCCGGGCAAACGTCAGGTACGAGCCGCCCTGTGCGCCGGCGGCGAAGACGATCTTGTCCGGCGGCGGCGGCGCCACGTAGCGCAGCGCCACGGCAAAGCCCGCAACGACAAGGATGATGACGATGCCATAGACCTTCAGGAATTCCCGCATCACGCCCCGCCCGTTCCACGCACGATATCGATCTCGAGAGAATGCACGCCGCGCACGACAAGATTGTCGGACCAACGCAGCGCCTGCGGTGCCAGCGCGACATGGGGCAACCGTTCGAGCAGTCGCGGAAAGGCCACGCGGCCCTCGAGACGGGCAAGCGGCGCACCGACGCAAAAATGGATTCCGTATCCGAATGCGAGGTTCTGGCCCGGCGTGCGCGACAGGTCGAAACGGTCGGGGTCCGCAAAGACGTCCCCGTCGCGATTGGCGGAAGCGAGCATCAGGAAAATCCGGTCGCCGGGCTCGAAGACGGCGCCCTGCCATTCCACGCACTCGCGTGCCACGCGGACCTGCGCGAGACTTGGCCCGTCCCAGCGCAGCATTTCCTCGACAGCCCCCTCGACGAAATCCGGATCGGACCGGCGAGCACGCAGCCGCGCCATTTCCGCCGGATGCGTCAGCAGCGCCCAAAGTCCGTTGCCGAGCAGATGGGTCGTCGTCTCGTGGCCCGCGAAAAGCAGAAGCACGCATGTCGCGACAAGTTCCTCGCGCGACATGCGCGCATCGCGGTCCGCCGCCCCGATCATCCAGGATGCGGCGTCCTCGCCCGGACGCGCGCGGCGCGCCTCGATCAGATCGCCGAAATAAGCCTCCATCTCGCGCGCCGCGCTTTCGGCGCGCTCGTATTTGTCGGGCGTCGCCCGCGCCGTCAGCACGAAGGCGCCAAGATCGTCCGACCATCGCTTGAGCAGGTCGACATCCTCGAGCGGAACGCCGAGCAGGTCGGCGATCACCGTCGCGGGCAGCGGATAGGCGAACTCGCGGATGAAATCGAGGCGGCCTTCCGCCGGAAACGCGTCGATGAGGGCATCGACGCGCTTGAGAACCATCGGCGCCAGACCTTCGATCGCACGCGGATTGAACGCCTTGTTCATCAGCGCGCGCAGGCGCGTATGGTCCGGCGGATCGACGAAGACGGCCCAGCGCGTGACCATCGCTTCGAGCCGTTCGACGCGCCCGCGCCGCTCGGCCGGCATGTGGCCGAAGAACGGGCTCATCCTGTCGGCCGACAGGCGCTGGTCTTTCAGCAGGGCACGGCAATCGGCATATCGGGTAACGACCCATCCGCCCAGGGCGGCAGACCGGAAGATCGGCCGGCGCGCACGCGCCTCGGCAAGCGAGGGATATGGATCGGCGATGAAACCGGCGCCGGCGGGATCCAGATCGAGCGGCATGGCGGGCAAGCCTAACAAATCCGGGATGCGCCGATTGACGCAAATTCGGCGTACCTGAACACCGCCGCTTGACTTTTTGCAGCGCACAACGCATAAGACGGGCGCGCCGCTTCTTGCGGCCATTGGCTTCCGACACGCGTGAGCGCGATCGACACAGGATCGCGACCCGTTGGCAGCTTCAAGACGCCTCGCCCGGACACGCACGGGCGCTTCCTGAAACGGTTGGCTCCGTGACATTCGGCCCGATCCACCCCGGATCGGCGCCGTGCGAGCCTGTTTATGCAAAGAAACGAGTACTCAGTGAATAACACGAACAGCCCGGCGCAAATCGCACCGGTCGCGACGATCGCCCCCGGCTTCGACACGCTTGGGCTTTCCACCCCGATCCTGAAGGCAGTTGCGGACGAAGGTTACACGACCCCGACGCCGATCCAGCTTCAGTCGATTCCCCACGTCATCACCGGCCGCGACCTTCTGGGCATCGCGCAGACCGGCACGGGCAAGACGGCCGCCTTCGCGCTGCCGATCCTCCATCGCCTGATGGCAAACCAGCAGCGCGCCGGCAAGGGCCACTGCCGCGTTCTGGTGCTTTCGCCGACCCGCGAACTCTCCGGCCAGATCGCCGACAGCTTCCGCGCCTACGGGCGCGAACTGCCGGTCCGCGGCGCCATCGTCTACGGCGGCGTTTCGTTCGGTCCGCAGGCGCGCCAGCTCCAGAGCGGCGTCGACGTCGTCGTCGCCACGCCCGGCCGCCTGCTCGACCATCTCGGCCAGGGCACGCTGCGCCTGGACCGTACCGAGATCTTCGTTCTCGACGAGGCCGACCAGATGCTCGACCTGGGCTTCATGCGCGACATCCGCAAGATCATCGCGCTGCTCCCGGCACAACGGCAGAACCTTTTCTTCTCGGCGACCATGCCGCGCGAAATCGGCGCGCTTGCCGACGAGCTTCTGAAGGACCCGGTGCGCGTCGCCGTGACGCCCGTCGCCACGACCGCCTCGCGCGTCGAACAGAAGATCGTGTTTTGCGAAGCCGCGAAGAAGCGTCAGGTCCTCGTTGACCTGCTGCGCAATGTCGCGACGGAGCGCACGCTCGTGTTCGCCCGCACCAAGCGCGGCGCCGACCGCATCGTGGAGCATCTCGAGCGGGCCGGCCTTCCGGCCGGCGCGATCCACGGCAACAAGAGCCAGAGCCAGCGCGAGCGCGCGTTGGGCGCCTTCCGCGCGGGCTCGTGCCGCGTTCTCGTGGCGACCGACATCGCCGCGCGTGGCATCGACGTTGACGCCGTGGGCCATGTGATCAATTTCGACCTGCCGAACGTGGCCGAGAGCTATGTCCACCGGATCGGCCGCACGGCGCGTGCCGGGGCGACCGGCACGGCGATTTCGCTTTGCGCGCCGGAGGAACGCGGCATGCTGCGCGATATCGAGCGCCTCATCCGCAAGCAGATCCCGCGCCTCGACGCGCCGGCAGAAGCCGCCGGCGCCCGCAAGGCCGCCTAACTGCCGCTTGAGCGTCGGCCGCCGCCGGACCAAACTGTCCGGCGGCGGCGGCGCGACGATTGCAAGCCGGTCCGCCCCAGCAGGAGGACCGGATGCGACCACTCGACGAAGCGACCGCCGCGGCAACCGCACGCCTTCAGGGCGCCGAGCCGACCGACGCCGATCTGGCGCGCATGGTCGCGCTCGCGGGCCCGCCCGTGGCCGCGATCGCGCGCATTCACCTGCCGTTCGATTCCGAGCCCTCGAACCTCCAGCGCGGCCTTGTGCAGGGCAAGCGCGCATGAGCAACCTGCCCTCCGATCCCGCACTGGCCACACTCGTCGAAGCCGCCGACGCGATCGTCGCGCGGCAAATATCCGCCGTTGAACTCCTCGCCGCGTGCCTCAAGCGCATCGAAGCCTGGCAGCCGCGTCTCAACGCCTTCATCGCGCTCGAGGCGGACAAGGCGATGGACGCCGCGCGCAAGGCGGATGCGGGGCCCGCGAAAGGCACGCTGCATGGCGTGCCGCTGGCCCACAAGGACATGTACTATCGCAAGGGGCGTATCGCGACCTGCGGCTCGCGCATCCGCCGCGACTGGGTGGCCGACACGACGGCAACCGCCCTTTCGCGGCTCGACGCGGCCGGCGCCATCGATCTGGGCACGCTCAACCTTGCCGAATTCGCCTTCGGCCCCACGGGCCACAACTATCATTTCGGGCACTGCCGCAATCCGTGGAACACCGACCACATCACCGGCGGCTCGTCGGCGGGCACGGGTGCGGCAACCGCGGCACGCCTCATCTTCGGCGGTCTCGGCTCGGACACGGGCGGCTCGATCCGCATGCCGGCCTTCTGCAACGGCCTTGCGGGAATCAAGCCGACCTGGGGGCGCGTCAGCCGCCACGGCGCGATGACACTGTCGTGGACGATGGATACGGTCGGGCCGCTGGCGCGCACCGTGCGCGACTGCGCGCGGCTCTTTGCGGCAATCGCGGGGCCGGATGCCAACGACATCACCGCCGCCAGCGAAGCGGTTCCCGATTACGAGGGTGCTTGCGCGTTGCCGGCGAAGGGCCTGCGGATCGGCGTGGCCAGCGGCTATTTCGACGAGGACCTGCACCCGCAGGTCGCGCGGATGATCGATGCGGCGGTCGCGGTGTTCGAGCGTCTTGGCGTCTCGGTCACGCGCGTGAAGATGCCGGATCTCGAGGCGGTCAATGCGGCCGGCTCGCTTGTCACGGCAGCCGAGGCGGCGGCCGCCCACCGCCCGTGGATCGAGACCCGGGTCGACGACTATTCGCCGCAGGTCCGCGCGCGGCTGCTGCCCGGACTGACGATCCCGGCGGTTTCGTATCTCGACGCCCAGCGCGTGCGCGCGGCAACGCTGGCGCGCTTTCTTTCGGAAGTCTTCGACAAGTGCGACGCGGTGCTCGCCCCGGTCTGTGCGGTTCCCGTCCCCACGATCGCGGCAACCGACGTGGGCGACAGCCAGGCGATGCCCGCCACGCTCGGCAAGCTCACGCGGCTTTCGCGGCCCTTCAACGCGATGGGGCTGCCGGCCCTGTCGGTACCGGCGGGGTTCGACGATCGCGGCCTGCCGCTGGGCCTTCAGCTTGCCGGCCGGCCGTTCGACGAAGCGACGCTGTTCACGCTGGGGGCGGCGTTCGAGCGCGAGACGCAAGTCTACCGGTCGGCACCGGGCTGACGCTCGCGACAAGGCCAAGTCCGGCATGGACGACGGCGCGCGCCGCGCCTTCGATGCGCAGCGCGTGTCCGCCGGGAACGCGCACGGCCGTCGAACCGATCTCGGCATCGATGTCGCCCGACGGCGCATAGAGGAAATGGGTTCCCTCGCCCAGCGCTGCCGGACACGCGCCGTCGATCGCCGCAAGGCGGCCACCGAAGAAGCCGCGCCGGACGATGAGGTTGACGACGTCCACCGGACCGTCGTCGAGAACCGACACGATCTTCGCCTCGCCGGCAAACCGCACCGGCGAAAACGGCGCGCGCTCGTCGATCTCCGAGCCGTCGGCGCATCGCAGGCGCAGGCCCCGGCCGCGCACGACCGCCTGATGCCGGTCGAACCCGGTCATTTCGGAAAACGGACCCGGCACCGAAATCGACGTGAAGCCGAGCCGCCAGCGCATCGCCTCCCAGTCGTTTGCTGGTCCCGCATATTCGGCCGCGATGTCGGTCGTCACGCCGCCGCCGTTCTTCCACGGGAACGAGACGTATTCGGCGGGAGAAATCGGGATGATGCGCATGGCCCCGAGATTGCCCGAGAACGCGCCCGCGCGTCGAGCAGTGGACCGGGCGGCACGGAAGTGATTTTCTAGCCGGCTCAGATGCAACTGCCCCCGACATTTCGGATCCTGCCCTGCGGCGATGCCGCGCTGAGCGTGGAATTCGGCCAGACGGTCGATCCGGCGGTCAACGCGCAGGTCCTGGGCCTCGACGCCGAGCTCGGCGCGCGGCCGCCGAAGGGTGTCATCGAGACGGTGCCGACCTACCGGTCGCTGTTCGTCCAGTACGATCCGGTCGCCACCGGCTTCGAGGAACTTGCCGCCGAACTGAAGGCGCGCGCGGCGGCGGCGGCACCGCTGGCGAAGAGCGCGAAGCGCTGGCGTATCCCGGTCGTCTATGGCGGCGAGCGGGGGCCCGATCTTGACGACGTCGCGCGCCGCCACGAGCTGACCACGCGCGAAGTGATCCGCCGCCATTCGGCATGCGTCTACCGGATCTACATGATCGGGTTCACGCCGGGCTTCGCCTATCTCGGCGGGCTCGACCCCACGATCGCGACGCCGCGACGCGACATGCCGCGCGCGCTCACGCCGGCCGGCGCCATCATGATCGGCGGCGTGCAGGCGTGCGTGCAGTGCCTGGCCGCCCCCAGCGGATGGCACATCCTCGGGCAGACGCCGGTGCGCAATTTCCAGCCGTCGCGCAAGCCGGTCTTCCTGATGGCGACCGGCGACGAGGTCGTCTTCGACGCGATCGAGCCGCGCGAATGGGCCGCCCTGGCGCGCGCGGCCGAACGCGGCGAGCCGGTCGCCGAACGGGTGCCGGCATGAGCCGGCTGGTCGTGGGAAATGTCGGGCCGGCGACGTCGGTGCAGGATGCCGGGCGCGTGGGCGTCCTGCGCCACGGGCTTTCATCGGCCGGTGCCATGGACCGGTTTTCGCTGGCGGCGGCAAACGCGCTTGTCGGCCAGCCGGGCCCTGCGGCGGCGATCGAGATCGGGCCGTTCGGCGCCAGATTCACGGCGGCCGACGGCGCCGTCCGGCTTTCGCTTTACGGCGCGGCGCGCGAAGCGACGATCGACGCGGCGGCTGTGCCGCTTTCGCGCAGCTTCGTTCTGCAGGCCGGCGCGCGGCTTGCACTGGGGCCGGCCCGCGACGGCGTTTTCACCTATATAGGTATCGAAGGCGGCATCGCCGGCACGCCCGTTTTCGGAAGCCTGTCCGTCCATGCCCGCGCAGGTATCGGCAGCCCGATCGCGCGGCCGCTTGCCGCCGGCGACAGCCTCGACGTGCCGCCCGCAAGCGAACGGCATGACCTTGCCCTACCCCCCCGGACGCCGGAACAAGGCCCCATTCGCATCGTCCTCGGCCCGCAGGACGACTATTTCGATCCCGGCGAAATCGCGCGTTTCCTTGCCGCCGAATGGCGCATCGCACCGGAATCCGACCGCATGGGCTACAGGCTCGCCGGCCCGAAGATCGCGGCCGCGCGCGGCTACAACATCGTCTCCGACGGCATCGCGAACGGCCAAATCCAGATCCCCGGCTCGGGCCAGCCGCTCGTCCTCCTCGCCGATCGCGGCACGACCGGCGGCTACCCCAAGATCGGCGCGATCATCTCGGCCGATCTCGGCCGCTTCGCCCAGTCGCCGGTCGGCGCCAGCCTGCGGTTCGCGGCACTCGACATCCGCGCCGCACAGGCCGCGACCCGCGCATGGCGCGCCGCACTCGACGGCCTGCCCGCACGCACCTGGAAGCTTTCTTCCGGCGCGCCGTCGAGCGAAGCTCTGCTTGCCGAAAATCTGGCCGGCGGCGCGATAAACGCGCTGGACACCGATACCTGGTCGCACAGCTGATGGAATGACGCGATGATCAAAGTCGATCTGAACAGCGATCTTGGCGAGAGCTTCGGCCCCTGGAACATGGGGGACGACGCGGCGATGCTCGATCTCGTGACAAGCGCCAATGTCGCCTGCGGGTTCCATGCCGGCGATCCCGAAATCATGTTCCGCACGGCCGAGCGCGCGAAAGCGCGCGGCGTCGCGATCGGCGCGCATCCGGGCTTCCACGACCTGCAGGGCTTCGGCCGGCGACCGATCCAGGGGCTCACGGCCCGCGAGATCGAGACGATGGTCGCCTATCAGATCGGGGCGCTTCAGGCCGTCGCGACGACGGCCGGCCACCGTGTCACCCACGTCAAGGCGCACGGCGCGCTGTCGAACATGGCCATGACCGACGACGGCATGGCGGCGTCCCTCGCGCGCGCGATCCGCGCCGTCGACCCGTCGCTGACGTTCGTCGTGATCCCGCTGACGGCGCTCGAGCGGGCGGGCGAAGCCGCAAACCTGAAGCTCGCGCGCGAGATCTATGCCGACCGTGCGTATGAAGACGACGGGACGCTGGTCTCGCGCCGCAAGCCGGGGGCCGTCCTGCACGACCCCGATGCGGTCGCGGCACGGGTTCTCGACATGGTCCGCGAAAAGGCGATCGTCAGCGTGAACGGCCGGAAGCTGCCGCTGGCAATTGATACTGTTTGCATCCACGGGGATTCGCCCGGCGCCGTCGCCATGGCCCGGGCGGTCCGCGCGAAGCTGGAAAGTGCGGCAATAGCCATCGCCCCCTTCGCCGCCTGAGGCTGGGCCTTGCGCGGCGCCGGCCAGCCGCTATTGTGCCGGAATCCGGTTTACGCACAGGACGGAGGCCCCCCATGACGCTTCGCATCAATGCCGTCGCGCCCGATTTCGAGGCGACCACGACGCAAGGCAAGATCCGGTTCCACGAGTGGATCGGCGACGGATGGGCAATCCTGTTTTCCCATCCCAAGGACTTCACCCCGGTCTGCACGACCGAACTTGGCTACATGGCCAAGCTGAAGCCGGAATTCGACAAGCGCAACGTCAAGATCATCGGCCTCAGCGTCGACCCGGTCGACAACCATTCCCGGTGGGCAAAGGACATCGAGGAGACGCAAGGCGCTGCGGTCACCTATCCGATGATCGGGGACCCGGAGCTGAAGGTCGCCAAGCTCTATGACATGCTGCCCGAGGCGGCCGGATCGACCGCCGACGGCCGGACCGCGGCTGACAACGCGACGGTGCGCACCGTATTCATCATCGGGCCGGACAAGAAGATCAAGGCGATGCTCGTCTACCCGATGACCACCGGGCGGAATTTCGACGAGGTGCTGCGGATGGTCGACTCGATCCAGCTGACCGCGAAGCATTCGGTCGCCACGCCGGTCAACTGGAAGAACGGCGAGGACGTGATCATCTCTGGCTCGGTCAACGACGAGCAGGCGAAGATAAAGTTCCCCGGCGGCTGGAAGGCGCCGAAGCCCTATCTGCGGATCGTTCCGCAGCCCAAGGGCTGAGCCCGCACAGGCTGGCCAGGCAATGCAGAGCGATCTCGCCCGTTTCGTCGAGGGCTGTCAGGCGATCGTCGCGCGCGAGTCCGACGTGGCCGCGCGCGTCGATGCCATCGCACCCTTGATGCAGAAACTGACGCAGAAGGCCGATGCGTTTCTCGAGCCGGCGCATCTTCAATCCGACCCGACGCACTATCGGCGCAACGCGATCTATTTCTGCCCGAACGAGACACTCTCCCTTTTTTCGATCGTGTGGCTTCCCGGCCAGTGGACGCCGGTGCACGACCACGGCAGCTGGGGCGTCGTGGGTGTCGTGCGCGGAAATCTGGAAGAACGCGCCTACATGTGCCCGACCGGCGAAATCTGCAGCAACGATGGCATCGTCCTGCGGCGCGGGGGCGTCGTTCTCCTCAATCCGGGCGCGGTCACAAGTTTTGTACCCAATCCCGATCACATCCACGTGACCGGGGTCGACGCCGCGGCGGAGCCTTGCGTCAGCCTCCACCTCTACGGCCGCAACATGAACTCGTTCCACATCTACGATCTGGCCGCCGGCACGAGGCGCCTGATCGATGTGCCGCATCACGCGGTGAATCAGTAGAATTTTTATTGCGCTACGATTGCATTCTAGTCGCCATCAAGCGCGGGCGTAAATCCATAAGGGCAATAGCTGAATTCAACACATGCAATAATTGTTTGTATTTCACTAAAAACGCAATCTTTCGGATACATTTTGACGTCCCCGCCATTCGACCATAATGCTTGCGCAGCGCCTCAGAGGAGCTTGCGCCATGTTCTTGCGCCTATCGAGCCTTCCCGTTCGCATCAATCTGCTTTTCCTGGCATCGATCTCCGTCATCGGATTTGCGGTCATCGGCGCCGCCGCATTCTACCAATCAATGCTGCACGACCGGGCAACCACGATGCGCAACGCCGGGCTCGAACGCCTGTCGGCGATGCGCAATCTCGAGGACGCACTCTCCGACGTGCGCCGCGATCAGCGGGACTATCTGCTGCGCCGCGACACCGCCATTGCCCGCCGCGTCACCGTGGCCGCGCGCAATGCGCGCAGCGCGATCGACCAGGTCGGGGTCGATCCGGCAGCGCCGCACGCCTCTGCCGCCAAGGAACTTGCGACCGCCCTTGACCGTTACATCAAGGCTTTCGACCAGCTTCTGTCGATCTACCGCCGGCTTGGCCTGAACGAGCAGGAAGGCGCGCAAGGGCGCATGCGGACAGCGATCCACGATGCGGAAGCCGCTATCAATGAGATCGGAAACGACAAGATCGTCGTTTCGATGCTCCGGCTGCGCCGCCACGAGAAAGATTTCCAGCTGCGCGAATCGCGTTCGTACGCCGAAGCGCACGCGAAGGAACTGGAGAACATCGAGAAACTTCTGAAGGCCGCCGATCTGCCCGCCGAGAAGCGCGAGACACTCCTGGGCCTTACCAAGGCGTATGCCGATTCGTTCGCGGCCGTCGTCGCCGCAACGGTCGAGCGGAACACGAAGATTGCAGAGCTTGACGGCATCGCCCGCGGCGTCGATCCGCTGGTGGCCGAGATCCGGGAAGGCGAGAAAGGAACTGCGGACGCCGAGAATGCGCGGATCGATTCCGAGCTTGAAGCGGCAACGCGCGTGATGTGGGCGACCATCGGCACGACGCTTGTTGCCGTCCTGCTCGCGAGCCTTTTCGTAAGCCGCTCGATCGCACGGCCGATCGGTGCCCTGACGCGGCAGATGGATCGCCTCGGCCATGGCGAGACGGAGATCGAGATCGACACGCGCGGGCGCGGCGAAGTTGCCGAAATGGGCCGAAGCCTGCTGATTTTCCGCGACAATCTCGTCGAACAGCGTCGCCTGGAGGTGGCCGCGGCCGAACAGCGCGAGACGGAGATGCGGCGCGCCAAGCGCGTTGCCGAAATCGCCGACAGCTTCCAGTCCGACGTCGTCCAGATTCTCGAAACGACCGCCCAGACGACGGCGGAGCTTGAGGCAACCGCGAAGGATCTCGGCCGGATTGCCGAGAACGCCCGCGAAATGTCGACCGGTGCCGCGGCAGGTGCAAACGAGGCGTCAACGAACGTGCAGACCGTCGCCTCGGCCGCCGAGGAACTGACGGCCTCGATCCGCGAGATATCGCGTCAGGTCACCGCATCGAGCGAAAGCGCCACCCGCACGCGCTCGCTTGCGGAAGCCAGCGAAACGCGCGTGCGCGAACTCGAGGACGTCGCCCAACGGATCGGGGATGTCATCAAGCTCATCAATTCGATCGCCGGCCAGACCAACCTGCTCGCCCTGAACGCGACCATCGAGGCGGCCCGCGCCGGCGATGCCGGTCGCGGATTTGCGGTCGTCGCAAACGAAGTCAAGGCGCTCGCCGCGCAGACGGCGAAGGCGACCGAGGAAATCGGCGCGCAGATCGCCGCGATCCAGGAGCGGACGGGCGGGGTTGCGGGCGCGATCGGCGAAATCGGCGGTGCTATCCGCTCGATCACCGAAATGACGTCGAGCGTTGCCTCCGCCATCGAGGAGCAGACGGCGGCAACGCAGGAAATCGGGCGGAATGTCGGCCAGGCGGCTTCGGGTGTCGAAGACACGAACCGCGCGATCGCCGGCGTGCGAACGGCATCCGAAGAAACCGGCGTTGCCTCGAATGCCGTTCTGGAAGCGGCCAGCCGCGTCTCCACGCAGGCCGAAAGCCTCGGTGCGCGCGTGCGGGCATTCCTGTCCGAGGTCAGATCGGCCTGAACGCGCGCCTTACTTCAGGGTCTGGAGATAGGCGATCAGGTTCGCGCGGTCGGCGTCGTTCTTCAGGCCGGCATAGGCCATCGTCGTGCCGGGCATGAAGCCGCGCGGGTCCTTGAGATAGACATCCAGCTTGTCCGGCGTCCATGCCAGATCGGCCGGGCGCTTGGCGCTCGAATAACGGAAACCCTCGACCGAGGCCGCCTTGCGGCCCACGACGCCGTGCAGCGTCGGGCCAAGCTTGCGCGGGCCATCGACCGTCGGGTTGTGGCAGGTCGAGCAGACTTTCTTGAAGACGCTCTCGCCGGCCGCTGCGTCCTGCGCATGCGCCGGAAGCGACGCGAGCACGGTGACGGCGGCGAAAAGTGCGGAGATAACAATGCGCTGTTTCACGGCTGCAATACTCCAATCGGAGGGGACTGATCGATAACGGCCTCAGGGGCGAAAACTATTCCCGGCCTTCGGTCAAATCAACCCTCCGCCGAAGCGGCCACCGCATCGAGCCTGCGACACTCCGCCTCATGGCCCGCGTCGATCCGCACGATATCCGGCCGTCTCGAAACGCATTCCGCGTCGGCAAACCGGCATCTCGGCGCGAAGGCGCAACCGTCGGGAACTTTGGCCAGATCTGGCGGCGCGCCGGGAATCGCGTCGAGGCGCCGGCCGCGCATTGCGCCGTGGACCGTCGAGGCAAGCAGACCGCGCGGATAAGGATGCGCCGCCGCCCGGATGAGATCGCGGGCCGATCCGCGTTCGACGATCCGGCCCGCGTACATCACGGCCAGCCGGTCCGAGACTTCCACGGCAACGCCGATGTCGTGCGTCACGAAGATGACGCCCATCCCGAATTCCTTCTGCAACTCGCGCAGCAGCAGAAGGATCTGGATCTGGACGGTGGCGTCGAGCGCCGTGGTCGGCTCGTCGGCCAGCAGCAGCTTCGGCCGGCACGCCAGCGCCAGTGCGATCATCGCGCGCTGGCGCATCCCGCCGGACATTTCATGCGGATAGGCATCCAGACGCCGTTTGGCCGAAGGGATCCGGACCCGGTCGAGCATTTCCAGTGCCCGTGCGCGTGCCGCCGTCCGGTCGGCATTCTCGTGGCGCCGCACAGCCTCGGCAATCTGCTCGCCGATCGTGAAGACCGGATCGAAGGCCAGCATCGGCTCCTGGAAGATCATCGAGACGACCGAGCCGCGATAGGCCCGCAAGGCCGATCCGCCCAGCGCCATCACGTCCTGGCCCGCCACGGCCATCCGCCCGGACATCGTCGTGCGCGCTTCCGGCAGAAGTCGGAGGAGCGCCTTCAGCGTCACCGATTTTCCCGAACCCGACTCGCCGAGAAGCCCCACGACTTCGCCGGGCATCAGCGACAGGTCGACCCCGTTCACGGCATGCACCGTCCGCTCTGCCGTGCGGAAGCGGACGCGGAGATCCTCGATCCGGACGAGCGGCGTCAAACGGCTGTCCCCGCCTGCGGGTGGCCCGAGGACGGATCGGCCATGTGGCATGCCGCAAGATGGTCGCCCGCAAGCGGGGACGCCGCGAGTTCCGGCACGCGCGTCTGGCAGATTTCGCTCGCGAACGGGCAGCGCGTGTGGAACCGGCAGCCGGGCGGCGGATTGATCGGGTTGGGCGGGTCGCCGGAAATCGGCGCCTCCGAGGTCCGGCGGTCGGGATCCATCGACGGCATCGCGGAGAGCAAGGCGCGCGTGTAGGGATGCCGGGGCGCCTCGTAGATCCGGTCGACCGGGCCGATTTCGACGATCCGGCCGAGATACATGACGAGCACGCGATCGGAAATGTACCGGACGACATTCAGATCGTGGCTGATGAACACGTAGGTCAGGCCGAATTCGGCCTTGAGGTCCTGAAGAAGATTCAAGACCTGTGCTTCGACCGACTTGTCGAGCGCGGAGACCGCCTCGTCGAGGATGACGAGCCGCGGGCGCAGGGCCAACGCGCGCGCGATGTTGACGCGTTGACGCTGCCCGCCGGAAAGTTCGTGCGGATAGCGGGGGCCAAACGTGTCGGGGGCAAGGCCCACGCGCGCCAGAAGGTCGCGTGCACGCGCCATGGCCTCGCCGTCGCCCACGCCATGCACGCGCGGCCCGAACGCGATCGAATCGGCGATCGAAAGGCGCGGATTGAGCGAGGCGAACGAGTCCTGGAACACCATCTGGACATGCCGGCGCATCTCGCGCAGCGAAAGCCCGTCCTGCGTGCCGACCGAAAGGCCGTCATAGACAAGTTCGCCGCGATCGGGATCGAGGAGGCGCACGAGAAGGCGCGCGGTCGTCGACTTGCCGCAGCCGGACTCGCCCACGATGCCCAGCGTCTCGCCCTTGTGGACGTCGAAATCGATCCCGTCGACCGCCTGGACGACCGCGGTGGTACGGTTGAACAGACCGCCGCGGATCGGGAAATGCCGGTAGAGGCCGCGCACGGCCAGCAACGGCTGGGCAGGCCCGCCAATATCCCCGATTTCCGCCTGCCCGCTCACAGCTTCACGTCCATTGCCGAACGAAGCCCGTCGGAAAAGAGGTTGAAGCAGATCGAGACGGTGAAGATCATCGCACCCGGCAGTGCCGCCACGACGGGCTGGGCGTAGATCGCGGTGCGCAGCGTGTTGAGCATCAGCCCCCACTCGGCCTCGGGCGGCTTGGTGCCAAGACCGAGGAACGACAGGCCGGAGGCAAGGATCATCGACACCGAGACAAGCCCCGTCGCATAGACGAAGACAGGCCCGAGGACGTTGCCGAGGATGTGGACGCGGATGATCGTGAAGGCGCCCGCACCGCTCGCGCGGGCGGCGTCGACGAAATCGAGATTGCGCACCTGCGTCGTCACGCTTTCGGCCACGCGCGCGATCGGGGGCACGAAGACGATGGTGAGCGACACGATCGAATTGAAGATGCCCGCACCCAGCGCGCCGGAAATCGCGATGGCGAGAAGGACCGACGGGAACGCGTAGAACACGTCGATCGTGCGCATGATGGCCATGTTCGTGCGGCCGCCCGAGAACCCGGCGAAGACGCCAAGGAACGTGCCGATCACGAACGCGTTGATCACCGGAACGATGCCGGTGAACAGCGACAGCCGGCCGCCGAAAACGAGGCGTGTCAGCATGTCCCGGCCAAGCTCGTCGGTGCCCAGCGGGAAGCCCGGCGTTCCGATCGGGCGCAGGCGGCGCAGCATCGAGGTGCGGAACGGATCGCCGGGTGCGACGAGTGGTGCGAATATCGCCGCCAGCAGGATCAGCGCAAGAATGACGATGCACACGACGGCGACGCGGTCGCGCCGCAGCCGGCGCAGCACGTTCGACCAGTAGCCTCTGGCGGGGCCGGCCGGGCCCTCGATCGTGGCGCCTGCAATCGTGCCGGGAATTTCGGTCATCGCTCACGCCCTCTTGATGCGCGGGTCGAGCCAGGTCTGCGCGACATCGACGAGAAGGTTGAGGATGACGAAGAACATCGCCAGCACCAGGATCGTGCCCTGGAGCAGCGGCAGGTCGCGCTGCAGGATGGCGTTGCCGAGGAGGAATCCGGTTCCCGGCCACGCGAAGACCGTCTCGATCAGGATCGAGCCGCCGAGCAGGTAGCCGAGCTGGAGGCCCATCACGGCGAGCGCCGTGGGCGCCGCGTTCTTCAGGATGTGCGCGAAGATGCCGCGCTCCGACAGGCCTTTCGCGCGCAGGGCCTCGACGAATTCCTGCGAAAGGATATCGCCGACGAGGGCGCGCATCGAGCGCGCGACGATGCCGAGCGGGATGGCCGACATGGTGAGCGCCGGCAGGATCAGGAAGCGCACATGCTCCCAGTCCCACGACCAGGCGGCCGAGCCCCCGGGCCCGGCGCCGGTCGCCGGAAGCCAGTTGAGCTGGACCGAGAAGACGATCGCCATGACCATGCCCAGCCAGTAATGCGGCACGGAGATCCCGGCGATCGACAGCGTGCTTGCCGTGCGGTCGATCCAGCCGCCGCGGTAATAGCCGGCGAGCAGGCCGAGCAGCCCGCCGACGAGAAACCCGAATGCCGCGGCGAGGGCGGCGAGCATGAAGGTGTTGCCGAAGGCGTGCCAGACTTCGCCCGCGACCGGCCGGCCCGTCGCGATCGATACGCCCAGATCGCCCACGAACGCACGCCAGAGCCAGAGCGCGAACTGGACCGGCAGCGGGCGGTCAAACCCGTAGATCGTGCGCATGAGCTGCTGCATCTCGAGCGATGCATCGGGCGGCAGCACCGAAGCGAGCGGATCGCCGGGCGCGACATGCACGAGCGCGAAGCACACCAGGCTCACGCCCAGCGCGATCGGAATCGCGTAAAGAACCCGCTTGAGGAAGTACTGGAGCATGGCGTCCCGGGCCCCGGATCGCGCGGGGCCCGGCTGCCTTCGTCACTTCGCCATGTAGACCGGCGAGAAGTCCTGGAACCAGTTCTGCGCCTGCACGAAGCCCTTCACCTTCGGGCTCATCGCGCGCGGATTGACGTCGTGCGTGACCATCAGGAACAGGGCCTCGTCGACGTATTTCTCGTGGATCTTCTGCAGGACCTTCGTCTGTTCGGCCGCATCGAACGTGTTGCGCACCTTGTCGAACAGCGCGTCCATATCCTTGTCCGAGTAATAGCCCCAGTTCGTGCCCGCCGGCGGCTGGAGCGAGGTCTGCAGGTGGCGGATAAGCCCGGTGAACGGGTCCTGGATGAAGTACGTGTAGTTCATGCCGGTGGCGCCGCGCGAGGATTCGTGCTTGGCGCCCGCGCGCCAGATGTTGATGAGCGTGTTCCAGTCCACCACCTCGAAGGTGATCTTGATCCACGCCTCGGCGAGATTCTGCTGGACGAACTCGTTCATCGGCAGCGGCTGCATCTGGCCCGAGCCCGAGGGGGCGATCAGGATCTTGGTCTCGAGCGGTTTGTTCGGGCCGTAGCCCGCCTCGGTCATCAGCTTCCGCGCTTCGGCAACGTCGTGGCGAAGCTTGAACGCGGGATTGCCGAACCACTGGTGGCCGGGCGGGAAGAAGCCCTTGGCCGGGATCGCGAGCCCGCCGAGCAGTTCCTTGATGCCGTCGCGGTCGACCGCGAGGTTCGCCGCCTTGCGCACGCGGATGTCGTTCCACGGGCTGCCCTCGACGCGGCTCAGGTGCCAGGTCCAGTTATGCGGATAGGCGTTCGTGACGATCTGCATGCCCGCCTGCTTGAGCGAGGCAATCGCGTCGGGGGCGGGCGCCTCGATCCAGTCGACCTGGCCCGAGCGCAGCGCCGCGGTGCGCGCACTGGCTTCGGGAAGCGGCACGAGAACCAGACGCTCGAGCTTCGGCACGCGCCTGGCGTCCCAGTAGCCCGGATAGGGCACCATCTCGACGCGCTCGCGCGGCACGAAGTTGACGATCTTCCAAGGGCCCGTTCCGGACGGCGTCTTGGCGAAACTGTCCCAGTTCCTGCCGACCTTTTCCCACTGGGCCGGGCTCGACATCATGATCCAGGCGATCTGGTAGGGGAATGTCGCGTCGGGCGTCTTGGTCGCGATCTCGACGGTCATCGGATCGACCGCGCGATAGCTGGCGACGGCCGGGATGCGGCTGCGGCCCTGCGCGGACTGGCGCGGGTCGAACTGCGGCGCCTGCTGGTTCAGGAGCTTCTCGAGGTTCCAGATCACCGCCGCGGAATCGAAGGCCGAACCGTCGTGGAACTTCACGCCCGGGCGCAGCTTGAACGTCCATTTCGTCCTGTCGGCCGCATCGACCTTCCATTCTGTCGCGAGCCCCGGAACGAGGTCGGAGGCCTTGTCGGCGCTCGACAGGTCCCAGTTGATCAGCGCGTCGTAAACCGTATAGCCGAGGAAGCGCATGCCCTCGCCGCCCTGGTCGGTCTGCCCGGTCGTCAGCGGGATGTCCGACGCGGTCATCCCGATCCGCAAGGTGCCCTGCGCGCCTGCGTGCCCGGCGGCAAACAGCATTCCCGCCGCCGCGGCGATCGCCAACTTCCTGAAATCCATAAGTTCCCCCGTGTTCGGCCGAAAGCAGGGAAACAGCAAGATCGATGCCAGTGCCGGTCTATCGATGCCGGGCGCGCAGCAGCACCGCACTGCCGCCCAGAATGGCGGCAAGCGCCAGATAAAGCGGCATCCGCGCGAAATCGTCGAGGAAGAGGCCGGCGAAGACCGGCCCGCACGCAGCACCGATGTCGCGGTAGGTGGAATAGATCGATTGCGCGCCGACCGGATCGCCGGGATTGCGCTCGGCCACCATCGCGGCCCCCGTCGTGTTGGTGAGACCGCGCAGCAGCGTCACGCCGATGACGCCGGGATAGACGAAACCGAAGGCGATCGCGGCCATGCCCGCGGCAATCGCGACGCCGAAGGCGAGCATCACGCGCGTGGCGCCGAAACGGTCGGCAAGCCAGCCGCCGGCCGGCGCGCAGAACGTCTCGACGATCCAGCGCATCGACATCGCGATGCCGGCCGCGAAGGCCGGCGCGAATTCGCTGACGCTCTCCTTAAGCAGCAGGCTCAACGACACGATGAACACGCCGTCGACCACGAAGCCCTGCGCGATCGCCCAGATATCGACGGGGCCGGGTCGCGGCAGGAGAAAGCCCCGATGTGCCGGCGCGCGGATTTCAACCGCCGGAAGGCCCATGGCAAGCGGAACGCCCGCAAGCGTCACAAGCGTCATCACGACGTAGAGGGCTTGCGGCCCGATCCGGTCCACGAAATATGTCCCGGCGAGATACGTGATCGTGATCGCCACACCCGCGATCGCCCGGATCGATCCGATCCGCCGCCCCGCCCGCTCGGGCACGCTCGCGGCATAGGCGAACGTCACGAGATTGAGAACGGCGAAGGAAAGTCCCCAGACGAAGCGGCCGGCCAATTGGACCCAATCGCCCGCGTCGAACGCGAAGACGCATGTCGACAGCACTGCTCCCACCGCGGCTAGCGTGCCCGCGCGCCTTCCGCCCAGCCGCGCGGCGAAGCGCGCCAGATGCGTATAGGCGAAAATCCGGATGATCCGGTTCGCCGCAAGAAGCAGCCCCGCCCATGCCAGCGTGACGCCGAACGCTTCCGGCATCAGCGGAAGCAGGACGTACAGCAGCGCGTCGCCCGTCATCGCAAACGCAAGCAGCCATCCGGCGCGAGCCACGCCCGCCGACCGCAGAGCGGCTGCGTCAGTCACGTTCGGCTTTCCGATGGAACATCGCTCCGGCGCAATCCGCCAGGCAGCTCAAGTTCGGCAATTTTGGCCTCCGTGGGCCGCGAATGTGCCGCACCCACGCGAAGAATGTCACCGGAACGTCACATTTTCAAACCAGATGCGCGTTTGACGCAATTGACCGAAACTGCTGAAAGCGTACACATTTTCCGTTCCGCCGGACCGGTCCGGCGGGTAAAGGAATCCATTGATGACAGACGCAGCAGCCCCGTTGCAGACCGAGCGGTCCGCAGCGACCGATTCCGCTTTTGCCGTGATTTTCTCGCTGAGCTTCTGCCACATGCTCAACGACATGATGCAGTCGATGGTTCCGGCGATCTATCCGATCCTCAAGGAATCCTACGCGCTGGACTACGCGCAGATCGGCCTCATCACGCTGGCCTTCCAGTGCACGGCCTCGCTGTTCCAGCCGATCGTGGGCCTCACGACCGACCGCCGGCCGATGCCCTATTCGCTTGCCGTCGGCATGGCCTTCACGCTTTGCGGCCTCGTGCTGATGTCGCGTGCGGCAAGCTATCCGGCGATCCTTGCTGCGGCCGCGTTGATCGGCGTCGGTTCGGCGGTATTCCACCCCGAAGCCTCGCGCGTCGCGCGGCTTGCCTCGGGCGGGCGGCATGGCCTCGCCCAGTCGCTGTTCCAGGTCGGCGGCAACACGGGCTCGGCCATCGGGCCGCTTCTCGCGGCGTTCATCATCGTGCCGCACGGCCAGTGGAGCATCATCTGGTTTTCGGCTGCCGCGTTCGTCGCGATGTCCGTCCTGTTCGGCGTCGGCCGGTGGTATGCCGGGCGACGGAAGGCAGGCGGCACCAAGCGCCACATGGCGGGCCTGCCCCTTCCCTTTCCGCGCGGCAAGGTGGCGATGGCCGTCGCCGTCCTGGTCGCACTGATCTTCTCGAAGACCTTCTACACCGCCAGCCTCACGTCCTATTACACGTTCTACCTGATCCATAAGTTCGACGTGTCGGTGCAGTTCGCCCAGATCGCGCTGTTCGCGTTCCTGACCTCGCTTGCGCTGGGCACGCTGGTCGGCGGCTGGCTGGGCGACCGCATCGGCCGCATCCCGATCATCTGGTTCTCGATCCTGGGTCCGCTTCCCTTCACGCTGGCGATGCCGTACGCGGGCCTCGTCTGGACGATCGTGCTTTCGCTGCTGATCGGCCTGATGATGTCCTCGGCCTTCTCGGCGATCCTCGTCTATGCGCAGGAACTCATGCCGGGGCGCGTGGGCATGGTCGCGGGCCTGTTCTTCGGGTTTTCGTTCGGCCTTGGCGGCCTTGGTGCCGCGGCGATCGGGCGGATCGCGGACTTCGCCGGGATCGACGCGGTCTATACGCTCTGCTCGTACCTGCCCTTCCTCGGGCTGCTGACCGCACTGCTGCCGCGCCAGCCTTCGCGCGCGGCGCCGGTCGGCACCTGAAACGCGGATATCAGCCGAGCTTCTCGAAGTCGCTCGCGTTGCCGACCGTGACTTTCAGGTCTTTGACGAGGCCGTTGGACAGCGAATAGACCCATCCGTGCACGGCCAATGTCTGGCCGCGGGCCCACGCGTCCTGCACGAAGACGTCGGATGCGACGTTATGGACCTGATGGATCACGTTCAGTTCGCAAAGCCTGTCGAGCCGCGCCTTGTCGTCGGCGATCGCAGCCAGTTCGTCACGGTGCGTGCGGTGGACCTCGCGGATCGGATGAAGCCAGTGGTCCACCAGCCCGCGCCGGTGGCCATCGACGGCCGCCGCCACACCGCCGCAACCGTAATGGCCGACGACGATGATGTGCTGGACCTTGAGGACGTCGACCGCGAACTGGAGCACCGACAGGTAATTGGCGTCCTGCGGCGGCGCGAGATTCGCGACGTTCCGGTGCACGAACAGTTCGCCGGGATCGAGCCCGACGATCTCGTTGGCCGGCACGCGGCTGTCGGCGCACCCGATCCAGAGGTATTTCGGCGCTTGCTGACGCTCGAGGCGCCGGAAAAAGCCATGGTCGACGGACTTCTTGCGCTCCGACCAGGCACGATTGTTGGCAATCAGATGATCAAGCATGCCCGGCTTATAGCGCCCCGGCGGCCATGCGCCAAGCAATCGGATCGGCCGAATTTTTCCGGCTTTCGACTAGGGCCGCTGCATCGCCAGGTCGGAAGCCGATTCGTACGTCGCGCGACTCGGCACTTCGGCAAGCGGTGTGACCAGCGGGCCCGCGGGAACGTTGTCGCGCACATAGATGTCGATCCCGATCGTCTCCTGATCGGGGAATATCCGTTCGCCCGTGCATTGCGCGAACAGCACGCGGCCCGCCGAGCGGGCTTCGTGGCCGGGATTCTGCGCGATCAGGGCATCGATAAGGCCATGCACGAGAAAGCGGCGCGTATGGATCGTCAGCTCGTGCGCGATCCAGACGACCTTCCCGCCCTTGCCTGCCGCCTCGATCGCCGCGGCGATGCCGCGATTGCCCGCGCCGACGCTGTAGATTCCGACAAGGTCGGGATGCTCGGCCAGCAGCCGCGCCGTCTCATACTTCGAACGCGCCTGTTCGTCGCGCCCTTCGACCGGGGCGAGAACGGCGAGGTTCCGGTACTCGCGCGATAGAACCTGATTGAAGCCGAAATAACGTTCGGCATGGTCGCGCAGCGCAAGCGAACCGGCGACGACGGCGACCTTGCCGCTGCGATCGCCGACGAAGCGCCCCATGAGCGTGCCGGCCGTGCGGCCCGCCGCCGGATTGTCGATCCCGACATAATGGTACCGGCGCGAACCCGGCACGTCGGAAACCAGCGTGACGACGGCGATGCCCCGCTCCACAAGATCGTCGATCGCGGCCCGCACGCGCGGATGGTCGATCGCGACGACCGCGACGCCGTCGTACATCGTGGAAATGTCCTCGAGCGTCTTGCCGATCACCGCCGGATCGAAGACGTCGACGAAAAGCATGTCGATGAAGGCACGCTGCGCCATCAGCCATTCGGCGGTGACGCCCACCTGTTCCTTCAGGTGGTTCATGAACGTGTTGTCGCCCTCGGGCAGCACGAACAGGAAGCGGAAGCTGCGGTCGCGCGACAGGCGGGCGGCGGCCGAATCCGGCCGGTAGCCGAGCTTGGCGATGACCTCGTTCACCCGCGCGATCGTGCGGTCGCGCACGCCCGGCCGCCGGTTGACCACGCGATCCGCCGTCGCAAGCGAGACGCCCGCCTCCCGTGCGACGACCTCGAGCGTGATCTTGCCGGGCCGGTCGGTCGTCATCCCCGCCTCAGGCGCGCGCCGCCCAGGCCATGCCGCGCGTCATGATCTGCTTCATCTGGGGAATCTCCAGCTCGTACGCGCGGTGGCCGAGCGTGCAGTAGAACACGCGCCCCTTGCCGTAGCGCTTCTTCCAGACGACCGGCATCACGACTCCTTCGACCCATGGCGCATGTTCGCCCGAGAAGGTCGTCGTGGCCAGCACCTCGATTCCGGGATCGACATGCATGAAATAATGCTCCGAGCGGTAGTCGAAATCGGAAAGCCCGCTCATCACCGGGTCGTCGGGACGGGTCACGTTGACGCGGAAATCGATGATGTTGCCCGGATGTGCCACCCACTGGCCGCCGCACATGAACTGGTATTCCACCGAATCGCGGAACGCATCGCACATGCCGCCGTGATGGCCGGCAAGCCCGACGCCGCCCTGCACGGCCGCACACAGGTTCAGCGCCTCGGCCTTTTCGATCTTCGACATCGTGTAGATCGGGATGATGAGCGAAAGATCGTGGATCGCCGGATCGGCGAATGCCGAGGTCTGCGTTTCGACGCGAACGTCGTAGCCGGCCGCGGTCAGCCATGTCCGGTAGATCGACGCGCAGAGGTCGGGGTCGTGCCCGTTCCAGCCGCCCCAAACAATCATTGCCG
Source organism: Alphaproteobacteria bacterium (assembly GCA_016124335.1). Classification (GTDB taxonomy): domain Bacteria; phylum Pseudomonadota; class Alphaproteobacteria; order CACIAM-22H2; family CACIAM-22H2; genus Tagaea. The sequence goes on from WGNX01000003.1 coordinate 404,035, forward strand.
TCGGTTTCTTCTGGGCCATGTCGACTACTCCAGCTTTCCGCCCGAAAGGCCGGCCGCGAGTGCGGCAGGTCGTTCGACCGTACTTTCTATTGCCACGCGGCGGCCCTCATCCGAAGACTTCTGGAACGCCTCCATAACCTCGAGAACGTGGAAAGCCAAGGCGCCGTTCGCGCGGTGCGGCCGCCCGGCGCGAATGCCCGTCGCCATGTCGGCAAGGCCGATCGAGCGGAATTCGCCGTCGGTGTAGCCGTGCGTGTGGGCCTTCACCTCCCACTCCCCGCCGGTCCTGGCGACCGACACTTCACCGCCGAACCGGTTCGGGTCGGGCACGAGAATGGCACCGGTCTCTCCGTAGATCTCGATGGGCGTGTGCCTGTGCTTGGGAACGTCGAAGCTCATCGCGATCGACACGATGGCGCCGCTGCGGAACTCCAGCGTGCCCGCCACGTGGGTGGAAACCTCGACCGGCATCATCGTGCCCTTCAGTGGCTCGCTGGTGATCATCCGTTCGCTGCGCGTGCGCGATGTCGAGCCCATCACGCTCGCCACGGGCCCGAGAAGCTGGACAAGATCGGTGATGTAATACGGCCCCATGTCGAGCATCGGGCCGCCGCCGCGCAGATAATAGAAGCCGGGTGCGGGATGCCAGCGCTCGTGCCCCGGGCACATGAAGAAGGCCGAACCGGCCACCGGCTTTCCGATCGCCCCGCCATCGATGAGTGCACGGGCGGTCTGGTGCCCGCCGCCGAGGAAGGTATCCGGCGCGCAGCCGACGCGAAGCCCCTTCTCGTTCGCAAGGTCCATGACCTTCTTCGCCTCGGTCAGGTTCACGCCGAGCGGCTTTTCCGAATAGACGTGCTTGCCCGCGCGCAACGCGACGAGATCGACGTCGGTGTGTGCCAGCGGCACGGTGAGGTTCAGCACGATTTCGATGTCGTCGCGCTTGAGCATCTGGTCCACGCGCATGGCGGTGAGGCCGAATTCGGCCGCGCGCGCCTCGGCCATTTCGGTGCGCATGTCCGCCACGCCGCGGATATCGAGGATCGGGAAATTGCGCGATGCCTTGATGTAGGCCGCACTGATGACACCGCACCCGACAATGCCGATTCCAACCTTATTCACGGTTCCACTCCGTTTCTGGGCCCCATCGGCCCGGATCAACCCTTGACCGCACCGGCCGTCAGGCCGGCGACGATGTGTTTTTGCGCAAGCACGAAAAGCAGGAACGTCGGCAGGATCGTCAGCGTGATGAACGCGAGGATCAGGTGCCAATCGGCCGTGAATTCGCCCTGGTAGACCATGATGCCCAGCGGCCACGGATACATCGCATCGCTGTTGAGCATGACGAGCGGAAGCAGATAGGCGTTCCAGCTGTGGACGAACGTGATCGTCCCGACGGTCGCAAGGATCGGGCGCGAGAGCGGCAGCGTCACGAAGCGGAAAAAGCGGGGATACGAGCAGCCATCGACCAGTGCCGCCTCGAGCAGTTCGCTCGGCAGGTCGCGGAAGAAGCGCCGGAACAGCAGGATGCTCATCGCCAGCGCGAAAGCGACCTGCGGCAGCACGACGCCGAAATAGGTGTCCAGCAGGCCGAGATCGCGGACCTTGATGAAGAGCGGCAGGATCGCGGTCGCCGCCGGGAACAGCAGGCCCATCGTGAAATAGTTGAGCAGCATGCGGCTGCCAAAGAAGCGCAAGTGCGCGAAGACGAAGGCGGCCATCGAGGCGATCACGACGGTGATGCCGGTCGTCAGCGTCGAGATGGCGAACGAGTTCCACAGCATCTGCCAGTAGCGGTGCGACAGCAGGATGCCGGCGTAGTTCTCCCACTCCCAGTGCGACGGCAGCCCGAACGGGTTCGTGCGCAGCTCGCCAAGCGACTTGAAGCCGCCAAGCACCGTCGCGATCAGCGGCAGTGCGACGAACGCGGCCACGAACGTCAGGTACAGCCAGCGGTACAGCGCGGCCGGGTCGCGGGTGCGGGCGATCGCGGCGGCGTCAGTCATCGCGCATGAACCATCGTTTGTACGTGGCCGCGAAGGTCACGCAGATCGCGAACAGGATCACGCCGATGGCGCTGCCATAGCCGATGCGCATGCGCATGACGCCATGCGAATAGAGGAAACTCACCAATGTCTGCGAGGAATCGGCCGGGCCGCCGCGCGTGAGCGGCATCACGAGGTCGAAGAGCTGGAGCGAGCCCACGACGGCGAAAAAGACCGAAAGCCGGATGGTCGGATAGAGCAGCGGGATCGTGACGTGCCGCAGGCTCTGCCAGCGCGAGGCCCCGTCGATGCGCGCGGCTTCGACCAGGTTCTTGTCCTGCCCCTGCAGGGCCGCGATGAACAGCATCATGTGGAAGCCGAAATACTTCCACACGACGACGATCAGGATCGCGAGCATGGAGGTCTGCGTGCTGGCCAGCAGATAGGGCGGCTCGGCCCCGAAAAACCGCCAGATCGCGGCGACAAGCCCGTAGTCGCCGTCATAGACGAAGCTGAAGATCAGGCCTGTCGCCACTTCCGCAAGGACATAGGGCAGGAAGAACAGCATGCGCAGGGCCACGGCGCCGCGGAATTTCTCGGCCAGCAGGATCGCCAGCGACAGCGCCAGCGGCAGCTGGATCGTCAGCGAGACGACGATGATGAGCACGTTGTTGCGCAGCGCGATCCCGAAGGCGCGCGTCTCGAAGACGAAGCGGTAATTGTCGAGCCCGACCCAGTTGGTCGGCTTGCCGAAGCCGTTCCAGTTGTAGACGCCGTACCAGCCCGCCTCGGCGACCGGCATCACGACGAACAGCGTGAACAGGAGCAGGGCCGGCGGCAGGAAAAGGACAATTGCTGCCAGCCGGCCGTTTGCCGCGGCCGAACGATATGCGTTTGCGAGCATCGACGGAAAAGGAATGGCCGCGGGGTGCTGACCCGACCCCGCGGCCATCTTGTTCAGTTACCCTGCTTCCAGGCGTCCTGCACGGCCTTGGCGACCTGCCTGGGCGTCATGCTGCCGCCGGCAAGTTCGGCCGATGCGTCGTTGACGACGCGGCCGACCGAGGGCCCGAGCATCTGGTCGTAGAAGTTCTGGTGGTAGTTCGAGCGCGCGAGGTTCTGCGCGATGTTGCGCATGAACGGGTTGCTGACCGCCGCATCCGCGCCCTTGACGACGGGGATGAGGAAGTTCGCCCCGGCCAGGCGCATCTGCACGTCCTTCGAGACGAAGTACTTCACGAACTCGACCGCTTCCTTGGGCGCGCCCTTGGTGACCAGCCAGCCGTTGATGCCGCCCAGCGTGTCGGTCGGCTCGCCCTTGCCGCCGGGGATCGTCGGGAAGTTGAACCAGCCGATCTTGTCGTCGGCAATGCCGACCTTGTCGGCGGCCAGCGCCTTCTGCTGGTGGTAAACCGTGCTGATGACCAGCGACATCGCGGCCTTGCCGTCGCCGAAATAGCCGGTCGATTGCGGGTTCTTGAAACCCAGGAAGCCGTTCTGGAACGGCTGCAGGTCGACGAGCTGCTTCATCAGCTCGCCCGAGCGCTGGAAGGTCTCGCTCTCGAAGCCGCCGTTCTCGCCGCGCAGCGCCGCCTCGAACGCGGCCTTGCCGCCCACGCGCACGGCCAGGTGCGTCCAGTAGAAATGCAGCGGCCACTTGTCCGCACCGCCCACCGTCAGCGGCGTGACGCCGGCGGCCTTCAGCGCCTTCACCGCGGCCAGCAGGTCGTCCCAGGTCTTGATCTTGTCGCCGTCGACATTGGCTTTCGCCATCAGCGCCTTGTTGTAGAGGAAGCCCACCTGCGACTGGGCGAAGGGCAGGCCGTAGACCTTGCCGCCTTGCGTGAAGGCGGCGAGCGCGCCGGCCGAAATCGTCGGCGCGATATCCTTGGTCTGCGCGGTGATGTCCTCGAGCACGCCCGCGTCGATCTGCGCCTTCAGCACGCCGCCGGCCCACGAATAGATGATGTGCGGGCGGTCGCCCGACTGGAGCAGCGTCGGCAGCTTCGCTTTGTAGGACTCGTTCTCGAGGAACTGCATCTGCACCTTCGTGCCCGGATGCTTGGCCTCGAATTCGCGCGCGACCTCTTCCCAGATCTTGATCTGGGCCGGGTTGACTTCCAGATGCAGCCATTTGACCGTCGTCTGGGCGCAGACGGCACCCGCCGACAGCGCCAGCGCGCCCACGGCCAACAGCGAACCCTTGAATACGTTCATGCGATCCTCCCCAAGCCGGTTCCAATCCCCAGCCTTCCCCCAACCATACGTCAAAAATTGAGGTTCGCTACTCAAATTTTGGTATATATCACGTCAGATTTTGATGTACTCACCTAACATCTTCAAAAGGAACGATTTCGATGCCCGCTATCTATCCAGATCTTGCCGACAGGGTTGTCCTCATCACGGGCGGCGCATCGGGAATCGGTGAGGCGATCGTCCGCCGCTTCGCGGCCCAGAAGTCGGTCGTCACGTTTGTCGACATTCAGGCCGAACGCGGCAGGGCACTTTCAGATGAACTGAACCGCGCGGGCGGCCGCGTCCACTTTGCCGCTGTCGACATCACCGACACGCCAAAACTCCAAAAGGCGATCGCCGATTTCGGTGCCGCGCTCGGCCCCGTAAGCGTGCTTGTGAACAACGCCGCGCACGACGAACGGCACGCGACAGAATCGGTTACACCTGATTATTGGGACGACCGAATCGCGGTCAATCTGAAGCACCAGTTTTTTGCAGCACAAGCCGTGCTCGCCGGAATGAAGGCGTCCGGCGGCGGCTCGATCATCAATTTCGGATCAACCTCATGGATGATCGGGCAAGGCGGAATGGCGGTCTATACGGCAGCCAAGTCTGCGGTGCTCGGTCTCACGCGATCGCTCGCGCGCGATTACGGACCGTTCAATATCCGCGTCAACGCGATCGCGCCGGGCTGGATCATGACGGAGCGCCAGATCGAAAAATGGCTGACACCCGCTTCCGAGACCGAATTGATGGCACGCCAGTGCCTGAAGCGACGGCTCCTACCGAACGAGATCGCCAGTTTTGCGCTATTCCTTGCGTCCGACGACGCATCCGCATGTACGAACCAGCATTACATCGTCGATGGCGGCTGGGTATGATCGCGATCATCGGTCCGGTTGACATTCGCAACGGGCAAATCTAACGATCCTGCATGCCAGAAAAGACTGCAGCACGCAGGCCGGAGGCCGCCCGCTACCCAAGCCTCAAGGGCCGCGTGACGATTATCACCGGCGGCGCAAGCGGCATCGGCGAAGCGTTCGTGCGCGCCTTTGCCCAGAACGAGGCAACGGTCGTCTTCCTCGACATTCAGGACGAGCCGGCAAAGGCACTTGTCGAGGACATTTCGGCACACGGCCACCCAACCCCGACCTACATGCATTGCGACTTGACCGACATTGCCGCCTTCCAGGCGACGATCCGGTCGATCGGCGAGCGGTTCGGCGCGGCAACGGTGCTCGTCAACAATGCGGCGAACGACCAGCGCCAGGCATTCGCGGACGTGACGCCCGAAAGCTTCGACCGATCGATCGACATCAATCTCCGCCCCCATTTTTTCGGGGCGCAGGCCGTGGTGCCACAGATGCGCAGCGCCGGCGGCGGCTCGATCATCAATGTCAGTTCCGGCGCCTGGGTCGGCGGAATTGCGGATCTTCAGGCGTATAGCGCGGCGAAAGCGGGAATCATCGGGTTGACGAATTCGCTCGCCCGCCAGCTTGGCCCCGACCGCATCCGCGTCAACGCACTCGCACCCGGGGCCGTCATGACGGAGCGCCAGATGCGGCTGTGGCATACGCCCGAGTCGACCGCCAACATCCTTGCCCAGCAGTGCATTCCCGAACCGGTCCGCGAGCCGGACGTTGCGAACGCAGCACTGTTCCTGGCAGCCGACGAGAGCCGACTGATCACCAAGCAGTTCCTCTATGTGAACGCCGGCATGCGCTAGACTGGCGCCGCAGCACACAAGAAGGCGAGACACGCAAATGCCAGAAGCATCCTCCACTCCGCGCCCGTCCCTCGCCGCGTTGATCGGCAAACGGCCGCCGCTGATTCCCGTCCTGCACGTCGAAAACCCGGATCATGCCGAACCGCTGGCAGAAGCGCTCGTCGGCGGCGGGCTCGTGGCATTGGAGGTGACACTGCGCAGTGCGGCCGCCCTGACGGTCGTCAAACGGATGCGGAAAGCATTTCCCGAAGCGCTGATCGGCGTGGGCACGATCACCAAGCCCGAACAGTTCGCCCAGGTGCGCGACGCCGGCGCCCAGTTCGGCGTGAGCCCGGCCCTGACCGACCGGCTTGCGGCCGCCTCGCTTGACGTGCCGATCCCGTTCATTGCCGGCGCCGTGACGCCTTCGGAAATGCTGATCGCACGCGAGCACGGTTTTCAGGAACTCAAATTCTTCCCGGCGGAATTTTTCGGCGGGATCGGCGCGCTGAAGCACGTCTTGCCGCTCTTCCCCGAATTGCGCTTTTGCCCGACCGGCGGCGTGGGCGATGCAAATCTGGTCGATTTTCTGGCCGTGCCGAACTGCTTTGCCGTCGGCGGCGCATGGCTTGCGCCGCGCGATGTAATCGAGGCTGCGAACTGGCGCGACATCGCCGAGCGCGCAAAGCGCGCCGTTGGCATCTACGAAAACCGCCCGAAGCGATAGATAAACCGGCCGACCGCACGCAGCAGTTGCCGAGCACCTACTAAATCGATTTACTAGGGGTACCGGAAGCGACCTGCCGGACCGCCGAGACGGTTTCAATGCGGTGGCAGATCGTGCGAAGGTAATGTCCGAGGCGCGGGAAAACCGCCCCGGCGAGACAGGGAGGATGCATGGCGGCGGTTTCGATCCGCAACGTGCGCAAGGCGTTCGGCAGCACCCCGGTACTGCACGGCGTCAGCGTCGATATTTCGGACGGCGAATTCGTGGTTCTCGTCGGCCCGTCCGGATGCGGCAAGTCCACGCTCCTGCGAATGCTCGCGGGCCTGGAAAACATCACGGGCGGCGAAATTGCGATCGGCGATCGCGTGGTGAACGAAGTCGCGCCCAAAGATCGCGACATCGCAATGGTCTTCCAGAATTACGCGCTCTACCCGCACATGACCGTCTTCCGGAACATGGCGTTCTCGCTCAAGCTTGCGGGCGCGCCGCAGGACGTGATGAAAAGCGAAGTGTCGGGCGCTTCGCGCATTCTCGGGCTTGACCAATTGCTCGAGCGATATCCCCGGCAATTGTCCGGCGGCCAGCGCCAACGCGTCGCCATGGGCCGCGCGATCGTCCGCCACCCGCAGGTATTTCTTTTCGACGAGCCGCTCTCAAATCTCGACGCGAAGCTGCGCGTGGCGATGCGTTCCGAAATCAAGGATCTCCACCAGCGGCTCAACGTCACGACCGTCTATGTGACGCACGACCAGATCGAAGCCATGACGATGGCCGACAAGATCGTCGTGATGCATCAGGGCCGCATCGAACAGATTGGCGCGCCGCTGGAACTCTACGACCGTCCGGCAAACCTGTTCGTCGCAGGCTTCATCGGCTCGCCGGCGATGAACATGATTGCCGGCCGGATCGCCAATGGCGCATTCACGGATTCGGGTGGAACCCGTTGGCCCCTGCCGCAGGGAATAGTGGCGAAGGACGGTGCCGAAGTCGTCTACGGAATCCGGCCCGAGCATCTGACCCTTGATCCGAACGGCATTGCTTCAGTCGTTCACGTCGTCGAGCCGACCGGGTCGGAAACCCAGGTCATGCTCAAGATCGGCGATGTCACGGTCATGGGCGCGTTTCGCGAGCGCGTTTCCGCAAAACGTGGCGAACGGCTGCCGGTTTCACCGGACGTCCGCCTCGTCCATCTGTTCGACCGCGCAAGCGGTCGGCGCCTATAGAACGCCAAGAGCTTCACAAAATAACGAAGACAACTTGAGGAAAGGGAGAAAAGAGATGGCTTACGTGATCACGCGTCGAAGCATCCTTGCAGCCGGCGCCAGCGTGGCGGCACTTTCCGTCGGGGCGCAGCGCGCCTTTGCGCAGGCAGGCCGCGTCAAGGCAGCCGATGCGGCGGCGCCGAAGCTGCCGATCGAAAAGGGGGCGACACTTCGCATGCTTCGCCCCGTGCGCTTCGTCCAGCCCGACGAGGACGTGTTCCGCGCGAACGCGGCCAAGTTCACCGCGAAGACCGGCGTCGACGTCCGGATCGATTTCGTCGGCTGGGAAGACATCACCCAGCAGACGGCCGTCACGGCAAATACCGGCGCCGGCCCCGACCTGATCATCGGCTTTTCGGACGCCCCGCACATCTTCGCGACCAAGCTGATCGAACTCACCGACGTGGCCGACTATCTCGGCAAGCGCTATGGCGGCTGGCTGCCGATGGCGGACAAGTACGGCCGCAAGACGAATTCCAAGAACTGGATCGGCCTGCCGTTCGGCGCATCCGGCGGACCGCTCGTGTATCGCAAGTCGGCTGTCAATGCGTTGGGCTTTCAGTCGGTTCCCGACGACCATGCCGGCTTCCTCGACCTCTGCCGCAAGCTCAAGGCGGCGGGCAAGCCTCCGGGCTTCGCGCTCGGCCATGCTGTGGGCGACGCCAACTCGTTCTGCAACTGGGTGATCTGGTCGCACGGCGGCTACCTTGTCGATGAAAAGGGCAAGGTCGCGATCAACAGCAAGGAAACGGTTGACGCCCTGAACTACCTGAAGGAGCTGTACCAGACCTTCATCCCGGGCACGACGGCCTGGAACGACATTTCCAACAACCGAGCCTATTCGGCCCAGGAGCTTTGGCTCACGGCAAACGGCGTGTCGCTCTACTTCTCGCTCAAGAACGATCCGAAGACGGCGCCGATCGCCGACGATACGCAGCATCAGTTGATGCCGAAGGGTCGTCTCAGCGTACCGGCGATGACTGGCCTCACGCTGAACGCCATGGTCTTCAAGCACAGCAAGTTCCCGAACGCGTCGAAGGCGTTCCTCCAGTTCATGCTGGAGCACGAGCAGCACGAACCCTGGCTCAACGCCAATCTCGGCTATTGGGCCCATCCGCTCGCCGCCTACGACAATGCGGCGGTGTGGGAAGGCGATCCGCGCGTGCGCATCTTCAAGGACACGATGCGTTCGCCGTTCTGGAACGGCTACAAGGGCCCGATCACGGAAGCCTCGGGTCAGGCAAATGCCGAGTACGTCACGGTCGACATGTGCGCGGCGGTCGCGTCCGGTCAGGCGACGGCGCAGGATGCCGTTCGCGAAGCCGAACGCCGCGCCAAGCGCATGTTCCGCAGCTGACGCACGTGGGTCGCGGCGCCGGGGTCGTCCCGGCGCCGCAATCCGCCCTCTCGACCGGAGCGATCGCACATGGACACGGCAGCCGCGCAAACATGGGTCAGGCCCAAGCAGGAACTTGGTGCAATCGCCCGCCTGTTCGACTGGAAGCCGTTCCTCGTGACGATCTGCCTGCTGCCGGCGGTCGGGCTTCTTCTTGTCTTTCTCACCTATCCGCTCGGTCTGGGCATCTATCTTGCCTTTACCGACACCACGATCGGCCGCAGCGGAATCTGGGTCGGCCTCGAGAATTTCGAATTCCTGCTCGAAGACCGGCTGTGGTGGAATGCGGTCTTCTACAGCGTCTTCTACACAGGGATCGCGACGATCGCGAAATTCGGCCTCGGGCTGTGGCTTGCGCTGTTGCTGAACAACCATCTGCCGTTCAAAAGCATCCTGCGGGCGATCATCCTTCTGCCGTGGATCGTGCCGACCGTGCTTTCGGCAATCGCGTTCTGGTGGATATACGATCCGCAGTTCTCGATCATCAGCTATCTGCTGACCGACGTCCTCGGCTGGCGGACCACGAACATCGATTTCATCGGAACGCCGTGGCCCGCACGTTGGTCACTGATCGCCGCAAACGTGTGGCGCGGCATCCCGTTCGTCGCGATCTCGCTTCTGGCCGGCCTGCAGACCATTTCGCCTTCGCTCTACGAGGCGGCGATGCTCGACGGAACGTCCGGATGGCAGCGATTCTGCCACATCACCTTTCCGATGCTCCTGCCGATCCTGGCTATCGTGATGACGTTCAGCATCATCTTCACGTTTACCGATTTCCAGCTGGTCTATGCAATCACGCGCGGCGGGCCGATCAATTCCACGCACCTGCTTGCGACGCTCGCCTTCCAGCGCGGCATTCCCGGCGGGCAGCTCGGCGAGGGCGCCGCGATCGCCGTTTCGATGATCCCGTTCCTCGTGTTCGCCACGCTTTTCAGTTATTTCGCGCTCGCGCGGCGCAAGTGGCAGCAGGGAGAAGCCGATGAGTGACGCGCATTTCCCGACCGCCGACGAAGAGGCGAACGCGCCGGCAAAGAATTCCGCCGCCGCGGCAGCCGAGCGCATGGCGTGGGACAGCCGTACGCGCCGGATGGTCACGATTTATCTGCCCTTGGCGTGCTTCGTCCTGATCCTGCTGTTTCCGTTCTATTGGATGACGGTCACCGCATTCAAACCGAATGCCGAGCTTTACGACTACAAGACCTACAATCCGTTCCTGATCGGCTCGCCGACGCTCGAACACCTCAAGCACCTTCTGTTCGAGACCGCATATCCGACATGGCTCGCCACGACGATGACGGTCGCGGTCTGCGCCACGGCATTGTCGCTCGTCTCGAGCACGCTTGCCGCATATGCCATCCAGCGTCTGCGGTTCCGCGGCAGCCAGTATGTCGGTCTGGCAATCTATCTTGCCTATCTGGTGCCGCCGTCGATCCTTTTCATTCCGCTTGCGATGATGGTGACCTGGTTCGGTCTGTTCGATTCGCCCATGGCGCTGATCCTGGTCTATCCGACTTTCCTGATTCCGTTCTGCACGTGGCTTCTGATCGGATATTTCAAGTCGATCCCCTACGAACTTGAAGAATGCGCACTGATCGACGGTGCCACGCGCATCCAGATCCTTCGCGAGATCACGCTGCCGCTCGCCGTGCCCGGTCTCATCAGCGCCGGCATCTTCAGCTTCACGCTGTCATGGAACGAATTCATCTACGCACTCGCATTCATCCAGTCGAGCGAGAAGAAGACGGTGCCGGTCGCGATCCTCACGGAACTCGTCACGGGCGACGTTTATCAATGGGGAGCACTCATGGCAGGTTCGCTGCTCGGCTCGCTCCCGGTTGCCCTCTTCTATTCGCTCTTCGTCGACTACTACGTTTCCTCGCTGACCGGTGCAGTCAAGGAGTAGCCGCTTTCAATGGCTCTCGCGCTTGACGGCGGCGCCCGAGTTGCCGACGAGGAAGTCGAGATCGGCCCCCCGGTCCGCCTGCAGCACATGATCGACATAGAGCCGGTAGTAGCCCCGCTCGCTCGGCCGCACCGGGGCTGACCAACCCGCCCTGCGCCGGGAAAGTTCGTCGTCGGCGACGTCGAGATGCAGTCGTCGCGCGGCGACGTCGAGTTCGATCATGTCGCCATTGCGCACGAGTGCGATTGGCCCTCCTGCGGCAGCTTCAGGTGCCGTGTGAAGGACCGTCGTTCCATAAGCGGTGCCCGACATGCGCGCATCGGAAATGCGGACCATGTCGCGAATGCCCTTTTTCAGGATCTTTGCCGGCAACGCGAAATTGCCGACCTCGGGGAATCCGGGATACCCGCGCGGCCCGCATCCTTTCAGGACCATCACGCAGCTTTCATCGATATCGAGCGCCGGATCGTCGATCCGCGCATCGTAGTCTTCGATCGATTCGAAGACGACCGCACGCCCTCGATGCTTCATCAATGACGGACTTGCCGCGGATGGCTTGAGGACCGCGCCGTTCGGCGCAAGATTCCCGCGCAGGACCGCGATGCCGCCCTGCGGCTTGAACGGTGCGGCAAACGGATAGATCACGTCCGGATCGTGGCTTTTGGCACCTGCATTGTTCTCGCCGATCGTCTGGCCGGTCACCGTCAACGCGTCGAGATGCAGCCTGTGGCGGATTTCCGAAATCACGGCGGGAATGCCGCCCGCATAGTAGAACTCCTCCATCAGGTACTTTCCCGATGGCATCAGGTTGACAAGGCAGGGCATGTCGCGTCCGAGCCGGTCCCAGTCATCGAGCGTAAGGTCGATGCCCATCCGGCCGGCCATCGCCAGCAGATGAACGACCGCATTCGTCGAGCCCCCGATCGCACCGTTCACCAGGATTGCGTTCTCGAAGGCCTTCTTTGTCAGGACTTTCGAAAGACGCAGATCGTCCTTCACCATTTCGACGATCCGTCGACCGGCCATGTGGGCGAGTGCATAGCGCCGGGCGTCGACGCCGGGAATCGCGGCATTCGTCGGCAACGCGATGCCGAGCGCTTCGACCATCGAAGCCATCGTCGAAGCGGTACCCATCGTCATGCAATGGCCCGAAGAACGCGACATCGCCGCTTCGGCCTGCGAAAGATCGGCCATGGTCATCTGGCCGGTCTTCAGCCGTTCGGTGAATATCCAGCTGTGCGTACCCGAGCCGAGCATCTCGCCCTTGTAGCGGCCGTTGAGCATCGGCCCGCCCGATACGACGATCGTCGGGATGTCGCAGCTTGCGGCTCCCATGACCAGTGCCGGGGTCGTCTTGTCGCAGCCGGTCAGAAGGACAACGCCGTCCATCGGTTGCCCGCGGATCGATTCCTCGACGTCCATCGACGCGAGGTTCCGGTAGAGCATTGCCGTCGGTCGCAGCAGGATCTCCGACAGGCTCATCACCGGGAATTCAAGCGGAAAGCCGCCCATCTCGTAGACTCCGCGCTTTACGTACTCCGCGATCTGCCGGAAATGGCCGTTGCAGGGCGTGAATTCCGACCAGGTATTGCAAATTCCGATGACCGGACGGCCGTCGAACAGATGATCGGCGCGACCCTGGTTTTTCATCCAGCTCCGGCGGCTGAACCCATCCCGATCCTGTCGCTTGAACCACGCGTTCGAACGCAGCTTGTAGCTTCGCGTGTCCTGGGGGTCGTCCGAATGTCCGCTCATGCGTCTTCTCCCGGTCGAATGGCGGGCTTATGCCGCCTTGTCCGACCAGTCTGCCTTCCCCGCGTCCGTCCGGGCAACAGCCCACAGGTCCGGGACGATCAGAAAATCAGCTGAAGTGGCTGGCCGGGCCCACGGACGGCCGTGGCTCGAAGGAAACACCTGCGACCGGCGTGATTTCGTAGGGAACGCCAGCGCCCGCCAGGGCCATTGCAAGCGGCGAGAATTCGAGGCCCCCCGACCTGCCGCCGGACTGGAAACACACGACCTTTCGTTCGGCGGCAACCATGGTCGAGATCTGCCGCGCCAGCTCGCGATGGAAACTCTTGCCCGTCCATTCGGATCCGTCGATCACCATCCGCACTGCATCGCGCCGCGCGAGCGCCGAAGACACCGATTCGACACCATGATCGAGAAAGAGGACATCTGCCTCCTGAAGTCGCCGGAGGGCCTTGAGCGACAGCATATCCGTATCGACGCGCGCATCGATGATGCTCACATGGCCGCGGTGACTGCCGGCCTGAAGAAGCTCCCGGTCGACTTCCCGCGCGGCATTTTCCTCGCGTCCTGCCAGAACGAGATTTCCGACCGGCCCGTCAAGGACCCGGCGCCAGAACTGGCGTCGGGCGGCGGGATCGGGTACTGCACGCGCGATCCGACTGCGCAATTGGTGCGCAAACTGCGCCAGCCGTCCGATCGTCGCAGGCAAAAGAGCTTCGATCCGCGCCCTCAGTATCTGTGCAAGTACGGGCGACGCACCGCCGGTCGAAATCGCGACAATGACGGGCGATCGGTCCACGATCGCCGGCCAGATGAAATCGCAGAGTTCCGGCTCGTCGACGACATTGACCGGAATGCCGCTCGCGCGTGCCATCTGCGCGATTCTTGCGCATTTGGCACGATCGGCATCCGCGCATATGACGACGGCAGCACCGGCGACACTCTGCGCGTCGTCCATGCGGCACACGACCGCGCCGGCATCTGCGAGTTGCCGTGCCTTCGCCTCGGCCGCGGACGACTTCCCCACGACGATCGCGCTCTTGCCCGAAAGATCGAGGAATATCGGCAGATAGCCCATCAGATGGCCGGTTCGGCGCCGTTCAATAGACGTCTCGCTGATAGCGGCGGTCGGCCGCGAGCTTCTGCACGAACGATTTCGCCGCCGCGGCATCCATTCCGCCATGTTCGGCGACGATCGCCTGCAATGCCGCGTCCACGTCACGCGCCATCCGCGAAGCGTCGCCGCAAACATAGAAATGCGCACCTGCCTTCAGCCATGACCAGATCTCGGCGCCGGCGTCGCGCATCCGGTCCTGCACATAGACCTTCCTGTCGCCATCGCGCGAAAACGCAAGATCGAGGCGCGTCAGCGTCCCATCGTCGAGCCAGCCTTCGATCTCTTTGCGGTATATGAAATCGCACTTTTCGTGCTGGTCGCCGAAAAACAGCCAGTTCTTTCCCCTGGCGCCGCTTGCCTGCCGCTCCTCGAGAAAGGCCCGGAACGGTGCCACGCCGGTTCCGGGTCCGACCATGATTGTCGGAACGTCGCCGTTCGCGGGAAGACGGAAACCGTGAGCAGGCTGAACAAACGCCCGAAGACGCGAGCCCGGTGCGACGCGGGCCGCCAGATGGTTCGAGGCAACACCTTCTCGCGAGCGCCCATTGCGTTCGTACCGGACAACGCCAACCGTGAGGTGGACCTCGCCCGGATGCGCCTTCGGCGAAGAAGCGATCGAATAGAGCCGCGGCTGGATGTCTTCGAGCGCGCCCAGCATGGCATCCAGCGGCGGACGCACGGCGGGAAACGCCAGAAGCAGATCGAGCAGGTCCGGATCGGCCGGCGCCGCACCGTCCGCACCGTCGAGGATCGCCTTGAGGGCCGACCTGTCTTCCGGATTCTCCGCATTTTGAAGCATCAGTTCGATGGCGGAATCGCCCGGACGGGCGATGTCGATCCGGCTTGCAAGCGCCTCGCGAAGGCTGCCGCGCCAGCCGCCGCGCTCCACCACCATTCCGGGATCCGCTCCAAGCGCCGCGATCGTCGCATCGACGAGTTCGGGCGAGACGGATACGAAAATGCCGAAGGCGTCGCCGACCTCGTAGGAAAGGCCCGAACCGGCAAGACCGAATACGACGTGCCGCGTGTCCTTGGCCGAGCCTTGCCCGTTGAGCGGTGTCGCTGCCTTGAAGACCGCCTCGGCGACCAGACGGCCCGGCGGATGGGCCGCATCGGCACGTACGGCGGCGGGTGCGCCGGCCGCAGGCAGTTCGGCGACCAACGCACGCAGCGCCTTCGACGTTTCCTTGCCGCCGGGCACGCATTTGCCGAGCGACTTTTCCGCGCCGGATGCGATCGCTTCCGCGTAGCTTTTGCACTCGTAGCCGCATTGGCCGCAGTCGAGCTGTGCCATCGCCGACATGAGTCGCCGTGCCGGCACCCGGCCTTCGGAGAGTTTCAATCGCTCGTCGAGAAGCAGGGCCGGATCGTGCCACGGGAAATCCTCGGCGATCGCAGGTGCCGCCGGTGCAGCAGCCGGATCGGCCGTATCGCCGCCGATGAGCGCCGCGAAAAAGCCGTTCAGCCAGGCGCGCTGGGGCGGCGAAAACGGCGCTTCTTCGGGCAATTTCGGGACATAGACGGTCATGCGCCCGCCTCGGCCGGTTCGTCGACCATCGCGCGCAGCGCATCGATCTCGAATCTGTTCGCCCAGATATTGAAGCTCTCGCCCTTGGTGCGGCCGCGCTGCCAACTCCGCAGAAGGCGTTCGATGCGGACCGGCGCCTCGTCGGCTGCAACATCGCGCCACAACTCGCGCGCAAGTGTCGGCGCCGCACCCGCGCTTCCGCCGACATGGATATGGTAGCCCTCGACACTCGCCTCGCCCGTCTCGATCCTGCAGGCAATCAGGCCGATGTCGCCGACATAGTGCTGCGCGCAGGAATGATGGCAGCCTGTCAGATGGATATTGACCGGCATGTCGATGGCGACCCGTGTCTCGAGATATGTCGCGATCGCCTCGGCATGCGCCTTGGTGTTCGAGGCCGCGAACTTGCAGCCGGTATTCCCGGTGCACGCGACGAGCCCACCGCGCGGGTTCTCCGGCCGCCAGTCAAGTCCCAGCGCTTCGATGGCGGATTGCACGGCGGAGATGTCGGCGTCGGCGACACCCGAGATGAGGAGATTCTGCCAAACCGTCAGACGGATGTCGCCATCGCCATACTTCTCGGCAATGTCGGCAAGGCCGCGCATCTGACTGGCTTCCATCCTGCCGGCCGACATCACGACGCCGATCCAGTTCCGTCCTGGCTGGCGCTGGGCGTGGACGCCTAGATGCGCGCCCCGATCGACCGGTTCGCGCGCGATGCAGTCCGCCAACGGGATCCTGTCGAGCGGCGCGCCGAACTTTGCTTCGACTTCGGCGAGAAATTTCGCCACGCCCCATTTGTCGAGCAGGTATTTCAATCGCGCCTTACGCCGGTCGGTGCGGTCGCCATGATCGATGAAGACGCGCAAGATCGCATCGCATATAGCGACCGCGCGCTCGGGTTTCACGACAACGCCGGTATCCCGCGCAAAGTCGCCATGCCCGGTGATCCCGCCGAGTTGCAAGCGGAACCACACGCCGGGCGCGACGGATTTTCCCTCCGGAACCCGAACGGCTGGCAGACCGATATCGTTCGTATCCTCGAGCACGCCGATCGTCCCGCCGCCATCGAACGCGATGTTGAACTTTCGCGGCAACGTGTAGAGGTCGCGATGATTCAGGATGTGATGCTGAAGCGCGCGCGCGAGTGACCGCGTATCGATGATTTCCTGGGGGTCGATCCCGGCCGAAGGGCTCCCGGTGATATTCCGGACATTGTCGGCACCCGTCCCCCGGCTGGTGAGTCCAAGTTCCTGGAGGGCGACCAGAAATTCAGGTGTGTTCTTCGGCGCGATCTCGCGAATCTGAAGATTGTTGCGCGTCGTGACGTGCGCGTAGCCGCCGCCCAGCCGTTCGGCCAGGCGGGCAAGACCGCGCATTCGGTAAGCGTCGAGCATCCCGTGGTGGATGCGCAGGCGACACATGAAAGAGTCCTGTGCCGGCGCCACGTAGAAGAGACCGAAAAACTTCGTAAGGAATATGTCCGTGCCCTTCGGCGGAATACCCGATTCGGCAGCGGCGACAAGCGCGTCCCATCTGTCGAGGGGCGGGGTCGCCCGCTTCGCTTTCTCCTCCGCCGTCAGCGTACCGCCTGCGGCGACGGTCCGGTCCTGCGCCGCGATCAGGATCGCATCCGGGCCCGTCGGAGCCACGCTCGACGAAGCGGACGGCCCCAGCATCGCCGGCATCCCAAGCGCGGCCCGCTTGGCCGCTACCCCGCTCGCGAAGCCGGCCAGATACTGCTTCTGCTCGTCGGTGAATTCCTGGTCCGGCTTCATGTCCAAATTCGTTCGAGGCGGATGTTGAACTCCAATCGAGCAACGGATGTGCCACCGACAGGCTGTTTTATTATCTATTTGATTTAAATGACTATTCCCGGTTTTCCTGCGCAATCCCCAACCGCATTTTGAATTCTTTTGATGCGCAGCGGCTCAATTCCCGAGCACGCCAGAGGCGCTCAACTGAAGCGATGGAACAGCATCGCTGCCAATGCCACGGCCAGCGCCGTCGAAAGCCCCTTCCAGAACAGCAGTGGATCGCGCGCCAACAACGGTGCACGAGTGGCACGTTGATGCCCCGCACTCGGGTGCCGGAGATCGAACAGAAATTCCGAAAGCTCGGCGTAACGATTGGCCGGGTCCGGCTGCACGGCCTTTCGCAAAGCCCAGTCGATCCACGCCGGCACCTCGCGCTGTTCGTCCAGTACGCTGGAATAGGTCAGCTTTCGCAGCTGGGAGCGCGAACGTATACGGGCAGCTTCGGCACCGTACGGCAAGCGTCCGGAAATCATCTGATAGGCAATCACGCCGAGCGAATAGATGTCCGAAGCCTGAGAGCCTCCTTCTCCGAGAAAATACTCCGGTGCGGCATATTGATGCGTGCCGAGGATTTCCCGTTCGTCCATCGCCGATACCGCCTCGGCAATGCCGCGAACATGCACGGATCCAAAATCGATGATCTTCACCGTTCCCGTCCTGTCGATCATCACGTTTTCGGGCCGAAGATCCTGATGGATCATTTCGAGCCGGTGAAAGGCCTGCAAGCCGCGCCCGATCTGCTCGACGATGCCGCGCACCCGCTCGAGATCGGGGCGTGGATTGTCCATCATCCATTGCGCAAGTGTCTGGCCTTCGACGTGTTCCATCGCCACGTACAGGAAGCCGCGCCTGCGCATTCTCGGTTGAGGCCGCAGAACATGCGCGTTGTCGATGCGGCGCGCGATCCATTCCTCCATGACAAAGCGCCGCAGATAGGCAGGATCGCCGCGCAGGTCGATCGACGGAATCTTCAATACGATCGGACGCGCACCCGTCGCGTGCGCCTCGTCCAGCGCGAGATAGACATGGCTTCGACTGCTCGCATGCAGCTCCCGCACGATCCTGTATCCGTCGAAACTGCACGGCGCCTCGAGAAGTGGCGGCAGGGGGAGATCGATCTCGTGCTCGAGCACGGCATCCGCCTCGCCCGAAGATACGCTTTCGATCCGGACGATCTGGATCGTCAGGTTGTCGTTACTGCCGCACCGGAGTGCCTCTTCGACGACGGTGCGCGCCGCACGGTCTAGATCAGGGCTCGAGGCTATCGTCTGCGCGACGAAGCGCGCGGACACATGGTCGAAAACACCGTCGGTCGCCAGGACGAATATGTCGCCGGGCGAGACTTCAAGGCTGCGATGGTCGATCTCGACTTGCGGCTTCACGCCAAGCGCCCGGCCGAGATAGCTCTGCACGGATGAAACGACGACGCGGTGATCTTCGGTGAGCTGCTCGAGCGCGGAACCCGCGACGCGATAGATGCGGGAATCGCCGATATGGAACAGGTGCGCCGTCGAGGCCTTTATGACAATCGCGCTGAAAGTGCAGATATAGCCACGATCCCGGTCTTCGCCTGGTGCGCCGCGCCGCGTCTGCGCGTGCAGCCAGGAGTTCGTCGCCGCGATCACCCGATGGGCGGCGGTTTTGACGGACCAGGTTTCCGGCGTGCAATAATAGTCCGTCAGGAACGATTTGACCGCCGATTCGCTGGCGATATGCGCGACCGGGCTTGTGCTGATCCCGTCGGCGATCGCGACAGCGATGCCCTTCAGGCTGAGAAGCGGCTCCTTCGGGACGAGCAGCCCGTGGAAATCCTGATTGGCCGACTTGCGGCCGCGATCGGAATACTGCCCGGCCGAAATCTTCAGTGCATCGGACATCCGTGATCCCGTTGACGGGCGCGGCGGAACGATCCACCGCGCCCGCCACCGTCATCAGGCCCGCGCGGCAACCGGACGGATCGCCCCGATATTGCGCTTGGGCGCCGTCCGCACATGAGTCGCATACAGCGTCAAGCCCGTGAAAGACAAGCCCCCGACCAGGTTTCCCACGACCGTCGGAATCTCGTTCCAGATCAGGTAGTCCATGATCGAGAACTTGCCGCCGAGCATCAGGCCGGATGGAAACAGAAACATGTTCACGATCGAGTGCTCGAACGTCATGAAGAAGAACAGCATGATCGGCATCCACATCGCGATCACTTTGCCGCTGACGGACGTGGAAACCATCGCACCGACGACGCCCGTGGAAACCATCCAGTTGCAGAGCATGCCGCGGATGAAGAGGGTCAGCATGCCCGCCGCCCCGTGCGCAGCGTAGCCGAGCGTGCGCGCCTCGCCGACGTGGCCGATGACCGTACCGACCTTGTCTGGCTCCTGCGTGAACCCGAACGTAAAGATGATCGACATCATGACGGCGACTGTGAAGGCACCGGCGAAATTGCCGACAAATACGAGGCCCCAATTGCGCAGGACGCCTTTCAGCGTGACGCCCGGGCGCTTGTCGATCAGCGCAAGCGGCGCCAGCACGAAGACGCCGGTCAGGAGATCGAAGCCCAGCAGATAAAGCATGCAGAACCCGATCGGGAACAGCGCCGCACCGACGATCGGCACACCTGTCTGGACATTGATCGAGACGGCGAAGGCTGCGGCCAGTGCGAGAATTGCGCCTGCCATATAGGCACGGATGATGGTGTCGCGCGTGGACATGAAGATCTTCGCTTCACCCGCATCGACCATTTTTGTCACGAATTCGGAAGGTGCCAGATAGGCCATATTCATTCCCCCTGATTGATGCCGCCCGCAGCGACATCACCCGCCTTGCTCCGGATATTGGCGCGCGACGATTGCCGAGTGCGGGCTACCCTCACCCGTCACAGCAAGCCACGTGCCATGCGGCGACTCGCAAGCAACTGGGGGTACGCCACCGGGCGCCTGCAATGGAGCGAGGCAACGGAAACTTGGAGTGCCCTTTTGTCGGGCACACGCTTCGATCCACCTTCCGCCGGCAGGATTCCCGTCTGGCGACGACCAGCACCAGTCGGTTAGGCCTGGTCGTGGTCCCGAACGAAATCCATGTCGAGATCAAGCGCAAGGCCCGGGCGATTGGGAACGTGCATGAAGCCGTCGAGCGGCTTCGGCGCATCCTTGAACACGAGCCCGGTAATCTCCTCGAACATCAAGAGGCGTTCGAGAAACAGTGCGTTCGGCACTGCGGCGGCAAGATGGAGATGGACGTTTTCCATCGCATGTGGCGCGAATTTGACGTTCCAGGCCTGCGTCAGCGCGGCGCACTTGAGCATTTCAGTATAGCCGCCGGCGCGTGCGCCATCGACCTGGACGAGATCGGCCGCCTCGTTCACGAGCAGATCGCGCACGCCGAACTTCGTGTACTCATGCTCGCCGGTCGCAAGCGGAATGTCCGTTCCCTTCTTGAATCGCGCGAGCCCGGGGATGTCGTCGGCAAAGACCGGCTCTTCGAAATAGGCAATGTCATATTCGCGAATGCGGTTTGCGAGTTGAACGGCCGTGGCCGCATCAAAGCAGTTGTTCGCATCGACAAGGATCTGGATGTCGGGGCCCACGGCCTCGCGTACCTTGCGCACGCGTACCGCGTCGCGCCGGATATTCCGTCCCCCGTCGAACCCGACCTTGAATTTCACGGTCCGGAAGCCGCGGTCGACCATTCCGCGCATCTCGTCAACCAACTCGTCGTCTGAATAAGAGGTCCATCCGCCGCTGGCGTAGACCGGTACTTTCGTGGCGTTGCCGCCGAGCAGCGTGCAGACCGGCAGGCCCGCGATCTTGCCCTTGAGGTCCCACAGCGCGATGTCGATCGCGCTGAGCGCGCAATACATCAAACCCTTGCGGCCGACACCGCGCAGATAGTGGAAGAACTCCTGCCAGATAACCTCGGATTGGAGCGGATCGCGGTCGATCAGTTTGGGCGCCATGTTGTGCACGATCAGTTCACGCGTCGCCTCGCCGCCGACCTCGTGATAGGTCACGCCGATGCCTTCAAGCCCCTGATCGGTCGTTATCCGGACGAGCAGGAAGCCGATTGTCTCGACCTTTCGGGTGGCATCCGCAAATCCGCCGGTGATCGGATACGACACTAGGTGAACATCGACCTTGCCGATCTTGTGCCGCATCGCGGACTCCTCGCGTTTTCCGGAGATCATTTCGCCGAGGCGAGGGCCTGCTCCAGCAGCGCCATGGCCCTCGCACCCGCCGCCGCATCCGGCACGGCGACTTTCTCGCCGCGGACAACGCGCACGAAATCTCCCAGCAGCGCATGGTAGCCCTTGTGGTCTTCGTTCGCGGCAGCCGTCAGGTTCGGCTCCCAGACGAGGGTATCGACACCATCGACCAGCGACGCCGCAGGCTCCGAGGCCTTGAACGGCGGATTGCGGAAATAGCGGACCTCGTGGACGTTCCGCACTTCGACGCGGCGATGGTCCCCCATCACCTGCCACCATTCCATGGGGGTTCCGCGCGACTGGTGCGTGCCGACGACCAGCGTGCCGATTCCGCCCTGCACGAACCGGAAATCGACGTGCAGCAGAAGCTTGCCCGGCGTGAGTTCGTGGCGGCGCGCCGAAACGGAGGCAACTTCACCCATCAGGTGCGGAACAAGATCGAAGTAGTGCACGCAATGGTGGAGGTAGAACCCCGTATAATCCACATCCTTTGTGAAATATGTCGGTGCCGTCATGTATTCGCCAAGGAAACTCGCGCGTGGCCCGAACTCGTCCCCATGCAGAATGTTGGCGGCGATGCGATTGGCGGTCGAATATCGCTTCATGAAGCCGACGACGACCGGCACGCCGCGTTTGCTGGCCGCATCGGCGAGTTCGCCGGCTTTCGCCGCGGTTGGCGCCGGCGGTTTCTCGACGAAGACCGGCAATCCGCGTTCGATCGCCGCGAGGCCGATTTCATGATGCAGCCCGGGCCCGACGGCCATGCCGATCGCGTCGACGTCATCGCGCGATAGCAGCGCGCGCCAATCCGATACGAGGTCTTCCGGGTGCACGCCATGTCGGCGTCCGGCAAGCTCGAGCCGATCGCGGGCGCTGTCACAAAGCGCGCGCAATTCGATGTCATGCCGCGCGATCTGCGGCAGCAGCATTTCCATCGCGTGCGTGCCGCAGCCGATCCATCCGATGCGAACGGTCCTCATCTGTCGGTCTCCCCTCACGCCGTTTGCCGCGCGAACGCGAGAGTGGCCGCAAGAAATTGGACGCTTGCGGCGAGCGGGCCATCCTCGTCGACCGCGGGAGCGCGCCATTGCGCCAGCGTGACGCCCGCAGCCTCGTCGTTCCGGCGGAAGGGCTCGAGAACGATCGGTCCGGAATAATCGACATCCCGAATTGCCCGCGCCACGGATGCCCAATCGATGTGACCGGATCCCACGAAACCCCGGTTGTTCTCGTTGGCCTGGAAGTGGACAAGGCGGTTCCCGGTCTTGCGGATCGCGTCGGCGATATCGAATTCCTCCATGTTCATATGGAAAGTGTCGAGCATTACGCCGACCGAACCGGCTCCGACGCGGTCGACGATCTCGATCGCGTGTCGCGCCGTGTTGCACACGTCCGTTTCGAAGCGATTGAGCGGTTCGACACCCAGGACGATGCCGCAATCGGCGGCACGGCGCCCGGACTGCACAAGCCCCGCGACCACGGCATCGATCCGACGACGGCGCTCATTGCCATCGACAGGGGTTGGCGCGCGGCCTGCAAACACGAGCGGTGCGCCGTAAAGCGGTCCGCCCACGATTTTCGCGCCAAGCTCTGCGGCAATTCCCACGCTTGCTTCGAGATAGGTGATCCCTGCCTTGTACGCGGCCGGATCGCTGCTGGAAAGATCGCGCGAAAGGTTCACACGCGCAGCGAGCACGCACTCGAGGCCTGCGTCGGCAATCGCCTTGCGCGTCTCCGCAAGGTCGAGCTCGCCCGGCTCAGGAACGAGAAGCTCGACGACATCCGCCCCCGCCGCCTTCATCCGCGCGAATGTGCCGAAATTCGCGCGCGTGAACGGCCGCGCATAGAACATCGAAATGACGCCGATCGGATTTGCCTTTTTCATGCCTTTACCGCGCCGGCGGTGAGACCAGCCACCAGCCGCCTTTGTACGAGAAGAAACAGGATGGAGACCGGCAGCGCGATCAGTGCGCCCCCGGCCGTCAGAAGCCCCCATTGGACCGTGAATTCACCGATGAAAAGCTGCAAGGCCACGGTCACCGGGCGCACCGTCTGGCCCGAAAGCATCATCGCGAACAGATATTCGTTCCACGACGTGATGAACACGTAGATTGCCGTCGTCACCAGCCCCGGCATGATCAGTGGAATGATCACGAGCCGGATCGTCTGGAGCCGCGAAGCACCATCGATCGTCGCGGCCTCGTCAAGCTCGCGCGGGATCGCGTTGAAGTAGCTGACGAGCATCCAGATCGAGAACGGGATCGAAAACGTCGAATGGCCGATGATGACGCCGAGAAACGTGTCGATCAGGCCGAGCTTCCGCATGAGAACGAAGAGCGGAATGATCAGCAGCACGATGGGAAACATGTTGATGACGAGAAATGACGTCAGGATCTGGCGGCGACCGGGAAACCGGAACCGCGAAAAGGCATACGCGGCCGGCACGCTCGTGGCGAGGCCGAGCAACACGGCACCGCAGGCGATGACAAGGCTGTTCAGGAGATTGATCGAGAAGCTCGTCCGCTCGATGAGGAGCTGGTAGTGCTCGAAGGTGATCCGGCTCGGCATGTAGCGGACGGGGAAAAGCGACAGATCGGCCGTGGGCTTGACCGACGTGAGAAGCATCCACGCGAAGGGCGCCAGGGCAAAGACGAGGATCAGCAGGACCGGGATTTCCACCTGAACGGCACTTCGCAATGCGGACCGGCGAAGGCTCATGCGTCGAGGTCCTTTGCCTGCTGGCGCACATAGAGCCAGACGATCGCAAGGAGAAGGATCGTCAGCATCAGCGCGAGCGTAGCCGCGTATCCAAACTCCATTCCGCTATACGCCCGCAAAAAGGCATAAAGCGGCAGGGTGTGCGTCGTGTAGCCGGGCCCACCGCCGGTCATCACGAGGATCACGTCGAGCGAATTGGCCACCCAGATGATCCGCAGCAGTACCGCCGTCGCGACAATGCCGGCAATGGCAGGTGCAGTGACGTGGATAAACTGGCGGAATTCGGACGCGCCATCGATCTCGGCCGCTTCGTAGAGTTCCTTCGGCACGGTCTGAAGCCCGGCAAGAATCATGACCGCAAAGAACGGAAAGCCCTGCCAGACGAGTGCCAGCATGACGCATGCAAGCGCGCTCTGCGGGCTCGCCAGCCACGCATAGGGCTGGCTGATCAGCCCGATCCTGATGAGCAGGTCGTTCAGCACGCCGGTGTTGAAATCGAAAATCCACGTCCACATCAACCCGATGATGACGCTCGGCAGCGCCCAGGGGATGATCACGAGCGCCCGCGCGATGCCGCGCCACCAGAAGCTCTGGTTGAGCAGAAGTGCCGTTACCAGCCCGAGTGACAGCTGCGCGAAGACGATGCCGCCGACCCAGACGGCCGAATGCTTCAGGGAAATCCAGAAAACCTCGTCCTTCAGGGCCATCGAGAAATTCCTGAAGCCGACAAACCGTGCATCATCCGGCGCGTAGAGCAGGTAGTCCTGCAAGCTGAAGAGGACCGTTTGCGCGACCGGATAGAGGATCACCAGCGCCGTGACGAGCAGCGCCGGCACAAGGAATCCGTAAGGCGTCAAAGTTCGGATCGCGGCTTGATTCATCTGAACTGCCGTTCCGGGCGGCGGAGGCGCCATCGGCGCCCCCGCCTCATCCCGATCAACCGTGGAAGAGCTGTTCCACGGCCTTCATGACCTCATCGGGATTCGTTTCTCCCAGCAAGGCGCGCTGCAGGTTGGTCGGAAGGACGCGGCCGACGAAATCGGGCGTCTTCACGTTGTCCGGCAGCGTCTGGGCGATCGGAAGCGAGGCAAAGCTCGCCTCGACAAACCGCTTGGGGTGACCGGTCCAGTTCTTCAGGCCCGACGTCGTGATCGGCAACTGACCGCTCAGCTTGGCCTGTTCGACATTGCCGTCGCCCGACGACAGGAAGCTGACCCACTTGAACGCCGCCTCCTTGACCTTGCTCGATGCGAAGATCGCGTTGGATTCGTCGCCGAAATAGGTCCAGCCGCCGCCGCCCGGGCCGCGCGGCAGCGGCACCGCCGAAGCCTTGTCGCCAAGCGCACCGACCATCTCCGCGGCCGAGCCGATGTGGTGGATCGTCATCGCCGTCCGGCCGGCCTTGAACGCGTCGACGATCTGGCGAAATGCATCCGTCGGCGCCGAAGGCGGCACGACCTTGTGCTTCGTCGCGAACTCGACGAAGAACCTGTTCGCGGCGAGCGCCTTGTCGGTGAGCATGCCGCCCTTGTCGAACGACGCGCCGCCGCCGAGAACGAACGGTCCCCAGTTGTCGTGGCAACCGCCGCCGCCGCGCATGCCGTAGCCGTACATGCCGTCCTTGGTCAGCGTCTTCGCGCAGTTGAGGAATTCGTCGAATGTCTTGGGCGGCTGAAGACCGGCCTGCTGGAACAGGTCCTGCCGGTAATAGAGATAGATCACGACGTAGTGCAACGGCATATAATACTGCTTGCCATCGGGCGCACGGTTGAGCTTCCAGACATCATCCGAGATGTCGCTGCGCTCGGCCCACTTCGTGAGGTAGCCATCGAGCGGCTCAAGCGCGCGCATCTGCCCGAAGCGCGAGAGATAGGCCAGACGCACCATTGCGCAATCCGGCTGGTTTCCGGCGACGACGCTCGAGAACATCCGGTTTATGTAATCGGTACCGCCGCCCCAGGGGATTGCTTCGGCCTGGATCTTGATCCCCGGATTTGCCTGCTCGAACTTCGCGATCAGCGCCGCCGGCGTGTTCTGCGGGTTGTCGTAATGGTACCACCAGCGAACCGTCGTGACGCCCTGTGCGATCGCGGGCGCCGAAACGGCACCTGCGAAGGCCGATGCGCCCGCCAGCTTTACGAATGTCCTGCGCTTCATGGTTGTTTTCCTCCGACTTTTGTTGCTTTCAGGTTTTCTTGCAGAAACTGTCCGGCCGACCGGATGAGGTTGCGCGCCGGCGCGAGGCGGCCGCTCATGCGCAGGCAACCGTGGACGACGCCCGGGATATGTTCGTAGCTGAAGGCCACGCCCGCTTCGGCAAGACGGACCGCAAGCCTTGAAGTGTCGTCGCGGAGCGGATCCAGCCCGGCGGCAGAAAGATGCAGCGGCGGCAGCCCTTCGAGACGCGCGCCGAGCGGCGCCGCCAAGGCCGGCGGCGCCTCCAGATTTCCGGCGAGGTAGTTCATCCAGTACCAGCGCATGTTCACGCTGGTCAGAAGGAACCCATCGCCGAAGGCAGCATGGCTCGGCGTGTCGAAGATCGGCGCATAGCAGCCATAAAAGAGAGCGGCCGCCGAAGGCAGGGTCCCGCCTTCGTCGCGCGCACGCAGCATCGCGGCAAGCGCCAGCGTCGCGCCGGCCGAGTCTCCGGCAAGCGCAAGGCGCGATGGATCGACGGCCGCCCCGAGGCCGCCGGCCTGCACGAACGCGATTGCCGCGCATGTGTCATCGAGAGGCGCTGGAAACGGATGCTCAGGCGAAAGGCGATAATCGAACCCGAAAACCGCGCATCCGGAAGCCGCCGCGAGATTTCGCATCGTTCCGTCGTGCGTATCGATCGAACCGAACGTCCATCCGCCGCCATGGACGAAAACGATCACGGGTGCGTTCGCTTGAACAACGGGTCGATACAGCCGCGCGCGCATCGGATGCTCGCCGGGGATCTCCATCTCGACCGTCGCCATCGCCGGCGCACCTTTGCTCCAGGCGATCGTGGCCGCATCGTTTCTGACGCGCGCTTCGCCAATCGGCGGAATTTTGAAGTCAAATGCCGGCAGCGCCCGGATCTCCGAGAGGATCAACGCCATTCCCGGATCGATATAGGGCTTCATCGGACGGCTTTCGGGACGCTGCCGATCCGGACGATCGTGTCGATATGTTTTCCCAGCGCCGCAGCAAGCCCCTCGCCATCGCCCGCGGCAAGACGTTCGAACAGGACGTCATGGCGAGCAGCCGTCTTCTCGAGTGCACGCTTGTGGCTCGGCGCCCAGATTTTCCAGCGATGCGAATGCTTGATGCAGCGCGCCAATATCTGCTCGAGCGCGTCAAGACCGGAAGCACGGAAGATCGCGAGATGGAACTCGGTGTCCGCCTGCATCAGGGCATATTCGTCACCCTGCGCTGCCGCCTCATCCATCCGTTCGCGAAGGGCGGCGATCTCGGCGAGCTGGGTCTTGTCGATCTTCCGCGCGGCCTTTGCCGCGCCGCGCGTTTCGATCATCCGGCGCAGGACGAGCATCTCCTGCGCCTCTTCGGCATTCAGCCGCGTGACGACGGTCCCGCGCCGGGCGGTCCGCGTGACGAGCCCGTCTTCCTGCAGGCGGAGCAAGGCCTCGCGGATCGTGCCCTGGCTGCAGCCGATTTCGTGTGCAAGCCCCAGTTCCGTAAGCACGAATTCCGGCTTGAATTCGTTCATCATGATGCGTCGCTTGACGTGGTCGTAGACCACGTCGGCAGGTCGCAGCAGTTTCCTCACCTTTGACGGCATCATTATAGATATCGATAATTTACACACTCACCCAAGTCAAGCGGGTACGCTTGCCGGCATGCTGGAGCCGTCCCGCGCTGCCGCGTTATTGTCGATCAAATCCACAAATCTCAGCCCGGAAGGAACCATGCCCCTCACAGTGCGTCCGATCAATCCACGGCGCGACGACTTCGTCGCCGAAGCGGCAGGAATCGACATCGCGGCAGGTGTCAGCAGGGAAACTGCCGTACAGATCGAAACGGCGATGGACAGGTACGCCGTTCTGGTGATCCCGGGGCAGGACATCACGGACGATCAGCAATATGCCTTCTCGCAGCATTTCGGCCCGATGGAGACCGCAACCGGCGATCTGCCGCGCCTCGAGGAGCGGCGTCTGTCGATGGACATCAACGACATCTCGAACCTCGACAGGGATGGCGCCGTGCTGGCGCGCGACGACCGGCGCAGGCTCTTCGGCCTCGGCAACATGCTCTGGCACACCGACAGTTCGTTCAAGCCGACGCCCGCCAAGTATTCGCTGCTGTCGGCCCGGGTGATCCCCGAAGAAGGCGGCAATACCGAGTTTGCCGACATGCGCGCAGCCTGGGACGAACTCGACCCAAAACTTCAGGCGGAATGCATGGGCCTCGTGGCCGAACACAGCCAGCTTTATTCACGCGGCTCGCTCGGCTTTGTCGATTTCACGGACGACGAACGTCTCAAATGGGCGCCCGTGCCGCAGCGGCTCGTGCGCCGGCATCCAGGCAGTGGCAGACTTTGCCTTTATCTTGCCTCGCACGCGGGCGCTATCCAGGGCTGGCCCGTGCCCGAGGCGCGGATGTTCCTCAAGGATCTCACCGAGCACGCGACCCAGCGCGAATTCGTCTATTCGCACCGCTGGCGACCGTACGATCTTGTGATGTGGGACAATCGGGCGGTGATGCACCGCGCCCGTCGCTACGACCACACGAAGCACCGGGACATGCATCGCACGACCGTCGCCGACAGCGCGCCCACGCTCGCACAGCCGCTCTGACCGCCGAACGACCCGACCCGCGCTCAGGGAATCTCGTAGACCGCCAGCTCTTCGGACAGGCCGGCGACCGCACGGCGCTGCGAGGACGGCTTGAGCCCCGCAGCCTCGAGCAGCGAAGATGTGCCCGCATTCTGGATCACGGCTCCGGTTGCGAAGATCGATCTCGCAACGGCAAGCCCCTGTACGCGGGCAGCGATGTTCACGGTCTGCCCGAAATAGTCCTGCCGGTCGTTGAGCATCACCGCAAGGCACGGGCCGGCATGAATGCCGATCTTGATCAGCAGATCGTCGCGCTCGCGCTTTTCGTTGAGTTCGAGCATTGCCTCGCGCATGCGAAGCGCCGCCGCCACGGCCTGAGCCGGCGTCGGGAAGGTCGCCATCACGGCATCGCCGATCGTCTTCACGACGGCCCCGGCCTCGGCGGCGACGATCTCGTTGAGAACCTGAAAATGGGCGCGGACAAGATCGTAGGCCGCAAGATCCCCGACCCGCTCGTAGAGCGACGTCGAGCCCTTGAGATCGGTGAACAGGAACGTGAGGCTCGTGATCTTGAGGCGCTGGTCCGTTTCGAGCGTATCCGTGCCATAGACTTCGCGGAACGTCTGGTTGCTGAGCAGGCGCTTGGCCGTCAAGAACGGACGGCGCCGGCCGAGGAGTTCGTGCAAGGCATCGCCTGCGATCCACAGGCCCGGCAGCACGCGCTCGTCGGTGCGGTTTTCCAGCGAGAGCCGCAAGGGGCCGGGTCGCATCTCGACGGTTCCGGTCGGCGTGCGCACCTTGTTGAAAACCACGGACAGTTCCTGACGCTCCCGGGTCGGCGGGCCTTTGACGTCGAGAAACAGGGCGGCATGGGTGACCGCGTCGAAAACGATCACGAATTCGGCGGGCAATTGCAGCGAGAGGATCGCCTTTTCGCCGGGCGGGAGTTCGATGGAGTCGAGCATGATCTCGCCGATCAGCTTTTCGGCATTGTCCGGCAGATCGATCCCCGACCCCCAGAACACCTGTCGGGCATATTCGAATGCCGGCAGCGTGTTCGGACTATGGGCGGCGATGCGCCGGACCCGGGGGCTCACCGTGAACGTCACGTCGACCATCTCGTCGAGTGTCGGCTCGTAGCCGGCAGCACACAGCGCGCAGTCGTAATTCTCGGCATGCACCGATTTGAGCGACGCGTTCGCGGCGAGCACCCCGCCGCAGCCTGGACACAGCACGTTCCACGACAGATCGAATAGCCCGAGCCGTGCCGCCTGCAGGAAGGCGGCGATGACGCGTTCCTCGTCCAGCCCGCGCTTCGCGGCGAACGACAAGACGTTGATGCGGCTTAGCTCGTGATCCGGCGCAAGCCGGATCAGGTCTTCGATGGCGCAATGAACATCCGGTTCGACGGAACGCCGTAACGCATCGAGCAGGGACTCGGTTTCGTTCATGAGGAGCCTCCCACGAACCCAATATATCCGAGATTTGCGGCCAAGGGCGCACCGACGACGAATTGGCTGTCAACATTCGGGATTTATCGACGGACGCAACGCGATGAATGCGCGCTGGCCGCATCCCGGCCGACCGAGTGCTTCGCCATCCGAACGGAAAACCGACAGGGGGGCGGCATCGCCGATGTCCAAATTGCGGGGTCACGACGGCGTCATCTGTCGACACGTCCCAGACGACTGCTTTCGATTTTCGATATCGGGGCAAAAATCTTACAAATGCAGCACTTTAGTTATTCAATTTTAAATTTGTGCCTTTCAGAATTCGGATCGCATGCATGCAAAGCATCCGCATTGATCCGGCGCGGGCAGAGCGTCGCTAAAGGAGGTCCCATCGTGCTCGGATTCAAACGCAAGAACACTCGAATTGAAATTGCGCACGATTCAAAAGCCGATGCTCCGCGACCCGAGATCGACGAAGCAGCACTGGTAGCCGCAATCGACGCGATTGCAGCCGGCGGGTACTCGGCAGTTCCCGCAGGCAACGGCGCGGTCGTTCAGGCGCTTGCACGGCTGGCCGTGAGCCTGCGCCAGCGTGCCTCGCGCGATCTCGATCGGCTGGTCGGCGCAAACGTGCAGATCGGGGAAACGTCGATCTCGGTCGCCCGCATGCTCGACGGCGTACGCGCCATCGACTCTCGCACCCAAGGCATGGCCAACATGGCCACCTCCGTTTCCCATGCCGCCACCTCGATCGAGGCCGTTTCGCTCGCGATGCGCGAATCGAACGCGCAGGTCGCCCAAGGGCGCAGCGATACCGAAAACGCGCATCGGGCGATGGGCGTCGTCGCGAAAGCGGTCGATGCGGCCGCGCGCAAGATAGTGACGCTGGCCGAAGCGTCGGAAAAGATCGGCGAGATCGTGAAGGCGATCGAAGCAATCGCTTCCCAGACGAATCTTCTGGCGCTCAACGCCACGATCGAGGCGGCGCGCGCGGGCGAGGCGGGCAAGGGATTCGCGGTCGTGGCCGGCGAAGTCAAAAGCCTGTCCCACCAGACCGCCCAAGCCACCGAAGACATCCGCCAGCGCATCGAGACATTCCGCAGCGAAATATCGGGGATCGTCGAAGCCATGCGCCAAGGAACGCAAGCGGCCGACGACGGCCAACAAATGATGGACAAGTTGGGCGCCAAGATGGACGCGATCGGCCGCCACGTCGAAGACGTGAACTCCCGGATGTCCGAGATCGCGCACGTCATCGACGGACAGAACGCCACGACCAAGGAGATTTCCGAAGGTGCGAACGCGATCGCAGGCCTGACGAAGGACAATATCGGGCTGGTGGCCAATCTTTCGAAATCGATCGACGCCTCGCAGGCCCTGACACTTGAAGTTCAGGCAAGCCTGGCAGAACTCGACTTTCCTGCGAAGATTGTCCGCCTTGCGAAATCCGATCACGTGCTCTGGAAGAAAAAGCTCGCGGACATGGCCATCGGAAGGGTCACGCTTCGCCCTGACGAATTGGCCGACCACCGCTCCTGCCGGCTCGGAAAATGGTATTATGGCGATGGAAAGGCGGCCTGCGGGCATCTCGACGCGTTCCGCAACCTCGAAGCCCCGCACGAGAGCGTCCATCGCCACGGAATTCAAGCCGCGCGCTTTTTCGCGGAAGGCAAGACGAGCGAGGCCCTGGAAGCGATCGCGCAGGTCGAACAAGCATCCATCGAGGTCATGGCGCGCCTCGAGGACATCCGCAAGGCCCAACCGACGTAACGACACCCGACCAATTGCGGAAGCGCTGGCGTCCCCACGGGGATTCGAACCCCGGTCTGCACCGTGAGAGGGTGCCGTCCTGGGCCTCTAGACGATGGGGACCCGTGCGACGAGCGGTGGGTTTAGCCCATCGCCCGGGGCGAATCAAGCCAGCCCGGAACGCGCCACCCGGATGAATCCTTCGACGTCTTCCATGCGGCTCGACCATGCCGAAACGAGGCGTAAACGCTGCGTTCCGGGCCCCAGCCAGCGGTACGAGCGGTAGCCCGCCTTCTCGGTCGCGGCGATCGCCGGTTCGGGGAGATCGACGAAAACCTCGTTCGCTTCGACCGGGTGCACGACCGAAGCGCCGGGCAGCGCCGACAGGCCTTCGGCGAGGCGCCGGGCCGCCGCATTTGCGTTGCGCGCGAGATCGAGCCAGAGGCCGTCCTCGAGATAGGCATCCATCTGTGCGGCCAGAAAACGCATCTTCGAGAAGAGATGGCCCGCGCGCTTGCGCCGGAATGCGAGTGTCTCGGCCAGCATCCTGTCGAAGACGACGATGGCTTCGGCGGCCATGCAGCCGTTCTTCGTGCCGCCGAACGAGAGGATGTCGACACCCGCCTTCCAGCTCGCTTCGGCCGGCGTGCACCCGAGCCCGACCAGCGCATTGGCGAAGCGCGCCCCGTCGACATGGACCTTCAGCCCGTGCCGACGGGCGACCGCCGCGAGCGCCGCCGTTTCGGCCGGCGCATAGACCGTTCCCGCTTCGGTCGCGTTGGTGAGCGACAGGACCGCCGGCTGCACGTGGTGGACGACGCCCTTCCCGGCCTCGTCCAGCGCGGCATCGAGATCCTTCGCCGCGATCTTGCCGTGCGGGCCTTCCACGCCGACGAGCTTCGCGCCGCCCGTATAGAACTCCGGCGCGCCGCATTCGTCGTCGTCGACATGCGCTTCGGGATGGCAATAGACGGCGCCCCACGGCGGGCAGCATGCGGCGATCGCCAGCGCGTTCGCGGCCGTACCCGTCGAAACGAGGAAGACGGCACAGTCGCGCTCGAAAATTCCGGCGATTTTCTTCTCGACGGCCTGCGCAAGCGGATCGTTGCCATAGGGCATCGCGGCACCGTCGTTGGCGCGCGCCAGGGCCTCGAGAACGCGCGGATGCATGGGTGCGGTGTTGTCGGACGCGAAGTTCATTTTTCCCCCGGAACGATGCGGCCCAACGGCGTACCGGTGCCGGGGTCGACGACGATGATGCGCTCCGCCCCGTCGGGCAGGCGTACCTGGATGGCGAGCGTGGCGCCACTCGCCGCGATCGCGACGATCCGGCTGCCGGCGGGAAGGCCGAGATCGAGTTCGCCCCAGCCCTGCACGGCGGACGGTGCCGCAGCGCTTGCCGGCGCGGGCGGCGCGGACCTGCCGCCGGCCTTGGACGCCACAAGCCAGACAAGAACGCCGAACGCGGCCGCGCACAGCACGCCCAACCCGATGACGACGGTCTTCAGTGCACGCATCGGTGGATTCGGCAGCGCGGGTCGGGTACCAAGATCGGCATGGAATCGGGCTCCGAAAGGTTCGAGACGCTTGTCCCGCCGGCGCTTGCCGGCGAACGGCTCGACCGCGCGCTTGCCGCACTTCACCCGGCGGGATTGTCCCGCTCGCGCCTCAAGGCGCTGATCGAGGAAGGCCGCGTTTGCGTGGCGGGCGCGACGATAACGGAGCCCTCGCGCAAGGTCAAAGAAGGCGAAACGCTCGACGTCGACCTCCCTGCGGCACGCGAAGCCACCCAGGCGGCGGAGGACATCGCGCTCCAGGTCGTCTTCGAGGATGACAGCCTGATCGTGATCGACAAGCCGGCAGGCCTTGTCGTCCATCCGGCACCCGGCAACGCCGGCGGCACGCTGGTGAACGCGCTGCTCGCGCACTGCCGCGGCTCGCTGTCTGGCATTGGCGGCGTCGAGCGGCCGGGAATCGTCCATCGCCTCGACAAGGACACAAGCGGCCTGATGGTCGCGGCGAAAACGGATCGCGCGCACCGCCATCTTTCGGCCCAGTTCGCACGGCACGACGTGGAACGCCTCTACGCCGCCATCGTGCGCGGACGGCCGCGCCCGACGGAGGGGGATATCGAAGGCAATATCGGCCGCGATCCGAACAACCGCAAGCGCATGGCGCTGGTGAAGACCGGCGGCAAGAGTGCGCGCACGCACTACCGTACGGTCGAGCCGTTCGGCCAGCGCGCCGCACTTGTCGAATGCCGGCTTGCCACCGGCCGCACGCACCAGATCCGCGTCCATATGGCTTCGATCGGCTGCCCGCTCGTGGGCGATGCCGTCTATGCGCGCAAGGCACGCACCAAGGGCGATGCGCTCGACGCCACGATGGCCGCCTTCCCGCGCCAGGCGCTTGACGCCTTCGTTCTGGGGTTCCTGCATCCGGAGACGGGCGAGCGCCTGCGCTTCGCGCGCGCCTATGCGCCCGATATCGAGCGGCTGCGAAGCGAGCTTGCGGCGGCGGCAAAGGTGGCGGCATGACCACGAAGCTTCCTGTCCCCGCGGGCGAAGGCAGCCTTGCGCGCTATCTCGCCGAGATCCGCAATTTCCCGATGCTGGCACCCGACGAGGAGTACGTGCTGGCAAAGGCCTGGCGCGACCGGCAGGACAAGGAGGCCGCGCACAAGCTCGTGACTTCCCATCTGCGGCTGGTCGCGAAGATCGCGTTGGGTTATCGCGGCTACGGCCTGCCGCTGGCCGACCTGATTTCCGAGGGCAATGTCGGGATGATGCAGGCCGTGCGCAAGTTCGAGCCCGAGCGCGGATTCCGGCTTGCGACCTACGCGATGTGGTGGATCCGCGCGGCGATCCAGGAGTACATCCTGCATTCCTGGTCGCTGGTGAAGATCGGCACGACGGCCGCGCAGAAGAAACTGTTTTTCAACCTGCGCCGGCTCAAGGGCCAGATGAAGGAGATCGACGCGGGCGACCTGCCGCCCGAGGCGGTCAGGAAGATCGCGACACAGCTTGACGTTCCCGAACAGGACGTCGTTGACATGAACCGGCGCCTTGCGGGGCCCGACAGCTCGCTCAATGCGCCCGTGCGGACAGACGGCGAGGAAAGCGGCGAGTGGCAGGACTGGCTGGTCGACGATCAGGCCGATCAGGAAATCAGGCTTGCCGACGACGAGGAAGCAAAGCGCCGGCACGCGCTGCTGAAGAAGGCGCTGGGCAGGTTGAACGCGCGCGAGCGTGCGATCCTCGTCGAGCGGCGTCTCAAGGACGATCCTGCACGGCTGGAAGATCTGGCGCAGAAGTTCGGCATCAGCCGCGAGCGCGTCCGCCAGATCGAGGTCCGCGCTTTCGAGAAGTTGCAGAAGGCCGTGAAGGCCGATGCGGCGGCACAGGAAGCCGCCGCGCGCCGGAAAGCCGGGGCCTAGCCCTCGCCCTGTCCTGGCATTTCGTCGCGAACGCTTTCGCCCCATTCGGCGACGAGGTTCTGCTGGCGGCGCAAGAGCTGGCGCAGACGCGACTCAGCCCGGTTTTCGTAGATCACGTTGACGACGATCGGGAAAATCCAGCACAGCGCGTAGGCGAAGACGGCCGCCGCGTAGACCGAGAACCATGCGAACGGATTTCCCAGGATCTCGCGTCCGCCCGAACGGCCTGCCTCGGCAAGCCCGTCGAGCAGGAAGGGCAGCATCGCACCGACGCTGAGCGTGCCCACGGCGATGGCGTCGTGCTTTTCCTTTGACGTGTCCGTGACGATCGCGGCCAGCATCGGCAGAAGGCCTGCGACCACGAACAGGCAGAGCCATGGAACGGCCCAGGCGAGCCATGCGATGACCGCGAGCACACCCACGCCGGCGGTCGCAAGCGTCATCGGGCTGCGCTGTCCGGCGGATTTCTTCGGCTTGGGCTTCTTGGCCATCAGAACAGCCTCAGCAGCAGCGAACCGATACCAACGACGCCGGAAAGGCTCGCCGCCGTGAGTGCTGCGGTTTCCTTGCCCGTCCGTCTGGCATATT
The DNA here is from genome assembly GCA_016124335.1 of Alphaproteobacteria bacterium. GTDB lineage: Bacteria > Pseudomonadota > Alphaproteobacteria > CACIAM-22H2 > CACIAM-22H2 > Tagaea. The sequence goes on from WGNX01000003.1 coordinate 440,359, forward strand.
GGGCGCGTGCACCTGCCCCGTTACGTATCTCGACGATTTCGGCTTCGCAGGCGGCGTAGGCCTCGCGGGCGGCGTCGAAACCCCAGCTGTCGACCTCGCGCATCTTTTCGTTGTCGACGAGATCGAGGAGCTGCTTGAGATCGCCCTCCTCCGACACCTTGTTGAGCTGGCCGATCTGGGCGGCACGCAGCGGCAGGTGCTTGAGCCCGTCGACGAACTGGCGCACCAGGCCCGCACACCAGGCCGTGAGCTTGGGCACCGAGGGGGGCCCGAACTTCTCCTGCAGGTCGGCCAGCAGGCGCACGATCGACAGCCCGCCCTGCATGTCGAC
>WGNX01000004.1 GCA_016124335.1 Alphaproteobacteria bacterium
GCCGACGGCGTGTAAGTGTACGAACCGTCCGGGTTCACCGTGACGCTGCCGTGCGCCGGGCCGCCGTTCTGCGCCAGACCGAAGGTCAGCGCGTCGCCGTCCACATCGCTCGCCGCGATCTGGCCCGTGATCGGCGTGTCTTCGTTCCCGGTCGCAGTTCCACCGGTCGTCGTCGGCGCATCGTTCACCGCCGCCACGTCGATGCTGACCGTACCCGTCGTCGTCCCGCCGTTCCCGTCCGCGACCGTGTAGGTGAAGCTGTCCGTACCGTTGTAGTTGGCCGACGGCGTGTAAGTGTACGAACCGTCCGGGTTCACCGTGACGCTGCCGTGCGCCGGGCCGCCGTTCTGCGCCAGACCGAAGGTCAGCGCGTCGCCGTCCACGTCCGAGGCCGCGATCTGCCCCGTGATCGGCGTGTCTTCATTGCCCGAGGCCGTGCCGCCTGAAGTCGTCGGCGCGTCGTTGACGGCTGCAACGGAGACTTGGACAGTCCCGGTCGTGACACCGCCATTGCCGTCCGAGACGGTGTAGGTAAACGAATCCGTGCCGTTGAAATTCGCTGCTGGCGTGTAGCTGTACGAACCATCCGGATTGAGCGCGACCGTACCGTGCGCCGGTCCGCCATCCTGCGGAATCGCATAGGTCAGCGCGTCGCCATCAGGATCCGAAGCCACGATGCGCCCGTTGATGGCGCCATCCTCGTTACCGGATGCACTCGTCGGCGAAACGATGGGCGCGTCGTTGACGGCCGCGACGTTCACCGACACCTGCGCCGTCGTCACGCCACCATTGCCGTCCGACACCTGATACGTGAACGTGTCCGTCCCGTTGAAGTTCGCCGCCGGCACATAGCTGAACGAACCGTCCGCGTTCATCGTCACGGTCCCGTGCGCCGGGCCACCGTTCTGCGGGATCAAGTAGCTCAGCGCGTCGCCATCGACGTCCGACGCCGTCACCCGACCGCTGATCGTCCCGTCCTCGTTGCCCGCCACGCTCGCCTGGCTCGCCACCGGCGTGTCGTTCACAGGATCGATGGTAACCGTCACGGTCCCGGTCGAGATCCCGCCCCGACCATCGGAGACCGTATAAGTGAAGCTGTCCGTGCCGTTGTAATTGGCGGCCGGCGTATAGGCGTAAGTCCCGTCGGCGTTCATCGTCACGGAACCGTGCGCAGGCGCGCCGTTCTGCGCGATCCCGAAAGTCAGTGCGTCGCCATTCGCATCGGTCGCGGCAACACGGCCGCTGATGCGCGTATCTTCATTGCCTTCGGCCGTGCCGTTCTGCGCGACAGGCGGCGTGTTGACCGAACCGACGCCGACGGAGATCGTACCGGTCGTCACGCCACCGCGACCGTCCGCGACACGATAGGTGAACGCATCGGCCCCGTTGTAGCCGTTCGCCGGCGTATAGGTGTAGCTGCCGTCCGGATTGATCGTGACACTGCCGTGGGCAGGCGCGCCGTTCTGCGCGATGCTGAACGTCAGCTTGTCGCCGTCCGCATCGGTTGCCAGCAACTGGCCCGTGACCGGCGCATTGGCCGCTCCCGCGACGCCACCGCCGGGTGCGACCGGCGCATGATCGGCGACATCGACCGACACATTGCCCGAGGCAGACGCCGACGCCGTCGAGGTTCCGTCCTTCGACGTTGCGACGACGTTTGCCGTGACCGGCCCGTTATAACCGGCAGGCGTCGTAACGTTCAGGCCTGCGAGTTGCGACGTGGAAAGCGTGTACACGCCGTTCGCGCCCGCCGAGATCGTCGCGCCGGTGCCGTCCTTCAGGACCGAACCGGCCGGAAGCCCGGAAATCTGGACAGATAGCGTCTCGGAGCCATCGGAATCCGGCGTCGATGCCGTGATGTTGAGCGGGATCGTCGCCTTGCCGTTATTGTTCGAAGTCCAGGCCGTCGCGACGTTCAGGTCGTTGAAGTCCCTGTCGCCGCCACCCGCGAGATCTTCCCAGTTCTGGTCGCCGGCATTTCCGGCGTTGTCCTGGACCTGCTGGAAGTTGCCGGCATTGAGCGCGGCATTGTCGAACAGCACGTTCGCGCCGTCGCCGGCGAAGCGGTTGCCCTGCGCGTCGACGGCGACCCACTGGCCCTGCGCGTTTTTCTCGAAATGGACCGGCTCGCCGTCGGTGATCTTGCTGCCGTTGTCCGAGCCACCGTTCGGAATGACGAAGAAGCCGACCTTCGTGGGATCGAGCCCGGAGATCGTTGCCGTCTGCCCGACATGGTCCTTGACGTTGGCCCAGACGATCTGGCCCGTCGAGGGCTGGCCGTCCGGCCCGAGCACGTAGATGCCATAGCTGCTGTTGTAGCCGGCAGAGCCGCTGTAGTCGGTCATCGACACGCTGCTCGTGCCGAGATTCACGCTCGGCGTTCCGAGCGAGACCGAAAGCGCCGGCTGATCGGCGACCGGTGCGATTGAAACGTCCACGCTCGCCGTCGCCGTGCCGCCATGCCCGTCGGAAACCTGGTAGCTGAACGAGTCCGTGCCGCTCCAGTTCGCATTCGGCGTGTAGCTGTAGGCGCCGCCGGCTCCGACCGTTACGGTGCCGTGCGCAGGTGCCCCGTTCTGCGCCAGCGCGAAGGTCAGGCTGTCACCCTGGTCGCGCGCCATCGCCGCAAGCTGGCCCGAGGCGGTGCCGTCTTCGGTTCCTGCCGCTGAAGTGGACGCCTGAACAAGCGGGCCCGTGCCGTTCAGCGCGGCAGCCGTCGAAACCGTAAAGCCGGCGAAGTTCAGGAACTCGACATTAAGGACATGGTCCGTGCCCGTGCCGCCATTCTGCGGCCCCTCGCCCTTGATCGTGAAATCTGCCGGCGTGCCATCGAGGCGATAGCTGCTGAACGGACCCGAATAAAACGCGGTATCGATGCCGACACTGCCGTCGATCGTGTCGTTGCCGGGGCCGCCCGTGATCGAATCGTTGCCGCCGCCGGTCCAGATCCTGTCGTTGCCGGTGCCGCCATCGACGCTGTCGTTGCCGACGCTCGTCCAGATGACGTCGTTGCCATTGCCGCCCAGAACCGTGACGTCGCCGATCGAATAGGTATGGCTCGTCAGATCGACAATGTCGTTGCCGTCGCCGGCATCGATGACCTCGACGCCCTGGACGCGGCCACCGGGCGTGGCCTGCGGGCTGTAGCTGTCGTCGAGGAACAGCGCGTCGTTGCCGTTGCCGAGCGTGACTGTATCGACGCCCGAACCGCCCTGGAACACGTCATAAGTGCGGACCTGACCGTTGATCGAAACGGTTTCGCCCGTACCGTCGACGCCCGGATTGCCCGCATTGAGCGCGGAGTAGCCGTTCGTCCAGTTTCCGTCATCGGAACTGGCGAGCGTGTCGTTGCCGTCGCCACCGTCGAGCAGGTCGGTACCGGTTCCGCCGTCGAGATAGTCGTTGCCGGTCCCGCCACGCAGCGTGTCATTGCCCGATCCGCCAAAGATCGTGTCATTCCCGGCGCCACCGGAAATGCTGTCATTGCCCGCTCCGCCCGACAGAACATCATTTCCGCTCCCGCCCGAGAACGTATCGTTCCCGCTGGATCCGTTGGCGTTGTCGGAGAACGTCGCCGAATACTCGAATGCATGACCGGAACTGCCGGAACCACCAAGTCCACGCCCCTCGAAATTCGTCAGGCGGACACGCGTCGTCGAACCGACGAATGTCAGGACCGTATCGCCGCCGATCTGGTCGATCAGGATGTTGGAAGAGGTCAGACCGCTGCCTTCGAAGCGCAAACCGGTCGAGCCGGACCCGAACCCGTCAATGACGAGATCCTGCCCCTCCCGAACCGTGAAAATTGCGCCTTGAGCCATTTCGGTTCCAAACCCGTCAAATTTGCGCGTGTGATCTGCACCTGCACATCACACAACCATCTGTGGCAAAAACGTTTCTGTTGCTTTGAAGTACGATTTGCCCAGATTCCGACCGGGATAAATTACGGTACGACCCACAAGAGGTCAACATAAGTCTTTCGAATGGATTAAACTTGATAGGATTGGCTAATATATATGGAAATTCAGCCTATTATATAATTTCGTAACATATTTTCTTGACTGCCAGACTAAGTTAATGCCCAAGAGAAGTTCACGTTCCGTGTTGCGCGAATTTTAGGCAACTTCTATTGGGGAAAATTTCTTTTTGATTTCATACAGTTGGCAAATCCGGTGAAGAGCGTCAAAACTGCTGAAATCGACAAATTAGGACAGACAATGCGTGAAGACCGAATCGAGCCGAAATGGATCGAGCTATTCGCAGACGTATTTGCGCTGTCTGGAATTGGCCCGGGTGAGCCCGTCGTCATCCTATCGGAAACCCAGTCGCGCCCGATCAACGTCGCACTGGCCGAGCACGCGCTGGCCAAACTTGGCGCACAATTCTGTTTCCTCACCCTTCCGACGCCACCCGTCAACGCGCCCGTCCCGATCCGATCGACCGGCGCATCGGCGGCGATTCAAGGAAACCAGCCTGCGTTGGCGGCCCTGAAAGCGTCGCGCGCAGTCGTCGATCTCACCGTCGAGGGCATCCTCCATGCGCCGGAGCTTCCCGAGATCCTCTCAACCGGCGCGCGCGTGCTGATGGTCTCAAACGAGCATCCGGAGGCGCTCGAAAGGCTGCGCCCCCGGCCTGCGCTCGAAGCAAAAGTCCGCGAAGGGATGCGGCGCCTGAAATCGGCAGCTCGCATGCATGTGACTTCGGCAGCCGGAAGCGACCTGAAAATCGATCTTCGCGGCGCACGCCCGGGCGGTACTTGGGGATTTACCCGAAAGCCCGGGACCGTCGCGCACTGGCCCGGCGGGCTTTGTCTCTGCTTTCCGGCGGCCGGCTGCGTAAACGGCCGGCTGGTCCTGGCGCCCGGCGACATCAACCTGACGTTCAAGAGATACCTCGAGACGGCCGTGACGCTCGACATTGTCGACGATCATGTCGTGCGGATTTCCGGAAGCGGGCTCGATGCCGCTTTGATGGAGAGTTACTTTGCGGCGTGGGGCGACAAGGCGGCTTATGCAACGAGCCATGTCGGCTGGGGCATGAACCCTGCCGCACGCTGGGACGCGCTGGCGCTCTACGACAAGGCGCAGACCAACGGCACCGAACAGCGCGCCTTTGCCGGCAATTTCCTTTACTCGACGGGTGCAAACGAGGTCGCCGGACGCCACACGCTTGGCCATTTCGACCTGCCGATGCGCGGTTGCACGGTGGCCCTCGACGGTACGCCGGTGGTCGTCGACGGAAAGCTGTCTGCCGAGTTGTCGTAGTTCGCGCGGCTTGACCTACGTCAATGCAGCGCGATGCCTCGCGTCGCATCGTCCATCCATCGATCCAGATGGGGGGACCGCAATGGACACCGCCGAATTGCTTTATCTCGGGCTCGTGCTTTTCGCGTTTGCCGCGTTCTCGGCAACGGTCATGTGGGTTCTGCACGACGACGTTCGCAATCGTCGGCGCCGCGAGGCGAAGGCCAGCGCGACGAACGACACGTATTCATCGCAGGCCCGCGCGGCCTAGTCGCCGGCCAGTTCCGGCCCGAATGCATCGGCCCTGCAGGGGCGAAGCGGAAATCGCGCGCGCGGCGGCGGATGCGTGCCGTTCGCGATTTCGTCGATCAGGCCAGCGCATACCCGGCCTTGGCAAAGGCCCATGCCCGCGCGTGTCGCAAGCTTGACGGCAGCCGGATCCGACAAATCCAGCGCCGCCGCCGCATCGATGTCGCATCGCGCGACATCTTCGCATCGGCAGACGATCGTTCGCTTGTCGGCCGATATTGCGGGCATGGCACTCCAGGTTCCGAGCGCGCGCGCCACGCGCTCATAGCGCACGCGACGCCTTTGCGCACGTCCGACGGAATCCTGCAATTTCGCCGAAGCGCGCCGTCCGATATCTTGAACGACAGCCAGCGCCGCGATGACGGCATCGCAACCGGCCGCCTCGACGCCGCGTACGCCGCGTGCCTCGCCAATCGCGTAGAGATGGCGAACGCTGGTGCGGCCCGCCCGATCGCACGCCGCATGCCACCCCCCGAGGGCGGGATCGAAGCCGATTTCCGCACCGGCAACCTGCGCAAGTTCGATATTTGGCCGCAGGCCACCCCCTAGGCCAACGATGCCTGCGGCGAGTTTGCTTGCAGTCCCGCCACCGGATGACTCGATCAGAACCTCGAGCCCCTCTCCGCGCGCCGAAATTTCAACGACACGATGACTGCGGAATATCGGTACGCCCGCCCGGCGAAGGCGCAATTCGAAACTTGCGGCCCGACATGCGAGCGACGGCGCGCGCACCAACGACAGGATCGGGCCAGCCCCCGGGAATGGGGCGCCGTCCACCACTGCGGCGACCTGAACTCCGCCGGCACGGAACTCCGACGCCACGAGATAGAGGAGCGGCCCACTCCCGGCGAGCAGGACGGGCACGCGCGGAAGAAGCCCCTGCCCCTTGGCGAGCGATTGCAGGCCGCCCAGACCGAATACGCCGGGATTTTCCCAGCCTGGAACGGCGATGGCGCGCTCGACAGCGCCGGTTGCGATGACCACGGCGCGCGGTGAAAGGACATGGCCCGTGCCGGATGAATCGAGCAGCCAGACCTCTCTTCCACCGCGCACGTCGACGACTTCACAACCGGCCATGTGATCGACGCCACCGGCCGCAGCCAGCTTTGCCCGCAATTCGTCGCCGCGCCGCGCCGAACCGTCGGATCTTGCGGGCTTACGCCAGATCTGGCCGCCCGCTGCCGGATTGTCGTCGACCAGCGTCGTGCGCACGCCTTCCTCGGCCAGCGCCATCGCGCATTCGGCACCCGCCGGCCCGGCGCCGATTACGACAACGTCGTTTTCAGGCATCGGATGGGTACGCGCCGGACTTGCCGGACGCGTTCCGGCTTCGGCATCCGTGCCGGTCCGGATCTGCATGCCGTCGCGTGCGGGTGTGCGGCACGTTCGCTTGTCGCGAGCGCCGTCGATCGTCGCGACGCATTGATAGCAGCTGCCGACCCCGCAAAATGCGCGCGCATTGCCCGCCGCAAGCATCGCGGCCAACACGCTTTCGCCCGTCCGCGCCGGAATTCTATCGCCATCGAGATCGATCTCGATGTCCGGCTTTCCGATCGTTCGCCTGAAGGCGCCTGGTTCCATGACACGTCTGCCGGCGAATTGCGGTCGGTTGCGAACCGTGTCACGAAAGCGTCTCGGGGGCAATTCGCTGTGCAGCGCATCGAGACGGAAATAGCGATATTCGGCGCCGGAATCATGGGGGCCGCTTGCGCATACGAGATTGCGAAGGCCGGCCGCCGTGTCGTCCTCATCGATCGTGCACAACCCAATGCGGGCAGCTCGGGTGCGTGCGACGGCTATGTCTCCGTATCGACCAAGATACCCGGAACCGCCCTGCGCCTCGCGCGCGAAAGCCAGATCCTTTACGACACGCTCGCCAGCGAACTCGGCCATGCGCGCATCGAATTCGTGCGTCGCGGCGGCATGATGCTCATCGAGACCCCCGACGACGTCGCAAAAATGGAATCCCACGCCGGACTTCTGCGCGACGCCGGCGTGGAGGCGCACGTCATCGATCGGGCCACCCTGCTGGCACGCGAGCCCAATCTTTCGCCCTCGCTCTTCGGCGGGTTGGAATGCCCCGGCGAAGCGCAAGTGACTCCCTATCTCGTGACCCTGGCGCTTGTCGCAGCGGCGCGACAGATGGGTGCGCGCACGATCTGGAAGGCGTTCCCGGTCGCCTTCGATATTTCGGGAGCGCACATTGCCCACGCCGATCTTGAAGGGGAAGACGGCGGAACGATCCGCATCGTCGCGGAACAGTATGTTTTCTGCGCTGGCGTCTGGAGCCGGGAGATCGGCGCGCTTGCCGGCGTCGAACTGCCGGTCGTTCCGCGACGCGGCGAATTGCTGGTGACCACGCGCGGGCGACCGATCGCAACCCGCTTCCTAGTTTCCGCACGTTACCTGACCGCCAAGCTCGACCCCGAAGCCGCCAAGACTTCCGACGATCCGCTCGTGCGCATGGGCTATGGCTTCACGCTTGAGACGACGCCGCACGGCCAGCACGTCATCGGAAATACCCGCACGTTCGTCGGCTATGACCGCAGTGTTTCACGCGAGGGCTATGTCACGATCCTCGCCGAAGGCGCAAAGCGGATTCCGGCACTCGCCTCTCTGCAGGTCCTGCGCGGTTTCGCGGGCCTGCGGCCGTTCGTGCCCGACAAGCGGCCGCTGATCGGGCGATCGGCACGCCGCACGAACCTTCTCGTGGCCGCAGGCCACGAAGGCGACGGCATCACGCTGGCGCCGCTTACCGCGAAGATCATCGCCAGCCTCGCCTGCGGACGGACGCCGCCCGTCGATATCGCCGAACTGGCTCCCGATCGATTCACGCCGGCGGCGTGAAAAAGCCGCAATCTTCTGGGATTGTTGGATAATTCGTCGGCCGCTTGCCGCAATCCGGGAAGCGAGCGACAATTGTTCGAGAGTCGACTCTCGGGAGGTACGTGATGTCCGCCCTCGTGAACCCGGACGACATTCATCGCCGACGAGCAATGGATCAGCGCGAATGCGATCTCGCGGTCCGTCGGCACGAGCTGTTCGTTCTCGGGCGCGCCGGCGGCCAGCGCGCCAATTTTGCCTACCGCAATCTCACGGGCCTCAATCTCGCCTGCAAGAACCTGTCGGAAGCCGATTTCACCGGCGCGATCATGGTGGAATGCGACCTGTCCGGCACGAACCTCCAGCGGGCGCTGCTGTTCTGCGCGAACCTCACGAAAGCCAAAATGGTCCGCGCCAATCTGACGCGTGCAGACATGCGCGGCGCCGTACTCAAGGGTGCAGACCTGACGGCAGCGGAGCTTTTCAACGCCGACCTGCGCGAGGGCGCGATCTTTACCAAGCGCATGGCCAGCGACCTTCAGGGCGTGGCGGTCGATACCGATCCGACGGATATGTCGCGCGCCAAGATGGTCAATGCAAACCTTACCCAGGCGAACATGGCCGGCGCCGTTGCGATGATGGTCGATTTCACGGACGCGATCCTGAAGGGTGCCAACCTCGCGAAAGCGAACCTGAAGAATGCGACGCTCGAGGGTGCGGATCTCGAGGGTGCCGACCTTTCGCGTGCCGATCTGCGCGGCGCGGTCCTGCGCAACGCGAATCTCTACGGCGCGACAATGATCGCTGCCGACCGGACCGGCTGCGACGAGACAGGCGCCCTCACCGATTTGCCGCGTGGCAAACCGATGACCATGTTGCGGGAATCCCTGCACACGCTCGTTCGCGATCATGGGAGCTGGATCGAGTCCGGCGGCGCGAATGGCCATCTGCTCGACATTTCCGGTTTCGATCTGCGCGACGTCGAATGGCCGGATCATGTCCTTCTCACCTCGCTCAAAGCGAAGGACGCGTGCATTGCCCATGCGAAGTTCAACGGCGCCTGGCTTCAGGCCAGCCTGTTCGAAGGGGCGGACATGCGGGGCGCGGATTTCCGCAACGCGGATCTTCGCGGCTCGAATCTGAAGGGCGCCAATCTCGTTCGTGCCAATTTCGAGGCATGCAATCTGGCACCCATGGTCGTGCAATCGGGGAAGTCGCTTGTCACGCGCCTTGATGGCGCGATCCTGCGCCACGCGCGCTTCCAGCGCTGCCAGCTCGTCCATACATCGTTCCGTGCGGCCGACATGCGCTGGACGACTTTGGTCGATTGCGATACCAGCGGGGCCGAATTCGAAGACGCGATCGGCCTGCAATTGCTGGCGCGCCCCGATCAGGCACCGGCCGAACCGACAAAGGCCTGACCGGCCCTTAAAAACGCAACTCGGCCCGCGGCTTCGCGCTTGCTCCGTCTTCAGCGACGGGGCGGCATTCGAAGATGCGTTCCGCATCGATGCCGCTGCCTTCGACCAATCGCCTTTTGACAGCTTCGGCACGACGCTCGGCAAGACGCCGAAGCAGGTCGTCATCGACGGGCCGCGCGCCGGGGCGACGGGGAATCGCCGGTACGTCGGCGGGCCCGGCAAATCCGCATACCTCAAGCCGCGCCGCAGGCCGGGCCGCGAGCAGCTTGGCCAAGCCGTCGACAACGCCTGAAGCTGCAGCATCAAGGCCGGCATCGCCCGGGGCGAATTTCACATCCGGGATCGCGATGGCCGTTCCGCGCCTTTCGGAATCGATCGCCGCGGAAATGAACGTCCCGAACGGGAACAGGACCGTCAGCGTATTCGATAGTGCGCCGCTCAGTGCCCCGCCGACCGCCTGACGAACCGCGTCGCCGGTATCGAAATCCGGATTCGACAGTTCGCCCGAAATGGGGATGTCGAGCGCGATATTGTTCTCGCCGTCCGCGAGAAGCGAAAGGATCGTCTCGACCGGAACGCCGGCCTGGGCGGAAAGCGAATTCTCCGCGCCGTCGCGATCATCGATGCGGACATTGGCAAGGCGCCATTTCGAATTGCCGCTGAGCTTCTCCTGCCGCGCCACGACATGGCCATCGATCGTTGCCGTCCCCGTACGCACATCGACCCCCAGCTTGTCATCGAAATACGGCGAAATCATCGGCAGTTCGACCGACTTCAGCGCCACGTCGAGATCGAATGACAGGCGCGTATCGAAGGGATAGACGGCGCCGCGGACGGCGATCTGGCCGAAACTGCCGACCCGACCGGCAAGCACAACGGCCGTGGGCCGTTCCGGGCGGCCGATGTCGATGTCCTGCACATTCAGCGCAAGCTTGTCGACGGGCACGCGGACCGTCTCATGCGGCGTGCGGTCCTCGAAGATCGCGCGGCCATCCGCGATCTCGAACCTGCCGATCGCCAATCCCGGCGAGGGCGCGGGTGGCGGCGTCTTCGCATCCGCGACCGGCGGCGCACCGCGCTCGAAGCTGAGAAATCCTTTTTTTGTGCGCGTAATGCGCATCACCGGGCCTGTCACGCGCACCAACTCGATTGCCGCGGCGCCCGTCGGTGCCAGCCTTGCACCTTGGATTTCGGCGCGTGCGGCACGAAGCCGCCAGCCAAACGCCTCGCGCCCCTCAAGGGCCTTTTCGCGTCGAAGGACACGTGGCTCGTTCACGATCACGCGCGCCGCGGACAGGCCGGATCCATCATAGTTTGCGCCGGCCGTTTCCACGCCGGCCGCAGCGAACAACTCGCGCGCGGTCGAATCAACGACACTGATTTTCGTCGCCTTCAGGCTTCCCTCGAGCGTCGGCCCCGCATTCGCCATCCCGGTTGTTCCCTCGAATGCAAGTCCGTCGAGCGTGGCCGTCGCATCCGCTTCGCGAAGCTCGACGCGCAATCGGGTGGCATCGACTTTTCCCTGCGAGGACATTGCGCCGTTCGCACCGATACCGATGCCGCCTGCAAACGCCACTCGCTCGCCCCCGGCGATCACAAGTGCGGTTCGCATTGTTGGGCGCTCGATCGTCAGGACGAGTTTCGCAGTCCCGTCGCTACCGGCCAATTTCAACGACAAATCGGTGACGGCGGCGCTTGCTGCTTCCAGCGCCACATCAGAAGCGTCGTACCTGGGCGCAAGAAGCTCGAGCTTTCCGTCAAAATCCGTCGTTCGCGCGGACGCGGTAAATTTGCCGGACATTTCCAGCTTTTCCGACGCGCCTTTTCCGGCCTGCCCCGAATAAGACAATCCGCCAAGCGTAACGGTCGTCTTGCCGGAGAGCGCGCCATCGTCTCCGATCGATACTGCCGGCATCTCGATTCGACCGTCACGGGCACTCAACGAATCACCGGCCGATTTGAAATCGGCGTCCGAGAGTGTCAATGTGCCGACGAGCATGCCGGTGCGACCGACCTTCAGGCTCCCGTCGAATGCTGCGGTCGCGATGCCTATTTTCAGATCCGAGGCATCAATCTGAAGCGTTTTGGCAGCCAATGTCCCGCCAACCAGAAGTGCGCCGCCCGGAGGAAGCTGAACATTGCCTTTCCAGTCGAGCGACGCAGCCGACTGCATGCCGAATTTTCCGCCTGTGACCCGTGCCGTTCCGGAAATCGACGCACCCTCCGGCAATCCTGCGCGAACGTCGCCCGAGAAATCGAGGACACCGCCGACCTTCAGGTCGGCGATTTCCGCAATCGGCTCGATCTTGATCCCGGAAAGTTCGACATGCGCCTCGATATTTGGCGAAGCCGCAAACGGGGATGCTGTGCCATTCGCCGTGATCTTGCGGTCGGCGATGCTGCCGTCGACGATGAAATCGACCTTTGCCGAATCCGCAGTACCGAAATTCAAGAGCGTCGCCGAATTCAGCTTGGCGCGAAGTTCCGTCGATCCGTCATGGATCGTCAGATCCGCGTTTGCAATATCGACTTGTCCGATCCGGACCGTCGGGCGAACCACCCCCGAAACCGGGGGCGAACCGCCGGTAAGATCGAAACCGGACAGCCGCCAGTGGCCTTTTGTCCGTTCCAGATCCAGTGCGAGCCCGTCGACGCGAAGATGGGGAATGTCGATGCGGCCATGCAGCAGTTCGGAAAACGACACCTCGATCCCGGCCGCCTGGAGCCGGACGTTTCCCGGGCCCGCGATGCGAAGCCCGCCGATATCGATACGGCGGTCGATGAGCGATACGCGCGCCTGCGCAAGTTCGACGACCCGATAGCCGGCGACCTCGATGCCGCGAAGAAGCCCATAGCGCAGGCCGGCACTCGGCCCCAACCAGAGTGCGAGGCCGAGCAACCCGGCTGTGCCGGCAATGCCAAGCATCCACCGGTAAGCGCGCCATGGATCGCCGCTAAGATTTTTTTCTGCTGACATTTCGCCCTTAAGTATATGATATCATACGAATCTATGCGCTACTGATTCAGGTCTGGTGAGGCTCCTCCGTTTCGTCTATGCTTCATAAATTAGAAGTTCTGATCCAAAGGGAGAAGCCCGATGGCCCTCACGATATCCAGCGTTTCAGGCGATTCTGCGATCTCCGCGCTTTCGAGCGCGAATTCCAACGTCAAGCAGGCCGCCGCTATTTCGGCCTTCAAGTCGGCCAACGATGCTCAGGCGGCTCTGGTCGGCTTGGTCCAGACGATCCAGCCGCCCGCCGACAGCGGTCGCGGCCAAAAGGTCGACGTTCAGGCCTAGTCCATAAGGCCTCGACGGAATTCAAGCCGGTCGGCCGGACAAGGCCGGCCGGTTTTCCGTTATTTTGCGCCCGGAAATCCGGGATCGGTTCGCGCAACGCCGACATCACATTGCGTGAAAGTCGCGTGCTCGGCATCGCATTCGCGAAGATCGCAGTCGACCAATAAAGTGTGGCCGAAATCCGCTCCGTTGAGGATAGCGCGCCGCAGATCGGCCCTCGACAAATCGGCATGCCAAAGCCGAGCACGTTCCAGATTTGCGGCCATGATCTGACCGTCCGGGCCACCGATGCGTACGGGCTGGAGATTGGCGCCGACCAGCTTGGCATGCGCCAGAAAGCTGCGCTTCAGTGTGGCCGCGCGCATATCCGCATCCGTGAAATCGGCCGAATTCAAGTCGGAGAGCGAGAAATCCGTCAATACCAGTGTCGATCCTCGGAATGTCGCGCCACCCGCATAGGCATTGCGCAAAAGCGCGCCCGAGAGATCCTGGCCGTCGAAACGCATGCCGCTGAGATTGACGTTCGTGAGGTCGAGCCGGCGACCGGCGCCGCCCTGCGTCGCGATCCACCGCGCGTGGAGCGCAAGCGCTTCGTCGATGCTTTCGGCCGGCTCGCGCATGCGGATCGACGGGTTCCCGGCAATTTCGAAAGCCTTTCGGACGCTCGCATCGAGGACGGCACCGCTTGCGTCGGCATCCCCCAGCGTTACCCCCTCGAAGGCCGCACCGATCGCGACTGCGCCCCGCAGCGTGGCACCCGACAGATTGCAGTTTCGAAGTGCCGCCTCGCGCATGTCGGCGCCGGTGAAATTCGCATTGCGGAAATCAACGCCGTCAAGCTGCGCGCCGACCATTCGCGAATCCGAAAGATCGACCTGCATGGCGATCGTGCGGGTCATCCGCGCCCCGGAAAGATCGACACCCCGGAAGGTTGCGGTTGCGGCATCGACCGATCCGCCAAGCGCATTTTCGGATTGTCCGGTTGCACCCTGGCGGGCGAGCGCGCCCTCGCGCAGGTCCGCTTCGATCATGTTCGCTGCCGTCAGATCGGCACCACGCAGGTTTGCCCCGCGCAGATCGGCATGGTCGAGGCGTGCACCCTGAAGCCGGGCAAAGCGGAGGTCGGCACAAAATAGCGTCGCGCCGGTAAAATTGGTGCCGCGTGCCGAGCAACCTTTCAGCCGCGCGCCAGTCAAGTCGGCGCCTGAAAAATCGAGTCCGTCGATGTCGATATCCGATAGGTCGAAGAAGGCCAGCTTCGCCCGACGACCGTCCGGCAGTTTCTGGACGTAACGCAGATTGGCCGCGGCAATATCGCGCAGCGTCGCCCGATCGACACGAGTCAACGGCCGGGCACTCACGATTTCACCCAAAGGCAGGGCAAACCAGTGCGCGACATCCGCACTCTGAAGGCCATTTCACTTTTGCTGATTCGTACCCGCGTCACTTCATACTCCGTTCCGCAAGGCCGATTCTGCCACAAGTCCTGCCGGATTGCCGCTGTTACCGCTGTCACAGGTGTTCGCAAAAATTGCTGTGCGGATACAAACAATTGTGAAAGGCATGCCAATTCGTCCGATTATCTCTTTCAATCAATAGCTACGCATGTTCCGCAGCTTTGCTCGCATACATTTTCGACGCTTCGAACGTATCAATGGGTAGTGAATTTTTGCTTAATATACTCAGACGGCTGCGGCGTCTTCGATCTGAAGCTGGACCCGCGAGGCGCCGCGCCAACTATCCAGCTTCAATCGTCCAAGAAGGTGGACACTGGAACCGTCCGAACGCAGCAAAATTTCCGAAAGACCGGTACCAACCGCACGAAAAGCGATCGCCGAGAGGCGCACACCGCGCGAATCTTCCAAGAAGCAGCGGATGTGCGACGTCCCGACAATATCGGCCTTCGCCACGCGCACGGCATTGAAAACGAAGCGCGGCTCCGGATTGCCGACGCCATACGGGCCGACGCGCTCAAGTTCTTCGACAAGGGCGGCCGTCGCCGCCGAAAGCGGAAGCGCTCCGTCGTATTCGACGACCGTCCGGCGTTCGACGTTTTCCAGATGGGCACCCAGATTTGCCGACAGGAAGCCGCGCAGCGGCTCCAGACCGCCCGCCGCCACGGTCAGGCCCGCCGCATTGGCGTGCCCGCCGCCATTGACCAGCAGCCCTGCCCCACGCGCCGCGATCACGGCTGCGCCAATATCCCATCCAAACGCCGACCGCGCCGATCCCTTGCCCTGCGCGCCATCCAGCGCGATGACCAGTGCCGGCCTTTCGAAGCGCTCCTTGAGCCGGCTTGCGACAATTCCGATGACCCCGGGGTGCCAGCCTTCACCCGCCACGAACACCAGATCGCGATCCGCGTTCGCCTCCGCCTGGGCAAGCGCCGAAGCGAGAACGTCGGCCTCGATACGTTGGCGTTCGCGGTTGTAGCCGTCCAGCCGCTTCGCGATTTCCGCCGCTTCGGTCGGGTCTCCCGTCGTCAGAAGTCGCACTCCGAGATCGGCCTCGCCGACCCGGCCGCCGGCATTCACGCGTGGCCCCAATGCAAAACCGAGATGAAAGGCCTGCACGCGCTCCTGAACCCCCGCGACATCGGCAAGGGCGGCAATGCCGATCCGTGTCCGCGCACGAACCGCCTTGAGGCCCTGCGCGACGAATGCCCTGTTCAGTCCGACGAGCGGCACGACATCGCAGACCGTGCCTAACGCAACCAGATCGAGACACTCGAGAAGCTCGACAGTTGGGCGGCCGCGCTGACGCAGCGCGCGATTTATCGCCACGGCAAGAAGGAATGACACACCGACCGCCGCAAGCTTGCCTTGATCGCTCGTCTCGTCGATCCGGTTGGGATTGACGATCGCGAAAGCCGGCGGCAGGCCCGCCTCGGCGGCATGGTGGTCAACCACGACGACGTCGATCCCTGCGGCGGCCGCGGCTTCCAGCGGCGCGTGTGCGGTCGTACCACAGTCGACCGTAATGACGATTCGGGCGCCTTCTTCGCCCAATTTCAGAAGCGCCGGCGCGTTCGGGCCGTAGCCCTCGCGCATCCGGTCCGGGATATAGTGCCGCACGCGCCCGCCTGCCCCGCCAATGACGGCATGGAGCAGAGCTGCCGAGGTCGCCCCGTCGACATCGTAATCGCCGAATACGGCAATCATTTCGCCGGCCTCGATCGCCGCAACGATGCGCGCGACCGCCTTGTCCATATCCTTCAGATGCGACGGATCGGGCAGAAGGTCGCGAAGACGCGGGTCGAGGAAGGCTGCGGCGTCAGCCTCGGCGACGCCACGCCCGAGAAGGATACGCGCGATCGCCTCGCTTACGCCCACGCGCTGCGCAAAACCCAGCGCGCGCTGGAAATCGACTGCGCGCGGGCACCAGCGCCTTCCCAGCGCCGATCGTTCGATGCCGGCGAATGCCGCTGCCGTCACGGCCCCGGCTTTACCTTGTGATTATGGGTCGCTTCCACGACGCGAACCGTGCCGGTCTTCGAACGCATCACGATCGAATGGGTCGACGCGCCGCCCGGATACCGGCGGATGCCCTTCAACATCGAACCATCCGTAACTCCGGTCGCCGCGAACATCACGTCGCCCTTGGCCAACTCGAGAATCCCGTACTTGCGGTTCAGATCCTTGATCCCCAGCCGCGCAGCGCGGCCCTTTTCGTCGTCATTGCGGAACAGCAGCCTTCCCTGGATCTGGCCGCCGATGCAGCGCAGCGCGGCGGCAGCGAGAACGCCTTCCGGCGCACCGCCCGACCCCATGTAAATGTCCACGCCCGATTCCGGCCGCGATGTCGCGATGACGCCCGACACATCGCCGTCCGAAATAAGCATGATCCGCGCACCGGCTTCGCGCACCCGGGCGATCAGTTCGCTGTGCCGCGGACGATCGAGGATGCACACGACAAGATCCGAAATGTCGACGCCCTTGGCCTTGGCCAGATGCTTGAGATTGTCGGCGGGCTTGGCGTCGAGATCGACGATGCCTTCGGGCAAGCCACCGCCCACGGCGATCTTGTCCATGTAAACGTCAGGCGCGTTGAGAAACCCGCCCTGTTCGGCCATGGCAATGACCGCAAGCGCGTTCGGGCCGCCCTTGGCGGTGATCGTCGTGCCTTCCAGCGGATCGAGCGCGATATCGACCTTCGGCCCGCCCTGCCCGACCTTCTCGCCGATAAAGAGCATCGGCGCCTCGTCGCGTTCCCCCTCGCCGATGACGACCGTGCCTTCGATGGCCAGCGAATTGAGCGCGCGGCGCATGGCGTCGACCGCCGCCTGGTCCGCCGCCTTCTCGTCGCCACGCCCCATCAGGCGCGAGGCCGCAAGTGCTGCCGCCTCGGTCACGCGCACCACTTCCAGCGCGAGATTCCGGTCGAGCGCAATGGATCCAGACATCAGATTTCTCCGTCGATGATTTTCTTGTCGTCCAGCAGGTTCACAGCGTTTCGATACGAACGACGACCGGCGCATCGAGAACCGCGCCGAGCTTTGCGATGCGGTCAAGTGCGCGCGCCATCGCCGCCTCGTGCGTCTCGTGCGTGACAAGGACGACCGGCACCCGCTCGTCCGGTGCGCGGCCCCGTTGCAACATCGATGCGAGACTGACTGCCTCGTCGCGAAGCGCCGCCGTCACGTCGGCGATGACGCCCGGCCGGTCTACCACGTCGAGCCGAATATAGTAACCGCCCCTGCGGTCGGCGATCGTCAGACGCGGCGGCGCGGCAAGTTCGCCGGCCGGAAGCTGGAACGTCATCGGCCGGCGGCCGTGCGCGATATCGACGATATCGGCGACAACCGCCGACGCCGTCGGCCCCGCTCCGGCCCCGCGTCCCTCGGCAACCACGCGCCCGACGAAATCACCTTCGGCGACGACTGCGTTGTAGACGTCTTCGACATGCGCGATCGGCGTTTCGAGCGGCACCATGCACGGATGCACCCGCTGCATGAGGCCAGCATCGCCGATTTCGGCGATGCCGAGCAGCTTGATGCGGTAACCAAGTTCCTTCGCAAACTGGATGTCCAGCGCACCGATACGGCGGATGCCTTCCACATGGACTGCACCGAAGTCGATGCGTGTGCCGAACGCAACGCCGGCTAGAATTGCCAGCTTGTGCGCGGCATCCACGCCGTCGACGTCGAAACTCGGATCTGCTTCGGCATAGCCAAGTTTCTGCGCGTCGGCTAGAACGTCGCCGAATGCGCGGCCCGACTTGCGCATCTGCGTGAGGATATAATTGCAGGTTCCGTTCAGGATTCCGTAGACGCGGTGGATCCTGTTCGCCGCAAGGCCCTCACGGATCGATTTGATGATGGGTATGCCGCCTGCGACGGCGGCCTCGTAGGCGATGGTCAGGCCCTTCGCCTCGGCCTGCGCGGCAAGCGAGGTGCCGTGATGTGCCAGCAGCGCCTTGTTCGCCGTCACGACATGGCGGCCATTCGCCAGCGCCGCCTCGCAGACTTTCCGGGCGACGCCTTCGGCACCGCCGATCAGTTCGACGACAACATCGCAATTCGCTTCGGCAGCCATCTTTGCGGCGTCGTCGAACCACGCGATGTCGGACAGATCGGTACCGCGCATTTTCGCGCGATCGCGCGCCGAAACCGCGACGACCTCAAGCGGCCGGCCGCCACGCCGCGCGATCAGCGCGCCGTTCTTGGCAACGACCTGCAGGACACCGGCGCCGACCGTGCCGAGGCCGGCGATCGCTATGCGCATCGCTTCGCTCATGCCGATGCTTTGCGCTTCTGCGTGGGCGGATCGGGAAGGCGCTCACCCGACGTCATGAACTGTTTGATCTGGCGGACGGCCTGCCGAATGCGCTGGACATTCTCGACCAGCGCCAGCCGCACGTGCCCGTCACCATATTCGCCAAACCCGATCCCGGGCGAGACGGCAACCTTGGCTTCGCGCATCAGCAGTTTCGCGAACTCCAGGGAGCCGAGCGCGGCAAACTGCGGGGGTATCGGCGCCCAGGCAAACATGGAAGCCGGCGGGCTCGGCACGTTCCATCCCGCCTGGGCAAGCCCCTGGATGAGGACATCCCGACGCTGCCGGTAGGTTTCCCGCGCATCAATCACGCAATCCTGCGGACCGTTGAGTGCCGCGGCAGCCGCGACCTGGACCGGCGTGAACGCGCCATAATCGAGATACGACTTGATGCGCGCGAGTGCCTTGATGAGCGTCTTGTTTCCCGCCGCAAATCCGACGCGCCAGCCCGCCATCGAATAGGTCTTGCTCATCGACGTGAACTCGACCGCGACTTCCTTTGCGCCGGGCACCTGAAGGATCGATGGCGGCGGCTTGTCGTCGAAATAGATTTCGGCGTACGCAAGATCGGAGAGGATCCAGATTGCGTGTTCGCGGCAGAACGCCACGCAGCGTTCATAGAAGGCCAGATCGACGACCTGAGCCGTCGGGTTCGACGGATAGTTCAAGATCAGCGCGAGAGGTTTTGGTACCGAGTGGCGCACCGCGCGTTCCATCGCGGCAAAAAACCCTTCGACACCTTCGGGCGTCGACACATCGGTCGGCAGATGGCGGATCGACGCGCCCGCCATGATGAAACCGTAGGGATGGATCGGATAGCTCGGGTTCGGCACAAGGATCACGTCGCCGGGGCTGGTGATCGCCTGCGCGAGATTGGCAAGCCCCTCTTTCGAGCCGAGCGTGACGATCGTTTCCGTTTCCGGATCGAGATCGACGCCGAAACGGCGGCCGTAATAGGCGGCGTGCGCGCGGCGCAGGCCCGGAATGCCGCGCGACATCGAATAGCGGTGGGTCCGCGGGTCCTGAACGGCTTCGTTCAGCTTCGCGACAATATGCTCAGGCGTCGGCAGGTCCGGATTGCCCATGCCCAGATCGATGACATCATCGCCAACGGCGCGGGCCTTGGCCTTTTGCGTGTTCACCTCGGCAAACACGTAGGGGGGCAAGCGCTTGATGCGATAGAAATCGTCCTGCATGGGGTCCGCCAGCTTCGAGATCGTCGCGGGAATCGGTGGGCACGCCCGCCGCCGCGACGGTCCCTATCTACAATGCGAAACTGCCGCATGCATCCGGAAAAACGCGAACGGGCAAGGGTTTGGCGTCCAAAGGCTTATTCCCGGATTGCCGACCTCCCCGGCAGTGCCTAAAACGGCGGCGCAAACGAGATTGGCGCCCGATGGAAACCACCGAACCGATGCGATCGAGCCTGCCGCCAGCGACCTGGGCAGGATTCCTGCGGGGCTTCATGCAGGCACAACCGCTTTCGATCGGCGTATTCGTCTATGGGATCGCGTTCGGCCTCCTCGCACGGCAAGAGAATCTTTCGCTCCTTGAGTCCCTCGCGATGAGTTTCGTCGTCTACTCGGGCTCTGCGCAGCTTGCAGCGGTCAGTGCCATGGGTCAGGGCGGATTTGTCCATCTTGATGCGATCACATCGATCGCGGCGGCAATCATATTGCTGAACGCGCGCTACCTGCTCTACGGCGCTGCACTTTGGCCTTGGATGGGCGGCGCGCCTGCGCGCATCACGTTGCCATCGCTGTTCTATCTCGGCGACGGCAACTGGATCTTGTCGATGCGCGCACATGCGCACGGCGAGCGCGATGTTCTCTACGTGTTGGGCTCGGGCGTCGCGGCGTTCCTGCCGTGGCTCCTTGGCACATGGGCGGGTTCGCTGGCCGGGGGGCTGCTTGCCGATCCAAAAGCGCTCGGCGTCGATTTCCTGCTCGTCGGATTTTGCGCGGCGATGGGAATCGCCATGATGAAGGCCCGCACGGACTGGACAAGTGCGGCCTGCGCGCTTGCCGCGGCATTGGCTGTCGACCGCTTCGCGCCGGGGGGCTGGACGATCGTCGCCGCAGGACTGGTTGGCGGGATCGTCACGTTCGCGAGGTTTCGCGCATCATGAATATCCGCCCGGACCTATTGCCGCTGCTTTTTGCCGTTGCGGCCGCGTCGTTCTTCTGCCGCGTTGGCGGGTTCTGGTTCATGCGGCTGATTCGCGTGACGCCACGCGTGGAAGCGGCCCTCAAGTCGACGCCGCTTGCGGTAATGATCGGCATCGTGGCGCCGGTCGCGATGCGCGGAAACGTGCCCGAACTTGCGGCGCTCGCGTCGATCGCGGCGATCATGCGCTGGATCCGGAACGATTTGGTCGCCGCGCTGGTTGGCGTATCGGTCGTGGCGATGTTTCGCTTTGTCGGCTTCTAGAATTCGACCGCGACCCGGGCCGAACGCAGCGCACCGGGATCGATCAGGATCCGGCCCCGTTCGAGACCAAGGGATTCGAGTTCGCCGCCGGCGGCGGCTGCCCGCCGCGGCGAAAGGGTCTGCTCGGGCGGCGAGAGCGGCGCCCCGCCGCTCGGCGTGACGCGAACGCGGCCGGCATGCTCCTGGGCGGCGACGACGGCTTCACGCAACGTGCGTCTGGATTCCGCGCTCAGGATGACCGATCCGTCGGCGAACTCGATTTCGCCGACGATCCAACCGTTCGAGGGACGTGCGCCCGTCGCTGGCATGGCCGCGGCCGGCGACGGCGCGACGGCGGGCGCGCGAACCGGCCGAGATGGCGGGCGCGTTGACGCGATCGACGGCGGCGGGACCGGCTGCGTTACCGCCAACGAGGGCGGCGGAGCCGGAACAACCGGTGCCTGCGGCGCAATTGCCGGAACGGACCGTGACGGCGGTATCGCGGCGGCGGGTACGGCCGGCGCCGATGCCGCCGGAACTGAAGGCGCTTGAATGCCCAGCGTCGAAGCCGCAGGCGCCGGCTCGGGCGGCCTTGTCGCCGGGTCAAGGACCGGATCGATTGCGCGCAGGCGCGCATCGAAGGCCTTTGCCGCCTCGCGTTGTGCAACCAGATTCGCTTCCTCGGCATTCCGTTTTGCGGCCGGCGTGCGCACCGGAACGGCCGGAAACGCGCCAAGATTGGGATACGGCGCGGTACCCGGATCGGCCGCGTCGACGTCCGGCTTGGTACGAGAATCCGAACACGCGCCCAGCGCCAAAAACGCAAGCCCGATCAGGGCCATACGCATCTTTAGGAATTGCAACATCGAACCCGTTATAATCCGAATTCCAGAATGCGTCCAAGTTCCTGATCGGGGCGCAGAAATCGAAGGCGGGGTGGGAGAAATGGCCGACAAGCCGGATCGCGACGTGAAGCTCCCGGACCCGGTCGAGATGTCGCGGATGATGACGCACATCGCCGAGCAGAGCCAACATCTCGTCAGCGAATTCCTCGCCCGCCAGTCGCCAATGCGTTTCGGCAACCCCGACCCGCTCAATCTCGGCCAGGCCTTCTTCGACATGACCGCGCGCATGATCGCCAATCCGGCGAAGCTCATGCAGGCGCAATTCTCCCTCTGGCAGGACTATATGGCGCTGTGGCAGTCGACCACGCGCAAGATGCTCGGCGAACCCTCCGAGCCGGTCGTAAGCCCCGCGCCCGAAGACCGGCGCTTCAAGGACGCCCTGTGGGACGAGAACTACGTCTTCGATTTCATCAAGCAGTCCTATCTTCTCTCCGCGCGCTGGGTACAGGCGACCGTGCATGAGGTCGAGGGGCTCGACGAGAAGACCGCCCGAAAGGTCGATTTCTATACGCGGCAGTTCGTCGATGCGATGGCGCCTTCGAACTTCGCGATGACCAACCCGGAAGTGCTTCGCGAAACACTCGAGACGGGCGGCGAAAATCTCGTCAAAGGCCTGTCGAACCTGCTGGGAGACCTCGAGCGCGGCAAGGGACGCCTCCAGATCCGCATGACCGACATGGAGGCGTTCAAGGTCGGCGAGAATATCGCCGTGACGCCCGGCGAGGTGATCTACCAGAACGACCTGATGCAGCTTCTGCAATACAAGCCGACGACGGAAACGGTCGTGAAGGCACCGCTGCTGATAATTCCGCCCTGGATCAACAAGTTCTACATCCTCGACCTGCGCGAGAAGAACTCGTTCATCAAGTGGGCCGTCGGTCAGGGCCACACCGTTTTCGTCGTCTCCTGGGTTAACCCGGACAGCGAACTCGCCGAGAAGACGTTCGACGATTACATGAGCGAAGGTCCGTTGGCCGCACTGGACGCGATCGAGAAGGCGACGGGAGAGAAATCCGCGAACGTGATCGGCTACTGCCTCGGCGGCACGCTGCTCGCATCGACCCTCGCCTACATGGCGGCAAAGGGCGACAAGCGCGTCCTCTCGGCCACGTTCTTCACCACGATGGTCGACTTCGAGGAAGCGGGGGAACTTTCCGTCTTCATCGACGAAGAACAGCTCGCGGCCCTCGAAGAGCGCATGCACGAACGCGGCTACCTCGACGGCGCCGACATGGCGACGACGTTCAACATGCTGCGCGCGAACGATCTGATCTGGTCGTTCGTCGTCAACAACTACCTGATGGGCAAGGAGCCGTTCCCGTTCGATCTGCTGTACTGGAACTCGGATTCCACGCGCATGCCGGCGACGATGCATTCGTTCTATCTGCGGCAGATGTATCAGGAGAACCGCCTGTCGCGCGGCAAGATCAAGCTGCTCGGAACCAAGATCGACCTGACGAAGATCAATGTCCCGGTCTTCATCCTGTCGACGCGCGAGGACCATATCGCGCCATGGCGGTCCACCTACGTCGCGACGCAACTCTACTCCGGCCCGACGACCTTCTGCCTTGCCGCTTCCGGCCATATTGCCGGCGTCGTCAATCCGCCGGCTGCCGGGAAATATTGTCACTGGACGAACGACAAGTTGCCGAAAAAACCGGACCAGTGGCTGGAAACGGCAACCCAGCATGCCGGCTCGTGGTGGCCGCGCTGGGACGAATGGGCAAAGGGCTTTTCCGGCGAACGGATCCCCGCGCGCGAACCCGGATCGGGTTCACTCAAGATCGTCGAGGCTGCCCCCGGCAGCTTCGTGAAAGTCAAAGCGCAGTAGCAATTACACAACCAAGCTGCTAGGCTTTTTAGCGGTGCACGTGCCAAACGCGCGTGCAGATGCCCTCGCCGAACCGGCGGGGGCATTTTCGTTCGAGGCGGCGAATGGCCATTTTTTGGGCACGCATTGGCTTTCTGGCCACACTATTGACGACCTTGGCGAATGCGGGCGGCGCCCTTGCCCTCTCTCCCGACGATGCCCGTCACCTGCTTGTCCGCACCGGCTTCGGCGCATCTCCCGCCGAGATCGCCGAACTCGGGCCGTTTGACCGCGCACGGGCCGTCGACCGCATCCTTTCAGGCATGCGCGCCGATCCGGTCACGCCGCATCCGACATTCCTCGATCGGACATGGCCGCCTTACCACGACATGCCCTCGATGACCGAGCCGCAGCGCCAGGCCTTCATACAGGCAAGGCGCGAGGACATGCAGCGGCTCAAGGCCTGGTGGTACGCCGAAATGATCGCCACGCCGTCGCCGCTGACCGAGCGCATGACGCTCTTCTGGCACAATCATTTCGTCTCGGCCTTCGAAGCGGTCGGATACAACGTCCACCGGATGTGGGAGCAGAACGAGATGTTCCGGCGCGAAGCAGGCGGGAACTTCGCGCGGCTTCTGCATGCGGTGCTCCGCGATCCGGTCATGCTCCGCTACCTCGACAATTCGACCAATCGCAAGGGGCGGCCGAACGAGAACCTTGCGCGCGAATTGCTCGAACTGTTCACGCTCGGCGAAGGCCACTACACGGAACGGGACATCAAGGAAATCGCGCGTGCCCTGACCGGCCTTACGATCGATCGCGCCTCGGACTGGGGCTTTCGTTATCTCCCGGCAATCCATGACGACGGAGGAAAGGACTTCCTCGGCACGTCCGGGCTTGGCGTTGACGATGTCGAACGCGCCATCCTTGCCCAACCCCGAACCGCGCAGTTCATCGTCGAGAAGCTATGGCGGGACTTCGTTTCGCCGGCACTGCCGGCACCGTCCGAGATCGAACGGATCGCAAGCGCGATGCGCTCGGCGCGTTACGAAATCAAGCCGGCGCTGCGCGCCCTTCTTCTGTCCGACACGTTCTGGAGTCCTTCGGATCGCGGCACGATGGTGAAATCGCCGGTCGAACTTATCGTCGGCGCGCATCGCGATCTCGGCCTCCCGGTGGTCGATCTCGCGGCACTGCCTGTCCATGGAAAACGGCTGGGTCAGGACATCTTCGAACCGCCGAACGTGAAAGGCTGGCCGGGCGGTACGACGTGGATCACGCCTGCCAGTCTCGTCGCCCGGTACGACGTCCTGACCCGCCTGCTCGATTCACGTGGCCTCGTGGCGCCTGCGCCCGCCCAGGGTCAGCGCGAGATCGCGTTGCGGCTGGCGGGCGATTCCTGGCGCGGCGGCCCGCATTACATCGTCCGCATCAACGGCACGACCCTGATCGCAGACCGCGAGCTCGACTTCGGAAACGATACGGAGAAATTCGGAACGTTGCCCGATCGCGCCGACTGGAATTGGCGCGTCCTCCGCTTTCCGGTCAGCGGCCCGGTCACGCAGGTCTCCGTCGAATTCGTGAACGATGGCGCGGCGCCGCCGGATGCAAACGGCACGCGGCGCGGCGACAGGAACCTCTATGTCGATCAGCTTGAAATCGATGGCGAGGTCTTCCGTGCATTCGACGCACGCCAGACGACCACGAAGGCCTGCGGTCGCCTGCGGCCGGGCGACCTCTATTGCAATGGAACACTCGTCTTCGATCTTGCAAAGATGCGCGCCGCCGGTATGGCAAGCGATATTTCCCCGGCGGAAAACGCCATGACGGACGGGATGATGGCGCCGGCTTCGCGGCGCATGCAGTTCAATGCGAGCGGCAACCGTATCGTCAATCTCGACGCGGATGCCTGGCTAGCGACACTGCCGGCGAGTTGGCGCAAAAGTGACGCAATGTGGCGCGCGCTTGCGCCCCTGCCGCCCGTAGGCTCCATGCGCGCCGACGATGCCGAGGCCGCGATGCGCGTCGTCGTGTTCGATCCCGTCTACCAATTGATGTGAGGATGGCCATGCGGCGCAGGCAGTTCGTCACGGCAGCTTCGACTTTCGCACTCGGCGGGCTTGCTGCGGCCTGTTCGCCACAGGCAGCAATCGATACGACAGCGACCCGGGCGACGTCTCCATCGCGCCCGGCCGTCGCCCGGCGAAACGCGAAAATCGGCCCGGTCGCGCAGCGCATTCTGGTTCTCGTCGAACTGCAGGGCGGCAATGACGGGTTGAACATGGTCATCCCGCATGCCGACCCGCTCTACCGCCGGCTGCGTCCCGGGCTTGCCATCGCCGCGAACGAGATCGTCACGCTGGATGCGGCACTCGGTCTCCATCCGTCTCTCGAACCGCTTGCGGTCGCCTACGAGGCAGGCGAGATGAAGGTCGTCAATTCGGTCGGCTATCCGAAGCCCAACCGTTCGCACTTCCGTTCGATCGAAATCTGGGACCAGGCGACGGCGAGCGACCAATATGCGAACGAAGGGTGGGTCACCCACGCGCTCGACGAGCACCCGGTCTTCGCGCAACGAAAAGCCGACGCCGACGCGATCGTCGTGGGCATCGGCAATATCGGTCCGCTGTCGGGCCCGGGTACGCGGCTCGTCAACATGCGCGAGCCGCGCCAGTTTCTCGCGCAGAGCCAGACGATGGCCGCATTGTCCGGCCGGTCGGATGCCTCGCTTGCCCTCCGTCACATCGTGCGTACGCAGAACGAGGCCACCGCTGCCGCGGGATCCGTTCGCACGAAATTCACCGGCCGCGACAGGTTCGGTCGCGGCTTTGGAGGCGACCCGTTCTCGCGAAGCCTGTCGATCGCCGCCAATCTGATCGCCGACGGCGTCGACATACCGGTCTGGAAGGTCACGCTCGGCAGCTTCGACACGCATGCCGACCAGCGCGGACGGCACGCCCGTCTCCTTACGAATCTCGGCAACGGTCTGGCGGCATTTCGAGCCGCCATGGTTCAGCTGGGGCGATGGGACGACACGCTTGTCGTCACCTATTCCGAATTTGGCCGACGGGTTGCCGAAAACCTTTCCCGCGGAACGGATCATGGAACCGCTGCACCGCTTCTCATGCTGGGCGGCGCGATCGATGGCGGCATAATCGGCCCGCCGCCAGATCTTGAGGACCTCGACGCAGGCGACCTGAAAGCGCGCATCGACTTCCGGCAGGTCTATTCCGGGATCATGGCGGATTGGTGGAGCAGACCGGATAACTTCCTTGCAAAGCAGGGTTTTTCGGCCATCCCCGTCCTGCGCCAGAGGGTTGCCGCCACTGGTGCAGCGCAACAAAACGCATTATAGTCCCGGTCCCTTAATCCTGCGGGAAGGAGTCCAGGACTATGAACGACGTTCGCGGCCGTACGGTCGCCGTCGTCGGCGCAACAGGCGCCGTCGGCATCGAGATGGTGAATGTGCTTCACGACCGGCGCTTTCCGGTCGCGGAGCTGAAGCTGTTTGCTTCCGCCCGCTCGGCGTCGAAAAAAGTCCAGACGCCGTTCGGCGAGAAGACGATCGAGGAATTCCGCCCCGAGGCGCTCAAGGGCATCGATTTCGTGCTCATGGCCGTGTCGGGCGACTTCGCGAAGGCGCATGCGCCCGCGCTCGCCAAGCAGGGTTCGATCGTGATCGACAATTCGTCGGCCTTCCGCTACGAGCCGGAAATCCCGCTTGTCGTGCCGGAAATCAACGCCTCGGCGGCCATCGGGCACAACCTGATCGCCAATCCGAACTGCACGACGGCCATCCTCGTGATGCCGCTGTGGCCGCTCCATCAGGCGTTCGGTCTGAAGCGCGTCATCGTGTCGTCCTATCAGGCGGCATCCGGAGCCGGTGCCGAAGGCATGGCCGAACTGGAGGACGAGACGCGCAAGTGGGCCGGCGGCGGCAAGATCGGCAACAAGGTGTTCGCCCATCCGCTCGCCTTCAACGTGATCCCGCATATCGACGTGTTCCAGCCCAACGGCTACACGAAGGAAGAGATGAAGGTCACGTGGGAAAGCCGCAAGATCATGGGCCTTCCCGACCTGAAAGCGAGCTGCACCGCCGTGCGCGTCCCCACGCTGCGCGCGCACGCCGAAGCGGTCACGATCGAAACGGAAAAGCCCGTCACGCCGGAGGCCGCACGCGAGATCCTGCGCGCCGCGCCGGGCGTCAAGGTCGTCGACGATCCGGCGAGCAAGACCTATCCGATGCCAGTTTCTGCTTCGGGAAAATATGACGTCGAAGTCGGCCGCATCCGCGAAAGCCTCGTGTTCGGGCCCAACGGGCTCGACTTCTTCTGCTGCGGCGACCAGCTGCTCAAGGGCGCTGCCCTGAACGCCGTGCAGATCGCCGAATGCCTGCTGCCGGGCCTGCGCAAGGCCGCATGAAACGCATCTGCGCTCTCGCCCTTCTGGCATTTCTCGGTGCCGGTTCGGCGGGAGCCCAGGTCGCACCGCTCGTCGTCGGCGAGCTTTCGGAAACCCTTTCCCGGATAAAGGCAGACGTTTCCACTGCCATGATCGCGCGCCGTTTCGGCGAGGCGTATGTGCGGGACTGGTGGGCCGCGAACGATGCGGTACTGGCCGATGCCGTTCGCCACGCAAGCTATCTTGGCGTCGAAGGACCGGCCTGTGCCGCGCTGCGCGAGCGCGAAGGCGACAAGTCGTCGGCCTGGATCACCTGCACGCTTGGCCTTGAAGACTCGGCCAAGCTTCTGTCCGCTGATCTGTCGCAGTTGGCCGCCGTCCTTCCCGATTGGGAGCGGATGGCCCGCCAGATCGATTCCGCGAACGCGACGATAACGCCGCTTGTCGACAAGGCGATCGCCATGATCGACGAGACGAACCTTCGGCTGAAAGAAAAGCGCTACTGACCGCGATATTCGTCGGCGAGGTCGGCGTAGCGGCGCGCGGCGTCGGCAAAGCCCGCGAATTCTTCGGCCGTCACCGGGCGCATGAGCTTGGCGGGGCTTCCCGCCCACATCTCGCCCTTGCGGACATGCTTGCCCGGCGTGACGAGCGCGCCCGCCGCAACCACAGCACCGCTTTCGACGATCGCACCGTCCATCACGCATGACTTCATGCCGATGAACGCGCCGTCCTCGATGATGCAGCCATGCAGAAGCGCCATGTGGCCGACGGTCACGCGCGATCCGATATACGTGCCGAACTTGCCCTTCGAACAATGGATGACCGAGCCATCCTGGATGTTCGTCTCCGCGCCGATGCGGATTTCGTGCACGTCGCCGCGCACGGTCACGCCGTACCAGATGCCGCAGCGCGGCCCGATCTCGACATTGCCGATGACGGCCGCATTGTCGGCCACGAACGCCGAAGGGTCGATCTTCGGCGTCCATTCACGATAGGGACGGACGATCATTCGAGACCGAGCATCAATCCGATGTTCTGGACTGCCGCGCCCGAAGCCCCCTTGCCGAGATTGTCGAGGCGGGCGACGAGGACGGCCTGGCGATATTTCTCGTTGGCGAACACGCGGATCTCGAGCCTGTCGGTGCCGTTGAGCGCCTGCGGCTCAAGCTTGCCCGAGGCTTCCGCCGGGACGACGGAAACGAGCCGGCTGCCGGCATATCGCTTCTCGAGGACGGCCTGCACGTCCGCGGTGGACGGCTTGGCCGGCAGGGCGTCGAGATGGAGCGGCACGCTCACCAGCATGCCCTGCCGGAAATCGCCGACCGACGGCACGAAAATCGGCCGACGCGAGAGGTTCGAATATTTCTGGAGTTCCGGCAGATGCTTGTGCTCAAGCCCCAGCCCGTAAAGTTCGAAATCCGGCGCCGTGCGCGCTTCGTAGGCCGCGATCATCGACTTGCCGCCGCCGGAATAGCCGCTGACGGCATTGACGGTAACCGGCCAGTCCGCCGGCAGAAGACCGGCATCGACCAGCGGGCGAATGAGCGCAATACCGCCGGTCGGATAGCAGCCGGGATTTGCAACGCGGGTGGCCTTGCGGACCGCATCCGCCTGTCCTGGCGTCATCTCGGGGAAGCCGTACGTCCAGCCAGAGGCCACCCGATGTGCGGTGCTGGCATCGACGATCTTCGGCGACCGGTCGCCAAGCGAATCAGCAAGCGCCACGGATTCCTTCGCAGCGTCGTCGGGCAGACACAGCACGACCAGATCGACCGAGGACATGATCTCGCGCCGCGCTTCCGGGTCCTTGCGGCGTTCCGGCGCGATCGACCGGACATTGACTCCCGAAACGGCAGCAAGACGCTGCGCGATGCCGAGCCCGGTGGTTCCGGCCTCGCCATCGATGAAAACACTCCGGGTCAATGTTGCACTGTCCATTTTCCTGCTCCTCGGGCTCTGATATTAGCTCAAAGTGCGATGCGATAGAACCGCGTATCCGGCTTCATCCGGGGAAACGCGGGCGGCAGTTCGGCCTCGTCCACCAGCGAAAATCCGTTCTTCTCGTAGAAGCGGTGGGCGGCCTTGAACAGGGCAGTTGTCCCGAGCCAGACCATCTGCAAGCGCTTCGAACGCGCATGTGCCAGCAGCGCGTCGAGAAGGCGCTGGGCTATGCCGTGCGTCGAACCGCGATGGTCCGCGCGCACGAACATCTTGCGCAATGCCCCCTCGCCGGGCGCGAACTCGACAAGGCCGATCGTCCCGACGACGTCGCCATCTGGCGTGCGCGCGACCCAGAACTCGCCCGCGCCCTTGCGGAAGAAGGCCGCCGGGTCGATCAGGTCCTGCTGCTGCTCATAGGTAATGGCGACTCCGAATTCCTTGTTCTGGATTTCGACGACCATGGCGGCAGCGGAAGGCTGATCCTTCGGCTCGAATTTCGCGATTTCGACCATTCGTTACCCCGGAAACAAGAAGGGCGCCGGTGAGGCGCCCTTCTCCACTCCAGACCGCCTTGGGGGCGGCTTTCGAGTTTCGGTTAGCGCTTCGAGAACTGGTGGCTACGGCGTGCCTTATGGCGGCCGTACTTCTTACGCTCGACGACGCGACTGTCGCGCGTGAGGAAGCCGGCATGCTTGAGCGCCGGACGCAGTTCCGGTTCGTAGTAGGTCATCGCCTTCGACAGGCCATGGCGCACCGCGCCGGCCTGGCCCGAAAGCCCGCCGCCGGTGACCGTGCACCAGATGTCGAACTGGCCGACGCGCGCGGCGACCGTGAACGGCTGGTTGATCATCATGCGAAGAGCCGGACGCGCGAAGTACGCGTTCAGTTCCTTGCCGTTGACGATCATCTTGCCGGAGCCGGCCTTGAGCCACACGCGGGCAACGGCGTTCTTGCGCTTGCCGGTCGCGTAGGAGCGGCCGAACTTGTCGCGCTGCGGGGCGGCGGTCGTGGTCGCGGGCTGCGCGGCGGCAACGGCAGAAGCCATCGAAAGGTCGGCGAGCGTGCGGCTGGCCGGCTTCGCCTTCGGCTTTTCCGCGCGATCGGTACGGGGTTCGGCCATTCTCAGGCGCTCCTCTTGTTCTTCGGATTCATGGCCGCGAAGTCAACCTTCGTGGGGTTCTGCGCGTCGTGCGGATGCTTGGCGCCCGCATAGATCTTCAGGTTCGTCATCTGGCGACGGGCCAGAGGGCTGTCCTTCTTCATCATGCGTTCGACCGCACGCTCGAGCAGACGCTCGGGATGCTTGGAGGCAAGCGTCTCCTTGGGCGAAATCTGCTTGACGCCGCCCGGATGGCCGGTGTGCCAGTAGAACACTTCGTTCTCCAGCTTGCGGCCCGTCATGCGGACCTTTTCGGCGTTGATGACGATGACGTAGTCGCCGATATCGAGATGCGGCGAGAACGAGGGCTTGTGCTTGCCCTTGAGGCGCATCGCGACGAACGAAGCAAGGCGGCCGAGAACGACGCCTTCGGCATCGATCAGGATCCACTTCTTTGCCTTCTTCGCCTCGGCGACCGTGAGGTTCGGGGTCGACATGATTGGCTCGTCTCTTTGAAGTTTCAAAAATTCGGTCCCGGCGACCGGAACCGGCCGTCGGGAGGCGCGCGAATATCGTTTTTGAGGAGCGCGAAGTCAACGCCTATTCAATCAATGAATTCAATGCGTTTGAACTGGATGTAACATGTTACCGCGTCGCAAGCAGCTGGCCTAGCGGCGTTTTTCACCATCGCGCGGCGGAATCGAATACGTGCCCGTTACATGCGCGACAGGTTCCCGGTCACCGACCGAGTAAAGCCCCACCTCCATGACGGCCAGGCGCTTGCCCAGTTTCAGCATCGTGCCGTGCGCAAGCATGTCGCGCGGCTCGGGCTTTCGCAGGAAATTGATGTTGAGGTTGGTCGTCACCGCGAGCTCGACCCGACCGATAAGACTCATCACCACGACGTACATCGTGAAATCGGCAAGACCCATCATCAGCGGCCCCGCGATGGTGCCGCCGGGGCGAATGAAATCGCGCCGGAACGGCATCCGGACGCTTACGTCGCCTGCCTTCAGGCGCACGATCTTCGGGTTGAGCGAGGCGGCGAACGGAAGCGCCTCGGCGACGATTTCGGCGATCTCGGCTTTGGTAATACGGCTCATTTTCGCTCGAAACTTGATCCTGGGCGCGAACGGTCGCAAACTGTCCTACATATGCAGGATGTTGCCACCGCTCTCGAGGCCTGACTATGCCGGATTCAGCAACCCTGTCCGAGGTTCTTCGCCGCACAGACAAAGACGGCGTCGCGACCCTGACGATGAACCGACCGCACGCGCGCAATGCGCTTTCGACGGCGCTGATCGCTGCGCTTGAAACAGCGCTTGGCGATTTGCGCGAGGACGCGTCGGTCAAGGCGATCGTCATCGCCGGCGATGGCCCTGCCTTCTGTGCCGGCCACGACCTGAAGGAATTGCGCGCCAATCCCGGTCGCGAAGCATACGAAACACTGTTCGACCGATGCGCGCGCCTGATGAAATCAATCATCCGGCTTCCAAAGCCTGTCATCGCGCAAGTTCATGGCATCGCGACTGCCGCCGGCTGCCAGCTCGTGGCGACTTGCGACATGGCCGTGGCCGCCCAATCGGCGCGCTTTGCAACGCCCGGCGTCAATATCGGCCTGTTCTGCTCCACGCCGATGGTCGCGCTTACGCGCGCGGTGGGCCGCAAGGCGGCGATGGACATGCTGCTCACCGGCGAACTCATTGATGCCGCGACCGCGAAAGCCATCGGCCTTGTCAGCCGGGTGGTACCGGACGCCGAACTTGCCGATGCAACGCAAACTCTCGCCGCAAAGATCGCGGCGAAATCGCCGCTGACTCTTGCCATCGGCAAGGAAGCGTTCTATGCGCAGGCCGAGATGGGTCTCGACGAGGCCTACGAATTCGCGAGCCGGACGATGACGCGCAACATGCTTGCCCACGATGCCGAGGAAGGCATCGATGCGTTCATCGCGAAGCGCGCGCCGGTCTGGCAGGGGTGCTGAGTTGGAGCCGCTCGAGTACGAAGACGCCCATATCCGGAAAATCCTGCGCCGCACGAAGACCATCGCGATGGTCGGCGCGAGCACGACCCGTTCGCGGCCAAGCTTCTTCGCGATGAAATATCTTCAGGGCAAGGGCTACCGGGTCATCCCGGTCAATCCGGCCGCAGCCGGGCAGGAGCTTCTCGGCGAGACCGTGCGCGCCTCGCTGAAGGACATCGAAGTTCCCGTCGACATGGTCGATGTGTTCCGGGCCTCCGAGCATGTCGGCCCGATCGCCGAGGACGCGATCGCGATCGGCGCAAGGACGCTGTGGATGCAGCTTGGCGTGCGCAACGACGACGCTGCGGCGAAGGCCCGATCCGCCGGTCTCGACGTCGTCATGGACCGATGCCCGAAGATCGAGTTCGGCCGCCTCAACGGCGAACTGTCCTGGAGCGGGATAAATTCGGGCATCATCAGCGCCAAGCGCCCGCGGATCGTCCGGACGATCTAGGCCGCCGCCTTTGCCGCAAGTGCCGCCTTGATCGCGGCGAGCGCGGCGTCCGCCTTCGATGCATCCGGCCCGCCGCCCTGCGCCATGTCCGGGCGGCCGCCGCCGCCCTTCCCGCCCAGCTCGGCCACACCCAGTTTGACCAGATCGACCGCGCTGAGTTTCGCGGCAATATCCTCGGTCACGGCGACGACGATCGATGCCTTGCCGTCCTCGGTCGCCACCAGCGCCACGACGCCCGAGCCGATCTGCTTCTTGATCTCGTCGGCGGTCGCCTTCAACTCGCGCGCCGGCGTGTTCTCGAGCTTGCGGCCGGCGAACTTGAACGCGCCCACCTGTTCGGCACTTCCGCCTGACGACGAGCCGCCGCCGACCGCGAGCGCGCGGCGCGCTTCGGACAGTTCCCGCTCAAGCTTGCGGCGGTCCTCGATCAGCGCGCCGATGCGCGCGGGAACGTCGGCGGGCACCGTCTTGGCGATCATCGCCGCGTCAACCAGCAGACGCGCCTGCTCGGCAAGATAGGCGCGCGCGGTCTCGCCGGTCATCGCTTCGATCCGGCGCACGCCGGCGGCGACGGCCCCTTCCGACACGATCTTGAATACACCGATGTCGCCTGTGCGGCGCACATGCGTGCCGCCGCAAAGCTCGGTCGAGAAGGGCTTCGCCTCGGACGCGCCGCGCGGATACCCCATCGAGACGACGCGCACTTCCTCGCCATATTTCTCGCCGAAGAGCGCCAATGCGCCCGCCTCCACGGCCGCATCCGGCGTCATCAGGCGAGTCGTGACGTCCTGGTTTTCGAGGACGCGACGGTTCACATCTGCTTCGACGGCGGCGATATCGTCCGTCGTGAGCGGCGTGGGCTGGGAAATATCGAAGCGCAGGCGATCGGGCGCCACGAGCGAGCCCTTCTGCGTGACATGGTCGCCCAGCCGGCGGCGCAGCGCCTCGTGCAACAGGTGTGTGGCCGAGTGGTTCGCGCGCAGCCGGTCGCGCCGGTCGACGTCGATGCGCAGCTCGGCGAAGTCGCCAACCTTGACCGCCCCTTTTGCGACCTTGCCGGAATGCACGTGCATGTCGCCCGCCATCTTCTGCGTATCGTCGATAGCGATTTCGGCACCGCTGGCCGTGAAGATCACGCCCGCGTCACCCATCTGGCCACCCGATTCGCCGTAGAACGGCGTCTGGTTCAGCACAAGCGCCACCTTGTCGCCGGCCTTTGCCGTCGGCGCTTCCGTGCCGTCGATGACGATGGCGGAGATCCGGCCCTCGGCATTCTCGGTTTCATAGCCGAGGAATTCGGTGGCACCGACCTTCTCGCGAAGCTCGAACCACAAACGGTCACCCGCCTTCTCGCCCGACCCGGACCAGGAGCGGCGCGCCTCTTCCTTGGCCTTCTCCATGGCGGCGTTGAAGCCGTCGGTATCGACGCCGACGCCGCGGCCGCGCAGCACGTCCTGCGTGAGATCCAGCGGGAACCCATACGTGTCGTAGAGCTTGAAGGCGACGTCGCCTGCGAGCTTGTCGCCCTTGCCGAGGCTGCCGGAGGATTCGTCGAGCAGGCGAAGCCCGCGGTCGAGCATCGCCTTGAAGCGCGTTTCCTCGAGCTTCAGCGTTTCCGTTGCCAGAGCCTGCGCGCGCACGATCTCGGGGAATGCCTGTCCCATCGCGTCAACGAGCGTCGTCACGAGGCGGTACATCAGCGGCTCCTTGCAGCCGATGATGTGCGCATGGCGCATCGCGCGCCGCATGATACGCCGGAGCACGTAGCCCCGCCCCTCGTTGGACGGGAGCACGCCGTCGGCAATGAGGAAGACCGAAGCGCGCAGATGGTCGGCGATCACGCGGTGGGAAACCGCATGCGGACCGTCGGCCGGCACGTTGGAGGCATCGGCCGAAGCAAGGATGATCCGCCGCATCAGGTCGATGTCGTAATTGTCGTGCTTGCCCTGAAGCACCGCCGTGATGCGCTCGAGGCCCATGCCCGTGTCGATCGAGGGCTTGGGCAGCGGCACGCGCTCGCCGGGCGAGATCTGCTCGAACTGCATGAAAACGAGATTCCAGATCTCGATGAAACGGTCGCCGTCGGCATCGGCCGAGCCCGGCGGGCCGCCGGCGATCTTCGGGCCGTGATCGTAGAAGATTTCCGAACACGGGCCGCAGGGACCGGTGTCGCCCATTGCCCAGAAATTGTCGGACGTCGCGATGCGGATGATCTTTTCTTCGGGCAGGCCAGCGATCTTCTTCCAGAGCCCCGCCGCCGCATCGTCGTCGTGATAGACGGTCACGCACAGCTTGTCCTTGGGAAGGCCGTATTCCTTCGTGACCAGCGTCCACGCGTGCTCGATCGCCAGATCCTTGAAATAGTCGCCGAACGAGAAGTTCCCGAGCATCTCGAAGAACGTGTGGTGGCGTGCGGTGTAACCGACATTTTCGAGGTCGTTGTGCTTGCCGCCAGCGCGCACGCATTTCTGCGATGTCGCAGCGCGCACATAGGGGCGCTTTTCCTGACCGGTGAAGACGTTCTTGAACTGGACCATGCCCGCGTTCGTGAACATCAGCGTGGGGTCGTTGCGCGGCACGAGCGGCGAGGACGCGACGACCTGGTGGCCGTTCTTCGCGAAATAGTCGAGGAAGGTCTTGCGGACGTCGCTTGCACTCGTCATCGAAAAATCGGCTCCGGACACGGGGTTCCGGGGGCCTTGGACGAGCCTGGCCCCCCTGGAAACGGGGCCTAGATGTAGCTTTCGCACGCCGGAGTGTCCAGTTGGCGCGGCTCGAAGCGAAACGGGCCGGCGGTCGCAGCACTTCGGGCTTATGCGACGGCCGGCCCGCATGGTGGTCCGGGATTTTTAGATCCGGGACCGGAAGTTCGGAAAACCGGAAAAAGAAGGCATCGGAACGGAATTCGGGGGGCCGGGCGGGTCCGGGGCAACTCTCCCCTCGCCCGCCGGCCGCAGGTCAGCTGTCGCCACCGCCGGTCTCCGCCATCATCGCGCTTGCGACGGTGCCGGAATTGCCGCGGATGGCCGCCTCGATCGCGGCCGAGACCTCAGGGTGCTCCTTGAGGTAGGCGCGCGCGTTCTCACGGCCCTGGCCGATGCGCTGGCCGTCATACGAGAACCAGGCACCCGACTTCTCGACCACGCCAGCCTTGACGCCGAGATCGATGAGTTCACCCGTCTTCGATACGCCTTCGCCGTACATGATGTCGAATTCGACGACCTTGAACGGCGGGGCCATCTTGTTCTTCACGACCTTCACGCGCGTCTGGTTGCCGACGACCGTGTCGCGGTCCTTGATCGCGCCGATACGGCGGATATCGAGGCGCACCGAGGCATAGAACTTGAGCGCGTTGCCGCCCGTCGTCGTTTCGGGATTTCCGAACATCACGCCGATCTTCATGCGGATCTGGTTGATGAAGATGACGAGCGTGTTCGAGCGCGAAATCGATCCGGTCAGCTTGCGCAGCGCCTGGCTCATCAGGCGTGCGTGCAGGCCCATGTGGCTGTCGCCCATCTCGCCTTCGAGTTCGGCGCGCGGCACGAGGGCGGCGACCGAGTCGACGACCAGTACGTCGACCGCACCCGAACGCACGAGCGTATCGGCGATTTCAAGCGCCTGTTCGCCCGCATCCGGCTGCGAGATGAGGAGGTTGTCGACATCGACCCCCAGCTTGCGGGCATAGGCCGGATCGAGCGCATGCTCGGCATCGACGAAAGCGCACGTGCCGCCGGACTTCTGCGCCTCGGCGATCGCATGCAGCGCCAGTGTCGTCTTGCCGGAGCTTTCCGGGCCATAAATTTCCACGATGCGGCCCTTGGGCAGGCCGCCGATTCCAAGCGCGATGTCGAGGGACAGCGAACCGGTCGAGATGACTTCGGCCTGCACGGCCTGATCGCGCGAGCCGAGCTTCATGATCGAGCCCTTGCCGAACGACCTTTCGATCTGGCCCAGGGCCGCCTCGAGTGCCTTGCTCTTGTCCATGCTGTCCTTCTCGTTCGACTCCCGCTCCCGCGAGGCCGAGCGCAACGCCGTTACCGTCGACATCTTCCACTCTCCTTATCAGGGGCGCCCCACCCGGCCAACGCCTGTGGAAATCGCCGTTTGACCATTGACTGAATATCGTCTCGTTTAAATCCGGAGCACCTAAAGTACTGCTTTTGTTCCCTGCAACACTCCGACGCGGAACCCATTGGCCCCGCGTCGTGATCTGCAAAGTACCATCTTTGTTCTCATTGGCAAGCGAAAAAGCGGACTACAAAAAATCGTCCAGATTTGGCCTAGCTTTTCGGGGCGGTCGCCTTCGGCGCAAGCTTCTGCCGATAGCCGGACAGGAACGACTCGAAAGGCGCCAGCGACGACACGCGCGCGGCGATCGATGCGATATCCGGCGTTGCCCCCGCCTTCTCGGCGGTCAGAACCCGGAACACTTCCGCATAGGGCGATTTTGCCATCGTCGGGCCGAACCTGTTGCGCAGCCGCATCGTTCCCGCATCGTCGCCGCCAAGCGCCAGAGCGACCGCCAGATGCAGGACCTGCCGCGCGCGATTGTCTTCGATCGGTTGATTGGCCGGCGGCGGATTGCCGACGAGCCGCTCGAGCGCCTGCGCGGCCGGCCCCCAGGATCGCGTGCGAAGCGCGATTTCCGCACGAAGCAGGTCGGCGTCGGGGCCGTTATCCCCTTCGAGCCGGCCCAGCGCTTCCGGAGCGCGGCCCATATCGGCAAGGGCGCGGGCCGCAAGGCGCGTGCGCTCTCTGCGCATCTCGTCCGGCATGCCGGGGACGTCGGATGCGTCCAGCGCGTCGAGGGCCGCCTGCTGCTTGCGGTCCAGCAGGCGGATCGCCGCGAGCCTTGTACCGACTTCGGCGCGCGGCGTTCCCTGCAGGCGATTTCGCATCTGGTAGTCCAGCAAGTCACCGGCGCGATCGAGCAGGTCGACGGAAACGAGCCGCTCGGCCAGCTTGCGCACCATCTCGTCGCCTTCGGGCCCGTTCGGGACGAGGTCGCGATAATCCTCGAACAGGCCGATGGCGGCCACCGGGGAGAGTTTGTCGGCCGTTCCTTCGAGGAAGAGCCGGCGGAATTCGCGCTTCACGTCGCCTTCAAGTTCGCCGCGATCGCGGGCCTGCGGGAAACGCTTGGCGGCATCGCGCAGCGTCTGCACGCCGGTCCGGAAATCGCCGGCCGCGAGTTGCGCGCGGCCAAGACGGCGCTGGATGTCGAATTCAAGTTCGTCGCCGCGCCATGCGAAACGAAGGCGCTCGAGTGCCGCCACCGTTTCGGGCGGTGTCATGTCGCCCTTGTTCGATTCCACTTCGATGCGCGCAAGTTCGGCCTGAACGCGGGCGCGCGTGACCGTGCCGAGGTCGAGCGTGCTCCACGCCGCAAGCGCGGCCCGTTCGTCGCCACGGTCGAGCGCGATGCGTCCGCGCAGGTAGTCTGCCCGTGCCTTGTCGCCGCGCGAGGGGCTGTTGGCGAGCACCTTGTCGACCGCGCGCTGTGCGGCATCGAGTTCCTTGCCGTAGAGCCGTGCCCCGGCAATCGCCAGACCGATGCGGTTGGCGAAATTCGGCGGGAAATGCTCTGAATTGTCGGCGGCCCGGTCGAACTGCAGCAGGGCTGCTTGCGGATCGTTCTGCGCCATCGCCAGCGCGCCGCGCCACATCGCCGCCTCGCCCTCCTGGTCGAGGCTCGAATGGTTGAGCCACCGCGCAGCTTCGTCGAGGTTGCCGGCATAAAGCTCGGCCACGCCGCGCATGGCGCGGTTCTGCGGGCCATCCAGTGTCTGCGGCCGTTCCTCGCCGATCAGGCGCATCATCGCGTTCGTTTCGGCAAACAGGCCGTGTGCGAAATAGAAGCGGGCCAGGTCGAGGCGTGCGGCGTTGCGCGCGTCGCCGGGGCGCGCCGCAGCGACCATCCGCTCCAGCGCAGGCCGGTCCTCGTTGTATTTCGCCGGTCCGCCACGCTGCCAGTTCGCGATGTCGAGCAGCGTGCCCTGTCGCATCGGCGGTGCACCCGGCATGCCCGCGGCCGTCGGCGCGGTGACGAACAGGCCCCGCGTCGAGGAAATCTCGACGCTCGTGCCGAGCGGACGAACGGCGACGCCGTCGTCGTCGGGGCGCACGACGGCCCCCTGAACGCTCGCGAGGATCTGGAACTGTTCGTAACGGCGCGTATCGGCAAGACCGATGCCCGCGACCGCCGTCGGCACGATCGCCAGTTCGTCGCCGATTTCCGGATCGCGCAGACGCAGCACGGTTTGTGCGCCGGGAAGCTCGATTGCCACGCGTGCGTCGGCCGGCGTATCCGGATTGCGCACGACGACTTCGAGCGGCTTATCCGGCTTGCGCGGCAGGCGGCCGATTTCCACGACCCACGCCGTTCCGTCGCGGCGCACGAAGCTGTTCGCTCCGGCCCGCGGCGCCATGCGCAGGACAGTGCCCTGGCTTTCGACGATCTCCACGTCTCCGAGCAGGTCGCGGACCTGTGCGCCGTTGCGCAACGGGGCAAGATCGATATCCACAGGCCTGTCGAAGGCGATCCAGAGGTTCTGCCCGCGCCGGAAGACGGCCGCCCCGACCGGCTCCGTAAAGCCGAAACGAAGCGACTGGAAATTGTCTTCGCGAATCAATTCGACCGGCACCGGGCCGCGCAGGGGCGATAGCGCGTTTCCACCGGCAGCCTGTCCAAGGCCCAGCGCCTGCGCGCGTTGCGACAGCGCCTGAAAATCGGGGGTCGGCGGCCGCCCGCCGGGGCCAAGAGCCGTCGACGGCGGCGGGGCTCCTTGCTGCCCGGGCGCACCGCCGGCCGGGCGCGCGGCCTGCTCGGCCTGTTGTGCTGCGGCTTGCTGGGCCTGTTGAGCCTGCGCAGCCGTCGGCAATTGGACCTGCTGGGTCGTCGGCTGGCCGGATGCGATCGATCCATCGCGCACGAAATCGAGAACCAGGCGCGGGCCGGCGCGGAAATGCCGAAGCCCGACCTTGTCGGCGAGTTTGAAATCCAGTGTCGTGCGTTCACCTGCCCGATCGGTGCGGACATTCGAAACGGAATTGCGCAGCCCGTTCGTGAATTGGGCGGTATTGAAGTTTACCGGCGATCCGAAAGTCACCTTGACGTCGCGACCGTTCTGCTCGACCTGATAATCGACATCTTCGGGCCAATTGATCACGGCCCGATCGAAGCCCTGATTGTTGCCAAACCGGACCGCAACACTCTGCGCCGGCGGCGGTGCCGGCGTTGCTCCCGAACCCGGCGGTGGTGCCACCTGCGCGGCCGGCGGGGCCGGCGCCGGTGTCGTCACCGGTGGAGCCGCCAATGGTGTTGCCGGAGCATTTGCCCACGGTGCGGCCGCCGAAGCCGGTGGAGCCGGAGAAGCTGCCGTCGCCGGGCGCGCGGGCGCGCCGCCCGGTGCTGCCGGTGCCGGCTGAGCCTCGGCCGGCGCCGCGGGGGTTACCGGGAAATTCGACCACGGTGCAGGCTGCGCAAGAGACGGCCCCCACACAAGCGCCAGCAGCGCCGCGCCGACACTTCGCCGCAACATCCCGGTACGCCAAGCCCTGTGCGTTCGCGCCGAATTCGCCACGCGCATTGCGTCCCAAAGGCTTCCCTGCGAAGCCGAACCCTGCATTTTACTACAGGCACGGCTCAGCCCGAGCTAAGTGCCCGAATCGACACGGATTCTAAGCTGGGAATCTAGGCCTTGTCGAACAGCGCGTCGATATCTGCCTGGTTTGGCGCGGCATCCGGCATTTGCGGGCCGTTCAGGAGCGCGGCTTCGCCGCTAGGCTGCCGCCGCGCCGCTGAAATTTCAGGAATACCGGCCGCCGGCAGATCGAGGGCTTCAAGCAGGCCGGCCACCGTCTGATCGACCTCGCGAAGCACCGCGACAATCTTCGATATCCGCTGACCGGTAATGTCCTGAAAATTGCAGGCCTCGTAGATCGACGTCACCTCGTTGAGGACGGCTGCAGCGGTTTCTCCGCCAGCCGCATTCGCACCCTTCTCGATGCGCTCGACGGCGTCGAGAATTGCGTTTGTGGCGGCCTCTGTTGCACCAACGATAGCGGTCAGTTCATCGCCGGCCGTCGGCAGGTGCTTGGCCCGAATGTCGCGCGCACTTATCGCGGCCAGATCGCGCTTGGCGTCTGCGATGATGCGCGCAAGATGCTCCACGCCCCCGGCGATGCCGGCCGGCAAGACATTCCGCTCGCGGGACGCTCCGGACTTGCGGCGCTTTTTCGTCTGCGTGGGCGCTTTGGCACGCGCCTTGGCGCGCGCGGGCTTTCGCTGCACCCGCTTTTTCTTCGCGGCGCCCCGTTTCGGTCGGGTTCGCGCGGCTGACTTCTTCGCGGGCATGTGGTTCCTCCCCGCAGCGCGGGATCAGAAGTCGCCGAGAACCGTAGCGATCTTCCCCTTCAGCGTTGCGGCGTTGAACGGCTTGACGATGTAGTTGTTCACGCCCGCCTGCTTGGCGGCGATCACGTTCTCGGTCTTGCTTTCCGCAGTCACCATGATGAACGGGATGTGCTTGAGCTTGGCATCCCCGCGCACTTCCTGGAGGAGCTGCAGGCCGGTCATCGGCTGCATGTTCCAGTCGGAAATGATCAGGCCGTACTCTTTCGCGCGGACCTTCTGAAGTGCGGAAGAGCCGTCCTCCGCCTCATCGACATTCGTGAAGCCGATCTGGTTCAGCAGATTCTTCACGATCCTCAACATCGTCTTGTAATCATCGACGATGAGGACGTTCATTCGCAGATCGACGGCCATGCCATTTTCTCCCAGACCAGATTCGACGCATTCGCGCCAGGACAAGGCGCGCGCTTGCGGTCCCCATCCTTAACCAAGTCGCGTTAAGAGCTTACTAATTGAGGCCGCTAATCCGGTAAAGCCCCAATGCGTCAGCCGGAACGCCCCGGAATACGGGACGGCGGGATGTTTTCCGGCTGCTTCCGGCGCGCAATCTCAGCGGTAACCTGCTGCGCACGGATCGGGTTCATCTGGGCCAGGATCGGCGCGGCGCGGCGCTCGTTCATCGCCTCGACGATCTCAACCAATGTCGGCATTTCCATCTGTTCGAAGATCCGCGCCGCTTCGGCAGGCTTCATGTTCTGGAACATCTTGATCAGGCTGTTACGGCGCGCCTGCTCCTGCTCGTCATACTTTGCGAGTGCGCTTTCGACCGCGGATTGGAGTTTCTTCAGCTCGTCGACCTGCTGCTGGATGCGACGTTCTGCCGCCTGCAGGATCGCATCGCGCTGGTCGAGTTCCGCTGCCCGCTTGTCGATTTCCTCGCGTCGCTTGGCGAGGTCTTCGAGCGTCTCGATCTCGCCGGGGCTGAAGACGCGCTCGCCCTCCGAATCCGTTCGGCCGGGCAGCTGGCGTGCCGGCTCGGCGGCCTTTTCACCTTGGGCAGCGGGAGCATTTGCTGGCGCTGGTGCAGCGGCCGGCGCAGGCGCCTGCGCAAGAAGAACAGGTCGCGGGCTCGGCGACGGCGCCGACGGTACAGGACGCGTCGGCGGCGTTTGCTGGGCAATGGCAACGCCGAAATTACCGATACGCAAAACAAGCAGAAGCGTCGCCACGATGACGACGACAGGCAGCAGGCGAATACGGTCGAGAAGTCGGTTCAAGCGCGCGCTCCCGCCGAAGGCCCGTTTTTGCGGCGATCGGCGATCGCCCGCAACAGTTCCTGCTCTGCCTGCGAGCGGACGGGACCGCGTTCGCCGGCGCCGTCGGCAGGCGATTGGCGCACGGCCGGCCGTTCCTCTCGCGCGCGCGCCGGAAGCGGCGCATTTTCCCGAACAGCGATCGGCGCCGATGCCATGACGGCACGCGGGCGAAGTGCATCGCTCAATCTGTCAGCAGCTGGTTCGGCACGATGGACGAGGAGTTCCAGATCGTCTTTGAGCGAGAGCGCTTTACGCGTCTGATCTTCGAGTAGCTTGCCCGATGCGTCGCTTGCGGCTTTCAACTCGGCAATGGCCTCTTCGGCACGTTCGGCGGCCTTCACGAATTCGGCGGTCGCGCGCTCAAGCTCGACGCGCCCTTCACGCCAGCTGCCGAGCTTTCGATTGAGGCGGATGGCATAAACGATCACCGCAAGCAGAAGTGCGGCAAGCACGCCGTTCAACGCGAGATCCAGCCCCATCACGTTTCCTCGTACTTGTTGATCTTGCGTTCGATCATGACCGCGACATTCTGCCCGCGCCGTCCCATGCGGCCCTTGAACAGGCTTTCCGGGCCGCAAAGCACCTTGATTTCGCTTTCCGGCGTCGCGTTGAGCATCAGGCGCGTGCCGACCTTGAAATCCAGCACGTCCTGCAAGGTCATCACCTGCTCGTCGACGACGGCGTGAATGTCGACGTCGGTTGCCCAAAGCTCGGTGGCAAGGTGGCCTTCCCAAATCGAGTCACGGCCGAATTTCTCGCCCATGAACTGCTGCAGCAGCATTTCGCGCACGGGCTCGAGTGTCGCGTACGGAAGGAGCAACTCGAGACGACCGCCGC
This sequence comes from Alphaproteobacteria bacterium, assembly GCA_016124335.1. Classification (GTDB taxonomy): domain Bacteria; phylum Pseudomonadota; class Alphaproteobacteria; order CACIAM-22H2; family CACIAM-22H2; genus Tagaea. Next base: position 44,420 of record WGNX01000004.1, read on the forward strand.
GGTCTTCCATGTCGATGCGCAGCTTGGCGATGATGGCGGCGTTTGCCGGTCGCGCGATCGTGGCGAAGCGTGGATTGGTCTCAAGTCGTTCGAAACGGAAATTGACCTTGCTGATCGGGTCGAACGAGGCGGACAGATCGCCGAGAACAACCGCGACAAGGCGCTCGACGAGGTTTCGTTCGATCGTCGTATAGGGGCGACCTTCGATGCGCATGGCGGCGGTGCCGCGGCGGCCGCCGAGCAGCACGTCGACGATCGAATAGATGAGCGCGGAATCGACGGTCAGAAGGCCGAAATTGTCCCACTGCTCCGCCTTGAAAACGGCGAGCATGGCGGGAAGCGGGATCGAGTTCACGTAGTCGCCGAAGCGCGTCGACGTGATGACGTCGAGCGAGACTTCAACGTTGTCCGAGGTGAAATTGCGCAGCGATGTCGTCAGCATTCGGACCAGTCGGTCGAACACGATTTCGAGCATCGGCAGGCGCTCGTACGACACGAGCGCGCTGTTGATGATCGCCTGCATTCCCGACGTGCCACCGTCGCCGCCGCCGCCGGCGTCGAACCCGAGCAGCGAGTCGATTTCATCCTGGTTCAGGACGCGTGCGGTCGCATCGCCGCCACCGCCGCCGCCGCCTTGGTCGCCGCCGCCCTCCATGGACGCCCATTCGGCGGCCATCTTTTCTTCGTCGGACATGTTGTTCGGGTCGGCCATGGTCTTCGCCTTCTCTCGGCTCTTCTCTCGGGCGGGTTACTGGACGAGCATTTCCTTGAACAGCAGGTCGTTGACGCGCGCCGGCGCAGCGGCAAGTTGAACGCGCGTCATAAGCTCCTCGCGAAGCTTCAGGAAGCCGGACGATCCGCGAAGATCCTCCGGCCGCAACTCCCGAAGATAGATCTGGAAGTTGTCGACGATGCGCGGAAGGTTCGCTTCGAAGATGCCGGCGTCGTCGACGCTCTTGAGTTCGACCGAAAGCGTGAGTTTCAGGAACGACGTGCGTCGCCCGGCGCCCGCGTTCAGGTTCACGAGGAGGTCGGGCATGTTGTAGTAGACGATTTTCTGCGGGCCCTCGTCCTTCTTTTCCGGCGTGGCCATATGCTCGCCTTCGGCGTGCTCCTCGGCAGCCGGCTTCTTGCTCGAGAAAAGGAAGAAGTACGCGCCCGCGCCGCCGCCAAGCAGCAGCACGACGGCCGCGCCGATGATGATCAGCATCTTCCCGGACAGCAGCTTCTTCTTGGGCGCCGCACCGTCTGCCGATGCGCCCTCTTCGCCGCCTTCCGTCTTCTCCTCGTCCGCCATCTCGACCCTCAATCCGCCAAGGCAAATCTTGGCCGGATTTATCTAAACTTCCCGATAATGTGCCAAACGAAGGTTAACAAGGCGTTATCAACAGCTCGAAACAAGTTAAATTTGTTTCAGTAAGTTATTTATATATAACGCATAAATCAAATTTACTGGACTAGGATTTCGCGGAACAGAACATCGTTCACACGAGCCGGCGCCGCCGCGATTTTTATGCGCACGAGCAATTCCTCGCGCAGTCGCGTCAATCCGGCCGACCCGCGCAGATCATCCGGGCGAAGTTCGCGGAGATAGGTGATCAACGTATCGATGATCCGTGGCATCGCTTCTTCGAATGCGGTCGTGTCCGCCTCGACGATCTCGACGGTGGACGTGAGTTTCACGAAGGCCGAGCGCGAATTGGGCGGCGTGTTCAAATTTACGAGCACGTCCGGCATCGCATAAATCGTGGTTTTCGGTGGCGGCTCGACCTTCTCGGCCTCCGCGACCGGTTCCTGATGCTTTGGCCCGATGTAACCCAGAAAATAGGCTGCTCCGCCGCCGCCGAGCAGAAGCAGGATCGGAACGATGATGATGATGAGCTTCTTGCCGGATAGCTTCTTCTTTGGCGCCTCGCCGCCTTCTGCGGCGCCTGCGCCTTCGCCTTCCGTTTCTGCTGCCGGTTCGGCCATCCCCGTATCCCAAAAGCTGCGAGTCGTCCCGACACGGAACTATGCCGGAATTATCTAAATTCCGGTTGATATTCCCACCGATTGGTTAATGCGTGGTTAGCGCGTCCTTGCCTTGAGCAACGCGCGAAGCGCCTCAAGTTCTTCCAGCGCAGACTGAATGGCCGACCGGTCCGGACCCTTCGCGAAAAGCGGTAGCGGTGGCGCAACCACCGGCGCGGGGGCAGCAACCGGCGTTGGCGCCGCTGCCGTCGGAATCTGGGGCTTCGCAGAGACGGCCGGCACAGGCACCGGGATGGGCATGTCGCTCAGGCCATGGTCCTTGAGCAGCCGCTGCACGCCCTTGATTGTGTAGCCGTGCTTATAGAGCAGCTCCCGGATACGGCGGAGCAATTCGACATCTTCCGGGCGATAGTAACGACGACCGCCTGCCCGCTTCAGCGGTTTGATCTGCGTGAAACGCGTTTCCCAGAACCGCAGCACATGCTGCGGCACGTCGAGATCACCCGCGACTTCGCTGATCGTGCGGAAGGCGTCAGCCGATTTTCCGCTCCGCCGGATTGCGGACGCGCTTTCGGCAAACGGCTCGGCCATCGGCCGTTAGCCCTTGTTCGGTGTGGAACCGGTCGGAGCGGCGGGCTTCGGCGCCGCGGCGGGGGTTCCGACGGCCGTGACCGGCGCCTGGCCGGCCTTGGTCATCGAACGATTGATCTTGTTTTTCAAAACGTGCGACGCACGGAACACCAGCACCCGGCGCGGCAGGATCGGCACTTCTTCGCCGGTTTTCGGGTTACGCCCGACACGGCGCCCCTTCTGGCGGACCGAGAAGCTGCCGAATGACGAGATCTTCACGGTTTCGCCGCGCGTCAGCGCGTCGACGATCTCGCCAAGGACTGTTTCTACGAGCGTTGCCGAGTCGTTTCGCGAAAGACCAACTTCTTGGTAAACGGCTTCCGACAGATCGGCGCGCGTGACCGTGGTCTCCGACATAACAACCCCCCGGGGCGAAAAAATGGCTTATTTCCGAAAAGCTAACGCACCCATGTAAAGCGGTCAATTACAAAGGGATGGAGGGCAGAGTTGAATCGATCCCTCGGCTTGGGGGCCGCAAACCGCGCGCCTACCAGCGAATGACGCTTGCGCCCCAGGTCAAACCACCGCCGATCGCCTCGAGAAGCACGATCTGGCCCTGCTTGATCCGGCCGTCGCCCGCCGCTTCCGCAAGTGCAAGCGGGATCGATGCGGCAGACGTGTTGGCATGACGCGCCACGGTCGAAACGACATGTTCGGGGCCGAGGCCAAGCTTCTTGGCCATGCCGTCGATGATGCGCTGGTTGGCCTGATGGGGTACGAGCCAATCGACATCGGCACCCGTCAGCTTGTTTGCGCCAAGCGCCTCTTCGACGACCTCGGCAAGCTTGACCACGGCGTGCCGGAAGACCTCCTGGCCGTTCATCCGGACGACACCGACTTCCCTGTTCGAGCCAGGACCGCCGGTTACGAACAGCGCGTCCTTGTAGCGGCCGTCGGAGTGGAGATGGCAAGACAGGATCCCGCGCCCCGTGTCGGCGGCAACTTCTTCCGCGCGCAGCACGACGGCACCGGCCCCATCGCCAAACAGCACGCAGGTGGTGCGATCCTGCCAATCGAGAATGCGCGTGAATGTCTCGGCACCGATCACCAGGGCCGTCTCGATCTGGCCGACGCGAATGAAATTGTCCGCGATCGACATCGCATAGACGAAGCCGGAGCAGACGGCCTGCACATCGAATGCGAAGCCGCGGCCGTTCATGCCAAGCTTGGCCTGAACCGCCGTCGCGGTTGCCGGGAACGTGTTGTCTGGCGTCGTCGTCGCGACGATCACAAGGTCGATATTCTCCGGACCGAGACCGGCATGCGCAAGCGCACGCCTGGCCGCTTCCGTCGCCAGGTCCGACGTGCGTTCATCTTCGGCCGCGATGTGTCGCTGCCGGATGCCGGTTCGCGCCACGATCCATTCGTCGGACGTCTCGACGCGTTTGGACAACGCCTCGTTCGTCACGACGTTCGCCGGCAGATAGGCCCCAGTTCCGCATACGACCGCGCGGCGAACGGTTCCGGCTGTACCTTTCAAATTCGCCATCCTTTCAGGTCGTCACGGCGTCGTTGGCAGGCGGCGGCGCCAGATGCGCAAGCTCGTCGCGGATCTTGTCGTTGAGCCGATGGGAGATCATGTCGATCGCCACGCCCAGCGCATTGGCGAAGCCGAGCGCATCCGTACCGCCATGACTTTTGACGACGATGCCGTTCAGGCCGACCAGCATCGCGCCGTTGTACCGACGCGGGTCCGTGCGAAGGCGGACCTTGTTGATCGCGGATTTGGCAAGCAAATAGCCGATTTTCGCGAATATCGACGAGGCGAAGGCCCCCCGCAGGAAGCCGGAATAAAGCTTCGATGTGCCTTCGGCGATCTTGAGCGCGATATTGCCGGTGAAGCCGTCCGTCACGACGACATCAACCGTGCCGGCGGGGACGTCATCGCCTTCGACAAATCCGTGAAACCGGATTGGAAGATGCGTTTCGCGCAGCCACGCGGCGGCCGCGCGCAGTTCTTCGTGACCCTTCATCTCCTCCGAACCGACGTTGAGAAGGCCCACGCTCGGCTGCGACAGGCCAAGCACGGCGCGCGCGAAGACCTCGCCCATGATCGCGAACTGGACGAGATTGTTCGTATCGCACTGGACGTTGGCCCCCAGATCGAGCATCACGCTTTCGCCACGCGTCGTCGGGAAAAGCGAAGCGATTGCCGGCCGGTCGATGCCCGGCAGTGTCTTCAGGACAAATTTCGCCATCGCCATCAGCGCGCCGGTATTGCCCGCTGACACGATTCCGGCTGCTTCGCCGTCGCGCACGGCATCAATTGCCAGCCGCATGCTCGACTTGCGCCCCGAACGCAAAGCCACGGCCGGCTTCGCATCGCCGGACACGAATTCGGCCGTGTGGACGACGCGCGCGGCTTTCTTCAGATAGCGCGTCTGCGCGATCAGCGGATTCAGCCGCGCTTCATCGCCAAACAACAGGAATTCAACGTTCGGGTGGCGCTCCTGCGCCGTATCGCAGCCGGCGATCACCATGTCGGGAGCCTTGTCGCCCCCCATGGCATCGACGGATACGACGAGCCGCTGACTCAAAGGCGCATGCCCCTGCCCGGGCGGCCCGGCCGGGACTTAGCCTTGCGCCGGCTCGGACGCGACAACTTCACGCCCGTCATAGAAGCCGCATGCGCCGCAAATATGGTGCGGACGCTTCAGTTCGCCGCAATTCGGGCACTCGGCGTAGGCGTTGGCCGCCAGCGCGTGATGCGAGCGGCGCATGTTGCGACGCGAGGGAGAAACTTTCTTCTTAGGAACCGCCATAACACAACCTCGTCCGTGAGCCGCGGCGCCGGGCGCGCAACCCTGAAAAAGCGAAACGCCGTCTGGAATTCAGGCGCCTAGATAGACAATTCCGGTCCGGCGCTCAAGCGTTCTTTCCGTCCGTTATAGGCTATTTGTCCTTTTTAAGCCGATCCCGGAGGTCGGCGAACGGGCGGACCCGCCCTTCGGGCAGTGCATCGGGCACCGTTTCGCCAGCATCCCCCCAATTCTCCTTGAACTTCGCTCCTTCGGCGCGTGGGTAGGGATCAAGCGCGACGGCCAGCTCCTGGGCGACAAGTTCGCCCAGATCGAGCGGTCCCTCCGGAAGCGCCTCTTCAAGCTCCGCTTCCGGGTCGAGCGCATCGACATCGATGTCGCCCGCCTCGTCGACAGGCAGCGGCTTGAGATCTTCGGCCGGCACGTAAATCGTGACAAAGTCGGTTTCGATCTTCTGGGCGACGGGGACGAGCGAAACGACGCACGCTTGCGAAACCTCGGCGGAAAGATTGCCGTCCACGCGGACGGCACGCCCCGCACGCACCCGCCGGATCGACAACTCAGCTTCGATTTTGCGGATTGCGAGAATGCCGAACCGGCGGGCGAGCGCACTGCACTCCTCCTTTTCCGCCGAAACGCGCTGGCGAACGGCGCGGTCGCGAAGCGCGTCGAGCGCGAAGGGGCGCGAGAACTCGGTCATTCCTGCGCCTCCAGCTTCGGGAATTGGATTTTTCCGTCCGCGATGTCGGACAGTGGTTGCGCGGCAAGTGCCGCAATGGACATTCGCACGTAGCTGGCCGTTGCGTCCAATGCAGCCGGATCGAGCGCCGTGCATGCGGCATATAGATTGCGTTCGAGTGCGGACCGCAGCGATGCATCGTCGGCTTCGCCAACGGCCGCCTCGTAAGCGGCAGCCCTGCCGTAGAGTGCCTGTGCCATCTGTTTCACGCGCCGCGACACCCCCATGTCGCCGACCCCCATCTCGCGCACCGACCGGTCCATGTCTTCGATGAACGCGTCGACCAGATGCTGTGCAAGCGACGCGGCAAGCTCGCCATCTTCCCGTTTCAGGCGATTCAGGACAAGGAATGCATGCAGCGCCACCGAGTCGAACCGGCCGTCGATCGAATCGGGCACGCCGTGACGCGCAAAGAGCGCCGGATGGCGTGCCTGTCCGACCATTGCGACGTAGAGCCTTTGGGCCCCGTCTTCGGCCGGATCGCGCCGGAACAGGTTCTTAAGCACCATCACCCGATCTCCCGGCCGGTGTCGGGCGCCGACCCGTTGACAGACGCGCCCCACCGGCCCAATTTCCAGCCCAACATGTGGGACAATCGGGCCCGGAGATCAACGGCGATGCGTGTGCGGGTCGGAATTGCAGTCGGAATTATGGCGCTGGCGCTCGGCGGCTGCGAGCTCGGCTTCACCGATACGCGCGGCTACGTTCCCGACGAGGAAGCGCTTTCGAAGCTCGAGCCGGGCCGGCAGTCGCGCGATGACGTGCAGCAGCTGCTCGGGACGCCGGCATCGCAAGGCGTCTTCGACGCCGACCAGAGCTGGTATTACATCATGCGCAAGACGCATCAGTTCGCGTTCATGAAGCCCGAGGTTCTCGACCAGCGCGTCGTCGTCGTCAATTTCGACGCCGAGGGAACCCTGCGCGACGTGCGCCGCTACAGCCTCCAGGACGGAATGATCGTCGATCCCGTCACGCGCGAAACGCCTTCGCCGGGCAAGGAACTTACATTCCTCGAGCAGTTGTTCGGCAATCTCGGAAAATTCAACAAGCTGCCGGGTACTGGGGGCTCCTCGCCCGGTTCCTGATATCCGGGAAAGAAGCCCCAACGAAAACGGCCCCGGACTTTCGTCCGGGGCCGTTGCCGTTTCGAGGGAACCTCCCCGCTTCGCTCAGTGGCCGCCGGCCAGGATCGCGAGCAGCAGGATCGCCACGATGTTGATGATCTTGATCATCGGATTGACGGCCGGGCCGGCCGTGTCCTTGTACGGATCGCCAACCGTGTCGCCGGTCACCGCAGCCTTGTGGGCGTCGGAGCCCTTGCCGCCGTAGTGGCCTTCTTCGATGTACTTCTTCGCGTTGTCCCAAGCGCCACCACCCGAAGTCATCGAGATCGCGACGAACAGGCCCGTCACGATCGTGCCGAGCAGCATGGCACCCATCGAGGCGAACGCTTCCGCCTGGTTTGCGATCAGGCGGATGACGACATAGAGCACGACCGGTGCCAGAACCGGCAGCAGCGAGGGCACGATCATTTCCTTGATCGCGGCACTCGTCAGCATGTCGACGGCCTTGCCATAGTCCGGCTTGCCCGTTCCCGCCATGATGCCCGGGATCTCACGGAACTGACGGCGCACTTCTTCGACGACCGAACCGGCCGCCTTGCCGACCGCCGTCATTCCCATCGCACCGAACAGGAACGGCAGCGAGCCGCCGATGAACAGGCCGACGACCACATACGGGTTCGTCAGGCTGAAGTTCACGGTTTCCGCCACCGCCGGGAACAGGCGCTTCAGGTCATAGATATACGCCGCAAACAGCACGACCGCCGCAAGGCCGGCCGAACCGATGGCATAGCCCTTCGTGACCGCCTTTGTCGTGTTGCCCACCGCATCGAGCGCGTCGGTGAACTTGCGCACGTCTTTGGGCAGCCCCGACATTTCGGCGATGCCGCCGGCGTTGTCGGTGACCGGGCCGTAGGCGTCGAGCGCCACGATGATGCCGGCCAGTGCGAGCATCGTCGTCGCCGCGATGCCGATGCCGTAGAGGCCACCCGTCAGGTAGGACACGAGGATGCCCGCGCAGATCACGACGACCGGAAGGAACGTCGATTCCAGCGAGATCGCGAGACCCTGGATCACGTTCGTGCCGTGTCCCGTCTGCGAGGCCGCCGCAACCGAGCGCACCGGGCGATAGTCGGTGCCCGTGTAGTATTCGGTGATCCAGACGAGCAGCGCCGTCACGGCCATGCCCACCAGCGAGCAGATGAACATGCCGTAGCCCGTCGACTCGCCGACCTTCGTGTCGAAGCCGACATACTCCTTCGTGACGAAGAAGATCAGCACGGTCGAAACGACGCCCGTCACGATAAGCGCCTTGTAAAGCGCCTTCATGATGTTCCCGTCCGCGCCCAACTTGACGAAGAACGTGCCGGCCACCGAGGCGGCGATGCAAACGCCCGCGATCAGCAACGGGTACATCATCATCGTCAGGACCTGATCGCCCGCGAAGAAGATGGTGGCGAGCAGCATCGTGGCAACGACAGTCACCGCATAGGTCTCGAACAGGTCGGCGGCCATGCCGGCGCAATCGCCGACGTTGTCGCCCACGTTGTCCGCGATCACGGCCGGGTTGCGCGGATCATCCTCGGGGATACCCGCTTCGACCTTGCCGACCAGGTCGGCGCCCACGTCCGCACCCTTCGTGAAGATGCCGCCGCCCAGACGCGCGAAGATCGAGATCAGCGAGGCGCCGAACGACAGCGCGACGAGCGCTTCGACGGTTGCCGGAGACGTCGCACCCTTCCAAGCGCTGAGGACGCCGAAATAGCCCGTGACGCCGAGGATGCCGAGACCAACGACCAGCAGGCCCGTGATCGCACCGGCGCGGAACGCAATGTCCAGGGCCGGCTGCAGACCGCCACGCGCGGCTTCCGCCGTACGCACGTTCGCGCGAACCGAAACGTTCATGCCGATATAGCCGGTAGCTCCCGAAAGCAGCGCGCCGACCACGAAGCCGAGCGCCACGTGGATGCCAAGCGTGAATGCGAGCACGAGTGCCACGATCACGCCGACCAGCGCGATTGTCCGGTACTGGCGGTTGAGATAGGCACCAGCGCCTTCGGCGATGGCGGCCGCGATCTTCTGCATGGTTTCGTTGCCGGCAGAAGCCCCGACGACCTGGCGGTAGGTCACGATCCCGTAAAGGATCGCGAGGATACCGCACGCGATGATGAGCCAAAACGCGCCTGACATGAGATCCGGTCCTCTATTTATCTTTTAGGTTCAATGCGTTCCTTCGGGACTCGCAAGCGCGTGCCCGAAAAGCGGCCGGAACATGCCAGATGGCCCCCCTTCGCGCAAGCTTTGCGCAAGCGACGGGAAGCGACATATTTGCTCCTGATTTCAACAAACTGGGCAAACGTCCATGGGCATCTTGATTGTCGGGCTGGTCCTTTTCCTTGGGACCCACCTGCTGACCACACGCCGGGAACTGCGGCAGTCGCTGATCGATCGCTTGGGCGCCAATGGTTACAGGGGCCTTTTTTCGCTCGCGGCGATGGCCGGCCTCGCCACGACGATCTACGGCTTCGGCACCTATCGTGCCGCCGGCTACGTCGATGTATGGGATCCCCCGCGTGCCCTGATGCACGTTGCGTTTCTCGTGAACCTGCCCATCTTCGTGCTCCTGATCGCCGCATATCAGCCGGGCTGGATCAAGACAAAGACCCGTCATCCGATGCTGCTCGCCGTGAAATTGTGGGCGCTTGCACACCTTCTCGCCAACGGTGATCTCGGCTCCATGCTTCTTTTCGGAGGGTTTCTTGCGTGGGCCGGATACGCACGAGCCACCATGCGCCATCGCGAAGCCGGCGCGGGAGCGTCCTCGCCCGTCGATGCCCGTTTCGGAACGAACGATGTCATCGCGATCGCCGCCGGTTTCGCGATTTACGGCGTATTCGTGAAGTACCTCCACCCGCTTCTCATCGGCGTGGCACTTTTCGGAAACTAGGCTGCCTTCCCGCGCGAGATCGCCCACAGCCAGCAAAGCGCCAGCAGCGATGCCGCGACGACCGGCAGCGCGCCGGCATTCATCGCCGACCAGCCGACCGAGTGCTGCAGCCAGCCCGATGCGACCGCGGCAGCCGATACCGTGCCGAAAACCAGGAAGTCATTCGCGGCCTGCACCTTGGCCTTCTCCGCCGGCACGTAGGTCTGCGTCAGCAGCGACGTCGCACCGACATAGAGAAAGTTCCAGCCGAGCCCCAGCACCACAAGGCCGATATAGAAGTGCCAGAACTCGATGCCCGAGAGCGCGATCAACGCGCACACGCCCAGCAATGCCGCGCCTGCCATCATCATGTTGAGCAGGCCGAAGCGCGCGATCAGGGCACCGGTGAAAAAGGACGGCGCGAACATCGCAAGCGCATGCCCCTGGATCGTCCGGGCCGCGTCGTCGAACGTGAAGCCGCATGCGACCATCGCCAGCGGCGTGGCATTCATCAGCAGCGACATCGTTCCATAGGCAACGACGCCCGAGAATACGGCGACGGCCGCCTTGGGTTGCGCGAGAATGACGGGCAGCGGGCGACCGACGGCCGCGCGTTCTGCACTGCCCGGAACCGGGATATCGACGAACTGGACGACTGCGAGCGCCACGACTCCGACGAACGATACCGCAACGAACGATCCCGCGAATGCGACGGGCGCGAAGATGTCGTGGGTCATGCGTGCGAGTTCGGGCCCGATGATCGCCGCGAGCACGCCGCCCGCGATGACGAGGCTGATCGCCCGGCTTCGAGAACTTTCAGGCAGGCCGTCCGCTGCGGCAAATCGATAGAAGAGCGCGAAACCGTTATAGACCCCGTTGACCACGCATCCCAGGCAGAACAGCTCGAACGATCCGGCAAAGACGCCAGCCGCGCAGATCGCCTGCCCGACGGCGCCGAACACCGTACCGACTGAAAACCCCAACCGCCGTCCGAACCGCTTCATGAAAAACGAGGCGGGAAATGTCGTCAGCATCGTCGCAAGCTGCATGATGCCGACGGGCAGCGTTGCGAGAGATTTGTTTTCCGCCAGGGTCTGGCCGACAAGTGCCGCCTCGGCGATCATCGTCGTCTGGCCGATCGTCATCAGCGCCTGCGCGATCGCCAAGACGACGACGTTCCGCTGCCGCCAGATGCCGCGCGGACGGTCTGCTTCACTCGACATGTTCGTGGTTCTCCGTCAGCCGCTGATGCGCCTTTCGAGGACGCGCTCGAAGACGATATCCTCGATGATGTCGCCTTTGCCCAGCACTTTCGCGCACGAAGCCAGCATGCGTTTCTTCGCGCGCTCCTGATCGAAATGGTCGCCCCGCTGGGCGACCTCGTTCAGATCGTAGACAAATGCATTCTGAAGCCGGTCCATTGAATTCCTGACGGTATCGACGTCTTCCTTCCGGGCGATGCGAAGCTTTATGAGAAGCGCGTAGTGCCGCTTTATCACGCCGTCCTGAATGGCCGTCACGAGCATCCGCGGCAAAAAGATCTCGGCACCGGGATCGTCGGTGACCGGACCGGCAGGCGCGTGTGAATCTTCCGCATACGCAACTGGCGCGGCGAGGCACGAGAGAATCACGAGAATGGCCATAAGGCGCATGTCCGGACTATGGCGCACGCTCAGAAGTGCGTAAAGCCCGTGTGCGCCAGGCGAAGCACGCCCCCCTGCCGGTCCCCCACGGTAACCTTGCTTGCACCGGCGTGGAATTGTCCGATCCGGGCAACGGAAGTGCCACACGCACGCGCGGCCTTCAGCACTTTCGCGCGCGCCGAAGGTGGCGCCGCGAATAGAAGTTCGTAGTCGTCGCCACCCGTTATCGCGACTTTCCGCAACTCCGGATGTCGTTCGATCGCCAGCTTTGCAGCGACTGAAAATGGCACGGCGTCGATCTCGACGTTGGCACCGACCCCTGAGGTCGTGCAGATATGCCCAAGATCGGCAACAAGGCCGTCGGATATGTCCATCGCGGCATGCGCCACGCCGACAAGCGCGCGACCAAGCCGTCCTTTCGGTTCCGGCACTCGGTAACGCGCAAGCAATGCCGCGCGATGCCGTACGGCGATGTCACGCAATTTTCCAGTGGCGACCAACAGGCCGAGCGCACCGTCGCCGATACTGCCCGACACCCAGATGTCGTCTCCCGGTCGTGCGCCCGAGCGCAAGACCATCGTGCCGCGCCGCATCGTTCCCAATGCCGTGATCGCGATCGTAAGCGGCCCCGGAGTGGAAGTACTGTCGCCGCCCAACAACGGCACGCCAAATTCCGCGCCGTCGGCGGAAAGCCCACGCGCGAACGCCGTCATGCGGCGATCGGTCCACGCGCGTGGCCGGGCGATCGACAGGAAGTACCCGATGGGCTTCGCGCCTTTTGCCGCAAGGTCCGAGAGGTTTGTCCGCAGTGACTTGCGCGCGATGTCGCCGGGCGGATCGCGATCGAGGAAGTGTACGCCGGACACGAGCGCATCGGCGGTGACGACAAGTTCGTCGCGCGCGGAAATTCTCAAACGCGCCGCATCGTCGCGCAATCCAAGCGCGGCCGGATTGCCGCGCGTCAGCGGCTTGAAAAGGGCGGCGATGGTCTCGAACTCGCCGCGCGCCATGGCTCAGCCCCTGCCCGCCATCTCCTGCGGCCGACGATCCTTGGCGATGCGATCCAGCACGCCGTTGACGAACCCCGCCTCCTTCGCCGCATCGAAGGCAAGCGACACGTCGACATACGCGTCGATTGTCGCGCGCGCGGGAACGTCGCCGCGCGCAAGAATTTCGTAGGCGCCGGCGCGAAGGATCGCGCGGATGACCGGATCGATGCGCTGCAAGGTCCAACCGCGCGCGAGCGCAGGCTCGATCAGCGCGTCGATTTCCGGCTTGCGCGACCAGGCACCTTCGACGATATCGGCAAAGAAGCCCGGCTCCGCTTCGGGCCAATCCGGCCCGCCGAATCCCGGCTTGAGACGGAAGCGCCGGAATTGCTCGACAACATGATGCGGATCCTCGGTGGCAAATTCCACCTGATAGAGTGCCTGCACCGCTGCAAGTCGCGATGTCGTCCGGCCGTTGCGCACGCGTTCGCTCATGCCGGCAACCGCAGCCGGCGACGCAGCGCAATCATCGCGAGGGCTGCCTGAGCCGCAGCGCCACCCTTGTCGCCTTCGCTCCGGCGCGCACGGGCCCACGCCTGGTCCATGTTCTCGACAGTCAGGATTCCGTATCCGATCGCAAGGCCGCGCTGCACGGCCAGATCCTGAAGGCCGCGTGCGCTTTCGCCGCAGACATAGTCGTAGTGTGTCGTCTCGCCGCGGACGACCGCGCCAAGCGCCACGAAACCGTCATAGGGTGCCACGCCGGGCGCGCCGCGACCGGCCATGTCGGCCATTGAAATCGCCGCCGGAATTTCGAAGGCTCCAGGCACGGCAATGCGCTCGACGACCCCGCCGACAGCATCGATTGCCGCTTCGGCACCGGCTGCCAGTTCGTCGGCGATGTCCGCGTAGAAGCGCGCCTCGACAACGAGCAGTCGCGGCGGTGCGCCGGCGAAATCGGCTCGCGTGGGAGCCGTGAAGTTAGCGCGCCCGAACATCGATCCCCTTGTGTCCCACCACGTTCAATCCATATCCCTCGACGCCGACGATCGAGCGCCGCGAATTCGAAACGAGAATCATGTCCCGCACGCCGAGATCGAGCAGAATCTGCGCACCGATCCCATAGTCCCGCAACTCGCCGGCCGGCGCCCCGTCGCGCGCCTTGGAAAGCTTCGTGGCGCCGCCGATATCGCCCAATCGCGCGCGCACGCGATCGGAGAGGCTCGTCGCGCGTGGCTCGCGCAGCAGCACGACCACGCCTCGACCGTGTTCGGATATCGTTCGCATGGCCGATTGCAGCGTGTCCGCCCGACCCAGCGCGTGATCGCCAAGCACGTCATCGAGGACGTTCAGTGCATGCATCCGAACGAGCACGGGCTCCGGCCCGCCGATATCACCCTTTACCAGCGCGATATGTTCGGCGTAGGCAGCTCGATTGACGTATACCAGCATCTTCCACGTGCCGCCGAATTCGCTCTCGAAGTTCGTCTCGAGAACGCGCTCGACGATCCGGTCGTGCTTGCGGCGGAACGCGATCAGATCGGCGATCGTCGCGACCTTTAGCCCGTGCAATTGCGCGAACCGAACAAGGTCGGGAAGACGCGCCATGGTCCCGTCGTCGTTCATGATCTCGCAGATCACGCCGGCGGGAATGAGCCCGGCCATACGGGCGATGTCGACGGCCGCTTCGGTATGGCCGGCGCGCACGAGCGTCCCCCCGTCCCGCGCGACGAGCGGAAAGACGTGTCCCGGACTGACGATATCTTTTGCGCCTTTCGAAGGATCGATCGCGACCTGGATCGTGCGCGCACGATCGGCAGCGGAAATCCCGGTCGATATTCCCTCGCGCGCCTCGATCGAGACCGTGAAGGCGGTCTGGTGACGCGAGGCGTTCTCGGCACTCATCAATTTGAGCCCGAGCGTTTCACAGCGCTCACGCGTCATCGACAGGCAGATGAGCCCGCGTCCGTGCTTGGCCATGAAGTTGATGGCTTCGGGCGTCGCGAATTGCGCCGGGATGACGAGGTCTCCCTCGTTCTCGCGATCCTCGTCGTCGACAAGGATGAACATGCGGCCGTTTCGGGCGTCTTCGACGATTTCGTCGATCGACGACAGAAAGGCGACATCGACCTTGCCGGTCTCGAGAATTTCGGACTGCCGGTTTGTTGGTTTGAAGACCACGGAAGCTCTCAGTTACGCCCCAGAATTCGCGCAACATAGCGCGCAAGCGCGTCGACTTCCATGTTGACGCGGCCACCCGGCGCCGTTTGCCCGAGCGTGGTCGCCGTCCAGGTGTGGGGTATGACATTGATCCCGAAGCGCGCTGTACCGTCGGGACGATCCTCGACTTCATTCACGGTCAGGGAAATGCCGTCGATCGCGACTGAACCCTTGGGCGCCAAATAGCGTGCGAAAGCGGCCGGCGCTTCGAAGACCAGCCGGTGAGAGCCCTGCTCCGGCGTCGCGGAAACCAAAATGGCGGTACAGTCGACATGGCCCGAGACGATATGCCCGCCCAGCTCGTCGCCGACCCGGAGCGAGGGTTCGATATTGACGGCCGTGCCGACCTGCCAGCCGCCAAGCGTCGTTTTGGAAAGTGTCTCCGCCGACGCTTCGACCGCAAACCAGCCCGCGCCCTTCTGGATGGCGGTCAGACAGCAGCCCGAGCAGGCAATCGACGCGCCGATCGCAAAGCGCGACGTATCGAGTGACGTCTCGATTTCGATGCGCGTATCGCTGGCCCGTGTCGCAGGGACAAGTGCGCGCACGCGCGCCCTGTCGATGACAATGCCGGTAAACATGGCGCGCAACTTAGGGGCAACGGCCCCAGGTTTCCAGTGCGTCTTCGCCGCAGATCGATGATTCAAGCAGCGAAAACCTCGGTGCGTCCGCAAGCCTGTCGACGCCGAAGGCCGCCAGGGCCGGTATCCCGTCGCCGCCAAGGGCGATACCGGCCGAAAACCGGACCAGCCGATCGATCAGGCCGGCGCGCAGGAATGCGCCCGAAAGCCGGGCGCCGCCTTCCAGCAGAACGCGCGTAAGACCGCGCGCGCCCAGCGCCTTGAGTACCCCGTCGGGCGACAGTTGCCCGGTCTCGGCGTCAACCGGGAGATAGATCAGTTCGATGCCGCAATCGGCAAGCACCTTCGCGCGCGCCGGATCGACGTCGCTGCGCACCACAAACCAGGTCGGGTGATCGCTTGCGGTCCGCACGATGCGGGCGGTAAGCGGCACGCGCAATCGTCCGTCGACGACAATGCGTACACGTCGAGCCGTTTCATATCCCGGCAGACGGACGTCGAGCATCGGATCGTCGGCAATCACCGTGCCGGATCCGACAAGGATCGCATCATGTGCCGCGCGCATCGCGTGGGCGCGAATTCGCGACGCCTCGCCGGTAATCCATCGGCTCTCGCCGCGATGGGTCGCGATGCGCCCGTCAAGCGATGTCGCGATTTTCAATGTCACCAGTGGCCGGGCATCGCGGACTTTCAGGAAAAATCCGGCGTTGAGCCTCGTGGCCTCTTCGCCAAGGAGGCCGAAATCGACGGCAATTCCCGCCGCACGCAGCATCTCGAGACCGCGTCCGGAAACACGCGGATCGGGATCGACTGCCGCCGTAACGACGCGTGCAACGCCCGCCTCGATCAGCGCCTCGGCGCAGGGCGGTGTTTTCCCATGGTGGCTGCACGGCTCAAGGCTGACAAAGGCGGTGGCGCCGCGTGCGGCCTCGCCCGCCCGTCGCAACGCCTCGGTTTCCGCGTGCGGGCGCCCGCCGGGCTGTGTCCATCCGCGCCCGACGACGCGGGCATCGCGCGTCAGGATGCAGCCGACGGCCGGGTTCGGCCACGTCGTGCCCAATGCCCGCCGCGCCAGCGCAAGCGCGGCCGACATATGGGCCCGGTCGGCCTCACTCGTCGGAATCGCCGCCAAGCTTGCCGACGAAATCTTCGAAGTCCTTCGCTTCCCGGAAATTCTTGTAGACCGAGGCGAAGCGGATATAGGCGACGTGATCGAGCGTACGCAGCGCATCCATCACCATTTCGCCAACGACCGTCGAAGGGATCTCGCTCTCGCCGAGGCTTTCGAGGCGCCGCTGGATGCCCGAGACGATGCGCTCGACGCGGTCATGCTCGACCGGGCGCTTGCGCACCGCATGCATGAGCGAACGGAGGATCTTCTCGCGATCGAACGGCTCCTTGGCGCCGTTCTTCTTGACGATCGTCAGCTCGCGCAATTGGACGCGCTCGAACGTCGTGAAACGCGAACCGCACGATGGGCAAAAGCGCCGCCGTCGGATCGCCGATCCGTCCTCGGTCGGGCGTGAGTCCTTAACCTGGGTGTCTTCGTGGCCGCAGAACGGACAGCGCATGTTCGGGGCGTTCCCTTCTTATTCGTTTTCAGAGACCGCGATAGATCGGAAAGCGGCGCGTAAGCTCGCCGACCTTCGCGCGAACGGCGGCTTCAACCGCCGCGTTATCGCCACTGTTCGAGTTCGCAAGTCCGTTGAGCGTCTCGGCGATGAGATCGGCGACGGTTCGGAATTCCGCTGGCCCGAAGCCGCGAGTCGTGCCTGCCGGCGTGCCGAGCCGGACACCCGAAGTCACCATCGGCTTTTCCGGATCGGCCGGAATGCCATTCTTGTTGCAGGTGAGTCCGGCGCGCTCGAGGCTCTTCTCGGCGTTGTTGCCGGTGAGCTTCTTCGGCCGCAGGTCGACGAGCATCAAGTGGCTGTCGGTACCGCCGGAAACGATCGCAAACCCGTGTTCGACCAGCCGTGCCGCAAGCGTGCGCGCGTTTTCGACGACGCGCGCGGCATAGGCGCGGAACTCCGGCTTCAGTGCTTCACCGAAGGCGACCGCCTTCGCGGCGATCACGTGCATCAGCGGGCCGCCCTGGAGACCGGGGAAGACCGATGAATTGATCTTCTTGCCCAGATCCTCGTCCATCGAAAGGATCATGCCGCCGCGCGGACCGCGCAACGTCTTGTGCGTGGTCGTCGTCACGACATGGGCATGCGGCAGCGGATTGGGATAGGCGCCGCCGGCAACCAGACCGGCATAGTGGGCCATATCGACCATGAGGTAGGCGCCGATCTTGTCGGCGATCGCGCGGAAGCGCGCGAAGTCGATGTGCCGCGAATAGGCCGAACCGCCCGCGATGATGAGCTTGGGCCGCGCTTCGAGCGCCTTGGCCTCCATCGCTTCGTAGTCAATGAGCTGGTTGTCGGCGCGAACGCCGTACGAGACAGGCTTGAACCATTTGCCCGACTGGTTGGCGGGCGAGCCGTGCGTCAGGTGCCCGCCCTCGGCCAGCGACATGCCCATGAACGTGTCGCCGGGCTGGAGCAGCGCGAAAAAGACGGCCTGGTTTGCCTGGGCGCCCGAATGCGGCTGGACATTCGCGAAATTGCAGCCGAACAGCTTCTTGGCGCGCGCGATCGCAAGCGCTTCCGCCTCGTCCACGAATTCGCACCCGCCATAATATCGGCGCCCCGGATAGCCCTCGGCGTATTTGTTCGTCAGGACCGACCCTTGCGCCTCCAGCACAGCGCGGCTGACGATGTTCTCGGAAGCGATCAGTTCAATCTGTTCCTGCTGGCGGCCAAGTTCGCGGTCGATCGCGGCGCGAAGTTCGGGATCGGCATCCTTGAGATGCGTTCCAAAAAACCGCTGGGCAAAATCGGATTCGGCGATGCGGGCAGGTTCGGCAGGCGACATAGTCTCGATATCCTCTAATCGTTCAGGAACGCATCAGCCAAGCTTGGCGACACGGGGCACGTGGCGGCCCCCGTCGAACTCGGTCGACAGGAAAACCTTGAGGCATGCGCGCGCGACTTCAGGGCCGATGACACGGGCGCCAAGTGCGAGCACGTTCGCATCGTTGTGCTGGCGACTGAGCCGTGCGGTCGTTTCGTCGTGGCACAAGGCCGCACGGACATGGCGATGCCGGTTTGCGGCGATCGAAATCCCGATCCCTGTGCCGCAGATGAGGATGCCGCGCGTCGCGCGGCCGTCCTTCAGGGCTGTGGCAAGCCGGTCGGCAAAATCCGGATAGTCGACGCTATCTGTGGAATTCGTACCGAGATCGACCACGGGTATGCCTGCCGCGGTCAAGTCCTTGACCAGCAACGCTTTGAGTTCGACGCCACCATGATCGGCGGCAAGGGCAACGGGCTCCGACATCTTGGCGCGGACGCTACCATATCTCGTCTTGGCGCCACAATTGGCCCCCAAGGCGTTGCGATTTTTGCCTTTTCGGGCTTCTAGGCCGAGCCGTTGTCCCGGCGGCGCAATGCGGCATCGAGTTTGCGACGCGCATTGGCCGACAGCAATGCCTCGTTCGCACTCGCCGGGCCGACGATCGAGACCTCGACGCCGGTCTCGGCGTCGATGGCGGTGACTTTGACGAATGCGCCAATCCGATGAAATTCGAACAACGTCTCGCGCGGCATGACATCTTGCAACGATAGGGTCCAGTCTCCTGCATTCAAGCACGGCCCGTGCCTTGCCGCCTCGATATTTTAGGTCTAAAGTAAATTGATGGAAGCGGCGCCATTCACGGTCGAGCAGCAGATCCGTTTCAGTCACACGGACCCCGCAGGGATCGTCTACTTCCCCAACTATTTCGATTTCTGCAACGGCGTCATGGAAGACTGGTATACGCGCGCGCTCGGCATCGACTATGCGCGCCTTATATTCGTCGAGCGTCATGCCACGCCGATCGTCCATGCCGAATGCGATTTTTTTGCGCCGTCCAAAATGGGGGACCGGCTTTCGCTCACGCTCATTCTCCGGAAAGTCGGGCGAACATCGATCGACATTTCCATTCATGGTCACGCGAAAGGTGTGCTGCGGCTGGAAGCGAAAATCGTGACCGTGTACATGAATCTCGATACGCAGAAGCCGGAAGACGTACCCGCCGGAATGCGCGCTCGCTTCGATGTCTACCAGAATGCCTGCGCGGGATGGGTACCGCCCGCCCGCCCCGGAGCCGCCGCATGAACCGCGCCCTGTTGCCCGAAGGATGGGATGCGCCGAAAGGCTATGCCAACGGCATCGCCGCGCGCGGCACCCAGATTTTCATTGCCGGCCAGATCGGCTGGAACCCGGCAACGTCGACATTCGAAAGCGACGATTTCGTCGCACAGACGCGCCAGGCGCTCGCCAATATCGTTGCCGTGCTGCGCGCGGGCGGCGCGGCGCCCGAGCATGTCGTGCGGCTCACGTGGTTCGTCGTCGACAAGGCAGAATATGCAAACCGCCTGCGCGAAATCGGCGGCGCCTATCGCGAGACGATGGGACGGAACTTTCCCGCGATGACTTTGGTCGAAGTGAAATCGCTGCTCGAACCGCGCGCGCGCGTCGAGATCGAGGCGACGGCCGTCATCCCGGATTGAGCCCTCGCCTTCGCGGCTCGGCCGCCTATAATCCCTGTCAAATCCCATACCGAACGGAAAACACCATGAGCAATCTCGCCACGTCCGCCGCCAAGGCCGAATTCAACTGGGACGATCCGTTCCTGATGGACGCCGACCTTTCAGAAGACGAGCGCATGATCCGCGACGCCGCGCGCGATTTCTGCGAGGGCAAACTCATGCCGCGCATCCAGAAGGCGTTCCGCGAAGAGAAGAGCGATCCGGATATCTTCCGCGAATTCGGCGAGATGGGTTTTCTCGGCTCGACGATCGAGGGCTATGGCTGCGCCGGCACGTCGTACGTTGCCTACGGCCTCATCGCGCGCGAAGTCGAGCGCATCGACAGCGGGTACCGCTCGATGATGAGCGTGCAGTCCTCGCTCGTCATGCATCCGATCCACGCATACGGCAGCGAGGCGCAGCGCCAGAAATACCTCCCGAAGCTCGCCAAGGGCGAGTGGATCGGCTGCTTCGGGCTTACCGAACCCGACTACGGCTCGGACCCCGGCGGCATGGTGACCCGTGCCAAGAAGACCAAGGACGGCTACGTCCTCAACGGCGCGAAGATGTGGATCTCCAACGCGCCGATCGCAGATGTCTTCGTCGTTTGGGCAAAGGACGACGCAGGCGACATCCGCGGGTTCGTTCTCGAGAAAGGCACGAAAGGACTGTCGACCCCGAAGATCGAGGGCAAGTTCTCGCTGCGCGCATCGATCACCGGCGAGATCGTTCTCGATGACGTCCACGTTGGCGATGACGCGCTATTGCCGAATGTGAAGGGACTCAAGGGGCCGTTCGGCTGCCTCAACCGCGCACGCTTCGGCATCGCCTGGGGGGCCTTGGGTGCCGCCGAATTCTGCTGGCATGCGGCCCGGCGCTACACGCTCGAGCGCAAGATGTTCGGCCGCCCGCTCGCGGCAAATCAGCTCGTTCAGAAGAAGCTCGCCGACATGCAGACCGAAATCTGGATCGGCCTGAATGCGTGCCTTACGGCCGGACGCTTGATGGATCAGGGCCGCCTCGCACCGGAAACGATCAGCCTCATCAAGCGAAACAGCTGCGGCAAGGCGCTGGATGTAGCACGTGCCGCGCGCGACATGCACGGCGGCAACGGAATCATGGACGAGTATCACGTCATCCGCCATATGATGAACCTCGAGACCGTGAACACCTACGAGGGCACGCACGACATACACGCGCTGATCCTCGGCCGCGCGCAGACGGGCATCCAGGCGTTCTTCTGACGCCACGCTCCGCCGCGGCCGGGCATCGGCCTGTCGCGGCGGCAAGTGGAACGATGGATGCAAATTCGACGACGCGCGAAATAGCTCCGGGCGAGACCAATCCGTATCTGTTCGTGCTGCATGTGGCGGCCGCTTCTCCGGATACGCCATGCGCCGACATCCAGCGCCGATTCCTCGCCGATCCCGGGTTGACGTCGATTCCGGTCTGCGACGCGACGCGACCGGTCGGGCTCGTCGACCGATTCCAGTTCCTGAGCCGCTTCGCAAACGGCTTCGGGCAGGCGATGTACGCGAACAAGCCCGTCTCGCTGCTGATGGATCACAAGCCCATCGTCGTGGAACGCGCGGACACGGTGGGCGCCATCAAGTCGCGCCTGTCGAGCGAACTGACCGATGCCGGCGTGCGCGGCTTCATCGTCGCCGAACGCGGGCGATATGTCGGCATCGGCTCGGTGCTGGGGCTTTTGCGCGCAAGCCTGCGCGAAAGCGAAGCGATGAACGGCCGGCTCGCCGAAGCGCTCGCGCAGTCCGAAAGCGAAGGCCAGCTCAAGTCGAAATTCCTCGCCAACCTGAGCCACGAGTTCCGCACGCCGCTCAATGCGATCATCGGATTCTCGGACATAATGGCCAGGGAAATCTCCGGGCCGCTCAACGGCCCGTACCGGGACTATGTGAACGACATACTGGCAAGCGGCCAGCACCTGCTGAGCGTGATCAACGACCTCCTCGATCTCGCAAAAATTGAATCGGGGGATATCCGCCCCTCGCCCGAGCCGGTCGATGCCGCCGACGCGATCGACGTCGCGCTGAAGCTGGTCGTGGACGATGCCGCGAAGGCGGCGTTGATCGTGGAGAGCGAAATCGAACCTGGCCTGCGGCCGATTGCGGCCGATCCGCTGCACGTGCGCCAGATCCTGTTGAACCTGCTGTCGAACGCGATCAAGTTCACGCCGCGCGGAAAGGTCGCCATCGCCGCGCGCGCTGCCGGCGAACGGATCGCGATCGTCGTGTCCGATACGGGCATCGGCATGACGACGAAAGAGATCCAGATTGCGCTGCGCCCGTTCGGACAGGTCGCAAGCCACCTGACGCGCACGCACGAAGGACCGGGGCTTGGCCTGCCGCTCGTCAAGGCGCTGACGACCGGCAACGGCGCCACGTTTGAAATCGAGAGCGAGCCCGGGCGCGGCACGAAGGTGACGATCGCGTTCCCGACCGTCGGCGAGAATTCAACGCCGTCGACCGCGCGCGGCGGCATCGGCTAACATTCCGCGCCGATGCTCCCGGCGCTCACGACACTTCTGGTCTGCCAGGCTCTTGGCGAAGCGATCGTCCGCCTCGCGGGCCTACCGGTGCCTGGCCCCGTGCTTGGCATGCTGATCCTGTTCGTCTGGCTGGTGCGCCGGGGCGAAGTGCCCGAGCCGCTTGCGCGCACGAGCGCCGGCCTGCTCGAGAACCTGTCGCTGCTGTTCGTGCCCGCCGGTACGGGCGTCGTTCTCTATCTCGACCTCATCGCATCGGAATGGACGGCGATCGTCGCCGCCCTCGTCGTCTCGACGATCGCGACGATCCTCGTCACGGCCTTCGTGATGAGCCGTCTGGGTCCGCGCGGATGAAGGACGAGCTGTTCCAGCTCTGGGTCTATCTGTCGGCGACGCCGCTTGCGGGCCTCACGGCGACACTCGTCGCTTACCAGATCGGCACGGCGATCTACCGGCGCAGCGCCAGCAACCCGATCGCGAACCCGGTGCTGATCGCGGTCGTCCTTCTCTCGCTCCTGCTCTGGACGACCGGCACGCCCTATCGCGTCTATTTCGAGGGTGCGCAGTTCGTCCACTTCCTGCTGGGCCCGGCGACGGTGGCGCTCGCCGTGCCGCTCTACCGGCATTTCGCGACAATCCGGAAATCGGCCTTCGCGATCGCGGTTTCGATCCTGGCGGGCTCGCTGACGGCGATCCTCACATCGGTCGGTACCGCGTGGCTGCTGGGCGCATCCAAGCAGACGCTGCTGAGCCTTGCGCCCAAGTCGGTGACGACGCCGGTGGCAATGGGGATCGCCGAACTGATCGGCGGGCTGCCGTCGCTGACGGCGGCCCTCGTGATCCTGACCGGCATCCTCGGCGCGATCCTCGCGACGTGGACGCTGAACGCGGCGGGGATCAAGGACTGGCGCGCACGCGGGCTGGGCGTGGGCGTGGCCGCGCACGGGATCGGCACGGCGCGCGCGTTTCAGGTGAACGAGCTTGCAGGCGCGTTCGCGAGCCTCGCGATGGGGCTCAACGCGCTTGCGACCGCGATCCTCGTGCCGCTGCTTATTCGGCTGCTGTGGTGACCTGCGGGGCGTAGCCGCCCTGCCCGATGGCGCCGACCCAGAACTGCTCCATGCGGCGCAGCGTCTGCTCGAGATTGGCGAGATCCTGCGGCTTCACGGTCGTGCGCGTCAGCTCCTCGGCGTGGCGTTCGAACACCTTGTCGAGAAGCCCGTGCAGCTTGAGGCCGGAAGGCGTGAGCTTCACGCGCACCGAACGGCGGTCGTGCGGGCTGCGCGCCTGCGAGATGTACTCGTTGTCGATGAGTTTCTTCAGATTGTACGAGACGTTCGAACCCAGATAATAGCCGCGCTGGGTAAGTTCGCCGACCGTCAGCTCGTCCGGGCCGATATTGTACAGAATTAACGCCTGGACGTTGTTGATGTCGCGGATACCCATGCGGTCGAGTTCTAGCTTCACGACCTCGAGGAACTGGCGGTGAAGCCGTTCGACGAGAGAAACCGATTCCAAATAGTCTTTTTTCATCGACATGTTTGTCGACCCCGCAGATACCCGGACACTTTTAGCAAAATACGCGAAAAACGGTTAATAAAACATTAGCGTCCTTGCAACATCTTGATAATACCGGAGAAATCGAGCCCGCCGCGGCCCGACGACACCATCAGTGCAAAAAGCGACTGCGCGGCGGCCCCCATCGGCGTCGCCTGCCCCGCACCTTGCGCGGCCGAAACGGCGAGCTTGAGGTCCTTCAGCATCATGTCGGCGGTAAAGCCGGGTTTGTAGTCGCGGTTCGCGGGCGAGGTCGGCACCGGCCCGGGAACCGGGCAATAAGTCGTCATCGACCAGCACTGGCCGGACGATTTCGAGGAGATGTCGAACAGCTTCTGCGCGTCGAGACCGAGCTTCTCGGCCAGGCTGAAGCCTTCGGCGACCGCCACCATCGAGATGCCGAGGATCATGTTGTTGCAGATTTTGGCGGCCTGCCCGTTGCCCGGTCCACCCGCATGCACGATCGTCTTGCCCATCTGGGCGAGCACGGGCTGCGCACGCTCGAAGGCGCGCGCACTTCCGCCGACCATGAAGGTGAGCGTGGCGGCCTCCGCCCCGACCGTGCCGCCCGAAACGGGCGCATCGACCATGTCGAGGCTGTAGCCTTCGGCCTTCTTGGCAACCGCGCGCGCGCTGTCGACATCGATGGTCGAGCAGTCGATCAGCAGCGTGCCCTTGGCCGCGACCGGCAACACCTCGTCATAGACCGAACGAACATGCGGGCCCGCCGGCAGCATCGTGACGACGATCTCGGCCCCCTTCACGGCCTCGGCGGCGGACTTGCACGCAAGCGCGCCCGCCGCCTCGACGTTCTTCGCGACCATGTCGAAGCCGCGCACCGTGTGCCCGGCCTTGACGAGATTGCGTGCCATCGGCCCGCCCATGTTGCCCAGCCCGATGAATGCGATGGTGGCCATGTCCCTCTCCCCTTTTCCTTTTCCGCCCGCCAGCCTAATCGACGAAGGTGAGTTCGTCGCCATCGGCCGGTGCAGCGAAGTGGCGTTCCACGTCGGCTTCGGAAACCGCGGCAAGCGTCGCCGGATTCCATTTGGGCGCATTGTCCTTGTCGATCAGCACCGCGCGGATGCCCTCGTAGAAATCGTCGCCCGCCATGAATCGCCGCACGAGGCGGAACTCCAGCCGCAGCGCATCCTCGATCGAAAGCGCGCCGCCGCGCTCGAGCTGGCGAAGGCTGACCTTCAGGCTCGTCGGGCTCATCTTGCGAAGGCGCGCGGCGATCTTGGCGCCCCACTCGCCCGCTTCCGCATCGAGGGCCGCGAGAATCCCTTCGACACTGTCGGGCGCGAAGCACCGGTCGATCTGCGCCTGGAGGGCCGCGACAGGGGCCGGCCCCGGATCGCCGGCATAGCGCGCAAGTGCCGTATCGGCACTTTCGCTTTCCAGCGCCTTGATGAGGTCGGGCAGTTTCGCGCTGTCCACGTAATGCGTCGCGAGGCCCAGATGCAGCATGTCGGCCGCCTTGATGCGTTCGCCCGTCAGGCCGAGGAACGCCCCCGTGCGGCCCGGCAGGCGCGGCAGGAAGAACGTGCCGCCCACGTCGGGGAAAAGGCCGATGGCGCTTTCGGGCATCGCGAACAGCGTTTTTTCGGTCGCCACGCGATAGCGCCCGTGCACCGAAAGCCCCACCCCGCCGCCCATGCAGATGCCGTCGATCAGCGAGACGATCGGCTTTGGAAAGCGCGCAAGCTGCCGGTTGAGGCGGTATTCCTCGAAGAAGAAATCGCGCACCAGCGGATCGGCCTTGCCGCCGCGCTTGGCCGCGAGGCCCGCCTCGCTCACCGCGCGCACGTCGCCGCCCGCACAGAACGACTTGCCGCCCTCGCCCCACTGCACGACATGGCGCACGCCCGAATCCTTCGCCCATGCGGCAAGTGCGGGCGCATAGGCGCGGATCATGCCCAGCGTCAGCGCGTTGAGCGCCTTGGGCCGGGTGAAAACGACGAAGGCGCCGATCCCGGCGGTACGAAAACCGATCTCGTCGGTGCTGTGGTTCGACAACGCGTTTCTCCATCCTGCCGGTGCGGTTGGAATTCCACCGCGCTTTCGATAGTTTATCGCCGCCTTCGGGTCAAAGGGGAGACAGCACCAATGCCGGTCCACGGACGCTATCCGCGCACGCGACTGCGCCGCAACCGCCGCGATGCCTGGTCGCGCGCGATGGTGGCCGAGCATCGCCTGACGCCGGCGGACCTGATCCTGCCGGTCTTCGTGATGGAGGGGAAAGGCAAGCGCGTGCCCGTGCCCTCGATGCCGGGGATTTCGCGCGGCACCGTCGACGAGATCGTCAAGGACGCGCGCCGCGCGGCCAAACTCGGCATTCCGGCGATAGCCCTGTTTCCCAATACGCCCGCGAACCTGAAAAGCGAGGACGGCGAGGAAGCGCTCGACCCCGACAACCTCGTGTGCCGCACCGTGCGCGCGATCAAGAAGGCCGTGCCCGAGATCGGCATCGTGTGCGACGTGGCGCTCGACCCTTATACGACCCACGGCCAGGACGGCGTGATGCGCGAAGGCTATGTCGCCAACGACGAGAGCGTGGCGATCCTTGCCCGGCAGGCAATCGTGCAGGCCGAAGCCGGCTGCGACGTGATCGCGCCATCCGACATGATGGACGGGCGCATCGGCGCCATCCGCACGGCGCTCGACGATGCGGGCTTCGAGCACGTGCGCATCATGAGCTATGCGGCGAAATACGCGTCGGCCTATTACGGGCCGTTCCGCGATGCGGTGGGGTCGGGCAAGTCGCTGGGCAAGGGCGACAAGCGCACCTACCAGATGGACCCGGCCAACGGCGACGAGGCGATCCGCGAAGTGGCCTTCGATCTCGACGAGGGCGCCGACATGGTGATGGTGAAGCCGGGGCTGCCCTATCTCGACATCGTCCGCCGCGTGAAGGAGACGTTCAAGGCGCCGACCTTCGTCTATCAGGTGTCGGGCGAGTACGCGATGATCGCGGGCGCCATCGAACGCGGCTGGGTCGACCGCAAGGTGATCCTCGAAACGCTGCTCGCGTTCAAACGCGCGGGCGCCGATGGCGTGCTGACCTATTTCGCGCTGGAAGCCGCCGAGGCGCTGAAGGGCTGAAACAGGCGACGTAACCTGTTTAAGTTCCTGATCTGAAACGCAGGTAACGTCAAATACGTTTTCCGGTGACAAGGTTACCGGGTAGCCTGTTTTATTATTATTTCCAATATATTGGCATGCGTCACGGGAACCGTGACCGTCAAGATTGCGTCGCCTGTTGATTTTTCGGCAGAGGAAACTTTCTTTCATATAAGGAATATAATCTATTCATGTCGGCAAGGCAACGTCCGATCACCCCCTCGGCTTGGTCGTGGATGCCCGGGTCAAGCCCGGGCAAGACGCCACTTGGAAAAACCGCCACCGGAAAACCGTCATGCCCGGCAAAGCCAGGCATCCACGACTTCGTCACCCCCACGGCCCCGATCGGTTGCGGCCGGCGAAAAACGCCACGTCGCGGCGCTTGAAGACCGGCACGAGGACGAGCCCGGCGACGAACCCGCCCACATGCGCCCACCACGCCACCCCGCCCTCGCCGGGTTCGGCGATGAGGCCGTTGGCGACCTGCACGACGATCCAGAAGCCCAGCACGAACCACGCCGGCAGCCACGCGAAGCGGAAGAACGCGAAGCTGTAGACGAAGGCGCGCGGGTGCAGCAGCAGATAGGCCGCAAGCACGCCCGAAATCGCGCCCGACGCGCCGATCATCGGCAGCTGGGATTCGAAATCGGCCGCGGCCTGCGCGAATGCCGCCGCAAGCCCGCACAGCAGATAGAACAGCACGAAGCGCACGCGTCCCATCGCGTCTTCGACATTGTTCCCGAACGTCCAAAGGTAAAGCATGTTGCCGGCCACGTGCATGAACCCGCCATGCAGGAACATCGCGGTGAACGGCGTCAGCCACGGGTCGGGGGTGGCGATGTCCGGCGGCAGTTCGGCGGCCCCCGCGATCACCGCCGGGATCATGCCGAAGCCGAGCACGAAATAGGTTCCGGCCAGATCGTCGAGCGTGGCCTGATAGGCATAGACCGCGAGATTCGCGACGACGAGAAAAGCGGTCAGGATTGCAAAGCGCGTCGTCGGATTGTCGTCGTGCAACGGAACGAGGATCACGGTCCCGCCCCTTCGCGCGCGGCAGCGCTCATTCGGAAAGGAAGTTCAGGACCGTGCCGATCTGGTCGGCCGCCATGAGTGCCGGCGCATGCCCGCACGCGGCGATCTCGACGGCCTCGCAGTTCGGCTTCTTGGCCATGCGCAGCAGCGTTTCGCGCAGCAGCAGGTCGGAATCGGCGCCGCGGATCGCAAGCACGGGCACGCGCAGCTGGTCCCAGAACGCCCACAGCGCCAGATCGTCGGCCGGCTTGTCCTGGAACGGCTTGCCGATCGCCGGGTCATAGCGCAGGCGCAGGTTCCCGTCGCCGGACTCCTCGGCGCTGTGGAAGGCCAGATGCATCCATTCGGCTTCGGTAAGCTTGCCGAAAGGCGCGTGGACCTTGCGCAGATAGGCTTCGACCTGCCCGAAATCCTCGAAGCGCGGGTCGCGGCCGACATAGTTGCCAAGGCGCTGCAAGGCCGCGGCGGGAATGAACGGCCCCACGTCGTTGAGCACGAGCTTGCGGATGTAGTGTCCGCGCTGCGCGGCCGTCAGCATGCCGATGAGCCCGCCCATCGACGTGCCCACCCAGTCCACCTTCTCGACGTCGAGGCGCGCATAGAGGGCGGCCAGCGTCTGCATGTAGATCGGATAGGCGTAGTCGTCGGGCTTGGGCAGCCAGTCGGAAGCGCCGCGCCCCGGCATGTCGGGGCAGACGACGCGCATGTCGTGCGCCGCCAGCGCGCGGGCAAGCGCATCGAAATCGCGGCCGTTGCGGGTGAGGCCGTGCACGCACATCACCGTACGCGCGGCTTTCGCCGGCCCCCATTCCGTCCAGACAAGACGGAAGAAACCGGCGGGACCGAGGACGGGCATCGAGTTCGTGCGCGGAGTCATCGCATACGGTTCTACCCCGCCGGGGTGCCTATGGACAACCGCGCACCGGGAACCTTACAACGACGCCCGAGAAACCTCCCCCGACGGACCGATTCCGATGCCGGCGCTTTCGCCCCGCGGCCAGGGCTATATCTTTGCTGTCGCCGCACCGCTGTGCTGGTCGGTCGGCGGCGTCGTGATGCGCAGCGTCGACACGGGCCCGTGGGAAATCGTGTTCTGGCGGGCCATCGCGCATGTCGTGTGCATGCCGCTGATCCTCGTCTTCTTCCTGCGCGTGCCGATGATGCGCGACCTGCGCGCGGCCGGTGGAATTTTCAGCCTTTCCGCACTCATGGTCGCGGCAACCCTCGTGCTGCATGTGATCGGCATGACCTCCACCACGGTTGCAAACGCGCTGCTGCTGCAATCTGTCTCGCCGCTGATCGTGGCGCTTCTCGCGCGCTTCGTGCTGGGCGAGGCCGTGGCACTCGCCAGCTGGTTTGCCATCGCCGTCGCCTTTGCGGGCCTTGGTCTGGTCGTGGGAGCAGCCCTCGACGAAGGCGCGCTTGCGGGAAAACTTGCGGCCGTGACCGTCGCGGTGGCGAGCGCCATCAACGTCACGCTCGTGCGACGCACGCGCGCCAGCCTCGACCTGCGCCCGGCCCAGATCCCGGCCGCCATTCTCGCCAGTGCGATCTCCTTCGCGTTCGGCCATCCCTTCTCGACTCCGACGGGCGATGCACTGCTCCTGATGGGCCTCGGCTTCGTCCAGATGACCATCGGCGTCAATTTCTTCTATTCGGCGCTGCGGCGCCTCTCGCCGGTCGAGGTCACGTTGATAGCATTGCTCGAACCCATTCTTGGCCCGCTGTGGACGTGGCTTTTCATCGGCGAAGTGCCGGCGACCGGAACGCTCGTCGGCGGTGGCGTGCTGCTCGGCGCCCTCGTCTTCAATACGCTCGTCACGGCGCGCGCGAGGGCGGCGACATGAACGCGGGCAAGGCGCGCAGCGTCGCGATCATGGTCGGCGCGTCGGTCGCATGGAGTACGAGCGGGCTGTTCGTGCGCCAGGTCAACGATGCGGATGCGCTCGAGATGGTGTTCTGGCGCTCGATCGGGATGATCGGCTTTCTCGGCGCCTACATGCTGTGGCGCTATCGCCGCGACACGCTTGCCAAGATCGTCGGGATCGGCGGCAGCGGCTTCACGGCGGCGGCGCTCCTCGCCTCGACGTTCTTCTTCTTCCTCTACGCCGTCAGCAAGACGACCGTGGCGACCGCCCTGTTCCTGATGAGCACGTCGCCCTTCTGGGCGGCCGTCGTGGCGCGCGTGTTCCTTCGCGAAACCCTTGCCGCGCGCACGATCGCCGCGATCGGCGTGTGCGTCGTGGGCGTGGCGATCATGGTCGGCGGCGCGCTCGAATTCGGTTCGATCCTCGGGCCGCTGTCGGCGCTGTGCGTGTCGATCGCGTTTGCCTTCCAGATCACCTTCCTTCGCAAGGCCGGCGGGCGCGCCGACATGGTGCCCAGCGTGCTCGTCGCGGGCCTGCTGTCCGCGGCGATCGCCTTCGCGATCGGGCAGCCCTCGCTCACCGGCCTGCACGACATCCTCGTCCTGCTGGCGATGGGCGTGATCCAGCTCGGGCTCGGCTGCCTGCTGATGACGGTTGCCACACGCAACCTTTCGGCCGCCGACGTGGGGCTGATCGCACTTCTGGAAACCACGCTCGGGCCATTCTGGGTCTGGCTGTTCTATGCCGAAAGGCCCGCCGACAGCACGCTTCTGGGCGGCGCCATCGTGCTGGGGGCGCTCGTCGCGAACGAGGTCGTTGGCCTGCGCCGCCGCGTCGGCTAAGAAAGTCGGCGCATCCATCGGGAGACGACGCCGACCATGACTTCCGTATCCAACGACAGGCCACGCGGGCCCCTTTCGGGCATCGTCGTGCTCGATCTTTCGCGCATTCTCGCCGGCCCCTTCTGCACGCTGCTCCTCGCCGAACTGGGGGCGCGCGTCATCAAGGTCGAAGATCCGCGCACCGGCGACGACGCGCGCGCCTACGGCCCCTTCATCGAGGGCGAGTCCGTCTATTTCGCCGCCGTCAACCGCGGCAAGGAGAGCGTGGCGCTCGACCTCAAGAAGCCGGAGGACCGCGCGATCTTCGAACAGCTGCTCGCGAAGGCCGACGTGCTGATCGAGAATTTCCGCCCCGGCACGATGGACAAGCTCGGCTACGGCTGGGAAGCACTGCATTCGAAGTATCCGCGCCTGGTCTATTGCGCGGCGTCGGGCTTCGGGCATACCGGCCCCTACAAGACCGCCCCCGCCTACGACATGGTCGTGCAGGGGCTTGGCGGCATCATGAGCGTGACCGGCCATCCCGGCGCGCCGGTCGCGCGCATCGGCGTTTCGGTCGGCGATCTGGGGGCGGGTCTCTACGCCGCGATCGGCGTGCAGTCCGCCTTGTTCCACCGCGAGCGTACGGGCGAGGCGACGTTCGTGGATATCGGCATGCTCGATTGCCAGCTTTCGCTGATGGAAAATCCGGCCGCGCGCTATCTCAACACCGGCAGCGTGCCCGGCCCCATGGGCGGGCGGCATGCCTCGATCACGCCCTTCGGCATCTTCCCGACCGGCGACCGGCAGATCATCATCGCCGCCGGCAACGATTCGCTGTTCAAGAAGCTGTGCGCCGTGCTTGCCGCGCCCGCGATGGCCGAGGACAAGCGCTACCTCACCAACGGTTCGCGCACCGAAAACGTGCTGGCGCTGGAGGCCGAGATCGGCGCGATCCTGAAGACGGACACCGCCGCCGCCTGGCTTGCCAAGCTCGACGCCGCCGGCATCCCGGCAGGCCCCATCAACGACGTGAAGGGGGCGCTTGAACATCCGCAGACGGCCGCGCGCCACATGGTCGTGGAAACGGCCACGCCAGGCGGGCGCAAGGTCAAGGTGATCGGCAACCCGATCAAGATCTCCGGCTTCCCCGACCTGCCGACGCGGCCCGCCGCGCCCGCGCTGGGCCAGCACCGCGACGCGATCGTCGCCGAACTCTCGAAGGAAACGAAATGAGCCAGCCCGTTCTCGACCCGCGCGCCCTCGCCCGCCATCTCGAAGCAAAGCAGTTCATCGACGGCAAGCTCGTCGCCGGCAAGTCGGGCCAGACGTTCGACGTGAATTCGCCCGCGACCGGCGAACTGGTCGGCAAGGCCGCCGCAGGCGATGCCGCCGACGTGGCTGCCGCCGTTTCCTCGGCCGCCGCCGCGCAAGCCGCCTGGGCGAAGGTGCCCGCGCGCCAGCGCGGCAAGCTCGTGGCCGAGTGCGGCCGCCTCGTCGACGAACACAAGGAAGAACTCGCGCGCCTCGTGGCGCTGGAAACCGGCAAGGCGCTACGCACCGAAAGCCGCGTCGAGGCGGGCGTGCTCGCCGATGCGTTCCATTTCTACGGCGGGCTTGGCAGCGAGCTGAAGGGCGAGACCGTGCCCTTCAATCCCGACATGCTGACGATGACGGTGCGCGAGCCCATCGGCGTGGTGGGGGCGATCATCCCGTGGAACGTGCCGATGATGCTGATGGCGCTGAAGATCGCGCCGGCACTCGTCGCGGGCAATTCGGTCGTCGTCAAAAGCGCCGAGGAAGCGCCCTTCGCGGTGCTGCGCGTGGCCGAGCTGATGGGGCGCATCCTGCCGCCGGGCGTGTTCAACATCCTGTCGGGCATGGGCCCGGAATGCGGCGGCCCGCTCGTGGCGCATCCGAAGGTGGGCAAGATCACGTTCACCGGCTCGGTCGAGACCGGCAAGATCATCTACCGCGCCGCGGCCGAGAAGCTGATCCCCGTGACGCTGGAACTGGGCGGCAAGAGCCCGATGATCGTCATGGACGATGCCGATCTCGACAAGGCGGTGGCGGGCGCCATTTCGGGCATGCGCTTCACGCGCCAGGGCCAGAGCTGCACGGCCGCGAGCCGCATGTACGTGCAGAGGGGCATCCACGACAGGTTCGTGACCGCCCTCAAGGCCAAGGTCGACGCGATGAAGATGGGCGACCCGCTCGACGAAACGACCGACATCGGCACGATCGTCTCGCGCCAGCAATACGAGAAGGTCAACGCGTATATCGCGACCGGCCGGAAGGAAGGCGGCACCGCGCACGAATGCTCGGCCATGCCGGCCGACGCCAAGCTCGCCAAGGGCCTTTACGTGCGCCCGGTGATCTTCACGGGGCTGCCGAAGGATTCGAAGGTCGTGCGCGAGGAGATCTTCGGGCCGGTGACGGCGGTCATGAAGTTCGACACGTTCGAGGACGCGCTTGCCGCGGCCAACGACAGCGAATACGGCCTCGCCGCGACGATCTGGACGAAAGACCTGAAGACCGCACTCGACGGCGCGCGTCGCCTTCAGGCCGGCTTCGTGCAGGTGAATCAGAACCTCGTCGTGCAGCCGGGGCTTTCCTACGGCGGCGTGAAGACCTCCGGCCTCGGCAAGGAGGCGACGCTCGAGGCGATGCTCGAGCACTTCACGACGAAGAAGACGATCATCGTCAACATGGCCTGACGCGATGCGGGCCCTGCGCTGGATCTTCGGACTGGCGGCGGGGCTCGTCGTTCTCGCGTGCGTTGCGGCCGGCGGCGGCGTGCTGGCGCTACGCGCGGCAGCGCCGGACGATACCGGCACGCTGCGCGTTGCCGGGCTTTCCGGTGCTGTCGAGATCGTGCGCGACGGCTTCGGCATCCCGCATGTCTGGGCCGGGAACGAGCGCGACCTTTGGTTCGCGCTGGGTTTCCTGCATGCGCAGGACCGGCTCGTGCAGCTCGAGTTCACGCGCCTGATCGGGCAAGGCCGGCTGGCCGAATTGCTGGGCCCGCGTGCGCTGCCGCTCGACCGGTTCAACCGCACGATCGGCCTCGCGCGCGAGGCAAGGCGCGCTTACGCGATCGCCGACGAAAATACCCGCGCCCAGGCCGATGCCTACGCCGCCGGGGCGAATGCCAGCCTTGCCGCGCGCGGCGTGCTGGGCTGGCCTGTCGAGTTCCTGTGGCTGGGCCATCGGCCCGAACGATGGGAAGGCTGGCACACGCTGCTGTGGGGCCAACTGATGGGCCTCACGCTGAACGCGGGCTGGCGCGACGCGCTGGTGCGCGCGCGTCTGGGCGACCGGCTGACGCCGGCGCTTTTCCAGGCGCTCTGGCCGCAGGAAGCCGGCCCTGCTGCCGCACACGTGCCGGCCGACCGCCAGCTTGCGCAACTCGCGCAATCCCTCCTCGCCGCCTTGCCGGAAGCCGGTTCGGGCGCCTCGAACGAATGGGTCGTCGCCGGCAGCCGGACGCTAAGCGGCAAGCCGATCCTTGCCAACGATCCGCACCTCAATCTCGGCGCGCCCGGCATCTGGTACCTCGCAAGGCTCGAAGCGCCGGGTGCGCTCTATGCGGGCGCCACGGCACCGGGGGCGCCGGCACTCGTCCTCGGCCACAACGGCCACGTCGCATGGGGCTTCACGACGACGGGTGCGGAATCATCCGACGTCTACATCGAGCGCGTCGATCCGCTCGATCCCGCCCGCTATCTGGCGCCCGGCGGCTCGCGGCCGTTCGAGACGCGCGAGACCGTGCTGCAGGCGCGCGGCCAGCGGCCGGAAACCCTCGTCGTGCGCGCCACGCGCCACGGCGCGGTCGTGTCCGACATCGATCCGGCGCTGCGTGCGGCCGCGGGCGAAGGAAACGTGCTGGTGCTTTCGCTGCCCTTCATGTTCGCGCCCGACCGCACGGCGCAGGCGTTGATGGGCGTGGGCCGCGCGAAGAACGCGGCCGAACTGGTCGCGGCGACGCGCGACTGGCTGGGGCCGGTGCAGAACATGGTCTATGCCGATACGGCCGGCACGATCGGCCAGCGCACGGTGGGCGCCGTGCCGATCCGTGCAGGCGCACCCTCGCCGCTGCCCTATCGCGGCTGGGCCGAAGACGCCGGCTGGACCGGCTTCGTGCCGTTCGACCAGATGCCCGCGCGCGAGAACCCCGCCAACGGCCGCCTGCTCAACGCCAACGAGCGCATCGTGGGTGCCGAATGGCCGTTCCATCTGGGCTACGGGTTTGATCCGAGCTATCGCGCGCGGCGCATCGCCGAGCTTCTCGATTCCCGCACGAAGCAGGACACGGCGTTCCATGTGGCCCTCCAGGCCGATTCACTCTCGCTGTTCGCGCGCGAGGCGATCGCCGCTTCGACGGCGCTGGCGCCCGGCGACCTGCGCGCACGCGTCGAGCTTGCGCGCCTGCGCCAGTGGGATGGCCGCATGGACGCGATGCATCCCGAACCGCTTGTCTTCGCCGCATGGATGCGCGAACTCACGCGCCGCACGCTCGAAATCGCGACCGGCGAAATGGCGGGCGACCTGCTGCGCGAGCGGCCGCGCCTCGTCCTCGACGTTCTTGCCGGAAAGTCGGCCTGGTGCGGACCGGCGGGCTGCGCGCAGCAGAGCGAAAGCGCGCTCGTCGCCGCGATCGCTTGGATCACCGCGCGTCAAGGCAACGACCCGGCGAAATGGCGCTGGGGGGCCGAACATCGCGCGCCGTTCGACAACCCGCTCTATGCGCGCATCCCGATCCTCGGCGCGCTGCTGTCGGCCGACGTGCCCACGAGCGGCGATTACTACACGGTCAATCGCGGCGCCGGGCGCATGTCCGACCCCGATCGACCGTTCGCGCACATCCATGGTGCCGGCTATCGCGCGGTCTACGATCTGGCCGACCTGGATGCCTCGCTGTTCGCGATCGCGCCGGGCCAATCGGGCGATCCGCTATCGACGCATTGGCGCGACATGGCCGGTTTCTGGGCCGAAGGGCGGATGCTGCGGCTGGCGAAATCCCGCGTCGAACTCGGCAACGACGCGCACCGCCTGCATCTTCTGCCACCCTGAAAAATCGATTGTTTCCAGACGGTTCAGATGAAATTAACCGCTCATCAACGAAATCGAGCTATTTTTTAATCGAATTTTAGCGGGTCGGGCGTGCGGGTTGTTCCGGCTGCTGGCGGAGCGCATATTGCGTTCGCACGTGCAGCGCGTAACGCCTTCAGGCGGGGCCGCGAAAGGTACGTTCGGGAAGTCGCATGGCCGACGAGAGCAATCATCCAGTCATCATCATCAAGCGTGGCAAGAAGGGCCACGACGGCGCGCATGGCGGCGGCTGGAAGGTCGCCTATGCCGACTTCGTGACCGCGATGATGGCGTTCTTCCTGCTGCTGTGGCTGCTCAACGCCACGGACCAGGAAAAGCGGCAGGGCATCGCGCAGTACTTCACCGCCTTCGACGCCGTCTCGCGCTCGACCTCGGGTGCCGGCGGCGTGCTTGGCGGCGTGACGCTCGGCCCCGGCGATCTTCCCAACATGACCGGCGGCATCGTCGTGGGCGTGCCGCTTGCCCCCACGGGCGAGGAACGCGACACCGAAGGCCCCGACTTCGCGGAGAAGCAGGGCCAGGCGGCGGCCAGCGAGGACAGCGAAAATCCGCAGCCCAACGCGCGCGGCGCCTCGGGCATCGGCCCCGGCCCGTCGGGCCGCGAAGCGGCCGGCGACAAGCGCCCGGGCACCGCGCCACAGGGCAACCTCTTTACCGGAACGCGCACCGACGGCCAGCAGGACGGCATGGGCCCCACCGTCCAGCAGAACAACGCCCTGCAAAAGCAGATGGTCGCCGAGATGGGCAAGCGCGAGGAGCAGAGCTTCCAGCGCGCCGAAGCCGACATCCGTCAGGCGCTTCAGGAAGTCCCCGACCTGAAACCGCTCGCCCAGAACATCCTCGTCGACCGCACGCCCGAGGGCCTGCGCATCCAGCTCGTCGACCAGGAACGCTATTCGATGTTCCCGTCGGGATCGTCGGCACCGGCCGAACAGACGCGCAAGCTCCTCGCCACCGTGGCGAAGGTCGTCCAGAACCTGCCCAACGCCATCGCGATCACCGGCCACACCGATGCCGTGCCCTTCCCGCGCGGCGCGCAATACACGAACTGGGAACTGTCGAGCGACCGCGCGAACGCGGCCCGGCGCGCGCTCATCGAAGCCGGCCTGCCCGCCCAGCGCATCGCGCGCGTCGTGGGCCGTGCCGATACCGAACCCCTGATCGCCGACAACCCGAGCGATCCGCGCAACCGGCGCATTTCGATCATCCTGCTGCGCGACATCCCCGCGGCGAGCTAGGCCGTCAGCGTTCCCTTTATCGCGGGCAATGCGTCGCGAAGTGCCGCAAGGATGTCCGGGTCGAACATCGCCGGCGTCATGCGTTCGTCGCCATTCGACATGCGCGTGGCGACCTCGTCGTGCGACATCGCATCCTTGTAGGACCGTTTTTCCCATAACGCCGAATAGACGTCCCCGACCATGGCGATGCGCGCCTGCTCGGAGATGCCCTTGCCCTGCTGCTTGTCGGGATAGCCGGTGCCATCGAACCGCTCGTGATGGTGGAGCACCACTTCTTCGACGAAACCGAGGACCGGCGTCTGCCCGAGGCTGCGAATCCGGCGGCCGCCGAAGATGGAATGGCCTTCGATCAATTCGCGTTCTTCCGGCGTCAACCGGCGCGGCGCGTTCAGGATCTCGCGCGGGATGTCGAGTTTTCCGATGTCGTGGAATTGCCCGGCGATCTGCATCTTGACGATTTCGGGCTCGCTCCAGCCCATTTCGCGCGCGAGTACGGCGCAGACGATCGATACCCGGATCGAGTGCCGGTGAACGATTTCGTCGAATGCCTCCTGCTCGTGCCAGAGTTTGGCGACCCAGCCTTCGTCCGGAAAGCTGACAGGCGGTTCGCCCAGCGGCATCGAATCCCCCCAATCGGAAATTGGTTAACATACATTAATGTTCAACCGATAAGGGTAGCTCACCATCAAATGTATGCATGGTCAAGGTCGCCCGAACGCGCGCAGCCGTGCTTGCGGGCAATCGGAAGCTCCCCTACGCTTTACTTCACGCGCGGGAGGCTCCGTGGAAGAAGCAGCGCATATTCGAGACATTTCGATCGGTAATTCCGGCGACGGATCGCGTTCGGATCGCGACCCGAACGCACTTCCCGGGCTTCGGCGTCGGCGCGTCTTCGCCTGGGCGATCGACGTGGCGATCTGCTCGCTTCTCGGATTTGCCGCCGCGATCCCCGCAACGTTCGCCGGCATCGTCAGCTTCGGCGTGCTTTGGGCGCCCGCATGGCTCGCGGTCGGACTCATTCCGCTGGCGTATAACGCGCTGCTCGTTTCCGGCGCGCGGCGCTCGACCTGGGGCCAACGCCTGGCCGGCATCCAGCTCGAAACCGCCGAGGGAACGCAGGCTGGCCTTTTGCAAGCGGCCGCCCACTTCGTCATATTCGTGCTGAGTATAGGCATGACGGGCGGGCTGATCTTGATCTGGACATTCTTCAACGGCGACAAGGCGCTCTTCCACGACACGCTCGTGAACATCCGTGCGCGCCGCGTGCCGGCAGGGGAAAGCCGATGACCGCGCAAGGCAACAGCACCGCGCGGTTCTATTATTCGATGCCGTCCCCTTGCCCGTATATCGACGGGCGGATGGAGCGGCGGATCTTCGTCGACCTTACCGGCCCGCAGGCCGTCCTTTCCTACGATCTCCTGTCGGAAGCGGGTTTCCGCCGCTCGCTGGGCTTTGCTTATCGGCCCGCCTGCCCCGGCTGCAATGCTTGCGTTGCGGTGCGCATCCCGGTCGCGAAATTCGAGCTGACGCGCCAATGGCGGCGCGTGCTTTCGCACAACGAGGACCTCGCCGGTGAACTGAGGCCCGCACTTGCGACGGCAGAACAGTATGCCCTGTTCTCGCGCTACCAGGTCGGGCGCCATCGCGACGGCGAAATGGCGCGCATGGATTTCGAGGACTACCGGACGATGATCGAAGTGGGCGCGATCGCGTCCAACGTTCTCGAAGTGCGCGACCGGCACGGCAACCTGATGGGGGCCTGCCTCATCGACCGGATGGGCCACGGCTACTCGGCCGTCTATTCCTTCTACGAGCCGGAAACGCCGCAGCGCTCTTTGGGGAGCTATTTGATCCTGTGGCTGATCGACGAGGCGCGCCGGGCCGGTCTCGACCATGTCTATCTGGGCTACTGGATCGGCCAGAGCCCCAAGATGGCCTACAAAGTTCGCTTCCAGCCGCTCGAAGCGCTGACCCGGGAAGGCTGGCACCCGATCGATGCCGGTGGCACGCCCCGGCGTCCGATTTCGCCCGGCCGCACGCGCCTGCCCTTTGCGGCAACCGACTGATTCACCTCCCCGATTCGCCTAATTTTCGGGCGGTCTTTCGTCAAACGGCTGTGGCGACAGGCCGGTCGCCATGCTAGCTTCCGGCCATTCGCGTGGGTTGTGTTCGCTGCGGTCCAAAGCGGCGGCGAAGGCGGGTCGTGCGTGAATATGTCGATGTTTTTCTGAAGATCAGAAAACTAAAAGGGAGACAGGGAATGAAGCGTCGTAAATTCCTCACTACTGCCGGCGTCGGTCTCGCGGCTGCCCCGCTCGCCGCTCCGGCGATCGCGCAGGGCGTGATCCGCTGGCGCATGGCGTCGAGCTTTCCGAAGTCGCTCGACACCATCTACGGTGCCGCCGAAGTCCTCGCCAAGCGCGTGGCCGAAGCCTCGGGCGGCAAGTTCGAAATCCGCGTCTTCGCAGGCGGCGAAATCGTTCCGGGCCTGCAGGTGCTCGATGCAGTTCAGGCCGGCACCGTCGAGTGCGGACACACCGCCAGCTACTACTATGTCGGCAAGGACCCGACCTTCGCGTTCGACACCGCCGTTCCGTTCGGCCTGAACTCGCGTCAGCAGACGGCGTGGATGGTTTCGGGCGGCGGCATGGCCGCGATGGCCGAACTGTTCAAGAACTATAACTGCGTGGCGCTGCCCTGCGGCAACACGGGCTGCCAGATGGGCGGCTGGTTCCGCAAGGAAATCAAGGAACCGGGTGACTTCAACGGCGTGAAGATGCGCATCGGCGGCTATGCCGGCAGCGTGCTCGTCAAGCTCGGCCTCGTGCCGCAGCAGCTCGCGGCATCGGACATCTATCCGGCGCTGGAAAAGGGCACGATCGACGCGGCCGAGTGGGTCGGCCCGTACGATGACGAGAAGCTCGGCTTCAACAAGGTCGCGCCGTACTACTACTACCCCGGTTGGTGGGAAGGCGGCCCGCAGCTCTCGGCGCTTGTCAACGACAAGGCCTGGGCGTCGCTCTCGGCCGAGAACAAGGCGATCTTCACCGCCGCCTCGTACGAAGCGCACACCTACATGCAGGCCCGCTACGACGCCGTGAACCCGGCGGCGCTGCGTCGCCTGGTGGCCGGCGGCACGAAGCTTCGCGCCTTCAGCCCGAACGTGATGAAGGCCTGCCTTCAGGCCGCGAACGAGGTCTACGAAGAGACCTCGGCGAAGAACCCGCTGTTCAAGAAGATCTATACGTCGTGGCGCACGTTCCGCAACAACCAGGTCGACTGGTTCAAGGTTGCCGAATTCCGCTTCGACAGCTTCATGAACACCGGCGGAACCGCTGCGATGAAGAAGAAGTCCTAAACACCGGACTGTCGCGTCAAACGCGAACGCCCGCCCGGGAAACCGGGTGGGCGTTTTCTTTTTTGCGAAGCCGCTCGCGCGACAGGGGGTGCGGCCGCGGCTACTGTTTCTTTTCTTCCGTGTCCTCGTCTGTCGACTCGTCCGGATTCTCGTCCGCATTTTCGTCGGCCGGCTTGTCGGCATTCTCGTCGGCGTTTTCGTCGACCGGGGCGTCGGGATCCACATAGTCGGGCTGCGAAGTCTCGTCGCCCGGAACCGCCGGCATGTCGGTTGCCCCGTCGCCGGGCACCGGGTCGCCCTCGAGGATGATCTCGATCGAGTTCGGGTCGACGCCATTGCCCTTGTCGAGCATGAACGTGACCATCGACGGGACCGCGATGACCAGCGCCACCATGATCATCTGGATGACGACGAAAGGCACGGCACCCCAGTAGATCTGCATGGTCGTAATCGGCTGCATGATCTTCTTGGTCACGACGTCGACGTATTCCTTAACCGGTGCGACCGAGCGCAGGTAAAACAGCGCGAAGCCGAACGGCGGGTGCATGAACGACGTCTGCATGTTGACGCCGAGCAGCACGCCGAACCAGATCAGGTCGATGCCGAGCTTTTCCGCGACCGGCCCGAGCAGCGGCACGACGATGAACGACAGCTCGAAGAAGTCGAGGAAGAACGCGAGCAGGAAAACCATCACGTTGACGACGACGAGGAAGCCGACCTGGCCGCCGGGCAGGCTCGTCAGCAGATGCTCGACCCAAAGGTCGCCGTCGACGGCGCGGAACGTCAGGCTGAACACGCTCGAGCCGACGAGGATGAAAATCACGAACGACGAGAGCCGCGCGGTCGAATCCATTGCCTGGCGCAGCAGGCCCCAGCTCAGCTTGCGCTTGGCAAGCGCCAGGATGATCGCGCCGGTGGCGCCCATGGCGCCGCCTTCGGTCGGCGTGGCGATGCCAAGGAAGATGGTGCCGAGCACGAGGAAGATCAGCACCAGCGGCGGCATCAGCGTGACGAGGCAACGCACCGCAAGCTGGACACCGCGCAGCGTGCGCGCTTCCGGCGGCAGCGGCGGGGCACTGGCCGGCGAGACGAACGTCACCAGCAGCACGTAACCCGCATAGAGGCTCGACAGGATGATGCCCGGCACGAACGCGCCGGCATACATGTCGCCGACCGACCGGCCCAACTGGTCGGCCATGATGATCAGCACCAGCGAGGGCGGGATGATCTGCGCGAGCGTGCCGGACGCCGCGATGACGCCGGATGCAAGCCGTCGGTCGTAGCCGTAGCGCAGCATGATGGGCAGCGAGATCAGGCCCATCGCGATGACCGATGCGGCGACCACGCCGGTCGTGGCGGCCAGCAGCGCGCCCACGAAGATGACCGCATAGGCAAGGCCGCCCGGCAGCGGCCCGAAGAGCTGCCCGATCGTGTCGAGCAGGTCCTCGGCCATGCCGGATCGTTCGAGGATCAATCCCATGAACGTGAAGAACGGAATCGCCAGCAGCGTGTCGTTGCGCATGATCCCGAACACGCGTTCGGGCAACGCCTGGAACAGGATCGGATGCAGCAGGCCAAGCTCGATGCCGATGAGGCCGAAGACGATGCCGTTGGCAGCAAGCGCGAAGGCGACCGGATAGCCGAGCAGCAGGAACACCACCAGCGCCGCGAACATGATCGGCGCCATGTAATGGATCAGGAAGTCGGCCATCAGACGTGCTCCGATTCCGGCGTGGCGCCGTGCGAGGATTTCTTTTCAAGCGGGTCCGGCCCGTCCCCCGTCAGGAACGCGATGCGCTTGATGAGTTCGGAAAGGGCCTGGATCACGAGAAGGAAGAACCCGACCGGCACGAGCAGGCGCGCCGGCCACCGCACGAGGCCGCCGGCATCGGACGACTGCTCGTTCGATACGATGCTGTTCACCGCGATCGGCCAGGACAGGTACATGATCAGGATCGTGAACGGCAGCAGGAACAGGATCGTGCCGAAAATGTCGATCCAGATCTGCGTGCGGCGCGACAGATGCGAGTTCACCACGTCGATGCGGATATGCTCGTTGTGCAGCAGCGTGTAGCCGGCCCCCAGCAGGAACACGGCGGCGAACAGGTACCATTGCAGTTCGAGCCAGGCGTTCGAGCTTTGATGGAACGAATACCGGATCGTCGCGTTGATCGAACTGACAAGAACGGCCGCGAGGACGAACCAGTAAATCCCGCGCCCGACCAGCGCGTTGAGCCGGTCGATCAGACGGCTGAGCTGCATAAGACCTGACATCAAAGGGCTTCCCTCCCCTGTCCGGCGCCATGCAAGCCTTCGATGGCCGCTATGGCGTCAACACAAGGGTCTATAGTGGCCGACTCCCGCGTTTTCAAGCGGATAGTCGGTCCTGT
The DNA here is from genome assembly GCA_016124335.1 of Alphaproteobacteria bacterium. Classification (GTDB taxonomy): domain Bacteria; phylum Pseudomonadota; class Alphaproteobacteria; order CACIAM-22H2; family CACIAM-22H2; genus Tagaea. The sequence goes on from WGNX01000004.1 coordinate 87,560, forward strand.
TACGACGAATTTACGCCGTCAAATCAGGCGTCAGGCGCCGCGGGTCCGCTGGGCGGCCGCAACAAGGGCCGTCGCCAGAGCGGCCTTGACGACCGCCCCCGCGATGAAGGGCGTCAGCCCCAGTGCGATGGCCTTTTCCACGCCTACAAATGTGGCGAGCCACGCCACGCCGGGCGCGTGCAGGACGACCGAGCCGATCGCCATTGCCGCGGCGGTCCCTGCAAGCGTGCGGCCCCAGCCGCGCTCGGCCAGCCAGCCCAGGACGGTCGCGGCAACAAGGAAGCCCGCAAGGAAGCCGCCGGTCGTGCCCAACATATAGGCAAGTCCGATGCCCTTCTCCGGCGTGCCGGCAAACACGGGCAGGCCGAACGCGCCTTCGAGAAGGTAGAGCGCGATGGTGGCCGCCCCCAGCCGCGCGCCATAGGCAAAGCCCAGGAACAGCACCACACCCGACTGCATCGTCATCGGGACCGGCCACATCGGCACCTGCACCTTGGCGGACGCCCACAGCAGGATCGAGCCGGCGACAGCGAGCATCGCCATGCGGGCGAATTCGCGCGTTCCGGCGGGCCAGAGGCGGTCGACGAGGGTCGGATGGCGGGCGGCAACGGTCATGGGCACAAACTCCGGATGGAAATCGAAGCCAACGCTTAACCGCCCGGCGGGCGGCGCGCAAGTCAGCCGAAACGGAACCCCTTGGGCGGCAGCAGGCCGGCCTGGCCGCGTTCGCCCACCCAGTGCCTGGGGGCATTCTCGCGCTCGTCGGAGCGCGCGAAGCCCATGGGCCAGCCCTTGGCGATGTCGAACGTGCGCAACTGGTAAAGCATCGCGCCCTTCGAATAACGCTGCAGGATGACGCCGCGGCCGCGATCCATCTCAGGCAGTTCGGCAAGCTTGAACAGCAGCAGCTTCTTGTTCGTGCCCATGACGGCCAGCGTGTCGCCCTCCACGGTGCACATCGCCTTCGCCTCGCCGCCGTCGCCGAGATTGAGCACCTGCTTGCCCTGGCGCGTCTGCGCGACGCACGAATCTTCCGGCACCACGAAGCCGCGTCCGTCGCTCGACGCGACCACGAGCTTGCGGCCCGGCACGTGGATGAAGACCTGGACGATGTCGACGTCGTTGGAAAGCTCGAGGATGACCTTGAGCGGCTCGCCGTCGCCGCGCCCGCGCGGAAGCTTGTCGCACGGGATCGTGTAGAAGCGGCCATTGGTGGCAAGCACCATCAGCTTTTCCACCGACTGCGTGCGGATCACGTATTTCTCGCGGTCGCCGTCCTTGTAGCGGACCTCGCGCGCGGCCGTTTCGTCGAGATGGCCCTTGAACGCGCGCACCCAGCCCTTGTCCGAGCACACGACCGTCAGGTCCTCGCGCTCGATCAGCGCGTCGACCGGCACGAGCAGTTCGACGGGCGCATCGGCCACTTCGGTGCGGCGCTTGCCCAACGCCGTGCGCGGACCGAACTTCGCCTTGATGCCCTGCACCTCGTCGGCGATCGCCGCCCAGCGCCTGTCTTCGCTCTTGAGGAGCGACTGGAGTTCCTTCTTTTCCTTCGAAAGCGCATCGTTTTCCTTGCGGATCTCGAATTCCTCGAGCTTGCGCAAGGACCGCAGGCGCATGTTGAGGATCGCCTCGGCCTGCGTATCGGTGAGCCCCCACTTCTTCATCATCACGGGCTTGGGCTCGTCCTCGTTGCGGATGATCTTGATGACCGCGTCGATGTTCAGATACGCGATCAGCAGGCCGCCGAGGATTTCCAGACGCCGGTCGATCGCGTCGAGCCTGTGCTGCGAACGGCGCTTCAGCACCACATGCCGGTGGTCGAGATAGGCCTGCAGCACTTCCTTCAGGTCCATCACGCGCGGCGTGTTGTTCGCGTCGAGAACGTTCATGTTGAGCGCGAAGCGCGTCTCGAGTTCGGAATTGCGGAACAGCGATTCCATCAGCACCTTGGCGTCGACCGCCTTGGTCTTCGGCTCCAGCACGATGCGCACGTTCTCGTCGGATTCGTCGCGCACGTCGGCGAGCAGCGCCAGCTTCTTGGCCTGCAGCAGTTCGGCGATCTTCTCGATCAGCTTCGACTTCTGCACCTGATAGGGGATTTCGGTGACGACGATCTGCCACATGCCGCGCGGCAGTTCTTCCACCGCCCAGCGTGCGCGGATGCGCATCGAGCCGCGCCCGGTCTCGTAGGCCTGCACGAGCGCCTCGCGGCTTTCGGCAAGGATGCCGCCGGTCGGGAAATCGGGGCCGGGCATCAGGTCGACGAGCGTGGCGATGCGCGCGTTTGGCGTCTTGATGAGGTGGAGGAGCGCGTTGCAGATCTCGACGATGTTGTGCGGCGGGATGTTCGTCGCCATGCCCACCGCGATGCCCGCCGCCCCGTTGGCCAGCAGGTTCGGGAACGCCGCCGGCAGCACGATCGGCTCTTCGCCTTCGCCGTCATAGGTCTGCCGGAAATCGACGGCGTTCTCGTCGAGCCCGCGCATCAGTTCGGCAGCGACCTCGGTCAGGCGCGCTTCGGTGTATCGCATCGCAGCGGCGTTATCGCCGTCGATGTTGCCGAAGTTCCCCTGCCCGTCGACCAGCGGATAGCGCTGCGCGAAATCCTGGGCCAGACGCACCAGCGCGTCGTAGACCGACTGGTCGCCGTGCGGGTGGTACTTGCCGATCACGTCGCCGACCACGCGCGCGCACTTCTTGAAGCCCGATGCCGGGTCGAGCTTGAGCTGCTGCATGGCCCACAGCAGGCGGCGGTGCACGGGCTTCAGCCCGTCGCGAACGTCGGGCAGCGAGCGCGCCATGATCGTCGAGAGCGCGTAGGCCAGATAGCGTTCGCCCAGCGCATCCTTGAGATCGACGGGGCGGACGTCGGCAGCGAAAGAAGAAGTCATGGGGTTGGGCAGGCTCCGGAATTACGAAAGTCTTCGCCAGCGCTCATAGAGCCGGACTCGTGCTCCGGGCAAGTCCCGTCCGTTCGGGGCCAGGGCATGACGAATCAAGAAAAATCCTGATATTTCCATGCCTTGAACGAGCTCTTTAAAGTCTGCCCTTATCTCGCCGGAAAGAAACGCCGGCAGGTCGAACAGCTTTCCGGCAAACGGCGCCCCCGCCCCGGCCGAAACCGCGCGTCCCGTACGCGGGCTCACGAAGCGCAGATCCTCGCGGCTGCCGGTCGCCGCACAGCTTTCAAGGTCGAGCCCGAAACCGAGTTCGGCAAGCAGACGGCACTCCCAGCGCACATAGTCGGCCTGCCAGCTTTCCGTGGTGAGCGCACCGACAAGGGCGAGCGTCGCTTCGTAGAGCGCCGCGTGCGCTTCGCGTTCGGGCAGCACGGCATCGAGAAGGCCGGCGGCGGCCGAAAGCGCATCGAGCTTGTCGGCATCGTCAAGCAGCAGGGCACCGATGGGTCGCGCCGGCTCGCAGGAGAAATTGCCGAGATGTTCCGGCAGACGTGCGCGCCACGTGGCGCTGACGACATTGCCAAGCCCGTAGAGCGCCGCCCCCTTCCCGTGCCCGCCGCCGCGCGCCAGTCCCAGATGCCGGCCATGCGCACGCGTGAACAACGTGATCACGGCTGCATGTTCGCCGTGCGGCCGGCGGCCCAAAACGATGCCTTCGTCGTGCCATTCCATCGGTCATACATGGAGCGATTCCCGGCCCGTTTGCAATTCCGCCGCGCGTCGGCTACTTCCGGACCGCCATGAATAAGGACATCTCGCTCCAGGCCGTCGCGATGGGCCTGATCACCGCGTTCGTGGGCTGGGCAAGCTCGTTCACGGTCGTGTTGCAGGGGTTGCTGGGCGTCGGCGCCACGCACGCACAAGCCGCCTCGGGCCTGTTTGCCGCCTCGCTCGCGATGGGCCTTGCCGGCATTCTCACGAGCCTCAGCAACCGCCAACCGATCTCGGTCGCATGGTCGACGCCGGGGGCCGCCCTGCTCGCCACGAGTGGTGCAGTCGAGGGCGGCTTTGCCGGTGCGGTCGGCGCGTTCGTCGTCTGCGCGCTTCTCATCATCGCGGCGGGCTACTGGGAACGGCTCGGGCGCTGGGTTGCGGCGATCCCCGCCTCGCTCGCCAACGCGATGCTGGCGGGCGTGCTGCTTGGCCTTTGTCTGGCGCCGGTGAAGGCGGTCGCGCAATTGCCCCTTCAGGGCCTTGCCATCGTCGTGACCTGGGCGGTCGTGGCAAGGCTCAAGCGCATCCTCGCGGTTCCTGCGGCTGTTGCGGTCACGCTTGCGGTGATCGTCTCGACCGGCAGCGGATCGGCCGCACCCGCGACACTCTGGGCGCCGCCCGAGTTCGTCATGCCGGTCTTCAATCTCGCCGGGCTTGTCGGCATCGCGCTGCCGCTGTTCGTCGTGACAATGGCCTCGCAGAACATTCCCGGGTTTGCGGTCCTGAAGGTCTATGGCTATTCGCCGCCCGCGGGCCCGCTCTTCCGCCTCACCGGGTTTTTCTCGCTGCTCGGCACGCCATTCGGCGGCCACGCGGTCAATCTCTCCGCGATCACCGCGGCGATGTGCGCCGGCCCCGACGCGCATCCCGATCCCGCGCGCCGTTACTGGGCGGCGGCCGCATGCGGTGCCGGCTATGTCGCCTTCGCGTTTCTTGCACCTGCCGCCAGCGCGTTCGTCGCGGCATCGCCCCCCGTGCTCGTGCAGGCGGTCGCCGGCCTTGCGCTTCTGGGCGCGCTCGGCGGGGCACTCCAGGGCGCCATGCAGGAAGCTGGCGAACGCGAAGCCGCACTTGTCGCCTTTCTCGTCACGGCGTCAGGTGTCAGCTTCTACGGCGTCAGCGGCGCGTTCTGGGGGCTTGTCGCGGGCGGCGCGATGCGTGCACTCGCGCGCTGGCGCAAGGCCTAGGCTAGCCGCAGCGCACGAAGCGCGTGCCGACGAGCTTGCGCGCGGCGGCCTGGACCTCGGGATCGTTGGCCGTCACGGCGACAAGCTGCACGGCACCCAGTTCCTCGGTCAGCCGATAAGTCTGCGCGATGCGCACGTTCCCGTCGGTATATTCGACGCGAAGGGTCCAGTCGTTCGGGCTTTCGAACGTCGCGGCGTAGCTGCGCAGCCGCCCCGCCGCCAGCATCTCGAATTTCGCGCGCTGGAAGTCGATGCGGCTGACCTCGCAGTTCTCCGCACCGGCCGGGCGCCACTGACCAGCGAATTTGGCATGCGGCGCTGTCAGCAGGCGAAGCCCCTGCACGTCGGAATCGAAGATCGGCGGCAGCATCTTGATCGCGTAGTAGCCGCCGGCGATGCCGAAGGCCCCCAGCACCGAAATGACGACATGCTTGATCAGCTTGCGGCCGCGCCGCTCGTGCCCCGCCTTGACGGCGACCTGGTGGAAATCGGCAAGGCCTTTCGTCTCGAACGCTTTCACCGCATCGCGCAGCCCGTCCTCGGCCGAGCGCAATTTGCCGGAGAAGACAGGTACACGGCCGGTATGTTCGTCCTCGGTCACCGTCGCATAGAGTTCGACGGCGAATTTGTCCGCGATCTTGTCCATCAGTTCGCCGTCGACGGCGCCACGCAGCTTGGCCGCCGTCGACAGCAGCCACGTGCACGCCTCCTCCGGCGTATGGAAGCGGCGAAGCGCAAGCTCCTCGCTGCCCGCGCGCAGCTCGACGATGCAGGTCATGTGCTGCTTGGAGTCGGGCATCCGGCGATTGTAGATCGATTTGCCCCGGCGGGCAGCGGCAAAGCCCGCCGGTTCAGCGACGGGCCTGGATCTGGCGGCCCGCCGCCGCCAGCGAATCAAGGAACGCGCTTGCCGCCGGCGAAAGGCCTTCCCGGCTGGTGACCGCGCACAGACGGCGGCGCGCGGGCGGATCGAGCGGGATCGCGACGAGGCGCCGTTCGCCGCTGGGAACGATCAGCTCCGGCACGATCGACACGCCCACGCCCTCGCGGACCATCGCAAGAAGGGCCTGCGGATCGCGGACCGAGAACGCGACTTTCGGTGCGACGCCGCCGCGCGAGAAAATCGCGCGCACGTCGTTTTCGGAACCCGAGTTGGGCATCACGAAGCTTTCGTCGGCGAGGTCTTCCGGGCGCACCTGCTTGCGGCCGGCCAAGCGGTGGCGCTTCGACATGATCGCAAGGAAATCGTCCTCGGCAACCGGGATCGCCTCGTAATCTTTCGGGATCTCGGCGGTAAGGCCGATATCGACGGCACCGCCCGTCACCCAATCGCGCACCTCGTTGTCGGTGCCCTCGATCAGGACAACCTCGATGCCCGGATAGCGCGCGCCGAAATTCTTGACGATCGGCGGCAGCAGGCGCGATGCGGCACTTGCCACGCTGCCCACGCGCACGCGCCCCGATTGCAGGCCGGTGAGCGCCTGCGCGCGATGGCGGACGCGCTCGATCGCTTCGAGGGCCGCGCGCGCGTCGCCCTGAATCGCGGCACCTGCCGCCGTCGGCGCGACGCGCCCGCGGTTTCGCAGAAGCAGGACGACGCCGAGCGCTTCCTCGAGTGCCGCCACCGCCTGACTTACGCCTGATTGGGTCAGGCCCAGCTTGTGCGCAGCCGCCGTAAATCCGCCTTCCTCAAGGACCGAAAGGAAGGCGCGCAACTGGCCGACATTTATGCTGGCAGAGCTCATCGGCTATCAGCATTCCTCATGTGAGCCATTCGGCAAATGGCTTTTACTTATACCCGGTCCGGTCGGTAGCGTCGAGACTTGTCGGGCATTTTCGGGTTACGCATGAACGATTCGCACAATGCAACGAAGGGGCTCGCATGGGGCCTTTTCGCGATCTCGATCTGGGTCTCGTGGATGCTCGCAACACGCTGGGGCGTGCATTCGAGCCTCGATTTCTGGGACCTCACGGCGCTGCGTTTCGGTTCGGCAGGATTGATCATGCTGCCTGTGGCGCTTCGCGGCGGTCTCTCGCCGCGTACGCTTGGGCCTGGCGCGAAGGGCTGGCTGCTCTGGGCGACGATGATCGCGGGTGCGGGCTTCGTCTATCAGCTCTGCGCGGCGTCGGCCTTCGTGTTCGCCCCCATCAGCCACGGCTCCGTGATGTTGCCCGGAACCATGCCGCTGTTCGTGGCCGGGCTGTCGGTGGTCTTTCTCGGCGAACGGATCGCGCCCGCACGACGCGCGGGCTTCCTGCTGATTCCCGTCGGCGTCCTGTGTCTTGCGTGGGTCGGCTTCGCGCATGGTGCCGGTGGCGAGTGGCGCGGTCAGGCGCTGTTCGTGACGGCCGCACTCCTTTGGGCAAGCTACACGATCGCCATGCGCAAGGCCGGCACGCAGCCGCTTCAGGCCACCGCACTCGTCTGCGTCTGGTCGGCGGTGTTCTATCTGCCGTTCTATGCGCTTCTCGGCGGCGACGGGCTTGCGCGCGCAGGCTGGGGCGAGATCGCCTTCCAGACGCTTATCCAGGGCGTGTTGTCGAGCGTCGTCTCGCTCATCGCATATAACCGCGCGCTCCAGCTGCTCGGCGCCTCGCGCGGGGCCGCACTGGCTTCGCTCGTACCCGTGCTGGCGACGGTGTTCGCGATCCCGCTGCTCGGCGAATGGCCGGCCCCGCTTGACTGGCTGGGCGTGGCCATCATCAGCACCGGCGTCTATCTCGCCACCGGCGCGCCGTTGCCCGCGTTCCTGCGGCGCGCACCCGCCTAGTTGAGCCGCGCTGCCAGCACCTTCAGGCCGGCATAACCGAACACGCAGGCGAACGTCGCGTCGAACCAGCGGCGCAGATGCGCGTAGACGCGCGCGATGGCCGGCCGCGAGAACAGCAGCGCGTAGCCGTGGAAAATCACGAACGACTGGATGCCGACTGCCGCGATCACGACGGCGAGCGTGGATGCCGGCGTGCCGTGCGGAACGCCGATCGCATAGAGCGCCACGAAGAAGAAGATCGCCTTCGGGTTCGTCAGGTGCAGCATCAGCCCCTTCAGAAACGTGCGGCCCGGCGTGGCACCGGCCATTGCCGCCGTCACGGCATCGCCGGGTTTGAGCGCCCCGCGTGCCGACTTGAAGGCGAGAAACAGCAGATAGGCGGCACCGGCATAACGCATCGCCTCCAGCACCCAGGCATTGGCCATCATCGCCGCACCCAACCCCAGTGCCGCCCCGATCGACCAGCACAGCGAACCGGTCGTGATCCCCGAAGCGAGCGCAAGCCCGTGCTTTCGCCCGGCCACCATTGATGTGCCGGCAATGCCCAGCGTCGCCGGCCCCGGGCTGGACGTGGTGACGAGTGCGGCAAGCATGATCGTGGGAAGGTTGACGTCTTCGAGCATCGCAGGTGCGCCTCCTGCCGGCGATGTTCGAGGACTTTCCGGCGCGCCGTCAATCCATACAACGAAAGAAGGCCGGTCGCATCGGACCGGCCCTCCCCCGCGCGTGCCTCCCGTTTTCTTATCGATTATTCGGCGGCGTGCGGAACCGCTTTGGGCTTGTCGTGGAATTGGTCGTGCTCGGTCGAGCCCGCCATCGCCGTCGTCGACGACTTGCCGGCCGAGATGGCGACGGCAACCGCGTCGAAATAGCCGGTGCCGACCTCGCGCTGGTGGCGCGTGGCGGTGTAGCCGTGCTTCTCGGCGTCGAACTCCGCCTGCTGCAGTTCCGAGTACGCCCCCATGCCGCGCGTCGCGTAGCCGCGCGCGAGTTCGTACATCGAGTAATTCAGCGCATGGAACCCGGCGAGCGTGACGAACTGGAACTTGTAGCCCATCTCGCCGATCTGCTGCTGGTAGGTCTCGATCGTCCTGGCGTCGAGCTTGCGCCGCCAGTTGAACGACGGCGAGCAGTTGTACGCAAGCATCTTGCCGGGGAACTGGCGGTGCAGTTCGGTCGCGAATTCGCGCGCCTCGCCAAGGTCCGGTTCCGAGGTTTCCCACCAAAGCAGGTCGGAATAGGGCGCATAGGCAAGCCCGCGCGCGATGGCGTATTCAACGCCCTTGCCCTGCCTGATGCGGAAGAAGCCCTCGCTCGTGCGCTCGCCCGTCAGGAACGGGCGGTCGCGCTCGTCGACATCGGTGGTGATGAGCTGGGCCGAGTGCGCGTCGGTGCGCGCAAGCAGCACGGTCGGCACGCCTTCGACATCGGCCGCAAGGCGCGCGGCGTTGAGCGTGCGCACGTGCTGCGACATCGGGATCAGCACCTTGCCGCCCAGATGCCCGCACTTCTTTTCCGATGCGAGCTGGTCTTCGAAATGGACGCCCGCGGCGCCCGCCTCGATCATCGACTTCATCAGTTCGTAGACATTGAGCGGGCCGCCGAAGCCGGCCTCCGCATCCGCGACGATCGGGGCAAGCCAGTGCGTGTCGCCCTTGCCTTCGAGCGTCTGGATCTGGTCGGCGCGGCGCAGCGCGTTGTTGATGCGCTTGACCACCTCGGGCACCGAGGAAACCGGATAGAGCGACTGGTCGGGATACATCTGCCCGGCATTGTTGGCGTCCGCCGCCACCTGCCAGCCGGAAAGATAGATCGCTTTCAGTCCCGCGCGGACCTGCTGCATGGCCTGGTTGCCGGTGAGCGCGCCCAGCGTGTTCACGTAAGGCTCGGTTTTCAGCAGGTTCCACAGCCGCTCGGCGCCGAGGCGCGCCAGCGTGTGTTCGACGCGCACGGAGCCGGCGAGCTTGCGCACGTCTTCGGCCGCGTAGTCGCGCTTGATGCCGTTCCAGCGGGGATTGGTGGACCAATCGTTCGTCATGGGAAGCTCCTTACGGGCTAAGAGATCGGCCTTTCGACCTGTAAATATCCTCACGCTGCGGACGCGAAGCGGATACCCCGAAACGGCCTGAAAACCGTAAATCCGTTGCCGGATTTGCAAGCTTCGGCGCTGCGGTGTAAACTTTGTAAATAACGGCCCGGAGGCGCCGATGGCGCGCAAGACCCTGCTTGGCAACAAGATCCGCCGCCTGCGCGAGCAGGCCGGTCTCACGCAGGCGCGCATGGCCGACCAGCTCGGTATCTCGGCGAGCTACCTGAACCTGATCGAGCATGACCAGCGCCCGGTGACCGTTTCGCTGCTGCTGAAACTCGGCAAGCAGTTCGACGTCGAACTCACCGACCTGTCCGACGACGACGACAGGAAGATCGCGGGCGGCCTGCGCGAGGTCTTCTCCGACGGCACGCTTGCCGCGCACGGCGTGACGAGCGAGGAGATCCGCTCGCTTGCCGAAGCCGCCCCCAATGCCGCCAAGGCGATCCTCGAGCTTTACCGGGCCTATCGCCTCGCGCGCGATGATGCGCAGTCGATGACGCTGGGGTTGCCCAGCGGTACCACGCGCAAGCTGGTGCTGCCCGCCGAAGAAGCGCGCGACTTCTTCCACGACCGGACGAACTATTTCGACGAGATCGAAAAGGCCGCCGAGAAGGTCGTTGCGGAAGCGAACCTGCCGGCGGGCGAACCCTGGCGCGGGCTTGTCGACTATGCGCGCGCACGACACGGCATTTCGGTCGAGATCGTGGCGCCGGCCGGTCTCGGCGGGGCCGTCCGCCGCTACGATGCCAAGGCGAAGAAGCTGCTTCTCAACGAGATCCTGCCCCGCCCTTCGCGGCGATTCCATCTCGCCTACCAGATCGGCCTGCTCGAGGCGCGCCGGCCGGTCGACATCATCGTGGCGACGGCCAAGCTCGCCTCGAAGGAGACCGAGACGCTCGTGCGCGTCGGCCTCTACAACTATTTCGCGGGCGCGGTGCTGATGCCCTATGCCGAGACGATCGCGGCCGCGCGCGAGCTGCGCTACGACGTCGACCTTCTCAGTCACCATTTCGGCGTCAGCTTCGAGCAGGCCTGCCACCGGCTGTCGACCTTGCAACGGCCCGGCGACAAGGGCGTGCCGCTATGGCTCGTGCGCGTGGACGGCGCGGGCAACGTGTCGAAGCGCTTCTCGGCCGCGGGCTTCCATTTCTCGCGCTTCGGCGGCTCGTGCCCGCGCTGGGTGGTGCACGAGGCCTTCACCAGCCCCGGCCGCATCCTCACGCAGGTCGCAAGGTTGCCCGACGGCGCCACGTTCTTCTGCGTGGCACGCACGGTGGCCAAGGCCGCCGGCGGCTGGCGCGAGCCGCCGACGACCTATGCCATCGGCATCGGCTGCGAGATCGGCCAGGCGCATGAACTCGTCTACGCCGAAGGGCGCGATCTGGCCAACCGTGCCGCCGCCGTCGAGATCGGCGTGGGCTGCCGGGTGTGCGAGCGCGACAATTGCCGCCAGCGCGCCTTCCCGCCGCTCCAGCACCGCCTCGACGTCGACGTCAACGTGAAGGGCGCGACCGCCTATTCCTTCCGCAAGTAGCTAGGCCACGTTCGTCGCGAGATGCCGGAACATCACGCGGCGCGCCTCGTCGTCCATCTCGGCCTTGAACTTGTACTTGTCCTTGAGGGCAAGCGCACGCATGGCCGCCGGCCGCGCCGAGACCTCGTCGACGAGGCGCTTGAGGTTCGGAAGCTTCGAAAACGCGTCCTCGCCCAGTACGAACGGCACGAGACGCGCCCAGCCCCACACGTCCATGTCGACGATCGAATATTCGCCGCCGACCATGTAGCGGTTCTTCGCGAGCCGCTCGTCGAGGATCGTGTAGTGGCGATGCGCCTCGAACAGGTAGCGGTTGATCGCGTAGGGGATCTTCTCGGGCGCGTAGGTCTTGAAATGCACCGCCTGGCCCGAGAACGGGCCCACGCCCGAGGCCACGAACATCATCCACGACAGCAGACCGGCGCGGTCCTTCGGCAGGAACTTCCCCGTCTTCTCGGCAAGGTAGATCAGGATCGCATTGCTGTCGAAGACGAGCGTGCCGTCGTCGTCGATGGCCGGCACCTTGCCGTTCGGGTTGACCGCCAGAAACGCCGGCGCGAGCTGTTCGCCCTTGCGCGTGTCGATCGGGTGGTACTCGCAGGCGAGCCCCGTCTCTTCGAGGAAAAGCGCAACCTTCATCGGGTTTGGCGCGAGACTGAAATAGAACTTAAGCATGCTTGCATCTCCTTCCTGGATGTTCATGTCGTTCCGGCGGCGACCCGGCGCAGGCGGCCGACGACGCCGATGGCGAGCGCAAGGCCGGCGCTGACGAGCGCAAGCCCCGCGATCTGCAGGGTCGTGGGAATTTCGCCGATCGCGGGAATCCCGATCAGCATCGAAAAGGCCGGCACGGATGCCGGGAACAGGACGGCGCGGCTGACGCCGAGGATGGCGACCGCGCGGCTATAGGCGAGCATCGTGAAGATCGCCTGCACGAATCCCTGCGTGAGGCCCTGGAAGGCAAGCGGCGCGAAGGGCAGCGCCATCAGATGGTCGCTTCCCCTGTGCAGGAGATAGACCGGCACGACGACGAAGAACGCGAGCACGCAGACGACCCCGGTCGCGCGCAGCGCGTCGATCCGCCAGTGGCGCAGCAGCACCGTGAATGCCGCCCACAGCACGCCCGAGGCGAAGAACAGCAGGTCGCCCACCCATGTCCGGTCGCCATGCCCGCCGTCGGCGATCCCTTGCCAGCCGATCATCAGGATGCCGGCGACGACGACGACGGCACCGGCCACATGCGCGCGCGTCAGCCGTTCGCCCAGCGTCAGGCCCGCCACGATCGTGGAAACGATCGTCACGCTCGACGGCGCGATGACCGCCCCGTGCGCAAGCGGCGCAAAGGCGTAACCGCCCGTCTGCAGGATCGCGAACAGCGGGCCGCCGGTTGCGAGCAGCGCCAGCCCGCGCGGCCAGCCGATCCCGCCCAGCGTGCGGAACCCCCAGACGGCGACGAACGGCAGCATCGCGCAGCCCGCGACCACGAAGCGCGCGAAGATCATGTCGTCGGCACCCAGCCCGCCGAGGATGCCCGCGCGCGCCGAGGCAAAGGCGAGCGACGCGCCGATCGCCATGGCGAAACCGCACGCATAGCCGAACGCGTGCCCGTGCGTCGCTTCGCCCGCCGGCGTCATCGGCGCCTCCGGCGCGCAAGCTTGCCGTCCGGGAAGATCATGCGCAGCGCCGGGTGAACCATGCCATCCAGCGCCACGCGCGCAGGCGCCGCACGCGCGGCGACCCGCACGCCCAGCACGAGGCCGAGCAGCATTTGCGAGAGTTCCTCGCGGTTCGCACGCGGCGACAGCCGGCCGGCGGCAGCCGCCCGATCGAGGCAGCGAAGAAAGAAGGCGCGGATTTCGCCCAGATAGCCGTCGATGGCAGCACCGATCTCGGGATCGTGCGGCGCGATTTCCAGTGCCGTGTTGACGATGAAGCAGCCGCGCCGCTCGACGTCGTCCAGCGAAATTGCGATCAGGTCCTCGAAGAAAATTCCGATCGCGGCCGCCGGATCCGGGTGCGCGTCGAGCCGCTTGATGCGCGCGCGCGCCGAGCGGTCAGCATAACGTTCCAGCGCCAGGCGGAAAAGCGCACGCTTGTCGCCGAACGCGTTGTAGAGGCTTGGCCCCTTGAGCCCCGTCCCGCTTTCGAGTGCGCGCATCGACGTCGCTTCGTAGCCGTCGCGCCAGAAACAGGCGATCGTGGCGTCGAGCACTTTCGTTTCGTCGAATGTCCGCGGTCGCGCCATTCCGATTCCCTGTCGAACCGGTGCACAATAGTATGATTTTTTAACAGACGATATAAAATAAACAACCGAAACAAAAAGGCCGGACCCGTTCCCGGATCCGGCCTTCTTTCAGTCGGAGAAACGAAGCTTCAGCGCAGCGGCAGCGCGTACATCAGGCCGCCCTTGGTCCACAGATCGTTGACGCCGCGCTCGAGGCCGATGGGCGTCTTCGGGCCGACGTTGCGCTCGTAGCTGTCGGCATAGTTGCCGACCTGCTTGATCACGTTGTAGGCCCACTTCTCGTCGAGCCCCAGCGCCTTGCCGAAACCCGGTGTCACGCCCAGCATGCGCTGGATGCCCGGGTTGGTCGACTTCAGCATCTCGTCGACATTCGCCTGCGTGACGCCGTATTCCTCCGCCTCGATCATCGCGGTCAGCGTCCACTTGACGATCGCGAACCACTGGTCGTCGCCCTTGCGGACCATCGGGCCCAGCGGTTCCTTCGAGACGCGCTCGGGCAGGATGACGTGGTCGGCCGGCACCTGCAGGTTCGAGCGCACCGAGGCAAGTCCCGAAGCGTCGGTCGTGTAGACGTCGCAGCGACCCGCCTGATAGGCGGCGATGTTCTCTTCCAGCCGCTCGATCACGACCGGCGTGAACTTCATCTTGTTGGAGCGGAAATAGTCGGCGAGGTTGAGTTCCGTCGTCGTACCCGGCTGCACGCAGATCGTGGCGCCGTCGAGCTGCTTGGCCGACGTCACGTTCATCGACCGCTTCACGATGAAGCCCTGCCCGTCATAGAAGTTCACGCCCGCCATGTGCAGGCCCAGCGTGGTGTCGCGCAGCAGCGTCTGCGTGGCATTGCGGGTCAGCACGTCGATTTCGCCCGACTGGAGCGCCACGAAGCGCTGCTGCGAGGTCGTCGGGACATACTTCGTCTTGGTCGCGTCGCCGAACACGGCCGCGGCAATCGCCTTGCACATGTCGACGTCGAGCCCCTGCCACACGCCCTGCGAATTGGGCGAGGAGAACCCCGGCAGCGCGGTATTGACGCCGCAGGTGAGAACGCCGCGGCCCTTGACCGCGTCGAGCGTTGAGGTGCGCGCCGGCGTCTGCGCGTTCGCGGATGCGCCGGCCGCGATCAGCGCGGCGGCGGCAAGGGCGAAGGTCGTTTTCTTCATGAGGATCGATCTCCTGTTGAGGGGTGCCGGCCGTGTGACCCGGCCGTTGGCGATATCATGCAGTGTTAGCGAAACGCGTGCCAGTATCGCGTATCGGTGCCCTATGCGTCGAATTCGAGGCCCCAGCCTTCGAAGAATTCGCGCCGTTCGTCCCATTTCTCCTGCACTTTCACGTGGAGGAACAGGTGCACGGGCCGGTCGAGCAGCTTTGAGAGTTCGGCGCGCGCCTGCTCGCCGATCTTGCGAAGCTGCGCGCCTTTTGCGCCGATCATGATCTTGCGCTGGCCCTCGCGCGCCACATAGATCGTCTGCTCGATGCGCGCCGACCCGTCCTTGCGCTCTTCGAACTTGTCGGTCTCGACGGCCGCCGCATAGGGCAGTTCCTGGTGCAACTGGCGGAAGATCTGCTCGCGCGTCGCCTCGGCGGCCAGCAGGCGCGCGGGCAGGTCGGAGACTTCGTCTTCCGGATAGTGGAACGGCCCCTCGGGCAGACGTTCGATCAGCTTCGCCTTCAGCGCGTCGCAGCCGTCGCCGGTCTCGGCCGACACCATGAACACGTCCGTGAAATGGCCCGACGCGTGATAGCGCCCGGCCAGCCCCAGCAGCACCGGCGGCTCGACCAGATCGATCTTGTTGAGGACGAGAACGGCCTTGAGGTTCCGCTTCGTGAGCCCTTCGAAAACCAGCGCTTCCTCCGGATCGTCGCCCGCGCGTGCCGCGCGCTTGGCATCGACCACGTAGAAGACGCTGTCCGCCTCCTCCACCCCGCGCCATGCGGCATCGACCATCGCGCGGTCGAGCCGGCGCTTGGGCGCGAAGACACCCGGCAGGTCGACGAACACGGCCTGCGCGTCGCCTGCCACGAGGATGCCCGTCACGCGCGTGCGCGTCGTCTGCACCTTGGGCGAGACGATGGCGACCTTGGCGCCGACAAGCCGGTTCACCAACGTCGACTTGCCGGCATTGGGGGCGCCCAGCATCGCGACGAAACCGCAGCGGGTCATTTCGCCTCCAGCCGTGCCAGCAGGGTCGCGGCGGCCGCACGTTCGGCCTCGCGCTTCGAGGCACCTTCCGCGGTTGCCGGCAGTTCGCCATCCACGGCGACCTCGACCGTGAATTTCGGCGCGTGCGCCAGGCCCTCGCGGGCGAGCGTGCGGTAGCGTGGCAGCGAAAGGCCACGCCCTTGCGCCCATTCCTGAAGGGCCGTTTTGGGCTCGCGCGGCGGCTCGGTTTCGGCCACGACAATCGGCTCGAACACGCGCCGCACGATGGCACGCGCGGCCGTGTAGCCGCCGTCGAGATGCACGGCCGCGATCACCGCTTCGAACGCGTCGGCGAGAACGGCCGGATTGTCCCGTCCGCCGCCCTGATTTTCGCTCGTCGAAAGCGTCAATGCTTCGCCGATGCCGAGCGTCTTGGCGTGCGCGGCAAGCTGTTCGCCGCGCACGAGATAGGCGTGCCGCTTGGCAAGATCGCCCTCGGATTCGCCGGGGAACCGCTCGGTCAGAAGTTCGGCAACCGACAGCGACACGACGCGGTCGCCGAGAAATTCAAGCCGCTCGAAATCCGCGCCCGAGCGCTGCGCGTTGCCGCGCCGCCCCAGCGAGGAATGCGACAATGCCGCCACGAGCAGGTCGGCAGACGCGAAACGGTGGCCGAGTGCGGCTTCGAGCTTTGACTGTGTCGCCTTCATCGATCCCTAGCGGATCATGCCGCCGAGGCGCGAATAGCGCGCCGCCGTGAACCATGTCCACGGCAGCACGAGATTGGCGCTGCCGTCGGTCGAGAAGAACAGCACCTCCGCCCGGCCGACGAGATTCTCGAACGGCACGAACCCCACGGCGTTCGGATCGCGGCTGTCCTGCGAATTGTCGCGGTGATCGCCCATCGCGAAATAGTGGCCCGGCGGCACGAGGAATTCGGGCGTGTTGTTGTAGTAGCCGTCGTTGTGCATCTTCAGGATCCGGTGCTGGCGGCCGCCGGGCAGCGTTTCGACGAACTGCGCCACGCGGCGCGAGAAGCCGCCCTCGGTCTCGACAAAATCCTCGATCCGCTCGATCGGGCACGGCTGGCCGTTGATGAAGAGGATGCCGTTCGTGACCTGGATGCGGTCGCCTGGCAGGCCGATCAGGCGCTTGATGTAGTCGGTCTTGTCGTCCTTCGGCAGCTTGAAGACGACCACGTCACCGCGCTGCGGTTCGCGCGCCAGGATGCGGCCCGGAAAAAGATTGATGCCGTAGGGAAGCGACGCGAAAGAATAGCCGTAGGAAAACTTCGATACGAACAGATAGTCGCCGATCAGCAACGTCGGCACCATCGAAGCGGACGGGATGTTGAACGGCTCGAACGCGAGCGTGCGGATGCCCAATGCGATCAGCGCCGCATAGACGAGCGTCTTCACGACATCGAGAAGGCCATTGTTGGCCTGGGTCTTGGCAATCGGTGGCAGGGACATCGGTTCGATCGTCGATGGTTGGAAACGGGCGGGATAAGGCGCCTTTGGCGCGCCTTGTGTCAAGTCGCGGCCGGAACGGCCGTAATGATGACGATCGCCTGCGCGATGGGCGGGTCGTCGGTCAGGCTCACGTCGATCTGCGCGCGCATGCCGGGCGGCAACAATTTTTCAAGGCGCGCCAGCGCGCCGCCGGATAGCCGCATCGTCGGCTTGCCGCCGGGCAGGTTCACGACCTCCATGTCGCGCCAGAAGACCGAGTGCCGGAAGCCCGTTCCCAACGCCTTCGAGCAGGCCTCTTTTGCGGCAAATCGGCGCGCATAGCTCGCCGCGCGGTTCGCGCGCCGGTCGGATTTCGCGCGCTCCCCGGCGGTGTAGATGCGGTTGGTGAAGCGCTCGCCGAAACGGTCGAGCGTCTTCTCCACGCGGCGGATATCCACAAGATCGGAGCCAAGGCCAAGGATCATCCGCGCGCGCGCTCCGCCGAATTGATGACGGGCGTCGCCCGAAGTGCCGCGATTACATTCGTCAGGTGCTTGAGGTCGCGCACCTCCACGTCGATGATCATTTCCCAGAACTCGGTCGTCCGGTTGACGATCTTGAGGTTCGTGATGTTGCCGCCGTTCTTAGCAATGACCGTGGAAAGCGAGCCGAGGCTGCCGGACTCGTTGCGCACGACAAGCGCCACGCGGCCGACGAATGCGCCGCCGCCGTCGCCGTCGACGTCCCAGCCCACATCGAGCCAGCGTGCCGGCTGGTCGGCGAACTGCTCCAGCGTATCGCAATCGATCGTGTGCACGGTCACGCCGCGGCCCGTCGTCACGATGCCGACGATCCTGTCGCCGGGAAGCGGATGGCAGCAGCCGGCATAGTGGATCGCCATGCCGGGAATGAGCCCGCGGATCGGCACGTGCGCGTGCGACGAGCCGCTTTCTTTCGCCTTCTGCTTTCGCAGCGGAACGACATTGCCGGTCTTCTGCTGCTGGCGACTTTCGGGAAACAGCGCACCGAGAATCTCGCGGTCCGTCACCTGCCCCGCGCCGACCTTGACGATCAGATCCTCGGCATCTTCGGCCTTCAGCGGCTTGACGGCACCTTCAAGCGACTTGTCGGCATAGTCGTAGCCTTCGGCCTTGAACGCCTTCTGCAGGATCGAGCGGCCGAGATCGAGGAACTGGTGCCGCTGCTGGGCACGGATGAATCGCCGGATGCGCGCGCGCGCCTTGCCGGTGACCACGAAACGTTCCCACGTGGGCGACGGAACCTGCGCCTTCGACGTGACGATTTCCACCTGGTCGCCGTTCGAAAGCGCCGTGCGCAGCGGCATCATGCGGCCATTGATCTTCGCGCCGACGCAGTGGTCCCCCACCTCGGAGTGGACGGCGTAGGCGAAATCGACAGGCGTGGCCCCGCGCGGCAGCGCGATCAGGTCGCCCTTGGGCGTGAAACAGAAGCACTGGTCCTGATACATCTCGAGCTTCGTGTGCTCGAGGAATTCTTCAGGATTGGATGCGTGCTCGAGGATGTCCAGCAGTTCGCGAAGCCAGCGGAAAGTGCCCTTCGCATCGCCATGCGAAGGCCGGCCTTCCTTGTAAGACCAATGCGCGGCAACGCCGAATTCGGCCACCTCGTGCATTTCGCGCGTGCGGATCTGGATTTCGATGCGCTGGCGCTCGGGACCGAAGATGCCGGTATGGAGCGAGCGGTAGCCGTTCGGTTTCTGGACCGAGATGTAATCCTTGAATCGGCCGGGAACGACAGGCCAGCGCGAATGGATGGTGCCGAGCGCGCGGTAGCATTCGGCCACGTCGTCGACGATCACGCGGAAGGCCATGATGTCGGACAGCTGCTCGAAGGCGACGTTCTTGCGCTGGGTCTTGCGCCAGATCGAGAACGGCGTCTTCTCGCGGCCGGAGACCTGCGCGTCGACGCCTTCTTCCTTCAGCGCCGTGGCGATCTGGTCGGCGATGCGCGAGACCATGTCCTGCCCGCGCGCGCGAAGATGCTGGAGCCGCGTGACGATGGATTCCCGCGCGTCGGGGTTGAGGACGCCGAAGGCGATGTCTTCCAGTTCTTCCTGGATACGCCGCATGCCGATGCGTTCGGCCAGCGGCGCGTAGATTTCCATCGTCTCGCGCGCGATGCGCTGGCGCTTTTCGATCTTCGGGATGAAGCCGATCGTGCGCATGTTGTGGAGGCGATCGGCGAGCTTGACGAGCAGCACGCGGATGTCTTCCGACATCGCGAGCAGGAGCTTGCGGAAATTCTCGGCCTGCTTGGCCTTGTCGGACTGCGCCTGCAGTTCAAGACGCGTGAGCTTCGTCACGCCGTCGACGAGCCGGGCGATCTCGGGCCCGAACATCCGCTCGATCTCGTCGACGCTCGCCAGCGTGTCTTCGACCGTATCGTGGAGAAGCGCCGTGACGATCGTCGCGGTGTCGAGCTTGTAGCTGGTGAGGATGCCCGCGACTTCGAGCGGGTGGGAGAAATACGGATCGCCCGATGCGCGCGTCTGAGCACCGTGGACTTTCAGCGAATAGACGTAACCGCGGTTGATCAGGTCTTCGTCGGCGTCAGGATCGTAGGCCTTGACGCGTTCGACCAGTTCGAATGCCCGCATCATCGGCGGGCGGACGCGCTTGGGCGCCTCGGCGCCGTTCGGCGGTTCCGGCGCGGGACCGGCTTCCGCCGTCGCTGCAGGGCTGTCGGTGGCGCCGTCGGCGTTCACCTCGCCCCCCGCCTATCGTTACTCTTCGGTCGCCGCCGCGTCGCTGCCGGCGCCGCCGGCGCCGGCAAGCTTTTCCTCGGCGTCCTCGATCTCCATCTCGTCCTCGATGCCGTCGAGCGTGGCTTCCTCGGCCACGCCGGCAACGTCGCGGTCGGCCGCGAGCAGTTCCATCGCGTCGTCCTCGGGTTCTTCGCTTTCGACCTGGCGCTGGAGACCCTGGACAAGCGACTGGCGCAGATTGTCGATGTCGAGCGAGTTGTCCGCGATCTCGCGCAACGCGATGACCGGGTTCTTGTCGTTGTCCTTTTCGACCGTCAGCGGCGAACCCGCCTGGATCTCGCGCGCGCGCTGCGCGGAAAGCATGACGAGTTCGAAGCGGTTCGGAATCTTGATGACGCAGTCTTCGACGGTAACGCGAGCCATTGGATACTCCGGGAAACTGGGCGACAGAGTCGCAAAGGGGCCAAAGAATATAGCCCTTACCGCATTGCAAAACAACCGATTTAAAGTCGGAAATTCCTCATTTCATCAGGAGCTTGCGGGCGAATTGGGGAGTGGCCGGCAGACCGTGCCGTCCGGCAGGGCGGCCACCAGTGTTGCGATGCCCGTCCCGTCCGCCGGATGGTGCCAATCCGGCGCCACGTCGGCCAACGGCAGCAGCACGAAGGCCCGTTCGCGCATGCGCGGGTGCGGCAAGATCGGCGCCGGCCCCGGATTGACGATCCCGTCGTAATCCAGAAGGTCGAGATCGAGGGCACGCGCCGCGTTCGGAACCGTGCGCACGCGGCCGAATGCACGCTCGATGGCGTGCAGCCGATCCAGCAGCGCCGCCGGCGCAAGGCGCGTATCCAGTTGCACGACCGCGTTGGCGTACCACGGCTGATCGGAAGGCGGCCAGGGCGGACTTTCGAAAATGCGCGAACGCCGGGCCACGCGAAGGCCGGCCGCGTCGAGCGCGTCCATCGCGGCGCGCAGCGTCTGCGCGGGCTCGCCCGCTTCGCTTGGAAGATTCGCGCCGAGCGCCACGAGAATCATCGCGCGCCCCGATCTTGTCTGCGCCGGCCAAAGCGGATAATGAACCGGGATTCGGTTTTTCCGCACGATTGTTGCCGGTCGTATTTATCCGAAAGGAATTCTGCCATGGCTTTCTATCCGCAAGAGCGGCTGGCGCTCTTCATCGACGGCCCCAATCTCTACAATGCCGCGCGTGCGCTCAACTTCGACATCGACTACCGCCGGCTTCTCCAGCTTTTCCAGAGCAAGGGCCGCCTGATCCGGGCTTTCTACTACACCGCGCTCGCCGAAGATCAGGATTATTCGCCGATCCGCCCGCTGGTCGACTGGCTGGACTACAACGGCTTCACGATGGTCACGAAGCCGATGAAGGAATTCACCGATACCGCCGGCCGGCGCCGGTTCCGCGGCAACATGGATATCGAATTGGCGGTCGACATGATGGATCTCGCCGAACGGATCGACCATGCGGTCCTGTTTTCCGGCGACGGCAATTTCCGCCGGCTGGTCGAGGCCGTCCAGCGCCGCGGCGTGCGCGTTTCCGTCGTCTCGACAATCCGCACGCAGCCGCCGATGGTCGCCGACGAACTTCGTCGTCAGGCCGACATGTTCGTCGAGCTTTTCGATCTCGCGCAGCATATCCAGCGCGCGGGCGGCGAGCGGCGCGATGCAAGCGGCGGCGCGCAGCCGCCGGCCGCCGGCGCCCCGGCCGACAACGCTTGAGCCCAGCAGTGCACGAGCCGGGCCGCGACTGCGCGCTCTGCCCGCGCCTTTGCGCCTTGCGCGCGAAACTGCGCGTCGACCATCCGGCTTGGCACAACGCGCCGGTGCCGAGTTTCGGCAACGCGCGCGCGCGGCTGCTCGTCGTCGGGCTGGCACCGGGCCTGAAGGGCGCCAACCGTACCGGGCGGCCGTTCACCGGCGATTTCGCCGGCGACCTGCTGTATTCGACGCTGAAAAAGTTCGGCCTCGCGCGCGGCACCTACCGCGCCGGGCGCGAGGATGCGGCCTGGCACCCCGACGATCTGGAACTCACGGGTGCGCGCCTGACCAATGCCGTGCGCTGCCTGCCGCCCGCCAACAAGCCCCTGCCCGCCGAGGCTGCCGCCTGCCGCCCGTTCCTGAAGGCGGAAATCGGCGCGATGCCGGGCTTGCGGATCGTGCTCGCACTCGGCCGTGTCGCGCATGATGCAACGCTTGCCGCCTTCGGCCTGCGCGCGGCGAGCGCACGTTTCGCGCACGGTGCATTTCACGAATTGCCTGGCGACCGCCTGCTTGCCGACAGTTATCATTGCTCGCGCTACAACACGAACACCCGCCGCCTGACGCCCGAGATGTTCGAGGCCGTGTTCGCCGAAATCCGCCGCCGGCTCGACTGAAAGCCGCCTTACGCGACGAGGTCGCGCAATTCCAGCACGTGGAGCGTCAACTGCCGCCAGCCGCCGCGCAGCGGATAGTTGCGGATTACCGGCCCTTCGGCGCGGAAACCGAGTTTCACCAGAACGCGCTCGGACGGCGCGTTGCCCGGAAACGTCTCCGCGACCATCCGTTTGACGCCAAGCCGGCGTGCGTGCGCGACGATCGCATCGCCCGCCTCGGTCGCATATCCATTTCCGCGATAGGCCGCACCGATCCAGTAGCCGAAACCGGGGATGCCGTCGCGCGGGCCGCCGAAGCCGCTCGTGCCCACGAACGTCCCGCTCGCATCGCGCAGCGCAAACACGTGCCCGCCCGGCCCCGTGCGCAGCTCGATCCACTCGCGTGCGGCTTCCACCGTTAGCGGGTCGGGCATGTGCGACAGCATCGCGATCGCCGCCGGATCGGCGCCCAGCAAATCGGCGAAATGGCGCGCATCGTCGGGCACGAGCGGGCGCATCTCCAGACGCGGCGAGCGCAGGACCGCCGCGTTCGTCGCAAAAAGGAGCGGGACGCGCACGGCTAGCCGCGATGCGCGAGAAGCCGTGCCTGACTGCGCTTCCAGTCGCGCGTCGCGATCGCTTCCCGTTTGTCGGCCTTCTTGCGGCCCTTCGCGAGGCCGACCTCGAGCTTGGCAAGCCCGCGCGGATTGAAATAGACCTGCAACGGAACGAGCGTCATCCCCTCGCGCGTGACCGCGCCGATGAGCTTGTGCATCTCGGTCCGGCTCACGAGGATCTTTCGCGCGCGGCGCGGCTCGTGGTTGAGGCGGTTGCCGCCGGCATATTCGGGAATATGCGCATCGAGCAGCCAAAGCTCGCCGCCGCGTTCGCCGACATGCGCTTCGGCGATCGCCACCCCTGCACCCGCGCGCAGCGACTTCACTTCCGTTCCCGTCAGCACGAGCCCCGCCTCGAGCGTGCGCTCGATCGTGAAGTCGTGGCGCGCCTTCCGGTTGGTCGCAGCGACCTTGCGGTCCGTATCGGGGGCGGCCATCGGCGTCGGCGGACGTCCTGCGCTAGCGCAGGAGGCCCGCCCCCTTCATCGTCGCGCGCACGCGCTCTTTCGTCGCGGCCGCGATGGGGCCGAGCGGCAGGCGCACCTCGTCGGTGCACAGGCCGAGGAGCGAGGCCGCGTACTTGACCGGGCCCGGGCTCGTTTCCGAGAACAGCGCCTTGTGCAGCGGCATCAGCGTGTCCTGGATCTTCAGCGCCGTCTTGCCGTCGCCCTTCAGCGAGGCGGCCTGCATCCGGGCGACGAGCTTGGGCGCGATGTTGCCGGTGACCGAGATGCAGCCAACGCCGCCCGTGGCATTGAACGCCAGCGCCGTGCCGTCGTCGCCGTCGAGCTGGACGAAATCGGCACCGCACGCAAGGCGCTGGAGGCCCGGACGGGTCAGGTCGCCGGTGGCATCCTTCACGCCGACGATGTTCTTGATCTGCGCCAGGCGCCCCATCGTCTCCACCGACATGTCGACCGCGCAGCGGCCGGGGATGTTGTAGATGAAGATCGGAATCTTCACCGACTTGGCGATCGCCTTGTAGTGAAGGTAGAGCCCTTCCTGCGAAGGCTTGTTGTAATAGGGCGTCACAACGAGTGCGGCATCGCACCCTGCCTTCTCGGCATGCTTGGTAAGGCTGATCGCCTCTTCGGTCGAGTTCGAGCCGGTACCCGCCATCACGGGCACGCGGCCCTTGGCAGCTGCCACGCACATCTCGATCACAGCTTCGTGCTCGGCATGGCTCAGCGTGGGCGATTCGCCGGTCGTTCCGCACGGAACGAGCCCGTTCGTCCCCTGCGCGATCTGCCAGGCCACGAATTTCTTGAACGCCGGCTCGTCCACCTGGCCGTTGCGGAACGGCGTGATGAGGGCGACGAATGAACCCTTGAACATGGGAACGAACTCCGGGCGGTTTATGGTTGTCGGGCCGGGAACTTAGACCCGCGCGGGCGCGCGCGCAACCGGGCACGTCGCGCCTTGCGCTCGGAGTTCGGGCGGTTTTAACTGATTGGATGACTTGGCCGATCCGATTCGCACTCGCGACCGCCCTTGCGGCGCTGTCGCTTGCCGCCTGCGAGCGCAGTGATGCGGCGAGCGTGCCTGCGAAAGCAGATGCTCCGCCAAGCGAAAGCGTCGCCCTTGCAGCAGCAGGCGCCGACGAAACGCTCCCGACCCGGGTCGCACAGGCCCGAACCGGCACGCAGACCGCCGCCATCAACACCGCCGCACGCGCCATTCCGCCGCTGGGCCCGCCCGTTCTCAACGCCCAGCAGCGCGAGATCTATACGCAGGTCTTCTCCGCGGTCGAGGCGGGGCGCTGGGAAGCCGCACGCACGCTGCTCGCCCGCGGCAACAACCCGGTCGCAAACAAGCTTTTCCGCTGGCTCGAGCTGCAACTCCCCCGATCGGGCGTGGCGTTCGAGGATATCGTCCAGTTCGTCGACCAGAATCCCGACTGGCCTTCGCTCGACACGATTTCGCGCCGGGCGGAGGAAGCGCTGCTCGATCGCCCGTCGAACGATACGCTCGTGCTGGCCTGGTTCGGGACACGCAGCCCGCTCACGCCGGACGGCGCGATGCGCTATGCCGAAGCGCTGGCCAACGCGGGCGAGCGCGCGCACGCCGACCAGGTCATCCGCGATCACTGGGTCTCGGGCACGTTCAACGACGTCCAGCACAAGCGCTGGCTCGAACATTATCGCAAGCTTTTCACGCCCGAGCTCAACTGGGCCAAGCTCGACAAGCTCCTTTGGGAAGGCAAGACAGCCGAAGTCCGGCGGGTATTGCCCCTTGTCTCGCCCGAGCGGCGCCTGCTGGCCGATGCGCGCATGCGCATCCATGCCGGCGCAAATGCCGAAGCGCAAAACCGGCGCGTGCCGGAAAGCCTGCGCGGCGATTCCGGCCTGCTGTTCGAACGCGCGCGCGCCTGGCGGCGCGCCAATCGCGAAGCCTCCGTCCGCGAGATCTTCCGCAACCTGCCGCGCAACATCGCGCGGCCCGAAATGTGGTGGCCCGAACGCGGCGCGCTCGCCCGCCGGTCCCTTGCTGCCGGCGACGCGGCGGAGGCCTACCGGCTGGTCAATGCCCACCAGATGGCGCCGACTGCCGGCGCACCCTATCTCGAAGCGGAATTCCTTGCCGGCTGGATTGCGCTCCGGCGCACGAACCAGTCGAAGGCAGCGCTCGAGCATTTCCGCCACGTGTTCGAAACCGCGCGCTACCCGGTATCGCGCGCGCGCGGCGCGTATTGGGCTGCCCGCGCCTTCGATGCGATGTCCGACGCCGACAAGGCGCGCGAATGGTACGTGCGCGCCGCCGAATTCCACACGACCTATTACGGGCAGCTTGCCAACGCGCGCCTTTCCGGCGACGCGCGTCAGCCCTGGCCAAGCCCGATCGTTCCGACCGCCGAGGAACGCCGGGCCTTCGACCGGAGCGAGCCCGTGCGCGCCGCCCGCGTCCTCGTTGAAACACGCGAGAAACCGGAACGCGCGCGCCCGTTCCTCGTCCGGCTCGCCAACGTCGCGCGCACGCCGGCCCAGCACGCGCTGGTCTCCGAATTCGCCCACCAGCTCGGCCGCAACGATCTGGCGGTCATCGTTTCCAAACGTTCGGCGCAGGTGGCCGGCGTCCAGCTGCACGATCTTGGCTGGCCGACGATGCCGTTGACCGGCGACCGCCCGGAGAAGGCGTTGACCTATGCCATCATCCGGCAGGAAAGCCAGTTCGAACCCGAGGCGGTGAGCCGTGCGGGCGCACGCGGCCTCATGCAGCTGATGCCCGCCACCGCGCGCGCGGTGGCCAAGGGCGAGAACATCTCCGGTCACTATATCGAACGCCTCTTCGAGCCGACCTATAACCTGCGTGTCGGGCGGACATATCTGGCCACGCTGGTCGACGATTTCGGCGGCTCGTACGTCCTCGCGGTCGCGGCCTATAACGCCGGCCCCAGCCGTGCGCGCGAGTGGATGCGTACCTATGGCGATCCGCGTTCGCCGGAAGTGGACGTCGTCGACTGGATCGAGATGATCCCGTTCGAGGAAACACGCTCGTACGTCCAGCGCGTGATGGAAAACCTGCATGTCTACCGGCGCAACCTGCAGCCCACGCAGGTCGCAGTCGACGTCGAACGGGACTTGCAGCGCGGCCGGAACTGAAATGACATTCGCCGTCCGCGCGATCGGCCCGCAGGACGGGCCGGTGATCGCAGCACTTCACGCCGCCAGCTGGAAGGACGCCTATCGCGGCATCCTGTCCGACGAATTTCTCGCGAGCGAAATCGACGACGAGCGCCGACATGTGTGGGCCCTGCGCATGTCCACGTGGAATCCGGCACGCAGCTTCGGGGAAATCGCGGAGATCGACGGCATGCCCGTCGGTTTCGTGTGCGTGATGGCCGACGCCGATCCCGCGCACGGCGCGCTGCTCGACAATCTCCATATCCTGCCGGGCAGCCGTGCATCGGGGCTCGGCCGCCGCCTGCTCGGCGATGCCGCGCGTTGGGTCGCGCAAGAGCTGCCGGGCACGCCGATGCATCTGACCGTCTATGTCGCGAACGAAGGCGCGCGCGGCTTCTACCGCCGCATGGGCGGGATCGAATCGGCACCGTTCGAGGAACGCGAGCACGATGGCCGCCTGCATCGCATCGTCCGTTTCATCTGGCCCGATCCGGGGAGCATCCGCTGAAGATCGGCCTCGTCATCTTCGACATGGACGGCGTGCTGGTGGATTCCGAGCGCATCGCCAATCGCATCATGCACGAAAGCCTCGTCGCAAACGGCGTCGGCATGACTCTCGAAGAGTCACAACGCGCCTTCGTCGGACGCAAGGACAGTTGGGCCGTCACATACGTGCGCGAAAGTTTCGGCATCGAACTTCCGAAAGACTTTGTCGCGCGATTGCACGAAAGAACGCTCGCCGCATACGACACCGAACTGAAGGCCGTGGATGGCGTTGCGGCGGCGATCGATGCACTCGATGCGCCGTTTTGCCTGGCTTCCTCCAGCGATCCGGTGCGGATCGAAAAAAGCCTCCGGCTTTGCGGTCTCTCGGACCGCTTCGGTACGCGCACGTTCAGTTCGGTGCAGGTGAAGCACGGCAAACCCGCGCCCGACCTGTTCCTGCTGGCGGCGATAACGATGGGATTTGCGCCCGCGTACTGCGCCGTCGTCGAGGACACGCTTGTGGGGCTCGCGGCGGCGAAAGCGGCGGGAATGAGCGCTTTCGCCTATGCGGGCGCAGGCCACACGCCGCGCGGCGAACTTGCCGCGACGGGTGCGACCGTTTTCGATCGGATGGACGAACTGCCCGCCCTGCTCAGTCGTTCTGCAGCAGGTGGATGAGGGCCGACGTATCCCAGCGGCCTCCGCCGCGCGCCTGGACGGCCGCGTAGAACTGGTCGATCAGAGCCGTGCCCGGCAGGCGGGCCTTGTTGTTCTTGGCTTCCGCCAGGCAGATCGACAGGTCCTTGCGCATCCAGTCGATCGCGAAGCCGAAGTCGAACTTGCCCTGCACCATCGTCTTGGCGCGGTTTTCCATCTGCCAGGAACCGGCGGCGCCCTTCGTGATGACCGAGAGCACCTTGTCGGCGTCGAGCCCGGCCTTCATCGCGAAGTTCATGCCTTCCGACAGGCCCTGCAGCAGGCCGGCGATGCAGATCTGGTTGACCATCTTGGTGAGCTGGCCCGCACCGGCCGGCCCCATGTGGGTCAGCGCCTTGGCGTAGATCTTCAGGACCGGCTCGGCCTTCGCGAACGTCGCATCCGCCCCGCCGACCATGATGCCAAGCTGGCCGTTCTCCGCGCCGGCCTGTCCGCCCGAAACCGGCGCGTCGAGGAAGCCGATGCCCTTCTCGCCCGCAGCCTTTTCGATCTCGCGCGCGACCGCGGCCGATGCCGTCGTATGGTCGACGAAAATGGCACCCGACTTCATGCCCGCAAGCGCGCCATCCTTGCCGTAGACGACCGAACGCAGGTCATCGTCATTGCCCACGCACGCCAGAACGATGTCGGCGCCCGACGCGGCGGCGGCCGGCGTCGGCGCGCTCGTCCCGCCATGCTTGGCAACCCAGGCGGCGGCCTTGGCGGCATTCCGGTTGTACACGGTGACCGAATGGCCGGCCTTCTGCAGGTGGCCCGCCATCGGAAAGCCCATCACGCCCAGACCCAGAAATGCCAGCTTGGCCATCGTCGCACTCCTCCCTTGCTCGCGCCTTCAATGCGGCGCGCGAAAACAGGCGCAACTTGTCTCAGAGACAGGCGATGAACGCAAGATCGAGCAGGATGGATGGCCCGCGTGTCGCCCAAAGCCAGACCGCGCCGAGAAACACGGCGCCGACGCCGGCAATCAGGCCGATGCGCGCCGCGGTTCCCATTCCCCTCAGTCCCCGGCAGCCGCAGCAAGCCGCGGCTGGGGCGCGTCGCGCAACGGCCAGTGGAGTGCCGCGGCAACGAAGCCGAGCAGGACGCACAGCTTCCAGACGACATCGTACGAGCCGTACACGTCATAGACCTTGCCGCCCAGCCAGGCGCCCAGGAAGCTGCCGATCTGGTGCGAGAAGAAGACGATGCCATAGAGCGTGGACATGTACGTCGTGCCGAAAATCTGCGCGACGAGGCCCGAGGTCAGCGGCACTGTCGAAAGCCACAGCAGCCCCAACGCCGCCGTGAAGACGAGCACGCTTGCCTCGCTGATCGGCGTCATCAGGAAGATGATGAACACGAACGACCGGCCGATATAGATGCCGGCAAGCAGGTACTTCTTGCGCTTGGTCTGGCCAAGCATGCCGGCAACGTAGGTCCCGATGATGTTGAACAGGCCAACCAGCGCCAGCCCCCACGCGCCGACCCAGCCCGGCAATCCCTTGTCGGCGACATAGGCCGGCAGGTGCACGCCGACGAACACGACCTGGAAGCCGCAGACGAAGAAGCCGATCGTCAGCAGCCAGAAACCGGAATGCCCCAGCGCTTCCCGGAGCGCCTCGCCAAGCGTCTGCTTCGATTGGGCGGAAGCCGGTGCCGCGAGGCCGCGCAGGCCCAGCGCTAGCGGCGCGATCGACACGGCGGATACCGCGATACCGACAAGCGCTTCGCGCCAGCCGACCATGTCGAGCAATATCTGGCCGAACGGCACGCAGGCGAACTGCCCGAAAGATCCGCCAGCTGCGACGATCCCCAACGCAAGCGACCGCTTTTCCGGCGGTGCGGCGCGACCGACCGCGCCGAGGATGATCGAAAACCCGGCCCCCGCCATTGCGAAGCCCTGCAGCACGTTTCCGACAAGAATCAGCGTTCCGTCGGTCGCGGCAGAAAGCGACCAGAATCCGGCCGCATAAAGGAGTCCGCCCAGGACAACGGCGCGCGAAGTGCCGAACTTGTCCGCGATGGCGCCGGCAAAGGGACCGGCCAATCCCCACAGCAGATTGGAGACTGCCGCGCCGAGCGCGAAGACTTCGCGGCCGACACCGAGTTCGATCGTCATGGGTTTCAGGAACAGGCCGAGAGTCTGGCGCAGGCCCATCATCACGGTCAGGACAAGCGACCCGCAGATAAGTATCGTCAGGTAACTGCTCTTGCGGACTTCCATGTTCGACCCCTCGAATTCGGATTGGGTGATAATCCTGCGATCACCCCCGGTCCGGCAAGATCAACATTGTCGCCTTACGCCGCCGCCGCATGGCAGCCGCGCGCGAATCGCTTCAACCTTGGACTGAGTAAGGTTTTGGCGGCGCGTCGTGCCAATCGGCCCGTGTCAGCCGATAAAGCAGATGCCGCCGCAGCGGATGACCTTCCGGCACACGCGGATGGTCGAACGCGCCACCCGGCACTTCCCGAAGCCCGACCCTGTCCATCACGCCGCGCGATGCGCGGTTGGCCGGCACGACAAACGCGACGATTTCTTCAAGGCCTGCTTCATGAAATCCGAACGCAAGGGCCGCGCGCGCCGCTTCGGTCGCATAACCCTTTCCCCAGCACCCGCGCGCGAGGCGCCAGCCGATCTCGACGCGCCCGCGCGGCGGCACGTCGAGATTGGTCTCCCAAAGTCCGACGAAGCCGGCAAACGCAACGATGCCGGGGATCTCGACGGCCCAGGGGCCGAATGGCGTCCGTTCGAACTGCCCGGTCAGGAAGTCGGCGCTTGCATCGCTTTCGGCGCGGGATTGCCGTGACGGAAAGAAGCGTCGTACTTCGCTGTCCGCGTTCATCGCCGCAAAGGCCGCACGATCTTCCGAAATCCAAGGGCGCAGGATCAGCCTGTCGGTCTTCAGCGTGACGCCCTTCATGCCGGATCTTCGGCCTGCTTGCGTCGATGCATGTTGAGGCTCATCTCGTCCATCGCGATCGTGTCTTTTCGCTCGCCTTCGGCCTTTTCGGACTTGACCCGAATGTCGAGCGCGATCTCGTAACGCTTCAGTTCCTGGAACGCTTCGGACATTTCCTGGCGTGCTTCTTCCAGCATCGGCTGAAGGGCCGCAATCTGCGCCTCGATGCGCTCGCGGCGTCCGATCACGCCGCGCGCGTATCCGGAATAGGCGAACGCGCCGAATTCGAGCGTGCGTGCCACCTGCTGTTCGCGCACTTTTTCGGCCTCAAGATCGTCGAGACGGCGGCGAAGCTCGTCTTCCTGCAATTCGATTTCGTTCAACGCGCGGCGCTTCTCGTTGAGATTCGCGTCGGCGAGCCTGATCAGCGATTTCAGGCCCTTGTTCTTGGCGGCCATTCAACGCCTCAGACGGCGTGCGCGGCTTCTTCGGGCGCATCGCCCGCCGCGGTCGGGTCGGGCATCCCGAGGATTCCGGCAAGCTGCTGATAGCCATCCGCGAGCAGCGCGCGCTCGCGTTTGCCCTGCTTGAGAAAGGCCTCGATCTCGGGCTGGTAGTGGATCGCCTCGTCGACCAGCGGATCGGAACCGCGCCGGTAGGCGCCAAGCCGGATCATCTCGGCCATATCGTCGTACTGCGACATCAGCTGGCGGGCACGGGCGACGACGGCGTTCTCGGTTGGCGTATTGCAGCCGGGCATGGTTCGGGAAACCGAGCGGAGAACATTGATCGCCGGATAGCGGCCGCGTTCGCCGATCGCGCGTTCAAGGACGATATGGCCGTCGACGATGCCGCGCACGGCGTCAGAAATCGGTTCGTTCGTGTCGTCGCCCTCGACGAGCACGGTGAAGAGCCCCGTGATGCTTCCCTGCCCGATGCCGGGTCCCGCGCGCTCGAGAAGACGCGGCAATTCGGCAAAGACGGAAGGCGTGTAGCCCTTCGAGGCTGGCGGCTCGCCCGCGGAAAGGCCGATCTCCCGCTGGGCCATCGCGAAGCGGGTGACCGAATCCATCAGGCAGAGAACATCGTGGTCCTGGTCGCGGAAATATTCCGCGATGGCCAGCGTCAGATACGCCGCCTGACGGCGCATCAGCGGGCTTTCGTCGCCGGTGGCGACGACGACGACCGAACGCGCCAGGCCTTCCGGCCCCAGATCGTCCTGGATGAACTCCTGCACCTCGCGGCCGCGCTCGCCGATGAGGCCGATCACCACGACGTCGGCCGCCGTGAAGCGCGTCATCATCGACATGACCGACGACTTGCCCACGCCGGAGCCCGCAAAGATGCCCATGCGCTGGCCGCGGCAGCAGGTGAGAAAGGTGTTTATCGCGCGAATGCCAAGATCGATCTTGCCGCGCACGCGCTGGCGCTTGTGCGCCGAAGGCGGCGACGCCTTGACCATATAGGGGGCAGGCCCCATCGGCAGCGGGCCTTTTCCGTCGACCGGTTCGCCCAGCGCATTGACGACCCGACCAAGCCATGCCCGGTGCGGATAGACGACAGGGTCCGAGTCCGCGATCTCCGCCCGACTGCCGACGCCGATACCCTCGACGGTTCCAAAAGCCATCAGAAGTGCACGGCCCTGACGGAAGCCGACGACCTCGCACGGAACACGACGACGGTCGCGCGTGGCGACAAAGCAGCGTGATCCGACAGCGAGCATGTCCTCGACCCCGCCGATTTCGACCAGCATTCCCTGCACGGCAGAAACCCGCCCGTAATATCGGTAGCTTGGGATCCGGTCGACCGAGGCAATCAATTCCTGTGCGGACATGCGGTGGCCGGCTCCGAAGAAAGGCAGAATTCTTGGAAAATTCGAGTCGAAAGCAAGTCTATGGTGCCTTGATTAACGATCTGTAAATTAACCCATAAACCATTGACTAGGTTTGGTTAACGGCAAATTTTACATGCTACGTACAGATGCACTCTTTAGAAAGGAAATTCGTTAATTCCGCCTGTCGCCCCTTTGGCGGACATGTTAACTTATTAACGTTACCGAGGAGAGAACCCCGGAGAAGCCCATGCGCGTATTGCTCGTCGAGGACGATCAGGCGACCGCTCGCTCAATCGAGCTGATGCTGAAGCAGGAAGGATTCGTCTGCGATACGACGGATATGGGCGAAGATGGGCTCGAAATCGGCAAACTTTACGATTACGACATCATCATTCTCGACCTCATGCTTCCGGACATGGACGGCTACGAGGTGCTGCGCCGCTTTCGCGCCGGTCGGATCAAAACACCAATTCTGATCCTGTCCGGGCTCACCGAGCTAGACGCGAAAATCAAAGGTCTTGGTTTCGGTGCGGACGACTATCTCACGAAGCCGTTCGACAAGCGCGAACTGGTCGCCCGCATCCATGCCATCGTCCGCCGCGCGAAGGGCCACTCCCAGTCGATCATCAAGACGGGCAAGCTCATCGTCAATCTCGAGGCCCGCACGGTCGAGGCTGGCGCGCGCCCGCTGCATCTGACCGGCAAGGAATATGCGATCCTCGAACTTCTGAGCCTTCGCAAGGGAACGACGCTGACCAAGGAGATGTTCCTCAACCATCTTTATGGCGGCATCGACGAGCCGGAACTCAAGATCATCGACGTTTTCGTCTGCAAGCTTCGCAAGAAGCTGTCGACCGCCTGCGACGGGGAAAACTATATCGAGACCGTCTGGGGGCGCGGCTATGTGCTGCGCGATCCGCCGGCAAAGGGCAAGGCGGCGTAACCGACGTGTATGCCTGACCGCCCCGCGACATCGGCTGCAAAACCGAATTTCATTCTCGGCCTTTGCCTTGCGGGGCTTGTCGCATTTCCACTGCTGGCGGCTTCCATCCTTTTCGGCGGCTTGCGTTCCGAGCGCGTGCGCTTTGGCGACTTCGCCGGTGCTGCGGATGTTTTGGAAATCGTCCAGGATGCCGAGGTCGATTTTTCACTCGCCCGCCGTGCCGGCCAATCGTACATGCGCACCGGCGTCGAGTCAGACCGTGCCAGCGTCGGCGAGCTTGTCGAAACGGCCCGGCGCAAATTGCGCTCGCTCGATGCAGGGCGCGTGGACGCCGCGACGTTCGCCGACATCACCCGCCTCCACACCCAACTCGGGCTCTACGCCAATCTGATCGGCGATCTGCTCGGCCAGGCCGGACGGCGCCGTGAAATCGCCGAGCGCGGCCTTCGTTCGCTGGGCGAAGCGGCCGATGCGGATTTCACGCTCTACGCCTCGCGCTGGAACAGGGTCGGCCTAATCGCGCTGGCAGGCGAGCTTGCGAGGGCGCGTGTTGCCGTCAACATGCCGAGCACGGCCGCCACGATCGGGCCCGATGACCTTGCCCGGGCGATGACGTCGGCCCTCGATCTGGCAGACACGGCCGAAATTCCGGTCCCGGAAGCAGCCGCCGTCGTCCGGCGGATCCGGACAAACCTGAATGCCTTCGTCGAAATGTGGCGTCAGATGGTAGCCATCGACGAACGCCTTGCCGCGGCAACGACAGCCGGCGTCTTCGGGCCCGCACGCGAAATTTCCGAGCAGTTCGAAGCGCTCGGCGAACAGATCCGCTCGCGCCAGCGCGCCAATCAGGACGAAAGCCGTCGCGCCGCGATCTGGAACGATACGATTGCTGTCGCGACATTTGCGCTCGTCCTGCTGCTATCGGCCGGTGCGGCATTCGCGGCCTGGCGCGTCTTCGCAACCCAGCGCGCGCTCGCGCGCGCTGAATCGGCGCGCCGCGTGGCGCTCGAAGGTGCGCTGGCCAAACTCGACGCCGCAATCCGCGCCACGCGGGCGGGCGGGCGCGGCGAAGTCGTCTTCCGTATCCCGCCGCTTGAAAACCTGCCGCCGCCCGTCATCGAAACCGAAACTGAACTCGAACCGGAAGCGCCTACAGGGCCTGCGGCAGTACCTGCCGCGGACAATTCGCCAGCCGGAAAAATCAGGGCGCTACGCGCCGCCAACCGGGCCAAGAAGGCCGCCGCTGCCGAGGAAGCCGGAAAGGCGGCCGAAACCGCTTCCGCCGCTTCGCCATTTCCAAAAACGCCGCGGCGAACGAAGCTTTCAAGGACAGGGCCGACGGCGCCGGAGCCGGCTGCGCCGCCAGCTGCAGCCGAACCTGCAACCGACGCGTTGCTTGCGATGCTCATGCAGTCGCTGGCCGAACCGAATTCCCAGAACCCCGGCAAGGACAAGCCTTCCGGCTGACGGCCCCTAGACGGCTTTTGCGGCTCCGCCGCCCGAGCCAACCACCTGATAAATGCCGCGTTGGCCGGGCATCGGCTGGAAGCGTTCGGTAACGCCCAGCACCGTTTCAGCACCGCCAAGATAGAGCAGTCCGTCGGCCGGCAGCAGCTTGGCCATCCGGTCAAGGATCGTGCCCTTCGTCTTCTGGTCGAAATAGATCAGCACGTTCCGGCAGAAAATCACGTCGAAGGCGCCCAGAGCAGCGAAGTCGGACAGCAGGTTGAAGCTTTTGTACTGCACGGCCGAACGGATCTCGGGCGCGATCTGCCACTTGTCGCCCTGCTGCTTGAAGTACTTGACGAGCAGCTGGATCGGCAGTCCGCGCTGGACCTCGAACTGCGTGTAGATACCCGACTTCGCGCGTTCGAGCGCTTCGTGGCTGATATCGGTACCCACGATGTCGACACGCCAGCCCGCCAGCTTTGCCGCCTCCTCCTTGAGGATCATCGCAAGCGTGTAAGGCTCCTGCCCGGTGGACGCGGCCGCGCACCAGATGCGAAACGATTTCCTGGCCGCCCGCGATTGCAGCAATCCCGGAAGAACGATCTGGCGGAACTGGTCGAACGGCTTGCCGTCGCGGAAAAAGAACGATTCATTCGTCATCATCGCGTCGACGATGTCGCGCTGCATGTCCGCCGTCCTCGACGTCCGCAGCTGCCCGACCAGAAGGTCGATGTTCGCCACCCCATACTTGCGCGCCAGCGGCGCAAGTCTGCTTTCGATGAGGTACATCTTGTCCGGCCCAAGCACGAGCCCGGTCTGGTCGTAGATATATTTCGTGAAGAATGCGAAATCGTCCGGCTTCACGGGCGGCCTCCCGCAAGTCTCACGATCTCGCCCGGCAGCTTGTCGATCGGCATCACCGCCGAACAGATGCCGGCCATTGCCGCCGCACCGGGCATCCCCCAAACCACGCTGCTCGCCTCGTCCTGCGCGATGACGGTGCCGCCAGCCTCGACGACGACCTTGCCGCCCTTGGCCCCGTCCGAACCCATGCCGGTCAGGACAACGGCAAGCACCGCGGGGCCGTAAGCGGCCGCGAGGCTGCGGAACATCGGGTCGACGGCCGGCCGGCAGAAATTCTCGGGCGGCTCCTTCGTCAGCCGGATGATCTTCTGACCCGCCTGCACTTCGATCTTCATGTGGTTGTCGCCGGGTGCAAGATAGATGCGCCCCGGCTCAAGCGCCTGACCGTCGACGCCTTCCGCACATGGCCGCTTCGCCATTCGCGTGATGTGCTCGGCAAGGATGGTCGTGAACGTCGCGGGCATATGCTGCGTGATGCAGATCGGCAGGC
Source organism: Alphaproteobacteria bacterium (assembly GCA_016124335.1). Taxonomy (GTDB): domain Bacteria; phylum Pseudomonadota; class Alphaproteobacteria; order CACIAM-22H2; family CACIAM-22H2; genus Tagaea. Next base: position 123,677 of record WGNX01000004.1, read on the forward strand.
GCAGTGTCGCTGGCAGTGCCGAAAGCAGCCCGAACAGCGCCTGCGGCCCACCCGTCGAACTGCCGATCGCGACGATCTGGGGCATCGTGCGCGATGCCGGTCGAAGCTGGATCGGCGCCAAGGGCGAAAGCAGCGAACTGCGCGCGGGCATGGCACTCACTGCGGCCGCCGTCGCCGCCCGCGTCGCCGTCGTCGGCTGCGGACGCGTCTCGGGAATGCCTGCCGCCCGGTTCCGGTCGCGCTTGTCGCGCCGTGCACGGCCGAGTGCCTTCACCTTTTCGGTTAGATCACGTTTGAAATCGGCCGACCCGTGGATCTCGCCGGTCGAAGTCGGCTTGGGGATGTAGTCGGCCGCCCCCTTCTGGAGGGCTTCGAGGCTCACCTGCGCGTTACGCTGGGTGAGGGTCGACGCCATGATGATCTTGACGTCGGGGGCCGCCTCAAGAAGTTTCGGCAGTGCCGTCAGCCCGTCCATGACAGGCATTTCGATGTCGAGAACGATCACGTCGACATCGGTTCGCCCAAGCTGGCCGATCGCAAGTTGTCCGTTCCCGACGGTCGCAACCACCTGGATGCTCGGATCGTTTTCCAGCGCACGCGTGATCAAACCGCGAATGACGGCCGAGTCGTCGACCACCATAACGCGAACCGGCGAAGGGCCGGTCGCACCGCCTGGCATCGCAGCGGGCGGGGTGCTTGTCATATTCAAAGCAGGCCGACCTGAGACAGCTTGGACTCAACGATCTCGCTGTCGAAGGGCTTCATGATGTACTCGTTCGCGCCCGCTTCGATCGCCTGCTGGATTTTGGTCATCTCGGTTTCCGTCGTGCAGAACAGGACGATCGGCGCATCGCCGCCGGGCGTGGCGCGAAGCGCGCGCAAAAACTCGATCCCGTTCATCACGGGCATATTCCAATCGAGAAGGATGGCGTCCGGCATCGCGCGCTTGCACGCATCGAGGGCCAACTGGCCGTCGGCGGCTTCATCCACCTTGAAGCCAAGCGCCTCGAGAATGCGGCGCGCGACATTCCGAATCACGCGGGAATCATCAACGACCAAAAACGACTTCATCGAACCCCTCCGGTCCGCTTGCGCTTGTCCGGCGATTTGCAGCACCAACCGCCGCGTGCCCATCGCCGGGCCGGACCCAACCTGAAAGGTATAGCCGAGGTGCCCGCTGACGCCAACCTTCGCCGGAATCGTGTCAATCGTCCCCGAGCGCCGGAAATACGATTGAAATCATTAACTTGTCCTTTTCGGCCGCAGTTGACAGTACGCCGCCAATCCCTGCGGCCAGACGGCGCAGCATTTCCGCCGGAGCGGACTTTGCCGTCAACTCGTCGACGGCGACCTTGCCCACGAGTGTTGCCTGCACTTCCTCGAAAAACCGCGCGCCAACGCCGGTCCCGCTCAAATCGAGCCGGACCGATCCGTTGGCCAAAGTCGCGGATAGGCGAATTTCGCCGCCGCGCGGCAGCGCCTCGACGAGAAGAAACGCGGCCAGCAAAGCGACGCGCGCGCCCGCGCGGCCGGCTGCCGCCTCGATGGCGGCTACGGCCGACCAAGGTGCGCAAACAACTTTTTCGCCTTCAAGCATTCCCGCCAGCAGCGCATTTGCCGCAGCGAAGGGAGCACCAGCCGGCAAAGCGCCCGCCGTTCCATAGATCGCCCGAAAGACCTGAAGCCGCCGGCTCGCCTGACGGGCCGAGTGCCCGATCAGGCGAACGACCTCCGGATCGGCGACTTCACCGTCCCCCAGAAGTTCCACGCCATTGACCGTCGCACCGACCGGTCCGACGAGATCGTGGCTGATGCGCGCTGCGATAAGTTCGACCAGCCGGAGTTCGTCTTTTTCAATCATGCCGCCGCAGGGTCGCCCGAAACGCCTGTTCGTTTCAAGTTCTTGCGAAGGCGCGCTAGGATCGCAACATGCGACATCTCGTGCCAGGCGCATTTGTGCGACACCCCGACCAGCCCGACTGGGGCCTTGGGCAGGTCCAGTCCGCGATCGGGCCGCGCGTTACCGTGAATTTCGAACATCGGGGCAAGATCCTCATCGATGCCGATGCCGTCGACCTGACACCCGCAGACCCCGACACGCCGCCGACCTGACCGTTGCGGCGGCCGATCCCGGGTCAGTCAATCATTTCCGCCAGCAGACGGCGCGCGGCCTCCAGATCGTCAGGCGTATTCGTATTGAAAAACGGATCGATCGGTTCCGAGGAAAAGTCGACGACCGCACATCGATAACGCGCCGTCCATCGGTCGACCTTGTAGATGCGCTCGTCTACGACTGCCGAACGCAGATCGGCACGAAGCGAGACCGGCCAAAGCCCGAAAACCGGATGCACCTGACCGGCGGATCTGGCGCAGGCCATGTCGGCATGTTCGCGTATGACGGCGGCATGCATCCGTTCGACAAGATCGCGCGGGAAGAATGGTGCATCAGATGCGAAGCTGGCCACCCATGTGGCAGTTGACCCCGGCGTGCCTGCCCACTCAAGTCCGGCAAGGACACCGGCAAGCGGCCCCGCGAAGCCTTCAACCGTGTCCGCAATGACCGGGAGCCCGAAGGCGGAAAATCGGCTTGAATCGCCGTTTGCGTTCAGCGCAAGCGCCCCCACTTGCCCGCGCGCGCGCTCGACGATATGCGACAGGATCGGCCGTCCGCCGAGATCGCGAAGGCATTTGTCCCCGCCTCCCATCCGCGTCGACCGCCCACCCGCGAGAACGATGCCTGCCGTCTCATTGTGCATCGTCGCCACTTTTACGGCGCGTCCGGCGGTCTTCGTCTGCGACCGCGCGCGCATCTGCGTCGAAATCGATCCGATCTTCGCCGGCAAGGACAATGAACCGCGCGCCCTTGGCACGCCCGATCAGCGTAAGGCCCGCCTTTCGCGCGAGATCGACCCCCCAGGCCGTGAAGCCCGAGCGCGACACGAGGATCGGAATCCCCATCTGGACGGTCTTGATCACCATCTCGGACGTAAGCCGGCCGGTGGTATAGAAAATCTTGTCCGAGGCACTCAGGCCGTGCCGGTACATGTACCCCGCGATCTTGTCGACGGCATTGTGGCGGCCGACATCCTCCATGTAGACGAGCGGGCGGTCGGCCTGGCAGAGCACGCACCCGTGAATGGCGCCCGCCTCGAGATAAAGCGAAGGCGCCGTATTGATCTTGTGCAGAAGCCGGTAGAGCCACGACGTGCGAAGTCTCGCCGCCCGGTCGAGCGCGACCTTGTCGAACTTCTCCATCAGGTCGCCGAACGCCGTGCCTTGCGCACATCCCGACGTCAGGGTCTTCTTTCGCAGCTTGTCCTCGAAGTTCGTGGTGCGATCGGTCCGGACGACGACGACGGAAAGTTCGGTATCGAAGTCGACGCCGATTATCCTTTCGCCTTCGCCGATCATGTTCTGATTCAGCAAATAGCCGACCGCCAGATATTCCGGATAGTCGCCGATCGTCATCATCGTGACGATCTCGCGCGAGTTGAGAAAGAGCGTCAGCGGACGCTCGACGACAACCGATGTTTCGATTGCCGTGCCGTTCTGGTCGACGCCGCGCACGCGCTCGACAAGTCGCGCGTCCTTCGGATTCGGCAACAGCAAGAATTCATCCGCCATGGGTGCCAGAATGGCCCCTCGCCTTCAACCGTTCAAGGGGCCCAGAATCGCCTTGATCGCCCCCAACGCCTTTGCAACATAGCCGGATGGAGATCGGCGGAAAGCGCATCCTGGTCTGCGACTGCACCGGTACGATGCCGCTCGACGGCAAGGCGCTCCGGAAGGCGTGTTCGGCTGCCGTCGGCGCCGACGTCGGCGAGGTCGTCCCGAACACGATCCTTTGCCGCGGCCAGATCGGGAATTTCGCGGATGCGCTCAAGACCGGGCAGGAACTCGTCGTCGCCTGCACGCAGGAGGCCCCGTTCTTCGCGGAAACCCGCGCCGAAACGGGTGTCGACAACGATATCCGGTTCGTCAATATCCGGGAACGCGCCGGCTGGTCGGACGAAGCCGATCGCGCAATGCCGAAGATCGCGGCGTTGTTGGCCGAGGCGGCGGTCGATATGCAGCCGCCGCCGGTCGTATCGATGCGTTCGCAGGGTGCCGCGCTTGTGTATGGCCGCGACGAACTTGCCTTGGAAGCGGCGACACGACTTGGCGAACGGCTCGACTGCACCGTCATCCTGAGCAAACCGGCTTCCGTGGCGCCGGCGAGAATTACCGATGCACCGGTGTTCAAGGGAACGATCGTGCGCGCGGGCGGGCATCTTGGCGCGTTCGAGATCGTCGTCGATGAGTATGCGTCGGCGCTTCCCTCGTCACGCAGCCAACTGGGGTTCGAGCGGGCGCGCGACGGGGTGGTGGCGAAATTCGATCTCATCCTTGATTTGACCGGTGGTGCACCGATGTTCCGGGCTCACGAAAAGCGCGACGGATATTTCCGGCCGGACCCGAAGGATGAGGCGGCAGTCGAGCGGGCGATATTCGAAATCGCCGACCTGGTCGGCGAATTCGAGAAGCCGCGATATGTCGAATTCGAACCCGCGATTTGCGCGCATGGTCACGAAGCGAACATTGGTTGCACCCGCTGCATCGACGTCTGCCCGACCGATGCGATCGCGTCGATCGGCGATCTCGTCGAGATCAACGCCTATGCGTGCGCCGGTTGTGGCTCGTGCTCGGCCGTTTGCCCGACGGGTGCCGTATCCTATACGGCTCCGTCAGCTGAAACGGTCTTCCGGCGTCTGCACGCGCTTCTCGGCGGCTATGTCCGCGCCGGCGGCGAACGGCCGGTCCTTCTCGTGCACGACTCCAAGCATGGCGAAGCGATGGTCGACATGATCGCCCGTCACGGACGCGGTCTGCCCGCCAACGTGATTCCCTTCGCGGTCAACGAGGTGACGCAGATCGGGCTCGACGTCCTTTTGACGGCGCTTGCGTCAGGTGCGTCGCAGGTACGTATCGTGGTCGATCCGTCCCGGCGCGACGAACTGGCCGGTCTCGCCGGCCAGATCGGACTTTCGGAAACAATTTCAACCGGACTGGGATTCGGCGAAGGGCGCGTTTCGATCGTGGACTCCGGCGACCCGGAGGCGGTTGAAGCTGAACTCTACGGCACGCGGACCCTGGCAGCTCCAAGGCCTGCCGATTTCCTCCCGCTCGGCGGCAAGCGTGAAATCACGATGCGCGCGATCCGGCAATTGCGCGATGTCGCACCTGCACCGCTCGACGTACTGCCGCTCGCGGCGGGCTCCCCCTTCGGGACGCTGACGATCGACACGGACGGATGCACGTTGTGCCTTGAATGCGTCGGCGCCTGCCCGACGGACGCGCTGCGCGCCGTCGCGCAGCCGCCGGAACTTCATTTCGTGCAAGATGCCTGTGTGCAATGTGGCCTTTGCCGAACGACGTGCCCTGAAGGCGTCATCGAGCTTAGGCCGCAGATCGATTTTACCGGAATCGCGAAAAAACCCGTGATGGTCAAGGCCGGACATTCGGCCGGCTGACGGCAACGCGACGTCGGAAATCGAGGGAATACCGGAATGGCCATCCGAGTTTTGGGGTCGAATTGGCCATCGCCAGTCGCTATATTCCAAATGTCATAACGCTGGCCTCCGGCCGGCAGCTTGCGGGATCCGATGGACGGCGCGACAGGGCAGCACGGCAATTCAGATCTGGTCGATCCGTTCGCGCGCGCGATCACATATCTGCGCGTTTCGGTGACGGACAGGTGCGACTTCCGCTGCGTCTACTGCATGGCGGAAGACATGACATTCCTTCCCAAAGCGGACATCCTGACCCTTGAGGAACTCGACCGGCTGTGCGGCGCGTTCGTGCGAATGGGTGTGCGCAAACTCCGGCTGACGGGCGGCGAACCGCTCGTGCGCCGGAATGTGATGAGTCTGGTTCGTTCGCTTGGCGGCCACATCCGCACGGGCGCGCTCGACGAATTGACCTTGACGACGAACGGATCACAGCTTGCGCGCTATGCCGACGAACTATTCGATGCGGGTGTCCGGCGCATAAACGTGTCCCTCGATACGCTCGATCCGACGCTATTCACCGCGCTGACGCGCTGGGGGAAACTCGATCAGGTTCTTGCCGGCCTGGATGCGGCGAAAAAGGCGGGCCTTGCGGTAAAGATCAACGCAGTCGCACTCAAGGGCGCCAATGAAGGCGAACTTGATCGCCTTGTCGCATGGACCGGCGAACAGGGCTTCGACCTTGTGCTGATCGAAGTCATGCCGATGGGCGACATCGGCGGCGAAGCACGTCTCGACCAATACCTACCGCTTTCGCTTGTCCGGGCACGGCTCGCGGAAAAATGGACGCTGGACGAAACCGACTATCGCACCGGTGGACCCGCAAGATACTTCACCGTTCGGGAAACCGGACGCCGGCTCGGCTTCATCACGCCGCTGACGCACAATTTCTGCGAAAGCTGCAACCGCGTCCGGCTGACCTGCACGGGAACGCTTTACATGTGCCTGGGGCAGGAAGACGCGGCCGATCTTCGTGCGCCCTTGCGGGCCAGCGCAGACGACGGCCTTCTCGACCAGGCCATCCTTGCCGCGATCGCCCGCAAGCCCAAGGGGCACGATTTCATCATCGACCGCCGCTCGAGCGGGCCGGCGGTCGGGCGACACATGTCGGTCACGGGCGGCTGAAAAAGCCGCATTCGACTTGGAACTGGCTCCGCGCCGCAGGCTGTCGTAAGACATCTTCGGGATGCCCGATTCTCACCCCAAACTGGCTTTCGTCGGCGCGCCGACGCCGCAGGCGCGGGCCGCTTTGACCACGCTGCGCCGCCGCTATTCGCACGTGCCGATCGAGCGGGCGGACATTGTCGTCGCCCTTGGTGGCGATGGGTTCATGTTGCAAACGCTCCATGCGGTGATCGACCGCGGAACACCCGTTTTCGGCATGCATCGTGGCTCGATCGGTTTCCTCATGAACGACTTTGCGGCAAACGGGCTGCATGCACGCCTACGGACCGCGCAGCGCGTCATGCTCCACCCGCTGCGCATGACCGCATGGCGCCGGAGCGGAAGAAAATCGGCGGCCGTTGCGATCAACGAAGTAAGCCTGCTCCGCCAGCTGCGTCAGGCCGCTAAAATCCGGATCGAAATTGACGGCATCGTCCGCATGGAAGAGCTGATCGCCGACGGCATTCTCCTATCAACGCCAGCCGGATCAACTGCATATAATCTTTCGGCCCATGGACCGATCGTGCCCATGGGAGCGGAGTTGCTGGCGCTGACGCCGATCACCGCGTTCCGGCCGCGCCGCTGGCGCGGCGCGCTTCTGCCTTCAGTCGCGAAAGTCGCATTCGAAATCCTCGAGCCCGAAAAGCGGCCCGTCAGCGCTACGGCCGATCACACCGAGATTCGTGATGTGGTTCGCGTCGAGGTCGCCGAAGACCGGACAAAGCGGCTGACGCTTCTGTTCGACCCCGAGCACAATTTCGAAGAGCGCGTTCTCAACGAACAGTTCGCGCCCTGAAAGACCGTATCAGTCGAGACGATGTATTATCGCCAGCGCGGCCTTTCGCAGCTTGTGGTCGATCGCCGGCGGCCGGACATCGACGCCCCTTCCAAGGGCATCGAGCACCATTTTGAGCGAATCGACGCGCGCGCGCCATTTACTGTCGGCGTGGATGGCATGCCAGCGGGCTCCGCTCCACGACGTTTTGGCGAACATGTCGTCGATCGCGCGCCGGTAATCGTCACCCTTCAGGTAGGCATCGACATCAGCCTGCGTCAGTTTCCAGCGTTTGGTCGGGTTTCCGAGGCGCTCGGCAAACCGCTCGAGTTGCACTTTCGGGGACACGTGCAGGAAGATTTTGACGATGGCCACACCGTCGGCCACGAGCATGCGCTCGAATTCGACGATCTCGCGATAGGCGCGCATCCAGTCCGCTTTCGCGCACAGACCGTCAACCCGCTCGACAAGCACGCGCCCGTACCAGGAGCGATCGAATATCGCCAAAGCACCGCGTTCCGGCAGACGCTCCCAGAAACGATGCAGATAGTGCCGCCCCTGTTCGGCCGGTGCCGGCGCACCGATCGGCCACACATGCACGCCCCGCGGATCGAGTTTTTCGGTAATCCGGCGGATCGCGCCGCCCTTTCCGGCGGCGTCCAATCCTTCGAAAACGATGATCCCCCGACGCTTCTGGTGGAAATAGGCCTGCTGGAGCGACAGCATCGCGATCTGGTGCTTTTCCAGAGCGGCCTCGTAGGCCGGCTTCCCGGAGAAGCGGCGACCGGCTTTGAGCGCTGAAAGGCGGATCTTCATTGCGCCTCGTTGAGATGGCAGGCCGATTTGCGACCGGCCGCGATTTCGCGCAGCGCCGGCGCCTCGATCCGGCATCGCGCCATGACGTGCGGACAACGCGGGTGGAAATGGCAACCCGTCGGCGGATTGAGCGGCGAAGGAATCTCGCCTTTCACCGGCGCGAAAACGCGCTTTCGCGTATCGAGCCTTGGAATTTCGCCCAACAGCGCGACCGTATAGGGATGGTTCGGCTTGTCGAACAGCGCGTCGGCCGGGCCTTCCTCGACGATCCGGCCCAGATACATGATCACGACGCGGTCCGAAAGATGGCGGACGACACCCAGATCATGGCTGATGAAGAGATAGGTCAAGTTCAGACGTGAGCGCAGTTCGATGAACAGATTCAGGATCTGCGCCTGAATCGAAACGTCGAGGGCAGCGACCGATTCATCGCACACGACGAATTCCGGCTGCACCGCGAGTGCACGCGCGATCCCGATGCGTTGACGTTGGCCACCCGAGAATTGGTGCGGATAGCGCCTTTTGAAACCCGGATCGAGACCGACCTGCCGCATTGTCTCGTCGACATAGGCCTCCGCTCCCGCCTTGTCGACAAGACCGTGGTAGAGCGGCGCCTCGCCGACAATGTCCGCAACGCGCATGCGTGGGTTCAGCGACGCGTACGGATCCTGGAAGATCATCTGGATGGCAAGCGCCGCCCGCGCGCGCTCCGACGCACTCCGTTCGGCCTGCGTCTTCCCGCGATAGCGTACTTCTCCCTCGCTCTGCGGCAAAATGCCCGCAACGATGCGGCCAAGCGTCGATTTTCCGCAGCCGCTCTCGCCCACCAGTCCGACCACTTCGCCCTGCCGGACGGCGAGATCGACACCATCGACGGCACGCACGATCTCTTCGCGGACATTGACCCCCAGTTTGGCGGCAAACCTCGCCGCCGCATCCAGATGCTTGACGAAGCGCTTCGACACGCCGCGCAGTTCGATGATCGGTGTCCCGCTCATGCGACCTCCGTGAGCGGATGAATGCAGCGGACCTGCCGCCGTGCTCCGACCGGTTCGGGCGCCGCGGCGGCGCATGCATCGTCGGCCCGGGCGCAGCGCTGCCGGAAAGCGCAGCCCGACGGGAGATTCAAGAGCGACGGCATGACGCCGGGAATCTGAACGAGCGGCGTGCCCTTTGCATTCCGGCTGGGGACCGAACCGATCAACCCAGCCGTATAGGGATGTGCCGGCCGGTCGAGAACCTCGTCGACACTGCCCCGTTCGACAATACGGCCGGCATACATCACGCATATCTCGTCGGCGAGGCTCGCCACGACCGACAAGTCGTGCGTGATCCAGATGAGCGCGGTCTTCGTCTCGCGCGCCAATTTCTGGATTTCGTACAGGATCTGGCCCTGGATCGTCACGTCAAGCGCCGTCGTCGGTTCGTCGGCCACGATCAGGTCCGGCTTGTTCAGCAACGCAATCGCGATCGCGACGCGCTGGCGCATTCCGCCGGAGAATTGATGTGGATAGGCATCCAGGCGTTCTTCCGGGCTTGGAATGCCGACCTGCCCAAGCGCATCGCGTGCCCGGTTGCGCGCCGTCAACCGGTCGATGTCGGCATGCGCCCGAATCGCTTCGACCATCTGCGTTTCGACCTTCAGGACCGGATTTAACGTCATCATCGGATCCTGAAAAATCATCGCGATCCGGTTGCCGCGAATTTCGCGGATGCGGTCCTCGGATAACCCGACGATGTCTTGCCCGTTGAACAGAATACGGCCACCTACGATCCGTCCGGGCGGATCGACAAGGCCCATGATCGAAAAGCCGGTCACGGTCTTTCCGGAACCGGATTCGCCGACAAGACCGAGAATCTTCCCGCGGGCGACGGAAAACGAGACGTCGTCGACAGCCTTCACGATGCCCGCCTTCGTGAAGAAGTGGGTCTGCAGGCTTTCGACGCGAAGCGTCGCTTCCGTCATTTCTGGAGCCGCGGATTCAGAACGTCGCGCAGATGGTCGCCGACGAGATTGATCGAAACGATGGTGACGAGCAGCGCGAAGCCCGGGAAGAAGCTGATCCAATAGACGCCGGACAGGATGAATTGGAAGCCATTGGCGATCAGCAGGCCCAGCGACGGTTCCGTGATCGGAAGGCCGACGCCGAGAAACGAGAGCGTGGCCTCCAGCGCGATCGCATTGGCGATCTGGATCGTCGCCACGACGATCAGCGGCGGAAGGCAGTTGGGCAGGATATGACGGAACAGGATCCGGCTTTTTGGCAGCGCCAGGCAGTGGGCCGCTTCGACATATTCCTTGCGGCGTTCGACGAGCGCGGATGCGCGCACCGTACGCGCATAGTAGGCGTACTGGATGATCACCAGCGCCAGCACGATCTTGCCGGTCCCCTGCCCCAGAACGGCCAGCAGGACCAGCGCGATCAAGATCGCCGGAAACGCGAGCTTGATATCCACCATGCGCATCAGGATCATGTCGACCCGACCGCCATAATAGGCAGCCACCAGCCCGACGGTCGTGCCGACGAACGCGGCCAGAACCCCGGACGTGACCGCAACCATGAACGACGTTCGTAGACCGTAAAGGATCGCGGAAATCATGTCGCGCCCCTGCCCGTCGGAACCGAGCCAGAAGACAAAGTCGGCCGAGCTCGGCGTACCCGGCGGCAGCTTTCCGTCCATGATGTCGAGCTGGCGCAGGTCGTAGGGGTTCTGCGGACTCAGCAGCGGGCACAGAATTGCCGCGATAAAAATAATCGCGAAAACGCACAGAGCCGTGACCGCCATCCGGCTTTCGCAGAAATCGTCCACGAAGCGCCGGAACGGTGTCTCCACGGCAGGGATCGCGGACGCGCCTGCCATTTCAGTGGCCCGCGTCCGCGAGGCGCACGCGCGGATCCAATATCGAATAGAGAATGTCGACGACGAGATTGATGACGATGAACATGACGACCGTAATAAGCAGATAGGCCACAATCACCGGCCGGTCGAGCCGATTGATGCTGTCGATGATCAGCTTGCCCATGCCGGGCCAAGCAAAAATGGTTTCGGTCACGACGGCAAACGCGATCACCTGCCCGATTTCGAGACCGATCACGGTCACGACCGGGATCATGATGTTCTTCAGCACGTGCACGAATACCACCCGCCGCTGGGTCAATCCCTTTGCGCGCGCGAACTTCACGTAGTCCATCGGCATGTTCTCGCGCATGCCCGCACGCGTGAGGCGAATGACCAGCGAGATGTTGAACAGCGCGAGATTGAAGGCCGGAAGCAGCAGATGCGCCAAACCGTCCAGCGTGAAGAGGCTCGAATGGATGCCCAGGAATTCGCCCAGTTGCCCTCGGCCCGTCGAAGGTAGCCATCCCAGCTGAACCGCAAAGACGAGGATCAGCATAAGGCCGACCCAGAAGGTCGGAAGGCTGAATCCGGCGATCGACGTCGCCATGATCGCTTTCGCAATACGGCTTTGCGGTCGGTAACCTGCGTACATGCCCAACGGAATGCCGACAAGCACCGACAAGGTAACAGCGCAGGCCGCAAGCTCGAGCGTCGCCGGCAGGCGCTGAAGGATTAGCTCGATCGACGGAATATTGAAGACGAATGACCGGCCAAGATCGCCACGCATCGCGTTCAACAGGAAGAATCCGTACTGCGCCCAAATCGGCTGATCCAGACCAAGCGCCTGCATGGCCCGCTCGCGCTCGATCTGGTCGGCGTCCGCGGCAATGAATATCTCGACCGGATCGCCGATCGCGTAGACCCCGAAGAAGACCAATAGCGACATGATCAGGAGCACGAACGCGCTCTGCATCAGTCGCCGGATAATGAAGACGGTCATCGAAACAAAACCAAGCCGTCAGGGGGCCCGCCGGCGGCAGGCCCCCCGCGGCGGTCAACGCGGCTTGATGAAGTGCGCGAGCGTATATTCGTCTGTCCGCGCCTTGTAAGTCAGGTTGGAGCGCATCGCCCAGAGATTGACCTGGTAGTAGAGCGGGATCAGGCCGTAGTCCCGAACGGCGATCTCGGACGCTTCGAAAAGCAGCTTTTCGCGTGCGCCCGTGTCGACTGTCTGAAGCGCCTTGCCGAGAATTTCGTCAACTTTGGGATTCGAATAGCGACCGCGGTTCGAAGCGCCGAAACCGAGTTCCCGGTTTGGCGTTGCCAGCAGCGAGCGAAGCGGAGACGACGTCTCGCCCGTATCCGACCCCCATCCGACGAGCATCACCGAGAACGCGTAGTTCGGGGCACCCGCCTGCGAAACGAAAGTGGCCCAAGGCATCGGCTGAACGGCCGTATCCACGCCCGCACGCGTGAACATCGGGCCGATCGCCTGGAGAACCTTTCCATCCTCCGGATAGCGATCATTGGGGCCGTGAATGGTCAGCTTGAACCCTTTGGGGAACCCGGCCTCGCGCAGCAGGCGTTGGGCGGCATTCGTGTCGAACGTGTCCGGCTTCAGCTTCGGCGAAGCGCCGAAAAACCCGTCCGGGAGCAGACCGCCGGCCGGAATCGCTTGCCCGTCGAAGATCCGATCGGCAATCGCCTTGCGATTGATCGCCTTGGACAAGGCCTCGCGGACACGATGATCCTTGAGCGGATTCTTCGCAAGCGGCTGCCCGCTCGTCTTGTCGAAGGCAAACGGCGTCACGTCGCGGGCGTGATCGATATGAAGATAGATGAGCCGGTTGGACGTCACCGATTCAAGCCGAAGATTCGAATTTTGCTTCAGGCGCGGGATGTCGGCCGTCGGCACCTGATCGATGACCTGCACGTCGCCGGAAAGCAACGCCGCCATGCGCGCCGAAGGATTGTTGACGATCCGCGTCGTCACCGTGGCCCACGGCGATTTCTCGCCCCAGTAATTCGGATTGCGCTCCATCACGACGCGGTCGCCGGGCACGAACTCCTTGAAACGGTACGGGCCCGTCCCGTTCATCGCCTTGCCCGCATTGAAGTCGGCCGTCGGCGCTTCGACGCTTTTGCGGCTGATGATATTGACGATCGCCATATCGAGTGGCAGGAGCGGACGCGGAGCCGGCGTCTTGAAAACCAGCGTGTGCGGGTCGACGACCGTGACTTCGATGCCCCGCACCATCGCCGTGAACGACGAGGGCGAATTCGGCACCCACGGAACGCGCTTGAAGCTCGCGATGACGTCTTCGGCATCGAAATCCGAACCGTCGTGGAACTTCACGCCCTTGCGGAGCTTGAATTCCCAGGTCGTGTCGTTGATCGCGCGCCAGGATTCGGCAAGGCCCGGAATCGGGCGCTGCTGGTTGTCGAAATGGACCAGGCGATCGAAGAAGTACTGGGCGATGTTATTGTTCGGTCCAAGATTGTGATAGTGCGGGTCCATCGACGTGATGATCCCGCCAACCGCAACCGACAGGTTCTGCGCGCGCACCGCCGGTGCCGCGATCACGAGCGCGGACGCGACGAGGAATGCGGCAACCTTGGGAATTCTCCGGCTCATTTCATTGGCCTCCACTGCTCTTTACGGCTTGTGAGACGAACTTTACGACGGGTTTCCGGCCTTGTCCTATCGAATTCGTGCCCCCGCCGCCTGCATGCAATTCGGGCGTCCCGCGGTTATTTTGTGGGCCGCACGAAGAAGGCCAGAGTGTATTCGTCGGCGCGCGGCGCATATTGGATGCCGCGTCGATGGGCCCACAGATTGACCTGATAATAGAGGGGGATCAGCCCGACATCCCCCATCGCCGTCTCCGACGCCTCGGCCAGCAATTTTGCCCTGGCGACATCGTCAACAGTCGCAAGCGCCTTCGACAATTGCTCGTCCAACTGCGGGTTCGAATAGCGCCCCCTGTTCGAGGCACCCATGCCGCTGTCTTTGTTGACGCTCGCGAGGAGCGAACGCAGCGGGGAGGATACTTCACCGGTCCCGGCCCCCCAACCGACGAGCATGAGGCTATAGGCATAGTTCGGAGCGCTCGCCTGAGTGACGAAATTCGCCCACGGAAGCGTCACGACACGGGTATCGATGCCCACGCGACTGAACATCGGGCCGATTGCCTGCAGGACCTTTTCGTCTTCCGGGTAACGGTCATTCGGGCCGTGGATCGTCATCGCAAAGCCATTCGGATAGCCGGCTTCGGCGAGGAGCTTGCGCGCGATTTCCGGGTCGAACGTGTCGGGCTTCAGCTTTTCCGATGTGCCGAAAAAGCCGGTCGGCAAGAGACCGCCGGCGGGTATTGCCTCGCCATCGAAAATTCTCTGCGCGATCGCATCCCGGTTGATCGCACGCGACAGCGCCATTCGGACCTTCCGGTTCTTGAACGGGTTGTTCGGAAGGAGCGCACCTTGCTTGTCCGTCACGAACGGGGACTGTTCCCTATTCTGGTCCAAGGCAAGGTAGATGAGCCTGTTCGACGTCGTTTTGGATATCGCGATCTGGGGATTGGACTTGATCCGCGGCACATCGGCGGTCGAGACCTGATCGATGATCTGCACGTCCCCGGCGACAAGTGCTGCCGTACGCGCCGACGGGTTGGCGATCGTCTTGATCGTCACGCGCGACCAAGGGACGGCGCCGCCCCAATAGGCGTCGTTCCGTTGCAGGACCACACGGTCTCCCGGCACGAATTCGATGAGCTTGAACGGTCCCGTTCCAATCGCCGCGCGCCCCTGATTGAAATCGCCCGTGGCAGCTTCGCCGGCCTTTCTGGAAATGATATTCACCGTCGAAAGGTCGTTCGGAAGAAGCGGGTACGGCTTCGATGTCCTGAAACGGATCGTATGGCTGTCCACGACGATCGTTTCCGCGATCGCCCGCGTCGAAATCGCAAACGAGGACGGAGAATTCGGTACGCGAGGAACCCTTCTGATTGTCGCGACGACATCCTCGGCGTCAAACGGCGAGCCATCGTGGAACCGAACGTCCTTGCGAAGCTTGAATTCCCAAGTCGTGTCGTCGATCGCCTGCCATTCGGTCGCCAGACCGGGGATCAGACGCTGGTTTTCGTCCTGATGCACGAGCCGATCGAAAATGTTCGCGGCAACGCCGTTGTTCGGGGCGAGATTGTGGAAATGGGGATCAATCGACGTTACCGCCCCGCCAAGCCCCATGACGAGTTCCTGCGCGGCACCCGCGCCCGGCAATGCAAGGAAAGCGGCGGCCGCCCACGCGGCATACGCGAGGCTTCGAGCCATCGATCTGAGGCGCCCGATTTTGCCGACCATTCTCCGCATCCAACCGGCGCACGGAGCGCGCCGGCCGACCTTCCCTGAACAAGTCGCGAAGGATACAGGATGACCGCCGCGAGGCAAGCCTCTGCAAAAAGGCCTATGGCCAGACCGCGTCGAGGTCCAACGGAAACACCGGCCGCGGTAGATTTCGAAATCCGATGCGATCGAGGACCGGAGCCGTCAATCCGGGCGTGTCGACCTCGACGACACGCCCGGGCGGAAAGTACTCGTCGAAGCCGGCCCGGAAATGCCCGCGCGACTTGACCACGACAGACGAAGCCTTCCCGATATCAAGCCCGTGCATTTCAAAGAATGCCGGATCGGCGCACTGTTTGCGGCTTGTCGATACGACGACTGTTAGCCCACCGATCTCCAGAGCCGCCGTCGGCCCCAGATCGAGACTGCGCCCGCCATAGACGCCGCGCCGCCCAACAACTTGCCCATCGGTAAGTGCCGCGACACGCGCCTGAACCGAGAAGCGCCTTCCGAAAGCATCTTCATCGCGCCGATTGAACTCGGCAAAAAAAGTTTTCCCGCAACCTTGGGCGTGGGCCTGATCCGCGAGATCCCCGTCGACGAAATTTCCGTACATGACGCCGGTCACGCCGTTATCGATTAGCGCACGGAGAAATTCAGTCGTGTTCCCGCGACCGCCGCCGCCCGGATTATCGCCGGTATCGGCAAATATCGTCGGGTCCCGACGACCGTCGGCGCACGCCTGCGCCATCGCAATGGCCTCGCGGATCGGCGTGAGTTGGCGCAGAAATCGGCGGCGATCGCTCCAAATCGCGTGTGCGAGCACCCGGGCCTCTGCACGAGCGTGGTCGGGGCCGCGCCGCGAAGTCGCCACAACTGCCAACCCGTTCTTTGGCGTATCGCTGAAAACAAATCCCCCGACAACAGACAGGTTCATCAATCCGGCATCTCCGGCCATGCGCGCCTCGGCGCCTGCCATTGCATCGGCATAGGGACCTTGACCAGTTAGAAGCGAAACGAAGGCCGGCGTCAGCGGCAACCGGACAAGCGAGGTCCATGTCCGCCCGCCGGACAACAGTTCCACGATATGCCGCGCGCATTCGGCCCCCCGCTCCCGCTGATCGACATGCGGGTTGGTCCGGTACGAGACGAACGCGTCGACGTTTCCGATCATGCGCTCGGAGAGATTGGCGTGAAGATCGACCGATGCGACAAACGGCGCCGGGCCGATACATTCGCGGATCGCCGAGTAGAGCGTCCCGTCCGGATCGAGGTCCGCCGTCGCGGTCATCGCGCCGTGGTTGGAAAGATAGACGGCGTCGATTGGCCCGCCCCGCCGGAGTCCGTCAACGATCTGCGCGACGCACGCCTCGAAAAAGACCTGCTCGATCGGTCCACCGGGCTCGGCACCCGTGACCAGAACCGGTATCGGCTCGTAGGCAAAGCCGAGCCTGTCGAGTTCGGAAATGAACCCTGGAATCTCGAGCGGCATGGCAGGTGCCGCCTTTCGGGCCTCGACGAGAATTGCCGGCCCCTCGAGGAAACAGAGGCGCTTGAAATCCGCAGCCGTCGATGGCGGTGCGAACGCATTGCTCTCCAGATGCATTCCCAGGATCGCGATCCGAGGCATTCCTGCCATGCATTCCCCCTCTTCTGCGCCGCCACTGAGTTGGGCATACTCGACGCCCCGCCCGCAACTGCCCCGCGTCCGCCGAGGTCCTTCACCGAATGCCCAATCGTCCTTCCGAAAATGCGCTCGAAATCATCAAGACGCTCGTTTCGTTCGACACCACGAGCCGCGACAGCAATCTCGCGCTGATCGACTGGGTCCGCAGCTATCTCGAAAAGCTTGGCATCGTCTCACATCTGGTTTTCGACTCGTCCGGGAAAAAGGCGAATCTCTGGGCGACGATCGGCCCGGCCGACAGACCGGGCCTGGTTCTTTCCGGGCATACGGACGTCGTCCCGATCGACGGTCAGGAATGGCACGTCGAGGCCTTCGATCCGATCGAAAAGGACGGGAAGCTTTATGGGCGCGGGACGACGGACATGAAGAGTTTCGTCGGCGTCTGCCTGGCGCTCGCGCCCGAAATCTCGAAAATGAAACTCGCGGCCCCAATTCACTTCGCATTTTCCTATGACGAAGAAGTCGGCTGCCTTGGCGTCCGCGGCCTGCTTGCCGATCTTGCGGACCGGGGAATCAAGCCGATGGGGTGCGTTGTCGGCGAACCGACGAGCATGAAGGTCATCCGCGCACACAAGGGCAAACTTTCACTTCGCGCGCATGTCCGCGGGTTTGAGTGTCACTCTTCGCTCGCGCCGCGCGGCGTGAACGCGGTCCAGTTTGCTGCCCGCGCGATCGGCCGGCTCGTCGAGATGGGAGAAGGTTTCGCCGAAAATGGCCCTTATGATCACGAATTCGACATTCCCTATACGACCGTCCATGTCGGTATCGTCCACGGCGGAACGGCACTCAATATCGTTCCAAAGGACTGCAGCTTCGATTTCGAGTTTAGGCATCTCCCGGTTCACGATCCACGAAAGCTGTTTGCGGAATTCGAGCACTATGTGCGCGCGAATCTTGAGCCCGCGATGAAGTCGGTCAATTCCGATACCGGGTTTACATTCGAGGAGCTTTCGAATTTCCCGGGATTGACGGGCGATGAGGATTCCGAGGTGACGCAGGCCGCAAAAGCCGCGTCCGGCGGAAACGCAACTGGGAAGGTCGCGTTCGGCACGGAAGCCGGACTCTTCGAAGCGAGTGGAATTCCGACCGTGATCTGCGGCCCCGGCGACATCGATCAGGCGCATAAGCCTGATGAATTTGTCGCGCTCGAGCAGATCGCGATGTGCGAACAGTTCGTTAAGCGGCTTGTCCGGCGGTTCGAGATTTCCAGATGAAGCCGAACACGGTCATCTTCGATCTTGGCGGCGTGCTCATCGATTGGAACCCGCGCTACCTCTACCGCAAGATCCTCAAGGATGAAGCGGAGATCGACAGGTTCCTATCCGATGTCTGCACACACGACTGGAACGTCGCGCAGGACGCCGGACGGACGATCGCGGAGGCCGTTGCCGAGGCAACGGCCCGGCATCCCGACAAGGCCGATCTGATCCATGCTTTCTACGAGAGGTTCGAGGAAATGCTCGGTGGGTCGATCGCGGGAACCGTCGCGATACTCGAGGAGCTGCATTCGAAAGGTACGCCACTCTACGCGCTGACGAACTGGTCGGCAGAGACGTTCCCGATCGGTCGACGCAGGTTCGATTTTCTGTCCCTCTTCCGGCACATCACGGTGTCGGGCGAGCTAAAGCTGGCTAAACCGGATCCGGCCATCTACCGGCACGCGCTGGCAGCGGCAAATCGGGCTGCGAAGGAGTGCGTTTTCATCGACGACAGCCCGAAGAACGTCGCCGCCGCAAGGGATATCGGGATTCATGCGCTGCACTTCACCAGCCCGGATGCACTTCGGGGCGCGCTTTCAGAATTGGGAATACTATAGAGTTCGAGAAGTACCATCCGGACGACAATCGGGAGGAGAGAGTTTCGTGAGCGAAGACAGTTATCCGGTCGAAATTTCTCCCCCCGACATCACCGCATACCGAACCGGAAATACCGGCATCGAATACGCGACCACGTTTGACTCGGGCATCTCTGGCCCGCACGTTCTTGTGACCGCAGTCGTCCACGGCAACGAACTGTGCGGAGCAATCACTCTCGACTGGCTCATGCGCGAAAATGTCCGGCCGGCACGCGGCAAACTGACGTTGATGTTCTGCAACGTTGCGGCTTACCTGTCGTTCGATCGCAAGAATCCCCAGGCATCGCGGTTCATCGACGAAGATTTCAACCGCGTCTGGTCGGAAGCGACTCTTGACGGCCAACGAAAGTCACGTGAATTGACCCGCGCGCGGACAGTCCGACCGATGATCGCCCAGGCCGATCTTCTGCTCGACATTCATTCGATGCAGCATCCGACGTTGCCGCTCATGCTTTGCGGTCCGCTTGAAAAAGGCCGAAAATTTGCCCGCGATGTCGGTGTTCCCGCCACGATCGTAAGTGACGAGGGGCATGCGGCCGGCCGCCGCATGCGCGACTACGGCGAGTTCAGCGACCCGAAGAGTGCCAAGAACGCGCTTCTCGTCGAGTGCGGACAGCACTGGGAACAGAACTCGGTCTCGGTCGCCAAGGAAACGACGCTGCGATTCCTTGCATCGACGGGCACCGTGGCGCGCGATTGGATCGAGAGTCGCCTTCCTTCCGGCACGCCCAAGCCGCAGCGCACGATCGAAGTCACTCAAGCGATCACGATCACCAGCGATTCTTTCCGTTTTGTCGACGACTTCCGCGGGCTCGAAACCATCCCGCGGGCGGGCGATGAAATCGCGCGCGATGGCGACCTGATCGTTCGCGCGCCGTACGACAATTGCGTCCTGATCATGCCGTCCCGGCGGCTCGGAAAGGGCCAGACGGCCGTAAGGCTTGGCCGGTACGTTTCCTGATGGCGTTTCCCCCGAAACAGGCGGGGTACGATTGGCGCACGCTCGCGATCACAGTATTGCTCGGCACGATCGGCGGGGCGCTGTTTCGCTGGCTTACGGTACCGCTCCCCTGGATGCTCGGCGCCGTCGCATTTACGACCGTCGCGGCGATGAGCGGTGTGACGAAGATCTCGATGCCGCGCGGCATCCGCTCGGGATTCATCACCATTCTCGGCGTTCTGCTGGGGTCCAGTTTCACGCCGACGCTCGTTTCGAGAATCCATGAATGGCTTTGGACGGCCATCGGCCTGCTGGTCTGGTCGCTCGTCGCCGGGGCGGTTGCTTACCAATATCTCGTGCGGATCGCGCGCTTCGACAAGGTCACGGCATATTTCGCGGCAACGCCGGGCGGCCTTGCCGAAATGGTCCTGATCGGCAGTCAGAACGGCGCCAACATCCCCGCACTGGCACTGAGCCATGCCGTCCGGGTCATGCTCGTCGTGCTGACCGTGCCGATCTGGTTTCGCATTCAGGGCATGATCCCGGCGCAACCGTCTCGCAGCCTCGTCGGCCTTTTTGACGTTGCTGCATCCGACTACGCGATTCTGGGATCGTGCGCCGTGGTCGGCGGGATCGCCGCAGTCCGCTTCCGTCTTCCGGCCGCCACCATGCTCGGTCCGCTCCTTTGTTCTGTGGCGGTGCACCTGTCCGGATTGACCGAGAGCCAGCCGCCTTATGTGCTGACGTCCGCCGCACAGGTCGTCTTGGGTACCGCGATCGGCCAGAGATTTGCCGGCACTTCGATCCGTACGATCGCCAATTCCGTCGGTCACGCAACCGTAGCGACGCTGCTGATGCTCGGCCTTGCCGTGGCATTCGCGGAGATGTTCTCGATATTCACGGACCAACCATTTACAGGGCTGGTCCTTGCATATGCGCCCGGCGGCTTCGCGGAAATGAGCCTGATGGCGCTTGCGCTCGGGATTGATACCGCCTTTGTGGCATCCCATCACCTGCTGCGCATAATCGTCGTCGTCACGGCGGGGCCGGCGCTTTTCCGCCGTCTCCATCGATCCAAGGGCAGTCAGATCAACTCACTTTGAGCGTGATTCCGCCGTCGACGGGAAGCGCAACGCCTGTGATATAGGCCGCGTCGTCGGACGCAAGAAAGACGGCCGCTTTCGCGACGTCCCAGGCGTCGCCCATTCGTCCGGTCGGACATTGCGCGTCGCGCACCGCGATCATCTTGTCGATGTCGCCGCCACCGTAGGCATCCTTCAGCGGTTCGACGATCATCGGCGTATTCATCAGACCCGGCAGAATGCAGTTCGCCCGCACGCCCTTTTTCGCATACTGGAGCGCGATCGATTGCGTGAACGGGATAACCGCGCCCTTGGTCGTGTTGTACGCGATATAGGGCACGCCGAGATAACGGATGCCGGCAATCGAGGCGATGTTGATGACCGCGCCGCCTCGACCTTCCTTTTCGAACTGCCGCACGAATACCGGAAGTGCATGCTTGCAGGTCAGGAACATGGATTTGAGGTTTACGCGAATGACGCGATCCCAATCCTCCTCGGCAAGCTCTTCCGGGCCGCCGACAATGACGATCCCGACATTGTTGTGAAGGATATCGAGACGCCCCCAATGCGAAAGGCAAGCTTCGACGCTTGCGGCGACTTCGTCGGAAACCGAGACGTCAGCCGCGCGCGCGATCGCCACGCCGCCTTCCGATGCGATCAGCGCCGCCGTCTCCTCCGCCGCTTCGGCGCGCCGGTCAAGACAGAGCACACGCGCCCCTTCCCGCGCGTAGAGCACTGCGGCGGCCTTCCCGTTTCCCCATCCGGGGCCCGACGAACCTGCCCCCGTAACCAGTGCGACCCTGCCCTCAAACCTTCCCGCCACTGCCATCCTCCGCTGCGTATCGCTGTCGCAGTTCAGTTTTCAGAATCTTGCCGTACGCATTTTTCGGCAAGGCTTCGATGAACCTGTATTCTTTCGGTCGCTTGAACCGCGCGATACGCTCAAGACACAACGCGTCGAGCCTGCGGGCATCGAGGTCCTTGTCACGTGCGACCACGAAGGCAACTACTCGCTCCCCCCAGTCCCGATCCGGGACGCCGATCACGGAAACTTCCGCGACTGCCGGATGTTCCTGGATCGCCTCCTCGACTTCGCGCGGATAGATGTTCGAGCCGCCCGAAATGATGACGTCCTTCGATCGGTCGCGCAGCGTGAGATAGCCCCTCTCGTCGAACGCGCCGACGTCACCGGTTTGCAGCCAGCCACCCGCCAAAGCCCGGGAGGTCGCGTCCGGATCGCCCCAATACCCCTTCATCACGCTGTCGCCGCGCACGAGAACCTCTCCGTCATCGGCCAGGCGCACATCGACGACCGATTGCGGAGTCCCCACCGACCCGAGGACGGCATCGTCGCCGGACCGATGCGCAGCTTCGACTGTCGCGCGCGTCATTCCGGTGATGCACATCGGCGATTCGCCTTGCCCGTAAAGTTGGGCAAATCGATAGCCATATACATCGATTGCCGCCTTCAGGTCGGCAACGTACATCGGCGCACCCCCATAGACGATCACGCGCAGCAGGCCCGGATCGCCGCCATGTGCCACAAGCCGTTTGATCATCGTCGGTGCGGCGAACATCGTGACCGACGGCCATCGCCTCCATAGCGCAACGATTTCCGCAGGGTCGA
Organism: Alphaproteobacteria bacterium; assembly: GCA_016124335.1. GTDB lineage: Bacteria > Pseudomonadota > Alphaproteobacteria > CACIAM-22H2 > CACIAM-22H2 > Tagaea. The sequence continues at coordinate 146,351 of WGNX01000004.1, forward strand.
ACTGGCCGCTTTCGGGGACGACCTGGGCGTTGCCGATTGCAAGCATCGGGATCGAATAAAGCCCGGACCCATGTGACATGGGCGCGGCATGGACGATTGCGCCGCCCGGCGATGGCGGATCGATATCCACGAAATAGCTCATGGCCATCGCGAGAAGGTTGCGATGCGTAAGCATCGCGCCCTTCGGGCGACCGGTAGTGCCGCTCGTATAGAACAGCCACGCAATGTCGTCGTGTTCGACATCGACGATCGGCATCGGTTCACTCGAACGCATCCTGTGCCATTCGGTTCCGCCGAATTCGACGGTCGGGACGTTGCCACAAACGCCCCCTACCGCGCCGGAAATGTCGGACGAGCAGAAAATCAGCCGTGCGCCACTATGCTCGAAGCAGTATGAAAGTTCTCGCGGATGCAGCTTAGCATTGATCGGTACGGCAACCATCCCGGCATGCCAGATTGCGTACAAGGCCAGTGCATATTCGGGCAAGTTCCCGGAAACGACGGCAATCCTGTCCCCGCTCCGGAAGCCCGCAATATGAAGTCCCGCCGCAACCGATGCGACATCACGGGCCATGTCGCGCCAATTCGCCGCGACGGCTTCCCCCAGTCCAAGCGCTGCCTGATCCGGCGCACGCTTCGCATTGCGAACGAGATGCCCGGCGATGTTCATTCGACCGGTCCTAGCAACGCGTAGGTTGTCGCGACCTGTACGGCAATCTCGTCGGACCCTTCGGGAGAAAGCACAACTTCACCAAACGCGAGCGTACGGCCGAGTTTGACAACCCGCCCGCGGGCCAGCACGGAACGGCACGCGAGCGCGCGGACGAAATTTGTCGTCTGCGTTACCGTCGTCATCGCCCGATATCCGCCCGATGCCGCTGCGACGGCAAACACCATGGCCGTATCCGCAAGTGCCATGCTCGCCTGGCCGCAGACGGTTCCGCCGTCACGGGAAATACGGGAATTGACCGGCATTTGAAGGATCGCGAGTCCCGCCTTGTCGAGATCCACGATCTCGATCCCCAGATCAAGAACCCACGGCGCGAATTTTGCGGTCAGGATATCCCGCGCGGCGGCGACGTCAAAGGTCATGACGCGAACCATTGAAGGAGGCCAACCTTCCGGCTCACGAAGACCAGAACCTGCACCACGGCATAGGCGCAAAGGCCGAATCCGGTCGCGACCGCAAATGTCTTCAGATGAGCCATGGCCCGATCGGTCCCTTCGAGCATCTTTACCGGATGCCGATTTTGCGCGCATTATCGCCCAACGGATAACGAACGGGCAACCGAATGCCGCCAAGCACCAAGGTCAGTCAGCACGATATCAACCACGCGGTCGGTCTTCACGAGAAGATGGCCAAAGGCCAGACCGGCGGCGTGCGGCTCGTCCTTTCCTTCAAGGTCGCCGAGCGCATGAACTTTCAGAACCGGGATCTCTCGGAGGCTGAACTCGTCGGCGCGTATCTCTGTGAATCGAATTTCGCAAAATCGAAACTGTCGCGCGCGAACCTGTTCGGCGCCGACCTCACAGGTTGCGACCTCCACGAGGCGGATCTTTCCAAGGCCGATCTGCGCGGGGTGCAGCTCAAGCGGGCCAATCTCGAGCGGGCGAACCTTACCGCCGCCGACATCCGCGATGGCTTCATCATCGTACGCGACAAGGACGGCAACTTCAGTTACCACAACAACCAGCCGCAGGGCGCCGTCATCACCGACGCCAAGTTCAACAATGCCGACTTGAGCAACGCGAAGATGAGCCGCGTGTTCGGGCCGCGCACCGACCTGACCGGCTGCATCATGCGCGGCGCGGTTCTCAGGCAGGCCGATCTTTCGAACTCCGATCTCAGCGGCGTGGTTTTGACGGGCGCGGATCTGACGAACGCGAATCTTTCCAATTGCATCCTCCATGGCGCGACGCTCGCGGGCGCGTTGCTCGACAACACGAATCTCGACGGGGCGGACCTGACGGCGTCGAATTTCGGCACCAAGGATCTCGCGCGCGTCGACACGTCGAAATCGGTATTGCCGGTCAATATCGCAAGCCTCGAAAAGTCGGTTCAGCAGATTTTCATCGACCATCTCGAATGGCTGAAATCCGAAGGTCGCAGCGGGGCGCAGGCCGATTTCGAGCGCGTGAACCTTGCCGATCTCAATGCGCCCGGCGTCAATCTTTCGGCAGGCAGGCTGGCGCTTTGCATCCTTCGCAACGCGCGCCTTGCCGGCGGCTATTTCCAGATGGCCGATTTTTCTTCGGCCTTCATGGCGAACTGCGATCTGACCGGTGCGAAACTCCAAGGCGCCAAGTTCGACAAGGCGACGTTGACTGGCGCAAAACTGCGCGATGCCGACCTGTCGCCGATGCCGGTCGACAACATGAATCAGCGCAGCTGGAACAGCCGCCTCAAGGAGTCGAACCTCTCCAGCGCCGATCTTCGTGGCGCTAATCTCGCAAAGGCGGACCTGAGCGGCTCGATCCTGCGCCGGGCCGACCTGCGCGGCGCCGATCTTTCGGACACCGTGCTTCTCGATTGCGATTTTTCGGGTGCCGATCTGCGCGAGGCCAATCTGAACGGCGCCGACACCAGGGGCACGTCAGGGCTCGACAAGGCCATTTAGCCCGCGGCGCCAAGGCGGGTAACTTTTTGTAATTTGACTTTGCATATTGCAAAGAGTGGCTACATTTGTGCCCATGCTCCTCATCGGTTTTCCCCCCTCGCCGCGATGAGCGAAGGACCGAAATTCGAACGCAAGATCGTCCTTACGCTAAAAGGCGTCGATGGCGCATTGCGTGATTTTGAGATCACGCAAGGGCCAAGGCTGCTCCGATTCCGCTTCCCGGCCGGTGCGCAGATATTCAAGGAGGGTGACCCCGGCGATAACGCCTTCCTCATTGAGTCAGGGCTCGTACGGATCGTTCAGGCGACCACCGAAACACCCCAGGTGAAGATCAGCACGAAAGCTGCGGTGATTGAACCGGGCCGCGTGGCAATCCATCAGGAACTCGAACAGGATGCCCCGATGGAGGTCGAACTGGCCCGATTGGGAGCCGGCGCGCTGTTCGGCGAGCTTGCGTTGATCGACGGGATGCCCCGTTCGGCAAGTGCGGTCGCGCTTGAAAACACCGTTTGCGTCGCGGTTTCGTCGCCCCAGCTCGACACCCATTTGCAGCAGGCGACCCCGGAACTGGCGGCACGAATTCGGGTGCTGATGGCGTTCATCCGAGCCGTGCCGGCACGTGCGACTTGGCCCAAGGGCGAGTTCCCGCGCGAGCGTGCGGGCGACATCGCTGCGGTCCGGGTCGCTCTCGACCCGCGGGATCGGGGCGGGCCGCTCGAGATACCGAGCCCCTTCCTGCGAGCGGTCTATCGATCGCTTTGCGAGTATGCACTATCGCGCTTTCCCTGATCGGACACGACCGGAAGCGCCCGGTCGAGGCGGCGCGAGAGCAGCCAAAACAGGGCCGAAAATGCCGTAAAGAGCGCCAGAGACAAGCGCCCTGCCGCATCACCCAATGCCTGCTGTGAAAACGCCCCGAAGGCATAACCGCAGCCGACGACAAGTGGGGCCCAAACAGTCGCGGAAAGGACGTTCAGCAGCGAAAACCGCCAAAGCGGCATTGTCGACATTCCAAACGCAAAGCCGGCAAACCCCCGGACCATGTGGGGGTATCGGCAAATCATGACCATGAGGCATTGATGCCGGTCTGCGAGCAATGCAGCCGTTTCGATGCCCCGCCGGACACGCGGGAAGGCATCGAACAGGCCAAGGCCAAACCGGCGACCGATCGCAAACCGGATCTGGTCGCCGACGATGCCGCCGATCCAGATGCACGCGATCGCCGTATCGAGCGAGATCGCGCCAAGATGCGCCGCATAACCGGCAAAAAGCGGAAGCAGCAGGGAATTCGAAGCCGCATATGCCGCCAGAAACGCGTAGACAGCGTCGCCATGGCTCCGGATCAACTCCAAAATCGTTTCAACGTCCATCGATCATCCGGAGAGTGGAAAGACCGGCATGACATGGTTACGCTCCGGCCATGATTCAATCGAAACTTCGCCTGGGCGTGCTCGACCAATCGCCGATCCCGGTCGGCGGCACCGCCGCAGGGGCTCTCCAAGAAACGCTTGAACTGGCAAGGCTCGCCGAAACGCTGGGGTTCGAGCGATATTGGGTTGCCGAGCATCATGGCGCACCCGGATTTGCCGGAACCGCGCCCGAAATCCTGATTGCCCGGATCGCCGGCCTGACAAGCCGAATTCGCGTCGGTTCGGCAGGCGTCATGCTTTCGCACTATGCGCCTTTGAAAGTCGCCGAGACATTCCGCATTCTCGAGGCGTTTTATCCCGGACGCATCGATCTTGGCATCGGACGGGCTCCCGGTTCCGACCAGCGGACGGCGTATGCCCTTGAGCCGGGCGGACCCTACGATATCGCGGAGTTTCCCGGGAAAATTGCCGACCTGATCGGCTTTCTGGGAAACTCGCTACCGGCCGATCACCCGTTTCGGTCGATTCTGGTTCAGCCCGCCGGCCCGACGCTGCCAGAAATGTGGATGCTCGGCTCGTCCGACCAAAGTGCCGCCTATGCAGCAATGTTCGGGCTTCCCTTCGCGTTCGCGCATTTCATCAGCGGCCACGGCGGCGAGGAAGCCTGCGCCGCCTATCGTGCAAATTACCGCCCGTCGCCGGCATATCCTTCGCCAAGGACGGCGCTGGCCGTGTTCGCGATTTGCGCCGAAACCCATGAGGAAGCGGCTCGGCTCGCTTCAAGTCGAGAACTTTGGCGCCTGCGCGTCGAACGGGGCGAATTGGCACCGATCCCAAGCCCGGAAGAGGCGCTCGCGTACGACTATTCGGATCTCGAACGAGCGCGTATTGCCCGAACGCGCGCAAGACAGATTGTCGGCAATCCTCAATCCGTCCGGATGAAAATCGAAGCGCTGGCAACCGCACACGGTTCCGAAGAAATATCGATCGTTACGATTACGTTCGATCCGATTGCGCGGCGAAGGTCGTACGAACTGCTCGCCCGTGAATTCGCGTTGTCCTAGCCGCGGTCAACTGGAAGACCGGCGGCCTGCCAGGCACCGATGCCGCCTGCCAGATTCACGATATTTTCTGCACCGACGATGGGTGCGAGAGCCTGGGCCGCACGCATCGAGCGCCCCCCGGCAAGGCACGACATGATGATCCGCTTGCCGCGGAGTGCCGCCAGGGACTGGGGATTGAAGGTCGAAAGCGGAGACAGAAGTGCACCCGGAATCCGCTCCGCCATGTATTCACCCGCTTCGCGCACGTCGATAAGAACCGCGTTACCGGCCGCGAGTTCGTCACGTGCCTGAATGGCGCCTATTTCATGGATGCCGCCAACGCCTGCCTGAAGAGCCATTTTCCGGAATCTCCAAAATGTATCCGCGTTCAGATATCGCCCGACAGGAACGAAAACAAGATGAAGTTTTTCCCGGAATGACCGAGATTTAGGCATGTCCCGACGCCTTCCCCCATTGAACTCGCTGCGCGCGTTTGAAGCTGCGGCACGCCTGCTTTCGTTTTCGAAGGCTGCCGATGAACTACACGTCACGCCGGCCGCGATCAGCCACCAGATCAAAGGACTTGAAGACCAACTCGGCGTGAAGCTTTTCCGGCGCGACCGGCAGAAGGTTGCGCTGACCGAAGCCGGAGGTTTCCTGCTGCCCGGGTTGCGCGAAGGTTTCGATCTGATCGCCGGTGCCGTCGCCGACGTTGCCGAGCGCGACATGAAGGGCGTCATGACCGTTTCTTCCGCCCCTTCCTTCGCCGCCAAATGGCTCGTGCCGAGATTGGACCGCTTCGCCGAACGCCATCCCGAAATCGACGTACGGCTATCAGCGTCGATGTCTCTCGTCGATTTCGCGCGCGACGACGTCGACGTCGCCGTCCGCTATGGTTCGGGCCAGTATTCGGGCCTTCTTGTCGAGCGCCTTTTTCCGGAAACGGTCGTGCCGGTCTGCGCGCCGGCGCTTCTCAAGGGCAGGCACGCGCTGAAATCTCCTTCGGATCTTCGCCATCACACGTTGCTTCACGACGACGCATCGGACGGCGATGAAACCTGCCCGGACTGGCGGATGTGGCTGAAGGCGGCTGGCGTATCCGGCATCGACGCGCGGTTCGGCCCCCGTTTCAACCAGTCGAGCCTTGTCCTTGAGGCGGCGATCCTTGGCCGAGGCGTTGCCCTCGCCAAACTCCGGCTCGCCGAAAACGACCTGGCGAGCGGTCGGCTCGTCCGGCCTTTCGCCGTCGCGACTCCAGTCCGGTTTGCGTACTATGTCGTGAGCCCGCCGGGTCGCGCGCAGAGGCCCAAGGTCGCGGCCTTCCGCGAATGGCTCAAGGAAGAGGCTGCGGCGACGGCGGATTGAACTTTGCGGCCAACTCCGCCGGAACGGCAACTGGCATGTCGAGAAGCCGCTGCGCCAAGGCGCGACCTTCGGGATCGAAAGACAGGTCGTGGCCTCGTCCGGCACCGGCCATGCCTTCGAGTACGAAATGGAACGCGACCAATCCCGGCAATTCCCGGCGTACGATACGCGCCGGGCGAAATGCGCCGAACCACGCCAGCACACGGGACGGCGTCACTGCATCGCGAACAATGTGCCAGTACGAAGCATCGCGCAGCACGAGGTTGACGACGAGCGCACTGCCGGCGACCTGGGCGCGTGAATACGCCAATTGACGAAGCGATAGAATCGAACTCATGGGTCGGCCGGCGGCGTGGCGCTCCACGGCGCCAATGCCCTGGGTATTTGCGCCGTACTCAGGTGCCTTGCCCGTGTCATCGATTTTCGCATCCCGCCGGCACCGCCGGGTGCCTGCTCGACCATGCTCTCGAATTCAGCCAAGGCGGCACGCGCAAGTTCCTGATTTGCGGTACGCGCGACAAGACGTAGCCGAACGTCCCGTCCCGGAACGATGGGCAGATCTCCGGCATGTTCGGTGGCCGAGCGCGTGATCGAATCGACTCCGACAACTTCGACACGGAACCGCTCGTCCTTCAGTACGCCCGACAAGCGCCGCTCGAGTGCACGCGCGGCCGCAATTGCCCGCCCCGCTGCCCCGCTTCCGCCAAAGGCGATTTCCGCTTCCGCGTTGAATCCGCTTTCAAACGTGAGGGTTCCGGCAAGCCAGTCGACCGGCGCGCGGCCTGCGACACCGGACATGGCCAAACCGAGCAGACTCAACGTCGATAGATCGACCGTTACATCTGGCTCGATGATCGCGCCGGGATCGCGAACGCCATCGAGAAGTGCAAGCGCCAATGATTCCGTGGAGGGCGCGGTACCGCTCGAGCCGAGTGACACGGCGCCATCCGGGCCTATGTCCACGAACGGCAATCCGCTCGCGGCATCAATATCGTCAAGCGCACCGCTGAGGCTTGCTGCTCCGCCGCAGATCACCCGACCCGCCATGGCTGCCGCAGCGAGATTCTGGTATGCGTCCGCCGGCCATCGATGTTCGTGCCTCGCGAATGCCACTGCCAAAGCCGATGTCGCCAGTGGGCCGGTTACAATTACCTCTGCGCCTCTCGCGAATAGACCAAGCAGCGGCTCAGCGCCGAGCGGAGCGAGTGCCGCGACAAGCGCGGATCCGGCCGGTGCGGGCGGGTCACAGGGTACCGCAAGAAGACGGACACCCTGCTGGGTCGCCAGAATGTCGCGCGATTGCAACAATCCGACCCGAGGCCGCCGGCGCGCCAGACGGGCCGCCATGCCGACGATCGAATTCGCGACGGCGGCCACGTCGCCATCGATAACCTCAACGGCCAGTCGAATGCGCTTGGAGAGGCAATCGATCAGGATGCCGGAGAGCGCACGATCGGCTTCCTCGCCCGACAACCGGACAGCCAGGCAAGCCGAGGTCTGGTGCGCCGCAAGAATTTCGAGCAGTCGTGCGGTGTGGTCAGGTCGCCCGCCCCGTCCGGCGTGCCCGATACGCGCCATGCGTCACTTGATTTCGGTTAGCGACGACAGCGCATCGTAGATTGCGGTGCCTGCCGCGAGGACGGCCGCGCCATCCGCAAGGCCGCCAGCGCCGAGGAAGTCGTTCGTACGCCCGCCCGCCTCGCGAACCATCAGCAGCCCGGCCAAACAGTCCCAAGCGTTGATGTGCAACTCGGCATAACCGTCGGCGCGGCCGTCGGCGACATAGGCGATGCCGAGCGCACCGGACCCCGCCCGCCGGAACGATGCGCCGGCCTTCACCGTTCGCGACACGATCGCGGTGTAGCTTTCCACGGTTCGCCGGCTGGACCAGCCAAGCTCGAACTGGGCGCGCGCCACTTCGCCGTTCGACGTGACCGTCATCGGACGACCATTGCAGCTGGCGCCATGGCCACGCCGCGCTAGAAACATCTCATCGCGCATCGGGTCATAGATGACGCCGATTTCTTCCCGGCCCTCGGCGACGAACGCGATGGAAATGCAGAAATGGGATATCCCGTTGGCGAAATTCGCGGTTCCGTCGATCGGATCGATAACCCAAAGCGCCCGCGGGTCGCGGCTGCCACCGGTTTCCTCGCCGAGCACATCGTCGGTCGGAAAGGCCGAACGGAGATGCCCGACGACAAGCTTCTCGACCGCGCCGTCGGCAACAGTCAGATAGTCCTGCGGGCCCTTGAACGTGGTGCCGATCGATCCGCGATCGCTGAAATACCTACGTTGCAGTTCGCCGGCCGCACGGGCGATGCCTACCGCGGCCAGGGTCCGAGCTGCGATTCCATCCGGGGATATTTTCTTTTCCATGGGGCGGGACGTTACAATTCCGATCTGATAGATGGAAGCACCATGATCTCCATCGAAAACCTTACGCTCCGTATCGGCGGCCTGACGCTGCTTGAGGAAGCCTCCGCCCTGATTCCAGAAGGCCGCCATGTCGGCCTGGTCGGCCGCAATGGTGCCGGAAAGTCCACGCTCCTCGACGCGATCCTTGGCCATATTCAGGCGGATTCCGGCTCGATTTCCATGCCGCGCCGGGCCCGGGTCGGGTTTGTTGCCCAGGAAGCGCCGGGCGGCAGCGCAACCCCCCTCGACGCAGTTCTCGCCGCTGACGAAGAGCGCGCAGCCCTGCTGGCCGAAGAGGAAGCTGGCGCCGACGGGGCCCGGATCGCCGACATACATATGCGATTGGCCGAGATCGATGCATATTCGGCCGTCGCACGCGGCGCGTCGATCCTCGCCGGGCTGGGATTCGACGCCACGATGCAGGCGCGGCCACTTTCCGAATTCTCCGGCGGCTGGCGCATGCGTGTGGCGCTTGCTGCCGTCCTGTTCGCGCGTCCGGATATCCTGATCCTCGACGAGCCGACGAACCATCTCGATCTGGAAAGCGCGCTGTGGCTTGAGGACTATCTCGCCCGGTGGCCCGGCACGCTTTTGGTCGTCAGCCACGACCGCCGTCTGCTCAATGCCGTGTGCACGCATATCCTTCATCTCGACCAGAAACGTCTCACGATCTATACGGGCGACTACGACCGCTTCGAGATCCTCCGCCAGGAACGGCTCGCCCAGCAGGCCGCGACGGCGGCGAAGGTCGATGCACAGCGCAAGCACATGCAGTCCTTCGTCGACCGGTTTCGCGCCAAGGCGACGAAGGCCCGTCAGGCCCAGTCCCGGTTGAAGGCACTTGCCAAACTCACGCCGATCATCGTCGAGCGCGATGAAGAGGCCGTGCGCTTCGAGTTTCCGGAAGTCGAACTCCCCAAGCCTCCGATGATTACCTTTGACCGCGTCTCGGTCGGCTACGAAACGGGGAACCCCGTTCTGACCGGAATCGATCTACGGCTCGATCCGGACGACCGCATCGGACTTCTGGGCGCAAATGGCAACGGCAAATCGACGCTGGCGAAACTGTTTGCCGGTCGGCTCCAACCCCTCACAGGCGGCACGATGCGTGCGGCGAAGTTGAAGACCGGCTTCTTCGCCCAGCATCAGATCGAAGACATGGATCCGCGTCGCACCGCTTTCCAGCTTCTTGGCGACGTTCTGCCCGATGCGGTACCCCACGCAATCCGATCGCGACTCGGGCGTTTCGGCTTTTCTGGCCCGAAGGCAGACGTCAAAGCCGAAAACCTGTCGGGCGGCGAAAAGGCACGGCTTGCTTTTGCCATAGCGACGGCGCTGGCGCCTCAGCTGCTTATCCTTGACGAGCCGACGAACCATCTCGACATGGCAAGTCGCGAGCGACTCGTCGCGGCAATTAACGAATTTGCCGGTGCAGTAATCCTTGTCACGCATGACTGGTCGCTTCTCGAACTTACGTGCGACAGGCTCTGGCTTGTGGCGGGTGGCCGCGTCGTCCCCTTTGACGGCGATCTTGACGACTACCGCGCACTTGCGCTGTCCGAGCGGCGCGCACAGAAGCAGGCGAACGAAAAACCGAAATCCGAACCGCCGAAAAGTCGTGGCACGCGCGATATCGGGGCGCTGCGCCGTGCCCTGAAAACCGCCGAAGAAGAACTCGCAAAGCTCACCGCCAAGCGAACAAAGCTCGAAGGCGAAGCCGGCCAACCGGCAACCTATTCCGATCCCGCGAAAGCCGCAGAGTACGCAAGACAGCTCAAGGAATTGGCGGAGCCGATTGCCCGGGCAGAAGCGCGTTGGCTTTCTGCGGCCGAGGCGCTTGAGGCGGCCGATGCGGCGTAACCTCGCCATCTTCGCTGCACTGCTGTGCATTGCGGCCGGTAACGCATCGGCAAAGGACTGGGGAAGCATCGCAACTCCCACCGTCGGCGACGCCCGCTCGATCGGTGGAACCGCAAACGGATGCATTGCCGGCGCCGCGAAGCTGCCGTTGGATGGGATCGGCTATCAGGTCGTTCGGGTGTCGCGAAACCGCATGTGGGGGCACCCGCGAACGTTGGCGTTCGTACGCAGCTTGGGCGTGGAGGCGGCCGGAATGGGATTGCCGCCGCTTTATATCGGCGACCTGTCCCAACCTCGGGGCGGCCCGATGACGAATGGGCACGCGTCCCACCAGAACGGCAACGATGTCGACATCTGGTTCAACATCGATCCGAAGCCGGATCTTCCCGCAAGCGCGCGCGAGGACATCAAGATCGTCCGGCTCGTGGCGGCCGATGAAATGTCGACCGACGCATCGGCCTGGCGTCCGGAATACGAGCACCTTCTGCGCAGAGCCGCCGCACACCCGGAAGTCGAACGGATTTTCGTGCACTTTGCGATCAAGCGCCAATTGTGTTCGACCGTGGGCAGCGACCGTGACTGGCTTCACAAAATCCGTCCGTGGCTCGGCCACGACGACCATTTCCATGTCAGGCTGTCGTGCCCGCCGGGTTCCCAAGATTGCCAGGACCAGCAACCGATTCCGCCCGGCGACGGATGCGATCCGACTCTCGATTGGTGGTTTGCCGACGCGATCGAGCGGCACAAGAGCCTACACCCCGCGCCCGCACGACCGCGCACACCGCCAAAGCTTCCCAATGCGTGCAAAGGCCTGCTGGCAGCCCGTTAGGCGAAATCAGCCCCAGTTGCGGACCGGGCCCGTGTCGATATGGACGAAGTCACTGCGCGGATATTGCCCGACGCCGCCGGCCTGCAGCGACATCGCCGCCTGCCGGATCGCCCGGACGGACCTATCGGCAAGATCGATATCGACCGCGCGCCCCTGAATGTGGAATGAGTTTCGCGCGACGCCACGATGCGATTTGCGGGCTACGGCGTTCGTGCGGGAGGACCGGTAGGCCGAAATGACGCGCCATGGCTCGTTTGAACCGACGCGTTGATGGATCTCCCACATTTGATCGTAGAGTTTCGGATCCATATGCATGACTGCGCCAGCCTTATAGTCGCGCAACACCGCATCGAGCCGCTTCATGGCGTCCGGCAGGTAGTTGCCATCGCGCCAATAGGCACCCTCCCACCTTTCGCCCGTATTGACGACCAGCAGCTTGAGTGAGCGCTCGCTCGACGGGCGGACGGGTACCGGCGACGACGGACCGGCTACGGAACGCTTGCGCTTGGCTGCAAGCGCCGGCGTACCGGAAATCGTCAGAATTCCGAGTGCGGCGGCGGCGGACGCCAGAAATTTACGACGGCCAGACGGATCGAATTCGGAAGTCATGCCAAGCGTACGAATCCAAATTGCGTGGAGAGTGAATGGGAGAGTGCACGCACAGCGGTTAGTGCGCAAGCCTCAGGAAACATCTTGAAACATTTTTACAAGATGCTGAATAAAAACGATATTCGGTCAGGGGGCGAGATTTACCGGAACCCTGGCACCTTCTTGGGGAAGGCGCAGGTCCGCAACCGGGCGCTTCTCGATTCCGGCGACAAAGAGTGAATCGAGCCCGTAAATATCATCGCGCAGCTGCAGTTCGCCGTTCTTAACAAACGCCGTGAAATAGACGAGATGGACGGGTACGGGTCGACGGACCTGCACATGACGCGTCTGCCCGTCGCGGTCGGCCGTCTCGATCGCATCGCGCGTCCAGCCACTTGTATTCCGCAAGACCCATTCGACCAGTTCAAAGGGGCGCTCGAGGCGGATACATCCCGACGAAAGCGCCCGGTCGGCACGCGAAAAATAATGCCTGTCCGGGGTATCATGCAGGAAGACGTCGAAGATGTTCGGCAAGGTCAGCCGGACATGTCCAAGCGCGTTCTTCGGGCCCGGATCCTGCCGAACCAGATAGGGAAACGCGCGCGCGCTCACGCGCCGCCAATCGACCTTGCGCGGATCGACTTCGACGCGCTCGTCGCCGCTGCCGCGGAAAAAGCGGAATCCCAGATCGGCCATCGCCTGGGGATTGGCACGCAGGCGCGGCAAAAGATCTTCGCGCACGAGCTTCGTCGGAACGGTCCATGTCGGGTTGAAGATGACTTCCGTAACCCGGCTGGAAAATATTGGCGTTGATCGCGCTTCGCGCCCCACGACCACAGGCATTGACACGCGCGCCTCGCCCGCCTCGTAGGCCTGCAGCGAATAGGCCGGGATATTGACCTCGATATAGGTGCCGCCCGGGCGCGGAGCAACGGTCCGCATCCGGTCGAGATTGACGACAATCTGGGCGATCCGTGCATCGACTGATTTGCCAAGAGCCGCAAAAGAGCGAGGCCCGATCCGACCGTCGGGTGATAGCCCGTGACGGATCTGGAATCGAATTGCCGCCGCAACCAGTTCCGCATCGTACAACTCCGGATCGGCACCTTCCGGAGGCAGGGACGAAGCGCCGTCCGTGACAGCCAGGCGCCGCCGCAGTGCCGGCACGCGCGGATCGACCGTGAATGGCTCGAGCGTTCGCCCGCCGGGAATGCCTCGCCATCCGCCTGATGCCTTGATCTGCCGGTAGCGCGCAAGCCAATCGAGCAGCTGCCCATACTGGGGATCAGCCGGCGACAGACGATCAAAAATGGCATGTGGGTCGTCCGCCTTCGCAAGATCGCGCAGGACCGCATCAACATCCAGCGAACGCGGCACGATCCGGACGTCCGGCGGCATTGCCACGGAGGCGACGCGCGCACCTTGAAGGTCTGCGGCATAGCGGATGGCCGATTGGCTGAGCAGAAGCTCGACCTGCGCCAGCGAGCGGATGTCGCCCTTTTGCAGCAACCGGTCGATATCCTGAATGGCATAGTCCGAAGCGATCAGGCCCTGCGCGGCCGAGTTTCGTAAAGTTTCAACGAGACGAACCGCCCGAGGAACCGGCCCGTCCGCCCCAATCCAGACGGGCGCGAAATCCCGCGATTCATAAAGAGACAACAAGGCTGACTTGCGGGCGTCCTCACGCGCGCCGTCAAAGCCTGCGAGCGCCTCGCGAAGGCTTGGCCGAATGTCCGCGGAAACGGGCCTCGAGGCCGATGCCACGGACGAGAGCAAAACACAAAAACAAATGGCGACAGTACGGCCGACCTTCATGCCGAGTAAGGTAGCACGCAATTCTAAAATGAAAAGTTGACCTAGCGGCCGTTCAGCAGGTCGGCTGTCGCGACGGGCTCGACCGGCTTGAGTTGGCGATCAAAAAACCCGATCGAGCGGTCGATGGCTTCACGACTGGCCGATGCCTGAAAGAAATGCGGTTGGTTCGGAAACACAACCATTTCGTAGGGAACATCAAGTTTCTTGAAAAGATCGCGCGTCCGAGAGGCCCGGGCGACAGGCACCGTCCGATCCTTTTGGCCATGGAGGATCAATGTCGGCGCAACGCGCGTCGTCGTCGGTTCGACATTGCCAGGCATTCCGCCGCCCATATTCACGACGGCCGAAATTCGCTTGTCGCGGCTCGACAGGCCAAGGGCCTGAAATCCGCCGAGCGAAAACCCGAACGCCGCCATCCGCGAGTTGTCGACGCGCGAATCTTTTGCCATTTCGTCCAGGGCGGCATGGACCGTGTCGTATTGCTGCTCGAATTCGGCGATGAGCGCACGACCGCGCGGCCGGTTTCGATTGCGCTCACCAAGATAGTGCGGGAGATACACGATGTAGCCTGCTTCCGCGAAGCTTTCCGCCGCGCCGCGATAGAAAGCGCCGTTCCCCATCCCGGATGCGCCGTGCAGCAACAGGATGCCCGGCCTCTGCCCTTCGGTATCCGGGCGGAAGATTTCAAGCTTCACGAGGCGCTTGCCGACCTTGTACTTCGTATCCGCGCGACTGACTTGCGTTGCAACGCGGCGAAGGTCTGAACCCGCGCCGAACGTGTCACGTGGCGCTTGCCCTGGCGGACGAGCCGCCCATTCCGGCGCAGCCTGTTTGCCGCTGTCCAAGCTCGCAAGCAGACCCAGATCGTCTTCCGGGCCCGTGGATGGTTGTGCCTTGGCTGCCGCCAACGCAGGCTTGGGCGCCTGCGAACGATCCGGCGCAACCGCAATTTTAGCTGCGGCGCCAGCCTCTTTGGAACTTGGTACGAAAACGTATGGAAGGCTTGGATCCAGAAGGTAATTCGGGGAAAGCGCCAATACCGTTTGCGCAACTGGCGTTGATTGCGTCGGCTGCACAGCGTTCTGCGAGGAGCTTTCAGCCCCCTGCGACGCGACTGCCATAGCGACGAGTAGTTCAATCATCCAAGCTGCCCTGCGGAAACGATTATTTCGATTTGTTGCAGTTGGCTTCGGATAGCACAGGGTCTGGCATGACGGGAGTCGTTTTTTAACCCTGTCACAAAATTAACCAGACGCGACGAATTTACGATTTAATATCAATGCAGCAAAAAAGATGGCCCAACCCGCCCTCCGCTCGATTCCGAGCCAGCGGGAAGCACTGCGTCAATTTTCATCGTTTTGTGCGGACTCGGCAACAGGGCGGTACCGCCAAGCGCCGATCAATGCCCTTCCTGGCCGTCGAAGTATTTCTTGATCAGCCAAAACTCAAAAAGTGTGGATGCGAGAAAAATTACCAAGCCGATCGAATACATCGGCCCGGCATGGGCGCCGGACGCGAGAAACAATCCCACGACCGCGAGTACAGCCACGACAACGCCGACAATCCACATAGCAAGCCCAGACATCGCTCCTCCTCCGCACCAATTCGACGCGACGACAGTCTATACGTTAGTCCGTCGCCATACTGCGGTCTAGCGCTTGAATGCAGCTAGTCCGGCGACATCGCCCTTTACGAGGACCGGCACAGCAGCGGCCACGCTTTCCGCCGGCCAGTCCCACCATGCGAGTTCGAGAAGACGACTAACGTCGTCCGGTTCGAACCGCATTTTGACGACCCGCGCCGGATTGCCGGCAACCATCGAATAAGGCGGTACATCGCGGGTTACGACGGCGCACGCCGCAACAATCGCGCCGGAACCGATCGTCACGCCCGGCATGATGACGCTCTTGTATCCGCACCAGACATCATTCCCGACATTGATGCTGCCCTTGTTGGCGGCCGGATAGTCGCCAGTCGCCATTTCCGCGGCCCAGGCGCCGCCAAAAACTGGAAATGGATAAGTCGAGGGGCCGGCAATGGCGTGGTTCGCATCCGACATCACGAAAGTCGTGTCGTGTGCAAATGCGCAATAGCGCCCAATGTCGAGACGCGTCCCCGAAAATCCGAAATCATATCGAACGTTGCGAATGAAGAACCGGGTCGGGTCTTCGAAATCCGAATAGTAGCTATAGTCACCGGCCGAAAGATGCGTCCGCGGCGGCGTAATTTCATCCAGCAGCGGCTTGAGGAAGACCGTGTGCCGCGCGCCGGTTCCAAACGGAAATAGCTGCTTCGGGTTCACCAGCGCCGGATGCGTCATGGCTAGATCTCCACTTGGGTTCCCAGCTCGACAACTCGGTTCGACGGAATGCTGAAAAATGCGGTGGCGCTGTAGGCGCTCCGCGACAAGGCTATGAAAAGCTTTTCGCGCCATCTCGGCATCAGCGGCTTGCTTTTCATGACGAGGTTTTCCCGGCCGAAGAAGAACGACGTATCCATCATGTCGACCTTCAAGCCGAAGGGCTGCGCGAGGCGCAACGCGCGCGGAATGTTTGCCGCCTCCATGAACCCGTAACGTAGCGTGACGCGCCAGAAATTCTTTTCCAGTATCTCGACCTGGATCCGATCCTTCTGCGGCACCTGCGGAATCTGCTCGAACATGACCGTGAGCAAAACCACTCTCTCGTGAAGCACCTTGTTGTGCTTGAGATTGTGCAAAAGCGCATAGGGCACGCCGTCGGGTGTTCCGGTCATGAACACTGCGGTGCCGGCCACGCGCGGCGGATTCCCCTCCCGCAAGCGACCGATGAACGGTTCGAGCGGAACGGTGCTTTCGTGCAGGCGCTCGACGAGGATACGGCGACCGCGCTTCCACGTCGTGAACGTCGCGTAAAGACCTGCTCCGACAAGGAGAGGCATCCAGCCTCCGTCCGCGATCTTGACGAAGTTCGCCATGAAGAACAAAAGATCGACCGACAAAAACACGACGGTCACGGCCAGCGCCTGAAGGCGGCTCCATCCCCAGATATGCCGCGCTACGACATACGCGATCAGCGTCGCGACGCACATTTCACCGGAAACCGAAACACCGTAGGCCGAGGCAAGCGCCGACGACGACTGGAAGCCCACAACCAGTGCAATGACGCATGCGCACAACAGCCAATTGACGCGCGGAATATAGATTTGGCCGATCTCGGTTTCAGACGTATGGCGGATCTCCATGCGCGGGAGATATCCGAGCTGGATCGCCTGACGCGATAGCGAGAATGCGCCTGTGATGACGGCCTGCGAAGCAATCACGGTGGCTGTCGTCGCGAGAAAAACGATGGGAAGCAGCAGGACATCCGGCACCATCAGGAAGAATGGATTTGCCGACGCGTCCGGTTGCCGCATGAGAAGTGCACCCTGACCGAAATAGTTCAGCAAAAGCGCCGGCTGCACGAAACCGACCCACGCCAACCGTATAGGCCTTTTCCCGAAATGCCCGATGTCGGCATAGAGCGCTTCGGCCCCGGTAAGCGCCAGAAAGACTGCGCCCATCACGAGAAAACCGCGCCACCCGTCGCTCAGCAGGAAATGAAGACCGTAGTATGGATTGATGGCGACGAGCACATACGGCGTCTGCACGATCGAAAATATCCCGAGCGCCGCAAGCACGAGAAACCAGATGATCGTGACCGGTCCGAAAAATGCCCCGACCAATGCCGTACCGTAGCGCTGGAACATGAACAGGCCAATCAGGATCACACATGAAATCGGCACGACGTAGTGCTCGAGATCCGGCGCCGCGACCTTCAATCCTTCCACGGCGGAAAGCACGGAGATGGCCGGCGTAATGATCGCATCGCCGAAAAAGAGTGACGCACCGAAAAGCCCTGCCGCCATAATCGGCACGCCACGATGAATTCCGGCTGGTGCCGCTTTCATCGCGAGTGCCATGAGAGCGAACATCCCGCCCTCGCCGCGATTGTCGGCACGCAGGATATAGGTGACGTATTTCAGCGTTACGACGATGACCTGCGTCCAGACAATCAGGGAAAGCACGCCCAGCACGTGGCCGAGCGAAGAATCCATCGGATGAGGTCCGGTAAATGCTTCGCGCATCGTGTAGAGCGGCGAGGTGCCGATATCGCCAAAGACGACGCCAATCGCGGCGACCGCAAGCGGCAACAGCCGCTTCTCCGCATCCTGCGTTTCGCTGGCACTCATTCTTTTCCGTCCGGACCCGTCATTTGCGCGGACATTGCCTCAATTCGATACAATGACGCCAGCCCGACGTCTTTGGACGGGACACGCGGCGTACGCCCCCCGTATATATAAGAGATGATCGACGGCGACGAATCTGCCCACGCACGATGACTGATCGAACCTCGGAACCGGCAATCAACCTGCCTCCCTACACGCTTGCGCTAGTCGCTGCGAACGTCTTGCTCTTTGTCGGGCTTTCGGTGCTTTCCGATGATGCCCGATGGACCGCCATCGATTTGCTCGGATTCGTACCCGGTCGGTACTCCGGCACGTCGGCGCTGTCTCCTGTCGCCCTGATTGCGCCGGTTTCATATCAGTTCATTCATGGCGACTGGGTGCATCTGACGATAAACATGGTGAGCCTTGCCGCCTTCGGCGCCGGTGTGGAGCGGCAAATCGGCGGCGGCACGATGGTTTCGGTCTATCTCCTGTGCGGCGTTCTCGCCGCAGCGGCACATTTAGCCGTTTATCCGGAAAGCATCGAACCGGTCATCGGTGCATCTGGCGCGATATCCGGGCTCATGGCCGGCATCCTGCTTCTTCTGCGGTCGACGCGTGCGGCCGTGTTCCGGATCGCCATCGTTTGGGGTATCGCGATGACGGCACTCGGGATCTTGGGAATGCCGGGCAGCAGCGGGACTCAAATCGCGTGGGTCGCGCATCTCGGCGGATTTGTCGGGGGCCTTATCCTGTTCCGCATCTTCGTCGGGAGTGAAAGGCAATGAACGGTGCGTTCCGGAAGCTCCGGCGGGCGATGCTGCCCTTGGACGGGACGATCGCCGATTGGGTGCCGGAAATCATGGACGCGTTTGCGCGCATTCATCCCGTGCGCGAGTGGCCCGCGATGACGATGGTCGACTTCACTGCAGGTTCCTGTCTCATGCCCGCCTTATTCGCTGCGTCCGGCGTGCGGCGCTTGATCGTAAATGACTTTGCCGCCCGATCCTATGTCGCTGCGCGCTTCCTGTTCGGTGGCCGAAAGATATCGATGGATCGCGTCGCAGGCATCCTCAAGTCGTCGCGGCCAAAATCGAAGCGGCACGTGCCGACGTTTCATTTCGCCTGCGACTACTTTCTGGAACCGGTCTGCGAAATCTTTGATCGGCTCTATCACGCCGACGTCCCGGAACAGGAGAAAATCGGACTCCAATATCTCGCAATCCGATGGGCACTCGGTTTCGCCCGAACGGCAGAGGATGGTTTTGAAATCCTTTACTCTCATGACACGCGCTTGCTTGCCCAAATGCGCGATGTCGACTGGCGCCCATATCTTTCCCGAATGCGCGGCTACAGACGCGTGATCGCCACGCTCGTTCGCGAACTCAACGCGTCAATCGATGCGATCGGAAACACACAGGCAAAAATCCACTGCGCCGACATGATCGACGTTGCCGAGAAGCTTCGACTGTCAACTCCGGTTTTCGCCGCGGTCAATCCGCCTACGCGGGGCCTCGACGAATATACGATCGACGACCAGCTTGTTCATTCGCTGATGGCGAACCGATGGCTGCCCTTGTCCAAGATATCCGAATCCCCGCTCGCCTTCTGGATCCGGCGCGTAAGCGCTGCGCTCGAGCATCTTCCCGAGAACGCCTTTTACATGGTGTGGGGCGGCGACGGATCGATGCATTGGCGCGAGTGTTTCCAGGTATGGGCGCTCTTCGGCGAGCCGCTTCACATCTCACGACTTGGGCAAGGCAACGACGCGCCGGGTTGGGCGATATTCAAGCGCACAAAGGATGGATTGCAGGAGTCGACCTGATTCCCAGTCGCAGGCGCATGCCCCTTGCGGATTGCAAATTAGCGCCTATCTTCGATGGATATGGTTGAGTTCCCCCACTCATCCATAGACGGTTGATCTGAATTGATTGATCGTCCAAGGCCCCGGCGCATCCCCCCATCGCGCCGGGGCCGCTTCTCGCATCATGATCCCGGAATCCGCACCTGCACGAACGATCGGCGCCAGAGCGTGCCAAGGATCGCGCAGGCAACGGCTCGCTTTTGCTCGATCGGTCCGTCGAAACGCCAAGCTTCAGCGCAGGCTTCGACAGTTCGAGCGCCATCGATCTGTGCAAGGAGTGGCGCGATGTCCGGCGAGATCGACAAGCTGTCGCTCGCGCGCGCAATGACCGGGGCGTCCGAATTGGCAAGCGTATCGATATTCGTCGTGCCCACGCTCCACGAAGGTACGTACGCAGGCGCGTTTGTCCCGCCCCAATCGATCGCATAGGTCTTGGGATCGCGCTCCGGACGGCAGTAGACCGCGGAATGAAGCATCGTGTCTTGCACGAATAGATCGACACATGCCCATCGATCGCGCTCGGGAAGATTGGCAAGACGCGCGGCAAGAGGATGATCCGGCGGAATGCGCCCGTCCGGATAGTACATTCGGTTGTCGCCCCACCCTTGGAAGACGAGCCCAGCCTGCCCTGCAAAGTCGATCACTTCGTCAGTCGTGTAAGACCTGTCGACCGGGTGAAACAGCGTGTCGATGATACCTGCATCGTGCTCGAGATCGCCGGAACGCTGACGATGCCAATTCAGATAGTGGTCCTTCGGCAGGGCTTCGAGAACCTTCCGGGCAAATGCAATGTCGTCCGCGGATTTCGCGCAGCCAAGCCGCTTGAAGAACTCCTGCATCATGTACACGCCGATGCGCGCATATCGTCCATAGAGCATCACATGGATCGCGCCATCGATCGCCAAGGCGTCGCCAAGCGCCTTTAGGCCCTCGATCGGATCCGGAATGTGGTGAAGGACGCCCGTGGATACGATCAGGTCAAACCGCTCGCCGAGTTCGGCGGCACGGCGCAAATCTAGCTGGAGCAGCCTGAGATTTGTGAGTCCGTGCTTGCCCTTCAGATATGCCTGATGCTCGAGGCTGGGAGCCGATAGATCAATCCCCAGAACCTCGGCGCGTCGATTCGTGAAAGCCAAATGCGCCGCCTGGTTCGTTCCGCACCCTGCGACGAGTATGCGCATTTCAGGCCGATATGGGCGATCGGGCCAGTAGCGGTAGTGAAAATGAAACGGATCCGATGCATCGACGCCACCGGCTTCGATCGCTAGAGCCAGGTCATCGAGCGGTTTCGGATATCGATATTCTGAATAAAGCCGTTCAACGTCGTCCGTCGATCCAGCCATGACCGAAATCCCTGACGGTTGGTGCAAAGAGGAACACTGACAGTCAAATTGCTTTGCGTCGGCGCACCGGATGCCTATTCTAACCATGATGCCGCTTCCGTCACATGGTCGATA
This sequence comes from Alphaproteobacteria bacterium, assembly GCA_016124335.1. GTDB lineage: Bacteria > Pseudomonadota > Alphaproteobacteria > CACIAM-22H2 > CACIAM-22H2 > Tagaea. The sequence goes on from WGNX01000004.1 coordinate 167,763, forward strand.
CGATTACGCTCCGATTTCCGGACGGCCCCTCTACGATTGGCCCGGTCGCAAGCGTCTCGCCGTATATATCGGCCTGAATGTCGAACATTTCGCTTTCGGCGAGGGGCTTGGTGCCGAGCTTGCGCCTGGCGGCCCACAACCGGATATCCTGAATTTCGCCTGGCGGGATTACGGCAATCGTGTCGGCGCATGGCGGATCATCGATCTCCTCGACGAGCTAGCGCTGCCGAGTTCGGTTCTCGTCAACTCGGCGATGTACGAATATGCACCGGCCCTGATAGCCGCTTTCCGAAAGCGGGGCGACGAAATCGTCGGTCACGGTCGCAGCAATGCAGAACGACAGGGCGTATTGGACGAGCCATCCGAAGCGGCACTGATCGCCGAGGCTGCGGGCGTGATCGCCCGACATGATGGGCACGCCCCCAAGGGATGGCTTGGCCCATGGATCAGTGAAAGCCGGATCACACCCGATCTGCTCCATGAGGCCGGCTTCACGTACCTCCTGGATTGGTGCATGGACGACCAGCCGATATGGATGAAAACCCGCCGCGGCCGGATCTTGGCAGTTCCCTATCCGCAGGAACTCAACGACATTCCGATGATCGTTGGGCGAAAACTCGGCGGCGATGCATTTGCAGACCTGATAATCGACAATTTTGATGAAATGTTTTCGCAATCCGCCAAGCAACCGCTTGTCATGGGAATTGCCCTTCATCCCTATTTGGTCGGACAGCCCTACCGTCTCCGTCATCTTCGCCGTGCGTTGAAGCATATTTGCAATTTTAGAGACAAAATCTGGCTGACCACCTCCGGGGCGATTGCCGAACACGCCGCGGCCTTGCCAAGCGGGGTCGTACCCGGTGGCTAGAGCCGGGAATTTGCATTTGGCAAACTGCGGTATCCCGGCGCGATTGCAAAATGCCAAGCCAAGTCGAACGACGTCGACTGGTGCCGATGTTGCTTGAAGAAATTAGCCAACGGTGTAAATCGGTTGGCCGGCTCCAATCGGTACATATCTTCCAGCCCCGGGCACTCAACTGCCGTGACCGACACGATCGCGACTGCCGCTCGACCCGCGCCGGACTTTTCCGTTCCGTTCGGCCCGGAATATTCGATCCGGCTTGATCAGCCGCTCGTCGAGTATTCGCGCGCGTGGGCGCCGTGCTTTACCGTCCGGCACACCGAGCACTCCGATCTTCCCCTCATGGCTTACATCTGCGCACCGAACCCCGGCGTGCGCATTGAGACGGCGAAATGCATCCGGTCGATCGAGCGCAGCGGTCTTCTCAAGCTGTTCCACCATGGCACGCTGTCGTTGCCCGGGAAGCCAGATCACTACGCGTTCGTCTATGAAAAGCCTGTTGCTCCGCCGCCGCCACGCAAACTTTGGGGCAGCTACAATGCCAAGACGCTGACCACGAATCTGATACGGCCGGTCATTGCAGCGCTTGGCGATCTGTTCGCGGCCGGTCAGGCACACGGCGGAATCCGCCCCGACAATCTCTATTCGATGGATACCAAGCAAACCCTGTTCGTTTTGGGTCCGCCGACATTATGCCCGCCCGGATACGACCAGCCCGCCGCATTCGAAACGATCGAACGGGCGCTCGCCAAGCGCGAAGCGAAAGGACAGCCGGGTCCAGCGGACGATCTTTTCGCGCTGGGCCTTACGATCTACTGCCTTGCATCGGGCAAGATGCCCGGCGAGGGATTTGACGAGCGCGACGTGATGCAAAGGCGCTTGCGCTACTCCTCGCAAGCCGCACTTCTGGATACGGCCCAGCTGCCGCGCGACCTCTACGACCTCGTCATGGGTCTTACCGAAGACGACGTCCGGCAGCGTTGGGACATGCAGAAAATGACCGAATGGGCCGCCGGGCGAAAGCCGGAGTCGCCGCAGCGAACAAATCTCGGGCGGCGGCGCTTCACGCTTCGGGTCGGATCGGCCGAATGTGACAACGCGAGAGAAGTCGCTAATGCGATGTACCTGAACCAGCCGGATGGTACCCGGATGGTAAAGGAGGGTCAGATCGACAAATGGCTTGTCGAGAATGGCCTGACGGGCGAGCACGGTGCCGCCAACGCCGTAAAGCTCGGTTCGGTCGATGACGCCTTGGCCGATGCACTCGAACTTTCGCGCGCGATCGTGCGATGCGACCCTTCCGGTCCGATCCGGTACAAGTCGCTGTCATTCTATCCGGCCGGCGCCGGCTCCCTGCTTCAGCAGATCGTCAACGACCCGACGCGCCGCCAGGAATTCGCCGAGCTTCTTCAGGGCAAACTCGTGTCGTACTGGATGAAGTCGGCCGGTGCGTTCGGCCTGGTCGACATCGCCGCCAAGCGATTGCAGGAGATCGAAAAGAACTTCGAACGCCACGGCGACAATCTGGAAGCGGCACTCTATAAACTCAACCCAGACGCGCCGTGCCTCTCGCCCGCAGTCGGTGGCAGATGGACGGCGACCCACATGGATCTCGCCGAGCCGATGGACCGCGCCTGCTCGGACGAAGACCGGCCGGCACTGGACCGCCACATGGTGGGCTTTTTCGGCGCGCGGGCCGAAATCTCGGATCGGGCACTGAAGCACTGGTACAAGCTCGGCGAGCCGACGAAAAACGCGGCACCTTCCGTGCTTCGCGTCGCAGGCCGCTTCCAGCAGGATTGTCAGGGAAAGCAGTTCCCGAATCTCGCGAAAGTCTGCCTGCGCATGGCCGACAAGGTCATCGAGGACATCCACCATCCCCAGACACGCGAGAAGCTGCGGCAGAAAGTCGTCCAGCAGGCGACATCGGGAAACGTCACGGAAATGTTCGACATCGTGATGGACGAAGAGGTGCGTGCCGCCGATGAAAAAGCTTTCAAGGACGCCAAAGACGAATTCGACCGGCTCGATGCGATGCTTGCGGACAGGGAAGGTCTCCTGATGCGCGCAAAGCGGATGGGTCGCGAGCGCGGGATGGAGGCCGCTTACGGCCTGCTTTCGCTCGCCTGCATCGCCGGATTGATCGTCATGATGTTCGTCGAACTGGGCGGACGATGAGCACTGGCTCGCCATTCCGTCGCCGGCTCCTGCTCGGCATCGTTTTCCTTCTTGTCGCGTCGATCGCCGGCTCGCTAATCGCCGCGATCGTCCTTATCCATCCTTCACTATTGATATTCATTGGCGGCGCACTCGTGCCGACTGCAATGCCCTTCATGATGAAGCATCCGCAGCGCAATTTCCTGTGTTGGGCTTCGGGAACCGTCACGGTGGCCGCGATCGCGCCGATCGTCACCGGCGGCCTTTTCGATCCGGCGCGTCCCGTCCATACCGAGCCGCGGTCGTGGGCCATCGCGCTTGGAGCGGCATTTTTCGGGTATTGCGTCGCCTTGGTAAGCCCGTGGCTGGGCGAGCGGATCGCCGTCGCCCGCCATCGTCTAAGTGAAATCAAATTTGACCGTCGTCGCGCGGAGTTGATCGAAATCTGGACCGAGCAGCGACTTCGAAAGCCGGCCAGCCAAAGACCTCAAATCGGCAAGGACTTTGTATCGGAAGAAGACGAAACGCCGTCCGATCAGGACGGGCTTGCGGCGTCTCCGCTACCGGCCGAATTGCCCTCAAAGCCGGCGGCTTAGCGGAATAACGCCTTCTTGGGCTGGAATCCGGCGGGGCATCCGCATATACAGGGGCCGCAATGAGCAACCCGCCCCCCAAGATCGGCATCGTCAGCCTTGGCTGCCCGAAGGCGCTCGTCGATTCCGAGCGCATCCTTACCAAGTTGCGTGCGGAAGGATACGAGATCGCGCCGAGCTACGAAGGTGCCGATGCCGTCATCGTCAACACTTGCGGTTTCCTTGACAGCGCGAGGCAGGAATCGCTCGATGCGATCGGCGAAGCACTGGCCGAAAACGGTCGCGTCATCGTGACCGGATGCCTGGGCGCCGAAAGCGATCTCATCCGCAAGACCCATCCGAAAGTTCTTTCGGTGACCGGCCCGCATCAGTACGAAGCGGTTGTCAGTGCGGTGCACGAGGCGGTGCCACCGCGCCATGACCCGTTCATCGATCTCGTACCTGCCCAAGGTATTCGTCTGACGCCGCGCCATTTCGCGTATCTAAAAATATCGGAAGGCTGCAATCACGCCTGCAGCTTCTGCATCATTCCGTCCATGCGCGGAAAGCTCGCGAGCCGGCCGGCGGCAGACGTGATGGTGGAGGCCGAACGCCTCGCCCTTGCCGGCGTCCGTGAACTGCTCGTCATCAGTCAGGACACTTCGGCCTATGGCGTTGATATCCGTCATGCCGAAAGCGCCTGGCGCAAGCGGCGCGTCAGGGCGCACATGACAGACCTGTGCGCCGCTCTCGGCGACCTGGGCGTTTGGGTACGTCTGCACTATGTCTACCCGTATCCGCATGTCGACGAGGTCATTCCGCTCATGGCGGATGGCAAGATCCTTCCCTATCTCGACATCCCTTTCCAACATGCGTCGCCGGGTGTGCTGAAAGCCATGCGGCGCCCTGCCAATCAGGAGCGCGTCCTTGAGCGAATCGCGAATTGGCGCCGCCAGGTTCCGGACATGACCGTCCGCTCCACGTTCATCGTGGGATTTCCAGGCGAGACCGACGACGATTTCGAATTTCTCCTTCAGTGGCTTGACGAGGCCGATCTCGATCGCGTCGGCTGCTTCAAATTCGAGCCTGTGACGGGAGCCTCTGCCAACGATCTTCCGGGTGCGGTGTCGGACGACGTAAAAGAAGAGCGTTGGCATCGATTTATGGCCGCGCAGCAGAAAATCAGCGCGCGCCGTCTCAAAAAGAAAATCGGGAAGACGATCGACGTCTTGATCGACGAAGTCCGACCAAACGAGATTATCGGCCGCTCAAAGGCCGATGCGCCGGAGATTGACGGAATCGTCAAGGTAAAATCGAAAACGCCGCTCCGCGTCGGCGAAATCGTAAAGATCAAAGTCACCGGAGCGACGGCTTATGACCTTCGTGGAAATACGCTTTCCTAGATAGTCCGAAATCGAACTCACGCCCAAGTCGGGCAGCGACTCCGGAAAATCGAAGCGACGCAATGTCGCGCCGATTTTCCGGATTTGTAGTCACATACGACACCCAGTAGATAACGGTTTGTCATCACCTCTTATAGTTGTCAATGAGTCTTGTTTTATCGGCCGGCCTCGCCTCCATCCAATTCGCAAATCCAGGAAATCGACTGCTATCTGCGAACGAGTTCCGCAAGAAGCTTCTGAAGCTGCGCGGCATCCATCGTCGCTGTTCCCGAAGCTCTCTCCTCGAGAAATCGGGCGGCAACGGTGGCAGCGAACAATGCCGCTTGTTCGGGATGCAGCGTGGTCCAATGATACGCTTCGTCAAGCGGCGGCCGGAACGGAACGCGCGCAGCATTATCCGGCGTATGGAAGACCTCCAGCGCGTAAATGCCTCGGTCGGTGACGGTCACTTCGATTTCGAGGCGCCCCCAAGGTGTGTCCGCACCGTAGACGAAGCAACCTGAGTTCGGCGGGCGATAGTCGTAGGCCACTTCGCTTAGGATCGGGACGTAAGGCATTCGATTTCGCGCCTTACCGATGGTGCCCGCTGCCGGACTCGAACCGGCACGCCTTGCGACCCGGGATTTTAAGTCCCGTGCGTCTACCTGTTCCGCCAAGCGGGCACATTCGGCTAACCATCACGCAGGCGGTTCGTCGCTGGCAATGCCGCCAAGCGACCGGATCATCGCGGCGATTTCACCCGCCGCATCAGCAAGCTTTATTCGATCCACGCCTCGAACGACAACGACATTCCGGAATGTGCCGTCCGGCCGTTGCCCGGGATACGATCCGATCTCAAGATCGGCATATCGAGCCTGGATCGCCGCGAGCGCATCGCCAATTCGACCTTCCGCGACATTTCCCACGACGGAATGCGCGAGCAAGACTGGGCCGCCTTTCAGACCGGACGCGACGCCTTCAAACATGGCCTGCATGATCCGTGGCACGCCCGCCATCGTGTAGACGTTGTCAATCTTGAAACCGGGCGCCTTGCTGATCGGGTTGGCAATCAGTTCCGCACCGTGCGGGATTGTCGCCATCCGCAGTCGCGCCGGCGTGAGTTCATCGTCGCTCTTGTAGTTCGACCGCAGTATCGCGCGGGCGGCATCATTCAATTCCCATGGGACGCCAAATGCCTTTGCAATCGATTCCGCGGTTATATCGTCGTGCGTCGGGCCTATTCCGCCACACGTGAAGACATAGCTGTATTTTGCGCGTACCTCGTTTACGACCGAGACGATCGTCGCCGAGTCGTCAGGAATTACACGAATTTCCTTCAAGCGAACCCCGAGCCCCGTCAGGCGTTCAGCAAGCCAGCCAGAGTTCGTATCCTTCGTCCTGCCGGACAGGATCTCGTTGCCAATGATGAGGACGCAGGCTGTCGGAACGGAATCGGCCATCGCTCGACAATACGGCCTCCCGTCGCGCGGCGCACGCGATTCGGTACCCCCGGCATGCTAGACTGAACCTCGCCATGAAAGATGCACACGCCGTCCTGCTCGCCGCCCGCTTTCGGTCCGAAGACGCGCTGACCGTCGGCCGCACGCCCGAGATCACGGCTAGTGCCGCCATGGCGGCACACGAAATTCTCGATCGCGCGATCGCGAATATCGCAACCGAGATCGAAGAAGTCGGGCCCGTCGCATGCCGGAAGGGGTGCAACTGGTGTTGCCATCAACACGTCGCGGTTCTTGGCGCGGAGGCCCTGGCGATCTATCTGCATATCAAAGGTACGCCCGCAGAAGCGCGTGTCCGTGCGTCGGCGCCGGAAATCGTGGGGCGCGATGCGCGAGCCCGCCGTCTTGCAAAAATACCCTGCCCTTTTGTTGATGGCGAGACCGGGTGCGCGATTTACGCCATCCGGCCAAATCGATGCAGATCTGTCTACTCGCGCGACTCGGAATATTGCTTTCGGCGCTACGAAGGCGCCGAGAACGAACCCGTCGCGGCAGACAAGCCGATACCCGTAGAGCCCGTCGAGCGAGGCGACGCGGCAATGGCCGGCCTGCGTATCGCATTAGACGGGCGTGGAATTCCGGCAGAGCCAGTCGAATTGGTGCACGCCTTGATCATCTTTGTTGAAAATCCGGATGCTGCGGAGGCCTATGCAGCAGGCGAAGACGTGCTGCGGTCGGCGCGCTTGCCGGCAGTACTGGACAATCTCCCGGCGCAGACTAAATTGACCGGATGAATGATGCTGCCCTTGCCTCGCCCCTCGTCGATACCGACGGGCGTGCTGTAAAAATCCACGGACCTGCGGATTTCGAAGGTATGCGCCGTGCCGGTCGGCTGGCGGCGGAGACGCTGGATTTCGTGACAGAGCATGTCCGTCCCGGCGTGACGACGGGTGAAATCGACCGAGCCTGCCACGACTTTATCGTTGCACGCGGCGGAATATGCGCGCCGCTCGGATACAAGGGTTTTCCGAAATCGATCTGTACATCCGTCAACCACGTCGTATGCCACGGCATTCCGGGCGACAAGGTGCTGGAGGACGGCGATATCCTGAATATTGACGTCACCCCGATACTCGACGGGTGGCACGGCGATTCCAGCCGCATGTACCTTGTCGGAAATGTCGGCGTGAAAGCGCGCAAGCTTGTCGACACGACCTATGAAGCGATGATGCGCGGCATCGAAGTGGTGCGCCCGGGCGCCACGCTTGGAGATATCGGCGCCGCAATTCAACGGCATGCCGAAGCGCAGAGATTTTCTGTCGTCCGGGACTTCTGCGGCCATGGTCTTGGCCGCGTTTTTCATGACTCCCCCTCCGTCCTTCACTACGGCAGACCGGGCGAAGGTCTTGTATTGCGCGCCGGTATGTTCTTCACGATCGAGCCGATGATCAACGCCGGCGACTGGAAGGTGAAGGTCCTTTCGGACGGTTGGACGGCCGTGACTCGCGACAAGTCACTGTCGGCGCAATTCGAGCATTCTGTTGGCGTGACTGATACCGGCGTTGAAATATTCACGGCTTCGCCAAAGGGCTTCAACAAGCCGCCCTACGCAGCCTAGCGCTCGGCAAAAGCCAGTTTCGCGCCCAAGCCAACAAAGGCCGCCGCAAATCCGCGGCGCAACCAGCCGAGTACGCTCGGGCTCGACAAGACTCTTCGGCGCATCGCAGCAGCAAAAACGCCGTATGCCGCGAAGACCAAAAAAGTCATTGCCATAAACACGGCGCTTAATTCGAACATTTGAGCGAGCGCTGCCGGATCGTCGACACGTACGAACTGGGGCAGAAACGCGAAGAAAAAAATCGAAAGTTTCGGATTGAAGAGATTCACAAGAATCGCGCTGTAGATAATTCGGGCTGCCGATCGCGGCTTGGCCGATCGATGGACGCTGAGCGTCCCGCTCTCCCTAAGTGTGCCCCAAGCCAAATAAAGAAGATAACCGACACCGGCGAACTTTAGCGATTCAAAGGCGATAGCACTTGCGTGCAGAAGAGCGGCGGCACCGGAAATTGCCGCGATCATGTGTGGTACAATTCCCAACGTGCAGCCGAATGCAGCGACAATCCCTGCTCTTGCGCCGCGCGACAATCCGGCGGCAATCGTAAAAAGTGCCCCACTGCCGGGTGCCAATACGACGACAAGCGATGTAATGAGGAATTCCAAGCTCATCCCGGAACTATACCGGCAGCTGCTCAAGAAATCATGCGGAACAAACAAATGATATTCGACTGACGACCGATGATTGTAACCTGCAAATGACGAGCTAAAATCGGATGGTGGCAGAAACCTCCGAACCCCACTATCTCGGCCATCGGCAACGCCTTCGCGAGCGCTTTCGTCGCGCCGGCGGCTCCGGATTTGAGGACTATGAGCTTCTCGAACTGCTGTTGTTTTCTGCAATCCCGCGCCGGGATGTAAAGCCCTTGGCGAAGGCGTTGATCGAACGGTTCGGCGGGTATGCAGCCGTCCTGTCGGCCTCCCGAACCGATCTTGAGCGCATTGACGGTCTAGGCGAGGTCGCCGTCGACGCGATACTCGCGGTTCGGGAGGCCTCGATCCGTCTCGTACGCGAAGAGGCATTTTCCCAGCCGGTGCTTTCCGGCTGGCAGCAGTTGATTGACTACTGCCGTGCCGACATGGCGCGGGCAAAAATCGAGCATTTCAGGTTGATTTTTCTGGACCGGCGAAATCGCGTAATTAGCGACGAATTGCAGCAGGCTGGAACCGTCGACCATGCGCCTGTGTATCCGCGCGAGGTGGCCAGGCGATGCCTCGAACTTTCAGCAACCGCAGTCATCCTGGTTCACAACCATCCTTCGGGCGATCCCGCGCCAAGCCGGGCCGACATCGATATCACGCGGGAAATTTCAAAGGCGCTCGCCGCCATCGGCGTGATGGTCCATGACCACATTGTCATCGGCCGGCGCGGGCACGCGAGTTTCAAGAGCATGGGTCTGCTGTAGCCAGTTCGTGTAAATTGGGGGCATGCCCGAACTGGAAAGTTCCACCGTCCTGATTTTGATCGATCTCCAGAAGGCGATCGACATGCCCTATTGGGGGCGTCGGAACAACCCTTCGGCCGAAGCAAACATCGGGAAATTGCTCGACGCGTGGCGCCGGGCACGTCAGCCGGTCGTCCATGTCCGGCACGATTCCAAATCGTCCGACAGCGGGTATCGTCCGGGACAGGCGGGCAACGACTTCAAGACGGATTTCGCGCCCCTGACGGGCGAACGTGTCGAGCCCAAACGAACCAACAGCGCGTTCATTGGAACCGGTCTTGAAAGCTACCTGCGAAACGCAGGACCGCCCGCCGTGGTGATCGCAGGCGTATCCACGAGCAATTCTGTGGAGGCGACCGTCCGCATGTCCGGAAATCTCGGCTTCAGGACCTTCCTTGCCGGCGATGCCTGCTGGACATTCGACAAGACTCTGGCCGACGGCCGGACGATACCAGCCGAAGACGTCCACGCATTGTCGCTTGCCAATCTCGACGGAGAATACGCGCGTGTGGTCGACACGGCTTGGCTACTCGCAAACCTTCCGGTACGCTCCCGCCCCATGAAAACCCAACATCGTTCGCACCATGACATGGGCGGGGCCGAACCTTTTCGGTCGGCGCAGATCGACCGCGCAGAGCACGAATTGTCGCAGTTCGACAAGCAGGTCGATGCGCTCATGAACCTGCTGTCGCATCCTTCGAGGCGTCTCGTGCGTGTCGACGAACTTCGCAACGCGATCGAATCCCTGCCGCCCGATCGATATGATGACCTCGCCTATTACGAGAAATGGATTCACGCGATTGCCGAAGTCCTGGTCGAGAAGGACGTGATTGGCGAAGAAGAGCTTGTGCTCAAGCTCGCGGAACTCAAGGAACGCGAACAATGAGATTTGCTCCCGGGGACCGAGTTCGCGTTCGTGACGCTTGGCCCGAGTCGACGGGAAAAAAGGTACATGTGCGAACCCCCCATTTCGTTCGTGGCCATGTGGGAACCGTCCTTCGCGTCATGGGCGAATTTGCCAATCCCGAAGAATTGGCATTCGGGCGCCAGGGCTTGCCCAAACTTCCGCTGTACATGGTCGAATTTGAACGAGAAGCCCTGTTCCCGGGTACCTCGTACGGCCGCGAATCCCTGACTGCGGACATTTATGCAAACTGGCTCGAGCCAGGGGAGCAAATATGAGCGAGGGACATCATCACGACCACATCCACGCCGGTCACGATCACACACCGCACGCAGTACAAGAGCCGCGCGCGGAATTTCGGCGTCTTGAACGTGCCGTTCGTGAACTTCTGGTCGCCAAAGGCGTGATCGGGCAAGACGACGTCCGCAAGCAAATCGAATTGATGGACAGCCGCAACCCGGCGATGGGGGCACGTATCGTCGCACGGGCATGGATGGACGCCGGGTTCAAGAAGCGGCTGCTGGACGACGCCAAGGCGGCGGCAGACGAGCTCGGCATCGATACGTCGAATTCCGCCGCCGTCGTCGCGCTCGAAAATACCGAAAAGCTGCATCATATGGTCGTCTGTACGCTTTGCTCGTGCTACCCGAAGGCAATCCTCGGAATTCCGCCGGCGTGGTACAAGTCGTCGGCCTATCGCGCGCGTGCCGTCATCGAACCCCGGAAAGTGCTCGCGGAATTCGGTACTGTCCTGCCCGACGACGTCGAAATCCGCGTCGTGGATTCGACTGCGGATATGCGCTATCTCGTGCTGCCGCGCCGTCCGGCCGGAACCGAAGGATGGTCCGAAGATGCACTTGCGGCGATCGTCGGGCGCGACAGCATGATCGGCACGACCGTGCCGAAGGCAAACTGAACGCATACAGGTTTAAAAAGAAATGATTCCGCGCTACTCCCGCCCCCAGATGACCTCGATCTGGGAGCCCGAATCCCGTTTCCGCATCTGGTTCGAAATCGAAGCCCACGCCTGCGACGCGCAAGCCATTCTTGGCGTCATCCCCAAAAAGGCGGCGCGCGAAATCTGGAAGCGCGGAAAGTGGGAGATTGATCGGATCGATGAAATCGAGCGCGAAACCAAGCACGACGTCATCGCGTTCCTGACCAACCTGTCGGAACATGTCGGACCGGCTGCACGCTTCGTGCATCAGGGCATGACGTCGTCCGACGTTCTGGACACGACATTCTCCGTCCAGTTGGTTCGCGCGAGCGACCTCCTTGTTGAGGGAATTGATCGCGTCCTTGCCGCGCTCGAGAAGCGCGCGAAGGAGCATAAATTCACCCCGACGATCGGCCGCAGTCACGGGATACACGCCGAACCCGTTACGTTCGGCCTGAAGCTCGCCGGCTTCCACGCCGAATTCCAGCGCAACCGCGCACGTCTGCTGTCCGCGCGGTCCGAAATTGCGACGTGCGCGATTTCGGGCGCCGTAGGGACGTTCGCGAACATCGACCCATTCGTCGAGCAGTATGTCTCCAAAAAACTTGGCCTACAGCCGGAGCCCGTCTCCACCCAGGTCATCCCGCGCGACCGTCACGCGATGTATTTTGCGACACTTGGCGTTGTTGCGGCCTCGATCGAACGTTTTGCGATCGAGGTTCGTCATCTACAGCGCACCGAACTTCGCGAAGCGGAGGAATTCTTCAGCCCCGGCCAGAAGGGCTCCTCCGCGATGCCGCACAAGCGCAACCCCGTCCTGTCGGAAAACCTGACGGGACTGTCGCGCATCGTCCGTGCTGCGGTCGTTCCCGCACTGGAAAATGTCGCGCTTTGGCACGAGCGTGACATCTCGCATTCGGCCGTCGAGCGCGTGTTCGGCCCCGATGCGACGATTGCGCTCGATTTCGCGCTGCACCGGATGGCCGGCCTGATCGAAAAGTGGACGATCTATCCGGAAATGATGAAGGCCAATCTCGATCGTCTCGGCGGGCTGGTCCACTCGCAGCGCGTTCTCCTGGCGCTGACCCAGGCCGGCGTCGCCCGCGAGGACGCCTACCGGATCGTCCAGTCGAACGCCATGGAGATATGGAAGAGCGGCGGCGATTTCGCGGCGCGCCTGAAGACCGACCCGGTTGTAAGGAAGAAGCTGTCAGCCAAGCAGATCGACGAGCTGTTCGATATGGGCTACCACACGAAGCACGTCGACACGATCTTCCGCCGTGTTTTCCGCACCAAGCCCAAAGCGGCGCGGCGGCGCTAGGCCGCCGGCTCAGCCCTGCTGCATGACCTGCTTTTTCGCCTCGGGAAGCAGATGCTCCATCTGCGCACGAACGTCGGCGGCGGAAATCACGACGCCCTTGACGTTTGCGTCCTTGACGATCTTTTCGATCACGTCGTCGTCGCCAGCCTTCTCGAAATCCGAAGCAACGACGTCCTTCGCATAGGCTTCCGCGTCCTTGATCCCCAGCTTGGCGGCAGCCCAAAGCCCCAAAAGCTTGTTGCGCCGCGCGGTGACCTTGAAGCGCAGCGCCTCGTCGTGCTTGAACTTGTTTTCGAAGCTTTTTTCGCGGTCGTCGAACGTGCCCATTTGCCTGCCTCGTGATGGAAGACTTGAGGGCGGTTATACCGATCCCTTGCGCCTGCGGCAATCGCGTCGCCGGGGCCGGATTGTCGCATGTGTACGGTCGTAATCCTGCGCCGCCCGGGACACGATTGGCCGCTCCTGCTGGCGGCCAATCGCGACGAAATGCGCGATCGGCCATGGCGCCCGCCGGCACGTCACTGGCCGGACCGGCCAGAGGTCGTTGCCGGCCTCGACGAGCTTGCGGGCGGCACGTGGCTTGGCCTCAACGACCATGGCGTCGTTTCAAGCATCTTGAACCGGCGGGGCACCCTGGGCCCTGCGGCCGACAAGCGTTCGCGCGGCGAGCTTGTTCTCGAGGCGCTCGACCATGCTGATGCGGCCGACGCCGGACGTGCGCTTGGCCAAATCGATCCCGCCGCTTACCGCCCCTTCAACATGGTGATCGCCGACGATCAGGACGCTTTCTGGCTGAAATCGACGGGAGCCGGGCGCGTGACAGTCGCGCCGATCCCGCCGGGCATATCGATGCTGACCGCGTTCGACCTGAACGATACGGCTTCGCCACGCATTGCTTTCCACCTTCCCCGCTTTGCAATCGCGCCGCTACCGGATCCGGCGTCCGGCAACTGGCGCAACTGGGAAGCGTTGCTCGCCAGCCGCGAACATTCGCTCGATGGCGGCGAGGAAGGAATGATGACCATTGATCGCGCCAATGGGTTCGGCACGTCTTCGAGCTCGCTATTGGCCCTGCCGAACCGTCGAATCGACCACGAGAGAAAGCCGGTCTGGCGCTTTGCGGCCGGAGCCCCCGATTCGCACCCCTTTGAGCCCTTGAAAACCCATTGATCCAAAGGCTTACCCGCGCATTGCGGGGGGTGCCGGTGTGGGCTATACAGGCCCCGTAATTTCCGCCCCGCCGCGCCTGTCGGACCCGATGGCGCGGCGCGGTTTTTCCGGGGGGCGGAACCACCCAATCCGACGCCGAAGGGGGCGCCACGTGTCCCGTCGCAAGCAGCTTTACGAAGGCAAGGCCAAGATCCTTTTCGAGGGGCCGGAGCCCGGCACGATCGTTCAGTATTTCAAGGACGATGCTACGGCCTTCAACAACAAGAAGAAGGGCGTCATCACCGGCAAGGGCGTGCTTAACAACCGCATCTCGGAATTCCTGATGATGCGGCTTGAGGACATGGGCGTGCCCACGCATTTCATCCGGCGCCTGAACATGCGCGAACAGCTTGTCCGCGAGGTCGAGATCGTCCCGCTCGAGGTTGTCGTTCGCAATGTCGCGGCCGGCTCGTTCAGTCAGCGCTTTGGCGTGGCGGAGGGCCAGGCCCTGCCCCGCTCGATCGTCGAGTACTATTACAAGAATGACGAACTTGGCGACCCGATGGTCTCCGAGGAGCACATCACCGCATTCGGGTGGGCGGATACACGCGACCTCGACGACATCATGGCGATGGCGTTGCGCGTCAACGACTACCTCTCGGGCCTTTTCCTCGGCGTCGGCATCAAGCTTGTCGATTTCAAGCTCGAGTTCGGCCGGCACTGGAACGAGCACGAAGAGATGCGGATCATCCTCGCCGACGAGATCAGCCCGGATTGCTGCCGCCTTTGGGATCTCAAGACGAACGAAAAAATGGACAAGGACCGCTTCCGCCGCGACCTCGGCAATGTCGAGGAAGCCTATCAGGAAGTGGCGCGCCGGCTCGGAATTCTGCCCGAAGGCGGCCCGCGCGACCATAAAGGCACGGGGACGATGCAATGAAGGCGAAGATCCACGTCACCCTGAAGAACGGCGTGCTCGACGTCCAGGGCAAGGCGGTTGCGGCCGGCCTCGCCGGACTTGGATTTCCCGGGATCGGCGACGTGCGGGTCGGCCGCTATGTCGAGATCGAACTTGCTGCAAAGGACGCGGCCGCGGCCGAAGCGCAAGCAAAGCAGATGTGCGAGAAACTGCTCGCCAATACGGTAATCGAGAATTACCGGATCGAGATTGCGGGGTAGCCAAACCATGAAATCCGCGATCGTCGTTTTCCCCGGCTCAAATCGCGAAAACGACGCTGCCGACGCGATCGAGCGTGCATCCGGCAAGCGGCCGGCCATGGTCTGGCACAAGGACAGCGAGCTTCCCGAAGGCCTCGATCTCATCGTTCTGCCGGGCGGATTTTCTTACGGCGACTATCTCCGATGCGGCGCCATGGCGGCGCGCAGCCCGATCATGCGCGAGGTGATCGCACGCGCGGACAAGGGGACCGCAGTCGTCGGCGTATGCAATGGCTTCCAGATCCTTTGTGAAACGGGCCTGTTGCCGGGCGTGCTCCTCTCGAACTCGGGCCTGAAGTTCATCTGTCGCGATGTCCATCTGAAGGTCGCGAACAGCCAGACGATGTTCACGCACCGTTATTCGGCCGGGCAGGTCGTACGCTTTCCGGTCGCCCACCACGACGGCAACTATTTTGCCGATCCCGACACGCTGAAACGGCTTGAAGACGGCGACCAGATCGCTTTTCGATACTGCACGCCGGATGGCGAAACGACGACCGAAGGAAACCCGAACGGATCTATCGGCAATATCGCCGGCGTATTCAATGCCACCAAATCCGTACTCGGGCTGATGCCGCACCCGGAAAACGCGACGGACCCGGCGACGGTCGGATCGCTCGGCGGGTCGCTCGACGGAAAACCAATGTTCGACGCGATCGTGGATGCCCTCTCCAAATGAAAAAGACGAAGTCGAAGCGCAAGTCCTGGCCTAAGCCGAAGGACATGATGGGCCTCGCGCCCGCCGAATATGATCTCGCCTGCAATATTCTGGGTCGTGAACCGAGCCTCACCGAGCACGGCATCTTTTCGGTCATGTGGAGCGAGCACTGCTCCTATAAATCTTCGAAGAAGTGGCTGAAGACGCTCCCGACCAAGGCAAAGTGGGTCATCTGCGGTCCGGGCGAGAATGCCGGCGTCATCGATATCGGCGAGGGTGACGCCTGTATCTTCAAGATCGAAAGCCACAATCACCCGAGCTACATCGAGCCTTATCAGGGCGCTGCAACGGGCGTCGGCGGCATCTTGCGCGATGTCTTCACGATGGGCGCGCGCCCCATCGCAAATCTCAACGCATTGCGCTTCGGCGCCCCCTCGCACCCCAAGACGCGCCGCCTCGTGTCGGGTGTCGTTGCCGGCATTGGCGGCTACGGCAATTGTGTCGGCGTGCCGACGGTCGCAGGCGAGACGAACTTCCACGCCTCGTACAATGGCAACTGTCTCGTCAATGCGATGACGGTGGGCATCGCGCGAAAGAACAAGATCTTTTATTCGGCCGCAGCGGGTGCGGGAAATCCGGTCGTCTATGTCGGCGCCAAGACCGGTCGGGACGGAATTCACGGCGCGACGATGGCGTCCGCTGAATTCGACGACAATTCCGAGGAAAAGCGCCCGACAGTCCAGGTCGGCGACCCGTTCGTGGAGAAGCTGCTGATCGAAGCTTGCCTCGAGCTGATGGCAACCGATGCCATTGTCGCGATCCAGGATATGGGAGCTGCCGGTCTCACCTCGTCGTCGGTCGAGATGGCCGGCAAAGGCGGACTTGGTATTGATCTTGACCTCGATAACGTACCGGCGCGTGAAACCGGGATGTCGTCGTACGAAATGATGCTCTCCGAAAGTCAGGAGCGCATGTTGATCATCCTGAAGCCCAAGCGCATCGAAGTGGCCCAGCGCATATTCGCAAAATACGAGCTGGACTGCGCGACGATCGGCCATCTCACGAAAACGGGCCGCCTTGTCGTTCGAAAGAACGGCAACGTCGATGCGGACATGCCGATCGCACCGATGGTGCAGGCGAGCCCCGAATATTCTCGCCCGTGGAAACCGGCAAAAAAGCGCAAGCCGGTCGATGCACGCAAGCTGCCCGTACGCGAACCCGGCGCGGCCCTGGAAAAATTGATGGGATGTCCCGATCTCGCGTCGCGGCGCTGGATCTGGGAGCAGTATGACCATCTCGTGCGCGGCCACACGCTGCAACGGCCCGGCGGCGATGCCGCGGTGGTGGGAATCCCGGGACGCAAAAAGGCGCTCGCGATGTGCGTCGATTCAACGCCGCGTTACGTCGAGGCGGACCCGGAGACGGGCGGCGCGCAGGCTGTCGTCGAGACCTGGCGGAACCTGACCGCCGTCGGCGCGACACCGATGGCAATCACCGACAACATGAATTTCGGGAACCCGGAACGTCCTGCGATCATGGGGCAGTTCGTCGGGGCCATCAAAGGCATGCGCAAGGCGTGCAAGGCGCTGAATTATCCTGTCGTTTCGGGGAACGTGTCGCTCTACAACGAAACGAACGGGCAAGCCATTCTCCCCACGCCGACCATCGGTGGCGTCGGACTGCTCAAGGATGCGACAAAATCCGTCGACCTCGCGTTGAAGGCGGACGGCGATGCGATCGTGCTGATCGGTGCGACGGCCGGCTGGCTTGGCGCATCCCTCTTCCTTCGCGAAGTCGAAGGCCGAGAAGAAGGCGCACCGCCGCCAATCTCGTTGGGCACGGAGAAGCGAAACGGCGACTTCGTCCGCGGATTGATCGCGAAGGGACAGGTCAACGCCTGTCACGACATTTCCGATGGCGGAATGCTTGTTGCACTTGCTGAAATGGCGCTTGCCGGAAGGATGGGCGCGCGTCTGGAATTGCCGCGTACCGACAGCGCGTATCTGTTCGGGGAGGATCAGGCCCGCTATATCGTGACGACCGCCAACGCCAAGCGCCTTTTGGCAGGCGCCAAGACGCTTCGCATACCGGCAACGGTCATCGGTACTGTCTCCCGCGATGGCAAATTGGCGCTTGCCGGGTGTGCGCCAATATCGCTGGACAAACTTCGCCAAGCCCATGAGGGTTGGCTCCCGGGCTATATGTCCTCGAAAAAATAGGGTTATTGACGATGCCGATGGCCGCCGGCGACATCGAAAAAATGATACGGGAAGCCCTGCCTGACGCCACCGTTCAGATTGACGATCTGCGCGGTGACGGCGATCATTATGCCTGCCGCGTGGCCTCGGCGCTGTTCAAGGGCAAGAGCCGGGTGCAGCAGCATCAGATGGTCTATGCGGCGCTGAAGGGGCGAATGGGGGGTGAGTTGCACGCCCTCGCCCTGACGACCGAAATTCCGGCGGACGCCTGAGCGCCGCCCCGAGACAAGCGAGCGGAGTAGCGAAAATGGATAGCGTCAAAGACCGCATCGAATCCGATCTCAAGGCGAATGACGTCGTGCTGTACATGAAAGGCACGCCCGTCTTCCCGCAGTGCGGATTTTCAGCCGCGGTCGTTCAAGTGCTCACGCACATAGGCGTGAAATTCAAAGGCATCAACGTCCTCGAGGACCCCGAGATCCGGAATGGGATCAAGGAGTACGCGAACTGGCCGACGATCCCGCAACTCTACGTCAAAGGCGAATTCGTCGGCGGGTGCGACATCGTGCGCGAGATGTATCAGACCGGCGAACTCACCGACCTGCTGCAGAACAAGGGCATCACTGTCAAAGCTGCCTGAGCCGAACGCCAGCTGTATCCGGAAACGGCGGCCCTTTGGCCGTCGTTTTCTTTTGCGTGATCAGCCAAACGAATAGGCGGCCAGCGACAGCGAGCCATGCGTGAAGCTCGAATGGATCTTCGTTCCGTGTGCGCCGGCCCCACCTGCGCCGTAAGCGACGAATACCGGCATCAGATGCTCGTCACGCGGATGCGCCATCCGGGCATTGGGGGCTCGATTTCGATAGTCGGCCAGCGCGGCGTCATCGCCGGCCGAAAGCGCCGCAGCGAGCCAATCATCGAAATCGCGCGCCCACTGGGTTCCCGTACCGGCCCCGCCTTGCCAATCGAGCGCACGCAGATTGTGGACTGCCCCGCCCGAACCGAGCACAAGAATTCCTTCGTCGCGCAACGGGGCAAGCACCCGGCCGAGCGCGATATGATGTCCGGCACCAAATTGTGGCTGGATCGAGATCTGGGCGACCGGAATATCGGCGTCTGGCCAAGCCAGCAGCAAGGGGACCCACGCACCATGATCAAGACCCTGTTCCGCAACGGCGTCCGTGTCGAATCCCGCCGAGACCAGTAACTCGCGCGCACGTGCTGCAGTTTCAGGCGCACCAGAGGCCGGATAGCGGAAATCATAGAGTTCACGCGGGAAGCCATAGAAGTCGTGGATCGTCTCGGGCTTCAGAGCCGTCGAAACCGCCGGCGCCGATGTCTCCCAGTGTGCGGACGCAACAAGTATGGCCTTTGGCCGGGGTAACATCCCGGAAAGCCCGCGCAGAAATTCGCGCGCCGGAACATCATCCAGCGGCAAGGTCGGCGCACCGTGCGATACGAAGATCGAAGGAAGCGGCTTCATCGTGTTTCGTCTCTCTTGGGTGTTGAGCCGGGCACGTTCGGCCGCTTCCTTCCCGTTCAGCCCTTGAGCTTACTCGCAAGTGTGGCGACGCGTGCGCCAAGACCGAAGCCGGAAGCCTGATCGTCCTTCGACGGATTGCTCTCCCCGGGGGCCGCATTTTCCGAGGTCGCCATCACACCGCCCCAGCTCGAAAGCCGATTGAGCGTAACGTCGCCCTGCTTCGTGCCGACCATGACGCCTTGGCTGACCCAGATCATCGAGTGCTGCATGGCAAGCGTCCACAGATAGGCAATGGTGCTGAACTTGTCACCCGACGGACCGGAGCTGTTCGTGAAACCGGCCGCGATCTTGTCCTTCCAACCCTGCCCGAACCACACCTTGGCGGTCGTATCGGCCCACGTTTTGAACGGACCCGAGACGCTGCCCATATAGGTCGGCGATCCGAAAATGATCGCGTCGGCCGCATTGATCGTGTCGGCCTTCGCTTCGGCGTCCGCTACGGAAATGAGATCAACGACCGTCCCGTCGACCGACGAGGCGCCACGCGCCACCGCCTCAGCCAGAACTTTCGTGTGCCCGAAACCGCTGTGATAAACGATTGCAACCTTTGCCATTTTCCAACTCCGCTCGCTTTGCGGTCCTGTAAGCGCCAAGTCCCGGATTGAATTCGGGCCCCATTACGGTTACATTTCCATACCGAGAGGATATCGGCTATCCAATATGCTTTGTAAAGTAGGTACCTTTTAGTAACTATGTCAATTTGGAGAGCTTGGCATGCCGCTTCCCAAAAGCCCGACCGGATGCCCGATGGATGCGATCCTGCGCCTGCTTATGGGCCCCTGGACCACCTACATCCTCTGGATACTGCGCAACGAAGGCCCGACACGGTTCGGCGCGCTCAAGCGACATGTAACCGGCGTTTCCGCCAAGATGCTGACCGAGCGGCTGAGGCTCCTCGAAGCCGCCGGCATTATCGCAAGGACGTACACGCCAACGATCCCGCCACAGGTCACATATTCCCTGACGACGCGCGGCGAAGAGCTTTCAGAAGTTTTCCAGAGCCTAGATGCGATCGCACGGCGGTGGCGCGACGAGGACGCAAAGCGCGGGAAAAAGGCCGCCTGAAAGCAAAAAGGCCGGCTCCAAGGAGCCGGCCTTCAAGAAGTTCCGAATTGCGCCCGAATTAGCGCGAGTAGAATTCGATCACGAGATTCGGTTCCATCGAAACCGGATACGGAACATCGGCGAGCTTCGGGGTGCGGACAAACTTGCCCTTGAACGCCTTCTGATCGACGACCTCGAGATAATCGGGGACCTGCCGCTCCTGCGAAGCAGCCGCTTCGAGCACCTGGACGTTCTCGCGCATCTTCGAATTCAGTTCGATTTCATCGCCATCCTTGACGAGCATCGAGGCGATGCTTGCGCGCCGTCCGTTGATCATGACGTGGCCGTGGCTGACGAGCTGGCGCGCCGAGAACACCGTCGGTGCGAACTTGAGGCGGTAGACCACCGCGTCGAGACGGCGCTCGAGCAAGCCAATCAGGTTTTCCGACGTATCGCCCTTCTTGCGGACGGCTTCCGTATAGATCTTGCGGAACTGGCGCTCGGTGATATTGCCGTAGTAGCCCTTCAGCTTCTGCTTGGCGCGAAGCTGCGTGCCGAAATCCGTCGGCTTCTTGCGGCGCTGCCCGTGCTGGCCGGGACCGTATTCGCGCTTGTTGACGGGGCTCTTCTCGCGGCCCCAAAGGTTCTCGCCGAGCCGGCGATTGATCTTGTATTTGGACTCTTGACGCTTCGACATGGTTTCATCGTCTCCTCGGCGGCCTCGTGGAGCCTGGCGCAACCCCGTGACGCGCCGCCGAAAAAAGTGAACAAGCGATCCCTCGGTAATGGCCCGTTGAAAACGGGGCAAAGCCTTGCCAGGCAGGGGAACCTCGTCCGAAGGTCGCGGAGTATAGTGATCGTCGGTGTTCTGTCAAACGCGGGATTTTGATGGAAAATCAAGATATTATGGACAATTCGAAGCGATGGACGATGACCGCCGTGCTCACCGTCGCGATTGCCGGACTCGTCGGCCTCGCCCTAGCGGTGGTCCTTGTCATCCAGATTTCGGTCGGGCGGCATGCCACGACCGAGCTTTTCCGGGCCAAAGGCGACCTGATGGTCGATCTGATCGCAAGCCGCGTCCGCGAGCAGCTTGATCCCGCTTCGGCTCAACTTTCGTTCATCGCCGAGCTACTTGCCGAAGTAGGGACAAATTACAGCCGGCGTCGGATTGCCGACATCATCACCGGTTCGCTTGCTGCAGCCCCCCAGATCAATCGCATCGTCTTTCTCTATCCTGATGCAAAGGCGATCGTCGTGGAGCGGACCGGCGATACGCCGACTGTCACGTATCCCGACTTGTCCGGCAATCCGAATGTCCGGGAAAGCTTGCAAGAAGCCGAGACAAGCACCGGCGCCCGATGGGGTGAATTCATTTTCGTCAACTCGCTCGGCGGGCCTGCCGTAAACCGGCGCCACGCCGTATGGCGGGATGGCAAGTTCATCGGTGCGCTCGCGGCACTGGTGCCACTCCGTCAGCTGTCCGTGATCGTCGAACAATCGGCAGCTGGCGAGTACGGCGGAACCCCCTTCATTCTCTACGGCGACGAATCCGTTCTCGCGCACCGCCGCCTGATGCAGCCATTTCCCGGTCTTTCTCCGGACCACCCGTTACCGACATTGGCCGAGCTTGGCGATCCCGTCCTCGCACAAATATGGTCGGGCCGGACGGCCGCCCCGCTGCTTGCCCAGAGCGACAGGGTCCGTGCAGTCGAGATCGGCGGACAGGCATTTCTGTTCCTGCACACGCAGTTGACGGAGTTCGGCAAGGTCCCGTGGAACGTCGGCGCCTACTTCAAGGTCCAGGATTTTGCCGAAGACATCCGCGCAATGTTCTTTGCCGGGCTAGCGGGCCTCGTCGTCCTGGCGTTTGCACTTGGAAGTGCCGTCGTGCTCGCGCGCCGGCTCGCGCGGCCGACGCGCCGCTTCGCAAGGGCCGCAGCGCACCTCGCCGAACTCGACTTCGAGCGCGCCGAACATCTTTCGCGAAGCCGGATTCGCGAACTTGACGATCAAGCCGTCGCGTTCAATCGGCTCGTTTCCGCATTGCGATGGTTCGAGGCGTACGTCCCCCGTCGTCTCGTACGCCAGCTCGCACGATCCGCCGGCCAAGGCGGCATCGCGTCGACGACGCGCGAAGTGACGATCATGTTCACCGATATCGTCGGATTTACCGCTCGTTCGCAGACAATGACGCCCGAGAAAACCGCTGAAATGCTCAACCGCCACTTCGCCCATGTCATCGCCGCGATCGAATCGACAGGGGGCACCGTCGACAAGTTCATGGGCGACGGCGTCATGGCATTTTGGGGTGCCCCGGATCTGCATGCCGCGCACGCGCGCGCCGCACTCGACAGCGCCCGAGCCATCGCGCGCTCGACACCAAACGACGGACTGCGCATGCGCGTAGGCGTTCACACAGGCACAGTCGTGGCCGGAAACGTCGGAACGCGCGAGCGGCTAAATTACACGATCCTCGGCGACGCCGTGAATGTGACCCAGCGCATCGAGGAGCTGGGCCATGCGTTGATGGAAGACAGCGAACGATGCTGCGTCCTGACCAGTCGGCAGACCCATCAGGCCGCCGGCGCACCCGCCGATTTCGTGCGTGCCGGTGAATTCACCCTTCGCGGTCGCGGCGATCCGGTCGAGATTTACCGGCTCGCGTTGCATGTGGACGCTCCACAAGCCCGGTAAGCATTCCGTGTGCCGTACGGATTTCCTGTGAATTGGGGCGCGCCCTCAAAAAGAATGCGCGCAAATTCCGGATCGCCACCGGTCGCATCAGGGGATTGCGCAGGAATCCGCAGGCATCCAGTTCGGACTCCAGACGCGACAGGAACTCATCTATCTCGGATTTTGTTGCCGGCTTGCCCCGTCCGGTGCGAACGCGCCTCGACGGCGTCTCGTCATGAGAACGCGCCCATTCCCAACCGACGAGCAGGACCGCCTGAGCAAGATTGAGCGAATTGAATTCCGGATTGACCGGGAACGGCACCATGGCATCGGCGAGCGTGATTTCGTCATTCTCAAGTCCCGTGCGCTCCGCGCCGAAGAGAAATCCGACCTTCGATCCCGCGGCCAGCGCAACTTTGACAGACTCGATTGCGGCCTGCGGCGTGATCACGGGCTTGACCATGTCCCGATCGCGCGGGCACGTCGCGTAAACAACATTGAGATCTGCAAGGGCCGAAGCGACATCATCATAGAGCCGTGCTGCTGCGAGAACCGCATCGGCACCGGATGCGGCCCGGTTTGCTCGTTCATCCGGAAATGCGCACCGTGGCCGGACCAGACGCAAGTCGCGCAAACCGCAATTCAGCATCGCACGCGCGGCCGTGCCGATATTCTCCGCCAATTGCGGGCGGACGAGCACAATCGCCGGGGCGGCGTCCGGAAGGGTCAACGTCACCCTCCCGGCGCCGCGATTCCGTCGCGATAAAGCTTCCACGTGATCGAATCGTTCAATGCCATGTACGAAGCGTCGATCACGTTTTCGGAGACGCCGACGGTACCCCATGCGCGGATTTCGCCATGTGCATGCCCGTCGGCACTTTCAATCATCACGCGCGTGACGGCTGCGGTGGCGCGCTCCGGAGCAAGAATGCGGACTTTGTAGTCAACAAGCTTCAGATCGGCGAGCCCTGGATAAAACGGCAAAAGTGCGGCGCGCAGCGCCCTGTCGAGCGCTTCAACCGGGCCTTTGCCTTCACCGACCGTCAATCGCCGCTCGCCGCCGACATCGAGCTTCACAGTCGATTCCGACATCGTCACGAGTTCGCCCCGCGCATTGAAGCGCCGCTCCGATATCACTCGGAAGGAATTGAGCCTGAAATAGTCCGGAACGCCATGCATCAGCCGACGGGCGAGCAATTCAAACGACCCGTCTGCACCATCGTACGTATAGCCTTCGTGCTCTCGCTCCTTGATCTCGTCGAGCAGCCGGCCGATCACCGGGCTCTTGGGGTCGATCTCAAGGCCGATATCCTTGAACCGTGCAAGAACATTGGACCGGCCTGACTGGTCGGAAACGACGACATGCCGTCGGTTGCCGACGATCTCGGGCGGAATATGCTCGTACGTCCGCGGATCCTTCTCGACCGCGGAGACGTGAAGCCCGCCCTTGTGCGCAAACGCACTCTCGCCGACGAATGCAGCGTTGCGCATCGGCGTTCGGTTCAGGCGTTCGTCGAGGAGTCTCGACACCGAGGTCAGATGCGTCAGGCGCTCGGAAGTGACGCCGGTCTCGAACCCCATCTTGATGACGAGATTCGGGATGACGGAAATCAGATTGGCATTGCCGCAACGCTCGCCCAGTCCATTCAGCGTGCCCTGAATCTGCCGCGCACCGGCGCGCACCGCCGCCAGCGAGTTCGCGACCGCGTTTTCGGTATCATTGTGGCAATGAATGCCGACCTTTTCGCCGGGGATCGCGCGGACGACCTCCCCTACGATGCGCTCGACCTCGTGCGGCAAAGTCCCGCCATTCGTGTCGCAAAGCACGATCCACCTTGCCCCTGCCCCCAAGGCCGCCTTGAGGCAATCCAATGCAAATCCCGGGTTCGCCTTCCAGCCGTCGAAGAAATGTTCGGCGTCGAACACGGCTTCCTTTCCGCGGGCTACCGCCTCGGCAAGGCTTTCCGCAATCATGTCGATGTTCTCGGCCTTCGAAACGCCAAGGGCCAAATCCACGTGGAAATCCCATGTCTTCCCGACGAGGCAGGCCACTTTCGCAGGCGAACTCAGAACTGCGGCAAGACCCGGGTCATTTCCGGCCGAACGGCCACTGCGACGGGTCATCCCGAATGCGGAAATACGCGCGCTGGAAAGCGTCGGCAGTTGACTGAAAAACGAGTCATCGGTCGGGTTGGCGCCGGGCCATCCGCCTTCGACATAGTCGATGCCAAGCCTGTCGAGCGCACGCGCGATGGCGATCTTGTCGGCTACGCCGAAATCGACACCCTGGGTCTGCGCGCCGTCGCGCAGCGTCGAATCGTAGAGATAAACCCGTTCAGCCATGTCACCCGCTCCGCTTCCATGTCGTGCCGCCGCCGGGCACGTCTTCGAGTACGACCCCCTTCTCCTTTAGTTCGCTCCTAATTCGGTCGGCCTCCGCAAAATCGCGCCGCTTCTTTGCATCCCGACGCGCAGTGATTGCGGACTCGATCTCGGACTCACGCGGTCCATCGGAAGTTTCGCCTTTGAACCAAGCCTCCGGCTGCGAACCAAGCAACCCAAGCATTGAGCCGGCATCAAGAAGCGCCGCCTTTGCGTCTGGTGCACGATCCGAATTCAGTTGCCGAGCCAAATCGTGCATCTCGGCAATCGCCTTCGCGGTGTTGAGATCGTCGCAGAGCGCATTTTCAACCGCAGATGCACGCACGCCCGAAGCAACGACGTCGTTTGAATGGCGCAGCGCCTGATAAAAGCGATCAAGTTCGCCCTTTGCCTCGCGAAGCCCATCATCGGTAAAATCAAGAGGCGCACGATAATGCGTCTTGAGAAGCAATAGCCGGATTGCCTCGCCTGGCCATTTGGCGAGAAGCTGGCGGACAGTAAAGAAATTCCCGAGGCTCTTCGACATCTTCTCGCCGTTTACGACGAGAAATCCGTTGTGCATCCAGTATTTCGAGAATGTCACGCCATCATGGGCGCAGACCGATTGCGCGATTTCGTTCTCGTGATGCGGGAATATCAAGTCGTGCCCGCCGCCATGAATGTCAATGGTGATGCCGAGAACGTCCTTGGCCATCGCCGAGCATTCGATGTGCCAGCCGGGCCGGCCGCGCCCCCATGGACTTTCCCAGCCGGGCTGCTCCGGCGCGGACGGCTTCCAAAGCACGAAATCGCCAGGATCCTTCTTGTACGGTGCAACTTCGACGCGGCTGCCGGCGATCTGCTCGTCACGGGAACGGCCGGAAAGCCGGCCATAGTCCTTGAAGCTCGCGACATCGAACAGGACATGCCCTTCGGCGACATAGGCATGCTTCTTTTCCACGAGCGTTGCGATCATCGCGACCATTTGCGGCACCGTACGCGTGCAGCGCGGCTCGACGTCCGGGGGCAACGCGCCGATCGCGGACATATCCGCACGATAGGCCGCGATCGTCTCTTCGGTGATCGAATCGATGTGCACGCCTCGTTCGAGAGCGCGCTCGATGATCTTGTCGTCGATATCGGTTATGTTTCGCGCGTAGGTCACACGCGGATAGAGCCGCTTCAGCAAGCGATAGAGCGTATCGAACACCGCGACCGGCCGCGCGTTGCCGATATGGGCAAAATCATAGACCGTCGGGCCGCATACGTACATTCGTACATGCGCCGGATCGAGCGGTTCGAAGGCCTCCTTCCGGCGGCTCATCGAATTGTGGATGAATAATTTGCTCATGCCTTGCGACCTTCGAGGCGCGCGAGGGTACGCGATCGACCGATCATCGGCATCAGCGATTTCATTTCCGGACCATGCTCCCGGGCCGTCAAGGCGAGGCGAAGGGGCAGGAATAGTTCCTTGCCCTTTCTTCCCGTCGAAGCGCCAAGGGCCTTTGTCCAAGCGCCCCAAGTGTCGGCACTCCAGGGCTCAGGCGGCAGCAGCCGTGCCGCCTCGGTCAGGAAATCCGGTTCCGCGTTGATGGGCATGACGGCCGAGCGTGCAATTGACCACCATTCGACCGCATCCCCGACTTTCGACAGGTTCGGGCGGACGCTTTCCCAGAAAGCGGCATCCGCGCCCGCAGGCAACCGATCCGCGACCGCTGAGAACGGCAGTCGATGCACGAGTTTCGCGTTAATCCGGACGATCTCGTCCGGATCGAGCTTCGGCGATGCCCGGCCGAATTTCGAGAACGAGAATCCGTCGACAAGGTCGGCCGGCTTCTCCATCACCTCGATCGGGTCCGAAGTTCCCAACCTTGCGATCAACGAGGTGATTGAAGATGGCTCGATACCGTCATTCCGCAAGTTTTCGATCGAGAGAGATCCAAGACGCTTCGAAAGGCTGTGCCCGCCGATATCCGAGATCAACGGGAAATGCGCGAACTTCAATTCGCCCGCTGCTTGGCCCAGCGCTTCGAATATCTGAATCTGCACTGCGGTATTCGTGACGTGGTCTTCGCCGCGAACGACGTGCGAAACCGCAAACTCGACATCGTCGACGACAGAAGCGAGCGTATAGGTCGGCATGCCATCGGCCCGCACAAGGACCGGATCGGACAGCTTTGTGCCGTGATACGCACACCGACCGCGGATCAGGTCTTCCCAGCCCGTTTCGGCATGCTCGAGCCGGAAGCGCCAGTGCGGCCGACGCCCTTCGGCCGCATAGTCGGCCACCTGCCGCTCGGTAAGCCGGAGAGCGGCACGATCATAGACCTGAGCACCTCCATCCGCGATCTGGCCGAATCGCCGGAGTTTCAACTCTTCGGGTGTTTCAAAACAGGCGTAAAGACGGCCGTCCGCCTTCAGCTTTTCGGCGGCGGCTTCATATCGATCCAGCCGATCTGACTGTCGTGCGAACTCGTCCCACGAGATGCCGAGCCAGCGAAGGTCGTCTTCAATGGCCGTTGCAAACTCGGGCCTGGAGCGCTCCTTGTCCGTGTCGTCCAGCCTCAACAGGAAGCGCCCATTGGACTTGCGCGCAAAGAGCCAGTTGAGCAGGGCCGCACGAACATTGCCCAGATGCAGGCGCCCGGTGGGCGACGGCGCAAAACGAACACGGACCGTCATTTCAACCCCGAAATCCGTTCGTAATCGGATATCGGCGCTCGCGACCGAACGCGCGGCTTGTAATCTTCACGCCCGGGGGTGCTTGCCGTCGCTTGTACTCGGACAGGTCGAGCATCCGCCAAATCCGCTTGACGTCGGCTTCGGCGAAACCTTTTGCGACGATCTCATCGACAGTCCGCTCGCTCTCGACGAGTTCCTTCAGGATGGCGTCCAGTTGCGAGTACGGGCCAAGAGAGGCCTCATCGGTCTGTCCTTCGCGCAGTTCGGCCGTTGGCGGTTTGGAAATGACGCGTTCCGGCATCACGGCACCGACCGGCCCCAATCCCCCAGCGGGCCTTTCGGCGTTCCGCCACCGGCAGAGATCGAATACCGTCGTTTTCCAGACGTCCTTGAGAACGGCAAAACCACCGCACATGTCGCCATAGAGCGTCGCATAGCCCGCGCTCATTTCGCTCTTGTTGCCGGTTGAAACAACCATGAATCCAAGCTTGTTTGACAGCGCCATCAGCGTCAATCCGCGACAACGCGATTGGATATTCTCTTCCGTGATGTCGGGCTTCAGGCCGGAAAATTGCGCTGCCAACATTTCCGAAAACGCCGCGACCGCCGGCTCGATCGAAATCTCGTCAAGCCGGATGCCGAGAAGCTTCGCGCATGCTGCCGCATCGTCAAGGCTTTCACGACTGGTAAAGCGCGACGGCATCATGACTGCCCGGACCCGATCGGCCCCCAGTCCATCGACCGCAAGCGCGGCGGTCAGCGCCGAATCGATGCCACCGGACAAGCCAAGTATCACTCCTTTGAACCGGTTTTTTTCGACGTAGTCACGTAGTCCGAGGCATAGAGCCGAATAGATTGCCGCAAGTGGTCCGATCGGCGGTACGGTTTGGCCATTTTCGACAACGAGCCCGGAATTCGAGCGCCGGATATTTACGACTGCAATCGCTTCAGCAAAGGCAGCCATCTGCGCCGTGACGATTCCATCGGCATTCATCGCAAACGATGCACCGTCAAATACAAGCTCGTCCTGGCCACCAACCTGATTCACATAAACAAGCGGCAGGCCCGTTTCCGACATCCGCTCAATCGCCAGACGCTGCCGTTGATCTGTCTTGTCGGTCTCGAACGGGCTTCCGTTCGGGACGACAAGAATTTCAGCGCCACTTTCGACGAGACATTCGGCGACATCCGGAAACCACATGTCTTCGCAGATCATCAGGCCGAAGCGCATGCCCCGGAGTGCAACAGGCCCCGGCAGCGGGCCGGGAACGAATACGCGCTTCTCGTCGAACACGCCATAATTCGGCAAATGATGCTTGTAGCGGACCGTCTGGACCCTCCCGGCATCAAGGACGCAGGCCGCATTGTAAAGCTTCCCCTCGTCGACCCACGGCGTACCGACGATCATTGCCGGCCCGCCATCGGCAGTGTCGGCGGCAAGACTTTCAATTGCCGATCTGCATGCAATCTGAAACGCGGGCTTCAGGACCAGATCTTCCGGTGGATATCCTGAGATGACGAGCTCGGGATAAAGGACGATTTCGGCACCCGTCGCGGCCGATTGCGCGCGCGCCGCTCGAATCCGCTCCAAATTGCCAGAAACATCGCCGACGATCGGGTTGACCTGAGCCAGCGAAAGGCCAAGCGCTTGCGTCATTTCGCTTCCTGACGTGCGCCAAGTATTGCCTCCGCCTGGGCGGAGGCTGCCTCAACGATTTCCGCAGCCGGCTTCACACTGGCCATCGGTGCGCCTTGCCCTGCCCACATCACCATGAGTCCGGTATTCCCCTGCTTTGCGGCTTCCGCCCGCAAGGTCGTGGTCAGTGCATTCGTGACGGGATACGCAGGCATTTCGTCGGCATGCGGCGCCATCTCATCCATATAGCGCGAGCGGATACCGCGCGCATGGCGCCCCGAGACGGCGCGGGTCACCGTTGTTGCCGTATCGTCGATTTTTCCAAGAGCGTCCTTGTGCAGCGGGTGCGTTCCCGCCTCCTCGGCCCGCAGAAACGCCGTGCCCATGGACGCGGCCGATGCACCCAAGGCAAGTGCCGCTGCAAGCCCGCGCCCATCCATGATGCCGCCGGCCGCGATTACGGGTATGTTGATCGCATCCACCACTTGCGGAACCAGCGCCATCGTTCCGATCAAGGAATCTTCCGCGCGCCCGACGAAAGTCCCTCGATGGCCACCCGCCTCGGCGCCTTGCGCAACGACCGCATCGACGCCTTGGGCCTCGAGAAGTTTGGCTTCGGCAATGTTCGTTGCGGTCCCGACGACCAAAACGCCGCGCGCCTTCAATGCAGCCGTCTTGCGTGCCCCGATCGCCCCGAACGTGCTGCTGAACACCGGCGGGGCCAAATCCAGAACCGCCTCAAACTGCGCCTCAAAATCCTCGGCCCATTTCGCCGGTGGAGCGGCATTCGTCTCCATGCCAAGTTCGATCCGATAGCGTGCGAGCAGCGCATTCGCAAATGCCACTTCCGACGGATTCGGCTCAACCGGTGCGAGGACAAACAGATTCACCGCAAACGGCTTGTCGGTCTTTGCGCGGATTGCCGCAATATGCGTGCGAATGGCGGCGGGAGACGTCGTCGCGGCTGCGAAGGACCCGAGACCGCCGGCGTTCGACACGGCCGCGACGAGTTCCGGCGTCGTCATTCCACCAGCCATCGGCGCTTGAATGACCGGATGCACCAAGCCGAGCATCTTCGCCAGTCGGGTCTGCAGCGCCATTGCGGTCACCCCGGTTTGCGAAGGAGGAACTCGCGACCGACTTTGACCGATGCG
Organism: Alphaproteobacteria bacterium; assembly: GCA_016124335.1. GTDB lineage: Bacteria > Pseudomonadota > Alphaproteobacteria > CACIAM-22H2 > CACIAM-22H2 > Tagaea. Next base: position 198,733 of record WGNX01000004.1, read on the forward strand.
ATGCCGTCGTAATCGACGATGTCGGCGGTCGCATATGTTTCCGTCCACACCTCCGGCAAGTACGACCCCGTTCCAACCGTGTCGATGGGCGCATTTGCAACGGCCATCGTCTTGCATTTCGCCGGCGTGAAGCCCGACGAAGCAACGATGCGGACGTTCGCGAACCCGGCTTGATCGAGCTGCTCGCGCATGTGCCAAATTGCGGCCGCAGACACGCCGGTGCCGGTAAGGTAACGAAGCTCCTGCTCCGTCCGATATCCGCGAAGCGATAGCGGGGCGTTTCGCTCCAGAACGTCGTACGAACGCCCGAGATCAAGGCCTTCGACATACCGGCCGCCATGAGTGTCCAGTCGAACCGCCATGCGGCCGCTTGACGCAACATCCGGGAAGCGCCTGCAAACTTCAAGCGAGTCCGTCACCTCGCGCCCATAGTAGTCGACGAGCACCGTCAGATTCTCGCTCGCGAACGTTTCCATAAGCATCTCGGCAGCTCGGAGCGTCGATCCCGCGTATCCGATCAACGCATGCGGCATCGTTCCAAAACCGGACTTCTGCCCAAAATAGTGGGCCGTTGCGTCGGTCGCGTTCCCGATAAACCCCGTCGCGCCGACTTCGCGATGCGCGGCATTCGAGCCGACCGATGCCGCATAAGCCATCATCTCGGCCATTTCGCTTCCCGCGCAATGGCGTGCATCCATAGCGAGAAAGGCCGTTCGAGGCAGATCGACGCACATCGTATAGGCATTGTAGGCCGCAACGCATGCCGGCCCGAGCTTCTGGAGATAAAGCGTTTCGAGATCGACCAGGTGGAAGAGCGATCCCGAAATATACATCAACGGATCGCCGGCCCCGGTCCACTCACCCTCGACGTGCCGCAAATCGATATCGAATTTTGTGCCGCGCGCGCTCGCCATCCGTTCAAGCCACTCGACGGCAAGCCGGGGTGCGGAAACGACAGGTCGCCGCATGAAGACGGCATAGGTGACGCGTTTGTCGCCAAAACGTCCGACAGCCGTCTTTGTCTTGTTGAAATAATGATCCGTCAGCCGCGCAACGTCACTTGCGTCAGGGAGCCGTCCGAGCAGGCTCGATGCGGGTTCGGATGCGCGACCGTCGGCCATTTTCGGCCCCTTCCTTCCGGCGACCGTGTACTTGATGAATTCAGTCGTCGTCGCCGACCGCGCGCAGACGCATTTCATCGCTGCGCTGCGCGCGCAGCTTCTCGGCAATCAGGAACGCGAGTTCGAGGGCTTGCGTCCCGTTCAAGCGCGGATCGCAATGCGTGTGGTAGCGATCGCCCAACGCCGCATCCTGAATGGCCTCAGCGCCACCGGTGCACTCTGTCACATTCTGCCCGGTCATTTCGAAATGCACGCCACCCGCGTAGACGCCTTCGGCACGGCAGACATCGAAGAAGCCGCGCATTTCGGCCAAGATCCGGTCGAACGGGCGTGTCTTGTAGCCGGATGCCGACTTGATCGTATTCCCGTGCATTGGATCGCAGCTCCAGACGACCTTGCGACCTTCACGTGCGACCTTGCGGGCGAGCGGCGGCAGCTTTGCCGCGACCTTGTCGTCGCCCATTCGAGCGATCAGCGTGAGACGGCCGGGTTCATTTTCCGGGTTGAGCGCATCGATTAGCCTGATCAATTCTTCCGGATCGCTGGTCGGACCGCATTTCAGACCGATCGGATTCTTGATCCCACGGCAGAATTCCACATGCGCGCCGTCGAGCTGCCGCGTGCGATCGCCGATCCAGACCATGTGCGCTGAGCAATCGTACCAATCGCCTGTGGTGCTATCGACGCGGGTCAACGCCTCCTCATAGGGAAGCAGCAGAGCCTCGTGGCTCGTGAAGAACGACGCTTCGTGGATCTGCGGAACGGCATCCGGCGTAATGCCGCATGCCGACATGAACTGCAACGAGTCGGAAATCCGGTCCGCCAATTCGCGAAACTTCTCGCCGGCCGGGCTACGGTCGACGAATCCCAGGGTCCAGCCGTGTACGCGATGGAGATCGGCATAGCCGCCGCGCGAAAATGCGCGCAGCAGGTTAAGAGTCGCCGCCGACTGCGAATAGACCTGAACCATCCGTTCCGGATCGGGAACACGTGCCGCCGGCTCGAAATCGATGCCGTTGATGATGTCGCCACGATAGGACGGCAAGGTGACGCCATTGATCGTTTCGTCATCTGCCGAGCGTGGCTTGGCAAACTGGCCCGCCATGCGGCCGACTTTCACGACCGGAAGACCGCCCGCGTACATCAATACAACGGTCATCTGCAGAATGACCTTGAAGGTGTCGCGAATATTGTTCGCCGAGAACTCGGCAAAGCTCTCCGCGCAATCACCGCCTTGAAGCAGTACGGCCTTCCCTTCGGCAACGCGCGCAAGCTGGGCCTTGAGTTCGCGCGCCTCGCCTGCAAAAACCAGCGGCGGAAATGCGCCGAGCTTTTTCTCGACCGAGCCGAGAACTCGGGCATCGGGATACGCAGGCATCTGGCGCGCTGGGCGTGCGCGCCAGCTGTCGGGCGTCCATTTGGCAGGCATGTTCGTCCCCAAAATTGGTTGGGGATAAAGTATAGGGCGATGTTCGCAACTGCAACCGATCCATTTCCTCATTCAAGTTCAATGCCTTGATTGGTGAAATTGACCGACAACCAACGGAACCGATTGATGTTTCAAGACGCTCTTTTCTTCCTTTCGAAATTGATCGGTCCGCTTTCGGATCCGCGAACGACGCTATTCGCGACCCTCGCCGCCGGAATTTTAATGCTGTGGACGCCATGGCGCCGGATTGGGCGTGCGTTAGCCAGCCTGACAATCGTGTCGGCGATTGCTCTCAGCGCGGCGCCAATTGGGCCCCTGGCCGTTGGCTGGATCGAAAATCGCATTCCGCCGCCAGAGCAGCTTCCCCAGCAAGTCGACGGGATCGTCGTATTGGGCGGAGACGTAAACAGCCGCATGTTGCGGCTGCGTCCGGTCTCCCCAGGTCATGATTCGACCCGACTGATTGCATTTGCGGATCTGTCCCGGCATTACCCGAACGCAAAGCTCGTTTTTTCCGGCGGCTCAGGCCAAGTGCTGGACCGAACGGACACGGATTCCGACGGCGCTCGTCGGCTCCTGCCGATCCTCGGCGTTGACACAACGCGCGTGATATTCGAGGACAAGTCCAGAAACACTTTTGAAAATGCGAGATTTTCCCTCGATATCGCGCAACCCAAGCCCGAAGAGACCTGGTTGCTCGTTACGTCCGCCTTCCATATGCCTCGATCGCTCTCGACCTTCCGGCAAGCCGGCTGGAAGATCGTGCCATATCCCGTCGGGTATATGACCGCGCCGGACGCCGCATTCGAATGGCAGTTTCCAACGTCATTCGATGGGCGGCTCTTCTACCTTGCGGTAGCCGCTCGAGAACTTGTCGGCTACGCATACTATTTCGTAACCGGCCGATCCGCGTCGCTTCTGCCAGGCCCATGATGCTTCGACGGACGGTGCCCTCCCCGCCGAAAGGTCGACGATGAAAAGCAAGTCGAGAATTCTTCGCGAAAAGATGTCGGAAACCGGTCTTGCGAAAATTATGGCGACGCACAGCCCCCTATCCGGCCGCTTGGCGATGGAAGCGGGATTTGACGGGCTATGGGCATCCGGGTTCGAGCTTTCGGCACTTTACGGGCTTCCAGACGTCAGCCTGATATCGATGACACAGCATCTCGATATGATGCGGTCCATCGTCGAAAAAGTTGATCTGCCCGTCGTTGCAGACATCGATACGGGATTTGGAAACGCTATCAACGTCATCCATGCCGTTCAGCAATACGAGCGCGCTGGCGCAGCGGCCGTCGTCATCGAAGACAAATCGTTCCCGAAGGTAACCAGCCTCATCGCGGGCGGACGCCAAGATTTGCTGAGAATCGAGGAATTCCAAGGAAAGATCGATGCCGCGTGCCAGACGAGACGTGATCCGGATTTTCTCGTCATCGCACGTGACGAGGCACTGATCGCGGGTCTTGGCCAAGACGAGGCACTTCGTCGATCTGCGGCCTATGAAGCGGCCGGCGCGGATATGATCCTAATTCACTCGAAGCAAACGACGCCCGACGAAATCGTGGCTTTCTCTCGTGCCTGGAATGGGACAGTGCCGCTCGTCATCGTTCCGACGGCTTATCCCCAGATGACGGATACGCAGATCCGGAATCTCGGCAACATCCGAATGGTCATCTACGGAAACCATGCGATCCGGGCATCGGTTGCCGCGATGAAAGAGACCTTCGCGGCAATTCTTCGGGATGGCGGCAGCCAGATTGCCGATGCGCAAATAGCGCCCGTTGACGAGATCTTCCGACTTCAGGACATGGATCAGGTCAAGAAGAACGAAAAGAAATTCCTGCGCTAGCGTCGCGGTCCTTCGAGAAGGGCCCGCTGATTTTTGGCCTCGTTCACGACGAAATCGGCAACGGTACGAAGGCGAGCCAATTCGCGTACGTCGCGATGGTAGACGAGCCACAAGTCGCGTGAAATGACTTGCCTTGGACCGAGAAGACGGACCAGCCGCTTGTCACGCTCCGCCATATAGCTGGGAAGCACGCCCGCACCGATGCCGCCGACAACGGCCGCGTATTGGCTGACGAGCGAGTTGCTCACGAAGACCGGGCGCGCACCGACCGCGGCGCATGCGGCGGATAGCCAGCGAGTTGCACCAAATTCCGCTCCCGTGTCGTCGAAGCCGACGACAGGATGCATGTCCGGCTCGAAATTTCCGGGTTCCAGCCCGAACTTCCGGCAAAAGGCCTTTGACGCATAGACGCCATAGCCAACCGATGCGACTACCCGCGTGACGAGTGATCCACCCTCGGGGCGCGCCATGCGCAGCGCCATATCGGCCTCGCGCCGGGCGAGACTAAGATTGGAATTGTCCGCGACGACCTCGACCCGCAATCCCGGGTATCGCGACATCAACCTCGGAAGCGTGGGCACGAGAAACTCCGAACAGAGTGTTTCAGTCGATGTGATGCGCAGCGTTCCGGCGATCTGCGCGTCTCCACCACCGCCACGGCGGATCAGCGCATCCGCAGCGACCTCCATGTCTTCGGCAAGCGCCCGGATTTCGGCCCCGCGCGAGGTCGCCACATAGCCGTCTCGAGATCTGTCAAAAAGCCGGCTGCCGAGCGAGCGCTCGAGCACATTGATGCGCCGTCCGACCGTGGTGTGTTCCACGCCGAGCTGCCGCGATGCCGCCGACAGGCTTCCGGCACGGCAAACCGCGAGAAAATACGAGATGTCGTTCCAATCGATTCGATCCATGTTTTATTGTGCATAAATGCACATCAATTTTGCAAGTTATATCGTTTATTCGCACATCAAACACCCATAACCTCCGGAACATCGACATCGAACCGGAGCCGACAATGGCCGTCGTTCACAGCTTTCCCCGTTTCACGATGCCGCGTGCCACCACCACACCGACGATCGCGCCGAGCCGCGATCGAAGCTTTGTCTATGGTGTTGCCGGTGGAATACTTGCGGCATTCCTCTACGGAGGATGGGCCGTCGTATCGCGACTTGGCACGCTTGGATCGCTGGATCCATTCGACCTTGCGTTCCTCCGGTTTGCCGTTGCCGGCCTTGTCCTGCTTCCCGTCGTCATATCGCAGCGTTTCACGCGACTAGGCTATGCAGGAATTTCCTGGTCCAGACTTGCCGCTTTGACCATCTTTTCGGGCCTGCCATATGGCCTTCTTGTCTATGTCGGCTATGGCATGACACCGGCCGGCCATGGCGCTGTCCTCTTGCCAGGTGCGATCGTTATTTTTTCGGCGTTCTTCGCCGCGCGGTACCTCGGGGACACCATTCGGGGTCTTCGGCTGGCCGGCCTCGTCGCCGTCCTCGCGGGAATAGTAACGCTTGGTGGCGGCAGCTTCGCACACGGTGCTCCGGAACAATTGCGCGGACACTTGATGTTCGTCGCAGCGGGCGGATTTTGGGCCGCGTTCACCGTATCGGCCCGTGCATGGCGCGTTCCGCCGGTTGCCACGACCGCTTTCGTAACCGTCGTATCGGCAGTCGCCTATGCCCCCCTCTATCTTTTCGGTGCGGGCTTGCGGATTTTTGACCAACCGCTGGCACCACTTCTGCTCCAGGCGGGTTATCAGGGTATTGCGGTCGGCGTGGTGGCCGTCATCGTCTACACCAAGGTCGTCGGCTGGTTAGGTGCGACACGTGCCTCCGCATTTACGGCGCTGGTGCCGGCAATCGCGACCGTCCTTGCCTCGTCGATTCTGGGCGAACATGTCACCTTTGCGGCGATGGCAGGGCTTGCACTCGTGTCGATGGGTATGGTTGCGAGCGTCGCAACCGGTTTCGGAAGAAATTGAAGCGCGACCTAGCGCTTCAACTTTTCACGCATCAGCACGAATTCTTCCGCAGCGGTCGGATGAATCGCGACAGTCCGATCGAAGTCCCTCTTTGCAAGACCCGCCCGAACCGCAATCGCGATCCCCTGGATGATCTCTGGCGCATCGGCTCCAACCATGTGTACGCCTCGAACGCGACCCGTGGATGATTCGACCACTAGCTTCATCATGGTTCGTTCGTCACGCCCTGAAATCGTGTGCTTCATCGGACGAAATGTCGCCTTGTACACGTCGGTACCGTCGGCACCATAAAGCCGCACCGCATCCCCTTCGGAAATTCCGACCGTTCCGACGGGCGGCTGACTGAAGACGGCGGAGGGAATGTCGGAATGATCCATCGCGGTCGGATTGGAATTGAAAAGCGTTTCGGCGACCGCTCTTCCTTCGGCAATGGCAACCGGAGTCAGGTTCACCCGATTCGTGACGTCACCAATCGCGTAGATTCCGGGAACTGTCGTGCATTGCCATTCATCGACCGGAATCCCCCCGCTCTTGTCGGTGTGAACGCCAACCGCCTCCAGTCCCAAATCGTGCGTGTTTGGCGTACGTCCCGTCGCATACATGATGCAATCGGCTTCGTGCGCCCTACCGTCCGACAGGACGATGCGATCGCCAGTCTTCACTCTCTCAATTCTAGCCACATTGGCGCCTGCGTGAATTTCGATGCCCTGCTTGAGCAGTTCGGCAGTCAAATGATCGCGCACATCGTCGTCAAACCCGCGGAGGATTTTCTCGCCGCGTATGAAGATCTGAACGCTTGCACCGGCGGCGCGAAATATGCCGGCAAACTCCACAGCGATATATCCACCGCCGACAATGATGACCCGCCTGGGAAACTCGACGAGATCAAGCGCCTCATTTGACGTGATGGAATGCTCGATCCCGGGGATATCCGGTCTTTCCGGCCGGCCACCGGTAGCGAGCAGTATATATTTCGCCGTCACTGTTCGCCCGGCAACTTCGACCGCATTGGGCCCGACTATTCGCGCGCGCCCGAGAATTGCCTCGACGCCCGCGCCGGAGAGGAGGCTCTTGTAAATGCCCTCCAAGCGGTCTGTTTCGCGATTCTTCGCCGCAATGAGCTTTCCCCAATCGAGGCGGCCTTCCACAGTCCAGCCATAGCCTCGCGCGTCTTCCATTTCGTGGGCGAAATGCGCGCCGTAGATAAGCAGCTTTTTTGGTACGCAGCCGCGCAGCACGCACGTTCCACCAATGCGCCAGTCCTCGGCGATGGCAACCTTAGCGCCGTAGCTTGCCGCGCGCCGCGACCCGGCAACACCGCCCGAACCCGCACCGATCGTGAAAAGATCGTAGTCGTATGGGCCCGGCATCAGTTCACAATCCGCCCATGCAGAGGTATTTGACCTCCATGAACTCGTCGAGGCCGTACTTCGAGCCTTCGCGACCGATGCCAGATTCCTTTACGCCACCGAAGGGGGCGACTTCAGTCGTGATCAGACCGGTATTGATGCCGACCATGCCGTATTCAAGCGCCTCGGCAACACGCCAGACGCGCCCGATGTCGCGGCCATAGAAATACGCCGCCAAACCGAATTCCGTGTCGTTCGCGAGTTTGATCGCGTCCGCTTCCGTCTTGAACCGGAACAACGGCGACAACGGACCAAACGTCTCTTCTTTTGCCACTGCCATTGCCGACGTCACGTCCCGCAGGATCGACAATTCGAAGAAGTTGCCGCCAAGTGCATGACGCTTGCCGCCAAGCAGAATCTTCGCACCTTTGCCAACAGCGTCCTGCACGTGCCGCTCGACCTTTTCGACCGCTTTCGCGTTGATAAGGGGGCCGTTCGTTGCCCCTGCTTCCGTGCCAGGCGCCACCTTCAGCTTCCCGACGGCTACGGCAAGCTTCTCGGCGAATGCGTCGTAAACCCCGTCTTGAACGTAAAACCGGTTCGCGCAAACGCAAGTCTGGCCACTGTTGCGGTATTTAGAAATGATTGCCCCTTCGACGGCGGCATCCAAGTCGGCGTCATCAAACACGATGAACGGCGCGTTACCGCCCAATTCGAGGGAAACCTTCTTCACTGTCGGCGCGCACTGTGCCATCAGCAGCTTCCCGACCGGGGTCGAGCCGGTGAAGCCGATCTTGCGGACGATCGGATTGCCGGTCAGTTCCTTCCCGATGGCAGGGGCATCGCCCGTAACGATATTGAAGACTCCTTTTGGCACCCCTGCACGCTCGGCCAGTTCTGCCAGTGCGAATGCCGAATAGGGCGTGAATTCGGACGGCTTCAGTACGACCGTGCAACCGGCAGCAATGGCCGGACCCGCCTTGCGGGTAATCATGCTCGACGGAAAGTTCCACGGCGTGATTGCCCCAACGACGCCGATCGGCTCCTTTACGACGACGAGCCGGCGGTCCGGAAATGTCGTCGGAATGGTTTCGCCGTATGCCCGCTTGGCCTCCTCGCCAAACCATTCGAGATATGCCGCGCCGATTGTGATTTCGCCTTTTGCTTCGGCAAGCACTTTGCCCTGCTCGGTCGTCATCAACAGCGCCAGATCGTCGATGTTCGCGAGCATCAAGTCCGCCCATCGGCGCATGATGGCTGCCCGATCTTTACCGGTCTTTTTTCGCCAGGCCGGCAAGGCCGCGTTTGCCGCTTCGATCGCCCGCTTGGTCTCGGCGGCACCCATAAAAGGCGTTGTCCCGATCGCCCTTCCTGTCGCCGGGTTTTCGACGCCAATCGTCCTCTTCCCGTCAGCATCGACCCAAACGCCATCGATATAAGCTTGCTGGCGGAAGAGTTTCTGGTCTTTCAGGGGAATGCCGGTAAGTCCGGCAGCGACAGCGGGCTCGGCCATTGGGGATGCTCTCCGTGCTGATGCGGCAATCGCAAGATATTAGGTACATGGCGGCTCGAGTAAAAGGGGGGCGCCGCGCTACTCCACCGTAACGCTCTTTGCAAGATTGCGCGGCTTGTCAACGTCCGTCCCCTTGAGCAACGCGACGTAGTAGGCCAGCAACTGGACGGGAATCGAATAAAGGATCGGCGTCACGAACGGATCGCTCTCGGGCAACTCGATCGCCGCTACGGCGAGTGATCCGAGTTTGTCGATCCCTTTCCTGTCGGCAAACAGGATGACCTGGCCACCGCGCGCACGCACTTCCTGGACATTCGAAGCCGTCTTTTCGAACCATTCGTCCGTCGGCGCGAGGATAATCACCGGAACGTCCGAAGCAATCAGCGCGATCGGGCCATGCTTCATCTCGCCGGCCGCGTAACCTTCCGCATGGATGTAGCTTATCTCCTTCAACTTGAGCGCACCTTCCATCGCGATCGGATAAGACGTGCCACGTCCGAGAAACAGGACGTCGCGCGCTTTCGCCACGATTTCTGCCGCAGCGCGGATCTTTTCGTCCGTCGCAAGAACGGCAGAAGCCTTCTCCGGGACCTCATAGATCGCGTTGGCAAGGTGACGAAGATGCGCCGGGTCAAGCGTTTTTCGTTCGCGCGCGGCGGCGAATGCGAAGCTTGCCAGCACCGCAAGCTGGGTCGTGAACGCCTTGGTCGATGCGACGCCGATCTCGGGTCCGGCGTGCGTCGCCAACACAACATCGGACTCGCGCGCCATCGAACTTTCCGGAACATTGACGATCGACGCGATCTTCTGGCCCTTTTCGCGCGCATGTCGCAGGGCCGAGAGCGTGTCGATCGTTTCGCCCGACTGCGAGACGAAAAGCGAGAGCCCGCCCTTTTCGAGAATGGGATCGCGATACCGGAATTCCGAAGCGATATCGACATCGCACGGCAGCCGCGCAAGACGTTCGATCCAGTATCTCCCGGTCGATGCCGCGTAGTAGGAGGTACCGCAGGCAACGATCTGGACGCGGGGCAAGGCCGCGAAATCAACCGGCATTTTCGGGAGCGAAACATATCGCGTCGCCGGGTTTACATAACTGCGCAACGTGTCGCCGATAACCGCAGGCTGCTCGAAGATTTCCTTCTGCATGAAATGCTGGAAATTCCCCTTGCCGATGAGGGCGCCCGACATCGCAGTCTCTTTCACCGGACGCTCGACCTTGTTCCCGTCGCTGTCAAAGACCTGCGCGCCCTCGGCATGAAGAACGACCCAGTCGCCATCATCCAGGTAGCTGATGCGACGTGTAAGCGGCGCCAGCGCAAGGGCATCGGATCCCACGAACATTTCACCATCGCCGTAGCCGACGGCGAGAGGCGATCCACGGCGCGCCGCCAACAGCAAATCCTCCCGACCCGAAACTATGACCGCAAGCGCGAAAGCGCCGTGCAGCCGCTTCAATGCCAGAGCCATGGCGGCCTCGGGAGAATTTCCCTCGGCGAGCAGGACCGTCAGCAGATGCGCGACGACTTCCGTATCGGTCTGCGTCTCGAATTTCCGCCCCTTCGCCTCGAGTTCAGCCTTCAACTCCGCAAAATTCTCGATGATGCCGTTATGAACGACGGCTACGCTCTCGGTTGCATGCGGATGAGCATTGATTTCATTCGGCGCGCCGTGCGTGGCCCAGCGTGTGTGGCCAATACCGGTTGTCCCCGACAGCGGTTCGCGCGTCAAAAGCGCTTCAAGTTTCGCAATTCGGCCTTCGGCACGCCTGCGCTCGATGTGATCGCCGACAATCGTCGCGATCCCCGCCGAATCGTAGCCACGATACTCAAGCCGCGTCAGCCCGTCGACGAGCCGCCCCGAAGCCGGCCCCTTGCCGACGATCCCGACGATTCCGCACATGCCTAGTTGCCCTTCTTTCTCTCTGCTTTTTCAGCGGCCCGACGCTGACGAAACTGCTTGGCCCATCCCGGCGATTGGGTCGGACGCCCGCGTGCGACGATCAACGCGTCGGCCGGAACGTCTTCCGTCACGACCGAGCCGGCGCCGACAAGAGCACCATCGCCGATTTTGACCGGTGCAACGAGTGCGCTATTCGAGCCAATGAACGCGCCAGCCCCGATATCGGTATGGAACTTCTCAAAGCCGTCGTAATTGCAGGTGATCGTTCCGGCGCCGATATTGGCCTTTTCGCCGATCCGCGCATCGCCGATATAGGTGAGGTGATTGACCTTCGCGCCTGCTTCGATATCGGCATTCTTGATTTCGACGAAATTTCCGATGTGCGCGTCGATCGCGATACGCGTCCCCGGTCTCAGTCGCGCAAACGGGCCGACAACGGCGCCGTCTGCGATCGTCGCCCCCTCGATATGGCAGAACCCCTTTATCTGGACGCCACGCCCGACAGAAACCCCGGGCCCGAATTGCACGCAAGGCTGAACGACAGTATCCGCACCGATCCGGGTATCGTAGCTGAACCACACCGTCGAAGGATCGACGAGCGATACGCCGGATAGCATCGCGGCGCGACGCGCCCGCGCCTGAAATTCGTTTTCAAGCGCCGCCAACTCGACCCGATCATTTGCCGCAAGCCAGTCTGTGCGCGAACCTTCGATCGCCCGTGCGCTCCGGCCGGCCTTGCGGGCCAACGCGACGGCATCGGTCAGATAGAACTCCTTCTGCGCGTTCGTCGGTTCGATTTTCGCGAGCAGATCAAAAAAACCTTCGCCTGCGAAAGCCATCACGCCGGTGTTCACGAGATCGATTTCGCGCTCGGCGGCAGTGGCATCCTTTGCTTCCACAATCCGTTCAAGCACGCCGTCCGCGCCGACGACCATCCGTCCGAACATGGCCGGATCATCCAGTCGGACACCGAGGACGCATATCGCCGGACGCCCCGGCTCCCTCAGACCGGCGCGCAATTTTGCAAATGTGGCAGAGGAAACGAAGGGCGCATCGCCGAGTGCGACAAGGATGTCCCCACGAAAATCGGCAAGTATTGAACGTGCCTGTATTGCGGCATGCCCGGTACCGAGTCTGTCGTGCTGAACGACGGAATCGATCCGGACGTTTGGTGCAGCCGCACGAGCGGCGTGCGCAACCTTGTCCATGCCCGGCCCGACGACGAGAACGATCCGACCGGCGCCAAGTGCCGCCAGCTCCGCCGCGATGTGGCCGATCAGCGGGCGGCCGCCAACCTCGTGCAGAACTTTCGGGTGTGCGGATTTCATCCGCGTTCCCTGGCCGGCAGCGAGGACGATGACCGCAAGATCGTTGTCGACCGGCGCCATGCGTGCGATATCCTTTTGAGAATCCGTGAGCCCTCTTTTTCCATACAGTGCCCGACCGGCAAAATCACGAATTGTTGCGAGGCGTTACGCCCACAATGGAAGTTAAATTCAGACCCAAGGCGATCCTGTTCGACCTGGATGGTACCCTCGTCGATACCGCGACCGACATCGTTTCCGCCCTGGATCAACTGCTGATCGAATTCGGGCGCCAACCCGTCGGCCAAAACGCGGGGCGAGGCATGATTGGCGACGGCGCACGGGCTCTCGTCGCGCGTGGTTTCGCGGCAACAGGCGGCGCCCATGAGCAACCCGAAAACGCATTCAAGCGCTGGCTCGAAATATATTCGAGTGCCGTTGCGCGACATTCCCTCCCCTATCCCGGCGTGCCGGAGACACTCTCCGATCTGGCAAACCGCGGTATCGCGCTCGCCGTCTGCACGAACAAGGCGGATTCGGCGACGCGGCTCTTGTTGGAAGCTCTCGACCTGTCCCGTTATTTTCGTGCAGTCGTCGGCGGAGACATCGAATTCCGAAAACCTGACCCGCGCCATATCTTCGCGACCCTCGAGCTTCTCGGCGTCGCGCCGGCACAGGCGCTCATGGTCGGCGATTCCGCGAACGACGCCAATGCGGCTCGATCGGCCGGCCTCGATCTTGCTCTCGTCGAGTACGGGTATACCGACATTCCGGCAGCCGATCTCTCGCCGGATGCTCTGCTCTCGGAGTTCGCGCAGCTAAGGGAAATTGTCGGATGATACCGGGGCTCGGCGACAGCGAGTCGATCGCACACATGATCCAGGTCGCGATCGCGCCGGTTTTCCTCCTCAACGGCTTGGGAATTCTTCTGAACGTTCTCACCGGACGGCTTGCACGCGTCGTCGACCGGGTTCGGATAACGGGCAATCTGATACGCCAGAATGCCGACCCCGCGCGTGCGCCTCAGCTCAAGCGCGAATTCGGATATCACCGGCAGCGCCTGAAGATCATCAACATCGCGATCGCGCTCGTCGCAGCAAGTGCGTTCCTGACGTGCTGCGCGATCCTGATGCTGTTCCTTGGCGGGCTGTCGCGCGAAACTCCGGCTCAACTCGCTATCGTATTGTTTGCCGCCGCGGTCGCCGCCGTGATCGTGGCACTCGGCGTCTTCCTCGCAGAGGTCCGCGTCTCCGGGCTCGCCATGTCGACGGAATCGGATGATCTGAAAATCTAGTTTGCGGCCTTTGCCGTCGTCGCGGCATGGTTGACCGCGCGCAGGTTCCCCACGACGGTCCCGAACCACGCTTCGAATTCCACGCGGACCGGGGCTAATGTCGGGCCATCCCCAATCCTCGCGATGAATGCGCGACCGTACCGCTTGTCGTCCTCGGCCCGCACCGGTGCTCCTTCACGCCGCGTCCGGCCAGCGATGGGAACCCAGGAAAACTCGCAGACCCGTGCTTCTCCGGTGAAGTTCGACGCAAGACTTGCATCGACCATCCGGACGCCACTGTCCCGGAAAACGATGTCGTAGCGTTGCCGGCCGTCAAACACCGCCGTTCGGGCGTCGCAGGATCCACCTTCGTTGACCCTGCGCAGGATACCCATGATCGCGGATGCCGGATCGACGGTACCGTGGCGGAGCGCCGCCGGCACCTCATCCCGTCCGTCGGACTTGTTCGACGGTTCGGCCGTGACATGCGCCGGTTCGCCGTCGTGATAGTCGATAGCAACCGTCCGCGATTTCCCGCCGGAGCGCCCCAGAACGCGGTATGTATCCGGCTGGACGCCGTCGTGAAGAAAACGGCCACGCACCTGTGCGACAGATTCCCAGGACCAGATCCATCGGAGCACGCCCGCCGACGCCTGACGCGTCGAAATGCTGTAACGCAGGCCCGTAATGTCGAACGCGAGCGCCAGCTCGGCCACGCGACCGCCCGCGAAGACGTCATAGACGAGTTCGATCCTGTCCTCTGGCGCCCATGCAAGCCGCTCCTGTCCGGCGGCAGGCAGAACGCCGACAGTCAGAAACGCAGTAAAAAGGATCACCCGAGTTGTCGTAAGGGCAGCCTCCAAGGGCAAAGTATCACGGACCAATTGACCGAATTACACAGAATCTCGGCTAAAGCCCGTTTCTTGACACCTGCGGGCACCCCGCTTATACCCGCCGGTCGAACGGCAAGGGCGCTTAGCTCAGCGGCAGAGCACGGCTTTCACACGGCCGGGGTCGTAGGTTCAATCCCTACAGCGCCCACCATTCACTCCAGACCGAATTCCTTGGCCAGCGTGGCTAGATTGGCAACCTGCCGGACCGGGACCATCGACGCGTATTCGGCCGGTGCGCCCGAACGATTTACCCATAGGGCTCTGAAACCGTTCGTCGCGGCGCCAGCGGCATCCCAGGCGTTCGACGACACAAATCCCATGTCGGCTGCCGCCATGCCAAACCCGCGCGTTGCGACTCGATAAACCTTGGGATCGGGCTTGAATATCCCGACATCCTCGACCGACCAGACGGCATCCAAGAGTTCACCAATTCCGGCGGTCCGCACGGCAACCTCAAGCCAGTCCGGCGTCCCATTGGATAGAATCGCCAATTTGATTCCGAGTGCCCGAAGATGACGAAGAACTCCGAGTGCTTCGGGATAGGCGTCCAATTTCTCGTATAACGCCATAAGATCGGAGCTTAAAGTCTTGTCATTTATGGAAAAAAACTGGATCGAATAATCCAGCGCGTCTTTCGTCACCTGTCGAAAGTCGGCGTGCCGTCCTGCAAGGCTGCGCACCCAAGTATATTCAAGCTGTTTTGTCCTCCAGAGTTGCGACATCTCGGCCGCCCGTGGGCCAATTCGGCCGGCGAGGCCCCTGACGGCCGCGTGAACGTCGAATAGCGTTCCATAGGCATCAAATACGCAAGCGCGAATGGGGCGAGTCATCTCCGTCCTCCCTGCCGTTACAAACTTGGGCAAATAGTTAACTCTTGATTCATTCGTTCGGCCGAAAATGATTCGAACAATTCTTCCCCTGCAGCAGGCATCATGTCTGAGACGCTGGTCAACGATCGCATCTACATCGGTTCGAATTCCGTCGCACAATGGTTTGTGACGCTCGGCGAAAGCGAGGGGCGGCCCTGTCTCATCGCCCACCAGGTGTTTATCGACGCGCCAAAGCAGATGAATGCCGTCGCCCGGCAATTGGCAAGCGGACGGCTGTTTTTCTCGCTGAAACAGCTCGAGACGCTCATGTTGATCCGGCATGGAGTCGAAATTTCGCTAGCCGAAAGCGACCGGCAACGCATTGAACGTCACATTTGGGGCGCTCCGGCGGATCGCCCGGCCACGCCACCTGTTCCCCCCGGCAGCTCGACTGGTTCAGCGAGTTCGGCCGCATAGTCGCATTGACTTGACGCGAAACCTCCGCCGCCGCACCTTCGAATCGGAAAGCGGGATTTTGGAGGACCAAATGTTCGCGTTCCGTCGAAAAAATCGAACGATGCCGCGCCCTGAAGACGCACCGGCGGGCCGCGCGGCGCGCATGCCGGTTCCGGAATTCCACTTTGTCAGCCGCCACCGCATGCTCCCGCCCTACCCGGCGGGCGCGCAGCTGGCGATGTTTGGCCTGGGCTGCTTTTGGGGTGCCGAACGGAAGTTCTGGCAAATACCCGGAGTTCACGTCACCGCCGCTGGCTATGCCGGTGGATTCACGCCAAATCCGACCTACGAGGAGGTCTGCTCCGGCGCGACGGGCCACAACGAGGTGGTTCATGTCGTATTCGAGTCTCCCAAGGTCTCGTATGAGACGCTGCTGAAGACATTCTGGGAATCGCACGACCCGACTCAGGGAATGCGTCAGGGCAATGACGTCGGCACGCAATACCGATCTGGCATCTATACTTTCTCGCCTGAACAGGCCGAGGCTGCGCAGGCCTCTATGTCGAAATACGCGCACAGTCTCGAAAAGGCCGGCTTCGGACCGATTACAACCGAGATTATGGAAGCGCCGCCATTTTACTATGCGGAGATCTACCACCAGCAGTACTTGGCCAAAAATCCGAATGGGTATTGCGGCTTGGGTGGAACAGGTGTCATTTGCCCGATCGGAGTGAACGTTTCCTAGCCATCAAGCCCATAGCGCGCTTCGCGCTTGCTGCCATTCCTGATTCGCGAATTGCAAAATGCGATATTAAATTTATCTAATAATTGCATCTAATGTGGACGCAATATTGTGTGCTGCCACAGCAATTTTAGTGACTCAAGACTACAAATCTCGCAAGTTTCGCACTGCAGCGCGCCGAATCCGCCGCGCCGATATGTTGGTCATGGCCGAAACCGAACTCGAAGACGTTAAGAAGTACCTCGCAGCGACGAAGGCTGCCCTGGCCGGGGCGCCACAGAAGCCGCACGACCTGGCCCACAAGAACCTCGCAAAAGCGAATTTCGAGGGCCGTTCCCTCGCCCGCGCACGGTTGATGGGCTCGAATCTCCGCGAGGCCCGAATGGCCCGTGCGGATCTTGTCGAAGCGGACCTCTTCGGCGCGAACCTAAGTTTTGCCGACATGAACGGGGCAAATCTGGCCGGCGCGGTGCTACGCGGTGCCGCCCTGAAGGGCACCAACATGAACGGCGCAAATCTCGCCGGTGCCGATTTTCGAGGCGGCGTCATGATGGGCGCATCTGGTTCCGGCCGCATTGGTCTCGATGTTACGGATTTGACCGACTGCCTGGCCGAATACGCGACGGCATCCAGAGCCCAACTCGCCGGCGTGGATCTTTCGGGGGCCAGCTTTCAGGGCGCGAACCTCGAAGGCGCAATCCTTTTCGGCGCAAACTTGGCAAATGCGAATCTTGCCTATGCAAACCTGCGCGGTGCGGACCTTTCTGACGCGCGAATGAGCAAGACCTCGCTCATCGGTGCCGATCTTACCGGCGCGAAACTTGCCAACGCAAAAGCCGACGGTGCCAATTTTTCCGGCGCTCGCATGTCGGAGATCGAAAGCAAGAATGTCGACCTTACGCGATGCATCGTCGAAGAACGGCCGCCACTTCTTGCACGCGACAAGCTTCCGGCAAACCTTAAGCAGGCGCTTGAGAGCCATGCGGAGTGGTTGGCGTCGATCGGCCGTCGTGGCTCGCCGGCCGTCCTTGAAGGTGCTGACTTCAGCTTCTTTGACCTGACCGGCATCGACTTGAGCGGTGCGGTTCTGCGGAACGCCCGATTTGTGGGGACGCGCCTGAAGGGCGCCGTATTTCTGCTGACGAACTTCCGCGGCGCCGATTTTTTCCACGCCGACATGTCGGGAGCCAAGCTCCACGGCACGATGTTCGATGGCGCAAAGCTCCGTGACACCGAACTTTCCGATGCCATCGCCGGAACACTGCCGATTTCAAACAGTGATGGAACACAATCGAGCCGCGCCCAACCGACGAGCTTCCTGAACGCGGATCTCACAGGCGCGGTCGTCAAAGGTTTCAATATCGGTCATGCGATAACCGACGGCGCGCGCCTTCCCTAGGAATCACCCGGCCGGGCGCACCGCGATCAATTCGGCGTGCTGAATTCCGCAGTAGTACGGTTCCACGCCATCGAGAAATGCGTTCAGCTTCATATTAAAGCAGAAATGCTCGAAGCCATGCTTGTCGACGACCCGTATCTTCTGCCGCTGGAACCTGCCCTCGGGAATTCGACGGCCCGTCAGATAAAGCGACGTCCGTTCGATGCGATTTCCCATAACCGGCAAATCGATCAATCGAACGAGATCGGCCGCGACCCGCTCGATGAATTGCTCTTCATCGATCCAGACGCCGTTGGCGTCATCCCAGCGGTGAAATGCGCCGACGAGAATTTGTCCGGCTCGACAATTCGCGATCAGTCGTGCGACCTGGATCGTCACGTCTCCGACGATAAAGTCGTTTCGACTGGCACCTGATCGATCCGGCTGCCGATAGTTGTAGTGACTGCCGATACCCAACGCGGCCCGCAGTTCGGGGACGGCCGCCGGCACCGTCACGGACCGCTTCAATGCCGCATGAAAAATTTCAAACAATACGAAGCCGACGAACAGGTCGATATCGGCACCCAGCCCCTTGTTCTCGTTCCACACATAAAATCCGTCGCCCGTCGTCGAACGGCACATGCGGAACTCGATCCCGTGCGCATTGGCCGTTTCTGCGGCAATATTCAGGGCGAATTCGAGAGTCGCCAGCTGGCTCGCCTGTTCTTCGGGTTGAAGCTTCGAGAAACCGACGATATCGAGCAAAAGAACCGCGCGCTGATCCGTCTTCGTAACCGTGAAGGGGGCGAAAATCTCCTCGACCACGCGCGCCGGGGTCTGTCCGGGTCCATCACCAATCGGTTGAGTGAGGCGCAGGTCTAGCGCACGCGATTGGAGCGCCTGTGCGACCTCATCGAACGTCCGGTCGCCCATCTGACGCTCGCCGACGAATACCCTTCGGGGCGCGTCCTTGAGCGCGAAAAGCCTTATCTTTGGCGCCGTCAGAATTTCCATCCCGGTCGACGTCGGCCGCCACGCGACAAGCGCATTCGAACCGAACCGCCAAACCGCAAATAGCGTGCGATGCAGCTCGGCTCGAATCTCCGCAGATACGGTTGCGTCGTTTGGTGCGGCCTCAGTCATTCGGGTCGTGATCAGAATACACCGAAATAGGACAATGACGACAGACGCCCGACTAAATCGCGGTAAATCGCGTCAGTTGCCGACGACATCGACGAAAAAACCGCCGCCAGCCGGGTCGGAAAGCGGAACGAAACGGCCGATCCGGCCGCTGCGCAAGGCATCCAGCAAATAGCGCCCGATCGGTTTGAACAGTGTTTCTCCGCCACCCGGTACCGGAGGGTCGATAAGAATAGCGTAGCTGCGCGGCCCCGGCAGCACGGGTTTGTCGACCAGTTCGCCGATACGCTCAAGTGCCGATTGAAGCGGCAGCCCGCGAACGTCCAGTTCGGCCTCTGCCTCCGGCGCGCGCCCCAGCAGATTTCGCGCCTGTTTGGGATCTAGATGCGGCATGCATCAAGATTGCAGGGCTCCTCGAACCTTGTCCAGAAGTTCGCCAAACCCTTCGACCCACTGGCCTAGTGCGTGATTGCGCGCCACGTGTGCCTTGCCAGCCCGGGATAGCCGCGCGCGCAAATCACGATCGACCGCCAAACGTTCCATTGCGTTGAAAAGCATCTCGGTAAAGGCGCTATCGTATGAGCGCAGTAGCGGCTCGAATGTCTGGTTCAGGAAGCCCCATTGGTCGTACCACGACGTCCGACCGAGCCGCCCCGCCGCGACAAGGCCGGTCTCGCCGTCGGTCAGAAACTCGCTTATTCCGGGTGCATCGGACGAAATGGTCGCCGCACCGCAGGCCATTGCCTCGAGGAGTGAAACAGTATGCAACCCGCAAGACGGCAGGAGAAACACGTCGGCGCGCAAAAAGAGCCCGATCAGATCCGCATATCGAAGCCGTTCGTCCACGATCTCCACGTTCGGAATTGACCGTGCAAATCTCTCGAACCCGGGTCCGAACATTTTCGGAATCTGCGAGCGCAAAATCAGCTTGCATTCCGGATGACGCGCCACGAGGGTGCCAAATGCCGCAAGCGCTTCCATGCCGCCGCGAAGAACAAAGCTTTCGTCCTGCTGACCCCAAGAATTCGTGAATAGAAAAGTACAGCCGGTCCTCGCCGCCCGGGTCGCCTGCGCGGCTTCGACCCGTGCGGCAATTTCCGGCGGAAAGGAAATCCCAAATGGCACGTAGTGGGACTTCGCAGCAATCTTCTCGCTATCGAAGAGTTTCCCGATAAATTGATGACTATGCATCAAATGTGAGGATATCGCGCGACACCGGTCGCTTTCGAGCATGGCGCGGACCAGTCGCCACACCGGAGTCGAGCGCACGTCGACCCCCGCCGTCTTGCCATGCCAAAGAAAAGGCGCAAATAGCGTCAGAAGTTCTTCGATCGGCATCAGCCACGGTCGCTGTCCGAACACGAACGGCATGGAATGTGGGACCGTCAGATCAGGCATCGCCGCGACGATCTGCGCCTGGCTTTCCAGATCTCGGCTGTCGGCAAACTTCTCGACGTCCGCGCGAGGCAGATCGGGCAAAGCCAGGGCGAGTTCATCGACGAGCGCATTCCGTTCGGATTTTGCGATTTCGAAATGCTCTTCCGTCGGCTTGGGAAGATCGAGCACGAAGTCATAACCGGCGCGCGGCACCAGCAGACTCGTCATCATCGGATGGTCGCCGCCGAGCCATCGAAAGATCGGCGTGCGCCAGGGCGCAACGACGCGGAAACTCACGTGCGATGGTCCAATCGCAATTCGATCCGGTCAAGCGCGGGCTCAAGCGGAAGACGAGTACGCATGGTTGCATGCAAATCGCAGGTTCCGAGGCCGGGCCGATAGACCGGTCTCGGGTCGGCTGGAACATAGGTGACCGGCATTGTCGGGGCTTCCTGAACGAAGTCGCTGCGCAGAAGGGTGTCGTACTCGAGATTCCAGGCAGCCTGCTCCATCAGCGTCTCTTGCGGCAATGTCGGCCGATGTTCGACAGCGCGAGCGATGCAAGCGAAACGCACGAGATGGTCGCCGGCCCGCAGCCAACATGCATCGAGCGGCATCAATTTCAGGAACCGCAGAAAATGGTCAAGCAGAGGAACGGTCGGAAACCAGGTATCCGAGGGGCCAAGCACGTAGCCGGTTCCAGCGAAGTTGTATTGCATCATATAGGCATCGAGCGGCAACGCGGCCGTTTCGATGATCATCAATCCGCCGGGACGGAGCGTGCTTCGCGCCGTCGCAAGCACGTGAAACGGCGAAAACACATGGTAAAGGACGCCGGAGCAAACGACGACGTCGAACCCCCGTTGGGGCTTCCTACCGCCGGCGTAACGGAACCGCGTGACTTCGCCTGCGTAGCGGTCGTCGAGCGCACGCAGGATCGACCCCGACATGATGTTTGGCAGATATGCGAAATCGGCCCCATAGGCCGCCTTCACGCACGCAACCTTGTCCGAAAAATCCAAACCGTCGATCGAGACAACGTCCGTCGCACCGCGCCGCTTCAGAAGGACCGGAACGAGCCCTTCCATGGTCCCGATATCGAGGCAGCGAGTGCCATCAAGTTCCACGCGCGAAAGCAGGTCACGCGTCAGCGCGACATTCGGAAATCGCTGGCCGGGCGTGACCACGCCCGGCGCCAATTCCATCGCATAGTACCAATACTGCTCGAGAAACGCCTTGCGACGCTCCGGGTCCGCGATCCATGGCAACGATTCAGCGTTCACCGTCTACTCCGCTTCAATTCTTGGCCATCGGCGGATGGCGTCCGGCCGTTCGACAAGCGACTTCCTGTACCACTCAACAGTCCGAGAAAGACCAATGCGCAAGTCGGTATAAGAAAACCTTGAAAGTTCGCGAAATGCCGAATTGTCAGTAACTCGCCGATCGATTCCCCGCGCGCGCGTGGGATCGAATTTTATCCGTGCGACGGGAACGCCGGTGATCTCCGCAAGAAGCAACGCGACTTCGCGAATCGCATTCGCCTTCCCACAACCGACATTCAGTATTCGCTCGGACGAATGGTTCTCCAGACACCACATGTACGCTCGCGCCATGTCAGGCGCATATGTGATCTCACGTAAGGGCGATCCGTCTCCCCAGATCGAAAGATCGCCCGTGGAATCCGTCCATTCGCAAAACCGACGAACGAGACCGGCAATCCAGGTGCAGTCGTCCGGATTGTAGTTGTCGTTGGGGCCGTAGATCCCCGACGGCACGAGCCCGATGACATCGAGTTTATGTTCATCACGATAGGCGCGGATTGCCGGCTCCATGAGCCGCTTCGCCATCGCATAGGAATATGCCGTTTCATGCGGGAGCCCTTGATGGATTTGGCTCTCGACATTCGGTTGCGGCGCGTCGGCGGGATACATCCCCGAAGAAAGCGTCAGGATTACCTTTTCCAGTCGATGCGACACCGCCGCATCGAGAACAGCAAACGCCATCGCGACATTGTCGCGCAAGATACGGGCGGGAAATCGCCGCGCCAAATCGATACCACCCGATATTGCCGCAAGATGAATTATTTTCCGAATCCGCTCACGGCCGACGAACTCCTTTACCGCCACAGAATCCCGAAGGTCGAGATCGCGGCGGGATACAAAAACAAATTCATTCTCAGGATAGTTCGATTCGAGCGCTTTAAATGCTGTCCCGAGGACACCTGTGGCGCCTGTCACGAGGAGGCGCTGACGTTCTTCCTTTGACATCAGGTACCAAATGATTTGAGCGTCAATTCAGGCATTGCATGACTCGGTAGCCGATTTTGGCAAATTATATGATGAAATAGTGGAAAATTATCATGAAAAATCAGCGGATAATCAAGAAATAGATGATTGCAATTGAAAGTTGCGGTGTTCAGAGACAATTACTAAAGCTGAACCGGTTCTTTACCGGGAAGTCGTAGCGGGCCAATCTCGCAGCCGGCCGACTGTCGGCCCAACTCCATCAAGATCAAAGTCCGGCGCAAACCTCGTCGAGAATTTGACCGAAGCCATCTGACCATCGTTCAAATGGGTGATTTTCCCGCACATGTTCGAACGCTTGCGCACCAAGCAATTTGCGATAATCGCGATCCACGACCATCCTTCGCATCGCGAGATAGAGCCGTTCCGCGAATTCGTGGTCGGGCCCCTTGAAAAGCGGATCGAATGTTTGATGGAGATATCCACGATCGTCGTACCAGCTGAATTTTCCTCGACGCCCCGGCACCACAATGCCGGTTTTCCCGTCAATCACGAATTCATCGCCACCCGGCGCGTCGGAAACGAGCACGGCCGTTCCGGTCGACATCCCTTCAATCAGGGAGACCGTGTGGAGACCGCAAGAGGGCAACATGTAGACATCTGAATCCAGAAAGAGCTGGATAAACGACGCATAGTCGAGCTTTTGATCGACGACCCGGACGCGGGGGATCGAGCGGACGAATTCGCCAAACTGCGATCCAAGGGTCTTCACTGGCAGTTCGGCGCGAATGACCAGTTCGACGTTTTTGAATTCTCCCGCCAGCCGTCCAAAGGCTACCAGCGTCTCAATTCCGCCGCGTACGAGAAATGCCTCGCCGACCGAGCTCCACGAATTCGTGAAAAGGAAGACGCACCGATCGCGGCAATGGCGTGATTCCTGTGCGGCGCGAACTTGCGTCTCGATCGAATCGGGAAATCGATGGCCAAACGGAATGTAACGGGTTTTTGCCGCGATCAACTCGCTGTCGAACTGTTGCCCTATGAAATCCGCCGAGTGCCGCAGATGCGTGAATATCGCGCGACAGTTCGGCCCTGCCAGAAGTTCCCGCACAAACCGCCAGGCCGGCGAACCATAGGCAGGATTGTTCGCGGATTTTCCGTTCCAGAAATATGGCCCGAACAGCGGCAGTAGTTCCTCGATATGCAGGATCCAAGGTCGATTGCCGAAGGTGAATGGCGTTCCGTGCATGAACACGAGATCAGGATCGTGCTCCTCGACGAAAGCCTGACTTTCAACATCTCGAGTATTGACGAATCCGGCAATCACTTCGTCGGCCTGGTCGGGTGCAAGCCCCTTCAGGTTCTCGAACAGATTCTTTGCGGCAAGGTGCGCACGTGCGCGCGCACCTTCCGTTGGCGGAGCAAGATCGATGTCGAACCGGTAGCCTTGCCGATTGCCGAGCAAGCCGAGCACGATCGGATGATCGGTATTGAATGCACGCACGATGGGCGTGCGCCACGGTGCCGCTACGCGCAATGTCATGCGAATATGCCTCGCGACATTCCGCTACTGCTAAAAGTGGCCTGCAAGATGTCGTGCCAGTGCCTTGTTTCCGTAGAGGTAGGCGCCCTTTTTATTGCCGTACCAGACGACCTCGCGGCACCAATCCGCAAATACCGGCCAGGGTTCTTTCGAACGCTCGATGCGGTAGGAAACGGGCTCCTCGATCAACTCCTCGGTTCGGCCTTCGAGAATCGCGCGATAGTACGGGTACAGATCGCTCCCAAGCCTGACCTCGATATCGGCTAGCACGCCCGGTTCCTTTACGAGCGCGCGATTGAGCCGGAAAGCGTCGGAAATCGTCTCGAGCGGAACCAGCGAGCGAGATTCGCGGACGGTCGAAACGACCAACCGCTCCGCTTCCGAATAAAATTCGCCAAGACGGCCATTCACGACGAGATCGATGAAGACGTATTCGTCGGCCGGCCAGTGGATTCCCAGCCATTTGTCAGAAAACACATATTCGACGGCCCCCTGCTGGATCTGCCGCGCATAATCCTCGAAGAACGAGCGGATCGACCCGATCACGGGATACTCGGCTACGTCGACCTGCATGAAGGCCTCAAGCAGGCGGCGGTACGCAACCGCGCATCGCTTGTGAGCGACGAGAATCGGGATCTGCAGCAGCTTGTCGAAATGAACGAGCGAAGCCATCCATGCGAAGCTGCGCGCACGACGCCACTCGGCCGCCGGCATCGATCCCGTCTCGACGACAAGATCCTGTGTTTCATAGATGCCGTCAGGATCGGTTTCGATGGCGCCGTGAATATTGACGATCTTCGTCACGACCGTCCGCATTCCATACTTTTCCTGATAGGCCGGATCGCCCATCTCGGCATTCGGCAAGATCGAGAGGTTGTTGAACTGGATTCGATTGTGCTGCCCGTTGTCCATCAACCAGCAAATCCCGTCGACCCACGAGTCGTACGTTTCGCCCGGAAGCCCGAGAATCAGGTCCGAATAGGTCTCGACCCGATCGCGCGTGAACCGCCGCTGAAGTTCTTCATATGTGTCCAGCGCAATGTTCTGCCGTTTAATCGCCTTCAATGTCCCCGGATCGAGCGACTGCATCGACAGCGTGACACCTTTGTTCATTCCCGCGTCGGATAGAATCTTCTGTGTCAGATAGGCCCGATCTGTCGCGTTTTTCGTATTCTGGACCGAGACGGCCTTGGGGTAGCCACGCTCCGCCTTTGTCCGCGCAAGCGTTTCGGCAATCTGAATATCCCGCGCGAGAATTCCGAAGTTCGCATCGCAGCAGAAGATGAATTCGATCTTGTTGTCGGCGAACCACGCGATCTCGCGCCCGAGGCGATCGATATCGAATTGGAAGACCTTCGCCTGCGTCGCCGAGCCCCAATCACAGAACGTGCATTGAAACGGGCAACCCCGGTTCGTCTCCCAAAGGACAATCCAGTTTTCAGCGGGGTTTGCCGCCATCAAAGGGGCGAAGATGCCATCGAGATAGGGCGACGGAACATCCGCCAGTTCGCGAATTCGCGGCCCCTTGGCCTGGCAAACGAAGGCGCCGTCCTTCAGATACGAGAGATTGGCAATGCCGGCCCAGTCGCGCGACGGCCAAACTTCCAGAAGTTTGACGAATGCGTGCTCCCCCTCGCCATTGACGGCAACATCGACAAAGGGATTTTCGCGCAGGAACGTCTCGGTCCTGTCGGGAACCTGAGGGCCACCGAATACGATCAGGATTTCCGGCTTCCGCGCCTTGAGTTCGCGCGCGACGGCAAGTGAAAGTTTCACGTTCCAGACATAAGTGGAAAAGCCGACAACATCCGCCGACAGCAGTTGCTCGACTGTCTCGGAAACACGCTGGCGCTTGTAGATCGGAAGAAGAAACTCGAACCGTTCCGCCTGGCTCGCGTACTTGCGAACGTACCCTTCGATCAGCCCGACGGCATAAGGCAGGTAATTCTGGCCCGAAAAGCTGTTATTGATCTGCACGAGACCGATCCGGCAACTAGCCGAATTCTCTCGTACCGAACTTGGAGATGAGGCTTCTGTCATCGATCCGATCAACCGTGCACTCTGTTTCAACTTTTATTTTTGGCCCGCATTCGTGGCTATCGACTGCAATCGTGTACCTTAATATGAAAATGTCTAAAATCTTCTTAATTCACTGACAAAACTCTGATCTGTCAGCATGTTCCTTGCGAATACTATGGTAATTTAGGCGTGGCTGTACGTGTAGCCCAAAGATGACGCAATTTTAGCCAACCCCTTACTTTGATTGATTTCTCGCACGCCGTTCTGCTAGCTACGGGAAAGCTTTCGCGCGGGGGGCGCACTTGGCCGATTTTATCCTCGAAACAGAGGGGCTGACCAAAGAGTTCCGTGGCTTCGTCGCGGTGAACGGCGTCAGCTTGAAAATCCGCCGCGGGGCAATCCATGCCCTGATCGGGCCAAACGGTGCCGGAAAGACGACCTGCTTCAATCTTCTGACAAAGTTCCTCGATCCGACGCGGGGCACCATTCGCTATAACGGCCGCGACATTTCCGGAGCAAAACCCGCCGACATCGCGCGAATGGGACTTGTAAGGTCGTTCCAGATTTCGGCGGTCTTTCCGCACTTGAGCGTCCTCGAAAACGTGCGCGTTGCACTCCAACGCCGGCGCGGCAGTTCATTTGACTTCTGGCGCAGCGAGCGAACGCTTGACGCATTCAACGATCGCGCACGCGAGTTGATCGATTGGGTCGGCCTGGCCGACTTCGTCGATACCACCGCCGTCGAAATGCCTTATGGACGCAAGCGGGCACTCGAGATCGCGACAACCCTCGCGCTTGAACCCGAACTGATGCTGCTCGACGAACCGACTGCAGGAATGGGCCATGAGGATGTCGGCCGGATTGCGGCACTCATCAAGCGCGTGGCCGCCGGCCGCACCGTTTTGATGGTCGAACACAATCTTTCGGTCGTTTCCGACCTTTCCAATGCGATCACCGTACTTGCACGCGGCGAGATCCTTGCCGAAGGCGACTACGCGACGGTCTCGAAAAATCCCGAAGTCATCCAGGCATATATGGGAGCCGGTCATGGCTGAGCCGATGCTCTCGGTCAAAGGCCTGAACGCTTGGTACGGCGAGAGCCATATCCTTCATGGCGTCGATTTCGACGTTCGGCAGGGCGAAGTCGTCACGCTGCTTGGTCGGAACGGCGCCGGCAAGACGACGACGATGAAGTCGATCATGGGGCTTGTCGGTCGTCGCAGCGGTTCAATTCTGTTTGAGGCCGGGGAAACGATCGGTTTGCCGGCCTATAAAATTGCACGCCTTGGAATTGCATTTTGCCCTGAAGAACGGGGAATTTTCGCCTCCCTCGACGTGGCTGAAAATCTCATGCTTCCGCCCGCGATCGGTGAAGGCGGGATGACGGTCGAAACGATTTTCGAACTTTTCCCGAATTTGAGAGAGCGCCTCTCCAGTCAGGGCACGAAGCTGTCGGGCGGCGAGCAACAAATGCTCGCCATCGGGCGAATTCTGCGCACGGGCGCGCGTCTCCTGCTTCTCGACGAGCCGACCGAGGGGCTGGCGCCGGTCATCGTGCAGCAAATCGGGCATACAATTCATCGTCTGAAGAAAGAGGGCTTTACGATCCTGCTCGTCGAGCAGAATTTCCGCTTCGCGGCAACGGTGGCCGACAGGCACTATGTCATGGAGCACGGTCGCATCGTCGACGAGATCGCCAACGATGCACTCGCTGCGAATATGGAAAAGCTCCACGAATACCTTGGCGTCTAGAAACAGCTGACAGGGAGAACACCAGAATGACGAAACTCAAAAGCATCCTCGCCGGCGCAACTGCGCTGGTCGCGCTTGCGCTGCCGGCGGCAGCGCAGACGAACGTGAAGATCGGCATCCTTTCGGACATGTCGAGCCTTTATACTGACCTCGCCGGTGCCGGCTCGGTGCTGGCAGCGCGTATGGCCGTCGACGATTTCGGCGCCGCGGCAAAGGGCCTCAAGGTCGATTTCGTTTCGGCCGACCACCAGAACAAGCCCGACGTCGGTTCGAACGTCGTGCGCCAGTGGATCGACGTCGACAAGGTTGACGTGATCGTCGACGTGCCGAATTCCGGCGTCTCGCTCGCCGTGAACGGGGTCGTGAAGGAAAAGAATAAGGTCTTCCTCGTTTCCGGCGCTGCGACATCTGCCCTCACGGGTCCGGCCTGCTCACCCAACACGATTCACTGGACATACGACACCTGGGCTCTTGCCAACGGCACGGGCAGCGCGATCGTGAAGACCGGTGGCGACACGTGGTTTTTCCTGACCGCAGACTACGCTTTCGGCCAGCAGCTTGAAGCCGACACCAGCGCCGTCATCAACAAGATGGGCGGCAAGATCGTCGGATCGGTTCGCCATCCGCTCAACTCGAACGATTTCTCGTCGTTCCTTCTGCAGGCCCAGTCGAGCAAGGCCAAGATCATTGGCCTGGCGAATGCCGGCGGCGATACGGTCAACTCGATCAAGCAGGCGGCGGAGTTCGGGATCGTGCGCGGCGGCCAGAATCTCGCTGGCCTTCTCGTGTTCCTTACCGACGTCCATGCGCTCGGTCTGGACGCGGCACAAGGCCTGATCATGACGTCCGCATTCTACTGGGACCAGAACGACGCAACGCGCGCGTTCGCGAAGCGCTTTGCGGCGGGTAACAAAGGCATCCACCCCACGATGGTGCATGCCGGCGTCTACTCTGCGGTCACGCACTACCTGAAGGCGGTTTCGGCCCTGAAGAACGCTGCTGATGGAAAGGCCGTCGTCGACAAGATGAAGGCGACGCCGACGGACGATGCGCTGTTCGGCAAGGGGGAAGTCCGCAAGGATGGCCGGAAGATCCACGACATGTACCTCTTCGAGGTTAAGAAGCCGTCGGAATCGAAGGCACCGTGGGACTACTACAAGCTCCGCGCCACTATCCCGGCGGCCCAGGCTTTCCGCCCGCTGGCGGATGGCAAGTGCCCGCTGGTCGGCGGCTGATCGAGACGGGGCGGGGGATGGAAGTCTCCCGCCCTTCCCTTTCCTGACCCGGCCGGACAGATGCACGAGATATTCGGAATTCCGCCCCAAGCGCTATTCGGCCAGCTCCTGCTCGGCCTGATAAACGGGTCGTTCTACGCGACGCTCAGCCTTGGCCTGGCGATCATATTCGGGCTCCTGAACATCATCAATTTCACGCACGGCGCGCAATACATGATGGGCGCTTTCGTCGCGTGGATGCTGCTCAATTGGCTTGGCCTCAACTATTGGGCAGCGCTTGTCATCGCCCCCGTGCTCGTTGGCGCTTTTGGAGTCCTGATCGAACGCACGATGCTCCGGCACCTTTACAAGCTCGATCATCTCTACGGCCTGCTCCTCACCTTCGGCCTCGCGCTGATCATTCAGGGCGTGTTTCGGAATTATTTCGGATCTTCCGGCCTTCCCTACCGCATTCCCGACGCGCTGCGCGGCGGTACGGATCTTGGTTTCATGTTCATGCCCAACTATCGGGGCTGGGTGATTGCCGTCTCGCTCGTTGTCTGTCTCGTGACGTGGTTCGTCATCGAGAAGACGAAACTCGGTGCGTATCTGCGAGCGGCCACGGAGAACCCGCCGCTGGTCCAGGCATTCGGAATTAACGTCCCGCGCATGGTGACGCTCACCTACGGCTTCGGCGTCGCGCTCGCCGCCTTCAGTGGCGTGCTTGCTGCGCCCATCTATCAGGTGAGCCCGCAGATGGGTGCAGACCTGATCATCGTCGTCTTCGCCGTCGTCGTTATCGGCGGCATGGGATCGATCATGGGCGCGATCCTCACGGGATTCGGTCTTGGCGTCATCGAGGGCCTCACGAAGGTCTTCTATCCCGAGGCCTCGGCGACGGTGATATTCGTGGTCATGGCGATCGTGCTGCTCGTCAAGCCCGCAGGCCTGTTCGGGAGAGTACGATGAACGGCTTTTTCGGCATGCCGCGCCATCATGCGCTCCTCACCGTCGGCATTTTGGTCTTTCTGGTTGTCGCCCCCACATTCATTTACCCCGTCTTCTTGATGAAAGTGCTCTGCTTTGCGCTGTTCGCGTGCGCATTCAATCTCCTGCTGGGTTATGTCGGATTGCTCTCGTTTGGACATGCGATGTTCTTCGGCGGTGCCGCCTACATCACGGCGCATTCGGCAAAGGTTTGGGGGTGGCCGTTCGAACTTGCGATCCTCGCCGGCATGGCAACGGCCGCTGCCCTTGGGTTGATCGTGGGGATTCTTGCGATCCGCCGACAGGGCATCTATTTCGCAATGATCACGCTTGCACTTGCCCAGATGCAGTATTTCCTGGCGCTTCAGGCAAAGTTCACGGGCGGCGAGGACGGCATCCAGAAAGTACCGCGCGGCTATCTTTTCGGTGTCATCGATCTCAACAACGATCTGTCTCTTTATGCCGTCGTTGCGGTCATCTTCGTCGCGGCGTTTCTGCTGATCTATCGCATCGTCCACTCGCCGTTCGGTCAGGTGCTGAAAGCAATTCGCGAGAATGAGCCGCGCGCGACGTCACTTGGCTACAAGGCCGATCACTACAAGCTGATCGCGTTCGTTTTGTCGGCAACGCTTGTCGGACTTGCCGGTTCGGTCAAATCGATTGTATTCCAGCTCGCATCCTTGACCGACGTGCACTGGACGATGTCGGGTGAAGCGGTTCTGATGACGCTTGTCGGTGGCCTTGGAACCATATTCGGGCCGATTGCCGGGGCCGCTGTCATCATTTCGATGGAGAATTATCTCGCCCAGCTCGGCCCTTGGGTGACCGTCGTTCAGGGCGTGATTTTCGTGATTTGCGTGCTCGCGTTCCGGCGCGGCATCGTTGGAGAACTCGCTCGGCTTCTGCGCAAGTCCCTATAGCCCGTCCATCCGGATCGACGGCACCGGGTTCGCATTTGCACAAGCGGCGGGCTAGAGTAGTCAGATGCAGCAAACGCAATTTCGGATACTCGGTACGGCCGATATCGCAGATCTGGAGCGGTTTCTCGAGCGCGCACCGGACACGTCGATGTTTCTGCGTTCGAATCTTCGGCATGCCGGCATTGTCGACAAAGGCATGCCGTATCAGGGCACTTACGTCGGCCAGTTCAAAGGCCGTGATCTGACAGGGGTCGCCGCCCTTTATTGGAACGGCAACATGGTCTTTCAATGCGAACCCGGCGATGCAGCTGCAATCGCTGCAGAAACGCTTGCTGCCGCATTGCCGCGTGCCTGCCGGGGTCTTGTCGGGCCCCGCGCGATCCTCGCGCCGGTCATCGAATTGCCGCCCTTCTCGCTCCGGCGCGCAAAACTGGCTTCCCGCCAAGACCTGTATGCGCTCGACATCGCAAACCTGCCGGACGAAACGACAATGGTCGCACGCGTACGACCGGCGGCGACTAAGGACAGAGAGACGTTGGCCGCATGGCGGCACGACTATCTATGCGAGACATTGAACGAGTCCCCTGGGGAGGCGACACGAAAGCAGGCCTACGAGGAGATCGGCCGCGCGATAGACGAAGGGCGTGCGTTCGTGCTCGCGATGGCCGACAACCTGATGGCCTATTCCGGCTTCAATGCGACCCTGCCGGATACGGTGCAGGTCGGCGGCGTGTATTGCCCGCCCGGTGAACGTGGTCTCGGCTATGGCCGGGCGGCAACTCACGGCGCCCTGCTCGCGGCGCGCAAAAGCGGCGTGAAACGCGCAATCCTGTTTACGGCGGAAGACAATATCCCCGCAAAGCGCTGCTATGAGTCACTGGGTTTCAAGCGGGTCGGCGACTACGCGATCGTGATTTACTGATCGTCCAGGCGCTTGGCGTCCAGTTCCCGCTCGGATTTCTCCTGCAACGCTGCCGCCGCGTCGCGTTCCGTTCGCGAGCGGCCATGTTTGACCCGATTTTCCTCGGCCGTTCGCTCTGCCGCCTCGCGCACGAGCCGTTTGCGAACGCGCCGGAGGTTCACGATTTCGGCCACCTTGTATCCCCCATCCAGTTCGGCCCATATTCGCGCGCATGGTGCGCCGCAACACCCCCCAACACTATGATGCTTTGGCGCGCAGCTTCCACTGGCTTGCGGCGGTACTGGTCGCGACGCTTGTCGCTCTGGGACTATATATGACGCGCTTGGACTTTTCGGAATGGAAAGTCCGCATCTATTCTTGGCATGAGACGATCGGGATCGCACTTTTCGTCCTGACAGCCACGCAACTCTATTGGCGATTCCGCAATCCGCCGCCGCCTCTTCCGCCATCGGCTTGGATCGAGCAGATCGTCGCACGCATCAGCCACGCCTGCCTGTTCGGGCTGCTCGTCGTATTGCCGGTCTTCGGATTTCTAGGATCGAACGCGTACGGATTTCCGGTAAGGATGTTCGGCTTATTCGAAATACCCAGCCCGATCGTGGCAAGCGAGGCAGTTGGCGAGACGCTGATCGGAATCCATGCGTTGCTTTCCTGGATCCTCACCGGCATGGCCTCGCTACACGTTGCTGCCGCGCTATACCATCATTTCATACGCCGCGACAGTATCCTCAGGCGCATGATTCCAAGCCTGCGTATTCGACGTGACGACTAGCCTTCCATCGAGGTCAGGCTCTGTTCGCGCATGAACTGCGGCACGTAGAACGGTCCGAGTCCGCCCTTTCCTGTCATCCCTGAGCCCTTCCAGCCGCAAAAGGTCTGGATACCGGGCCACGCGCCCGTCGTTGCCCCGGATCGGCGATTTGCATAGAGAACGCCTGCCTCGGCACGATCGAAGAAATAGTCCAGCTCCTTGGTGTCCCTGGCATAGCATCCGGCTGTCAGCCCGTACGGGACCTTATTGGCCCGGTCGATCGCTTCGGCAAAATCATCGAAGGGCAACAAGGAAAGAAAGGGCAGGAACAGCTCGTCCCTGTTGAGATGATGGTCTGCCGTAAGGCCGGCGACAATCGCCGGCTCGACATAGATCCCGCGGTCATAGCTTCCGCCCGAGAGGCGATTTCCGCCAAAAACAACCCGACCGATGCGTTTGACCGTTTCGACGGCGGTGAAATATCGATCGGCTGCCACAGTGTCGATCAACGGGCCCATGTAGACGTTCCGGTCAGCCGGATCGCCGATACGCAGTTTCCCGGTTCGTTCGACCAGCTTTTTCTCGAACGCCTCAAAGACGGAGCGCTCGATATAGACGACCGACCCGGCCGAGCATTTCTGCCCCTGAAGGCCGAAAGCCGAACGCATCACGCCTTCGCTTGCGACATCGAGATCTGCGGTGGCTGTCACGAATGTCGGGTTCTTGCCGCCCATTTCGGCCAACACGGGACGCATGTATGGGCGAGCGGCATTGCGTCGAAGCATCTGCATGCCCACGTCGTTGCTGCCTGTGAAGGCAATTCCATCGATCCCGTCATGCGCCGCCAAGAGGGGACCAGCCTGAGTCCCGCAGACCAGATTGAACGTACCCGGCGGCAGGTCGGCCGCCTCGAAGCATTCTGCCAGCAGCGCGCCGCAAAGCGATGCTTTTGGCGACGGTTTGTAGACAACCGTGTTGCCGCCAAGCAGGGCGCCCGCACTCATCCCCGCCGACAAAGCCAATGGGAAGTTGAAGGGCGCAATCACCGCGAAGACGCCGTATGCACGCAGGACGACGCGGGTCGCCTCGCGCGGGAAGGCGCGCGCCATCTCGATGCCGTACCCCCCGTTCCGCTCGACTTCGGCGGCATAATATCGGATCAGGTCGACCGTCTCCTCGACCTCGCCCATCGCCTCGGCCCGCGACTTGCCGACTTCAAGGAGGCAGGCAATCCCAAGTTCATACTTGCGCCGCTCGATTGCGGCCGCGACCGCGCGAAGCGCGTTCACCCGGCTTGCCCATTCGCGCCCCGACCAACCCGGCGCTGCCTTGCGCGCAGCGGCCACGGCCCGTTCGACGGCATTTGCATCGGCAGCAACAAACGATCCGATCGCCAGGTCCCTGTCGATCGGGCTTCGCGTGAAATAAGCCTCGCCGATTTCGTCGTCCCGACCGCCAATTCGATTGGGATGAAACCGACCAAGCCGGGCCCGCTGGACCGGGATTTCCCGATCGAGGAAATCGTGCAGATGCGAAAAATCGACACCGATATTCGAATATGTAACGCGCGGCAAAGGCGTACCGTCATCCATTGTCTTCGACCTTTTTCGTAACCTCAAAACAGACTTCCCTGCCGGCCATCCGGCCCCGACTTCCTCGATTTTGTCCGCGGTTCGGATTTCGCGGAAGGCTCCATTTCTGCGGCCGGTTCGATGCAGCCTGCGTCGTCGTGCCGAACATTATTGACGTAGGTCGAAACGCGAACGCAGGTGAGCCAGTCGCTCGGCGGAGCCCTGACCAGACGGCGTGCATCGACAGCCGGATCGAGCCAGGCGCCGTAATCCGTCGGCGACAGGATGACGGGTACCCTGTCGTGATACTGCGCCATGATGGAATTTGCGGCCGTATTGACGATCGTGAATGTCTCGAGCACTTCGCCTTTCGGCGGAATCCAGCGCTCCCAAAGTCCTGCGAACGCGAACGGCGCGCCGTCGGTCATCCGGAAATGCAGGGGTTGTTTGGACTTGGCGGCGACCGTCTGCCATTCGTAAAAGCCGTCGGCGGGCACCAGGCATCGACGTTGGCGAAACGCCTGCCGGAAGGCCGGCTTCTCGTGCACGCTCTCGCCTCTCGCATTTATCATGTGGCTCTGCAATGAAGTGTCTTCGGCCCAATAGGGGACCAGCCCCCAGTTGAGCATCCCGATTTCCCGCCCCCCGTCCGCGGAAGACCGAATGACCGGTGCGGCCTGGGTCGGCGCGATGTTCCAGCGCGGTTGCAGGTTCAGCGGAGCGCCCGAAAAGCCGAAGAGCTGGCGCAAGGCTTCGACCGGCGTTGTCAGGGAATATCGACCACACATATGGGTATTGTACGTGAACCGACGGCATCGTACGACATGCCGACATGACGTTCCCGCCGAAAAACGCGCCCGCGCTACGTACGCAAATCGTTGACATCGCCCGGCGTGCCGGCACGGCCATTCTCGACATTTATAATTCGGGCTATACGACGCGCGCCAAGCCTGATCGGACGCCCGTCACGGATGCCGACGAGCGCGCGGAAGCCCTGATTGTTGCTGAGTTAAGAAATCTGACGCCGGAAATTCCGATCGTCGGTGAAGAGGGGTACGCGAACGGTCGAGCCGGAATCGCGCAGCCCCCGCCCCCCCAGTTCTGGTTGGTCGATCCGCTTGATGGGACACGGGAATTCGTCGCCCGAAATGGCCAGTTTTCAGTCAACATCGGTCTGGTCTCAAACGGGCGCCCGCTTCTGGGGGTCATTCATGCGCCAGCCGATGGCCTGTTCTGGTCCGGATGCGTGGGCGCCGGTGCATTCCGGCAGAAGGACGACGGCCCCGAAAAATCGATCCAGGCCCGAGGAATGCCGCAGAACGGGCTGGTCATCGTCACCTCGCGCAGCCACGCGTCCGGGGCGGACAGTGCGGTTGCGAGCGCATATCCGATCGCGGAACACAGAAAGCTCGGATCGGCGGCAAAATTCGGGCTGATTGCCGAAGGAACAGCCGATCTGTACCCACGCATGGGACCGACCAGCGAGTGGGATACCTGTGCCGGCGAAGCAATTCTCGTTTCGGCAGGCGGTCATGTCGAGCGGACCGACGGCCGCCTTCTCGAGTACGGAAAGCTTGGCTTTCGCAATCCCGATTTCGTCGCGCGCGGCGCCTGGTAGCGGTCTGCGGCGCGCCAGATCTATAGTTCGAGCGACAGGATACGGAGGATGGAATGGCCCGCGTACGTGACATCGGCCCCGGCGAACTTCCGGATGACGCGGCCGCCATCTACCGGCGCTACGTGCACGAATACGGCCCGTTCGCCAATCAGGTCGCCACGCTCGCCCATGTACCGGCGGCCGTGCGCCATCTTCCCGCAATGCTCATGGAACTGCGCGCGGCGGCAACCCTGCCGCGCCGTTATCTCGAACTTGCGATCGTTGCCGTTTCGAAGCGCAATGCCTGTCATTACTGCGTGGGCCATCACGTCCCGATGCTGGCCGTCGAAGGCGTTCCGGCCGACGCCGTCGCCCAGATTCCCGATCGCGTCGACCATACTGCGTTGACGGACATCGACCGGCTCGTCATTGCCTACTCGGTCGCGGTCAATGACGATCCACATCGGATCCGGGATTCGATGCATGCCGAACTTCGCCGTCACTTCAGCGAGGCCCAAATCGTCGAACTGACGCTGCGTATCGCGCTCACGGGATTTTTCAACAAGTTTTCGGAGGCTCTCGGGATCGAGGAAGAGCCGTCAGGCAATGCTGCCGCGCAGTAGCGTCAACGGGTAACGCCGGCGTAACCCGCGATTTCGCTCGCGAGCCTCGTCATTTCCTGTGCCGCGGTCGAGCCGGGTTCGGCTTCCGTGACGCCAAGTCCCTGCCCCAGGCTCGACGCATAGGCCGTTCGATTGCCAAGTACAATATTGGCGACGGGCGTTTCGCTGGCCGCCAGCTTCCGGGCAACGTCTTCCGCCAACAACGAGCGGGGCGGCATCCGGTTGACGACAAGCAGAGCCGCGCGGCGTTCGGCCTTCGCGACATCGAGTGTCGGCTGCGTCGCCCAGAGATCCATTGGCGAAGGCTGAACCGGAACGACGACAAGATGCGAATAGCGGATCGCAATGCGCGAATCGCTCTGCGCGTGGGGCGCGGAATCAACGACGACCACATCGTGTTCGCGCGACAATCGGTCCAGCTCGTGCGGCAGACGCCACCCGGACAGGCGCGCAAAAGCAAAGCCAAGACCGCTATCGGGGCGCGCCCGCGCGCGGATGTCGGTCCACAAGGAAAACGAACCCTGCGGATCGATGTCGACCGCCGCCACCGCCAGCCCCGACTGCGACCATATTGCCGCGAGGTGTGCGGCAAGCGTCGTCTTGCCCGCCCCGCCCTTCTGTTGCGCGATCGTCACGACTTTTCCGGCCATCGCGCCACAATGCGCTGCGGTACTCGCCGGAAGCAAGCCTGCGTGCTAAATGGCCGGTGGATGGGCGTCGTCAAACCTGTAAAAAGTTCGCTCCGCCGTGCCGCCGCCGCAATCCGGCAGGCACGGTTGGTCGCGTTTCCGACCGAAACCGTCTATGGGCTGGGCGCACTCGCTGGCAGCCCACGCGCGGTTCTGCGTCTCTACGCCGCAAAGGGGCGGCCGCGCTTCAATCCGCTGATCGCACATGTTGCGACCGCGGGCGAAGCGCACCGGCTGGTCCGATTCGACGACCGCGCCGAACTGCTCGCGCGTCATTTCTGGCCAGGACCGTTGACGATGGTGCTGCCGCGTCTGCCCGGCGCAGCCGTCTCCCGCATAGCCTGTGCCGGATTGCCGACCCTCGGCGTGCGCGTACCGGATCATCCGGTTGCGCTTGCACTGCTGCGGGCGGCCGGTCGCCCGATCGTCGCCCCAAGTGCAAATCCCTCCGGCCGCCTGTCGCCGACCCGCGCAGGCGACGTTGCCCGCACGTTGGGCGGGCGTGTCACGATGGTTCTCGACGGCGGCCCCTGCCGGGTCGGTCTTGAGTCAACGATCGTTGATCTCACGTGCCGCCCGGCCCGCCTGCTGCGGCCGGGTGGCATCGCACGAGAGGCAATCGAGCGGCTTATCGGGCGGCTCGACGCGGCTGGCGGCGCGATCATTGCCCCGGGCATGCTTGAAAGCCACTATGCGCCGCGTGCCCGTCTTCGGCTCCGCGCACGTTCGGCCGAGGCTGGCGAAGCATTTCTCGGCTTTGGCCAAATGCCTCCGCTCGCGCCCGAAATCCCCGCGCTCAACCTGTCGCCGAATGGCGATCTCACCGAAGCGGCGCACAATCTGTTCTCGTTTTTGCAGACGCTTGACCGTCCGCATGTCCGCACCATCGCAGTTGCTCCGATACCGACCTTTGGCGTCGGTTTGGCGATCCAGGACCGACTTGCGCGAGCAGCGGCGCCCCGCTAGCCGGTTCGCACCATATAAACGGCGTCTGAACCATAGGTCCGCAGAACATCGGCATCGGCCTGCGCCGCCGCAAAGCCATGTCGCTCCCAAAGCGGGCGGGTGCCGTGGACGGCAACGAGGCTGAGCGGCGCTCCGTTCGCGACGGACGAAAGTCTTTCCAATGCGCGCGCGACCAGACCTTGCCCCCGGGCCGGAAGCGATACCGCGATATCGTGCAGGTGCAACACTTCGCGGCGCGTCGCGACGTAGGCTGCTTCGTCAAGACGAGGCGGAACGCCGCGACGGGCCCACAACGCGAAGCAATATCCGACCGGTCCGTCATTCGTACGAGCGATGTGACAGGCCTGCCGTGCCGCCGCGAGCTTCGATGCGAATGCCGCGCGTGATTCCGGGTGTTCCGGATAGAGTTCGGCCGCAAGCGCCTCGACGAAATCGAGATCGCTTTCCGTCATCGGGTGCCAGACCGGTGGATTTTGCGACCGGCGCGCTTCAGGTTCGGCCATCGCCAGTTTCTATCACGCGTTGGCAAGCCTGTGCGTCCAGGATGCCCGCTATGGTCGCGAACGGCAGGTTCAACAAGCTCGAAGTCGGCGGCAAAGCCCTTAAAAAAGGTTGGGCCGCCGCACCCCCCGGAGCGGCGGCCCAGATCGCGGGCCCGGCGACAGAAGCCGGCACGAGGCCTGCGAAATCCCGGTGACGAAAAACCCCTCTCGACACCGTTTGAATATATTAGGGAGTATAGATAACCTCCCCGCACGCCGCTACGCCGATTGGGTCCATTGCGGCGTGTATTTTCGCCGTTTTGTTGACTTGGATCAAAGAAGGCTGGCTGGTTCCGCATGATGCCCTCCCTCGACGACGCACCCCCTCCCGGCAAGGAATTTCTCGACCGCCTTCGTGCGATCGTCGGTCCGAAAGGCATCGTCGATTCCACCTCCGAAGCGGCAAAATTCGAGCGCGACGAGCGCGGCCTGTTCAACGGTAAGGCCGCGATTATCCTGCGCCCGTCATCGACCGAGGAAGTCGCCGCGATTCTTAAGGCCTGCAATGACGCGGCCGTGGCCGTCATCCCGCAGGGAGGCAATACGGGACTGGTCGGCGGCAGCACGCCAACGCCGGCCGGAAACGAAATAGTCCTTTCGCTATCGAGAATGAACCGCATCCGCGGCCTCGACGCGGCGAACGACACGATTTCGGTCGACGCAGGCTGCATTCTCGCCGAAATCCAGAAGGCCGCCGCCGCCGTCGACAGGCAATTTGCACTTTCCCTGGCCGCAGAAGGTACCTGCCAGATCGGAGGAAACCTTTCGACGAATGCCGGTGGAATCAACGTGCTGCGCTTCGGGATGGCCCGCGAACAGGTTCTCGGCCTGGAAGTCGTCCTCGCGGACGGCCGGATACTTTCGACGATGAATGCATTGCGGAAAGACAATACGGGCTACGACCTCAAGCAGATATTCATCGGAGCCGAGGGGACGCTTGGCGTAATAACCGGCGCGGTGCTGAAACTCCAACCCGCGCCGCGCGAAACGTCGACGTGCCTTGTGGCGGTCTCGTCCCCGGCGGCAGCGATCGAGCTTCTCGGTCGCGCCAAAACCGGCAGTGGCGGCAACTGCGTTGCCTTCGAACTCACCCACCGCCGCCTCCTCGACTTTGTCTTCGCGCATATTCCAGAAACGGCAGATCCCCTCGGCCGCCCCTATGAATGGTACGTGCTGGCTGAATTCGCGGCGGGCGACATGGGCGGCGCGCTCATGGCGATGGTCGAAGGACTTCTGGAGCGTGCATTCGAAGACGGTCTTGCGCTTGACGCGACGATTGCCGCATCCGAGGCGCAGCGACGCGCGCTCTGGCGCCTTCGTGAAAGCATGACCGAGGCGCAAAAGCCGGAAGGCGGATCAATCAAGCACGACATCGCCGTGCCTGTTTCGGCCGTTCCCGAATTCCTGGAAAAGGCAAGGGTCGCTTGCGAGGCGCTCGTGCCCGGTTGTCGTGTCTGCGCGTTTGGACATGCCGGGGACGGCAACATCCATTTCAATGTCAGCCAACCCGTCGGCGCTGACCGCGCGGGGTTTCTTGCGCGATGGCACGATATGAACCACGCCGTCCATGAAATCGTGGCATCGATGGGTGGATCCATTTCGGCCGAACATGGGATCGGCAGGCTGAAGCGTGACGAACTCCCCTTCTACAAGGACGCCGTTGCGATCGATCTGATGCGGGCCATGAAGCGCGCGTTTGATCCGAACGGCATCCTCAATCCCGGTCGCGTGATTCCAGATCCGGCGAACTGATCGGAAAATCGTGCGGGATTCGATGCCACATCGCTCCATTGGAGCGGCGCTGACGTGCTATTTTCCACCCACCTAGATCGACCGGGATTTCGCCATGAGCTATCAAGCGCCAATTGACGAAATGCACTTTGCGCTCGAAGCCATCGTCGGCATCGAAGCCCTCGCCGAAACATCCGCGAATACGCCGGATCCGGAAACATTTGCGCAGGTTCTCGAGGCAGCCGGCACGTTTGCCACTGATGAGCTGGCACCGTTGAATGCGGCCGGCGACCGCTCCGGCGCACACCTCGAAAATGGCGTCGTTCGCACGGCGCCCGGGTTCGCCATGGCCTATCGCCGCTTCGTCGAGAACGGCTGGAATGGTCTTCCATTCGCGGAAAGTCACGGCGGCCAGGCGTTGCCCTGGTCGATGGCCGTCGCGGTGCAGGAAATGTGGCAGTCCGCGAACATGTCGTTCGGGCTCTGCCCCTTGCTCACTCAAGGCGCAGTCGAGTTGCTCGCCCATCATGGGACCGCCGGACAGAAGGAGGCTTATCTCTCGCGACTTGTTTCGGGCGAATGGACCGGAACGATGAATCTCACGGAGCCGCAGGCCGGCTCCGACGTCGGCGCACTGCGCACGCGCGCGCAGCGCGCGCCGGAGGCGGATGGTCGCCTCGGCGAGGCTTACCGAATCAAAGGCACGAAGATATTCATCACGTACGGCGAGCACGACATGACGGACAATATTGTCCATATGGTGCTCGCGCGCGTGCCCGGCGCCCCGCCGGGCCCGAAGGGGATATCACTTTTCCTCGTCCCGAAATTTCTTCCCGGAGCGGAGGACGGAGCGCTTGGCGAACGCAACGACGTGCGCTGTGTTTCGCTTGAACACAAGCTCGGCATCAACGCTTCCCCGACCTGCGTGATGGCTTATGGCGACTCTGTCGGTGCCCTCGGCTGGCGCATCGGCGCCGAGGGCAAAGGACTCGAATGCATGTTCACGATGATGAACAACGCGCGGCTGGCTGTGGGGCTTCAGGGGGTCGCGATCGCCGAGCGTGCCTGTCAGGCAGCGCGGACCTATGCGGCGACGCGCATTCAGGGGCGCGCGATCGGCGAGAATTCGCATCTTCCCGCTCATATCGATCAGCACCCTGACGTGCGCCGGATGCTGCTCGACATGCGCGCCAAAACAGAAGCGGCAAGAGCTCTTGCCTATTCGGCCCATCTCTCGCTCGACCTCGCGGCCAAGGCGCGAAGTGACGCCGTTCGCCGCCATCATCAGGCCCGCGTCGATCTGCTCACGCCCGTGGTCAAGGCATGGGCGACCGATATCGGCTGCGACGTCGCATCGACGGGCGTGCAGATCCACGGCGGAATGGGTTACATCGAAGAAACCGGAGCAGCACAGCATCTTCGCGACGCCCGCATCGCGCCCATCTACGAAGGGACGAACGGAATTCAGGCCAACGATCTTGTATTCCGCAAGATCGCCCGAGACGGCGGCGCCTCGGCGCGCGAATTCCTCAAGGAAATTCTCGATACGCAATCGCAGATTTCCGCATCGCAGGACGAGGATTTGCGAGCGATCGCCGAACGGCTTGCATATGGCCGCGAGGCGCTTTCCGGCGCAGTCGAGTCGATGCTGAATTTGCTCGAATCCGACCAGCGCGCGGCAGCCGCGGCTGCCGCGCCGTTCCTCAATCTATTCGGGGTCATCGCGGGTGCCGCTTTGCTCGCAAAAGGCGCAGCGGCGGCAGCCAAACGCCTTGCCGATGGCACGGGAGCGGCCGACTTCCTGCGTTCGCGGATTTCGATTGCCGGTTATTTCGCCCATTTTGTCGTGCCATTGTCGACGGGCCATCTTCATGCAATCCGATTTGGCGCGCCGGGAATTGCCCGACTTTCCGAAGCCCGATTGTGAATTTTTCTAGACTTGCCGCCAAAATTTGCTTGCACCGCGGCGTATTTGGGTCCAAATAGCCAAACAGATGCACGGGGCGGTCGATGGAGAGTCGGCGGCCCCTTTTGTCTGCATGAAAAAGGAAGGTGTGGGCAAGGAATGACGACGAAATCGGCGCTGAGAAATCTGAAGGTGGTCGGCGGCGAAGCCCGCACGGCATCCCCCAAGGGCCTGAAGGCCGCGTCGAACGAACCGTCTTTCCATGTCCAGAGTGCCGGCGAAACAGTCGCCAAGGACCATTTCGTCGAGCGAAACGGCATCAAATACGCCGGCACGCATTTGCTCGTCGAGCTTTGGGGCGCGAAGAATCTCGGCGACCTGCCGCTGACCGAAACGGCGCTTCGCGCCGGCGCAACGGCTGCGGGTGCCACGATCCTGCATTGCCATCTGCACCATTTCGGGCCGAACGCCGGCCTGTCGGGCGTTCTCGTGCTCGCCGAGAGCCATATTTCGATCCACACATGGCCCGAGCGCGAGTATGCGGCAATCGACATTTTCATGTGCGGCGTCTGCGATCCGTATCAGGCGATTCCTGCGATCAAGCAGGCTTTTGAACCGGCATCGGTTCAGATCGTCGAAAGCCGCCGCGGCGTGATGGCCTGAGGCTGGCCGTTGGCGGCCAAGCGAAAAAAGGTGTGGTTCGACGAACGTCTGTACGATGACGTTCGCCAAGGCATGTCTGTCGATCGCGTGCTGTTCCGCGAGCGGACCCAGCATCAGGATCTGATCGTTTTCGAGAACCGGACCTATGGCCGGATTCTCGCGCTCGATGGGATCGTGCAGGTGACCGAGCGGGACGAGTATGTATATCACGAGATGATGACGCACGTTCCGATCCTTGCTCATGGCAGGGCCAGACGCGTGCTGATCGTGGGCGGCGGCGACGGCGGAATATTGCGCGAGGTTTTGCGGCATAGATCCGTCGAGCGCGTCACGATGGTCGAGATCGACCGCGCCGTCGTCGACATGTGCCTGAAGTGGATGCCCAGCGTCGCCGGACGGGCCTTTGCCGATCGCCGGACCGAGCTGATCATCGATGACGGTGCCAAGCTCGTCGCGCAGACGAAGCAGCGCTATGACGTTATCATTGTTGACTCCACCGACCCGATCGGTCCCGGCGAAGTGCTTTTTACGGAAAAATTCTATCGCGATTGCCGCAGGTGCCTTGCGCCAGGTGGCGTACTTGTGAACCAGAATGGCGTGCCGTTCCTGCAGCCGGACGAAATCCCGATGACGAGGCGTCGGCGCGCAAAGAGTTTCAAGGTCGCATCGTTCTACATGGCCGCAATCCCATCCTACTACGGCGGCCTGATGGCGCTTGGTTGGGCAAGCGACAATGCGACGTTGGCCGACGTGCCGCTCGCGATCCTGCGCCGGCGTTTTGCGGCAGCGCGGCTCAAGACGCGCTATTACAGCCCCGAGATTCACAGGGGATGCTTTGCCTTGCCGGCATTCGTTGCGGAGCTGGCGCGGCGGTGAAGCTGTCGGTCTTCACCGTGATGGACCACCATCCGGCGATGACACGCACGCTGCCTGAACTTTACGCTCAGACAATGCGCGAGGCTGAATTGGCCGATGCGCTCGGCTACGACACATTCTACGTCGCCGAGCATCACTTCCACGAATACGGCGTCGTACCCGATCCCGCGCCATTCCTTGCCGCCATCGCGCAGCGTACGCGGCGAATTCGGCTAGGCCCGGCCATTGCGGCGCTTGTTTTCCGGCATCCGCTCGCCGTGGCTGAGAGCTATGCGATGCTTGATCAGTTGTCCGGCGGACGTGCCGTGCTCGGCGTGGGGTCCGGCTACCTCAA
Source organism: Alphaproteobacteria bacterium (assembly GCA_016124335.1). GTDB lineage: Bacteria > Pseudomonadota > Alphaproteobacteria > CACIAM-22H2 > CACIAM-22H2 > Tagaea. The sequence goes on from WGNX01000004.1 coordinate 243,095, forward strand.
ACACGAATTCGAGGGCTTCGCGATCGATCCCGCGACAAAACGCGAGCGCTTCGACAGCGGACTTGCCGCGCTGAAAAAAGCCCTGGCCGGTGGCGTCATCAATGTTCCCGCGTTTGCCGATCGTCGTATTCCGATCCAAGTCGCCGTGCTCCGCAAGGAAGCCGCCTATCATGTCGGCGCGCGCGGCGACGACCTCATGTGCGTTCCTTACGCGTCGGTCGACCGGTTTGACGAGGTCGGCGAGATGGTCGAAGCCTTTCGTCGCGGGCGCGCCGACGCGAATATGCCTGCAGGACCGGAAAGTTCCGTTTGGGCCTTCCATACATATGTCGCGGAAACGGACGACAAAACCCGAGCGGACGCATCCGAATGCTTCGATCGGTATGTCGCATCGAGACTCTACGCAAAGCGCCAGACCTATGACGATATCCTGGCGTCAGGCTTGGGGCTTCTCGGCGGCATCGAAACGGTTGCATCCAAGATCGCGATGCTGTCCGCTATGGGCGTCGGTCATGTTATGACGCTGACGAGCTTCGGCGGTTTGGCCGAAGACAAAGTCCGTCAGTCCATGACGATGATGTTCGAGAAAGTTCTGCCGCGCGCGGCAGAAATCGCAAGGAAAGTTGCCGCCCGATGAGCGAGATCGCGTTTCTTGGCCTTGGTCGAATGGGCTTTGCAATGGCCGAGCGCCTTGTGCGCGCCGGACATCGCGTACGCGTGTGGAACCGCAGCAAGGACAAGGCGAGTGCCCTCCTCGCGGCCGGTGCTGTCTGGGCCGAGAGCCCGGCGGTGGCGGCGACCGGCGCGACGGCTGCATTTGGCATGCTCGCCGATGATATTGCCTCGAATGAGGTCTGGCTCGGGCCGGCCGGCGCGTTGGCGGCATTGCCTCGTGGCGCATTTGCGATCGAATGCTCCACGCTTTCGGCCGCCCATGTCGCGGCGCTCGCCGGACAGGCGCGGGCTCGCGGATTGCGCTATGTCGACTGCCCGGTAACCGGATTTCCTTCGCACGTCGTCGAAGGCAAGCTGACACTGCTGGTCGGCGCGGAAAAAGCTGATCTGGAAGCGCTCAGGCCAATCTTCGCGGATATTGCCGGTACGGTCCGTCACTTTGGCGCAGTCGGTGCCGGAACCGCCTACAAGCTCATGGTCAACTTGATGGGCGCGGTGCAGATCGCCGCGTTGGCCGAGGGCCTGGCGCTTGGTCGCCGCCTCGGGCTTGAAGATGCGGCAGTGGCCGATGCGCTGGCGACGGGCGCAGCCGCCAGTCCGCAAGTCGTCCAGAACATTTCCCGGATGTTATCCGGGGATTGGGACAGGAACCCCGTATTCACGGCCGCGTTGCGACTGAAGGACGCCGCCTACGGTGTGGCTCTAGGCGAGGGCGCCGGGGCCGCCATTCCGCTTGGCAAGGCCGCGACAAAATGGTTCGAGGCAGCCAAGGCCTTGGCTCCCGATGCCGATCAATCGATCGTCTTGAAGGCGGTAACTAGCGCTTCATGATCGCGCCCGCGATGTCCGCGCCGTCGCTCTTCGCGAGCGACAGGTCGACATCGAGGAGCACGGCATCGCGCAGGACGGCTCGGGTGAAATTCGCGTCGAGCACGTTGGCGCGGTGAAGATTGGCGCCTGCGAAATCGCAATCCTGGAAATTCGCGTCGGCCAGGTTTGCAGGCCAAAGCCGGCCAGAAGGCTGGCCATTCGGCATCGGCATGTTCACCGGCGCCAGCGACGCCTTCGCGAAGGTTGCGCCCTGCGCATCGACGCGGCTGAAATTGACGCCGTTGAGATTCGCCTCCGTGAAGTCGGCCCCCTTCAGGTCCGCGCCCGCGAAGTCGCACATGATAAGCTGCGCCTTCACGAGCTTCGTGCCCTGCAGATTGGCACCGGTCATCGTGGCGCCGGACAGGTTGGCGTTCGACAGATCGAGACCCTTGAGATCCGCCTTCGTGAAATCCGCACGCCGGCCGATCCGGCCTTCGGACTTGATCCAGAGCTGGTGGTCGCGAATGAGCGCCTGCACCGCATCCGACAATTCCTCGGGCTGGGCCGCCATATTGGCGCCCTGCGTATTTGCCCGAAGCATGTCGACGCCATTCAGGTTCGCGCCGATCAGATTCGCGTCGCGGAAATCGGCACCGTCGATGATCGCGCCGGAAAGATCGACGCCCTTCAGGTTCGCGCCGGCAAGATTGGCGCCCATGATATTGGCGCCCTTCAACGTCGCGGTCTCGAGATTCGCGCGCGCCATCGACGCCATTTCGAGGTTGCACCCCGCAAGACGTGCACCCGAGCAGTCGGCCTCGGTCAGGTTCGCCTTGGACAGGTCCGCGCCCTGTGCATTCGCTTTCGCGAGGATTGCCTGTTCGAGGTCCGAGCCCTGAAGATCGGCCGAGACGAGGGCAATGCCGTCCCCGCGCCTTGACTGCATCAACGTGCCGCCGCGCAGGTCGGCACCGCGCAGGTTCGCACCACGCATCCGGCAGCCGCGAAGATATGCGCCTCGCAGATCCGCCTTCGACAGGTTCGCAAGGCTCAGATCGGCGCGATCGAAGTTCACCGCGAACAAGTCGGCTTCCGACAGGTCCGCCCCGGCAAGAACGGCTCGCGAAAGATTTGCTCCCGGCATTTTCGCCTGACGGAGATTTGCCCGCGAAAGCGAAATCCCATGCATATCCGCAAGGGTCAGGTTGGCGCGCACGCCGCCGGGCTTCCGATTTAGGAATTTCTCGTGATCCGATAGGATCTTAACGATTTCCTGTGGTGAGAGAGGCCCCGGCATAAACCTGCTTTTTCAGAATTTGCTATTCGTTTCGCCACCTTACGTCAGCGCGGCGAACGGGGCAAGTCGCGGCCCGGACGTATGACTTTGCCGACCCCCATACCGCGTCCTTTGCGGATGGCGGCCGACCCGAATTTGTCACGGACCGCATCGATTGCCTTCTCCACTGCGGCATCCCGTGGATCATCAACCGCAGCCGCCGGTTTGCCAAACAGATCGTCCTGGACGGGCAACTTGCCCGGCTCTGCAAGTTCGGCCGCGCCGATTCCGATCAGGCGGTATTTCCGATGGCGATTTGCCGAAACTTCCCGCGCGAGCATCGGCTGCGCGGCCCGGTAGAGGGTTTCCGCAAGCTGGGTTCCCGCCGGCAGCGTCACGCGCCGCGTCAGCAAGCGGAAATCGGCCGTTCGGAGCTTGAGTTGGACCGTTCGCCCGACCAGATGGTGACGCTTGAGACGCTCTGCGACTTCTTCGGCAAGGGGCCAAAGCTCGGCCTCCAGTTCGACAAGCCGGCCCAGATCCGCATGAAAAGTCGTCTCGGCCGAAATCGACTTTGCCTCGCGCTCCGGCTCGACGCTCCGGTCGTCACGTCCTTGCGAAACCGCCGCAAGCCAGCGCCCGGTTTCGCCATACCTGCCCTCAAGCGCCAGTTCGCCCACCTTCTGGAGATCGCCGATCGATGCAAATCCGTCGTCGGCAAGCCGTTGCGCCAACTTCGGGCCGACACCCGGAAGAATTCGAGGCACCCGTGCGGCCAGAAAGGCGCGCGCTTCGCCAGGCCCGACCACGCCGAAGCCCCGCGGCTTGTCGAGTTCGGAGGCGAGCTTGGCGAGGAGCTTGTTGAAAGACAGGCCGATCGAAACAGTAATGCCGATCTCGTCCTCGATCCGGCGCGCAATGCGCGCGAGAACGAACGCCGGCGGCGCATGGTGCAGAGATTGCGTGCCCGCCATGTCGAGATACGCTTCGTCCAGCGAAACCGACTCGACGAGCGGCGTCGCGCTTTCGAAAATCGTCCTTACCTGCCGTGAGACTTCGGCATATTTCGCCATATCGGGCCGGATCACGGTCGCATGCGGACAAAGCTGGAGCGCCTTGAACATCGGCATCGCCGAACGTACGCCAAATGTTCGCGCGATATAACACGCTGTCGACACGACACCGCGCTTGCCGCCGCCGACGATCGTCGGCTTGTCGGCGAGCGACGGGTCATCGCGCTTTTCGATCGATGCGTAAAACGCGTCGCAATCGATATGCGCGATCGAGAGTTCCGTCAGCTCCGGATGGCGCGCGATCCGCGACGAATTGCAGTTTCCACAACGGTGCGCGGCGGGATCTTCGATCCGCGAAAAGCAGTCCCGGCAAAGCCCCAGGGCCATGTGCCTTCCCTGCCGGAATCGCGTTCAGCCCGCAAGCTTCGTCGGTCGCGTCGAACGACCGACGGCAGCGAGCTTGCGCTCGAGGCGCTGCATCAGACTGTCGAGTTCCTTGTGTTCGTCGGCGTCCAGCGCGTAGCCCGGCGCACGCAGATAGGCGGACTTGATAACGCCGCGACGGCGCAGGACCTCTTTGCGAACCGCGAGACCGAGCCCGGCCTGCTGCTCGTGCCGGACGATCGGCAGATAGATGTCGTAAAGATCCTCGGCCTCTTCGGGCTGGCCCTTGAGGAAAAGATCGACGACCTCGACGAGCATCTCGGGATAGGCGAAGCCCGTATTGGCGCCATCGGCGCCGCGGCGCATCTCCTGCGGCAGGTGGACGGCCGAATTGCCGACGAGAATCGACACACGCCGGTTGCGACTGCCGTCCGTATCGGCCTTGCGCACCTTCGAGAGCTTGCGCAAGCCCGGCGCTTCCTCGTGCTTCAGCACCTTGATGCTTGAATGGCGCGCGAACAGCCGGTTGATGAGACCGGCCGACATGAAGACGTTCGTGAGCTGCGGATAGTCCTGAAGGACGATCGGCGTCGCGCCGATCTCGCGCACGACCGAGTCATAATAAGCTTCGATCTGCTCTTCGGTCTTCAGCCCGGCGATCGGCGCTACCATCACGCCGGCTGCACCGAGGTCCATGACCTTTTTCGTGAAATTGCCGAGGTTCCGGTTGCCGGCAGCCGACGCACCGACGATCACGGGAACCCGGCCGGCGACCCGCTTGATGACCCGCGCGACGAAATCGGACGATTCCTGCGGGTTCAGCTTCGGCGCCTCGCCCATGACGCCTAGAATCGTCATGCCGGTCACGCCGGAATCGAGATAGAAATCCGTCATCCGGTCGGCACTTTCGAGATCGAGCTCGCCCGTGTCAGAGAACGGCGTCGCCGCGATGATGTAAACACCCTTTGCCGTTTCGTCGAGCTGCTGTGCCATTCCGGAATCCTCCCGATACCCGTATCAACGCCTTCTTACCCCGAAGCGGGGCAAGCCGGAAGTGCGGCTACTTGGTGCCGAACAGGCGGTCCCCCGCGTCGCCAAGGCCCGGAATGATATAGCCGTGGTCGTTCAAGTGGCTGTCCTGCGCCGCTGCGAAGATGGGGACGTCCGCATGGTGGGTCTGCATTTCCTGCACGCCTTCCGGTGCCGCCAGCAGGCACACGAACTTGATCGTGCTGGCCCCCGCCTGCTTCACCCGTTTGATGGCGGCGACCGCCGAATGGCCGGTCGCAAGCATCGGGTCAAGGACCAGGACGTCGCGCTGGGCGATATCTTCGGGAAGCTTGCAATAATATTCGACGGCCGCAAGCGTCTGCGGATCGCGGTAAAGGCCGATATGCCCCACGCGCGCGGCCGGCAAAATTTCGAGCATGCCGTCGAGAATGCCGTTCCCCGCCCGCAGGACGGACACAAGGCAGAGCTCCTTGCCGGCCAGTGTCCGCGCTCGCATTTTTTGGATCGGAGTCTCGATTTCCACCGTCGTGAGGGAGCAGTCGCGGGTCGCTTCATAGGCGAGAAGCATGGCGATCTCGCGTACGAGGCGCCGGAAGTCGCGTGTCTCGGTCTCTTTCCTGCGCAGCTGCGTCAGCTTGTGCTGGACAAGCGGATGGTCGACGACTTTGAGCGTACCCGACATGGACTCCCTCCCCGGTGCCTAAAAGATCGTTCCGTCGCTATCGACGCGCAGCGGTGGGCCGCCGCCCGGGCGGCGCATCGCGGCAATTCGGCGTCCGGCCGTCCAAGTTCCGCCCTGCAGGACCTTCGCAAGCGGAAACACTGCCGCCGTGACGCCGAGCCGGCGCCGCACGAGATCTGCAATGCGGTCAAGCAGCACGACCGTCAATGCGCGCCATTCGACAACCAATTCGCCGTCGGCCGGATGGGCACGATGTACCGCATCCGGATCGCGCAGGGCCAAAACGCCCGTATCAAGAAACAGGCCGCCATTGCGGTATTCGGGCAACCCCGTCAGCGCGTCGAGATCCGTTATCTGCAGACCGAGCCATTCGAGTGGCTCAAGAAGCGAATAGGCGAGCCATTGGCTAAGCTTGTGGAAGGGAACAAGCCCCTCGTCGGCCATCGGGTGCCGGCCGACATCACCCACATTGACCCCGTCGACGACGACCCTCGCCGGCCACACATCTTCGAAACCGTCGAGCAATGTGGCAAGAATTGTCGCGGCGGAAAGCCGGCCATCGATTGCCAATTGCGACAGACGATCGGCCAAATTCCCGATGCGCGCCGGCGTTCCGAAGATATCCGGCCGTCGCGAAATCCCCGATCCAAGCTTTCGAATGAGCGCTGCGCGTCCATCAAGGCCGACAAGCGGATTGCCTGCCGAGACCTGAAGCCCGGCTGCCAGCCTGCCAGCCTCGAATGCCGACAGGGCGTGCGCATCGGCCCGCAGTGGCGAAGCCCCGGCGGAAAATGCGCCAGCTGCGAACAGATCGAAGCTGGCAACGGCGAGCCCTTCGGAACGCACGAAAGTGCCATCGCCCGTCCGGTAGGACCATGCTGGCCCCGCCCCTGCATCGAGCAGCACGCTGGTGACGGCCAGATCGATTGCCGAACGCGCGCGCTCCATCGCATCCGTACCGATGTCCGGCAACAGGCGCGCCCATCGGTCGATGCCGCCGACATCGAAGTGCCGCCACCGCGAGTGATAGGGAATATCGAGACTTGGATAGTCGCCGCGGATCGTATCGACCGTCAGGTCGGCGGCGATATCAAGCTTCGACAGGTCCAGCGTGAAGTTCGCGAGATCACCTGCGATGCCTGCCGCGAAAATTTGCCCTGCGCGCGCGCGTATCGTTGCGGGGTTGCGAATGCGCGCAACGCGCGGACTTGGCGCCACGGCCTGTTTTGCGCCCATCATGTCAGCCGTCGAGCCCGCGGCCTTTTGTCTGCGTCAGCTTCCGCGAGTCAGGCGCCGGGCCACCGGTGAAATAGCCGGCCGCCTTCTTCGCTTCCATCTCGACGCTCGCGTCCGCTGGGACGAGGCCCGCTGGAATCTCCACCTGCTCGACGATCTCGATCCCGCTGCGGATCAGGGATTCGGATTTCATGTTGCTCATCGAGGCAAACCGGTCGATGCGCGAGATGCCGAGCCAATGGAGGACGTCGGGCATCAGTTCCTGGAATCGCATGTCCTGGACCCCGGCAACGCACTCGGTCCGCTTGAAGTACGTCGCCGCCTGGTCGCCGCCCTCCTGCCGTTTGCGTGCGTTGTAAACCAGAAACTTCGTGACCTCGCCAAGCGCGCGGCCTTCCTTGCGATTATAGACGATGAACCCCACTCCGCCCTGCTCGGCGGTCTCGATGGCGACTTCGATGCCGTGCGCCAGATAAGGCCGGCACGTGCAGATGTCGGAACCGAAGACGTCCGAGCCGTTGCATTCGTCGTGCACACGCCCGCCGATGCGCGTCTTCGGATCGCCAAGTTTGGAAACGTCACCGAAGAGATAGACCGTCGTGCCACCGATCGGCGGGAGGAAGACCTTGAGATCGGAGCGTGTGACGAGTTCCGGGAACATTCCGCCGGTATATTCGAACAGGCCACTTCGAAGCTCGGTTTCCTCAATTCCAAAGCGCTTCGCGATCCCCGGCAGATACCAGACCGGTTCGATCGCGACCTTTGTCGTGCGAACGTCGCCGCCGGCCTCGACAATCCGGCCGTCGACCTTGAGGCGACCCGCCGCGATAGCGTCCTGTAGCTCCGGCATGTTGATGTGTGCGCGCGTGACCGCGATCGATGGCCGGATGTCGTAACCTTGCGCCAGCAGGCCGGCGAAACACTCGCCGACCATGTGGCCATAAGGGTCGAGGCTCACGATCTTCGTCGGGTCCGACCATTGCGGGAACGGGCCGATCGGGTCGGCAGGCGCAGTATTGGTGAGGTCCGGCTTGTGCAGCGGCGAGAGGGCGCCTGCGGCGACGGCCAGTGCGCGGTAGAGCATATAACTGCCCGAATGCGTGCCGATCACGTTGCGATGAAGCGGCTCGGTCACCGTCCCGATGATTGGTCCACGCGCTTGCGCGCCACCGGCCCCCCAATCGATGCGAAGCGGCTGCGGTCCGCTCTTGCTTGGGTGCGACGTCAAAACGATATGAGTGGGCTTCTTTGGCGGCACCGCCGCGGGACCCGTCGAGGACGCGTCCGGGGAAGACATGTGAGTTCTCCGACTTCCTTAAAAACAGATCATGCCGAATTTCATGCGAAACGGGAAGTCATCACTATAATAAATTGATTTTAAATGGAATTTAGGCCTTCTGCACGGCCATCGTTCCAGATCGCCCGTCGATTTCCCCCTGGATCAGATCGGCGACCGGGATTGCGGCTTGCGACAGTGCCGCAGCCTCGACCGCGAGATTCGTGAACCCGACGCCATACGCTTTCACGGCCGTCAGGAAGCGATCAAGCCACTCGACATAGTGCATGCCCTCAAGCTCGGCGTGGCCTGTAAATGCGTTGAGCCGTCCGGGAACAAGCCGCCGCAGATATTCATCGACCAACTCCGAATCCGGATATTCGGGACGCCCGACGAGTTCGTCGAGCGTGGGGAGCGACGTCGGCATCTGGATGGTCCGGAATACCCGCGCGCCGACACGTGGCCGGAACGGTGCGGTGCCACGCGCATCGGATGCATAGTCGAGCGAAGCCTCGTCATAGACCTCGAGGCTTTTCACGTCGGCCTGCCAGCCCGCGGCACCGGCGGTCCGCGCCGGGCGACCGAAAATCCGCTCGAATGCCTCGCGCGCCTTCGTGAACTCGGCCCGAACAGTCGAAATGTCCATCGTCGCCAGACCATCCTGCCAGCGTATGTGATCCCAGCAATGGATGCCGACTTCGTGTCCGGCATTGGCAATTGCACGCATCGTATCGGCATTCCGCCGGCCGATATCAGGCGCTGGCAGCAGCACGCCGTTCATCAGCGTGCGCAGCCCATAATGCTTGATCACGCTTGTCCGGCTTACTTTCGCGAAAAAGCCGGGCCGGAAGATGCGCTTGATCGCGCGCCCGGTATTGTCGGGGCCGAGCGAAAAAAGGAAAGTGCCGCGCACGCCATGCCGATCAAGGACCCGCGCCAATGGCTCGACGCCTTCGCGCGTACCCCGGTCGGTGTCGACATCGATCTTGATCGCGAGCCGCGCCCGGTCGGTCATCGCGTCACCGACGGGGCTAGACGGGCGTACCCGTCAGATCGCCCGTATCCTTGCGGCGCCCGAGCAGGTAGTAGTCGAGCGTTTTCTTGAGGGCGGTGCGCAGATCGGTCTTCGGCGACCAGCCGAGATGGCGTCGGGCGTTTTCGATAGCAGGCACGCGGACCTGGATGTCCTCATAGCCCTTGCCGTAATAGCCGTCAGGGTCGACATCGACGAGCTTTATGCGCTTCTTGACGTCGGCGTAGCCATCGTAATCCTTGATGACGTCGAGCAGGATTTCCGCCAGCTCGCGCATCGAGAAATCGTTTTTCGGTTCGCCGATGTTGAAGATGCGGTTATCCGCGCAACCGCCCTCGTTGGCGATGATCTTCATCATCGCATCCATCGCATCGTCGATATAAAGGAAACAGCGCCGCTGCGCCCCGCCGGCAACCAGACTGATATTCTCGCCGCGCACGATGTTGCCCACGAACTGAGTGAGCACGCGCGAGGAACCTTCCTTCGCGGCCCAGATATTGTCGAGCTTCGGGCCGATCCAGTTGAAGGGGCGGAAGAGCGTGTATCGCAGCTCGTTCTTCGCCCCGTAGGCGTAGATGACGCGATCGAGAAGCTGCTTGGAGCACGAATAGATCCAGCGCTGCTTGTGGATCGGCCCAAGCACGAAATTGGAAGCTTCTTCGTCGAACGGCGTATCGGTCGACATGCCGTAGACTTCCGAAGTGGACGGGAACAGCACGCGCCGGCCGTACTTCACGCAGTCCCGGACGATCGAAAGATTCGCTTCGAAATCGAGCTCGAAGACCTTCAGCGGGTGCTGCACATAGGTCGCAGGCGTGGCGATCGCCACGAGCGGCAGCACGACATCGCATTTCTTGACGTGGTATTGGACCCACTCGCGATTGATCGTGATGTCGCCTTCCACGAAATTGAAACGCGGATTGCCGAGACAGTCCTCGATCTTGTCGGTCTGGATGTCCATCCCGTAGACGGACCAATCGGTCGTCTTGAGGATGCGCTCGGAAAGATTGGACCCGACGAAGCCGTTGACGCCGAGAATGAGGACCTTGAGGCTCAAGAGGCCGACTCCCGCCTGATGTTGAGAATGCGGGCGGTTCTAACCGATCCGCGACCCGACCGCCAGCCCCAGCGGGCCGGCCTCCCGCTTCGGCCCGGCATCAAGGCTCCAGCGCCCCAATTCGACCGCCCCGTCGCCGGCCGCAATTACCGGCCTTGGCCCATCCGCCAACACGGTCCCGGGCGCGCCCTGCCCCGCGACCGGGCGCGCACGCCACACGAAAAGACGCTGCCCGCCGGCATCGCTGAAAGCGCCGGGATAAGGTTCGCTCACGGCGCGCACAAGGTTGACGATTCGAGCGGCCGGCCATGACCAATCGATACGCCCATCTTCAGGCTTTCGGCCGCCGAAATATGTCGCGTCGCCTTCATTTTGCGGGATTCGCGGCGCCGTGCCGGCAAGGAGTGCATCGATCTGGCGATTCAAGACGATTTGGGCCGCCCCAACGACCTTCTTCATCGCGTCGTACGCGGTTTCATCCGGCTCGACCTTGACCGCTTCCGCGTCAACGATATCGCCCGCATCGGCACGCTTGACCATGTGATGCAGCGTAATGCCGACCTGCGTTTCGCCGTGCAGGATCGCCCAATTGACCGGCGCGCGGCCGCGATATTTCGGAAGCAGCGATCCGTGCATGTTGAATGCGCCCTTGCCGGCAAGGGCAAGGACTCGCGCCGGAATCATCCGCCGGTAATAGCAGGACAGGATTATGTCGGGCGCTATCTCGGCAATCCTTGCCTCGAGGCCGGCTCCATCCCTCGTCTCGACGGTCGTCGTCTCGATCCCGGATTTTCGCGCGAGTTCGCCAACCGAGCGGAACCATTTCGCCTCGCCCGGATCATCCTCATGCGTGACGACAAGACGGACGTCGCGCCGTTGCGAGAGAAGAAGCTCGAGGCAGACATACCCGACGTCCGAATAACCGAACAGGACGATGCCCGGCATCGACCGCTACTCTTGCTTTTCGAGGACCGAACGGATCCGGAATCGCGGCCGACGGCGGACTTCCTGATAGATCCGGCCGACATATTCGCCCACGAGACCGAGGCCCGTTATGACCACGCCGACCAGGAAATAGAGGATTGCGAACAGCGTGAAGAGGCCTTCGGCCTCCGGCCCGATGATGACCCGCCGCGCCAACATGTAGACAACCAGCAATAACGACAGGCCGGTGATCGCCATGCCGACGATCGTGAAGAGTTGCAGCGGGACCAGTGAAAATCCGGTCATGAGATCGAAATTGAGACGAACCAGCCTGTAAAGATTGTACTTGCTCTCGCCCGCGGCGCGCGCGGCATGCTCGACCTCGACCTCGGCCGGATTTGCGGCGAAGTATTGGCCAAGCGCCGGAATGAACGTCGTCTGCTCGCCCGTCGCGACGATCTGCTGGACGACGCCACGCCGATACGCACGGAGCATGCAGCCCTGATCGGTCATGCGGATCCCGGTGATCCGTTCGCGCACGAGATTCATCAATCGCGACGCGTAAACCCGCCAGCCCACGTCCTGGCGGTTGCGTCGGATCGATCCGACGACATCATGGCCGCGGTCGATCGCAGCAAGCAGCTTCGGGATTTCCTCCGGCGGGTTCTGAAGGTCGGCATCGATCGTCACGACCGTTTCGCCGCGCGCATTTTCGAACGCCGCCATGATGGCCATATGCTGGCCGGCATTGCGCTCGAACTCGATGACGCGGACGACATCGGGACGTTCGGCATAGAGCGCGCGCAGGATGTCCATCGACCCGTCGCGGCTGCCGTCGTCGGTGAAGACGACTTCCCAGGTGTGCGCCTGCGCGTCCATTGTCGCGGCAAGGCGCGAAAACAGCGGACGCAGGTTCGCTTCCTCGTTGTAGACCGGAATGACGATGGTCACAGACGGGTTCACGGAACGCTCCGGGAAAGAAGCCAGACGCCGAAGCAGATTACGGCAATTCCGGCGATGCGCGAGGGCGTCAGGTTCTCGCCGAAAAGCCACCACGCGGCGAGCGCGTTGACGACATAGCCGACCGACAGCATCGGATAGGCAAGACTCACTTCGACGCGCGAGAGAACGAGGATCCAGACCGCGACGCTGACGACGTAGCAGCCAAGCCCAAGAACGACGAACGGGTTCGTCCCGACCTGCCAGCCGATCGGGATTGCGCTCGCGAGCGCGAATTCGAAGCTGCCAATCTGGCGCATGCCCTGCTTGAGCGCCAATTGGGCGCCGGCGTTCAGAAAGACACCGAAAAGGATGAGCGGGAGATACTGGATCATGGTCGCGATCGGCTACTCGGCGCTGTTCACTGCGAGGATATGCCGGGCGGTCCTCGCGATTTCCCGATAGCGCGGCTCGGCGGTGGCCCGGACCGTCGACTCGAAATGCGTCGGCAGAATCATATAGACGGTGCGATCGGCATTCCAGCGGCGCCAAAGCTCCGCCTCGTCGTCAAACATCCAGGCCTGTGTAGCAGGTTCGGCGGCGCGGCCGAAATCAAGTTCGCCCGACCAGCCGACAACGGAAATCCGCCGGCCGAGATAGACCGGCAGATCCTGCGGATAGGTGCGGTAGGCGATGACCTCGTCTTCCGGCTTGAGGCGCTTGAGCAGATCTTCCGCCAGCGGCTTCACCGAACGCGGCTGGAAATCGGCCATCGACGTATCGACCGTCAAAAGAAACGCGCCGGTCGCCACGACCGTGATCGCGAAGGCCATCAACATGGAACGCCGCCGCAACGTGAAGACGAGTGCAATGCAAGCGACAAGCGCGCCGAGACAGACCCAGCCCATCATCGGGCGGACCAATTCGATCTCGTTGGATATCTCGCCCCCGAAGATCCGCGACCCGGCAATGCCGACGACAAGTGCAGCAAGCGCAAGCACGCCGGCGAAGCCGGCCACGATCCAGAATCCCGGCAACAGGCTGGTTTCGCCATCGGGGTCGGCGAAAGCGTCGACTAGGAAGCGGCCGACAAATATCGCCATCGGGATGAGCAGCGGGGTCACGTACGGGATCAGCTTCGAATCGGATACCGAATAGAAAATCAGGATCAGCCAGAACCAGAGCGCCAGAAACAGATTTGCCTTGGCCTCGTCGCTGCGCGCGATCGACCCCGCGAGATTTCGCCAAATCGACTGGAGCACGAAGCCGATCCAGGGAAACGACCCCACAAACAGGATCGCAAAGAAAAACCACCAGGGCTGCGTGCGCCCGTGAACCGTGGTCGTGAAGCGGTCCCAGTGCTCGTGCACGAAATAGAAATGGAAGAACTCCGGCGATTTCAGGCCGACGAGGATGTGCCACGGAACCGTCAGGAGGAGAAAGACGAGCAGTCCGCCGACGAGCCGGACTTGGGTCAAAAGGCGCCAGTTCCAGGTCAGCACGATCCAAGTGCCGATCACGAGACCGGGGAAAACGATGCCGATGAGGCCCTTGGTCAAGGTTGCTGCCGCCGCGGCAACGTACATCGTGTAAATCCAGAACTTTCGTGCGCGACTCTCCGGCGGGTCGCGCACGGCGAATAGAAAGGCGCCAAGGCTTAACGAAAGGAACACACCGACCGGCACGTCGAGCAGGATGATCCGCGACAATGCGAACCAGAGCAGCATCGTGCTCATAACGGCGCACGAGACGATTCCGGTCGACCGGTCGAAAAGCTTTCGTCCGACAACATAGGCCAGCAAGCTTCCGGCGACGGCAAACAGCGTTGTCGCAAGGCGCAAAGCGAACTCGGACATGCCGAACAGGCCCGTCGCGGCGGCCTGAACCCAGTAGAACAGCGGCGGTTTCTCGAAATACTTGATTCCGTTGATTCTTGGCGTGATCCAGTCACCGCTGTGGATCATCTCGCGACCAAGTTCGGCGTAGCGCGCCTCGCTGGGTACGGCGAGCGGCCGGTGCCCCAGGAATAGCAGGAAAAAGCCGCCGATCAGAACCGCCAGGACGGCCAGATCGCGGATCCACATGGCGCGCGCTTGCGCGGGATCGGTTGGTTGGGCAAAAAGCATGTCTCCGGTAGGGCTTTAGCGGCCCCTTCTCCGGGCTTCAACGGAATTCTTGGCAAGGCACGAAAACCCCATGGCCCTCGTCCCCCGACAGACCCTCCATTCCGCGGCCGAAATCGCCGCGCGCGTCGAAGCACTGGCCGGCGAAATCGCCGTGGTCATGCCCGGCGAATTCACGATCATCTCCGTGCTGAACGGTGCCTTCGTGTTTACGGCGGACCTCATGCGCGCGCTCGCAAAGCGCAACGTCCATCCCAAGGTCGAGTTCGTCAACCTCAAGAGCTATGGCGATGCCACGACAAGTTCCGGCCAGGTGCGCGTGATCGGCACCCTGCCTGAAAATCTCCGCGGTCAGGCAGTCCTGCTGATCGACGACATCCTCGATTCAGGCCGCACGCTGAGCTTTGCCAAGTCGCTCCTCGAGGGGTTGGGCGGATCACCCGTCAAGATCGCGGTCTTCGCCGACAAGCCGGCAAGGCGCGTCGTGCCGATCGAGGCCGATTTCGTGGCATTCAAGATTCCCGACCGCTTTGTCGTCGGATACGGGCTCGACCACGCGCAGCAGTGGCGCGGCCTGCCGGATCTCGCGGCGGTCGACTAACGGCGGATCGCGCGCAGGATTCGGCCGTCGACGACAGCAAGCCCGGCCGCAAGCAGCGCAAATCCGCCGAGCGATCGCGCTTCGATGGCCTCGCCCAGAAACGCCGCGCCAAGAAGCATGGCGCTGGGCGGAATGAGCATCGTGACGAGCGAGGCATTTCCCGCGCCATAGGTCTGCATAAGCCGGAAATACACGATATAGGCCGCTGCCGTCGAAAGCAGGACGAGCCCCACGATCGCGGCGATCGTCAGCGGCCCCGGCATTGCCAGAGTCCAAGGCCTGTCGATCACCGCCGACAGGACGATCGCAATTGGCGCCGCCGTCAGGAACTGGCCAGCGGCGACGGCACCGCCATCGACACCGCGGAACCGACGCCCCCACACGAGCGCAACGCCGTAACTAACCGTTGCCGCAACACAGGCGAGTTGCGCCAGAACCGCCGCGCCGAGCCCTTCCAGCGCATCGGGGCCGACAAGCAGCACGACGCCGGCAAATCCGATAACGATCCCTGCCGCCCGACTGCCATTCAGCCGCTCATCGGCGGTGAAAAAATGGGCGAGGAGCATCGTCCACAGCGGTGTGGCTGAATTGATGATTGCGGCAAGGCCGGCGGAAATCTCGCGCTGTCCCCACGCGATCAATGTAAAGGGGACGATCGCGTTTGCGATCGCGAGGACGAGGAAGCCGCGCCAGACCTTGAAATCGCGCGGCATCCGGACGCCGCGAAGGCGAAGGATTGCAAGCAGCGCAAGCCCGCCGAAGACGATCCGCAACGTGATGATCGTCACAGGCGGCAGTTCGGCCAGCGCCAGTTTCACATAGAGAAACGAGCCTCCCCACAGGACGGAAAGGAGCAGGAGCAGACCCCATGCGGTCGAGTCCAGACGTCGAATTGCAGCGTTCATCGAAGCAGGCTATCGGATGCGACTTCGCCACTCCACCCGGATATTGCTATTTGCCGCCCTTACAATCGTAGACACCAAAACACGTAACCATCAAACAGGTCCGGTTTCTCCATTTCGAGCGCTGCCCAATTCGAAAGGCTGGAGAATGTCGGCTCGTCCGGAAACCGCGCTCGGTAGAGCTGAAACTGTGGCGCGGTGATCGTTCCCTGCCCCGACTGCCCCAGAACGAATTCGAAGCCTAAAAACCGCAGCGGCAGACCGTCCAGAAGTTTCACGATCCGCGCGCAATCGAACCTGTGCTCCTGCACGTGGAAGCAAAGATCGCGCAGCAGGCTGGCCGAATGGAAATCCGCCCGCGCGATCAGATCGTCGCGCAAAGCCGCTCCGTGGCGCCCGGCGGCGACGTCGGCACGAAAACGCCGCATCCCCGCAAGATCAGATCCGTAGCCCCCCTCGGCAATCGCCTTGCGTGCGGCAACGATGCCCGCGCGTGCCGCTTCGGCATAGAGCCCGAGCCGCAACAGACCGCCGGTTTCAAGGCAGCCTGTCAACGCCTCCAGCCCGGCGCGCGGATCGCGCATATGATGGATCACGCCGACTGATTCGATGTGGTGGAATTTGCGCCCCAATCGCGGCAGAGCCAGGATGTCGGCATCGCGAAATTCGACGTTCGCCACATTCTCGATCTCGGCCATTCGTGCGCCATAGCCAAGCGATGCACGTGAAAGATCGATCGCAAGCACGTCAGCATCGCGATAAGTGGTCGCGACAGAAAGTGCATGACGTCCTGTCCCCGATCCGGCAATCAGGACCTTGAGAGGTGGCCCGAGCTTGGCGAGCGGTCGTACATGCGGATAGCGCATCGCGACCTGTTCACGCGCATCGATGGGTTCAAACCGCGGCAGCCCGATCCATCGCGGATAGGGATTGACCTCGTACATCGCGCGGACGGCCTGCGATGTCGCGTCTTCGATCGGCAGCAACTCGCGAACAGCTGCCGCCCTTTCGGCAACCCGCTTCGGCTCGGCGCGCGTCCGCTCCCAGAGATCGGCAATCTCGCCGAATTCCGCGGCTCCGTCGTCGAGCGGTGCGTACATCGCCCGGCATGCAAAGCCCCAGGCATCGCGCGCAAGCGCATTTACCGCGTCCAGCTCCGCTGGACGGCACACCCAGATATATTCGTTGTTATAGGCTTGCCGGGCGAGTGCTGTGACCAATGGCAGCAACGAGAGTTGCGGCGCGCGCGAGACCAGCGCACGGCGAACCTCGCACATTGCGCTTTCGAACGACATGTCTCGCACGACCGCGTTTTCGAGAAGCCGCAGCGCCAATCGATCCCTTGCGAGAGTCTCAAGTGCCGCAGCCGGATCCGGGTAGCACAGGCCAAGCTGGTGTGATGCCGCAGGTGAAAGCGCATCGGCATGCAGCCCCGCGACGCCCAGACAATGCGCGATCAGGAAGGCAAGGCCCGGATGGAAAACATTGGCGCGCGTACCTTCGAGAATCGGCACGAGATCTACGAGAGCGCGCATCTCGTCGGGGCTTCGTTCCACGATGCCGGCATAGATCGCGAACGCCTCGGCAAGTTTGCCGTCGGCCACCAGTTTGCGTGCCGAATTTAGGTCGCGTTCGTTGCGACCCGAATCAGAATTTCCCATGTGCCGAAGTCTGCCAGCATTTCGCGGCGATTTCCGCCATGATCGTGTCGTCAATCGACAACTACGCCTCGCCGCGCGACGGCCGATCGGAATTCGGCGAACAGGCCGGCAAGCTCGGCGACGACTGCCGGATCATGGCGATAGGCGCGGGATTCGATTTGCGCTTCGATCTCCGCCGCACGCGTGGCCAGCCCGGACGCGCCGAAACTGGCCGCAGCGCTCTTTAGCGAATGGATTTCCCGATGCAGCGGCAAGCCCTCGCCCAATTCGGGCGCGTCCCCCGACAGCCTTGCGAACGTGCCTAACCGCTTTTCGGCCTCGCCATAGAAAGTCCGCAGCAGGCGCGGCAGGACATCGAGCCCCACCTCGGCCGTCAATTGATCCAAGGCCTTCCAGTCGATGGACCCGCCGCCACTCACCACATTTGCCTATTGTGCCGCCGCAGCGACCGGCTTGGCGGCGACTTCGGCGAGATAGTCCATCGCCGCCTGCGCGCCACCCTTTCGGTGCGGGACGCCGGCTAACGAAAGGCCCATCTCGACGCCCGACAGCGTTCCCATGAGCATCAGGTCATTGAAGCTTCCCAGATGGCCGATGCGGAAGATCTTGCCGGCAACCTTGCTGAGGCCGGCGCCAAGCGACATGTCGAAAGCGTTCAACACCGCCTTGCGGAATTTGTCGGCGTCGTGCCCCGCAGGCATCAGCAGTGCGGTCAGCGCGCTGGAATATTCCTTCGGCTCCAGACAAAGGATCTCGAGGCCCCAGGCACGCGCGGCACGTCGTGTCGCCTCCGCATGACGGTCATGCCGCGCGAATACCCTGCCTAGCCCTTCCTCGTTCATCATGTCGAGGGCCTCCGACAGGCCGTAGAGAAGGTTGGTCGAAGGCGTATAGGGGAAGTAGCCGGTCGCGTTCGAAGCGATCATCTCCTCCCAGCCCCAGAACGAGCGGGGCAGCTTCGCCGTCTTCGACGCCTCGATGGCCTTTGCCGATATCGCGTTGAAGGACAGACCCGGCGGCAGCATCAGCCCCTTCTGCGAACCGGCGACGGTGACGTCGGCGCCCCACTCGTCATGCCGATAGTCGATCGACCCGAGCGAGGAGATCGTGTCGACCATCAGCAGCGCCGGATGCTTCGCGCGATCCATCGCCGCGCGAACCTCGCCAACGCGTGTCGTGCACCCGGTCGACGTCTCGTTGTGGACGACCATGACCGCCTTGACAGCGTGCGCCTTGTCGGCCGCGAGTTTCGCCTCGACCGCCGCAGGGTCGACGCCGTGGCGCCAGTCGCCGGCAACGAAGTCAACGACCAGTCCCAGCTTCTCGGCCATTGTGCGCCAGAGGGTCGCGAAATGCCCGGTCTCGAACATCAACACGCGGTCGCCCGGCGAAAGCGTGTTGACGAGCGCTGCCTCCCAGGCGCCTGTTCCTGAGGCCGGATAGATGATGACGTGGCCTTTCGTCTTGAAGATGCCCTTCATGCCGGCAAGCACCTTCTTGCCGAGTTCGCCGAATTCCGGGCCGCGATGATCGATGGTCGGATTGTCGATCGCGCGCAGGATCCGGTCAGGCACGTTCGTCGGCCCCGGGATCTGCAGAAAATGGCGGCCGCTCGGGGCAAAGCTCAACTTCAGCATGGGCACTCCTCAATATGTCGCTTTGGTATACCAAATTGAGATATCGCCGTCAATGACAGTGACATAAACAAATATTTGGTATACCGTTGTGACATGCCGGATGATTCAAGACCCGTCACACGCACGACTTTGCCGCAAAATGCGGCCGAACGCTTGCGCCAAATGATTCTCGAGGGCGAATTGGCACCGGGCGAGCGCCTCAATGAAAGGGCACTTGGCGAACGGCTTGGCATCTCGCGCACGCCGCTGCGCGAAGCGTTGCGCATCCTCGCATCCGAATCGCTCGTCCGCGTCGAGCCGAACCGTGGCGCGATCGTCGCCCCCATCGATCGCGCCGACATCGAGGCGACGTTCGAGGTGCTCGCCGCCCTCGAAGGCCTTGCCGGCGAGTTGGCCGCCACGCGAATTTCGGACGCGGAACTTGCCGAGATCAAGGCGCTGCATTTCGAGATGCGCGCGCATCATGCACGTGGCGATCGAGCCGCCTATTTCGCCGCGAACCAGTCGATTCATGCACGAATAGCCCGTGCCGGCGGCAACGACGTGCTCGGCGAAACCTTCGAGAGGCTGAATGCGCGCGTGAAGCGCGTGCGCTACGCCGCAAATCTGTCGCGAGCGCGGTGGGACAAGGCGGTCGACGAGCACGACCGGATCATCGCCGCACTCGAAGCGCGCAATGGGCCAGCACTCCGGGCAATTCTCGAATCCCATCTTGCGGGCAAGCGCGAGTCCGTCCTGGCGGCATTCGCGACGGGCAGGCCCGCCGAAGCATACGACTGACGGAGTACTGCGAATGCCGCTCGGCCAATCACCAGCCCGATCCGATCTCGAAGCCCGATTGAAGCGGGAACTGCGCGGCGAAGTGCTGTTCGACGCCTTCGATCGCGGACGTTATGCAACCGACGCCTCGATCTACCAGATCGATCCGGTCGGGGTCGTGATCCCGCGCGACAGCGAAGACGCGCGGATCGCCATCCAGATCGCTGCCGATGCCGGCATTCCCGTCCTGCCGCGCGGCGGCGGCACTTCGCAATGCGGCCAGACCGTCGGTGCCGCGCTCGTGATCGACAATTCGAAACATCTGAAAAAGGTGATTTCGGTCGATCCGGCCGCGGCAAGCGCCGTCGTGGAACCGGGCATCGTGCTCGACCACCTCAATGCCGCGTTGAAGCCGCATGGTCTTTGGTTTCCGGTCGACGTCTCGACGTCCGCGCAGGCGACGATCGGCGGGATGACGGGCAACAACTCTTGCGGATCGCGTTCGCTTTTCTACGGCAACATGGTCCACAACGTTCTCGGCATCGACGCGCTTCTTGCCGACGGAACCCAAGCCCATTTTGGACCCTTGGGTGGAAATCTCGATGGACTTGCAGGGCCCGCGCGCTTCAGCGACATCGTGCGCCGCGTGCACGACATCGCGCGTCGCGAGGCCGACGAGATCGAGGCCCGCTATCCCAAGCTTCTGCGCCGCGTGGGCGGCTACAATCTGGAAACGGTACGGCCGGACTCACCGCATAACCTCGCCCATCTTCTCGTCGGCTCGGAGGGCACGCTCGCCTATTCCACCC
This sequence comes from Alphaproteobacteria bacterium, assembly GCA_016124335.1. Lineage (GTDB taxonomy): Bacteria > Pseudomonadota > Alphaproteobacteria > CACIAM-22H2 > CACIAM-22H2 > Tagaea. Next base: position 263,906 of record WGNX01000004.1, read on the forward strand.
GCGTCCACCTGAAACTATCGCCGCTGCCCAGGCACAAGACACTCGGTGTGGTCCATTTCCCGACCTTCTATCAGGCGATGGACATGACCCGGCACATCGTCGGACTTGGCCCCGTTGCGGTCGAACTTGTCGACCGGACGATGATCGAGCTGTCGCGTGCCATCCCCGCCTATGCGGGAATCGTCGGCCGTTTCCTGAAAGGCACACCGGATGCGATCCTGCTCGTCGAGTTCGCAGGCGCCGATGCCGATGCGCAGCTGCGCAAACTGAGGGATCTCGTCGCGCTCATGGGCGACCTTGGCCTTCCGGGCTCGGTCGTGGAAGTCACCGACCCCGATTTCCAGAAGGAGATCTGGGAAGTCCGCAAGGCAGGCCTCAACATCATGATGTCGATGAAGGGAGACGGAAAGCCCGTGTCGTTCATCGAGGATTGCGCCGTGCCACTCGAGAACCTCGCCGAATACACCGCACGTCTGACACGCGTTTTCGAAAAGCACGGCACGAAGGGAACATGGTACGCGCATGCGTCCGTCGGCTGCCTGCACGTGCGCCCGATCCTGAACATGAAGAACGACGGGGCGCAGAAGATGCGCGCCATCGCCGAGGAAGCGGCCGAACTCGTGCGCGAGTACAAGGGAGCCTATTCCGGCGAGCATGGCGATGGCCTCGTCCGCTCCGAGTGGATTGCCCCCTTCTTCGGACCTCGCCTGACGGCGGCATTCGGCGAGATCAAGGACCTGTTCGATCCGGCCGGCATCATGAATCCCGGCAAGATCGTCCGCCCGTCCCGGCAGGACGACCGCTCGCTATTCCGCTTCAAACCCGGCTATTCGACCCAGAAAATCGAGACCGCACTCGATTGGTCCGATTGGGGCGGCTTCGCCGGCGCGGTCGAGATGTGCAACAACAACGGTCACTGCCGGAAGTTCGACGCCGGAACGATGTGCCCCTCCTATCGGGTCACGGGCGAGGAAAAGCACCTCACACGCGGACGGGCAAATACGCTTCGCCTCGCCATCTCCGGCCAGCTTGGCCCCGATGCGCTGGTATCCGACGAGATGGCCGAGACCATGCGGCTCTGCGTCGCCTGCAAGGGCTGCAAGCGCGAGTGCCCGACCGGCGTCGATATGGCGAAGATGAAGGTCGAGTTCCTGCACCAATACAGAAAGCGACATGGCCTTCGCCTCTTCGACCGGCTTGTCGCCTATTTGCCGCGCTATGCGGGCATGGCATCCGCAATTGGGTGGCTGCTCAATCTTCGCGATCGCATCCCCGGCCTGCCCGAACTTTCCGAGGCGATCGCCGGATTTTCCGCGCGCCGGTCGTTGCCGCGCTGGGCCCCTCGGCCGTTTCGCGCCGACGAAGCGGCAAGTACCGGAACCGGGCCCGAAGTCGCGCTGTTCGTCGATACGTTCAATACCTGGTTCGAACCGGAAAACGCCCGTGCCGCCATTCGCGTGCTCGAAGCCGCCGGATATCGCGTTTCGGTTCCCGTGGCGGCAGACGGCGGACGGCCTTTGTGCTGCGGCCGGACGTTCCTCTCCGCGGGACTTGTCGACGAAGGGCGTACCGAGGCGCGCCGACTTCTCGAAGCGATGCTGCCCTATGCGCGCCGTGGCGTGCCGATCGTCGGCCTCGAGCCATCTTGCCTGTTCGCGTTGCGCGATGAGCTTGCGGCACTGCTCCCGGGGGCGGATTCGAAAAGCGTCGGCGTTTCGGCAATGCTGTTCGAGGAATTTCTTGCGCGGGAGCAGGCCGAAGGGCGGCTTTCGCTCCGATTGAAACCGCTCGCGCAAACAAAGGCCCTCTTGCACGGGCACTGCCACCAGAAGGCGTTCGATGCGGTGAAACCGACGCTTGCCGTGCTCGGGCTTGTTCCCGGGCTCGAAACGAAGCTTATCGAAAGCAGCTGCTGCGGAATGGCCGGCGCATTCGGATATGAATCCGCGAACATGGAGATGTCGCGCCGCATGGCGGACGCGGCTCTTCTGCCCGCGATCACAAAGGCCGGCCATGACACGCTGATTGTCGCCGACGGGACAAGTTGCCGGCACCAGATTGCCGATGGGGCAGCGCGCGAAGCGATCCATGTCGCGCGCGTCTTGGAAGCCGCGCTGGCCTAACCGGGCGGCTTGGCGCGCGCCGCACGCGTTCCACGGTTGGCAAGAACCTGCCAGTTGCCGAGCGAATTGAGATGCGCGTAGGCAAGCATTAGCCAGCCGCGGCGCCACCAATCGAGAACCGTTGCCTCGGGCAGGGTTTCGAAGCGCTTGGTATCGATCGTCCGGAAACCCTGCAAGGTGATCGAGCGGCCATCGGGCGTCTGGATCGAAGCGCGATTGTCGACGAACAGGCCGGCTGCGGCACAGGCCTTGGTGAAGGCATGGGTCTGCTCGATCTGGACCTGGTAGTCGCTCGAAAAGCGCAGCGCTTCCTCGACGATCTTGGCAGGCTTGCCGTCGACGAAGAACGGCTCCCCGTCGGTGTCGGAAATATGGCCGGCGCCTTCCTCAACACACAGGACATATTCGCCCTGCGGCGTGCGCGTGAACACGAACGGATAGCGTCGGACATAGGCCGGCACATACATATCCTCCGCCCAGCGCATATCGTCGCTGACGAAGACATTCCGTGACCCTTCAAATCCAAGTACCGCCACGGCACCGATCGGATCGCCTGCCGTGAAGACAACCGGATAGTGCTTCGATGCCGCGTTGAATTCGATCGCCGCGAGCGGGACCGAATTGACCCCGATCGCGAATGCGAAATCCTTCGGCCGTGCGAAGCGCTTCGCGCCGTGCCGCACGCGGTCGAGCGGCACGGGATTCTTGTAAAATACCGGGGTCGGTGTCGAAGCGGATTCGCTCATCTGGACGGCCAAACTAACCTGTTTTGCCCGATTTTTGCCATGACTTCGGGCGACTGTTCGCGCGCAATCGACTGTGCTAGGGCTTCGAACTCGTCGTTTCGACCGGAGGATCTGTTGCGGACTGCCGTCGCGATTTTCGGTCTCGTTGTCGCTCTGAGCGCGGCGCCATCCGCACATGCCGCGCAATGGACCGAAGCCGGGGAAACGGCCGGCGGGAATCCGGTCTTTGTCGATCTCGATAGCATGCGCGTGGGCGGCACGATCCGCACGGCATGGGTGCGCGTGGTCTACCGCCAGCCGATCCAGGCCGGAAGCGTGCGCGCCGCGAGCATGGAAGCGCTTGCGCATTTCAACTGCGCCTCGGGCGAAAATGCCGGCATCCGCGTCCTCCTTTTCGAGGACGAGGCCGGCAAGAAGCTCGCCCTTGCCCGCGAAGAGCATGAGATGCGGTTTGGGGTCGAGCCCGAAGGGTCGATCGGCCGCGTCGCCCATGCGCGCATCTGTCGAGATTGACCTGCCCCCGAAGGGTTTGTCATAAATCTGTCAAACACGTGCTATACAAGCGCGTTAGCGCGCTCGAAGTCACGGTGCTGGCGGGGGAATGTCGGAAATCTTCATCGACGGCATAAGCCGGTTCTGGGGGCCGACGCGCGCGCTCGAAAAGGTGACTTTTCGGGTCGAGTCCGGCCGCTTCGCGGTCCTTTTGGGCCCCTCGGGGTGCGGAAAATCGACCCTGCTGCGGATCATCGCAGGCCTCGATCAGGCGAGCGACGGTCGCATCCACATTGCGGGAAGCGACGTGACCGACATGCCGCCGGCCAAGCGCGGAATTTCGATGGTATTCCAGTCGTACGCACTGTTTCCTCACCTGACCGTCGCGCAGAATATCTGCTTCGGACTGGAAGTCCGCAACGTTCCGACCGCCGAGCGCAAGAAGCGCCTCGACGAGGCCAGCGAACTGCTTGGTCTTACCGCCCTGCTCGATCGGAAGCCTTCCCAGCTTTCCGGTGGCCAGCAACAGCGCGTGGCGCTTGGCCGCGCGATCGTGGCGCATGCGCCGGTGTGTCTGATGGACGAGCCGCTCTCGAATCTCGATGCACAGCTACGTCAGGAAATGCGGCTGGAAATCCGCGAACTCCAGCGCCGTCTCGCAATCACGATGCTTTACGTCACGCACGATCAGGTCGAAGCGATGACGATGGCCGATCAGGTCATTCTCCTGAATGGCGGGCGCGTCGAGCAGGACGGGACACCCGACGCGCTTTACGGCACGCCCCGCACGATTTTCGCCGCGCGGTTCCTCGGCACGCCGCCGATGAACGTCATCAACCTGTCGCCGGAAGGCGCTATCGAGGGTTCCGGCGGCCCGCCGCTTGCGGATGGGCGGGGCGATCATGCAATCGGCATCCGGCCCGAGGACATTCGCGTCACGGCAGCAGGACGCATCGGTGCACGTGTCGAGACGGTCGAGTATCTGGGCGCGGACACGCTTGTCGGTTGCCGGGTCGGGAATCAGGCCGTCGTGGCGCGCTTGCCCGGGCGCGCGGGCTTTTCCGCTGGCGATGGCGTATCGCTCGACTGGCCGGCGGAGCGCCAGCACATGTTTGAACGATCGACCGGGCAGCGCATCGACGCCCGAAACGCAACTTGAAAACCGGAGTAAGGGAGCAAAAGAATGAATCCGTTACGCAGGACGCTTTTGGCCGGCGCCGTGGCGCTCGCCGCAGGCCTCGGGGCCGGGGACGCGCTGGCCCAGCAGACCAAACTCACCTTCTATTTCCCGGTGGCCGTCGGCGGCCCGGTTACGAAGTTGATCGATACCCTCGCTGCCGACTTCGAGAAGGAAAATCCCGGGATCAAGGTACAGCCGGTCTACACCGGCTCGTATCAGGACACGATTGCCAAGACGCTGACAGCGCTCAAGAGCAACGAGGCGCCGAACTTCGCGATCCTGCTTTCGACCGACATGTTCACGCTCATCGACGAAGATGCGATCATCCCGATCGACAGCATGTTGAAGACCGAAGCCGACAAAAAATGGCTCGGCGGCTTCTACAAGGCGTTCATGGAGAACAGCCAGTCGGGCGGCAAGACCTGGGGCATCCCGTTCCAGCGCTCGACCATCGTCCTCTACTACAACAAGGACCTGTTCAAGGAAGCTGGCCTCGACCCTGAAAAGACACCGAAGACCTGGGCCGAACTTTCTGACTACGCCAAGAAGCTCACCAAACGCGATGCTTCCGGCAACGTGACCCAGTGGGGCATCCAGATCCCGTCGTCCGGCTTCCCGTATTGGCTCTTCCAGGCGTTGACGACGCAGAACGACGTGCGCCTGATGAACGACGCCGGCAACAAGGTGTTCTTCAACGACCCGCGGGTTGTCGAGGCGCTCCAGTACTGGATCGATCTCGTCAACAAGGACAAGGCCCATCCGCCGGGCATCGTCGAATGGGGCACGACGCCGCGCGACTTCTTCGAACGCAAGGTCGCGATGATGTGGACGACGACCGGTAACCTGACGAACGTGCGCGACAATGCGAAGTTCCCGTTTGGCGTCGCGATGCTGCCGGGAAAGAAGCATCCCGGCTCGCCGACCGGCGGCGGCAACTTCTACATCTTCAAGAAGTCGTCTCCGGCCGAACGTGAGGCGGCGATGAAGTTCATCCGCTTCGCAACGACGCCCGAGCGCGCCGCACAATGGGGCATGGACACCGGATACGTCGCGGTCCGCCCGGACGCGTTCGAGACGCCGCGCATGAAGGAATATGTCGCCAAGTTCCCGCCGGCGGCGGTCGCGCGCGACCAGCTCAAGTATGCCTGGGCGGAATTCTCCACCCACGACAACCAGCGCGTCACCAAGGCGCTGAACGACGGGCTGCAGGCCGCCCTTACCGGCGCGAAGAGCGCCAAGGCGGCGATGGACGAGGCACAGCGCGAAGCGACGCGCCTGCTGCGTCCTTACCAGCACTGACCGGACGAAGGGGCGGGTCCACGCTTGGCCCGCCCCGATTCCGCCGCCCGATGACCCGCACGAAAGCAACGATCTATGGCTGGCTGCTGTTGCTGCCTGCATTCGTGCTTCTTGTTTCTTTCACCCATTGGCCGGCGCTCGCGACGATCCACGCAAGTTTTTTCACCACGCCCAAGGGCACCCGCCCCGCGATCTATGTGGGTCTCGAGAACTACGAGGCCATGTTCGACGATCCTGTCTTCTGGCAAGCGGTCACGAACAACCTGATCTATGCGCTCGGGACCATTCCCGTTTCGGTCGCACTCGCGATGCTCATGGCGATCTGGGTGAATGAAAAGCTGGCCGGGCAATCCTGGCTCCGGCTCGCCTATTTCACGCCGACGGTGCTGCCGATGATCGCTGTCGCGAACATCTGGCTGTTCTTCTACACGCCCGACTACGGCCTCATCGACCAGATCGCGCACGCATTCGGTTTCGGCGCGACCAACTGGCTCGGCAATCCGGACACCGTGCTCTACTGCCTGATGGTGATGACGGTTTGGAAGGAAGCCGGCTTCTTCATGATTTTCTATCTCGCCGCCCTCCAGCAGCTTTCGCCGAACCTTGCGGAAGCCGCGGCCATCGAGGGATGCGGGCGCTGGACCTTCTTCCGGCGCGTGACGCTGCCGCTGCTGATGCCGACGACGCTGTTCGTGCTCGTGAACGCCGTGATCGGCGCCTTCAGGCTCGTCGACCACGTCATTGCCCTGACCGGCGGCGGGCCAAACAACGCAAGCCAGCTCCTGCTTTCATATATCTACGACATCGCATTCCGCTATTGGGACACCGCCTACGCAGCCACGCTGACCGTCGTGCTGCTTGCCGCACTCTCCGGTCTCGCGCTGTTCCAGTTCCTCGTCCTCGAAAAGCGGATCCACTATCGATGATCGCCGCGCGCGGCATCCCACGAACGCTCGAGACGACGGGCGCTTGGGTCCTTGCGGCCGTCTGGATCGCGCCGCTCGTCTATTGCATCTGGGCCGCCTTCCATCCACCGGAATTTGCTTCGCGGTTCGCGCTCGACGCGCCGCTTACCCTCGCGAATTTCCACAAGGCCTGGGATGCGGCACCCTTCGCGCGGTATTTCCTGAACACCTTTGCACTCGTTTCTCTCGTGCTGGCCGGCCAGATCGTGCTCGTCACGCTTGCCGCCTACGCCTTTGCACGATTCGAATTCGTCGGGCGTGATGTCGCTTTCGCACTGGTTCTGGTCCAGCTGATGATCATGCCGGATGTGCTTCTTGTGGAAAACTACCTGACCATGTCCTCGCTCGGGCTCGTCGACACGATCCTGGCCATGGCCCTTCCCTACATGGCTTCGGCATTCGGAATCTTCCTGCTGCGCCAGACCTTCAAGAGCATGCCCAAGGAGCTCGACGATGCCGCTCGCGTCGAAGGTGCGGGCATCCTGACCGTCCTGTGGCGCGTCTACATACCGCTCGCGCGGCCAACCTACATTGCATTCGCGCTCGTCTCGGTCAGTTATCACTGGAACAATTTTCTCTGGCCGCTGATCGTCACGAATTCGGTCGGCACGCGGCCGGTGACCGTGGGCTTGCGCGTGTTCGCGGCGATCGAACAAGGCGTCGACTGGTCGACGATTACGGCCGCGACATTGATGAGTTGCGCGCCGCTGCTGGTCGCATTCCTGCTGTTCCAGCGTCAATTCATCCAGAGCTTCATGCGCGCAGGGATCCGCTAGCGGGCCGGCGGCCGGTCACCGGATATTGCGGATCGGTATAACCGGGCGTCGTCGGATGGCCGGGCGGAACAAGCGCCGACATCGCGGCCTCGTCCTCCGCCGTGAAGCGAAATCGCATCGCCTCGACATAGGCACGCCACTGTTCCATGGTGCGCGGACCCGCGATGACGCCGCTGACAAGCGCGTTGTTGAGCACCCAGCCGATCGCGAGGGCCGTCGTCGTCGTTCCGCGCGAAGCCGCGAGCGCGGCCACGTCCTGGGCGACGGCAAGCGATTCCGGCCTGAATTCGGTCTCGATGATCCGTTTGTCGCTTCGTCCGGCACGCGTGTCTGCACCCGGTAATGCGCCCGGCGCGTACTTGGCGGTAAGCACGCCGCGCGCCAGCGGGCTATAGGCAAAGACGCCAAGCCCGTGATGTGCGCAGGCGGGCAACAGCTCCAATTCGGCCGTCCGGTCCATCAGGTTGTAGCAAGGCTGGCAGACGATCGGTGCCGGCACGCCCATCGCCCGTGCCGTTTCGGCGAACGTCGCCAGCCGCCACGCCCGGAAATTCGATAGGCCGTAGTAGCGGATCTTTCCCGACCGGATCAGATCGCCAAGCGTCGCGATGGTTTCCTCCATCGGCGTGTCCTCGTCGTCCCGATGCAGGTAGTAGACGTCAATCCAGTCGGTTCCCAGGCGCTTCAGGCTTGCCTCGCACGCCTGCAGGATCCAGCGACGCGACGTTCCGCGATCGTTCGGTCCCGGCCCGCCGGGATTGGCGACCTTTGTTGCAAGTATCCAGTCGGCACGTTCGGCGGCAATGAGACGGCCGCAGATTTCCTCGGATCGGCCTTCCGCATAACGATCGGCAGTGTCGATGAAATTGACGCCCGCTTCCTTAGCGCTCGCGACGATGGTGCCGGAAACACGCTCGTCGGTCCGATCGCCGAACATCATCGTGCCGAGGCAGAGCGGACTGACCTTCAGCCCCGATTTGCCAAGCCTGCGATATTCCATCGTTCGTCTCCTGCCGTTTAGCCGGGCCCGATCAGCGCGTCGCGAGAAGTGCCGCATGATGGACCAGATGGTCCGCAACGAAGCTCTGGATGAAGAAATAGCCATGGTCGTAGCCGGCATGCCGACGCACGCGTAGGACCTGCCCGCTTTGCGCCGCAGCAGCTTCAAGCTTTTCCGGCATCAGCTGCTCGGCGAGGAACTTGTCGGCAAGCCCCTGATCGACGAGGATTGGCGAGGCAAGCGCCTTTTGCGCCATCAACCGGCTCGCGTCGTATTCCGCCCAGGCGGCGCGGTCGACGCCAAGATATCCGCTGAAGGCCTTAATGCCCCATGGACAATCTATGGGCGCCGATATCGGCGCGAACGCCGAACAGCTCGCGAACCGGTCCGGCCGCCGGAACGCCGCGACAAGCGCGCCGTGCCCGCCCATCGAATGCCCCATGATGCCCATGCGATGCGGGTCAACGGGAAAGCCCCGGGCGACCAGAGCAGGCAGTTCCTCCGTCACGTAGCTGAACATCCGGTAGTTCGCGAGCCACGGTTCCCGCGTCGCATTGACGTAAAATCCCGCGCCCTGGCCGAAATCCCATGCATCGCGATCGCCGGGCAGGTCCGGCGAGCGCGGGCTCGTATCCGGAAACGCCAGCGCCAGACCAAGTTCGGCTGCGGCGCGCTGTGCGCCAGCCTTGATCGCGAACGTTTCTTCCGAGCAGGTCAGTCCTGCAAGCGCGAACACGACGGGCACCTTCCCGGCGCGTGATTGCGGCGGAAGAAACAGGCCGAACCGCATCAGTCCGGCGCACGCGGCCGATTCATGCTGGTAAAAGCCTTGCGTGCCGCCCCAGCAAGCGTGCTCCGCGAGCTTCTCGACCAACATCAGTAGGTCAGCACCGTGCGGATGGAATCGCCGCGCCGCATCAGGTCGAATCCTTCGTTGATCTTCTCGTGCGGCAGGACATGCGTGATCAGGTCGTCGATGTTGATCTTCCCGTCCATGTACCAGTCGACGATGCGCGGCACGTCGGTCCGGCCGCGCGCGCCGCCGAAAGCCGTGCCTTTCCATACGCGACCGGTCACGAGCTGGAACGGCCGCGTCGAAATCTCCTGCCCCGCGCCTGCCACGCCGACGATCACCGATACGCCCCACCCGCGATGGCAGCACTCAAGCGCCTGGCGCATCAGCGTGGTGTTGCCCACGCATTCGAAGCTGTAGTCCGCTCCGCCCTTCGTCAGTTCGACGAGATGGGCCACGATGTCGCCGCCGACGGCCTTCGGATTCACGAAATGCGTCATGCCGAACTTGCGCGCGATCGCCTCGCGCGCGGGATTGATGTCGACACCCACGATTATGTCCGCACCTGCCATCCGCGCACCCTGGATGACGTTGAGGCCGATCCCGCCAAGCCCGAAGACCACGACATTGGCGCCCGGTTCGACCTTTGCCGTATTGATCACGGCACCGATACCCGTCGTCACGCCGCAGCCGATGTAGCAGACCTTCTCGAACGGCGCGTCGGACCGGATCTTCGCGAGCGCGATTTCCGGCAGCACCGTGAAATTCGCGAAGGTCGAGCAGCCCATGTAATGGAGGACGGGCGAGCCCTTGCATGAAAACCGGCTTGTTCCATCAGGCATGACACCCTTGCCCTGCGTGGCGCGGATCGAGGTGCAGAGATTGGACTTGCGGCTGAGGCAGGTCTTGCACTGGCGGCATTCGGGCGTGTAGAGCGGGATTACGTGGTCGCCCTTCTTGAGCGTCGTGACGCCTTTGCCCACATCGACGACCACACCGGCCCCCTCGTGGCCAAGGACGACTGGAAACTGGCCTTCCGGATCGGCACCCGACAGCGTGAATTCGTCGGTGTGGCAGATACCCGTCGCCTTCACCTCGACGAGCACCTCACCCTCCTTCGGGCCCTCGAGATCGATCGTCTCGATGACGAGCGGCGCCTTCGCCTTGTACGCAACCGCGGCACGGACCTTCATGCTGTCGTCTCCCTGCAGTTTTCGACGGCGCGGCCCCATTCGTCGCGAAGCCAGCGCGCACACGCCACATTGTTTTCGAATATCGAGTAACCCTGCCCGGCACCATAGTCCACATTCGGGATGTGCTCGCACGAGATCTGCCCGAGCATGCTGTCCGGTTCGCGCGCATGGTGCGCAAAGAGGGTGCGAACCACGGATTTCCAGGGTTCAAGCCGGGACTCGTCCCAGTCGGCGTGATATTCGCCGGGTGCCGGGCGCATGAACGGATACTGGATTCCGCGCCCATAGCTTCCGTCCGGATGTTTCGCGCGGGTATTGACCGGATTTGCAGGCACCGCCGCACGCGCATGCGCGTGCGCCACGAAGCCGCTGTCGATCCATTGGCGGCAGACGTTTCCGGGCATGGCGGGATCGAGCACGACACGGCCTGCCTCGACGTCGGCGCGCATGCCCTGCACTTCCTGTTCGACCGGATTGTCGATCTTGAAGATGACGTGACTGTGATCGAGCGTCATGCGGAATTCGACTCCGCGCGCAGCGACAAGTGATGCGACGCGTTCGACGCGACCAAAATGTTCGGACCACATATTGACGTGGACTTCAAAGCAGGGAGCAACATCGTGCCGCATGCCGAAGTCGAAGGCACGCAGGTAGAACTCGGCCACCTCGTCATCGGAAAGGACATGGCCATCGGCGTGCGCGGTCAGGAGCTGGACATTGTGGATACGGCTGCCCAGCAGGCGCGCCTTCACGATGTTGCGTTCGTAAAGCGGTTCGTCGCGCCCGGCCGTATAGAACCAGCCGCTGGCCAGGACCGGGAGGTCGTACCGTTCGCTCGCCCTGAGAAGATCGCGGAATTCCTCGTCCGGCGGCGAGCGGTCGATATAGTCGAAGACGCCCGCTTCCTTCACCATGCGGACTTTCGTGGCGATGTCGGGAATATCCGTGTCGCGGTGCGTGGCGCCACCACCGGTACAGCCGATTTTCAGATCGTCGATCTTCCGCAAGCGGCCTCCCGGGCCGGAAAGGCGTCCGGCCTTCCGGCCGGACGCTCCCGACATCACTTCGCGAAGCTATAGGCCGTCTTGACGGTCGTATAGAACTCGCGCGCGTAGGTGCCCTGCTCGCGCGGCCCATAACTCGAACCCTTCCGGCCGCCGAATGGCACGTGATAGTCCACGCCCGCCGTCGGCAGGTTCACCATCACCATGCCGGCCTCGCTGTTGCGCTTGAAGTGCGTCGCATGCTTCAGGCTCGACGTGCAGATGCCGGCCGAAAGGCCGAACTCCGTGTCGTTCGCCACCGCAAGCGCCTCGTCGTAGTCCTTGACGCGGATGACGTTCGCGACGGGCCCGAAGACTTCCTCGCGCGAGATGCGCATGGCGTTCGTCGTTTCCGTAAACAGCGCCGGCTGAAGGTAGAAGCCCGGCGTCTGCCGGTTCAGAAGTTCGCCCCCCCAGGCCAGCTTGGCGCCTTCGGACTGGGCGATCTTGATATATTCAAGGTCGGTATCGAGCTGCGACTTGTCGACGACCGGGCCGATATGCGTGCCCTGCTTGAGCGCGTCGTCGACGACCAACGCCTTGAGCTTGTCGATCGTCGCGGCCACGAACCTGTCGTGGATCCCGGCCTGGACGATAAGGCGCGAGGACGCCGTACAGCGCTGTCCCGTCGAGAAATACGCACCGTTGACCGCGCAATCGACGGCCGTCGCGAGATCGGCATCGTCGAGCACGACAAGCGGGTTTTTGCCGCCCATTTCGAGCTGGACCTTCTTCATCGGGGTCGACGCGACACACGCGGCGGCGACCTTGCGGCCGGTGGCCACCGATCCCGTGAAACTGATGGCCGAAACATCCTTGTGCTCGAGCAGCGCCTGGCCGACGGTCGAACCGCGCCCCATGACGAGATTGAGCACGCCCTTGGGCAGCCCTGCCCTGTTCAGGATGTCGACCAACGCCCACGCGCAGGCGGGCGTCAGGTCGGCAGGCTTGATGACGACACAATTGCCGTAGGCGAGTGCGGGCGCGATCTTCCAGGCGGGAATCGCGATCGGGAAGTTCCATGGCGTGATGAGCCCGACGACGCCGACGGCTTCGCGAGTGACCTCGACCCCCACTCCCGGCCGGATCGACGGGATCATCTCGCCGCCGAGGCGCACGCATTCGCCCGCGAAGAATGCGAGGATCTGCCCCGCCCGCGTCGCCTCGCCAATCCCTTCGGGCAGGGTCTTCCCCTCTTCGCGCGACAGAAGTTTGCCCAGCTCCTCGCGGCGCGCCAGCACCTCGTCCGCCGCCTTCTTCAGGATCTCGTAGCGCTCCTGGCCGGTCGTGCGGCTCCATGCGGGGAACGCCGCCTTCGCAGCCGCGACGGCCGCATTCAGGTCGGCGACTGTGCCTTGCGCATATTCGTTGACGACGTCGTTCGTGTTCGACGGATTGACGTCCTTGGAGGCGTTGCCGCCTGTCTTCCATTCGCCGCCTATGAGGTTCTTGAGCATCTCGGTCATTGACTTCTCCGCGTTACTGCTTGAGGAGGCCGCGCGCGGCCAGATTGCGATAAAGGTGGCTGACGCCGAAGGTCCAGGGCGGTGCCTTGTCGGACGTCGTCATGCGGTTCACGAGCGCGCCGAGCTTCGGCGCCGAAATCGTGACGATGTCACCGACTTTATGCGTGAAACCCTGACCGTCGCCGTCGCGATCCTGGACAGGCGCGAACATCGTGCCGAGGAAAAGGACGAAACCGTCAGGATACTGGTGATAGGGGCCGATTGCCTGACCGGCAATATCGGCCGGGTCGCGGCTGATCATTTTGAGCGACGACATGCCTTCGAGGCGGAAATTGTCCTCGCCAGCGACGACGAGGCTTACGTCGGTGCGCCGTACCTCATCCAGATCGAATTTCGAATCGAACAGGCGGACGAACGGCCCGATGGCGCAGCTTGCGTTGTTGTCCTTCGCCTTGCCGAGCAGAAGTGCCGAACGCCCTTCGACATCGCGCAGGTTCACGTCGTTGCCGAGTGCGGCACCGACGATCTTTCCCGCCGACGATACGACTAGGACGATCTCAGGTTCCGGGTTATTCCACCGCGACATCGGATGCAGGCCTGCAAACGCGCCCGTCCCGACCGACGACATCGGTTGCGACTTCGTGAAGATTTCTGCGTCCGGCCCGATGCCAACCTCGAGATACTGGCTCCACGCGTTCTTGGAAATCAGCCAGTCTTTGAGCTTGGCGGCCTCGTCTGACCCCGGCTTCAGTTTCGCGATGTCGCCGCCGATAAGATCGAGGACTTCCTTGCGCGCTGCGACCGCCAGTTCCGGCGCCCCGCGCGTCCGCTCTTCGATCACGCGCTCGAGCATCGAGACGACGAACGTGACGCCGGCCGCCTTGACCGACTGCAGATCGATAGGCGCGAGAAGCCAGGGTTTACGTGTATCGCGGAACGCTTCGTCGCTGTTGGCGAGCGCATCGGAGACGCCAGCGACGGATTTGCCTTTCGCCGCTTTCAGCGCGGCTGCCGGGTCGGGCAGCTCGCACAGATCGCGCACCGTCGGAAAATCGCGCGTGACGTCGACAAGCGCGTCGCCGCGCACCGCGACGACGGCAGGACCGCCCGCTTCCGGCAACCAGAGGCGACCGACGAGCGTAGCGTCGACAGCATCATTCGGCAGGGCCTTCGAAAACTCGATCCGTTTCATCCCAGAGACCTTTTTTCAAGCCGTTATGATTTCGGCGCCGTCGCTACATACGACACAAGCGCAAACCATGCCATCGTCCTCTTGCCGACGTTAACGCATTGCTCCGTTTCGATAAATGCGGCATTCATAGTGTGGTCTGGGCAATCCGCATTGTCATCGACGCGGATGCCACGAGGAAAATCGCATGGACTTCCGCAGCTTCAAGGCCTCGCTTGGCCAGCCGACCCCGCCAGCCGGACTTTCCCGGCCACTGGTGGCACTCTGGCATGTTGGCCGCGGCGATTGGGATGCCGCCCATAAACTTGCGCAGCAGGACGAAGGCGAGCCGCTACATGACTGGGTTCACGCCCACTTGCACCGGGTCGAGGGGGACTTGGGCAATGCCGGTTACTGGTACCGGCGGGCCGGAAAATCCACCGCGACAGGATCGACCGACGCGGAATGGGCCGCGATCGTCGAGGCCATGCTGACCGCAAGCGGCTGACCGGCCCGGTCAGCGCATATACAAAACGCCGTCGCGAACTTCCAATTCGCCGAATGTCGGGTCCAATCGGTGGATCGCCAGCGTATTGAGCCCGACCGGGAAAGTCGCATAGCCGCTTCGGGTAAAGAACGCGTTGAGAGCCTCGGCATTCGACTTGATGTTCTCGACCAGCATCATCGGCTTCATTGCGCCGATCGTCGCACTTGCACCGGCGAGCACTTCCTCTTCCATTCCCTCGACGTCGATTTTCAGGAAATCCAGCCGGGGAAACCGAAGCGAGTCGATCGAGATCAGGGGAATCTCGCGGGTGTTCGCGTAGTCGATGTTTTGGCCGATGAATTCGTTGCCTGCCTTCTTCTTCAATTCCAGGCTACCGAACGACGCCGGGCTCAGATAGTTCGGTTCGGGCACGCCGATCGTCCCGCAACGATCGCCGACCGCCCAGTTCTTGGCACTCGCGTTCATGCAGTTGTTGAGTGCGATGTTGCCGGCGAGCGCATAGAAAATCCGTTCTTGCGCTTCGAACGAAACGACACGCCCCCACTCGGTCATCAGGCGCGCCCATTCGATCGTGTGGACGCCGATGTTGGCCCCGCAATCGACTGCCACGACGCCGGTGCCGAAATGCTGGAGCCGCTTGCGCAACAGCATCAGCACGAGGTCGACTTCACCTTGATCGAAGCTGGAGTTCGTCAGAATTTCATATCCGACCCCGTAGCCGGAATTCGCGTCGACCATCCGGAAGTCGTTGCGGTTGATGATCATCGTCCCGTGATCTGTCGAGGCGAGCAAGAACGCCAAGGGTCTCTTTACGGCCATATTGTATGCACTCGCGTTGCGACGCAGTTATCCTAAGCGAGATGCGGATTTGGCACGAGCCTTGACTGAACGACCGCCCGCTTCAGGCGGCGGTCGAGGCATCGACCGTCGACACGATATGCGCAACGCGGATGACTGCGGATTCCGGGAACGCAATCCTCACGCGCGTGCCTTGGCCGACCGTACTTTCGATATCGAGCGTTCCGCCATGCGCCCGCATCAGCGCACGGGAGATGTACAGCCCCAGCCCGGTACCGCCGTGGCTTCGGCTATATGCCCGAGACACCTGCCGAAACGGTGTTGCCAAATCCTTCAAGGCTTCGGCCGGTATTCCCGGTCCGGTATCGGATACCTCGATACGCAATCCCGGAGCGGCAGGATCGACGGCGACCGATATGGTCCCGTCTGCCGGGGTGAACTTGGCTGCGTTCCCGACGACATTGAGCAGGACCTGCGCAAGCGCCCTCGGTCCCGCATCGACGTCCGGACAGTTGACCGGAACGGACGTGGATATGGCAGCCGATCCCGGTATTGCCCGCGTGACCAGTTCGACCTGCTCGCGTACGACCGTTGCAAGAATGCAGCGTTCGCGCTCGATCGTGATGCTCTTTGCCTCGATCTTCGCGACATCCAGCAGATCGTTGATCAACGATAGAAGGTGCCGACCGCTTCGATTGATGTCATGCGCGTAATCGGCCGCCTTTTCGAGGGCGTTGTCACCAAGAAAACCACGCTCGATCATTTCGCTGAACCCGAGGATCGCATTGAGCGGCGTCCTGAGTTCGTGACTCATGTTCGCGAGAAACTCGGACTTGGCGCGGCTTGCGTCTTCCGCACGCTCCTTTTCCGCAACCAGCGCCTCCACAAGCCGGCTGCGCTGGATCGTGACCGCAACGAGCGAGGCAAGCCGGCCAACCAGTTCGCGATCGAACGGGCCCGGCTCATAGCGCGTGCGATGGTAGACAGCGAGTGTCCCGATGACTTCTCCCATTCGGGAAAACAGTGGCGTCGACCAGCATGAGTCGACGTTGCCTTGCCGCGCGATATCGCGGAAACGCGTCCACAGAGGATCGCTGCCGATATCTGCCGTGACGACGGGCTCGCCGCGGCAGATCGCTTCGCCGCACGTTCCGGCTCCGGGCGCTATCTCGACCTCATCGAATGCCGTCCGGAACTCCGCCGAAAAGCTTGGCGCCGCAACAGCGCGCAGGTGCCGGCCATCCGGCCCCACGAGCATGATCGAGCAGGCCGATCCGGGCATGACATGCTCGACCGCGCGGCACACGAATTCGAGCAGTTCGGTAAGCGGCTGGTCCTCGATCAGGCCGCGCAGAACGCGATCCTCGGCATTGCGCAACACTTCATCCCTCGCGCGTTCGGTGACGTCGCGAACGACGATGACCTGCGCATCCTGCCCGTCATAGTCGATGCGTTGGGTCAAAAGCTCGACGACTTTTATACGCCCGTCGAGCGTCGAGATTTCCACGCGCTCGGTTCCTCGCGAAGCCCCTTGCGTCGCGCGGCGGAATTCTCCGATCGACCCGCTCGTGACAAGATCGATGAACGGACGGTCGACCAAGTCGCTCGCCGCACCACCGACCAGCGATGCCATTGCCGAATTCGTATCCATGATAAAGCCGTTTCGGCAGATGCATATTCCCTCAAGCGAGGCTTCGGTAAGCTGCTGGAACCGGCGCAGGTCGTATCGCATGCGCTGTTCGAAATGCTGGTCCACGACCGAACCGACAAGCCCGAACATCATGATCACGACCGTCACGGCCGCAACCGCGATCGAAAGGAACACCGGCTGAACCGCATCGTCGGGAACCGCGACAAGCGGGTCGGGAATGATGCTGACGGCGGTCATGGCCGTGAAGTGGAGCGTGAAAATTGCCGCAGCCAGCAGCCCCGCGCCGACGATCCGGCTTCGGATCGAGTCGACAGCGCCCTGGGCGTAACAACTCGCCGCGGAGAACCCGATCGAAAGGACGATCGCCAAAGCCACATACCCCGGATCGAAGTCGATCTGGCCGGCGAGGCGCACGGCGGACATTCCGATGAAATGCATTGCCGAGATCGCGCCACCGACGACCAGCCCGGCGGCCATCGTCACAGGCCAACGGCGCGGCGCGGCGACGAATAGCGACAACCCTGCCGCCGAGCCGGCAAACGCGACGAACATGGAAACAAGCGTCGTCGTCACGTCGAAGCCGATCGGCATCCCCGGCCGGTAGGCAAGCATCCCGACGAAATGCGCGGCCCAAGTGCCGCCGCCGAGCGCGAAGCCGGCTGCAAGCAGCCAATGAGCCGAGCGCGCCGGCGCCAACCGGGCGCGCGAGAGCATCGTCATTCCGGTAAAGCAGGTCAGGACGCAAACGATCGCGGCCAGGACGACAAGCCCGCGGTCGTGTTCAGTCGTTATGCAGGAGACGATCTTCCACATTGGCAGTCGGCCTGCGCCCGTGCTTGTCCAGCGACGGGAATTCTATGGCACCCAAAGTAGTCAGGCCAGCATGTTGAGGATCAGTAACGCTACTTCCCGTCGCGGAGCTTGTTGATCGCAATTTCCCAATTCAGGTCCGCATTTCACGCGTTTGCGATAAACCGCCGACCAGTTGTCGCTCAACGTGGATGTTGCCTGAACAAGCCGCAAACGATACGCCCCGCAGATGCCCACGGCGCATCCGCAAGGAATTGCGCCGTCCGACCCGCCGCTATCGGCCTAGAGGACCTGATCGAGAAACGCGCGCGTGCGCTCGTGGCGCGCGTTCTTGAAGAATTCGCCCGGCGGGCCGTGCTCGACGATCATGCCGCCGTCGGTGAAATAGATGTGATCGGCAACCTCGGCTGCAAAACCCATTTCATGCGTGACGAGGATGCAGGTCATTCCTTCCGCCGCGAGTTCGCGGATCGCGAAAAGAACTTCCTTCTTCGTTTCCGGATCGAGTGCCGCCGTCACTTCGTCGAACAGCATGACGGTGGGCGACATCGCCAGAGAGCGTGCGATCGCCACGCGCTGCTGCTGGCCACCGGAAAGTTCGCCCGGATAGGTATCCTGCTTTTCGGAAAGACGTACTTTTGCCAGAAGGCGCTTCGCGCGCTCCTCGACATCGGCCTTTTGCTGCTTGAGGACATGCAACGGCGCCATCATGACATTTTCAAGCGCCGTCCGGTGCGGGAACAGGTTGTACTGCTGGAAGACGATGCCGACCTTCCGCCGAAGCGCCAGCTTGTCGAGGTCCGGATCGTTCACCTCGATCCCGTCGACCTTGATCGAACCTTTCGAAACGGGGACGAGTGCGTTGATCGCGCGCAGCAGCGTCGACTTGCCCGACCCCGACGGGCCGATGATGCATACGCACTCACCGCGGCGCACGGTAAGCGAAATGTCCTTCAGGACGACCAGCGCGCCGAACCGCTTCTCGATACGGTCGATAACGACAACGGGTTCGCCAAGTTCGTGCGTCATCGTTTTCCTCAGAGCTTGACCGCGTAGCGCCGCTCGAGCCGCTGCGTCAGGCGCGCGATCGGGTAGCAGTACGCGAAGAAATAGAGAAGCAGCAGCGAATAGAACGGCAGATAAAGCTCGGTGCGTGCTTCGGCGACGAGCGCGCCGCGCGTGAGCGTCATCGCGTCCTGGATGCCGACGACGGATATCAGCGTCGTGGCCATGGTCAGGATCGCGTAAAGGTTCATCCATGGCGGGATCATGCGTTTGACCGCCTGCGGCAGGATGATGCGCCAAAGGGTCTGCATGCGCGAGAAGGCAAGGCTTTCGGCGGATTCCCACTGGCCGACCGGGACCGAATTGATGCCGCCGCGCACGATCTCGGCGACGTTTGCCATCACCGGCAGCGCAAGCCCGATGATCGCCTTGAACCAGGCCGGCAGCGAGACGACAAACCCGCCAATACGGATTTCAAACGGCAGCAGGAACATCGCGAAAAACAGCAGGACCAGCCAGGGCGAATTGCGGAAGAACTGTGTGGCCACCCAGGAGATCGCGCGCACGGGCCGCAGCAGCGAGATCTGGCCGAGCCCGAGCAGGACGCCCGCAAGCGTGCCCACCATCATCGAGGCGACGCTTATCGCCAGGTTGAACAGAAAGCCGGTACCGATCAGCGGGGCCCATTTGAGGACGGTCTCGAAGATGCCCGGGCGCATGGGCGCGTCGGCTGCTGCTGCTGCCGCGACAGAAGAAGCGGCAAGAACGACGATCGCCACAAACGCACGGCGTGACGCGAAGAACGCAACAAGGCGATCGCCGAATTCGCTGGCCGGCAGTGCCGGCAGGCGGATCGGCAGCAGGACCGGCAGGTCAGATCCGTTCGCCACCGGCTTCATGCGTTGTAGCCCGGAATGCGCAGCATCCGCTCCCATCGCTGCATCACCCCGACCAGCACGGCGACAATCACGATATAGGTTATCAGCAGAACGACCATCATTTCGCGGACATTCAGGACTTCCGACCAGACCTGTGCGGCCGCGTAGAGAAGCTCGGGCACGCCGATCGCGTAGGCAAGCGTCGTCGTCTTGACCAGATTGACGAGGTTGTTGCCCAGCGCCGGCAGGCAGATGCGGAAGGCCAGCGGCAGCACGACATAGACGTAGCTCTGCACGCGCGTGTAGCCCAGCGCCTCGGCGGCCTCGGTGGTCGCCGAAGGAACCGCCTCGATGCCCGACCGGAAAATCTCGATATTGAACGCGCCGGCGAACAGCGAAAACGAGATGATCGCCCAGCCGACATTGTTGACGAGCGGCACCTTCTGGCCGAACGGATCGGTCACCATCGGCAGGGCCGCGCTCACCGCAAAATAGAAAAAAGCGAGCTGGACGAGCGGCGGCGTGTTCCGGAAGAACTGCACGAAGGCCGCGACGCATGCGCGCACCAAGGGCGAGCGCGCGCCCTGGAACCACGCGCCGACGAGACCCACGAAAATACTCAAGACGATGCAGACGACCGACAGCCAGACGGTCGTCGACAGCCCGGTCAGGAACCGCGTGCGATCAAACGCGTCATAGGCGATGGAAACATTGATGCCGTGCGCATTCGCCAGCCACTTGAACCAATCGGCAATCGCCTGCATCGCCCCTTGCCCGAACCGACCGCGGCGGCCGCCCCACCGGGGCGAGCCGCCGCCACCGATTCAATTCAGCTGCCCTTGAGCTTCTTGTTCATCTCGATCAGATAAGGGCTCTGCTTGATCCCCCACTTCCGCTCGAGTTCGAGCAGGCGGCCGGACTTGTGCCATTCGACCGACATGTCCTTGACGAGCTTGCCAAACGGCCCGTTGAGATCGGCAAGGCGCACGCCGATCGCCCAGAGCTGCGGATCTTCCGAGACGAGCGGCATCTCGTAGTTCGCCCATTTCGGATCGCCGCCCGAAAGCGTGGAAACGATCAGCGTGTCGTCGAACAGGAAGGCGATGCAGTTGCCGCCCTGCAAGGCGTTCAGCGCATCGGGAACGGCGGGGAACACGACCATCTCGGGCGAGTAAAGCTCGCTGACGCGCCGGTTGTAATAGGCGCCCTGTACCGCGCAGACCTTGCGGCCCTTGAGGTCAGACCAGTTCTTGAGGTTCGCCGATTTGGGTGCCAGCACGTTTGTGGCGCCCGCGTAGTAGTTGGGCTCGATCATGCCGACGACCTTGCGGCGGGCTTCGGTGTCGCCCATCGTCGCCACGATCATGTCGATGCGGCCCTGCTGCAGGAACTCCATGCGGTTGGCCGCCGTCACCGGCACGAGTTCGGCCTTCACGCCGAGCTTCTTGGCAACGTCGTCGACCAGATCGATCTCGAGACCGACGATCTTGCCCGACGGGTCAAGGAATCCCCACGGCTTGTAGTCGTTCTTCACGCCGACGACGATCGTGCCCTTCTGCTTGATCTGCGCGATCGTGTCCTGCGCTGCGGCCGGCGTCGCCTGGGTGCCCGCAAGCCCCAGTGCCACGACGGCCGTCGACAATGCCAGTTTCAGCAACCGTTTCATGCAAGCCTCCTCCGGATGACGGTAGAATTGTCCCGGAACATCTTCGAAATTGGCTACCGTGCCAACTTATCCCCGAACGACACCTTTTGTCTCATTTGCGACGCCGGCCCGCAACACGCACGACCTTACCGCGCATATGTGCGCGCAACTCTGACCGAGGCGGATGTCCGAAGCGCGAACGGTACGCGCGCGAGAAGTGGCTGGCACTGACAAAGCCGCACGCCACCGCAACCTCAAGGACAGAAAGGCCGCTCTGACGGATCAGCAGGCGCGCACGACGCAGGCGAAGCTCCATATAGTGCGAGGAAACCGTGCGCCCCAGATGCGACTTGAAAAGCCGCTCGAGCTGGCGCACCGAAACCCCGGCAACGCGCGCAAGCGTTCCGCGCGTGCAAAGTTCCTCGAGCGAACCCTCCATCCGTTCGAGCACGCGCACGAGCTTCGGATCACCGACGGACAGGCGTTCGCGGACAGCCATGCGCTGGGGCCCGTCACCCGGCCGGACATGCGTGTGCATGTACCATTCGACGACATCGCTTGCCAGTTCGTGGCCGTGCTCGGCCTCGATGATCGCGTGCATCATGTCGAGCGCAGCTATCCCGCCCGAACAGGAAATCCGGTCGCCATCGATCTCGAAAAGGCTGCGGGTGAGATCCACGTCGGGGAATTCCTCGATGAACGCCGGCACGTGCTCCCAATGGATCGTGCAGCGTTTGCCGCGCAGCAGCCCCGCGCGCGCCATCGCGTAGGTCCCGCCGGATACGCCGCCCATGATCGCTCCGCCGCGCGCGATCTGCCGCATCCAGGCAAATGTCCGCGAATCCTGGAACGTCGTCGGGTTGCCGCCGGCGCAGACGAGCAGCAGATCGGGCGCAATCGCATCGCCCACCGCCGCATCGGGCAGCACCTGTACGCCGTTCGATGCCTGGGCGGGTTTGCCGTCGATCGAGACGTGCTTCCACTCGTAAAGCGTCCGACCCGACAGCGCGTTCGCAGCACGCAGCGGCTCGAGCGCACAGGCGTACGACATCAGCGAATAGCCGGGCAGCAGCAAAACGCCGATCGATCGGATCGGTCGCAGGGGCCAGCGCGCGGGTACGTCTCGTTTGATCAATTTCATGTCGCGTTCAGTCATAAACCTACCGCCCCGTCTGCGAGATTTCCAGACGGGAAATCGACGGGCGGCGAATGAAATATTCGGTCTTCTCCCTTCTGAGGAACGCGTTCCAGGCCAACCGGAACTGGAAGCCGGCCTGGCGCGACATGAGCCCGCGCACCGATCACGTCTATGACGTCGTGATCGTCGGCGGCGGCGGCCACGGGCTTTCCACCGCGCATTATCTTGCCAAGGTCCACGGCATCACGAACGTCGCCGTGATCGAAAAGGGCTATGTCGGGTCCGGCAATGTCGGCCGCAACACGACGATCATCCGCTCGAACTACCTGCTGCCCGGCAACACGCCCTTCTACGAATGGTCGTTGAAGCTCTGGGAAGGGCTTGAGCAGGATATCAACTTCAACGCGATGGTCAGCCAGCGCGGCGTGTTGAACCTCTACCATTCCGACGCCCAGCGCGACGCCTATGCGCGGCGCGGCAACGCGATGCGCATGAACGGTGTCGATTCCGTTCTGCTCGATGCAGCACAGGTCCGCGCGATGGTCCCCTATCTGGATTTCGACAACGCGCGCTTCCCGATCCGCGGCGGGCTTCTCCAGCCGCGCGGCGGAACGGTCCGCCACGACGCCGTCGCGTGGGGCTATGCGCGCGCGGCCGACAGCCGCGGCGTGGACATCTGCCAGCATTGCGAGGTCACCGGCATCCGCATCGAGGCGGGCCGCGTGCTCGGTGTGGAAACGACCAAGGGTTTCGTGCGGGCGCGCAAGGTGGCGCTTGCGGCGGCGGGCAATTCCTCGCGCGTCGCGGCGATGGCAGGCCTGCGGCTGCCGATCGAAACGCATGTGCTCCAGGCGTTCGTGAGCGAAGCGATCAAACCGCTCGTCGACACGGTCATCACGTTCGGTGCCGGACATTTCTACATCAGCCAGTCCGACAAGGGCGGGCTGGTGTTCGGCGGCGATCTCGACGGCTACAACTCGTACGCCCAGCGCGGCTCGCTGCCGCTGGTCGAACACGTGATGGAAGAAGGCATGGGCCTGATGCCGATGCTGGGCCGTCTTCGCGTCGTGCGCAGCTGGGGCGGCGTCATGGACATGTCGATGGACGGGTCGCCCATCATCGACAAGACGCCCGTCGAAGGCCTCTATCTCAACTGCGGCTGGTGCTATGGCGGCTTCAAGGCGACGCCGGCCTCGGGCTGGTGCTTCGCGCACACGATCGCGCGCGACGAGGCACACGCGCTCAATGCGGCCATGCGCCTCGATCGTTTCGCCACGGGGCACCTGATCGACGAAAAGGGCGCAGGCCCGACGCCGAACCTCCACTGATCCGGAAACGCCACGCACATGCGCATCCCCTGCCCCCATTGCGGCGAACGCCCGGTCGACGAGTTCACGACCATCGGCACGGCCGACCCCGTACGCCCGGAAGCTTCGTCCGACATGAAGGATTGGGTCGACTACGTCTATATCCGCAACAACCCGGCCGGCACGCACCGCGAGTGGTTCCATCATGTCGGCGGATGCCGCGCATGGCTTGTCGTGACGCGCGACACGCGTACGCACGCGATTCTCGGCGCGCGCACGGCCGAAGAGGCGCGAAAGCCGTGAGCCAGCCCTTCCGCAATGCAGCCGGCGGCCTCATCGACCGGAGTACGAGCCGGCGGTTCACGTTCGACGGCCGCCCGCTCGAGGGCCATGCCGGCGATACGCTCGCCTCGGCGCTTCTTGCCAACGGCGTGCGGCTCGTCGGCCGCTCGTTCAAGTATCACCGGCCGCGCGGCATTCTTGGATCCGGCGTCGAGGAGCCGAACGCGCTGGTCGAACTGCGCACGGGCGCACGGCGTGAACCCAACACGCGCGCAACACAGATCGAGCTTTTCGACGGGCTTTGCGCCGCTTCGCAGAACCGCTGGCCGTCGCTTGCCTTCGATCTGATGTCGATCAACGGTCTGGCAGGCCCGCTCATCGCGGCCGGCTTCTACTACAAGACCTTCATGTGGCCGGCGGCACTTTGGGAAAAGCTCTACGAGCCGATGATCCGGCGCGCCGCGGGCCTCGGGCGCGCGGCCGGGCTCGAAGACCCGGACCGTTACGAAAAGGCGTCGTGCCATTGCGACGTTCTGGTGATCGGCTCCGGCCCCGCCGGACTTGCCGCTGCACTTTCCGCCGGTCGTGCAGGTGCACGCGTCGTGCTGGTCGAACAGGATTTCGCACTGGGCGGCCGCCTGCTCGACGAGCGACACGAGATCGACGGGCAGACTGCTGCTCGCTGGCTCGCGCAAGCGACCGGCGAGTTGGCGGCAATGCCCGATGTCCGCATCCTCAGGCGCACCACGCTTTTCGGCAGCTACGACCAGAAGGCATTCGTTGCGGTCGAACGGGTCAACGACCACGTGCCGGTGCCGCCCGCGCACCAGCCGCGCCAGCGCGCCTGGCGCATCTTCGCGCGCTCGGCCGTGCTGGCCGCCGGCGCCATCGAACGCCCGATCGTTTTCGCCAACAACGACCTGCCGGGCGTGATGCTGGCGGGAGCCGCGCGCGCCTATGCCAACCGCTTTGCCGTCAGGGCCGGAAACAAGGCCGTCGTCTTCGCCGGCAACGACGGTGCTGCGGGCGCGGTACGCGACCTTTTCGCCGCCGGTATCGCGATCGCCGCGATCGTCGATCCGCGCAGCGAGTCGAGCCTTGCACTTCAGGAAGCCGCGAAGGCAGCCGATGCGGAGCTGCTTTCCGGTCACGTCGTCCGGCGCGCGCTCGGCAATCGTCATGGCGTTCAGGCCGTCGAGATCGACGGGCCTTCAGGCGTGCGACCGGTCGAATGCGATCTTGTCGCGATGTCCGGCGGGTGGAACCCGACGGTCCATATCGCTTCGCATCTGGGGCACAAGCCGGCATGGAACCCGCAGATCGGTGCCTTCGTCGCTCGGTCCCTGCCCGAAGGCATGCAGGTCGCCGGTGCTGCGAACGGCGACTTTGCATTGTCGGCAGCGCTGGAAACCGGTGCGGCATGCGGCACGGCCGCGGCCGAAGCGACCGGCTTTGCGACGCGCAAATTCGCCGTGCCGGCGATTGCCGCGGAACCGGTCGCCGGCGTTCCGCTCTGGCGCGTCAAGAATGCGAAGGGCAAGGCATTCGTCGATTTCCAGCACGACGTGACGGCAGACGACGTGGCACTTGCCGAACGCGAGGGCTATCGCTCGGTCGAGCACCTGAAGCGCTACACCACGCTCGGCATGGCGACCGATCAGGGCAAGACGGCCAACGTGACCGGACTTGCGCTGATGGCCGAACTGACGGGCCAGGAAATCGAAAAAGTCGGCACGACCACGTTCCGTCCGCCCTTTACGCCCGTGGCGATCGGTGCGCTGGCCGGCCATGCGCGCGGCAAGCAATTCCGCCCGACGCGGCACACGCCCACGCATGAATGGACGAAGGCGAATGGCGCGGTGTTCGTCGAGGCCGGCGCCTGGTTACGCGCACAGTATTTCCCGATGCCGGGTGACGACTGGCTCGCAGCCGCGCTTCGCGAGGCAAAGGCCGTACGCGAGCGCGCCGGCTTCTGCGACGTCTCGACGCTCGGCAAGATCGATCTGCGTGGACGCGACGCCGGGGCGTTCCTTGACCGGCTCTACATCAACACGATCTCGACGCTGGCGGTCGGCAAGGTCCGCTACGGCGTGATGCTGCGCGAGGACGGCTTCGTTCTCGACGACGGGACCGTTGCACGCCTTGCGGATCGGCACTGGCTTTTGACGACGACCACCGCCAACGCGGCCAGGGTCATGCAGCACATGGAATTCTGCGCGCAGGTCCTGTGGCCCGAGCTCGACTTCCAGTTCGCATCGGTGACGGACCAGTGGGCGCAGATCGCGATCGCCGGCCCGCGTTCGCGCGACCTGCTTGCGAAGCTGGTCGATCCTGGCCACGACATTTCCGACCGCGCGGTTCCGTACATGGGCACGGTGCCACTTACGGTCTGCGGCGGAACGCAAGCCCGCCTCTACCGCATTTCGTTCTCCGGCGAGCTGGCCTACGAGTTGGCCGTCGGCGCGCGCTATGGCGAAGCACTCGTCGCTGCCATTGCCGACGCCGGGAAAGCGTTCGACGCGCTGCCCTACGGCACCGAGGCGCTGTCCATGCTGCGGATTGAAAAAGGCCACGCGGCCGGCGGCGAACTGAACGGCCAGACGACCGCGCGCGATCTGGGCCTTGGCCGGATGATGTCGACGAAGAAGGATTTCATCGGACGGATGCTTGCCGCCCGGCCGGCACTCGTCGATCCGGCACGCCCCGTTCTGGTCGGTCTCAAGCCGGTTGACCGGTCGGTACGGCTTTCGGCAGGCGCGCATTTCGTCGAGATCGGCGCCAAACCCGTTATCGCCAACGATCTCGGCCATATGACGTCGGTTGCGGTATCGCCCACGCTCGGCCACTCGATCGGCCTGGGCCTGCTGTCGCGCGGACGCGAACGGATCGGCAGTCGGGTTCTCGCGCATGATCCGGTGCGCGGCAGCAACATCCCGGTTGAAGTGTGCGAGACCGTCTTTCACGATCCGGAAGGAGTGCGCCTGCGTGGTTGACGCGAAACTCCGCCCCGCCCTCCCGTCCGGCATCCCGCAGTCCGGTCGTTTCGGCGCCGAGATGCCCGAGCCCGGCGTACGCGCACGCCTGCTCGCCGGCCATTCCATCGTGCTCGTGCAGCCATATGCGGGCGATGCACGCGCCGCATCGGAAAAAATCAAATCGGCGTTCGGCATTGGCCTGCCTGCGACCGGCCGTGCGGCGGCCGCTGCGCTCGTGAACATCGCCTGGACCGGTGCCGGCGCATGGCTTGCGACATCGCCCGAAGCCGATCTTGCCGCCCGTCTCGGCTCGGTCCTGGGTGAAAGCGCGGCCACGATCGACCAGACGGACGGACGCTGCCTGTTCCGCGTCGGCGGCCGCGATGTGCGCCGCACGCTCGAAAAGGGCACGACGCTCGATCTTCATCCGCGCGCGTTTGCGCCGGGTCACGCGGCCGCAACCGTCATCGCGCATATCCCGGCGACAATCCGGCAGATCGACGAATTGCCTACCTACGAAATTGCGGTCTCCCGATCGCTTGCGGGAGATTTCTGGCACTGGCTGCACGATTCCGCGGCCGAATACGGTCTCGAACTGGAACCCCCCGATGTCTGAGTCCTATGTCCTGACACTTTCCTGCGCCAACCGGCCGGGGATCGTCTCCGCCGTGTCGACGCACCTGTTCGAGGGTGGCTACAACATTCTCGACTCCAACCAGTACGACGACGTCGAGAGCGGCCGTTTTTTCATGCGCGTGACCTTCAATGCGGTCGGCGAGGCTCCGCCGGTCGAGGCGATGCGGACGGCCTTTGCGGCCGTCGCCGAGCGCTACGCGATGGCATTTGCGTTGCGCGCGCGCAGCGAGCGCCAGCGGGTGCTGCTGCTCGTGTCAAAGTTCGACCATTGCCTTTCCGACCTGCTCTACCGCTGGCGGATCGGCGAGCTGAAGATGGATCTCGTCGGCATCGTTTCGAACCACGGGCGCGAGAACTTCGCCCATCACGATTTCGGCGACGTGCCGTTCCACCATCTCAAGATCAGCCGTGAAACGAAGCTCGAGCAGGAATCCCAGCTCTGGCAGATGGTCCGCGACCTGAAGATCGATCTGGTCGTGCTCGCCCGCTACATGCAGGTCCTGTCCGATGCGCTGACCGCGAAACTCGCGGGCCGCTGCATCAACATCCACCACTCGTTCCTGCCCGGCTTCAAGGGCGCCAAGCCCTATCATCAGGCGCATGCGCGCGGCGTGAAGCTGATCGGCGCCACCGCGCACTACGTGACCGGCGATCTCGACGAAGGCCCGATCATCGAGCAGGACGCCGAACGCATCAGCCACAACGATACCCCCGACGACCTTGTCCGCAAGGGCCGCGACATCGAGCGCCGCGTGCTCGCGCGTGCGATCGCATGGCATCTCGACGGGCGCGTCCTCCCCAACGGATCGAAGACGGTCGTCTTCCGCGACTGAAGGAACGAACAATATGAAGTCCCATTATCGCGCGATCGTCATCGGCGGCGGCGTCGTCGGCGCAAGCGTTCTCTATCACTTGACGAAAAAAGGCTGGACCGACGTGGCGCTGCTCGAGCGCCTCGAACTCACGGCCGGATCGACATGGCACGCTGCAGGCGGCATGCACACGGTCAACGGCGACCCCAACGTCGCCAAGCTCCAGCAGTATTCGATCAATCTCTACAAGGAGATCGAGGCCGTCTCCGGCCAATCGGTCGGGCTGCACATGACCGAGGGCCTGATGCTGGCGGCCACGACCCCGCGCTGGGAGTGGCTCAAGAACATCCACTCCAAGGGCCGCTATATGGGCATGCAGCTCGAACTCGTCTCGCTCGACGAGGCCGAGAAGATCCTGCCGCTCATCGACAAGACGCAGTTCGTCGGCGCGATGTACGACCCGATCCAGGGTCATGTCGACCCCAACGGCACGACCTATGCCTTTGCCGGTGCCGCCAGGAAGGCCGGCGCGGAGGTCTTCACGCACACCAAGGTCGTCGCCACGAACCCGCGCCCCGACGGCACATGGGATGTCGTCACCGACAAGGGCACGATCGTCGCCGAGCACGTCATCAATTGCGGCGGACTTTGGGCGCGCGAAGTAGGCCGCATGGTCGGCCTCGAACTGCCGGTACTCGCGATGGAGCACCAGTACGTCATCACCGAGGACATGCCCGAGGTCGCCGAGATCAACCGGACGACCGGCAAGATGGTCGTGCACGCGGTCGACTTCGACGGCGAGATCTACATGCGCCAGGAGCGCGGCGGCATGCTGCTCGGCACCTACGAGCGCCACGGCGTGCCGTGGAGCCCCAAGGAAACGCCGTGGGATTTCGGGCCGACGCTGCTGCCCGACGCGATGGACCGCATGGCCGAAAACCTGGAGACGGGCTTCCGACACTTTCCGGCCTTCCAGAATGCCGGCATCAAGAAGATCGTCAACGGCCCCTTCACCTTCGCGCCGGACGGCAACCCGCTGGTCGGGCCGATCCGGGGCTTGCGCAACTACTGGGTCGCGTGTGGCGTCATGGCCGGATTCAGCCAGGGTGGCGGCGTCGGTCTTGCACTATCGAACTGGATGGCCGACGGCGATCCCGGCTTCGACGTCTGGGCGATGGACATCGCGCGCTACGGCGACTGGGCCACGCGCGCCTACACTCGGGCAAAAGTCGTCGAGAATTACGGTCGCCGCTTCCGCGTCCGCTTCCCCAACGAGGAACTGCCAGCCGGACGGCCGCTGCGCACGACACCGATGTACGAACGCTGGCTCAAGCTCGGCGCGGTCATGGGCGACAACTGGGGCCTCGAGGCGCCGCTATGGTTTGCACCGGCCGGCGTGAAGGACGAATTCTCGTTCCACCGGTCGACGGATTTCGAGCACGTGAAGGCCGAATGCCGGGCCGTGCGCGAGGCCGTGGGCATCTCGGATACGTCGACATTCGCCAAATACGAGATTTCCGGCCCCGGCGCCGAGAAGTGGCTGTCGCGCATCCTGACCAATCGCGTGCCGAAAATTGGCCGCGTCACGCTCTCCCCGATGCTCAACGCCCGTGGCAAACTGATCGGCGATTTCACCCTGTCCCGGGCCGCAGCGGACCGGTTCTTCCTGTTCGGCTCGGGCGTCGCCGAGAAATATCACATGCGCTGGTTCGAGCAGCACCTGCCGGCGGACGGAAGCGTGACGATCCGGGCACTCGGTCTCGATCTGGTCGGATTGACGATCGCCGGGCCCAAGGCACGCGCCGTGCTGGCGAAACTCACCGACGACGACGTTTCCGCCACCTCGTTCAAATTCCTCGATTTCCGTCCAGCGATGGAAGTGGGGCTCGTGCGCGCGATGGTCGGCCGCGTCAGTTTCACCGGCGATCTCGGCTACGAGATCTGGGTGCGCCCGGAATTCCACGCGGCCCTGTTCGATGCGCTCTGGGAAGCCGGCAAAGAATTCGGGATGCGCCCGTTCGGCAGTCGTGCACTCCTTTCGCTCGCGCGCGAGAAGGGCTTCGGCACCTGGGCGCGCGAATTCCGCCCGATCTATGGGCCCTATGAAGCGGGCCTCGGCCGTTTCGTTTCACTCGACAAGGGTGATTTCATCGGCCGCGAAGCGGCGGCGGCCGAGCACAAGGCCGGCCCGTCGCGCCAGCGCATCGGCTTCACCGTCGAAGCCGACGACGCCGACGCGATCGGCGACGAGGCGGTCTGGAAGAACGGCAAGGTCGTCGGCTGGATCACGTCGGGCGGCTATTGCCACCACGCGGCCGTCTCGTACGCCACGGGCTACGTGCCGGCCGACGAGCTCGGTGCCGACGCCAAATCCGCGACGTGGGAGATCGAGATCCTCGGCGAACGTCGCCGCGCCAAGCTGCAGATCGATCCGCTTTTCGATCCTGCGGGCGCGCGCGCGCGCAGCTGACGATTCAGCTTGTCGGCGCGCGCCAGTTCTTCAGGGCCGCGAAATCGGCCGTGTACTCGGCCGCGCAGAACGTGCCGCCCTGGAAGAAATCGCCGACCGGATCGGGGGTCGCCAACGCCTGCCCTTTCTGGGCCGCGTCGAGCTTGGCTTCGGAATCGTATTTCGGCCGGTAACCCAGCGCCTTCGCGCGCGAATTGTCCCACCACGCACGCGAATTGTTCGACGCGCCGTAGAACACCTCGAACGCGATGTCGGGATGGTCGAGCCCGATGCGGATGAGCTGCATCAGGTCTTCGGGATGCAGCATGATCGCCATGCGGCGCAGATCGAGCGGCGTATCGTTCACGTTGCCGATGCGCAGCGCCGTGACCTTCATGCCGTGCTTCATCGCGTACATCGCGCCCAGCGCCTCGCCGAACGCCTTCGAGACGCCATAGCGGCTGTCGGGAAGCACCGTCACGTCGTGCGGGATCGTCGTCGATCGCGGATAGAAGCCGACCGCATGGTTGGACGAAGCGAAGATGATCCGCTTGGTGCCGGCCTGACGCGCCGCCTCGAACAGGTTGTAGCAGCCCACGATATTGGCGCTGAGGATCGACTCCCACGGCCCTTCGACCGAATAGCCGCCCAGATGAACGATGCCTTCGACGCCCCTCACCGCCGCCGCGACCTGCGCGAAGTCGGCAAGGTCGGCCTTGACGAACGAAAGCCCGTGCGTATCCGACGGCTCCTTGAGATCCGAGAGCACGACATCGCCATAGGCGGCCTTGAGCATCGGCGTGATGCGGCGGCCGACATCCCCGGCGGCCCCGGTAAGCAATACGCGTTTCATCCTGATCGATCTTCCCGTCATTGGCGCGTTTCGCGCGACGGGCCGCATCATAGGGACAAATCGCGCCCGCGCAAGGTGCGCAACCATCCACGACGGGCCCGCATGGGCTTTGCCGAGAAACCTCGCGCGCTGTCGTCGGTCGCTAGCCGACGGATGTCGGCCGCGCAAGCCACTCCCGGCCCTTGAGCATCGCGCGCCAATAGATCGGCGGCAGGATGCGCTCCTTGAGCAGCCACGCGAGCGTGCTGGGCCGCTGGCCGTCGATGAGCCATTTCGGGAAGCTCGGCAGGAGCTTGCCGCCATAACCGAATTCCGCCAGCACGATCTTGCCCCGTTCGACAGTCAATGGGCACGACCCGTAGCCGTCATATGCCATGTCCGGCTCGGCGGTGCCCTTGAGGTCTTTCAGAAGATTGTGGGCGACCACGGGCGCCTGCTTGCGCGCGGCGGCGGCCGTCTTGGCGTTTGGTGCATTCATCACGTCGCCCAGCGCATAGATGTCCGCCAGCTTCTTGTGGCGCAGCGTGGCCTGATCGACGTCGACCCAGCCGACCGCATCGGCGAGTGGCGAGACACGGATATAGTCCGGCGCGATCTGCGGCGGCACGACATGGATGAAGTCGAAATCGGTCTCCACGGTCGTCTTCGTCCCGTCGGCGGCGGTACGATCGAACCACGCGCGGCGCTTCGGGCCGTCGATGCGCACCAGATTGTGCTGGAACTGAAGATTTGCCCGATAGCGCTCGACGTATTCCATCAGCGCGGGGACGTACTCCTTCACGCCGAACAGGACGCCGCCCGCGTTGAAGAAGTCGATCTTGATGTCGCCCAGGACGCCGGCACGGCGCCAGTGGTCTGCCGACAGATAAAGCGCCTTCTGCGGTGCGCCGGCACATTTGATCGGCATCGGCGGCTGCGTGAACACCGCGTGCCCGGCGCGCAGGCCGCGGACCAGTTCCCACGTATAAGGCGCAAGGTCGTAACGGTAGTTGGACGTGACGCCGTTGCGCCCGAGCGTGTCGACGAGCCCCTCGACGCCGTTCCAGTTGAGCTTCAAGCCCGTCGCGACGACGAGCTTCTCGTAGCCGACGATGCGGCACCCGTCGAGGATTACGGCCTTGCGGTCCGGCTCGAAGGCCGCGACGGCTCCCTTGATCCAGCGCACGCCCTCGGGGATCAGCGAGCCCATCGTGCGCGCCGTGGTCTGCGCATCGAATACGCCGGCGCCCACCAGCGTCCAGCCCGGCTGGTAATAGTGCACTTCCGCAGGCTCGATGATCGCGATATCGAGCCCTGGATCGCGCGCCTTGAGACTTGCCGCCACGGCAATACCAGCGGCTCCCCCACCGACGATGACCACCTTGTGGCGGGCGTCGTAGATGTCGGCCGGGACGCGGCCACCATTGGCGATCCGGCGGATGACACCGCTCATGTCGTAACCGGCCGCCTTGGTCGCTGCGAGAATCTCGGGCAACGCACGCCCGGCAGCTGCCTGCGATAGCGACCAAAGCGTGGCAGAACGCGTGCCGCTGCGACAATACGCAAAAGCCGGCTTGGGCAAGGCCGCCAGTTCACGACCGAAGGCGGCCGCATCTTCATCCGACACCTTGCCGGACACGACCGGCAGATAGCGCGTCTCCAGACCGCGCCGCTTTGCTTCGGCTTCGATCTCGCCGAACCCGGTCTGGTCGGCGCCTTCGCCATCGGGGCGATTGCAGATGATCGAGCGGAATCCCGCTTCGGAAAGCCGCGCGACGTCGCCCGCGGCTATCTGGCCTGCAACGGAGATTGTGGCGTCGATTTTCTTGATTTCCATTTCCGTCCCCCATCCGTGTCTATGCCCCGCGGACTGGACGCCGCGCTGCCGAAGCGTTTTCAGATCGCGTTGACCGGCACTTTCAGGAACACCTTACCATCGCGGTCAGGCGGCGGAAGGTCGCCCGCACGCATATTGACCTGAAGCGATGGCAGGATGAGCCGCGGCATGTCGAGCGTGGCGTCGCGTGCCTTTCGCATCGCGACGAACGCGTCTTCCGACACGCCCTCGTGAACGTGGATATTCGCGCGATTTTCTTCCTCGATCGTCGTCTCCCATTTCACGGGACGCCCGTTCGGGCCGTAGTCGTGGCACATGAAGACGCGCGCAACTTTCGGCAACGACAGGATGCGCCGCATCGACCGATATAGCACATGCGCATCGCCGCCGGGAAAGTCGGCGCGCGCCGTACCGCCGTCCGGCATGAAAAGCGTATCGCCGACGAACACCGCATCGCCGAATACATGCGTCATGCAGGCCGGCGTGTGCCCCGGCGTGTGGAGGGCGACGGCCTTGAGCCGGCCGACCTCGTACGTATCGCCGTCCTTGAAGAGGTAGTCGAACTGGCTGCCGTCGCGCCTGAATTCCGGTCCTTCATTGAAGATCCGGCCGAACGTCTCCTGGACGACGGTGATTTTCTCGGAAATTCCGATGCGGCCGCCAAGCTTGGACCGTATGTACCGTGCGGCGCTAAGATGGTCGGCATGGACATGCGTTTCGATGATCCACTCGAGCGTCAATCCGTCGGCCTTCACGCGCGCGATGATCGCATCCGCCGATCGCTGGGTGATGCGGCCGGCGGGATAGTCGATGTCGAGAACCGAATCGACGATCGCGCAGGCGTTCGACGCGGGATCCTTGACGATGTAGCTGATCGTGTTCGTCGGCGGATCGAAAAACGGGATGACCGGCGGGCGAACGCTGACATCGATCGTATCGGGCAACGGCTTCATGCTGTTCTCTCCCCCGCTGGGCGCAAGCGGAAGATCGTCCGCCTCGAGTCAATGTTAGACATGGCTAATATAATTCCGGCAGGCGCGACTTTGAGCCCCGCTTCGTGCGTCCAATTGACGCAATCAAGTTCACGAAAGGAATTTCAAGCTTGTCAGGAGCATGTAGAGCGCCACGCAGACGATGAGCCCCGCGAAAATGCGGTTCAAGGTACCACGGCGCCCGGCGAGCATGCGCGCGGCGCGGACACCGCCGATGCTCCCGGCCGCGCCGCCCAGCACGAAGAAGGCTGCGAGCTTCCAATCGACGAGCCCGGCAGCGGCATAACCCAGCGCGGTCGTCGCACCGAATGTCGAAACGGCGACCAGTGAAGTGCCGATCGCCTGCAACATCGGCATTCCGGTCGCGAAGACGAGGCCCGGAACGATAAGGAAACCGCCACCGATGCCGAAAAAACCCGACATCGCGCCGACCGCCAGGCCGGTGCCGACGAGGGCCGCGGCATTTTCCCGCCCGAGCCGCACCACGCGGTCCGCGCCGCTTTCACGCCGGTGCAGCATCGCCACCGCCACCACGATCATCATCACCGCAAATGCGGAAAGAAGCGTCTTGCCGTCGACCGCCCGCCCGAGAAGCGAGCCGGCATAGGCGCCGGCGGACCCGGACAGCGCGAAAACAATGGCGCATGGCCATCGCACATTGCCCGCCCGCGCATGGCTTGCAAGGCCGAACAGCGCGTTGGCGGACACCGCAATCGCACTCGTGCCGATCGCGATGTGAGCCGACGGAACGCCCACCAGATACACCAGCAAGGGCACCGCGAGGATCGATCCGCCACCCCCGACAAGACCGAGGACAAATCCGACGAGCACGCCTGAGCCCGCGCCGAGCGCATCGTGAACGATTGCCGGATCGAACATGCGCGCCCCCACCCGGTGACCGATCTCCGGAAAATAAAATTACTATTCTCTAATATAATGTCGTGGCGCGGATATCCATGGCACCGATGCGCGGCAAATTGGCGCGCGACGCCGGTCAGACCCGCCGGACGCCGGCAGATCGCCTGCCGCCTGTCCTCTCAAAGGCCTCTCGGATATGAAGCGCATTGATGCGCCGCGGCGTCCCATAGGCCCGGGCCTGAACATTGCCCATCGTTCGAGCAATGGTTTCTACGTGTCCGCGGAATCCGGGCCCGTCCACCCTCTGCGGTCCATACGCGCGAATTGCTCGAAGCCCTACCCCACCTGCCGACGCCGGACCCGTCGCGCCCGGAAACCTCTGGGCGCGCGTGGCACCTGTCGGCGCGGACGTCATACCTACGCACCGACCTGTCATACCGCGACGTCGTGACGCTTGCCTCGTAGTGGCAGTGGATGTGAACCTGAGCGGTCAGGTCGCCGACACAATCAGAGCGCGCATCCAAGCGCAATCGGGCCTGAATCTGGAGGAACCGCGTGAGCCAGCATCCGGCTTTGCCGTATCTGCGAAATTCCGAAAAAGGCAAGATCGTCACGCCTGCGGATGCGGTACGCCTGATCCGGGATGGCGACACGGTCGCGACCGGCGGTTTCGTTGGCATCGGATTTGCCGAGGAAATCGCGCGTGCGCTCGAAGCGCTCTACAGGTCGGGTGCCGACGGCAATGCGCGAACGGCACAGGACCGGCCGCGCGATCTGACCCTCGTCTACGCCGCAGGACAGGGTGACGGAAAGGATCGCGGCCTCAACAGGCTTGCGGCGGACGGGCTGGTCAGACGCGTGATCGGCGGCCATTGGGGCCTGGCTCCAAAGCTCCAGCAGCTTGCGATATCGAACCGTATCGAAGCGTACAACCTGCCGCAGGGCGTCATCACGCATCTGTTTCGCGATATTGCCGCCCGTCGGCCGGGGCATCTGTCGCGCGTCGGGCTTGGCACTTTCGTCGATCCGCGCAACGGCGGCGGCAAGCTGAACGAGCGGACGCGCGAAGATCTCGTCGAACTGATTTCCATCGGCGGCGAGGAGTACCTGTTCTACAAGGCCTTCCCGATCAATGTCGGCATCATCCGTGCCACGACCGGCGATGCCGAGGGCAACCTCACCATGGAAAAGGAGGCTTTGACGCTCGAAGCGCTGGCGATCGCCATGGCCGCGCACAATTCCGGCGGCATCGTGATCGCGCAGGTGGAGCGTGTCGCGGAGAGCGGGAGCCTCAATCCACGCCAGGTCAAGGTTCCCGGCATTCTCGTGGACTGCGTGGTCGTCGCCAGGCCCGAGAACCACTGGCAGACCTTCGGCACGCCCTATAATCCGGCATTCAGCAGCGAAATCCGCATCCGGACCGGCTCTCTGCCGCCGTCCCCGCTTGATGCGCGCAAGGTCATCGCACGGCGCGCAGCCTTCGAGCTAAGGCCCAACAGTGTCGTGAATCTCGGGATCGGCATGCCCGAGGGAATTGCGGCCGTCGCCAACGAGGAGCGCGTCGTCGACCTCATTACGCTGACGGCCGAGCCGGGGGTCATCGGCGGAATCCCGGCAAGCGGCATCGACTTCGGCGCCGCGATCAATACGCAGGCCGTGATCGACCAGCCCTACCAGTTCGATTTTTACGACGGTGGCGGGCTCGACATCGCGTTCCTCGGCCTTGCCCAGGTCGACAAGACTGGAAATCTCAATGTCAGCCGGTTCGGTCCGAAGCTCGCGGGAGCAGGTGGCTTCATCAATATCAGCCAGAACGCGAAGAAGGTCGTCTTTACAGGCACGCTGTCAGCCGGAGATCTGCGCATCGCAACCGGCACCGGGCGGCTCTCGATCGTCCACGAGGCACGCGGACGCAAGTTCGTCGAAGCGGTCGAGCAGGTCACGTTCAATGGCGCGCGCGCGGTGGCAAGCGGTCGAGACATCCTCTACGTCACCGAACGGTGCGTATTCGCGCTCCGGCCGGACGGCCTGGAACTGATCGAGGTTGCGCCCGGCATCGACATCGACCGGGATATCCTTCCGCTCATGGATTTCCGGCCGATCATTCGGCACGATCCGGCGCCGATGGACGAGCGGATTTTCCGCGACGGGCCGATGGGCCTGCGCAGCGACCTGCTTTCCATTCCGCTCGACCGGCGTTTCATGCTCGACGAGGCGCAGGACCTCTTCTTCGTGAACATGGAATATTTCGAGGTGCGCCGCCCGGACGACATCGCCGCTATCGCGCGGACCGTGGAAGCGAAGCTCGAAGCGCACGGAAGGCGGGTCTACGCGATCGTCAACTACGACAACTTCTCGATCGTTCCGGAACTTCTCGACGAGTATTCGGCAATGGTCCGCCGCCTCGTCGACCGGTTCTATTCCGGCGTTTCCCGTTATACGACATCGGGTTTCCTGCGCATCAAGCTGGGCGAGGCGCTCGAGCGGCGCGGCGTGGCACCGCACATCTTCGAGAATGCGGACGCCGCACGCTCCGACTGGCGCCGGACCGAGGGAAACACCGGCCAGAGGAAGTGAGGGAATTGACGTTCCGGCCTGCCCCCCGCGGAAATGAAATTTGCCGCGCAAACCGGACCGCAGAAATCTGGTAGCGGCGGAGGGATTTGAACCCCCGACCAAGGGATTATGATTCCCCTGCTCTACCACTGAGCTACGCCGCCGAACCGGGGGAGTGCTTACTCGACAAAATCGCAGGCGGTCAAGCAATACCTGAGAAGTGCCCGGACCCGTCTCGCGGGATGCAGCCCTGCGGCCATGCGCGCGCGAAAAAGCACTGAAAACGTGCGGCAACCGGTTCGGCCGCCGGACGAAAAGGCGGAACTAGCGCGCGATCCAGCCGCCGCCCAGAACCCGGCTGCCGTCGTAAAGCACGCAAGCCTGCCCGGCGGCGATCCCGTATTCCGGTTCGTCGAGCGTGACCTCCGCCGCGTCGCCCGCACGCACATAGCCCGCCGGCTTCGGCACGGTGGTCGAGCGGATGCGCGCGGCCGCTCGCCCTTCGGCGGCACTGGCGCCCAGCCAGTTCGCGTCGCGAAGCCTGACCGTACGGCCGGCAAGCGAAGCTTTCGGCCCCACGACGACGCGCGCGCGCGCCGGCTCCACGCGCAGCACGTAGAGCGGCTCGGCCGCATCGTCGCGCGCGCCGATATTGAGCCCGCGCCGCTGGCCCACCGTGAAGCCGATCGTGCCGTCGTGCCGGCCCAGCACGCCGCCCGTCTCGTCGACGATGTCGCCGGGCACCGCCGCCTCGGGCCGGAGCTTTGCCACGAGATCGCGATAGCGCCCGTCGGGCACGAAGCAGATGTCCTGGCTGTCGGGCTTCGAGGCGACCGGCAGCGACAGGCGCCGGGCGTGCGTGCGCACGTCGCTCTTGGGCATGGCGCCCAGCGGAAAGCGCAGATAGTCGAGCTGGTCCTGCGTCGTGGCGAAAAGGAAATAGCTCTGGTCGCGCGACGGATCGGCGGCGGCATGAAGCTCGGCCCCGCCGGGTGCCGCCACGCGGCGTGCATAATGCCCGGTCGCAAGCGCCACGGCCCCCAGATCGCGGGCGACGGCCAGCAGGTCGCGGAACTTGACGGTGCGGTTGCACTGGACGCACGGGATCGGCGTTTCGCCCCGCGCATAGCTGTCGGCGAAATCGTCGATCACTGACTGGCGGAAGCGGCTTTCGTAGTCGAGCACGTAATGCGGGATGCCGATCCGGTCGGCGACGTTGCGCGCATCGTGGATGTCCTGGCCGGCACAGCACGCCCCCTTGCGCGCGGCGGCGGCACCGTGATCGTAAAGCTGGAGCGTCACGCCAACGACGTCGTAGCCCGCTTCCTTGAGCAGTGCCGCGGTGACCGACGAGTCCACGCCGCCCGACATGGCGACGACGACGCGTGCACCGGCTTCGACGTCCATGCCGGCAAGCCCGCTCACGCGTCGAGCCCCATCTGCCAGAACGCGGCCTCCAGCCGGCAGGCGCGCTCGAACGTGCCGGCAAGTTCGTCGAACCGCCCGGAATTCGCGCGCGTCGCCCACAGCCGGTCCACCTCGTCGGCGTTGGCGCGGGCAGCCTCGCGGAATTCGTCGCTCGCGTACATCTCGATCCAGGCGCGGTACGGGTTCGCGGCGCTCGCAAGCGGCTTCAGCCGCTCGCCGATCTCGGCATAGCCCAGCGAGCAAGGGGCGAGCGCCACGATCAGGTCGAGCAGGTCGCCCTGCAGGCCCCGCTCGAGCACGTAACGCGTATAGGCCATCGTCGCCTCGGCCTCCGGCTGCTTCTCCATGTCGGCTTCGGAAAGGCCCCAGCCTTTGCAGAAGGCCACATGCAGGCCCATCTCGACGTCGAGGATCGCCTTCACGCTGGCGTTGGCCGAGCGCATCTCGGCCAATGTCGACGACTTGACGATCGCCAGCGCCCAGGCGCGCGCATAATGGATCAGGAACAGATAGTCCTGCCCCAGATAGCGCCGGAACGCCTTCTCGGGCAGCGTGCCCGCGCCCAGCTGGCGCACGAACGCATGATCGACATAGGCGTCCCACGCCGGCCGGCAGGTGCGGCACAGCCGGTCGAACAGGCCGCCGGGCACCGCAAGCGCCGGCGTCATCCGCGTTCGTCCAGCCAGGCCATCTGGATCGCCTCGAGGATCTTCTCGTTCGATTTCTGCGGATCGTCTTCGAACGCCGGCAGCGACTGGACCCACTTCCACAGGTCGGTGAAGCGCAGGTTCACCACGTCGGCATCGGGATGGGCATCCTCGAGCTCGATGGCGATATCCCGCACGTCGGTCCAGCGCAGCTTCTTCATGGTCGGGCTCAGACCTTGTCGACCATCATGTTGCGCGTGGCCGCCGGCAGCGCGACCTTGAGGCCGTCGAGCTCGTCGGTGATGGTGATCTGGCAGCCCAGGCGCGAGGTGTGCGTCAGGCCGAAGGCGAGGTCGAGCATGTCTTCCTCGTCCTCGGTCGCCTCGGGCAGACGCTCGTAGTCTTCCTTGTCGACGATCACGTGGCAGGTCGAGCAGGCGAGCGAACCTTCGCAAGCACCCTCGAGCGGGATGTCGTTGCGATGGGCGATCTCCAGCACCGACAGGCCGACCGGCGCGTCGACTTCCTTCTTCGTGCCGTCCGGCAGCTGGAATGTCATCTTCGGCATGGCGTTCTCTCTCTTCGTCCTTCGTTTTCCCTAGCCGCCGATCTCGGCGACGTTGCGGCCCGCAAGTGCCTTGCGGATGCCCCGATCCATGCGCCTTTCGGCGAAAACCTTCGTGCGGTGCTCCAGTTCCTCGGCGGCCCCCTGGATCGCGTGCCGGTCGCCGCCCGCCATCGCGCGCTCCACCGCCTCGACCGTCGCGTCGATCGTCGCACGTTCCTCTGTCGAAAGCAGGTCGGCATCGACCGCGAGAGCCGCCTCGAGCGCGTTGATCGCGCGGCGGGCTTCCACGCGCGCCTCCGTCAACAGGCGCCGCTCCATGTCGTCGGCCGCGTTCTCGATCGAGGCGCGCAGCATCGCGGCCATCTCGTCCTCCGACAGCCCGTAGGACGGCTTCACCTCGACGCGTGCCTCGCGGCCGGTGGTACCTTCGCGCGCGGCAACCGACAGGAGCCCGTCGGCATCGACCGAGAACGTCACGCGGATGCGCGCGGCACCGGCCACCATCGGCGGGATGCCGTCGAGCACGAAGCGCGCGAGGCTGCGGCACTGGTCGACCATCTCGCGCTCGCCCTGCACGACATGGATCGCCATCGCGGCCTGCCCGTCCTGGTAGGTCGTGAATTCCTGCGCGCGCGCAACCGGAATGGGCGTGTTGCGCTCGACGATCTTCTCGACGATGCCACCCATCGTCTCCAGGCCCAGCGACAGCGGCAGAACGTCGAGCAGCAGCGTATCGGAGCCGGCGGTCAGCGCTTCGGCCTGCAACGCGGCTCCCACGGCGACCACCTCGTCGGGATCGATGTCGGCCAGCGGCTCGCGGCCGAAGAACTCGGCCACGCGACGGCGCACCAGCGGCACGCGCGTCGACCCGCCCACCAGCACGATACCGCCAAGTTCCTTCGCCTCGACGCCGGCATCTTCCAGCACGGAAGCGCAGATCGAAATCGTGCGCTCCACGAAGGGGGCGATCAGCGCTTCGAGTGCCGCGCGGTCAAGCGCATGGTCGCTGTCGCCGGAATCGAGCATCAACGTGCCGTCCCAGCTGTCCTGCGTGGAGAGGCATTCCTTGGCAAGGCGCGCGGCAACCAGCGCCTGCTTGGTCTCCTCGCGCGAGATTTCGCCGCCGCGTTCGGCAAGGAAACGCGCCGCGACCGCATGGTCGAAATCGTCGCCGCCAAGGGCCGCATCGCCGCCCGTGGCAAGAACCTGAAAAACGCCCTTCTCGAGCCGCAGCAGCGAGAAATCGAACGTGCCGCCGCCAAGATCGAAGACCGCGTAAAGCCCTTCCGATTTGCTGTCGAGCCCGTAGGCAAGTGCGGCCGCCGTCGGCTCGGCGACGAGGCGCAGCACCTCCAGCCCCGCGACGCGCGCGGCATCGCGCGTGGCCGTGCGCGCGGCATCGTCGAAATAGGCGGGCACGGTCACGACCGCGCGGTCGACATTGCGGCCCAGCGCCAGTTCCGCGCG
The DNA here is from genome assembly GCA_016124335.1 of Alphaproteobacteria bacterium. Classification (GTDB taxonomy): domain Bacteria; phylum Pseudomonadota; class Alphaproteobacteria; order CACIAM-22H2; family CACIAM-22H2; genus Tagaea. Next base: position 306,229 of record WGNX01000004.1, read on the forward strand.
CTCCTTGACCGCGCGCAGGATGTCGGCGCTGACCTCGACCGGCGTGAGCAGGCGCGCGCCGATCTTGAGGCGCGCCATCCCGCCTTCGGCGGCCGGCCCGAGTTCGTAGGGAAGCTTCGCGCCGAGCTTCTCGAGTTCGGCCACGCCGCGCCCCATCAGGCGCTTGATCGACGAGACGACGATTTCCGGCCGGTCGAGGATCTGGCGGCGCGCGATCTCGCCCACCAGCGGTCCGCCTTCCTCCGGATAGGCAACGACCGACGGCACGAGGCCCGAGCCGCGCGCATCGCGCACGACCTCGACCTTCTGTTCGCGCGAAATCGCGACGACCGAATTCGTCGTGCCGAGGTCGATGCCGACCGCGAGGCCCTTTTCGTTCTCGTGCGGCAGCGGCGTTTCGCCCGGCTCGTGGATCTGGAGCAGCATCAGGCCGTCCCCGCCGCGCCAAGCCGGGCACGGCGCGCGCGCGCCTCCTCGCCGAGCTTGACGAGATATTTGAGGCGCAGCGTCTCGATCCGCGCGGCGGCAAGATCGCCACGCGCGAACGCGCCGCCGATGGCGCCGATCGCCGCCTTGGCGTCCTCGCGTGCCGCCGTGGCGATCGCCTCGACCGTCGCGAGGTCGCCCGCCTCGAACAGCGCTTCGCGCCGCTCCATCTGCTCGTCGAGCAGGCCGGTGTCGTGGATCGTGTGCGCGCCCTCACCCTCGATCGGCGCGCCGGAGATCTTCAGGAGATACGTCGCGCGCGCAAGCGGGTCCTTCAGCGTCTCGTAGGCCTCGTTGAACGCGACGGCCTGGCTCTGCGAAATCTGCCGCGCCTTTGCCGGTGCGCCGGCAAAGCGGTCGGGATGGAGCTGGCGCTGGAATCCGAAATAGAGCTGCTCGAGCACCGGCACCTTCATCTCGAAGGCACGCGGCAGGCCCAGGCGCGCGAAATGGTCGATGGGCGCCGGCGGCTGGACGGCCTTGCACGTGGCGCAGAAAAGGGACGCCGGATCGACCGGTCCCCGGCACGACCAGCAGGCCGCCAGCGCGGCCGCCTGGGCGGCGGCCGGATCGGCTCCGGAGGTGCGGGGCATGTCGTTCATGGGGAGGGCACAGCCTTCGAAAACGGTTCGACGGTCGGCCTTCTAGCGCGGGCCGACCGTCGGGGAAAGCGTCAAAAATCGGCAGGAAAGCTAGACGTGGAAGCTTTCGCCGCAGCCGCAACGGCCCTTTTCGTTGGGGTTGCGGAAAACGAAGCCGGACTGGAGCTTTTCCTCGACGAAATCCATCTCCGTGCCGAACACGAACATCGACGCCTTCGGATCGATGAAAATGGCGATTCCGGGCGTGGGCTCGACGACCTCGTCCGCCGGACCCTTCGCATCGGCATATTCAAGCGTATAGGTCAGGCCCGAGCAGCCGCGCGTGCGCACGCCCACGCGTACGCCCGCCGAGGGTTTGCCGCGTTTTTCGAGCAGCGCCTTGACGCGCTCGATGGCGGCCGGCGTCACGGAGATCGGCGGCGGCCGCGGGCGCGCGGGACGCTTTGTAACTGCCGGGGCGGCTGTCTGTTCGCTCACGGTCGCAGGCTCCTTCAGGCGCGCTTCTTGCGGTAATCCTCGATCGCGGCCTTGATCGCGTCTTCGGCCAGCACCGAGCAGTGGATCTTCACCGGCGGCAGCGCCAGATGCTTGGCGATGTCGGTGTTCTTGATCGTCGCCGCCTCGTCCACCGTCTTGCCCTTGACCCATTCGGTCACGAGCGAGGACGAAGCGATCGCCGAGCCGCAGCCGAAGGTCTTGAACTTCGCATCCTCGATGATGCCCTCGGCATTGACCTTGATCTGGAGCTTCATGACGTCGCCGCACGCGGGCGCGCCGACAAGTCCGGTGCCCACGCCGGGGTCGTTCTTGTCGAGCGCGCCGACGTTGCGCGGGTGCTCGAAATGATCGATCAGTTTTTCGCTATAGGCCATTTGCACGTACTCCTGTTCGCGGGGGGAACGGCGTCAGTGCGCCGCCCACTGGATGGATTTGATGTCGATGCCTTCCTGCGCCATTTCCCAGAGCGGGCTCATCGAGCGCAGCTTGGAAACGGCTTCGATGATGCGTTCGGCCGCATAATCGACCTCGGCCTCGGTGGTGAAGCGGCCGAAGCCGATGCGCAGCGAAGTGTGCGCCAGTTCCTCCTCCACGCCCAGTGCGCGCAGCACATAGCTGGGCTCGAGCGAGGCCGACGTGCAGGCCGAGCCGGAAGAAACGCAAAGGTCCTTGATGCCCATCATCAGCCCCTCGCCCTCGACATAGGCGAAGGAGAGGTTGAGGTTGCCGGGCAGCCGGTGCGTCAGATCGCCGTTGAGGAACACCTCCGGCAGCTTCCCGTTGATCGCCTTCATGAAACGGTCGCGCAGCTTGAGCAGGCGAGCCGATTCCGCCGCCATCTCGTTCTTCGCGATTTCCGCGGCCTTGCCGAGGCCCACGCACAGCGGCGTCGGCAGCGTGCCCGAACGCATGCCGCGCTCCTGTCCGCCACCATGGATCATTGCCTGCAGGCGCACGCGTGGCTTGCGGCGCACGAAGAGCGCGCCGATGCCCTTGGGCCCGTAGATCTTGTGGCCGGAGATCGACATCAGGTCGATCTTCATCGCATCGACGTCGAGCGGAATCTTGCCGTAGGCCTGCGCGCAGTCGGTGTGAAAGAACGCGCCCTTGGCACGGCACAGCGCGCCGATTTCGGCAAGCGGCTGGATGACGCCGATCTCGTTGTTGGCGGCCATCACCGAGACCAGCACGGTCTTTTCGGTGATCGCCTTCTCGAGTTCGGCCAGATCGACCAGGCCGTCCTGCTTGACCGGCAGGTAGGTGACCTTGAAGCCTTCCTGCTCGAGATGGCGGCAGGTATCGAGCACGCACTTGTGCTCGGTCGCCAGCGTGACGATGTGGTCGCGCTGGTCCTTGTAGAAATGCGCGACGCCCGCGATGGCGAGGTTGTTGGATTCCGTCGCACCCGAGGTGAAGACGATCTCGCGCTCGTCGGCGGCGATCACTTCGGCGATCTGGCGGCGCGCGGTTTCGACGGCTTCCTCCGCCTCCCAGCCGAACTCGTGGTTCCGGCTGTGCGGATTGCCGAACTTCTCGGTGAAATACGGCATCATCGCGTCGAGCACGCGCGGATCCATCGGCGTCGTCGCCTGATAGTCGAGATAGATCGGCTTCTTCGGCGCGTTCGACCGTTCGGCGGATGCTGTCATCACTGCGGTGTTCATTTCGTCACTCCAAACCCGAATTCCGTTTCACGCGGCGGCCGATACCGGCGCCAGTCGCCCCGCAAGCGCCGCCCAGGCGCGCGCGAAGGCTTCGATTTCCGCTGCCGTCGTCGCAGGCCCGAGCGAAACGCGGATCGCCTCGCCTGCCCCTTTGCCCGCCCCCATCGCGGCGAGCACCCGGCTTTCCTTGACCTTGCCCGACGAGCAGGCGGCACCCGCCGAAACGGCAAAGCCGGCGAGGTCGAGGGCCATCACCTGCGTTTCGGCCGTGACACCCGGCAGGCCGATGCAACTCGTGTTCGGCAGGCGCGGCGCTTTCGCGCCATGGACCACGCATCCGATATGGGCCTTGCGAAGGGCATTTTCCAGCATGTCGCGCAATTCCGGCGACATCGGCACGGCCGAGCGCACAGCGGCGGCGAAACCGGCAATACCGGCAACATTGTGCGTGCCCGCGCGGATGCCCTGTTCCTGCCCGCCCGCGAAAACCGGCGCCAGCACCGCGGCCTTGCGGGCGACCAGCGCGCCAACACCCTGCGGCCCGCCGATCTTGTGCGCGGAGAGCGCCATCGTGTCGACGCCAAGGCCCGCGAAATCGACCGGCATGCGCCCGAACGCCTGCACGGCATCGCAATGCACGCGGGCACCCGCACCGTGGGCCAGCCGCGCGATCTCGGCGACCGGCTGGATGGCGCCCGTCTCGTTGTTGGCGAGCATCACGGCGACAAGCCGGGGCTTCCTTGCATCGAGCAGACGCTGGAATTCCGAAAGATCGACGACACACTCAGGCGTCACCGGGATCACGCCTGCCCCCGAAAGCGGGTTCCACACGCTGTCATGTTCGATTGCGGAAACGAGGCATTCCGCGGGCGCAAATCCGTTGAGCGCCAGCGCGTTTGCTTCCGTGCCGCCGCCGGTGAACACGACCCGTGCATCGGCCGCACCCGCCGCTTGCGCAATCGCCGCACGCGCATCCTCGACGATCTTCCGCGCGGCGCGGCCGGCCGCGTGGACCGACGAGGGATTGCCCGCCGTCGCGAAGGCACGCGTCATCGCCGCCCCGGCGGATTCCGCCAGGGGCGCGCTCGCGTTCCAGTCGAGATAGACGGGCGTGGCCATTTCCGGAGCTTCCCTACTCGGCCGCCGCCATCGGGCTCGGGTCGGCGGGCGCCGGCTCGGTCGGATGGTCGATCACGTGCGAAGTGCCCAGCACGCGGCGCGCGCACACGTCGGCGAGCGTCACGCTGGAAAGATAGAGATGGATCTGGTTGCCCAGTTCTTCCCAAAGGTCGTGCGTCAGGCAGCGGCTCTTGTTGACACGGCATCCGGTGGGGGATCCTGGCGCGCAGCGCGTGGCGCGGATCGGCTCGTCGACGGCGACGATGATGTCGGACACGCGCGTCTGGTCGACCGCGTGGGCGAGCAGATAGCCGCCGCCGGGCCCGCGCACCGAGCGCACGAGACCGCCGCGCCGCAGCTTGGCGAAAAGCTGCTCGAGATAGGAGAGCGAGATTTCCTGGCGCTCGGCGATATCCGCAAGCGCCACGGGGTTGCCCTTGCTGGTGCTGGCGAGGTCGACCATCGCCATCACGGCATATCGGCCCTTGGTGCTGAGCTTCATGATCGAATCCTTCCGGTCAGTTCGCGTCGCCGCGCGTATGAAGTGCGGCGAAATCGCCCGCGCGGGTATCCAGCTCGTCGCGCTGGGCGGCCACGCGGCCTTCAAGTTCGGAGATGCGCGCGCGCAGCGCGCCCATGTCGGCTTCCATGCGCTCGATGGCGCGGGCGACCGGATCGGTCACGTCGCCGGTGGCACCATAGGCGCAGAAATCGTCGTTCTTCGGCCGGTTCACGACGCGTGCGGGAATGCCCACCACGGTTGCGCCTTCGGGCACGGCCTCGAGCACCACGGCATTGGAACCGACGCGCGCGCCCTTCCCGACCGTGAACGGCCCGAGAATCTTTGCGCCTGCGCCGACGATCACGCCGTCGGCCAGCGTCGGATGCCGCTTGCCGTGGTCGAGCGTCGTCCCACCCAGCGTGACGCCCTGATATAGGGTGACATCGTCGCCGATCTCGGCCGTTTCGCCGATGACCACGCCCATCCCGTGATCGATGAAGAAGCGCTGCCCGATCGTGGCGCCCGGATGGATTTCGATGCCGGTCAGGAAGCGGCCGAAAACCGAGACAAGTCGCCCGAATAGCTTGAATCCGTTCCGCCAGCCCGCATGCGCGATGCGGTGCAGCATGACGGCGTGGAATCCGGGATAGCAGAGGACGACCTCGACCGCTGAGCGGGCCGCCGGGTCGCGCTTCAGAATGGCATCCAGGTCGGAGCGAATTGCCTTGAAAGTCATCGATTTAACCGCCTAATCTCAGCCCGACCGAGGAACTGCTCATGTGTGTCGGGCGAAAAACCCTAGCAGAATGCTAAGGAACTTAGGGTACCCGAGCGCACGGATCAAGTATTTTTTTGTGTGTGCACCATCGCGATAGTCCGATTATCCTACTGTTATAATTGGATTTTCGGTGGGGCCCGGAGGACGCATGCCTGACGTGGTAATCAATGGGGCCGAGGGTCGGCTCGAGGGCCGCTTCCTGCCGGGCGCAAACGAGCGTGCGCCGATCGCACTGCTGTTGCATCCCCATCCGCAGCACGGCGGCACGATGCACAACAAGGTCGTCTATACCCTCAATCAGGCCTTCACGAAGTGCGGCTTCTCGACGCTGCGTTTCAACTTCCGCGGCGTGGGCCGCAGCCAAGGAAGTTACGGGCGCGGCGAGGGCGAGCTTCAGGACGCTGCCTCCGCGCTGGACTGGCTCCAGCAGACGAGCCCGAACGCGGCAAGCTGCTGGATCGCCGGTTTCTCGTTCGGCGCCTGGATCGGCATGCAGCTCCTGATGCGCCGGCCGGAGATCGACCGCTTCGTGTCGATCGCGCCGCCGGCCAACATCTTCGATTTCTCGTTCCTGGCGCCGTGCCCGTCCTCGGGCCTCATCGTGCAGGGCGACCGGGACGAAGTGGTTCCCGAAGAAGCGGTCCACAAGCTTTCCGAGAAGCTCGCCAAGCAGCGCGACATCACGGTCGACTATCGCGTTATGAAGGGGGCCAACCACTTCTTCGCCGAGCGGCTCGACAAGCTCGAAGCCATGGTCGGCGAATACGCCAGCGTGCCGGTTCCCGTGGCGCCGCCACCCCCGCCCCCGCCGCCGCCGCCGGTCGTGGTCGACAAGAAGCTGCCCTCGCCGCTGCCGCCCACGCAGGTTTCCGCGCGCACGGCCGCGCGCAACGGCAAGGCGGCCGCAAAGCAGGCGGCCGAAAAGCCCGTCAAGAAGCCCGCAAAAAAGCCGACCAAGCGCTGAATTCCGGCATTTGATGGCTGTGCGGGCGGCGTGCTATGTGGCTGCCCCATGTCGAACTTCCGTTCCGAATTCCTTCGCGAAGCGCACGCGCGCGGCTTCATCCACCAGATCACCGACGAAAGCGGGCTCGATGCCAAGCTCGCGTCGGGCACGCCGCAGGTCGCCTATATCGGATTTGATGCGACGGCGGACTCGCTGCACGCGGGCAGCCTCGTGCAGATCATGCTGCTGCGCCTGTTCCAGCGTACGGGCCATCGCCCGCTGGTGCTGATGGGCGGCGGCACGACCAAGATCGGCGATCCCTCGGGCCGCGATGAAACGCGCAAGCTGCTGTCGGATGCCGACATCGCGGCCAACACGCGCGGCATCCGCGCCGTGTTCGACAAGTACCTCGATTTCGGCCCGGGCAAGGCGCTGTCGGCCGACAATTCGGAATGGCTCGACGGCCTCAAATACATTCCGCTGCTGCGCGAGGTGGGCCGCCATTTCTCGGTCAACCGGATGCTGTCGATGGACTCGGTCAAGCTGCGGCTCGAGCGCGACCAGCCGCTGTCGTTCATCGAATTCAACTACATGGTCCTGCAGAGCTTCGACTTCGTCGAACTCGCCAGGCGCTACGGCTGCATCATGCAGATGGGCGGCTCCGACCAGTGGGGCAACATCGTCATGGGTGCCGAGCTTGGCCGGCGCATGGGCGGCCTCGAGCTTTTCGGGTTGACCACGCCGCTGCTCACGACGTCGTCCGGCGCCAAGATGGGCAAGACCGCGGCGGGTGCCGTCTGGCTCAACGCCGATCGGCTCAGCCCGTACGACTATTTCCAGTACTGGCGGAACACCGAGGATGCCGACGTCGTGCGCTTCCTCAAGCTGTTCACAGACCTTCCGCTTGCCGAAATCGCCAAGCTCGAGAAGCTTGCGGGTGCCGAAATCAACGAGGCCAAGAAGGTCCTCGCCTTCGAGGTGACGAAGCTGTGCCACGGCGAATCGGCCGCGACCGAGGCGGCCGAAACCGCAAGGCGCACCTTCGAGCAGGGTGCGGCGGCCGAAGGCCTGCCGACCATCGAGGTACCGGGCGGCGAACTCGAGCGCGGGATCGCCGTGCTCGACCTCTTCGTGCGCGCCAATCTCGCGGCGTCGAAAAGCGAGGCGCGCCGGCTTGTGCAAGGTAAGGGCGCCAAGCTCAACGATGCCGTCGTCGAGAGCGACACGCTCGTCGTCAACCGCGGCCACCTTGCGGCCGACGGCGCCATCAAGCTGACGGCCGGCAAGAAGCGCCACGCGCTGGTGCGCGCGGTCTGAGCTAGCGCTGGTTCGTGTTGTTCTCGAGCGGCGCCGGGTCGGGCGTTTCCGCCGGCAGCGCCGAACCGCCGCCCGAGAAAATGCCGAACAGGCGGCGCAGGAAGCCCGGTGCGAGCGTCGAAAGCGGATTGACGCTGATCTGTGGATCGCCGGTCGGGCCTTTCGCGCGATAGCTCGCCGCGAACACGCCCGATCCGCGTTCGCCCACCAGCAACTGGCCCAGGATCGGGATGTTGCCCAGGATCGAATTGACCGCGTAGGCCGGGACGAGCGTCCCTTCGAGATCGACCGTCTCCTCGTCGAGGTCGAGCACGCCGCGCGCCGTCACGCCCAACGCCGAGCCGTACATGCGCCCGTCGCGGATTTCCAGACGCGGGTCGGGCCAGGCGAAATCCGCATCGAAGCGCGTGAAGCCGATCCCCTCGCCGCGCAGGCTGTCGACGATGCCGGTCAGCAGCGCCACCGACAGCAGCCGCGCGAAACCCGGCGCATTGACGACGCGGAAATTCTCGATCGACATCTTGCCGACGACGGCACCGTCGGTGCGCGCGGGATCGAGCGCGCCGCCGATCTCGAACTTGCCGCCGACCACGTTGGGCGTCACGTCCAGCGCCTTCAGCAGCGCGCCCGCATCCTCGGCGTGGCCGTCGAGCCGGCCATTGCCGCCCTTGCCGATATCAAGGCGCACGCTGAAATCGCCGCCCGCCGGAAACGCCGTCGATTTCGCAGTGCGCGCGGAGAGGTTTGCCGTTTCCCAGCGCCGCTCGCCGCGGTGCGCGTCGGCCTTGAACGCATCGAACTCGCGCCCCTCGCCCAGTACCAGCCGCGCAAGATCGATCTTCACCGAAAGATCCGGCCGGTCGGGCGCCGGCTTTGCCTTGTCGGCCAGCAGCGGCGCCACGTCGAGGAAATCGCCCGCGATGTCGAACGACGTGGCGCCCCCGGGTGCCGCGCGGCGCGCGGCAAACCGCCGGAGATCGGCGCGGCCGGCAAGCTTCACGTCAGCCAGTTCGGCCGAACGCCAGGTCTTCCCGGCATCGTCGAACTCAACGCGCCCGCGCGCCGACACGCCTTCGCCGGCGAATTCGTTCACTTCGATCGTCCGCAGTACCTCGTTCTTCAGCGCCATCTGAAGGCGCGCGCGCAGCGCCTTGCCCGCGCCGCGCTTCCAGTCGAGATCGGGAACGGCGAGCGCCACGTCGGCAAGGTCGAGGTCGACCGAAACATCGCGCCGTCCGTCGCGGAAGGATTGCGTGGTCAGGTCCACACCCGCCGTGCCATAGGCATAGGGCACGAAATTGAAACCCAGCCGCCGCTGCGCTTCCGGATCGGCGCGCCCGCGCGCACGCGCGCGCTCGACGACATCGGCATTCGCGGAAAATTCGCGCCGGTAGACGATATCGGCGGCAGCACCGGCCAGCGTCACCTGCCCGCGCACGTCGAGGCCCTTGTCGTCGACGCGGAAATCGATGGCGCCTTCCTCGACCGGCTCGCCGAGAACGGCGCGCTGCTGGCTGAATTCGCTGACCTTGCCGTTCGCGACGATCGCGATCTGTTCGAGCCTGAGGCGATTGAGCAGCGGAAACCGCAGGTCGAGGCGTGCGTCGGCATTGCCGTCGAAATTCTCCGGCTTCTCGCCGATCCGGCCGAGGAAACCGAGCGGCTTCATGTCGACGACCCGCAGGATGTCCGGCGCCGGGCCCTTCACGTGGACGGCGATCACGGCGTTCTGGTCTTCCTGATCGAGTTCGGTGATCCGGATCGTCGCGTCCTCGGCGCGGATCGGGCCGATTGCGCCGCCGTGCGCCTTGATCTCGAGTTTCTTAGCGTCAAGCGTCGCGTCGCCCGCAACGCCGCGCACCGGCGGCAAGCCGTCGAGATAGCGCACCGTGACGCCGTCGACCGAGAAGTCGAGGCGAACGCGGTCCAGCACCACCTTGCGCCAGGCCTCGTCGTCGATATGCAGCACGGCTTCGGCCTTGGCCGACGGAACGCGGCCGTCGGCGAGGTTCTCGACGACCCATTTGCGCGCGTTCTTCGCCGCTGGCAGCGGCCACAGGCGCTGCACGTCGGCGGTCGTCACGCCGGCAAGCTCGGCGCGCATTTCCACGCGCGGCCGGCCCAGCGCATCGGTCACGGCACCGGTGATGCGCGCGGTGGGGCCGCCGAAATCGGCGAACAATTCGTCGAGATCGATGCGCGACAGGTCGTCGGAAAGCCGCGCGCGCAATGCGACGGTGCGCAGCGCCACCGGTGCCGGGAAAAGCGCCGGATCGGCGATGCGCCCGCCGGCGGAATCGAGCGTTACTTGCGTATCCTCCGCGCGTCCGTCGGCGGTCAGCCGCGTCCACACCTGTATGTCGGCAACCGCCTCGATCCCGGAAAGCGCGGAAAGCCGCGGGTCCACGCTCGCCAGCCCGGCGATCGAAATGCCGGCGAGCCGCATCTCGACGTCGGCCGCCTCGTTCTGCGGAACGTAGAGCGCATCGAACTGTGCCGCGATGCGCTGGCCGCCGATATCGACCGGAAGTTCGGCATTGAGCGCCACGCCGCGCTGGTCGCGCCGGAAAAAAACGCTCGCGTGCTCGGCCGCCACGCGCAGGCCCGATTTCGCGTCGCGGATCGCGACCGTCGCGTCGAGGAACGTGGCGCGCGAAAGCAGGCCAAGCGGCCGGTCGGGGTCTGTCGGTCCGCTCAGTTCGTCGAGCAGGAAGGCGGCAACGCTCGCCGAATTGCTGTCGGCGTCCGCGTCGCCCGTGCTTTCCAGCACCGCGATTTTGCCATCGGCATCGCGCGAGAGCGACACGCGCAGCCCGTCCACGCGCAGCGCCTCGGGCTGGATTTCCCCGGCAAGCAGCCGGCGCGCGCGCAGCGTCACCCACGCGAGCGGGATGCGCGCGACCTCGCGGCCGTCGGCCGCGGCGACGCGCGTATTGGTGATGCGAAGCTCGATCGAGCGGCTGCGGTCCGACCAGTCGATGGACGTCTCGCCCACGTCGATGCGGATGCCCGCCGGATCGCGCGCGAGGGCTGCCTCCAACAGCGGCGTGACGAACGGCACCTGGATGGGGCCGGCCGTCAGCCGCCAGAGAAGAAGCCCGGTGCCGACCAGAAGAAGTGCCGCCAGCGTGCCCAGGATCTCGAAGAAAAGCCGGATCGGATGGCTCATCGCGCGGCTTGACCCCCGATCGCGCGCGGGGCCAACCTCGGATGCTCACTTGGCGACGAACAGGCACGGATTCGCAGCATGGCGGCATTGTACCCCGGATTTGCCCGCGCGGCGTGGCCGCGGGCGCACGATCCGGCGGCGGTGGAACGCGAACTGGAGCGCTTCCTCGAGGCGCTCGAGGACGTGACACCCAAGCCGCTCGCTCGATTCGCGCGCAAGCTCTGCGCGGCGAAGCCAGGCGAGGCTGCCCTCGCCGCGCTATTCGGCAATTCGCCGCATCTGACCGCCCTGATCCTCAGCGATGCGGCCTTCGCCGCAAGGCTATTTGCCGAAGGTCCCGACAAAACGTTCAAGGCCGTGCTCGACGGCGCACGCAAGGAATTCGGCAAGCCGGTCGAGACCGATGCCCTGATGGAAGGGCTGAGGCGGATGAAGAAACAGGCCGCGCTTGCGATCGCGCTGGCCGACATTTCCGCCGTCTGGGACGTCGCGGCCGTCACGCAGGCGATTTCCGACACGGCCGAGACCGCGCTCGATCTCGCCTGCCGGCACCTGCTGCGCGAAGCCGCGCGCCGCGACGGGCTGAAGCTCGCCGAGGCGAAGGCGCCCGAGCGGAACTCCGGCCTTGTCGTGCTGGGCATGGGCAAGCTGGGGGCGCGCGAGCTCAACTACTCCTCCGATGTCGACATCATCGTCCTTTACGACGTCGAGCGCGTGCGCGGCATCGATCCCGACGAGATCCAGTCCGTCTTCGTCAAGCTGGTCCGCAATCTCGTCAAAATCATGGAGGCGCGCACCAGCGAGGGCTACGTGTTCCGCACCGACCTGCGCCTTCGCCCCGACCCGGCCGCCACGCCCATGGCGCTGTCGACGCTGGCCGCGGAAACCTATTACGAGAGCCTCGGCCTAAACTGGGAGCGCGCGGCGATGATCAAGGCGCGGCCGGTGGCCGGCGACCGCGAAGCCGGCGCGCGGTTCCTGGAAACGCTGCGGCCCTTCGTATGGCGCCGGCATCTCGATTTCGCGGCGATCGCGGACATCCACGACATCAAGCGCCAGATCCAGGCCCATCGCGGCGGCGGGGAAATCGCGCTCAAGGGCCACAACGTGAAAGTGGGTCGCGGCGGCATCCGCGAGATCGAGTTCTACGCGCAGACCCAGCAGATGATCTGGGGCGGGCGCGACCCCGCCCTGCGCGAGCCGGCGACCATCGCGGCGCTGAAAGCGCTGGTCGCGGCCGGGCGCGCGAAGGCCGAGGCGGTGGCCGATCTTGAGCCCGCCTACGCGTTCCTGCGCACGGTCGAGCACCGCCTGCAGATGATCGCCGACGAGCAGACCCAGACGCTGCCCGCGGACGACGACGAATGGGAACGGCTTGCCGCCTTCATGGGTTTTGCCGACGGCGAAGCCTTCGGCGCGAAACTGCGCGCGACGTTCGAAACGGTCGCGGGCCACTACGCGCGCCTGTTCGAGGAAGCGCCGGTGCGCCCCGGCTCGGCCAGCGGGCTTGTCTTCTCCGGCCCCGACGACGATCCGGCCACGCTCGCGGCCCTCGAGAAGCTCGGCTTTCGCGAGGGTGCGCGCATCGCGGCGGCGGTGCGCGGCTGGCACTCGGGCCGTTACCGCTGCACGCGCACGCCGCGCGCGCGCGGCCTACTCGTCGAACTCGCGCCCCGCATCGCCGAGGCCTTCGCGCGCACCTCGCAGCCCGATGCGGGCTTCGTGCGCTTCGACCGCTTCCTCGAGGCGCTGCCCGCCGGCGTCCAGCTTTTCTCGCTGTTCAACGCCAATCCCGACCTGATCGACCTGACGGCCGAGATCATGGGTTCCGCCCCGCATCTGGCCGAGGCGATCGCCACGCGCGTGCACCTGCTCGATGCGGTGCTGAGCCCCGGTTTCTTCGATCCGCCGCCGGGCCCCGTCGCGCTGATTGCCGATCTTGCCCGCGCCAACGCGCAGGCGCGCGATTTCCAGGACAAGCTCGACATCGCGCGCCGCTGGCGCCACGAGCACGCGTTCCAGGTTTCCGTGCAGCTGCTGCGTCAGGCGCTTTCCGCCGCCGCGGCCGGTGCGGCCCTTTCCGATATCGCGGACTGCACGCTGGCAAGCCTGCTCGATTCGACGCGCGAGGAATTCCAGCGCACCCACGGCGACCTGCCGGGCTCGGAATTCGCCGTGCTGGCGCTGGGCAAGCTCGGCGGGCGGGAACTGACCGTCACCTCCGACCTCGACCTCGTGATGGTCTATTCGGTGCCCGCGAAGCTCGAACTTTCCGACGGTGCGAAAGCGCTGGCGCCCTCGCACTATTTTTCGCGGCTGGCGAGCCGCTTCGTGACGGCGCTGTCGGTCGCCACGCCGGCCGGCGCGCTCTACGAGATCGACCTGCGCCTGCGGCCGGAAGGCAACAAGGGGCCGCCCGCGTCCGAGATCGCGGGCTTCGAGGCCTATGTCGCCAACGACGCGTGGACGTGGGAGCATATGGCGCTGTCGCGGGCGCGCTTGGTATGCGGCGGCGAAAACGTGGCCAAGCGCGCGCTGGCCGCGATCGCCGCTTCGGTCGGCCGCAAGCGCGATGCGGCCAAACTCGCCGCCGAGATCGCCGACATGCGCAAGCGCATGGCCGCCGAACGCGCGGCAAAATCGGTCTGGCAGATCAAGGACTGGCGCGGCGGGCTGGTCGACGTCGAATTCCTTGTCCAGCATGCCGTGCTCGCCACGGCGGCAAGGAAGCCCGACGTGATCCGGCCCAACACGGCCGACGCCATCGCCGCCCTTGCCGCGGCCAAGGCGCTGACGGCCGAAGACGCCGCGATCCTGTCGCAGGCGCACGCGCTCTATTCGTGCGTGCAGGCGATGCTGCGGTTGACGGTGGACGACGCCTTCGACCCGGCGGCGGCACCCGACGCGCTCAAGGCCTTGCTCGCGCGCGCCGCCGGCACGGTTGACTTTTCCGTGCTCGAAGCCAAGTTGAACGCATCCGCCGAGGCGGTGCGCGGCCTGCTGGCCCGCCACCTGCCCGGCTCGATCTGACGAACCCCCGAGGAGCATCGAACGATGGCCGCCAGGAAGAAGACCGCCGTGAAGAAGGCCGCCCCCAAGGCCGCAAAGCCCAAGACCGCACCCGCGGTCGTGCGCGGCCCGAAAGTGGGAGCCAAGGCGCCCGGCTTCTCGATGCCCACGGCCGGCGGCGGCACGGTGAGCCTTGCAGGCCTCAAGGGAAAGAACGTGATCGTCTATTTCTATCCCAAGGACGATACGCCCGGCTGCACCAAGGAAGCCTGCGGCTTCAACGAGACGCTCGCCGCCTTCCGCAAGCTCGACGCCGAGATCGTCGGCATCTCGCGCGACGGCATGAAGAGCCACGACAAATTCGCCGCCAAATACGGCCTCAAGTTCCATCTCGCGTCCGACGAGGACGGCAAGGTCTCGGCCGCCTACGACACGTGGATCGAGAAAAGCATGTACGGGCGCAAATACATGGGGCTCGAACGCTCGACCTATCTGGTCGACAGGACCGGCACGATCCGCGCGGTGTGGCGTCCGGTCTCGGTCACCGGCCATGTCGAGGAAGTTCTCGCCGCACTGAAGGCGCTCTGAGGCAAAAAAATCACCGCAAGAAGCGGGTGGGTTCGCGGCAATCGCGCGGGCAGTCTCCGGAAACGTTCACGAACCCGGAGATTGCACCCATGGACTTCCGCATCCGCGGCCTTTCGTCCGAACCCTTCCTGCCGCTCTACGGCCTTTCCGATGCCGCGCTCGCCGCGCAGGGCGTCGTGCGCAAGATGGCCGACTCCTTCCCCGGCTATCCCGACAGGGTCGAACTCGACGACGTCGAACCGGGCAAGAGCGTGCTGCTGCTGAATTACGCGCACCAGACCGCCGACACGCCCTACCGCTCCGCCTACGCGATCTATGTGCGCGAGGGGGCGAGCGAAACCTACGATCGCATCAACGAGGTGCCACCGGTGATCCGCCGCCGCACGATCGCACTTCGCGCGTTCGACGCTGCCGGCATGATCGTCAATGCCGACCTGTGCGAAGGAGCGGCGATCGAGCCATTGATCGAACGCCTGCTGGGCACGCCGGGCGTGGCTTATCTGCACGCGCACTACGCGAAGTTCGGCTGCTATTCGGCACGCATCGAGCGGGCCTAGCCCACGATCTGTCGGGGCGGCGAGCAGGGCGCGCGCGAGATGATCCACGCCGCAATCAAGGATTCGGGCGGCCCGGCCGAACTGCCGGTATCGACGCGCCAACGGCCGGACGGCCGGCCCGAGCCGACGGTCATCGGAAAGAAGACGCTCGACGAACTTGTTAGGTTTGGGGGCGATCCGGAAAATGCCGCCGCATTTCTGCGGAATTTCGAAGAATTGCGCTCTCGCAAACATAACGGCGACAAGGTCAGAAACAGTCAATTCCTATCGCCATAACATCAATTTCGCGCCGGCCAGCGAAAGTCGCGGGCACCCCAATTGAGCACGATCCAGCGCCCATCAGCATTTCTCAATGTAAATATGTTCGGATCGCTGAAGCCAAAGCTGCAGTTTTCGCCGCCGATTTCGCGATAGCAATCCCGACTCAACACATCGATCCGATAATCGCCGGACCGCTCGAGGTCCGTTCTGCGGGGGATGCGGCCGATACCTTCTTGGGTAAGAACTTCGCTTCTTTCGATCCGATACTGCAATTTCGTGAAGTCAACCGGGCGCCCAGTAAGCGACCGCTCAAAATATCCCGGCTTCTGAAGTGCGGCATTGCAAAGCTCCCATTCTTTCCGCGCGAAACACGCGATCACCGTCTCGACGGCGCAAAGCGGCGTGTCGAACTTGCCCACGCACATGCTGTCTGATGTGGCGTCGTCGAGCGTCATCTGCCGCCAGTGTCCCGGCGGGTCGACAGGCGGAAGGTCCGGGTCGCGCGTCTGGGCGCCGGCCGGAAGGGCAAGAAACAGCACGAATGCGAGATGGCGGATCACAACCACAGGAAAGCGGCGGCGGATGCCCGGGTCAAGCCCGGGCGTGACGGAAACGCTACGCTACATATGTACTTTAAATTGTATATATTCCTCGCGCGGCCTATAATCACAGTATCGGTCAGGCGCGACGACCGTGTGCTGTTTGACAGGTGAATAAGGAAGGTTACCGGCCGGCGGCCGTCGCATGTTTCAAGCAATTGAAACGGCGACGCGACCGGGCGGATTGCCGAAGCGACGCGCGAATATCGGCGACAAGTTACCTGTCTGTCGGATCAGGCACTTAAACTGGTTACGTCGCCTGTTGTCGCGTGGCGCTACGCGAGGTCTTCGACCTTCGCCACGCCGCCCTTGAGGCGCGAAGCGAGCGAGGCTTCGAGGAAACGGTCGATGTCGCCGTCGAGCACGCCCTTGGTGTCGGACGTCTCCGCGCCCGTGCGCAGGTCCTTGATCATCTGGTAGGGCTGAAGAACGTAGGAGCGGATCTGGTGGCCCCAGCCGATGTCGCTCTTGGCTTCGTGCTCGGCCAGGGCGGCGGCCTCGCGCTTGCGCAGCTCCGCCTCGTAGAGGCGAGCGCGCAGCATCTTCCACGCGCGGTCGCGGTTCTTGTGCTGCGAACGCTCGGTCTGGCAGGCGACGACCGTGTTGGTCGGGATGTGCGTGAGGCGCACCGCGCTCTCGGTCTTGTTGACGTGCTGGCCGCCGGCGCCCGACGAGCGGTAGACGTCCACGCGCACGTCGGCCTCGTTGATGTCGATCTGGATGTCGTCCTCGATCGCCGGATAGACCCAGGCCGATGCGAAGCTCGTCTGCCGGCGCGCGTTGGAATCGAACGGCGAGATGCGCACGAGCCGGTGCACGCCCGTCTCGGTCTTGAGCCAGCCATACGCGTTCTCGCCCGAGATGCGCATCGTGGCCGACTTGATGCCCGCCTCTTCGCCGGGGCTTTCTTCAAGATACTCGGTCTTGAAGCCGCGCTTTTCCGCCCAGCGCAGATACATGCGCGCGAGCATCTCGGCCCAGTCCTGCGCCTCCGTGCCGCCGGCGCCGGCGTTGATCTGGAGGAAGGCGTCGTTGGCGTCGGCCTCGCCCGACAGCAGCGCCTCGAGCCCGCGCTTCTCGGCCTCGGCCTTCAGCGCCACGAGCTGGTTCTCGGCATCGGCAAGCACGCCCTGATCGCCTTCGGCCTCCGCCAGCTCGATGAGGCCGGTGGCATCGTCGAGCTTGGCGGTCATGTCCTTGACTGCGGCGACCGCCGTTTCAAGCTGCTTGCGCTCGCGAAGCAGGCCTTGCGCCTTCTTCGGGTCGTTCCACAGGGCCGGGTCTTCGGAAAGGGCGTTGAGCTCGTCGAGCCGCTTCAGCGCGCGATCCCAGTCAAAGAAACCTCCTCAGCAGTTCCAGCGACTGCTTGATTTCGGCGGCGACGGCGGCGATTTCGGCGCGCATGTTTTCCAACGGCTCCAGCGATGAATTCGAGCCACGCCTATACGAAGGACGGGCGCGCTTGGCAAGGCCGCGTTCGGGCGGCCGCGTTTCAGGCGGTTTTCAGGTCGAACGTGGAAAGCGTGCCGTCCTCGGCACCTGCCGCGACGCGCCAGCCGTCGGAG
The DNA here is from genome assembly GCA_016124335.1 of Alphaproteobacteria bacterium. GTDB lineage: Bacteria > Pseudomonadota > Alphaproteobacteria > CACIAM-22H2 > CACIAM-22H2 > Tagaea. The sequence goes on from WGNX01000004.1 coordinate 323,889, forward strand.
GAGAAGGCGATCGCGCGCACCGGCTTGCCGTCCTCCTCGGGCGGCTCGCGCAGCACGAGTTCGCGCTTGCCGTCGAGATCGCCCAGCCGCACGCCGCCGTTCTCGAACCCGCCGATGAAGAAGGGCGACGCCGGGTGGCACGCGATCCCGGTCATCACGGCCCCGTCGCCGAAGCCGAATTCGACCGGCGGCTGGCCTTCCGGCCCCTTGCCGGAGAAGTCCCACGCCACGAAGCAGTCGGCCGCATCGGAAAGCAGCCAGCGCGAGTCCGCCGTCCACACGAGCTGGCGAACCTTGGTGCGGTAGCCGGCCATCTGCATGTCCTGCCCGCTCGACAGGCGCCACACGTGGATCGCGTTGTCCTGCGTGGCGGTCGCAAGGAACCGGCCGTTGGGCGAATAGCGCACCTGCACGTGGCTGCCCTTCCAGTTGAGCGTGCGCGGACGCTCGCCTGGCTTGGCCACCTGCCAGACCGACACGCCGCCGTAATGCGCCGCCGTCACGCGGCTGCCGTCGGGGCTGAAATCGAGTGCCGTGACCGTGCTGGGGTGGGCACCGGTCGCCGCCGGCGCGTTCGCCCCTTTCGCCCACACGCGCAGTTCCTTGCCGACCGCACAGGCGAACGGGCCGGACGGATGCGCACCGACGACCTCGATCCAGCGGCCGGGAACCTTCAGCAGCTCCTCGGTTTCGCCGTCCCGCGTCGTGCGCACGAGCCTTCCGTCGTCGCCGCCGGAAAGGAACGAGACGCCATCGGGGTGTGCGGCGAACGACAGCACGGCGCCGTCGTGCGCCTTGACGGTCTTCGTCCCCGCGACCGCCTGCAGGCGGATTTCGCCCGCACCCGTGGCGGCGGCAAGCGTCTCGCCGTCCCTGGTGAAGGCGACACCGGCGATGTAGGCGCCCAGCGCGTAGGTGCGCACGCGCGGCTGCTTGATTTCCGCCGTGCTCACTCGCGGCAGGCCTCGAAGCCGGCGTTGAGTTTCGCGGCATCGAGATGGCGGCCGATAAACACTATTTTCGATCCGCGCTTCTCGCCCTCGCGCCATTTCTGGCCCCAGGTCGAGTCCGCAATCATGTGCACGGCCTGGAACACATAGCGCTGCACGGCCCCCTTGACCGACAGGATGCCCTTCGAGCGCAGGATGTTCTGCCCCTCGTCGCGCAGCGTGTCGGTGATCCAGCGCTGGAACTTGTCGGGATCTACGTCGCCCGCGATCGTCGCGGACACCGAGAAGATATCGTCGGCGTGCTTGGGGTTCACTTCGCCATGATGGTGATGATCGTGGTCATGGTCGTGATCTTGGTGATGATGGTCGTGGCTGTGGTCGTGCGCGGGATCGGTGCATGTCGCCGGATCGTGGTCATGGTCGTGGTGATGGTGCCCGCCCTCGAGGAAGTGCGGGTCGAGGGTAAGGATGCGCTGCAGGTCGAAGGCGCCCTTGTCGAGCACCTTGGCGATGTCGATGGCGCTCTTCGCGGTCCGGTGGATCGCGGCGTAGGGATTGATCTGGCGGATGCGCGCCTCGACCTTCTTCAGCTCCTCGGGCGAGACCAGGTCGGTCTTGTTGAGAAGGATCACGTCGGCAAAGGCGACCTGATCTTCGGCCTCGCGGCTGTCTTCCAGCCGCAGCGGGAAATGCTTGGCGTCGACGAGCGTGACGACGGCATCAAGCCGCGTCTTCGCGCGCACTTCGTCGTCGGTGAAGAAGGTCTGCGCGACCGGTGCCGGGTCGGCAAGGCCTGTCGTCTCCACGATGATGCCGTCGAGCTTGCCTGCACGCTTCATCAGCCCGCCGATCGTGCGGATCAGGTCGCCGCGCACGGTGCAGCAGATGCAGCCGTTGTTCATCTCGAAGATCTCTTCGTCGGTGCCAACGACGATCTCGTTGTCGATGCCCACCTCGCCGAACTCGTTGATGATCACGGCATACTTGCGGCCGTGATTCTCAGAAAGGATGCGGTTGAGAAGGGTCGTCTTGCCCGCCCCCAGATAGCCGGTGAGGACGGTGACGGGGATCTGCGTGGTCGACATGTCGGCTGGCTCCGCGTTCTGGCTCGGCCATCATTTAGCGAACGACGGCCCTCGCCGCCACCCCCCAGACTGGACGGCGGCCTGCGACCCCTCTACCAGAAGGGTCATGCAGCCCGTCATGCCCCGCCCTGCCGCGATCGCCGTGGTCCGCCGCGAAGGCCGGTTTCTCCTCGTGCGCCGCGGCCAGCCGCCCGATCCCGGCCGCTGGGGCTTTCCCGGCGGCAAGATCGAGCCCGGCGAGACCGCCGCCGAAGCGGCCGTGCGCGAACTGGCCGAGGAAACCGGCGTCGTCGCCCAGGCCTTGCGCGCCTTCGATTGCGTCGACGTGATCCGCCGGAATGCCGACGGCAGCCTCGCCTATCACTTCGTCCTCACGGCCGTGGCCTGCCGATGGATCTCGGGCGAAGCGGTTGCCGCAGACGACGCGCACGAGGCGGCCTGGTTCACGCTTGCCGAAATTTCCGCCGGAAAAGCGCCGTTTCTCGAGCAAGTAGAAAGGGTTGCACGATCCGCTCCGCTGCCTTGAACCGTATCCGGATCGGACCTAAAATAGCAGCATGGAGATCGGCCTCTACGCGCAGACATTCGGCGTCGGACGGAACCCGTACCTGCAGGCGCAGGTCGCGGCCGCCCAGTCGCAGTCCACGCAGAACGCCCTCCAGCAGCCGCAGCTGGCAAGTGCACTCGCCGCGCAGCGGACGGCACCCGTCATCCAGCAGACACAGACGGCGCAGGCCCCGCAGGCCACCGGCCGCACCGAGGCCTCGCGCGAGGCACGCACCGGCAGCGAAACGGGCGCCACGACAGACAGCGGCGCCAACGCGCTGGAAGCGGATGTCGGTCTTCTCGCCGTGCGCCCGCGCGGCAGCCGCGTCGACGTCTACGTCTGATTTTCAGCCGGCATAACGGCGCAGCGTCTCGGCAATCTTCTCGACCGGCGTCTCGTGCGAGAAATGCGCGAGATACTTGCCGTCGGGCCCCATCAGATAGATCAGCGATGTGTGGTCCATCAGGTATTCCGACGAACCTTCCGGCGTGACCTTGCGGTAGAACACGCGATAGGCCTTCGCCGCCTTCGCCACCTGTTCGGCGCTCCCGGTCAGTCCGATGAAACGCTCGTCGACCGTGCGCACATACTCGCCCATCTGCTTGGCGGTATCGCGCTCGGGGTCGACCGTTACGAACACGGGCTGGAAGTCGTCCGCCTTCGCGCCCAGCATGTCGAGCGCCTGCGAGATGGCAAGAAGTGCGGTCGGGCACGCATCGGGACAATACGTATATCCGAAATAGATGATCGTGTACTTGCCGAGAAGGTCCTTCTCGGTACGTGTCTTGCCGTTCTGGTCGACAAGCTCGAACGGGCCGCCGATCGCCGCCGTCGCGATCGATTGCGGGCTCGCATGATCGCCGACCCAAACCTTCATCGCCCACGCGGCGCCGAGCCCGACGATCGCGCCAAGCGCAAGCCAGCGCACGGTGCGCAGAACGGTCGTCATCGGTTGGGAATCTTCGGACATGCGAAACCTTCGCTAACGCAATCGCGCGGACGCTACACCTTGCCGAAGCGCGCGTGAAGCGCCTCGTCGACGGCGCGGAATGCACGACCGACCTCGACGATCGCCGCATCAAGTTCGTCGCGGCGGCCGTCCCTTGCAATCCGCTCCACGGCTTGCGCGCGTTCGGCGAGTGGCTCGGCGCCGAACAGACGCGCCGCACCTTTTATCGAATGCGCCGTGCGCGAAAGCGAGTCCAACTCGCCACGCGCGAGGATCGCACCAAGATCGGAAACCTGCCGCCCCTGCTCCACGCGGAACGAACGCACCAGCGCCCGGACGGCAGCGAACGGCATGTCGGCCTCAAGTGCGGCAATCGAGCCTTCATCGATCATCGATGCGCCTGTCGCCGGCGCATCGGGAACCGCCCTTTCGACCGGCGGCCGGCCGGCGAGAATGGCGTCGATCGCCGCGCAAAGCGTCGCGGCCCGGATCGGTTTTGCAAGATGGGCATTCATGCCCGCCTCGCGGCAGCGCGCCACATCCTCGACAAACGCATTCGCGGTCAGTGCCACCACAGGCGTATGCGCGTTGGGGCCCTTGCCGGCGCGCAACCGACGCGTCGCTTCGAGGCCGTCCAGGCGCGGCATCTGGACATCCATCAAAATGGCATCGTATCGGCCGGCCTCAGCGAGCATCAGCGCCTGCGCCCCGTCGCAGGCCTCGATGATCTCGACGCCGAGAGCCTCGAGCATTTTCGCCGCGGCATACCGATTGACGTCGTTGTCCTCCACGAGAAGGATGCGCTTGCCCGGCCAGTGCGCAGACGCCGCGATCGTTCCGTCGGTCGACGGCGCGATCGATGCGGCCTCGGCCTGCGGCAGCGGAATTCTCAAATCGAAAACGCTGCCTCCCCCGGCAGCATCGGCAACCTCGATGTCCCCGCCCATCGCAAGCGCCAGTTCCCTGCTGATCGCAAGCCCGAGACCGGTGCCGCCAAACCGGCGCGTCACCGAACTGTCGGCCTGGAAGAACTTCCCGAACAGTCGCTGCTTGGACGCGGCATCGATGCCGGGGCCCGTGTCGCGAACGGCAATGCTGACAATTTCGGGCCGATCCGCAAGACGACCGGCCTCGACGCGCACGCGGCCGCGTTCGGTGAACTTCACCACGTTCCCGACCAAGTTGAGAAGAATCTGGCCAAGGCGTGCCGCATCTCCAAGAACGAGGCTTCCGACATTCGCGTCGATTTCGACTTCGACCGCAAGACCCTTGGCATGCGCGCTCGCCTGAAGCGTCGCCACCGCCGCCCGGATTGCCGCGTCGGCGGCAAAGGGGGCGCGCTCGATCTGCAATGCGCCAGCCTCGAGCTTTGAGATGTCGAGAATGTCGCCGATCACCTGCAGCAGCCGCTCGGCCGATTCGCGCGCCATCTGCGCTTGTCGCATCGTCTCGGGCTGCAGTTTCGCCGCAAGCATGACGTCGAGCATCCCGACGACACCGTTGAGCGGCGTGCGAAGTTCGTGGCTCATGTTCGCCAGGAATTCGCTTTTCGCATTGCTCGCGATCTCCGCCGCATTCTTCGCCCGTTCGAGTTCGCGTGCCGCCGCGACTTCGCCGGTGACGTCGCGCAAGATCGCCACGATGCCGCCATCGCCCATACGCGTGCGCGTGACCCGGACCTCGCGCGAACCGACCGCCAGCGCTTCGTCCATCGAAATTCCGCCGGGTCTCACGTTTGCCAGGCGCGCGTCCACCCAGTTCGCCAATGCGCTGCCGGCCAGGCCGGGCGGCGCGACAATCTGCAAGGCCTCGCGAAGCGCCATTCCCTCGTAGATTCGACCACGAAGCGTCGGATAAAAATCGAGATAGCGCTCGTTCCAGGCCGCGATCCGCAAGTCCCGGTCGATCTGCAGGAACCCGTCGGCAAGGCTTGCGACCGCATCGCGAAATCGTGCTTCCGAGGCGCGAATGCGCTCGCTGACGCGCCGCTCCCTCGTGACGTCCCGCAGAATCGCGACAAGGCCGCCTTCGGAGGTGCGCTGGCGCGAAATCTCGATGATCCGTTCGCCCGCATCGACGTCCTCGGGCGCAGTCGGGCCGCGCCGAAGTTCCTGATGCCAGGCGCGCGCGAGCGCATCCAGCTCGGTCTCCGCCGCATCGGGATAGCGCATGCGCGTGTGTGCCCGGATGACCTCGAGGCCTGGCAATCCGATACGCATGATCGACCGCGTCGTCGGAAAGAATTCCAGATACCGCTCGTTCCACGCGACGACATTGTCATCGGCATCGTAAAGGACGAAACCGTCATCCATGCTCTCGATGGCATCGCGGAACCGTCGGTCGCGAAGCGTGACCGCAAGTCGCGAACGGTCGAGTTCCGCTTCGCGTCGCCGCCGGTCGGTCTGATCCAGGATGATTCCGTCAATGTAGAGCGGCGTTCCGTAGGCGTCGTACGACGCGCGGCCCTTTTCGAGCGCCCATGCGATTTCGCCATCGAAGCGCAGGATTCTGTATTCGACCTCGAATTCGCGGCGCATCGCGACCGCGTTCGCGACGGCACTGGCCGCCGCCGAACGGTCGTCCGGCAGGATAAGATCGCTGAAACGCCGGGCGCCGCCGGGCAAAAACGATTCGGCCGGATACCCGGTCAGCCCCGCGATGCCGGAACTTGCGAAATCCATGGTCCATGCATCGTCGACACGGCGCCGGTAGACGACGCCGTCGATGTTGGCGACGAGCGACTGGAAGCGCGCCTCGCTTTCCGCGCGCGCCTGCTCGGCATGGATCTTCGCGCTGACATCGCGATAGACAACCACGACGCCGCCGTCCGCCGCCGCGAACTGCACGGTCTCGATAATGCGCCCGTCGGCAAGTTCCTGGTTGAAGGTCTCGCCGAAGCGGCGATGCCGGCGCATCCGGTCGTCGAGAGTGGCGACACTTTTCATCGAGGCGTCTTTGCGCGACACGAGACGCTCGCGCGCTGCCGCGTATAGCTCGCGCAACGGCAGCCCTTTGCGCAACAGCCCGTCCATGTGCGTGAAAATCTCGACGTAACGCCGGTTCCAGAAGCGGACCCGGTCCTCGTTGTCGAGGATGAGAAAGCCGTCGCCGATCGCCTCGATCGAATCGATCAGCCGCATTTCGCTTTCGCGCAGGGCCTGTTCCGCGGCGATCTGCACGGTCACGTCGCGATATACCGAGACGCACCCGCCGTCTGCCGTCGCGTATTCGACGGTCTGGAGCGTCCTTCCGGATGCAAGCGCCAGATTGTACGGCTCGCCGAACCGGCGGTTCGGACGCGCACGACGCTCGATCGCGGACAGCGCATCGCGCGATGCGTTCAAGCGTTGCGCAAGATCGATGACGCGCGCGCGAAGCTCTTCGATGCGGATGCCGGGCGCCAGAAGTGCCGAAATTTCGGGGAATATCTCGGCATAGCGGCGGTTCCAGACAACGATCCTGTCGTCGCGGTCGAAGACGATGATTCCGTCGCCGATGGCCTCGATCGAATCCAAAAGACGCTGCCGGCTGTCGCGGACGTCGCGCTGGGCGGCGGCGAGCGCCGTTACATCGCGATAGACCGCGACCGAGCTGCCGTCTGCCGCCGGGAATTCGACGGTCTCGATCTCTCGATCGAAGCTCGCACGCTGGCGAAACACTTCGCCGAAGCGGCGATGCCAGAAGGCACGCTCGTTTCGGATCCATTCGGCGCGATCGGCGAGCCCCATTGAGCGCAGGCGTTCGGCAGTCGCTTCGACATAGCGGCTGAAGGTCATTCCGCGCTCGAGGATGGGCACCATATGCGGAAAGATCTCGACGTAACGCGCATTCCAGAAGACCAGCCGGTCGCGCGCATCCCAGACGAGAAATCCCATGTCGACGGCGTTGAGCGTCTCGATGAGACGGCGCTCGGCGCCATCCGAGCGTTGCTGCTCGCGCGATTCGGAGGCCGCAACCGCCGGAGCGGCCGGCGCCTTTCGGCGCCTCAAGGCGTGCAGGAAATATCCGAGAGCACCGGATATCGCAGCGACGGAAATGCCGACGAGCGGTTCCATCGCCACGCGCTTCAGAGAAGCGATTTGACTGCGGAAGACATGGCGACCTTCCCGTCGGCGGCATAGGCTTCGTGGTTGGTCTCGATGTCGCCAAGGCGATAGAGATAATTCACCATAAGCCCTGCCGACTGCCGGATGCCTTTTGCCGAGGCGTCGGCGCGCCAGTTGAGCCGCTCGACCCTCGCGCCATTCGACAGGTGGAAATGCGCCACCGGATCGAGCGCACGGCCGTCGGGCCGCTTCGCTTCGACGAGATAGCGCGCGCACAATCGCGAAAGCGGTGCCTTCAGGGCGTCGGCAAGTGCCGGATCTTCCAGCCAAGAGCCACTGGCCAGCGCCCGCTTCAGCTCTCCCTTGTTCGCTGCGACGGCTTTGCCGCCGCGCGCGACAAGTGCCGCCGCGAGCGCCTTGCGCTCGCCGGCCAGCAGCAGCTTGGGCATGCCCTCCGCGATTCGCTTGTCGAGCCACGTGCGAAAGCCGGGAACAGGCGACAGCGTCGCGAATACGCGGATGTTCGGGAACTCGGCGCCAAGCGTCTGGGCAACACGCTTGATCAGGAAGCCGCCGAAGCTGATGCCCGCAAGACCGCGCTGCGCGTTTGAAATCGAATAGAAAATCGCCGTGTCGGCAACGCGCGGATCGCCGAGCGGTGCCTTCTCGTCGAGAAGATCCTGCACGTTGTCGGCAAGGCCGTTTACCAGCGCCACCTCGACGAAGATGAGCGGTTCGAGCGGCATTCGGGGATGGAAGAAAGCAAAGAACCGCCGGTCGCTATCAAGGCGATTCTTGAGGTCCGCCCAGTCGCGAACGGCGTGGACGGCCTCGTAAGCCGCGAGCCGTTCGAGCAGGACGGCAGGGCTCTCCCAGGTTATCCGCTCAAGCTCGAGGAAGCCCAGATCGAACCATGCGATGAAAAGCTCGCGAAGCTCATCCGCGATCGCAGCGAAGACCGCATCTTCCTTCGACCATTCCAGAAGTTCCGCGCGCCGGTCGATCAGGAACTTGACGCCGTCGGGCAGTGCGGTGAACTGGGCAAGCAGGCGGCCGCGCGGCGAATCCATCGATTGGCGCAGCACGCGTTCGGACTTTGCGATCGATTTCGCATCGCCCCCTTCCCACGCTTCCAGGGCCGCGCGGGCGGCCGAAATCGCGGCGGCACGATCAATTTCGGTTTCGGCCGCAAGTAGCCGCATGAAGCGCTTCCGGCCGTCGGAAGACAGGCCCAGATACAGTTGCCCAAGCTCGGCCGCCCGTGCCCGCGCACGCGTTTCGCCACCCCGGCCTTCGAGGCAATCGGCGATGCGCACGCGAAGCGCGCCAAGATCCTCGTCGGGCAAATCAGGATGCTCGGCCCGCGGCACCCCGACGACAGCGCGCGCACTGGTCGACAGGCCGCGCCAGGCTTCCCTCAGGCGCGCGACGAATTTTTGGCTGGTTCTCGCCTCGGTCATCAAAGACGAGTTTTGCGCGAGCCGGCCCATCTGGGCAAGCTCTCCCGCCTTGCTGTCTAATGGAGTTGTCCGAGTGGCGGAATGATGGCGGCCGAACGCAGAATATCCTTAATTTCTTCCCACTGGCCGTCGGGCAGATCGGAAAGGCAGAGTTTTGCCGCGTCCCAGTCGAACGGGCTGTCCGAACTTACGGCGCGCGCCAGCGCACGACAGGCATCGTGTCGTCGACCAAGCACCGCGCGAGCGGCCTGAAGCAGCGGATGTTCCAAATCGGGTCCTGCCGGAGATTTACCGCGCCATTGAAAATGCCTCGAAGCGACGCATCGCGTTCACAATCGGCTTCGACGAAACAAAGATGGACACTCGGCGCCGATTGACAAGCGCATTGTCCCGGCAAGCTGGTGGCATCAGCAATGCGCGCAACGCGTTGCGCGGCGTCTCGTTACCATCGATGGCCGGCGAGCCCGTACAATTCCGCCAGAATCGCAGGAAATTGCTCGGGCAGATCGTCCGCGACAAGCCCCGGGCCGAAACGCGCGGCGGCCGCACCGTGGATATTCGCGGCCGCACACGCCGCATCGAATGCCGACATCCCTTGCGCGCGCAATCCGGCAATCAGCCCGGCGAGAACGTCGCCGGACCCGGCCGTTGCAAGCCACGGCGGCGCGTTTGCGTTGATCGCCGCGCGACCGCCCGGCTCGGCAATTGCCGTATCGGCCCCCTTCAAGAGGACGACGGCATTGGCTCGCCCGGCGGCCTGCCGCGCACGCGAAAGCCGATCGCCGGCGATATCGGGAAAGAGCCGCGCGAACTCCCCGTCATGCGGCGTGATCACGCAGTCGGCGTTGAGCCGGGCGAACAGATCCGGCGGATCGCCTGAAAAAGCCGACAGGGCATCCGCGTCGAGAATGCATGCCTTGCGTGCGGCAAGTGCCGCCCGCACCCGCGCGGCGCATGCCGCATCGGCACCATTGCCAGGTCCGAGCAGTACGACATTGCGGCGCGGATCGTCGACGACCGCGACGAAATCCGCGAGTGTCGACATCGGGCGCACCATGAGGCTTGCTGGCCCGGCGGAATAGAGCGGCACGGCCCGAGGATCGGCGGCAATCGTCACGAGCCCGGCGCCGATGCGCGCGGCCGCACGCGCGGCGAGCCGGGCAGCTCCCGTCAGGATCGGTCCGCCGACGACAACGGCATGTCCGCGATCGTATTTGTGCCCGTCCGCGGCGGGAACCGGGAAAACATCGATCCAGAGCGCGCGCTCGTTCGCAAAATTCGCAGGTTCGATGCGGTCGAGAACGGCGCGCGGAATTCCGATATCCGCAAGCACGATTTCCCCGCAAAGACCGCGCCCCGGATAAAGCAGATGGCCCGGCTTCCGTCGAAAGAACGTGACGGTGAGTTCCGCACTCGGTGCCGCTCCCATCACCGCCCCGGTATCTCCCGATACACCGCTTGGCACGTCGATCGCGACAACCCTGTGGGTTCCCATCGCGCCGACGAGTGCAAGTGCCGGCCCGTCGAGCGGCCGGGAGAGCCCCGCGCCGAAAAGGGCATCGACAACCAGTTCGGCACCTGCAAGAAGCGCGGGCCGCGCCTCCTCGATCCCGCCGTTCCAGCGCGCGGCCATCGCGGCCGCATCGCCACGCAGCGCTGCACGATCACCAAGCAAACCGACGCGCACGTTCCATCCGGCATCATGCAGATGTCGTGCGACGACGAAACCGTCCCCGCCGTTGTTGCCCGGCCCGCAGACGACCGTAAGCGCGCAGCGCGCGAACCGGGCCTGGATTTCGCGGGCAACCGCAGCACCGGCCGCCTCCATCAGGTCGATGCCGGGGATGCCGCTTTCGATTGCGGCGCGATCGGCGCGCGCCATCTCGGCACAGGTCAGCAAGGCTTGATCGGCACACCGCATGATCGCAATCATGCCACAATGCGCGTGCAGATCGGGAACCCATGTTGGAACGCCGGAAATTTCTCTTCGCAGGCGGCGCATTCGCCGCAACCGCCGCACGAACCGGCGATCCCGTCGACGCGGCGATCGTCCTGGCCGTGGATTCGTCGAGTTCGGTCGATATGGACGAATTCTATCTCCAGATGGAAGGCTATGCCGCCGCGATGCGCCATCCGGCACTGGGCGAAGCGATCGCCGCCGGTCGCATCGGGGCGGTCGCCCTGCATTTTTTCGAGTTCGCCGACGCAAAGACCCGCGTCGTCAATCTCGAATGGCGCCGCCTGGCGGGCGCGAACGACCTCGAGGCCTATGCCAGGGAACTCGAAACGGCCCCTCGCCTCATCGTCGGTGGAACGACGGCGATCGGCGATGCGATCGACTTCGCCCAATCCGCACTTGAGGCCTGCCCGTTTCCTGCGGTGCGCGAAGTGATCGACGTATCGGGCGACGGTGCATCCAACGCGGGGCGCGCGCTTGCCGACGCGAGGGCGGATGCGCTGGCGACGGGGATCACGATCAACGGCCTCCCGATCCTGAACGAGGAGGCAGGGCTCGAGGCCTTTTACCGGACGCAGGTTATCGGCGGGCCCGGCGCCTTCTGCATTCCCGCGCGCGACTATCGGGATTTCCGGGAAGCGATCCGCGACAAGCTCGTTCGAGAAATCAGTCTCGTCGCCTAGCGTCCAAGCGCACCACGGAAGTCGGCACCCTCCGTCGTCGCGTCGCGCAGATCGGCACCGGTCATGTCGGCGTCGGTCAGCTTCGCGTCGGTCAGGTTCGCCTCGCGCAAATCGCTGGCCCGCAAAATCGTTTCCGACAGATCGGATTCAGTCAGGTTGGCGCCGCGCAGATCGACGCGATGAAGCTGCGCGCCGCGAAGGCGTGTCGGCCACCGCCCCGTCGCCGTCGTCGGCAGAGGCATCGGCGAAAGATCGGCATTCGCCAGGTTCGCGCCATTGAGGATGGCCTTGTCGAGGGTGGCGCCGCGAAGATCGGCACCGCTCAGATCGGCGCCGGTCAGGTTCGCTCCGGTCATGTCGGTCATCTGGAATTTCGCATCGCTCAATTTTGCCTCGATGAGCGTCGTACGCTTGAGACGCGCGGCCGAGAAGTTGACGGCGGGCGCATCGAGACCGGAGAGATCGATCGCGTCGAGCGTGGCCTGCGCGCCCTGCTGTCCGGCACTCTGCAGCCACAGGAAATGCCGCTGGATCATTTCGGCGACGGGCACGTCGAGCGATTCGATCGACTTGGGAAGGATCGCCTTGGAAAGGTCGACTTTCTCGAAGTCCTTCTTCGTGAACTGGGCGGCGGTCAGATCGGCGCCTTCCAGATTCGTGTTGTAAAGGAACGCACCGGCCAGAACGGCACCCTGAAGCAGGCAGTGCGAAAGATTTGTCTCGGTCAGGTCCGCCCCGCTCAGCACGACGCCCGACAGATCGGAATAGGACAGGTCCGCGCCTGCCAGGTTGGCGTTTCGCATGATGCAGTTGGTCAGGTCCGTCCGCCGGCCGAAGGCCCGGGCGACCTTCGCTTCGGTCAGGTTCGCGCGCGCAAAGGAGGCGTCGTCGATCTCGGCGGAGCGTTGGGTCGCCTTGGCGAAGTCGAAGTTTCCGTTCTCGTCGGGGACGATGATGAACCCGTCGCGGATGTCGGCCTGCCTCAGCATCGCGCCCTCAAGATTGGCGCCGCGCATCGAAACGCCGCGCAGATCGGCGCGCGTCAGATCGCAGCCCTTCAGGTTCGCGCGCGTCAGGTCGGCGCCGAAGAAGTTGGCGCGCTCGAGTTTGGCGCCCGCGAAATTCGCCTCGGCAAGCCGCGAGCCGACGAACTCCGCTTCGGAAAGCGGGTTCGCGCCGAACGTCAGTCGTTCGAGCGTATGGAACGGAAACGCAAGACGTTTGCCGCCGGTCTGCTTGGCCAGCATGCGGCCGTGGAGCGCGATCGCCTTTTCGAGATCGAGTTGCGCGATTTTCGGATACGAAGGTGCCTTGGGCGGCGGCATGGTGGGCACTGTACGCAATCGAGACGCGCAAGGCCAAATACAGGGGCTGGGGCGACCGACGGGGCTCGAACCCGCGACAACCCGGACCACAACCGGGTGCTCTACCAGCTGAGCTACGGCCGCCACAGCCGCGCAGGCTTTTACACGCCCCGCCCGGCCCGGGCAAGCGTGGGACAGGGCCTCTTTGCGCCAGGGGGTTACACGTGCTACCTCGTCCGGCCTAGGCGGCGGCACCTGAGCGCCGCGCCAGCGGGGAGCACGCCAATGACCAACTTACTTGCCGAGCGGATGGGCCGCCTTGGCACGGAGACCGCCTTCGAAGTCCTCGCCCGCGCCAAAGCGCTGGAAGCCAAGGGCAAGTCGATCGTCAGCCTCAGCATCGGCCAGCCCGATTTCCGCACGCCCGACCATATCGTCGAGGCCGCGATCAAGGCCCTGCGCGACGGCCACCACGGCTATACGCCTGCAAACGGCATTCTGCCCCTGCGCGAGGCGGTCGTGCGCGACCTGCATCGCCGTCTGGGCGCCAAGGTCGACCCCGGCCAGGTGCTGATCGTGCCCGGCGGCAAGGTCACGATGTTCTTCGCGATCATGATGTACGGCGAGCCCGGCGCGGAGATCGTCTACCCGAACCCCGGCTTCCCGATCTACGAAAGCGTCATCCGGTTTTCGGGCGCGACCGAAGTGCCGCTGCCGCTTCTCGAAAAAAACGGCTTCGCCTTCGATGCCGACGACGTGCTTGCGCGGGTGAACGAGCGCACGCGCCTCATCATCCTGAATTCACCCGCCAATCCGACCGGTGGCGTCACGCCGAAAGACCAGGTCGACAAGCTCGTGAAGGGCCTTCAGAAATTCCCGAAGGCCGCGATCATGTCCGACGAGATCTACGGCCAGATGACGTACGACGGGCGGCCGCATGTCTCGTTGCTGAACTATCCGGAAATCGCCGATCGCCTGATTCTTCTCGACGGCTGGTCGAAAACCTACGCGATGACCGGTTGGCGGCTGGGCTACTCGATCTGGCCGAAGGACGTCTTCCCGCACGCCGAACGGCTTGCCATCAACTGCCACAGCTGCGTCAACGCAGCGTCCCAGTTCGCGGGCATCGCCGCACTCGACGGGCCGCAGGACGCCGTCACGAAGATGGTGGCGGCATTCGCCGAACGTCGGCGCGTGATCGTCGACGAACTGAACGCCGTGCCCGGCTTCCGCTGCGTCGAGCCGGGCGGCGCGTTCTACGCCTTCCCGAACATCGAAGGAAGCGGCTATTCGAGCCGGCAGATGGAAAGTCTTCTGCTCGAGGAAGCCGGTGTCGCAGTGCTGTCCGGAACGGCGTTCGGAAAATACGGCAACGGCTATCTCCGGTTTTCCTACGCCAATTCGATTGAGAATATCCGCCTTGCGATGGACAAAATTCGCAAGACATTGGCGGCCAATCCTGCGCCAAAAGCTGCTCAATGACTATGCAATCAGATCAAAAATCGTGCAAAAAACTGCCTCTCCGACGGGCGAATCAACAAGCCGCGCGACAGGCCTGCTGGCATGACCCGTGCTTCATAAGGCGATCCTATGCCCGTGAAGCGGCTTTCCACACCCAGTTCGCAGACGAACCGCGCCAATGAAAAAAATCGAAGCCATCATCAAGCCGTTCAAGCTCGACGAAGTGAAGGACGCGCTCAACGAAATCGGCCTGAAGGGCATCACCGTCGTCGAAGCCAAGGGCTTCGGGCGCCAGAAGGGCCACACCGAACTTTACCGCGGCGCCGAGTACGTCGTGGACTTCCTGCCGAAGGTCAAGATCGAGGTCGTCCTCGAAGACTCGCTGCTCGAGCGGGCCATCGAGGCGATCCAGCGGGCGGCCCACACGGGCCGCATCGGCGACGGCAAGATCTTCGTTTCGACGATCGAGGAGGCAATCCGCATCCGTACCGGCGAGCGCGGCGCGGAAGCCGTCTAATCCGTTCGCCCGAGCGATCAACCGATTCAACCCACCCGTCAGTCAGCGGGTCAACCACAGGAAAAAGGCTATGTCGGATCCCAAGACCGTACTGAAGAAGATCAAGGAAAACGGCTGCAAGTACGTTGACCTGCGCTTTACAGATCCGCGCGGCAAGTTGCAGCACCTCGCCCATGCGGTCGAGACGATCACCGAGGAGACCTTCGAGGAAGGCCTCATGTTCGACGGTTCGTCGATCGCGGGCTGGAAGGCGATCAACGAATCCGACATGACGCTGATCCCCGACGCGACGACGGCCGTCATGGACCCGTTCGCCGCACAGCCGTCGATGACGATCATGTGCGACATTTACGAGCCGGGCACGGGTCAGCCGTACAACCGCGATCCGCGCGGCATCGCCAAGAAGGCCGAAGCCTACGTCAAGGAATCCGGCATCGGCGACACGGCGTTCTTCGGCCCCGAAATCGAATTCTTCGTGTTCGACGACGTCCGCTTCAAGGTGTCGATGAACAAGACGTCGATCGAGATCGACAGCGAGGAAGGCCCCTACGTCACCGACAAGAAGTATCCCGATGGCAATCTCGGCCATCGCCCGCCGATCAAGGGCGGCTACTTCCCCGTCCCGCCGGTCGACCAGGCATCCGACCTGCGCGCCGAGATGCTGACGATCATGAAGGACATGGGCCTCGACATCGAGAAGCACCACCACGAAGTGGCGCCCTCACAGCACGAGCTGGGCAGCAAGTTCTCGACCATGGTGAAGGCCGCCGACGGCTGCCAGATCTACAAGTACGTCGTCCACAATGTCGCCGCCCAGTACGGCAAGACGGCCACGTTCATGCCCAAGCCCATCAAGGGCGACAACGGTTCGGGCATGCACGTCCACCAGTCGATCTGGAAGAAGGGCAAGCCGCTCTTCGCCGGCAACGGCTACGCCGACCTTTCGGAAACGGCGCTCTTCTATATCGGCGGCATCATCAAGCACGCCAAGGCGATCAACGCGTTCACCAACGCGTCGACCAACTCGTACAAGCGCCTGATCCCGGGCTTCGAAGCGCCCGTGCTGCTCGCCTATTCGGCGCGCAACCGCTCGGCGTCGTGCCGCATTCCGTTCGGCACCGGCCCGAAGGCCAAGCGCGTCGAAGTCCGCTTCCCCGATCCGTCGGCCAATCCGTATCTCGGCTTCGCCGCGATGCTGATGGCCGGTCTCGATGGCATCAAGAACAAGATCCATCCGGGCGAAGCCATGGACAAGAACCTGTACGACCTGCCGCCGGCCGAACTGAAGAAGGTTCCGACGGTGTGCGGCTCGCTGCGCGAGGCGCTGGGCGCGCTCGACAAGGGACGCAACTTCCTGAAGGCGGGCGGGGTCTTCACCGACGACTTCATCGACGCCTACATGGAACTGAAGTGGGAAGAAGTGTACAACTTCGAGCACACGCCGCACCCGGTCGAGTTCCAGATGTACTATTCGGTGTAAGCCGGTCGACCCGGATTGCACACGCGGACGGCCCCGGAGAAATCCGGGGCCGTTCCGCTTTCAGCGCCCTCTAATCTCAGGAATTTCTCGACTCGCGGAGCGCATCGGCCGGCGGTAAGATCGTCCCGAAAAGGATTGGTTTATCTCCAGAATGGAAACCGCAAGCGCACAACCTGAATTTGATGCGGCATTGAGCGCCCACCTTGCCTACTTGATGGGGAAGTCGGGCGGCAAGCGCATGGACATGCGCGGCACCGACTTCGGTCCCGTCGACGGGCGCGGACGGAACCTTTCCTGCGCGATTCTCGCGGCCACCAATTTCGTCGGCGCGTTGCTGCTCGATTGCGACCTGTCGATGGCGGATATCTTCACCGCCGATTTCCGCGATGCCGACCTTTCCGGCGCGAACCTCCGGCGCATCGATGCGCGTGGCGCCACGTTCGACGGCGCGCGCCTGCGTGATTGCGATCTGCGCGAGGCGGATTTCCGCCCGGGCCAGACGATGTCGTTCGTCGACGGCAGCAAGCGCGGCAGCGAAAAGAGCGCCAGCTTCCGCGACGCCAATCTCGAGAAGGCCCAGCTAAAGGGGGCCAACCTCGAAAAGGCCGACATGGCGGGCGCTTCATTGCGCGGTGCGGGGCTCGAAGGCGTCGAACTGGGGGCGGCGAACCTGAAGAACGTCGACCTGTCGGGTGCGAACCTCGAAGGCGCGAAGCTCAAGGATGCGGTGCTTGACGGCGCCAAGCTGCGCGGTGCCGCCATCAAGGGCTGCGACCTGCGCGGGGCGCGCATGCGCGGGGTCGATCTCGACGGTCTCGATCTGCGCACCGTCCAGCTCGAAGGCGCGGTCTTCGATCCGCCGGACAAACCGCCCGAAGAGAAACCGAACGTCAGGCTGCTCCTGGAAGAGCACAAGCGCTGGGTCGAAAGCGGCGGTGCGGCCGGCTCGCGCGCCGTGCTCGACGACCGCGATCTTTCGGGCATGGATCTGCGCGGTCTCGACCTGTCGGCCGCGTCGTTCAACCGGGCCAATCTTGCGCGCGCCGATCTGGGCCGCGCGCAACTGCGCCTTGCGAGCCTCATGCAGGCGAACCTGACGGATGCCGACATGACGGAAGCCGATCTGTCCGGTGCGGTGATGGTCGGTGCGGTGTTGCGCCGCGCCGCGCTCAACAAGGCGCGCATGACGCCCATCGACCTGAAGGACGCGTCCGGCAAGCCGTCGGGCCGGAAATTTCCGACGAACCTTTCCAATGCCGTCGTCGCGCACGCGAAATTCGACGGGGCCGACATGCGCGGCGCGGTGCTGCGCGGAGCGGACATTACGCGCGCCACCTTCGTCGACGCGCAGGTCGAAGGCATCGACCTCTACGGCGTTCGCAAGCTCTAGCGGCACATAGTTCGGGAACGAAACGATGCCGCACACACGCGAGAGCCTGATCGCGATCCTCGACGAGCTTGCGATCAAGACGACGACGGTCGACCACGAACCCGCATTCACGGTCGACGACGTGTTGCGCATGCACGATGCGATTCCGGCCGGGGTCAACGTCAAGAACCTGTTCCTCAAGGATGCCAAAGGCGCGCTGTGGCTGGTCAGTGCGCCGTTCGAACGCACGATCGACCTCAAGGCCTTGCCCAACCGCATCGGCTGCAAGCGCGTGTCGTTCGGCTCCCCCGCCCTGCTGATGGAAACGCTCGGCGTGATCCCGGGCGCGGTCACGCCGTTTGCGCCGGTCAACGATACGGCCAGGCGGGTGCGCGTCGTGCTTGATGCCGAGATGATGCGCGCCGAGACGCTCAACGCGCATCCGCTGGTGAATACCGCCACGACCAATATCCGTACGGCCGACCTGCTGCGCTTCCTGCGCCATGTCCATGACGACCCGCTGGTCGCCGAACTCGGCGACTGACGGCGCCCGGAATCCCGGTATAATCCGCGCCAACGATTCCGGGAGATCCGCCGCAATGACGAGCGAGACGCTTTCGCGCCGCACGGTCCTTTTCGTCAATATCGGCCATGCACTCGACCATTTCGTGCTGCTCGTCTTTCCCACGGCGGTCATCGCGATCGCCGCACAGGTCGGCTCGACCTATTCCGAACTGATCGGGCTTTCGACCGGCGCCTTCGTCGCCTTCGGGCTTTTCTCGCTGCCGATGGGCTGGATCGCCGAGCGCATCGGGCGGCGGAACCTTTTCGCGGTCTTCTTCGGCGGCTGCGGGATTGCCTGCCTCGGCCTGTCGATGGCCTCGACGCGCTTCCAGTTCGCGGGGCTCCTGCTGGTGCTGGGCATGTTCACGGCCGTCTACCATCCGATCGGTTCGGCAATGCTCGTGACGCACGCGAAGGCGCTTGGCCGGGATCTCGGCTGGAACGGCGTCTGGGGCAATCTGGGGGCTGCGTTTGCGTCCGGCGTGACCGCCCTGATCGCGGCGTGGCTGGGCTGGCGCGCGGCCTTCGCCGTGCCGGGAGTCGTGTGCCTTGCGGCGTGCGCGGCATTCCTCGTCCTCGTGCCCGGCGACGGCGATGCGCACGAGAAACAGAGGAAGCAGGCAGCCGAGATTTCGGTCGCGCGCCCGATCGTGATGCTTGCGGTGTTCGTGCTCGCGATCGTCGCGGGCGGGATGACGTTCAACATCACGACGATCTCGCTGCCCAAGGTGATCGACGAGCGTATCGGCGCCGACCTTCCGCTGGCGCTCACCGGCTCGCTCGCCACGGCGGTCTTCGTGTTCGGCGCGCTCACTCAGCTCGTCATCGGCAAGCTCGTCGACCGCATCCCGCTTCCCACGGTGTTCGTGGGCCTCGCCCTTTTCCAGCCGATCGGGCTGGCGCTGGCGGCGATATCGACCGGCCTGCCGATGCTTGCAGGGCTCGTCTTCGTCATGGCCGCGATCTACGGACAGGTCGTCGTGAACGACGCGATGGTCGCGCGCTACGTGCCGCCGCGCCTGCGCGCGAAGGCGTTCAGCCTGCGCTATTTCCTGGGTTTCACGACGAGCGGAGCGGCCGTGCCGCTGATCGCCTATCTGCACGGCCATGGCGGCTTCGGGCTGGTGCTGATGGCGGCAAGCGCCTTCGGCACCGCGATCTTCGTGGCGGCGGGCGCGTTCTGGCTCGCGGCACAGACCCGTCCGGCGACGGCTGCGGCGGCCGGCGAATAGAAGTAATCAGTCCTTCCCGCCGACCGTCCACCCGGCGAGCGGCGCCATCGCCTCGTCGCCCAGCACCGGGCCGAACACGTCGGCGCCCGCCGGTTCGAGTACGCTGCGGCACGTATAGCCCGATGCGGGATCGTTGCCCGGCAGTTCCGCCGCCGGCGCCCCGAACACGACGCGGCGGATGCCCGATGCGGCGATCGCCTCGGCGCACATCGCGCAGGGTTCGCCGCTGGCATAGATCGTCGCGGTCTCGAGCTTTTCGCGCGGCACCGCCTTCGCCAGCAGCCGGACGGCGTTCGTTTCGGCGTGCGCGGTCGGATCGTTTGTCGTGTTCTGCGTGTTGCGCGCGTCGATCAGGCGCGAGCCGTCCGCCGCCACGACGACGGCGCCATAGGGTTCGTCGCCGACCTTGCGCGCGATCTGCGCAAGCGCGATGGCCGATCGAAGGTGCGGCAGGTCGCGGAGCGTGAGGCCATTGAGCGCGTTCATGTCGACAGCGTGGCAGGTGCCATCGGACGTGGCAAGTTTCCTTACATCGTCGCGCGGCGGCGGCGTTCCTTGAGCCACGCGACGGCACCCGGCGTGGCGCTCCACGCCTTTGCGGCGTTCACGCCCACGACGATCGCCTCGTCGCGGCTGCCGGGCTCGACCGAGAGCGGTGCGGTCTTCGGCGGCTTGCGGTCGCCGACCAGATAGGCCGGCACGAAGCCGTTGGCGGTGAGTGCCGTGTCGAGTGCCGCATCGGCCGCGGCCCCGGCGCCGTTCGCGCGAAACGCGATCAGCGCCTTCGCATAGGCCGCGCGGGCATCGGCATCCGCGAAGCGGGCGAGAAGCGCGCCCGCCTCCGCGTTCTCGCCCGCATCGACGAGCGCGTCGGCGAAGTCGAGCCGCGCGCGCGACGGATCGGCCGGGTCGAGGCGCATCACCTCGCGCCAGTGGCCGAAAGCCGCCGCGCGATCGCCCGAGACCGAAAGCGCGCTGGCATAGTGCTGGCGGGCTTCCAGATAGGCGAGCCCGCGCGGGCTCTCGCCGAGTTTGCCCGCCTCCGCGTCGATGCGCGCACCCAGTGCAGCCGTGCCGGCGGAAAACGCGAGCTTCAGCAGGCGCACGCGCTCGGGCAGGTCGCGCGCGACGAACAGCGACAACAGTGTAAGTGCCGCCGGGCAGTAGGCGCTTTCGGCCAGCGCCGCCTGCGCCAGTTCCACGCCCTTGCGCGGGCTCGACGCTTCCCAGGCTTCGGCCGCCTTCGCTTCGGCGGCCGCCAGCCGATCCTCGCCCGCCATCGCGACGAGATCGGCATCCGCCGCGAGAAGCCCGTAGCCGCGAAGCGCGTCGAGTTCTTCGGGGGTGAACGCGGCGCTCATGCCGCGCCGCCGGCTTCAACCGGGCGCGGCCGGCGGTCGGCCCCGATCGCGACGTAGGTGAACACGCCTTGTGTCACCTTGATCCGTTCGGCCGCTTCGCGCTTGCGCGTCCACGTCTCGACGCGGATCGTCATCGACGTGCGGCCGATCCTTATCAGTTCACAGTAACAACTGACTTCGTCGCCCACATGGACCGGCAGGTGGAAGGTCATCGCCTCGACCGCGACGGTCGCCACGCGCCCCTGCGAGCGCTGGCTGGCGAGGCTGCCGCCGGCGAGGTCCATCTGCGCGAGAAGCCAGCCGCCGAAGATGTCCCCATTGGGGTTCGTGTCGGCGGGCATCGCGATCGCCCTTAGGACGGGTTCGCCTTTCGGCGGCAGGTCGGAAGCGGACATGGCGGCGGCACTCTCTTCGGGGGACGTTCGAATCGCCCCGAAGATAGCGCAAACCGCGGCGGCGTCAGGCGGTGAAGCTGATGTTCGTCTCGGTGATCGTGAAGCTCGCAGGCTGGCCGGAGGCCGCCGCGCCGTTCGAATTCGCCGCTTCGCCCGACTGCGCCTGTTCCGCGCGATGGTGATGGCCATGGCCATGCGCCTGGCGGGCGGCCTTCGCATCGTCCTGAAGCTGCTGGAAGGCGGTCTTGGCGTCGTCGAGATTGCCCGCCTTGAGGGCATCGGCGAGCGTCTGGAAGTCCTGCTTGAGCTTGTCGGCCGCACTTGAGGTCGACGCGGTCGAGCCGGAGGACGCCTGCCCGGGGGGCGGCGCATCGGCCTGGAGCTGGGCGAAGGCCTTCTGCGCGGCGTCGAGATCGCCCGACTGCAATGCATTGCCCAACGCCTGGAAATCGTTCTGGCGCTGGCGGAACGGGCTTGTCTGGTAGAGGCCCGGGGAGGCGGTCGTCAAAATGGACGCGGACATGACAAATCACCTTTCTGGCTGGGATATTCGGAACGAAATGAGTAAAATTTAATATAATCACGATATAAAATTTATGAAATCCGACAACAGGTATGTTGTAACGAATGTTTTCCCTATCCGATTACCCCCGAAAGCCCGGTTTGCGTCGAATCGGGCTGGCCGCATAGTCTCGCCCCCGAAATCGACCGACAGCCGAAAGTGCCCGAAACGACATGGCCGACCTGTTTTCCAATTCCGGCAAGAAGAACGACAGCTACACCGCCAAGGACATCGAGGTCCTCGAGGGGCTCGAACCCGTCCGCCGGCGGCCGGGCATGTATATCGGCGGCACCGACGAGCGCGCGCTGCACCACCTGATCGCCGAAGTCCTCGACAACTCGATGGACGAGGCCGTGGCCGGCCACGCCGACTGGATCGAGGTGGAACTGGCCGAGGACGACTGGATGACCATCCGCGACAACGGCCGCGGCATCCCGGTCGACCCGCATCCGCGCTTTCCCAAGAAGTCGGCGCTGGAGGTGATCCTCACCACGCTGCACTCGGGCGGCAAGTTCTCGAACAAGGCCTACTCCACCTCCGGCGGCCTGCACGGCGTGGGCGTGTCGGTCGTGAACGCGCTGTCCGACGAGTTCGAGGTCGAGGTCGCGCGCGACAAGAACGTCTGGGCGCAGCACTACTCGCGCGGCGTTCCCAAGGGCCCGCTCAAGAAGATCGGCAGCACCAACAACCGCCGCGGCACCACCGTGCGCTTCCACCCCGACGCGCAGATCTTCGGCAAGACCCAGCACTTCAAGGCGCAGACCGTCTACAAGATGGCGCGCGCCAAGGCGTTCCTGTTCAAGGGCGTCGAGATCCGCTGGAAATGCGCGCCCGCATTGCTGAAGCCCGAATGGGGCATCCCGGCCGAACAGTCGCTGCACTTCCCAGGCGGCCTTGCGGACTCGCTGGCCGAGGTGATCGGCAAGCGCCCGACCTATACCCCGCGCCCCTTCGCGGGCGACGTGAAGCTCGATGCGCAGGGCGGCCGGCTCGAATGGGCGGTGGCGTGGCCCGGCGACGAGGATGCCGAGGTGCATTCCTACGTCAACACGGTGCCCACGCCGCAGGGCGGCAGCCACGAGCTTGGCCTGCGCGGCGCCCTCACCCGGTCCTTGCGCGCCTATGGCGACATGACCGGCAACAAGAAGGCCGCGCAGATCGCATCGGAAGACGTGTGCGACGGTGCGGTGGTCTTCCTGTCGCTGTTCATCCGCGACCCGCAGTTCCAGGGCCAGACGAAGGACCGGCTTGGCATGCCCGATGCCCAGCGCCTGGTCGACGGCGCGCTCAAGGACCAGTTCGACCACTGGCTTGCCGACGATCCGGCAGCAGCCAAGCAGCTTCTCGAACGTGCCGTCGAGCGCGCCGACGAACGCGCGCGCCGCCGCATGCAGAAGGAGCAGGACCGCAAGACCGCCACGCGCCGCCTGCGCCTTCCCGGCAAGCTCGCCGACTGCTCGGCCACCAACTCGGAAGATACCGAGATCTTCCTCGTCGAAGGCGACAGCGCCGGCGGCTCGGCCAAGCAGGCGCGTTCGCGCGAGAAGCAGGCGATCCTGCCGCTGCGCGGCAAGATCCTGAACGTGGCGAGCGCTTCGGCCGACAAGCTGCGCGGCAACCAGGAACTCTCCGACCTCGTGCTGGCGCTGGGCTGCGGCACGGGCGAGAACTTCGACGAGGCCAAGCTGCGCTACGACCGCGTCATCATCATGACCGACGCCGACGTCGACGGCGCGCACATCGCCTCGCTCCTCATCACGTTCTTCTATCGCGAGATGCCCAGACTCGTCGAAACCGGCCATCTCTATCTCGCGATGCCGCCGCTCTATCGCCTTGCGGCCGGCGGCGACGTCGCCTATGCGCGCGACGATGCGCACAAGGACGAGCTGATGAAGGCGCGCTTCAGGAACCGCAAGGTCGAGATCAGCCGCTTCAAGGGCCTTGGCGAGATGCCGCCCGCCCAGCTCAAGGAAACGACGATGGACCCGAAGAAGCGCACGCTGCTTCGCGTCGTCGTTCCCGACCGCGAGCATCGCGAGGCCTTCAGCGAGACCGAAAGCCTTGTCGAGAGCCTGATGGGCCGCAAGCCCGAGCTGCGGCTGGCCTTCATCCAGGAACACGCCACCAGCGTGCGCGACCTCGACGTCTGACGGGCGACAACAGGCGACGTAACCTGTTTATCGCGTTGAAATGACTGGCATGTCGCCTGTCACCGGCAGTGCATGTTACGCCGGTGGAGCGACTCGGCCTGTCCGTCTAGCATCGGTCAGGCGCGTGCCTGTCCGGAGGGTCTCCATGCTTCGCTTCATTCTCGCCATTCTCGTGCCCTGGCTTCAGTTCTTCACGATCGGCCGGCCCATCGCCGGGATCATCTGCCTGATCCTGCAACTGACGCTGATCGGCTGGATCCCCGCCGCGATCTGGTCGGTCTATGCGCTGGGCCGATACAAGGGCGGCCAGACGGTCGCTTGAGCGACCGCGAATTTTGCCGTTATTCACGTATCAAAGAGCGTTCCGTAAAAGTCGCAGAACGATACCTGAACACGTCTCGGTTGTCACGAAAATAAACCTATATCCTCAGACCGCCACCGGCGCCGGCTGCGCATCCGGCTTCTTCTTCGGAAATGGGCGGAACATCAGCGCGATCAGCACCGCACCGATGCCCAGCGCCCATGCGCCGACATAGAGGCCGGTGTAACTCGCGAATGCATCATAGACGAGCCCGCCCGCGAGCGGGCCTGACGCCATGCCGAGGCTGCCGGCCGTCGACGTGCCGCCGATGATCGTGCCCATCATCTTCATCGGGAAGTTCTCGCGCGCGAGGACGGCGTAAAGCGGCATCACGCCCGCATAGACGAAGCCGAACACGGCGGCGACCGCATAGAAGGTGTTGAGGTCGCGCGCGAAGGAATAGGCGAGTGCCGCGAACGCCTGCACGAGCAGGCCGAGCACGAGCACGCGCTTGGCGCCGAACCGGTCGCCAAGCAGGCCGAAACCCAGGCGCCCGAAAAGGCCCGCAAGCCCTTCGAGGCTGTAGATCGACACGGCGGCGACAAGCGGAATCCCGCAGCTGACGGCATAGCCGATCGTGTGGAAGATCGGGCCTGCATGCGTGGCGCAGCAGAAGAAGCTCGTCGCGGTCAGCACGATGAACTGCGGCGAGCGCACGGCCTCGCGCACGGTCATGTCGGCGCTCGGGCCCGCGTCTTCGCCAGACGCGGCAGCCTGCGGCCGGTCAAGTGCCGGCGGGCGGCGCACGAGCAGTGCGGCCGGGATCATCGCGGCGGCGGCGATGGCGGCGACGATCTGCATGGCCGTGCGCCAGTCGTGCGCTTCGATGAGCCGGGCAGCCAGCGGAGACATCGTCATCGGCGCCATGCCCATGCCGGCGGAAACAAGCGACACTGCGAGGCTGCGATTGGTATCAAACCAGCCCGTCACGCACGCCATCATCGGCGCGAAAATCGCCGCGACGCCGCAGCCCACCAGCAAACCGAAGATGAACTGGAACTGGACGAGCGACGTCGTGAAGCTCGCGAGCGCGAGGCTTCCCGTCAGCAGGACCGAGCCGGTCAGCACCACCAGTCGCGCGCCGATACGGTCGGAGAGGTTGCCCCACGCCATGCTCGCGAGCGACATGGCAAGGAAGCCGATCGTCATCGCGGCGGATATTCCGGTGACGGACCAGCCGGTCTCGTGTGCCATCTTGGTGAGAAAGACTGGCAGCGAAAACATGGCGCCCGCCGCCATGCAGGTGATGAGCGCGCCCGCCGCGACGATCACCCAGCGATATGTCGTGTCCTTCATCTCCGCTCCCGTCAGCCGCGCGGCGGCATCTTGTCGAATTTCGGCAGTGCCGGATCCACCTTGTCCCAGGCATGGCCCGCGGCCGTCCAACACACGAAGGCCGGCCTGAACCGGTCCGGTTCGTCGAGGCTCGCGGCACTTACGCCGAAGTGCGTCGGCATGCCCGGGAAGGTCATGTAGACCGGCGAGCCGCAGCTGCGGCAGAACGCGCGCAGCTTTTCCATGCCGCCGGCGCCGACCATCTTCCACTGCCCGACTTCGCCTTCGTATTTCGCGGCCACGCTTGGGAATGCCAGGTGGGCGCCATGGCCGGTTCCGCTGTCGCGCTGGCACTGGCGGCACTGGCAATAGAACATCGCGAAAGGCTCGGCCGATATCTCGTAGCGCACGGCGCCGCAAGCACAGCCACCGGTAAAGGACTTGGTCATTGCATCTGCTCCGCGGTCACGGTCTCGACGATGCCGACGACCTTCTTCCAGCCGTTGCTCATGTTCGTGAACGCCGATTCGTTGCGCGGCAGCACGAAGCCCGAATGGACGATGCGGATGCGCGTGCCCTCTTGCGTACGCGCAAGGGTCCACGTCACGCGCGTGTCGAGCAGCGTGCCGTAGCCCACATTGCCTTCGTGCCCGCCCTTCCACGAATAGACGAGGCGTTCGTAGGGAACGACCTCCAGGATCTCGCAACGGATGATCCCGTCCCATTCGCCTGCCGGCGTCGTCTGGTAGGTGAAGCGCGTACCCTTCACGGCCGCGAAACCCTTCACCGGCATCTTAACCCAGCGCGCGACCAGATCGGCCTGGGTCAGCGTCTTCCAGACCTTTTCGGGCGCGTGCGGGAAGACCGCATCGATCACGATCTCGCGCGCGTCGGGCTTTAGTGCCATGTCGTTCATGGGTCCATTTCCTTGAGAAGGGATTCGAGACTGGCGAGACGGTCGCGCCAGAAGACGCTGTAGAAATTCATCCAGTCGAACAGCGGGGCGAGCCCCTTGGGTTCGGCGCGGTAGAAGACGTTGCGCCCCTGCGCGCGGTCGATGACCAGACCCGCCTGCTTCAACAGGCGCAGATGCTGCGAGACGGCAGACTGCGAAACGCCGCTCCCCTTCGTCAGTTCGGCGACGCTGATTTCCGGCGACTGCATGATCCGCTCGAACACGGCCCGTCGCGTTGAATCGGCAAGCGTGCGCATGACGGTGTCGATGGCGGCGGTTTCGATCATGCCAACCAATTAGTCTGCACTAATCAATAAGTCAACACTTATTTGTTGGCGGTTTCGGCGGGCTGTCTGGCGCTGGACATGGGCGGCCTTCCATTCGCCGCGCGCGTGCCGGGGTTAATATGCGCGCGATGAATCCCGAGTCCGGTTCGCGCGCGATTGCCGACCTGATCGCGGCCGATCGGGCACGCCTGCGCGTGCTTGCGATGGTCGCCGATCTCGACCTGCCCGACTGCTGGATCGGCGGCGGCTTCGTGCGCTCGCCCGTATGGGATCGGCTTTCCGGGCGCACGCCGAAATTTCCGGACGGCGATGTCGACGTGCTGTGGTTCGATCGCGAACGCACAAACCCGGAAATCGACACGCAATTGGAGGAACGTCTCGCCCGGCGCGACCCGCAGCTTGAATGGTCAGTCAAGAACCAGGCGCGCATGCATCTGCGCAACGGCGATGCGCCCTACGCGTCGACCGCCGATGCGATGCGTCATTGGGTGGAAACGGCAACGGCCGTGGCGGTCCGCCTCGCAGGCGGGGAGATCGAGGTATCGGCGCCCTTCGGCTTCGAAGACCTTTTTTCAATGACGGTACGGCCAACGCCCCGCTTCGTCGGCGCAAGGATCGGCGAAGCGGTCGCCCGCCTGCACGCCAAGCGTTGGCTCGACCGCTGGACAAGCCTGACGATATCCGCAGAACTTCGGCGGGCTGGTGCATAGTGGCGACCGTCGGCTCACCCACTCGGATCTTCGCGGCTGCCCTGTCGCTCGTGTTCGGCGCACAGCTCGGCATTTCGATCTCGCTGCCGTCGCTGCCGACCATCGCGCGCGAACTCGACATGACGGCGCATGCGGCCGAAATGTCGATATCGCTCTACGTCATCGGGATCTCGGCATCCCTGCCGTTGTGGGGGGCCGCCAGCGATCGCTGGGGCCGACGCCGCGTGCTGGCGGCGGCGCTGCTGCTGTTCGCGGTGGCGAGCCTTGCCATCGCGTTTGCCGAAAATCCCGAAACGTTTCTCTGCTTGCGGCTGGTCGAAGGCATCGGTGCAGGCGGATGCGCCATTTCCGGGCGCATCGTGGTCCGCGATAACTGGCAGGATGCCGAGTTCGCGCGGCGCGTGGCCTACCTGTCGCTGTCCTATGTCGTGGCGCTCGGCGGCGGCCAGTTCCTCGGCGCAAGAATGGAAACGCTCGGCCTCTGGCGGTTCGAATTTGCGCTTCTGTCCCTGCTGCCGCTCGTGGCCGCGCTGGCGCTGCGCGGCGTGCCGCTGGCCGCCGGCAGGCCCGGCGGGCGGCTTGCCGAGGCTTTCGCCGCTTATCCGGCGTTGCTGCGCATGCCGGCCTTCCTTGCGCCGGCAATGGCAGGCGGGCTCGGCTATGCGGCCCTGCTGAGCCTTCAGCAGGCGGGCCCCTTCCTTCTCGTCGAACGATTTGGCGAGCCTGCAACGCGCGTGGGCGATGCGGGGCTTGCTGCCGCACTCGCCTATTTCGCGGGTTCGCTGGTGGTCGGGCGGCTTGTCGTGCGCACGGGCCAGCACGCGATGCTGCTTGCCGGCTCGGCGTGCGTGCTCGCCGTCGGGCTCGCCGGGGTGCTGCCGGGTCTTTCCGGGCCGGGAAACGCGCTCGCCTTCATCTCGCTTCTTGCGGGCATCTCGTTCGCGCAGGCGATCCTGTTTCCGCCCAGCTTCTCGCTTGCGGCAAACGTGCCGGGCGATCATGGCGCACAGGCGACCGCATTTGCCGGGTTCCTGCAACAGACTTTCGCGGCGCTTGCGGCGGCCGCAGTCGCCCTGCTGCCAAATGACGGCATTCTCGTTCCGGCCACCGCCGCGGCCGGCTTCGGCGCGCTTGCTCTTCTTCTGGCGGCGCGCCGATAGTTCCGCTCAACCCGGCTGAAGCTTTTCGAGCCGCGCTTCCAGCTTCTCCACCAGCGCCACGAGCCTGGCGATTTCGGTTTCGCGCATCAGGTCGATTTTCTGGTGGACCATCTCGATTTCCAGCTCGGCCTTCAGGTTCACGCTGTAATCGTCCTCGGCGCGCTGGCGGTCGAAGGCCGATGCGCGGTTCTGGCTCATCATGATGATCGGCGCGGTGTAGGCCGCCTGGAACGACAGCACGAGATTGAGAAGGATGAACGGGTACGGGTCCCACGCCTGTACCCAGGCCGTGACGTTTGCCGCCAGCCAGCACACCAGGAGGGCGCTCTGTACCAGGATGAAGCGCCACGATCCCACGCCCCCGGTAATCCAGTCGGCGGCACGCGCGCCGAAGGTCGGCGGCGGTGCAAGTGCAGCGGGGGCCGCGTGCGCATGGCGCTTGCGGCGGCGGCGGCCGCGCAGATCGTGCAGCAGCGAGACATCGGCAGGATCGAGATGGACGGTCATGGCGGCACTCCGCAGGAGTCGGTACTGCGGAGTATAGCGCCACGCGCGGCACGGGATTGCCGGGCGCGTGAATTCATGGCACCTGTGCCCCCGTGCGCCCCGTCCATTTTTCCTTCTTCGCCAGCCTTTTCCTGTCGCGGCTGGCCGACCAGATCCTTCTCTTTCTCGTCCCGCTCGTCGTCTACCGGATGACCGGCAGCGCCGCCTGGTCGGGGGCCGCGTTCTTTTTCGAGACACTGCCGCGCTTCCTGTCGTTTCCGGCCTGCGGGATCCTTTGCGATCGGGTGTCGCCGCTGCGCCTGTTGAGCGTCAGCCAGATTCTGCGTGCACTTGCCTGCCTTGGCGGCATCGCGGGCCATTGGGCGGTCGAAGGCGTGGGCTGGCTCATCGCGCTTTCGGCCGTCGCGGGCGTGCTCAACACGCAAGGGCGCATGGCACGCGAGGTGATGCTGCCGCAGGTCTTCCGCGAGCGGCGCTACGAGGAAATCGTCGCGCATGCCGAGATCGCCGACCAGCTCGGCACGATCCTGGGGCCGGTCGCGGGTGCCGCCCTGCTCGATCTGTGGCCGTGGGAGACCGTCGTTGCCGCGGCGGCGGCGATCTTCCTTTGCGCCGACGTGGCCGTGGCGCTCTGGCGGCGCTTCGCGGCCCCCGTGCTCGCCCCGCCCGAGACCCATCGCAGCCGCTGGATCGGGCCGCTCACCACGGCGGCAACCCACGTGCTGCGCCTGCCGGGACTGGCACTCGCGATCCTGCTCACGGCGGCCGTCAATCTCGTGATCGGCGTGACGACCGCGACGTCCGCCGCGATGGTGGTGGGCACGCTCGCGCGCAGCGATGGCGATTATGCGCTGCTGCAGGCGGCCGGTGCCGTCGCCACCGTGGCGATCCTCTACTTCGTCACGCGTACGTCGCTTGCAGTGGGTGCGCTCGGCATGATCTCGACCGTGGCGCTGGTGGCGGGCTGCGCGATGACGGGGCTGGGCGCAGGGGCGGCCGTGTACGCGGCGGGCTATCTCGTCGTCATGGGCTTCGACAAGATGTTCAGCGTCTATATCCGCAGCGTGCGCCAGCGAATCATCCCGCCGCGCGATTTCGGCAAGACGACCGGGCTCGTCATCATGCTCAACAATCTCTCCCAGCCGCTGGCGGGCCTGCTCGTGGCGCTGCTCGCCGGGCCGATCGGCGTCGAGAACACGATCCTTGCGATGGCGCTGGCCGCCGGGCTTGTCGCGGCCGCGGCATTCGCGGCGATGCGCGCGCGCGGCGTCCCCTAGCTGCCCACGCGCTGGCGCGGCGGCACGAAGAACAGGAAATCCTGCACCTGCGCCGATTTGTGGCAGCCCGCGCAGAAGGCGACCTTTGCGGCATCACGACCGCCGCTTTCGCCCATCAGCGCACCATCGGGCGCCGTCACGGCAAAACGCCAGTCGTCGGTCGTGCGGTCGTAGCCTTGCGCCATGCGCTCCATCACGAAGACGGGCCCTGCCGACACGTTGCCGTCGGCGGCCACGCGGAAGCTGCGCTTGAGGATCGCGGCGCCCTGCGGCAGGCGCGCCCCCTTCTCGTACTTGAGATATTCCGCCGCCGCCGCGTTGGCGAAGACCTGCAGGAACATCCCGTGTTCGGAGGCCATATAGGTGCGTGAGGCCGGCCGCCAGCCGCGCGTCGTGCGGATCGTGGCGTCGGCCGAGCGCGCGATCGCCGCGTCGAGCGCCGGGCCAAGGCAGTTCGCCACCGCCTCGATCTCGCCCGACGACATCAGCACCAGCGGCGGATTGCCGAGCCCGCCCAGCGCATCCATCGGCACCGTGCGGCCGGCCGCGACATCCTCGGCGACCCGGGCAACCCGGCAGCGCTTGTCGACGAGTTCGTCCTTGGGCGCAGCCGCGCAGCCGGCCAGGACAAAAACGGCACCCGCAAGTGACACAATGCGTGCAATGACCCCCATCGGTCCCCCCGGCTCCCCTCGGCAGTTCGGCCCGCCGCCCGCGAAGGTTTCACCCGCGGCCCGCATACGGAATTCGGATGCGGACAGAATCGTTGGCTTGCGGCAGACTGTATCCTAGCAAATTCCCGCCGGAGGGATCGCCATGTGCCGCTGGCTGGCCTATTCGGGCCGACCGCTCTATCTCGAGGACTTCCTTTTCAAGCCCGAGAACTCGCTCATCAACCAGTCGCTCCATGCGCGAAAAGGGCACGTGGCCACCAACGGCGACGGGTTCGGCGTGGGCTGGTACGGCGACCGGGACGAACCGGGCCTTTTCCGCGACATCCGTCCGGCCTGGAACGACGAGAACCTGCGCTCGATCGCCGAGCAGATCCGCACCGGACATTTCTTCGCCCATGTGCGTGCGTCGACCGGCACGTCGATCAGCCGCGCCAACTGCCACCCCTTCCAGCACGGGCGCTGGATGTTCATGCATAACGGCCAGATCGGCGGCTTCGACCGCGTGGCGCGCGAACTCGATTTCGCCATCGCGCCCGAATATTACCGCGTGCGCAAGGGCACGACCGACAGCGAAACGATCTTCCTCTTGATGCTCACCTACGGCCTCGAGCGCGACCCGGAATATGCGCTCGCGCGCACGCTGGGCAAGGTGGTGGAGTGCGTCGAGAAGGCCGGCTGCGTCGATCCGTTCCGCTTCACCGCCTGCTTCACCGACGGCAGGCGCATCTTCGCAGCGCGCTTTTCCACCGATGGCGCGTCGCCCACGCTTTTCTACGGCTGCGGATCTGGCATCCGCGCGGCGGCCGGCGGCGCCTGCTCCGACAGCGCGGGCGGCGAGGATTCGCTGCTCGTGCTGTCCGAGCCGCTCGACACCGACGTGCAGCACTGGACGGCGGTGGGCGAGAGTTCCATGCTCGTCGTCGAGAACGGCCGCGTGGACGTCAAGGCGCTGAAGCCGGTGGCCGCACGCGCGGCCGCATAAAAGGGAGAAAACATGCTCGTCGTCTACGGTCGCGGAAGTTCGTCCAACGTCCAGAAGGTCCTCTGGCTTCTCGAGGAAATCGGCCTGCCCTATTCCTCCGCCCACGTCGTGCCGCCCGGCAAGGCGAAGGAGAGCGAGGAATACAAGAAGCTCAATCCCAACGGCCTGATCCCGACCATCGACGAGGACGGTTTCATCCTGTGGGAATCGAACGCGATCGTGCGCTATCTCGCGGCCAAGCACGCCAATGGCACGATCTACCCGGCCGACCTGCGCGTGCGCGCGGACAGCGACCGCTGGATGGACTGGCAGGCGACCGTGCTTGCCCCGCAGATCGCCGTCGTGCTGCTTCAGAAGGTGCGAACGCCGCCGGAAAAACGCGACGAAGCAGTGCTCGCCGCCGCCTGCCAGTTCGCACGCGACAAGGCGGGCGTGCTCGACGCCGCCCTCGCCGGCCGCAATTATCTGGCGGGATCGACCTTCACGATGGGCGATATCGCCGTGGGCCAGTGGATGTGGCGCTACGCGAGCCTCGTGCCCGACCGGCCCAAGCACGCGAACCTCGAGGCGTGGTACGCGCGCCTGCAGGAACGCCCGGCCTTCCGCAAGATCGTGATGACGCCGCTGGTCTAGGCCATCAGCCAGCGGCGCATGGCGTCGTTGACCGCTTCGGGCTTTTCCATCGGCGAAAGATGGCCGCACTCGTCGAGGACGCGCAGCTGCGCGTCGGGAATGTCGGCGGCCATTTCCTGACTCAATGCCAGCGGCGTCGCCTCGTCCTCGCGCCCGCACAGCACCAGTGTCGGGCACGCGATTTCCGACAGCAGCGGCCGGCTGTCGGGCCGCTCCATGATCGCGTTCACCTGGCGGCAGAAATTGTCGGCACCCACGCGCAGCGTCATCTCGTGCACGCGCTGGGATAGGCCCGCATCGCGCGCGATCGACTTGGGGCTCACCCAGTTCGTGATCAGCTGCGGCGTGACGCCCTTGAACTTGCCGCGCTTGGCATGCGCCACGAACATCCTGCGCTTGCGCAGCTGCTCGGGCGTGTCGGCGCGCGCGGAGGTGTCAAGCAGCGCCAGCCGTTCCACGCGCGTCGCCGCCCGGCGCATGATCTCGAAGGCGAGATAGCCGCCCATCGACAGCGCGGCCAGTGCAAAGCGCGCGGGCGCGCGGGCTAGAACGCGCTCGGCCATCTCGGCGAAGCTGTCGGCGTTGGTCAGGTCGGCGACCTCGATCTCGGCCAGATCGGCAAGGCCCGTGATCTGGTCGCGCCATAGCTCGCGATCGCAGATCAGGCCCGGAAGAAGGACGAGCGGGATGCGGCTCATTTGATCAGCGCCGAGATTTCCCTGAACTCGGGCGTGCCCGCGCGCCCCAGCCACTCGAACAGCACCATCTCGACGCTCGCCAGCGTCACGCCCTCGGCGCGCAGCCGGTCGGCGGCGAGCGCACGGTCCCCCTCGCGGCGCGAACTCGTCGCGTCCCACGCGACCGCGATCTCGTAGCCCAGCGCACGAAAGCCGATCGCCGTCTGCAGCACGCAGACATGGCTTTCGATCCCGCACAGCACGAGCTGGCGGCGCCCGAGTTCGCCCACGCGCGCCACGATCCCGGAATCGCCCGCACAGCTGAACGCGTTCTTTTCCAGCACCGCCCCCGCCGGCGTCAGGGCGGCGATTTCTGGCACGCTCGGCCCCAGCCCCTTCGGGTACTGCTCGGAGACCAGGATCGGCGTGCCCAGCCGCGCGCCCGCGATCATCAGCTTGGACGCGTTGGCGACCACCGCCTCGGGTGCCGCCATGGCCGGCAGCAGGCGGGACTGGATATCGATGACCAGCAGTGCGGATTGTTCGGCTTGGATCAGCATGTTGGGCGCCAACCTAGCCCCGCGTTTTCCGTATGCCAACCCTCGGAAGCCCGGTATTCCTTGACTTCCCCGGCTAAAAGCCTATTTTCCCACCGTTGCCAAGGGTTTTTGTGCAACTGCGAAGGAACGCCGCAAGCCGCGTTCCGTCTGTGGCTTGCGCCGATCCTTGCGAGGACGGTTTGGCAAGCCGGCCGCGGGCAAGAGGCACGCGGCGCGCCGTCGAAGCGGACAAGCGGCGCCGAACCGAAAGAAGACATCGAAAAATGGAATTCAAGGATTTGGGCCTGTCGGAGCCGGTGCTCCAGGCCATCGCGGACGCGGGCTATACGACACCCACGCCGATTCAGGAAAAAGCAATCCCCTGGGTACAGATGGGCCGCGACGTTCTGGGCTGCGCCCAGACCGGCACCGGCAAGACCGCCGGCTTCACGCTGCCGATGATCGACGCGTTGAGCCAGGGCCGCGCCAAGGCGCGCATGCCGCGCTCGCTGATCCTGGAGCCGACGCGCGAACTGGCCGCCCAGGTGGCCGAGAACTTCGACAAGTACGGCAAGTACCTCAAGCTCACCAAGGCGCTGCTGATCGGCGGCGTCTCGATGGACGAGCAGGAGAAAGCGCTCGACCGCGGCGTCGACGTGCTGATCGCCACGCCCGGCCGCCTGATGGACCTGTTCGACCGCGGCCGCATCCTGCTGCACGACGTCAAGATCCTCGTGATCGACGAAGCCGACCGCATGCTCGACATGGGCTTCATCCCCGACGTCGAGCGCATCGTCTCGCTGCTGCCGCCCCTGCGCCAGACGCTGTTCTTCTCCGCCACGATGGCGCCGGAAATCCGCAAGCTCGCCGACAAGTTCCTCACCAATCCCAAGGAAGTCGCCGTCTCGGCGCCCGCCGCCACGGCCGATACCGTCCTTCAGGGCATCGTCACGGTGGCCGAGCGCGAGAAGCGCGAGACGCTGCGCCGGCTCGTCAAGGCCGAGCAGATCAAGAACGCGCTCGTCTTCTGCAACCGCAAGCGCGACGTCGACATCCTGTGGAAGTCGCTCAAGCGCCACGGCTTCTCGGTCGGGGCACTTCACGGCGACATGGACCAGGCCACGCGCACCGAAACGCTCGAAGGCTTCAAGAAGGGCGACGTGCAGATCCTGTGCTGCTCGGACGTGGCCGCACGCGGCCTCGACATCGGCGGCCTGTCGCACGTGTTCAATTTCGACGTGCCGATCAACGCCGAGGATTACGTCCACCGCATCGGCCGCACCGGTCGCGCGGGCCGTTCGGGCGTGGCCTACACGATCGCCACGCCGGACGATTCCAAGTTCATCCACGCCATCGAACGCCTGATCGGCAAGAAGATCCCGCCGCTCGCCGTCGAGGGTTTCGAAGCGCCGGTCGCCGACCCGAACGCCCCCCCGGTCGAGAGCGAGCGCGAGCATCGCGGCGGCCGCGAACGCGGCGGCCGTGGCGGTCGCGGCGGACGCGGCCGTGGCCGGGATCGTGGCGAACGTGCACCCGCACCCGCAAACGAATCGCGCCCGGAAGAAATGCCGGCCGTTGCCGGATCGGGCTGGGGTCCGTCGACCGAAGCGCCAGCCGAACAGCCGCCGGCCGAAATGGCCGCACGCACCGAACCGGCGCCGCGCGCCGAACGTGCGCCGCGGGCCCAACGCCCCGCGCGTCAGGAACGCGCCGAACGCCCTGCGCCTGCACCCGTGCCGCTGCCGCGGCGCGAGCCGCAGCCGATGGGTGCGGGAAATCCGGCGGGCCGCGGCTTCGACGAGGATGGCGTGCCCGCCTTCCTGTTGCGTGGACGCCGCGCGGCCGGTTAACTGGCCGGACCGGCACCGCTACGGGAGAACGCGAACATGCAGACGATCTTCATCATGGTGAAGTGCGAGCTTGGCCGCGCCTACGACGTGGCCGAAGCCGCGATGGAGACCGAGCAGGTCTCGGAGGTCTATTCGATCTCCGGCCAGTACGACCTGCACCTGAAATGCTACCTGCCGGACGATTCCGACATCGGCCATTTCGTGATGGGCATCCAGAAGATCCCCGGCGTGAAGGACACCTTCACGCTGATCACGTTCAAGGCGTTCGGGTAGCCTCGCCCGCCGGGACGGCGGCGCGCGCTCCGGCGCGCCCGCCCTCCGCCCCGTACAACTGCTCCGCACGATAGCCGCAGCGCTTCAGCGCGCCGTCGAGCTGCGTGCGCGCATGACGTTCGTCGCTGCCGCAGTGCACGGCGCGTCGGAACGCCGAACAAGCGCCGGTAAGTTCGCCCGCGTGGATCAACGTCACGGCATGGAGGCAATACGCATCGCCGTCCGACGGCGCATCGCGCAGATGCGCTTCGATCTCGCCGCGCGCGCCATGGAAATCGCCGGCGAGCGCCCGCCCGAACGCACGCTCGCGGGCCGACAATTCGAAATCGATCGGCCGGCCGAGGATGTACTCGTTCCAATCACTCATCGTACGATCAGCCCAATCTCACACGTCACTGCATTCTAAAATGTGCCCTGTTATATTGATACGTCCTATAATCGTATTTTGCTTCGGCCCGCGTCCGGCCCGAGCGGGAGTTCACCATCAGCTGTAGTTGAATCGACTGGCGTCGAAATCGGCAAGCAGTGTGTTCAGGAACTGCACGTGATTGCCGCCGCCGAGATCGAGCACGACGTCCGCTCCTTGCTGCGTCATCGCCGCCTGTGCTTGGGTGAATGTATGGATGTTCGTGCCGACGAGATCGATCATGTCGCCGCCGGCGCCGCCGTGGAAATCAGCGACCACGTCATTGCCGGAACTCGGTCCGAACTGGAAATGGTCGCTTCCCTCGCCTCCGGCCAACGTATCGTTTCCGGCACCGCCGGCCAGTGTGTCGTCGCCGGCACCGCCGGAAAGACTGTCGGCGCCGCCATTGCCCGTCAGAAGATCGGCGCCGCCGCCGCCGTAGAGATGATCCGACCCGGACCCTCCGACAAGCGTATCCGCGGCGGACTGGCCGTAAATTCCGAGCGGATCGCGAATTTCGAAATCGACGTTCTGGGTCGAAACAGAAGATGTGCCGTCGGACGTGTTCGTCAAGATTGCCGCGATCGACAAGTGGACGTCGCCCACGAAATCACCCGGCGGAAGAAGCTTGAGGCCCGCGAGGTCACCCTCCGTCACCGTCCAAACATTCGCCGCGTCGTGCGTACCTGCCGACAACGTCGCGCCGATCGGCAGACCGGCGATATGGAAGGTAAGAACATGCGTCGCGTCGGCAACATAGTCCGTGGCGACGTCGAGCAGGATTGCCGTGCCGGCGTAGGCTTCCGGGGCGCTTAAGCGTTCGCCGTTCGCGTCAAACTGCTGGCTGTGAACGCTCCACTCCAGATGGTTCGGCTTGAGCGAACTCCAAGCGACGACAAAGCCGCCGTTTTCGAGACCGGTCACGCTCGGGTTGACCTGATCGTCGATCTGGTAGGTGTTGACGCGGAATTCGGCGCCGACTTGATGCCCTGCCGCGTCATATCGCTGCGCAAAAATCCCGTACCCGTTCGCGTCGGCCGACATCCAAGTGACGACAAATCCGCCACCCTCGAGGCTGGCAATGTCGGGATGCAATTGATAGCCGACGAACGTCGTATTTATCTGGAAGACCGGGGAAACGGGATTGCCGGACGCGTCGAACCGCCTGCAGGCGATCCCCCAGTCATGCGATTCGATCGCCTCGTCCTGCCACGACACGACAAACCCGCCGTCACGAAGCTGGGTTATTTCCGGCTCCTGCTGCCGAAGGAGCGGGTTGGTATCGGTATTTAGCTTGAGCTGATCGGAAAGGGGTGTGCCATCTGCGCCGAAATGGCGACCGAATACGTCCTGACTCGCAAGCGGACTGGAAGCAGCCGCCCAAGTAATATAATAGCTTCCGTCCGCCAGACCGATCACACGCGACGAGAATCCATTTCCCCCGGCTATCTGGGCGATCGGGAACTCGCTTCCCGCCGGCGCGCCACCCGCCCCGAATAGGCGGCAGGCGACACCGCTGTATGGGATGGAACCGGTCGTCCACGTGACCGCAAACCCGCCACCCGCCAATGCTGCGATCGAAGGATCGGACTTGTCCGTACCGCCGATCGAATTGTTGACCAGAAAGTCCGATCCGAGCGCGATACCGTTCGCGTCGTAGTGCCGTCCATATATCTCGATCCGGTGTGTGGTATCGGGCGCGGAGCGCGCACACCACGCCACCATGAACGTGCCGTCGACCAATTCCACAAGCGAGCCGTCCGTTCCGCCATGTGCCGAACCGGCGTGTATCGGATCGCCGATCTTCACGCCGTTTGCCGCATAGATCTGGAACCAGGTCCCGGAGTTACCGACCGTGTTGTCGGTCCAGCCGACGACGTATCGTCCGTCCCGAAGGCCCGTCGTGAATGCCCCATCCTGCGAGCCCGAGAACTGCGCCGTCACGTTGATCTCGGGCAAACCCAGGGGCGACGGCGTCACGACAACGTTCACATTGCCGGAATTGGGATCCGGCGCGCCGGCCCTCAACACGTCGACGATTACGGTGCCCGTCACCGATGCGCCATTTCCATCGTCGACGGTGTAGTTGAAACTGTCCGCGCCTGTGTAACCGCTCGCCGCGACATAGACGAAGTTTCCGGCGTCATCCACCGTCACGGTCCCGCCATGCGCAGTCGCGTAGCTGCCGGCGGCCACGTGCAGCGCATCACCGTCCGGATCGATGTCGGCACCGCCCCCGGTGTCTGCAAGCACGTTGGCGATAAGCGCAACATCAGCGGAAACTTGATACGCCTTGTCGTGGACTATCGGCGCGTCGTTGCTGCCAACGATCGTCAAGGTGGCAGTCGCAACCGACGAGCCGCCATATTGGTCATTTACCGTATAGGCGATTTGAACCGTTTCCGCCTGGCCCACCGCGAGATGGTCATATGCGTCCCCAGCGGCGTAGACAACCTTTCCGCTCACGATCGAGACCGTCCCCTGCCCGCTCGCGAGCGTCGCCGCTGCGACGTACAATTCCCCCGGCGTCCAATCGTCGTCATGATCGTTCGCTAGGACATCGAGAATGATCGTTCCGTTCTCGTCGATCGTCGCCGCATCGTCCAATGCGACTGGCGCCGTGTTCGTGAGAACGAAATTCGACAGCACTGCGACGTCGAAATAGTTGTTCGCGAAGCTGACCGATTCCACGCTGATGAGCGAATCGGTCCCGTCCGCGCCCCCATTTCTTTGGGATATCTGGAACGAACCGTCGGGCAGGACTGCGAAATCGTATTCTTCGAAATTTCCGCCGTAGTATGCGACGTCCCAGCCGCCGCCGCCGTCGATCGTATCGTTTCCACCGTACCCTTCGATGTCGTTATTGGCGGCATTGCCGAGAATATAGTTGCCGAGCTCGTTGCCATCCGCCCACAGGCTTTCCCCGCCCGTCAAAACGAGCGATTCGACATTGTCGGCCATTGCGTAGGAAATCGAGGAACTGACGGTGTCGTAACCACCGCCGACCTCCTCGAATACGAGGTCCCCTTCGTCGTCGACAAAATAGAAATCGTTGCCGCCGCTGCCGATCAGGAAGTCCGCGCCGCCACCGCCGGAAATGGTATCGTCACCGGCCGTGCCGACCAGCGTGTCCGCGCCATCCGTACCGACAATGTCCCACATTGGATTCTCCGTCTGGAATTTCAGAACGGAGATTTATCAACCTTTCATAGTACTACTAAAGATTCTATTTTTTATGCTGTTTTTTTTGGTTGTATTACCTGGAGAGCGGCACTTCAAATGACGCCGTTTGGAACTAGATCTTGGAAAGCAGAAATTTCGCCAGTGCCGCCATCGGCGCCCGATCGTCGTAGGCGCGCGTCGCGGCGGCGGAAAGTTCCGCGCCCGGGACGCGACGCGTCAGCGTGCCGACCGCCCGCTCGACATAGCCCTGTATGTCCGTCGCGACGTACTCGACGAGCCCGACATGGCGCAGCACGCCGCTCGCAAGACGACCACGCATGAATTTTCCTTCGAGCGTCACCATCGGAGCGCCGGCCTGCAGACATTGCAGGACCGTGTTGAAGCCGGAGAAGCCGAAACTGTCTAGGCAAGCATCGGCTTGCGAGACGAGACCGAGGAATTCCGCCCGCCCGAGCCACGGCGCGAACACGATGCGGCCTGCCGGATCGATGCCCGCCGCGCCGAAGCGCGCGCCGACGCGGCGGCGAAGCTGGGCCGCCGCCGCGCGCTGGAGGACCGGTTCGAAGAAGACGAACTGCGCGTCCGGCGCACGTGCCGCGATCGCGCACAGCGCATCGTCGAATTCGGGCGGATATTTCCACGGCACGCCCGGGCACAGGAAGAGCGGTCGCCGGGGATCGATCCCGTATTGCGCCGGATCGGCAGCCGCCGCCTGTGCAGGCTCGCGTTCCACGCGTGCGCCGAGGCAAGGCAACGCCACGAGACGTTCGGTGTAGTGCGAAGCGCCGGCAGGCGGCTCGAAGGCCTCCGCGGAAAGGAAGATATCGACCGTCGGCAGGCCGGTCGTTATCGGATGCCCCCAGGACGCGATCTGCAACGGCGCCAGACGCAGCGCCGCCAGCCGCGTGCTGAGCGGATCCATGCCGATCTCGGGATAGAAGAGGATGTCCGGCGCGCTTGCCGAAATCGCGTCGACGCTCGCGTCGGTCCGCGCCAGCGAGGGCGTGTAGCCTGCCGCGTGCGCCTTCGCGAATTCCGTTTCCGCGTCGCGCTGCTCGCCGACATGAAAAAGCTCGAAA
Source organism: Alphaproteobacteria bacterium (assembly GCA_016124335.1). Taxonomy (GTDB): domain Bacteria; phylum Pseudomonadota; class Alphaproteobacteria; order CACIAM-22H2; family CACIAM-22H2; genus Tagaea. The sequence continues at coordinate 364,789 of WGNX01000004.1, forward strand.
CGGAACCGCGTGCGGTCGAGAGTCTGCAGCATGCCCTTGACGATCGCCGACCAGACCGAGTGCCGGTAGAGATAGCGCGTGACGATGCCGACGCGTCGGCGCCCGTCGCGCACGATGGCGGGTGCCGCCGGATGCGGGCGGGCCGAATTCCAGTCCGCCATCAGGCGGCTGCACAATTTCCCGTACCGGACCAGATCGTCGCGGTGATCGCGTTCGACATAGGCGATGTGGAACGGGTTCGGTTCCGCGACGACACCGGCGGCGTTCGCGCACCCGTATTCTCGAAACCAGTCGTCGAGTTCGGCGAGCCGCGTCCGGAACGCGGTCAGTGCCGCTTCGACTTTAGCAGCGCTGTCGAAAACCATCGGCAGCGTGCCCACGCTTGCCAGCCACCGGGCCAGCGGGTCGGCAGGGTCGCACGACCGGGCGCGCTCGAATTCGCGCAGCGCATCCGCGCAACGCCCGCGAAATTTCAATGCAAGACCGAGCTGGATACGCGTCGATGCGTCGTTGCAGCCGAAGCGCGTCGCACGCTGGAAGGCTTCTATGGCGCCCGGCAGATCGCCGGTATGCATCAGCGTCGCGGCATGCAATCGGTGCGCAGCCCCATCGGACGGTGCCGTCCGAAGATAGGCTTCGACCGCCGACCGGGCGCCCCGCACATCGCCCGCCCGCGCCCACTCGAGCGCGGCGTCCAGTCCCGGGAGCGGAGGCCGCAACGCGCGTTCGCGTGCGGCATCATGTAAATCCTGCATTCTGCGATCCGCACGCTTCTCGAACGGATCGCATTGTTGAATATTTCAACGAAATTATATACGCCCTATAATAGTATTCTCAGATCCCAATCCGCTGTCACCCGGCGCGGCAGCAACGTATGAAAAACTCAGTCGGCCGGTTGAAGCCGGAAATAGAACTGCAGCGCGAACAGCTCCTGCGAGTCTTCCGGTCCGAGATCGCGGAAGGTCGCTTTCCCCATTGATATGGAATCGATGGCATCCGGCATCCGGCCGTTCAGGACCGGGATCAGTCGCGGATCGATATTGATCCGCTGATCGACGACGCGCCAGCCGGTCTCGGCGAACATCCGCAACGCCGAACGCCGCGTGAAAAACCGCAGATGCGTCACGTCCAGAATGCCCGATCCGTCGTAACGGAAGTCGCCGCCGACCAGTTCCTGCAGAACGACGAGATTGCGTATGTTCGGCACGCTCACATAGAGCGCTCCCCCCGGCGCGAGCAGTCCGGGCAGCCGTGTCAGCAGCCGCCAGGGATCGACCATGTGCTCGAGCACGTCGGCCGCGACGATCGCGTCGAACCGCCCGAGACGCGGATCTTCGAAGTCGACATCGTCGACCTTCGCGGCGAAGACATGCGCGTAAGATTTCGCCGAGATCGCCGCCGCTCTTTCGAGCATCTCGATCCCGACCACCGCAAGCGCCGGGTTTCGTGCCATCAGCCATCGGCCGCTGCCGCCGCAGAAGCACCCGATATCGAGCGCACGGCGCACGCCCGGCGGAACCATCTCGAGCAGTCCGGCCGGCGCGTAGTCGTGATCGAGCGAGTCAAGATGCAGGTCTGCGTTCAGGCGCTGCCAGACGTGCATCGGTCGCAAACCGTCAGTAGATGCCATCGCCGCCTTCGCTGCCCGGCACGGCGATGCCGTTGGCGGGCACGGTGATCTGGCCGCCGCCGTCGAGCACCTGGCTGTCGCGGTTGGCTTCCGTTCCGGGCTTGAACGCCTCGAGGATCGCGTCGCGCTCGCCGGGCGAAGCGGCCTGCCCGGTCTGCGGATTGATGCGCACGAGCCTTATGCCCGGCGGCGTGCGGAACGGCACGACCGGCGTGCCCGCGAGCACTTCGCCCATCATGTCCTTGAAGATGGGTACGGCGACCGACGAGCCGGTTTCGTTGGGGCCCAGCGTGCGCGGATTGTCGAAGCCGACCCACACGCCCGCCGCAAGGTCGGGCGAGAAGCCCATGAACCACGCATCGAACGAGTCGTTCGTCGTGCCGGTCTTGCCGGCGAGCGGGCGGTTCAGTTCGCGCAGCCGCCGCCCGGTGCCGCGCTCGACCACGCCCTGCAGCATCGACACCATCTGGTAGGCCGAGAGCGGGTCGATCGCCTGCGCGCGCGTGTCGGGCAGGTCGGGCGGCGTCATGTCGGGCAGCCATACGTCGCTGCGGCAACCCTCGCAGGCGCGCGCGTCGTGGCGGAACACGGTCTTGCCGTCGCGGTCCTGCACGCGGTCGATGAGCGTGGGCTCGATGCGCCGCCCGCCATTGACGAACATCGCGTAGGCCGTGGTCTGGCGCATCAGCGTTGTTTCGGCCGCCCCCAGCGCCATCGCGAGGCTGAGCGGCAGCTTGTCGACCTCGCCGAGCTTCTCGGCGGTCGCGGCCACCTTTTCCATGCCCACCGCCTGCGCCAGCCGGATCGTCATCAGGTTGCGCGACTGTTCGATGCCCACGCGCATGGGCGAAGGCCCGTAGAAGTTCCGCGTGTAGTTCGCCGGCCGCCACGGCGGAAGCCCCGGCCCCTGATCGACCACGATGGGCGCATCGAGGATCAGGCTTGCCGGCGTGAAGCCGCTTTCGAGCGCCGGCAGATAGACGAACGGCTTGAACGACGAGCCGGGCTGGCGCATCGCCTGCGTTGCGCGGTTGAACTGGCTCTGCTCGTAGCTCCACCCGCCCACGAGTGCGCGCACGCGACCGGTGTGCGGGTCCATGATGACGGCGGCCCCGCCCACATTGGGGATCTGGCGCAGCGCGAAGCGCCTGGGGCCCGATGCGGGTTGCGCGGCCGACGGTTCGACGAGGACGAGATCGCCGGCCGCAACCACGTCGGCCGGCGCGCGCACCGCGGCCCCGACGCGCTGGTCCTTCTCGGTGCGCCGCGCCCAGCGCATCTCCTCGAGCGGAAGCGTGCCTGCGGTTCCGTCGGCGAAGGCGAGTTCGGCGGCATCGTTCGCGGTGGCGCGCACCATCGCGAGCTGCCATTCGGGCGGCGTGCCCGGCGGGCGCGGGTGGGCGGTCAGAAGCCGGCGGGTTTCGCTCGAGTTCGCGTCGATCCGGGCGACCGGGCCGCGCCAGCCGTGCCGGCGGTCGTAAGCCATCAGCCCCTTTCGGAGCGCCGCTTCGGCGACCGCCTGCATCTTCGGGTCCATCGACGTGCGCACCGAAAGCCCGCCGCGGAAAAGTTCGCGCTCGCCGAAGCGCGCGACCAGTTCGCGGCGCACCTCCTCGGCGAAATAGTCGGCGCGCACGGTGTCTTCCGGCCCACGCTGGCGCGTGACGATGGGCTGGGCGCGGGCAGCGTCGTATTCGGCCTGCGTGATGTGGCCGTCGTCGAGCATGCGGCCCAGCACCCAGTCGCGCCGCTCGCGCGCGCGCTCGGGATAGCGGCGCGGGTCGTAGTTGTTGGGCGCCTTGGGCAGCACGGCCAGGAACGCCGCCTCGGCCAGCGTCAGCTCGTCGAGCCCGCGGTCGAAATAGTTCATCGCCGCCGACGCCACGCCATAGGCGCCGAAGCCCAGATAGATCTCGTTGAGGTAAAGCTCGAGGATGCGTCGTTTGGACAGCGCCTCCTCGATGCGCAATGCGAGGATCGCTTCCTTCGCCTTGCGGCTCAGCGACACCTCGTTGGTCAGCAGCATGTTCTTGGCGACCTGCTGCGTGATCGTGGAGGCGCCCACGGGCCGGCGCGAGCCGTAGTTGAGCGCGTTCTGCAGGGCCGCGCGCGCGATGTCGGGCAGGCTCACGCCCGGATGGGTGAAGAACGACTTGTCCTCGGCGGCAAGGAAGGCGTTGACCACGCTCCTGGGGATCGCGTCGTAGGGCACGAAGACGCGTTTCTCGATCGCGAATTCCGCAAGGATGCGCCCGTCGCCCGCATGCACGCGCGTGGTGACCGAGGGCTGGTACTCGGCAAGCTGGCGATGGTCGGGCAGCCCGCGGCCGAAATACCAGAAGCCCGCAAGCACGCCCGCCGCACCGCCGACGATGCCGAGAAACAGCAGGATGAGGAGCGTGATGATGCCACGACGCATGGGGACGGCTTCCGCTTCAGGTGCACCGCGGAATATAGCCCCCTCGCCGGCGCCTGTCGCGCCCCCGGAACCTCAGGGGTGATGGACGGGATTTGCGCGGAAATACGCCTCGATCGCGCGCACGATGCCGCCGGCAACCTTGCTGCGGTGCTGCGGGCGCGTCAGCAGTTCCTCGTCGTCGCGGTTGGAGAGATAGCCCAGTTCGATCAGCACCGAGGGCACGTCGGGCGAGCGAAGGACGGCGAAACCCGCGAAGCGGTGCGGGTTCTGCGGCAGCAGCACGATCTCGCGGCCAAGCTCCTTGACCAGATCGCGCGCGAAGACGATCGAATGGTTCATCGTCTCGCGCTGCGCCAGATCGATGAGGATCGAGGTCACGTCGCGGTTCTCGCGCGACAGGTCGACGCCCGCGATGATGTCGGCGCGGTTTTCGCGCTGGGCAAGGGCCGCCGCCTCGGAGTCTGACGCGTTTTCCGAAAGCGTGTAGACCGAGGCGCCGCGCGTGGCGGGGTTGCCGTTGCCCATCGAATCGGCGTGGATCGAGACGAACATGTCCGCCTGCTGGCGGCGCGCGATGGCGATGCGCTCGCGCAGCTGGATGAACACGTCCTCGTCGCGCGTCAGGTGGACACGGAAGCGGCCGGTCTGCTCGAGCTGGCGGCGCACCTCGCGCGACATGGCAAGCGTCACGTCCTTCTCGTGCGTGCCAGACCGGCCGATGGCGCCGGGATCGACGCCACCATGGCCCGGGTCGATGATGATCATCGGGCGCACAATCGAACGCGCGCCGCCGGTCGCGGCACGCGGTGCCGGCGGTGCGGCGGCCTGGATGGCGGGCGGTGCCGGCGGCGTCGGCCGCGAGGGCAGCGCGAACGCCTGCTGCTGGGGTGCGGGAGCCGGGGCGAGCGTCGGGGGCGGCGGGTTCGCGCTGGGGCCCGGCATCGGTGCGGCAAGGGTCGAGGGCATCGGCAGCGTGGCGACCGTCCGGGTCGGCTGCGGCTCGCTGGGGGCGTTGGCCTGCATGGCGCGCAGCACGCCCGAAACGCTCCACGGCTGGACGCTCTTGGCGAATTCCTCGGCCGTCGCCTTCTCGAAATCGAGGACGAGGCGCTGGCCCTTCCGGCCGGCGGCGGGCAGGTCGTAATGCGCCTCGCGCAGCCGGACGGGCTGGGCGAGGTCCAGCACCAGCCGGCCGGTATGGGAATCGAACGCGCCATAGCGAAGGCCCGCGATCAACCCGCTGGGCGCCACCTCTCCGCCAGTGATTTTCCATTGCACCGCCGGCAGGTCGATGACGGCCCGCATAGGCTCATTCAGGAAAAAGACCTGATGTTCGAGCCGGCGCGTCATGTCCAAGGCCAGCCTCGTGGCGCCAGCGGTCTCGAAAAGTCGGACACCGGTCACCACAACGTCGGGTCCGGTGCCGTTTCGCGGCGATGTTTGTGCCTGCCCGGCGCCGGGACCCGCAAAAATTGCGGCGACCGTGAGGGCAGCGATCGCTAGTCGCTTGATAGAACACAATATATTGCGTGGGCGTCGCTGCATCACCCCGACATATATCCTGCAACGCGAATCGACGGCAAGGCCGTTGCGCACGCTTGCGCAAGTTCGCACGGTTGGAAATTACCGATTGTGACCCGGGGGGTGGGTCTGTATTCTGCGTCCGTTCGCTGGACGTCGTGCGCCCCTGACCGGAGCGCCGCGCCCGTGCGGGCCACCCATCGTGTGCCGCGCCGCCCCGGATTTCGGTCCAAGCGGCGGCAAGGACCGGGGTTGGACCCGCGACGAACGCGCCAGGGCGGCCGATCGACGGCGCACGCCCCAAATGGACCCCGCGGAAGGGTCCGTTTCCCCCCGCTCCCCTTTCTTGAAGGGTCGGAGCGAACTCAGGGACGGAAAATTTCGCGACGGTCAAGACCGCGGCGTGGGCCCAAGGAACCCGCGCGCGACCGCGACGCCAGACGGCTTATCCCCGGAAGGCACCGTGCGCCCAACCGATCCGGTCAAGACATTCATGGCGCCGCGCCTCTGTGCGCGCAGGCGGAGCGCATTGCGCCCTTCGCCGGCGCCGCGTGCAGCCGGGTGCATGGCGCCGCAATTGGAGAAGTGCATTTCGATGGCAAAGCGCATGTTGATCGACTCGACCCACCCGGAGGAAACCCGTGTGGTCGTGCTCGACGGAAACCGTCTCGAGGAATTCGATTTCGAAACGGCCAGCAAGAAGCAGCTCAAGGGCAACATCTATCTCGCGCGGGTGACGCGCGTGGAACCGTCGCTCCAGGCCGCCTTCGTCGAGTTCGGCGGGAACCGGCACGGTTTCCTCGCCTTCAACGAAATCCATCCCGACTATTACCGCATCCCGGTCGCCGACCGGCATGCGCTGATGGTCGACGACGACGAGGACGATCACGTCGTCCGCAGCGAGCGTCCGCGCCGCGAGGCCGAAGGCGACGCGCATCCCGCGCCCGAAGCGCCGGCTGCCGATCCGGTCGCCACGATCCCGCTCGACACGGCCCACGATGCGGGCCCGGTCGACATCGTTCCCCCGCCGCCTGCCGTCGCCGTCGAAGCCGCGCCTGCCGCGGCCGAGCCGGCGCCGGCTGCCGAAAGCGCGCCGCTCGAAGCGGCTGCGGGCGAAATGCCCGTGGCCGTCACCGGCGAAGTGCTGCCGCCTGACGGCATGCCGTCGGAAACGGCACCCGCCGAAGCGGCACCGGCCGAAGAAGGCGGCGAGCAGCCGCGCCAGCATCATGTCGAATCGCTGGGCGGCGACACGGTGGAAGACGCGCACGAAACGCGCCGCCGCGCGCGTCCGCAGCGCCACTACAAGATCCAGGAAGTGCTGAAGCGCCGCCAGGTGCTGCTCGTCCAGGTCGTCAAGGAAGAGCGTGGCAACAAGGGCGCCGCACTCACGACCTACCTCTCGCTCGCGGGCCGCTACTGCGTGCTGATGCCGAACACCGATCGCGGCGGCGGAATTTCACGCCGGATCACGTCCCAGCAGGACCGCAAGCGTCTCAAGAACCTGATCGAGGAGCTGGAGGTGCCGGACGGCATGGCCGTCATCCTGCGCACCGCCGGCATGGAGCGCGACACGACCGACATCCGCCGCGACTACGAATACCTGATGCGGCTGTGGGAAGAGATCCGCGACCTCACGCTGCGCTCGACGGCACCCTCGCTCATCTACGAGGAAGGCAGCCTCATCAAGCGCGCCATCCGCGACATGTATTCGGCCGACATCGACGACATCCTCGTCGAGGGCGAGACCGGCTTCGAGGCCGCGCGCCACTTCATGGGCATGCTGATGCCCAGCGACATCACCCGTATCCGCCGCTACGACGATGCGCAGGTGCCGCTGTTCCAGCGTTTCCAGGTCGAAAGCGAACTCGACGAGATGCACCTGCCGACGGTGCGCCTCAAGTCGGGCGGCTACATCGTCATCAATTCGACCGAGGCGCTCGTCGCCATCGACGTCAACTCCGGCCGGTCGACGCGCGAACGCAACATCGACGAGACGGCGTACAAGACGAACCTGGAGGCCGCCGACGAGGTTGCCCGCCAGCTGCGCCTGCGCGACCTCGCCGGGCTGATCGTCATCGACTTCATCGACATGGACGACCATCGCCACCAGTCGAACGTCGAACGCCGGCTCAAGGAGGCGATGAAGTCCGACCGCGCGCGCATCCAGATCGGGCGCATCTCGGCCTTCGGCCTGCTGGAGCTGTCGCGCCAGCGCCTGCGGCCGTCGATATCGGAAATCAGCTTCGAGGTCTGCCCGCACTGCAACGGCACCGGCCGCCTTCGTTCGACCGAGTCGGCCGCACTGCACGTGCTGCGCGGGATCGAGGAGGAAGCGGGCAAGATGCGCGCTGCCGAGGTCTCGGTCTACGTCGCCACGTCGGTTGCGCTCTATCTCTTCAACAACAAGCGCGCGGCGCTGGCCGGCATCGAAAGCCGCTTCGGCATGCGCGTCTCGTTCCATTCCGACGACACGCTGATCCCGCCCGCCTTCCGCATCGAGCGCGCGCGCGCCAAGGCGCAGGAAGCGCAGGGTGCGGCGCCCATCCGCCATGTCGAGGATTTCACGCCGTCGCTGGGCACCACGACCGATCCGTCCGAAGCGCGCGCGCGCGACGAGGGCCACGAGGACGAGGTGCACGAAGGCGAACGCACGCGGGCGCCGCGTGAGGGCAGCGAGCGCAACGAGGAAGGCGGCCGCGGCCGCCGTCGTCGTCGCCGCGGCCGCGGCCGCGATCGCGAGGATCGCGGCGAAGACCAGCCGAACGCGCCGCAGCAGGCGGCGGATTCGCCGGAAGGTGCGCCGCAGGGCGAAGACGATCACGACGATGCCGCATCGGGCGGGGAAGCCCCGCGCGAAGGTGCGGCCGGCGATCAGGGCGGGGACGACGCCAGCCGCCGTCGCCGCCGGCGCGGCCGGCGCGGTGGCCGCCGGCGTGGCCGACGCGGCGAGGAAGGCAGCGAGAATTTCGCGGCCGGCGACGCACCGCAGGCCGAAAATTCACCCGCGCCCGCGCCCACAGGCGCCGAGCCGAGCTACACGGCACCGGCCTACGCCGTCGACCCGCAGCTTGGCCGCGTGCAGGGCCCGGGCGACGACCGTTTTCCGCTGCCCGAGCGCGTTGCCGGCCCCGGCGATTCGCATGATTGGCCGTGGAACAAGCCCAATGCGGCTTCGGCAGCGCCGGTCGCGCATGCGCCCGCCGCAAGCGAACCCATCCGCGTGACCGAACCGCCGCCAGCGGCACCGGCCCCGCAGGCTGCACCGGTGGCCGACGTGCCGCCGCCCGAAGACGATCCGAACCGGCCCAAGAAGCGCGGCTGGTGGAATCGCCTGACGGGCTGAGACAGGTATTCCGCAAGGAAACGAGCGGGCGGCATCCGGATCGGGTGCCGCCCGTTTCGCGTTTCAGGCCTTCTGCCAGCCCTTGAGGCGGGCGACCGCCTGCTGCATGTCGGCCATCGTGCCGGCAAAGGAAAACCGCACGAAGCGGTTGCCGCGCTCGGGATCGAAATCCACGCCGGGCGTGGCGGCCACCCCCGCCTCGGCCAGCATCCGCCGGCAGAATTCGGTGCTGTCGTTGGTCAGGTGCGCCACGTCGGCGTAGAGGTAGAACGCGCCGTCGGGCGGGGCGAACTCGCGGAAACCCGCCTTGGGCAGTTCGGCGAGCAGGAAATCGCGGTTGGCGCGATAGGCGCGCACATGGCCGTCCATTTCGGCATAGGCGTCGAAGGCCGCGATCGCGGCGACCTGCGCCAGAGTCGGCGGCGAGATGAAAAGGTTCTGCGCCAGCCGCTCGACCGTGCGCGCGAGGTCGGGCGGCACGACCAGCCAGCCCAGCCGCCAGCCGGTCATCGAGAAGTATTTGGAAAAACTGTTAACGATGAACGCGTCTTCGCCGAACGAAAGCGCGGTCGTCCCCCGCCCTTCGTAGACGATGCCGTGATAGATCTCGTCGGATACGAGCCGCGTGCCGCGACGCGCGCACCATTCGTAGAGCGCGCCGAGTTCGGCATTGCCCAGCATCGTGCCCGTCGGGTTCGCGGGGCTTGCGACGATGAGGCCCGCGAATTCGCCGCCGGCCGCGTCGAGCAGCTCGGGCGTGGGCTGGAAGCGGTGCGCGGCCGTCGCCGGCAGTCCCACGGGCACGCAGTCGATCGCCTTCAGGATGTTGCGATAGGCCGGGTAACCCGGATCGGCCAGCGCCACCCGCTCGCCCGCATCGAACGCGGCAAGGAAGGCGAGCAGGAAGCCGCCGGACGAGCCGGTCGTCACGCACACGCGCGCAGGATCGAGATCGACGCCATAGACGTCGCGATAGTGGCGCGCGATGCGCCTGCGCAGTTCGGGCACGCCCATCGCATCGGTGTAGCCGAGCTTGTCGACATCGAGCGCCTTCTTCGCGGCCGCGCGCACGCTTGCCGGGGCGGGCGTGCCGGGCTGGCCGACTTCCATGTGGACCGTGCGCCCGGACGGGTCAGACAGCGCCTCGTCACGCGCGGCGGCCGCGCGCATGACATCCATCACGATGAACGGCGCGATTTCGGCACGGCGCGCGGACTTGAGAGCCACCCGATCCGCCCCTATTGCGTGCCGATGCCGAGGCCCGATCCGCGCGGATCGGCCTCGATGCGGCAAGCTTCCGGATTGTCGTTGAGCCCGTCGCGGCACACGATCGCCTGCACGCGCGCGGGCCCGTCCCCGGTACCTTCGACCGGAATCCCCGGCGGAACCGCGCGCCTTGCAACGAGCGCGCGGCCAAGTTCCGCCCGTTCGATCAGGCTGTCGAGCGCCACCTGCGCCAGCGCCAGGGGCGCGGCGGCACCGCCGCCCGCGGCACCGGCGAATACCAGGTCCTTCTCGTCGCGCACGCCGATGGCAGCGGTCAGCCAGCGCATCGAGGCGTCCTTGTCGTCGGGCGCAGGTGCAAACAGCATGCCCACGCCCGGCGGCAGGCGGCCGATGCCAAACGGCCGGTAGCCGGTGAACGAGCAGGCGACCGCCATCCCGCGCCGGTCGACGACCGCGATGCCCGTTCCTGCCGGCACGCCGGGTTCGGCCGCGAATTCGCCGCCCGCACCGGCAAGCCTGGCGAGCTGGGCCGGCGCCATCGCCTGGACAAGCGGGCGCGTGGCCGCAAGATCGGGTCCGATGAAGGTGGTCCGATCGCGCGAAGCCGCCGCAGCGGTCGAAAGGACAAGTGCCGCATGGGCATCGGGCGGGGTATCGCGCCAGCGGCCTTCGAGCGCCCCGTAAATCTGCCCGGCGGCCAATCCGCCTTCGGCGGGCAGCGAGCCGACATAGAGAGCGACCTTGGAACCGACATGCAGGGCCGGGCCGAACTGCGGCTGGCCGGCGGCAAAATCCTCGAAGCGGAAATCAAGGCCCGCCGCCTGCAACGCGCGCGCGACGGAACGCCCCAGCGCGCCGTAATGCAGGTCGCCCGGCCCGCGCTGGCGGATTGCACCGAGAATGACAGCCAGTTCGGGCTGAACGAGCGGCGTGCCTTCGGCAAGCGTCGTGCCGGTGGGCGCGAAAATCGCCTGCAATCGCGCATCGGTTCCGAGAATGTCGGCGTGCGCCGCAAGCTCGTAGGCAAGCGCGCGCGTCACCGGCATGCCAGAGCGCGCGAACACCTCGGCCGGCGACATCACCTGTTCCCAACGCAGGTTGCCGTAACGTGCATGAAGCGCAAAAAGCCCGCGCGGCAGGCCGGGGGTCGCCAGCTTCGAGTCAGGCCGCGCCGCAACCGCCGGGAACGACAGCATCTCGACGCCGCGAATTTTCCCGTTTCCGGTACTGACGAGACAGGCCCCGCCGCCGCCAAGGGGAACCTGCGTGGGATAAGCGACAGTCAGCACGAAGGCCGCAGCCACCGCCGCGTCGACCGCACTGCCGCCGGCCGAAAGCATGTCGCGTGCGGCAAGAGCCGCGCGCGGCTCGTCCACGACAGCGCCGCCAAGGAAGCCGCGTACCGACCCGACCACACCCGGCGTTTCCTTCGAACCGCCGCAGCTTGAAAGCGCGAATGCCGCAACCAGCATCGCCACAATTGCGCCACGGCGGTGCGATTGATTTCGGGAAGTCGGCGACATAGCCTTACGTCGAGCCAAGGCGGAAATCTTGAAGCACTTCATCCGCACGACATACGCCATTCTCGGGAAATTCGCCAATCTCCGGTTTGCCGCGCGCGCCGTGTGGATGGCGGTCGCCCTGACCCTTGCCGTTTCCCCGGCGCGCGCCCAGCAGCGCGTGAGCTTCGTCCGCGATGCCGAAACGGAATCTATCATCCGCACCTACGCAACGCCAATATTCCGGGCCGCCGGTCTCAACCCCGGAGACATCAGCGTCCACCTGATCAACGACCGCTCGCTCAACGCGTTCGTGGCGCTCGGCCTCAACATGTTCTTCCACACAGGCCTTCTTCTGCGTGCCGAGAACCCGAGCCAGGTGATCGGCGTCATCGCGCACGAGACGGGCCACATCGCCGGCGGGCATCTCGCACGCATGCCGCAGGCGATCCAGAATTCCTGGGAAACGATGATCATCTCGCTGCTCGGTGCCGCGGCCGCGGCCGCGGCCAAAAACGGCGAGGCCGCGATGGCGTCGGTCATGGCCGGCCAACAGATCGCGGAACGCCAGCTCCTCAGCTACAGCCGCGCGCTCGAGGCCTCCGCCGACCAGGCCGGCGTGAATTTCCTCGACCGCACGCAGCAATCCTCGCGCGGCTTCCTGGAGTTCCTGCAGATCCTGCAGGACCAGGAGCTGCTCAGCGCCGACCGGCAGGACCCCTATATGCGCACGCACCCTGTAACGACCGAGCGCGTCGATTTCGTGCGCCACTGGGTCGAGACGTCGCGCTATTCCAGCGTGCCCACGCCGGCCCCGCTTGTCGAGATGCACAAGCGCATGCGCGCCAAGCTGCTGGGCTTCACCGAGCCGCAGCGCGCACTCCAGAAATACAAGGACAGCGACACCTCGATGGAGTCGCGCTACGCGCGCGCGTTCGCCTATTACCGCCGCGGCGACATGATGCGCGCGATCCCGCTCGCCGACGCGCTGCTCGCCGCAAGCCCGAACGATCCCTACTTCAACGAGACCCGCGCCCAGTTCACCTACGAAAGCGGCAAGCCGCGCGACTCGATCCCGTACTACGAGAAGGCGGTGGCCGGCGTACCCGGCAACGCGCTGCTGCTGATGGAACTTGCCGCCGCGCAGATCGCGACCGAAGACAAGGCGCTCAACGCCGCCTCGATCGCAAATCTCGAGAAAGCCCGCGCCGGAGAGCCGGAAAACGCCGAAATCTGGCGACTTCTCGCGATTGCATACGGTCGCGACGGCCAGCTCGGCATGTCGTCCCTTGCCCAGGCCGAACAGGCGATGATCCTTGGCCGGCGCGTGGATGCGCGCGCTTTCGCCGAACGCGCCGAACGGTTGCTGCCGCCGGGTTCGCCGCCTATCCTGCGGGCGCAGGACATCAAGTCCGCAGCCGAAAGGCTTCCGCCGCAGGGTCGTCGCGAATGAAACTCCGCCTGATTGCCGTTGCCGCCGCGCTGCTTCTCGCGGCCTGCTCCGGCCCGACGCCCCGTGCAGTCATCGTCGACGGGTCGATCAAGATTCTCGATCGTGGCGTGCCCGGCATCCAGCCGGGTGCCGCAAGCGGCGAATGGATGGTCGTGCGCAACGGCACGGACGGCCAGCTCAACGTCATCAACCTGCAAGGCTCCATCGCCGTGCGGCCGGACTCGCCCGGCGGCTCGTGGATGGGAAGGCGCGTGGCGACCACCATCGGCGCCACGCCGTTCCTGCGCTGGAGCTGGTATCTCGAGCCGCAGCAATATGCCGGCGGGCCGGGCGAAGGCACCGAACGCGGCGTGCGCATCGTCATCTTCTTCCGCAGCGTCGAGCGTCCGTCGGTCGAGCGCTACGCAAGCTGGATCGGCGTTCCGGGGCCCGAATGGGACCGGTTCGTCGAATTCGATTTCGGCGGCTTCGGCGCGCAACGCATCGAGGATGCGCGATTCGCCAAGTGGGTTTCCGACGATGCCGGCCGCAAGCTGATGCTGCGCGACCCGCGCGCCGGGCAGGCCGGCCTTTGGCATGTCGAGGCGGTCGACCTCACCGAGGTGCACAAGCATTTCTGGCCAAACGAGGACCCCACGCATGTGCAGGTCGTCATGGTCGCCGTCGGCGGCCTGCGTGCGGCGATCCCGCCCGAGGCTTCGCCCGCGATCGGCTACATCGCCGACGTTTCGCTGTCGAAGTGACCATGCGCCGTTTTCTCGTCCTGCTCGCGGCCTGCGCTGCACTTCTGGTCGCCCCGCCGGTGCAAGCGCAGGAGACCTTCACGCCTGCCCAACGCGAAGCGCTGAAGAAGCTGATGATGGAAACGCTGCGCGAGCACCCTGAAATCGTGCTCGAGGCGATCGAGGCGCTGGAAAGCCGGCGCGACAACGAGCAGCAGGCCCGCGTGCAGGCGACGCTGCGCGAGAAGCGAAAGGAAATTTTCGAGGATGCCGACGCGCCGGTCGCAGGCAATCCGGCCGGCGGCGTGACGATCGTCGAGTTCTTCGATTATCGCTGCCCCTATTGCAAGCAGATGCACGCACCGATGAAGGCGCTCGTGGCGGCCGACAAGGACGTGCGGGTCGTGCGCAAGGACCTGCCGATCCTGGGGCCCGCATCCGTCATCGCCTCGCGTGCGGCCCTCGCCAGCCGCGCACAGGGCAAGTATCCCGCCTTCCACGACGCGATGCTGGGCTTCCGCGGCCAGCTCGACGAGGCCGGCGTGTTCCGCCTTGCGCGCGACGCCGGGCTCGACATCGACCGGCTTCGCCGCGACATGGACGATCCGGCGATCGCCGCACTCATCCAGCGCAACATGGCGCTGGCGCAGGCCCTGTCGATTTCCGGCACGCCCGCCTTCGTCATCGGCGAAGCACTCGTGCCCGGCGCGATCGACCCGGAATCGCTGAAGAAGCTCGTCGCCGAAGCGCGCGCGAAGCGCTGATCAGCCCGGCTCGAAATCGGGCTGACGTTCGGGCAGCGCCTTCTGGAAGGCGGCGTGCGCCAGGCAGTTCGCGAATATCGCCATGATGCGCGGATAGGCCGCCAGTTCGGAATCCGCATAGAAGCGTTTCGCGTTGAAAACCTGCGGCACGAGACAGATGTCGGCAAGCGTCGGCGTATCGCCGTGGCTGAACTTTCCGGTCTTGCCATCCGCCAGCAGCTTTTCCAGCGCCTCGAACCCGACCGCGATCCAGTGCCGGTACCATTCGTCGTGCGCGGCCTTGTCGACCTTCAGCGTCTTCAGCAGGTACTGGAGAATGCGCAGGTTGTTGATCGGGTGGATGTCGCACGCGATCGTGTAGGCGAGCGCACGCACCCGCGCGCGATCGGCCGCGCCCTCCGGCAGGAAGGCCGGCTCGGGATGCGTCTCGTCGAGATATTCGCAGATCGCCAGCGACTGCGTGATCGTCGCGGGCCCGTCTTCAAGCGTGGGCACGAGCCCCAGCGGATTGCGCGCGAGATAGTCGGGCGCGCGCTGCTCGGCCTTGCGCAGATGGACGAACGCCTGTTCGGGATCGAGCCCCTTGAGCGCCAGCGCGATACGCACGCGGAAGGCGGCCGACGAGCGGAAATAGCCCCAGACCTTCACGTGCTCCTCCCTGCGTGCTTGACGACCCTCTGGTCGATCGCCCCGAAGATCGACCGGCCCTCGCGATCGAGCATCTCGATCCGGATGCGGTCGCCGAACTTCATGAAGGGCGTTTTCGGCTTGCCGTCGGCAATGGTCTCGATCATCCGTACTTCGGCAAGGCAGCACGACCCGACCGACGGGTCGCGGTTCGAGACCGTACCCGAACCGACGATCGACCCCGCCGTCAGCGGGCGCGTGCGCGCGGCATGCGCGATGAGCTGGCCGAAATCGAAATTCATGTCCGTGCCGGCGTCGGGCCGGCCGAACGGCTTGCCATTGAGTTCGGCGACGAGCGGCAGATGCAGCTTTGCCCCGTCCCACGCGTCGCCAAGTTCGTCCGGCGTGGCGGCGACCGGCGAGAAGGACGAGGACGGCTTGGACTGGAAAAAGCCGAAGCCCTTGGCAAGCTCGGCCGGAATGAGGTTGCGCAGCGAGACGTCGTTGACCAGCAGGACGAGCTGGATATGCGCGCGTGCGGCGGCCGGATCGATGCCCATCGGCACGTCGTCGACGACGACGGCGACCTCGGCCTCGAAATCGATGCCGTGCGCCTCGTCCGCCGCCGCCACGTCGTCGCAAGGCCCGATCATCGCATCCGACCCGCCCTGGTACATCAGCGGGTCGGTATAGAATTCCGGCGGCATCTCGGCCTTGCGCGCCTTGCGCACCAGTTCGACGTGGTTGAGATAGGCCGACCCGTCGATCCATTGGGCGGCGCGCGGCAGCGGCGCCATGCACTTCGCCGGCTCGAAGGGCACGACCGGCGCATCGTTGATGTCGCCCACACCCTTGTCGAGAAGTTCGGAAACAAGCGCCAGGTCGCCCGAGCGGCGGTTCCAGTCGTCGAGTGCCGCGCGCAGGGTCGATGCGATGCGCGGCGCCTTCACGCAGCGCTTCAGGTCGCGCGAAACGACGACGAGCGTGCCGTCGCGCCCGCCTTCCTTGAGTGTCGCCAGCTTCACCGTTTCCCCCTCACGCGGTCTTGAGCGCGCCGCGCCGGATCTGGTCCAGTTCCATCGATTCGAACAATGCCTTGAAATTCCCTTCCCCGAAACCCTCGTCGCCCTTGCGCTGGATGATTTCGAAGAAGATCGGGCCGATGGCGGTCTCCGTGAAGATCTGGAGAAGGCGGCCGCCATCCTTGGTCGGCGCGCCGTCGAGCAGGATCCTGTTCTTTTTCAGCCGTGCGATGTTCTCGCCGTGACCCGGCAGGCGCTTGTCCAGCAGTTCGTAATAGGTGTCCGGCGTGCCGAGGAACTTGACCTTGTTGCGCTTCAGCATCTCGACCGTCGCGTAGATGTCGGACGAGCCAAGCGCGATATGCTGGATGCCTTCGCCCTTGTAGGCCGCGAGATACTCGGCGATCTGCGATTTGTCGTCGGAGGATTCGTTGATCGGGATGCGGATCTTGCCGCACGGGCTCGTCATCGCCTTCGACTTGAGGCCGGTGAGCCTGCCCTCGATGTCGAAATAGCGGATCTCGCGGAAATTGAAGAGGCGCGTGTAGAAATCGGCCCACAAATCCATCCGCCCGCGATGGACGTTGTGCGTCAGGTGGTCGATATAGGTAAGGCCTGCCCCCTTGGGTGCCTGCACGGCACCGCGGATCGGCTTGAAGTCGACCTCGTAGATCGAGCCGCGCGGGCCGTAGCGGTCGACGAAATAGATGAGCGAACCGCCGATCCCCTCGATCGCGGGGATGTTGAGTTCCATCGGCCCGATCTTGCCCGGGAAGGGCTTGGCCCCCAGCGACACCGCCCGCTTGAACGCGGCCGCGGCATCCGCCACGCGAAACGCCATCGCGCAGGCGGAAGGACCGTGCACGCGCGCGAAGGCCTGCGCGAAGCTGTCCGGTTCGGCGTTGACGATGAAGTTCACGTCGCCCTGCCGGTAGAGCGTGACGTTCTTCGAGCGATGGCGCGCGACGGCTGTGAAGCCGAGCGACACGAACAGCTTTTCGAGCGCTTTCACGTCCGGCGCGGTGTATTCGACGAACTCGAACCCGTCGGTGCCCATCGGGTTGACCTTGGTGGCCTGCGCATTGGCTTTCCCGGCACGCGGTTTGGACGTGGGCATGGCGCATCTCCCCGATCGCTTGACGATGGTGAATGTCGGTCGCATATTAGTTTCAAATGAAACCAATTACAACCCCTGCCCCGTTCGCGCTCGAGGCGTTCCTGCCCTACCGGCTGTCGGTGCTGTCCAACACGGTTTCCGATGCGATCGCCGCGCTTTACCGGTCGCGCTTCGGCCTGACGATGACCGAGTGGCGGTGCATTGCCATCCTGTTCCGCTTTGCACCGGTCTCCGCGCGCGAGGTCGCCCAGCGCGGCGCCATGGACAAGGTGCAGGTGAGCCGGGCAATCGCAACGCTTGTCGAAAAGGGACTGGCGCTGCAGACGACCGATCGCACCGATCGCCGCCGCTCAAAGCTCGCACTGTCCGCCGCCGGCCGGCGGCTGCATGACGAGATCTTGCCGCTTGCCCGCGGCGTGGAAGCGCGCCTGCTGGCGACGCTCGACGCGCACGAGCGCGCCAGTCTCGACGCTGCCCTTGAACGCCTTGCCGCTGCGGCGGCGGCCCTTTAACGGCGAAAGAGCGGAATGGCACCGAACACGGCCTGCGCGACAAGACCGGCTGCACCTTCCGGCGTATCGAATTTCGCGAGCATGGCCGCGAGAGATTGGTCGAAAAAGACCGCGCCGGTCACGAACTCCGCGACTTGCAGCAGCGTGAATGCGCTCAAGCCCATCGTCGCGCGCGCATCGTAGCTTGCGCCAACAGGAATGCGCGCCAGAATTCGCCCGCAAACAAACCAGGCAAGCGCGAGCATGACCGGAATTTCGATGGCAAGCGCGGCCCCCTCGTCGATACCTGATGACGTCGCGACGACGCGCAGAACGCCGAACGCGAACCCGGCCGCGAAAACGATTGCGGCGTAAAGCCCGCCTGCGACAAGTGCGGCCTTCACGGTTTGAACGCCGGTTCCGGGCGCCCTGCGACGACAATCCCTGCCGCCACGGCAGCGAGCCCGGCCATCAGTTGCAGCGTCACTGGCTCGGACAGGAAGGCCGCGCCGAAAATCGCGGCGGAAATCGGATTAAGCGTTACCGTTATCGTCACGGCAGAGACCGGTGCGCGCTCGAGCGCCCAGAACCAGAGAATGTAGGAGAAGAGCCCGGCCACGAAGGTAAGCCAGAACACCGCCAGCCATTGGGTGCCTTCGAAGGCGACGAGATGCGCGAGTTCGCCGCGCGCGGCGAGGATACAGGCGAGAACCAACGCACCGGCCGTCACCTGCCCGGCCAGCACCTGCACCGCCGGACGTCGCGCGAGAACGATCCCCGACAAGACCGCATGCACGGCGCCGGCAAGAGCCGCAAGCGCCATCAGCACGTCGCCGCGCCAGGCATCCGCACCGGCGGTGGCCCGGTCGCCGAGCGCCACGACGACACCGGCAAGCGCCAGCAGCGCACCGCCGATCTTCGCGCGCGTCACCCGCTCGCGCCCGAAGATCGCGGCGATCAGAAGTGCCTGGATCGGCATCGTCGCCATGACGACGGCGCCGCGCGCCGCGGAAACATAGGCAAAGCCCGCCGAGAAGAGCAGATTGAAGACCCCGAACATGAGAATGCCAAGCCCCGCGATCGCCAGCATCTCGCGGGGCGGGATGCGCACGCGGCGGACGAGGAAGACGTAGGCGCCGATCACCAGTGCCGCGCCCGCGCAGCGCAAAAGCGCCACCGTCGCCGCATCCGAAACGCCCATCAGCAGCCGCGTGGCGCCCATGGCCGTCCCGCCGAGCATGCTCGACACGGCGGCGACCAGAACGGGCATGGGAAGAAGCGAAGACATTCTTGGCCGTGATCTTGGCGCGGCAGGCCTTCCATGCGCTAGGCTCGCGCCGCGCCGCCCTCCCATGCGCGGCGCGCGGGAGAATGGAATGACGGGCTTCGAGGACTCCTATATCGGCAGGCTTCGCAGGCTGGTCGGGAACCGCCTGCTGCTCGTGCCAGGAACGCGCCTGCTGCTTGCCGATGCGGCAGGCCGCATCCTGATCGAACATCGCCGCGATTTCGGCGTCTGGGGTCTGCCCGGCGGCATGGTCGAAGAAGGCGAAAGCTACGAAGCGGCGGCACGGCGCGAATTGACCGAGGAGACCGGCCTTGTCGCCGAGGCACTCCACCCGTTCGGCCACTCGTCCGACCCGGCGCTCGAGACATTCACCTTTTCCAACGGCGACCGGATCCAGGCCTTCGTCGCCATGTTCGAGGTGACGCGCCATTCGGGCACGCTTGCCAGCGACCCGCGCGAGGCGCTGGGCCACGCCTGGGCCGTACCCGATTCGCTGCCCGAAATGCTGCCGGTCATGCGCGCGTCGGTCGAGGCGTTCGTACGCTTTCGGAAAACCGGAAAATATCAAGCTATTTAAACCGTTTGCGGGCTTCAGGAGGCCGGTGCCCGAGCGTTGCGGGGCGCATCGGGCATGCTATAACGGCGCGGCCCCGCGTCCCTCCCTTCCGCGTCAGGAGCACATCCCGTGGACTCGAAGCCGGTCCTTCTGGTCCTCAACGGACCCAACCTGAACATGCTCGGCGTGCGCCAGCCGGAAGTCTACGGCCGCACGAGCCTTGCGGATGTCGAGGCGGATTGCCGCGCGCTGGCCGAGGATCTCGGCTGCACGCTGGAATTCCGCCAGTCGAACCACGAGGGCCAGCTGATCGACTGGATCCAGGAAGCGCGCCAGACCGCCGACGGGATCGTCATCAACCCGGGCGGGCTTACGCACTCCTCGGTCGCGCTGCGCGATGCCCTGCTCGCAAGCGACCTGCCCGTGATCGAGGTTCACATCTCGAACATCCACGCGCGCGAGGAGTTCCGCCACCATTCCTATGTCAGTGGGATCGCGAAGGGCGTGATCGCGGGCCTTGGCCCGCAGGGTTACCTCTTCGCGCTCGAAGCGCTCGCGCGCATCGTCGATCCCGAAATCGAGTGAAAACCACCGGAACAAAGACGCACATGCCAACGAAGAACGCGCGCCCCGAATTCGGCCCCTCCTCGGCGACCGTCCGCCGCCTCGCCAAGCTGCTCGAGGAAACCGGCCTCACCGAGATCGAATATCAGGATGGCACCAGGCGCCTGAAAGTCGCGCGCGGCACCCTCGCCGCGCCCGCGGCCGCGGCACCCGCCGCCGCGCCGGCCGCGCGCGCGGTCGAGGCAGTGCCCGCTGCCAGCGAAGGGCCGCCGGCCGGTGCGGTCACCTCGCCGATGGTCGGCACCTGCTACCTGTCGCCCGAGCCCGGCGCGCCGGCATTCGTCAAGGTCGGCGACAAGGTTCGCGAAGGACAGACGCTCGTCATCGTCGAGGCGATGAAGGTGATGAACCCGATCCGGTCGCCCCGTGGCGGCACCGTCGCGAGCATCGCGGTCGAGAACGGCGCGCCGGTCGAGTACGGCGAAGTCCTGCTGGTCGTCGAATAACCGGCGGGCCGTTCGGACGATGTTCGAAAAAGTCCTCATCGCCAACCGCGGCGAGATCGCGTTGCGCATCCACCGCGCGTGCAAGGAGCTGGGCATCCGGACGGTCGCGGTGCACTCCACCGCCGACGCCGACGCCATGCATGTGCGCCTTGCCGACGAAGCGGTGTGCATCGGCCCGCCGCCCGCGCGCGACAGCTACCTCAACAAGGCTGCGATCATCTCGGCTGCCGTGATCACCGGGGCCGATGCGATCCACCCCGGCTACGGCTTCCTTTCCGAGAATGCCGATTTCGCGCGGATGGTCGAAGAGCACGGCATCGTGTTCATCGGGCCGAGCCCGGATCACATCACGATGATGGGCGACAAGATCGAGGCCAAGCGCGCGATGGTCTCGCTCGGCGTGCCGTGCGTGCCCGGCTCCGACGGGCCGGTCGGCGATCTTGAAACGGCGGTGAAGCTCGGGGCGGAAATCGGCTACCCCGTGCTGATCAAGGCGGCCGGCGGCGGCGGCGGCAAGGGCATGAAGGTCGCCTACGACGCGGACCAGCTTGCGGAAGCCTATCGCGGCGCGCGCGCCGAGGCGGGGGCCGCGTTCGGCAACGACGTCGTCTATATCGAGAAATATCTCGACCATCCGCGCCACATCGAATTCCAGATCCTCGCCGACGCGCACGGCAACGTGGTGCATCTTGGCGAGCGCGACTGTTCGCTCCAGCGTTCGCACCAGAAGGTGCTCGAGGAAAGCCCCTCGCCGGCGCTCAATGCCGACCAGCGCCACGAGATGGGCGAGGTCGTCACCTCGGCGCTCAAGAAGCTCGGCTACCGCAACGCGGGCACGCTCGAATTCCTTTACCAGGACGGCCGCTTCTACTTCATCGAGATGAACACGCGCCTCCAGGTCGAGCATCCGGTGACGGAGATGATCTGCGGGCTCGATCTGGTGCGCGAACAGATCCGCATCGCTTCGGGTGCGCCGATCGCCTATACCCAAGCCGACATCCGCCTGCAGGGCCACGCGATCGAATGTCGCGTCAATGCCGAAGACCCCGAGACGTTCGCGCCCTCGCCGGGGCGGATTGCCGAGTATCATCCGCCGGGCGGGCTTGGGGTGCGCGTGGATAGCGCGCTCTATTCGGGCTACAAGGTGCCGTCCAACTACGACAGCATGGTCGCCAAGCTCATCGTCCACGGAACGAGCCGCAACGAGTGCCTGATGCGCCTGCGCCGCGCGCTCGACGAATACGTGATCGGCGGCATCAAGACGACGCTGCCGCTGCACCGGAAGCTCGTGCAGACGCCGGAGTTCATCGACGGGCGCTACGACATACACTGGCTCGAACGCTGGATGGGCCTCAAGAAATGACGGGCCCGGCGGACGACGACGCAAGGGTGCGTGCGCTCGCCGCCGAACTGGCCGCAACCAGGCGTGAAGGCGTCAAGGCGCTGCTGCGCGAAGCGGGCCTCGCCCAGCCCGCCTTCGTCTGGGATCCGCCGGCCGAAACGCTGCCGTCCGAACATCTCGTCCATCTTCGCGGCCATTGGGACACGCTGCGCGGATCAGCCGACGTGCCGGCCGCCGACGCGATAAGGCCGGAAGATCTCGGCCGGGCCATCGGCTTTGCGATCCTGGCCGACATCGAGCGCGACGGCCTCGATTTCCGCTATCGCCTGTTCGGCGAGAAGGTCGCCGCAGCCGGCGGCGTCGACTGGACCGGCCACACCGGATCGGAAATGGCCGCGCGCACCGGCCTGCCCGTGGGCACGTTCTATCGGGCGGCGAACCTCGCGGCATTGGAGCGCCGCCGCCCGTTGTTCACGCTGCACACCGCGCAGGCGCGCGAGCGCACGGTGAGCTGGGCGCGACTGGCATTGCCGCTGGCCGACACGGCCGGGGGGAAGATCGTGCGCATGCTGGTCGGCGCCGTGCCGATGGATCAGGCGCCAATGACCTTCGCCGATATCTTCGCGATGAACGCCCGGCTCGGCATCGACCGGACGGCGAGCCCTGCCCCGATTCCGCCGCGCCCGAACCCGCGAGTGCCCTGATGCAGTCGCCGCTGAGCGTTCGCAATCTCGTCTGGGGCTATGCCAACGGCATTTTCCCGATGGCACGCGGCGCCAATTCGCGCACGATCGACTGGTACGATCCCGATCCGCGCGGAATTCTGCCGCTCGACGAATTCCGCATCCCGCGCTCGCTGCGCAAGACCTTCCGCCGCGAGCCTTACGAAGTTTTCGTCAACCGCGATTTCGCGGCCACGATGGCGGGTTGTGCCGCGCGCACGCAGACCTGGATCAACGCGGAAATCCGCCAGGCCTATTCCGAGATGCACGAGGCCGGGCTCGCCCATTCGATCGAATGCTGGCGCGGCGGCGAACTTGTCGGCGGGCTCTACGGCGTGCACATCAAGGCCGCGTTCTTCGGCGAGAGCATGTTCGCGCGCGAGCCGGATGCATCGAAGATCGCGCTCGTGCATCTGGTGGCGCGGCTGCGCGCGGGCGGCTTCCTGCTGCTCGACACGCAGATGGCAACCGACCACATGATGCGTTTCGGCGCGGTCGAGATTCCGCGCAAGGACTACCGCCAGCGGCTGGCGGCAGCGCTGGCTGCCGACGCGACGTTCTATTTGGAAACCGGGGCCGAGGTCCGCGCCGTCTTGCAGTCGATGACCCAGACGTCGTAGACGGGATGCTCGAGCGCCGAAACGGCCGGCGAAGAGGCGAACATCCAGCCCTTGAAGATGTCGTTGACGGTCGCCGCCGATTTCCGCTCCGAAATCTCGAGATACGCGGCACTCTCCGGCGGATCTTCGGGTGGCCGCTTGCGGCATGCGCGCACGCGGATGGTCAGCGGGCCGAACTCGACCTCCTGCCCGACCGGCGCTTCGAGGCTGCGCACGCGTCCGGTGACCTTGTCGAGCGTCTGGAGGACAGCAACGCTGCCTTCGACGCTGAGCGCCTGCGCGATCGCGAGGGTGGGCGAGAGAAGAAATGCCAAGATGATGAAAAGGGCGTTGCGCATGGCGCGCCGAGACGTAGCGCGCCTGCGGTCCGGCCGCAAGAATTCGCTATTGCCGGTCGGCCGGTTCCTCGCGCCCGCCATAGACCGCCTCGAACCGCCGTGCCGCAGCGGCAAAGCCGGAATGCTGCGGCACGCGCAGACCCGCCTGACGCGGTTCCACACGCGTGAGCGTGGCCGTGGCCGGGTCGGCGGCCGGTCCGGCCAGCCAGATCGCCGCGACCTGACCGACGATGCCCACGAAAACCGCAATGCCGAGCGCGAACATGGCTTGCCGCGCCGTGCGCAACGCCGATTGAAGCGAGGAAATGGAATGACCGGTACGCATGTTCACTTCTCCCGTCGGCAGTGGCGCGAATCGCCTTTCCTTGCCGACGTTCGAAGCGTGCCAAGTTCCGCCTTCGCAGGCAGTGACGCACGTCACACGTGCAAAACTTGCGGTTTCAGCGCCCGGTTTCGGGTTCCGTCGCGTAGACGATCGCGCGGGCCATCTGCCGACCCAGACAGTCGTAAAGCCGGTCGGCGATGCCCGCGACCTGCGCGGGCGTCAGGCCTTCAAGCTGCATCTGGCCCGTCTCGACCCAATGCCGCATGATCTCGAAGCGCGGAAACAACAGGACGTCGCGGCGCGCGCCGATCGCATTCATCGCGTCGATATAAGGCTGATAGACGATCAACCGCGCCGTTTCGCGCGAATATTGCGGTGTCACCAGCATCACGTCGGCGCCCGCGCGCATGATCCTTTCGATGCCGGCCTGAATATGCGTGACGAACCCTTCGACGTCCATCTGGCGTACGGCTTCGGCCGTTCCCGTCTCCCAGACGACGAGCGTCGGCTTCAGCGAAAGAACTTCGGCATCCAGACGCTGCAGCATGTGCTCGGCGTCGTCGCGCGGGCGACCGCGGTTGTGAACGACGATCGTGCGACCGGGCAGCCGCCGGTGCAGGTCCGCCTCCAGGCGCGCGGGCCACGCATTTGACCTGTCGCTGGCATTGAGGCCGACCGTCGAGGACGATCCCAGCGCCACGATCGTGATCGGCTCGCCCTTCACCAGCCGCTTTGCGGTAAGTTCCAGCCGCGTCCCGTCAAGGAAGACGCTGCGCGGTATCCGGCAATACTCGGGCGTGACCGCGGTCGGATCGGACGGGCCCTGCGTCTGGGCAGGTGCAGCGCTTGCCCAAGCCAGAATGACCAGTGCGGCGGCCGTCGATCGCAGGAATCGCATCGTCATTCTCCGGCCCCGTCCCCGGATCCGCCGCCGACGCGGCGTGCCTTGCGGCTTTTGCTCCATGACAATACCCGTGCCGTGCCGACGAGCAAGAGGCATCCGCCGATCGTGGCGATCGCCTGATTGACGAGGTCGTAGCCGAATTCGAGCAGCAGCGAATGCGCGCTCACCGAAAAGAAGATGCCAAGGCAGAAGACCTGAAGCGAATTCTGGCCGCACAGCACGACCGCACGCGCCGGCGCGCTTTCCAGCCAGGCGGCGCTGCGCGGGACGAGGTACACGACCGCGGTCGCCAGCGACAGGAAGCTCGCCAGCCGCAGCGGGCCAAGGTCCGTCTTGTTCGCAAACTGGTAAACCAGTTCGCCGAAGGCCGGCGGAACCCCATCGGCGAAATAGCCGATGCTCACCCAGATGCGCACGGGCACGACGACGGCGAGAACGACGAAGGCAAGCCGCGTTGCCCAGCGCGGAATATGGATGGGCGAGCCCTCGACGCCCGCTTTCCAGCCGCACGCGATCCCCAGCACGAAGATGAACTGCCAGGCGAACGGGTTGAAGAACCACACGCCGGCCGGATAGGCGCGAAGATTGATGCCGACGAACGGGACCAGCCCGTAGACGACCGCCGAAATGCCCACGAGCACCCAGAGCCATCGGCGCAGGACCGGCAACGCCACGGCAAACCCGGTCAGCAGCACGATGTAGAGCGGGAGGATGTTCATGAAGAGCGGCTGGTGAACGAGTTCCAGCGCCTTCGCGATGGCCACGTGCGGCTCGTCGAGGAACGAGGCGATTTCCATTTCCTCGATGAACAGCGCGTTCTCGAAGTGCTGGGCGGTCCAGCTCACCTGCGCGGTGTAGATCACGAACAGGAAGATGTGCGCGACATAGAGCGTCCAGCAGCGTTTCAGCACCTGCGCCATGGCAAAGGCATTGCCCTCGCGCGCCGCCTCGCGCCCGAAGACGAGCGCGGCCGAATAGCCCGACAGGAATACGAAGATTTCGGCGGCATCGCAGAACGAGAAGTTCGCGAGCGTCAGATAGGAAAACGTGTTGTTGGGGATATGATCGATGAAGATGAAAAGGAGACCGAGCCCGCGGAAGAAATCGAGCCGGAGATCGCGGCCGGCGGGGCGTTGCGCGCTCATGGCTGCATTCCCGCCGCGCTGCCGCGTCAGTTCTTGGGCGCGCCGCTCTGGCTGCTCTCGGCGGAATTGAACATGAACTTGCCGAGCATCTGCGTCAGGTTCACGGGCGGCTGGGTGAATTTGATCTGGCCGCCCGGCGCCAGCATCTTGTCTTCCGCGCCGGGAACGAGCTGCACGAAATTGCCGCCCAGCAGACCTTCGCTGGAAATCTGCGCGACCGTGTCGGTCGGCAGCTTGATCGCCGAATCGACCGTCATCGTCAGGACGGCCTGGTAGCTTTCAGGATCGAGCGCCTGGCCCGAAACCGTGCCGATCTTGATGCCCGAAAGCTTGACGTCGGTGCCCAGCCGCACGCCGTCGATGCGCTCGAACTTCGCGGTCAGCGTATAGCCGTGCACCGGGCGGATGTCGGCCGTGGAATAGGCGAACATCAGGAACATGCCGGCCACAACGAGCACGACCGCGCCCATCAGCGTCTCGACCAGGTTCTTGCCCATCTGTCGGCGGCTCCGTCGCTGTCAGTCGATCGATTGGAAAATCAGCCCGGCGTCCACGGCTCGTAGTCGCCGGTCGCCTTGGCGCGCACGCCGCCGCGAAGATCATGGCCCGGCGGCCGGTACGCATTGGGGGTGCCGGTCTGGTTGGGCAGATGCGGCTTCTGCCACGCCTTGCGCGTCGGCAGGCCACCGGGCGGCGGCGGGGCCGCGATCAGGTGATGCAGCCAGGCATGCCAGTCGGGCGGAACCTTCGTGGCCTCGGCTTCGCCCTCATACACGACCCAGCGCTTTTCGCGGCGCGCGCGCAGCTCGCCCGTCTTGTCGCGGTAGTAGCGGTTGCCGAACTCGTCGCGACCCACTTCCTGGCCGCGCAGCCACGTGTAAAGGCGTGTCCCAAGCGTCATGCTGATGTCCCGAGCGAATCGTAAAATGACGACCGGACTATCGCATGCGTGCCAGCCTTGCGTCCAGATTGCGCCCCCGCCCACCGGCCTGCGCAAACGCTGGATTTTCCAGTATTTCCCAAGGAATTCGCCGCATCGGCGGCCGGTCGGGCTCGCCCATCTCGGACGCAAGTCGCGCACGCCCGCCGCCAGTCCGGCCGATTCCACGCCGCGCCTTTCGGCAAACGCCGCCCTGTCGGGTACGATTGCCGGCGGCGTCGACCCGACGCGGCGCCCGCGTCGCCCGGACGGTCCGGTATTTCGTGGCTTTCTTGGTTCTACATTTTACCCGGTGTATAATTAAGTATATGATAAGCATTGAAAAAGTTTGACATTTGGCATGTTGCAAATGTGTGATTGTGCGGTGCAGCAACCGTCTTGGTAACTTTTGCATAGGCATTTAAATACATGGATTTAAAGAGAAATTTAACACTTGACCGATTTTGACCCGATATTTCGCGGTTTGGGGAACTTACACACCCCATATCCTGTTGGCAAATCTAGATATTGTGGGTCTCCTCACAATTCGGCCAAAATCCAGTTGCGGGCGATTCCGGCGTTTGGTCAACATTTGGTAACGAGCTTCGCCCTCCACCACGAAATCTAGTGAGGCGGCCCAAACCTCCACCTCGGGGACGGCGGGGGAGTCGGCGAAGCAGACCGAAAAGAAATCAGGCCGGAGGCCAGCATGCGTATCGAACGGCGATTCACGAAGGCAGGCGAAGACGCGTACGCGTCGCTCGCGTTCACGACGACGAACAGCGAGATCAAGAACCCCGATGGTTCCGTGGTCTTCCAGGCCAAGGACATCGAGGTGCCGGCCGCGTGGTCGCAGGTCGCGTGCGACGTGCTCGCGCAGAAGTATTTCCGCAAGCGCGGCGTGCCGGCGGCATTGAAGTCGGTCGAGGAAAACGACGTTCCCTCGTGGCTGTGGCGCAAGAAGCCCGACGATGCGGCACTGGCAAAGCTGCCCGAGAACCAGCGCATCCGCGGCGAACGGTCGGCCAAGGAAGTGTTCGACCGGCTGGCGGGCACGTGGGCGTACTGGGGCTGGAAGGGCGGCTATTTCGACGGCGAGGACGACGCGCGCGCCTATTTCGACGAGATGCGCTACATGCTGGCCGCACAGCTGGCCGCGCCCAATTCGCCGCAGTGGTTCAACACCGGCCTGCACTGGGCCTACGGCATCGACGGCCCCGGCCAGGGCCACTTCTATGTCGACTACCGCACGGGCAAGCTGACCGCCTCGGCCTCGGCCTACGAGCATCCGCAGCCGCACGCCTGCTTCATCCAGTCCGTCGAGGACGACCTCGTCAACGAGGGCGGCATCATGGATTTGTGGGTGCGCGAGGCGCGCCTGTTCAAGTACGGCTCGGGCACGGGCTCGAACTTCTCGCGCCTGCGCGGCGAGAGCGAGAAGCTGTCGGGCGGCGGCAAGTCGTCGGGCCTGATGAGCTTCCTCAAGATCGGCGACCGCGCGGCGGGCGCCATCAAGTCGGGCGGCACCACGCGGCGCGCGGCCAAGATGGTGACGGTCGACGTCGACCATCCGGATATCGAGAACTACATCAACTGGAAGGTCGTCGAGGAGCAGAAGGTCGCGGCACTCGTCGCGGGCTCGCGCCTTGCGGCCAAGCACCTCAACGAGATCATGGCCGCGATCGACCGCAAGGACGGCGATGCCACGTTCGATCCGAAGGCGAACAAGAAGCTGCGCGACGCCATCAAGGGCGCGCGCAAGTCGCTGATCCCCGAAAACTACATCCAGCGCGTCATCCAGTTCGCCAAGCAGGGCTTCGATTCGATCAATTTCCCGACCTACGACACCGATTGGGATTCGGAAGCCTATCTCACGGTCTCGGGCCAGAACTCGAACAACTCGGTGCGCGTGACCAACGAGTTCCTGCAGGCCGTGCTCGACGGCGGCAAGTGGACGCTCGTGCGCCGCACCGACGGCAAGGTCCACAAGGAAGTCGAAGCCAAGGCGCTGTGGGACCAGATCTCGTACGCCGCGTGGGCCTCGGCCGATCCGGGCCTGCAATACGACACCACGATCAACGAGTGGCACACCTGCCCGGCCTCCGGGCGCATCAACGCGTCCAACCCGTGCTCGGAATACATGTTCCTTGACGACACGGCGTGCAACCTCGCCTCGATCAACCTGCTCGCCTTCCGCAAGGAAGACGGCTCGTTCGATACGCCGGCCTTCGAGCATGCCTGCCGCCTGTGGACGGTGACGCTCGAGATCTCGGTGCTGATGGCGCAGTTCCCCTCGCGCCGCATCGCCGAGCTTTCCTACGAGTTCCGCACGCTGGGCCTGGGCTTCGCGAACATCGGCGGCCTGCTGATGGCGATGGGCCTGTCGTACGACAGCGACGAAGGCCGCGCGATCTGCGGTGCCATCACCGCGGTGATGACGGGCGTTTCCTACGCCACGTCGGCCGAGATGGCGTCCGAGATCGGCCCCTTCCCCGGCTATGAAGCCAATCGCGAGCACATGCTGCGCGTGATCCGCAACCACCGCCGCGCGGCCTATGGCGAAAGCCAGGGCTACGAAGGCCTGACGATCCTGCCCGTCCCGCTCGACCACAAGTCGGTCGTGGACAAGTCGCTCGTCGATGCGGCGCGCCGTTCGTGGGACCAGGCGCTGGAGCTTGGCGTGGCGCACGGTTATCGCAACGCGCAGGCCACCGTCGTCGCCCCCACGGGCACGATCGGCCTCATCATGGACTGCGACACGACGGGCATCGAGCCCGACTTCGCGCTCGTGAAGTTCAAGAAGCTCGCCGGCGGCGGCTACTTCAAGATCATCAACCGCGTCGTGCCGGTGGGCCTCGCCACGCTGGGCTACACCAAGGCGCAGATCGACGACATCGTCGACTACGCGGTGGGCCACGGCACGCTCAAGGGCTCCAACGCCGTCAGCCTCGAGGCGCTGCGCGCCAAGGGCTTCGGAAGCGCGCAGATCGACGCGGTCGAAAACGCGATCAAGTCGGCCTTCGACATCAAGTTCGCCTTCAACAAGTGGACGCTGGGCGAGGCCTTCTGCCTCGACACGCTGAAGCTGACCAAGGCGCAGCTCGAGGATCCAGCACTCGACCTGCTCGCGGCGATCGGCTTTGCCAAGGCCGAGATCGACGCGGCGAACGTCTACTGCACGGGCTCGATGACGCTGGAAGGCGCCCCGCACCTGAAGGAAGAGCACCTGTCGGTGTTCGACTGCGCCAATCCGTGCGGGCGCACCGGCAAGCGCTACCTGTCGGTCGACAGCCACATCCGCATGATGGCGGCCGCCCAGCCCTTCATCTCGGGCGCCATCTCCAAGACGATCAACATGCCCAACCTCGCCACGGTCGAGGACTGCAAGGACGCCTACCTGCTGTCCTGGCGCCTCTGCCTCAAGGCGAACGCGCTCTACCGCGACGGCTCGAAACTCTCCCAGCCGCTCGCCTCGATCGTGGGCGAAGACATCGACCTGCACGAGGAGGTCGAGGAAATCGCCGCGGCCCCGGCGCAGGCCAAGGTCGAACGCGTGGTCGAGCGCATCGTCGAGCGCGTGACGGAAGCCGCCAAGCGCGACCGCCTGCCCAACCGCCGCAAGGGCTACACCCAGAAGGCGATGGTCGGCGGCCACAAGGTCTATCTGCGCACCGGCGAATACGAGAACGGCCAGATCGGCGAACTGTTCATCGACATGCACAAGGAAGGTGCGGCCTTCCGCAGCCTGATGAACAACTTCGCCATCGCGGTCTCGATCGGCCTGCAGTACGGCGTGCCGCTGGAAGAGTACGTGGAGGCCTTCACCTTCACGCGCTTCGAGCCCAACGGCATCGTCCAGGGCAACGAGACGATCAAGAACGCGACCTCGATCCTCGACTACATCTTCCGCGAACTCGCGATCTCCTATCTCGGCCGCGACGACCTCGCGCACGTGGTCAAGGAAGACCTCGAGCCCGACGCGATGGGCAAGGGCGAACGCTCCACGCTGTCGGGCGAAGGCTCGGCTGCGGCGGCCGCCGCCCTCGATGCGGTCAAGAAGGTCGCCTCGACCGGCTTCGTACGCCAGCGCTTCAAGGTGCTGCCGGGCGGTACGGGCGGGCGGCCGGTTGCCACGGCTTTCGCGGGCGATGTCGCCCTGCTCGAAGCCGAAGCCGACACGGACGTTGCGGTCGCGACGGTGGCAGTGGGCGAACAGAGCGTGGAGATCGAGGCTTCGGCCACGACGACCGAAGCGGGCCGCCAGCCCATCGGCTTCGCGATCGAGGCGGTCGCCACCGCGATGAACGCCGCCCTCTCGGCCCCGGCGCCCGCCGCCGGCAAGACCGAGAAGATCCGCGAAGCCCGCATGAAGGGCTATACGGGCGACGCGTGCGAAAGCTGCGGCTCGATGGCGATGGTGCGCAACGGCACCTGCACCAAGTGCATCGATTGCGGCTCCACGAGCGGTTGCTCGTAAATAACAAGGCGGCGCTCGTGCTGCACGGCATGAGCGCCGCCACTCGACGAATTTCTCAATTGAGTGTTTGAGATTTGAGTTTCGGACTACGGCTTCGGAAGCTGGACGATGGTTGACTAAGCGGGCAGTGCGGAACTCGCCGCAGCCCAATTGCAATCATCGATCCAGGCAACCGACCGAGCCGCAAAAGAAAAGCAGACGTGGCCCAAACCGCGCCTGCCTCAAGGAGATAGTTGTCGCGCAAGTCTGGTGACGCGAAGAATGGGCAGTTTATACCTGTCGATGAAGCGCGCCGCCGCCCGTCGACTACTGTGGTGGAGCGCGTGCCAAAGCCCGGCTACGGCGACACCAAGTAGTGGTTGGTTGACCTAGACTTAAAATAAGTCGCGGAAGGGCTGGTCTTGAGACCGGCCCTTTTCGTTTGGCCTCACGCCACCGCGCGTCGCGGCGGCACCGGCGCTATCTTGAGGCCGCGCAGACGCTTCTCGGCCTGCCAGAGGTCGTGGTCGGCCTGCTGGCGTACCCATACCTCCGCGTCGCCGCCGAAGGCTTTCGACAGGCGCACGGCCGTGTCGGCCGAGATCGGTGCGTGGCCGTGAACGATCTGCGAAAGGTGCTTGCGGCTGACGCCGAGAATACGTGCCGCCGCCGAAACCGACAGGCCAAGCGGATCGAGGCACAGGCTGCGGACGGAAAGGCCGGGATGGGGCGGGTTGTGCATGCGCATGGCAATCGCTCCGGTCAGTGATAGTCGACGAAATCGACGTCGATCGCGTCGGTGCCCGCAAAACGGAAGACGATCCGCCAATTCCCGGACACGACGACAGCCCAAATCCCCTTCATCGCTCCCTTCAGCGGATGCAGGCGCAGACCGGGCAGATCCATGTCGGCCGGCGTCCGGCTCCACTGAAGGCGGTGGAGTATGACGCCGATCCGTTCACGTCTGTCCGCCGGGATACCGCGCGCATCGCCGGTGTCGAAGAATTTCCGTAAGCCCTTGTGGCGGAAGCTTCGGATCATCCGTCATGTAACCTATCAGGTAACACTTCTGGACTCAACCGGCCCTTTTCGTTTGGCACGGCGCTCGCTAAGTTCGCCCTACAATGGTGTCAGGCGAACGGCGTATTTCCCCCACATGACTGCAGTAAATCCCCATCTCAACGTCGGGCGCGGCGACGACCGCGCGATGCGCGAAATGCTCCGTTATGCGGCCGAGGGTGTCGAAGGCGTGCTGATGCGCCAGGTGCCGGGCAAGGAGTCCGAACTCGACCGCGAGATCTACGAGGATATCGAGAAGAACGGCTGTTTCCGCTTCAAGGAAGCCACCGGCGCCTTCGACAACGAGCCGATCAGCTTCGACGTGCGCATGGGCCGCCTCGACGTGGCGACCAACATCCCCGCCGGCAAGGAGGGGGCCGGCGTGCAGATCGTGCGCTCGGGCAGCGAGATGGCGCTGATGAAGGACAACGACCCCGGCTCGCAATATAACCGCCGGGTCGTCGAGATCGTCTCGCAGGTGCTGGGGCTTGGCGTGATCGAGGAAGTCACGCTCGGCCAGCCGCTGCCGCCCAGCGCGCTTCTCTATCTGCGCCCGCTGCCCGTGCCCGAGGAATCGTGCGAACGCTTCGTCGAGAAGATCCTCGGCGCGTTGAAGCGCTACAAGCCGCAGGCCATCCGCGACAAGAAGATGTTCGACGCGACCTACGTGAAGCTGGTCGACCGCATGTT
The DNA here is from genome assembly GCA_016124335.1 of Alphaproteobacteria bacterium. Classification (GTDB taxonomy): domain Bacteria; phylum Pseudomonadota; class Alphaproteobacteria; order CACIAM-22H2; family CACIAM-22H2; genus Tagaea. The sequence continues at coordinate 398,061 of WGNX01000004.1, forward strand.
CCGTTCGGGCATCGAGGCATCCCGCATGACGCCCGACCGACTGCAGGCGACCATCCTCCAGGAAACGCTGCGCGCGATGGTGAAGGTCGAGATCTGGCGCAAGCTGTGGCGCTGGGCGATCGACACGGCCCTCAAGGTCGGCGAGCTGCGCACGATCCAGGCGATCCTGCTGGACCAGGACCTGACCAAGCAGGTCCGCGATCTCGAGGAAGCGATCAAGCGCGCGGGCAAGATCATCGGCAACTACGCGGCCAACGGCGAAGCGCTCTACGAGCGCGCCGTGCGCGGCGACGATTTCTATGTCGAGGCGATGCCGGCCATCATCTACATCCGCGACGCGCGCACGACGGTGGAGGAGATGTTCGGCTTCGTCGCGGAGTGGTCGACGATCCCCGGCCGCATCCCGAAAATGGGCTCGATCAAGATGGCCGCCGACACGCTGAAACCGCAGCTGCCGGTCATCAAGGAAATCATGAAGATGCCCGTCCCCCGCGCGGTGGCGGGTTAGGTTCGGCTAGCGCACGAGGCCGAAGCGCCGCGCCATCGCGACCAGCGCTTCGCCGGCCACGGGCACGATCTTGCCCGGCGGCGGCTCGAACGTGTCGCGCGGCAGGGCGCCGACGACGGCATTGGCAAACGACCAGTCGAGCGTGCCGGGCTGGCCCAGCGCCTCGCCCGCCCCCTTGAGCTTCCACAGGATGCCGCGTGCGTCGACCCACGCGAAGCCGTCGAACGACGGATCGCGCGCCGCGCGCGTCATGCGCAGCTTGGTGGTGGCCTGCCCGGCCACGCGCTCGCTGCCCACCTGCTGGAGCCGGAAACCGTCACCGCGCAGGGCCGCGGGCGAAAGCCCGAATCCGCTCAGGTCGGTCTCGAACGTCGCATGCAGGGCCGGCAGCGCCAGCCACGCGCGGTCGAGGTCGAGCCGCGCCACGACCGTCCGCTCGAAACCTTCCAGCGCCTCATAGCGCAACGCGTTGCGCGAGCGCCAGATGCGTGCGGTCTCCGGTTTCTTGCCGTCCCCCGGAACCGAAAAAGTGCCGTCAATCCGGTAATCGACCTGCGGGGCAAACGGCGAAGGACCGCGCCCCTGCCCGAAGGCCGGTGCGGCGACCAACGCCGAAAGGCCGGCGAGAAGTTCGCGACGGAGCATAGGTCCCTATAGGCTCGGAAAATGGCGGCGGCAAGGCGGCGTGCGCGTCTGGTTTCCGCACGCCCGGTCGGCTAGTCTCGTCTCTGGCCCCACAAGACCCACAGGACGGACGATTCCATGCCCGGAAAGATCGACGCGCGCCTCAAATCCCTCGGCATCGAGCTGCCGCCCACGGCCCCGCCGGCGGGCAACTACGTTGCCTATGTCGTTTCCGGCAAGCTGGTGTTCGTCGCCGGCCAGATCACGCTCAAGGACGGCAAGCCGCAATTCCTGGGCAAGCTCGGCAAGGATTTCGGCATCGAGGAAGGCCAGCAGGCGGCCCGCCTGTGCGCCATCAACATCGTCGCCCAGCTCAAGGCTGCGTGCGGCGGCGATCTCGACCGCGTCGTGCGCATCGTCAAGCTCGGCGGCTTCGTCAACTGCACGCCCGAATTCACCGACCAGCCCAAGGTCGTCAACGGCGCCTCCGACCTGATCGTCGAGATCTTCGGCGAGGCGGGCAAGCACGCGCGCGCGGCCGTGGGGGCGCCCTCGCTGCCGTTGGGCGTGGCGGTGGAGATCGACGCGATCGCGGAGATCGCCTGAGACGATGCCCGACGGCGCCCCGTCGCTGACCATCGAGACGGTCGACAGCCTTCGCGGCGTCGCGACGGCCGAGTGGGATGCGTGCGCGGGCGCCGACAATCCGTTCGTCAGCTACGCGTTCCTCGATGCGATCGAGCGGTCGGGCTCCGGCACGGCGGAAACCGGCTGGGGGCCGCGCCACCTGCTGGCGCGCGATTCCGGCGGCACGCTGCTGGGCGCCGTGCCGATGTATCTCAAGGGCCATTCCTACGGCGAATATGTCTTCGACCATAGCTGGGCCGAGGCCTACCGCCGTGCGGGCGGGCGCTATTACCCGAAGCTTCAGGCGTGCGTGCCCTTCACGCCCGTGCCCGGCCCGCGCCTTCTCGCCCGCCCCGGCCCGTTCGCCGACTCGGTACGCGCCGCACTCGCCGACACGCTTGCCTCGCTGCCCAAGCGGCTCGGCGTTTCCTCGCTGCACGTCACCTTCTGCCAGGCGGACGAGGCCGAGATGCTGGAAGATTCCGGCATGGTGCTGCGGCAGGGCTTCCAGTTCCACTGGACAAATCCCGGCTATCCCGACTTCGAGGCGTTCCTCGGCACCCTGTCGCACAGCCGCCGCAAGTCGATCCGCAAGGAGCGCCGAGAAGTTGCCGACCAGGGCATCGAGCATGTGCGCCTGACGGGACAGGACATCACGGCCGAGCACTGGGACGCGTTCTTCGGCTTCTATATCTCGACGTCCGACCGCAAATGGGGCAGCCCGTACCTGACGCGCGAATTCTTCGACATGATCGGCGCGGTCATGGCCGAGAAGATCCTGCTCGTCATGGCGCGGCGCGAGGGAAACTGGATTGCCGGTGCGCTCAACCTGATCGGTGCCGACACGCTCTACGGCCGCAACTGGGGTTGCAGCGAGGACCACCGCTTCCTGCATTTCGAGACCTGCTACTATCAGGCGCTCGAATTCGCGATCGAACGCGGGCTTGCGCGCGTGGAAGCCGGCGCGCAGGGCGAACACAAGCTTCAGCGCGGCTACATGCCCGTTCCGGTCTGGAGCGCGCATTCGATGCGCGAGGAAGGCTTCCGCACGGCGGTGGCCGAATTCTGCAAGCGCGAGGCCGAGGCGGTCGCCGGCCACATCGCCGAACTGGCGGCCGAAGGCCCGTTCAAGTCGAAGCCGCTTTGACTTCCGGGGATTCGGGATTGGCCGCGGCGGCCTCGGCCGCCTTCTTGCGCGCCATGAATTCGCTCTTCATCTCCGCGACCACGGCCTTCTCGGTCGTGTTGCGCAGGTTGGCGACGAACATCCGCAGCAGCGCGCGGATGAACGGATCGGCCTCCTTGAGCTTCAGCTGGAACTGCTCGACCGAGATCATCAGGACGGTCACGTCCGACGTGGCGACCGCATCGGCCATGCGCGTCTTGCCGTCGATCAGCGCCATCTCGCCGAAGATCTCGCCCGCAGCCAGCGTCGCGATGACGTGGCGCTGGTCGGCCACAGGTCGGACGATGTCGACCGTTCCGGACTGGATCACATAGGCCATGTCGCCAGGGTCGCCCTTCTTGAAGATCGACTTGCCGGCGCGGATCAGCTTGCGCGGTAGAATCTGTGACATCCAACAATGGTATCACAGTCTCCAATCTTCACGAACAGATGCCACCGTGGCGTGAATTGCGGCGGGCCTTTCCTTCGGCGGGGCGCCATCGAGCCATGCCGGGAAGCGCCCGAGCGTGCCGCGATTCGCGATTTGCGGATGCCCGGCCATTTCGCCCGGCTCGAGCACGACCGCAAAGCAGCAATCGACGCCGCCCAGCAGGCCTTCCCATTCGGCGCGCGTCCGGGTGCGAAACAGGGTTTCCAGTTCGCCGGTCAGCGCCGTCTGCGGCAACGGCTCCGCCTGCCGCGAGATCCAGTCGTTCCGGCCGACGGCGGTGCAGAAGTTCGCCCAGAATTTCGGCTCGATCGCGCCCAGCGTGACGTGGCCATCGGCACACGCATAGACCCGGTAGAACGCCGCACCGCCATTGAGAAGGCCCGCCTCGCGGGCCTGCGCGAAGCCCGGCCGGCCGTGCTGGGCGACGAGCGGGCCCTGCCAGCCGGCAACCGTATCGGCAAGGCTTGCGTCGACGTAGGCACCCTTCCCGCTCACCGAGCGCCCGACAAGGGCCGCGCATGCCGCGAAGGCGGCAAACTGCGCGCTCGCGAAATCGGCGGTCGGCGGATGGGCGATCTGCGGCGCCTCCTTCGTGCCCGACGCCCACAGGCCGCCGGCCGTGGCCATGTAGTTGAGGTCATGGCCCGCGCGCAGCCGCCACGGGCCGGTCTGCCCGTAGCCTGACAGCGCCACGTGGACGAGACGCGCATTGAGCGCCTCAAGCCGGTCGCGGCCGAAGCCGAGCCGGTCGAGCGTGCCCGGCCGGTAGGATTCGATCAGCACGTCCGCATGCGGCAGCAGTTCGGCCAGCAGCGCCGATCCGTCGGCGGATTTCAGGTCGAGTTCGAGGACGGTCTTGCCGCCGTTCATCGCCTTCCACAGCGGCGAGATGCCGTCGGCATCGCGGGGGCCGAGGCCGCGCATCGGATCGCCGCCCGGCGGCTCGACCTTCAGCACCCGCGCGCCGAGGTCGGCAAGCAGCAGGCTCGCGTAGGGACCGGGAATATACTGGGAAAGATCGAGGACGCGGATTCCGGCGAGAAGCACCGGAACCCGCGTCCGCGCGTTCAGACGACGAGGGCCGGAACCTTCGGCGCGCCCTTCTCGGGCGGAGCCGGGGGCGGATAGTCGAACGCGAGCTTGCCGCTTTCCACTTTCACGCGCACCTTGCCGCCCTTGGCGAGCTTGCCGAACAGAAGTTCGTCGGCGAGCGGCTTCTTGATGTTCTCCTGGATCACGCGGCCGAGCGGACGCGCGCCATAAAGCTCGTCGTAGCCCTTCTCGGCGAGCCACGTGCGCGCCTCGTCGGAGACCGACAGCACCACCTGCCGTTCGGCAAGCTGGCGCTCGAGCTGGCCGACGAACTTGTCGACGACCTTGTGGATGACTTCCGGCGACAGCCGCGCGAAACCGATCGTTGCGTCCAGCCGGTTGCGGAATTCCGGCGTGAACATCCGCTTGATCGCTTCCTCGTCCTCGCCCGTGCGCATCTCGTTGCCGAAGCCGATCGCGGGCTTGGCCTGTTCGGCGGCACCGGCGTTCGTCGTCATGATCAGGATCACGTTGCGAAAGTCGACGTTCTTGCCGTTGTGGTCGGTCAGCTTCCCGTGATCCATGACCTGCAGCAGGATGTTGTAGAGGTCCGGGTGCGCCTTCTCGATCTCGTCGAGCAGCAGCACGCAATGCGGGTGCTGGTCGATCGCGTCCGTGAGCAGGCCGCCCTGATCGAAGCCCACATAGCCCGGCGGCGCGCCGATCAGGCGCGAGACGGTGTGGCGCTCCATGTATTCGGACATGTCGAAGCGCTTGAGTTCTACGCCCAGCGAAAGCGCGAGCTGGCGCGCGACCTCCGTCTTGCCCACGCCCGTGGGGCCGGAGAACAGGTAGCTGCCGATCGGCTTTTCCGGCTCGCGCAGGCCCGCGCGGGCGAGCTTGATCGCCGCGCACAGCGCCTCGATCGCCTTGTCCTGGCCGTAGACCACGCCCTTGAGCTGGCTTTCGAGATTCTGGAGAACCGCCTTGTCGTCGGTCGAGACCGACTTGGGGGGAATGCGCGCGATCTTCGCGACCGTCGCTTCCACGTCCTTCACGCTGATCGTCTTCTTTCGCCGGCCTGGCGGCAGCAGCATCTGTGCCGCCCCCACCTCGTCGATCACGTCGATCGCCTTGTCGGGCAGCTTGCGGTCGTTGATGTAACGGGCTGCGAGATCGACGGCCGCCTTCACCGCATCGCGCGTGTAGCGGACCTTGTGGTGCTCCTCGTAGTAGGGCTTGATGCCCTCGACGATGCGGATCGCATCCTCGATCGACGGTTCGTTGACGTCGATCTTCTGGAAGCGGCGCACGAGCGCGCGGTCCTTCTCGAAATAGCCGCGATATTCCTTGTACGTCGTCGAACCGATGCAGCGCAGCGTGCCCGAGGCAAGCGCCGGCTTCAGCAGGTTGGACGCATCCATCGAGCCGCCCGACGTGGCGCCCGCACCGATCACGGTGTGGATCTCGTCGATGAACAGGATGGCGTTTTCCTGCGCCTCGAGCTCGGCCAGCACCGCCTTCAGGCGCTCCTCGAAATCGCCGCGATAGCGCGTGCCGGCGAGCAGCGTGCCCATGTCGATCGCGTAGATGACGGCGTTGAGCAGAACCTCGGGCACCTCGCCCTTGACGATCTTGCGCGCGAGGCCCTCGGCGATCGCCGTCTTTCCCACGCCCGGGTCGCCCACATAGAGCGGGTTGTTCTTGAAGCGCCGGCACAGGATCTGGATCGTGCGCTCGACCTCGGCTTCGCGGCCGATCAGCGGGTCGATCTTGCCCTGCGCCGCCTTCTTGTTGAGGTTGACGCAATAGGCCGCGAGCGCGCCTTCCTTCGACTTGCCCGACTGCTTCTCGCCGCCGCGCTCGGACGGGCGCTCGCCGCGCTCGTTCGACTGGCCGGTGCTCTCCTCTTCCGACGAACCGCGCACGCGGCGCGGCTCGGAACGGCCGGGCACCTTCGCGACACCGTGCGAGATGTAGTTGACGGCGTCGAGCCGCGACATGTCCTGCTCCTGCAGGAAGTAGACGGCATGGCTCTCGCGTTCGGAGAACATCGCGACGAGCACGTTGGCGCCCGTCACTTCCTCGCGGCCGGACGACTGGACGTGGATCGCCGCGCGCTGGAGCACGCGCTGGAATCCGGCGGTCGGCTTCGCCTCGCCGCCGCGCGAGGTGACGAGGCCGGCAAGCTCGTTGTCGAGATACTGGCCGAGGTCGCGGCGCAGCTTGTCGAGATCGACGCCGCAGGCCCTGAGGACGGCGACCGAGTCCTGGTCTTCCGTCAACGCCAGCAGCAGATGCTCGAGCGTCGCGTATTCGTGGCGGCGTTCGTTGGCGTGGGCAAGTGCGCGGTGGAGGCTCTGCTCGAGATTGCGGGACAACATGCGCCGATCAAACCCCCTTTTCCCGTTGCTGCCGGTGCGGCCGGCCGATCGCGTTCAGGCCGGTGCAAGCCGTGGGCCGCGAACTGTCGGGAAAGAGTCTACGTGCCGATCGGCCCGATGCCAACTCCACGACCGTCCAAGGTACGAACCCTGACCATGACAGGTTAGGTGCATCCGCCGCGAATTTCGAGTGTTGCGACGGCTGCTTCACCCGTTCCTCACTCTTTTTCCAGCGTGCAGCGCAACGGGTGCTGGTTGCGTCTTGCGAATTCGGTGACCTGGTTCACCTTGGTCTCGGCGACTTCGTAGGTGAATACGCCGCACACGCCGACACCGCGGCGGTGGACCTGCAGCATGATGTCGGTGGCTTCCTGGCGGTTCTTCGAGAAGTATTTCTCGAGGACATGGACGACGAACTCCATCGGCGTGTAGTCGTCGTTCAGCATCAGCACCTTGTACATCGCTGGCTTTTTCGTGCGCGTGCGCGTCTGTAGCGCGACGCCCGAGCCGTTGCCGTCGTCGCCCGTACCGCCGTTTCCGCGCTCGTTGTCCTTTTCGTCGCTCATTCTGCTCGTTCGGCCAAATTCGTGTCGTCTGCCAATATGATATGGCATCCTGCGTCGCCGAATAAAGGGGGCCGGACCAGCGCTGGCCGAAGGCCTTGTCCGGCAACGGAAATCATACCGCAAATGCGAAGGCCCGGCACCCTCTCGGGGACCGGGCCTTGCATCAGATCGATTCGGAAGCGCCGCGCGAAGGCGGCGCTGCCGCTCAGGCCGCGTTTGCGGGCTTGAGGAGCTTCTCGACCGCGACGTTGACGCGCGCGTTGATCGGCTCGAGCGCCTCGTTGGCGACCTTGATCGACATCTCCGAGAGCTTCGTGCCTTCGGCGACGAACTTGTCGAAGGTCGTCTTGGCGAAGTCGGTCTGCAGGTCGACGGCTTCCTTCAGCGTCTTGGCGCCGAGAAGCGCCTTGGCGACGGCGGCCGAAGCCTCGACGGTCTCCTGCGAGAGCGCGTAGAAAGCCTTGCCGAACGTCTCGAAGCCCTTGGCGTAGACGGTCGAAGCGCTGACGACGGCGTCGAGGTTTTCCTTGGAGAACTTCGCCATGTCCTCGAGAGCCTTCGAGCTCTGCGCCTGGACCTTGTCGGCATGCTCCTTGGCCTGGCCGACGAACTGGTCGAACGACTTGGGCGAGAACATCTGGGTGAGCTGCTGGAACTGTTCGTTCATGGTGGTGGATCCTTTCACGATCGGGAAGGCGATCGCGGGGATCGCCGTCATGGTTGGGGTCTTTTGGGTCGGCGCCGGAACCGGGGCCGTCGGCTTGGTCGGCGTGGTGGCCGCGACGGCGGCCGGCTTGGCGTCAGTCTTGACGCCCGGAACGGCGGCCGCTGCCGGTTTGCCGGCGGCTGGCTTCGTTCCCTTCATCTTGTCCTTCGCTTTGCCCATGCTGATATCCGTCTCCGGCGGTGGAATGCTGCAATGCAACATGGGCAAGATATGGGAAGGCGCCCCGCCGGGTCAAGGGAGTTTTTGTGCGTTGCAGCAATTATCTCGTCAGATTTTATCCAACCATTTGAATTATAGAGAATAAATTTAGAAGAGCGGCGCACCATTCGCAAGCCCGTTTGGGCTTAGCTGGATGTCGAAATTCAGATCCGGCATGCCCTGGCGTATGCGGGTATTGTAATCACCGTAGGTGTTCGCGCGGACCGGATTGACGGGCACGCCGGTCTTGTCCTGCGCGAACAGCAGCGCCGGGAATTTGAGCGCTGCAAATTCAGGCGTGCCGTTGCGCCAGCCAAAGACGTGATAGCGGCCTTCCGCACAGGCGCTGACAATCCAGTAGAAATCCCAGGACGGGAAGTTGTTGCCGGTCTGCGTTGCGGCCCCAAAGCCGTCGGCTTCAAGCTGTCTTGCGATGGCGCGATAGGCTTCCACATCGATCGTGCGCGCAAGCCGCGCCCGGGCACCGAATTCGCTTGAAAAACTGTTCACCCGGAGGGGCGAGGCGCCGGCCGGGGGCACGCGGATATCGAGCGAGGCACCGTCCATCGTGCGCACGAGGTCGTAGCTGCGGACTTGTTCGTCGAATACGGCGTTATAGACGAAGCGGTAACGCGCGGGCTCGCCAGGCCGGCACTGGTCGCGGATGTCCTTGCCGCCAAGGAACGCGAACCAGGAAAGGCGGCCGGTGAGCGGCGTGTCGACCCCGCCGACATCGTTGCACGCGCTCAGCGCGCCTGCCGCGAGAACCAGAAGCAACGAAAGGACGCGGACCATGTCTGCCCTCGATTCGAGTCGAACTCCCCAACCTAATATCATGGAATCGCCATTTTTTCTGGACACGGGGAATCACCCTCGTTTACTCTCGATTCGCTGAAATAATTCGAAACAAGGGGCTATCCGATCGTGACTGCACTTGCCACAACGTCCCGTAGCCCGTTGTTCGTCCGCATTGTCGCCACGATCGCCCTCGCCCTGACTGCAAATTTTGTCGCCGCGTTCTTCGCGGCCCCCGCCCAGGCCCGCTACGCCTCGATCGTACTCGATTTCGAAACCGGCAAGGTCCTGAGCGAACAGGGTGCGGACGAGCGCCGCCATCCCGCCTCGCTCACGAAGATGATGACGCTCTATCTCATCTTCGAGGCGCTCGACCAGAAGCAGATTACGCTCGACACGCGCTGGAACGTCAGCGCGCACGCCGCCGGCCAGGCGCCGACCAAGCTGGGCCTCGAGGAAGGCGACCGCATCCGCGTGCGAGACGTGATCCTGGGTCTTGTCACACGCTCGGCCAACGACGCGGCCGTGGTCGCGGCCGAAGGACTTGGCGGCAGTGAACCGAAATTCGCCGAGCTGATGACGCGCCGCGCGCGCCAGATCGGCATGGGATCGACCATGTTCGTCAACGCCTCGGGCCTGCCGGCCGACGCGCAGGTGACGACCGCGCGCGACATGGCGACGCTGGGGCGCGAACTCATCCGCCGCTTCCCGCACCACTATCACTATTTCTCGACGGCCGAGTTCGTCTACGAGGGCCGCACCTTCCCCAACCACAACCGCCTGATGCGCTGGTACGACGGCGCCGACGGCATCAAGACCGGCTATATCCGCGCCTCGGGCTTCAACCTCGTCGCCTCGGCCATGCGCGACGGGCGGCGCATCGTGGGTGCGGTCATCGGCGGGCCGAACCCGACCGAGCGCGACCAGTATATGGGCAAGCTTCTCGATGCGGGCTTCACCCACTCGCCCGATCTGCCCGCGGTGCGCGTGGCGCAGGCCAAATCGCCGGCGAAGACGGCCAAGGCCTCCAAGGGCAAGACGGTCAAGGTCGCCGACGCCAAGTCGGGCACGCGCGAAGTGGGCGGCAAGGCGATCCACAAGGCCGAACCGGCCGAATGGGCCGTGCAGGTCGGCGCGTTCAACCAGCGCGGCCAGGCGCGCAAGGCGGCCGAGGAAGCCGTGCGCATTGCCGGGCCCGTCGCCGCATCGGCCGAAATCCAGATCCTCGGCCCCGCATCGCGGGCGCGCTCGGCTGCATCGCACCGCGCGCGTCTGACGAACCTCACGCAGGCGCAGGCACGCGCCGCGTGCCGCGTGCTCGACGCCAAGGACATGGATTGCATGATCGTCGGCCCGGGTTCCGACAAGCGCGCCAACCGCAGCGTGGCGAGTGCGGGCTGACTGCCCGAAAAGGGCTTTCCATAATACGAAGGTAGGCTAGGATCGCGGACGGGAAATACGCCTGTCCACATTCGCACGTCTCCCGCGCCGGTCCGCCGGCCGCAAAAAGGGAAACCGAATGAACGATCTTTCGGCCGCGCCGCGCTTCGCGGGCCCGCTGCCCATCGACCGCGCGCAGTCGCTGCTGGCGCTGGCGCGGTTTTCCGATTCCGCCTTCACGAAAGACGGCCCGCGCGCCGACGTGGAATACCGCGATCTCGGTCTTGCCGCGGCGACCGGCGGACGCATCGGCGCCAAACATATCCGCGCGATCCGCCCCTTCGAGAAGGAAACGGGCTGGCACTGGCACGACATGACGGGCCATTTCGTCTTCGTGCTGAAAGGCTGGATCGCGTTCCGCTATGCCGGCCACGACGGCGAAGTGCGCGCGACGGCAGGCGATTGCCTGTCGCAGCCCGGCGGCGTGGCGCACAATGTCGTGGGCCGCTCCGACGACCTTGAACTTGTCGAGATCAACATGCCTGCCGAATTCGGCACGCGCGACCTGGAGGGCGAACCGCCCGCCTGAGCCGGCAACGACCGGCGCCAAAAAACAAGAACGCGAAACCCGGGAGGAAACCAAAATGAAGCTCAGAGTCCTGCTGACGGCCCTCATCGCCTTCGCGGCCGCAGGGGCGGCCCATGCGCAGGAAGCCGTCTCGCTCCGCCTCAACTGGTATCTCGGCGGCCTGCACGTGCCGTTCTATTACGGCGTCGAGAAAGGCTACTTCAAGGCCGAGGGCCTGGACCTCACGATCAACGAAGGCCGCGGCTCGGCCAACACCGCCCAGCTGATCGGTGCGGGCACCGACACGTTCGGCATGTCGGATTCCTCGAGCATCATCACCGCGGCGGCCAAGGGCGTGCCGATCAAGTCGGTCATGTCGCTGCTGAACTCGACCGGCTTCTCGGTCGTCTCGCTCGCCTCCACCGGCATCAAGACGGCCAAGGACCTGGAAGGCAAATCGCTCGCCGTGTCGCCGGGCGATCCGCTGGGCCAGCTCTTCCGCGCGCTTGCGGCGTACAACAAGCTCGACATGGACAAGATCCGCTTCGTGCAGGTCGATCCCGCCGCCAAGGTCGTGGCGGTGCTGGAAAAGCGCGCCGACGGGTTGCTCGGCGGCGCCGACGACCAGTACTTCCTGATCAAGTACAAGGGATTCGAGCCCGCCGCCCTGCGCTACGCCGACAACGGCGCCAACATCGTGGGCATGACGGTCTCGGCCAATCTCGACACGATCAAGAACAAGCCCGAGACGATCCGCAAGTTCCTGCGCGCGTCGATCAAGTCGTGGGAAGAGGCGCGCAAGAACCCCGACGCCGCCGTCGATGCGGCGCTGAAGGTCAAGCCCGACCTGAACCGCCAGTCGACCAAGGACCAGATGCTGGTCGATTTCGACCTGCTCGATTCCAAGAACTCGAAGGGCCATATCGGCCTCGGCGCGCAGGCCGACTGGGAACAGACGCTGGACCTCCTGAAGAAGTACCGCGAGCTGGAAACCAAGGAGGCATGGACCGCGTTCCACACGAACGAGTTCCTGCCGAAGTAATCGGAAAAGGGCAGGCCACATGAAGCTCAAGCGCCCGTTCACCGGCGTCATCGCGGCTCCGCTGCTGCCGATGCTGGAGGACCAGTCGGTCGACTGGAAGACGCTCCACGCCTATATCGACTGGATCGCCGGCCAGAAACCGGCGGCCATCGCGATGAACATGGACGCTTCCGAGGTGATCTCGCTCACCGAGGAGGAGCAGTTCGAGGTGGTCGCCGTCTGCCGGAAGGCGATCGGCGGGCGCGTGCCGCTGCTCTCGGGCGTCGTTGCCGGATCGACGAAGGCGGCGGCCGCCAAAGCCGCCCGCCTTCGCGACGCCGGTGTGGACGGGTTTGCGATCTTCCCGCCCTTCCCCACCTTCTCGGGCGCGCCCGTGCCCGAGGAGATGATCGTGCGCTACCACCGCGCGATCGCCGAAGCCTCGGACCTGCCGATCATCTGCTTCCAGTTCCCCAAGGGCTGGGGGCCGGACTATACGCCGGCGATCCTGAAGGCCATCGCCGAGATACCCCAACTCGTGGCGATCAAGGAATCGTCCTTCGACGTTGCGCAAACACAGTCCACCATCGAGCAGGCCGCGAAGCTCGAGAAGCCCATCGGCGTGCTGACCGGCTCCGACACCTTCATCTTCGAGGCGATGGTGATGGGCTGCACGGGCGCGCTCATCGGCTTCGGCGGGACCGCGACGGCCGAGCTTGTCGCGATGTACGCCGCCGTCGAACGCGGCGACATCTCGGCCGGCAAGGCGATCTGGGACCGGCTCGGCCCGCTCGCCCGCCATTGCTGGCGACCGCCCATCCGCGACTTCCGCCCGCGCATGAAGGAAGCGCTGAAGCTCCAGGGCATCTTCCCGCACGCGACCTGCCGCGAGCCGCAGCTGGGCGTGGACGAAGCCGAACGCGCAGCCATTGCCGAAATCCTGCGCGAAGCCGGCCTGCTGGGAACCGGCATGCGCAAGGCGGGCTAGGCGACAACAGGCGACGTAACCTGTTTAAGTGCCTGATCTGACAGACAGGTAACCTGTCGCCGATATTCGCGTGTCGCGTCGCCAATCCGCCCGGTCGCGTCGCCGTTTCAATTGCTTGAAACATGCGACGGCCGCCGGCCGGTAACCTGTCTTATTCACCTGTCAAACAGCACACGGCCGGAGCGATCGACCGATGCTGTGATTATAGGCTGTATGAGGAATATATGCAATTTGAAGTACATATGTAGCGTATCCTTTCCGTCATGCCCGGGCTTGACCCGGGCACCCGTCGTCGCTTTCCTGTGGTTGTGATCCGCCATCTCGCATTCGCGCTTCTTCTCGCCGTTCCGGCCAGAGCCCAGACGCGCGACCCCGACCTTCCGCCGGTCGATCCGCCGGGACACTGGCGGCAGATGACGCTCGATGATGCCACGTCAGACAGCAAATGCGTGGGCAAGTTCGACACGCCACTTTGCGCGGTCGAGACGGTGATCGCGTGTTTTACGCGTAACGAATGGGAGCTCTGCAATGCCGCTCTTCGGAAGCCCGGCCATTTCAAACGCCCCAAGTCGAGCCGCCAACCGAGCTTCGCGCGCACGCAATACCGGATCGTGCGGAGCGAAGTGCTGACTCAGGCGGGTATCGACGACATTCCGAGACTGGCCGATCTTGAGCGTCCCGGCGATTTGCGAATCGATGTGCGCAAGCGGGACTGCTACCTTGAGGATGAACGCGAAAACTGCGAATACGGCGTGAGCGCGCCCAATATTTTCACGTTACGAAGAGTGGATACGGGTTGGCTCGTTGTTGATTGGAGTATTCCGGATATTCGCTGGCCGAAGCGAAAATAGGATCAAGGGGCCAGAAATTGTCGGTTTCGCTTTTCGTCACGCGGATGCTCGTTTGTGCGCTGCTTCGTTAGCTCGCTCAAGAATCTTGAGCTACCCATCGCCTCGCTCCCGAACTTGATCAGTGCATCGAATGTCTTGGGACCGATGACCGTCGGCTCGGGCCGGCCGTCCGGCCGTTGGCGCGTCGATACCGGCAGTTCGGCCGGGCCGCCCGAATCCTTGATCGCGGCGTGGATCATCTCGCGCGCGCCCTGCTCGCCTTCGCGCACGATCGTGTCTGCGATGGCGGCCGCCATCGTCGGGTTCGCGATCTTGCCTAGCGCATCGAACCCACCCGCGTGGCGCAGCGCCCCGTCGAGATAGTGCCTGTACATCGCCGGCATGTCCGCCGGCTTCAGGTCGTCCGGCGATTTCACATGGTCGAGTTCGGCCGGCCAATCGGGGCGGGATCGTGCGGCATCGAGATAGTCCTTCGTGATGCCGCCGACGGCACCGCTCCTGGGGTCCGGCCGCAAACCACCTTCACCCGCCAGAATGCCCAGGATCGCGGCGCGCTGGCTGTCGTTCAGGCCGGGATCGGCCTTGATCTTGTCGCGCACGGTCTCCCACACGCCGGGCTGGGCGGCGAACACGTCGGCGCGATAGGCGGGCGGCTTCTCGAACTTGTCGGGCGCCGATGGGGCGGGCGCGCCCTGCGGCTCGCCGCCTGCGCCTGAATCGGTCTGCGCGGTACCCGTACTCCCGGAAGCGAGCAGGCGCATGTTCGGCGGCTCCTTGCCGGGGCGGTCGACCAGATCGGAGATCGCGTCCGGCCCCGGGTCCGTCTCGTCGCGGCGAAGCTCGAGCGTGCGCCGCACGCCCACCGGCGGCAGCGAACCGGGTGCGACCCCCAGCAGGCGCGCGCGAAGATCGGCTTCCGGCAGCCTGCCCAGCACGCCCGCCAGCAGCGCGTCCACCTCGCTTGGTCGGCGCTGCCCGAACTGGCCCAGGAAGTCCTGCGCCTGCGCCAGCCCTGCGTCGCCCTGCTCGCGCACATAGCGCGCCAGCTGTTCGGGCACGCCGTCGAAGCCGCTGCGGTTGCCCGCCAGCCAGTCGATCTGCGCGGCGTTCGACGCGCGGCCCGCCTCGCCGATATCCGGCAGGCCCGGCATCGGTGCCGCCGCGATGCGCGGCGCCAGCGCGATCAGCCCGGGCCCGCCGCTTTCGATATCCGCATGGTGCGCGTCCACGTCCTCGGGCGTCGGCACGGCATGGCCCGACAGCAAGGAACCCAGCGCGCTGCATATGCGCGATCGTCTCGCCGCCCGGGCCAACCCAGCCATCCACCGCCAGCCCGTTGCGCTTCTGGTAGCCGCGAAGGGCGGCGTCCTGCGCCAGCCCCCAATAGCCGGTCGGGCCGCCGCGCGCGGCGAGATCAAGATCGCCGCTGTTGGCGAGGATCCCCTCCAGCCGGATCGCATCGGCCCGTGCCGAGGGCTGCCGCATCCCGACCGGCCCCGAAAGATCGAACCAGTCATTCCCGGCAAGAGCGGGTTCGAGGAGCGAAAGCGAACGCAGGACACATCTCCGGGTTGAATACGACCCGGATGTACCATCTTC
Organism: Alphaproteobacteria bacterium; assembly: GCA_016124335.1. Classification (GTDB taxonomy): domain Bacteria; phylum Pseudomonadota; class Alphaproteobacteria; order CACIAM-22H2; family CACIAM-22H2; genus Tagaea. The sequence continues at coordinate 413,545 of WGNX01000004.1, forward strand.
GTTCTAAAAGGACAATGTTCTTATTATTGTGTATTCAGCCGGCTGTGACCCGCTTCTACCCCTTTCGATAGCACAGTATATTAAATGCCTGTTTAGGACGTTGCCTCATTCCTTTTTGTTGCCGTTTTATTGTTCGGGAGGTCGCGTGAAGACAGCATTCGCCGGGCTTGCAATCGGGGCATTGGCATTGGGCGCTTGCGTGCCCGATGAAGCGGGGTCCGGGCCCGCGACGGGCGGCGCCCCGGCATCGCGATCCAGCTCGGTCTTCGAGTTCGAATCGCCCCACTACCCCAACGAAGGCCAAGCCGTCGTCGCCGGATTTCTGAAAAACGAGCCGTCCTCGACCGTCCGCATCACCGGCCAATTGCTGCTCCCGCCCGGCGCAAAAGCCCCGGTGCCAATGGTGATCGTGGCGCACACCTCGGCCGGTCCGAAGGCGGATGTTCCGATCGTGGCATCGGCAATGCGCGCGGCCGGCTTCGCGACCCTGACCTATCACAGTTTCGCCCCGCGCAAATTCGGCAACAACGGCGATGCCTCCCAGTCGGGCGGCGGGCCCCGGCTTGAAATGCACCTGGCAACCGATGCCTATCTCGCCCTCAAGGCGCTCGCCGCGGATCAAAGGATCGATATCAAACGCGTGGCCATCGTCGGGCTCTCGGCCGGCGGCAACGGCGCCATGCTCGCTTCAAGCGAGTCGATGCGAAAAAGATATGTCGGTGCCGATGGCCCGCGATTTGCGGCCCTTGTCGCGATCTATCCCGGCGGCTACCTGCTGCCGCTCGACAAGGATGTTTCTTCGCAAACGCCGCTGCTGCTCCTGCCGGCCGAGAATGACACGCTTATGCCGTGGAAGCGCACGAAAGTCTGGGTCGATCACGTGCTCAAGGACGATCCCTCGAAGCCGGTGAGCTACAAGGTCGTTCCGGGCGCGCATCACTCGTTTCTCAATGACGGCGTCAGGGCTCCGCCAAACGTGCCGGGGGCCGGAACCTGCCCTTATACGGTCGTGGAACTGGAAGGCCCCAGCGCCGCCTATCTGCACGTCAACGGCGCGGTCAACCAGTTCCCCGACATGGGGTGCCAGACCCGCGGCGCGACAATGGAGTACTCGGCTTCGGCAAGCTCGTTTGCCATCAACGAGACCGTCGCCTTCCTGAAGAAGCGCTTCGCCGAGATCGACTGACGGCTCAGCGCGGCGCGAACGTCTGGTTGGCGAGCGTGGCGAGGAAAGCGCGCTTGTGGCGCCTTGCCCAATCCTCGTAGCGCCAGATCGCGGGCGTGGGTTGCAGCGTGCCGCTGCCGTCGTCGACATAGAGGAAGGCCTCGACGGATTTCGCACCGACGCGTACCGGCACGGCGATGCGCCGGTACCCGGGGCCTTCATATTCGTCGAGCTTGCGGCCCGCTTCGGCCGAAAGGCCGCGCGCGAGCACGCCGTCGATCTCCGCTTTCGGATCGGGGCGCGCGATGGGGAACGTGACGCCTTTGGCCGAAAAGCGCCGCCAGCCCGCGAGCATTGCGGGCTCGACACGCGCAGGCGCAAGTTTGCCCAGCACGGCCCGGCGCACGTCCGGGTCGATCAGCGTGCCATAGAAAAAGAAGCGCATCAGTGGCCGGCGGCCGCGTCTTCGGGCAGCGCGATGCCCGACTTTTCAAGCTGGCCTTCGAGATCGGCGCGCAGGCGCGCAAGCCCCGCCTCGCCCTTCGCCTCGCAGCGCGCGACGAGCACGTCCTGCGTGTTCGAGGCGCGCAACAGCCACCAGCCGTCGGATGTGTTGACGCGCACGCCATCGATGGTGCTGAACGTGGCGCCTGCGGCCTTGAGGCGCGCGGCCACCTCCTCGACCACGGCACGCTTGCGCGTCTCATCACACGGGAAGCGCAGCTCCGGCGTGTTGAGGACCGTGGGCATCGCGTCGCGGAAATCGGCAAGCGTCTTCGTGCCGGTCGCCAGGATCTTCAGCAGGCGCAGGCCGGCATACATCGCGTCGTCGAAGCCGTACCAGCCGTCCGCAAAGAAGATGTGGCCCGACATCTCGCCCGCCAGCGGGGCCACCGTCTCGACCATCTTGGTCTTGATGATCGAATGGCCGGTCTTCCACATCAGCGGCTTGCCGCCCATGCGCGCGATCTCGTCGAACAGCACCTGGCTTGCCTTCACATCGGCGATGATGGTCGAGCCCGGCAGCCGCGCGAGGATTTCGGAAGCCAGCACGGCTATCAGCTGGTCGCCCCACAGGATGCGGGCCTTGCCGTCGATCACGCCGATGCGATCGCCGTCGCCGTCGAACGCGATCCCCAGATCGGCCTTCTCGCGCAGGACCGCGTCCTGCAACTGGACGAGGTTCCTGGCGACCGTCGGGTCGGGATGGTGGGCCGGGAACGTGCCGTCGATCTTTTCGTTGAGCAGGATGTGGCGGCCCGGCAGGCGCTTGCTCACGGCGACGAGCGCCTCGCCCATCGACCCGTTGCCCGCATCCCACACGACCGTGAGGTTCTTGGCGTCCTTCGGATAGTCGCGCAGCAGGCGGTCGATATAGGCGGCCTTCACGTCGAGATCGGCGGCACTGCCCTTGCCCTCGGCAACCCGGCCCTCGCCCACGCGCTTGCCCATCGCCTGGATGTCGGCCCCCCAGAACGACGCCTTGGCGAGCATCATCTTGAAGCCGTTATAGTCCGGCGGGTTGTGCGAGCCGGTGATCATCACGCCGCCGTCGAGATGGTTCTCGCGCACGGCGAAATAGAGCTGCGGCGTGGGGCCAAGCCCCGTGCGCAGCACTTCAAGCCCGCAATCGGAAAGACCGGCAACGACCTTCGCGGCCAGTGCGGGCGAGGAAAGCCGCCCGTCCCAGCCCACGGCAACACGCTTTCCGCCCTTGTCGACGAGGGCCGAGCCGAAGCCGCGGCCGAGCGCGTAGGCGTCGGCCTCGTTCACCGTCTTGCCGACGATGCCGCGAACGTCATATTCGCGGAGGATCGTCGGATCGAAGGCGTGGCGGAAGCTCATTCGCCCGCACCCGAGCCCTTGGCGGTGTTCGGCCGGCCGATCGAATGGTAGTCGAACCCGGCCGCCGCCATGTCGGCAGGCGAATAGACGTTGCGCAGGTCGACGACCAGCGGCGACTTCAGGAGCTTCCGGACGCGGTCGAGCTGGAGCGAGCGGAACTGGTTCCACTCGGTGATGATGACCAGCGCGTCGGCACCGTCCATCGTGGCATAGGCATCGTCGACCATCTCGACGCCCGGCAGCATCTGGCGGGCCTCGTGCATCCCTTCGGGATCGTAGGCCACGACCTTGGCGCCCGCCTGCTGGAGGGCCGGGACGATGTCGAGCGAGGGGCTGTCGCGCATGTCGTCGGTATTCGGCTTGAACGTGAGGCCGAGCACGGCGATCTTCTTGCCCTTGACCGAGCCGCCGCACGCGGCGATCACCTTCTCGGCCATCTTCTTCTTGCGCCGGGTGTTGATGTCGACGACCGTTTCGATGATGCGCAGCGGCGCGCCGTAATCCTGCGCGGTCTTGACCAGCGCCAGCGTGTCCTTGGGGAAGCACGAGCCGCCGTAGCCGGGGCCCGGATGCAGGAACTTCTTGCCGATGCGCCCGTCAAGCCCGATGCCCTTGGCGACGTCGTGCACGTCGGCACCCACCTTCTCGCACAGGTCGGCGACCTCGTTGATGAAGGTGATCTTGGCGGCAAGGAACGTGTTGGCCGCGTACTTGATCAGCTCCGATGTTTCCAGCGACGTGAACACGATCGGCGTCTCGATCAGGTAGAGCGGGCGGTAGAGCTGGCGCATCACTTCGCGCGCGCGCTCGCTCTCGGTGCCGATGACCACGCGGTCGGGGCGCATGAAGTCGCTGATCGCCGCACCCTCGCGCAGGAATTCGGGATTGGAGGCGACGTCGAACTCGGCGTCCGGGCGCACCTTGCGGATGCGGCGTTCCACCTCGCGGCCCGTCCCCACCGGCACGGTCGACTTGGTGACGACGACGGCATAGCCCGTCAGCGCGCGGCCGATCTCCTCGGCCGCCGCGTAGACATAGGAAAGGTCGGCGTGCCCGTCGCCGCGGCGCGAGGGCGTGCCCACCGCGATGAAGACCGCATCGGCCCCCGGCACGGCTTCGGCAAGGTTGGTCGAGAAGCTGAGCCGCCCGGCCTTGACGTTCGTCTCGACGAGCTTGTCGAGGCCCGGCTCGAAGATCGGGATGCCGCCGGCCTTGAGCCTGGCGATCTTGGCTTCGTCCTTGTCGACGCACACGACGTCGACGCCGAATTCGGAGAAGCAGGCGCCGGTCACCAGGCCCACATAGCCCGTGCCGACCATGACGATACGCATCGTTCAAATCCTCGCGACAAACCTGGTCCGTGGCCCCGCACAACGCCGGGACCCTTGCGCCAATTCCGTCAAGGAATCCAGACGCGTGGGGTGCGTAGCAAGCCGCCGCCCGGAAGTCGAGAGCGGGCGCGGTCGCAGACCTAACTAATTGGCAAATATGGCAGAATTTGGCCGTCGGACCCTGCCCTCAGGCGTATCGCTTCACCACGGACTTGGCGGCGGCCCCCAGATCGGCGCGGTCGAGCGCAAAGGCGATCTGCGCTTCGAAGAAGCCGATCTTGTCGCCGCAGTCGAAACGCTGGCCCTCGAAACGGAAGCCGTGGAACGGGCTGGTGCCGATCATCGGGATCAGCGAGTCCGTCAGCTGGATCTCGCCGCCCGCCCCCTTGGTCTTGCGGTCGAGGAAGCCGAACACCTGCGGCTCGAGGATGTAGCGGCCGATGACCGCAAGCGTGGACGGCGCCGCCTCGGGCTTCGGTTTCTCGACGAGGCTCTTCACCTGCACGAGCCTGCCGTCGTCGCGGCCCGGCGACAGGATGCCGTAGCGCGAGGTGTGTTCCTTGGCCACGTCCATCACCGCGACCATGTTGCCGCGGATTTCGGGATAGATGTCGCACATCTGCTTCAGGCACGGCGTCTTGGCAAGGATCAGGTCGTCGGCAAGAAGCACGGCGAAGGGCTCGTCGCCGACGAGGTTGCGCGCGCACCACACCGCATGGCCCAGCCCCAGCGGCACCTGCTGGCGCGTATAGGCGACGTCGCCGGCCGGCGGCAGCCAGGCGCGCAGCGCCTCCAGTTCCGCCTTCTTGCCGCGGGCCTCCAGCGTCTGCTCGAGTTCGTAGGAGTGGTCGAAATGGTCTTCGATCGTCGTCTTGCCGCGGCCGGTGACGAAGATGAATTCCTCGATGCCCGCCGCGCGCGCCTCCTCGACCGCATACTGGATCAGCGGCTTGTCGACGACCGGCAGCATCTCCTTGGGCATCGCCTTGGTGGCGGGAAGGAAACGGGTGCCGAGGCCGCCGACGGGGAAAATGGCCTTGCGTACGCGTGGCTTCATGGCGCGAAAATCCGATCGGGTGGAAATTGCCGTCCGCGACAACGCGCGGACATGCCGGGTCATGCCACAGCCGGCGAACCAATACAATAATCGCAAGTCAGCGGTTCAGCCGACGCGACGGCGCACGATGTCGGCAAACGCTTCCGCCATCCGGATCGCATCGACGCGCGATTTCGCGCGCAGCCGGCGCGGTTCGTCGCGGCGAAGCGCGATGCGTTCGTCGACCGCGCCGGCCAGCCGGACCGCCTCGGCGACGAATGTCTCGTCGCTGTCATGGGCGATGCCGGGGCGCCCGGTCGCTTGCGCAAGCCAGCGGCCGATCCGGCCGAGGCTCGTATTGCCGACCCGGCTCAACACGGGCAGGCCCAGATGCACCGCCTCGAACATCGTCATGCCGCCGGCAACAGGCAAGGTGCCAAGCACGATGTCGATTTCGCGGTAGCCGACAAGATAGTTCGGCCAACCGAAATGGTGCCGAAGCAGGATACGTTCGCGGCCGATGCTTTCTTCCGCCGCCATCCGCCAGATCCGCTCGCGGAACAGCGGCTCGCCGGCAAGGTTGTTGCCCAGATAAAGGCGCGATCCGGGCACCGCTCGCAGCACCTTTGCCCACAGCGCAAAACATTCGCGGCTGATCTTGTACGGATTGGACAACGAGCCGAACGTGACGTGGCCGCTATGCTCTTCCGGACACAGGCCGGGCCACGGAAGCGGCGAACGAGGCGACGCCCATACCTCCGGCTCGTAAACGTAGATATCCCCGGGTGTGGCTTCGATGCGGCCGGGAAACGCCCGTGCCATCGCGTCGGGGTAGATCGGTGCCGGCCCGACCGCGAAGTCGTAGCAGGGGTCTTCCGACGGCCCGGTCATGTTGAACCAAGTCGCCTGCATGTGGCCCGGCCGGAGAACGAAGCTGCCTGGCGTATGCGGCAGAAGGGATTCATCCATGTCAATCAACAGATCGTACGGCTCGGCGGCAAGCGCTTCGGCGGTGCGCCGCCAGGCGGCCGGATTGCCAAGCGTCGTGGCGTCCATCGTGGCAAGCCGGTTGATGCCGATCTCGCGCGGAAGCACGGCACGGGCCATCGCAACGTCGGCGTCCGTGAGCGAAATGAGGTCCACCGAGAAATCGGCGCCGGCCAGCTCGCGCAGAAGCGGAACGGCGAGCGAAAGGTAGTTGCGCGAACCGACCGTGGCGCTCGCGAAGCCGACCCTCGCGCGCGCGCCTCGCGGGCCGAGCGCCAGCGCAGGACCCGCGATTTCAGGAACGGCGCGCAGGCGCGCGAGACGCTCCGCCTTCGCCGCCGCGACATCCAAGTCGGCGGTGGCAGGATCGTAAAGGCGCATCGCGGCCAACGTCGTCTCGATGGCCGGCGGAAGCGCCCGAAGCGCATGCGCACGTTCGAGGTGCGAGCGTGCAGCCGGCACGTCGCCGATCGTTGAATGGGCATTTGCGATTTGCAGGTGTGCGCCGGCGACCGCCGCCGGATCTACGGCCCGCGCGCAGATGTGCTCGAACGTGCCGATCGCCTGGCGATCGGGCAGCGAATACCCGGCTTTCATCAGCAGGCGCGCAAGCTCCGCATCGTCGGGCCTTCGCTCGATCAACCGAAGGAAGATCTCCCGGTTCGCGCTTTGCGAATTCGCAGGCACGTCCGCCAGCGCCAGAACGAGCGCATCGCGCGTCGCGATATCCGCCGGGCGTTCAGCCAGCGCCTCGCAAATTCGCCTCAACTGCCCCGGTGGGGCGGAGATATTCCATAAACAGTATTGAATAATAAAAGAAGTCACCACATCGCGCGCATCGACGAGAAGGCTGTGGCCGGCTTCCGGAAACCGGCGGAAGACGAGATCCGGCGGGTCGAGCGCAAGCAATCGGGCCTCGTCTTTCGCGTCGATCAAGCTGGAGCGCGCTTCCGGCGAACGTCCCGATGCATCGTCGCCCGCCAGCACGGCGATCGACGCGGCGCGCGCCGCCTTCCCGAGCAGCGCCCAATGACCGTCGCCATGGACGGAATTCACGAAGTCGGAATCCTCGACGTAGCTGAAGACGAAGGGCGGCGTCTCGACCGGGTTGACATAATTGAGAAGGTGTTGCTGCACGCCGCGCAGCGCGCGCTGCGATATCGGCGGATCGAGCATCACGATCGCGCGCGTTCGCTGCCGGAGGACGCCAACCGCCGCGGCCATGGCGACGATTGCGCCCATCGATTGCCCGAGGAAAATGATATCGCGCGAAGGAGCGGCCGCCTCGACGATGTCGATGACGTGTCGGGCATAAAGTTCTGCCTGGGGCGGTTCGTGCGATTTTGACCGGGAATTGCCATATTCCGGCATATCAACGAGCAGAAGGTCGAAATGCTCGGTCAACGCGCGTGCGATGGCGCGCAGGTCCTTGGTGCTGCACAGCGCGCCCGGCAGACCGACGATCAGCGGGCGGTCGCGACCCGCCTTGCCGGTAAAAAGTTCACCTCCCGTTATTCGCGTTTCCGTTTCTGCAACGATCGCACGGACCCATGCCCGGCCGAACGGAGAAGGCTGGGATTGTGGCTTGAGATGAACCAGTTCTGAGGATGTGCTCGACATCAATCTATCTGCGCTGTCAGCGGCATTTTACGCGCAGATCGATAATTAATTCATAATTTGCAATTGTATGTTGTTTGCATAAAAAATCCCTATTGTCGTGCTCTGCTGGCGGCCGTCAGGCGCCCGGCGTGTCGCGCACCCAGGCCGAGCCGCGCTGGTAGAGCGCGCGGAACGCGAAGCCGACGATCCGCCAGCCCTGCGGGGTGCGGACAAGCTCGTGCACGTACTGGCCCCAGACTTCCCACAGGTCGCCGTCCGGCCCGCCGGGCTTGCGGTTCCACGCATAGCCGTTCGAGCGCAGCGTCGCGCTTTCGCCCGCGATGTCGACGAGCGTCTCGCCGCGGATATGCAGGCTCGTCTTGTCGCCCCGGAGATTGCCCGCCCAGCTCGCGACCAGCGCGTCCGCCGGGACCGTGGTCGGCTCGCCGCCGGCAAGCGTGGAGAAGTCGACGCGCGCCATTTCCGCGAACCACGCCCGCGCGGCCGGCCAATCCCGCGCATCGACGGCCATATCCACGAGCGCCACGATCCGGCGTAGCGCCAGCTCGTCGGAAATCGCCTGCGAAGCGTCGGGCATCTGGGCCTGCGCCTGGGACGAACCGATCGCAAACGCGCCTCCCGCCGCCGCCAGCAGGCCGCGCCGCGCGATGTCCGCGCCGTGTCCGGAATTTCCGTCGGTCATGTTTCGCCTCCTTGCGTGTCCGGCCGGCTCACGCGCCCAGAAGCGTGTCCTTCGCCTCGTTGAGCTTCGCGGCCAGATAGTCCGACCCGCCGTGATCGGGATGGACCTTCATCATCAGGCGGCGGTGTGCCGCCTTGACGGCTTCGGCATCCGCATCGACCGCCACGTCGAGAAGGCGGGCGGCTTCCGCGCGGTCCATGCGCGCACCACGCGGCGGCGGCGGTGCCTGTCCGGCTTCGGCGCCCGCACCGGCCGACCTTGCGCCGAACATCCGCCCCAGAACCTGGCCCAGCGCCACGGCAACGCCGATCCGCCCGGTGAGCACCAGCCACAACGCGCCAAGTACGCCAAGCCCGGCACCGGCCCATCCTGGCGCCGGCCGCCACCTTCGCCGGCGGCGCGTTCGCCAGCGACTTCAGCAGCGCCAGCAGCACGAAGGCGATCGCGACGCCGCCGATCAGATAGAGAATGAACATGCCCCTAGAGATAGGGTCTAAAGCGTGCGGGCGCTAGGGCGACACGTTCGCGTCGGCCGGAAGCGAGGTCGGCACGGCGGCCGGAGCCGGCGCTTCGCGCAGGCCGATGGCGTCGAGAAGGGCGCGCACTTCCTGACGGCCGGCGATATGGCTCATCGTCAGCGGCGTCTGGATGCCGCGTTCGCGCAGGTCGAGCAGCGTGAGGCCCATCAGGAACAGTTCGCGGAACACCACGCGGTCGCCAAGCCCTGCCGCCTGACGGAAGCCGAAGCGGCGCGAAAGCGCGTCGAGCGCCTGGGTCATGTTGCGCTTGTTTCGCGCGTCGACCGCGGCAAGCCGGTTGCGCACCACGATCCAGTCAATCGACTGGCCATCCCGTTTCGCGCGGATCTTGCGCTGTTCCCAGACCATCGCGCTGTAGGCCGACGGACAGATGATGCGCAGGCTCACCGGCTCGACCTTCGCGATCAGGTCGAGATCGACGAAACTGTCGTTCATCGGCGTGACCAGCGTGTCGGCCCAGGAATGCGCCACGCGGCTCAGCGTCTGGTCGGAGCCGGGCGTATCGATGACGATTGCCTCGCACAACGGCGAAAGCTCGGCGATGGCGGCTTCCAGTCGCGCCGTCTCGTCGGCGATCGCGGCCTCGCCCAGCGACTTGGCGCGCGGCACCAGCCGGTGATCGGGCATGGGCAGCGGCAGCTTCAGCTTTTCCATCGTCTGCGCGCGGTTTTCCAGATAGCGCGTCAGCGTCGCCTGGCGGGAGTCGACGTCGATCGTGCCGACCCGTACGCCTTCGCGCAGCAGGCCCACGACCAGATGCATGGCCACCGTCGACTTGCCGGAGCCGCCCTTCTCGTTGCCGAGCACGATCACGCGCGCGCGGCGGCGCGGCGGCGGCGTCGATTCGCCAAGAAATTCCGGCAGGGAGCCCGAATCGGCTGTCATGGCGCTAGTCTACCGCGTTCGGGGGGGGTTAATCTGCCCCTTGCATCCATGAGCGACAGCAACAATCCCGGCGGCGCGGCCGCTTCGAACAACGCCATGCGGCTCAAATGGCTCGCCGACCGCCACAGCGCGTTCCTGTTCGGGCGCCCGGGCGGCCAGCGCGCCGATTCGCGCCGCCAGAACTACAAAGGCGCGGTCCTCGAAGGCGGAAATCTTTCGTCCGCGATCCTGTCCGGCTGCAATTTTGCCGAAGCCAAGCTGCTCGACTGCGACTTCTCGATGGCCGACCTGTTCGCGGCGGATTTCTCGGGCTGCGACCTGTCGCGCTCGACCTTCCGCAAGGCCGACCTGCGCGCGGCAAGCTTCATCCACGCCAAGCTGCGCGGCTGCGACCTTTCGGGCAGCGACCTCCGGCCGGGCCAGATCGTCGACTGGACGAGCCTTTCGAGCGAGACGAAGGAAGTCACGGCATCGTTCGAATCGGCGGATCTCGAGAACGCCAGCATGGGCGCTTCCGACCTGTCCTTCGCGAATTTCGAGAATGCCTCGATGAAGGGGGCGCAGCTTGCCGGCGCCACGCTGTTCGCGGCCAACCTGCGCGGCGCCGACCTGATCGGCGCCAAGTTCGATGGCGCCAAGCTCAAGGGCGCGCAGCTTGCGGGCGCCAAGCTCAACGGCGCCTCGTTCCGCAACGCCGATCTTTCCGGCGTCGACCTGCGCGGGGTCGAACTCAATAACGTGCAGATGGGCGGCGCACGGCTCGAAGGCACGATCTACGCAAACCCGCCGCCCGGCGCGAAGCTGCCGCAGGACCTGAAGCCCATCGTCGAAGCGCACCGCCGCTGGGCCGATACCGGCGGGCGCGAAGGCACGCGCGCCGATTTCGGCGGCCGCGACCTCACCGGAACGGATTTTGGCGGCTGCGATCTTTCGGGCGCGCGCTTCGACGGCGCGATCCTGTCGCGCGCGCGCTTCGTGGCGGCCTCGCTGCGGCTGGCGAGCATGCTGTCGGTCCGCGCCGAGCGCGGCGACTTCTCCGACGCCGATCTTTCCGGCGCCACGCTGCTGGGCGCGCGGCTGGAAGGAACGCAGCTCGTCGGCGTGATCGCGCGGCCGATGGAAATGCGCGCGTCCGACGGCGCGCTGACCGGGCGCATCACCGTCACGAATTTCGCCAACGCCTCGCTTGTCGGCGCCGACCTGCGCGCGGCCGACCTGCGCAGCGCGAATTTCGCGGGTGCCGACCTGCGCGGTGCCAACCTGGCGGGCGCCTTCCTGGCGAACGCCGACATGACCGGGGCGCGCCGCTAGGCGCGCAACCCCGGCGCACGAGGGAGACCAGGGTCGCCGACATGCTGCCGGCTGCATCCACTTATGACGAGCTTGTCGCCCGCTTCGCCTGGCGGATCCCGGAGCGCTACAATATCGGCGTCGATGTCTGCGACCGCCATGCGGCAGCCACGCCCGACGCCCCTGCCCTGATTTTCGAGGACGAGAGCGGCGTGCTTGCCGTGCATTCCTTCGCGGACCTGAAGGCCGCAAGCAGCCGTTTCGCCAACATGCTTGCCGCGCACGGGATCGCGCGGGGCGAGCGCATCGCGATCCTGCTGCCGCAATCGCCAGAAACGGCCATCGCGCATATCGGCGCCTACAAGGCTGGCATGATCGCGGTCCCGCTGTTCGTGCTGTTCGGCGAGGATGCGCTTGAATACCGGCTGTCGGACTGTGCGGCCGCCTGCATCGTCACCGACACGAACCAGCTTCCCAAGATCGCGGCGATCCGGGCGCGCCTGCCGGCGCTGAAGAAGGTCATTGTCGTCGACGGCAAGGGAGCGGCAGGCACGCTCGATTTCCACGGCGAGCTTGCGCGCGCATCCGACCGTTTTGCACCCGTCGACACGGCGGCCGACGATCCGGCGGTGATCATCTACACCTCGGGCACGACCGGAAACCCCAAGGGCGCGTTGCACGCGCATCGCGTGCTGCTGGGCCATCTGCCGGGCGTGGAACTGCCGCAGGACATGTTCCCGAAGCCGGGCGATCTTTTCTGGACGCCGGCCGACTGGGCATGGATCGGCGGCCTGCTCGACGTGCTGCTGCCTTCGCTGCATCACGGCGTGCCGGTGCTGGCGCACCGCTTCCGCAAGTTCGAACCCGATCGCGCGCTCGACCTGATGGCGCGCCACAAGGTGCGCAACGTGTTCTTCCCGCCCACGGCGCTGAAACTGATGCGCCAGTCGGGCATCGCGGCCGATGCGCGCGTGAAGCTGCGCTCGATCGGCTCGGGCGGGGAATCGCTGGGCGAGGAACTGCTCGACTGGGGCCGCACGACCTTCGGCGTGACGATCAACGAATTCTACGGCCAGACCGAATGCAATCTCGTCGTTTCCAATTGCGCTTCGCTGTTCGCGGTGAAGCCCGGGGCGATGGGCCGTGCGGTGCCTGGCCACACGCTTGCCGTCATCGACGAGGACGGCAACGTGCTGCCCGACGGATCGGAAGGCGAGATCGCCGTGCGCCGGCCCGACCCGGTGATGTTCCTGCGCTACTGGAACCGCCCGGCGGATACGCAAGCGAAGTTCGCGGGCGACTGGATGCGCACGGGCGATCGCGGCAAACGCGGGCCCGACGGCTATCTGCGCTATGTCGGTCGCGCGGACGACGTCATCACCTCGGCCGGTTACCGGATCGGCCCGGCCGAGATCGAGGAATGCCTGCTCAAGCACCGCGCCGTCGCGATGGCCGCCGTCATCGGCGTGCCCGACGCGCTGCGCACCGAGGCGATCAAGGCCTTCGTGGTCGCGCGCGCGGGCACGAAGGTCGACGATGCGCTGGTGGCCGAGTTGCAGGCGCACGTGAAGACGCGGCTTGCCGCGCACGAGTATCCGCGCGAGATCGAGTTCGTCGCGGAACTGCCGTTGACGGCGACGGGAAAGATCGTGCGGCGCGAGTTGCGCCGGCGCGAAATCGAAAAACGCGAAGGGAAAGCGCCATGACCAAGACGATCGATTACTTCTTCTCGGTCAATAGCCCGTGGATGTATCTGGGCCACGCGCGCTTCACCGCCATCGCCAAGCGCGCGGGCGCGCATGTCAACGTGAAGCCGATGGACACCGCGAAGGTGTTTCCGGCCGCCGGCGGGCTGCCGCTGCCGCAGCGCCCCAAGCAGCGGCAGGCCTATCGCATGTTCGAGCTGAAGCGGTGGAGCGAGTTCCTGGGCATCCCCATCGACTTCCAGCCGAAATTCGCGCGCGTGCCGATGGAGATGGCCTCGCGCCTCGTCATCGCGGCCGACCGCAAGGAGCTGAACGCGCTGGCGCTGGTGGGCTTCATCGGCAAGGCGATCTGGGAGGAGGAGCGCGACGTCTCCGACCCCGAAACGCTCAAGGCCATCGCCGCCGAGCACGGCCGCAACGCCAAGCTCCTGTGGGATGCCGCGGTGGCGGACGAAACGAAGACGATCTACGATGCCTATACGCAGGAAGCCATCGACCGGCAGGTCTTCGGCGCGCCCTGGTACGTCTACAACGACGAACCCTTCTGGGGTCAGGACCGGCTCGACTTCCTCGAACGCGCGCTGATGCGCTAGCGGAACGAATTTCCTTCTTCGTCAAGCCCGGGGGCGACGGCGAAGTAGCCCTCAGAGCAACCCCAGCGCGCGCAGTTCCTCGGCCATCTTGGGCGGGAGCTTGCCGATCTCGGCGGCCGAGCGCGCGTCGAGATCCCTGGGCGCGCTCTTTTCCTCGAAATAGCGCCAGCCCTGGAAGGCGCGCATGGGCTTGGGGTGCGTGCGCACGAGCTTGCGGTCGAGATGGATCTCGCACGCGGGCTTGCCCTCGCGGTCCTTGCGGGAGACGAAGCGCACGATCTTCTGCCGGCAGCGGATCGTGCCCTTGATCACCCAATAGAGCGAACCCGCACCCGCGATTTCCTCGCCGCGCTTGGGCGTGTTGCGCGTGACGTGCTTGAGCTGGGGCGTCTGCCCCTTCGCTTTCATGTCCTTGATCCGCTTTTTCTGCCACGCCGCGAGGTCTTCGACCGAATCGCAGCCCACGCACAGTTTCACGATATGGAGCGTCATTCCTTCGACCGTACCTTCGTCAAGCTTCGCCCTTGGCCATCGCCAAAGCCTTGTCGAGCATTGCGCCAAGCTGGCGCCCCGTTTCGCCGCCGTCGCCGACGACGGCCGAGTTGATCACCACCGCGATCGCGTCGGCCGCCGCCTTGACGATGACAAGGCCCTTCGCGTCGAGCATGTCGGTCGCGTCGAGAAAGCGGCAGAGCTGGTCGCCGAACTTGGTGACCAGCGGATAGCCGTATGAGCCGCCCTGCCCGCGCAGCTCGTGCGCGAGCATGTAGACTTCCTGCCGCCTGTTGATGTCGAACGGATTGGCCATCAGCGCCGCCGAAGCCGCCGCAAGCTTCGCCACGTCGTTCTTCGCGTTCGTCTCGAATTCGCCGCGAAGGCTTTCGAACACCTTCTCGGCCTTCTTTACGGCAGACGCATCCACGCCGCCCGACCCGGCCTTTTTCTGGAGGGTGTTGGGCGGATTGATGATCTGGAAGCTGCGTCCGTCGCCGGCGCCTGGCTGGCTCATGTGCGCCCCGTCCCTTCCATGCGAATCCGGGCTAGTGCTGGACTCGCCTTTCGACACCCAGATAGGTGCCACCGCGCTTGCGGCGGCGGCAAGGGCCGAAATAGTTCGGCGTGCGGATATAGGGCCGCGGCCGGTCGATGATCTCCTCCAGGCGCTGGGTCAGCGACTGCGCGCTGATCGGCTTGGCGAGAAACTCGGTCACGCCCACGTCGCGCGCCTTCATCACGCGCTCGCGCTCGGTGTGGCCGGTGATCATGATGATGGGCATGAACGGATTTGGCGAATCCTGATCGGTGCGCACCTTGCGCACGAAATCGAGCCCGCTCACCGGGTACATTTCCCAATCGACCAGCGCGAAATCGACCGGAGACTGCTTGATCGCCTGATAGGCGGCCGCACCGTCCGACGCCTCGACGACCTCGCGCACGCCGATCGCTTCCAGCAGCGCCTTCATGAGCTTGCGCATGTGGGCGTTGTCCTCGAGCACGAGGACCCGGATTTTTGCGAACTGGTAGGCCATTGCGCGGACACTAGGCCCGCCCCCGATCCTTGGCAATATCCCTATCAGATTTGCTTATTTCCGTGCAGCTTGGCCGCAAGCGCCTGCGCGACCCGGCCGGTCGGCCGGCGGCCCAGCGCGGCACAGATATACCGCCCGGCCGCGGCCAACGCATCGAGATCGACACCGGTTTCGATGCCCATCCCGCCCAGCATGTAGCGGACATCCTCCGAGGCGACGTTGCCCGAAGCCCCCTTCGCATAGGGGCAGCCGCCGAGCCCCGCGACCGAACTGTCGACAGTGGAAACCCCCCGCTCGAGCGTGGCGAGGATGTTCGCGAGCGCCTGTCCATAAGTGTCGTGGAAATGCACGGCGAGCTTCTCGCGCGGCACGCGGGCGGCGACGGCATCGACCATTGCCTGCGCCTTGGCGGGCGTTCCCACGCCGATCGTGTCGCCCAGCGAAATCTCGTAGCAGCCCATCGCGAGGAGATGCGCCGAAACATCGGCGACGGCGGTGGGTGCGATCTCGCCCTCGTAGGGGCAGCCGAGCACGCAGCTGATATAGCCGCGCACGCGCATGCCGTGTTTGAGCGCCGCCCCGGCGACCGGTGCGAACCGCTCGAGGCTTTCGGCAATCGAACAGTTGATGTTCTTGCGCGAAAAGCTTTCGGACGCCGCACCGAAGATCGCGATTTCATTGACCTTCGCGGCCAGTGCCGCCTCGAAGCCCTTCATGTTGGGCACCAGCACCGGATAGGAAACCCCGGGCTTTCGCCGGATGCCGGCCAGCACCCGGTCGCTGTCGGCCATCTGCGGCACCCATTTGGGCGAAACGAAACTGCCCGCCTCGACCGACGGCAGGCCGCTGTCGGAAAGCATGTCGATGAACGCGATCTTGGTCGCGGTGTCGACGGGGGCGGCCTCGTTCTGCAGGCCGTCGCGCGGGCCGACCTCGACCATGCGGACGCGCGCGGGCAGCCGCATGGCGCTAGGCCTCTTCCCTGGCGACGAACACGACCAGTTCCTCGCCCTCGGCCGCCTGCTCGCCCGGCTTGAAGCGCACGCGTTCGACCGTGCCGTCGGCAGGGGCAAGGATCGTGTGCTCCATCTTCATTGCCTCGAGCACCACAAGCTTCTGCCCGCGCGTCACGCTCTCGCCTGCCGCCACATGGACGGCGACGATGCGCCCGGGCATCGGGGCCGCGAGCTTGGCATCGCCGGCACCGGCGGCATCCGCCGCGACAAGCCGGTCGACCAGATGCAGCACATGCGCCGCCGCCCCGCGGAAGACCGTCCATTCCATGGCATGCCGCACGATATCGGCGGCAAGGCGATGGCCGCCGATTTCCGCGCAAAGACGGCCCTGCGCATCAAGCGTGCCGCGCACGTCGAGCGATCCGCCCGGCAGATCGAATTTGTACCCGCCGTTGCGGAAATGGACGCGCACCGTGCGCTCCGTGCCGTTGTCGGTGAACACAAGCTCGTCATGCGCATCGCCGTTGAGGCGCCAACCGTCCGTCCGGTTCCAGGGCGAATGCGGGTCGGCCGAAGCGGCCGCCGCCGCACGCGCCTCGGCGGCGCGCGTCTCGAGCACGCCCAGGGCCGCCAGCGCCAGTGTCGTGTCGTCTGCAGGGCCGGCCGCGGGTACAAGATCGGTGCGATGGCGCGCGATGAAGCCGGTATCGATCTCGCCCGCCGCAAACGCCGGATGCCGCGCCACGCGCGCCAGGAACGCGACATTGTTCGCAAGTCCGCTCACGCGCACGGCATCGAGCGCCGAAGCGAGCTTGCGCAAGGCGGCCGCACGGTCTTCGCCGTGCACGATCAGCTTGGCGATCATCGGGTCGTAATGGATCGTGACGGCATCGCCCTGCCGCACGCCGGTATCGACGCGCACGCCGCTTTCTTCGGCCGGAAAGGCGAGCCGGTGAAGCGTGCCGGTAGCGGGCAGGAAGTCGCGCGCGGGATCTTCGGCATAAAGCCGCGCTTCGAATGCGTGGCCGGTGATGCGCAGGTCCTTCTGCGCCAGCGGCAGCTTCTCGCCCGATGCCACACGCAGCTGCCATTCGACGAGATCGTGCCCCGTGATCGCCTCGGTGACCGGATGCTCGACCTGAAGGCGCGTGTTCATTTCCATGAAATAGAAATTGCCGGCCGGATCGGCGATGAACTCGACCGTGCCCGCGCCCACATAACCCACCGCCGCTCCGGCCTTGACGGCCGCCTCGCCCATCGCCTTGCGGCGGGCCACATCCATGCCCGGGGCCGGCGCTTCCTCGATCACCTTCTGGTGGCGGCGCTGGAGCGAGCAGTCGCGCTCGAACAGATAGACGCCGTTGCCGTGGCCGTCGAAGAAGACCTGCACTTCCACGTGCCGCGGGCGTTCCAGATAGCGCTCGATCAGCAGGCGCGGATCGCCGAAGGCCGATTGCGCCTCGCGCCGGGCGCCGGCCAGCGCCTCGGCCAGTTCGCCGGCACCCGAAACCACGCGCATGCCCTTGCCGCCGCCGCCGGCCGATGCCTTGATCAGCACCGGAAAGCCGATCTTTTTCGCCTCAGCCGAAAGTGTGGCGTCGTCCTGTGCGGCGCCGTGATAGCCGGGCACGACCGGCACGCCCGAGGCCACCATCAGCGCCTTCGCCTCGCTTTTGCCGCCCATCGCGCGGATGGCCGAAGCGGGCGGCCCGACGAAGATGATCCCCGCCTTCGCGCATGCCTCGGCAAAGCCCGCGTTCTCGGACAGGAAACCATAGCCGGGATGGATCGCATCGGCACCCGCGCGCCGGGCGACATCGATGATCGCCTCGGCGCGAAGGTAGCTCTCCTTCGGCGCCGGACCGCCGATCGGCCAGGCTTCGTCGCACATCGCGACATGCAGCGCGTTCGCGTCCGCCGAGGAATGGACCGCGACGCTTGCAATCCCCATGCGGCGTGCGGTGCGTGCCACCCGGCAGGCGATCTCGCCGCGGTTGGCGATGAGGAGCTTGCCGATCATTCGTCGCCCTCCGCCGCACCGTGGTCGCGCTTGCGCGCCTGCACTTCGCGCGAATAGGCCATGATCTCGGAGAAGCCGACCAGCAGCAGCGTGACGCCGAAGACGACTTCGATCAGTGCTATCAGCTTGATCGGCTCGCTGATCGGCAAAATGTCGCCGTAGCCGACGGTCGACAGCGTCACGACCGAAAAATAGATCGCGTCGGCAAAGCCGATCGCGCGGTCGTGATCGAGGATGCGGAAATGCGGGCCCGGCACGAACCGGTCGACGATCTTGTAGATCGACGCGAACGCCACGACGATCATCGAATAGAACGTCAGGAACGCGTAGACCGGCATGATCAGCCGCTCGACGCGCTCGAAGAATTCCTCGAACAGCAGGCCCGCATCGAGCAGGAAGACCGCGACATTCTGCGCGGTGATGAGCACGAGAACGGATACGCCGCCCATCGCCAGCACGAACGTGACGTCAATCGCCCGGCCGGTGGGGTCGATGCCGGGCACGAGGAACGTCAGCGCGCACAGCGCGGCCGTGGGCAGAAGCCACGACAGCGAACGGCGGCGGTCGGCCGCCGACCGGATCTGGCGCTGCGTGACGATGATGCGGATCGCATCGCGCCGCAGGATCGCGCCGACGACGAAGCCCGCCACCGGCAGCAGGAAGCCCGCATGCTGTGCTGCCGGCGAGACGCCCCGGAAATTCGTCTCGGACAGGAAGACGAAGATCGACACGTAGACGGCGATCGAGTTGGTCAGCGCCAGCGAAAAGAACGTCGATCCGGGGAAAAGGAACGCGAAGACGGCGACGGAGGCGAGCGCCGAGGCGACCATCGTGGACGCAAGCGACAGGCCAACGTCGCCCGAGACCGCGATCGCGATGAGCAGCAGGAGTGCCGCCGTCGCGACGACTCCGGTGGCAAAGCCGCTCGTGCGCGTCTTCAAGCGCCGCCCCCGCCGGTCCATGCAGGCTTGCGCTTGGCAAGGAAAGCGGCAATTCCCTCCTGCCCTTCGGCCGAAACGCGAACGCGCGCGATGCGCGCGGCCGTATCGGCCACCATCGCGTCGTCCACCGGCCCGCGCGTCACGCGCGCGATCAGGCTCTTGCATTCGGCCTGCGCATGCGGACCCGCGGCGAGCAGGCGATGGACCATCGCTTCGACCGCCACGTCGAGGGCGGCTTCGTCGTGGATCTCGTGCGCGAGGCCAAGGCGGAAAGCTTCCTCGGCGTCGAACACCTCGGCCGTCAGGAAATAGCGCCTTGCCGCGCGTTCGCCGATCGCCGCCACGACATAGGGCGAGATGACCGCCGGGATGAGACCCAGCCGCGCCTCGGACAGGCAGAAGGCGGCCGCGCGCGATACGATCGCGATATCGCAGCACGCCACGAGCCCCACGCCGCCGCCATAGGCGGCCCCGTGCACCCGCGCGAGCGTGGGCTTGGGGAACCGGTCGAGGACGCGCATTAGGCCGGCCAGCGCGTCGGCGTCCTTGCGGTTCTCGGCCTCGGAATAGCCGGCCATGCGCTTCATCCAGTTGAGGTCGGCGCCGGCCGAAAAGCTCTTGCCGCGCCCGCCGAGCACGAGAACGCGCACCGCTTTTTCGCGTGCCAGCCGGTCGAGTTCGACCGTCAGGAACCGGATAAGCGTGTCGTCGAAGGCGTTGTGAAGTTCCGCGCGGTCGAGCCACACATGTGCCACGCCGCGCGGGTCGATCTGCGTGATGAAGCCGTGATGCTCCATGGCGCCTACATCCGGAAGACGCCGAAGCGCGTCGGTTCGACCGGCGCGTTCGATGCCGCCGAAAGGCCGAGGCCCAGCACGTCGCGCGTCTGTGCCGGATCGATGATGCCGTCGTCCCAAAGGCGGGCGGAGGCGTAGAACGGGTGGCCTTGGGTTTCGTATTGCTGGCGGATCGGGGTCTTGAAGGCGTCTTCCTCGGCCGCACTCCACGTCTTGCCGGCGGCTTCCAGATTGTCGCGCTTGACCGTCGCCAGCACCGAGGCCGCCTGCTCGCCGCCCATGACCGAGATGCGCGCGTTGGGCCACATCCACAGGAAGCGCGGCCCGAAGGCGCGCCCGCACATGCCGTAGTTTCCCGCCCCGAACGAACCGCCGATGATGACCGTGAATTTCGGCACCTTCGCGCAGCTGACCGCCGTGACGAGCTTTGCCCCGTCGCGCGCGATGCCGCCCGCCTCGTACTTCTTGCCGACCATGAAGCCCGAGATGTTCTGCAGGAACACCAGCGGGATGCCGCGCTGGCAGCATAGTTCGACGAAATGCGCGCCCTTCAGCGCGCTTTCGGAAAACAGGATGCCGTTGTTGGCCACGATGCCGACCGGATGGCCCCAGATGCGCGCGAAGGCGCAAACCAGCGTGGTGCCGTAAAGCGCCTTGAACTCGTCGAACTGCGACCCGTCGACGATGCGCGCGATCACCTCGCGCACGTCGTAAGGCTGGCGAATGTCGGTCGGCACGATGCCGTAGAGTTCCTTCGCGTCGTAGTGCGGTGCCACCGGCGCGCGCATGTCGGCCGACGGTTCCTTGCGCGTGTTGAGGTTCGCCACGATGCGCCGCGCGATGCCCAGCGCATGCGCGTCGTCCTGCGCATAGTGGTCGACCACGCCCGACACGCGCGCGTGCACGTCTGCCCCGCCAAGTTCCTCGGCCGTCACGATCTCGCCGATCGCGGCCTTCACCAGCGGCGGACCGCCCAGGAAGATCGTGCCCTGGTTCTTCACGATGATCGATTCGTCCGACATCGCCGGAACATAGGCGCCACCGGCCGTGCAGCTGCCCATCACCACCGCGATCTGCGGGATGCCGGCGGCCGAGAGCGTGGCCTGATTATAAAAGATGCGGCCGAAATGCTCCCGGTCGGGGAACACGTCGTCCTGGTTGGGCAGGTTGGCGCCGCCGGAATCGACCAGATAGATGCATGGCAGCCGGTTCTCGCGCGCGATTTCCTGCGCGCGCAGATGCTTCTTCACGGTCGTCGGGAAATAGGTGCCGCCCTTGACCGTGGCGTCGTTGCACACGATCACGCATTCGCGGCCCGAAACGCGGCCCACGCCCGCGATCATCCCGGCCGCCGGCACGTCGCCGCCATACATGCCCCATGCCGCGAGCTGCGAGAGTTCGAGGAAGGGCGAACCGGGATCGACCAGCGTGCGCACGCGCTCGCGCGGCAAGAGCTTGCCGCGCGCCACGTGCTTGTCGCGCGCCGCCTCCCCGCCGCCTTCGCGCACCTTGTCGCACGCCGCGCGCAGTTCGCCCACGAGCGCTTCCATCGCCGCGGCGTTGGCCGCGAACCCGTCCGAGCGCGTGTCGATGCGGCTCTGGAACGCGCTCATGCTACCAGCCGCCGGTGACGAGCCATTCTTCGACCTGGGTGAGCCGGTCGGCTCCCCAGAACGGTTCGCCGTCCACGACGATATAGGGCGAGCCAAACACGCCGCGCGCGACGGCGGCATCAACCTCCTTGCGCAGCGTTTCCTTGATTTCGGCCGAGCCGAGCGCTTCCTTCAGTTCCTCGCGCTTGACGCCCATGCCGGCGGCGAGGTCGCACACGAAATCGATGTTGGTCGTGTCGACACCGGCGACATAGGCCTGGCGATAGATCGCCTTGGCGAAGCGCTTGGCAAGTGCAGGATCCTTCGCGTCGAGCCAATAGAAGGCGCGCGAGGAAGCGACTGCCGCGAAAGGGAACGGGTCCGGCAGGCGGAACTTGACGCCGAGCAGCCGGCCGAAGCGCGCGAAATCGTGGCGCACATAATCGTTTTTCAGCGGGATATCGAGCAGCGGCTTCATGCCGGACTGCTTGAACGCCGCCCCCAGCAGGAACGGCCGCCATTTGACCGTCCGCCCGTAGTGGCTCGCGAGGTCGTCGATGCGCAGCGACGCGAAGAATCCGTAGGGACTGGAAAAATCGAAGTAGAAATCGATCGTGGATGCCATTGCCTCAAACCTCCGCCCGGATCGCGCGCGCAATGACAAGGCGCTGGATGTCGCTTGTTCCCTCGTAGATCTGGCAGACGCGCACGTCGCGCCAGATCCGCTCGACAGGGAAATCCGCCAGATAGCCGTAGCCGCCATGCGTCTGGATCGCGGCCGAGCATACGCGCTCGGCCATCTCCGAGGCGAAGAGCTTGGCCATCGCGGCTTCCTTCAGGCACGGCTGCCCGCGATCGCGCAGCGAGGCGGCGTTGAGAACGAGCAGGCGCGCAGCCTCCAGTTCGGTCGCCATGTCCGACAGGCGGAACTGGACGGCCTGATGGTCGAAGATCTTCCTGCCGAAGGTCTCGCGCTGGAGCGCGTATTCGCGCGCCACCTCGTAGGCCGATCGCGCCATGCCCACGGCCTGCGCCGCGATGCCGATGCGCCCGCCCTCGAGATTGGCGAGCGCGATCTTGTAGCCTTCGCCCTCCGCACCCAGCATCAGGTCGGGCGTGAGGCGCATCTCGTCCATGACGATATGCGCGGTGTCCGAACATTTCTGCCCGAGCTTCTCCTCGATGCGCGCGGCCTTCCAGCCTGGCGTGTCAGTCGGCACGACGAACGCGCTGATGCCCTTCTTGCCGGCCTCCGGATTGGTGACCGCAAAGACGATCGCGAGATCGGCGGTACCGCCCGAGGTGATGAACTGCTTGGTACCGTTGACAACCCAGTGGTTGCCGTCGCGCCGCGCGCGCGTCTTGATCGCACCCGCATCCGAGCCGACGGAAGGTTCGGTCAGCGCGAAGGCGCCGAGCATCTCGCCCTTCGCGAGCGGCTTCAGGAAGTTCTCTTTCTGCCAGTTGGTGCCGAATTTCAGGATCGGCATGCACGCGACCGAATTGTGGACGCTCATGACCGTCGAGACCGCCCCGTCGCCCGCCGCGATCTCCTCGATCGCAAGCGCGTAGGCGACATGATCGACCCCCGCGCCATCGTATTCCTCGGGCACGAGCATGCCCATGAAACCAAGCTCGCCCATCTCGCGCACCAGATCGCGCGGGAACATGCGTTCCTTCTCGCGCGCGGCGGCCGTGGGCCACAGCTTCTCGCGCGCATAGGAACGCGCGGCATCGCGGATCATCGCTTGGGTTTCGGTGAGTTCCATCGCCGCACCTACCAGGGAAGTTCGCTGCCGTCGTAGTTGAAGAACTTGCCGTTGGCCGCCGGCGTCAGTTTCTCGATGACGCCCTTGAGGCCCGCGACCGAATCCTTCACGTCGATCGCCGCACCCGACCCGCCCATGTCGGTGCGCACCCAGCCCGGATGCGTGGTGATCGTGGTGATGCCGCGCACAGCCAGTTCCACCGAAAGGTTCTTCGCGATCGAATTCAGCGCCGCCTTCGACACGCGATAGGGCATGCTGCCGCCGTTGGTCTGCGCGTTCGACCCCATGCGCGAGGACGTGAAGACGATCGCCTTGCGCTGGCTGCGCGCGACGTTTTCGACCAGCGCCTCGGCGACGCGCAAGGGCGCAAGCGTATTGGTGCGAAGGATTTCCTCGAAGGCCGCGAAATCGGTCGCCCCGAGCTTCCAGTCGCGGCCGGTATAGATGCCAGCGTTGCAGACGAGAACGTCGACGGCGTCCTTAGCGAGGCTCTTGGCAAGTCGCGCGACCGATGCCGAGTCATTCACGTCGCACAGATGCACCTCGCCGCCGGCCTTTGAAACCTCGGCCCCCTTGGCCATGTCGCGCACGGTTCCGATCGTCCGCCATCCGGCGGCGGAAAACTGGCGGACATATTCAAGGCCGATGCCGCGCGAGGCGCCGACGATCAGGATGGTCGGCATCTCAGCGTTTTCCCTTCGCGCGTTTGGCCGTGACTTCGATCTCGATCTTCATGCGCGGATCGACGAAGCCGGTCACGAGCGTCGTGTTCGCCGGACGGATCTTCGCGAAGTGCTTTCCGACGATCGGGGCGACGGTCGCGAAGTCCTTGCGGCTTGCAAGAAAGATGCGCACGCGCGCCACGTCGGCGAGCGAGCCGCCCGCCTTTTCGAGCGCGGCGGCGATGTTCCTGAAGCACTGCTCGGTCTGCGCGGCGACACCCTTGGAGATCGCCATGCGCGAATAGTCGAAGCCGGTCGTTCCGGAGACAAAGATCCATTCCCCGTCGACAACGGCGCGCGAATAGCCCGCCAGCTTCTCGAAACTGGAACCCGAAGAAACAAGTCGCCGCGCCATACGTCTCCCCCCGCGATTGACCGAGACTATCCCAACTTCACGCCGTTTCGGCAAACAGCTCGCGCCCGATCAGCCAGCGCCGGATTTCCGAGGTTCCGGCCCCGATTTCATAGAGCTTGGCATCGCGCAGCAGCCGGCCGGTCGGGTAGTCGTTGATATAGCCGTTGCCGCCCAGAAGCTGGATCGCGTCGAGCGCCACCTGCGTGGCCTTTTCGGCGGCATAGAGGATTGCACCGGCGGCATCCTTGCGCGAGGTGCGGCCGGCGTCGCACGCGCGCGCCACCGCGTAAACATAGCTCTTGCAGGCGTTGGTCGTCGTATACATGTCGGCAAGTTTGCCCTGCACGAGCTGGAATTCGCCGATCGACTGGCCGAACTGCTTGCGCTCGTGGACATAGGGGATCACGACGTCGAGCGCGGCCTGCATGATGCCGGTGGGGCCTGCCGCCAGCACCGCGCGCTCGTAGTCGAGCCCGCTCATCAGCACGTTGACGCCCTTGCCGAGCGCACCCAGCACGTTCTCCTCCGGCACCTCGCAGTCCTGGAAGACGAGTTCGCCGGTGTTCGATCCGCGCATGCCGAGCTTGTCGAGCTTCTGCGCGCACGAAAATCCCTTCATGCCCTTTTCCACGAGGAACGCCGTGATGCCGCGCGGGCCCGCCGCCGGATCGGTCTTGGCATAGACGACGAGCGTGTCGGCATCCGGCCCGTTCGTGATCCAGAATTTCGAGCCGTTGAGGACGTAGCGGTCGCCCTTCTTTTCCGCCTTCAGTTTCATGCTGACGACGTCGGAGCCCGCCCCCGGCTCCGACATCGCGAGCGCGCCCACATGCTCGCCGGATATGAGCTTGGGCAGATACTTCTTCTTCTGCGCTTCGTTGCCGTTGCGCGCGATCTGGTTGACGCAGAGGTTCGAATGCGCGCCGTAGGAAAGCCCGACCGAGGCCGAGGCCCGGCTCACTTCCTCCATCGCGACGCAGTGCGCGAGATAGCCCATGCCGGCCCCGCCATATTCCTCCGGTGCCGTCATGCCGAGGATGCCGAGGGCGCCCATCTTGCGCCAGAGATCGGCGGGGAAATCGTTCGTCTTGTCGATCTCGCCCGCGCGGGGGGCGATCTCGTCGGCGGAAAAGCGCGCGACCTGATCGCGCAGCATGTCCACGTCCTCGCCCAGTCCGAAATCGAACGGCGGCAGCGAATTGCGGGACATCGTTTCCTCCCTGTGCTGTCTATCAGCGTGCCGCGGCGCGGCCGTCGGATTTTCCGGTCATCGTCATCAAGGTCTGCAGCATCGTCGCGCACAGCTTCGATTGCCCGGCCTTGATCGCGAAAACATCGGCCTGCGTGACCACGAGCGTGCGGCCCGGCTTGATCACGCGGCCCTTGGCGAGGATCGTTTCGCCATCGGCCGGCGCCACGAGGTTAAGCTTGTATTCGACCGTCAGCACGCTGGCATCGGCCGGCATCAGCGAGAAGCCCGAATAGCCGCCGGCGGTGTCCGCGATCATGCCGACGACGCCGCCATGCACGTAGCCATGCTGCTGGGAAATCGCATCGGCATAGTCGAGCGCGATATGGACATGGCCGGGCTCGACATGCACGAGGCGCGCGCCCACCGTCGTCATCGCGCCCTGGCGCGAGAAGCTGTCGCGGACCTTCGCCTCCCAGTTCGGGTCGGCGGGGGTGAATCCGGATGTCATGGCGCTTCCTCAGACGTCCAACATACGCTACCGTATGGTATGGCTCGCCGCCTGTCAACGAAACCCCGTCTCGACGCCGGGGCCTGGATCAACGCGGCGCTCGAGGCGCTTGGCGCCGAGGGCCCGGCCGCCGTGCGCGTGGAGGCGCTGGCCAAGCGGCTTGGCGTCACGAAAGGGTCGTTCTACTGGCATTTCCGCGACCGGGACGACCTGCTGGTCCGCATGCTGGATGCGTGGGCCGAGGCGCGTGTTGCCGCCATCGGCGAGCAGGTCCGGCGCGGCGACGATCCGGCGGCCACGCTCGAGGAACTTCTCGCGATCTACACGAAATCCCCCAACCCGCGCGGCCTTGCCGTCGAACTGTCGATCCGGGCGCTGGCGCGACAGAACGCAGCCGCAGCCGCCGCGACGGCACGGGTCGACGAGGCGCGGCTGGCGCAGGTTGCAGCGCTGTTCGAGCGGCAGGGCATCGGAACGGCCGAGGCGGCCGCACGCGCCCTTCTCTTCTATTCGTTCCTGTTCGGGCAATCGCTTCTGGGCGGGGCGCGGCGTTCCGGCGCCATCGCGCAGGCCGCGCGCCGGATTCTCGACGCGTCCTAGCGCCTTGTGCCCAGCCACAGGCCCGGCAGCAGCAGCGCCAGTCCGACGAGATGGAAATCGGCAAGCCGTTCGCCAAGCACCGCCCACGCCAGCCCGGCTCCGTAGAGCGGCACCAGATACATGACGAGGCTCGACGTCGCAGCGCCCAGCGCGGCAACGATCATCGAATAGCTGAGATACGACCCCACGCCCGGGAACAGGGCGACGAACAGCACCGTCGCGACGGTCTTGAGATCGACCGGCGTGGGCGCCACGAAGAACGCCTCGAACAGGTAGAACGGGATGTTCGCCAGCACGCCACCCGCGCAGATCGCGGCCAGCCGCGTCGTCGGGTCGAGCTTCGTTGGCGAATGGCGCAGCAGCACCGAATAGAGCGACCAGGCGACCATCGCCATGACGATCAGCAGGTCGCCAGGCACGAAATCGAGCCGCAGCACGTTCGCCGGATCGCCGCGCAGCACGATCCAGAGCGTGCCCGCAAGGCACACCGCGATGCCGGTCGCCTGCCGGGGCGAGACAGGGTCGCCGTAGCGCAGCCAGCCGAGCAGCACGATCAGCACCGGCGAGGCCGCATAGATCAGGCCGATATTCATCGCCGTCGTCGTGATGCCCGCAAGATAGACGGGCGCGCCGCAGACGACCATGCCGAGGAACCCGAGGAACAGGTAGAGCCGCCAGTGCGCGCGGATTTCCCCCCGCCCGCGCCACAGCCGCTCGCCCGCGAACGGCAGCAGCATCGCCAGCGTCATCGTCCAGCGCCAGAAAGCCAGCGCCTCCGACGGGATGGCGCCCGCGTTCCAGCGCGCGACAAGCATGTTGCTTGCGAAGAAAAGCGGCGTCGCGGCGAACAGGACGAATGCCACGCGGCGGCTGAGGATGGTCGGAGCGGCGGCCATTGCGGCCTGTCTAGGCAAGAGCCGGGCCGATGTCACGCAAAGCGAGCATCTTGACAGCCATGCGCCGATGGAAGATGCCCGTCGGCGGAACAGGAGGAATTCGCCGATGCTTTTCATGATCGTCGAGCGCTTTGCGGGCTGCGATCCGGTCCCTGTGTATGAACGCGTGCGCGACAAGGGCCGCCGGCTGCCAAAGGGGCTCACCTATGTCGGCAGCTGGATCGAGCCGAACTTCGACCGGTGCTTCCAGCTGATGGAATGCGCCGATGCGCGGCTGTTGCAGGAATGGATTCTGGGCTGGCGCGGGCTCGGCATCACTTTCGAAATCGTTCCCGTCGTGCCAAGCAAGGAAACGCGCGAGGTCGTCGCGCCGCATCTGGGCCGCGCGAAGAAGCGCCGCAAACGCGGCTAGGCCGGGTTTTCGACCTGGGCGTCGACCACGCAGAACGCGGCAAGATTGACGATGCCGCGCACGGTGGCGCTGCCGTCGAGCACGTGGGCGGGCTTGCTCATGCCCAGCATGATCGGACCGATCTTCTGCGCGTCGCCCAGTTCCTTCAGCAGGCTGAAGGAGATGTTGGCGGCGTCGAGCGTGGGCATGACCAGCAGGTTGGCGGCACCTTCAAGACGGCCTTCGAGGATGCGCTGGCCGCGGATTTCCTGCGACATCGCGGCCTCGGCCGTCATTTCGCCGTCGACCTCCAGATAGGGCGCCATCGCCTGGATGCGCTCGAGTGCGGCGCGCATCTTGCGCGCACTCTTGGTGTCCGCCGATCCGAAGTTCGAATGCGACAGGAGGGCGGCCTTGGGCTTCAGCCCGAAATGGCGGATCACGTCGCCCGCACGCACGGTCATTTCGGCGATCTGGACAGGCGTGGGATCGGGCGTCACGTGCGTGTCGCAGATGAAGACCGTCCCGCGCGAATGCACCAGCACGGAAAGTGCGGCCGGCACCTCGACGCCCGGCCGCAGGCCGATGATGTCGACGATGTCGTTCAAGATGCGCGAATAGCGGCCCACGAGCCCGCAGATGAGCCCGTCCGCCTCGCCCTGGCGCACGGCGAGCGCACCAAGAACGGCGTTGCGCGTACGCACGGTCGTGCGCGCCGTGTCGGGCGAAACGCCGCGCCTTCCCATGATCTGGTGATAGAGCTGCCAGTCGCGCGCGTAGTTCGGCACGTCCTCGGGGTTGAGCAGCTTGAAGTCCTTGTCGATCGCGATGCGCAGGCCCAGCTTTTCGATGCGCTTGCGGATCGTCTCGCGCCGGCCGATCAGGATCGGGTGGCAGATTTCCTCGTCGATCAGCGTCTGCGTGGCCCGCAGCACGCGCTCGTCCTCGCCGTCGGCGAAGATGACGCGCTTGGGGTTCGCCCGCGCGCGCTCGAAGATCGGCTTCATCACGAAGCCCGAACGGTAGACGAACTGCGAGAGCTGGTCGAAATACGCGTCGAAATCGGCGATCGGGCGCGTCGCCACGCCGGATTCCATCGCGGCCCTTGCCACCGCCGGCGCGATCTCGGTGATGAGGCGCGGATCGAACGGCTTCGGGATCAGGTTGTCGGGCCCGAAGGCTGGCGGCTCGCCGCCATAGGCGGCCACGACGATATCGGAAGGTTCCTGCGTGGCGAGATCGGCGATGGCGCGCACGGCCGCGACCTTCATCGCCTCGTTGATCGTGCGCGCGCCCACGTCGAGCGCGCCGCGGAAGATGAACGGGAAGCACAGGACGTTGTTGACCTGGTTGGGATAGTCCGACCGGCCGGTCGCGACGATCGCGTCGGGCCGCACGGCTTTCACTTCCTCGGGCAGGATCTCGGGCGTCGGATTGGCAAGCGCCAGGATCAGCGGCGCCTTCGCCATCTTGGCGACCATCGCGGGCTTCAGCACGCGCGGTGCGGAAAGGCCCAGGAACACGTCGGCATCGCCGATCACGTCGTCGAGCGTGCGCGCGTTGGTGTCGCGCGCATAGCGCACCTTGCGCGGGTCCATCTGCTCGACACGGCCCTTGTAGACCACGCCCGCGATGTCGGTGACCCAGATGTTCTCCTGGCGGAAACCCAGATCGACGAGCAGGTCGAGGCAGGCAAGTGCTGCCGCACCGGCACCCGACGTGACGAGCTTCACCTTGTCGGGCGACTTGCCCACCACGCGCAGCCCGTTGAGGATCGCCGCGCACACGATGATCGCCGTGCCGTGCTGGTCGTCGTGGAAGACCGGGATGTTGAGGCGCTTCCTGAGCTTGGCCTCGATCTCGAAGCACTCGGGCGCCTTGATGTCCTCGAGATTTATGCCGCCGAAGGTGGGCTCGAGCGAGGCGACGATGTCGACGAACCTGTCGGGATCGCGCTCGTCGATCTCGAGGTCGAACACGTCGATGCCGGCGAACTTCTTGAAGAGGACGGCCTTGCCCTCCATCACCGGCTTGGAGGCGAGCGCGCCGATGGCGCCGAGCCCCAGAACGGCCGTGCCGTTCGTGATGACCGCCACGAGATTGGCGCGGCTGGTGACGGTTGCCGCTTCCGCCGGATCGGCGACGATCGCCTCGCACGCGGCGGCCACGCCCGGCGAATAGGCCAGCGCCAGGTCGCGCTGGTTGGCGAGCGGCTTGGTCGCGACGACGGCGAGTTTGCCGGGCGTCGGTAGCCGGTGATACTCCAGCGCGCTGTCGCGCAGCTTGTCGTCGGCCATCGCGCCCGCCCGGTAATCGTTTTTCAAATTAGAGCAATGGTGCGGTCGAGAAGACTCGAACTTCCACGACCTTTCGGCCACCAGCACCTCAAGCTGGCGCGTCTACCGTTCCGCCACGACCGCACATCGCATCATTGCGCCTGAAAGTCCGTCGGACTTGCCAAGCACGGGGGGCGGGGATACCAAATCGGGGGGGCATATGCAAGACCCCCCGCCCGGTACGCAATGGCTTTGAAAAACAGTCCCTTGGACACCCTCGAATGGATCGTTTCGGACGGGCTCGTGCCCTATCCGGAGGCGCTCGCGTTCATGGAAGCCCGGGCGGCCGAAATCGCGGAAAATGCCGCTCCGGAGGCGGTCTGGCTGGTCGAGCACCCGCCCCTCTACACGGCCGGAACCTCGGCCAAGGCGGGCGACCTGGTGGCCCCCGGCCGCTTCCCGGTCTACGAGGCCGGGAGAGGCGGTCAATACACCTACCACGGGCCCGGCCAGCGGGTGGGCTACGTGATGATCGACCTCAAGGCGCGCGGCGGCGACGTGCGCGCCTTTGTCCGCAATCTCGAGGAATGGCTGATCCGCACCCTCGCCCGTTTCAACGTCAAGGGCGAGCGGC
The DNA here is from genome assembly GCA_016124335.1 of Alphaproteobacteria bacterium. Lineage (GTDB taxonomy): Bacteria > Pseudomonadota > Alphaproteobacteria > CACIAM-22H2 > CACIAM-22H2 > Tagaea. Next base: position 444,402 of record WGNX01000004.1, read on the forward strand.
GCGAGGGCCGCATCGGCATCTGGGTCGACCGCGGGCCCGACGGGCGCGGCGGCAGGCGCGAGGACAAGATCGCAGCACTTGGCGTCCGCGTGCGGCGCGGCGTCACGTTCCACGGCGTCTCGCTCAATGTCGACTGCGATCTTTCCCACTTCGCCGGTATCGTGCCGTGCGGGATTGCCGAACCTTCCTTCGGCGTCACCTCACTTGCCGATCTGGGCATCCTTGCTTCGATGCCGGAAGTCGACATGACAATGGAAGCCGCCTTCCGCGAGACGTTCGGCGCGCACGCGCCGCTGGTCGCCTAGCCGTTCAGGCGCCCTTCCATGCTTCCCACAGGAAGCCAAGACCGCCCGCCAGGACGATCACATCCATCATCGCGGTGTGGACGTGCATCGGAAACCGCCTGAGCAGCCACCTTCCCACGAAGGCGCCCGGGAACGTGCAAAGGCCAAGCAGGAAGCCCGCCGCCGCAAGGTCGAAGTCGAGAGTCGTGCGAGAGCCGAAAACGGCGACCTTCACAAGGTTCGTGAACAGCGACACCAGCGCGTCCGAGCCGATCAGCGCCGCCCCTTCCATGCCGGCCGCCATGAAGGTCGCGATGACGATGGCGCCAAGCCCGGTCATGCCGCCGATCAGGATGCCGTAGGTCGCCCCGCCCGCGACGACGCCGCGCGGACCGACGCGCCATCCCGCGCGCGCAAGCGCCCGCCGCATCGGGATGCTGCCGATCAGGCATGCTCCCAGCACCGCAGCGATCGCGGTGGTCGGCAGCATCGTATAGACGAACGAAGACACGACGCAGCAGGGCACGGCGCCCGCAAGCGCCAATCTGGCGCGCGGCAGGTCGATCTCGCGCCAGAAGGCGACCACGCGGCTGAGGTTCGTCATCGCCATCGCGACCGCCATCGCCGGGATCACGCCGGCGATTCCCACGACCGGCACGATGACCAGCGGCAGGATCAGTCCCACGCCGTAGCCCGATACGCCGCCGACGATCGATGCGGCGAATGCCGCCATGGCCACGAGAAGCCCGGTCGTCGGATCGACCGCGAGGATGCTGAACGCGCCTGCGTCCAATGCGGGGCTGCCTAGTCCGTCGTCGGCAGCTGGACGAAGCAGGTCCAGCCCTCGTCGGCGAGTTCGCCCACGGCGACCGAATCCACGACCGCCAGCGGCGGCCCGTTGCGGCAGGCCTCGATCATGTCCTCGACGAGCGCCTGCGGCCCGGAAAAACAGGCTTCGACCGTTCCGTCCTTGCGATTGCGCACCCAGCCATGCAGGCCGCGGCTCTGCGCGTTCTCGATCGCCCAGCCGCGATACCACACGCCCTGCACCCGGCCGGCCACGATCACGTGGCGGACAATTCGATTTCCTCCCGACATGGAAAGGAGTCTAGCCTTCCGCGCGCGTCCCCGGAAGGGGCGGCCGCGTCATGCCGACTTGATCGCGCTCAGGAACCTGTCGACATGCCCGCGCAGCGATTCCGCCTGCTTGGACAGGCTCAACGCCGCCTGCAGGACCTGCTCGGACGTCGAGCCGGTCTGCCCGACCGTCGCGGTCACCTTGGCGATGCCGCCGCTGACATCGTGCGTACCCCCGGCGGCCTGCTGGATGCTGCGCGAGATCTCGCTTGTCGCCGCACTCTGTTCCTCGATGGCGGCCGCGATGGCGGTCGATATCTCGTTGATGCGCGCGATCGTCCCGCCGATCCCGCCGATCGCCGAGACGACCGAGCCCGTCGTTTCCTGGATCGAGCCGATCTGGGCGGATATGTCGTCGGTCGCCTTCGCGGTCTGACCGGCGAGGTTCTTGACCTCGCTTGCCACCACCGCGAATCCCTTGCCCGCCTCGCCCGCGCGCGCGGCCTCGATCGTCGCGTTGAGCGCCAGCAGATTGGTCTGGCTCGCGATGCTGGTGATGAGGCCGACGACCTCGCCGATCTTCTGCACCGCCGCGGAAAGGCGCTGGACCGCTTCCGACGTGTGTCCGGCTTCCTCGACGGCCTTCCCCGCGATTTCGGTCGAGTTCGAGACCTGCACCGAGATTTCCCGCACCGAACTCGTCATCTCCTCGGTTGCCGAGGCGACGGTCTGCACGTTGCTGCTCGTCTCTTCCGCCGAAGCGGCGACCGAAGCCGCGTGATCGTTCGTCTCGCGCGCCATCGCGACCATCGACTTGGCAGCCGCATCGAGCTGGGCGGCCGCGACGGAAACCGACTTGACGGCCTCGGCCGCCACGCCGTCGAACTCGCGCACGAGCCCGTCGACGGCATCCGCCCGTTTCTGCCGGCGGGCCTGCGCCGCGACCTGCTCGGTTGCAAGCCTTTTGGCCTCGACGAGACCGCCGCGGAATATCTCGACCGATTTCGCCATCGCGCCGATTTCGTCGCGACGCCCCGCGCCGGGGATGACGGTATCGAGTGCGCCGTCGGCAATGCCGCGCATGGCCCCGGTCATCGCGACGACCGGCCGGATCAGGCCGAGGATGACGCCTGCCGCGCTTCCAAGCACCAGCAGCAGCACCAGCCCCGCCGCCGCCCACATCGCGCCGACATAGACGGACTCGTTGCGCGCGGCGAGCTTCTCGGTTGCTGCATTGGCTGCATTGGAGCGATCGACGATCTCGTCGATCACCGTCCGGTGCGCCTGATACGATTGGGCAAGCATCGCGTAGGCCTTTCCGGCAGCGGCCATGTCCTTGCGTTCGAGCGCCGGGAAGAATTCGGCGTCGAGAACCTTCCAGAATGTCGCGACCGGCGCGTAGGATTTCTCGGTCAGCGTCTTGCGGATATCCGCGTCGAATTCCGGCTCGGCCTGCCAGTAAGCGCGGCGCTCGTCGTATTCGGCGCGCAGCTTCTTCAGCCGGTCGCGGTGCTTGGCCGCGTTCGCCGGCTCCTGAAGCGCAAGCGTCGCTTCAAGATAGGATTCGATGATGTACTCCGGCGGCGGCAGGATATCCGCGACCATGTCCTTGCCGAGCACGATCTGGCGGTAGACACGACCGCCGACTTTCAGTTCGCCCAGCGCCACCGCACCGATCGCGATCGCGACGGCAATTCCGCCGAGGACGAGTGCCGCGACAAGCGAAGCAACGAACGAAACACTTCTGGTTCGCAGCATGGTCACTCTCCTCCGAAAACATTCCGGCCGCCAAACGTTCGGCTTCGTGCCGAAAAAAGTGCATGCGGGAGAAAGCTTATGCAACCACTCCGATAAATGTATGGTGTCGAATCTCAGCGATCCGCTTGAACAATTGCGTAACTACAAAAATACAATTATCGCCAAAATGACACATACGTGAAACGCAGTGCAGCCCTGACGGCGCCGCGTGCGTCGGATTCGAGGGTCGCCGCGTCCGGGTAATTCGAATCGATATGCGCGACAAGGTTGCGCCGTTCGCGCAACCAGTCGAATTCGGGATCATCGCTCGGCGCGCGCCGCTGTGCGGCCTCGGCCAGCGCATAGGCAAGCACGATGGTTGCCGCCCAGGCGCCCGCACAAAAGGCCACGCGCATCTCGCCCAATGCCGCCAGCCAGCTTTCGGGAAGCTCGGGCGCCTGAGGCGGTGCGTTTGCGGCATGCGCGCGCTCGAACCAGTCGGCCCGCGCGGCGGAATCGGCGGCCGGCTCGCTCACACGAACTCGACGATCTTCTGGTCGACGGCGAGGGATTCGCCGACCGCGGCATGGACCTTGGCGATGGTTCCGTCGCGCTCGGCGCGCAGCACGTTTTCCATCTTCATCGCCTCGACGGTGCAAAGCTCCTCGCCCGCCTTCACTTCCTGGCCTTCCTTGACGGCAACCGCCTTGAGAAGGCCAGGCATCGGCGAAAGAAGGAATTTCGAGGTGTCGCTTTCCCGGCGCGCCGGCATCAGGCGGTTGAGTTCCGCGACGCGCGGGCTCGTGACCATCGCATCGACAAGGCAACCGGCATGGAACAGCGAATACCCCGGGCCGGCTTGCGCGACCTGCACGCAAGCGGGCGCGCCGTCCACGAGACACTCGAACAGCGGCACGCCGGGCCGCCATTCGGTCGTCAGTTCTGTCGTCTCGCCATCCGCCTTGACATGGTAGGTGCCGCCGGTGAAATCGACCGCCACGCGTGTCTCGCTTCCTGCGAGGCGGACCACGAAATCGGTCTCGATTTGCGCCTCGTGGCCCTTCAGCTGGCCCGAGATGCCGATGTCGCGCTCGCGCACACGGCGGTGAATGACCGCAGCCGAAGCCACGAGGATCGAACGCGTGGAATCGTCCAGCGTGCGGCCGTGGAAGCCGCCCTTGAATTCCTCGGCGATGAAACCGGTCGTCAGCCGCGCGGCCTTGAAGCGCTCGTGATGCATGATCGCGGCGAGGAACGAGATGTTGTGGTTGACGCCGCGCACGACATACGCGTCGAGTGCCGCCGCCATCCGCTCGGTCGCCTGCGCGCGCGTCTTCCCGTAGGCGACCAGCTTGGCAATCATCGGGTCGTAGAACATCGAGATCTCGGCGCCTTCGTAGACCCCGGTGTCCACGCGGATGCCCGCGCGCCCTTCCGGCGCCATCACGCGCGTCAGCCGTCCGATCGAGGGCATGAAATTGCGCAGCGGATCTTCGGCATAGACGCGCGATTCCAGCGCCCAGCCATCGATCTTCACGTCCTTCTGCGCGATCGGCAGTTTCTCGCCCGCCGCAGAGCGGATCATCAGCTCCACAAGATCGAGCCCGGTGATCATCTCGGTAACCGGATGCTCGACCTGCAGGCGCGTGTTCATCTCGAGGAAGTAGAACTTCCGGTTCCTGTCGACGATGAATTCGACCGTCCCGGCCGAGCTGTAGTCGACCGCCTTGGCCAGCGCCACGGCTTGCGCGCCCATTGCCGCACGCGTCTTGGCGTCGAGGAACGGCGACGGCGCCTCCTCGATCACCTTCTGGTGGCGGCGCTGGATCGAGCATTCGCGCTCGTTCAGGTGGATCACGTTGCCGTGCCTGTCGCCCATCACCTGGATTTCGATGTGGCGCGGCTCCTCGACGAATTTCTCGGCGAACACGCGGTCGTCGCCGAAAGCACTCTTGGCCTCGTTCGTCGCCGAGCGGAAACCTTCGCGTGCTTCTGCGTCGTTCCACGCGATGCGCATGCCCTTGCCGCCGCCGCCGGCCGAGGCCTTGATCATCACCGGGTAGCCGATCTTGCGGCACACCGCGATGCACTCCTCGCCGTCCTTGATCGGCTTCAGATAGCCCGGAACGGTCGAGACACCCGCCTTCTGGGCGAGGATCTTCGATTCGATCTTGTCGCCCATCGCGGCGACGGCCTTCATCGACGGGCCGATGAAGACGATCCCCGCCTTTTCCAGCGCGTTGGCAAAACCGGCATTCTCGGAAAGGAAACCGTAGCCGGGATGCACGGCCTGCGCGCCCGTCTGCTTGCACGCGGCAAGGATCGCGTCGACCTTCAGATAACTCTCGGCCGTGGGCGCCGGGCCGATGCGTACCGCCTCGTCCGCCTCGCGCACATGCAGGGCTTCGGCGTCGGCATCCGAATAGACGGCAACCGTCTTGATGCCCAACCGGCGCGCGGTGCGGATCACGCGGCAGGCGATCTCGCCGCGATTGGCGATCAGGATCTTGTCGAACAGCTTTGCAGGCTTCGCCGCCGGCGCCGCCTTGGCTTTCTTCGTCGCCATCGCCTTACTTCCCCGTTCCGAAAAGTTCGCGCGCCTTCGCCCAGTGGAACGCGAGCGGCAACGCCCATGCGCATGCCAGCCACAGCCACCACGGATAGCCCGGCGAAACGAGCACGTTTGCCGCAATCGCGACCATCAGCCCCGCCATCGCGATCATCGCGTGCAGGCGAAAGCCGCGTATCTTGTCGGCGCGGACATCGCTCACAGCGGAATGTTCCCGTGCTTCTTCCACGGGTTTTCCAGCTTCTTGGTGCGCAGCATGGCGAGCGCGCGCGCCAGCCGTGGCCGCGTGGTTGCCGGGCCGATCACGTCGTCGAGGAAGCCGCGCGAGCCGGCGACGAACGGGTTGGCGAAGCGGCGGCGGTATTCCTCGGTGCGCGCCTCGATCTTCCTAGCATCGCCCATGTCGGCGCGGAAAATGATCTCGACCGCGCCCTTGGGGCCCATCACCGCGATCTCGGCCGACGGCCACGCATAGTTGAGATCGCCGCGCAGATGTTTCGACGACATGACATCGTAGGCGCCGCCATAGGCCTTGCGGGTGATGAGCGTCACCTTCGGCACCGTCGCTTCGGCGAAGGCGTAGAGCAGCTTGGCGCCGTGCTTGATGATGCCGCCATATTCCTGCGCCGTGCCCGGCATGAAGCCCGGCACGTCGACCAGCGTGACGATGGGGATGCCGAAACAGTCGCAGAAGCGCACGAAGCGCGCCGCCTTTGTCGAGGCCGCGATGTCGAGACAGCCCGCGAGAACCATCGGCTGGTTGGCGACGAAGCCCACCGTCGATCCCTCGATGCGCCCGAAGCCCACGAGGATGTTCTTCGCGTAGTCCGGCTGGATCTCGAAGAAGTCAGCGTCGTCGACGATCTTGAGGATCGCCTCCTTCATGTCGTAGGGCTTGTTGGGATTTGCCGGCACCAGCGTGTCGAGCGAGGGCTCCAGCCGCTCCGGGTCGTCCTTGGTGGGGCGCACGGGCACGCGGGCCTTGTTGTTCTCGGGCAGGAAATCGAAGAAGCGGCGCGTCTCGAGCAGCGCCTCGACGTCATTGTCGAAGGCGAGGTCGGCCACGCCCGATTTCTGCGTGTGGGTCGCGGCCCCGCCCAGATCCTCGGCCGTGACGATCTCGTGCGTGACGGTCTTCACCACGTCGGGCCCGGTCACGAACATGTAGGCGCTGTCCTTGACCATGAAGATGTAATCGGTCATCGCGGGCGAATAGACCGCGCCGCCCGCGCACGGCCCCATGATCACGGAAATCTGCGGGATGACGCCAGATGCCAGCACGTTGCGCTGGAACACCTCGGCGTAGCCCGCGAGGCTGGCCACGCCTTCCTGGATGCGGGCACCGCCGGAATCGTTGAGGCCGATGACGGGCGCGCCCACCTTCATCGCCTGATCCATGATCTTGCAGATCTTCTCGGCGTGCGCCTCGGACAGCGAGCCGCCGAAGACGGTGAAATCCTGCGAATAGACGAAGACGAGGCGGCCGTTGATCGTGCCCCAGCCGGTGACGACGCCGTCGCCAGGCACCTTCTGCTCGCCCATTCCGAATTCGACCGAGCGGTGCTCGACGAACATGTCCCATTCCTCGAACGAACCTTCGTCGAGCAGGACGTCGAGCCGTTCGCGGGCCGTGAGCTTGCCCTTGGAATGCTGGGCCTCGATGCGGCGTTCGCCGCCGCCCGCCCGCGCACGTGCGCGCCGGGTTTCGAGTTCCTTCAGGATTTCCTGCATCGCCCCCGCCCCAATGTGACGCCCGCAACCGCGGCGTCCGAAACGCATAACAAAGCCGTCAGGCCAGCGCCAGTCTCAAAAACCGTTGTGCATCAGATAGATCAGCCTTGATTTCGGCCTGTTTGGCCGACAGCACCGGGTCTTCGCCCCAGCGCTCGATCTGGTAGAGCCGGTCAAGTTCGGCGGCCGCGAAGGCCGCCTCGGCATCGATGTGCCCGTCGGCGAGCGCCAGCCCGAGCACAAGCGAGCCAGTGGCCGCCACAACGACGCCCAGGCCCGCCAGCTTCAGATCGTCGAACTTCTCGAGCGCGTGGCGAAGCGCCGCCAGGCTGCCGGCCGGCTGATCGGGCGGCAGCAGGTTGGTATGGTTCTCCAGCCGCGCGTCGTAGGCAAGCGCCAGCCAGTCGAGCAGCGGCTGCCACACCGCCGCCTGGCGCGCGGCAAGGTCACGCGGCTGCGCCGCGCGGTAGCAGAGCAGCTCGGTTTCGGCGTGCGCCATCAGCTCGTCGATCACCGCGGCACGGCGCGTCGGCAGGCGGTCGATCGCCGTCGCGAGGATGCGCGTCAGCGGCACGCGCTCGAAATCCGCCTTCGCACCCTTCTTGCGCGGCATGACGCCGCGCCATTCCGCGGAAATGGCCGTCGCCAGTTCGCGGCTGCGGATGGCAAGCGCGTTCCCGGCGGGCGTGGTCAGCGGCTTGCCGTCGAGCGTCACCGTCCAGCCGCCGTCCGCGGCTTCGACGGCCGCGGGTTCGGCGAACGCGGCCGCTGTCGTCGTCTCGCTCAACGGCCGAACGGCAGCTTGATGCCGCCGGGCAACGTGATGCCACCCGGGTTCGACGGGGCGGCTTGCGCGGGCTTCTGCTGGCTCGACGCCGGTGCGGCTTGCGTGGGCGGTGCGGCCTTGCCGGTGGCGGCGGCAAGCGCCTGCGCGCATTCATCCGATGCCGGGCCGGATGCCGCCTGCTGGCGGCCACCGAGAAGCCCGGCGATCGTGCCCACACCGCCCTTCGCGATGCCGGTCACGGTGCCGGCACCGCCCTGCAGCAGCGCCTGTGCCGTACCCGCGGCATCGGGCGTATAGGACGGCTTGGCAAGCGTGCCGCCGATGTTGAAGGCGACAGGGCCGGCTATCTGGTTGAGCGCCAGCTGCTCGGTCGCAAGGTTGATCGTGCCGGTCGTGCGTGCCGACATGACGCCGGTGTCGATAAGGCCCGCCTTGTACACGCCGATCCCGTCGCGAAAATCGATCTTGTGGATCGCACAGCGCACCGAAGTGCCGATCGTGACCTTGGCCAGCGGCGGGAAGACCGTGCCCAGCCATTCGCCGATCACCTTCGTCGCTTCCTTGCCAAGCTCGCCCTTGCCCATGTTGAGATACACGTCGCCCGCGAGGCTTGCCGCAAGCTGGCGCGCCGTATCGCCCGCCCCGCGGAGATTGACGTCGAGCGTCGTCGGGCCGCCCGAAAACCAGTCGTTGAGCTTGCGCTCGGTCAGCACGCGGCCGACCTCGAGCTGGCGCATCTCGATCTTGTTGGTGAAGTTCTTCTGCGCGGCGTTCGCCGTCGCATCGAGCACGAACTTGCCGCCGTCCATCTCGAAGGTCAGCGGCCGCAGCGTCAGCACGCCGTTGTTGACCACGAGCTGGAGGTTGAGGCCCTTGAGCGTGGCGCCCTGCGTGACGATCGCCGCCGCCGCATATTTGAGTTCGGCGTTGGCCGCGTTGAGAAGATCGAAGGGCACCTTCTCGTTCGGGATGACGCGCCCGTCGTTCGCGGCCGAGCCGCCGCCAGCGGCGGCGCCCGCAGCCGGCTTGGCCGGCGCGCTTGCCGAAGAGCCGGATTTCGCCGGCATCAGGCGGACGAGATCGACCGTCTGCGACCGAAGGTTCGCCTGCACCGAGGGTTTGCCGCCCGGCGGCAGCGCGACATTGACATCGCCCGAAAGGTCGACCGCGCCCGACGGCCCGACCGCGAGCTTCAGGCCGGAGATCTGGTAGCGCGCCGCGGCGGGATCGCTGACGTTGAACTGCAGGTCCAGCGGCCCCGTCACCGGTGCATCCATCTTCGCGGCCTTGAACGGCGCCGCAATGTCCTGCGAGGTCGCCTTGACCGCCAGCTTGATGCCGCGCTGCTGCACGGGATCCTGGAACGAGCCTGCGACTTCGAGGCGGATCGTGTCGGCCCTGCCGAAATCGATCTTGATGTCGGGCAAGGTCGGCCGCGCGCCGGGGCCGCTGTCCGCCGCCTTGACCGCGAGTTTCAGCGGCCCGAGTGCCGGGATTTCCTGCTTGGCGAGGGCGGCGAGTTTCTGCACCTCCGGCACGTCGGCCGCGAGGTCGATCGAATAGCCCTTGCCTTGCGTGGGCGACACGATGCCGCCGGAAACGTGCGCGGACAGCGCGTTTTCGCCCAGCGTCATAGTCAGGTCGACCGGCCAGGGCTGGCCGCTTGTCTGCAGCATGCGCTCGACCGAGCCAACGGAACCCTTGAGTGCGAATTTCTGCTCGCCCGACAGTTCAGGCACGTTGGCCGATCCGGCGATGTCGAGGCGCAGCGGTGACGATGCGGAATCCGCGTTGAGAAGCACGCGCTCGAGCTTCACCTCGTTGGTCTGTTTGGAAACGCCATCCCGGAAGGCAAAACGCGCATTGCGAAGCTCGACCTCGCGCACGACGGGAAGCGGTGTGCCGCCCCCTGCACCTTGCGCGGCCGGCTGGCCTTGCGCTGGCGCGGCGGCAATGGCCCCGGGCTTGGCGGGCGCGTCGAACTCCCAGTTGCCCTTCCCCTTCGCGTCGGTCTCGAGAAGGATGTCGGTATCGAGCAGCACGAGGCGCTTGACCTCGACCTGCTTGGAAAGCAGTGGCAGCAGCGCCACCTGCACTTCGAAACGGCCGACCTTGACCATCTCGGGCCGCGAGCCCCAGGCCGCATTGCCGAACGAGACGTCGGCGATCCCGAAGCTCGGCGACAGGCCGATCGAGAGCTTGATGTCGCCCTTGAGCACGAGGTCGCGGCCGGTCGCCTTCTTCGCGGCCTCCACGATCTGCGGCTTGTACTGGTTGGGGTCGATCGACGAAGCGATGACGAAAACCGCGGCGACCGCGACGACGACAAGACCGACGATGCCGATGGCAAGCCATTTCACGAAGCGCATGTCCGATCCCCCCACAATTCCCGGACAAGGCCGGGAAGTTCATCGCAAGCCGACGCCAGCCGGTCGGCCCCGGCGCGCGTCAGGTCATCGGGCGAATGATAGCCCCAAACGACGCCGATGGCACCCACGCCGGCGGCCTTGGCCATCGCCATGTCGTAGCTGGTGTCTCCGATCATCACCGCGTCCGCGTGCGCGACGCCCGCTTCGTCGAGCGCCCAGTGGATCATCGTGGGATCTGGCTTGCCCGGCGCGCGATCGGCGGTTTGCAGCGTCACGAAACGGTCGGCCAGCCGGTGGCTTGCCAGCACCGCATCGAGCCCGCGCCGCGCCTTGCCGGTCGCAATGCCCAACAGCCAGCCCTCGGCCGCCAGCGCGTCCAGTGCGGCAAGCGCACCCGGGAACATCGGCTCGACCATGCCGCCGCCGGTGCGCAGCGCGAAGAAAGCTTCCTTGTATCCGTCGACGAGGCGCGAATGCGTCGCGCCGTCGCTATCGGCTGCCAGGATCGCCATGCAGCGTTCCAGCGGCAGGCCGATCACGCGGTGGGTCTGCGCAAGCGACGGAGCGGGAAGACCGAGCCCGCCGAACGCGCTTTCCATGCAGGCCTGGATCGCGTGCTGGCTGTCGACCAGCGTGCCGTCGAAATCGAAGATCGCCAGTCGCGGCTTGCTTGCTGTGCTCATGGACCGGAATTCGCCTGTTGGGATTTTCAGTCGCGCGGAAACGGGTCGATGCGCGCGTCGACGTCGAAGCCGAAAAACTCCCATGTCTTGCGCATGTGCTCGGGCAGCGGCGCCTTCACCTTCAGCATCCCGTTGCCCGAGGGATGTGGCAGCTCGATCGAGCGCGCGTGCAGATGCAGCTTGCCGGAAATGCCGTCGCCCGCGATGCGTGCGGCGGCGCCGCCGTATTTGCCGTCGCCCACGATCGGCGTGCCCAGCCCGTCGGCACAATGGACACGCAGCTGGTGCGTGCGACCGGTGCGCGGCCACAACACGAGCCATGCAGCGCGATCGCCGGCGACTTCCGCCGTCGCGTAGAGGCTCACCGCGCGCTTGCCGTCTTCCTCGTCGCCCGCCATGCGTTCGTGGCCGGTGGGGCCGGCTTCCTTGGCAAGCGCCATGTCGATCTTGCCTTGTGCGGGTTTCGGCACGCCAGCGACGAGCGCCCAGTAGAGCTTGCGCGCGTTCCGGTGACGGAAGGAATCGCCCAGGCGCTGCGCGTTCTTGGCACCGCGTGCCAGAACCAGCACGCCGGACGTGTCGCGATCGAGCCGGTGGACAAGCTTCGGCCGGCCTTCCTGATCGAACTCGAGCGCATCGAGCATGCCGTCGATGTGCCGTTCGGTGCCCGTCCCGCCCTGCACGGCAAGGCCCGGCGGCTTGTTGAGCACGATCACGTCGTCGTCCTTGTAGAGGACGCATGCGCGGATCATCGCGGCATCCGCCTTCGACACCTTCGGCCGTTCACGTTGGACCGAAGGGGCCGCAAGCTCGTCGGGCGGCGGCATGTCGATGTTCGGCGGCAGGCGGATCGCCTGCTCGGGCTCGAGGCGCTGGCTGGATTTCGCCCGCTTGCCGTCCACACGGATCTGGCCCGTGCGCAGCAGCTTCTCGATGCGCCCCTGCCCGAGCGCCGGGAATTTCCGCTTCAGCCAGCGATCGAGCCGCTGGTCGGCGTCGTCGATCTTCACGACGATGGTGATGACGCCGCTCATTCTTCCCTCGTGCGCCGCTCGCGCAGTTTTGCCCAATAGTCGAGCCGTTTGCGGATTTCGCGTTCGAAACCCCGCTCGACCGGATCGTAGAACGTCTCGCGCTGCATGCCGTCGGGGAAATAATTCTGGCCCGAAAAGCCGTCCGGCGCGTCGTGGTCGTAGGCGTAGCCCTTGCCGTAGCCGATTTCCTTCATCAGCTTCGTGGGTGCGTTCAGGATGTGCGCGGGCGGCATCAGCGAACCGGTCGACTTGGCCGCCCGTTGGGCCGCACCGAAGGCGGCATAGGCCGCGTTCGACTTCGGTGCGGTCGCCAGATAGACGACCGCCTGCGCGATGGCCAATTCGCCTTCGGGCGAACCGAGGAAATCGTAGACGTCCTTGGCGGCAAGCGCCTGATGGACCGCCTCGGGATCGGCCAGGCCGATATCCTCGACCGCGAAGCGCACGATACGGCGAACGATATAAAGCGGCTCCTCGCCGCCCGCGAGCATGCGCGCGAGCCAATAGAGTGCGGCATCCACGTCCGAGCCGCGCATCGATTTGTGGAGCGCGGAGATGAGGTTGTAATGCCCCTCCTGCGCCTTGTCGTAGAGCGGTGCGCGCTTCTGCACCGCACGCGCGAGTGCCTCGTTGTCGAGCGGCGCGCCGGCATGCTGGAAAACCTGTTCGGCAAGATTGTAGAGATAGCGCCCGTCGCCGTCGGCCATCGCGATCAGCGCTTCGCGCGCGTCGGCCGTGAGCGGCAGCTCGCGCCCCTCGGCAGCCTCGGCGCGCTTCAGCAGCGCATGCAGCGTGGCACCGTCGAGCCGTTTGAGGACCAGCACCTGACAGCGCGACAGCAATGCGGCGTTGATCTCGAAGGACGGATTTTCGGTCGTCGCGCCCACGAGCGTGACCGTGCCGTCCTCGACGTAAGGCAGGAACCCGTCCTGCTGGCCGCGGTTGAAACGGTGGATCTCGTCGACGAACAGCAGCGTCCCTTTGCCCATCGCGCGGCGCTCGGCCGCGTCGGCGAACGCCTTGCGCAGGTCGGCCACGCCCGAGAACACGGCCGAAAGCGCCACGAATTCGAGCCCGACCGCATCGGCCAGCAAGCGCGCGATGGTCGTCTTGCCGCAGCCAGGCGGCCCCCACAGCACGATCGAGGCAAGCTTGTTGGCAGCCAGCATGCGCGCCAGCGGGCCGTCGCCTTTCAGCAGATGGTCCTGCCCTGCCACCTCGGCAAGATTCGCCGGCCGCAACCGTTCGGCCAGCGGGCGTGCGGCCGCAGGAGCCGCGAACAGGCCCGGTGCACCACCGCCACGGGCGCGCCGTTCGCTCATCCGCCGACCGTCGTTGCCAGCGTGCGCTCGCCGCGGCGGATCTGCAGGCGCCACGGCAAGGGCACGTTCACGATCTTTCGGGCGTCTTCGACCGTGGCGATCGCCCGGTCGTTCACCCGCAGCAGCACGTCGCCGGGCTGAAGCCGGATCTGGTCGGCCGGGCTGCCGCGACGCACTTCCGTCACCACAACGCCGCGCGGCGGCAGATCGATGCCGAGTTCCTCGACGAAAGCCGGCGACAGGTTGGCGATCGTGGCGCCCGAGAACGGGTTCTGGCCGCGGATGGCGGTGACCTCGCGCGGCGGATTTTCGATGGGGCCAGTCAGCGTCACCGGCAGCGTGGTTTCATGTCCGCCGCGCCAGACCGTCAGCCGCACGGTCTGGCCGACCGGCTGCGTGGCGATGCGGAAGCGAAGCGCCTCGTTGTCGCCGACCTCGCGGCCTTCGACCTTCAGCACCACGTCGCCGCGGCGAAGGCCCGCCTTGTCCGCCGGTCCGCCCGCGAACACATCGGTTATCGCCACGCCGACCGGCCGCTGCAGGCCGAGACCGGGGGCCAGTTCGCTTGTCACGGTCTGGCCGGATGCGCCAAGCCATGCGCGCACGAGCCGCCCGCCCGAATTCACGCCCGCGACGACCGTCTGCACCATGTTGGACGGGATCGCGAAGCCGATGCCGTTCGAGCCGCCGTCGCGCGAAAAGATCGCGGAGTTGATGCCGACAAGCCGCCCGTCGAGCGTGACGAGCGCGCCGCCGGAATTGCCGGGATTGATCGCCGCATCGGTCTGGATGAAGAAGCGGAAATCGGAAATTCCCACCATCGTGCGCGCAAGCGCCGAGACGATCCCCTGCGTCACCGTCTGTCCGACACCGAACGGATTCCCGATAGCAAGCACGATGTCGCCGACCTCGAGATCGTCGGAATCGCGCATGTCGAGATGGGGCAGCTTTTCGCCGTTGGTTTCTATGCGCAGCACGGCAAGATCGGTCTTCTCGTCCGCGCGCAGCACGCTCGCCTCGAACTCGCGCCGGTCGGCGAGGCCGACGACGATCTCCTCCGCGCCGCGGATCACGTGGAAGTTCGTCACGATGATGCCGGACGGATCGACGATCACGCCCGATCCCAGCGAATTCTGGACCTTCTGGTCCATGCCGGGAAACTGGTCGCCGAAGAAACGGCGGAACATCGGGTCGTTGGCGAAGGGCGAGGCGACGGTGCGCTGCGTGCGCTTGGTCGTGACGTTGACCACGGCCGGAGCCGCGCGCTTCACGACGGGTGCAAAGGAAAGCTGCACCTGTTCGCGGTTTTCCGGCACGACGCGCGTCTGCGCCGCGGCAGGCGCCGAAATGGCCAGAATCGACAGGAAAACGAACGTGCGGAACATCGGGCTGATTCTAGCGCGCGGGCCCGGAAAGCAGAAGCGGCGCCGGCCGGGAAGGCCGACGCCGCTTCAAAGCGAACGTCCGGGAGATCGGGTGCTGCCTCAGGCGGCGGCACCCTCCTTCTCGGCCTTCTCGGCCGCTTCGCGCTCGGCGGCGACGCGGGCCTTGTCGGCCTTGCCCTTCGCGGCCGGATCGCGATCGACGAGTTCGATCACCGCAAGCGAGGCGGCATCGCCGTAGCGCACGCCCGCACGCAGCACGCGCGTGTAGCCGCCGTTACGCGCCTTGTAGCGCTCGGCCAACGGGCCGAAGAGCTTCTGGGCGACTTCCGTGTCCTGCACGATCGAGAGCGCACGACGGCGGTTGGCGAGTCCGCCCTTCTTGCCCAGCGTGATCAGCTGGTCGACGTAGGAGCGCAGCTCCTTCGCCTTGGACACCGTCGTCTTGATCTGCTCGTGCACGATCAGCGACACCGCCATGTTGGCGAGGGTCGCCTGGCGGTGCTGCGAGGTGCGGCCCATCTTCCGGCCGGCCATTCCGTGACGCATGGTTCAATACTCCTTGGTCGGAAACCGCTCAGTACGGCTCCTCGAGTTTCTTGGCGAGCTCTTCGATGTTCTCGGGCGGCCAGCCGGGGATCTGCATTCCGAGATGGAGGCCCATCTGCGAGAGGACCTCCTTGATCTCGTTCAGCGACTTGCGGCCGAAGTTCGGCGTGCGGAGCATCTCCGCTTCCGTCTTCTGCACGAGGTCGCCGATGTAGATGATGTTGTCGTTCTTGAGGCAGTTGGCCGAACGGACCGACAGCTCGAGTTCGTCGACCTTGAGGAGCAGGTTCTTGTTGAACGGCAGGTCGCCGACCTTCTCCTCGACGCGCTCGATGCTCGGCTCCTCGAAGTTGATGAAGAGCTGGAGCTGGTCCTGCAGGATGCGCGCGGCAAGCGCCACGGCGTCTTCCGGCGTGACCGCGCCGTTGGTCTCGATCTTCATCGAGAGCTTGTCGTAGTCCGTGACCTGGCCAACGCGGGTGTTCTCGATCTTGTACGAGACCTTGCGGACCGGGCTGAACAGCGCGTCGACCGGGATGATGCCGATGGGCGCATCGGCCGGGCGCGACGTGGCGCCGGGCACGTAGCCCTTGCCGGTCTCGACCGTCATTTCCATGACGAGCTTGGCGCCGTCGTCGAGCGTGCAGATCACGTGATCTGGGTTCATCACCTCGATGTCGTGGCCCGTCTCGATCTGGCCCGCGCGCACTTCGCCGGGGCCGGTGGCCTTCAGCATGATGCGCTTCGGGCCGTCGCCGTGCATGCGCAGGCCGATGGCCTTCACGTTGAGGACCACGTCGGTCACGTCTTCGCGAACGCCGGGGATCGAGGAGAACTCGTGCAGCACGCCGTCGATCTTGATCGACGTGATGGCCGCACCCTGCAGCGAGGAGAGCAGCACGCGGCGCAGCGCGTTGCCCAGCGTCAGGCCGAAGCCACGCTCGAGCGGCTCGGCGACGACCGTCGCTTCGCGCTTGGCGTCGTCGCCGGGCTCGATGTCGAGCTTCTGGGGCTTGATCAGTTCTTTCCAGTTCTTCTGCAGCACGGGGTCACCTTTCGGGGTGGGCGGCGGCGGCGGCCTTTGGGCCAGTCCAGCCGTCGCGTGCATGGTCGCGGGCGGGATTTGCGGCGGCGCGCGGGCAAGCGCGCGCCTTCCGCAAACGGGCGGATCGCGTCAGACGCGCCGGCGCTTGGGCGGGCGGCAGCCGTTGTGCGGGATCGGCGTCACGTCGCGGATCGACGTGATCTGGAAACCGACCGACTGCAGCGCGCGCAGGGCGGATTCGCGACCCGCACCCGGGCCCTTCACCTCGACCTCGAGCGTGCGCATGCCGTGTTCCATCGCTTTCTTGCCGGCGTCTTCGGCGGCCATCTGGGCGGCGTAGGGAGTCGACTTGCGGCTGCCCTTGAAGCCCTGCGTGCCGGACGACGACCACGAGATCGTGTTGCCCTGCGCGTCGGTGATGGTGATCATCGTGTTGTTGAACGAAGCGTTCACATGCGCGACGCCAGACGTGATGTTCTTGCGTTCGCGGCGACGGGGGCGCCCGGCGCCCGCGGCGGCTGCTTTCTTCTCGGCCATCGATCGGTCCTCGGCTTTCCGGAATTACTTGCGCGTGGCGATCTTCTTGCCAGCGATCGGACGCGCCTTGCCCTTGCGGGTACGCGCGTTCGTGTGCGTGCGCTGGCCGCGCACCGGCAGGCCCTTGCGATGACGCAGGCCGCGATACGCACCCATATCCATGAGACGCTTGATGTTCATCGCGATCTCGCGGCGCAGGTCGCCTTCGACGCGGAACTCGCGGTCGATGCACTCGCGGATCTTCAGCACTTCCTCGTCGGAGAGCTGGTTGACGCGCTTCGATTCGGGGATTCCCACCTTCTTGCAGATATCGACGGCGAGCGCCGGACCGATACCGTAAATATAGCGAAGCGCAATAACGACACGCTTGGCAGTGGGAATGTTGACGCCAGCAATACGCGCCACGTCGGCTCTCCTTCGTCTGTCGTATGGGCGGCGATGCCGCCCTGGGTTCACGGTTCGGTTCGAGGCCGCCCACACCCCCACCCGCTGGGGTTCGGGGCTGGCGGCCCGAATGCTAAAATCCTCGTCCAGTTCCAGTCTTCGGCGCCCATGCGGAACGGGCGCGACGGCAATACCCGTGCGCCTCGTCATGGCCCGCCGGCCACCGAGAGGCGCGCATTATATGGAGGGAGCCCTCCGAGTCAACCGGCGTTGGCGTCATTTCTGCCCCTCAGATCGCCGCAATCGGTTTGCCCAAGACCTTGGCGATCGCCGCGGTCACCACATCCATATCGGCCATGCCATCGACGACCTTAAGGGCTCCTTTGGCGCGGTAATAAGGTATGATCGGCGCCGTCTGGTCGTGATAGGCCTTCAGGCGGGCGGCGACCGTGTCGGCCTTGTCGTCGGGGCGCCGGACCATGTTGGCCGAACCGCACGAATCGCATTTTCCGGCGACCTTCGTGGGCTTGGTCTTGTCGTGATAGACGGCCCCGCAATCCTTGCAGCTGTAGCGGCCCGAAATGCGCTCGACCAGTGCCGCATCGTCGACCTGCATCTCGATCACGTGGTCGAGCTTGAGGCCGCGCGCGCCCAGCATCTTGTCCAGCGCCTCGGCCTGCGCGACCGTGCGCGGGAAGCCGTCGAGGATGAAGCCGTTCTTGCAGTCCGCTTCGCCGATGCGGTCCGAAATCATCGCGATCAGGATGTCGTCGGAAACGAGCTTGCCCGCTTCCATGACGGCCTTCGCCTTCTTGCCGACTTCGCTGCCGGCGGCCACGGCCGCACGCAGCATGTCGCCTGTGGAAAGCTGGACGAGTCCCAGCGCCTTCTCGATGCGCTTTGCCTGCGTGCCCTTGCCGGCACCTGGCGGCCCCAGAAGTACGATGTTCATGGTCCCGGCTCCCCTCTTTTTATTTGTCCTATCGCCGCGCGCCGCGCAGCTTGGACTTCTTGATGAGGCCTTCGTACTGGTGCGCCAGAAGGTGCGAATGCACCTGCGCGACCGTGTCCATCGTGACCGAAACGACGATCAGCAGCGACGTGCCGCCGAAATAGAACGGCACCGAATACTGGCTGATGAGGATTTCCGGCAGCACGCAGATGACCGAGAGGTAGGCCGCGCCGAAAACGGTCAGGCGCGTGAGCACGTAATCGAGATAGTCCGCCGTGTTCTTGCCCGGACGGATGCCCGGCACGAAGCCGCCGTACTTCTTCAGATTGTCGGCCGTCTCGGCCGGATTGAAGACGACGGCCGTGTAGAAGAACGCGAAGAACACGATCAGCGCGATATAAAGCGCGATATAAAGCGGCTGGCCATGCGCGATGTGGGTCGTCAGCCACGTCAGCACGGGAATGTCGTTCTCGCGGTTGAAGTTCGCGAAGGTGAGCGGCAGCAGCAGCAGCGAAGACGCGAAGATCGGCGGGATCACGCCCGACGTGTTGAGTTTCAGCGGCAGGTGCGAGGATTCGCCGCCGAACATCTTGTTGCCAACCTGGCGCTTCGGATACTGCACGATGATGCGGCGCTGCGCGCGCTCGATGAACACGATCGCCATGACGACCAGCACCGACATCACCAGCAGCACGATGATGATGAAGGTCGACAGCGCGCCCGTGCGGCCCATCTCGAGCGTGTTGCCCAAGGCCAACGGCAGGTTCGCGATGATGCCCGCAAAGATGATGAGCGAGGTGCCGTTGCCTACGCCGCGCTGGGTGATCTGCTCGCCCAGCCACATCAGGAACATCGTGCCGCCGGTCAATGTCACGACGCAGGTGAAGCGGAACGCGAGGCCCGCTTCGATGACCGCAGGCCCGACCGAGCCTTGCATCCCCTCAAGCCCGACCGCGATGCCGAACGACTGGAAGCAGGCCAGGAAAAGCGTGAGATAGCGCGTGTACTGGTTGAGCGTCTTGCGCCCCGCCTCGCCTTCCTTCTTCAGGGCCTCGAGCGTGGGCGAAACCGCCGTCATCAGCTGGACGATGATCGAGGCCGTGATGTACGGCATGATGTTGAGCGCGAACAGCGTCATGCGCCCGAGCGCGCCGCCCGAGAACATGTCGAACATGCCCAGGATGCCGCCGCGCTGCGTCTCGAAGATCTCGCGCAGGATGTTCGGGTCGATGCCGGGGATCGGGATATAGGTGCCGATCCGGTAGACGACGAGCGCCCCCAGCGTGAACCAGAGCCGCTTCTTGAGCTCGGTTGCCTTCGAAAACGCGCCCCAGTTCAGGGACTGCGCAAGCTGTTCTGCCGCTGATGCCATCCGCTTCCCGTCTCTCCGATCCGTTCCCGACTGCTAGGTGGGTCGATCCTGAGGGACGATCAAGCGGCCGGCTTCGCGGCGCCGCCCTTCTTCGCGTCCTTCGCCTTGCGCTTGGCCTGGCGCTCGCGCTTCTTGGCGGCGTCGGCCTCGACCTTCTCGCGCGCCGTCACGACGATCTCGATCTTGCCGCCGGCCTTCTCGACCGCGGCAAGCGCGCTCTTCGTGGCGCCATGCGCGACGATGTGCACCTTCGCCTTGAGATCTTCGCCGCCGTCGCCCAGCACGCGCAGGCCGTCGAACGCGCGGCGCAGCACGCCGGCGGCAACGAGGCCCGCCATGTCGATCGGCTTGGAAGCGTCGATGCGCTTCTCGTCGATCGCCCACTGCAGCTTGCCGAGGTTCAGTTCCTGGTAGCGCAGGCGGAAGACGTTGTTGAAGCCGCGCTTGGGAAGACGGCGATAGATCGGGGTCTGGCCGCCTTCGAAGCCGTTGAGCGCGACGCCCGAACGCGCGGTCTGGCCCTTGCCGCCGCGGCCCGACGTCTTGCCGAGGCCCGAGCCGATGCCGCGCCCGAGAACCTTGCGGGACTTGCGGGCGCCGGCGTTGTCGCGAATCTGATTGAGCTTCATGGGACGTTCCGATCGGATCTGTGTGCGGCGGAGCAGGACGCGAAGACGCGTCAGGCCTCCACGCGCACGAGGTGCTGGACTTTGCGGATCATGCCGCGGACCGAGGGCGTATCCTCGAGGACGCGCTCGGCGCCCACGCGCTTCAGGCCGAGACCGACGAGGGTCTCCTTCTGGCCCGGCGCGCGGCCGGCGACGCTGGCGATCTGCTTGACCTTGACGGTCTTCTTGGCGCTCATCGATTCCTCCGTCAGGCCGTCGTCGCCTGTTCCGTCTCGCGACGGCCGACGATGTCGCCGATCTTCTTGCCGCGCTTGGCGGCCACGTTGCGCGGGCTCGACATGCGCGTGAAGGCGTCGAACGTCGCCTTGATCATGTTGTGCGGGTTCGAGGTGCCGGTCGACTTGGCAACGATGTCCTGGATGCCGAGGCTCTCGAAGATCGCGCGCATCGGGCCGCCGGCGATGATGCCGGTACCCGGTTCGGCCGTGCGCAGCACGACGTGGCCGGCACCGAAATGGCCGTGCACGTCGTGGTGCAGCGTGCGGCCTTCGCGCAGCGGAACGCGGACCATCGCGCGCTTGGCGTATTCGGTCGCCTTGCGGATCGCCTCGGGAACTTCGCGCGCCTTGCCCGTGCCGTAGCCGACCTTGCCCTTGCCGTCGCCCACGACCACGATCGCCGCGAAGCCGAAGCGCTTGCCGCCCTTCACGACCTTTGCGACGCGATTGATGGCGACGAGCTTTTCGACCAGTTCGGCTTCGTCGCGCTCGCGCGGACGATCGGACTGTTCGCCGCGCCGGCCGCGGCCGCGTTCGCCTTCACCACCCTTGCGTGCCATGAAAATTACCTTCCTAAATCGGGATCAGAACGACAGTCCGCCTTCGCGCGCGGCATCCGCCAGCGCACGAACGCGACCGTGATAGCGATAGCCGCCGCGATCGAAGGCGACTTCCTTGACGCCCGCGGCGATCGCGCGCTTGGCGACGAGAAGGCCCACGGCCTTCGCGGCACCGATGTCGGCTCCCGCCTTGATCGAGCCCTTGAGCTCCTTGTCCACGCTCGAAGCCGCCGCGACGGTGACGCCGCGCGCGTCGTCGATGACCTGCGCGTAGATGTGCTTCGACGAACGGAAGATCGAGAGGCGCACCCGGCCACCCGACTTCCGGCGAAGCGAGTGCCGCACCCGCGCCGTACGGCGATCGTGCAATAGCTTTGCCTTGTCCATGGGTCCGGTTCCTTACTTCTTCTTGCCTTCCTTGCGGCGGATCGTCTCGTCGGCGTACTTGATGCCCTTGCCCTTGTAGGGCTCCGGCTTGCGCAGCTGACGGATCTCCGCGGCGACCTGGCCGACCTGCTGGCGGTCGGCACCCGAAACGGTCAGCGCGATGTTCTTGTCGCCGACCTTGATCGTGATGCCTTCCGGGATCGGGAAGACGATTTCATGGCTGAAACCGATCTTCAGCAGCAGGTTCTTGCCCTGGACGTCGGCACGGAAGCCGACGCCGTTGATCTCGAGATCGCGCGAGAAGCCGGCGGTCGCACCCTTCACCATGTTGGCGACGAGTGCACGCGACGTGCCCCAGGCCGAGCGCGCCAGCTTCGACTGGCTGCGCGGCGTGAAAACGACCTTGCCATCCTTCACGGCGGCGGTGACTTCGCGGTGAAGCGTGAGCGTCCTGCGCCCGAGCTTGCCCGCAACGATGACGTCCTGGCCCTTGACCTCGACGGTCACGCCCTGCGGAACGGTCACCGGATTTTTGCCGATACGCGACATTGCTTTCCGGACCTCCCGATCAGAACACGGTGCAGAGGACTTCGCCGCCCACGTTCTGGGCGCGGGCCTCGCTGTCCGACATGACGCCGCGGGGCGTCGACAGGATCGAGATGCCGAGCCCGCCGTAGAACTTCGGCAAGTCGCGGATCTTCGCGTACACGCGCCGTCCCGGCTTCGAGACGCGCGCGATCTCCTTAATGACAGGCTCGCCCTCGTGGTACTTCAGTTCCACCGAGAGAGAGGGAACCGTCGCCTTCGCGTCGACAGTCGCGTAACCGCGGATGTAACCCTCGCGTTCCAGCACATCCAGCACGCTCTTGCGCAGCTTCGACGCCGGAACGTCGACGGCCGTACGGCCCTGCGTCTGTGCGTTGCGGATGCGCGAAAGCATATCGCCGAGGGGATCGCTCATCGCCATGTCCGTAATCCTTCCTTTGCCGTTTCGCCGTTACCAGCTCGCCTTGACCATTCCGGGGATCTGACCCACGGAGGCGAGCTCGCGCAGCTTGATGCGGCACAGCTTGAATTTCCGATAGTTGCCGCGCGAACGGCCCGTGAGCTCGCAGCGCAGACGAATGCGGTTCTGCGCCGAATTGCGCGGCAGGGCCGCGAGCTTCAGGCGTGCCTCGAAGCGCTCTTCAGGCGAGAGCGATTCGTCGTTGGCAATCTCCTTCAGGCGCGCGCGCTTTCCGGCGAACTGCTTCGCCATGCGCTCGCGGCGCTTGTTCTTCTCGACTGCGCTTTTCTTGGCCATCTGGTCCTTCCGCGCGTCAGTTGTAGAACGGCATGTCGAACGACTTGAGGAGAGCCTTGGCTTCCTCATTCGACTTGGCCGTCGTCACGATGATGATGTCCATTCCCCGGACCGCGTCGATGCGGTCGTAGTTGATTTCGGGGAACACGATCTGTTCCTTGATGCCGAGCGAGTAGTTGCCGCGGCCGTCGAACGACTTGCCGGAAAGGCCCCGGAAGTCGCGGACGCGCGGCAGCGCGATCGTCACCAGACGGTCGAGGAACTCGTACATGCGCGCGCCGCGCAGCGTGACCTTGGCGCCGATGGGCAGGCCGCGACGCAGCTTGAAGTTCGCGATCGCCTTCTTCGCCTTGATCACGAGCGGCTTCTGGCCGGTGATGGCCGAAAGCTCGCTGACCGCGGCCTCGAGCTTCTTGGCATCGTGCGCGGCTTCGCCGACGCCCATGTTCACGACGATCTTCTCGATGCGCGGAACCTGCATCGGGCTCTTGTAGCCGAACTGCTTCATCAGCGCCGGCTTGATCGACTTGTCGTAGGATTCCTGGAGACGGGTTGCCATTGCGATCACCGATCGATCATTTCGCCGGAACGACGCGCGAAGCGGAGCTTGCGGCCTTCGACGGTTTTGAAGCCGACCTTCGTCGGCTTGCGGTCCTTGGGGTCGACATGGGCGATGTTCGAGACGTGGATCGGGGCTTCCTTCTCCACGATCCCGCCCTGGGTGCCCTGGCCGGCGCGCGTGTGCCGCTTGACCACGTTCACGCCCTGCACGACCACGCGCAGTTCGTCCGGGATCACGCGCAGCACCTTGCCCGACTTGCCCTTGTCGCGGCCGGTAATGACGACGACTTCGTCGTCCTTGCGGACCTTAAGCTTGGCCGACATCTAGAGAACCTCCGGCGCCAGCGAGATGATCTTCATGTAGCCCTTGCCGCGCAGTTCGCGCGTGACGGGCCCGAAGATGCGCGTCCCGATGGGCTCGCCTTCCTTGTTGATGAGAACGGCGGCGTTGCGGTCGAAGCGTACGGTCGAACCGTCGGCGCGGCGGATCTCCTTCGAGGTCCGCACGATGACGGCCTTGTGCACGTCACCCTTCTTCACGCGGCCGCGCGGGATCGCTTCCTTGATCGACACGACGATGATGTCGCCGATCGTGGCCGTCTTGCGCATGGAGCCGCCGAGGACCTTGATGCACTGGACGCGACGTGCGCCAGAGTTGTCCGCGACCTCCAGATTGGTGCGCATCTGGATCATTGTTCAATCCCTCCGGGCGCTCTTCAGGCGGCCGCGTCGTCGCCGAGGATTTCCCAGCACTTGCGCTTGGAAATCGGACGGCACTCGCGGATCCTGACGTTGTCGCCCACCTTGGAGCGGTTCTGTTCGTCGTGCGCCAGGTACTTCTTCGAGCGCACGATGAACTTCTTGTAGATCGGATGCATCACGCGGCGCTCGACCTTGACCGTCACGGTCTTGTCCATCGCGTCGCTGGTAACGATCCCTTGCAGAATTCGGCGGGGCATATTCGGTCGTCCTCCGGAACGGATCAGGCTTTGGCGGCCGGGGCGGCAGCCTTGCGGCGACGCTCGCCGAGGACTGTCTCGATGCGCGCGATGTCGCGGCGCACGACGCGCACGCGCGCGACGTTCTCGAGCTGGCCCGAAGCCTTCTGGAAACGCAGGTTGAACTGTTCCTTGCGCAGGTCGCCGAGCTGCTCCTTGAGCTGGTCGTCGGTCTTCGCGCGGATGTCGGCAGGCTTGGTCATGGCGCTCAGCCCTCCTCGCCCAGACGCGTAACCATGCGCGTCTTGATGGGAAGCTTGGCGGCGGCAAGCTCGAACGCCTCGCTGGCGATCGTCTTCGGCACGCCGTCGATCTCGAACAGGATGCGGCCCGGGTTGATGCGGACCACCCAGTATTCGGGGCTGCCCTTGCCCGAACCCATGCGCACTTCGGCCGGCTTCTTGGAAACCGGCACGTCGGGGAACACGCGGATCCACACGCGACCGGCGCGCTTCAGGTGGCGCGTGATCGTGCGGCGCGCGGCCTCGATCTGGCGTGCGGTGACGCGCTCGGGCTCGAGAGCCTTCAGGCCATAGGCGCCGAAGTTCAGCGTGAAGCCGCCCTTCGCGTTGCCGTGGATACGGCCCTTGTGCGCCTTGCGGTACTTGGTGCGCTTCGGGGAAAGCATGGTGCGTTATCCGTCCTTTGGTCCTTAGCGGGCCGGCTGCTGTTCCATGGCGCGCTTGTCCTGCGCCATCGGGTCATGCGCCAGGATTTCGCCCTTGAACACCCATACCTTGACGCCGCAGGTGCCGTAGTTGGTCTTGGCCGTCGCCGTGCCGAAATCGATGTCGGCGCGCAGCGTGTGCAGCGGCACGCGACCTTCGCGGTACCACTCCAGGCGGGCGATTTCGGCGCCACCCAGGCGGCCCGAGCAGTTGATGCGGATGCCAAGCGCGCCAAGGCGCATCGCCGACTGAACCGAGCGCTTCATCGCGCGGCGGAACGCGACGCGGCGTTCGAGCTGCTGGGCGATGTTCTCGGCGATCAGCTTGGCGTCGATCTCGGGCTTGCGGATCTCGACGATGTTGAGGCTGACCTCGGCCTTCGTGAGCTTGGCCACTTCCGAGCGCAGCTTCTCGATGTCCGCACCCTTCTTGCCGATCACGACGCCCGGGCGAGCGGTGTGCAGCGTGATGCGGGCCTTCTTGGCCGGACGCTCGATGACCACGCGCGCCAAGCCTGCCTGCAGGAGCTTGTCCTGCAGCCACGCGCGAAGACGCAGGTCTTCGTGCAGCAGGCCGGCGTAGGTCGTGTCGGCGAACCAGCGCGAATCCCAAGTCCGGTTGATACCCAGGCGCAGGCCGATCGGATTGATTTTCTGACCCATGTCGCTTTCCTCAGGCCGCGTTCTTCGCGTCGGCCTTGGTGGCCTTCTTGTCCTCGCGCTCGCGCACGATGACGGTGAGATGGCTGAACGGCTTCGTCACGCTCGCCGAGCGGCCGCGGCCGCGCGCGTGGAAGCGCTTCAGCTGGAACGACTTGCCGACATGCGCCTCGGCGACGACCAGGCGGTCGACGTCGAGCTGGTGGTTGTTCTCGGCGTTGGCGATCGCGGACTCGAGCACCTTGCGGACGGTGCCGGCGATGCGGACCTTCGAGAAGGCGAGCTCGGCCAGCGCGATCTGGGCCGACTTGCCGCGGATCGATTCCGCGACGAGGTTCAGCTTGCGCGGGCTGATCCGGATCGAGCGCAGGATCGCGCGCGCTTCGGTGTCCTTGAGCGAACGGGGGCGTGACGGCTTGCTCATGTCACTTCCTCTCGGCTGCCTTGTCGCCGCCGCCCGAAGCCGTGTGGCCGGCGAAGTGGCGCGTGGGCGAGAACTCGCCGAACTTGTGGCCGACCATGTTCTCGGTCACGAGCACCGGCAGGAACTTCTGGCCGTTGTAGACGCCGAAGGTCAGGCCGACGAACTGCGGCAGGATCGTCGAGCGGCGCGCCCAGATCTTGATGATCTCGTTGCGACCCGATGCGCGCGACTTCTCGGCCTTCTTAAGAAGGTAGCCGTCGACGAACGGGCCTTTCCATACGGAACGGGACACGGGGACAGGCCTCCGTTACTTGGCGTTGCGCCGGCGGACAATCATCTTGTCCGTCGACTTGTTGTGGCGGGTCTTGTAGCCCTTCGTGGGCTGGCCCCACGGGGTAACCGGATGACGGCCGCCCTTGGTGCGGCCTTCGCCGCCGCCGTGCGGATGGTCGATCGGGTTCATCGCCGTGCCGCGCACCGTCGGGCGGATGCCCATCCAGCGGCTGCGGCCGGCCTTGCCGATCTTGATGTTCTGCTGGTCGGGGTTCGAGACCGCGCCGATCGAGGCCCAGCACTCGGCCGAGACCTTGCGCAGTTCGCCCGACGACAGGCGAAGGATCGCGTAACCCGCATCCTTGCCCACGAGCTGGACGTACGTGCCGGCCGAGCGCGCGAGCTGGCCGCCGCGGCCGGTCTTGAGCTCGACGTTGTGCACGATCGTGCCGACCGGAATGTTGCGAAGCGGCAGGCAGTTGCCAGGCTTGATGTCGGCCTTCTCGCCCGAGACGACCTTGTCGCCGGCGCCGAGGCGCTGCGGGGCCAGGATGTAGGCCTTCTCGCCGTCGGCGTAGGTGACGAGCGCGATGTACGCGGTACGGTTCGGGTCATACTCGATGCGCTCGACCGTCGCTTCGACGTCGTGCTTCTTCCGCTTGAAATCGACGATGCGGTACTGCTTGCGCGCGCCGCCGCCATGGTGGCGCGTCGTGATGCGGCCAAGATTGTTGCGGCCGCCCGTCTTGGCGCTGCCGGCAACGAGCTTCTTGTGCGGCCCGCCCTTCCACAGACCCGTACGGTCGACGAGCACCAGCTGGCGCAGGCCGGGGGTCTTGGGTTTGAAACTCTTGAGAGCCATCGTCCGATCTCTCCGTTAGAGCGTCGCTGTGACGTCGATGGTCTGGCCCGGGGCCAGAGTCACGATCGCCTTTTTCCAGTCGGAACGCTTGCCGGGGATACCCTTGAAGCGCTTGGTCTTGCCCTCGACGTTCAGCGTGTTCACGGCCTTCACCTTGACCGAGAACAGCGTCTCGATCGCGGCCTTGATCAACGGCTTGGACGCATCCGGGCGGACCTTGAAGGTCACCTGGTTGTACTCCGAGCCGCGCGTCGCCTTTTCGGTGATCACGGGCGCGAGGATGACGCCGTAAAGCGCCTCTTTCGGATATGTGGGGGCCTTGCTCACTTGAGGCGCTCCTGCAGGGCGGCGAGCGCTTCGCGCGTGAGCACGAGCGTGTCGCGGCGGAGGATGTCGTACACGTTGGCGCCCTGCTGCGGCAGGACGTCGATGTGCGGGATGTTGCGCGCGGCCTTCGCGAAATTCTCGTCGACGACCTTGCCGTCGACGAACAGCGCGGACTCGATGCCCATCTTCTTGAAGCGCTGGGCGAGATCCTTGGTCTTCGGCTGGGCGAGCTTCGTCGTGTCGAGCACGATCAGCTTGCCTTCGGCCTGCTTGGCCGACAGCGCCGACTTGAGCGCCAGCTTGCGGACCTTCTTGGGAAGATCGTGCGCGTGGCTGCGCGGCGTCGGCCCGAAGATGATCGCGCCATGACGCCACTGCGGCGAACGCGTCGAACCCTGGCGCGCACGGCCCGAGCCCTTCTGCGCCCACGGCCGCTGGCCGCGGCCGGAGACTTCGCCGATTTCCTTGGTGTCGTGCGTGCCCGCACGGCGCTTGGCGAGCTGGTAGCGCACCATGCGCGCGAGGATGTCGGGGCGCGCAGGAAGGCCGAAGATCTCCTCGGGGAGATCGATCTCGCCTGCCGTTCCGTTATCCAGCGTCTTGACCGCGATCTTCATAATACGCGTTCCTCGTTTCAGGCCGCCGGCTTGCGCACTGCCGCAGGCTGCGGCGCTTCCTTGGGAAGCTTGCGCTTGACTGCATCGCTGACGAGCACGTAAGCGCCCGCCTGGCCCGGGACGGCGCCCCGAACCATGATCAGGCCCTTTTCGGCGTCCGTCGCGACGACCTTCAGGTTCTGTACCGTGATTTTGCCCGTGCCCATGTGGCCGGCCATCTTCTTGCCCTTGAACGTCCGGCCCGGATCCTGGCGCTGACCGGTCGAACCGTGGCTGCGGTGGGCGACCGACACGCCGTGCGAGGCTTCGAGGCCGGCGAAGTTCCAGCGCTTCATGACGCCCTGGAAGCCCTTGCCGGTCGTGGAACCCGCAACGTCGACGAACTGGCCCGTCACGAAATGCTCTGCCGAAAGCTCGGCACCCACTTCGAGAAGCTTGTCCTTCGGCACGCGGAATTCCGCGAGCTTGCGCTTGGGCTCGACCTTCGCCTTGGCGAAGTGGCCGCGCAGCGGCTTGCCGACGTTCTTGACCTTGGCCTTGCCGACGCCGAGCTGCACGGCCGTGTAGCCGTCCTTCTCGTCCGTGCGCACTGCGACGACCTGGCACTGGTCGAGCTTCAGCACCGTCACGGGGACGTGGCTGCCCTCCTCCGAGAAGAGGCGGGTCATGCCGATCTTTCGCGCGATAACTCCCGTTCGCATGGTTTTTCTCCCGTGCTCCCGCGCGTTACAGCTTGATCTCGACGTCGACGCCGGCGGCGAGGTCGAGCTTCATCAGCGCGTCCACCGTCTGCGGCGTCGGATCGACGATGTCGAGGAGGCGGCGATGCGTCCGGATTTCGAACTGCTCGCGGCTTTCCTTGTCGATGTGCGGGCTGCGGTTCACCGTGAAACGCTCGATGCGCGTGGGCAGCGGAATGGGACCGCGGACCTGTGCGCCCGTGCGCTTGGCGGTGCTGACAATCTCGCCCGTCGATTGATCGAGGACGCGATGGTCGAACGCCTTCAGCCGGATGCGGATGCTTTGACTGACCATGTTCTTTCCCGTCGCTAGGGGCGGCCCGCAGGGGCCACCCTTCGCGCCTTTCGATTACTCGACGATCTTGGCGACGACGCCGGCGCCGACGGTGCGGCCGCCCTCGCGGATGGCGAAGCGCAGGCCCTCGTCCATGGCGATGGGGGCGATCAGCGTCACCTCCATCGACACGTTGTCGCCCGGCATGACCATCTCC
>WGNX01000007.1 GCA_016124335.1 Alphaproteobacteria bacterium
CGGGCTGTAGGGCTTGGCGTCTTCGGCGAAATGGTAGTCGCGCGCGAAGGACTTGAAATCGCAGTTATGCGTGTGGATGTGCTCGCCCGGCTGGATCGCGCCGTGTGCGAAGCCGATCGTCTGCCCGAACTTCACGACCGGTGCGCCGTCGGCGATCGGCGCGATCGCCATCTTGTGGCCCTTCATGATCCGCGCGGCGGCGGTGGCGCCATGCAGCGTCGTGCCCTGCGGGATCGTGTCGACGGCGACGA
The DNA here is from genome assembly GCA_016124335.1 of Alphaproteobacteria bacterium. Classification (GTDB taxonomy): domain Bacteria; phylum Pseudomonadota; class Alphaproteobacteria; order CACIAM-22H2; family CACIAM-22H2; genus Tagaea. The sequence goes on from WGNX01000007.1 coordinate 252, forward strand.
CAAGGTTATCTGCGGCGTTGAGACGGATGGTGCGGGGGATCGCGGTCATTTTCCGAAGTCCTTCAGTGGAGCCTGCCATTTGCGAAAAATTTCGTCTTGCTCGACCGGGGCAATGCGCCCGCGGGCGCACGAATTGCGAATCCTCATTTGCGCGGCCATCGTCGCTTTCTCCCGGGCTGGTAGACTAACATGCGTCTCACTTGAGAATCGAGGGCCAGTGGCGTGCGCACGCAATTTGATGTCGGTGCCCTGAAGGCAGTCCCGACGCTCGCTTCCGCAATTGCCGCGGGCGATCCGGCGACGCTCGCGACGCTGCTGGAAGTGCGTCGTGGCCTCGTTCGCGCCATCCTGGACGGTGCCGTTTCCCCGGACGATGTCGCGGCAATGCCGGAGACGGCCGCACTCGCGCAGGCGGGGATAACACGGTTTCCTTCCGATCCGGCCGATCGCGCGCTGGCAGCGGAGGCCTGCGGCCGGTTCGCCGAACCGTCGGGCCTGCTTGCGGCGGCGCTGTTGGTGCCGCCGGTCGACCTGCCTTCCGTGCCCGATCTCGGGCCGCTGTCGGGGCCGCTGCGCGAAGTCCTCGCCACGCTTCTTCTCACCGCCCCGGCGCTGTTTTCGCGCTTGGGCGAAGGAGAGCTTTACGCCGAACGGCTGGAGACGATCGTCGAAGCGATCCATCGCGTGGTCGTCGGGCGGCCAGAGGATCCGGAGCGCATGGCGCTGGGGATGGTATTCGCCCAGCGCTCGAACCTGCTGATGGCCTATTTCTCGACGCGCAATCTGCGCCGGATGTTGCGTCTGCGCGGCGAGATCGTCGAAACGATGCTGGTGACGGCGCGCCGGCGTCCGGCTTTCGCCTTTGGCGAGCGCCGGCCCGGAAAGGTTCGCGTCGGCCTGCTGATCCATGCGCTACCGCCCTTCACAGAGACGTATCTTGCCGTCTCGCAGTTCGAGGCGAGATCGTCCGATATCCATCTGACGATCTACACGGTTGAAGCGGCACCCGGCCCGATCGAGGATCTTGCGCGCGCCAAGGCCGATGCGTTCGTCCGCCTCGACCCGGACCTGAACGAGCAGATCCGCCATATCCGCGCCGACGATCTCGATGCCATCGTCGTCCATTCGAACGTCTCGGCAATCGTCAATCCGGTCGCCATCCTTTCCGCCTGCCGGCTTGCGCGCGTCCAGATCGTGTCGAGCGCCACGCCCACCAGCTCGGGCTTTGCCGTGGCGGACGCATATCTGTCCGGGGTCGAGAACGAGCCGGGTACCGACCCGCAGGGGGATTATGTCGAGCATCTGCACCGGATGCCCGGATACGTGAACTACTACGCCTTCCAGCACGACCATTCGCAGGCGACACTGGCGCCTACGCGGGCGGCGCTCGGCCTTCCGGAGGACGCACCGGTTTTCTTCTCAGGCGCCAATTTCTTCAAGCTTGGTCCGGAGGTGACGGCGTTGTGGGCACGGCTGCTTGCAACTGTCCCAGATGCGCAGCTTCTGATCATGCCGTTCGCGCCAAGCTGGTCGGCAAACTACCATTCGCGACCATTCTTCGACCGGATCGCGGCGCAATTTGAGGCAGTGGGCGTCGGGCGCGAGCGTTGGAAGGCCGCCCAGCCCGTGCCGTCACGCGCCGATCTCCACCGGATCGCGGCGCTTGCCGATGTCTATATTGACGCGCACCCTTTCTCGGGTGCCTGCTCGCTGATCGATCCGCTGACGGTCGGCCTTCCGGTCGTGACGCTTGCCGGGACGCGCTTTCGCGGCCATGTCGGAGCCGCGATGCTCTCGGGCGCCGGGCTCGGCGACTTCGTGGCGCGCGACGAAGACGAATACCTGGCCAAGGCCGCCGCCTTGGCACGCGATACCGTCGCGCGGCGAATGGCCACCGAACGGGTTCGCGCGGCAATGCGCCCGACACTGCCCTATTTCGATGTCGCGACGGCGGGTCGGAAATTCGCCGATGCCGCCATTTCGCTCGTCGAAGCGCGGGTCGGCCGCATGGCGCGGCTTCGCGCCTCTTCGACCGACCAACTCGTCGGCACGATCGCGCGGCTGGCCGCCGAGCTTGCCGGTACGCCGTTGCTGCGCGGACTGACGGATACCGAAATCCTGCATCTTTTCGTACTGCCCTATCTGCGTGATGCGTGCCCGGCCGGCCATGCGATCGACGTGGGGGCGTGCGTAGGTGAAATGTCGATCGAACTGCTTGAAGCGGGCTGGACCGCCGATCTGTTCGAGCCCGATCCGGCCTGCGCGCCGGCGATGGCCCGGATCGCGGGCCATTTCGGCGCGCGCGCACGCCATCATGCGGCGCTTGTCGGCGAGACCTCGGGTGAGGGGGCACTGTTCCGCTCCGATATCGGGCTTTCCGGCCGCGCGCCGTCGGCCTTTGGCGCGACGGCCGACATCGTGCGCGTGCCCTCGGTCCGGCTCGACGAATTCGCCGCGCGGCAGGGCATCGAACGCGTCGACTGGCTGAAGGTCGACTGCGAGGGCTACGATTTCGACGCGCTGGAAAGCCACGATTTCACGCGCCTGCCGCCGCGGCTGGCGCTGGTCGAATATACGACGGCGCATGCGCGCCAGAGCGAGGCGCGCACGCATGCCGTCATCGATGCGATGCGCGCGCGCGGCTACGCCGCTCTGGTCTTCAGCTACGAGGATGCGGGCAATTTCGCGCGCCGCAACTGGGACCATTGGTGCATCGGCCTGACGGCCGGCACGCTGACGCGCTGTGCGGCGGGCCATTCACAGGGGAACATCCTGTTCTACCGGGCGGACGACGCCGAATTCCTCGCGCGCGCGGCCATGACGCTTGCCGATATCCTGCCCGGCGCCGCGCGCGAAGGCGTGCTGGGGTTCTAGGCGTGGATGTCGCGCTGATCACGGGGGCGGGCGGGCAGGATGGCCGGCTTCTTTCGCGGCTGCTGGTGGCGCAAGGCCTCGGCGTCGTGGGGCTGGTGCGCCGCGCGCAATCCGCCGTCGAGCCCGGCGTCGAGAAGCGCGTGTGCGATGTCGGCGCGCGCGCGGCGCTGACGGACGCGCTCGAAACCGTGAAGCCGGCGCGGATATTCCATCTTGCGGCGGCCCATCATTCCTCGGATGGTGCGGCCGGCGACGAGGCCGCCCTGTCGCGCGAGATGGAGCGCGTGAATTTCGATGCGGCCGCGGCGATCGTCGACTGGATGGCGGATTCTGCGGGCGCCGTAAGGGCGGTCTTCGCGGGCTCGAGCCAGATGTACGCCGCGCCGGCCGATGCCGACATCCGGATCGACGAAACGACGCCGATGGCGCCGCGCACCTTCTATGGCGTCACCAAGGCGCGCACGCGCGAGCTTGTCCGCGAGGCGCGCGAACGCCGCGGCCTGCATGCCGGCTTCGCGATCCTTTTCAACCACGAAAGCGAGCTGCGGGGACCAGGCTTCGTCACGCGCAAGATCGTCGACGCCGCGGCCGCGCATGCGCCGCTCGAGCTTGCCAATATCGGGGCGCGTGCGGACTGGTCGGCGGCAAGCGACATCGTCGCGGCACTTTCCCGCATGGCGGCAAGCGAGCGGCCGGGGGAATTCGTGCTGGGCTCGGGCGAGGCGCACGCCGTGCGCGACTGGACCACAATTGCCTTCGCGCACGCGGGGGCCGACATGTCGGCCATCCGCGCGCGCAGCGATCAGCGCACGTCGGCACTTGTGGCCGATAGCTCGCGCGCCGAGCGCGAACTCGGCTGGCGGCGGCAGACCGGCTTCCGTTCGCTCGTCGAGGCGATGACCGACGCGGCGATCAGAGAATTTCGATCTCGGGGAACGGAACGATGAATTTGCCGCCGCGCTGGCGATAGGCTTCCTCGTGGCGCAGGATCCCGTCCTTGAAGTGCCAGGGCAGCAGCAGGATGAAGTCGGGGTTCATCGCCTTGGCGTCGGCTTCCGAGACGATGGGGATGTGCGTTCCCGGCGTGACGCGGCCGAATTTCGTCTCGTTCACCTCGGCGATCGCGGCGATGTGCCGCGGCCCGAGCCCGCAGAACTGCAGGATGACGTTGCCCTTGGTCGAGGCGCCGTAGCCCACGATCTTCTTGCCCGCTTCGGCCAGGCGCGAGACCAGACGCACGAGATCGCTGCGGTGGCGGTAGACGCGCTCCTCGAAGTCGCGATAGGGCCTGGGCGTGCCGAGGCCCATGCGTTCCTCCTGCTCGAGCATCCAGTCGACGATCAGGTCGTTCGCCTTCCACCTGGAGCCCTTTCGCGCGGCAGTCACCGCGAAGCTGCCGCCGTTGACCGCGTTCTGCTCCACGTCGATGACGCGCAGGCCCGCCGCGTCGAGGATCTTCGTCACCACGGCCAGCGAATAATATTCGAGATGCTCGTGGCAGATCGTGTCGTAGGAGCACATGCGCAGCATCGAGGGCATGTAGCTCTGCTCGAAATGCCAGATCCCGTCCTTGTCGAGGATGCGCTCGACCTCGCGCGCGAAGCCCACCGGGCTTTCGACGTCGTAGAACATCGCGATCGAGGTGACGATCTTCGCGGGCCTGGCGCCGGTGGCCGCGACGCGTGCGGCGGAGAAGAAGTCGGGGATCAGCTCGATCCCGGCATCGTAGTATTTCCGGAATTTCTCGCCGGTCGGGTCGATGCCGATGCGGCGCAGCCCGGCGGTTTCGTAGCCCTTGAGGCCCGTGCCGTCGTTCGAGCCGATATCCACGACGGTATCGCCCGCCGACAGACCGGCGAACGATTCGAGATTGACGAACTTGCGCTTCAGATGGGCCACCATCGAGGCATTGAGGCCCGAGCGGTAGCCGTAGTTGTCGCCGTACATTTCGGAAGCTTCGTAGCTGTGCGCGAGCTGCAGGAGCCCGCTGTCCGGGCACCAGACCAGCTCGAGCGGGCCTTCGGTGACTTGCTCTGCAGCCGTTGCGGGAAAGACACCCGTCAGGCTCTGGCGCCCGAGACTCAAGACCGGGAGCAGGTTCGGCGAGCCGCCGAGGCGGCAGGCTTCCAGCTTCTTGAAGGTACCGGCCATTGGGCGACTCCGGTTGATTTTTCCGGACGTTAGTCTACTCCGCCCGCCGGAAAACGGAACCGTCCGCCTGCGGTGACGGGCTGGGCATTGTGCCGGCCCGGCCAACCGAGCAAAATTGCGGTCAACCGCCGGATCAACAGATCCGGAAAAACGAACAGGCAGTCGATATCGACCGGAGGAACCCCATGAAAATCGAGAAGCGCCGGAACGCCATCCTCGCGGCGGCGACATTCGTCGCGCTTTGCGCGCTGACGTTCGGCCCGGCGCGTGCGCAGGAATTCCGCTACGGGTCGGCCAACGACATCCTCGGGCTCGATCCGCACGCCAACAATCACGGCGTGACCAACGCGATGAAGTCGAACATGTACGAGCCGCTGGTTCGCCGCCGCTACGACGGCTCGCTCGAGCCGGGGCTCGCCACGCGCTGGGAGAACACGGCGCCGACGACCTGGAAGTTCGAGCTGCGCAAGAACGTGCGCTTCCACAACGGCGAGCCGTTCACGGCCGATGACGTCATCGCCTCGTTCGAGCGCATCCGCCAGCCGTCGTCCGACATGAACTACACGGTCGTTTCGATCGACCGCATCGAGAAGGTCGACGACAGCACCGTCACGATCGTCACCAAGGGGCCGAACCCGGTCCTTCTCCAGGATCTCACGCTGTTCTTCATCATGAGCAAGCCGTGGATCGAGAAGAACAACGCGATGGCGATCATCCGCACCGGCCAGCCGGGCGCCAACACGAATTTCGGCAACATCAACGTCAACGGCACGGGGCCGTTCCGCTTCGTCGAGCGCGTGGCCGACGAGCGCACGGTCATGGAAGCAAACCCCAACTGGTGGGGCGAGGCCACCCACGGCATCAAGCGCGCGGTGTGGCGCCCGGTCGCAAACCCGGCGACACGCGTGGCGGCCCTGCTGTCGCGCGAACTTGACCTCATCTATCCCGTGCCGCTGCAGGACGTTCCACGCCTGCAGGGCCAGGCCGGGATCAAGGTGGTGCAGGGGCCGACCGCGCGCACGACCTATTTCGGGCTCGATACCGAACGCGACACGCTGCTCGACGAGCCGGGCGTGAAGAACCCGCTCAAGGACGTGCGCGTGCGCCGCGCGATCTTCCAGGCGATCGACATGAACGCCATCCATCGTGTGGTCATGCGCGGTTTCGGCCAGATCGCGGGCCTGCCCATCGCCCCGCAGGTGCAGGGCTTCGATGCCGAGGTGAACAAGCGGCTGCCCTACAGCCCCGATGCGGCGAAGAAGCTGCTGGCCGAAGCGGGCTATCCCGGCGGCTTCACGATCACGCTCAACTGCCCCAACAACCGCTACATCAACGACGAGGCGATCTGCACGGCCATCGTGCCCATGCTGGCGCGCGTGGGCATCACCGCAAGGCTCAACGCGATGAACTTCACCCAGTTCATCCCGGCCGGGAACAACGGCAAGTTCCAGTTCTACATGCTGGGCTGGACGCCGGGGAACTTCGACATCTCCAACCCGCTGCGCGAACTGCTGACGATGACCAAGGGGGCGGGCACGTTCAACTGGGGCCGCTATTCGAATCCGACGGTCGAATCGCTGCGCGACCGCATCGCGGTCGAGACGAACCCGCAGGTGCGCAACGCGCTGGCCAAGCAGGCGCTCCGGCAGATCGTCGACGACGTCGCGGTGATCCCCATCCACCAGGAGCCGCAGGTGATGGGGATCCTCGACACGGTCGCGGAGTTCAACCTGCGCGTCCAGGAGGACGTCGAGCTGCGCTTCGTCAAGCTCAAGAAGAAGTGAGCGCGGCTAACTAGACGACGTTCTTCTCGACCACCGGGCGGTTCGCGGCGATCCGCCCGGGGTCGAGTTCGGCCATGTCGATCTCGCCCGCGCGCCCGCGCAGGATGAGGTCGGCCAGATACCGGCCCACGGCCGGGCTCTGTTGCAGGCCGTGGCCGGAGAAGCCGTTGGCGAGATAGACGTTGGCGGTGCCCGGAACCGGCCCGACCAGCGCGTTGTGGTCGAACAGGTTCATGTCGTAGTGGCCTGCCCACGCGCGGCCCGGGCGGATCGCCTCGAATGCCGGGATGCGCGTTGCAAGTGCGGGCCACACCACCTCGTCGAAGAAGCCGTGTTCGACCTCGAAATCCGTCGCGTCCGGGTCGGCTTCCGGCGGCGGGGCCGAGCCGCAGATGAAGCCGGTCCCCTCCGGCCGGCAATAGACGCCGCCAGGATCGATCAGCAGCGGGAAGCGGTCGAGCTTCTCGCGGCATTCGAATGTGAAGATCATCCGCTTCTTCGCGTGGACGGGAATGTCGAAGCCCGCCTGGCGGACGAGCGCGCGCGCGCCCGTACCCGCGGCGATGACCAGCTGGCCGCAGGAAACGCGCGATCCGTCGTCGAGCGCAAGATCGCCCGCGCGGCCGGCCCGCAGGGCGAAAGACGAGAGTGCTGCCTTGCGGAACTCCACGCCCAGCGAGCGCGCCTTGCGGCGGAAGGCCTGCATCAGGCCATACCCGTCGAACCAGCCTTCGCCAGTGCGGCCCCATGTGCCGGCGGCGAGATCGTCGACGGCCAGCCACGGAAACTGCGCCTTCAGGCCCGCGGCATCGAAATGCGCGATGTCGGCGCCCATCGCGGATTGGAGCGCATGGTTCTCGGCAAGGATGCCGGCACCGGCCGCCGTCGCGAGGAACAGGTAGCCGCCTTCGCGAAGCCCGATATCCGGCCGCTCGCCGTCGACGGCCAGCCGCTCGCCGATCGCGCGCAGGAAGCCGATGCCGTAGAGCGAGACGCGGATATTGACCGCACTGGAAAACTGCTGGCGGATCGAAGCCGCGGAAAGGGCCGAAGCCGCGCGCGCATAGGCCGGGTCCGGCTCGAGGACAAGGATGCGCCCGCGGAAATCGGGGTCGGCGGCAAGGTGATAGGCGATGGAAGCGCCGACGGCGGCCCCGCCGGCGATCGCGACGTCGAAGGAATCGGACATGACGGGCGCACAATAGCGGGGTCGGTGGCGCCCCGTCAGCGCCTATCGCCTGTCAGCGCCGGTCGTTCGTCGCGCCGGAACGCCCGATATCGATCATCTGGATCAGCATGTCGACATTGCGGCCGTCGGCGGCAAGCGGAAGCATCAGCGTATCGTAATTCCAGCGATAATCGCCATGCTCGAACATGCTGGTTTCGAACACCGGTTCGCGCCGCCGGACCGGTGCCAGAAGGCGCGCGCGCAGTTTCTCGATGAATTCCGGGAAGGGGTATTGCGAGAGCTTGCGCCCGCCCATGTCGCAGCCGAAGAAGGCGGAAAGATTCGTGCCGTCCACCCGCCAGCGGAAATCGCCGTCGGGCAACACGTCGATCAGCGAAACGTCGCCCAGCGCCCAGCCGATCTCGACCGCATCGATGTCCGCGCGCGCGGGCATGTCGCGGCCCCCGCGTCGCGCATCCCAGTAGTCGTAAAGGCGGCGCAGGCGGGTGTTCGCCATGGTGGCGGGGTCGAACATCGTGCAGGTGTCGATCATGGCCCGGTCACTGTTGCGGATGACGGATGCTCGCACGGTGCCCGGCAACGATACTGCCGCCACGGACCCTCGTTTCTGCAATTCCCGGAAAATTGCCCGGCGCACGAATTTCGGCAACACAATGGCCTATTTCGTGGCGTGCGGGCGGCCGATATCCAACATCTGGACCAGCATGTCGACATGCGCGCCATCTTCGCCCAGCGGCAGCAGCAGGCTGTCATAGTTCCAGCGCCGCGCGTCCTTGGCGTAGACGCGCGTGATGAAAACCGGTTCGCCCGTTTCGACCGGGCGCATCAGGATCGCGCGCATCGGCTCGATGAATTGCGGGTGGGGGTACTCGGAAAGGCGGCGGCCCTGCATTTCGGTCCCGAAAAAGGCGGCGCTGTTGGAACCGTCCAGGCGCCAGCGGAAATCGCCCTCGGGCAGCACGTCGATCAGCGAAACGTCGCCCAACGCCCAGGAAAATTCGAGCGGATCGATATTCGCGCGCGCGGGCATGGGCCGGCCGGCGCGCTTGGCGTCCCAATAGTCGAAAAAGCGCCGCAGCCGCGCGTTCGCGATGGTCTCGGGGTCGAACATCTCACTATCGTAGTACGACGCACCGGTTTCGATCTGGTAAAGTCGGGTCCATGCGGTTTGGACACGCGCCTCTCGTGTCGATTGCTCTGCTGCTGGTGCTGATTGCGCCGGCAGGCGCGCTGGCGCATGGCGAAAAGGGGCATGCCCCGCCTTCGGGGGCCCAGCGCAAGAAGGCGCTGGCCATCCTTTCCGAAGCCGAGGCGGCCGCGCGCATCGAGATCGATGCGGCGGCGGGCTATCGCTATATCCGCGCCGACGGGCTGCCCGACCACGAGACCGGGCGCTTTCCCAACGCCGGCAATCCCAATTCGATCCGCGCGCAGAACTACACCATGCGCGTGGCGCTTGCGCCCAAACGCAACGCCGCCTTCGCGCCTTCGCGCATCCAGCCCTTCGGGATCGCGATCAACGGCGTGCTGTTCGATCCGGGCACGGCGGAGTTCTGGAACAACGATCCGCGCACGGGCTGGATCATGGAGGCGATCGGCGGCCCGCGGAATCTCGGGCTCGACCGCAACAACGCGCATGTGCAGCCCGACGGTACCTATCACTATCACGGAATTCCGGTGGGCCTCGTCGAGAAGCTGGCGCGGCGCGAGACGCCCGCCCTGCTGGGCTATGCCGCCGACGGCTTTCCGATCTACGGGCCGTTCGGCTACGCGGCGGCGGCCGATGCCACAAGCGGCCTGCGCAAACTCAAACCGGGCTGGCGGCTCAAGACCGGATCGCGCGGGCCCGGCGAACCGCCCGGCCGCCATGACGGCAGCTACACGCGCGATTTCGAATTCGCGCCCGGTACCGGCGATCTCGACGAGTGCAACGGGCGCGAAGGCGTGACAGCCGAATACCCGCAAGGGACGTACTATTACGTTCTGACCGAGACGTTCCCCTTTATCCCGCGCTGCTTTGCCGGCACGCCCGATCCCAGCTTCTCGATCAAGGGGCCGCCGGGCGGTGGCGGACCGGGCGGCCGGCCCGGCATGGGCCCGCCGGGAATGGGCCCGCCGGGAATGGGCCCGCCTGGAATGGGTGCGCCACCGGGGGGGGCGGGCTTCGGCCGGCCGCCGGGGCCGCCGCCGCTGCGCTGAACACTCGGGTTTGCGCCCCCCGCCGCGCTGGGGTATCAGACGGGCCGAGTTTGCCCGAACGGATGGATACGCGCGTGATCGAGAAGCAGAAACTCAAGGCCATCAGCGGCTTCCCGGAATGGCTGCCGGAGCTGCGCATCGTCGAACTGCAATGGCTCGACCGCATCCGCGCGATCTTCGAAAGCTACGGCTATGCCCCCATCGAGACGCGCTCGGTCGAACCGGTCGAAGTGCTGCTGAAGCAGGGCGACACCGACAAGGAAATCTACGCGATCCGCCGCCTGCTGGCCGAACCGGGCGAGGACGCCACGCCGGAACACGCGCTGCACTACGACATGACCGTGCCGATGGCGCGCTACGTGGCGGCGAACCTCAACGAACTGGTCTTCCCCTTCAAGCGCTACCAGATGCAGAAGGCCTGGCGCGGCGAACGCCCGCAGGAGGGCCGCTTCCGCGAGTTCTACCAGTGCGACATCGACGTGATCGACACGCGCGAGATCCCGCTGCATTTCGACGCCGAGATGCCGGCCATCGTGTTCGAGACGCTCGACGCGCTGGGCGTGGGGCCCAGCGTCACCAAGCTCAACAACCGCAAGATCCTCGCGGGCTACTACGAGGGGCTGGGCATCGCCGATTCCGCCAACGCGATCCGCATCGTCGACAAGCTCGACAAGATCGGCGCAAAGGGAGTCGGCGAGATGCTGGCGAAGGAGCTTTCTCTTTCGCCCGACGCCATCGCCAAGATCCTGGCGCTGACCGAGATCCGCGGAACCGATGCCGCGATACTGGGCCAGGTGGAGAAGCTGGGCGTGAAGTCCGAGACGCTGGAGAAGGGCCTGTTCGAGCTGGGCTTCGTGATGAAGGAGCTTGAGCGCTTCCCCAAGGGCAGCTTCGTGGCCGACCTTTCGATCGCGCGCGGCCTCGCCTACTACACGGGCTCGGTCTACGAGACGAAGCTTGCCGACTTCCCCGATTTCCCGACCGTGTGCGGCGGCGGGCGCTACGACAATCTCGTGGGCTCGCTCATCAACCGCCGCCTGCCGGGCATCGGCATTTCCATCGGCCTCACGCGCATCTTCTGGAAGCTGCAGAAGGAAGGCCGCCTCAAGCCCACGCGCAAGACGCCGACCGACGTGCTGGTGATCTTCCCGCGCGGCGGCGAATACGCGGCCGTGGCGGCGACCGCGCGCGCGCTGCGCGAGCGCGGCCTCAAGGTCGAGATGTACCACGAGGACCGCAAGTTCGACGCGCAGCTCAAATACGCCAACGACAAGGGCATCCCCTTCGTATGGTTCATGCCCGAAGCGCCCGGCGGCGCCCATCGCGTGCGCGACATGGCGACCGGCCAGCAGGCCGACGCCGATCCGGCGAGCTGGACGGCCTAGCTACGCGCGATCGCCCGGCGCGTCTGGGCGCGCAGCCATGTATGCGCGGCATCGGCATGGCGGCGCTGGTGCCAGAGCTGCGCGACGGAAAACGCGGGTGTGCGGAACGGCAGCGGCATCTTCCGGAGCCCGGCATCACGGCACAGATGGTCCGCCAGCAGGCCCGGCAGCGACAGCACGAAGTCGGTCGCGCGCAGGATTCCCGGCACGGCCATGAAGGTCGAGACGCGCGCGGCGATGCGCCGCTTTTGCCCGAGGCGGGCCAGTGCCGCATCGACGGCACCGATGCCGCCGCCCGTGAGCGTCACGAACAGGTGCGACAGCTTCAGATAGACGGGCAGGGACAGCTTCGCGCGTGCGGCCGGATGGTCCTTGCGCATCAACGCCACGAACCCGTCGCGCACCAGATCCTGCCGGTAGAAGCCCGCCGGCGCGTCGCGGAAGACGCCCAGGGCGAGGTCGAGCCGCCCGGCCTCGAGATCTTCGAGTGCGGCCGCATCGTTCGGGCGGACATTCGTTTCCATGCCCGGCGTTTCGCCGCGCAGGATGCCGAACAGGCCGGGCAGCACCACCTGGGCCGCATAGTCGTTGGCGGCGATCCGCCATTCGCCGCGCGCGGCGGCGGGATCGAAGCGCTGCGGGGCGATCAGCCCGGCCGCATCGTCGAGGAGCCGGGCAAGGGGCTCGACCAGCGCGTGCGCGCGCGCGGTCGCGACAAGGCCCTTGCGGCTGCGCGCCAGCAGCGGGTCGCCGAACAGCGTGCGCAGCCGCGCGAGGATACGGCTCATCGCGGGCTGGCTCAGGTTGAGTGCGGCCGCCGCGCGCGACACGCTGCGCTGCTCGACCAGTGCCCGCAGCGCCAGAAGCTGCTGGAAATCGAGATTCCGTAAATCCGTATTCTGCATAGTCAGAATAAATAACATGCATTGGACGCATGTTTGAACCGGTTCTATGCCTGCCGTCCTCGCCAAGGAGGCCGAAAGACCGATGAACCGCACATCCTCGCTTGCCAAGCTCGCCGCCGCCCTGCTTGCGGCCGCCACGCCCGCCGCCACCGCCCTTGCCGGCGAACTCGAAAGCAACCGCGCGCTCGTCGAGCGCTATTTCGAGGAGGTGTGGAACCGCGGCAATCTCGACGCGCTCGACGAGATCATGGACCCGGCCTACGTCAACCACAGCCCGGGCCTGCCCAACCCCAAGCCGGGGGCCGAGGGGCTGAAGCCGATCGTCGCGGCGATGCGCCAGGGGCTGCCCGACCTGCACTACACGATCGAGGACATGGTCGTGCAGCCCGACAAGGTGGCCGTGCATGTCCGCTTCACCGCCACGCACACCGGCGATCTGTTCGGGATCAAGCCCACGGGCAAGCGCATCGAGGTCGACCAGATGCAGTTCGAGCATATCCGCAACGGCAAGATCGTCGCGCACTGGCGGCGCACCGACGATCTGGGAATGCTCAAGCAGCTCGGCCTGATGGACAAATAGGGCCGGGAAGCGCGCTCAGTCCAGTCCCGGCGGCAGGTTCGGGACTTTGCGGCGGATTTCGTCGACGCACTCGAGGAACTCCGCCGCGACGTGCCGGTGGTCTTCCTACGCTGCGCGAGCGCGGCCTCAAGGTCGAGATGTACCACAAGGACCGCAAGTTCGACGAGCAGCCCAAATACGCCAACGACATGGGCATTCCCTACGTGTGGTTCCTGCCCGAAGCGCAAGGCGGCGCGCACCGCGGGCTCGACATTGCGACCGGCCAACAGGCCGACGCCGATCCGGCGAGCTGGGTGGCTTAGCCGCCGACTTCCCGCCGCATCTGTTCCATGCATTCAAGGAAGCGGTCGGCGATATCCCCGGTCGGTCTGAGTTGCGCTACTCCGACCAAGAGACGTTGCTCGTCGTCGGTCTGAACTTCCATCGCAAAACTTTTGCGCGTCGCTATGGCGGCGAGCTTTGCCAGTTCGGTGCGGTTCTCGGGAAAAATGTCGACGCGCAGAAGTATTGCGCCGTCATGGATCCGCGACGTCCAATCCTGCGTATCGATCGTCGCATCCGGATCGACGATACGTGCCGACTTTAGCCGGACGACTTCGTTAGGCTTATCCTGGGGTGTGATGAGGGCGGCGCGGACCGTCAGTCTCATATAAGGCAGGACTTCGCCCTCGCCGGCGCTCGCGATGATTAGGAATGCATATGGCTGCTTTAGGGCGCGCGCGACAAATCGGATCGAACAATCGTAGAGAAGCCCATTTCGGCCGCGGCCCACAGTGAGGTGGTGATCCTCTGCGAGGGTACAGACGTGGCCACCAGCACATTCCATTCGCTGCTCTGTTGCGTGTGCGTACGGAAACTGGCTGACCATGATGATCACCATATTGAGGACGGCATAAACGACGGTGCGCAGCTGAGTGGACATTTTTTTATTTCCCAAGCAGACGTGCGTGTTGTTCGATGCACGCTTGGAATTTTTCGACAATCAATGTCTGCTGTTTGATAGATCGCACTTCGAAGCGGACGGTTTGGCCGCCTCGCTTTTGGGCGATGAGTCCGTAGGTTGCGCCTGTCGCAACTCGAGTCGCTGCGCCAAGTTCGCGGGCCGTCTCATCGCTTGCCTGGTACCGGACAATGATCCGTTCAGAATTTGCGCCGAAAACTTGCCAAGCACGCGTGTCGAGAACTCGGTCTCCGCTCAGGATTCGGGCCGAACTCAGTATCTGGGGCCGGTCATTCGAACCATCCAACGACGGTTCCAGAAGTGAGATACCGAATCCAATTTCGACGCTTGTCGGGGAGTGTGTCGACACCAGCAGCATGAAAAGTCGGAGGCGGCCGTCGTCGGAAAGCACTTCGTGACTGATCGTGCAGATCGCGCTGTTTTCTTGTTGTGCGACCAACTCGTAAGCGTGCCCGCGTGGTTCGCCGCATATCCACCCATCCGGACAGAATGGCCTGTCAGGTGGCGCTGAAGCACTGTTTGTCGGCATCGCAAGGATCCAAGACAACAAAAGGGCGACGAGAACATTCTTCATCCAAAGATCGTATCAAACAGGAACACAACCGAAAACGGCATACAATGATACGAAAGAACTTCTCGTTGACGAATGAGGAACGGAGTCTTAATTTTTGAAACGAGGATGCGCCGGCGGATTTAGCTGACATCGGCGCAAATTTGGAGACAGGTTACAACTGTTCTAGATCAATGACTTAAATAGGTGACGGTCGCCTTCTGTAACCCGGACCCGTCACCCGAAAATTTTACCGGACATTGATCTTCCCGCGCCGCGCGGCATGATGGGGCCATGACCCCGATCATCGACAAGCTCATCGCCGTTTTCGACAGCCCTTCCGGCCATTCAACCTATGGCGAGGGCATCTCGCAGCGCGAGCATGCGCTCCAGTCCGCGTGGCTTGCCGAGAAGGAAGGCGCGAGCCCTGCTCTCGTCACGGCCGCACTGCTCCACGATGTCGGCCATCTGCTGCACGATCTGGGCGAGGACGTGGCCGAGCGTGGCATCGACTCCCGCCACGAGGCGCTGGGGGCAGCCTACCTGATGCGCCATTTCGGCGAGGATGTCGTGGGCCCCGTGGCGCTGCATGTGGAGGCCAAGCGCTATCTGGTTTCGGCCGAACCCGGCTATGCGGACAAGCTTTCGGAAGCCTCGGTGCGTTCGCTCGAACTGCAGGGCGGACCGATGTCGGCGGACGAGGCGGCGCGCTTCGCGTCCAAGCGCTTCGCCAAGGATGCGCTGCGCCTGCGGCATTGGGACGAGGAAGCCAAGCTCGTGGGCTATACAACGCCCGAGCCCGCGCATTTCCGGAAATATATCGAAGCGGCGCTTCGCTAGACGGATTTGCTAGACGACCGTGCGCCGCGCCAGTTCGTAAAGTGCGATCGCCGCGGCGTTGGAGACGTTGAGGCTCTCCACGCCCTTTTCCATCGGAATGCGCACCAGCAGGTCGCAGCGCTCGCGCGTGAGCCGGCGCAGGCCTTCGCCTTCCGCCCCCACGACCAGTGCGATCTTGCCGGTGAGGTCGGCCTGGTTGATCGGCGTCTGCGCTTCGCCGGCGAGGCCCACGCACCAGAAGCCCGCAGCCTTCAGCCGGTCGAGGGCACGTGCGAGGTTCACCACGCGCACGAACGGCACGCGTTCGAGCGCGCCTGATGCGGCCTTCGCCATCACGGCCGTGGCTGCGGGCGAATGGCGTTCGGGCAGGATCACGGCGGCAACCCCGAAGCCGGCGCAGCTGCGCAGGATGGCGCCGATATTGTGGGGGTCGGTGACCTGGTCGAGCACCATCACGCGGGCGATATCGTGCCCGTCGGTCGCGCGCACGATGTCTTCGAGGTCGGGATCTTCAAGCCCTTCGGCGAGTGCTGCGAGGCCCTGATGCACGGCCGCGCGCGGCAGCATGCGGTCGAGGCTTTCGCGGCTGACGATCTCCACGTCGGGAAGGCCGGTCGGGTGGCCGTCGGCAAGTGTGGCGATGCGCGGGCCGATCGTCGCCTCGACCTCGCCCGAGACAGCGATGCGCAGGATCTTGCGGTTCGGATTGGCCAGTGCCGCCAGAACCGGATGGATGCCGTAGAGCCAAACGCGATTGCCGCCGGCTTCCGGGCGGCCCGAATCGGTATGGCCTGAAAAGTCGCGGCGCTCCTCGCGCGGCGGGCGGGCAGGGCGCTCTTGGCGGAACGGCCGCTCGGGGCGGTCGGGCCGGAAGGCGCGGTCGGAATGGCTGGGTTGACGTTCCGGCCGCTTGGGCCGTTCGGGCTTTTCAAATCGCACAGGCTTCCCGGCGCGAGCGGGCTTGCCGCCGAATCCGCCTTTGGGTCCCGGCTTTTGGCCGGACTTGCCCCGGTTCCCGCCGCCGCCGTCCGCGCCGTGCCGACTGCCGAAGCCGCCGCGCCCGGACTGGTGCTTGCCTTTGCTCATCTCGGCGCTTAATATTCGGAATTGGAACGTTATTCAAGTCGTGCGCGCCGGCCTCTTCCGATTCGGGAGGGCTGGGGGGCTCGGCTTGTTTTGTCATGAGGTTTTGCCATTGACTTACAGCCCCCTTCCTCTTTAAACCCCGGGTCCGCACCGCCTGCCCTTCGGAGACTAAGAATCCCGGGGTAGCGCGGCGCTCCGCACAAGGCCGAATTTCCGCCCAACCGGTGGTCCCTCAGGGGATGCCCGGCGGGGTGGGTTTCAGCCCGAAGCGGGTGACGGATGGAGGGGTGGCCGAGCGGTCAATGGCAGCAGACTGTAAATCTGCCCTCTTCGGAGTTCGAAGGTTCGAATCCTTCCCCCTCCACCACCGTCCGCAAGGACGACGCGTACGAGACGACGAAACGGATTTTTGAGCGAGGTGCCGGCACGAAGCGAACGAGACAAGGCGAAACCAGGCGGGTGTAGCTCAATGGTAGAGCTCCAGCCTTCCAAGCTGGCTACGTGGGTTCGATTCCCATCACCCGCTCCACTCGCCCGACCCGACGTCTCCGCGCCAAGCGCCGCCAGCCCCGCAGCACACGCAACCGCCTGAACGACCACCAACGCACGATCGGGAAGAGCCAAATGTCGAAAGCGAAATTCGAGCGGAACAAGCCGCACTGCAACATCGGGACGATCGGGCACGTTGACCACGGGAAGACGTCGCTGACGGCGGCGATCACGAAGGTCCTGGCGGAGACGGGCGGTGCCACGTTCATGGCGTAC
>WGNX01000015.1 GCA_016124335.1 Alphaproteobacteria bacterium
CGGCCCGCCGCGCGCGGCGAGATCAAGATCGCTGCTGTTGGCGAGGATCCCCTCCAGCCGGATCGCATCGGCCCGCGCCGAGGGCTGCCGCATCCCCACCGGCCCCGACAGGTCGAACCAGTCATTCCCGGCAAGAGCGGGATCGAGGAGCGAGAGCGATCGCATGGCACATCTCCGGGTTGAACACGCACCGGATGTACCATCTTCGTTCTAAAAGGACAATGTTCTTATTATTGTGTAGACCAGAGCCCGGCGCCTATCCGTCCGATCGCGGTGGCGCCAGCCCCATCTCGCGCACCAGATCGGCGTCGGTCCACGGGCTTTCGACGACGAATTTGTAGCCGTGGAGAGTCACGTTGAAGTCCTTGAAGGGCCCCTCGCCGAATGCGCGGTAGCGACGGCGGAAATCCGCAGCCGAAATGTCGGGCGTGACCGAGCACATCTTCTCGAATTCCGCGCGGTAGCGCGTGGGCCCGGTCCATCGTTCGCCGCTCGGCGCAAGACGCGTGTCATCGCAGGCAAGTCTCGGGGCGAGCGCCTGGAAAATCCGCACCAGCGCCTGGAAGGCGAGCGTGGCGACATGCATGCGGCCCCATTCGGGGCTGATGTCGAACCATTCGGTCGCGACGATCGGGCCGGAATCGACCTTCTTGGCCATCTCGTGCGCCGTCGCGCCGAAACGCGCGGCCTTCTCCCACACCGCGAAACTTTCGGGATAGACGCCGGGATAGCTCGGCGGGCCGGGATGAAAATTGTAGGCGCCGAATTCGCAGGCCGCGATGTACCGCCCCGGAACGATGATGTTCGTCGTGAATGAAATGAGCCGCCGTCCCGCGCCCGGCACTACGAATGCCGCATCGAGCGCTTCGCGCGTGGAGACGTGACGGACGTTCAATTCGGGGGAATGCAGGCGAAGATGCTCGGCCAGATGCGGCCCTTCGCGTTCGCCCGTCAGCAGAATGATCTCGCCCGGCATACTCCCACGTCCCCGAACACCGCGAAGGCTTGCTTTGACGAAGCGCCCGGCGCACCCTCCCCGACTTAAGGATTCTACGCCGGAGTGCGTCGCACGTGCACGATTCGATCCAGCTCCAATATAGCGCCGACGGGCTCGCCACGGCGCACAATAGCGAGTTCCTCGCCGACCGGCGGTTTCAGGATGCCTACCGCTTCGGCATGCAGGTCGGCGCGCTGCGGCGCATTGAGTTGCACATCGAATGGCGCGCCTGGATCGCGATCTGGGCCGCCGAACAGGCGTTGCTGGTACCGGGCGATTTCGTCGAATGCGGAGTCCATACCGGGATACTTTCCGGCACGGTCATGCACTGGACGAACTTCCGCGCGATTGCCGGGCGCACGTTCTGGCTGCTCGATACATTCAATGGCCTGCCCGAAGATCAGCTTTCGGAAAGCGAACGAAAGATCGGGTTGCAGGGCTACAACACGGGCTATCGCGCGGGCGATGCGCTCGCGGACATCAACGCCAAATTCCGGGGATTCCCCAATGTACGCATCGTGCCGGGCGCGGTACCGGAGACGCTCGCCAAAGTCGAGGCCGAGCGCGTCGCCTATCTCTCGATCGACATGAACATGGCGCTGCCTGAAATCGCCGCCGCCGAACATTTCTGGCCGAAGCTTTCGCCGGGCGGGATAATCCTGCTCGACGACTATAACTGGGTGCCGCATATCAACCAGAAGCGCGCCTTCGATGCCTTCGCGGCCGCGCGCGGACTGCGCGTGCTGGGCCTTCCGACAGGACAGGGAATCATCGTCAAGCCGCCATGATCGTCCGCCCGCTGAAACTCGAAGGCACGTACGAGATCGAGCTGTCGGCCAAGCGCGACGCACGCGGCCATTTCGGCCGCACGTTCGATGCCGAAATCTGGGCGGCACATGGCCTGCCCACGGAATTCGCGCAGGAAAACGAGGCTTTCACGAAGGCCAGGCACACGCTGCGCGGGCTCCATTTCCAGAACCCGCCGCATGCGGAAACCAAGATCGTGCGTTGCGTGGCGGGCGCGGTCTACGACGTGTTGGTCGATCTGCGCGCCGGATCGCCGACTTACGGGCAGTGGGATGGCCATCTGCTCAACGGCGATGCGCCGCGCTGGCTGGTCATTCCGAAGGGTTTCGCGCACGGCTACTGTACGCTCACCGACGATTCGCTGTTCGCATACAAGGTCGACGCACACTTTGCGCCCGATTCAGAGGCCGGACTTGCGTGGAACGATCCGACGCTCGCCATCGCATGGCCGGTGCGTGATCCCATCCTTTCCGAGCGCGATCGTGCGCACCCGCTTTTCGCGGATTTCGTCTCGCCTTTCGTAGCGGAGACCGATTGGTGAGCAAGCGCCTGCTGGTGGCCTTGACCGGCGCGACGGGAGTGGTCGGGCGCGGCATTCTCGATATGCTGGTTGCAGCTGGCCATGGCGTCAGGCCGCTGGCGCGCGGCGACTATGACCTTTCCCGCCCGAAGATGGCCGAGTGGCTCGACCTTGAAGGGGTCGACGTGCTCGTCCACGCGGCCGGCGTGACCGAGGAAAATGCGCGCACCGACAAGGGCCCGGTCATCGCGGGCGAAGGCTTTCGTGCACTTGCCGCCAAGGCCCGGGAACAGGGCGTCGGCCGGCTCGTCTACATTTCGACAGCGCATGTCTATGGTCCGCTTGAAGGGCGGATCGGCGAGACGCGCGTGCCCGACCCCCGCAGCGACTACGCGCGCCTGCATCTGGAAAGCGAAGCCGTCGCGGCGGCGGCGGGCATGGCGTGCGACATCCTGCGCCCGTGCAACGTCTATGGCATGCCGGCCGACCTTGGGCATTTCGCGCGCTGGGCCTTGATCCCGTTCGGCTTCCCGCATGCCGCCGTATTCGACGGGCGGATCGTGCTGAAAACACCCGGCCTTCAGGCCCGGAATTTCGTGGCGGCAGCCGGCGTGGGCAACTCGGTCGTCGCGCGGCTGGCCGAGCCGCCGCAAGCATGCCGTGTGCGAAACGTCGCCGGGCGGGATACCCTTTCGGTGCGCGATTTCGCAATGCGAGTCGCCTCGATCGCCGGAACCGTCCTCGGGTCCGTCCCGGCGATCGAAATGCCGCCCGCCGATGCGCCGGCACCGCCGGCACTCGTCTACGAAAGCACGGACGGGCCGCAGGAAGGCGATCTCGACGGGTTCCTTGCCGACATGCTGCGCGCCTGCACGCGACTGAAGACCGAAAGCCGGAACGGAAGAAGCGCATGAAATTCGACGAAGGGACTGCAACCGATCACGCGATCGCGAAGGCCTATGTCGCCTTCCTGGTCAAACGCAGGTGCGACGACAGCCATGCCGCGCGCGCCGAGTTCTGCGTGGCCGAAGACGTGGCGCCAAAGCTGCTCTATTCCAACCCGCATATCGCGGGCATCGCCTCGCTCTTCGCCGCGCAGACCAACGTCGAGCGCGTGGCCGAGATGACCGTGCGCGAGTATCTCCGCTATCACTATTATTACATCCATCAGGCCTACAAGTACGGCATCCCCGAGATGCAGCAGACCTGGCGCGGCCACCACATCATCAAGTCCCCGGCGGATTGCTGGGCCTATCAGGAACTGATCTTCGCCACGAAGCCGGACATCGTGCTCGAACTCGGCGTGATGTTCGGCGGCGCGTCGGTCTTCTTCGCCGACATCCTCGAACTGGTCGGCCACGGCGAGGTGCTGGGCATCGACATCTCGCTTGCCAATCTCAGGCACAAGCCGAAGAAGGGCGGCCGCATCACCTATCTTGAAGGCGACAGCGGCAGCCAGAAGATCCTCGACGAGGTCGACCGCCGCTGCCGCGGGAAAAACGTTCTCGTGATCGCCGACAGCGACCACGAGAAGGAGCATGTGCTGAAGGAGATCCGTCTCTATTCGCGCTTCGTGAAGCCGGGCGGCTATTACGTGGTCGAGGACACGCTCAACGACCTGATGGGTTTCCATCCCGTGCCCAACGAAGGCCCGCTTGCCGCCGCGCGCGCGTTCCTTGCGGAGAATGACGGGTTCGAGATCGACCGCCGGCTGCCGGAGAAGTACCTGATGTCGCTTTCGCCCGAAGGGTTCCTGCGCCGCAAGGGGGGCAAGGCATGATCGTCGCCGTCTCCGCCTCCCCGCTCGTCGACCGCACGGCGCACGCCCGCAAGCTCGCCGGTCCAAGGGGCGCAATTCTTTCCGATCCTTCCAGGGCGCTCGTTCGCGCGGCCGGCTTCCAGACGCTCTACGAAGTGCCGAAGGACCTGCAGACCGAATTGCGCCTGAAACTTTTTTCCGACCATGCGAAGGCGCTGTCCAGGGCCAAGGGCGATCTCGTCGCCGATCATTGCGCGGTCGAATGGATGGCCGACTGGATGCGCTGGCATTGGGCGGCCGTGTCGACGCGCGCGTGGGATGCCGCGATGGACAAGGCGGCAAAGATCGTGAAGCGCTACTCGCGCATCGAGCATCTGGCGAGCGGCCCGCCGCGCGGCTATGACGGCTATGCCTGGCTCGACCGGCCGAACGCGCGCCAGGTGGAAGAACTCATGTTCTTCCTCTACGGCAAGTTCGGCGCGAAAGTCGTGAAGGTCGGTTGATGGAAGAAGCCGCCCTCTTCATCCACCCCACGGCGAAGGTGTCGCCCGACGCGCGCATCCACCCTTCCACGCGCGGCACGAAGATCCGCATCGGCGCGCACAGCGAGATCTACGATTTCGTGGTGATCCGCGCCGTCGGCGGCACCGGCGACATCGAGATTGGCGAGCACTGCTACATCAACCCGCATTCGACGCTCTATTCCGGCAGCGGGATCCGGATGGGCAACTACGTGCTCGTCGGCCCGCATGTCGCCATCGTGCCCGCCAACCACGCCTTCGACCGTCGCGACACGCCGATCCGCCACCAGGGATTTTCCCCCTCGAAGGGCGGCGTCGTCATCGGCGACGACGTGTGGATCGGTGCCAATGCCACGCTTCTGGATGGTGCGCGCATCGGCAAGGGGGCCGTCATCGCCGCCGGTGCGGTCGTCGACGGCGAGGTGCCGCCCTATCAGGTGTGGGGCGGCGTGCCTGCCCGTTTCCTCAAGCAGCGCCCTTGAACAGATCCTGCCAGATGCCGGTCAGCGCGCGGGCAAGCCGCTTGCCGTCCATCAGCGGTGAGGCCGCCAGCTGCGCGCGCAAGCCGGCACGATCGGATCGCACGCGCAACGCTTCCAGCGCCCGTTCGACGTAATCATCCTCGCTTGCCGCGATCAGCGACGGGCGGCCCAGATGCGTGAGGATCGAAGCCCCCACGCGCGCACCGTGCCGGTCGCCGGCCAGCGACACGACCGGCACGCCCATCCATAGCGCTTCCAGCGTCGTCAGCGTGCCGTTGTAGACCAGCGGGTCGAGCGCCACGTCGATGCGCGAATAGAGGTCGAGATGCCCGCCCGACCCGCCGATCCAGCCGACGAGATCGAGCCGGTCAGGCGATATCCCGTGCGCGGCGAAAAGCTCTCGATAGCGCGCGGCGATGCCGGCATCCTCGAAGCTCAGGCCTTTCAGCAGCAGCCGTGCCTCGGGCGCCGCCTTCAGCACGCGCGCCCAGCACGCGACGGTGCGCGGGCCCAGCTTCGCGACATTGTTGAACGAGCCGAACGTCGGCGGCCCCGGTGCGCGCGCGGGCGCAGGCGAGGGCGGCGGCTCGAAGGCAAGAAAGCCGCCATCCACCCGCGCCACCCGCTCGATGCATTGCGTATCGTCGGGATCGCTGACGGCGTCGACCACGCGCAGGTCGATCTCGGGCAGGCCCGTCGTCGCCGGATAGCCCAGCCACGTCGCCTGCACGCGCGCGGGCCTGCGCGCGAAGACCCCCAGCCGGTTGGCATTCGTGTGGCCCGCAAGGTCGACCAGCACGTCGATGCCGTCGGCCTGGATCTTTGCCGCAACGTCGGCGTCCGCGCGCCCGACGACGGGATGCCAGTGGTCGAAATGCGGGCGCAGGCGCGCCGTCACCGCGTCTTCGCGCATCGTGTTCGAGTAGGCGTGCAGTTCGATCCCGCCGCGCTCGAAATGCGGCAGGACCGAAGCGAGGACGAACGCACAGGAGTGATGGCAGAAATCGCCCGAGACGAGGCCCACGCGCAGGCGCCCGCCACCTGCCCGCCGGGCCGGGCGGGGCGCGCGCGGCAGGCTTTCGCCCCACGCGCGATGCGCCGCGACAAGTTCGGCCGCCGGGAGCGCTTCATCGTAGTTGAGCGCGTAGAGCGCGCTCGAGGCGGCCGCCGGATCGGCCGGATCGGCGCCGCGCGCGGCCGCAAAGTGCGGGCGCGCGGCGGCCGCATCGCCGCAATAGAGTTCCGCATTCGCAAGATTGGCGAGCGCCTTTGCCGAGCCGGGCCTGAGACGCAGCGCCGCCGAGAAAGCCTCGCGCGCGCTCGCATACCGGCCCTGTCCCGCCAATGCCGTGCCAAGATTGAGCCAGGCGCCGAAATTTTCCGGCCCAACGCGTGTCGCATCGGCAAGCAGCCGTGCCGCGTCAGCGTATCGATGGACCGACGCAAGTGCGGCTCCGGCAGCAACGCGCGTCTCGATGCCTTCACCCGCATTCGCGTAGGCCGCAAGCGCCTCGTCGACACGCCCTGTTGCCGCAAGCGCGATCCCGAGATTGCGCCACGCCGCCTCGTTCGCGGGTTCGAGCGCTAGTGCCGCGCGCGCCTGCGCCTGGGCGCTTTCCGGTTTCCCGGTCTCGACAAGTGCTGCGGCAGCCCCCACGCGCGCTGCCGCGGTGCCGGGCGCACGCTCGAACGCGGCGAGCGCCGCCGCCCAGTCGCCGCGCGCCGCAAGAAGATTGCCGAGATTGACCGCCGCCCCCGGATGGTCCGGTTGCAATTCAAGTGCGGCACGCCACGCGCGCTCGGCGGCAACGGCGTCGCTCTCGGCGAGCGCGTTGGCGTAGTTGAACCGCGCGTCGGCATCGGCGGGCGCAAGCGCGATCTGGCGCGCGAATGCCGCCAGCGCGTCGCCATGCCTTCCCGCTCCTTTCAGCGCCAGCGCGTAGGCGCCGTGATACGCGGCCACGTCCGGTGAAAGTGCAAGGGCGCGCTCGATCGGGCCGATCGCCTCGCCGTCACGCCCGAGCTGCGAAAGCACCGCGCCCGTCAGGTAATGCGCGTCGGCCAGTGCCGGGGCATCGCGCGCGACCTTCTCGAAAAGCGCCAGCGCGCCGTGCGCGTCGCCGGCCGCATGGCGCGCGAGACCGGCTTGCAGCAGCCCGATCGCTTCCTTCACGCCCGGCATGCGCGCGCCCACATCGCACGGTAGAGCCGTTCATAGGCGCGCGCCTGCCCTTCGAGATCGCACAGCGAGGAACCGGCGATCGCTGACTGTTGTACGGCGCGATCCTGATTTGGCGATTCCGCCGCCAGACGCGCGGCGATCCGCGCGAAACCCTCGATGTCGTCCGCGCACCATTCCTCGCGCCGGGCACGCGCGAGGATGGCGGCCGTCCAGCGCTGCGGCACCGTGCGCCCGCGGAGCGTGACGACCGGGACGCCCATCCACAGCGCCTCGAATGTCGTCGTGGATCCGGTGAACGGGAACGTGTCGAGCGCCACGTCGATGCGGTTGTAGAACGCAAGATGGCCGTCGCGCGAGCGGCCGCCGGTATCGAACGAGATGCGCGCCGGGTCGACGCCGCGCGCGGCAAAGCGTTCGCAGACGCCCGCGCGGACGGCCGGTTCCTCGTAGGCGCGCATGAACTTGAGGGCGAGGCGTGCCTGCGGGACCGCCTTCAGCGCCGCCGCCCACATCGCATAGGTCGTGGCCGACATCTTCGCGGGATTGTTGGCCGAACCGAAGGTCACGAAGCCGTTCGTGCGGCACGGTGCCGGGCCGACGGCGGGTGCGTTCTCGAATGGCGGGTGGACATAGACATGGCGCGTCTTGAGCGGGCGTTCGACGAAAAGGTCGGCGCGGCCCGCACACATCGTCGGATCGAGCACGATGGCGTCGATCGCCTCGCTGCCTTGCGTGCAGATGTCGTAGACCGCGAGTTGCACGGGTGCGGGCCGCCGCAGCAGGATGCCCGCCCGGTTGCGGTCGAAATGGCCGGCGACGAGGACCAGCACGTCGATCCCGTCGGCGGCGATGCGCCGCGCGGCTGCATCGTCGTCAAGGCCCAGCGTCGACGTCCATCGGTCCGACAGGCCCCGGAACAGTTCGGTGAATTCGTCCGGGCGCTCGATCTCGGCATAGACATGCGCCTCGTAGCGTGCTCGGTCGCGGTGGAGGAAAATGCCCAGCATGTTGCGCGCGACGGAATGGCTGCGCAGGTCGGAAGTGACGTAGCCGATGCGCAGCTTGCGCGCGCGATCGCGATCGCGCGGCGCCGGACGCGACACGCCGGGCGGCGTGTACTCGGCCGCAAAGCGCATGTTTTCGGCAAGGATGCGCTGCGGCGGCACGTCGTCCATGTAGTTGAGCGTGTTCAGATAGGCCCGCCAGCAATGCACGCGCAGCGCGCCCCCGGAAAGTTCGACGGCCGTCGCGAACGCCGCGTGCGCGGCCCCATGACGACCCTGCGAGAGAAGCGCCTTGCCCAGCTCGTGGCGCGGGACCGGATCGGCCGGTGCGCGCGCGATGACCTTGCGCCACAACGCCTCGGCCGCGACCGGCCGACCGGCCGCATCGAAGGCGCGCGCAAGATTCGTCTCGACGAGCGCATTGCCGGGCAGGATCGCCAGCGCCTTCTCGAACAGCACGATCGCCGCATCGACATCGTTCGACATGAAACGCGCCACGCCCAGGTCCACGAGCGTGGCGGCATGGTCCGGTTCGGCGGCGAGCTGCGCCTCGAAATGGGCGATGGCGCGGGGAATGTCGCCGGCCGCGAAGGCTGCCGCCCCCGCGTCATATTCGCCGCTCATGCCGCGCCCCCAGCAACGCGCGCGAGAAACGCACCCAGTGCGGCCGTCGTCGTCCGGTCGTTCCACAGCCGTGCACGCCGTTCCGCCGTTTGCGCGCGATAGGCCGCCAGCGCCGCACGGTCGTTGCCCCAACGCACGGCGCGCGCGACATAGTCGTCGGCGTCGCGCGCGATGCCTTCTTCGAGCCCCGCCTTGGTCAGGATCGCGAAACTGTGGCGGCCGCGCATCTGGTCGCCCGGCCAAGTCAGCGCCGGCAGGCCCTGCGCCAGCGCCTCGAGCGTCGTGTTGCCGCCCGACCAGCGCATCGAGTCGAGGAACAGGTCGCATGCCGCGTTGAGCGCCGCGTAGCGCGAGCCGTCCTGCTGGGGCAGCATGACGACATGGCGCGCCGGATCGAGCCCGCGCGCGGCGAAGGCCGCCGACACGCGCTTGTGGAACGCCGCCGTCAGGTCGCGCGCCGTGGGATGGCCGAGGAAGACGAACTGCGAGTCCGGCACGCTTGCGGCGATCCGCGCGAGCACGTCGTCGTCCTGCGGCAGATACTTGAAGATCGACTGGCAGCAGAGGTAACGCATTGCGGAAGGACGCAGCCCGAAGTCGGCGGCATCCATCTTCGCGGGCGCGACGGCAGGCGGCGCATAGTCGATCGACAGGCCCGGCAGGCGATGGACGCGCTCGGTGTAGCGCTCCGCCTCGCCCGGCGGCTCCATCAGGTCGCTGGTCAGGAACCAGTCGAGCGTGGGCAGGCCGGTCGTCTCCGGATGGCCCCACGAAACGCACTGCACCGGAGCCAGGCGCAAAGCGGCAAGCTTGTGCGCGAGCGGGTCCATGCCGATCTCGGGATAGATCAGCACGTGTGGCGCGTCGGCAGCGATCGCGGCGGCCATCGCCGCGTAGCCCGGTCTGCCTTCGACGAAACGCGCGCATGCGCGCCTTGCCGCGTCCGTCTCCTCGTCGGCCCGGCCGCCCGTCCAATAGCCGATCACATCGAAGCGTGCCGGATCGAGATTCTCGATCCAGCCGCGAAAAAGCTTCCAGATCGAATGGCGGCGGAAATAGGCCGTGACGAAGCCGACGCGGATTTTCCCGCCGCGTGCAGCGGGCGGCGTCGCGCATGCCGCCCATTGCGGATGGGCCCTGGCCATCGCCGCGCATACGAATGCGCCGTATTTCGCCTGCGGGCCGGTGTCGGTCTTCGCCTGATAGGGAAGGAAGAAGGGCTGCTGCTGGCCGACGGCTGCGGCAACCGCGTCGGCAACGCCGGGGGCCGAAAGGTCGAGGGCTGCGATCGTGCGATCGAGAGCGGCGAGATAGCGCGCGCGCGCGGTTTCGATCTGCCCGGCCTCGGTGTAGAGGATCGGCAGTTCGGCAAAGCAGGCGCCAAGCCGCGCACCGACATTGCCGGAATCGATTTCGATGGCGCGCGCGAATTCGGCTTTCGCTTCCTCGCGTGCATCGCGGTCTTGCAGCAGCGAGCCGAGATTGGCGTGCGCCTGTGCCATGTCGGGCGCAAGTTCGATCGCCTTGCGCAGCGCCGGTTCGGCTTCGTCGAGCGAGCCGCGCTCGTGCAGGGCGGCGCCCAGGTTGTTCCAGAGATCGGCGGCATCCGGCCGGATCGCGACACCGCGCCGATAGCTGCCGATCGCGTCGTCGAGCGCGCGCCGGCGATGTTGCGCGCGCGCAAGCAGCGCCCATGCACGCGCGTCGTCGGGCCGCCTGGCCAGTGCGCGCACGTAGCAGGCTTCGCCCGCTGCGGCATCGCCTGCCTGTTCGCGCGCAACGCCTTCTTCGACAAGTGCTTCGACAAGCGCGCCGTCCAGCGCGAACGCGCGCGCATATGCTTCGGCCGCGTCCTGCCAGCGTGAAAGCAACGCGAGCGCATGGCCCATATTTGCAAAGCCGGTGGCCGAGCGCGGATCGAGCGCCACGGATTCGCGCAGGATATCCACGGCCGATTCGGCGCGGCCGAGCGCCAGAAGTGCGCCGCCCAATGCATGGTAAAGCGCCGGAACCTTGATTCCGCCCGCGACGAGTTTCTGGTATTCGAATACCGCTTCTTCGAGACGCCCTGCCTGATGATGTGCAACGGCCGTCGAAAGAATCGCCGAAACCCCTTCCATTGCCGCAGCATAGACGAGATACGCGGGCCTCGCACGTGACGTCCCGGGGCGAGCGCAGATAACGGCAATCCAGACCGCCAGAAATTATACTTCGCCAATTATCATAAATTTTATGTTTTTTTCTCGCACCGAGACTGCACTTGTAGTAACGTAACAAATGCGGGCGAGGTCTTGGGACGAGGCTCGCCAGCGGGTCCGGCAGAAAGTTGGATCTGGCCTTAGAAGAGGAAGGAATTTCGGATGTCGAATTCGATCAATACAAACGTCGGCGCGATGGTGGCTCTTTCGTCGCTGCGCACGACCCAGGCCGCCCTCAATACCGCGTCCAAGCAGGTCCAGACCGGCTATCGCGTCGCCGACGCGGCGGATGATGCCTCGACCTTCTCGGTCGCGCAGGGCATCCGCGGCAATCTTCAGGCTTTCCAGGCCGTCCAGGGCTCGCTCGCCAACGGCGTGGGCCTCGGCTCGGTCACGCAGGCGGCGCTCACCAACATCTCGAACCTGATCGGCAACCTGCAGGCCAAGATCACGCAGCTCGCCGACGGCTCGATCAGCGCCAACCAGCGCACGATCTACACCGCCGACTTCAACGCGATGACCTCGCAGATCTCCAACTTCATCAGTCAGGCGAGCTACAACGGCACGAACCTGCTCTCGGCTGCCTCGGCCGCCAAGACGTTCCTTGCCGATACAAACGCCGTCACGCTGACGATGAACTCGCAATCCTCGGTCAACGCCGCGTTCACGACGTTCAACACGTCGTCGGTCGCGTCGGCCTCGCAGGCGACGCTGGCACTGACCTCGCTCAACACCTTTTCGCAGTCGGTTGCGGCTTCGCTGGGTGCCAACGCGGCGGAAACCCGCTCGCTGCAACTCCAGTCGAACTTCGTCAACTCGATCGTCGACGCGACGACGACCGGCCTCGGCGCCATCGTCGACGCCGACATCGGCAAGGCTTCGGCCTCGGTGCAGGCGCTGCAGGTCCGCCAGCAGCTCGGCATCCAGTCGCTGTCGATCGCCAACCAGCAGCCTTCTGTCCTGCTCGGCCTCTTCCGCTAAAAGCCGTCACCGACAGTCACTCCAGTATGCGAGGGCGGCCGGGTGGGCCGCCCTCGCAGCGTTTGTAGGGTTACCCAATTTTTGCTTTGCTTTTGCGCGCACAGCGCGACTCGGCTATTAATAACAACCGTGAAACGGGTCACAGGCCGCGTTCCCGGCCCCAGGAGGAATCGTGCAAAACCCGAACCCATCGGCGCCCGGCGCCACCGAGTCCGACCGCGAGCGGGAATATCGCCTCCTGTCCCTGGTCACGAAAAAGCTGACCGACGCGAAGGCGGTCATCACCCAGCTCGATCCGCAATCGGTCGGTCAGGTGTGCGACGCCATCTTCCACAACCGCGATGTCTGGAACGCGTTCGTGACGGACGTGTCGGACGAGCACAACAAGCTTCCCAAGGAGCTGAAGGTGCTGCTCATCAATCTCGCGGCCTACGTCAACAAGAACTCCGACATGATCGTGAACAGCCATCCGGACGGCGATATGGACATGCTGATCGCGATCAATCGCCACGTCATGGACGGCCTGCGCGGCGCGAGCGGCGGCTGATCTTGCAAGCGGGCGCCCGCGCCCGGACGACGCCTGCCGACCGGCGCGCCCCCATCCGGATTGAATATCCGGGGGGCGCGCCGGTTGCATTTCGGGCCTCGCATTCGCGCATCACGGCATGAGCCAACGCCGCCCCCCCGCCGACAAGGCCGACAAGCTCGTCGCCGCCGGCTACGAACGCCATCAGGCCGGCGACATCGCCGGTGCGTCGGAATTCTACGCGCGCGCGCTGCGCATGCGGCCCAACCATGCCGATGCGCTGCATCTGTCGGGGTTGACCGAACGCGCCCAAGGCCGCCACGACGAAGCATTCGCGCGCATCGAGCGTGCCTGCCGCCTGGCCCCCGGCAATGCCCCGTTCGAAGCCAATCGGGCCGCTGCCCTCGTCACGCTGGGCCGGCCTGCCGAGGCGCTTGCGGCAGCCGACGCGGCCGTGACGTTCGACGCGCGTTTCGCGCCCGGCCACGCCAATCGGGCGGCCGCGTTGAGCGCCCTCGGCCGCGAGGACGAGGCCGCGCAGGAATATCAACGCGCGCTGGCGCTGGACCCGACCGGGCTCGACGCGTTGAACAATCTGGCCAATCTCGAACAGCGACGCGGCAATCTCGACGCGGCGTGCACGCTCTACGAGCGCGCACTTGCGCTTGCACCGCATCACCCGCACATCCACTCCAACTACGGCACCGCGATCTATGCGCTCCATTTTTCCGGTCGCGGCGAGGAAGCCGCCCGCAGGGCGCAGAACTGGCTGGAACGGTTCCCGGATAGCCCGACCGCCCGACATTGGGCGGCAGCACTGGCCGGTGCCGAAGCGCCGCCGCGTGCCGAGGACGGATACGTGCGCGGCGCATTCGACCTTTTCGCCGCGACATTCGACAGTACCCTGGCTTCGGTCGGCTACCGGACACCCGATGCGATCAAGCGCCTGCTGGAAGAAAATATCGGCGAGGTATCGCCGCGCTTCGACATTCTCGATGCGGGGTGCGGCACCGGGCTTGCGGGCATCGTCCTTCGCGGCTGGGCCAAACGGCTCGAGGGCGTCGACATATCGACGGGCATGCTCGAACACGCGCGCGCGCGCGGCATCTACGACGATCTGCGCGCGAGCGAGCTGGTCGCCGACCTTCTCGCGCATCGCGACTCCTACGACTTGATCGTCGCAGCCGACGTGTTCTGCTATTTCGGCGTTCTCGACGAATTGCTTGCCGCCACCCATGCCGGCCTGCGTCCGGGCGGCCGCGTGGCTTTTTCGACCGAGACGATGCTGGATGACGAAACCGGCGATTGGAAAGTTCGCCCGTCCGGGCGATATGCGCACGCGCGACGCTACGTCGAACAGGCCGTGGCAAAGGCCGGATTTACGCCGATCGAATGGTCGGTCGAATCGCCGCGGGCTGAAGACGGCAAGCCGATACCGGGCCTTCTGGTGATGGCCGTGAAATAGGCGATCGCGTCAGCCGAAATCGCCGGCATCGATCCTTGCGCCCATCTCCGCCACGAGGTGCTTGACGGCCTCGCGGCCGTAGACCTCGACCAACATCTGCACGACGACGGTGAAGGAAGCGACGGTCAACGAGTCGCGGTGAAGGCCCTGGCGCATGCCCTCTTCCATCGCATCGGCGACGACGCGCATCGCGGCCAGTCGTTCCTGGTCGGTGCTGGCAATATTGAATGTGCTGTCGTTCGACATTGGCCCGGTCTCCGGATTACGCACGAAATTGTAGGTCGCGCGAATCGCGCGACCATCCGCGCACTCTAACACGATGGGTTCGCGAACTTAAAAGCGCCGTTGCCCGATACCCTGCAGAAGATCCAGCACGCCGCTCATGTCGCTGCCACCATCCCCGACGAGTTGGAGGAGCCCGGAATACAGACCTGCACCGGTGCCATTTGACTCAGCCGTCTGCTGATCGCGCTGGGTCAGGTAGCGCTGGATGAAGGATTCGACAAATTTCTTGTCCTTGAATTTCGACAGGTCGACCTTGCTCTGAAGATACGCCGCCTGCGACTCGACGCTCTGGATTGCCAGTTCCTTGGGAATGCCGAGCGTGGTCGTAATGACCTCGCGCAGCACCTTGTCGCCAAGGACCGAATACGGGCTGTTGATCTTCGCCGCGTTCTCCTTGAAGTACATTGCTTCGCGCAGGCCCGGGCTTGCGTCGCCCTGCGCCTTCTCGAACTCGTTCTTGATGAAGCGTGCGGTAAGGCCTTCCATCACGCCCGGCAATTTGAGGCCGTCGACGCCGAAATCCTTCAGGCGCATCGTGCTCGCGATATCGCGATAACGCGGATCGTTCATCCGATTGGCGAGCGAATTCTGATCGGACAGATCCGACAGCAGGACCTTCTTGAGCAGGCCCTTCTTGTCGACTTCGCTTTCCAGCGCGAACGCGGAAAGCGCGAATTCCATGAATCGCCGGTTGTTCAGCAGATCATCGACAGACTTCGCCTTCGCGACGACGTCTTGCGCGTATTTGATCTTCTGCTGGACGCTCGCCTGCTTCGACCATTTCTCTTGCGCGGCGTCGCCCGACTTCTCGAGCTGCTTCCACGCAACGACGGCCGGCAGACCGCTCGCTATCGATCCCGCCATGGCACCCTCCTTCGCGCCGTTCTCGGCGCATCAACCGTTACAGCATTGCACATTGTAACGGCGGGGGCAAGTTCACTATAAAATTAATAAATTTTTATCTAAATGCCGCAGACCTAGAGGCCAAATCAGCTGACATCGCTCTCTTCCGGGATGCGTTCGCCGGCCTTGGAGCGCTTTTTCGGCCCATCGCTTCCGAGCAGCAATTGCTTGGCCCGCTCGGTGGTCGTGCCCAGCAGGTCCCACTCATATTTGACCAGGCGCTTTGCGTCTTTAAGACCCTGATAAAGCTCGCCTTTATCGAGTCGCATGCGCAACGCATCGATGATCGGCTTGGATGTGGGATCGGCAAGTTCGAAGTCGTTCAGGAACTGGCGCAGTGCGTCCGAATAGACCTTTGCCTCGTCCGGAAACAGATACACGCACTGCAAGGTGTAATAGACGCGCAGCGCCGGCGTAGCCGCATCTTCGAGCTGAAGAATATCCTTCTGCCGCAGGATGTTACCGCGATTGCGGATGGCCAGCATCGATAGGCCGCCGGTGTTTTCGATGACCACCCCGTTGATGATGATCTTTTCGCCGGGGTTCAGTCGCAGAACGAGAGGCATCGAAACTTCCTGATCAAGTCACGCGTGTCGCGCGGGAGAATGCCCAATTATACCATCGCCGGGGGAGAAACAACCTGCCGCCATAGCCGACGGTAAATGCCCTCGAACGCGCGGGCCAGGCGCAGCCCGTCGCACAACGGCGAGCCGGCGACGCGGGCGCGCAGCCCGGCGCGGATCGTTTCCAGTGCCAGCGCATCCGACACGAGCGAAGCGGCAAGTTTCGCGAGTCCTGCGCTATCGCGGGCAACCCAGCCGCCCGCGCCGATGCGCGCAAGCAGCGAGGCCGATACCCGGCCGGCGTGCCTGTCGCCGGCAAGCGAAAGCACCGGCACGCCCATCCAAAGCGCCTCGCACGTCGTCGTGGTGCCGTTGTACGGCACCGTGTCGAGCGCCACGTCGATATCGGCATATCGCGCGACGTGCGATTGAAGCGTCTGTGCGAAACCGGCGAGTTCGACGCGCGCGCGATCGATCCCGCGCGCGGCAAAGCCTGCCAAGAGCCGTTCGCGCGTCTCGGCTTCGTCGAGGCCGCGCGCCTTCACGACCATGCGCGACGCCGGAACGGCATGCAGGGCTGCGCTCCAAAGGTCCAGCGTTGCCGCCGTGATCTTCGGCAGGTTGTTGAAAGATCCGAATGTCGGGTAGCCGCGCAAGCGCATCGGCGCCGGCGAAACGGCCGGCGCAAACGGCGGCGGCATGTACGCCAGAAAACCGCCGGGTACGCGCGCCAACGGCTCGCTCGACGCCGCATCGGCCACACCGGTCGGGTCGGTGATTTCATCGACGAGACGCGCGTCGAACACGTCGAGCCCGGTCGTTCCCGGAAACCCGAGCCATGTCGCCTGCACGGGCGCCGGCCGCAGGGCGAATGCGCCCAGCCGGTTGCCGTTCGTGTGGCCGGCGCAGTCGACGAGCACGTCGATGCCGTCGCTTTCGACCCGGCGCGCGAACGCCGCGTCGTCCAGACCGGCCGTTTCATGCCAGTTCGGCACCAGATTGCGGAATGCCGCGGTCAACCCGTCCGGTGCCGCCACATCGGAATAGGCGTGGATCTCGACGGAATTCCGGTCGTGTCCGGCGAGCAGCGGGACGAGGAAATAGCTGCAGGAATGATTGCAGAAGTCCGGCGACGCATAACCGACCCGCAACGCGCGGTCGGGCCGCGGATCGCGCGCCGCCGGCCGTGCCGGCGCCGCGGGCCGCGGCCATTCGCGCGCGCGCGCCAATGCGGCTTCGGGCGAGTCCGGCGGATCGTAGTGCGCGCACATCAGCGCATTCGATGCCAGGCGTGCATCGGCGGGGGCGAGCGTGCGCGCGCGGGCATAGGTGTCGAGCGCTTCGGCGATGCGCCCCTGCCCCTGGAGTGCGAGCGCCAGATTTCC
The DNA here is from genome assembly GCA_016124335.1 of Alphaproteobacteria bacterium. GTDB lineage: Bacteria > Pseudomonadota > Alphaproteobacteria > CACIAM-22H2 > CACIAM-22H2 > Tagaea. Next base: position 17,203 of record WGNX01000015.1, read on the forward strand.
CAACCGGCGTGCATCCAGCCCGCCAAGCGACAGGGCCGTTTCGAAATTGCGGGCCGCCCGCACGGGAAACCCGGCCGCCAGCGCCGCCTCGCCGGCAACGGCGGCAACCGCGCTCTCGCCGGGGAAAGCCGCGCATGCGACGTCCGCCGCGCCAAGCGCTTCGCGCGGTTCGTTTGCAGCCACCAAGGTGGCGACGAGATTGACATGCGCCTGCATCGGGGCACCCGGCTGCGCGATCAGCGATCCGTAAAGCGCGATCGCATGCGCGCGTTTGCCGGCCAACGCAGCGGCGTTGGCCTCGGCAAGCGTTGCGGCGATGTCGGCGGGGGCGCTAGACATGGGACGACTCGCGAGTGAGTCTAACGCGGTCCGGGGGACGCGCCATGCAAGAAACGCTCGATGACCGCATCCGCACTCTCGAATGCCTTGCCTTCAATGCCTGGCCGGCGCTGCAGACACTCGTCTACGACGGCTGGCTGATGCGGTTTTCGTACGGCCACACGAAACGGGCGAATTCCGTCAATGCGCTGTGGCCGTGCCGTCTGCCGCTCGAAGCGCGCATCGCGCATGCCGAAGCGCTTTATCGGCAGCACCACATCCTGCCGACGTTCCGCCTGACCCCGCTGGCCGAACCCGAACTGGGGCCGGCGCTCGCCGCGCGCGGCTACGTCGAAATCGACGCTTCGATCGTGCTCGAAGCACCGATCGGGCGACTTGCGGCACTTGCCGGCAGCGACGCGGAATTGGCCGAGCGCGCCGACGGCGAATGGCTGGCGGGCTTCGCGCGCGCGACGGATATCGGGCCCGCCACGCGCGGCGTGCTGGGCGAAATGCTGCGCGCCGCCGTTCCGCCCGCCTCCTTCGCGCGCGTGCGCGACGGGGCGGGAACGGATCTCGCCTTCGGCATGGGCGTGGCCGAAGGCGATGCGCTGGGCATCTTCGAGATGCTGACCCTGCCCGCCGCGCGCCGTCAGGGCCACGCGGCACGCATCATCGGATCGCTTGCCCGATGGGCCGCCGCGCGCGGGGCGCGGCGCGCCTATCTCCAGGTCGTGGCGTCGAATGCCGCGGCCCGCGCGCTGTACGCGAAGCTCGGATTCTCCGAAGCCTACGCGTACAGCTACCGGCGCCTTACCGCTTGATGTTGACGACTTCCTGAAGCATTTCGTCGGCCGTCGTGATGATCTTGGCGTTGGCCGAATAGGCGCGCTGCGCCACGATCATCTTCGTGAACTCGGTGCCGATATCGACGTTCGAGTTCTCGAGGCTGTTCGGGTTGATGCCGCCCGCACCGCCGGTCTGTGTGGCGTTGAAGCCGATGAAGCCGGCGGCCGGATCGTCGAGGAACGCTTCGCCGTTCTGCCGCACCAGTCCCTTCGAGTTGTTGAAGGTCGCAAGCGCGATCTGGTACTGGGTCAGCCGCTGGCCGTTCGAGTACGTCGTGAAGACGTTGCCGTTCTTGTCGACGCCGATGCCGTTGTAGATGCCCGCCCCGTACCCGTCGGCCGTGACGGTCGAGACCGAAATCGACGTGCCGCCGAACTGTGACATGCCGCCCGGCTGGCTGAGCGTGGAAGCCACCGTGGGGATCGACTTGTTCGGCGTGCCGAATTCGACGTTGATCGTCTGATAGCGTGCGGCCGGCGGCGGAGCCGCCACGGCTGGAGCCGCGTAGCTGACGGCGAGGCGACCGTTTGCCGGGTTGACTGTTGCATTGATCGTCGGCGGTACCGCTGTTGACGTTGTCTGCGGAACCGTAATCCCGGTGAGGAGTCCTGCGTCGACCCCAATAACCGTGCCGAATGTGAAGTCCGCCGTGAGTGTCTCGTTGCCGTTGGCCGAACTTGTCGGCGCGGTCAGCACGAGGCGCCATTGCGGCGCGGTTGTGCCGGCCGGGTCGGCCGTCGCCGGGATGGCCGCAGTACCCGTCGCGGCAGTCGCCGCGATGCCGGGCAACTGGCCGGTCGCATCGCGATTGTACCAGGTCACCGAAAAAGCACGCGCGGCGCCGTTCGCGTCGGTAATGGTGATGGTGCCACCGTTATAGACCGTCCCCGGCGCGGCGTTCGCCGGGAGGTTCGCGGCGTAGATCGACCGCGAGGTCGGCAATGCGGGAAGCTGGCTCTGGTCGATCTGCACGGGTGCCAGCGGCCCTGCGCTCGGCGCGGGATTGGGCACCGCGACCGTCGGGCGCGGCACCGGTCGCGCGAACAGGAACTTGCCCGCTCCGTTCACGAGGAAGCTGTTCGTATCCATGGAAAAGTCGCCGCGGCGGGTGAACTGGGTGATGTTGTTGCCGGTGAAGCCGCCGGCGGTCGTCGAACCGTCCTGCACGGGCAGCCACCCGGCCCCTGTGATCGCGATCGCCGTGGGCGAGGCGTCCTGGACGATCGAGCCCTGCAGGTCGTTGATGAAGTTCGGACGTGTCGTGACGCCGCCGGGGCTGAAGAATCGGGCGGCGGCCGTCGACACGTAGCTCGAGAAGTTCGAATCGACCCGCTTGAACCCGACGGTCTGCGAGTTCGAGACATTGTCCGAAACGTAGTTGATCGCCGTCTGCATCGAGACCAGGCCGCTGATCGCCGCGTCCATTGCTGCTGTTGCCATCGGAATTCTCCTTTTCGTTCTTACTCAATTTTTGAGTAATTTTTCTCGTTTAGGTTGTATGTCAGACCAAGAAAAAACGCCGGTTTCCCGGCGCTTTTTTAAGTTCGCCCTACCTCAGATAGTTCACAAGGGAAAGTTCAAGGATCTGCTTCGTCGTGATGTAGGACGCCTCGAGCGACGTCTGAAGCCCTTTGATGCGCGTCGATACCTGGCCGATATCGACCGCCTCGATCGTCGTGGCGCCGACCGTGGCCGTGTCGGCCAGGTCCTGATGCTTGGCCTTGATCTGCACGAGCTGCGCCTGCCGGCCGCCGTTGACGCCCGAAAGGCTGGCGGTATCGAGCAGTGCCTTGTTGATCTGCGCTTCGGCCTGGTCGAGGAACGGAAGAGCGGCCTGGATCTGCGAAATGTCGGCCGCCTGCGCCGGCGGCACGACCGCGGCGTTGGCGTTGATCGCCTGGCCAAGCGCGATCTTGTAGTTGCGCAGGCCGTTGATCAGGTTCTGGAACGCCGGATCGGTCGCCGTGATGCCGTATTCGAGGTTGAGCTGGTCGTCGATATAGACGCTGGGCTTCTGGTTGAGCGACTCACCCTGCGTCGTCGTCAGCGTCGTGCGCAGTGCGGCCGTGATGTAACCCGGCGCCACGTCGGTCGCGGTCGTCGCGCTGTCGGAGCGGAACTGCAGCGAAACGGGCAGCGCCGAACTGGTCTGCACGGCCATGTACGCGACGGAAAACGTGTCGGCGGCCGCCGTTGCCGCGCCCAGGGCGGGCGTGAAGGTCAGCGTGCTGCCCGCAACGGCGGTGATCGTCGCCTGCACACCCTGGTTGGCGCCGCTGGTGAAGCGGATCGTCTGGCCGACGGCGGCGGCGGGAAATGTCGCGGCACCGGCGGTGATCGTCGTCGTCGTGCCGGCTGCGGTCGCCGTGAACGCGCCGCGCGGCGGACCGTTGCCGATGGCACCGGAGAAGGGGTTGTACGAAGGAAGCGCCGACGGCGGGTTGGCGTCGAGCGTGGACAGCGAGACGACCGGCCGCGTCGAATAGGCCGTGCCGGCGAACAGGTTGCGCTGGCCGTCGGTCTGGCTGAGGATCGATTCGAGGCGTTGCAGCGCGCCGTTCACCAGGCCGAGCTGGGCGTTGTACGAAGCGGGCCCGAGGCTCTTGGTCTTGATGAGCTCCGACTTCATGTCGGTGGCGATCTGCGTGACGCTGTCGAGCGACTTCGAATAGAGGTCCGTGCGGTAGGTCGCGGTTTCGACCGCGCGCAGGTAGATCGTCGACTGCACGGACGTCTGCTTGTACTGCTGCAGGCGGATCGTATCCGATGCCAGGCCCTGCTGCTGCAGCCCGTTGGCGGCGATGCCGATGAGACCGTTCCGGTAGCGGCCGGTCGAAAGCTCCTGCTGGAGGCCTGCAAGTTCGTTCTGCTGGCCGAACAGCGAGCGCTGGATGTCGAGCAACTGGGCGTAGTTCGTGACGCCGGACAGGGATCCGACCATGGTTTAGTTCCTTCCCAGATTGATGAGGGTGTCGAGCATCGTGCGGACGGTCTGCAGCACCTGTGCCGAAGCCTGATACGCGTTCTGGAGCACGACGAGCTGTGCCATCTCGTTGTCGACCGAGACGCCGACCGCGTTGCGGTAGGTCTGGTCGGTCTGGAAGCGAAGCCGCTCGCTGTCGTCGGAATTCTTCTGCGAGGACGCGGTGCCCTGCGCGGCATAGGAGAGGACGGATGCCATCGTTCCCGCGATGTTGAGCGAGCCCTGGATGATGCCGGTGTTGTTGAGCGAGGCGAGCGAGGCGGCCGGCAGCGGGATCGCGTCGAAAGTGGCGTTGGCCTGGATGCTGAGCGCCTGATTGACGCTGGAAGCTGCCGAACGCGCGATCGTCGCGACCCCCGAGGTGAGATTGGGATTGATCTGCAGCATCGAGGCGGCCGACGGCAGGTTGCCGAGCGCCGGTTCGATCACGTAGACGCTGTTGGCGGCCGGCGTCGTGGTGAATGCGGGGCTGACCGTCAGCGTGGTCGCCGTGTTGCTGGCGATGAGGCCGACCTGGCCGGCGCCCGTGCCCGAGATGATTCGCACCTGATAGGAAATGCCTGCGGCCGTCGGCGCAAAGGCGTTCACGGCCCAGGCATTGTTGGTGTCGGTCACGGTCGTCGCCGTCGCGGCCGTGGCCGATCCGGTCATCAGCGGCCCCGTGACCGACTGGATCGTGTATTGGCTGGTGCTGTCGGTCGAGGCGAGGCCCGGCGCCGTGATCGTCGTCGCCGTGCTCGACGTGATGATGGCCGAAGACCCCTTGCCCTGCCCGGCCGTGATCGTCACGCGATAATAGAGTGCGCCGGTAGGGGCGTAAGACGCGAATGCGGCACCGCCGTCGGTCAGGCCGCCGCCGTTCGTCGTCGCCGTCGCGGTGCCCGAAGTTATCGTCGTCGCCGTCGTCGCCGCAGGCGGATTGGTCAGGTTCGCATAGGTGAAGAAGTTCGCCGCCAGTTCGGTGCTGAAAGTGTTGCCCGTGTTGTAGGCGTTGTTGACGACCGAGGCGACCTGATTGGCGATCTGGTCGATCTGGTTGACGTACTTGCGCAGCAGCCCTTCGGCCGGATCGGTCGACGTCATGACCTGCTGGGAGAACGTGGTCGTGTCCGAATAGCCTGCGCGCAGCTTGATCAGCGCATCGAGCTGGCCCGATTGGAAGGCGGTCGACTGCACGGCCGTCGACGTGCCGTTCACCGTCACCTGGACCTGGTTGGTCGTGGCATTGAAGCTGAAGATCGGCGGCACGCTGCCGGCGACCAGCGTCTGGCCGCCGGAGGTGATGATCTGAAGTGCCGCGGTGCCCGTGCCGAGGATCTGGACCTTCGTGATCTTCGCCATCTGCTTGACGACCGAATCCATCTGGTCCTGCAGATCGCCAACGGGCTGTCCGGTGGACGACTGCGTGATCAGCTGGGCATTGAGCGAGTAGGCCTGCTGGACGAGCGAGTTGAGCGTCGACAGGTTCGAGCCGATGTCCGCCAGGATCTGGCTGTCGATCTTGGGCGGATTGGCGGAAAGCTGGTTGATCGCCGTGACGAGCTGTTGGCCCTGGATGACGATGGCGCGCGACAGGTTCGTGTTTTCGGGGCTCGCCTCGAAATCCGTCCACGCCTGCTGGAAGGCCTGAAGCTGCTGGGTGATCGAGGGGTTGTCCTGGTCGGCCTCGAGAAACTGGGAAACGAACTTGAGATAGGTCGACTTCACCTGATCGGCCGCGGAATCGGCGGTGCGCGAAAGCAGGTCGTTCTGCAGCGTCTGGTTCACCGTGCGGGTGATCGACTGGATGTTCACGCCCGTCGGCAGGCCCGCAACCGCCGGCGTCGTCAGATTGGCGACCTTGCGCGTGTAATCCGGCTGCTGGGCGTTCGCGACGTTTGCGGACACCAGTCGCGACTGCTGCTGCAGCGTCAGGAGCGCGCTGAGCGAGGAATTGAGGGCGGCGGACAGCGACATGGTGTTGGCTCCGGTTCGGGACCCCCGTGGTCGAGGGACCCCTTTCCCGAAGACATTCGCAACCCCTGTGCCACCCTGTAATGAACTGTAACCAGTTGAAAAGAAGCAGAATTTTTAAAATCGTACGACGAAGGGCCAGATCATTGCGGCTGCCCCGGCACGTTCGACCCGGCAGGATTTGCCGCCCCTTCGGAAACGAAAAAGCCGCCGTCGATATTGCGACGGCGGCCCGAAATCGACCTTCCCGAATGCGCTATTTCAGCTCGAAACCGACAGTCCAGAGCCGACCGGGCGACCGCCGGGGGCCGGTGCGGCGGCCGACGCCGCCGGGCGCGCCGCCCCTGCCGCAGCGGCGGGCTGCGGAGCAAGGCCTTCCATGATCGTGCGGTTCACGTTGATAAGCGCGTCGATATCGCCGGTCCCGTCGAGCACCTGGATCGTCTCGCGGCCCACCCACAGGCCGATGCCGATGATCTGCGCGCGCAGTTCGCGCGGCAGCTGGTTGCCGTCGCTGGACAGGTCGATGATGAATGCGTCCCACACCTTCTTGTTCCAGAGCAGGGCATCGACGAACTCGGCCGTCCCGCGCTTGCCTTCCTTTGCGCGGGTCAACGCGCCGCAAACCTGCGCCAAAAGCCGATACTCGGTCGAACGCGGATTCTCGGTCGTGTTCTGTGTCCGGCCATAGGCCTGATAACCGCTCATCGTCGCTCGCAGCCCCCTCGGTTCGTCAAAGCCTTACCTAGATTGCACAAATCCGTTAACGGATACTTTAATCGAGTCCGGTCTTTCTTGCACGCCGCAATTCGGCAAACCCGTCGGCGAGGTTAGACTTCCGGAAATGGCCGAATCCAAACTCGAATCCGCTCTTTCATATCATCGTGCCGGCGATCTCGCGGCGGCCGAAGAACTGTATGTCAAACATCTCGCCGACAAGCCGGACGACAGCGAAGCGCTCCACCTCTACGGCGTGCTGAAACATCAGGCCGGCCGTTCGGCCGACGGTCGGGAGCTCGTCGCGCGGGCCGTCGCGATCGCGCCGCAGGTCGCGGCATATCGCGCCAATCTGGGAATGATCGCTGCGGCACTCGGCGACAATGTCGCAGCACTCGATGCATTTGCCGCCGCATGCACGATGCAGCCCGAACTGGAGGCCGCCGTGCTTGCGTTGCGTGCGGGCTGTGCCCTTGCGGCGGGGCGATTTTCACTTGCGGCGGCCGACTATGCCCAGCTTGCCCAGGCAGCCCCCGAAAATGTCGATGCCTGGCGCGGGCTGGCGCTGGCCCGGCATGCCGGCGGCGATCCGCGCGGCGCGCTGCCGGCCTATCGGCGCGCGCTGGATCGCCGCCCCGACGATCTCGTCGCTGAAAACGGGCTCGGCGCCGCCCTGCTGGAAACGGGCAACGGCGGGGAGGCGCTTGCGGTGCTTGAGCGCGCAGCCGCGCGCGCACGTGCCCCGTGGGGCCCGCTCCTCGCCAATCTCGGCAACGCCCGCCGTGCGGCAGGCGATCTGGCCGGCGCAATAGACGCACTTGAACGCGCGATTGCATGCGATCCCGACAATGCAACGACGCTTTCCAATCTCGCGGCGGTCTTCAGCGAGGCGGGCCGGCTGGGCGACGCCCGGAAATGCGGTCACCGCGCCGTGGCACTTGCGCCCGACGATACCGCCGCACGCGCGAATCTGGCCGCATGTCACTTCGATGCCGGCTCGATCGGTGAAGCGATCGCCGGATGGCGCGCCCTTCCCGATGATCGCGTGGCCGCATCGAACGCACTTTACGCGCTGAATTTCCGCAACGGGACGAGCACGGCCGACATTATCGAAGCTTCGAAGCGATGGGCGCAGCGGTTCACACCGAGCGAGGCGGCAATTCCGGTTGCCGCATCCGCGGCTTCGCGTGACGCAAACCGTCGCCTGCGCATCGGCTTCGTCTCGCCCGATCTGCGGTCCCATTCGGTCGCCTGGTTCCTGCTCCCGGTGCTCGAAGCGGTCGACCGGAGCGCGTTTGAAATCCACGCCTTCGCCCAACTCGCCATCGAAGATGCGATCACCGCAAGACTGCGAACGCTGTTCGATCGATGGTGCGTTACCGATGGCCTCGACGACGATGCGATGGCCGCGGAAATTCGCAATGCGGGCATCGATATCCTCGTCGATCTGGCCGGGCATACAGCCGGCAATCGTCTTGGCGCGTTTGCGCGGCGCGCGGCACCTGTCCAGTTGACCTGGCTCGGCTATCCCGAAACGACCGGAATGCCATCGATCGGCTGGCGGATTTCCGACGCGATCGTCGAGGCGCCTGACCTCCCTTCGGGGCCCGAGCGCGCGCTGTGCCTCGACGGCGGACATCACTGCTACCGCCTGCCCGACGGCGCGCCTGCAATACGCGAACGTGCGGCCGGACCGGTCGTTTTCGGTTCGTTCAACAACTGGCCGAAACATTCACCGGAATGCCTGCATCTGTGGGCAGAGATCATGTCGCGCGTGCCCGGCTCGCGCCTCATCCTGAAAAACAAGGCAATGGCCGACACCGACGTGCGCGACGCGGCCGCCGCCTTTTTTTCCGCCCGTGGCATCGGCGCCGAGCGGATTGAAATGCTCGCCCGCATCGAAGATCCGCTCGGCCATCTGGCGCTTTACGGCGGCATCGACATCGCGCTCGACCCGTTCCCCTATAACGGTGTGACGACGACGTGCGAGGCGTTGTCGATGGGGGTTCCCGTCATGGCCCTTGAAGGGGCGACAAGGGCCGGGCGGACGGCGGCAAGCATTCTGACGCACGCCGAATGCCCGGAACTGATCGCGCGTTCGCCGTCGGCTTACGCCGAACTGGCGGTCGCGCTCGCCGGCGACCGGGCACGGATCGCGGCCTATCGCGCAACACTGCGCGCCCGCATCCAGGCTTCGGCGCTTGGCAATGCGCGTCTGCACGCAGAAGCCTTGGGAACCGCGTTTCGCTCGGCTTGGGCGGCATGGTGCCGGGAAAATCCTGCCGGGTGATTTCTGCCCGAAGCAGAAACGACCGCCCCGATTGGAACCGTATTTTCTTGGATTTCAACAAGTTGGCAGTTGGCCTCGCACTTGCTCATTCCAAGGCGACGCAAACTCGAACAACGAGTCCAGAAAATGGAAATCAGCGCGCTCGAACAGCTTCTCCGCGGCGACCAGTCCGGTGGTTCCGCCCGTCGTCCGTCGAATTTCTCGGCAGGCACGCAGTTCTCCAGCCTGCTCGACGCCCAATCGGCGCGCGTCCGTTCGCAGCCGGTGAGCTATCACCCCGCCGAAGTCCAGAACCGCGAGGGTTCGCCCACCCTCAAGACGGTGGCGCGCCCCGAGCGCAAGGACGACACGCGCACCGCGGCGGCTGACCAGCAGCGTCGTAAGGCTGAAAGCCGCGCCGATAGCGCGAAGGCGAAGGACAACGACGACGATCGTTCGCGCGATGTGCGCAACGACGACGACCGCACGAAGGTTTCCGACCGCTCTGCTGCCGGCGATGACGACAGCGCCGCATCGACGGCCGATGCCGCCGCGACACCGCGCAAGGACAAGGTCGTCGCGAAAGGCGACGGCGCCAGGAAGACGGTCGCAAAGGACGAGCAAGGCCCCGCCAAGGATGGCGCGCCGGTGGCAGACGCCAAGCCGGCCGAGCCCGCTTCCGCAACGCCCGCCGGTGCAACGGCCGACGCCACGACACCCGACGACGCGGACAACAAGAATTTGCCCGACACGGCCCAGCCGGTGGTCGTTCTCGATCCTGCCGTCGCCACGCCGCTTGCAACCGTCGTTCCGACCGAACTGAAAGCCGAACCGGTTCATCTCTCCGCCGCCGACATCACGAAGGGCGATGGGGATGACGAAGCCGCTGTTGACGGTGGTGCCGACAAGGCAGCTAAAACGGCAGCGCCTGCCAATGCCAAGGCGGCCGAAGTCGTCCCTGTGGCGGAAACGAAAGATCCCAAGGCTGCCAAGCCGGCCGAACTGCAGATCGCCCTTCCCACCTCCACCCTCGCCGGTGCCGAGAAAAAGGCCGCGCCGGCGACGGAGGAATTCGCCGACTTCATGCTCCGCAACGCCGCCGGTACGCATGCTGCCGCAGGCGCCGAAGCGGCGAAGGATCAGGTCAAGGCCGACACGGACGCGAACGACCCGCATATCGTCGTGACCGTCGCGCAACCCGTCGGCACGACCCCTGCCGCAGCGCCCGTGGCGCCGGTGACCGCCTTTGCCGTCCAGGCCGCGGTCAGCAACGACAACGTCGCGCTCGAAGCGGTCAAGGCCGCCGGCGCCAACGCCGCCGCCGAAGGCGACGAGCCGAAAGCGGCCGCCAAGGATCCCGCACCGGCCAATGCCGCGTTTGCCCAGGCGCTCAACGCCGCGCGATCGGCCGATGCGCCCGATGCTCCCAAGGCCGCACAGCGCGCGCCGGTCGTTCCGCCGCACGAGCAGGTCGCCTTCAACATCCGCAAGGCCGTTTCCGAAGGCCTCGACCAGATCAGCATCCGTCTCAATCCGGCCGAACTCGGCCGCATCGACGTCAAGCTCGACGTGTCGAGCGACGGCACGTTGCGCGCCTCGTTCGCGGCCGAAAAGCATCACACGCTGGAGCTTCTGAAGAACGACTCCCGCCAGCTCGAAAGCTCGCTCACCCAGGCTGGTTTCAAGGCCGATGCGGGCGGGCTGAATTTCTCGCTTCGCGGCGACAACGGCGGCAACGCGCAGGCGTTCCGCGAGTCGGCGGGCCAGAACCAGACCCGTTCGAACCGTTCGGATGACGCGAAGGATACCGCCCCTGTCGCTCCCGCCAGCTATCCCCGCCGGCGCGCCGCCAACGGCAGCGTCGACCTCAACGCCTGATAGATACGAAACGGAGAATCAGCCATGACTTCCGCCATTGGATCCACCGCATCGTCGGCGGCATCGGGCGCCTCGGCCGCCGCCAAGGCGACGTTCGGCAGCAATTTCGACACGTTCTTGAAGATCCTGACCACGCAGCTCCAGCATCAGGATCCGACGTCGCCGATGGATACGACGACGTTCACCACGCAGCTCGTCCAGTTCTCGCAGGTCGAGCAGTCGATCAAGCAGAACTCGAACCTCGAGACGCTGATCCAGATGCAGCAGAATTCGCAGGCGGCCAACGCGGTCAACTACATCGGCAAGACCGTGGAGATGACCGGCGATACCGTCGGCCTCGTCAACGGCCAGGGCACGATCACCTACACGCTGCCGCAGGATGCCTCGCGCGTCATCGTCAGCGTCTACAACCAGGACGGCCAGATGGTCATGCATCAGGACGGCGAAACCGGCCAGGGCGACCATGTCCTCACCTGGAACGGCTACTCCGATGCCGGCACCCACCTTCAGGATGGCAGCTACTACGTCACGGTTTCCGCGCAGGACTCGGCTGGCGCCGCGATCCAGACCACGAGCCGCGTCATCGGCGAAGTCACGAAGGTCGACTATGCGGCCGGCACGGTGCTGCTCACGGTCAACGGCATTCAGCTGCCGCTGGCGCAGCTTTCAACGGTCCGTAACTCGCCGATCTCAGGCACCTGATGGTGGACCCGGCCCGTGCGGCCGATCCAGCAGACGATGCCGGCCGCACCGCCTTGCGCACGCGCCTTGCCGATGCCGGATATTCCGGCATCGGCGAGCGATTCACCCGGCTTCTCGAAGCCCGCCTGTCGCAACCATCCGCGTCGGGTCCGTCGAACCGCCGCATTGCCGCGGACGGAATCCAGGTCTTCGTTGCCGACCGCACGCCGCCACACTTGCTCGCATGGCACGCGGCGCGCGCACGTCGTACGCATTTCGCCGACAGCGTTCCGCTCGCAGGGCCGCACGCGCGCGCGGCTTGGCACGCGGCACTTGTGCCCGATCCGGCCGCACTTGCGGTCCCGACGCAGCGAACCGGGCTTGCCGTCTTCGACGGCGACGGCCTGCTGGCGCGGCTGGAATTCGTCTGGGTCCGCGGACCTTCGGGCTGGCAGCTCGATCGCGAACCGGACATCGACACCGAGTCCGTTCGCAAGGATGTCACGCCCAGCCCCATCGACGTCGAAGCCGTGCCTGCAACCCTTCATGGGATGTGGCCTGCCAGTTGTGGCCGCTGCCGCCGCTATCGGCTGGGGCGCGGTGTCGGCAGCCCGTCCCTTGCCCTTTGCCGGCGCGACTGCCTGCCGACGATCGGCCCGTTTTGACCCCCCGGAGCTTTAAGCAAATGTTTAAGAACGAGGACGTAAATTCGTGCCCTTCGGCCTTCGAAGGGGCATTGATCATCATGGACGCCGACAGGCGCCAACCATCTGAACTTGCAGGAATTTCCGCGGGCACGCGGGATGCGCTGGCGAATATTTTGCCGGCGCCGGGGACAAAGCGTTGGGTGATCCGGCGCAAGGCCGCCGTGGTCGAGGCCGTGCGCAAGGGAACACTGTCCCTCGACGACGCCTGCCGGAACTACAATCTGTCGAAAGAGGAATTCAATTCCTGGCAACGGTTGATCGACCGACATGGGCCCCGGGGCCTTCGGGCGACCCGTTTGAAGGAATATCGCGAAATTCCCGAGCCCGCGAAGCTGTTGCCGAAACTTCGCTAAACCTCGGAAACGACTCAGGAAAATTCTATAACCCACAGAAGACTCGGCAAATATTTCCCGGTAACCGGGAAAAAACTGCCGGGTGTTAATCTTTCGTTCACTCCTCTTCCCTACGATACGTATCAAGTTTTGGATAAAATTGCGCCAATTCAGGCGTGATCCCTGTCCGAGACCGGGTCATTTTAAGGACTGGAGCCCTAAAGCTCCGAGGGAAGGTCCGCGGTGAATAGTTTCATGGATACGCTCCGCCAGTTGGGGCCGATGCGGCTGGGCCTTCTGGGCGCCGTCGCGGTTGGTCTTCTTGGGTTTTTCTTTTTCTTTTCAATGCGTTTGTCGCAACCGCCGATGGCGCTGCTCTATAGCGAGCTGTCGCCGACGGATGCAGGCCAGATTACGGCGCGGCTCGACCAGCAGCAGATCCCCTTCGAGCTGCGAAATGGCGGCGCCACGATCATGGTGCCCGACGACCGGGTCCTGCGCCTGCGGCTGAGCTTCGCCGAAGCCGGCATCCCGCGCGGCGGGTCGATCGGTTACGAGATTTTCGACAAGGGCGACGTCCTCGGCCAGACGAACTTCATGCAGCAGATCAACCAGACGCGCGCGCTGGAAGGCGAACTTGCGCGCACGGTGAGCGCGCTGCAGCCGGTGGCCGGCGCACGCGTGCATCTGGTGATCCCGCGCCGCGACCTTTTCAATCGCGAGAAGCAGGAGCCGACCGCGTCGGTCGTGCTGCGCATGCGCGATGCCAACAACCGCCTGCCCCGCCAGCAGGTCCAGGCGATCCAGTCGCTGATCGCGGCTGCCGTTCCCGGCATGCGGCCGGTGCGCGTTTCCGTCGTCGACGACCGCGGCAATCTTCTCGCCAAAGGCCAACCGGAAAGCGAAGACCCGTCGGCGACCAACGGTTCGTCGGAAGAACTCAAGCGCGCCTACGAACAGCGTTTCGCGCGCACGATCGAAGGGATCATCGAGCGCACGATCGGCCCCGGCAAGGTGCGCGCGGAAGTCGCCGTCGATCTCGATTTCGACCGCATCGTGACGAACCAGGAAAGCTTCGATCCGGACGGCCGGGTCGTGCGCTCGACGCAGACCGTGACCGAAACGAACGAGTCCGCCGAGAACGCGGCGCAGGTTTCGGTGCAGAACAACCTGCCCGACGCCAACCAGGACAGCGGCGGCGCGAAGACGACCAACCGCGGCAACCGCCAGGAAGAAACGACGAACTACGAGATCACCAAGACGGTCCGCCAGCACATCCGCGAGTCCGGCATCATCCGCAAGCTCTCGGTCGCCGTGGTCGTCGACGGCACGACCACGGGCGCCGGTGCAGAAAAGAAATACGAGCCGCGCTCGCCGGAGGAGATGCAGCGCATCACCGCCCTCGTGCGCTCGGCCATCGGCTTCGACGAGAAGCGCGGCGACAAGCTCGACGTCGTCAACATGCAGTTCTACGCGCCCGAGGAAATCCAGGTCGACACCAAGGAGCCTGGCCTGTTCGACTTCACCCGCGCCGATCTGCTGCGTCTGGCCGAAGTGTTCGTCATGGCGATCGTGGCGCTGCTGGTGATCCTGCTGGTCGCCCGCCCGATCATCAACCACGTGCTGCGTTCGGCGCAGGACCGTCGCGAGCAGGAGCGCATGGCCGCCGAGCAGGCCGCCCAGCAGGCGCAGCTGATGCCCGGTGCGGCGCCCGCGGGCCTCGCCCTTCCGGGCGGCCCCGCGCCCGGCATGGAAGGCCCCAGCGAGATCGAACAGATGATCGACATCGCGCAGGTCGAAGGCCGCGTTCGCGCCTCGTCGATCAAGAAGATCGGCGAGATCGTCGAGAAGCATCCGGAAGAGGCGGTCGCCATCCTCCGGACGTGGATGTACCAGGAAACCTGATCGTTGACGGCAGGCGTATAAGGGAGCCTCATGGAAACCGCACCCGCACCGACCGACCGGATCCCCGCCCGACATGCCGACGGACGGCGCAAGGCCGCCATCCTGATGCTGGCGCTGGGCGAGGAAGCGGCGGCCAGGATCTGCGCCGAACTCGACGACCGCGACATCACCAACCTTGCGATCGGCTTTGCCGATCTCGGCCGGCTTGATGCCAAGGAAGTCGAGCAGTTGATCGAGGAATTCGCAACCCACGTTTCGCTTTCGCTCGCCGCCTGAAGCGCCGGAGACACAGACCCACATGCCAGCCATCAGCAAGTTCCTCTTCCAGGAAGAGTTCGCCGAGCCCGGCGTGGGCCCGGACGGCAACCCGATGCCCGTGATCATGCGTCGCAAGCCGAAGAACTATTCGGAAGTCGAACTGGAGATGGCCAAGCAGAACGCGCACGCCGAAGGCCGCGCCGAGGGCTTCGACGCCGGCCGCGCCGAAGCGCTGGCCGACGCCCAGCACCTTGCCGCACAGGCGCTTGCGAAGATCGAGGACGGCCTGCCCCGCGCGCTGGCCGATGCCGACCGCGCGCGCGCCGAGGCTTCGGCCGGTGCGGTCCAGGCGATGGGGGCAATCGCGCGCAAGCTGCTGCCCGCGATGGCCGCCCGCCAGGGCGTGGACGAGATCGAAGCGCTGATGCGCGATTGCCTCGAGCGCCTGGCCGAACAGCCGCGCTTCGTGGCCAAGATCAATCCCGCGATCGCCGACATCGTGCGCGCCAAGTTCGACGCAATGGGCGAATCGCTCGGCATTGCCGGGCGCATCGTCGTCGTGCCCGACGCCGGCATGCCGGAAACCGACGCACGCATCGAATGGCTGAACGGCGGCGTGGAACGCAACGTCGCCGACATCTGGAAAGAAATCGAAGACGCGATCGAACGCT
Organism: Alphaproteobacteria bacterium; assembly: GCA_016124335.1. Lineage (GTDB taxonomy): Bacteria > Pseudomonadota > Alphaproteobacteria > CACIAM-22H2 > CACIAM-22H2 > Tagaea. The sequence continues at coordinate 32,724 of WGNX01000015.1, forward strand.
ACCTGGCCATGCAGCCGGGCAGCGGTCCCAACAACTGATATCCGGAAGGAGTATTGAAATGGCCGACGAAAAAGTGAGCTTCGACGATCTCGACATGGCCAAGGCCATGGCGGGCGATCCGGGAATGGGCGGCGGTGCCGCCGGCGGTGGCGGTGGCGGTGGCGGCGGTGGCGGCGGCGATGGCCGCCAGGCGCGCACGGCCAAGGAGCTCGAGGCCGTCTACGACATTCCCGTCACCGTCTCGGCGGTGCTGGGCAAGGCGACCATGCAGGTCAACCAGCTTCTGAAGCTCGGCCGCGGCGCCGTCGTCGAACTCGACCGCAAGGTCGGCGAGGCGATCGACATCTACGTCAACAACCGCCTCGTCGCGCGCGGCGAAGTCGTGGTCGTCGACGAACGTCTCGGCGTGACGATGACGGAAATCGTCAAGGTCGACCGTAGCTGATCCGCCCGACACGCCGGAGTCACGAAGAATGCGTCTGCTCATCATCGGTTCGCTCAGCGGCCAGGTCTCGACGGCCGCCAAGATCGCCATCTCGCGCGGCGCGCGCGTAAGCCAGGTCGACGATGTCGCCCGCGGGCTCGACGCGCTGCGCGCGGGCAAGGGCGCGGATCTGGTGATGATCGACGTGGGCCTCGATATCGGCGGGCTGGTCGATGCGCTCCGGGCCGAGCGCATCCACATTCCCGTGGTTGCCTGCGGCATCGGGACGGATTCCGCGGCTGCCGTGCGCGCGATCAAGGCCGGCGCGAAGGAGTACATCCCGCTGCCGCCCGAGCCGGAACTGATTGCCGCCGTCCTTGCGGCCGTCACCGAGGAAAGTGCGGCCATCGTCTTCAAGGATCCGGCGATGGCCGACACGCTGCGCCTGGCCGAGCGCGTGGCGGCATCCGACGCCTCGATCCTGATTACGGGCGAGTCCGGCACCGGCAAGGAGCTGATGGCCCGCTACATCCACGCCAAAAGCAAGCGGTCGGGCGCGCCGATCATCTGCGTCAACTGCGCGGCGATCCCCGACAATCTGCTCGAGAGCGAACTTTTCGGTCACGAAAAGGGTGCCTTCACCGGTGCCGTCGCCCGCCGCATCGGCAAGTTCGAAGAGGCCAACGGCGGCACGCTGTTCCTCGACGAACTCGGCGAAATGGATATGCGCCTGCAGGCAAAGCTCCTGCGCGCGATCCAGGAGCGCGTCATCGACCGCGTGGGCGGCACGACGCCGATCAAGGTCGACATCCGCATCCTCGCCTCGACCAACCGCGAACTCGAAGGCGAAGTGCGCGCCGGCCGCTTCCGCGAGGATCTCTATTTCCGCCTGAACGTCGTCACCGTGCGCCTGCCGCCGCTGCGCGCCCGCCCGCTCGACATCGACGTCCTGGCCGAGCATTTCATGCGCAAATACGCCGAAGCCAACGGCACGGATGCGCGCGCCTTCACCCCCGAAGCGATGGCCATGCTGCGCGCCCACACATGGCGCGGCAACGTGCGCGAGCTCGAGAACACCGTCCACCGCGCCGTGCTGCTCGCCAAGGGCCCGATCGTCGGCCCCGAGGCGATCGTCCTTCAGGGCGCGACGCGTCCGGAAGACAAGGCGACGGCTTCCGCCGCCCCGGGTTCCGTTTCGGCGGGCACCGCGCAGGCGCGCGGCGGGCTCGTCGGTCGTACGGTCGACGACGTGGAACGCGAACTCATCCTCGACACGCTCACCCATTGCCTTGGCAACCGCACGCATGCGGCCAACATCCTCGGCATTTCGATCCGCACGCTGCGCAACAAGCTGAAGCTCTACAACGACCAGGGCTTCGCCGCGCCGCCGCCGCCCGGCGGCGAGCCGCGCGCGGCGCTCTGAGCGGCGATTCCCGCGAGGCTTAGACAGAGATGGCCGAACCAGCCGCAGGCCAGGAAGCAGCCGGATTCGACGCGATGGATCGCCTGCGCGCGATCGGCCGTCAGGGCGAAGTGCTGCTGGCGCTCGGCGTCTTCGGCATCCTGCTTGTCCTGCTCGTGCCGCTGCCGCCATGGATGGTCGACATCCTGCTGGCGCTGTCGATCACGATCTCGGTCCTGATCCTTCTGGTGTCGCTGTTCATCCAGAAGCCGCTCGATTTCAGCTCCTTCCCGACGATCCTGCTCATCGCGACGCTGATGCGGCTGTCGCTGAACCTCGCGACGACGCGGCTCATCCTTTCGCACGGCCACGAGGGCATCCACGCGGCCGGCGAGGTCGTGCGCGCCTTCGGCGGCCTGCTGATGGGCGGGAACTTCGTCATCGGCGTGATCGTCTTCGCGATCCTCGTGATCGTGAATTTCGTCGTCATCACGAAGGGCTCGGGGCGCATCGCCGAAGTGTCGGCGCGCTTCAACCTCGACGCGATGCCCGGCAAGCAGATGGCGATCGACGCGGACCTTTCGGCCGGCCTCATCGACGAAGCGACCGCGCGCAAGCGCCGCATGGATCTGGAAGACGAAAGCACGTTCTTCGGCTCGATGGACGGTGCGGCAAAATTCGTGCGCGGCGATGCGGTTGCGGGCCTGCTCATCACGTTCATCAACGTGATCGCCGGCATCATCATCGGCACGACGAGCCACGGGCTTACGGTCGCGCAGGCCGCGGGCTATTACACGCTGCTGACGGTCGGCGACGGTCTCGTCAGCCAGGTGCCGGCACTCATCACCTCGGTCGCCGCCGGCCTGCTCGTCACCAAGGCCGGCATCCGCGGGTCGGCCGACAAGGCGCTGTTCGGCCAGCTCGGCGGCTATCCCAAGGCGCTGGTGCTCTGCTCGATGCTGACGGCGGCGCTGGCCGTCGTCCCGGGCCTGCCCTTCTTCCCCTTCGCCGTCCTGTCGGTGACGTGCGGCTATGCGGCCTACGAGATGTTCCGCCAGCAGGACCGGCTGGTTGCCGCCGCCGCCGCCCAGAAGGCGCTCGAAGAGGCGCCGCCGCCGCCGGCCGAGGAGCCGATCCAGGCCTCGCTGCATATCGACCTCATCCGCCTCGAGCTGGGCTACGGACTGCTGCCGCTCATCAATGCCGACAAGGGCCAGCGCCTGACCGACCAGATCAAGGCGCTGCGCCGCCAGCTCGCCGGCGACATGGGCTTCGTCATGCCGTCCGTGCGCATCCAGGACAACATGCAGCTGCCGTCGACGGAGTATGCGCTGCGGATCAAGGAGATCATTGCCGGGCGCGGCGACCTGCGCCCCGGCCTGCTGCTGGTCATGGATCCGCGCGGCGAGGCGATCTCGATGCAGGGCGAACCGACGAAGGAGCCGACATTCGGCCTTCCCGCGATGTGGGTGGACGAGTCGATGCGCGAGGAGGCCCTGTTCAAGGGCATGACCGTCGTCGACCCGCAGACGGTCATCACCACGCATCTGACCGAGATCATCAAGGACAACATGGCCGAGCTGCTCTCGTACACCGAGACGCAGAAGCTGCTCGACGAGCTTGGCAAGGACCACAAGAAGCTCGTGGACGAAATCGTGCCCACGCAGATCACCGTCGGCGGCCTCCAGCGCGTGCTGCAGAACCTGCTTGCCGAACGCATCTCGATCCGCGACCTGCCCGCCATCCTCGAAGGCGTATCGGAAGCGACATCGCAGACGCGCAACATCACGGCCATCACCGAGCACGTGCGCACGCGGCTTGCCCGCCAGATCTGCGAACAGAATTCGGTCGACGGCGGCTTCATACCGCTGGTCACGCTGGGCCCGGAATGGGAGCAGTCCTTTGCCGAATCGATCGTCGGCCAGGGCGAAGACCGCCAGCTTTCGATGCAGCCCTCGCGCCTGCAGGAGTTCATCCAGCTGATCCGCAGCACGTTCGAGCGCCACGCCATGATGGGCGAGAACCCGGTGCTTCTGACAAGCCCGCTGGCCCGGCCGTTCGTGCGCTCGATCATCGAGCGCTTCCGCCCGTCGACGGCGGTCATGTCGCAAAACGAGATCCATCCGAAGGCCCGCATCAAGACCGTGGGGACGATCTAAGCCATGCGAATGAAGGCCTATACTGCCGCCACCGCAGAAGAAGCGCTCCGCCAGATCCAGCGCGAGCTGGGCGACGACGCGCTCGTCGTCGCCACCGAGACCGACGGCTCGGGTGTGCGCGTCGTCGTCGCCATCGAAAGCGGACCGGAACTTCCCGAAAGCGTGCTGGGCCCGCAACTCGAACTCGTCTCGGACGAGGAAGAAGACGATGGCCCGTTCTCGCGGCCGGCACAGGGCCCGCGGTTCGGGCGCGGCGCGCCGCCGCCGGAAAGCGACGCATTGGCAAGGGTACTCGCGTTCCATTCCCTGCCCCCGATGCTGGCGGCACGTCTGGAAGAGGGCGGCCGCCTCGGCCGCCGTGCGCCAAGCGACAGCGTGGGCGTGACGCTCGCCCGGCGCCTTGCCGGCAGTTTCCGTTTCGCGCCCATCGCCGCGCGCAGTGCGCAAACACCCATCCTCATGGTCGGTCCGCACGCCTCTGGAAAGACGCTGGCGCTCGCAAAGCTGGCCGCGCAGGCCGCCCTCGAGGGGACGGCCGTGCGCATCGTTTCGACCGATCGCAGTTCGGCCGGCGGCGTGCCGGCGCTGTCGGCCTTCGCGCAGATTCTTGGCGTTCCCTTCGACGTCGCCGAGCGGCCGGAGGACGTGCAGCGCTTCGCGCTCGGTAAACTGCGCGGCACGCTGCTGCTGATCGACACGGCATCGGCCGACCCCAACGACGAGGCGCAGATCGCCGCACTCGCCCGGCTTTGCGTCGCCGTGGGCGGCGAGCCCGTGCTGACCTTGCCCGCGGGCCTCGACGTTGCGGAAAGCGCCGAGATCGCGGAAGCCTTCTCGCGCGTCGGCTGCACGCGCATCGTGCCCACGCGCATCGACGTGGCGCGCCGCATGGGCGGGCTTCTCGCCGCCGCAGCCGCCGGCACCTACGCCTTTGCCGAGGCCTCCGCCTCGGCCAGTCCTGCAGATCCGCTCGAGGCGCTGGACGCCGAGCGCTTCGCCCGCATTCTCGTTGCCGCGTCGGGTTCGCGCGCGGCACGCAACACGGAGGCCGTATCGTGAGCACGATCCACACCCTGCCCTATGCCGAGGCGCACACGCGCGCGGTCGTGGAAACCGGCCAGGACATGCGGCCGGCAAGTTCGCTCGGCCTCATCGCCGTCGCCTCCGGCAAGGGCGGCGTGGGCAAGACGTGGTTCTCGATCACGCTTGCGACGGCACTTGCCCGTCGCGGCCTGAAGACGCTGCTGTTCGATGGCGATCTCGGCCTTGCCAATGTCGACATCCAGCTCGGACTCTTTCCCAAGCGCGATCTCGGCCATTATTTCGCGGGCGCACACGCGCTGCCGGAATGCGTGACCGAATATCCCGCCGGCGGCTTCGACATCCTTGCCGGGCGATCGGGCTCGGGCAATCTCGCCAGCCTCGCCCAGCCGCGTTTCGCCCAGCTCATCCGCGATCTTTACGAACTTTCGGCCGATTACGAGGCGACGATCGTCGATCTGGGGGCCGGCATCGAGGCGCATACGCGCGGGCTGGCGGCTTTGGCGCGCACCTGCATCGTCGTGACGAACGACGAACCGACGGCGCTTACCGACGCTTACGCCTTCATCAAGGTCCTTACCACGCATCGCCAGCGCAACGACCTGCGCATCGTCATCAACAGCGCCGGCAATCCCACGCAGGGCCAGCGCATCCACGAGACGCTGACGAAAGCCTGCCGCGAGTTCCTGCGCTTCGAGCCGCCGCTGCTGGGTGTCGTCCGGCGCGACGGGCGCGTGCGCGATTCGATCCACGCGCAGACGCCGCTTCTTGTCCGCCATCCCGGCGCGCACGCGGCCGTCGACGTCGAGGCGATCGCCGCACGCCTCGCCGGAAGGGCGTGACCGGTTCGATCACGCCGCCGGGCGGCGGTGCGGCAAACCTGCCGCCCGCGCAGGCCTTTGCGCAGATCGTTGCGCAGGTCACCCAGCTTCCCGCCCAGATCCGCAATCAGGTTTTCGCCGCTGTCCAGACGATGACGTTGGCAAGCGTGCTCTCGCAGGGCACGCAGGCCGCACCCGTCCCGGGCGGCGCGCAGACTCAAAACCAGCCCCAGACCCAGCTTCCGCCCAATCAGGTCCAGGGCCAGGTGATCGGCCGGGACACTTCGGGCGCAACGCTGGTGAAGACGGACGCCGGGACGATCGGCGTCAAGCTGCCGCAGCCCTTGCCGCAGGGCGCCAGCGTCACCCTCCAGATCGGCGGTACCGCGCAGGCGCCGCAGGCCACCATCTTGCAGGTCCAGCCGCAGGCGCCTGCCACGCCACCGGCGGCGGCCGCGCCGACGCCCGCACCTGCGGCCGCCGCGACCAATATCGCGGCGAATGCGCAGTCCCCGCAGCCCTCCGTCCAGACGACGGCAACCGTCGTCAGTCCACCGCCCGCCCAGCCGGCAGGTCCGCAGGCGGCAGCGGCACTGCAGGCTCCAGCCGCGCAGCAGACCGCCGCGACACGGCAGGCCCAGACCCCGCCGCAGACGGCGACCGCCCCGCAGGCCCAGCCGCTGCCGGGTGCGGCGGTCCAGCAGACGTTGCAGACCGGCGCAAGCGTACAGGTCCGCGTCGTGCCCGATGTTCCCACGGCGACCGCACAGCAGACTGCGAACGCCGCTGCCCCGCCGGCCACGCCGACGCGCTCGCAGTTCGTCGAGACATTGACCGCGCGCGTCGTCGCACACACGCCGAACGGCCAAACGGTCGTCGATACGTCAGTCGGCCGCCTCGCGATGACATGGCCCGCCGGCGTACCGAAGCCGGCCGAGGGGGCGCGGCTTGCGCTGGAAGTCACGATGCCCGCACTTGCAAAGGCAACCGCCGACGTACCGCTGAAGACCGCGGCACCGCTCGCGCACGAATGGCCGAACCTGAAGCAGGCACTGAAGGAACTGGCAGACGCCGATCCCGCACTCGCGCGGCGCGTCGTCGACGAGGGTTTGCCGCGGCCCGGGCCAAAGCTCGCCACGCAGGTCATGTCTTTTCTCGCCACGGACCGGACCGATGCGCGCAGCGTGCTGGGCGATGCGGTCGCCAATACGCTCGAGCGCGCCGGGCGCGGTGAACTGCTGCAACGTCTCGATTCGGATTTGCGCGATATGCAGCGCCTGTCGAACGCGCCGGGCGACTGGCGCGCCGTGTTCGTGCCGATCTGGGACGGTCAGGAAATGCGCCAGATGCGGCTCTTCTCTCGCCGCGAGGGCGAGAAGGGAAAGCGCGATCGCGAGAGCAGGCGCTTTGTCGTGGAACTGGATTTCAGCGAGCTTGGCGAAGTGCAGATCGACGGGCTGATGCGCAAGCCGATGCTCGAACTGATGCTGCGCACGCACCGCGAAATTCCGCCCGAAATGCGCGACGAGATCGAGGTCGTTTTCCTCGACGGCTGCACGCTTTCGGGTCTTGCGGGGCGGATCTATTTCCAGGCGGTCGACAGGTTCCCCGTGGCGCCGCTCGAGGAAATCCAGCGTCGCGACCGCGGGATGACGGCCTAGAGCGTGATTGTTTCAGGGTGAAGCGTAACCGGCGTTTCTGAAGTAGTTTGCGCATTCGTCTGGCGCGAAGTGCTGGAGGAGCGTTCCGATGCGCCGCCACGTGGCGTCGACGGAGCGTTCTGCCGCTTTGCGTAG
>WGNX01000010.1 GCA_016124335.1 Alphaproteobacteria bacterium
GGCCTGATAGGCCTGCAGGTTGCCGCGGATGCCCTGGGCGACCGAGAAGGTCGAGGCATCGTCCGCCGCGTCGGCGACGCGGTAGCCGGTCTGCACCTGCTTGGAGGCGACGTTGAGGGCCGACTGGGTCGTGCGCAGCGACGACAGTGCCACCATTGCACCGACGTTGGTATTGATCGAATTGGAGCTCATGGCTCTATCCATCCTATTCTAGGGTTAGACCCGGCTTTCTGCCGAACCACCGCCGCGTCCTTTGGACCAACGTCGGTAATCATCAAACTACACATGTGTGTCGAATGAAGCAAGTGTTTTTTTAAAATTTTCTCTAATTTATCAGCAAATGCATGTTGAATTGATTGGGATACCGCGAATTTCAGACTTCGATTGTATTAAGTAATTGATACGGCAGCAAATTTTATACGACGTACAAACGCTGACTTGCACCCCACTGGCGGCGCAAGCACGCCCGCGCCTATACTGCTGACCGATGATTCGCGCCCTCGCCGCCCTTTTCCTGACCCTTCTGGCCGCCGGTCCTGCGCTCGCGCAGTCCCAGCGCGAGGCGTTGCCGATCCCGCGTTTCGTCACGCTGCGCTCGGAGGAAGTGAACCTGCGCGCCGGGCCCGGCGTGCGCTATCCGGTGGAATGGGTCTTCGTGCGCCGGCAGATGCCGGTCGAGATACTTCAGGAGTTCGAGAACTGGCGGCGCATCCGCGATGTCGACGGAACCGAGGGCTGGGTCCATCAGAGCATGCTGACCGGCCGGCGCGCGGTGATCGTGCAGGGACAGATGCGCGACCTGCACCGGCGCGCCGAAGCCGAGTCGCCGGTGATCGCGCGCGTGGAGCCTGGCGTGATCGGCGCGTTGCTCGAATGCAAGGATGCCTGGTGCCGCATCGAGACGGGCGGCTTCCGCGGCTGGCTCGCGCGCGACCAGGTCTGGGGTGTCTATTCCAACGAGACGGTGAAGTAGCGCTTCAGGCGAAATCCGCCGACAGCGCGCCGCGCACGGTTTCCGGCAGCACGGCGAGATGGCCGTAATTGGGATGGTCGAATCCCAGCATCACGCGCGTGCCCGGCGTGCGGAACGCGGCGATCTGCGCGGGCCCGAACGGGAAGCGCAGGAAATGCACGGCCGACGTCTTGCCATCCTCCTTCGTGCGCTCGATATCCGATTCGGCCACCGCCGCGATGCGCGCGCCGTCGATCTCGAAGAACGTGTGCTTCTCGATATGGCCCAGCGTGGCGAGGATGCGCGCGCGCTGCACGGGATCGGGGATTTCCAGCATCATCGTGGCCACAAGTTCGCTGCCCTGCGGGATCAGCGGGTTGTAGGCCGAAAGCTCGTCGGCGATCTGCGCCTCGCCGCCCTTCTCGATGAACAGCATCTCGTGAACCTGATGCCACATCGTCTGGTAGCTCTCGAAATAGAACGTCGCGATGGGGCCGACCTCGACGCGGCGATGCTTCTTGGTCGCCACGATCGCCTCGCGCAGCGACTTGCGCTCGCGCGCATAGTCGGAAAGCGGAAGGATGTCGGATCGCTCGATCCGGCGCTTTGTCGCGGTCGTCATGGTCGGTCCCTCAGGAAAGGCCGTAGGCCTTCGCGAAAAGTTCGATCGGGTGTTCGGCCTGCTCGATCTTCGGCAACTCGGTTTCGCCCAGCCGCGCGATGCCCTGCACGATATGCTCGCCCGCCAGCGGGCACTCGGAAGCAAGATAGGTCTTGGCGTTCTTCGCCGCCGTGCGCGCAACCGGCTTGCCGACCTTCAGCGCCGTCTCGAAATTCTTCTTCATCACGCCCCATGAGCCGCCGTGGCCCGAGCAGCGCTCGATGACCGCCACGTCCACCTTGGGAATGAGGCGCAGCATCTCGGCCGCCTTCGGGCCCATGTTCTGCGCGCGCGCGTGGCAGGCGAAATGCACCGACACGCCGCCATCGAGTTCGCCAAGGCCGGGCGCCAGCCCGTGCTTCTTGTGGATGTCGACCACGTACTCGGCCGCATCGAACGTCGCGTTGGCGAGCTTGGCCACCAGCGGGTCGTCGGGAACGATCAGCGGCCATTCGAATTTCAGCATCAGCGCGCAGGACGGGATCAGCGCCACGATGTCGTAGCCCTCGTCGATCAGCGCGCTCATCTCGGCGGCGACCGCGCGGGCCGTCTGGGCCACCTTCTCGATCTCGCCGTGCTCGAGCTGCGGCATGCCGCAGCATTTCGGATAGACGACCTTCGATTCGACGCCGTTCTTCGCAAGCACGGCGCGCATCGCCATGCCGATCTTCGGGTTGTTGTAGTTGACGAAGCAGGTCGCGTAGAGCGCGGCCTTGCGCTTGCCGAAGGCGGGCGCCTTGTCGTTGAGCGCCACCGCCTCGCGCTTGGCGCGCACGGCGAAGGTGGGGCCGTGGAATTTAGGCAGCGCGGCTTCCGGATGCACGCCGGCAACCTTGTCGAGCAGGCCGCGCGTGAGGCCGTTCGTCGTGTCCGACGCCCAGTTGGCGAGCGTCGGCGCAAGGGCGGCGAGCTTGCCGTTGCGGTCGGTCTTGGTGAGTTCCTTCTCCGCGAAGGGCACCTTGCCCTTCTTCGCCTCGATGGCGCGGTAGCGCAGCATCAGATGCGGGAAATCCAGATTGAATTCGTGCGGCGGCACGTAGGGGCACTTGGTCAGGAAGCACATGTCGCAAAGCGTGCAGGCGTCGACCACGCCCTTGAACGCTTCGGAGGGCACTTCCTCCATCACCTCGCCCGGCGTGCCGTCGATCAGATCGAAGAGCTTGGGGAAGGAGTCGCACAGATTGAAGCAGCGCCGGCAGCCGTGGCAGATGTCGAACACGCGGCGCAGCTCGGCATCGAGCTTGGCCTCGTCCCAGAAATCGGGATTCGTCCAGTCGATCTTGTGGCGGGTCGGCGCCTCGAGACTGCCTTCGCGCATGGCGGATTCCTGTGCGGGCTGGATGGAGCGTGGCCGCGCGGTTCGCCCGCGCGGCGCCGCAGCGCCGCGCGGGAAAACCGGAACGGCCCGAAGCCTCGTTACGCCTTCAGCGTGTCGAGCGTCTTCTGGAACTTGCCGGCGTGCGACTTCTCGGCCTTGGCCAGCGTCTCGAACCAGTCGGCGATCTCGTCGAAGCCTTCGGCGCGCGCGTCCTTGGCCATGCCCGGGTACATGTCGGTGTACTCGTGCGTCTCGCCCGCGATCGACGCCTTGAGGTTCAGCTCGGTCGAGCCGATCGGTTCGCCCGTCGCCGGATCGCCGACTTCCTCGAGGAATTCGAGATGGCCGTGCGCGTGGCCCGTCTCGCCTTCGGCGGTCGAGCGGAACACGGCCGCGACGTCGTTGTAGCCTTCGACATCCGCCTTCTGGGCGAAATAGAGATAGCGGCGGTTGGCCTGGCTCTCGCCGGCGAACGCGTCCTTGAGATGCTTTTCGGTCTTGGTTCCCTTGAGCTTGGGCATGGGAGGCTCCCTTGTTCCGTCGATGGTCCGGCGCACACGTTTGTCCGGTGCGTTGCCGGCCCGGGCCCTGTGCCCGGAATGCGCAATCTATGGACCTTGGAGACGGGAGGGTCAATACCCTAGAACGATTCCAAACTAATTGAGAACCGTTTGCAAAATAATATTATTTCTCGGTAACACGGACCACAACATCGACGCGCGAAACACGCATTCCGGCGGGCGCGGACGGCAGGGCCGCAAGCGAAACCTGCTCGGCCGGGATGTCCTGCAGGCGACCTTCGGATTCGAAATAGAAGTGATGGTGCTCGCCGGTATTGGTGTCGAAATACGAGCGCCCGGGCTCGACCACGACTTCGCGCAGCAGCCCGCCGCGCGTGAACTGGTTGAGCGCGTTGTAGATCGTGGCGAGCGGCACGTCGACGCCCGCCGCGCGCGCTTCGCCATGCAGCTCATCGGCCGTCAGGTGCCGGTGGCCGCCCGCTTCCAGCACGCGCAGAAGCTGCACGCGCTGGCGCGTGGGCCGGAGGCCCGCCGCCTTGAGGCGCGCGATCGCCGACGTGTAGGGGCGCTCGTCCGTCATAAAAATCGTATATGCCCAAATGCGGGAAAATGAAAGGCCTGCCGGGCTTTCTGGAATCTCTCCAATCCGGCCAGTTCAGCCCGGAAAGCCGAAACCCTGAAGCAAGTCGTTGAGAAAATGGGCGGCGACAGCGGGCCAAACCGTGCCCGACAGGCGCACGAGCCCGCCCAGCAGAACGGCATAGAGAACGACCGAGACGAACAGGTAGGCGAACGTACCGGCGCCAAAATCAGCCAGCACGAACCAGCCCGGCGCCAGGATCGCCCCGTAGAGAAGGGCCGCAATCGCATTCGCCTTCCAGAACCCGTGGCGGCCGGCGAGCGCCTTCAGCACAAGGCCCCGGAAGACGAATTCCTCGCACAGTGCCGCGAAAAGCAGGCTGGTCGCGGCGACGGCAAAGCTCGCGACCGGTACCGGCGGGATGGCGATCCAGGCGCCGCCGGCCAGCACCTCGATCCCGCGCGAGGCAAGCGTCAACGCCGCCACCGCAGGCCAGGCGTATTTCGGCGCCGCCCCCGGCCGCAGGTCGATCGCCGCGCGCGGATCGGCGCGCTCGACCACACGCAGCCACACGAGCGGCAGCCCCAGCCAGATCGCACCCCGCCACAGCTCGGCGACGATGCGCGCGCTGGCGACGTCCGCGCTTGCCATGTCGCTGACCGGGACAAGGGCAAGCCGCACCAGCCACGCGACGGCAAGTGCCGCCACGAACGCATAGGGCTTCCTCAGGCTTTGCGGATCGTCAGAAATCGACGCAGCGCCCCGCCCGCTCCCAGTCGCCATAGCGCGTCGGCTCGGGCCCCTTGGGGCCGCCGATCTCCGGGACGGGCTTGGGTGCCGCCGGCTCGGGCGCGGGTGCCGGTGCCGGATCGGCGGCGGGCGTTTCGGTCTTGGTCTCGGCCATGAAACGAACATATGCGCGCCCGGCTTGCGCCCCGCAAGCCTTGAACGCAAGGCAGCGGACGCTTACCTGAAAGGCCATGAATTACGCCAAGACCGCCATCCTTCTTGCCGCCATGACCGGCCTTTTTCTTGCCATCGGCTACGCGCTGGCGGGCGAAGGGGGCATGATGATCGCGCTGGTCGTCGCGGCCGGCATGAACCTTTTCGCTTACTGGAACGCCGACAAGATGGTGCTGTCGATGTATGGCGCCCACGAGGTCGGCCCCGACGAAGCGCCGGGCTTCCACCGCATCGTCGCCAACCTTGCCGCGAACGCCGGCCTGCCGATGCCCAAGGTCTATCTGATCGACGATCCGCAGCCCAACGCGTTTGCCACCGGCCGCAATCCCGAGAATGCGGCGGTCGCCGCCACGCGCGGCCTGCTACAGATGCTCGACGAGCGCGAGGTTGCCGCCGTGATGGCGCATGAACTTGCGCACGTGAAGAACCGCGATACGCTGACGATGACGGTGACCGCGACGATCGCGGGCGCCATCGGCATGCTCGCGCAGTTCGCGTTCTTCTTTTCCGGCTCGAACAACCGCGAGCGCGGCGGGCTTGGCCCGGTGGCGACGATCGCGCTGATGATCCTTGCGCCCATCGCGGCAAGCCTCGTCCAGATGGCGATCAGCCGCAGCCGCGAATACGAGGCCGATCGCATCGGCGGCGAGATCTCGGGCGATCCGCTGGCCCTTGCCTCGGCACTCGAGAAGATCGCGCAGGGCGTGGCGCATTTGCCCAGCGAAACGGCCGAGCGCAACCCCGCCACCGCGCACATGTTCATCATGAACCCGCTGACCGGCGAAGGGGCCGACAACCTGTTTTCGACCCATCCCGATCCCGCCAACCGGATCGCGGCACTCGTCGAGCAGGCGCGCGCGATGGGACGAACGGGCACGGGTTCGGCCGCGCGCATGTCGGTGCCGCGCACGGGCGCAGGCGCACGCCGGCGCGGGCCGTGGGGTTGAGCGTTCTCAGTCGGGAAGTTTGAAGGGCGTCGAGCTGTCTGCCGCCGCGAGCGAGCCGGTCGAAGGCCGGTCAGCCCGCGCGATCGCCATGCCGCCGAGAATCAGGAGCACCGCCAGCACGAGCGCCTGAAGGCGGCTCATCGAGCGGGGACGCGGACTGCGCATCGGTGCAAGATCGGTCATGGCGTTTCCCGGAAGCGGCGTATCGATTCCCTAACTGCCGGAATAACGCAAGGGCCATGCCGCTTATTCCTTGAAGCGGACGCGCACCTCCGCCAAGTTGCGCCGCCATGCCCGCCCTGCCGAACAAACGCCGCACACTACCCCTAGCCACGGCGCGCGCTGTCGCCCGCGACCTGTTGGAACAGGTGCTTTCCAAGGGCCGCACGCTCGACGAGGCGGCGGGTCTTGTCGAGGGCCACGCCCGGCTTGAGGGGCGCGACCGGGCATTCGCGCGCCTTCTTGCGGCGAGCGTCTTGCGGCGGTTGGGCAGTCTCGACGCAGTTCTGGCCCGCTGTCTCGACAAGGGCGCCCCCCCGATGCCGGTTCGCGACATCCTGCGCCTTGGGGCGGCCCAGCTGCTGCTGCTCGACACGCCCGATCATGCCGCGGTCGGCGAAACCGTCGCGCTGTGCACGGGCCGCGCAGCAAGCCTCAAAGGGCTCGTCAATGCGGTGCTGCGCCGGCTGGCGCGCGACGGAAAGGCATTGCTGGCCAAATTGGATGCGGCCCGCCTCGATACGCCGCCGTGGCTGTGGCATGTGCTGTCGACGGCCTACGGCGAGGACACGGCCCGCGCGGTCGCAGGCGTGCATGCGGGCAATCCGCCGCTCGATCTTTCCGTTCGCGCCGATCCGGAATTGTGGGCAGCAAAGCTCGGCGCGCAGGTGCTGCCGACCGGCACGCTGCGCCTGCCGGACGCCGGCGGGCTCGCCGACCTGCCGGGCTATGCCGAGGGGGCGTGGTGGGTGCAGGACGCCGCCGCCGCCCTGCCCGCGCGCCTGCTTGGCGATGTTTCGGGCAGCGACGTGCTCGATCTTTGCGCAGCACCCGGCGGCAAGACGCTGCAGCTTGCCGCCGCCGGCGCAAGGGTCACGGCGGTGGACCAGTCGAAAAAACGGCTCGCACGCCTTGTGGAAAACCTGGCACGCACCGGCCTGACGGCAACCGGCATCGCGGCGGACGTCGCCGACTGGCGCCCGGCCACTCCTTTCCCTTTCGTACTTCTCGACGCCCCCTGCACGGCCAGTGGCACGCTGCGCCGGCATCCGGAAATCGCCTACCTGAAATCGCCGGCCGATGCCGACAAGCTTGTCGGCGTGCAGGACCGCCTGCTCGATGCCGCCGCCGAAATGACCGCGCCCAGCGGCACGCTTGTCTACGCCGTGTGTTCGCTCGACCCGCGCGAAGGAAAAAGCCGCGTGGCCGCCTTCCTCAAGCGCAATCCGGCATTCGCGCGCCGACGCATATCGGCCGCGGAACTTGGCGGTGCGGCCGAGTTGATCGACGCCAACGGCGACCTGATGACGCTGCCGTCCCACTGGGCCGACAAGGGCGGCATGGACGGGTTCTACGCGGCACGGCTGATTCGGACGACTGCATAGGCAGCAGCCGCAACGAATATTGGCTCAACCGGCAACCGATATTTTGCTGATGCAACCGGTCCTTGTATTACCAAGACATATCCAATCCACAGGATCGCAAAGAGTCCTGCCCCGCGCGTTTCGCGTCGGGACAACAGAAGGACTAATCCCGCAAGCGCAATTGCCCGGACGGGCCATTCCACTGAGATACCAGCGGCAAGCCATAAAAGATATGTCCGGCTCGAGCTCAAAGTCAGGAAATTTCGAACCTTTTCGACAGGTGTCTGTCCGACAGTCGAGTAGTAACCAGTGCGTGGCAGCGCCATAACGCGCGGAATCATCAACGTTGCGGGCGATGCCAAGTTGATCGCGGCGCCGAAGAGCCATGCCTTGAGAATGCCGGCAGGTGAAGTTGCAGAAAGGCCTTCGCGCGCGATCCCGGAATAGATTGCCTCGCTGCCGAATGGGTCGGTACCATCGCGGATCCCTCCATGTGCATCGTACGCCGCCGCGACCTCGCCAGCAGTTCTCGCATACGGCGTACCATCGGCCGCCTCCCGGGCGAGCGGATACCACCAAAGCGCCATGTGCATGCCACCTTGCGCCGAAAGTGCCGGTTTGCCGTAGGCTATCCAGTTCCGGGTGACGACTGGCGCAGCAAAAAGAGCAATCGCAAGAACGACACAACTGGTTGCCCGCCATGCACGCACAGTGAAGCCATCCGAGATAAGCATCGCAAGCGCGAGAACCGGGACAAAGGGCCAGAGAACAGCGCGATTGAAAAGCGCAAGTCCAAACCACCATCCGGCGCGCATCGCTGTAGCAGTTCTGTCATCATGCATCTTGTGCCAGCGCGCCAATTCCAGAAATCCTGCAGCAAGACATGCCATGAAAATCGAATCGCCGAGCACAACTCCGGCGAGCACGATTTGGGTGGGATTGAGGGCGGCCATCAGGCCGGCCCAACGGCCGGCACCCGCTTGGATGCAATCGGCCAGTCGCGCTATCGCGACGCAGGCGCACGCGTCGATTGCGAGTTGGCTAATGACAGGTGCCCAGAGCGCTCCCGTACCAAACACTAGAAAATGGAAATGCAGGAAGATCGGATAGCCAGGCATGCGCTCGGGGCTGCCCTGCCACCATTCGGGCGAGAGCGCCATATCGATGAAAAGGCCGCTGTCTGGATGGACAAGTCCTGCCGACTCTATTCCAGTTGCCAGGAGATATGCAGCGCGAATGCCGAATGCCAGCGCAAACAGCGCAGGCGCACGAGCAAGGCGGTCTAATAAGCCTTGAGCTTGCGCCACGCGAAAACGACCATCTTGAGAAGCAGCAATCCGTGACGAAAGCGCGAGATCTGCGTTTCGCCATAGGTACGGGCGAGATAGCGGATCGGCACTTCGACGACCTTCAGGTTCAGCTTGATCGCGCCGAATATCAGGTCGAAATCGCCGAACGGATCGAAATCGCCAAAATAGAGGCGGTTGGCGGCGATCGCTTCGTAGTGACGTTTGCGCAGCACCTTGGTGCCGCAAAGCGTATCGGTGAAGCGCTGGTTGAGCAGCCAGGTGAAGATCACCGAAAACGCATAATTGGCGATGCGGTTGAGCGTGCGCATCGCCTCGTCCTCCATCGGATAGACCAGACGCGTGCCGTTGATGAATTCGCCGCGCCCTTCCGCGATCTGGCGGAAGAACTTCGGCATGTCCTCGGGCGGAACCGTCAGGTCGGCGTCGAGGATCATCAGCACGTCGCCGGTCGCGGCGGCGAAACCCTTGCGCACGGCATCGCCCTTGCCCTTGCCGTCCTGGACGAGAATCTTGATGTCGCGGTCCGGATAGGCGGCCTTCACGCGGTGCATCTCGTCGAGCGTGCCGTCCTTCGAGTGGCCTTCGACGAACACGATTTCGACGCGCTCGCAGAATTGCGGCAACCGCACCACCGCAGCCTCGATGTTCCCCTTTTCGTTGCGCGCGGGAATGACGACGCTTGCCGAGGTTGGCCGTGGCTGCGCCACAGCGCGCGAGCGGGCGACCAGATAGTTGCGCAGGCACAGCTGGCGGATGCCCGGCAGCGGCGCGATCAACCGGTTGACGAGCGTGCCGAGGCCGAGGAGACGGAAAGGCACGAGCGTGCGCCATTCGCGCCGGATGACTTCGAAGCCCGCGAGATCGAGGACCGCGGCAAGCGCCGGCATCCCCAGCCAGTTCGAATCTCTCATCGGCGCCTTCAGGCCGAACCCGGCCGCCACGCGCAGCATCGGCTCCCAAAGCGGCGCGTGATAGGCGATGACGACGCGCGTATCGGCGTGGCACAGGTTGTGGAGTTTCACGAGCGTCTGCTCGATGTCATCGATCCAGCCGACCGTTTCGGCGAGCAGGATCACGTCGAACGTCTCGCCCGCCGTAGCAAGCGGCTCGCCCGCCTCGAAATCGACCGTATTGAATTCCAGATGCGGATGGGCGGCACGCGCCGCCGCGACCGCCTGTCCGCTGGGATCGATGCCGACGCCGCGCCCCGGCTCCAGCCCCGCCAGAACCGCGCCGTCTCCGCAGCCGACTGCCAGGACGCTGGCGCCGGGCGGCACCAGAAAGCGCAGCGCGCGAAGGTCTTCGGAATGATAGAAGTCGTGCCGTGCGCGCCAGCCGGCGCGTGCCGGCTCCTGCCGGTCGCGGAATTCGATTTTCCGGCGGCGGCGCTCGATTGACGCGTTGTTCATGGGGCGAGGGTGTAGCATCTTCGCTCGGCGCGCCGCAATTCGGGCGCGCATATGCCAAACCAGTCAATTCGGTCGCCTGCCTTGAAGAACATCGCGCTCCTCGCCGCCTCGATCCTCCTGACGCTTGCCGGTGCCGAAATCGCGCTGCGCGTGCTTGTTTCAACGAGTCTTACTGGTTTGCGGCGCGATACGGCTATGCCTCGCCGGGCGCGTTCTCGATGGCGGCGCCGGGCGTTCCCGCCCGCCCGGCAAATGCACGTATCCACCATGTCGGCATCTACGACATCGGCGAGCCCAAGATCGAATACGACTACGTCCTGCAGACGAACAATCTCGGGTTCGCGCAGGATCGCGACCTTGAATGCAGCCGCCCGACGACCGCGTTTCTGGGCGACTCGTTTACCGAGGGCCAGGGCGCACCTGCCTGGTTCGCCGGAATCGAACCCGATGCGCCCGCCGGCCGCCAACTGGCCAATCTCGGCTATCTGGGAACGGGGATGCTGAACTGGCAGGCTGCACTTGCCCACTATGCGCCCTGTCTCGCGCCCGACCGCCTCGTATTCGTCTTCATCTCGCACGACTGGTATCGGCCGATCTTCGAGATCTCGTCCTCGCAGATCGACTGCCTGGCCGGCACCGGCGCCTGCCGCGAGCCCGAGCATCTGTGGTATCCGCTGAAGCCCGGCGACAAGCCCAGCGACCTGATCGAACGAACGACGACGCGATACGAGGCGCGATGGAAAGGTCGCGATTCGCTGCGCGATCGCCTGTCGCGCTGGGAGATCTGGCCCAAGCGACACATCTACGTCTTCGCGCTCCTGCGCAACGCGGCGGTCGCCTATCTCGGGCTCGGCGGCATGGAGTCGCGTGCCGATACGCTGGAAACCTTCGAGCGTTCAAAGGCCGCTTTCCTGTCGATGGTCGCCAGCGTCGGCCGGGAAAATGTCCGCTTGTTGATGATCCCCCAGGCAGACGAGGTCATCGCCAACTCGCCCAACCCGCGGTCGCGCGCGGTACGCGCCTTTCTAGATGCGCAGGGAATGCCGGTACAATCGTGCGAACTCGCGATCGGCGATTTCCTGCCCAACGACCGGCACCCGAATGCCGGCGGCTACGCCAAGATCGCGGCATGCGCGCGAAAACTGATTTGAGCCCGGTCTCTCAAGCGCTCGCCGGGATCGTTCATTTTCCCGCCGCGATCGCCTTCAATGCCCATTTGACGGATATGCCTTCGGCGCCCGCGGTGCCGGCGGCAACGAGCTGCTCGGCCCGCCTTGCGCTGCCGCGCACGGCGAACGAAACGCTCTCGCCCAGTTCCAGCATGGCACCGGCGATCTGAAGCCGCCACGCCTGGCCCGAATGCGTGCGCAGCAGCGCTGCCGCACCATTCTGGATGATCGAAGCCTGCAGATCGGGCGCCAGATGGAAGCGGATCGCGAAACGCGCCGAGGGTGCCACCGTGGCGCCCGGCGCCGGGATCAGCGAATCCTCGCCCCGCACGTCGCGCCCGTCGCTGGCGACGAACAGCCGGCGCTGGTGCAGGAAGCCGAACAGCGGCACGTAGCCGTCGTGGCTTGCCTCCAGCCAGACATTGCCTTCGGCCTCGTCGCGGGTCGATTTCACGGCGGGCGGCCGGCGCATGACCTTGCCGGGAACAGGCTCGGACGAACTGGTGTCTTCCAGCGTCAGCGTGGAATGCGCGGCCGTGGCGCGCAGCGCCAGCGCCCATTCCGAATCGTCGCGCGGGCCGGCACCGCAATTGGCGATGAGCCGTTCGCGGCCGGACGAAATCTCGATCGACAGCGCGCCCGCATGCCCGTGTGCATCGAAACCCGCCGGCGGCGGCGCGCCGGAATCGAGGAAGACGAGCGTCCGGTCGGCCGCCACGCGCTCGAAATGCGCGGCACTTGCGCGCAGCGGTGGCGGTGCGGGGCACTGCGCGCGCGCCAGCGCTTCGTCGATCGCGCGCGAGTCCTCGATGTTGGAATTCTCGAACAGCGCAAGGCCGCCGTCGCCATGCCGGAAGAAGCGCAGCGCGGGCGCCAGCCCCTCGATCGCACGGTGGACAGCCTCGGGCACGCTGGCGCCGGCCGTTTCCATCGCAAGGCGCGCGTCGACGAACACCGACAGGGCCGCGAACTGCGCGTAGGCGCCACGCTCGGCATGAAAACCGTCGGGCAGCAGTTGCGCCAGCGCTTCGCCGCCCAGCGCGCGCGCGGCACCGCCAAGTCCGGACTGCGGCAGGAGGCCGCACGAATGCGCGTAGATCAGCCCCCGCAGCGCCGCCAGCCGCGGCAGGCCCGACGGCGCGGTCCGCCACGAGCGCGCAAGATGGCGCGCCTGCCGGCACGCCGATTCAAGAAGCTGGGGTCCGAGCCTGTCACCCTCGCCGCGCGACAGGAACGGCGCGTTGGCAAGCCAGGCGGCGATGCGCCGGCCAGTGGGCTCGGCATCCCATGCGCCCGCCTGCCATTTCGGATTTGCGGCGATCCAGTCCTCGACCAGCGCGCGCGCGCGCGTCTGCGCCAGTTCGCTGCCGACCGCCGAAAGATCGTCCAGCCATTCGAACGAATTGAGCTCCACGCGCGCGGCCGGCGTCAGGTCGGCGGCCGTCCAATCGGGACGTTCGGCGGCAAGGGCACGGCCCGCGCACACGAGCTTGCCGGAAACGATCGCCTCACCGCGCACGCGGTTTCCAGGCAGTGGCGGCGGCGCCAGCCGGAGCAGGCGTTTGGGCGTGCGCCCGCCAATCAGGAACGAATAGAGGAACGAACCGTTCCAGAAATCCCGAACACGGGATCGGCGCTGGCGCGCGGGCACGCTTCAGGCCCCGCGCAGGCGCCGCAGATTGTCGGCGTATTTCGATGGGCCGCCCGCAAAACCCGCCGTGCCGGCCACGAAGACATCGGCACCCGCCGCACGCACACGCGGCGCAGTCTCGATGTTGATGCCGCCATCGACCTCAAGATCGATCCGCCGGCCGCTGGAACCGACCAACGCGTCGATCTTCTGGCGCAGTGCGGCGATCTTGCCGAGCGCGCCCTCGATGAAGCTTTGCCCGCCGAAGCCTGGATTGACCGACATCACCAGGACGAGATCGAGATCGCCGAGCATCGGCTCGACCGCCGCGACCGGCGTGCCCGGATTGAGCGACAGACCCGCCTTCTTGCCGAGGCTCTTGACGAGCTGCACGGTGCGATGGACATGCGGGCCGGCCTCGGGATGCACGGTAATGATATCGGCGCCCGCGTCGGCGAATTCCTTCACGAACGGATCGACCGGCGAGATCATCAGATGGACGTCGAGCGGCAGCTTCGTGTGCGGCCGAATCGCCTTCACGATCGACGGACCAAGCGTGATGTTGGGAACGAAATGGCCGTCCATCACGTCGACATGGATATAGTCGGCCCCGGCCGCCTCCATCGCGCGCACTTCCGCGCCAAGGGCCGCGAAATCGGCCGACAATATCGACGGAGCGATGCGAAGAGGCTGCTGCAAAGCGACTCCCGGTGTTGGGCGGCGATTCCGGCTCATGTAACAGGTTGCGGGGCGCAGCGGCAAGGGATGGTAGCCCGCATCGCCGATTGCCCCGAAATGCGCGATTTGGCCGCCGATTCGGCGCGAATTTATCCAATGGAAAGCGGAAGGTTCGTCGTTATAATCCGCCTCCTTCACGGCCCCAAAGCCGCGAAAGTCCACGGAATTTCGGCACTCACGGCCCAAGCACAAGCGACGAATGGCACTGCCGACCATCCTCGACACGATTGGCGGCGCCTTTGCCGCCCGCGTTTGCGCACTCGTTCTTTTTGCGGGTGCAACGACGATGGGTTCGGCCGCCTGCGCCCAGTCGAATTCCGGGACTGAAATCCCCGCCCTCGTCCATGCGGACGAGATTGTCGTCGACGAGGATCTCGGCCTCGTCACGGCGCAGGGCAATGTCGAAATTGCCCAGGGCGACCGGCTGCTCAAGGCCGACGCGCTCACCTACAACCGGCGGACGAACACGGTGACCGCGACGGGCAACGTTTCGCTGCTCGAGCCGACGGGCGAGGTCGTGTTCGCCGAATTCGTCGAGTTGACCGACGACATGCGCGAGGGTGCGATCCGCAACCTGCGCCTGATCATCGCCGACCAGTCGCGCTTTGCCGCCGTCACGGCGCGGCGCGCCGATGGCAGCAAGACGGTCATGCGCCGTGCGACCTACACGCCTTGCGAACCCTGCCGCGACGACCCCACGCGCGCGCCCGTCTGGCAGATCCGTGCCTCGCGCATCACGCACGACCAGGAGAAGAAGGAAGTCGTCTACGACAACGCGCGCCTAGAGATCGCCGGCGTACCCGTGATGTACACGCCGTATTTTTCGCATCCGGACGGGACGGAAAGGCGAAAGAGCGGCTTCCTTGTCCCCGATATTTCGACGTCTTCGCGCAACGGCACGATGGTCGCTGCCCCTTATTTCTGGGCGCTAAGTCCGACTGCCGATACGACCCTCACGCCGGTCCTCATATCAAACGACAGGCCGATGCTTATAGGGGAAGTCCGCGAGCGTACGCGCGCGGGTGAATATTCGCTCGACGGCTCGTTTCTTAATACGAATCGCGAAGGTGAAGGGTTTCCGGCCTGGCGTGGACATGCACGCGGAATGGGCCGCTTTGACATCGACGACACTTGGCGTTGGGGCTACGACCTTTCGCGCGCGTCGGACAAAACCTATATCGACCGATATCGGATTCGGCAGCGCTTTCGAATTCTTGATCAGGATGCGCTGCAAAGTCGACTCTATACCGAGGGATTCCGGGATCGCGGCTATGCCTCGCTGAATGCACTCGCGTTTCAGGGCTTGCGTCCCGAGGACGATCCATCCTTGACGCCAACCGTTTTGCCGGCTGCCAACTACAGTTGGTTCAGCGAGCCGGGCACGGTCGGTGGCCGCTACACGTTCGATGCGGCCGCCTACTCCATATATCGCGACCGCGGCGTTCACTCGCAGCATACAACAATGATCGGTGGCTGGTCGCTGCCGTACACGACAAGATCTGGCGAAATCTACACGCTTACTGCGAATCTGCAGACTGACATGTTCAACGTCAGCAATCTTCATCCTGGCCGTGACAGCTTTCAGCCATCCGACGACGGCACGTCTTTCCGCGCGATGCCAGAAGTCGGCCTGTCGTGGCGCTTCCCGCTGGTAAGGCAATCGCCGACGTTGCGCACGATCATCGAGCCGGTCGTTGCAGTATATGCGGCGCCCAACATGGGCAGCCAACGGGACCTGCCAAACGAAGACAGCCGAGGCCTGACATTTGACGATACAAACCTTTTTCGCATGAACCGTTTCACGGGCTACGACCGTATCGATTCCGGCCAACGTGTGGTACTCGGCGCCAATGCCGATTTCGCTCCTTCCACCGGCGAGCGGCTGTCCGTGTTTTTGGGGCAGCAATACCGGTTCAAATCGGATGCGGCGCTTCCGCGGGGCTCCGGTGCGGATACGCGCCTGTCGGATCTCGTCGGCCGCGTGCTGTTTGTTCCGTATTCACTCGTGCGCGCGACGTATCGATACCAGGTCGACAGCAATGACCGTAAACTGCTGCGCTCCGTCACGGGTCTGTCGATGGGACCAAGTGCGCTCAGCTACGGCCTGCAGCACGCGCGCATTGACAAGTCCGTCCAAACGACAGCACAACGTTCGATCAACCAGATTTCGCAATCGCTCTCAAGCCGACTGAGCGAGAATTGGCGTGTCAGCGGCCGCATCGTTAATTCGCTTGGCGAGGACAACGGAATCCTGCTCGCCGGCGCGACGTTAATTTACGAAGACGACTGTTTCGTTGCGGGTGCGGACCTCACCCGCCGCAATATTGGCCGGGCCGACCTTCCTCCAGATACAGCGATACTTTTTCGCATCGGGTTCCGCAATCTCGGCGATTTCTCGCTGCGCGGGCTCTAATCAGCGCGCGCGCAGAAACACTGCGAGCTGCGAACGGATATCGTCGCTAACAAGTTCAAGAACACGCTCGCGGGCACTCTGGATTGAGGCCAGAGTCGCATATTCCGAATTCGTAATTTCGTAGTCCGTCGTAAAACTCGATGTGCCACTCATTAACCGCTTCCCGCCCGAATCGACAAGGTTGAATGAGGCTGTCGCGGAATAACTCGCCCGACTAATTACATCATCTCGGCGCAGCGCCAGCGTCTGTCGCGGCTCGGACAACTCCACTTGCAACGAATAGCGTGACGCGAGCGCGGTGCCTTGCGGCGTGAGGCGATCGAGAAGATAATTTCTGAGTATCTGACCAGAACGCTCCGCAATCGGCGCGATCCTTACGGCAGCAAGCTCTGAGTTCACGACTGTACTGCCGTGAGTTGCATGGAGCGGCTCGAATCCGCAAGCAGCAAGAGAAAACAGAAGAATTAAGGCTGTGAAGTGCCGAATGCTTTTCATGGTTCGAGAACTTAGCAGGCCAATAGCGTGAAGGCCAAGTGCTCACGACACTTCCTTAGAAGCGACGCCGAACAATAAAAGCCCAGAACAAAGCGGCTGACGGCGTTGCTCGAACGTCAGATTCAATCGCCGCAGAAAGCGCAGCGCGATATCCAACCGGATCGACTTCGCGTTGGTCGGGTTGCCTAGAAAGCAAAGGACGAGTGATCCAGCGCCAATGCAATTCGATCGCGGCGGGGCCACCCAGCGCGACGGCTGCGCACTTTGCGTCCGACGCCTGAAGAGCCGCAAGTCGCGCCAAAGCACCGATCGGATATTGACGAAAGCCGTGAAAAAGATAGAGCCGTAGGCAGGACGCTGCCGGAAGATAGTGCATTTGCAGTGTCGGGCCTGAAGCAGTGTCACATGCACGCGCTACTGCGGAAAAATATTCAAGATCGGACGGAATATGCTCGGCAGCGGACTGCGAAAAGAACAAGTTGTCGCCGGGCCTGATCGTCCCGGCGAAATCGACGCCGTCGAACACCGTCATTTCCGATCCCGCCCTTGATGCCTCCCAAGCAGGATCCTTTCGCACATCAAACCCACGATATCGAATTGAAGATCCTGCGGCGGCGGCAACAAGCCGACCAGCACGGCCTGAGCCGCAACCCATGTCGTGCATCCGGATGCCGCCCGCTGATTGCGAGAATTTAGCCCATTCGATGCTGGCAAGATGCCTTTCACATAAGAGACGGGATGGTGAAGGCGTACCAGCGATGGTTGCCTGGTCTGCGCCACCAAAGCGCTCGAGGCTAAGCCCCCCCGAACGACCCAAAGCGCGATTGCGAACCGCATTTGCGCCTAGATAAGCGAGCTTGGCGAGATGGCCAAGTGGCCGATCTCCATCGATCATTATCGGCGAAGTGGAGCGCAACCGTGCCATTCTACTTACCGAGCGCGCGGCGTATGAGACCTGCCGTCTGGGGAACGAGAAGCCGTATCGCCCCAATCATCGCAGAAGGTGACAGTCGCAAGATCCGATCGAGCAAAACTAAGCGCTTTGCCCCCATGGAGCGCACAAGCCAGGTGCGCAGCGCAAGCGCACCCGCCAGACGGCGCACCGACACAGCTTCGTGATGCCGCGCGAGATAGGCGTCTGTCAGGTCAAGAAGGACGGAGAGGGCCCGGGCTGGCGGCGAAGGCGCGACCCCGCAGACGATGCATGATCCGTGCACTGCGGCGTAGATTCCAGCGAGATCGTTTGGCGCGACAACTATCCCAGTTTCCGCCGCGATTCGCCGCGCACCAAAACGCAGGCTCATTGCCTGCTGCTCACCCAGCCGCAGAACCGAAATGTTGTTGCCGTGCACGCGGTAGGCGACCACATCTTCAGCAAGATTAGCGATCTGAGTGTGCGGGAGCAGGCGGTCCCAAAGGTCGTAATCCTGGTTTGCGCCATACTGCTCATCGAAATAATGCCCCGTGCGCTCGATCAGGTCATGTCGCAGCGTTACCGCCGGATGATGGAACGGATTGCGCGTCATGCTCAGCCAGCGCAGGGCCGCGTCGTCGGTCGGCAAGGGTGAACGCTCGCCCGGACGCCCCTCGCCGTCAATCACAGTCACGCTGCCGCCGAGGATGCCAATATCGGGGTGCGCGTCGAGGAACGCGACCTGGCGCCGGAACCGGCCCGGCAGGCACAGATCGTCGGCATCGAGACGCGCGATAAAGGCGCCGCGGCACAAGCGCAGGCCGATATTAAGCGACGGCGTCTGTCCGCGATTGCGGTCGTTGACGTGCAGCCGTATGCGCGGATCGCCAACCGCGCGCACGACATCGACGCTGCCGTCGGTCGAGCCGTCGTCGACGATGATGAATTCGAAGTCGGAGAAATCCTGCGCGAGCACGCTGTCGATCGCCGGGCGCAGATACCGCCCGCCGTTGTAGACCGTCATCAGGACGCTGAGGCGGGGCGCGCTCATCGCGGTTCCACCACGGCCCAGATCTCACCCCAGCCGAGAAGGCATTCGCGCACCAAGAGGCCCGCGGCGTCGATCTCCGCCTCGAACTCGGCGGACGTGTGCTCGGTCTCGTGCGTCGAATCCGAACGCCAGTCGATGCCCAGCTCCTTCTTCAGCGGTACGGTCCAGTCGCGCTCGAAATTTGGCACTCGGATCAGAAAGCGGCGCGCGCCCGTCGCTTCCGCAAGCCGGCGCAGCAGTTCCGGGCGACCGGGCAGATGCTCGAGCACATTCGACATCGCGATCACATCGAAGCCGCCTGCGGGAATCTCGCGCAGGATGTCGCCGATGCGGAATTCGACACGCTCGTGCGCGTGCAGCCGGCACGCCTTCTCGATGTTGGCCGCAACGATATCGACACCGACGACCGCGGCACCCGCGTCGGCCGCGATACGTCGTGCCAGATAGCCGTTGCCGCAGCCGACATCGAGCACGCGCTGGCCGGCGGTGATGCGCGTGACGAAAAAATCATGGTAGCGCATGTGGCGGTGCTTTGGATGCACGCCCAGTCCGTAACGCACCGCCTCTTCAGCCAGCGCGTTGTCGAGACGCGCCTGCACGGCGAAAAGGAAGCGCAGGCCTTCATCGGGTGCGAGGCCCCGCGCACGCGCCGCCGCGGCAAGTCCGATCAGCCGCGCCAGCAGACCCGCCGGGACCAGACGCAGGAAGATCTCGACAAGACGGATCATGCGGCGACTTTCGACAGGATGCGGAGCTCGCGCTCGACCGTCAGGTCGAGGGAGTCGTTGGCGACGATATAGGCGCGCGCGGCGGCGCCCAGCGTCGCCGCAAGCGAGCGATCGGCGAACAGCCGGTCGATCGCGGCGCGGATCGAAACCGAATCCGTCCCACACAGCAGGCCTGTCCGTCCGTCTTCGATCACCTCGCGGATGCCCGGCACGTCCGCGCCCACCACCGGAAGACCGCAGGACATCGCTTCGAGCAGGGCCTTGGGATGGCCTTCGAATAGCGACGGCAGCACGAAAAGATCGGCGGCGGCAAACACAGCGGGCAAATCCCGGTGCGGCACGTTCCCGGCAAAAATCGCGTCGACGCCGGACACGGTCGCGGCCGCAGCGAGTTCGGCACGTTGGCTGCCCTCGCCCACAATCGTCAGACGCGCCTTGCTGCCGACGAGTGCTTCGATCAGCGCGTGCACATTTTTCTGTGATTCGAGTCGGCCGAGAAAGAGCACGTTGGGCCGCTCTCCTGCGTCGCGGCGCGCATCCTGTGGCCGCAGCAGGTCGGTATCGACATAGTTCGGCACAACTGAGCAGTTGGCCGGCGAGACGCCGTGCGTCGTCACCGCAAGGTCCCGTATCTCCGGCGTCGAGCCGACGACATGCGCGGCTCCCCGGAACGCGGCGCGCTCCGTGCGCAGCGCCTTGCGCGTGCGCGGATCGTCGGGGCCGTATTCACGCGCGCAGAATATCGACCACGGATAGCCGCAACGAGCAATCAGAGGGGCGCGTACGCGACGGGCCAGCGCCAGGATATGGCGCGCACCGCTCATTTGGTTGGTCTTGACGATGCACCGGCCGGGAAAGGCGAACGGAAAGGCGAAGAAGAGCCACGCCATCCAGACCGGCCACGACCAGCCGCGCGCGTTGAAGACGAGACCGATGTTACCTAGCCGTGCGCGATAGGCCTCGTCGCCGCCGCGCGACCACGTGACGATGGTGATCCGCGCGAAACTGCCTGCCAGCCTCCGGTAGAGCGCAAGCTCCCGGTCGAGCACACCGACCTTGTCGTAGATCTCCAGCGTGGACGCGTACTCGAGGAACAGCACGAGATGGCGCTGGCGCAGCCGCGCAAGATCGGCGGGCGGCAACGCGTTCTCAGGCAGGTACTCGGGCGGAACGGACATGCTCAACCGACATTCCGGCGTGCGCGGTACCAGCGCCACGCGGTGGAAACGATCGTGTCGATGTCGGAGAATTTCGGTGCGAAGCCGAGTTCCGCACGCGCGCGCGCCGCATCCGCGACGAGTGCGGGCGGATCGCCCGGCCGACGCGGCCCGACCCGCGTGGGAACCTTGCGGGCGGTGACGCGCGCCACGGCATCGACTATCTCGCGCACCGACAGCCCGCTGCCGGTCCCGAGATTGAACGGGCCGGGTTCGCCGCCCTTCTCCAGCCGCCGCAGGGCCGCGACGTGCGCGGCCGCGAGATCGGCGACGTGGATATAGTCGCGCACGCAGGTGCCGTCGGGCGTGGGCCAGTCCTCGCCAAATACGTCGAGCAGCGGGATCTCGCCCGTCGCCGCCATCAGCGCACGCGGGATGAGATGCGGTTCCGGATCATGCAGTTCGCCCGTCTCGCCGTCAGGATCAGCGCCGCAGGCATTGAAATAGCGCAGCGCGGTCCAGCGCAGGCCGTAGGCGCGTGCCGCGTCGGCAAGCATGCGTTCGACCATCAGCTTCGATTCGCCGTAGGCGTTGACGGGCGCCGTCGGCGTCGTTTCCGGGATCGACGTCTTCGTCACGCTGCCATAGACCGCGCAAGTACTGGAAAAGACGAGCCGGTCAACCCCGGCGCCACGCATCGCCTCGAGCAGCGTCAATGTGCCGGCCATGTTGTTGCGGTAGTAGAGATAAGGATCGGCGACCGACTCGGGCACGAACGCGAACGCCGCGAAATGCATCACGGCGATGGGCTTGTGCGCGCCAAAGGCCGCGTCGAGCGCCACGCGATCGCCAAGATCGCCCTGCACCAATGGCCCCCACTTCACCAGCTCGGCAAAGCCGCGCGACAGGTTGTCGTAGACGACCGGCCGGTAACCGGCAGCCGCCAGCGCCTTGCAGGCATGGCTGCCGACATAGCCGGCTCCGCCCGTGACGAGAATTGTTGCCATGTCAGCCACCATCTTTCGGACGCGGTTGCGCCGGCCGGGCAGCGAGCACCAGATCCGCCGGTTGGCCGTCGAGAAGGAAACGTCCCTGCAGCCGTCCGTATTCTTGCATACCGCTTGCCCGCATCAACCTGAGCATCGCCGCATTCGCGGCCATCGTGCCGGCCGTGACAAGCCGCACTCCGCCGGCCGGAGAGACAAGCCAGTCCAGGGCAAGGCACCACGCGCGCCTGCCCAGGCCGCGCCCGCGCGCCGCCGGTTCGCCGACGAGGATGCTCAAGTCGGCGCATGAATTCGGACGATCCAGATATGCCACGACATTTCCGATATGCCCCAATTCAGCGTCCTTCACCTCGATCGCCCAGAAATGGCCGTCGCGGGCCATGCGCGCCATGAACTCGCCTGCCGAATGCAGGTCATGGACGCGATGGCGTTGCTCGCTGTAGCGCATCGTCCCCCGGTCGCCCAGCCATGACAGATACCGGGCGGTCAGATGCGCCGGACCGAACGGCACCAAACGCAAGCTATCGGTTTCCAGGACCGGCGCGCTCATTGCGTATCCTCCGGATCGAACCATCCCTTCCCGATCAGCACGTAGGCGTCGTCGCGCTGGCCGGGCGCGCGCGTCGGTGTGATGCGGAAGCTGCAATCCGGTTCGACCTGCGGAAGGCGTGCAGCCTCGACGGCATCCTTTCCGGGTGGCTGAGGCTGGATCGGGACCCCGCCGGAATAGGCCGCAGGATTGCGGTGCGCGTCGGCAGAACCGAGGATATCCGGCAGATCCATCCCAAGCCATTCCGCCAGCAGCGCCCCGTCCGGGGCCGGCCGGTTCATGTGCTCGGCCACCAGCGCCGCACCGGCCTCGCGGGTCATCCGGCGCAGACGGATTTCGCGGCAGGCGTGATCGAGGACCTTCGCATAGCCGTGCTTGCGGAAGCGGATGACGTCGTGGATGCCGGAGTAATGATGGCAGTCGACGTCGTTGTACGCATCGAACGTGCGCGACGCCGCACGCGTCTCGTAGCCGTAGGTCTCGATCATGGATTCGTGCTGCGCCTTCGTGTCCCACCGCAGGTAGTTGGAAAGATAGATGCCGCGTATGCCGATCCGGGCGATATCGCCGGCGTCCGGATAGCGCCAGGGCGAGAGATTTAGCGCGTCGAGCCGGGGATCGGCGGCCGCAAGGTCGTCGATCTCCCAGCCCATGAGATCGTGCTCCTTCCGGTAGCGCCGGCTCATCTCGATCTCGTCGAAGTGCGAATACATGCCGACCTGATCGACACCCTGATGGACGCCCCAGACAATCAGCGGAATGCCCATCCGGACTGCGACCTGGACGGGCCAGGCCGTCTGCCCGGCAAGCGTGTGCCAGTGCATGCTGCCGATCGCCTGAAGGGCCGCCCGCGTCACGGCCTTGGCCGATTGCGGCTGCACCGTGTTCTCGAGGAGATCCACATCGAACGCCATCCGCAGGTTCGCGAGATTGCGTATGCCGAGATCGGTGTTGTAGTGGCGGTTGTAGCTTACCAGCAGCGGGTTGAGGCCGAGCCGGTGCTTCACGACGTGGACGATGAAATGGGAATCGCGTGCACCGCTTACTGGCACGATGCAGTCATAATGCCCGGACACTCGCGTGCGGAACTCGCCGACGAGTGATTCGAGGCGACGCCAGCGCTCGCTCCAGTCGATCGAATCCTTTTCCTCGTGGACCCGACAGCCGCTGCAAACGAACTCGGAATCGAGGACGAGGTGCAGCGGGTGCGCCTCGGTATAGAGGCAGCGGGCGCACGTCCTGGGACTCACCGCCCACCTACCGGCCGGGGCGGCAGCGGACGGCCTCGCGAATCGAAATCGCCGCCGAGATAGTCGTGGGCGGTATCGAGCCTGACATCGACGCCGTTGCTGCGAAGCCAGGATTTGAGTGTCGTCACGCTCTGCTCGCTATGCGACAGGATGTTCGCGATCGCGACGGCCGCAACGCCGGGCACGCGCAGCGCCGCGGCAACATGGCCGGGATGGCCCGTGCCGGAAGCGACGATCAGCGGGAGCGCCGGAAGGGCCGCGCCTTCGCGCAGATACGATACGTCGATGCCGCCGCCCCGTCCGTCGTCGTCGGTCACCTGGGCGAGGATTTCGCCGGCCCCCGCACCGGCCATCATGGCCATGGCTTCCAGCGGATCGCCCGGCATCGTGCTGCCGGGTGTCTGCCGCACCGCTGGCGGCGCGGCGCCCGCCCGATGCAGATCCATGGCGACCACGACGCACTGGTCGCCGAAAAAAGTGGCAATTTCCCCGACGAGACCGGGCCGCGCGGCAGCTGTGGAACGCAGGACGATCTTGTCCGCGCCGGAGGCAAGCAGCCGGTGGGCATCCTCGACGCTCCGCACGCCACCGCCGACCGCCAGCGGGACACGTGCCGCACCGGACGCGCGCTCCACAAGCGCCGGATCGATCGTGCGGTTCTCGCGTGTGGCGTCAATATCAACGACGACGATCTCGTCGACACCCCATTCGTCAAGGAACTCGATGGCAATCTCAAGTCGCCCCACCGGAAGGTATCGCGCGAAGCAAAAGCTCTGGATGACGATCCCGCGTCGGACCGGCAGCAGGGCGACGATGCGCTTACGAAGCATGGCTACCCGCAATCCATGGCTCCGGCACGAAGCCGGTTCGTCCGCAGCATCCAGTCCCTGCCGTCATCATGAGGCGAATCAGATCTTGAGCTGATCGAGCGGTTTCTGGGCGGGATCATGCTTGCGCGCCCCGAACAGATGGGAGGTCTGCCGACGGCCATGCGCGTTCGTCTTGTCGACGGGTATATAGAAATAGACCCCTAGCCCCGCACGTTTCAGCGCTTCGAGGACCGCAGCACCCGACACGCGGTCGGCCTTGCCGAAAGTGTCCGCGCCGGGATCGTAGACATGGTTGAAAACGAACCTGCCACCCGGCCGGAGGATCCGGGCGATCCCGGCGATCGTCGCTAGGGGATCGATGGCATAGCCGAGGGTGTTGATCATCGTAATCGCATCGAACCTTTCGTCGGCGTACTCGAGCGCCTCCATGTTCATGACCCGGATTTTCGGATTTGTCGCGAACAGGTCGATCGCCTCGATGTTCTCCCAGCTATAGCCGTAGAGCTTTGCCACCCACAGCTCGTGGAAATTCCGGCCGCCGATCACGAGGAGGCGCTCCTGGGACAGGTCCCGCCAGGGTGTCGTCAGGACCTGGTAATAGATCTCGACCCGGCGTGTGCTGCTCACGAGCTTGCGCCGCAACTGCCCTAGATTGTGCTGGATAGTTTCGCTGACGACCCGCTTGCTTTCGTCTCCCGCAACCGTGGAAGACCCACTCTCCCCGGAAAGGGCCTGCATCCGGTACATGTCGCGCAGCTGGAGCAGTGTCGACACGAAGTCATGGACCCGCGCCTTCAGCAGGAAACGGCGCCACAATCCGGTATCCGCTGGACAAGACGCCGGATGACGCAGCGATCGCCAAATGAAATTCAGGTATGTCGAAAACATCAATTTTTCCCCGGTTGACGAGAAGCGGTTGGGCTAGAAATCCGGGCCGGCCGGCATGCCGGCCGTTTTCGGGATTCCATCACGCGCATAGCGTTCAAAGGGCGTGGGCTCGCATGACGGATAGACGTGCAGCAACGCAACCATGCGCTCCTGCCCCGGCATCGGATGCCCGCCGCGATGGATGAGGTTGTTCGAGAAACTGAAGATCGTGCCGGGCGGGCCGCTGGCCTGCACGATCGATTCCTTGTAGGCCCGCTCGATGGATTCCCCGTAGAAATCGCAGATCACGCTGCGCAGCTGCAGCTTCGTCGCCTTTTCCCCGAGCGCGCGCTT
The DNA here is from genome assembly GCA_016124335.1 of Alphaproteobacteria bacterium. Taxonomy (GTDB): domain Bacteria; phylum Pseudomonadota; class Alphaproteobacteria; order CACIAM-22H2; family CACIAM-22H2; genus Tagaea. The sequence goes on from WGNX01000010.1 coordinate 25,397, forward strand.
GCGCTCCGAGAGCACGGCGCTGTTGCGCCGCTCTTCGCGCATCAGCTCGACCGATCGCGGCCAGGGAAGCACCTCCGTGCCGCCGTTGTGCGCGCCAATATCGGTCAGCGCGATGGCGGAAATGATGCAGGTCCCCGGGCCGCCGTCGGCATGCCAGATCTGGGAATTGACGGCGTTTTCCTGGCGTCGGATGGAGCGGAAAATCATGCCGTAGAAAATCTTGAAATGGGCGCCGAAGGCAGCCCGATAGAAGGCGCCGATCTCGCCGGCCAGGAGTTCGCGGATTTCCGGAAAGTCGCGATATACGTCGCCGGCCGTGAAGCGGTCGTCCTGCCAAGCCGTTTCGCCCGCGGCTTCCGCCAGCTTCGACACCCGGTCGCGCATCCGGGCGGCAAGATCGGGTGCACCCGACGGATGGAAAATCGAATAACCGTCGGATCCATACGCGGCAGCGGCGGCGGCGATCCGATCCTGCGGCGGCTGGGGTATCCCGCCCATCCGGCGCGCCCTCTCGAGATAGTCGACATATCGCTGCCCTTCGACATACGGCAGTCGCGAGCGCGTGCGCTGGATCATGCGCTCCCATCGCCAGTCGCTCAGCCGTTTGCGGATCATCGACAGCATTCCGTCACTCCATCATGGCCGGCGGTCCGCCGCCCAGCCGGCGAAGTTCGCAAGCAGGCGCTGGCCCGCATTCTGGCTCTTCTCCGGATGGAACTGGGTCGCGAAGATGTTGGCGCTGCGCGCCACGGCAACGAACCGGCCGCCATACTCGCATGTGGCGACCTCCGAAGGTCCGCCCGTCGAAAGCGCGGCATAGCCGTGATCGAAGTAGAAACTGGTCCCCGGCGAAATCCCCTCGGCGAAGCCGTCGTCCCGGACCGGAACGATCTGGTTCCAGCCGACATGCGGCAGCGGCGTGGCCCGCAGGCGCGCGACATCCATCTCGAGCCACCCGAGCCCGGCGTGGTGGCCGTGCTCGTCGGAGCTGCGGGCCATAATCTGCATCCCGAGACAGATCCCTAGCACCGGAACTCGCCGTTCTTCCACGGCGCGGCGCAACGGCGCCTCGAGACGGAGCCGGCGCAGATTGTCCATGGCCTTGGCAAACGCGCCGACGCCCGGAAGCACGAGTGCATGCGCGCCCGCGATCGCATCGGGATCGCGCGAGATGGTTGCCCTTACGCCGACACGCCGCAGCGCCGTCGCGATCGACAGCACGTTCCCGAGCTCGTAGTCGACGATCACGCACCGCTCCAGACGCGGACGATCGGCCTCGACCGGCGGAAGCTCGATCGGGGTCCAGGTCGATTTGCGCAGCTCGATCTGCGCCAGCGCATCGGTCCCGAACCACGACGCCTGGTCGATCCGACGCGCGAAATGGCCGGCGGCTTCCATCATGCCGGGGGATGTTTCAGACGCCATTCGCCGTTCCCCTCCTTGGTCCAGAGTTCCGGATTCCGGAAGCGCTCGACCGCCGCATCGAAATCGGCGCGCGATATGCCCAGATACGCGCAGAACCGGCGGATATAGTACTCGTCGCACTTTCCATCATACCGCCTGACGAGATCGAGCGCCTCTTCGCGCGTCATCAGGCTGTCGCGGATGCGCAGCGAGCAATCCTGACTGACAAGACCGAAGCCGAGCTTGAGGTACTTGAAGTACTGGTTGACGATCACGAAATCGTCGTCGAGCGCGGAGAAATTGTAGATCGACCCCGTTCGCGCCGGATCGGCGTGCGGCCCGGTACGTGTCCGCAGGCCGTGCTCGATGGCGATCTTCGCGTTCACGAGATCGTGGAAATCTTCCATGTAGTAGCCGAGAAATATCATCCGGCCGGCCCAGCGCGCGAGCGCGTCCGGCGTCGGATACTCGTACCAGTGGAGCTGCTTGCGCGCGATGCCGGCCGACAGATAGGGCGTCAGGTCGCCGCCACCGAGCGTGTGCATCGTCGTGAGCCGCTCCGCGTTTCCGTCGCGCGATTCGATGCCCGTCCCGAGACGCAGGTACGGGTTCTCGCCGTAGCAGACGAGCGGGATTCCCCAATCGATCGCGATCTTGACCACGCTTGAATAGAGGGCGAGCTCGCTGGGCCGCGCCCAGTTCCCCTGCTCAAGAAATGCCTTCTTCTGCGCATCGCGATAGATGCCGGGCGCGATGTTCACCGTGATCGTATCGAATCCGAGCGAAACGAGATTGGAAAGATTGTACGCGCCGCGCGTCGTCATCTGGTGGGGTGGGTACGTGCAGCAGACGAGCAGCGGCGTGAGCCCGATCTCGCGCGCGAACAGCGCAAGCCGGGTGGAATCCTTGCCGCCGCTCACGCCGATGATCGAATCGTAGCCAGACCTCGCCCGCTCCCTCGACCACGCGACGATTCCGCGCAGTTCGGTGCGTCTGGCATCCCAGTCCGCCGGCTTCATGTCGGCGAGCAGGGCACACGGCACGCAAAGCCCGCGGGCATCGAAGTTCTGCCCCGGCCGCGTGCTGGGCTCGAGGCACTTCGCGCAATAACGGATCGGATTGGGTCTAGATATGGAGGAATTCATCGCACTCGGCCATTTTGAAGCGATGGTACAGATGGTCGCCGGAACCGATCCAGCGCCGCAGCGTCTCGAGCTCGCGGACGACGGCGGGGCGGTTCCCGGCAAGCTTGTCCGGGATACGGGCATAGATCTCTTCGCGTGCGACCGCGTTGTCGTCGTCGATCCGCCACGCTGCCTGCCAGGCCGGGTAACCCAGGCGCATCGCCTGGACGATGCTCGCGGCGCGCATCGAATCGTTCCGCTCGGCCTCCGTCTTACCCGGCTCCATCCACCATCTCCGCCCGACCAGATCGAGATAGTCCGCGCGCGACCCTGCAAAGCGCACGAAGGAATGGCGGTGATACCAGCCCACGTCTGGCACCAGCACCGGCTTTCCCTTGATCGCGTATTCGATGCCGGCACTTCCGTAATAGGTGATCAGGCCGTCGGATGCGCGCATGATCCCTTCGCCGTCGATGCCGTATGGAAGCACGCCAATATTGGGTGCCGTCAAGCCTTTCAAGACATCGCCGATGAACAGGTCGTTGTACCAGCGGTCCGCCGGATGCCCGCGGACAACGAAGTTGATCCCGTCCGCTCCGGCCGCACGCGTCAGCGTCGCGCTCACCCAGTCGACGAAGTCCCGGAACCGCAGATTTCCGAACAGATGCGGGAAATCGAACCACGTCGAGGCGAGGAAAGCCACGATCGGACGCGCGGGATCCCAGCCGAAGGTGCTGCATATCCGTTCGCGCGACCAGGTCTGCTTGTCGGATCCGAACGCGAGATTGCCGGCAAATTCGGTCGATCGGCCGGTCATCCTGTGATGGAGCGCGCGCTGGCCCAGGTCCGCCAGTCGGGATGCCCGTTCCGGAGGCAGGGCGGAAATGTCGTCAGGCTCGATCGCGTCGAAAAAGCCGTACATGTCGCTCTCGTTGCGGACATGCACGAAATGGAGATTCTCGAAGAACCCGTTCGGCAGGACGAACGGGACGCCGTGGCGAAGCAGCGCATGGGCGAGAGCGCCGTAGAAGTCGTTGCCGCTCTGCGCGTGGCTCAGGACGGCGAAGCCCGGGCGCAGATTCCGCACGAGCGCATCGGAATCGTGCGCGGCCGCCATCCATGCGGCCACATACCGCTCGCAGTCCGGATGTCCGAGATCGACGACGGCGTTGCGTTGCGTACGCAACAATCCGTCGTAGAGATCGAACGCGGGAATATCGAATGGCAGCTTCGCGCGGAAAAGCCCGTCGGCATCGCCGGCTTCGGCCAGCAGCTTGCGCGCCTGAGGGCGGAACGAATCGACCTGTGCGCTTGCAGCGACGGCCGGCAGGCGTTCCCGGATGCCGAGCCTGTCCAAGGTTCCCGACAGGGCCGGCCGGCTGAACCGTCCGTAGAGCGCGACGCGACGCATGTGCCCCAGACCCAGCGCCGCCGAGAGCAGGCCGTGGCGAAGCCAGAAGTTGGGATGCTGGTAGGCGACATCCATGAGCACCGGCCCCCGGACAACCGGCGGTCCCTGATCGGGAAGCGCCGCGATCGCGAGTTCGGCCGCACGGCGCGCCGGGAGATGGCGCAGGTCGCGCAGCATCGCCTGCGCTCGGCCCAGCTTCGAGAACACCAGGCGCTTGATCGCCGGGATCATTTCACGTCGTCCGGACGGTATGCGGATCGGCCGAGAACCCGCGCTTCGTCAAGAATCGCTTCGGAGAGGCTTACGATGACGTCGGCCCCCAGCAGCGCCTCGACCGAAGTCCCGGCATCGCTTTCCAGCATGCCGATGCGTGACGCATGCGCGCCCGCGTACTTGCCGGCTGGATCGCGGGGATGCGGGCGAACGACAAGCCACAGGTCCGGATCGCCGCGCGCATCGAGCTTCGCGGACAAGGCGCGCAGGGCCTCGACCTCATCTTCCTTTCCGATCTCGCGGAGCCCGCGGAGCTCCTGGCGGACGACGCCGGCATAGAGCCACACGCTCGCCTCTGGATCGATGCCCCAGCGCGCGCGCATCGACGCGCGCAGCGCCGCGGGGTCGCGCGGCCGGGTGGCAAGCGCATACAGATGCAGGTTCGCGATGACCGGAACCCGGTCGCGGGAAACGCCGGCATTGACGATCTCATCGCGGGCGACGTCGCCGAGCGCGAAAACGAGATCCGGCGCGATCGGCCCCAGTTCGTCCTTCAGGCGGATTCCGAGATTAATGTTGTTGTCGCAGAAGGCGGCGCTCGGCACGCCGAGTTCGCGCGCGCGACGCCAGAGCGGACGCGGGATCGGATCATCGACGTCGTCGAGACCGGTAACCAGACCCGCGGCGGCCGGCAGCGCCCGGAAGACATCCGCGGGATCGCGCGGCATTGCGCCGGCCTTGGTCCAGGCCATATGCGCGGGGCCACTGGCATAGATGTCGAATGCCGGCGTCTCCGGCCCGACCAGACCGAAGAGCGCGCGTGCCGGTCCGAGATCGTCGCACGGCTGACGCCCCGCAAGCGCGGCACATGCGGCGATCGTCATGTTCGCCGAGCCCGGATCCCGGGCGTATGCGATGATCCGCTTCAAGTCCCGTTGCGCTTTTCATGGGCCCGCAGCTCGGGCAGCATCGACCAGACCTTGGCGAAGACGTCGGCCACGTCGTCGAGATCGGCGCGGGACATGCCCGGGCGCATCAGTTCGTGCGTGATCAGGCCTTCGAAATGCGCGCGCTCCGCTTCCGGGCACGATCCCAGCGTATAGTCGGGATTGCCCGCATAATGCGGGCACTTGAACGGGCACTGGACCGTCCCGTAACCGATCATCTGCTGGTACATAGGCTGCAGGTACAGCGGCTTGACGTAGCCTTGGCCGAGAAGCGGACCTTCGTCTTCGCGAAGGGTCGTGTGCGGCAGCTCCGCCTTGAGCGCACGCACGACGAGATCGCGGGAAACGCCCGTCACCTTCCTGTCGTACGACAGGGCGTGAATGTAATAGGCGTGCGAGGCGCCCGGTCCCACTGCCGGCATCGCAAGGCCGGGCAACCCGGCCAGACGGCCTTCGAGATACCTGACGTTTTCCTGCCGCCGCTCGACGAGGTCCTTGCTCTTCGCGAGCTGGATGCGGCCGATCGCGGACTCGATCTCGCCGAGCCGGAAATTGAAGCCGATCATGTTCACCAGATCGGTCGTGCCCTTGCCCGCAACCACAGCCTCGGCATGGTTGCGGATCAGGGCGATGCGGTCGGCGAAGCGCTCGTCGTTTGTCGTGACGACGCCGCCTTCACCGGTATGGACGTGCTTGTGGTAGTTGAGGCTGAAGATCCCCATATGCGCGAGCGTTCCGACCTTCCGGCCGCGATAGGTGCCGGAGGGCGACTGGGCGCAGTCCTCGATGACCACGAGCCCGCGTTCGCGCGCGAGTTCCATGATCGGATCCATGTCCGCGACCTGCCCGAAGATATGGACGACGACTATGGCGCGGGTGCGCGGCGTCAGGCGCGCCCTGATCGTTTCAGCGGAGAGGCAGTAGTTCTTCGGATCGATGTCGGCGAAAATCGGTACCGCGTTGAAGATCAGCGCGGCGGCGGCCGACGCGCTCATCGTGTAGGGAGAAACGATCACCTCGTCGCCGGGCCCCACGCCGGCGGCCCCGACTGCCGCATAGAGCCCGCTGGTCGCCGAATTGACGCTAAGCGCGAACTTTGCGTCGTATGCTGCGGCCCATTCCGATTCGAATGCCTTGACCTCCGGGCCGCCCCAGAAGTCCGGGTGCCAGGTGCCGAGGAACTTCGACAGCACGCCGGTCTCGACGACGCGCTTTGCCGCCTCGGCTTCTTCGGAACTCATGACCCGGTAGGCCGGAAACGGCTGCGAGCGCAGCTTTTTGCCGCCGAGGAGCGCTAGTTCGGACATTCAGTGTTCCTTCCCGACTGAGTCGCGCAAGGTGGAGCAGACCTGCAGCGTTTCGAGTGCCGTTTCTCCGTCGCAGGCGAGCGCTTCGCCATGGCGGACATGCGCGATGAGGTTGTCGATCGCCCAGCCCATGGATTCAGGCTGGCGCACCGGCATCTCCACACCCGTATCGGGGCGGAAATGGCCTGCAAATCCCGGCGTCGGCGCGATCGGCCGCACGGTGATTCGTCCCGCACCTTCGCGCAACTCCACGACAGCGCGCTCGAAGACGAGGGTGACTTCGAAAAGATCGTAGAGGCCGTGATCGGTCGCGAACAGATGGATGGGTGCGCCGCCCGAGGCCTCGAGGACCGCATCGAGCGTCGGATCGGTCGCCCAAGGGCCGGCGAAGCGTGCGCTCGCGCCAACCGGCCGGATCGGACCAAGCATTAGGCGCAGAAGGTCGATCATATGGCTGCCGTTGTGCATCAGACCCTTGCCGTAAAAGGCCGTGGCACGGCAGGGCGCGCCGAATTCGCCGGACGCGATGCGCGAGGCGACATTCCGCACGCTCGGATCCCATCGGCGCAGATACGCGACGGCCAGCGCGCGCCCGGCCGCGCGATAGCGCGTTACGACCCGCGCGGCGTCGCCGGCATCGATCGCGAGAGGCTTTTCCGCAAGGACGGCGCGGACGGGTACGTCGAGCAGCGCTTCCAGATCCGCCGCGTGGCGGTCGTCGGGCGTGCAGAGCGATGCAACGTCGAATGCCAGGCCGGATGCGCGCAGATCCGCGATTCCTTCAAAGGCGTGCGCCACATTCCAGCGCGATGCGAAGGCCTTGCGCCGTTCCGGATCCGGCTCGACGCAGGCGAGCAGGCGCACGTCGCCCCGCGCCGCATATGCGCCCGCATGCGTGCGCGGCGGCATTCCTTCGCTGGCCTTGTCGTAGCCGCCGGCGATCCGGCCACATCCCAGGATCAGGGCATCGATCAACGCTTGACCCATCGATGCTGGATATCGGCGTTTATCGCGACCCAGTCCGGATTCCTGTCGAGGAGTGCCAGCATGTCGTCCAGTCCGAAATCGGGCCGGACGGGATAGAGCGCCTCGAATATGCGACGGATGAGATCCAGGTCCTCCGGCGTATCGAGGGTCAGGCGCTGTTTCGGGCGATGGCGGCTGGCGGGCGCCGGCACGTGGCGCAGTGAATAGATCTCGGGATGCCTGTAGATATAGAGACTGACGTGCTCGCGATCTTCGGGGTCGGAAGTGCGCCGCGCCACGTCGGCAAGCACCGCAGTCGAGAAAACCTGCGTGTCCATGCCGATCGGGAAGCAGCGCTTGAGGATGTTCGAGCAATAGTCGACCGGCGATGCGCGATAGGCATCGATCACATCGTCGATGAGGACGGGGTCGATGAGCGGGCAATCCCCTGTCGTCTCGATGATGGTCCGGACGCCGAACGCCTGCGCCGCACCAAGAACCCGCGAAAGCACGTCGTTCTCGCTGCCGCGGTGGCATCCGATCCCGAGTTCGGCCGCGAGCGCGACAAGCACGTCGTCTGTCGCGTTCGTAGTGGTGCACAGGATGATGCCGTCGGCGCCGCGCACCCGGCGCAGGCGCTCGACCATCATCGACAGGGCGGGCTTCCCCAGAATCGGCGCGATGACCTTCCCCGGCAGCCGGGTCGAGGTCATTCGGGCCTGGATCGTGATCGCCGTCTGCATCGGATCAGGCACCCGGCTTTTCGAAGAGCCACCAGTTCATGCTGTCGGCACCGCCGGCCCGTCGCCAGAAGAAGCCGTAGTCGCGCAGCACGAGCTGCGGACACGTGTCCATCCACAGGCTGCCGAAATCCCGCAGGAACAGCGCGCCGGAGTGGCCCCGATACGGAATCTCCCGCGGCAGGTCCGAGAAATACTCAACGCAGGCGATATAGCGGCGCGCGACCCGGTGCATCTCCCGGCACACGGCCACGTGATCGTCGAGATGGATGTGGATCATCACGCCCGACGTGAACACGAGGTCGGCTGCACCGTCGGCGAACGGGATCGCGGCGCCATGCCCAATCTTCGCGTCGGCCGCATCGACGACTCCGTCGTCAATCAGCCGCTTGACCGCCCCGTCGTTCGGCTCGACCGCAAGCAGCCGCGCATCGGTCAGCGAGCGCAACGCACGAAGATTGAGCCCGAGATTTGCGCCGACCTCGAGGATCGAATCGGCCGGCCGGGTCGCGAGACCGGACAGGATCTTCGCCCACTGGCCGCGGAGCATGCGCAGGATCGCCTCTTGCGGCGCGTTGCGCTCGCGATAGGCGTTGCCGAATTCGCCGCGCCAGAGATCGAGGCGGTTTTCGGCGGTTTCAAGATTCTTGAGTGCCATCGGATTCATTCCCTTCTATTCGATATCTCGCCAATCGAGCGGCGTCCCGCGGCACAAACTGTTCCGGGCGCGGCGTCCGAGCACGCGCGGCAGATACTTAGGCGGCATCCCGTAACCCGGCCGGATCGATCGCACGTTCGTTTCGGTCAGGACATCGCCGGCTGCGACGTCCGCGACGACGTAGAGCGACCGCCGGAAGATCGCGTTGCCCGCTTCCGAACTCGTCCGCTCGAAATCGATCCGCCCGACGGCGGCGGCGGCGATCCGGCAATCGTCGACGAGGCGGCGCAGCTCGTCTGGTTCGAGCGAGAAAGCCGAATCGGGGCCGCCGTCGGCGCGCCGCAGCGTCACGTGCTTTTCGATCGCGACCGCGCCGAGCGCCACGCTTGCAGATGCGACGACGGTGCCGAGCGTGTGATCGGACAGGCCCACGGGCACGCCGAATGTCGAGGCCAGGTGCGGAATCGCGGCGAGGTTCATCTCGTCGGCCGGCGCGGGATAGGCGCTGATGCAATGGAGCAGGACCAGCTGCGAACCGCCGGCTGACCGGAAAGCCGCGACGGCCTCCTCGATCTCGCCCAGCGAAGCAAGGCCGGTTGAAAGGATCGTCGGCTTTCCGGTGCGGGCGACCTTCGCGATCAGCGGAAGGTCGATCGCCTCGAACGAAGCGATCTTGTAGGCCGGCGCGCCGAGCGATTCGAGGAAGTCGACGGCCGTCGGATCAAACGGCGTGCTGAAGACCGTGATGCCGAGTTCGCGGCCACGCGCGAACAGGGCTGGATGCCAGTCCCAGGGCGTATGCGCCCAGTCATAGAGCTCGTATAGCCGCTTTCCGTCCCACAAGCCGCCGGAAACGCGGAACTCGGGCGCATCGTGATCGATCGTGATCGTGTCGGCGGTATAGGTCTGCAGCTTGACCGCGTCAGCGCCAGCCTGCTTGGCCGCATCGAGGATCGCCAGCGCGCGGCTGATATCCCCGTTGTGATTGCCAGAGAGTTCGGCAATCACATAAGGCAGCTGGCCGACACCGATATTGCGGCCGTCGATCGCGACCGTTCCTTGGCTCATGATTTCGGCTCCGACTTTCGAATGGTCAGCATGTAACGATGGCCTCTATGCTCGAAGAAGGCGGGATAACGCTCGTTGTCGACGACCCGCAGGAGATCGAACTGTTCTGCAAGCGGCAGCGTCGGGTCGATGCGGCTGTCCTCGGGACCGCGCCGCCGAAGCAGGGTCGGCTCGCCGGACTGGGGAACTCCGGGAAGCGGCGAGGGTTCCGACATGAAACGCGCGCACAGATCGACATGGGCGTTGCCGATCCGGTCGCGGATCTCGTCGACGAGCTCGTGGCCGTCGAACTCGATCCATTCCTTGTAGACGATGTCGCCGCTGTCCACCGCCTGCGCCGCCTCGAGAAGGCACACGGGCACGCGGTTCTGGCCGCGCAGGATCGACCATGTCCAGGGCGAAAATCCCTTGTCCCGGGGCAGGTCGCCGGCATGGATCACGAGGTTCCGGAAATTGCGCGCAATGATCTCGGGGCGGGTCAGGCGCAGGCATCCGAGGAAGAAGGCGATACCGCCGCTGCGCACATCTTCCTGCCGCATGACAAGAAGCGCGTCGTCGCCGGCCTGCACCAGAACGTCGCGAAGCCGCTCGGCATAGGGCAACACCCAGCTCGGGTTATCGACCAGGATGCTGACGCATCGCGGCCGTTGCCCCCAGGCGAGTTGGCCGCCCGTCATCGGCCGATCAACGCGTTGACGAGCCGGCGCGCGCCCAATCCGTCGCACACGGCTCGGGCGTTGTCGGCCATGCCTGCGAGCATCTCCGGCGTCAGGCGCGCAAGCCCGGCCTCGAGGCGTGACTCGAACCCGGCGTCCAGCGATCCAAGATCGATCGCGGCGCCCACGCGCGCCAGCGCCGCAGCGATGTCGCGCTGATTCGGCGCGACGGAAACGACAAGCGACGGCAGGCCCAGAACGCAGCGTTCCCAGCTCGCCGATCCGGCGGCGGCGACGGCAAAATCGCTCCGGTCCAGCAGTCCGACGAGATCGGACGGATTTTCGTGCGTGCGCGCCATTGCTTTCACGTGGGCAAGCGCCTCTGGATCGCGCCCGACAACCACATCGACATCGAAACCGAGGCGGGCCAGTACCGGCACGCAGCGTGCAGCAAGCCCCGCGAAATCCGAATAGCCCGGCGCGACGAGCGCTCGCCGGATCTGCCGGGTCCGCGGCGCCAGCGTCGCGCGCGCACGGGCAAACGATTCGCGCAACGGCGCATAGTCCGTGCCGGTAAAGACGCGGGCCGCAGGCGGCACGAGTCCGGCATAGGCACCGGCCTGGCGACCGAAAGTGGGGTCGAGCAACACATCGCAATTGTGGACGCGGACCGGCAGATCGTCGATGGCCAAAAGCCGGTCTGCATTGACCCGCGCCGCCGTTTCCCAATCCGCATCGAAACCGTACCCGTCAACGACAAGCCAGTCGCGGCGCGGCCCAGCTTCCTTCGGCGTACCAACGATCCCGAATTCGTTTCCGACGACGGCTTCGATCCATGGAGCCGCATCCGCGCCCGCATGAAACGTGCAGCGGGCGCCGATCGCCGCGAAAGCCTGCGCCAGCGCGAAACATCGGACGGCGTGGCCGCCGCCCACGCGCCCGCCTGCCTCGCAGTGGAAGGCGACATTCAACCTCGGCCCGCTTGCCGGACGAGGCCCGCAAGCGCGGCCACGACCCGCTCGACATCGCCGTCGTTCATGCCCACGAACAGCGGCAGGGTCAGGCACGAATCGTAGAAGGCGTCCGCGCCCGGAAGTTCGATTTGCCCATAGAGGCGACGGTAATAGGGCTGGCGATGGACCGGAACATAGTGAACCTGCGTGCCGACGCCGGCCTTCTTGAGCGCCGTCATCGCTGCCGCGCGATCGATGCCGAGCGCCGGAAAATCGATGCGCGCGACATAGAGATGCCAGACCGGATCGCAGGCCGACACGCGGGCCAGCGGCCGGATCAGGGGTGCGAGCGGCGCGAGCAGCCGTTCGTACAGCTCGCCCAGCCGCCGCCGCTCGGCGGCATACCGGGCCAACTTGGAAAGCTGGCTCGTCGCCAGCGCGCAGTTGATATCGCTCGCCCGATAATTGAATCCCGGATCGGGCAGCTCGTGGTACCAGGGATTGACGCTCCCGTCGGCGGCCAGCGCCGCGGCGCGATCCTCGAAATTCTCCGCCCGACGTTCGATGCCGTGACTGCGGTAGCGCCGCAACCTCTCGGCGAGCGCGCCGTCGCGCGTGGTGATCGCCCCGCCCTCGCCCATCGCGATCGTCTTCACGGGATGGAAGGAAAACGCGCACATCGCCGAATGCCGCGCGGAACCCACGAAATTCGTCTCGTTGCCGACGCCATAGCGGGTCCCGAGCGCATGGCAGGCATCCTCGATGACGGTGAAATCCCGCGCCGCGGCGATCTTCGCCATTTCTTCGGGGGCTGCGCACTGGCCGGCATAGTGGACGGGGATTGCCGCGCGCACGCGTCCCTTGCGCGCACGCGCGAAGGCCGCCTCGAAATGGTGCGGCAGGGAAAGTCCCGTCGCCCAATCCACATCGACGAACTCGACGTCGGCGCCGACGTAACGGGCCGCGTTGGCCGATGCCATGAAGGTGATCGACGGGACGAGGACGACGTCGCCCGGCCCGAGGCCGATGGCAAGGGCCGCCAGATGCAGGGCGGCCGTGCCGCTGTTGCAGACTATCGCGTGCGGCGCATCGACTGCCGCAGCCAGCGAGGCTTCGAATTTCTCGACCGCCGGACCGGTCGTCAGCCAATCGCTACGCAGCACTGCCGCGACGGCGGCGATATCATCGTCGTCGATGGACTGACGCCCGTACGGCAAGAAAGGCGCGGCCGTCATTTGCCCTTGTCCAGGATATTGCGCAGGTCCTCGAGGCTGTAGCGCAACGGATTGCTGTCGCTCGAATAGCGGAAGCGTTCCGGCACGCGCCGGCCGCCTGCGGCCATGTAGGGATCGGCATAGGACGACCAGAACTCGAGATCCGGCTCGATGACGTAGCGATCATCGAGATCAACCGTGTTGCGCGCGTCGTCTTCGGTGATCATCACCTCGTGCAGCTTCTCGCCGGGCCGGATGCCGACGACGTCGAGCGGAAGATGCGGCGCCATCGCCTTGGCGAGGTCGACGATCGACATGCTGGCGATTTTCGGCACGAAGATCTCGCCGCCGCGCATCATGCGCAGGGTCGAAACGACGAAGTCGATTCCCTCGTCGAGCGTGATCCAGAACCGGGTCATGCGTGGATCCGTGATCGGCAGCCGTTTGGCGCCGCCGTCGATCAGCTTCTGGAAGAACGGAACGACGCTCCCGCGCGATCCGATCACGTTCCCGTAGCGGACGACGGCAAAGTTGGTTCGGCCGGCGCTTAGGTTGTTCGCGGCGACAAAGATCTTGTCGGAAGCGAGCTTCGACGCGCCGTACAGATTGATCGGATTTGCCGCCTTGTCGGTCGACAGCGCCACCACGCGCTTGACCCCTTCGGCCAATGCCGCCTGGACGACGTTCTCGGCGCCGTGGACGTTGGTCTGGATGCATTCGAAGGGATTGTATTCGGCCGCCGGCACCTGCTTGAGCGCCGCCGCGTGCACGACGACGTCGACGCCGTGGAAGGCCATGCGCAGGCGGTCGCGATCCCGCACGTCGCCGAGGAAATAGCGCATGCACGGGAACCGAGAGGTCGGGAAATCGAGCTGCATTTCCGACTGTTTGAGTTCATCGCGCGAGAAGACGATCAGGCGCCGCGGTCGCCCGATCGAAAGTAGCCTGCGCATGAAAGCCCGGCCAAATGAGCCTGTCCCTCCCGTCACGAGGATGGAAAGGTCAGCGAGATCGTTCTTGAATTCGGTGGCCATCGACGGGTTCCACTCAGAGATTGGACTGGGTTTCAAAAAGCTGGCGATAGCGACCATCGCGCGACAGAAGGTCTTCGTGCCGGCCGACATCTGCGACGCGGCCCTTCTCGATCACGACGATCGTATCGGCACGCCGGATCGTCGAAAGCCGGTGCGCGACGACGACGATCGTCGTACGCCCGTGCAGTTCGGCGAGCGAGCGCTGGATCGCAGCCTCCGATTCGGCATCGAGAGCGCTTGTCGGCTCGTCGAGAATCAGGATGTCCGGATCCGCAGCGAGCGCCCGCGCCAGCGCCAGACGCTGGCGCTGGCCGCCCGAAAGGCGCGCGCCGCTTTCCCCGATGCGACTGTCGAGGCCTTCTGCGAGACCGTCGACGAACTCGAGGCAATAAGCCTGCTTGAGCGCCGCGCGCACGCCCGCGTCATCGAGTGGCGGCACGAGGCCATAGTTCACGTTGGCGCGAATCGTGTCGTCGAACAGGACGGTCTCCTGCGACACGACCTCGATCCGCCGGCGGTAGGACGGCAGCGCGATGTCCCGGATGTCCCGACCGTCATAGAGGATCCGGCCGATGCTCGGATCATAAAACCGCGCGAGGATGTCCACCATCGTCGACTTCCCGGCACCCGAACGCCCGACGAGCGCTAGGAGGGTGCCCCGGCGGATCTCCAGATCGATGCCGAGCAGGGCAGGCACGTCGCCGGCTGCCGAATGATGCGCGAAATGCACGTTCTCGAACGCAATCGAATGCTTGAGCCGGTGAGCCGCGGCCGTCCCCGAGATCAAAGGCTTCCAAACCCGGGCGCCTTCCACCAACTGCGTATAGCTATCCACGGCCGCGCGGTTGGTGACAATGGAGATCCAAGAATTGTTGATCTGGTTCACCGCAGGCACCAGCCGCAGGCCGGCAAAGGCGACGAGCCCGAGTTCGGCGAGACTCAAGCCGAGATAGATTTTCGCAAGGCAAACGACGGTCAGTACAGAAATGAGGACGACGGGCTGGACCGTGGCACCAAGCCGCGCGTTGAGCCTTCCCATCGCGAGAAAATTCTCTGCCAACCGCAACGATAGGCCGTTTAGCTCGCGGATGGCCTCGGTCTCGCCTGTACGCAATTTGACGATCCGGATCGCCTGCAACGTCGAAAGGAGGCGGACGGAGATCGCATTGCTGGCGCTTGTCGCCTCACGACCGACCTTCGATCCGCGCGCGACGATGGGACGGAAAGCCATGAACCCGAGAATCGTTAGCGGCACGCCGATGATCGCGACTTGGGGGGCAACCGACAGGATAAAGGCGGCATAGAGCATCGCCTGAACAGAGCCCGCGCACAGATAAGCGAGCGACGACACGACGATGCCGATCCTTTTCGTCTCGCCGAACAGGGCGTTGTAGATCACGGCCCGCTGGCGGTTGAGATGGAACGGCATCTCGGCCGTGACGAACGCTGACACCCCTTCCCCCCGCAGCTTCACCTGCACATCTGACGACAGCTGTTGGGCCCGTAGAATGACGAAATATTCCACAAGGGCGCGCAGAACGATCATGCCGATCAGGACGAGCAGGAGACTGACGAGACCGACCGGAAGACCTGCCCGTTCCAGACCCTGGATGAGCGTGCCAACCCGGCTGCCGGACCCGGTGACGGCCGCCTCACCGCCTTCGAGGTACAGCAAGACGGGATAGACGGATCCAACCGTTGCAAGCTCACAAAAGGGGAGCGCCAAAAGGATGGCGCCGGTCGGCAGCCAATGACGCCAGCCGAGCCCGAGGCGCGACGTGCTCCGGATCGCCGAAGCGACGCCCAGCAGCGGGCTCATGCGCGCGCCTCGCCGAGTGCGGCGACATAGTCGGCGAGCCGTCGGGCATAGGGGGCTTCGAACCGCGTGACGAAACGTTCGCAGGCCCGCACCAGCGCCGCACGCGTCACCGGATCGCGCGCGCGCGCGATTGCGTCGGCCACACCCGCGACGAGCATGGTCCGGCCCCGCGTCACCGGAAACGCCGGCTCCTCGAAGAATTCCTTGAAATGGGCAAGCTCGGAATTGATCGTCATGAACCAGTTTTCCACATCCGAATCGTCAACGAAACAGAGCGGCTGCTTGGCATTGAGAGCCGCTTCGAGAAGAATCGTGGACAGCGGCGACACGACAACATCAACATTCGCCAGAACGTCGCGCGTGTTCTCGTAGGCCGGTGTCGTGATCGCCCGTTCACCGCCGCCCGCCTGGCGGACGTAGTCCGCCATCGTGCTTTCGAAGGCGACGTGACGCCAAGGCCGCGTGGCGATCCGCTTGCCATCCCGGCCGCAATTGCCCCAGGGATGCGGGCGATAGACGATCGAAGCGCCGGCAAGCCGGCCGTCTTCGATCGCCGATTCCAGCGCATCGAGATCGGCATATTCGTCGGTGCCTTTGCTCGATCCGGCATAGAGCACGACCGTGCGCGCAGGATCGATTCCATGACGCGCGCAGAACGCCGCGCGGTCGAGTGACGGCGGCGTGCGGTAGATGTCGAACTGGGCAGCGCCGAACGGCACGACGGATTCGGGCGGCAGCCCGGCGAAGCGGATCGCGTGTGCACGTGTCTGCTCGCCCCAGACGAGCAGACGATCCGGATGCCCGACCATCGCGCGCTTCGTCGACGGATTGTCCCACGAGTTCATGATCGCCAAGAGCGGCACGCGGCGGCGGCGTGTAGCCTCGACAAGATCGTTGAGATACGGTCCGGCCATCACGGTCGGATGCAGGATCGCATCCGGCCGCTCGGCGTCAAGCAGCGCGTCGAGCGGCGCGTTTTCGAGGCGCGCGGCCCGCGCCAACAGAATCCGCCGGTAGACCGACCAGACACCCGGGAGTCCGAAAAGGCGGTAGATCCGCGCGGTCCACGTGCCGATGGCCTTCTCATGGTGACGGGCGAGCGCACGCGCCTGCTCGCCCTTGCCGCCACGCAAGTTCTCGATCTGGAACATCCGCTGCCAGATCACGGAGCGTTCGACCATTTCCGGCAGCCGGAGCAGCTTGTCCGGCGCGATCGCCGAGAAGTCGGCGTCCTTGATACGCTTGTGACCCGGCGGCAGCGTGACATATCGCACGTTATGGCGCGCCTCGAGTTCCGAGAACGCGCCCGACGACACGAAATGCCGGACCATAATCGGATGGTCTAGAAAGATCAGGATCTTCACGCCGGCGTCCCGCTCCGGGCGGACATCGCACGCTCGACGGCGGCGAAATCCTCTTCGGTATCGATGCTGATCGCCGGCCCTTCGGTCACGACCGCGCCGTTGCGCGCGCCCATGATGGTGCCGCGCCCGAGCAGGCAGTCGCGCGAGAATGCATAGGAAAGGCCCGTCCGGTAGTAGACGGGCACAAGCTGCTGGCGCGCGACAATCTTTCCGCCATCGGGATCGTAATAGGAAAGCGACCCGCCCTCGCCGACGACCAGCGCCTTGCGTGGATGATATTTGAGATCGGCCGGCGACACCGTCCACACGGCGTCGAGCTTTTCGTCCACGAGCTTGACGTAGGTTGCGCGGACCTGCTCCGCTGTGCGCAGAGGCGAAGTGGGCTGGAGCATCAGCACGACGTCGTAAGTCGTGGCGTCGATGCGCTCCATCTCGCGCAGCGCATGGCACAGCACGTCGATGTCGCCGATCCGGTCGCCCGCCAGTGATTCCGGCCGCCGGAACGGCGCCGCAAGGCCCGACTCTTCTGCCACTTGCGCGATCTCGTCATGATCGGTCGATACGACGGCCCGGTCGATTTCCGGCAATGTGCGGACCAGATGTCCGACACGCGCGACGATCGGTACGCCCATCACCGGACGCAGGTTCTTGAGCTTGACGCCCTTGCTGCCGCCGCGCGCGGGGCAGACAGCAAGGATTCGTGCGCTGGCGTACATGACGCTCCGGAACCTATCGGGATTTGCCGATGCGGAAATCGTGACCGCCGACGCCGTAGTAGCTGCCGGGCACGGTACCGCGTTCGGCAATGAATGCCGCGCGGTCGCGCGCGAGCGCACGGCTCTGCAGACGAAGCGCCGCCGAGGTGCGAATGTCGATGAAGCCGGACATCGCCATCCAGCTTTCGATCGCCTTGCGCGACGGAAGATGGGTCACGTTCGAGCTTATGTGATACTTGCGCTTCACGGCGCCCTGCGGCGACGGATACCAGATCTCGACACAATTCTCGTTGGCGAGGAAGCGCCGGCGGGCGGTCGCGCTTTCGAGAACGAGCAACCCGCCCGGCCGCGTCAAGTCAAACAGGCGCGCGACCATCCGGAGTTGCTCGGGATTGTGGTAGAGCACGCCCGTGCACCAGACGAGATCGAACGGTTCGAGATCGTCGACCCACGGCTCGTACATGAGATTGCCGTAGCGGATCTCAAGACCGGGTCGCGCAAGCTTCGGGAGCCAAACGTCGTTCTCGGCCCGCTTGTCTTCGAGATCGACGAGCAGCATCTGCTCGGGCGCAAGTGTCAGGAGACGCGCAGTGTCGAGCCCGTCCTTCGGGCCGATCTCGAGTATGCGCAAGGGCCGCTTGCCAGCCAGACGCGCCACAAGTTCGTCGAAGAGATGGCCGCGATAGTCTTTTGCCGGTGCACCGAACAGGCGGCGCGCGACGTTCTTGACGGATTCTGGCGTGTGCGCGCGAAGGAGGCGGGCGATCATTGACGCTGCTATCTAGGCCTGCGGGGAAAGACGGGATTCGAGCCACGCGACGGCTTCGGCCGGGCTGCGGCGGAAGAGCGCATTCGCGCTGTCATCGACGGGAATATGGCGGCAGCCAAGGGCGGCAGCGGATTGCGCATCGTCCGCACCATCGCCGATGACGATCGCATCACGCGTGCCTTCGGCCGCCAGGATGCGCTCCAGATTGGCGATCTTCACGCCGAAGCCGCCAAACTGTCCAGCGAGCAGCGGAGCAAGCCCCGACTGCACGAGAATGGCCGACAGTGCGTCCGGCGGCGTGGCCGAACTGACATAGAGGCGATGGCCGCGCGCACCCAGCAGGTGCAGGAACGACCGCGCCCAACCGTCTTCCAAGCGCCCGACGATCCCGGTCCGCGTCACGGTCTCGTAGCGATCGAGAAGCGTTGCCGCCATCTCCGGCCTGCCGATGGCTTCGGCGAGAGCGGCGAACAGCCATGCGCGGTCACCCTTCACAGGCGGCTTCAGCAGCCGGTCAAGATGCACGGAGGCATCCGGCAGCCCGTCGGCGACTATACGGAAAGCCTCGCGCTTGAGTGCATTCGAATCGACGAGCGTGCCGTCGAAATCGAAAACCAGAAGCGCCAAGGCGACCCTATCTCAGATCTGGTAGCGGCCCCAGTGATCGACCACCGTCTTGCGCTGCTCGCGCGTCAACGACTGGATGTTCGGGTCCTGGTAGACGGAGTCGTTGTTGTAATGCGTCGTCGACAGTTCCTCGACGACGGCACCCGCCTCGCTCCAGAAACGGTGCCAAACGCCCGGCAGCACAAGCTGCGTTTCGCCCGGCCCGAGATTACGCACCCGGCCGTCGACTTCGACCGTCAGCTCGCCCGAAAGGACCTGGAAAGTCTCTTCCTTACGCTTGTGGAAATGCAGCGGATGGCGTTGGCCGGGCAGCTGCACGAGCAGCTTCTTGCAGTATTCGCGGTTGACGCAGGTGATCAGCGTCGTGCCGATCTCGCGGAACCGTTCCATTCCGAAGTGATGCGAGAACTCGACCTGGAAACCGGTGTCGAGCACGACATGAGATTCGGCGAGCATCGCCTTGACGTCGTGGATGGCGCGCTTGAGTACCAGCGCACCCGGATCGCTCGGCAGCTTGAGCCCCGCGAGTTGCAGCGGCGCATCGGGCGCTAGTGCGGCAATCGAAACCGTCCCTTCGCGCCAGTGGCCGCTGTCGAGCTGGCCTTCGGCGCACGGCATCGCGAAATAGACCATCTCGCGCGTGACCGGCGTGCCAGCCTTGATCGGCGTACGGGCAAAAACGCCGCGACGCAGCGACAGGATCGAGTCCGCCTCGACTTTCGCCGCCGGCGGGCGCTCTAACGCGCCGCACATCGCCTTGGCCTTGCCATAGGCGACGATCCACTTGTCGACCTGGGCCGGCGTCGAGGAATAGGCGTTGAGCTTGATCTTGTCGGTCGTCACACCAACATGGCGTTCGTACATGCGGGCACCCTTGGCCACAGCGATCGCCACGGGCATCGTGTCGTCCGGGTCTTCGTGCGTCGACCAGCCGATTGTCACGCCCGGGAAGCGGCGGCGCAGCGCATCGACCTGGTTGAGCTGCATGTCGGCGTCGGGCGTGGGGTAGATCGAAACGCAGTGCATTAGCGCGAAGCGCACGGCGCGGTGCGAGAAGAAACTGACCAGATTGTCTATGTCGGCGATCGTCAGGCCTCCGGTCGAAGCGATGATCGGCAGGCCCGCCGCCGCGGCGTGCTCGAGCAGCGGCCAGTCGGCAGCCGAGCAGCTCGCGATCTTGAGCACATCGAAGCGCATCTCGCGAATGAGGTCGACCGACGCTTCGTCGAACGGCGTGCAGATCGAAACGAGGCCCTGCGCGCGGACTTCGTCGAGCAGCGCCTGGAAACTCTGGCGGTCGAGGCGGGTCGAGAGGAACCGGCCGACATGTTTGTTGTCGGAAGTCTTGCGATGCGCGGGATGGATGAAGCTGTCGAGTTCGCGGAACTGGAACTTGATCCCGGCGCGCACGCCGTGCCGGCGCACCACTTCTGCGCATTCGCGCACAATGCGCTTGCCGTGTGCCACGTCGCCCTGGTGGTTGTTGGCGAGGTCGAGGACAAACAGGTCCTCGAAGCTGAACTGGGCATCCATCTGGATCGTATCAGGCATTTTCTGGGGCTCGCGTATCGGGGAAGGGTCAGCTCTGGAGGGCATCGAGGTCCGGCGGGCGGGAATGGTCGAGACGCACGCGGCGGCCTGTGCGGGCCGATTCGTGCGCGGCGGCGATCACCAGCATCGTCTCGATGCCGCGCGCGAGCGCGAGCGGCGAGGCATCGGGTGACCCCGACGCGAGAGCGGCTTCGATGTGCTGGAGTTCGCGGATGAAATCGTCGGGGCGGGTCTTGGCCACCTCCTCGAAGCCTTCACGGCCCGGGTTCGTCCACCAGCGTACCGCGTCGAAGCCGGGACGCACGCCGCATGTCCATTCGATCGACCCGGTGGAACCCTGCACGCGGGCCCATTTGCGGTGCGGCACCGTCACGACATCCTGCACGACGCGGCCGGCAATGCCGCCTTCGGTGCGCAGGTTGAGAAGCGCGATCCGGTCATAGTCAACTTTGCCGTCGCTCACGTAATCGAGCGTCGCCTGCACTTCGGCCACTCGGCCTGTGCCGGCCTCGTGCGCGAGGAACTGCCAGAAGTTGATCGCGTGCGAATGCTCGCCAGTGGCGCCGCCGCCGCGCCTCCAGAAGCCGAGATAACTGTCGTGCGGACCCGCGAGCCAAGGATGGGCGGCGAAGATGCCGCCCCAGTGCTCGCGGAACTCGACATCGATCGTCTGCACTTTGCCGATGTCGCCTGTCTTCAGGCGCTTCTGCGCGAGTTCGGCCGCGAGGCCGACGACATGGTCGTAGCCGACGAACACGGCCGTGCCCTGCGCCTTCGCTTTGGCTACCAGCTGGGCGAGGCCCGCGAGATCAGGCATGCAGAGCGGTTTCTCGATCTGCAGGGCGCGCGGCTTCTCGTCGAGAGCGGCGAGCGCAAGCGCCAGATGATGGTCGGGCGGCGTGCCCACGCAGATCAGGTCGTATCCGGACTTGGGCGCCTTGGCGGATTCGTGCAGACCGATCTCCGCATCCCACTTGCCATAGCGGCCAGGGTAAAGGCTCGTGCGCGTACGCTCGAGCGCCGCCGAGTCGACGTCGCAGATGTCGACCTGCCAGCCGAGACGGCGCGAGGCATTGGCAAGGTGGTTGCCGATCGAGCCGGCGCCGTGGATCTTTACGCGCATCGTGGGGTGTCCATGCAAACTGGGAATGGAGGCGTTCGGTCGTCGTTTCGAACCAATGCTACCGCACAGCGGGTGACCCGAAGGCCGCCCATGATCCCTGCCAGAGCCTTGCGAATCGGAGGCACAGGGATGTTTGTTCACGTCGTGAACATAGTGCCGTCCCCTATACCGGTCAAGCGACGCTTCCGAAGCCCAAGTCGGGTCACGGTCAAAAACCAAACCATTGTAATTGGACAATAATTCGGCAATTCTGAGACCCTAGGGCGGTTGGCTATTGAACGGCATCTACCGGCCGACGAGGACCTAAGATGGGATTGGGCGGCAATCTTATGTGGACGGGCGTCATCGCTGCACTCGCGCGCGATCGCCGGCCCTTGGTGCTGGCCATGCAGCCGAAGCTGACCGACCTTTTGGCGGGGCGCGACCATGATCGTTCGGCAAACCTGTCGGCCGATCCAGTGTTCCGCGGGAATCCGCATATCGCCTTCACGCCTTATCGTCCCAAGGGCACATTCGCCCGCAGGGTCGACAATCTGTTCATGGCAGTGCTCGAACGCCTTGGCCTGCGCAGGCGCTTCGAGCGCATGCTTGCCGCCCGTGCACACGCCCGGCCCGGCCCGCTGATGCTGCATGTCGATATGGAAATCCATTCATATGCCGACGCACAAGTCGGCCCGCCGGAGCGTCGCCACTTCCGCTGGAAGGACGGCGGCCACGCGATCCGGACCATGCTTGCGGGCTTCGCGCCCGGACGCGCAGAAGCACCGCCGGAGATCCATCTCGACGATACCGACTGCGCACGCGCGAAGACATTGCTCGACGAGATGCGGATCGACGACGGGTTCATTGCGATCGAGCCTGAAACCAACCCCGAGTTCTTCGGCGACCTGCGGGCCTGGCCGTTCGAACGCTGGCAGGCGGTCGTGACCGCACTTGCCGGCGAAGGGCATCGCGTCGCGCAAGTCGGACTGCCCGGCGGACGGGCGCTTGAAGGTGCGGTTGATCTGCGCGGCCGGACCGATTTCAGGGCGGCCTGCGCGATCCTGGCCCGCGCGCGGCTGTTCCTTGGAACGGAAAGCGGGCTCATGCATGCCGCGCGCGCCGTCGACACCGATGCCGTCATCGTGTGGGGCGGCGTGACGCTGCCCGAATTTGCTGGCTATCCCGACCAGCACGACATCGTGTGCCATCGCGTGGCCTGCGCACCCTGCGGCAATCTCGGCTGGTGCGACAACAAACGCATCTGCATGCTGGACATCGACACCGCCGAGGTCCTCGCGCGCATACGCGCGCGGCTCGCAAAAAGCTAGACGGGCTTGCGCGCCAGCGCTACCAGCATGTGCCCGACGACGGCCGCCGGCAGGACCGGTGCAGCCAGGCGCGCAAGCGGTGCGGCAAACCGGCCGAAGCCGGACAGCGCGCGCTGCGTTCCGCTCAATTTTCCGATTGGCTTGATGCGCTCGACAGAAAAGCCCGCGATCGCAAGTTCGCGCGCAAGCTCGTTGCGAGTCAGCCGCCACTGGTAGAAGCGCAGCGACTCGCCGGGCGACGGCGCAGGCGTCGTGCACGCCGCAGTGATCGCGTGGCGCAGATTGTCATAGGGGACCGAAATCGCGAGTAAAGCACCGGGCTTGAGAAGCCGAAACGCCTCGCGCAGACAACCCTGCAGCCCGTCCTCGAAATGCTCGAACACGCCCCAGGAGAAATAGAAGTCCGTGCTGTCGCCGGGCAGGCCCGTGGCGCGAATATCAGCCACGCGGAAGGCCTGCGCACCGAACAGGCGATTGAGTTCGGCGACCGTCAGATCGGCGATGTCGATGCCTGTCGCCTCGAAGCCTTGCGCGCGCAGATGCGCCGTCCAGGCGCCGAGCCCGCAACCGCCGTCAAGGATGCGGGCACCCTTGGGCAGACGCGAAATCTCTTCGGCAATCGCCGCGTATTCCTCGGTGCGGGTGACGTCGGCAAGCGCGGCTGCCGGGCCGCCTTCCCGCTTCCAGATCGCTGCCCAGTGATCGGCGATGAAACGCGTCTCGTCCCGCGTCTCGTCGCTCCGCACGCTCATATAGTCCTTGCGCATGCCGTCTATCGCCCTCGGAACTGGAATTGCACGCGCAATGCCGCAAGCGTGCCGGGAATTCTGGGTGCAAGACGCCCTGCCCTGCGCAGGTCCGCCATCTCGCGCGCGAACGTCTCGTAGCGATCCGCGATCTCCGCAATCGTCGGCACGCGGATCGCGGACCTGAACGCATCGTAGCGTGCCGCCACCTCCGCTAGAAGCGCCGGGACATCAGCATGGTTCTCGAACAGGAGACCGCCCTCGCCCACGAGTTCGGGATGCCCGCCGTCGGCCCGCGCGACGACCGGCAGGCCGACCGTAAGCGCTTCGATCACGCTGTTCGAGCAGGGATCCTTGCGTGAAGCCGTGAGGAAGACGTCATGCGCCGCAAGCTCGCGGGCGAGCGCGGCACTGTCGAGCGGACCGGTGGCGCGGACATAGGTGAAGGGGGACGGCGTATTTCCGACAAACGTCATCGCGAATTTCGCCGGATCGAGATTCGAATCGAGCCATGCATAGGCGTCGAACCCCTTGTTCGGGTTGCTCGACCAGCTGGACGCGATGATGCGCAGCGGCACGCCAGGGCCGCGCCCGTCGCGCGGCCGGAACATGCCATGATCGGCAGCGTTGCCGATCACGGCCTCGGGCCGATCCGTCGGCCAGCCCAGCTCGCGGTTCGCGCGGCGGGACCATTCTGTCTGGAAAACGGTCGCGTCGGCGACGAGTCCGTTGGCGCGCATGGCCAGCTCGTCTCGGGGATCGTCGGGCCGGTTGTAGAGGCGCATTGGGCCGTCGACGCGATGGATAAAGATCGCGTCCGGATTCCTGCGCCGTAACGCAAGCACCGGCAGGAAATTCTGGTAGCTGTTGAAAAGGACGACCCCTGCCGCACGTCTGTCGTCGGTATGGCGGCCCCGGCGCACGAGCTCCGCACGCAGCGCACGCAGGAACTGGTTTCCACCGCCCGTGGGTGCATCGACAACCGGAAAGGCGACGTGGAAGGATGCTGGTTTCATCGCGGCTTGCGCAGCACGACTGCCTGCTGCGTATGAAGCGACCAGACCGGGCGGCGCCACAGGAACGGATTGGATCCTCGTGCAGCAGCAGCGTTGATCGCGAGGCGGACAAGCCACCCGAACCGCCCGCCCGCCCAGCGGTAGAGTTCATACCAGAATACCGGATGGGTCTGCCGGTGTACCTCGACCGGACCGAAATGCGTCGCGCACATCTGCGCAAATTCTTCGGGGAACCACTCCTGGACATGCAGCGGATCGAGCGGGCGTTCGGATACCCGTTGCGGCGTCGTCACGACGAATACGCCGCCCGGCTTCAGGATCCGGCGCGCCTCCGCAAGCAGACGATCGGGGTGGCGGACATGCTCGATCACGTCGGCGGAGATGGCGGCATCGAACGACGCGTCTGGCAGGCCAGTGGCATAGGCATCGCCGACGACGAACTCACCCCGCCAACTGCGGCGCGCGAATTCGGCGCGGGCGTGTCCGATCGCAGCGGCGCTCGGATCAATGCCGACCACTTCGGCATCGAGCTCGCGGCTCAGCATTCCGGCAAGCGCACCGTCACCACAGCCAATGTCGGCGACGCGCGCGCCACGCGACACACCGGCTGCACGCAGGCAATCGACCGCAAGCATATATCGGCCGAGCGTGTAGGCGTTCAGCTGGCCGCGCGATCCTTCGATCTCCGACCAGTGATAGGCGCCCTTCTTTTCGTACTTGTCGAACTCGATCTCAGCCTCGGTCATGCCGGCACTGCCTCTTTCCCCGAAATCAGCCGATCGATGGCGGAGGCCATCGCGCCCGAATCGAATTGCGTCTCGACCAGACGGCGGGCGCGAGCGCCCATGCTCACGGCATCGGAAGGATTCGCCAGGATCTCCGCTACGGCCGACGTCAGGGCCGCCACATCGCCCGGCGGCACCAGCCGGCACGTGTCACCGTCGAGGATGGATTCAGGGTCCCAGAAACCGTCGACCCGAGTGATTACGACGGCACATCCGCAGGCCATCGCCTGCAGGCAGGCACTCTGCCCTGAGGGTTGGCCTGTCTGGCGGATCGGCAAGACGACGAGTGCGGCACCGCGATAGATTTCGCGCACCTCGACGTCGGACAGCGCCCGTTCGTGCCAATCGCCGCGCGTGACTTCGACATTGGCCGGCGGGCCGGAAATCCGGTGGTTCGTGACGATCCGCAGGACCGGGAACTCCGGACGCCACGCAGCCAGCAACGTCGCATAGTCGCGGTTGCGATCGTTGCCAATCGACAGGACGTAGGGCGAAGCTCTGTTGGCTGGGACACCCGGCGTCCAGAAGCGCGTATCGACGCCGAAGGCGAGATAGTGGAGATCGAGACGGGGTGCCGTCGTTCTCAGGAACGCAAATTCAAGCTTCGATATGGACGCGACCCGCGCGATGCCGAGCAGCCAGACAAACAGTCTGAGCTGGATGCCCGGCGACACGTCCGCGAGAATCCCCATCGCCAGCACGAAAGCCTGCGCTCGAAGTAGGCCCGCGCGCTTGAGCGCACACAATGCAATGGCCTGACCCGTCGTCGTCGCGACGATCACATCGGCAGAGTCGAATCGTCGACGCGCAGCGGGCGACCACATGTGCGAGGCGATGACCGACGGAAAGGCCGGAACAAGAAACCGCAGGAAGAACGCCAACAGCTTCCAAAGGGCGCCGGAAATCTGATCCGGTGCCGGCACGCCTGCGAGGGCGCCCAAAGCCGCGGCATCGAGCTCGTCGACCTCGTGTCCGAGCGCGCCGAGGCCGGCCGCTCCGTAGAAGAACTCGTCCGGCGAATCAGCCAGCGTCCGCCGTTCGGCCCGGCCTGCCTTGTAGAGATATAGGATGTGGGTCAAAATCGTACGCTGGACGCGATCAGCGCGCGATGGCAGCGCGCAGCGCGCCGGTCACGCGGTCGATCGACGCGTCGTCGAGATAGGCGTGCATCGGCAGGCTGAGCACCTCGCCCGCCAGCCTGTCGCTTACCGGCAAGCCGTTACTGGCGACCGGATACTGCGCGTAGGCCGTCTGGCGGTGCATCGGGCGCACATAGTAGATGGCAGTAGGTACGCCGGCTGCCTTCAGCTTCGCGACGATGGATTCGCGCTGGCCTGCCGGAACGCGCACCGTGTACTGCGCCCAAGTCGAGACGCAGTCCTTCGAGACTTGCGGCGTGCCGCAGACATCGCGCAGCGCTTCGTCGTATCGCCGGGCCACACGCTGGCGCGCCACAATCTCGTCCTCGTAGATCGCGAGCTTGTGCAGCAGCACGGCCGCCTGGATCGTGTCCATGCGGCCATTCATGCCGATCCGCACATTGTCGTACTTGTCTTCGCCCTGGCCGTGGACGCGCAGGCTTTCGAGCACGGCGAGCTGCGCCTTGTCATGCACGAACACCGCTCCGCCGTCGCCGTAGCAGCCCAGCGGCTTGGCTGGGAAGAAGCTCGTGGCCGCGAAATCGCCGAGCGAGCCGACGCGGCGACCTTTGTAGGTGCCGCCGAAGCCCTGCGCGCAGTCCGACATCAGCCACATTCCGTTCCGGCGCGTGATCGGCTGAAGCGCGTCGTAGTCGACGGGATGGCCGAACAGGTCGACTGCGATCAGGCCGACAGGCTTGAGCCCGAGCTTCTTGGCGGTGGCAATGCCCGCTTCGACCGATGCCGGATCGACGCAGAATGTCGCGGCATCGACATCGACGAACACTGGCGTCGCGCCGAACCAGGCGACGACCTCACCCGTCGCCGCGAACGTGAAGGACGGCACGAGCACCGCTTCGCCCGGCTCCAGGTCCTTGAGCATCAGCAGAAGGGCGAGCGCGTCAGTGCCGTTGGCGCAGGAGAGCACATGCGGAACGCCGCAGAATGCCGCGAGCTTTGACTCAAGCTCCGCGATCTCGGGTCCCATGATGTAGCGGCCCGAACGCACGACCGACAGGATCGCCTGTTCGAGCGCCGGGCCCAACCGCTCGCGCTGCGTCTGGAGATCTATGAAGGGGAGTGGTGCGGCGGACAGACTGTTCATGGCAACGGGAATCCTGAAAGCAGGGAAGGAACGGACGACAGTACCCGTCAGGCGAGTGCCACCGCATGGCGCGGCATGCACATGCAGACTTCTCGGCCGAGCAGATCGAGCAGCAGCACAACCCGTTCGCTTTCTGCTGCCGACTGGAGCCGCCCGACGAGGTCGGCGAAGGGTCCGGACAGGATGCGTACCGCCGAACCCGCGCCGGCACCGGCGAGTGGATCGACCGCGTCAAACGAATGGCTTTCTTCCCCGGCGCGGATTTCTTCGACGACGCCGGCGGGCACGGGCGCCGGCTGATCGCCGTTGCGCACCACATCGCAAACGCCGAAGGTCGAGAGGATTGGACGCCAGCGCGCGCGCATCAAGTCGAGCGCCACAAAAAGATAGCGCGGAAAAAGGGGGCGTTCGACGATATCGGTTTTTCGTGCATGCGTGCGCCGGCGGCGGTAGCGCGGCAAATATGCTTCGTAACCCTGACGCCGCAGGTTGGCGAGCGCGCGCGCTTCGCCGTTGGGCTGCGTATAGACGACGTACCAGTCGCTCACGCGGTCTCCACCGTGCGCAGCGCGGCCCTCCGGCTCAGGCGCAGCAGTTCGGGCGCAACAACGTCGTTGCGCTCGAGTTTCATCGTAGGAGCCGATTCGAGTGCGGCTTCGTAGCTGGCCAGCGGATTGCGCATGTCGCAGATCGCGAGCGCGTCGGCCCGACCCGCAAAATCCCGCAGGCTGGCGGCGACCAACAAACCAAGGAAATTTTCACCCGCGCGCGCCGGATCGGCGAGCCCGACGACATCGATGCCGACTTCACGTGCGGAAAGCGTCGCCGCCTCAGCGAGTTCGGATACGCCGACCAGCACTAGACGCGAGCGGCCGCGTTCGCGCAGCGTTGCGAACAGTTCGCTGTATTGGCGTCGCGCATCACGGAACAGATCGAACGAGAATCGAAGATACTCAACCGTCAGCCGGCTCTTTTCGGCAAAGCCCGACGGCGTCAGATAATAGGCGTAGCGATTGAGCGGCGCGTTGGAGATCTTGATGAGCCCCTTGCGCACGCAGCGGCGCAGCACGGCATTGGCCAGACCCAGCGCAATGCCAAGCTGGCTCGACAGGCCACGCTGGGTGACGCGCGCATCCTCGTCGACGACCGACAGCACGCCCAGAAGCAGTGCGGTATCATCGCGGTCGATCTTCGAGGTCTGGACGTCGGTCATCGGCAGGCTCAAAGGCTGGCCGGGCGGATAGGGGTTGCCTCGCCCGTGAAAGATGTTCTAGCTTGTTCACGCGGTGAACGTCAACTCTCATCCGCATCGGCTTTTTAAGTTAAATCAACTCGATAAGTCGATCCCGAGCTTCCCTCCATTGCCGGATAGGCCATCCCATGTGCGGTATCGCCGGTCTTCTCGATCGTCGCGCCCAGCTCGCCCCAGACACGCTGACCCGCACCGTCCGCGCGATGACAGACGCGATCGCCCATCGCGGGCCCGACGGTGACGGCATCTGGACCGACCCCGAAGCCGGCATCGGATTCGGCCACCGGCGCCTTGCAATCATCGACGTCTCCCCGCTCGGCGCCCAGCCGATGGAATCGGCCTGCGGGCGCTATGTCGCGACCTATAACGGCGAGATCTACAATTTCGCCGAGTTGCGTGCGAAGCTCGCCGCTGCTGGAGCCCGCTTCCGCGGCGGCTCTGACACCGAGGTTGTCCTCGAAGGCTTCGTGCGCTGGGGCGTGGAAGCCACGATCGCGCGCTGCGTGGGCATGTTCGCCTTCGCGCTCTGGGACCGGCAGACGCGCACGCTGCGGCTGATCCGCGACCGGCTCGGCGTCAAGCCGCTCTACTACGCACACTTAGACACGCGCCTGCTGTTCGCCTCCGAACTCAAGGCGATGCGCGCCGTCGCCGACTGGCAGCCCACGCTCGATCGCGACGCGCTCGCTGGCTACGTGCGTCATGGCTATGTCGCCGCGCCGAACACGATCTACGCGCAGGCGAAGAAGCTGCCGCCTAGCCACATCCTCGAATGGACGCTAGGAGCCGAACCGTGCATCGCGCCCTATTGGGACGCGCGCGCGCAGGCATCGGCGGGCCGCGCGCAATGGGCGCAGCCGCGCGACGACAAGACCACGATCGACCGACTCGAAGCGCTGCTAAAGGACGCTGTCGCCAAACGCATGGTTTCCGACGTTCCGCTCGGCGCGTTCCTGTCGGGCGGAATCGATTCGTCTCTGGTCGTGGCCTTGATGCAGGCGCAGAGCGCGCGACCGGTTAAGACATTCACGATCGGCTTCGGCGAAGCCGACTACGACGAAGCACGGCACGCCAAGGCCATCGCCGCCCATCTGGGGACCGAACATACCGAGCTCTATGTTGAACCGCGCCACGCGCTCGACGTCGTGCCGAGGCTCGCCGACATGTACGACGAGCCCTTCGCCGATTCCTCGCAGATTCCTACTTTCCTCGTCTCGGAGATGACGCGCCGGAACGTAACGGTCGCGCTGTCAGGCGACGGCGGCGACGAGCTGTTTGCCGGCTACAACCGATATGTCTGGGCCGAGACATTGTGGTCCTGGATCGCGCGCATGCCCGCACCGCTGCGCCGTGCCGCCGCGACAGTGGCAGAGCGAGTTCCGGGCGGGCTCGCCCGCCTGCTTCCCGTGGTTCGTCCGCACGAGAAACTCGCCAAACTTGCCGAGATTCTGCGTCTCGACGGAATCGATTCTGTCTATAGGCGGCTCGTCAGCCAATGGCCTGATCCTGCTCGGCTCGTGCGTGGCGGACGGGAGCCCTCCGGTGCGCTATGGAATGCCGGATTGACGAAGGATTTCCCCGAGCCGATCGCCCGCATGCAGATGATCGACACGCTGACCTATTTGCCCGACGACATCCTTGCCAAGGTGGATCGCGCGACGATGGCGGTCGGCCTCGAGGGTCGCGAACCCCTCCTCGACCATCGGCTTCTTGAGTTTGCCTGGACCCTGCCGCCGTCGTTCAAGCTGCGCGGCGGCCAAGGCAAATGGCCGCTGCGCCGCGTGCTCGAGCGCTATGTTCCCCAGGCACTGTTCGAACGGCCGAAGATGGGTTTCGGCGTGCCGATCGATTCGTGGCTGCGCGGTCCGCTGCGCGATTGGGCGGAAGACCTGCTCGACGCGAAGGCACTTGCCGCCGACGGTCTGTTTGATCCTGCCCCGGTGCGAAGCGCCTGGGCCGCCCATCTCGCGGGGACACGCGAGATGCAATATCCGCTCTGGGTCGTACTGATGTTCCAGGCGTGGAAGCGGCGCTGGGCCTAGCCGACTTGCTGGCCGTCGGGCCGGGCGATATAAGGGCGAAAATTCTTACAGACAATCCGGAGTCCTACATGCGCGTCATGATCACCGGCCATCTCGGCTATATCGGGCCCGTGCTGATCCGTCTGCTTCGCGCGCACGGCCACCAGACGATCGGGTTCGACAGCGGATTCTTCGCCGAGTGCCTCGACCAGTGGTCGACTGACGAGCGTCCGGATTCCGAGATACGCAAGGACATCCGCGATATCGACGCTTCGGATTTCGACCGGATCGATGCGGTCGTGCATCTGGCGGCCCTCTCCAACGACCCGCTCGGCGAGATCGTCGCAGCGCAGACCCACGACATCAATTCGCTCGGCACCGAGCGTTGCGCCGCAATGGCCAAGCGCGCCGGCGTGCGCCGCTTCATCTTCTCATCGTCGTGCTCGATCTACGGCGCGGCCGGTGGTGCGGCTAAGCCGCTCGACGAAGGCGCGCCGTTCGCGCCGGTTTCGGCCTACGGCAAGTCCAAGGCCTTCGGCGAAGGCGCTCTCGAAACGCTTCGGGACGAGAAGTTTATGCCGATCTTCCTGCGCAACGCCACCTGCTATGGCGTCAGCCCGCGCATGCGGCTCGATCTCGTCGTCGGGAACCTGATGGCATTCGGGCACGCGACCGGTTCGATCCGCGTGATGTCCGACGGCACGCCGTGGCGGCCCCTCGTGCATATCGAAGACGTCGCGCGCGCAGCCGTCGCCGCGATCGAAGCGGACGCCAAGGATCTCGCGCACACGATCTTCAACATCGGCCGGTCGGACGCCAACTATCAGGTCAAGGATATCGCCCAGATGGTAGCGGACCTGTTAACCGGTTGTGCGATCGAGATCACCGGCGAGACGGGCGGCGATCCGCGGTCCTATCGAGTCGATTTCAGCCGCGCCGCGCGAGACCTGCCGGGTTTCAAGCCCGTCTGGACGCTGGAACGCGGCGTCGCCGAACTCGCCGAATGGCTCAAGCTGCGGCCGAAATCGCGCGAAGCACTGTTCTCCAGCACGTATATCCGGCTCGAGCACATGAAGTCGCTGCGCAAGCGCGAACTGCTCGACGACGCGTTCCGCTGGACGCGCGCGGCGGCCGAGTAAGCGTCAAGCGCCTTCGCGGTTCCAGTTCCGGTACCAGTCGATCGTCTGCGCAAGCGCCTGATCGAGGTCGCGCTCGGGTCGCCAGCCGAGCATGTTGCGCGCCTTGGTCGTATCGACGCGCATGTGGCGGATTTCGGCTTGCGCGGTGTTATCGACGCGGATCCCCGGATTAGTTCCGGCCAGCGCGAAGATCATCTCGGCCAGCGCAATGATGTCGATCTCGACTTCGTAGGAGAAGTTGAAAGCCTCGCCCTTGACGTCGCCTGTCTCGATCAGGCGGCGCGCGAGATCGATCTGGATCTTGGCGCCTTCCTCGACATGGATGAAATCGCGCGTGAACCGGCCGTCGGAGCGCAGCACCAGCGGCCGGCCGTCGAGCGCACACAGAATCGCATCCGGCACGATCCGCGTGAGGTTCAGCTCCCAGCCGCCGAAATAGTTGGCGCAGCGCGTCACGCAGACCGGCAGCTTGAAGACCTTGCCGTAGCTCTGGGTCATCATGTCCTGCGCGGCCTTGGCGACCTCGTAGGGATGGTTCGGACGAAGGCCGGCCTCTTCGCGATAGGGCGTGGGCTGCGGCCCATAGGCCTTGTCCGATGAACTCGTGACCATCGCGGTCGAGGGCGAGCGGGTCCGAATCTGCTCGAGGAAATACATCGTCGAATCGATGGCGCTGCGGAAACAGGCGACCGGATCCTGCAGCGCCACGCGGACATCGGCGACCGCCGCGGTGTGGAAAATCGCCGCATAGGGCGCGCCCTCGAACAGCGAGGCGACGAAACGCGCGTCGCTGAGATCGCCCATCGGAACTTCGCATCGCGCGGCAAGGCCGGTTTTCGAAAACTGGCTCGGCCGGACGAGGCTGCGCGCGGGCGCCACGACCCGGGCACCTTCGTCGAGAAGGCGGCGGACGAGCCAGCCGCCGAGAAATCCCGTCGCACCGGTCACGAGAACGCGCCGTCCGGACCAGAATCCCTTCGAATCAGCCATTGGAATCCCGTTTCCCCTTTATTTGGCGGCTTCGCCGAAACCCTCGAGCGCCGTACGCAGGTGGCGCGCACCCGTCGCACGCCAGCCGATGCTGGCGTTGATCAGGTCGAGATCCTTGGGCGTATCGATCGCGTGCCAGTAGCCCTTGATCGCGAACCGGCGCAGCGCGTTGCGCCCGATCATGCCGCGGAAAAGCTCGATCTCGAAATCGAGTGCGTTCTCGATGTCTTCGGAGTCCAGCGCATCGGTACGCAGCGCGGCGATGCCGGCATACACATAGCCTGTCGTCGTCTCGCCATGCTCCGACGTGCTGATCGACTGGATGTGCGAATCCCGCGAGAAATCCATGATCCGCCCGCCGGTTTCGATCAGCAGCCCGAACTGCGAGATGACCGGGCTGGTGGCAAGAGTGGCGAGAGAACCGGCGGATTCATGCTCCGCGATCATTCGCTCGATGTCGAAATCGAACAGCGCGTCGCCATTGGCGAGCAGGAAGCTCTCGCCCTCGGGCAGCAGGTGGCGGACCATCGCAAGGCGCCGGCCAACTTCCGTGTTCGCGCCCGTGTCGAGCGCTTCGAACTTGCAGTCCGGCGCCGACAGCTTGCCGATCCACTCAACGATGTCGTGGCCGCGATGGCCGATCGGAAAGATGAAGTGCCGGATGCCGGCCCGATAAAGTCGCCCGACGATGTACCAGAGGATCGGCTTGCCATGCACCGACAGCAGGGCCTTGGGCAGATGGGCCGCCCGCGAACCCATCCGGGTCGCGCGTCCGCCGCACAGGATCAGCGCGCAGCGCATGTCGCTCCGGCCTTTCGCATCGCGTTGGCGCCAATGTCAGACATCGAGCACATGCACCTCGGGCAGCGGCACCACCAGCTTCGAGCGCACGCCGCGCTCGCGCAGATACTTGGCGATCGGTGCGGCGTAATGCCAGGCAAGAAGCAGTACGTACTCGGGCTGGGTGCGCGCAAGGATCTCGTTGTTGACGACCGGAATGTGCTTGCCCGGAAGATGCAGGCCAAGCTTCAGCGATGTCGGCTGTTCGGCGATATACGGCATCATGCTGCGGTCGATGCCTGTCGAGTTGATGAGCGTGGCGCAGCGGCCCGGGCACGAATTCCCGACGAAGGGGATACCCTTCTTCAGGCAATCGAAAGCGAGATCGAGCAGGTCGACGCGAGCCTTGGCGACGCGGGCGGCGAACCGCTCCCACACGTCGTCGCCAGCAAGGCCGGCATCGGCTTCCTCGGCAAGCAGTGCGGAGCCCTGCGCCGAGATCGGCAGATCCTTCTTTGGCGACACGACGACGCGGATCGAACCGCCATAGCTCGACACACGATGCGCGTCGACGACGCTCATGCCGTAGAACCCGAAGAGGACGATCAGCGAGCGGATCGAGTATGAACGCAGATGCTCATGATAGATCGAATCGTACTGAAGCGTCTTCATGATATCGAGAAGGTAGTGGTTCTCGAGGACGAACAGGCCGTCGTCGGCAAGCATGGCGCGTACACCCCGGATTGTCGAGCCGAGCCCGGCCATGTGCGCGAACATGTTCGTCGCTGTCACCAGACGCGCACGCCCGCGTTCGGCCGCGATGCGCTTTGCGAGATCCTCGCCGAAGAACGCCTTCTCCGTGTCCACGCCGTCGGCCCGCGCGATCTCGGAAATGTTCGTCGGCTCGACACCGAGCACACGCATCCCCATCGCCTTGAAGCCCTTGAGCAGCGTGCCGTCGTTCGAGCCGATGTCGACGACGAGGTCGCCCGCCTTGAGCGAGGCGAGCTTGC
This sequence comes from Alphaproteobacteria bacterium, assembly GCA_016124335.1. Classification (GTDB taxonomy): domain Bacteria; phylum Pseudomonadota; class Alphaproteobacteria; order CACIAM-22H2; family CACIAM-22H2; genus Tagaea. The sequence continues at coordinate 60,357 of WGNX01000010.1, forward strand.
CCAGATCGCGGGACAGGTTCTCGAGATGGGACGCGAGCTCGCGCGTGATGCCGCTGCGATAGGGATATGCCGGATGGTAGACCGTCGAGCCGTCAACGACATGGTCGATCTGGCCGGCCGTGCAGCTGCGGCACACGAGGAAGCGCAGCGGGAATGTCGGCTCGGGATGGTTCAGGCGTTCGGTCGTCAGCAGCGAGTCGCACAGCGGCTGGTGACCGAGATCGACGACGAGCTTTAGATCCTTCGAGCCGCAGACCTGGCAGCGGTCAAGATGACCCGGCGCGAAATCGTGATCGGGAATGCCGGCCATGGTCATCGAGAAATGTCCTTAAGACTCTGAAAGTGAGGCGCTTATATCAAAACCCTAGTTCCCGATCTATTGGAACTTTGGGCACTGTCGATCAACATCTGGACGCGGGCGCCATCGGCGAAAGTCGGTCCCGCGGCTTTCCCGCCGCCGATCCATTCCGCAAACCGGTCGAGCAGGGCCGCAAGCGGAACGCAGCGCGGGTCTTCGCCTGCGGCAAGCGGTGGCGACAATTGCGGAACAGCAATCTCACCGATCGTGCCGGCCGAACGGCGGCCGACCAGAAGGCGAAAGCCGACCGGATCGGGCCCTTGCGCAGAAAGCTCGAGCGAGCCGTCGCTGCCGTAGAACGTCACCGAATGCGATGCCGCAAGCGGCATGGATGTCGAGACGGTCATGTTCGCCGTCGCACCCGAAGCGAACGCGAGCGCCACGAACGCCGCCGTCTCGGAATTCGGAATCTCGTCCAATCCCGACAGATGCGCATGCAGCGTACCGACGGGACCGCAGAACCGCTCGAGATAGTGGAAGGCGTGCGACGCCATGTGGGCGAGCGCGCCGCCGCCAAGCCGGGGATCGGTCTTCCAGCTCGATATCCGGTTGCGCACGTCGTGGCTTTCGCTGCGCCAGTCGACGACGACGTGCCGGATCGCGCCGATCTCGCCGGCGGCAAGCATCGTCTCGGCGTGACGCCAGGCTGCGATTTCCGGAAACAGAAAATCGACCATGTTCGGAACGGCGCGTGCCGCCGCCGCCATTCGGCGTGCGGTCGCGAGATCCGTCGCCAGCGGCTTTTCCGCAAGAACCGGCTTACCCGCCGCGAAGGCCGCGAGTGCCAGCGCCTTCTGGGCCGGCGGCGGAACGGCGATCGCAATGGCCTCGATATCGGGAGACGCGATCAGCGCCTGCGCATCGCCGAGGATGCGCGAAATGCCGCTGCGTTCCGCGACCGCTTTCGCCTTGGCAAGATCGCGCACCGCAATCGCGACAGGGTCGAAGGCGCCCGAGCGGCGACAGGCGGCGGCAATTCCATAGGCGCCAAAACCGCCGCCGACGATCCCCAGGCGGATCGGCTTGCGGGCCATATTGCGGTCAGACCTGCGGACCGAAATTTAGCCGGCCCCGTTCAGGCACAGCGCCGCCATGGCGGACTTGCGCATGGGTCATAAGCACATACTCGCCGACGATCGCCACAAGGATCATGTTGAGCCCGCCGACCAGCGAAATTAGACCGCCAAGGAGCCAAGCCGATCCGCCGACGAGCGAGGCGACCATCGCGAGCGGCCCACATGCGGCGAAGAGCCCGCCCAACGGCGCAAAAATACGGATCGGAAGCCGGGAGAAAGTGAGGACCGCATTCGTCGCGATGCCGAACAACCCGACGAGCCGATTCTTCGAGAACCCGCGACGGCGCGCGACGTACTGGTAAGGAACGCCTGCAGCCGTGAATCCCGCCGACGCGATCAGACCACGGATATACGGATTGTGGTCGTCGCGTGCGCAGACGAAGGTTCGTACCTTGCGATCGATGAGCTGGAATTCACCGGCATCGACCGGCACGGGGAATTCCGCCATAGCCCGCATGATCCGGTAAAACGCCCGGCGCAGCCACAACACCGGTCCGGAATCGTCGCGTTTCTCGCGTACACCGTAGACTACATGCGCGCCGCCCTCCCAGCGACGGACAAACTCGGCGATCACCTCGGGCGGATCCTGCAGGTCGACCGCGAGCATCGGCACGCAGGCATCGCCCGAAGCCGCACGCATCGCATTAAAGGTCGACCGCAGCACGCCGACATTCCGCGCATTGAAGATGACTCGAACATCTGGGTCCGAAGCCGCAAGTTCGGCAAGCAGCTCGGGCGAGCCGTCGGTCGAGTTGTTGTCAGCGAAGATGTGCTCGCGATGATAGGACGCGAGATCGGTCTCGAAGAGACGACGAACCCGCGCATGGCACTCGCGCAGGTTTTCGGCGTCGTTGTAGCAAGGCGAAACGATCGAGATTGTCCGGCGGCCATCTGTCGCGGGCATATCCTGCTACTCCAGTCCGGCGAGAGCATACGACCAGCGTATGATCTCGGTGGTCAGTTGGTCATACTCGGCCAACGGGCTGCCGGAACGCAAGGCTCGGTCGAAGACGTCGAACATCGTTTCAAGTGGATTCGGCACCTCGACCCGGCGTCCGTCGGCGAACGTCAGCGCCACCGCCATCCGTTCGCCGACAGCGTTCTGGTCGCGGCGCGCGACGACGCCGTCGCATTCGATTTCGATCGCCGAGGGCCCGGGCTTCCGACGCAGCTCGAAGCGGCAGGCCACGCCGCTCCAGTTGAATCCGATATCGAATCGATCCGGCGCCACCGTCCGCCTGATGCCGCGCGCCTCCCCCGGACCGAGGACGGCAATCAGCACCGAAAGCGCGTGCGGCAGCAGGTCGATCGCGATCTCCTGGCCCTCTGACTCCCGGGCGGCCGCATACGCGAAGCGGAAGCTGCCTGGCCGACGCAGGAGCGTACGCGCATAGGCGTGACCCAGAACGGTGTTGAGGTGATTGACAACTAGCCGGCCGGAAAACCGGGCGAGCAGATCCTGCGCGATGCGGACGGCAGCGGCAGGATCAATCGCGGGATCCCAGAACATCGGCTTTTCGCACAGGACATAGGCCGGCGATCGCGACAGCTCGCGCAGCAGATTCAGGTGCGTTGGCGGCGGCGTGCAGATCGTCGCGGCCACGGGCCCGGTCGAAAGGCCCATCGCGACGTCGGAACACGCGATCAACTTCACAGGATGCAGCGGCTGCAGCCGCTCGACCGTCGCAGCTGCGCTGCGCGCACCGCTGCCGACAATTGCGATGGGGCCGTAACCGAGGCGAACGAGTTCGCGGACGTGGAAACGGCCAAAGGCAGACGCGCCGACGACGAGCGCCGGCAGCAGGCCTTTAGATCGCGAAGCGCCGCTTGGCCGCATCGCGCAGCTGCAGGTTCACGGTGTGCTCCTTGCGGTCACAGCGGCAATCGGAAGCATTCATCTTGGCGTGCTGACGCTCGAGGAACGCGCCAAAATGGGCCGTATCGTAGTCGTAAAATGCATCCCAGAAATCGCGCGTCGCGAGATTTCCCAGCGCCATGCCGCGGAAATGCGGAGCCGCCGACTGGGAACAGTTCGAAAGGAAGCCGTCATAAGCGATTGTCGGATAGAGGTAGCGCGCGAAGCAAGGCAATGTCCGGCGCTCTTCGATATGCAGATCTCCCTCGACGTCGAGGATCATCACCTTCGTCGATCCGCCCTGATGCGCGTCGATGACGGGTTTCAACGTCGCATAATACTGCTGGACCTCGGCACGCGTCGGGATGATCGAATCTCCTTCGGCGTCCATGCCGCGCGGCAATTGCGGGAAAGAGAAACGTACGACCTGGGCACCGGCATCCGTAATGTCGCGGATCGCCTTCTCGACGAGCTGCGGCGTCGCATTGACGCGCGTCACGAGATAATTCGCCGTCACGTCGAAACGCGCGTTCGAGGCGCGGCGCGAAGCCGCCAGCCGTCGCAGGTTCTCGAGAATGCGCGAATAGATGTCCTTCGTGCTGTCGATGTTGTGGACCTTGTTGTAGCTCTCGGCCGAACCGGCATCGACGCTGACCGTCACGTAGCTCGACTCGGGCACAGTCGGCGAGGCGAGCAGCGAGATGAAGCGATCGCTGACACGCAACAGCTTCGTGTGGAACCCGACAATCTGGTTGCCAGCGAGCGACGTCGCGACGAGATCGTCAATATGCTCGTAGTTGAGCGGGTCGGTCGCGTAACCGGCAAAAATGATCTTGTGGACGCCGCCATGGGGGCCCGCCGCGGTCTGGCGCAGCACATCGACATAGCGCTCTGGCGTCAGGCGCTCGCCCGTGTTCTCGGACGATCCGCCGTAGCAATAGGGGCATTCCATCCAGCACAGTGCGCGCCCGCGCAGGCGCCCAGGCTGCACCTCGACCTGATAGGGCACGACCGTCTTCGCGAGAATGCGGTCGAAAAACTCTTCTGGGTTGTCGAAATACCGATTCCTGTATGCGATTCGGGAAACGAGATCGTTGTCGCGAACGGCGGTCGGCGGACTTTCAGGAGCCATACATCGATGTTCTAGAAAAAGTTTCAGCGGTCATTGCACGACATAACGCAATGAACGGATTGCCAAACTTACGTTTGGAACCCATGCTGGTATACTTGCCGGCAAATAATTATGCAAGGCTCGCCATGTCGCACCGCCGCATGATCGCCAGCAGAACGCGCCCCGCACCCAACATACTCAAATAGAAACAAGATTCTCCGATGTTCTCCACGCGTCTCGGATTTTCTCGAACGGTAATATGCGCCGCGATCGCATGCAGCGCCGCCGTTGCGGCGCTTCTCAAGGCTCTCGGAATCAGCGCAGAGATTGCGGTCTTTTATTGCCTCCTACCCGTTGCCGGTGCGACTGCTGCATTGGCAGCGCGCGCGCTAACCGACATGCCTGCCTGGACGCCCTGGATTGTCGGAGCAGGCTGGGTCGCGTTGGTCCAGGGCGATGTCTTCTTCTTGGGCGCCGGGAGCCGTCTTGAATGGGGCGACGGTAACGAGCTGTTCTGGACCTATTTTCCCTACCTTGCCAAGAATCGCGATGCCGCGTTCCTGCATCTTTATGCAGGCGGCGTCGGCGCTCATTCGTTTGGAAGGATTGGCGGCGAGTTCTTTTCGTGGCGGATCTGGCTGAGTGGCCATCTGCCGCTTTGGAAGGTCGCGATTGCGCTTCGGTTTTTCGTGACGTCGACCGCATTTGCAGGCGCATATCTTGCCGCGCGCGACATTGCGCGCGCCGAGTGCCGAATCGCGATTGCCGTCGCGTGCATTTTTTCGGTCGGCTATGACGTGACGGCTACAATGACATTCCTCTACGGATTGTCGATCGCCGCGCTACCGCTGATCTACTGGACGCTGTGGTGCCATCGACCAACTTTGCCCGCGATCGTCGCGTTTGTCGCTGGCACATGCATCTATGTGACCGGCTCTGATCCCTTCTACTGGCTGCCGACTTTCTGGATCGTCGGCGTGGCTCTCTCGATAGTTGTGCGCCCCAGGGATTGGGTAGCATGCCTTTGCGGTGCGATCGTTCTGAGCACTCTTTGGGTGATTAATTTCGCGCCGGCGATTGCGGCGATGGTTTCATTTCTACCGTCCTCATCGCGTATTGCCGAGGTCGCCGCGATTGGAGCATGGGAACGAATGGAACGTCTGGCGGTTTGGAGTTTCGCGCCGATTCCCGGATTCAATCGCGGCGGATGGCCGATGTTTGCCGCCCTTGCGCTGGCTTTTGCTGCAGCACTCAGGTCCACTGGTCCAGCGAGATGGACGGCACCAACACTTCTGACGCTTGGCCTATTCAGCTCAATGATCCGGCAAATGCCGTTCAGCACATTCGGCCTCGGATTCTTGACAACCTATAATTGGTACGTTGAATACGGCGCATTTGCATTTGCAGCTGTCGCGACGGCAATTTCAGCCGAAGCGCTTGCGGGCGATGGACCGGCGCGCGAGAAGCGCACAGTCATTCTGGCCACGGGTGTATTTGCGCTTGCCGTTGGACAAGCTGGCGTCATGCGTTACGCAACGCTCGTCGATTCATACTATCGCGGCGGAATTGCACGATCGTCTGAAATCCCCAATCTTGTTCGTCCGGATTGGTACGCCGGCCCTGAATGGCGAGCCATTAGCGTCGGGGGCTATCCATTTGCGAATACTCCGGTCAATAATGGAATCGCCACCTACGATGGGACCGCAACGTTGTTTGCCGCACGCCTGCATCACTATTGGCAGGCAGGAATTCTAAGAGGTGCAGTTCCGCTTGCCTCACTTGAGGTGCAAATTCCCCCGGACTGGCCATTTTGGGTTGGATCCGGCCCGAGACGCCTTTCGGAGCGCGCCGATCTAGACTTGCTCCGGGCGGCCAACGTTCGTTACATCTTGAGTGCTGTTGAGTTGTATGACCCTGAGCTTCACCTAGTTTCCGCCCCTCCGATTGGTGTGTCGGGTGGGCCACGGGCACCAAGGTCGGTTTTCGACATCCTTGATGCACAGGTTCGAAACTCACTCAGCACTCCTGCGCCGATATTTGTCTACGAACTAAGTGGCGCGGCTCCACGCGCTTACGTTGCCCACAAGATTATTGGCGTTTCTGACGATATGGCGACGAGTGTACTCGGTGAGGTCGCGCGAGCCGTTGACGCAAGGGAAGCAATCATGAGCTCAATTCGAAATGGTGCTTTCTTACCCGGAACGAACGCGATCAAGTCGATCATGTTCCGGCCGGACGGTTACGATATCGAGCTCACAGACAAGTCCGGCGGAACTGTGGTCGTCAATACACCATATGTGCCAAATTGGTCTGCGCGTGCCGGAGATCAGGCAATCGAGATAGCGCCAGCAAATGTTGCGCAGCTCGCTATTGCCGTCCCATCGGGTGCCTCCAGTATTCAGTTGGTTTATACGGCCAGTCGCTAACGAATTCCCACCGATTCGCGAAGCAGCGGCGTATCGAGAATCCATTGCGCGATGGCATGACCAACGTGGAGGTGACCGAAACGGGAAAGATGGCCGTTGCCATCGAGTTGGCGACGCACCGAACTCCACTGCAACAAGTAAGCCGATTGACCTGGATCCGGAAGAGCCGCGACAATTGGTGCGAGATCTAGAAACGGTATCCCGAGGTCTGTGCAAAGCCTTGCCACTATCGGTGCCGCCTCGGCCTTTGTGCCAGAGACGATTGTGTCGTAGCTCGGAATTGCAACAACAGCGACGGGAATCCGTGCCTCTTCAGCGACACGGACAAACTCGCGAAAATCCCGCTCATACGCGGCAGCATATCGCGAAAAATCCGAATTCGGTTCCGGTCGCGTCAATGCTGCATCCCCCTCGCCGCGGCGCAAGTCGACCTGCGACATCTGAAACTGCAGGCGTCGTTTGAGGGCAGACGCAACATTGTAGAGTGCCGAATTCTGCCAGAGCGCGACACGGAGCCGCGCGAGCCAACCGTCGGTTTCGTCGTATACGGCAATCCGAGTGGCGTGGCCGCTCAGCACACGACGATAGTCGAGCACGTCGTTTTCGAACACACCGAGCAAGATAAGATTGGGCTTCAATCTGGTTCCTTTGTCCTTAAGCCAAGCAAGTTCATCGGCAATCGTGTACCCAGATACGCCAGCATTGAAAACCTGAACTGACTGCGAATCTTGCCGTCGGCGTAACTCGGATTGCATCCATGCTGGCCACGTATCCTCATTTGCGACATAGGGCCCGAACGTCTGCGAATCGCCGATCGCGACGATCTTGCGGGAGTCGGGAGCTGGCTCCTCGGCCACGCGGAATCCCTGGCTATTTGTCTCGACGTGATAGGGCCTGCGCCACCAGATGATCCAATGGCCATCCTGATTGGGAATGAGGTCGCCAGGACCCTTGAAATTAAAGCCGTAGCGTTCATTTCCCAATGAATCACCAGCATTATCGGCGGCGTGTGGCGCTTGCCACGTCCACACACGTGCGCCTAGCTCAGCCGATGCGGCTGTCGCGATTATAATTGCTGATAAAACGAGTGTATCGCGAAGACGCACATCTCACTCCTCAAACAATTGACACATTTCGAGACTCGGTTCGCATCTACCGGATTAGGGCGATTGTCTTTCTAAATTTCGATAAAGCTGCTCGTAGGCAACTACACAGGCTTCGATAGCAAATTCGTCCTCTACCCGCGCTCGGCCAGCCACGCCCAGAGACAGTCGCAGCATCGGGTTCGTGCCAACGGCGCTCAATGCGGATGACAGTGCCTTCGGATTACTTGGCGTGACAAGCAGCCCCGTTGAGCCATCGATTATTGCTTCTGGAACGCCGCCGACGTTTGTTGCCACCACGGGCAGCCGCGCGGCCATTGCCTCAATCACTGCATTTGGAAATCCTTCTTCGTAGCTTGCCAACACACCAATATCGGCTGCTGCCAGTAGGTCGGACACGTCTGCTCGGCTGCCAAGCCAACGTATGCGGTTAGAGATACCAGCAGCTTCCGCCTGCGCTCGAAGCTTCGCCCCGACACCGTCGTCGCGTCCAATGCACCAGAGTTCCCATTCCGGAAGACTGTGTGCCACCGAGAGCGCGTCGATCAGATCCGCGTGCCCCTTATAGGGAATGAGGTTTGCAACACAGGCAAACACAACCGTATCTAGCTGCGTGCCAATGGCAGCGCGCACGGCACTGCGATCTCGTGGTGCAATGAACCGCGAAAGGTCGATTCCATTGCGGATCAGATGCACCCGCTCGCGTGGCGCGCCTTCGCGAGCAAGCTCATCGACAACCGCCTGACTGTTGCCCACTATCGCATGCATGCAACTATGCAGACGACGTTCAATTCTCGCGAGAAACGGCCTTTTCATTTGGTAGTCGTTCAGCGACCGCCGGCTCATCACGCGCCTTGCGCCGCTGGCGAGCAGCGCCACGGGTGCACCTGCCAGATACGCCTCGGGCAAGAAGAAATGGATGATGGCCGGACGCCATCCGCGCATGAACGACGCGAACGACAGGCCCGCGCGCATCGCGCGTGCGGCTCGGCCGGCGAACCCGCCCGCGCGCGGGCCGCAATCGCTGCCCGGCGGGGCGATCACGCGGATTCCAGCGGCCTCGAAGCGGTCGGCGAGCGCGCCGCGTCCGGTCAGCGTGTGGACCGCGATCTCGAAACCCTGTGCCGCGAGCGGCGGCAGCACCTGCAGCAGATGCATCTCGGCGCCGCCGACATCGAGGCTGCCGATGACGACGAGCACGCGCGCGCCGCTCATGCGGTTCCCCGCAGACGCAGCGCCAGCAGTGCGGGCCCGATCAGCGGCACCTTGCGCGCGAGGCGCCGCCACGGACGCAGCGCGTGCTCGCGCCGCGCCGCCGCGAACCGGCCTTCGAGATCGCCCGCCGGAAAATCTGGGGTCGGACCGAAGCGGCGCCAGAAGGCGCGGTCGGACCACGCTTCGTAGTCGACGAGCGCCTGCGCGCCGAAATCGACGATCACCTGACGTTGAGTATCGGCCGCCATTAGTGCGGCAGCGCGTGAAAAACTGGAGTTGCATAGACCCAGCACGTCGGCATCGCGCATCGCGATAAGATCATCGAACGCAGCATCAAGGCCAGTCTTAGGCGTGGGCAGCAGTTGGTAGTCAGAAAATTGTGGTGCAATTGCCGCTCGATCGTCCGTAGCGAGATAAAGACGCGGATTTACCAGCTTTGGCCAAATATTCGCCAGCCAGTCACGATACCAAGCGACCGGCGCCATACGAAAATATGGACTTAAGACAGGATCATACGTCGCGAAATCACCGCGACGCACGTGAATCGCGACCAGCGTGCTTCCCGTGGGTGCGTGGATCGCACGCCATTTGGCGGCACGGAATTCGATATCGACACGTAGACGCAGCAGTTGGCGCGCATATGCGCGATGGGCGACCCAACTTGCCGGAATCTCCTGAAAATAGCCGTCAAAATCGACATCGATCGGTGGATCATTGATCCGCCACAGCTCAAGGGCCGCGCGATCCTCGAAGGGACCGAATCGTACGATCGGCCACTGCCCTTTGCGCATCTTTGACGCGGGCGGCGGATCTGCCAGCGCGGCCGACTCCGGCCAGTCCGGCATCACGACTCGCAGGCCATTTCGCAGCGCATAAAATCGCAGGAAGAGGTACTGGAGGAGGCGGTTTCCCAATCGCCCGTTCTGGCCGAAATTCGACATCGCGACGGTTCCGCGGATCGGGCCGGGGGCAACGGGGCGACCCTCGTCGAAGTCACGGCGAAGCGACGCAATGGCGACTCTGTCCGGCATCGGCTAATCTAGTCGCACGAACAAATCGGAGCCCGCAACCCTGTCGCTGTTGAAACGGCTCTTCGGCCGCAAGAAACCACTCCCGGCTCCGCCGCCTATCCTCGATCTCGCCGCCCTCGTGCGCGAGCACGGCGTATCGGTTTCAGGTGTCGTGCATGTCGGCGCCAATCGTGGTGGCGAAGTCGCCACCTACAAGGCGCTTGGCGCCCGCCGGATCGTGCTCGTCGAGGCGAACCCGGCCTTGGCGGCCGAACTGCGCGAGGCGTTTGCGGGCGACCCTGCATTCGCGATTGCCGCGGTTGCCGCAGGGGAAAGTGACGGCGATGCCGATTTCCACCTGACGTCGTTCGACCAGTCGAGCTCCCTGCTGAAGCTCAAGCGCCACGCCGAGATCTATCCCGAAATCGTCGCGCAAGGCACGATCCGCGTTCCGGTGCGGCGGATCGACCGAATCCTTGACGAGCTTGGTCTTGCGGCCGAGCCGTTCGACCTCCTTTCTCTGGATATCCAGGGAGCGGAGCTGATGGCGCTAAAGGGCGCGCCGTCCCTGCTGCGGCGCGTCCACGCGATCAATTGCGAACTTTGCTTCGAGGAGCTTTACGAAGGCTGCGCGCTGGCGGGAGATATCGACGCGTTTCTCGGCGAACAGGGCTTCATGCGTGTCGCGACCGCTGCGCCGTATCACTCCAGCTGGGGCGACGGATTTTACGTGCGAAAGGACATACGGCAGATCGATGGGCGCGGTTGATTTCGGAATTCCCAAGCAGTTGGCGCTATTGGTCCGCGACAAGCTCGAGCTGCGCCTGTTTGTCGAGACCGGTACGTTCAAGGGCGACACCGCCGAATGGGCATCCGGCCAGTTCGAAAAGGTCTGGACGGTCGAGGCCGACGACGCCTTGTTCAATTCGACACGCGAACGCCTCAAGGGCAGCCCGAATATCGTGTGTGTCAAAGGCGACAGCCGCGCTGGATTGCGCGAGATCGTCCCGCAACTCGACAAGCCTGCCCTGTTCTGGCTTGACGCGCATTGGTGCGGCGCCGACCAGACGGACACGGCCGGAGCAGAGGACCAGTGCCCGCTGATCGATGAAATCGCGATCGTAAATTCAAGCCCGTACGAGCATGTCGTTTTGGTGGACGACGCCCGCTATTTTCTTGCGCCGCCGCCCTCGCCGAACCGCCTCGAGATGTGGCCCGACGCAGAGGCCACCGTCTCGGCGCTGAAGGCGGGGCGGAGTGATCGCTATGTCGCCGTCATCGACGATGTTTTCGTGCGCGTGCCGGCGGCGATGCGCGGCGAATTGCAAGGCCATATCGACCGGTTGACGGCGCATCGCGAGGCACGCGCACGAAAGCGCGATGCCCGCCCGATGCGGCGCCTCAAGCGCTTCCTGAAACGGCTTGCGAGCGGCCCGACCTGACCCTGCCGCCGGCGCGGTAGATTGCAAGCGTCGCCTCGATCAGTGCTTCGTGATGCCAAAGCAGGCCTGCGCGCGACTGCAGATAGGCCCAGTGAGCGACGCTGAACGGGCCGACTCCGAATAGCTTCCGGCCACGCTTCCATGCGCGGTCGGCGCAGCGGCGGAATGCGGCAAGCCGTGCCACCCGGCCGAGCGTCGGATGATCACGGAGGAAATTCAGCGCTGTCAGCGATTCGTCGTGGAGAATCTGCGCGTCGTTCTTCATCAGGCGTCCCGGCTCATCCGCCGGCCCGAGACACACAATGGCGTCGAAAACACCTATTCGCGCGCCCGGCACCGCGGCCACGCGCGGGCAGATCCCCTGGTCCTGGATGAAAACGCGCTCATCGCAGCCGCCGGCCGCAAGAAACAGCGCCCGCCGCACGAGCAGGTTCGACGCCCCCGACTGACAGGTACGAAGCGCGTCGACGACAGGATCGGCGAAAACAAGCGTATGCGGATCGTCGGGAAGGGGCGTGAATTTCGGGCCCTCGCGGCCGAACCAATCCATGCCGCCGTAGACGAGGCCAAGATCATGGCGTGCCGCCTCACCAAGAAGAAGGCGCACCGCGCCTGGCGCAAGCAGGTCGTCGGCATCGACCAGCTTCAGCCATGTTCCCGTCGCGGCCCGGGCGCCGGCGTTGGTGGCCGGTCCAGGGCCGGCATTTGCCTGGGATATGACACGAACCTGTGCGCGCCCGTGTTCCACCGCAAGTCGCCGCAGCAGGTCGCCGGAACCGTCGGTCGAGCCGTCGTCGACGAAAATGATCTCGCTTGTGCTGATCCCTTCTTGCGCGAGGATCGACCCAAGACACGCCGGCAGATAGCTCGCCTTGTTGTAGACGGTGACGACGAACGAGACGTCCGTCATCTGCCGATCTCGGCGACGACGGGTACGAGATCGGCACGAACGAACGTAAACTGCCCCGCGTGCCGGCCTGCAATGTGTCCGGCCCACAGCGAATGCGTCGGCTCGATCATCGCCTGAATTTCGCGGCGGTCCGCCTCGGAGTGAAATTCGAGATGCAGGATGCGGACGCCGGCAAGCATTGGCTTTAGTGACCGGAGAATCGGCAATTCGGCGCCTTCGGTGTCGATTTTCAGAATATCGATCGAAGATACGCCGGCAGACCTCAAGGCCGGAAGTGCGGCGCGGATCGACACTTCGTGCGAGGCATCGCCCGTCATGTGGTGGCGGTGGAGTGACGCCGTGACGGTCGAATCGCGCCCCGCATAAAGCGGCAGGCGAGCGTCGGCGTCGGCAAGGCCGCACTCGAACAGTTCCGCGCCCACTGCCGCCGCATTGGCACGCAGATGCGAAAGCGCCGACGGATTCGGTTCAAAACACAGGATGCGCGCATCGGGATAGGCCAGCCGGAGCCGCGCGGCCGCAATCCCCACATTCGCGCCGACATCCACGATGGTCGCAATGCCCGAAACGCCAGGAACCACCGGGTAGCAGTCTTGCGCCAGAACTTCGCTTGCAACGTAGTCGACACCCGGGTCGTTCGGAATTTCGATCGTCACGACGCGCGCGGCCGCCCCCCGCACCACGATACGCCGCGACCGCCCCGGTGCCGCATCAATTAGGCGAGAAAGCCTGCGGTCGATCCGTTCGCCCAACGAACGGCGCGCGCGGGCGCCGTCGATCCAGAATTCGTCGCGTTTGCTCATGCCCGACCTTCGATACCGATCCCGTCGCCAAAGGGCAAGACCACAACGGCGAAACTCGCGGCCGGACGCCCGATTGGCTATTCTCGCGCCCGAACATGAAGATCTGCCAGCTCTGCGCCGTCGATTTCACGCTCTACCACTTCCTGCTGCCGCTCATGCACGGCATGCGGGCGGCCGGTCACGAGGTCGTGGGTGCATGCGCGCGCGGCGAACTTGCCGGCAAGGTCGAGGCGCAGGGCTTCCGCGTCCTCGACGTGCCCGTGCGCCGCTCGGCCGATCCGCTGGCGCTGTGGCATGCCTATCGCGCGCTTGTCCAAACCTTCCGCGCCGAACGCTTCGATCTTGTCCACGTCCACACGCCCGTCGCGGCACTCGTCGGCCGCCTGGCAGCGGCGCGCGCCGGCGTGCCGAAGGTCGTCTATACCGCGCACGGCTTCTATTTCCACGAAGGCATGGCGTGGCCGAAGCGTATGGTTCACATGGCCCTTGAGTGGATCGGCGGGCGCTTTACCGACCTGCTTCTCACGCAGGCCGAGGAAGACGCGGCAACGGCACGGCGGCTCGGGCTTTCGCGCGGTCCCGTCCACGCGATCGGCAACGGATCCGATCCGCAGCGCTTCCGGCCCGATCCGGCGACGCGCGTGCGCGTGCGCGCGGAACTTGGCACGCCCGACACGCGGCCGGTGATCGCGGTCGTCGGCCGGCTCGTCGCCGAAAAGGGTTATCCCGAGCTTTTCGCAGCGATGCGCAATGTCGATGCCGAGCTTTGGGTCGTGGGCGAACGCCTAGCGTCCGACCACGCGGCATCCGTCGCCGAAGCGATCGCCGCGGTCGAGGCCGACGGGATGACGCGCACGCGCGTGCGGTTCCTCGGCTACCGGCAGGACGTTCCCGACCTGCTGCGGGCGGCCGACATATTCACGCTGCCCTCGCACCGCGAGGGCATGCCGCGCTCGATCATCGAAGCGATGTTGACGGGCCTGCCGGTCGTCGCGACCGATATCCGCGGCAGCCGCGAGGAAGTCATCGACGGAACGACCGGCCTGCTGGTGCCCGTCCGCGATCCCGCGGCGCTGGCCCGGGCGCTTTCGCGGCTCGCGGCCGACGCGCCTTTGCGCAAGGAGATGGGCGCCGCCGGCCTTGCCCGCGCACGCGAACTCTACGACGAGAGCCTCGTCGTGATGCGGCAACTCGCCTTGCTGGGGATCGCATGAAGGTAGCACTCGTCGGCGCCACCGGCATGACCGGCCGTCACGTGCTGCCGGAATTGCTGGCGCGTGGCCACGACGTGGTGGCAGTCGGCCGCAATCCGGAAAAGCTCGCCGCCCTCGATCCGCGTGCAGAGCGGCGCATCGGCGATTTCGACCGGCCCGAGACGCTTCCCGCGGCCCTCGCGGGTGTCGATGCCGTGGCCTACGTCGCGCATGCAAAGCACACCGGCCTTGTCCATGGTGCGATGGCCCCCGACACACCGCTTGTCGTCACCGGATCGGTTCGCGTCTTCACGAAGCTACCGGACCCCGCAGCCGAGTCGGTACGCACCGCGCTCTACGAACTTGGAAAATCGCAGAGGCCGAGCGTGGTGCTGCTGCCGTCGATGATCTATGGCGCGGCCGAGGACCGGAACGTCGGCCGCGTTCTGCGCTTTCTGGCGCGATTCCCGCGTGCCGTGCCGATCCCCGTGCCGCTTCCCGACGGCGGGCGGCACACCGTCCAGCCGATCCATGTCGACGATCTGGCGAGTTGCGTCGTCAGCGCGATCGAACGGGTCTCCACGCTCGGCCGCACGCCGATCATCGTCGCCGGACCGGAGCCGATCACCTATGCGCGCTTCATGCGCGAATGTGCGGCCGCGATCGGAAGGCGCGTGTGGATCGTGCCGGTGCCCGTCCGCCTTCTCGTGGGAATCGCGCGCGTTGCCAAGGCGATCGGGCTGCGCGTGCCGTTCGATGCGCTCGAGCTTCGCCGGGCGGCGGAAGACAAGGCATTCGACGTTACCCAGATGCACGAAGCGCTTGGTATCGTCCCGCGCGCGTTCGCCGAAGGCGTGCGCCAGAAGGCTGAGGCGAAGGCCTACTGACTATTCGCCGCCGGCAAGCGTCAGGATCGTTCCGGTGGTGTACGACGCAAGATCGCTCGCGAGAAACACGACCGCCACGGCAATCTCCTCGGGCGTTGCGGCGCGACCGACCGGAATGCGTGCGACGCGCGCGCCGAATCGCGCCCGATCCGCGTCATCCGGCCAGCGATTGAGATCTGTATCCACCACACCGGGCCGTACCGCATTGACGCGGATCCCGTCGGGCGCGCCGGCAAGGGCGAAGTTGCGCGTGGCCTGTTCGAGCCCGGCCTTGGCCATCGAATAATGTGCGAGCCGGGCGGACGCCGCGCGGCCGGCCACGGTACTCGACACGTTGACGATCGCACCGCCTTTTTGCGCCTGAAATTGCGGCCACGCCGCCTCGATCAGCGCGACTGGCGAATCGAGATTGAGCGACCGGACGGCACCCGCGGCCGAGGGCACGCCGCCGGCATTGTTCACGAGAATGTCGATCCCGCCCGCCCATTCGAGGAAGGCATCCATCAATCCGGGGGCCGTACCCGGGATAGCCAGGTCGGCGGCGAACAGGGCGGAATCAGGGCATGCGGCGAGAACCGATTCGGCGCTTTCCCGGTCGACACGATAGTGGATGCCCACCCGGCACCCCGCATCCGCCAGCAAACGGGCCGTTGCGGCGCCGATTCCGCGCCCCGCGCCGGTTACCAGCGCCCGTTTGCCCTGAAGCCCGGCTGAATTCGTCAACCCGTCCATGGGCCTGCTTAGGGCGACCGGGCCCGGGAACGCAAGCCCCGGCATCGCTGGACGTGGCCGGGCGGGCGGATTAGATAAGGGCCGCCGGGCGTTAGAGCGGGCAGGCCGAAATTCTCCCGGCCCCCGACCCCCGTTCGAAAGGTTTTCCTCCCGCCGTGTCCAACCCGACGCCCATCGCCGATCTTCTGGTGCGCGACAGCGATTCGCTTGCCGCCGCCGTTTCCCGTCTGGATGCCAGCCCGCTCGGCCTGCTTTTCGCGACCGATCCCGACGGGCGCCTCGCCGGGCGCATTTCGGCGGCCGAAATCGACGCCGCGCTTGCCCGCGGCATGAACCTTTCGCTGCGCGTTGGCGCCGCGATGGTGCCCGACGCCGGCGGCCTGCCGGCCGGTCTCGATCCGGCCGAGCTGCGCAAGCGCGCCAACGGTTCGGGGAACGTCATTGCATTGGTCGATGGCGAGCGCCGGCCGGTGGGTTTCCATTCGCCGGCAAGCGCGCGGCGCGTGCCGATCGCCGAGCCGCAGCTTGGCGGCAACGAACTCAAATACGTGACCGAGTGCATCGAGACGAACTGGATCTCGAGCCAGGGCAGCTTCGTGAAGCGCTTCGAGGAGGAGTTCGCCCGGCGCCTGGGCGTGCCGCATGCGCTTGCCGTGTCCAACGGCACGGTTGCCCTGCACCTCGCACTGGCCGCCTACGGGATCGGGCCGGGCGACGAGGTGATCGTTCCCGACCTGACATTCGCGGCGACGCTGAACGCGGTCATCTATACCGGCGCCACGCCGATCATCGTCGACGTGGCGCGCGACACGTGGAACATGGACCCTGAAGCCGTCGCAGCTGCCATCACGCCGCGCACGAAGGCGATCATGCCGGTCCATCTCTACGGACAGCCGGCCGACATGGCGCCGATCCTCGCGATCGCCAGACGGCGTGGGCTCATGGTGGTCGAAGATGCCGCCGAAGCCGTCGGTGCGGCCTGGCAAGGCACACCGTGCGGCGCCATCGGCGATTGCGGCACGTTCAGCTTCTTTTCCAACAAGCTCGTCACCACGGGCGAAGGCGGCATGGTCGTCTTCAAGGACGATGCGATTGCCGCGCGCGCGCGTCGCCTGCGCGATCACGGGATGAACCCGCAGAAGCGCTACTGGCACGACGAAGTCGGCTTCAATTACCGCCTGACGAACCTGCAGGCGGCGATCGGTTGCGCGCAGCTCGAGCAGCTCGACGGATTTCTTGCGCGCAAGCGGCAGATCTCGACGTTCTACGAGAAGCGCCTCTCGAAGATCGCGGAAATCGAAACGCCGCACATCCTGCCGGACTTCGCCAACTCCTATTGGGTCTTTTCGATCATCGCGGACTGCGCGGCGCTGGGCCTTTCGCGCGACCAGCTGATGGCGCGGCTTGGTGCTGCGGGCGTGGACACGCGTCCGCTGTTCTACTGCATGCACGAAATGCCGCCCTACAAGACCTATGCCGGCAACCGCGATTTCCCGATTTCCGCGCATCTTTCGGCCAACGGTCTCAGCCTGCCGTCCTCGACATCGATCACCGAGGCCGAGCTTGAATATGTCGCGGGCACGATCGAACGCATCGTCGGCGCGCGGCGGCTCGCCCGGTCGAACGGCACGTGAGCGGGCCGGCGCGCGCGTCGGCAGTGTTCGTCGCGGCGGCGGCGCTCGCCGCACCGGTCGCCGTCGCCGCACCCAACGCGCTTGCCGTTCTCATGGCGGCGGCGGCGCTCGCCGCGGCCGCACTCGATCCCGAGGCCCGTCGGCTGGCGGGCGTGCCGCGCGTGCTGATCTGTCTGCTGGCCGGATTCCTTGCGTTCGCCGTCGTTTCGCTGACATGGACGCTCGATGCGGCCGAAGGGCTGGATGGCTGGATCCGCATCGCGGTTACGGCCGTCTTGGGAATGATCCTCCTTTCGAAGGCCCGCTCGCTCGACGACGGCCACCGAAAGCGCGTCGGCGATGCGCTGGCTGGCGGCTATGCGGCGGCGATTCTGCTGCTGCTCGTCCAGATCGTCAGCGAACGCTATTGGGGCCGCGAACACTCCATCGCCGCACTCTGGTATCCGCCCGACACGAATTTCTGGGCGCTCTTCAACCGCTCGGCAACCGTACTCGTGATGATCCTTCCGCTGGCGACGCTGGCGGTCTATCGCCGCCACGGCGTCCGTGCAGCAATCGCGCTTGCGGCAATCGGCGGATGGCTGACGTTCCAGCTGAACAGCCAGGCTGCGGAAGTGGCGGTTTGCGCCGGGGCCGCAGCGGCAATTTTCGCGCTGCTGGCCGGACGACTTGCGCCGCGCCTGCTGGCGGCAGCGCTCGTGCTGGGGATGCTGGCGGCACCGTTCGCCGCGCACACGGGTGCACTGGCCGATCTCGCCAAAAGGCGCGATGTTTCCGTGTCCGTCTACCATCGCGCCGCCATCTGGGGCTTCACGTCCGAGCGCATCGCCGAAAAGCCGATCCTGGGCTGGGGCATGCATGCCGCACGCTCGATGCCGCACGCCAAGGAAACGATCGCCTACGGTGCGGAACTGATGCCGCTGCATCCGCATAACGGTCCGCTGCATGTCTGGCTGGAATTCGGCCTTGTCGGCGCCCTGCTTGCCGCCGGGCTTCTCGCATGGCTCGGGCTTGCGACGGCCGGCCCGCCGCCGGAACTTGCGATGCGTTCTGGCCTTCTTGCCGCGACCCTCGTCGTTGCCTCGGTCAGCTACGGCCTGTGGCAAGGCTGGTGGATGGCGACGCTCTGGCTGGTCGGGGCCTTTGCGGCGGCCATTCCGGCCACTCCGCGTGACGGCGCATGAAGGTTCTTTTCGCGGTCCATCAGGGCGATCTTGGTGGTGCCACCACGCCGGTCGTCGAGGCGATCGATGCTCTTCAACCCCGCGGCTTTGAATTCCGCGTGTTGATGCCCGAACGCGGCAGCCTCGCCGACGCGCTCGACGCGCGCGGCATCCGCTGGACCACGTGCCCGCTTCCGCTGTGGTGTTCGACGAAAGGGCGCCGGCGCTGGCGGAACATCTATGAATCGTTCCGTGTTTTCCCGGCCGTTCTCGAAGCCGTCGAGTCGGCACAGGCCGATCTGGTGGTGTCGAACTCGATCGTCCTTGGAATCGTCGCGCGTGTCTGCGTCACGCTGCACCAGCCGCACATGTGGTGGCTGCACGAGTTCGCGCGCGAGGACCACAATCTCGCCTTCGACTGGGGCGATTGGCTGACCGCACGCATCGCGCGCAACAGCTGCATGCGCGCCTTCGCGAATTCCGACGCAGTGGCGCGGAAATTCGCCGGCTGGCTCGGCGCCGAAAAAGTGGGCCGCGTGGACTATTTCATCAAGCCGGTGCCGCCGGGCGATGCACCGCCGTTCGAACCGGCCGGGGCCTTCCATCTGGCGCTGGCGGGCTCGCTCAATCCGCAGAAAGGCCAGGACGACGCGATAGCGGCACTTGGCCAGCTTTTCGCGCAAGGCCGCGACGTCCACCTTCACCTTTTCGGCACCGGCGGGCGCGGCTACACCGCACGCCTCAGGGCGCAGGCCGAAGCGGCAGGCGTCGGCGCGAGCGTGCATTTCCACGGCCACGTGGCGGACGTGACCGCCCGCATGGCCCGCGCAAACGTGGTCCTCGTCACGTCGCGCTGCGAAGCCTTCGGCCGGGTGACCGTCGAAGCCATGCGCGCAGGCGTGCCCGTCATCGGCACGGCCAGCGGCGGAACGCCCGAACTGATCGCGGATGGCGAGACCGGCCTGCTCTATCCGCCCCGGGATCCCGCAGCGCTGGCCGCGCAGATCGCCCGGCTGATGGACGATCCCGCCGGGGCGGCACGGCTTGCCGCCGCCGGCCGCGAATGGGCGATGCCGCGCTTCGGCGAGGCGCAGTTCGCCGACGCGCTCGCGGCCGAATTTTCGCGCGCACGCTAGTTCCGCACCACGCCCTTGCATGCTAGGAGGGGGCGCGTTTTCGCCATCCGGAGTCGCCATGTCCGCCATCCGCATTCGCCGCGCGCTCATCTCCGTTTCCGACAAGACCGGCCTTCTCGACCTCGGCAGGGCGCTTGCCCGCCACGGGGTGGAAATCCTTTCGACCGGCGGATCGGCCAAGGCGCTGGCCGATGCCGGAATTCCAGTGAAGGAAGTGGGTGCGCACACGGGCTTTCCCGAGATCATGGACGGGCGCGTGAAGACGCTGCATCCGGCGATCCATGGCGGCATCCTCGGCCGGCGCGATTCCAAGGACCACATGGGCGCCATGGAAACCCACAAGATCGCGCCCATCGATCTCGTCGTCGTCAATCTCTACCCGTTCGCAGCGACTGTCGCGAAGGGTGCGGATTTCGACACCTGCATCGAGAACATCGATATCGGCGGCCCGGCAATGATCCGCTCGTCGGCGAAGAACCACGAATTCGTCGCCGTGATGGTCGAGCCCGCGCAATATGCCGAGCTGCTGGCCGAGATGGACGCCAACGGCGGTGCAACTTCGCTCGACCTTCGTCGGCGCTATGCCGCCGCGGCCTACGCACACACGGGCGCCTATGACGCGATGATCTCAAGCTGGTTCGCCGGCCAGCTCGGCGAGCGCTATCCCGAACGCCTGAACGTGACGCTGAAGCGCCAGCAGGCACTGCGCTACGGCGAGAACCCGCACCAGGATGCGGCCTTCTACGTCGATGGCTCGAACCGCCCGGGCGTGGCGACAGCGCGCCAGTTCCAGGGCAAGGAGCTTTCCTACAACAACCTCAACGACACCGACGCCGCCTTCGAGGCGGTCGCCGAATTCGACCTGCCCGCCTGCGTGATCGTGAAGCACGCCAATCCGTGTGGCGTGGCGCTGGGCTCGGGCCTGCACGATGCCTATCTGAAGGCGCTTGCCTGCGACCCGGTTTCCGCTTTCGGCGGCATCGTCGCGGTCAACCGTCCGCTCGATGCGGCCACGGCCGCCGAGATCGCGAAGATCTTCGTCGAGGTGATCGTGGCGCCCGACGCCGACGATGCTGCCAAGACCGTGCTCGCCGCCAAGAAGAACCTGCGCCTGCTGCTGACCGGCGCCATGCCCGATCCGCTGGCGCTGGGCACGACGTTCAAGACCGTCGCGGGCGGCATGCTCGTCCAGGCGCGCGATGCCGGCCGCGTGATGCCCGCCGACCTCAAGGTCGTCACGAAGCGCCAGCCCACGAAGGCGGAGATGGACGACATGCTCTTCGCCTTCCGCGTGGCCAAGCACGTGAAGTCGAACGCGATCGTCTACGCGAAGGGGGCCGCGACCGTGGGCATCGGTGCCGGCCAGATGAGCCGTGTCGATTCCTCGCGCATCGCCGCGACGAAGGCCGAGGAAGCCGCCAAGGCCGCCGGTGAGGCACAGAGCCGGTGCATCGGCTCGGTCGTCGCGTCCGATGCGTTCTTCCCCTTTGCCGACGGGTTGCTTGCCGCCGCAGCAGCAGGGGCGACCGCCGTGATCCAGCCCGGCGGCTCGATGCGCGACAACGAAGTGATCGCGGCCGCCGACGAAAAGGGTCTGGCGATGGTGATGACGGGCTTGCGCCACTTCCGGCACTAACCCGAAAAATCGTGCACGACCACAGAAACAGGACCATTGACTATCTGAAGGGTGTCGCAATCCTGCTTGTGACGTTCGGCCACTGCATCCAATATTTTGAGTACGCGAACCAGTCGTTTTGGACCGATCCTGCCTTCAAATCAGTCTATATGTTCCACATGCCATTCTTCATGGCGCTGAGTGGATTTGCCGCCGGCCAATCCAAGCCTGCCTCCGTCGGTACGCGCATACGCCGCCGGTCGGTTGCGCTGCTGCTGCCGTGCTTCACATGGGCACTGATATATGCACTCCTCTCGTCAACCTTCGGTCACGGAATGGAATCGTTCGGCGAACTGATTGCGAGACATTCGACAGCACTCTGGTTCCTCATCTGCCTGTTTGCTTCCTGGCTCGTCGTCCTAATTCTTGAGGAGCTTAAGTGGGACAGAATCGAAGTCCTTGCGATGGCGAGCGTCACGATATTGGTGATTCCTGATTTTTCGATTATGGCGTTTTTCAAATACACTTTTCCGTTCTATTGCATCGGCCGCGAAGCTTTCCGTCGCGGTTGGCGGCCGGGCGCCCCGCCGAAGATCGCCGAGGTCGTTGTGATGCTCGCATTCGTGGCAGTCTTTCTTGCGTCGCTCGTGGTGTGGAACGACCGGTCGTACGTCTATGTATCGGGATCGAACATCACAGCGGGAAACCTAGAGAACATCGCCTTACGATTTGTCGCCGGACTCGGCGGGACTGGTGCGGCGGCAATCCTGATCGGCTATTTGGCTCGTTTCTTTCCGTCCCGGTTCGTCGAACGGCTCGGCCAAGGCAGTATTTATATCTATGTACTGCAGATCTTCATGTTTAGCGTCGTTTACCGATTAATCCCCGGTCCGATGGATATGCCGGGTGCAACGATCGCAATTGCAGTCTCCGCGGTGCTTGTCGCGGGGGCGCTGGAAGCGGTTGGAAGTCTGGCCACATATTGCTGGCTTCTGTCGATCTGCCTATTCGGGCGTACGGGACGTCCGGCCTAATATCGCCGCGAACTGGTCGCCGCATCCGGCGGCGTTCAGCTTCTTGGCTTGCGCATCCCAAGCCGCGATCTGCGTCGCGTCGAACAGCGGCGTCTTTTTCGAATGCGCGCGTGGATCGTTCATCGCGATGCCGCGCCGGTACTGCTCAGAACCCCAGAACTGGAACGCGTCGGAGTCGTCGTCGATCCGCTCGATCTTCAGGCCTTGCGCTTCGGCAAGGCGCCGGAACCCGTCGCGGCTGAACAGGAACAGGTGGCGCGGCGGGTCGAGCTGCACCCAGTCGGTGCCGTAGGTCTCCCACGCCTGCGACGAGCAGGTCGGCACGCGGATCAGCATCCGGCCGTCGGCCGCAAGCAAGGTGCGTGCGGCGGCAAGGGCGGCATGCGGGTCGGGCAGATGCTCGAAGCTGTGATGGAACATCACGAGCCGGTAGCTGCCGCTCACGTCTTCGAGCCGCGCGCGGCGGGCGATCGCGATGCCGTCCATCGAAACGTCGGCGTCCAGATGCGGGTCGATCCCTTCCGCGCGCGAGAAGCCGAATTGCCGCAGGCGCGCAACGCGCGCACCTTTGCCGCAGCCCACATCGAGGATCGGATCGTCCTTGGCGATGCCAAGTTCGCCCAGAAGGCGCATCTCGGGATTGGGTTTGAGCGCATGACACGCCCACCCGAGCAACCCGCCGTCGCGCGAATAGGCCCATGCCGCCGCAAGCCGCCGTTTCAGGCTCGGCCGCTTCGGCAAGGCACCCTCGAGACTGTAATAGCCGGCCGGATAGTGACGCGCGAGATCGGCCGGGATCGTGGCGATCTGCAGCGTGCCGCACACGGCGCATTCGAAATAGCCGAATTGCTCACGCGAGCCATACATCATCTCGCGCGCGACGTGGCGTTTTCCGGCATCCCCGCCGCAGACTCGGCACTTCGCTTCCATTGCCGCTATCTAGCCGCTTCGCCCGTCTTGCGCCACAGGAGTGCGAGACCGACGAGGAAGAAGGGCAGGATCGTCGCCATGCCCGCGCGCTGGCTGTCGAAGGCGTAGGTCACGGTGCCCAGCACCGCCGGCCCGATGAAAGCCGTGATCCGGCCCGACAGCGCGAACAGGCCGAAGACCTGCGTGCGGTGCGCCTCCGGCGCGATGCGCGCGGCAAGCGAACGGCTTGCCGCCTGCACCGGCCCGAAGAACGGTCCGATCATCACGCCGAGGATCCAGAACAGCGTCTTGGATTCGACGAGGAGCAGGGCCGCGCCGATCGCCGTCAGGCAAAGGAGCCCGATGGCGATCGTCCGCCGGGAACCCAGATGATCATCGATCCACGCAAACCCGAAGGCGCCGATCCCGGCCGTGAGGTTGAGCGCGATGCCGAACAGGATCACCTCGTCAAGCGCCATGCCGAACGTGCCGGCCGCGTAGATCGCGCCGAAAGCGAAAAGCGTCGTCAGGCCGTCGGTGTAGATCATGTTGGCGGCAAGAAACCATGCGATGTCGCGACGCGCGCGCAGGAACGACACGGTGCCGCGAAGATCGGCAAGGCCGTGGCGCAGCGCCTCGGCCGGCACCATGCGCGATCCGCTTTCGCGCAGCACGAACAGGACCGGAAGCGCGAAGACGGCCCACCACAACGCCGTGAACGGCCCGACGATGCGTATATGCTCGGCCGCTTCGCGCGACAGCCCGAAGGGCGGCGAGGGATTTTGCACGAAACCGACCAGCAGGATCGCCAGACAAATGATCCCGCCGACATAGCCGAGCCCCCATCCCCAGCCCGACACGCGACCGAGCTTTTCAGGCGGGGCCACTTTCGGCAGCAACGCGTTGTAGAAGACCGTCGCGACCTCGAAGGCCACCGTCGCGGCGGCGAACGCCACGAGGGCCAGCGTCGTATCGGCCGGATCCGGCCGCACGCGCCACAGCACCGCACAGGCGATGACGGCAAAAGCCGTGAAAACCGCAAGCCACGGCTTCTGCCGGCCGCCATGGTCGGCGACGGCACCAACCAACGGCGCGATGATCGCGATGCAGAATCCGGCGATGGCCGTCGCGTGGCCCCACATCGCCGTGCCGGTCACCGGGTCAGGGGCGACGGCCTGCGTGAAATAGGTTGCGAAAACGAACGTCGTGATGACGGCCGGGAAGGCCGATGAGGCCCAATCGTAAAGGCACCACGCGAAGATCGTACGCGGATTTGCGCCTTCCGCCGCCGTCACCCGGCCACCAGTGCGCGCAATTCCCGACCCGCGACCGTAAGCGCGGCCAGATCGGCGGCGGCACTCGTGCGCAGTTCCACGACAAGGCCCTCGAACCGCGCCAGCGCCGCGGCGCGTGCCGCCAGATACGCGCCGGCAGCATCGCCCTCCGCACCGTGGGCCGCAAGCGCGCGAGCTGAAAGATCGGCCTGCTGGGCGTAGAGATCGTCCACAGTCGCAGCGACCGCACGCGCCTGCCAGGGATTCTGCACGGGGATCTTGGCGGCCGTATCGCGCAGCCAGTCGAAGCCCAACCTTGCGCCGAATGCGAAATAACAGCGCGCGACCGATGCGAGGGGTGCGTCCGCCATCTGCGCGATCCGGACAAGGTCCAGCCCGGCACGCAGGTCGGCAAGAAGCGCCACCTCGCCGGCAAGCTCGGCCGGCACGCCCGCTTCGACCAGCCGGTCGCGCCGCACGGCGAAAGCGGCGCGGCGCTCCTCGTCGAGCGCGTCGGCGATCGCGCGCTTGAGTTCGCCGATCCCGCCGCCGAACGTCGCCAGAGCCGCGGCGATTTCGATGCTGCCCGGCGCATGACGCAGCAGCCATGTGGTGGCGTGGTCAAGGATCGCCATCGTCTCGCGCAACATCGCGTACTGCACGTCCGCCGGCACCTTGTTGTCGAGCGTTTCGACCGTGCCCCAGATCTCGCGCAGACCGAACACCTGCCGCGCGACGATATAGGCGCGCGCGACCTCGGCCGGCGATGCCCCGCAGCGCTCGCCCAGTTCGTGCACGAAGGCGATGCCCGCCCGGTTGACGATGGAGTTCGTCGCGATCGTCGCGATGATTTCACGCCGCAGGCGGTGGCGGAGGATGGCGTCCTTCTGGTCACGGCGCAGTTCGCGCGGGAAGTACTTCACCAGATCGTCGACGAGATATGGATCATCCGGCAGATCGCCGGCCAGAAGTTCGTCGTAGAGCGCCATCTTCGCGTAGGCGAGCATCACGGCAAGCTCGGGCCGCGTCAGGCCGCGACCGGCCGCAACGCGGGTCGCCAGCTCGTCGTCGTCGGGCAGGAACTCGATCGTTCGGCTGAGCCGACCGGTCTTTTCCTGCGCGCGCATGAGCCGTGCGATGCGGTCGACGCCCGCAGCACCTTCGCGTTCGGCAAGCGTCAAGGCCTGGGTCTGGAGATAGTTGTCGCGCAGGACCTGGAGGCCGAGCTCGTCCGTCATCCGCGCCAGCAGCGCGTCGCGCTGCTTGAGCGTCATGTCGCCGCGCACGATCACGTCGCCGAGCAGCACCTTGATGTTGACCTCGTGGTCGGAGGTGTCGACACCGGCCGAATTGTCGATCGCGTCGGTGTTGATGCGCCCGCCCTTGCCGCCGGCTCCCGACAGCGCATATTCGATGCGCCCACGCTGCGTGCAGCCGAGATTGGCGCCCTCGCCGACCACCCGCGCGCGCACTTCGCTGCCGTTGACGCGGATCGCGTCGTTGGCACGATCGCCCGCGTCGGCATTCGTCTCGTTCGCCGCCTTGATGTAGTTGCCGATGCCGCCGAACCAGAGCAGGTCGACCTCGGCCTTCAGCACCGCCTTCATCAGTTCGAACGGCGTCAGGCTGTCGGCGGAAATGCCGAAGCGCGATTTCATCTGCGGCGAAATCTTGATCGACTTCGCCTTTCGGTCAAAAACGCCGCCGCCCGCCGAAATGAGCTTGGTGTCGTAGTCCGCCCACGACGAGCGCGCCAGCTTGAACAGGCGCTGGCGTTCGGCGAAGGCCGCCGCCGCATCCGGTTCGGGATCAATGAAGATGTGCCGGTGATCGAAGGCGCCGACGAGGTGCGTGTGCGGCGAACGCAGCAGGCCGTTGCCGAATACGTCGCCGGACATGTCGCCCACGCCCACGCAGGTGTGCGCCTCGCTCTGCGTGTCGAGGCCCAGTTCGCGGAAGTGCCGCTTGACCGCCTCCCACGCCCCGCGCGCGGTGATGCCCATGCCCTTGTGGTCGTAGCCCGCCGACCCGCCGGAAGCGAACGCATCGCCCAGCCAGTGGCCGTATTCGCCCGAGATCGCGTTGGCGATGTCGGAGAACGTCGCCGTACCCTTGTCGGCCGCGACGACGAGATAGGGATCGTCGCCATCGCGGCGATGGACGTTCTTCGGCGGGACGATTCCCGACGGCGCGATGTTGTCGGTGATGTCGAGCAGCCCGCGCATCATCGTCTGGTAGCAGGCGATGCCCTCGGCCTGGAACGCTTCGCGGCCGGCCTCGGGAGCCGGCGGGCGCTTCACGAAGAAGCCGCCCTTCGAACCGACCGGGACGATGACGGCGTTCTTGACCATCTGCGCCTTGATGAGGCCCAGGATCTCGGTGCGGAAATCCTCGCGCCGGTCCGACCAGCGGATGCCGCCGCGCGCGACCTTGCCGCCGCGCAGGTGCACGGCCTCCACCCGCGTCGAATAGACCCAGATTTCGACGAGCGGGCGCGGCAGCGGCAGTTCGTCGACCTTCTGGCTGTCGAACTTGATCGAGAGGTAGCTCTTCGGCTTGCCGTCGGCGCCGGGTTGGAAATAGTTCGTGCGCAGCGCGCACTGCACCAGATTGAGAAACCGGCGCAGGATGCGGTCCTCGTCAAGATTCGCGACGTCGTCGAGCATATGGCCGATCTCGACCGCCAGCCCGCCCTCCTTCACGTCGCGGTCCTTGGCAATGGCCGGATCGTGGCAGACGAGGAAATAGTCGACGAGCTTGCGCGCGATCTTCGGATATCGGGCGAGCGTATCTTCCATATAGGCCTGGCTGAACGTGATGCCGGCCTGGCGCAGATAGGCGGCAAGCGCGCGCAGGACCGTCACCTCGCGGATCGACATGGCCGCGGCAAGGACAAGTCGGTTGAACCCGTCGGAAGCCGCATCGCCCGACCAGACGGCGGCGAACGCTTCCTCGAACAACGGTTTCACCTTGCCGAGGTCGATTTCGCGCACTTCACGCGCCACCGTCGTCAGGTCGTGCATGTAGACCTCGCCGGCGGATTTCGCCGCCGCCGCGTCGAGCGGCTGGATGCGGAACGGGTCTTCCGTCATCACCTTGAGGCCCATGCTCTCCAGCATCGGCAGCACGTCGGACAAGGGGACAGGCGAATCGCGATGGAAGACGCGCAAGCGCAGCTCGTTTTCCGCCGCCTCGACCGGACGGTAGAGATTGAGTGCGAGCGACGTTTCGCCCGCGAGCGTGGATTCGACCGCCGTGATATCGGCCACCGCCTGTTCGGGTGTGAAATGCTCGCGGTACGACGCCGGAAACGCCGCCTGATAGCGGCGCAAGCGCGCCAGGCCCCGCTCCTCGCCTTCCGCCGCCACAAGCGCGTCCTTGAGCCGTTCGGCGAAGCCGCGCCCGGCCTCGACCAGCTCGGCCTCGACATCCTCGGCCCGCACGTCCGGTACGGCACCGGGCGTCAGACCGACGATGAAGTGGCAACGCACGAGCGCGCTGTCGTCGGCCAGCAGCACGTAGAAGGCCGATTTGCGGCCCGAATAGGCGCGCGCAAGGATCGTATGGAACCGCTCGCGCAGCTCGGTGTTGAACCGGTCGCGCGGAACGTAGACAAGCGCGGATATGAAACGGTCGAACGCGTCACGACGCAGGAACAGCGCGATGCGCTGGCGCTCCTGCAACCGGATGATACCCAGCGAGATGTCGTAAAGCTCGTCGACGGTGCTCTGGAAAAGTTCCTCGCGCGGGTGCGTTTCGAGGATGTGCTGGAGCGCCTTCGCGTTGTGCCCATCGGGCGGGAAATTGGCACGCGCGACGACAGCGGCGACCTTGTCGCGCAGCAGCGGGATCTCGCGCGGGCGCTGCATATAGGCGGTCGACGTGAACAGGCCGAGAAAGACCTTCTCGCCGACCACGATGCCTTCGGCGTCGTAGATCTTGACCCCGATCGCGTCGAGATAGGCCGTGCGATGCACGGTCGAGCGGCGATTGGCCTTGGCCACGCGCAGCACGTCGGGTGCACGCACGAAGTGCTGGAGAGCCGCCGGCAGTTCGGCGACGCGGCGCAGCACATCGAAGATGACGAATTCGGGATTGCGCGCGAGGCCAAGCCCGCGCGACTCGTTCACGACACTGCGGAACGTCGTTCCTTCGCCGAGATAGGCATATTCGCGATAGCCAAGGAACGTGAAATTGTCGGCCGCGAGCCACGAAAGGAAACTGCGCGCGGTGGCGATCTCGCTTTCCGGCCGCGCTGCCGGCGGCGCCTTCTCGAGACCGTCGATCACCTCGTGCAGACGGCCCAGCATCTGCTTCCAGTCGGCGACGCACGCGCGGACATCGGCGAGCACGCCCTCGATCCCGGCGCGGATCGAATCGAGTTGCGCCTGATCGCCCTGCGCGTCGATTTCGATGTGCATGAAGCTTTCACGGCCGCCGGCGTCGGCCAATGCCGTCGCCGAACCGCCGGCATCGCGCGAAACAGGCACGACCGGATGGATGACGAGGTGGACCGAAAGCTCGCGCCGGTTGATTTCGGCCGTGATCGAATCGACGAGAAACGGCATGTCGTCGTTGACGATCTCGACCACCGTGTGGGTCGATGCCCAACCATGTTCGGCAAGCCGTGGATTGTAGACCCGCACCTTCGCCGTTCCCGGCTTGCGCGTCCGCCCGAACGACCACAGTGCGATTGCCGCACCGTAAAGGTCGTCGTTGGCGCGCTCGGCAAGGTCATCGACCGCGACGTTTGCGTAGAAGCGGCGGATGAACGCCTCCGCCGTATCGGCACTTGCGATGGCCCCGCCGGCCTGCAGGCGCTGGCGGGCAAGTGCCGCAAGCCGATCGAGAATTTCGGACTTCCGAGCTTCGTCGCGTTTGGACATGAAGGCCCTCCCGTACGGCCATGCCGGCGACCAACAATAGCGCCGCTTGCAGCCGTGCCAACACCCCAATCTTGCAGCGCTTTTCGCGTCTTACCTGTTGCAGTCGCGTGTCGCGTCGGGCATGGTCCGGTAATATGCGGTAACAAATCGAACCCATCCAAAGGAATAAAGCCCGCGCCGGTAGCGTTACCCGGGACATCCCGGCGGCCGAACTGTCCTTGTCCCATGACCGATCTTGCGAACAACCAGACGCACGCCAAGCCGCTATCCGATGACCGGGTACCGCGCCAGTCCCCGCCGCCGACGCCGACGCATCCGGCATGGGTTCCGGCCTTGGGCTGGGTCACGCGCCGCTTCCACCCGAAGGGGACCGACCGGCTGGTACGCGCCCTGCATCCGCCGGGCAATGCGCGGCCGGTGCGCACCGTTCTCGACTACGACGACGGACTGCTGATCAACATCGACACCCACTCTTTTCTGGAGTGGTACATCTATTTCTACGGCGCCTTCCGCCCGAAGATCTCGCACATGCTGAACCGCATGCTGCGCGAAGGCCAGGTCGCCTTCGATATCGGCTCGAATATCGGCATGCACGCGCTCGTGATGGCAAACCGGGTGGGCCGCACCGGCCGCGTGCACGTGTTCGAGCCCGACCCGCATCCGATGGGCCGTCTGGCGGCGAACCTGCATCTCAACGGTTTCGACAACGTGACGCTCAACCAGGCGGCCGTGTCGCAGCACACCGAAACGCGCCAGCTGTACCTGCATGACGAGACGATCGGGAATTTCGCGAACGCCTCGCTGCAGGAATCGAATGTCGGCCGCACGACGCGCTCGATCGACATGAAGGTGTGGAGCCTCGACGACTATGTCGACGCGAACCCGGTGCCGCGGCTCGACGTGATCAAGCTTCTCGCGCAGGGCGAGGAATGGAACGCGCTGCAGGGCGCGATGCGCACGATCCGTCGGTTCCGCCCGAAGATCTTCTTCCTGTGGGAGCCCGCCTACTGGGCCCGCCAGTCGCTGTGCCTGATGGATGCGGTACGCCTGTTCCGCGATCTCGGCTACGCCACCTACCAGATCGAATTCGGCGCAAGGCGCCTGGTAACGGAAGAAATCCCGATGGGACAGGTCCTTCTCGCCGTGCCCGGCGAGGCCTGATCGCAATGGGACGCCGCCAAGGCGTCCCGAAGGAGGAACGCATGCGAGCCACGGCAAGGGCCGGCGATGCTGCTTGAATCGTCGCAACGGGCCGCGGCCCCGTCGGTGCGTCTTGCCGTCTATCTCCGGCTGGCCGCGATCCTCGCCGCGATCGTCATGGCGCTGCCGGCGTTGCGCGATGCCGCCGTCGTCCACGGCCCGCCGCTGACCGAGGACGGCTATTACGCGCTGACCGTCGCGCGCAACCTCGCGCACGGGCACGGCATGACGATCGACGGCACGACGCTGTCGAACGGGTTCCAGCCGCTTTTCACCGTGATCGAATCGCTCGCCTTCACGCTGGGCGGGGCAAGCGAGACGCTCGCGATCCGTTGGGTCTTCCTGTTCGCGTGGCTTTTCCATGTCGCCGGCGCGCTGATGTGCGCCGCGTTCGTGCGCGATCTCTGGCCGGCGCGGCACGGCACGGAGGAACGCGATTTGCGCGGACCGCTTGCCGCCATCTTCTATCTCGGCTCGCCGCTGCTGTTCGGGCACGCCTATAACGGGCTGGCGACGGGCTGCGTGCTGTTCTTCTACCTGACGACGTTGCGCCACCTGCAGACGGGCGGTGCCGAAACCGCGCGCGGACGGTTGCTGCTGGGCATGCTGATTGGCCTGCTCGTGCTTGCGCGCATCGATGCCGCCTTCTTCGCGGTATCGGTGGGGCTCTGGCTGCTGTGGACGAACCGGCAGGCCGGCATCGCAAGCGCCATTGCCCGGGCGGGCATCGTCGCCGTCGTGGCGCTCGCCGTGTCGGGCCCGTGGTGGGCCTATAACCTCCTCGATTTCGGTTCGGTCCTGCCCACGAGCGGCGGCGCGTTGCAGGCGACGGGCCTTACGCCGCCGCGCGCGCACTATGCGCTTTGGGCCCTGCGCGCGGTCTTCATGCCCTGGCTGTTCTTCGGCCAGATGGACGACTATTTCGGCTACGCGACGTCGCTGCCTTACTATTGGGGTTTCGGTTACATCTCGGCCGCGAGCACGCTGCGGCTGGTGCTGATCGCGCTCCTCGGCTTCGCGCTGTGGCGCGCGATCCGGCGGCGCGCGTTCGATGATGATCTTGCCCGATTGCGCACGAGCGACATGCGCGATGCGCGCCGCGGGCTTGTGGCGCTGGGGCTGCTTGCGGCGGCGATGCTGCCGCTTGTCGTCTACTACGCGTTCTTTTTCGGCTCGTACTGGTTCTACTACCGATACTTCATGCCCGTCGCGATCCTGCCCTTCGTCGCGGCACCGCTGGTCGCGGCACGCCTGCAGTTCGCGACGCTTCGCGCATGCCGCTTCGCGGCGGCCGCCATCGTGGCGGCAGGTGCTCAGGCCATCCTGTGGCCGGTGCTGGCCTACCAGGGCTGGACCTTCAATCCGGGGGCCGTCTATTTCGATCAGGTGAAGCTCGTGGCGGCCAACGTGCCGCCATCGGAAACCGTCGCGGCCGGACAGTCGGGCACGCTGGGCTATTTCCGCGACCATGTCGTCAATACCGATGGCAAGGTCAATCTCGACGCGCTCCACTACAAGGGTCGCATCTGGGAGTACCTGCGCCTGCGCAAGATCAACTGGTACGTCGACTGGCCGTTCTACGTTAGCCGCCATATCGGCGTGCCGCTCGATGCGGCAACAGGCCTGCCGGTCGAAGCCGGCAATGGCTGGAAGCTCAAGGCGCAGCGCAACGGCTTCTACCTCTACCACTACGAGCCGCCGGCGCAGTCGTGAGCAAACTTGCCTGGCGGCGGACGGCCGCGCTGCTGTTCGCGGTTGCGGCACTCGTGGTCTTCGCCGTGTTCCGTGACTACGGCGTCACGTGGGACGAACATTTCCACGACACCTACGGCAAGGCGGTCCTGCGCCATTTCGAGACCGGCTTTTCCGATCCCGGCGCGCTGACCTATTTCAATTTGTGGCTCTATGGCGCGGCGTTCGACGTGACGACGGCGCTCGCCAAGCGGATCCTGCCATTCGCCGATTACGACACGCAGCATCTGATGATCGCGATGGCCGGCCTTGCGGGGGCTGCGGCGGCGATGCGCATGGGCGCGCTTGTCGGCGGCCCGCGCGCGGGCGTTCTGTCCGCGCTGCTGCTGCTCGTCCTGCCGTCGTGGTGGGGCCACATGTTCATCAACCCCAAGGACATCCCGTTCGCGTCGGCGATGGCATGGGCGCTCTACTGGTCGATGCGCGCGGCGAGCGAAGCGCCCGCCGTGCGGCGTTCGACCTTCGTTTGGCTGGGCCTGTCGCTGGGCGTCTCGCTCGGCATCCGCGTCGCGGGTGCCTATGCGTTCGTCTTTCCGGCCTTCGTGTTCGGCTGGGAACGGCTGCACCGCGTGCGCGACGAGGGTGCCGCCGGGCTGATGCGCGGGCTGTGGCCGGCCTTTCGCCCCTATATCGGCGCCGCCGCAATTGCCTATGCCACGATGCTCGTCTTCTGGCCGTGGGCCTTGCGCGATCCGCTGCATCGGCCGTTCGAGGCGATCGCCACATTCGCGGCAAGCCCGTGGGACATCCGCGTGATGTTCGAGGGCCACCTCGTCAGCTCGATGGATCTGCCGCGCCAGTACCTGCTCGTCTATCTGGGCACGAAGCTGCCGCTGGCGATGCTGGCCGCACTCGCCGCGTCGGCGTTCTTCGCGCTGCGCGCGTTGCGCGCTGGCGGGCCGTTCAGCATGCGCACGCAGTCGCTGCTGCTGGCCTTCGCCATCCTGCTGCCGCTGACGACATTCCCGATCCTGCGGCCGATCACCTATGACGGCATCCGCCATTTCCTGTTCGTGCTGCCGCCGCTGGCCGTGGCCGCCGCACTGGGCATCGCGGGCGCGCTCGATGCGATGGCGAACGCGGCGCGGCCGGCGCGGCTCGCATTTTCAGCCGTGCTCGTCGGCGCGCTGGCGGCACATATCGGTGCGCTCGCCGCGATCCATCCCTACCAGTACGCGTTCTACAACGCGCTGGTGGGCGGCCCCGGCGGGGCGGCCGGCCGGTTCGAGACCGATTATTGGGGCTCGGCCTATCGCGAAGCCGCGACGGCGCTCGATGCCTATGTCGCAAAGGAAGGCGGCGGGCGCGCCTACACGGTCTTCGTGTGCTCGGAAGGTTCGTCCGCCGCACCCTTCCTGACGCCGCCGTTGCGGCTGGCGAAGGATGACGTGGCGGCCGACTTCTATCTATCGACCACGCGGCTCGGCTGCGACCGGGAATACGACGGCAAGCCGATCATCGAGATCGGGCGCGACGGCGCGGTCTTCGCGCTGGTGAAGGATCGCCGCGCGCTGTCAGGCGCGGCACGGGCCCATCGGCCAGTCACCGGTGCACTGGTCGCACCGCGTCATCCGGGGCTGCGCAGGGACGGCACGCCCGACCCGACGCTCGACTGACCGAAATTGAAGGAAAGCGTTCCGCGGCGACTGGAGCGGGAAAAGGGATTCGAACCCTCGACCCTCACGTTGGCAACGTGATGCTCTACCCCTGAGCTATTCCCGCCCAGTCGCCCGCGGCGAAACGCGGCCGGGATAATAGGGATCATGGCCCCGATTGCAAGACCTAAAACGGTCATTTCCGGGCTGCGGCAAGGCGCCCCGGGGGCTTGTGCCCGAGCCCGAAAAACGCCATTTTCCCCGCAAGTTCACCGATCATACGACATCCGGACTCAGGGCAGCGAAAATGGATCAGCTCATCGGGGCCGCGAAGGCCAACGGCGCGGGTGCGGCCGACCTCATCAAGGACTCGACCGACGAGGCTTTCGAG
The DNA here is from genome assembly GCA_016124335.1 of Alphaproteobacteria bacterium. GTDB lineage: Bacteria > Pseudomonadota > Alphaproteobacteria > CACIAM-22H2 > CACIAM-22H2 > Tagaea. Next base: position 95,067 of record WGNX01000010.1, read on the forward strand.
CAGGACGTGCTGCTCGCTTCGGCGAAGACGCCCGTCATCGTCGATTTCTGGGCGCCGTGGTGCGGGCCGTGCAAGCAGCTCGGGCCGCTCATCGAGAAGGTCGTCAAGGAAGCCGCCGGTGCGGTGAAGCTCGTCAAGATCAACATCGACGAGCATCCCTATTTCGCCCAGCAGCTGCGCGTGCAGTCGATCCCCGCCGTATTCGCCTTCAAGGGCGGCCGGCCGGTCGACGCGTTCCTGGGCGCGTTGCCGGAAAGCGAGATCCGCAAGTTCGTGAAGAAGCTGGGCGGTGCCGCCGCCGGCCCCTCGCCGATCGAACAGGCGCTGGAGCAGGCCGCAGCAGCGCTCGCGGCCGGCGACCACGCGGCCGCCGCCGGCGTCTACGAACAGATCCTCAAGCACGAGCCCGGCCACGCGAAGGCGATCGCGGGGCTTGCCAAGGCCTATATCGCGGCGGGTTCGCTCGACCAGGCGGCGGGCGTGCTCGACAGTGCGCCGGCCGAGGCCAAGAAGGATGCCGACGTCGCGGCGGCGGCCACCGCACTCGACGTGGCGCGCCAGGCGGCCACCGCCGGCGACGTGGCGCCGCTGCTCGAGAAGGTCGCGCACAACCCGGCCGACCATCAGGCGCGGCTCGATCTGGCGCTGGCGCTGTTCGCCGGCGGCCAGCCCGAAGCCGCGATCGACCAGATGCTGGAAAGCTACAGGCTCGACCGCAAGTGGAACGACGGGGCCGCGCGCGCGCAGCTCGTGAAGTTCTTCGAGGCGCTGGGCAACACGCATCCGGCAACCGTGCAGGGAAGGCGCCGCCTTTCCTCGCTGATGTTCGCCTGAGGCCGGAAGGGGGTCGCCGATGCCGACGACCGCCGGACGCCTGACCATCGCCGACATGCCGGCGGCCCTGCCGGTGTTCCCGCTTCCCGGCGTGCTGCTGCTGCCGCGCGGCCGGCTGCCGCTCAACATCTTCGAGCCGCGCTATCTGGCGATGGTCGAAGACGCGCTGGCGCGGCCCGACAAGCTGATCGGCATGATCCAGCCGACCGAGAAGGAACGCAAAGGCAAGGCCCAGCCGCTCTACCCGGTGGGTTGTGCGGGCCGGATCACGAGCTGGTCGGAAACCGAGGACGGCCGCTTCCTCATCCAGCTCACGGGGATCGCGCGCTTCGACATCGGCGCGGAAATCCCCTCCACGCGCGGCTACCGGATGTTCGATCCCGATTTCGGCCGCTTCGCCGACGATTTCGGGGAACCGCCGCCCGGCGGGTTCGACCGCGTGCGCCTGCTCGCCGCGCTGAAGGCCTTCTTCTCCGCCGAAGGACTCCAGGGCGACTGGGATTCGATCGAGCAGGCGCCCGACGAACGGATCGTCAACACGCTTGCCATGCTGTGCCCCTTCTCGCCGGAAGAGAAGCAGGGCCTGCTCGAATGCGCTACGCTGGCCGAACGCGCCAAGGCGATGACCGGCTTCTGCGAGGCGCGCACCGCGGGCGGCACGCCGCCGGCCGATGCGCCGCGGCACTGAACGACAGGAAGGAGTGTAACCGATGGCCGAGGCCGACACCGCGCAGGGAACCGGGGGCGTCGATCCGCGCCTGCTCGAGATCCTCGTCTGCCCGCTCACCAAGGGGCCGCTGCGCTATGACGCGGCCAATGCCGAGCTTGTCAGCGAACAGGCCGGGCTCGCCTTCCCGATCCGCGACGGCATCCCGATCATGCTGGTGGACGAAGCGCGCCGGCTGGACGACACGCCGCGATGAGCTTCGCCGTCCGGCACCGCCCGGTCGAGATCCGGCTGAAGAAGGCGGAAAAGCTTCTCGAGATCGATTTCGACGACGGCGCGAAGTTCGCGCTGCCGGCCGAACTGCTACGCGTGGAAAGCCCGTCGGCCGAGGTGATGGGCCACGGCCCCGGGCAGAAGCAGATCGTCGCCGGCCGCGCCGAGGTGGGCATCCTCGATGTCGAGGCGGTGGGCAACTATGCCGTGCGCCTCAAGTTCGACGACCTGCACGACACCGGTCTCTATTCGTGGGACTACCTCTACGAACTGGGCACCGGCAAGGACCGCATCTGGGCGGAATATCTCGCCGCGCTGGAACGCATGGGCCTGTCGCGCGATCCGCGCGCCGCGAGGAAGGCATGAGCAAGGTCACCGTTTCCCGCGCCGGGCTTGGCGAACTTGACGAGCTTGTCCCGCTGTTCGACGGCTACCGCGTCTTCTACCAGCAGCCGTCCGACCCGGCGCTGGCGCGCAGCTATCTCGAAAAGCGGCTGGGGGCCGGCGAATATTTCGGCTTCCTCGCGCGTGATGGCGCCGGCAAGGCCATCGGCTTCGCGATGTGCACGGCCACCTACACGTCGGTCGGCCTCAAGCGCGCCCTGCTGCTCAACGACATCTTCGTCGATCCTTCCGTTCGCCGCTCGGGCGCCGGGGCGGCACTGATGGCGGCCGTGGAGGAATTCGCGCGCGAGACGGGGATCGGCCGGCTCTATCTTTTCACCGCGCGCACGAACCTGACCGCGCAGAGTGTCTACAAGCGTGCCGGCTGGGCCGAAGACACGACCTTCCTGCGCTTCATGAAAACGTTCTGAAGCGCGACAACAGGCGACGTAACCTGTTTAAGCCGTTGATCGGACAGGCAGGTAACCTGTCGCCGATATTCGCGCGTCGCGTCGGCAATCCGCCCGGTCGCATCGCCGTTTCAATTGCTTGAAACACGCGACGGCGGCCGGCCGGTAACCTTCCTTATTCACCTGTCAAACAGCACACGGTCGTCGCGCCCGACCGATAATGTGATTATAGGCTGCGCAAGGAATATATGCAATTTAAAGTACATAAGTAGCGTGTCTCTTCCGTACGGCGGAGGCTTGACCTGGGCATCCGCCGCCGCTTTCCTGTGGTTGTGATCCGCCAACTCGCATTCGTGCTGTTTCTTGCCTTTCCGGCCGGCGCCCAGACGCGCGATCCGGACCTTCCGCCGGTCGATCCGCCGGGACACTGGCGGCTGATGACGCTCGACGACGCCACGTCAGACAGCAAGTGCGTAGGCAGGTTCGAAACGCCGCTCTGCGCAGTCGAGACGACGATCGCGTGCTTTGCGCGCGGAAAAAATGATCTCTGCTCGCAAGCAAGACTGACCGGAAGCGCCGACCGGCTCACGAGCGGCAACATCGGATATCGAACCGGCGAACGCTATCGTGTCGTCCGCGTTGAACGACTGACGGGAGACTCGATCCTCGATATTCCCCGCGAAATCGGCCGTTTGCAGGCGGGGGATATCCGGATCGACATAATCAGCGGCGGCTGCTTCCGGACGGATAGCGGTCGCCGCTACTGCTCGCGCCCCTTTTCGGATCCGAACATCTATACGGTCCGGAAAACGCCAGCCGGCTGGAAGATCGTCGATTGGGGCATGCCCGACATCCGCTGGCCCGGTCGAAAGATACCGTAGTCATCGCCTGCGGAATTGACCGAAGCGTGGCTTTTCACGCTCGAAGCCGCCCGTTTCCCTGCGATCAGCAAGCCCATCGAGGAAGATGCGCGTCCGCTCATCCGACCCGGCTATGTCCTTAAGCGCGTCGAGCGTGCGCGATCCGAATGCGTTGTCTTTCGCGATATCGGCACCCGAAGCGTTCGCCGCGTCCTGAACCATCTCGGTCCCCTTGCCGGGCCCGCTGCGGAACAACGTGTCGGCGACGGCGGATGCCACATCGGGATTGCCGATGCGGTCGAGCGCCGCGGCTCCGCCGATCTTCGAAAAGGCCTGATCGAAGTAGTGCCGGTAGGCAGGCTTGATGTCCTTCTGTTTCAGGTCGCCGGCGACTACATATCTGGTTCGTGAACGCACCAGCGGCGTATCCAATCGTCAAACTGTGCACGAGGGCGTTCGCGGAAAATGCCTTCGCATCGCATGAGAATGCCCGGCATCGAAATTTCGAGCATTCGGCCAGTGTCAGTGCCGACAATTCGCCCGTCCTGCACCACGTTGTATTTGCAGACAAGGATGGCGTTCCGATGGAACCGAAAGCTTGCGTAGTGGGTTATGACGCGAACCGTACCGTCGGACTGCCGCAGCGTTTCGTCGGGGGTCGGCTGGCGCAGGAGGCCATCTGGAGCAGCCTGCTCGAGGTTGGCGCCAACGAACCGCAGCTTCGGATCGTCCGGAAAAGCGAGAGGACATTCGACCTCGTTTGGCGCTGCACGGACAGCCGGGGCGAACGATATTGTCGTCAACATGGCCGCGACGAAAGCTGCAACCGCTCGGCCGCGCGGGCTCATTTGGCACCTCGCGGCCGGATGACGGAAAATTGGCCGGAGGTGTAGCCACGTTCGCCTGGCGATCGCTCGAACGGAAAAAAGGATTCGCGAACGGGAACATTCCGCGACTGATCCAGCAGAAACATGCCGGACCGGCCTCCCTGTTCGCCATAGCTCAGGAAGATGCCGGCATGATTGCCTGTCGGCTCGCTCCGATAGCGTGGCTCGCCGGTTTTCGGATCAGGCAGGAATGTCGCCACGGCCGTACCGGGCCGCAGTGGCGGATCGTTCGGCGCTTTGATCGCTTCACCCGCCCGCCATCCGGGTGTTGCGCCAAGCGTCGGAATGGCTTTTTTGACGAGTGAAACGCACTCGGAATTGTCGCCAACATACTGCTTTCCGATCGCGGACCTTGCGAATTCATCGATGTCCGCACGGATCGCCGCCTTGTCAGGGCCAATCGGTTGCGGCTCGGCTTGCGCAGTCTTCGGCGCGCCATCGGCATCAGGATTGGCATCGTCAGCGCCCGTACTCGCGGCCGCCAGCAGGCGCACGTTCGGCGGCTCCTTGCCGGGGCGGTCGACCAGATCGGAGATCGCATCCGGCCCCGACAGGTCGAACCAGTCATTCCCGGCAAGAGCGGGATCGAGGAGCGAAAGCGGTAAGGAACGCGACATGGCACATCTCCGGGTTGAACACGCACCGGATGTACCATCTTCGTTCTAAAAGGACAATGTTCTTATTTTTGTGTAACTACGCGATCTCGCGTACCAGCTTGTTGGCCAGTGCCGCCGCGAAATCGGCGTAGCGGCGCACCGGGACCACGAACGCGCCGGGGCCGCCGATCACTTCGGCGCGATAGATCGAATCGAGATTGGGTTCGAGCGTCAGGATCGGCAGGCCGTTGATGCCGATATCCACTGCCACCGCCTCGTCGCGCGCATAGCGCGCGAGCTTGCCCTGGTTGTTCGAACCGTCGCCGGAAATGTCGATCACCTGCCGCACGCTGGCGAACGGGCAGCACTCGAGCAGCAAGCGCCCGTGGTCGATGGCGGCCCCCAGCGCGGTCGCGTCGTCCTCGGTCAGGCGCGGCTGCACGGCAAGGCGCGCGGCGAACGCGTCGAGTGCCGGCCTTCCGTCGAGCAGCGTCCAGTCCACCGCCACATGCTGCACGCGCTGGCCGCCCCAATGCGTCATCGCGATGGCGATGCGCTTTTCGCGGCCGCCAAGGATCGCGCGGCGCACCCGCTCGTTGCGGAAGGCGGCGGCATAGCCTTCGGCCTGCAGGCGGTAACGCACGGCGTCGACCGAGCGCGAACAATCCACCGCCAGCACGAGGTTGAGGTCGGTCGGCCGGCGCGAAAAGGGCAGGCCCGGCTCGATGCTGGCCTCGGGCTTGGCCAAAACGCCCCTGCCGGCGCCGGATAGGGCCAAAGCCCCCATTCCGGCGAGAAAACGGCGGCGGGCGCGCATCTTGGGCGCTTTTGCCACAGGCTTGCCTCCGACAGCTGCCGCAAGCATGCGCCCCGCCCCCGCCCCCCGCAAGGCCGATTGCCCCAAGCCCCGGAATTTGCGAGGTTCCTGCCCGTTCTCGGGGGGTCCGGGAGTAGCCGCCATCCGCATCGTTCACGTCATCGCTTCGATCGCCGCCGCAACGGGCGGGCCCGCGCGCGCCGTCGCCGACATGGCGCGCGCCGTGGCCGCGCGCGGCCACGACGTTTCGATCTACACGACCGACCGCGACATGACCGACGCCGAGCGCGCGGCCCCCGCACCCGACGACGGCGTGGCCCGTCATGTCTTCGCGCAAGGGCACCCCGCCGCCTTCGCGACGAGCTGGCCGCTCGCCCGCGCGCTCGATGAAGCGATCCCGGCGGCCGACATCGTCCACATCCATTCGCTCTACCTGTTCCATGTCTGGTACGCCGCGCGCGTGTGCCGCCATGCGGGCGTGCCCTATCTGCTGCGCCCGCACGGCACGCTCGATCCGTTCCTGTGGAAGCGCTCGCGCTTCAAGAAGCGGCTGGTCGAGCTTGCATTCCAGAACCGCGTGATCCGCAACGCCGCCGCACTTCATTACACGGCCGAGGAGGAAATGCGGCTGGCCGAACCCTATACGTTCGGCGCGCCCGGCGTGGTCGTGCCCAACGGGCTCGACATGGCCGAATACGCGAACCTTCCAGCACAAGGCGGGTTCCTGGCGCGTCACCCGGAACTTGCCGGCACGAAGCCCGTGCTTTTCCTGAGCCGGATCAATTTCAAGAAGGGGCTTGACGTGCTGATCCCCGCTTTCGCCAAGGCGATCGCGGCCGACCCGGCGCTGCGCCTTGTCATCGCGGGGCCGGACGACGGCTACAAGGCGGCGGCCGAGGGTTTCGCGCGTGCGGCAGGCGTGGCCGACAGGATCGTGTGGACCGGCATGCTGACCGGCGAGGAAAAGCGGCAGGCCTTCGTCGACTGCACGCTGTTCGCGTTGCCGTCGTGGAGCGAGAATTTCGGCATCGCCATCGTCGAGGCGATGGCCTGCGGCGCGCCGGTCGTGATTTCCGACCGCGTCAATATCTGGCGCGAGATCAAGGGGGCCGAAGCGGGGCTTGTCTCGCCGCCGGACGTTGACCATGTCGCCGCGCACATCCTGCTGCTGGCGGGCGACCGGCATCGCGCGCAGCGCATGGGGGCGGCCGGACGAAAGCTGGCGGCCGGGCGTTATGACTGGAAGAATATCGCCGCCGACCTCGAACGCGTCTACCGGGAGCACGCCAGAAAATGACGCCCGTCTCCGTCGTGATCCTGACCTACAACGCCGCCGCCACGATCGGCGCCACGCTCGATTCGCTTGCCGGGCTCAGCGACGACGTGCATGTGGTCGATTCCGGTTCGGTCGACGCGACGCTTGAAATCGTGCGCGCCAAGGGCGCGCGGATCGTCAGTCACCCGTTCGAGAATTACGGCAAGCAGCGCAACTGGGCGATCGACACGCTGGCGCTGGCGCATGAATGGCAGCTCCATCTCGATGCCGACGAGCGCCTCACGCCCGAACTGAAGATCGAGATCGCAACGCTTCTGGCCGCCCCCGTGGCCGAGGAAATCGGCGGCTTCTACATCCCGCGGCTGGTGCATTTTCACGGCCGCGCGCTGCGCCACGGCGGCATGTACCCGATCTATCACATGCGCCTTTTCCGCAAGGGCCGCGGGCGCTGCGAGGATCGCAAGTACGACCAGCATTTCCGCGCCGACGGCCGCACGGGAAAGCTCGCCCATCCGATGATCGACGACATCCGCCTGTCGCTGTCGGAATGGACGATCCGCCACAACCGCTGGGCCGACGCAGAGGTGGACGAGATCCTCGAGCCCGGCGGTACCGGCGTGATCGCGCCCGGCAGCGGCGATCCGGTCGCCGAGAAGCGCCGCGCGCGCGGCTGGTATTATCGCGCACCGCTTTTCCTGCGCGCGTTCCTGCTGTTCCACTACCGCTATTTCGTGAAGCTCGGCTTCCTCGACGGCAAGGAAGGGCTGATCTTCTATACGCTGCAGACGCTGTGGTTCCGCTTTCTCGTCGACGCCAAGCTCTACGAGCGGATGAAGGCGGAAAAGCGCAAATGAGCGATCCCTGCCTTTTCTGCGGGGCGCCGACGCGCGAGATCGTGACGCGCGTGGTCGACAACCGCTTCGGCTCGCCGGGCGAATATGCGATCCGCGCCTGCATTTCGTGCGGCGGGCGGCAGACGTTCCCACGCCCCGATGCCGAAGCGCTGAAGGGCCTTTACGAGCGCTGGTACAATTACGGCGGCAAGACCGACAGCGGCTATGCCGCCGCGCGCGAGCGCTTTCTTTTCTCGCCCTTCTACCGGCTGATGCTCGCGCTGGACGGCGACGTGTCGTTCCACGCTGCGAAGGGAGCGGGCCGGCTCATCGATATCGGCTGCAACGAAGGGCGCGGGCTTTCGCTCTATGCGCGCAACGGCTTTGCGGCCGAGGGGCTGGAACTCAACACCCATGCCGCGGCGGCCGCGCGCGCGCGCGGCTTCGTCGTCCACGAGAAATTGATCGAGGATTTCCGGCCCGAGGCGCCCTTCGACGTCGCCGTCCTCTCCAATGTTCTGGAACATGCCAGCGACCCGCGCGAGATGGTCCGCCACGTGCGGCGCATCCTGAAGCCCGGCGGGCAGGTGTGGATCAGCCTGCCCAACGCGGACTCCGCACTGGCCGGGCTTGCGGGTGCGGACTGGATCAACTGGCACGTGCCATTCCATATCGTGCATTTCACGCTGCCGCGCCTGATGCGCCTGCTCGAGCAGGAAGGCTTCGAGGTGACGGCGGCCGGTGCGGTCACGCCCGCCTTGTGGGTGGCACAGAGCGTCATCGCGCGGCTGTGGCGTGCCAACATGGATGCCGTCGTGCGCCTTCAACGCAAGGCTCCGCTCGTGGCGGGCCTGATGGCGCTGGCGCGCGGCGTGTTCTTCCCGCTGCTGTGGTTCTGGAACGTCACGGGGCGCGGCGACTGCCTGGTCGTGCGCGCGCGGAAGAACTGATGCGCATCCTCGTGCACGACTATCCGGGCCACGCATTTCCCGTGCAGCTGTCGCGCGCACTTGCCGCGCGCGGCCACGCGGTGCGCCATGTGTGCTTTCCCGAGTTCGAGGCGCCCAAGGGCCCGCTTGCGCGCCGTGCCGATGATCCGGCGAATTTCGAGACCGCGTTCCTCGATCTGGGCGAGCCGTTCGCCAAGCACAGTTTCCTCACGCGCTGGCGGCAGGAGCGCAAGCTGGGCGCGCTGTCGGCCGCCGCGGTCGTGGCGTGGAAGCCCGAGATCGTGCTCGCCGGCAACGCGCCCGTCGACGTGCAGGCCGGCACCTATAAAGGGGCACGCGCGTGCGGGTCGGCGTTCGTCTATTGGCTGCAGGATCTCGTCGGCGTGGCGATGCGGCGCATCCTGGGCCAGCGCCTGTCGTTGCCGGGCACGCTGGTGGGGCTCGCCTACGAATGGCGCGAGCGCCGGCTCCTGCGCGCGGCCGACGCGGTCGTGGCGATCACCGAGGATTTCCGCCCGCTGCTGGAAGGCTGGGGCGTGGAACGCCGGCGCACCCACACGGTCGAGAACTGGGCCGCGCGCGAGGAGATTTCCTTTCCCGCGCGCGACAACGCGTGGGCGCGCGAACACGGCCTCGGCGACAGCCTCGTCTTCCTCTATTCCGGCACGCTCGGCCTCAAGCACGACCCGAGCCTGCTGCTCGACCTCGCGCGCGCCCGGCCGGATGCGAAGATCGTCGTGTGCTCGGAAGGCCGCGGGGCCGACTGGCTCAGGGCCAATGGCGGCGGGCAGGCCAATCTCCTTGTCCTGCCCTTCCAGCCCTTCGCGCGGCTGGGCGAGGTGCTGGCAAGCGCCGACATCCTCGTCGCCGTGCTGGAGCCCGATGCCGGCCTCTATTCCGTGCCCTCGAAGGTGCTGACCTATCTTTGCGCGGGCCGGCCGCTGCTGCTGGCCGTACCGCCCGCAAATCTCGCCGCGCGGATCGTCGCGCGCGCCGGTGCGGGCCTGTCCGCGGCCCCGCACGACCGCCCGGCGTTTCTTGCCGCAGCAAGCGAACTTGCCGGCGACGCGGCCGCGCGCGCGTCCATGGGTGCCAAGGCGCTGGACTATGCCGCGAAGACCTTCGATATTTCGGCCATTGCGGCGCGATTCGAGGCGATCCTCGCCGAAGCCGCGCGGGCCAGGAAACCATGAGCCAATCCTTCGACACCGACCGTTTCTACGAGTCCGAATTCGTCGAGCACCGCGCGGTCGCCGAAGCCACGCACCGCGCGCTCAAGGCGGATTTCGCCAGGCTGCTTGCGCAGGCGGTCGCCACGATCCGCAACGGCAACAAGATCTTCTTCTTTGGCAACGGCGGCTCGGCCTCCGACGCCCAACACCTCGCCACCGAACTGACCGTGCGCTACGTCAAGAACCGTCCGGCGCTGGCCGCCATCGCGCTGACGACCGACTGTTCGGCGCTGACCGCGATCCCCAACGACATCGGCTTCCAGCGCCTGTTCTCGCGCCAGATCGAGGCGCTGGGCAAGGCGGGCGATCTTGCCATCGGCATCACCACGTCGGGTGTGTCGCCCAACGTGCTCGAGGCCTTCAAGGTCTCCAGGAAGCTGGGCATCGTCACCGCCTGCCTCACCGGCAAGGGCGGCGGCAAGGCGAAGGAGATGGCCGACATCTGCCTGATCGTGCCGTCGAACACGACCGCGCGCATCCAGGAGATGCACATCACGCTGGGCCAGATGATGTGCGGCGGGATCGAGCACGCGCTTGGCATCGCCGACGGCCCCGACCCGTTCGAGAACGCATGACGCTCAATACCGAAATCGCCGCACTCGTGCCCAAGCTCAAGGGCGCGCGGGTCGCCGTCGTCGGCGACCTGATGCTCGACCGTTTCGTCTACGGCACGGCCGAACGCATCTCGCCCGAAGCGCCCATCCCGGTCGTGCGCATCGCGCGCGAGGAATCGATGCTGGGCGGGGCGGGCAACGTCGTGCGCAACATCGTGGGCCTGGGCGGCGCGGTCGAATTCATCTCGGTCGTCGGCCAGGATCCGGTCGGGCGCGAGGTCATGGGCCTCGTGGGCGAGCTTGACGGCGTCGAGCCGCACCTGCTGGTCGAACGCGGCCGCACGACCACGATCAAGACGCGTTACATCGCCGGTCACCAGCAGATGCTGCGCGCCGACCGCGAGACGTCCGAGCCGATCGGCGATTCGATCGCAGAGGATGCCGCGCGTCTCGTCTGCCAGGCGATGGCGGATTGCACCGTCGTCGCGATTTCCGATTACGCCAAGGGCATGCTGATCCCGCGCGAGATCGCCACGATCATCCACGCGGCCAAGGCTGCCGGCCGCACGGTCATCGTCGATCCCAAGGGCAGCGACTATTCGCGCTACAAGGGTGCCAACATCCTCACGCCCAACGCGCGCGAACTTGCCGCCGCCTCCGGCATGCCGGTTTCCGACGACCGCAGCGTGGAACTTGCCGCGCGCAAGATCCTGAAACTTGCGGACGCCGAAGCCGTCGTCGTCACGCGCGGGGCCGACGGAATGAGCGTCGTGCGCGCGCGCGGCAAGTCGCTGCACCTGCCTGCGCTTGCCGACGACGTGATCGACGTTTCCGGCGCCGGCGACACGGTCGTCGCCACGCTCGCCACCGCCATGGCGGGCGGCATCGATCTCGACAGCGCGGCAAGGCTCGCCACGGTCGCCGCGAGCATTGTCGTCGCCAAGGTGGGCACGGCAGTCGCCTATTCGGGCGACCTCGTGCGCGCACTGCGCCACGACGATCTTGCGACCGGCGAAGACAAGGTCGTCACGCTCGAACAGGCGGTGGACGAGGTGGGCCGCTGGCGCCGGCAGGGCCTGAAGATCGGCTTCACCAACGGCTGCTTCGACCTGCTGCATCCCGGCCACGTCTCGCTGATCGGCCAGGCGCGCGCCGCGTGCGACCGGCTCGTCGTCGGCCTCAACTCCGATGCGTCGGTCAAGCGCCTCAAGGGTGCCGACCGCCCCGTGCAGGGCGAGGCCGCGCGCGCCTCGGTGCTGGGCTCGCTTGGCAATGTCGATCTGGTCGTGATCTTCGCCGAGGACACGCCGATGGAAACGATCCGCGCGCTCAAGCCGGAAGTGCTCGTGAAGGGTGCCGACTACACCAAGGACAAGGTCGTGGGCGCCAGGGAAGTGGAAAGCTGGGGCGGCCGCGTGGTGCTCGCCAAGCTCGTCGCCGGCCAGAGCACCTCCTCGCTCATCGCGAAATCGGCGCGCTAGCGCCGCGCGATCGCCAGGGCGCCGGCCGCGACGAGCAGCAGCGCGCCCCACCCCATCAGCATCGTGCTGGCCGGCAGCGCCAGCAGCGTGGGCGCGAGATAGACGAACGCCCCCACCCCGCCCGACAGCGCGGTCAGGTTCGAGCGGACACGGCCGAGAATGTCCCGCTCGCAGATCACGATAAAGCGGCTGTCGGACGAAACCTTGGCGAGCGAGAAGAACGCGCCCAGCAGCGCGCACACGGCGAAGATCGCCGGCCGGCCCGGCGCGAACGACAGGGCGATCAGCGAAGCGCCAAGCCCGCCAACGCCGAGGACGGCCGCGCGCTCCGACGGCTGCTGTCGGTGCAGGTGACGCGCGAGCCAAAGTGCGGTCAGGAAGGCGCCCACCGACCAGCACGCATCGCCGATCCCGTAGACGGCGGCATCGAAGCCGCGCTCGCGCACATAGCCGGCCAGTGCGGCGTTGATCGTCTGCCCGGCGGACCACGATGCGACGATCACCGCACCGGTGCGCAGGATGTCGGCCCTGCCGAGGAAGCGGAAACCGTCGAACATCGCGGCAAAGTATGCCCCGCGCACCGAATTCGCCGGCCGGTGTTCCGGCATGCCGAGCCGGACGGCGAAGGCGGCCGACGTCGCAATGCAGGTGCCGAGCGCGAAGGCCGACGATGGCCCGCTGATCGCAACCAGCACGCCACCAACGCCCGCACCGCCCACCAATCCGATCTGGCGCAGCAGGTTGCGGGCTGCGGCTACCTGCGACAGTTCGCCGACCGGCACGATGCGCTGCAGCAGCGATTCCAGCGACGGATGCTGCGCTCCGTTGCCCACGCTCGTCACGACAGCGACGGCATAAAAGGCCCAAAGACCCGACGGCCCGTTGGCGGCGGCGAAAACCGGCAGCGTCAGGGCCAAAGCCGAAAGACAGCCGCCAAGAAGGTAGGTTTTTCGACGATCGAACCGATCGACCAGCACGCCCACGAACGGAACGACGAAAAGGTTCGTGAGATTGCCGACCAGAAATACGATTCCAACGGCTTCATAGCTGCCGGTCGTTTCGAGCACCGTCCACGCGAGTGCGACAAGTGCCGCTCCGGACACGAAATTCTGGCCAAGCGCGCCGGCGGCGAAAACGGCGATCTCGCGATTGAACCGCATGCGATGCTCCGGGCACGAAAGCGCAGTCAGTCGCACGCAACCGGCACGCCCGTAAATCCGCACAACAGTATTCGGAAGGACCGCTAGCGCGTCAGCGCGCGCTTCTTGACCGGGGCGTCGGCGCGCGGCAGCCAGCGCGCGATGAGCCGGCCGACATTCTCCAGACCGTCAAGAAGGCCCGGAATGACCGCCGCCGAAGGCGGATTCTGGTCGGCCAGCGCCTTCAGGGCCTCGATCATTTTCCCGGTGTCGCGCACGCCGTCGTCGGGCAGCATGCGCACGAGGCCCACGTTTTCCGCGCGTTCGGCGCGGATGAACTGCTCGAGCCGGGGCGCGATGCGCGGCACGATCACCGCCGGCTTGTCGAAGGACAGGATCTCGCAGAACGTGTTGTAGCCGCCCATCGCGACGACGCCCGAAGCGCGCGCGATGAGCTGTTCGAGATGCGCGTCGAACGTGATCGCCTCGACCTTGTGGCCGAGCCTCGCCGCGCGCTCGATGAATTCCGACTGCTTTTCCTGCTGCATGAACGGCCCGAGCACGAGCAGCGCACGGTGCGGCAGGTTTTCCTCGCTCTCGTAGGCGCGCAACACCCAGTCGATCAGCGCGTCGCCGTCGCCGCCGCCGCCGGTCGTCACCAGCACGTAGGGCTGTTCGCGCGCCTCGGCCAGTTCCACGGTCGAGCGCGGATTGCCGATCGGGATCATGCGCTTCAGATAGCCGGTGTAGCTGATCTTCTTGCGCACGGTCTGCGGGATCGCGAGGCCTTCGAGCGGATCGCAGATCTGCGGCAGGCCGTAAACCCAGATATCGTCGTAAAGCTCGCGCAGGGCCGGCAATGCCTTCTTGCGCCGCCATTCCGGCTCCAGCAGGGCCGGATCGTCCATCACGTCGCGCAGGCCCAGCACCAGCGGCACGCCGCGGCGCTTGAGGAAGTGCAGCGTCTCGGCCACCTCGCCGCGCAGGCCCAGCGGCTCCTTGTCGACGAGGAACATGTCCGGATCGAACGCCTCGGCCGTGTGGCGGATGATCGAGGCGCGGATCGCCAGCGTCTGCGCGATGTCGATATGCAGGTTGAGCGAGGTGTATTCGCCGTTGCGCAGCTTGATGACGCCGGGAATGCGCACGAAATCCACGCGCGCCTTGAAATCGAACGAGCCGATGATGGGCGAACCCGAGAGAATCAGCACGGACAGGTCCTTGTCCGCCTCGACGAGCGCGTGCGCGATCGCCCGGCAGCGGCGCAAGTGGCCCAGCCCCATCGTGTCGTGGCTGTAGATGAGCACGCGCCTGTCGGTGCGAAGCGCTCGCCTGACGCCGTTGCGTCCCCCGATATCCGCCATCGGACTCCGTCTTGCCGGCCTTTCGGCCCCCCGTTCAGCCACGAACAGTAGGGTCATTCGGGCCTCTTCGCCAAGCGGCCAATCGGCGCGCGGATTATCCAATAACTATAGTTAGTTACAGGAAGATGAAGCCGCCTCTAGAGCTAGCGAGGCTGTGCATAAATATTAGACCTGCCTGACGGATCGGCCGACATGCAGCTTCTTGCCGCGCGCGAACCCGGCCCGTTAATCTGCGCGTCGGGGTGGGCACGAAGCCCGGCCGGACGCGAAGGCGCAACGTGGCGGCTGAAAAAGACGAACAACTCGACCGCTCGATTTTCCGCTACGTGCTGCGCCATTCGGTGCGCGACACGATGACGATCTGCTGCCTCGTGGCGCTGGCGCAGCTCTTCTATTACGTCACGCTCGACCTGCCCAAGAACATCATGAACCAGGGCATCCAGGGCAAGGGGATCAAGTTCCCCGTGGATGTCGGCGGGCTGGGCTGGTTCAGCTTCGACCAGCTCGGCTACCTGTTCTGGCTGTGCGCGCTTTTCCTGTGCGCGATCCTGGTCAATGGCGGGCTCAAGCAGTACGTCAACTCGCTCAAAGGCAAACTCGGCGAGCGGCTGCTGCGCCGCCTGCGCTTCCAGCTCGTCGCGCGCATCCTGCGCTTTCCCGTGCCGCATTTCCGCAAGACGTCGGCGGGCGAACTGATCCCGATGGTGACCTCGGAGGTCGAGCAGATCGGCGGGTTCATGGGCGACGCGTTCGTCCAGCCGCTGATGCAGGCGGGCATGCTGCTGACGATCGCCATCTTCCTTTTCGTGCAGAACCCGATGATGGGAATGGCGGCGATCTCGCTCTTCCCCATCCAGGCCTACATCGTGCCGAAACTCCAGAAGCGCGTGAAGACGCTGGGCAAGGAGCGCGTCAAGGCGGTGCGCAAGATATCCGAGCGCATCGGCGAGACCGTGGGCGGCATCCAGGAGGTGCGCACGCTTGGCACCTCGACATGGGAACGCGCGGACTATACCGAGCGGCTCGGGCTCGTCTATCGCATCCGCTTCGACATCTACCAGCGCAAGTCGCTGGTGAAGTTCATCAACAACACGCTCAACCAGGGCGCGCCGCTGCTGTTCTACGGCATCGGCGGATATCTGGTGATCCACGGCAGCCTGTCGCTGGGCGCGCTCGTCGCGGCCCTTTCCGCGCACAAGGACATGACGGCGCCGTGGAAGGAACTGCTCGACTATTACCAGCAGGCGCAGGACTCCCAGCAGAAATACGAGCAGGTCATCGACCAGTTCCAGCCCGAGAACATGCTGCCGGCGGCCCTGCACGAGCCGGCAAACGATGCGGCCCCGCGCCTGAACGGCCCGATCGCGGCCACGTCTTTGGGCGTGCAGGAAGACGCGCAGACCAAGCTGCTCGAAAACGTCACATTCAAGATCGCGCAGGGCGAGCATGTCGCGGTGGTGGGTCCCCCTGGCGGCGGGCGCGAGGCGCTGGCGATGACGCTGGCGCGGCTCTACCTGCCCACGTCGGGCTCGCTGCGCGTGGGCGAGAACGATTTCGCGACGCTTTCAGAGGCCGACCTGGGCGCGCGCGTGGGCTATGTGGGGCCCAACGCCTACATCTTCTCGGCCAGCATCCGCGACAATCTTGCCTACGGCCTGCGCCAGCGCGTGCTGTCGCCGACCGAGGATGCGCAGCGCCAGGCGATGCTCGCCGAGGCCGAACGCGCGGGCAACCTGCCCTACGACGTCGAGGCGCAGTGGGTCGACTACACGCAGGCCGGTGCTGCGGATGCCGCCGACTTCGACCGCGTGGCGGCCGAGATGCTGACGCGCGTCGATCTCGCCGAGGACATATTCCAGATGGGCCTTCGCGGGCGCATCGATCCCAGGAAGCGCAAGACCGTGGCGGACGCGATCCTCGCCGCGCGCGCGGCCTTCCGCCAGCGCCTGTCGGGCAGCCAGCCCGATCCCGCGCTCAAGGGGCTGGTCGAAACGTTCGATCCCGATCGCTACAACGACAACGCCACGCTGGGCGAGAACCTGCTCTTCGGCACCCCGCTCGACGCGAGCTTCGAAGGCGATGCGCTGGCGACCCAGCCCGATTTCCTGGCCGTGCTGCGCCAGCAGGGGCTGGAGATCGAACTCGTCACGATGGGCCGCAAGCTCGCCGAAACGATGGTCGAACTGTTCGCAGGCCTGCCTGCGGGCCACGAATTCTTCGACCGGTTCAGCTTCATCGCCGCCGACGACCTGCCGGCCTATCAGGCCATCGTCGCGCGCACCGCCCCCAAGCCCGATGGCAGCCTGCCGACGATCGACGAGGAGGATCGCGCGCGGCTCGTCTCGCTGCCGCTCAAGCTCGTCGACGCGCGCCACCGCCTCGGGCTCATCGACAAGGCCTTCAAGGAACGCGCACTCGCCGCGCGCAAGGCGCTCGCGGCAAACCTGCCCGGCGCCGCGCGCGCCAAGATCGCCTTCTTCGATCCCGACAGCTACAACGCCGCCGCCTCGATCCAGGACAACATCCTGTTCGGCCGCGTCGCCTACGGACAGGCGAAGGCGCAAACCACCGTCGGCCAGACGATCCGCGAAGTGCTCGACGCACTCGGCCTGCGCGAGCGCGTGTTCGAGATCGGGCTCGATTTCCAGGCAGGCGTGGCCGGGGCAAGGCTCTCCGGGCCGCAACGCCAGAAGCTCGCCATCGCCCGCGCGCTGGTCAAGCGGCCCGACATCCTCGTCTTCAACGACGCGATCGCCGCACTCGATCGCGCCGCCCAGGCGCGCGTGCTCGATCAGGTGATCGAAGCCGCACGCGGTACCACGCTTGTCTGGTCAACGCAGGATGCCGCCAGTGCACCGCGCTTCGCGCGCGCGATGGTTTTCTCGGATGGCCGTCTGGTGCAGGATGGGCCGGTCGACGACCTGAAGGCCCGCGAAGGCATGCTCAAGGAGATGCTGGCGGCCGAATAGCCGCAAGCGGAACGGAAAGGCAGGGTATGTCGCTCAAGGAAGAAACCGACGCGCTCAGGAAGATCCCGCTTTTCGCCAATCTCGATCCGGCGAAGCTGAAGCTGCTTGCCTTCATGAGCCAGCGCCTGACCTTCGAGCCCGGCCACGCCGTGTTCTCGCAGGGCGATCCGGGCGATGCCGCCTATATCGTGCTCGACGGCGAAGCCGTCATCTCGATCGACTCGCCCAAGGGCCGCATCGATCTGGCGCATATGGGCCGCAACGAGATCCTGGGCGAAATCGCCATCCTGTGCGACGTGCCGCGCACCGCGCACGTGACGGCATCGGCCGACCGGCCGCTCGTGTGCCTGAAGATCGAGAAGAACGACTTCATGGGCCTCATCAACGAATTCCCGTCGATGGCCGTCGAGATCATGCGCGAGCTTGCCCGCCGGATCGTCAACACGAACCAACAGCTGCGCCAGGCCGTCGCCGCGAAGGGTTGACTCAGATCGCGATATCCACGGCCACCGGCACGTGGTCGGAAGGCTGGGTCCAGTCGCGGGCACCGCGCAGGATGTGGAAGCCCTTTACCTTCGGCGCCAGATCGGGCGTCACCCAAATATGGTCGAGCCGCCGGCCGCGGTCGGACTTGCGCCAGTCGGAGTTCCGATAGCTCCACCACGTATAGAGCCGTTGCGGTTCGGGATGGCGTGCGCGCGCGACATCGACCCAGCCGTGCGCCGCGCGCATCTTCGCGAGCCCCTCGACCTCGACCGGCGTGTGGCTGACGACGTCGAGGAGCTGCCTGTGGCTCCACACGTCGGCTTCGAACGGCGCGATGTTGAGATCGCCCACGAGGATCGCCGGGCGGCCGGCCTTGCGCTTTTTCCAGAGCGCGGTCTGCGAGGCGACGAAATCGAGCTTGTGCTTGAACTTGGGATTGGCCTTCGGGTCCGGCTCGTCGCCGCCCGCGGGCACGTAGACGTCGTTGAGCTCGATGCCGCCGGGCAGCGACACGGCCAGATGCCGGCAATCCTCCAGCCCGCAATGATGGCGCGGGCCCGCCTCGGTGATCGGCAGGCGCGAGAGCACCGCAACGCCGTTGTAGCTTTTCATGCCGTGGAAGGCCTGATGGACGAAGCCCATCGCCTTCAGCGCGTCGGCCGGGAACGCCTCGTCCGGGCATTTGGTTTCCTGAAGGCACAGGATGTCGGGCCTTGCGAGGCCCACCAGCTTTTCGATCAACGGCAGGCGCAGGCGCACCGAGTTGATGTTCCACGTGACGAGGCGGGCGGTGCCGCGCGCGGCCTTTGGGAGCGCCGCATCGTCGGTATAGGGGGAAATGGCTTCGGTCATGCCGGCCGGTCTAGCGCGATTCGGGGATCGGCGGCGAAGGATTTGACGAGCCGCGCGCACGCCGCCTCCTCCTCGAACACCATCATGTGCGAGGCACCGGGAAGTTCGGTGAGCTGCGCGTGCGGCACCTTGGCGGCGGCATCGGGCATCATCGCGGTGACGGTCGTGCCCTGCGCCAAACCCATGGCGATGTCACCGGCCACCAGATGCAGCGGCATGCCGGCCGGAAAGCGGTCCATCGCGGGGAAATTGACCGGGCGGCCACCCAGCGCATGGAACACGGCCGTTTCGACCGCGGGCGAACAGGCCAGCCGCCATGTGATGCCCTCCGGGCGCAGCGTGGCGGCGGCGTGCGCGGCGATCTGGTCGGGCCGGAAGCGCTGGAAGATCTCGCGCCCGGTGAGATAGGCGGCAAGTTCGTCGGGCCCGCCCGCGAATTCTTCGCGCCTTCCCTTCGCGCGCGACGTGCGCTTGCGGTGCCGCGCAAGCCCCGCCGCGTGCAGCGGGTGGCCTTCGGGCGGAAAGAATGGCGGCTCGAACAGCACGAGCCCGCGCAAACCCAGCGCATCGAAGCGCGGCCGATGAAACAGTGCAAGGCGCAGCATCGCCGCCCCGCACATCGAATGCGCGCCGTAGACAAGCGGCTTTCCGGCCCAATCGCGCGCCGCGCGTGCGACGGCGTCCACGTCGTCGGCCAGCGCGTCGGGATCGCAGAAGGTTTCGAGATCGGCGTCGGGTTGCGGCTGCGCCGAACCGCCCTGCCCCGCCGCATCGAACGCGTAGATGTCGAGATCGGCGGCAAGTGCCGCGAAGAACGTGCGGTAGCTCCCCGCCGCAAACCCGTTCGCGTGGCCCCACAGGATCGCCGGACCATCGGCCCGGCCGCCGCGCCAGCGATAAAGCTTGATCGGGCGGCCGCCATGGCCAAGCACGCTGCGGCTTACGGCAAGGCCGGCGGGAAGCGAGACGAAATCGTTCATGCCTTGCGTTTTTCGATCGCCTCGCCGAAGGCCCGGAAGATCGCCTTGGAAAACGCGTCTGTGCGCACGTGCCATTCGGGATGCCATTGCAGGCCCAGCGCGAAGCCGGGTCCCTTGGTCCAGCGCACCGACTCGATCGTGCCGTCTTCGTGCGTGGCTTCGACGGCAAGGCCCTCGCCCAGCCGGTCGATCGCCTGGTTGTGCAGCGAGTTGACCCACGCCCGGCCGGTGCCGGCCAGCGAACGGAGGAAGCCGCCGGGAACAAGATCGACCCAGTGGCGCTGCACGTAGCGCTCGTCCATCGTGCCTTCGCTGGGGGCCTGATGGTTGATGCGGCCAGGCATCTCCTCGACATGCTGGTGAAGGCTGCCGCCCAGCGCCACGTTCAGTTCCTGATGGCCGCGGCACAGCGCCAGCACCGGCAGGCCGCGCGCCAGTGCGGCACGGATCAGCGGCAGCGTGGTGGCGTCGCGCGCGGGATCGTGCAGCGTCCCTTCGCGCGAGGCGGCGCCATAGTGCCTGGGCTCGACATTTGACGGGCTGCCGGTCAGCAGCAGTCCGTCGATCCGGTCGAGCACGGCTTCGGCCTGCTGGCGCGCACCCACCGCCGGCAGCAGCAGCGGAACGCCGCCCATGCCGTCGAGCACGGCATCGACATACTGGATCCGCACGATGTGCTGGAGGGAACGGGGGCCTTGCTGAAGGCAGGCGCTGACGCCGATGACGGGTGAATTGCGCATGGAGTTGCAAAGCCCTAGCACGGACGGCCGGGCACCTCAAATCCGTTTGATCCAGCGCAATTCGGGCCAGCGCGGCGCGTGGGATAAGGGCGGCAGGACAAACGAAGGAACCTGCCCCCATGAACCATTTCCATGCCGTCGTCTGGCTTGACCATGCCGTCGCCAGGATCTTCCATTTCGACGCGCACGCGTATGAATCGAAGATCGTGCATTCGGCCCATGCCGGCGAACATCTTCATCACAAATCGGGCAGCGTCGGCCCCGGCCATGCAGCCGACGATCCGAAATTCTTTGCCGCCGTGGCCGACGCGCTGAAGGACGCGCAGGAAATCCTCGTGACCGGCCCCGGCGGCACCAAGGGTGCGCTGATGAAGCATCTGGAGAAACACGCCGCGGCACTCGCCAAGCGCGTCGTCGCGGTCGAGAATGCCGATCACCCCACCGACGGCGAGATCGTCGGCTCGGCCCGCAAGCATTTCAAGGTGATCGACCGGATGACGCCGCAGCGGGCGTGACCTGCGGCGTGCCGCTGGTCCGCCACAGGGAATAGCCGATGCCCGCGGCGATCAGGCCGGCCGTCGCGGACAGCGACAGGGCCGCGGGTACCTTCACGCCGAAGCCGACAAGAAAGATCTTCGTGCCGACGAGCAGCAGGATCGCGGCCAGCGCGTATTTTAGATACCTGAAGCGATGGATCATCGCGGCCAGCGCGAAATAGAGCGAACGCAGGCCGAGGATCGCGAAGATGTTCGACGTGTAGACAAGGTAAGGGTCGGTCGTGATCGCGAAGATCGCGGGCACCGAATCGACCGCGAAGACCATGTCCACGGCCTCGACGAGCACCAGACACAGGAAAAGCGGTGTCGCCCAGTTCACGGGCCTTCCCGTCACCGGATCGGGCCGACGGACGAAGAAGCGTTCGCCATCGATCTCGTCGGTCACGCGGATGTGCTTGTTCAGGAAGCCAAGCACGGGATTTCCGGCAAGGCTGCCTTCCTGGTCGGCCATCAGGAGCATCTTGACGCCCGTGGCGAACAGGAACGCGCCGAAGACGTAAAGCGTCCACTGGAACTGTGCGACGAGCGCCGCGCCGGCCGCGATCATGACGCCGCGCATTACGACGACCCCGACGATGCCCCAGAACAGCACGCGATGCTGGAATTTCCGGGGTACGGCGAAGTACGTGAAGATCATCGAGATCGCGAAGACATTGTCGAGCGACAGCGACCATTCGACAAAGAAGCCGGTCAGGTAGGCCATTCCCGATTCGGCGCCGCGCTCGAACCAGATCCAGCCGCCGAAAGCCATTGCCAGCACGAAGTAGAATCCCGCCAGCTTCAGGCTTTGTGCCGCGCCGATTTCCTGGCGGCCGCGGCTCAGCACGCCAAGGTCGAGTGCCAGCAGGAACCCGACAAGCCCCACGAACGCCGCCCACATCCAGACGGGCGTACCCAGAAAATGGCTGAAAATCACTCCGTCCATGGCCGGTCGGCTCCCACGGGTTAGGTAGGAGTCCGACATCGCGGCAACTGCACCGCCAGAGGGGCCCGGACCCTGTTGCGATCCATGTGGGGGCCGTCCCGGCACCGCGCAAGGGGCCGGGACGGGAAAATCGGACCCTCAGTTCGCGTAGTCGCCCTTGGGTGCCAGAACCTCGCGCTTGCCCACGTGGTTGGCGGCACTGACCACGCCATCGGCTTCCATCTTCTCGACGATGCGGGCGGCGCGGTTGTAACCGATCTGCAGGTGGCGCTGGATGAAGCTGGTCGAGCATTTGCGCTCGCGTGCGACAAGCGCCACGGCCTGGTCATAGAGCTGGTCGCCACTGCCCTCGCCCGGTCCGGCACCGCCTTCGCCGCCTTCGCCAAGGCCAAGGGCCGCAAGAGCTTCTTCGTCTTCGGTCACTTCCTCGACATAGGCCGGCACGCCCTGCGCCTTCAGGTGCTTGACCACGTGCTCGACCTCGCGGTCGGAGACGAACGGCCCGTGCACGCGCGTGATGCGTCCGCCGCCGGCCATGTAGAGCATGTCGCCCTGGCCGAGGAGCTGTTCGGCGCCCTGCTCGCCAAGGATGGTGCGGCTGTCGATCTTGCTCGTCACCTGGAACGAGATGCGCGTGGGGAAGTTCGCCTTGATCGTGCCGGTAATGACGTCGACCGACGGGCGCTGCGTGGCCATCAGGATGTGGATGCCCGCCGCGCGCGCCATCTGGGCGAGGCGCTGGACGGCCCATTCCACTTCCTTTCCGGCGACCAGCATCAGGTCGGCCATCTCGTCGACGACGACCACGATGAAGGGCAGCGGCGTCATGTCGAGCGGCTGGTCCTCGAAGATGGGCTTGCCCGCCTCGTCGAAGCCGGTCTGCACCTTGCGCGTCAGCACCTCGCCCGATTTCTTGGCTTCGGCCAGGCGCTGGTTGTAGCCCGCGATGTTGCGCACGCCGAGCTTCGACATCGCGCGATAGCGGTTTTCCATCTCGCGCACGGCCCATTTCAGCGCGACGACGGCCTTCTTCGGGTCGGTGACGACGGGTGAGAGAAGATGCGGAATGCCGTCATAAACCGACAGTTCGATCATCTTCGGATCGATCATGATGAAGCGGCACTCGGTCGGCGTGAGCCGGTAGAGCAGCGACAGGATCATCGTGTTGATCGCGACCGACTTGCCCGAACCGGTGGTGCCCGCAATCAGCAGGTGGGGCATGCGCGCCAGGTCGACGATGATCGGCCCGCCGCCGATATCGCGGCCCAGCACCAGCGACAGCCCCGCCTGCTTGTCCTCGATCGTCTGTTCCAGCAGGTCGCGCAGGAACACCGTCTCGCGTTCGGCGTTGGGCAGTTCGATGCCGATGACGTTGCGCCCCGGGACGACCGCCACGCGCACGGCGATGGCCGACATCGAGCGCGCGATGTCATCGGACAGGCCGACGACGCGCGCGGCCTTGGTGCCGGGTGCGGGTTCGAGTTCGTAAAGCGTGACGACCGGGCCGGGGCGGACCTTCACGATCTGGCCCTTGACGCCGTAATCGTCGAGCACGCCTTCGAGCAGGCGCGCGTTCTGGGCCAGCGCCGTCTCGTCGACGGCCGCGGCCTTGACGACCTTGGGCTTGGTCAGAAGCTCGATCGACGGCGCCTGGTATTCGCCCTGCACCGTCAGGTCGAGATTCGTCTGCTTGGGCTTCTTCTTCGCCTCCGGCTTCGCCTTCTCGGGCGAGGCCGCGCGCTCGACCAGTTCGGCCGGCGTCGGGCGCGGTTTTTCCGGCTCGGCTTCCACTTCGATTTCGGGTGCGGGATCTTCCGATCCGTCGAACGAGGGCTCGTGGCGACTGCGCTTCAATTCGCGCTTTTCGCGCGCGCGCGCCTCGGCCGGATCGCCCAGCCGCGCCTTCGCGACGACGGCGGCAACGCCCGCCCAGATGCCGGCCGCCGCGCGCGCGATCGCGTTGGCAAGCCAGCCGCCCGCCCACGCCGCCGCGCGATATTCACCCCACGTGATCGCAAGCCCGAACACGAATGCGAGCAGTGCCGCACCGGCCGCCGCCATCGCCAGCACGTCCGCCCCGCGGCCGAAATCGGCACCGAGATTGAGCATGCCCGAAAGGAACAGCCGGCCCACGATGCCGCCAAGGCCGGCATCGATCGGTCGCGGCCAGCCGGCCGGCGCCGACCAGGTCGACAGCGCCATCGCGGCAAGCAGGATCGTCGCCGGCAGGATCGCCACGCGCAGCCACCACAGTTTCAGCAAGCGCGCGCGCAGAAGCCGCCAGCCCCACGCGGCAAACGTGACGGGAATGAGCGCGCCGGCAAGGCCCAGCGTCTGAAGGATCAGGTCGGCACCGGCCGCACCCGCAAAGCCCAGGATGTTGCGCGCATGCATGTCGGTCGCGCGGCTGAAGCTGGGGTCGGTCGGATCGTAGGTCAGCAGGGCCGCGGCGATGAGCCCGGCCAGTGCAAGCAGTGCGAGCCCGGCCGATTCGGCGATCCGCTTGCGGAAGAAGGCGCCTGCCCCTTCGGGAAACAGGCCGGTTGAGATTCGCGTCGCGATGGCCATTTTCGTCGTCCCCTAGAGTACCTTCGCGATGCGCGCGAGCGCGCGATCGACCGTTTCAAGATCGTGTACGAGCGCCACGCGCACGAACGGCTTGCCGGTGTTCGACCCGTCGCGCTCGTTCTTCGTGAGATAGGCGCCCGGCAGCACCTTGATGCCCGTCTCGGCCCACAGCTTCTTGGTGGCCACTTCGCCGTCGCCGACATCAAGCCACAGGAACATGCCGCCTTCGGGCGCGCGGAAACCGGCCATGCCGCCCAGATGCCGCCTGGCGGATTCGAACTTCGCCTTGTAGAGCGCGCGCGTCTGGATGGCGTGCGCCTCGTCGCGCCAGAGTGCAGCCGACGCCATCTGGATGGGAATGGGCGTTGCCGCGCACGAATAGCTGCGCAGCCGGTTCAGCGCCTGGATCGTCGCGGGCGAACCCAGCGCAAAGCCCGACCGCATGCCCGCGGCCGAACTGCGCTTGGAAAGCGTGTGCATGCACACGACGTTGTCGAGCGGGTGGCCCTTCGGCCCGCGACCCATTGCATGCGCGACTTCGGTGCCGCCGGGCGGCGGCGCATCGCCGTAGTAGAGTTCGGCGTAGCACTCGTCGAGCACGAGCAGGAAATCGTGCTCGCGCGCCAGCCCGATCGCCTTGGCGATATATTCGCGCGTGGCGATGGCACCCTGCGGATTGCCGGGCGTGCATAGATAGAAGATCGCGGTGCGCGCCAGCGTATCGGCCGGGATCGCGTCGAGATCGGGAAGGAACCCCGTCTCGCGCGTGGTGGTGAGGAACACAGGCTCGGCACCCGCCATCACGGCCGCACCGTAATAGACCTGGTAGAAGGGGTTGGGCATCAGCGCCACGGGCGTGGCCCCGTTCTTCGCGCGGCTGACCGCAAGCAGCGCCACGATGAACAGCCCTTCGCGCGTGCCGGCAACGGGCGCGATCTGGGTCTCGAAATCGATCGTCCCGCCGGCAAGGCGATAGCGCCGCTCGAGCCAGCCCACGATCGCCTGACGCAGTTCGGCGGTGCCCTGCAACGGCGGATAGGCATTCCATTTGTCGGCGTTGGCGCCGAGGATTTCGGTCGCGAAGGCCGGCGGCTGGTGCTGGGGGTCGCCAACGGACATGACCACGGGGGTCTCGTTGCTGCGTGGGGACAGGCCGGCGATCAGGTTCGCAAGCCGGGAAAACGGGTAGTCGGCAAGCAGGTCGAGGCGTTCGTTGAGCATTTCCAGCCGTTTAACCACTAGATTTTGCGCGTCAAACCCCTGCCCATCCACCGGAGGCGAACAGGTACAAAGGCGAAACAACAATAACCCGGCGACTCTTAAAGTACAAGTTTAAGACCCGGGTGACCTACCGAGTCTGGGGGGTCAAAAAAATGTTCCCTACGAAATATCCGAGTCGCAGCGAGTCGCAGAACGCGGCGCGAACAAAACGTGGTAACCCTCTGATCCAGTAGGGTTTGTAGCGGCAATCGCTGTATGCGCCCCAACCACAAGCTATTGAGATTGGCCGATCCGGCAATTTGCCGCATTCCGACCGGACAAGTTGCCAAGACCGGCAAGCGCGCTTATGAGCAGCGCCTATCCCGATGAAGATCCCCGTCCTTTCCGACCAGTCGACCCGCAGTCTCGTCACCCGGCTGGTGCGCGAGCATGTCCGCACCCACTGGGTGCGCCTGCTGCTGGCTGCGATCTGCATGGGTCTCGTCTCGGCCGCGACGGCGGCCAATGCGTGGCTCATGGAGCCCGTCCTCGACAAGGTCTTCGTCGAGCGGAATTCGGCAATGCTCTATCTCGTGCCGATGGCGGTGCTGGCGGCCGCCCTGATAAAGGGGGTCGCAAGCTACGGACAGGGCGTGCTGATGAGCCATGTCGGCCAGCGCATCATCGCCGATCTCCAGGTCCGGCTTTTCGCGCTGACCGTGCGCGCCGACCTCGCCTTCTTCAACGATTACGCGTCCTCGAAGCTGTCGCTGCGGCTGACGCACGACGTCTCGCTGATGCGCTCGGCGATCACGCAGGCGATGGTCGGCATCTCGAAGGACGCGCTGACCGTGATCTTCCTCGTGGCGCTGATGTTCCATCAGGACTGGCAGATGGCGCTGGCCGCGTTCGTGGTGTTCCCGCTCGCGATCCTGCCGATCGTCCGTCTGGGCAAGCGCATCCGCAAGACCACGACGTCGATCCAGGACACGGTCGGCACGCTGATGACCATCCTCGACGAGGCGTTCCAGGGCATCCGGCACGTCAAGTCGTACCGCATGGAAGACGAGGAGACGGCGAAGGCAGGCCGGGCGGTCGAAGGCATCTTCGAACTTCTGCAGAAGCAGGCGCGCACGCGCTCGGCCGCCTCGCCGATCATGGAAACGCTCGGTTCGATCGCCATCGCCATCGTGATTTTCTACGGCGGGGCGCGCGTGGTCGAGGGGGCGACGACGCCGGGTACGTTCTTCTCGTTCATCACCGCCCTGCTGCTGGCCTATCAGCCGGTCAAGAGCCTCGCCAACCTGAACCAGACACTCCAGGAAGGACTCTCGGCGGCGGCGCGCGTCTTCGCACTCGAAGACATGCGGCCGACCATCATCGACCGGCCGGGCGCCACGGAGCTGGGCGTCGTAAAGGGCGAGATACGCTTCGAGAGCGTGACGTTCGGCTACCGGACGGACCGGAAGGCGTTGGACGGCGTGGATCTCGTCGTGCCCGCCGGCAAGACCGTGGCGCTGGTGGGCGCTTCGGGCGGCGGCAAGACGACGCTCCTGAACCTGCTGCCGCGATTCTACGACGTCTCGCAAGGCCATGTGCGCGTCGACGGACATGACGTGCGCGACGTGACGCTTGCCTCGCTGCGCGCCAACATCGCGCTGGTCACGCAGGAGACCGGCCTGTTCCACGACACGATCGCGATGAACATCGCCTACGGCAAACCCGACGCGAGCGTGGCCGAGGTGCGCGAGGCCGCGCGCCTTGCCGGCGCGCTCGATTTCATCGATGCGCTTCCTGACGGGCTCTCGACGGTCGTGGGCGAGCGCGGCGTCAAGCTTTCCGGCGGCCAGCGCCAGCGCATCGCCATCGCGCGCGCCTTCCTGAAGAACGCGCCGATCCTGCTGCTTGACGAGGCGACGAGCGCGCTCGACAACGAATCCGAGCGTCTCGTGCAGGCCTCGCTTGCCACGCTGATGAAGGGCCGCACGACGGTGGTCGTCGCCCATCGCCTGTCCACCGTCGTGGATGCCGACATCATTTATGTGATTGATGGTGGACGCGTCGCCGAAAGCGGCACCCACGGCGAGCTGCTTGCCCGCGGCGGCATCTATGCGCGCCTGCATGCGCTCCAGTCGGCGGAAAAGCGCGCGCTGGCCTGAGCCCAAAGAAGAAGGGCCGGGATTTCTCCCGGCCCTTTCCCGCCAACTCCCGCGAGGGGAGTGACGTTACTGGATGCTCTCGCCGTGCAGCGAGAGGTCGAGGCCGTCGCGCTCGGCTTCGTCCGTGACGCGCAGGCCGACGATCAGGTCGACGATCTTCAGCAGGATGAACGATCCCACGCCCGAGAAGATGAGCGTCGAGACGACCGCGTAGACCTGGATCAGGAACTGGCCCGGGTTGCCCTCGAGCAGGCCCTGCGAACCGGCCGGCGCCGCGTCGGTGGCCGAAAGCGCGCCCACCGCGAACACGCCCGTCAGCAGCGCGCCGACGATGCCGCCAACGCAGTGCACGCCGAACACGTCGAGCGAGTCGTCGTAGCCCAGCGCCTTCTTGAGGCTGGTCGAGGCCCAGAAGCAGATGATACCCGCGACGATGCCGATGATGAGCGAACCGCCCGGCATCACGAAGCCCGAGGCCGGAGTGATCGCGACGAGGCCGGCGACGGCACCCGAGATCACGCCCAGGACCGACGGCTTGCCGCGCGTCGCCCATTCCGCGAACATCCACGCAAGCGCCGCCGCACCGGTGGCGATCTGCGTGACCGTCATCGCCATGCCCGCACGGCCGCCGGCCGCACCCGCCGAACCGGCGTTGAAGCCGAACCAGCCGACCCACAGCAGCGAGGCGCCGATGACCGCGAGAACGAGGTTATACGGCGAGAAGTTCTCGGTGCCGTAGCCGCGGCGCTTGCCCAGCACGAGGGCCGCGACGAGACCGGCAATGCCTGCGTTGATGTGCACGACCGTGCCGCCGGCGAAGTCGAGCGCGCCGAGGCCGAAGAACACGCCATTGGGATGCCACACCGCATGCGCAACCGGCGAGTAGATGATGATCGACCAGAGCGCGATGAACCACATCATCGCCGAGAACTTCATGCGGTCGGCGAACGCGCCGCAGATCAGGGCCGGCGTGATGATCGCGAAGGTCATCTGGAACATCATGAAGACCGATTCGGGGATCGTGAACGCCACGGCTGCATCGCCCGTGCCCAGCGTGAAGGGCTTGTCCCAGCCCATGCCGGACAGGAAGAAGCGCGAGAAGTCGCCGTAGTAGGCGCCGCCTTCGCCGAAGGCGAGCGAGTAGCCCACGACCATCCACAGCACCGTGACGAGGGCGGTGATCGAGAAGGACTGCATCATCGTGGCAAGCACGTTCTTCTTGCGCACCATGCCGGCGTAGAACAGGGCCAGACCCGGAACCGTCATCAGGAGGACGAGTGCGGTCGAGGTGAGCATCCACGCCGTGTCGCCGCTGTCGATCTTCGGCGTCGGGTCGTCGGCGAGCGCCGGAAACGCGAAGCCGGCCGCCGCGACCAGTGCCAGCGCTCCCAGGCGCGCGAACTTTTGGGGTTTCGTCATTTGTCGTCGTCTCCTGGCTGTCCCGGCGGGACCGGGTTGGTTGCGCCCGGGAGGGGTCCCCCGCGCGAAAGATGAGGTGAAATAGTCAAGAATCGTGCCATCGGCCCAAGTCGTTGATGCAGCGCAACACGCTATGATTCCACACGCTTTTTCGGACTTTGCCGCCCAACCTGGCGGATGCACTTCGCCCGTTACCCTGTCCACCCCGACAGGGTCTGCCTAACGATTAGGCTGAGAAACTGCCTATTTTTTAGGCGAATTGCCTCAGAGCGCTTCGACGTTCGTTTCGCCGGTCCGGATGCGGACCGCGTGGCTCACGTCGTAGACGAAGATCTTTCCGTCACCGATCTTGCCGGTATTCGCGGCCTTCTGGATCGATTCGACGACGCGCTCGACCATCGGATCGGCGACCGCGACCTCGATCTTCACCTTCGGCAGGAAATTGACCGAATATTCGGCACCGCGATAGATCTCGGTCTGGCCCTTTTGACGGCCAAAACCTTTGACCTCGGTCACGGTAAGGCCCTGCACGCCAAGCGCCGTCAGCGCCTCGCGGACTTCGTCGAGCTTGAAGGGCTTGATGACCGCCATAACCATCTTCATGACCGAATTTCCTCTCTCGTAAATGCTGCGCGGCGCAGGTTTCAGGTGGGCCGGCACAGCCGTCTCCCGGATACGGGACAAAGCGGTTCAAGAAGCATGCCGTACCGTCCGCGGGCGGGGCAACAGCGATGATTATCGTGCGCGGATGCGCGCACTGGACGCCGGGGTCACCCCGGCCTAGCTTGACGCGCGCATGCAATCACCTACGGATATCAGCACGGATGTCGCGATCGTTGGCGGCGGGCTTGTGGGCCTCTCGCTGGCGCTGGCGCTCGCACGCGGCGGGATCGGGTCGTGTGTCGTCGATCCCGACGATCCGGCGGCCAAGGCAGCCGATGCGTTCGACGGGCGCGGCTCGGCAATCGCGCTCGGCTCGGCTCGCGTGCTCCAGGCGATCGGCCTGTGGCCGCATCTCGAGCGTCATGCCGAGCCCATCCTCGACATCCGCGTATCCGACGGGGACTCCCAGCTCTTTCTCCACTACGACCACCGCGATCTCGGCAGCGACCCCTTCGGCTACATCATCGAGAACCGCCATATCCGCCGCGCGATCTATGCCTGCCTGACGCAGGAACCGCGCGTGCGTCTCGTCGCACCCGAAAGTGCCGCGGCGGTAACGGCCGATTCCACGCATGCACGCGTCCGGCTTGCATCGGGCGGCACGATTTCGGCGCGACTGGCGGTGGCATGCGACGGCCGCCCCTCGCCCACGCGCAAGGCCGCCGGCATCGGCGCACTGGGCTGGAACTACGAGCAGCACGCTATCGTGTGCGCGATCCGCCACGAGAAGCCGCACTGCGGCATCGCGCACGAGCGTTTCCTGCCGGCCGGCCCCTTCGCGGTGCTGCCGCTGCCCGATGCACCCGACGGCACGCATTTTTCTTCGATCGTGTGGACCGAACGCGCCGAGCTTGCGCAGATGTTCGTCGAACTGCCGGAAGACGAATTCGCCGAGGAGATCCACGAGCGCTTCGGCTGGGGGCTTGGCCGGATTTCGCTTGCCGGCCCGCGCTGGCGCTACCCGCTCGTCTTCGTGCAGGCCGAAAGCGCCACCGGCCCGCGCCTGGCACTCGCCGGCGATGCGCTGCACGGCATCCATCCCATCGCCGGCCAGGGCCTCAATCTCGGCCTGCGCGACGTCGCCGCCCTTGCCGAGGTGCTGACCGACAGCGCCCGGCTCGGTCTCGATATCGGGGCGGCCGACACGCTGGAGCGCTATTCGCGCTGGCGCGGCGTCGACACGGTCGGGCTTTCGGCCGTGACCGACGGGCTCTTGCGGCTTTTCTCCAACGACATCGCGCCGCTCAAGCTCGCGCGCGACGTGGGCCTTACCGTCGTCGACAGGATCGCACCACTCAAGCGCGTTTTTATGCGCGATGCGATGGGCACGCTTGGAAAGCTGCCGCGATTGATGAAGGGCGAAGCGCTGTAGACGACAGGTTGCGCCGGTTGATCCACCGCAATGTCGGCAAGGTTGCGGCGTTCTACGTTCATCCGTCCGTCAATTCGGACATGGAGAACCGCTATGGATCGCCGAATTTTCCTTTCCGCCCTTTTCACCGGAATTCTTGCGGCCGGCGCGGTGCATGCGCAGGGCGGCCCGGGCATGGGGCGCGGCATGAGCGACGCCGACCGGGAGAAGATGCGCGAACAGATGCGCAAGCACTGGGACGACATGGATTCGACGACGCGCGAACGCGCGATGGACCGCATGCGCAGCCGCCGTCATGAGCCGAAATACGAGGACATGCGCGAGCGTTGGGACAAGATGAGCCCGGATGCCCGCCGTCGCATGATGGAAGACCATCACGGTCCGGACAATGAAAAGCGCGGGATGATGCGCTAGGCGGCGGCTTGCTGCGGCCCGCTTACGGGCAGCAGCAAGCGGACCCGCGTGCCCTGGCCCGGCGCGCTGTCGATCTCGATCGACCCGTCGTGCAGGCGTGCGAGCATCTGCGAGAGCGGCAGGCCAAGCCCGGTATCCGAGCGCTGGTCGCCATCGCCTGCCGTCTCGAACGGTTCCAGCGCACAGCGCGCCTGCTCCGGCGTCATTCCGCGACCGCGATCGGCGACCCAGAATTCGAGCCGCGCGTCAGGTAACGCTCGGCTCCCCATCCGGACGCGACGGTCGGCGCCCGCGAACTTGATGGCGTTGATCGCAAGATTGAGGACGATCTGAACGATGACGCGCTCGTCGGCGGTGAAGGGCACGTTCTCGCTGCCGGCGTCAATTTCCAGCACGACCTTTTCCTTTGTCGCGCGCTGCTCGGCCAGATGGCGGACCGTCGAGAGCACGTGCGCGGAATCGACCGGCGCAAGCGCAAGCTTCCATTTCCCCGCCTCGATCTTCGACATGTCGAGGATCGAGTTGATGATCGCCAGCAGGTGCTCGGCGCTGAAGCGGATGTCGGCCGCGTATTCGCGATAGCGCTGCGGCGCACCCAGTTTCATCGCATCGGTCGCGATCACTTCGGAAAAACCGACGATCGCATTGATCGGCGTGCGTATCTCGTGGCCCATATGGGCGAGAAAATCGGACTTGTTGCGCGCGACAGAGCGAAAATGGGCCACACTTTTCGTCGAATCGGCAAGTTGCGCCGCGGCTTCGCGCGCCCTGCGTTTGGCAAGTTCGGCCAGAAAGAACGTCAGCATGATCGCAAGGCCGGCAATGAGCGCCGTGCCATTCGCGCGAGTGAGCCAGGCATCGACGACGTCGGAAAATGGCGCACTTGCGACGACATGAAGGTCGCTCCAGGCGATGGGGCTCGTCACGACGACCCTGGATTCGCCCGTATCGGGCGACTTGACGAGATAGTACGGCGCCTTGCCATGCAGGGGCGGCAGGAAGCGCGCCTTGCGGCCGACAAGATCGTCGGGCGGGTTGCGCGCCATGACGAAGCCTTCATCGTCGACGATGGCGATGATGCTCGTCGTGGCATTCGCGAAGAAACGCGAGAAGTGCGCCGGATCGATGAGGCCGGCGACCATGCCGGAAAACGCTCCCGCTTCGGTTTCCGTCCGCATGGCGACTGGAATGACGACATTGCCGCGCGGCCGGGAGACGACCGGCCGGCTGATCTGCAGCCTGTAATCCAGGTTGTCGCGCAGATACTGGAAATAGGGCCGGTCCGACAGGTCCGTCGGCGGAACGGTGCTGCCGGTCGAGCTGGCGACGATACGCCCGCTGGCATTGACATAGCCGATCGAATCAAGTGCGCGCGACGAGCGGCGGATGCGCGACAGAAGTTCGTTCAGCTCGACCGGGTCGGCGGACACGACAATGGCGGACGTCGCGGGCCGTTTGTCGACCGAGCGGAGCGCCAGCTCCGCCGCGCCGAAGACCTCGCCGGCATAGCTCTCGGCCGTCGTCGCGTCGGCCGTAACGCGGTCGACAACGTCGGCAACCGCATTGCCGTACGAATGCCAGATCTGCGCGCACGCGGCCAAGACCACGACGACCGCGAAAACCGGCGCGACATATGAACTCCACGCCGCCTGGTGCGGTCGTTCGGCTTTTCGGGGTTCGATCGCGGCCATGTCCCAAGGCTTGTGAAGAGAATTATCTTTGTTGAGCCTATTCCTCACCCCGGGCGTCGGCATTGCTTTGAATCAAGCAGGCGCGCTTCGGCGTGCCTGAAACGTCGGGGGAAGAGACAAAAACCGCATCCATTCCAGCCGCTTAGCGGCAAGATCGAGGCCCGCGTTCGCGGGGCTTGTCGAAGGCAATCGGGCGCTGGCGATGCCGCGCAACGGCAAACCATGGCGGCGATAGAGGTCGGCCGCCGCCGCCCCGTTGAAGCCGATCCGGGCAATGCGCGGATGGCGCTCGAAGAACGCGGCGAAATCGTTCGCCTGCACGCTGTCGCGCGCGATCGCCGAATCGAGGCTGCCGGGCCGGCGCGCGGCCGCGCAAACGTCCCACACCGCGATCTTCGCGCGCACGAGCGCCGCGACGCGTTCGGCATAGGGCGCATCGGCGCCGAACCCCAGCAGCGAAGCCAGGATCGGCCAGAACGCGTTTCGCGGATGGGCGTAGTATTGGCCGGCGGCAAGCGAAGCCTGCCCCGGCAGCGAGCCGAGAATCAGGACCGTGGCGTCGGGCGCCGCGATGGGCGGGAAGCCCCGGTCGGGCTCAGGCGGCGGCGAGCTTGGCGTTGGCGATCTCGATGCGCGCGGCAAGCGCCACGCGCTCGGCATCCTCGGTCGCCGCGCCCAGCCTGGCACGCAGCATCTCGAGGTCCTTGGCGATGGCCGCCTTGTCGATGTCGGCCACGCGCACCGCTTCGTCGGCAAGCACGGTCACGCGCTCGGCCGAAGCCTCGGCGAAGCCGCCGGCCACGAAGATGCGGTCCTTGACATGGCCGTTCTCGTAGACCGCGATGGTGCCCGTGCGCAGCGTCGAGATGACGGGTGCGTGGCCCTTGAGCACGCCGAAATCGCCCTCGCTGCCCGGGACGACGACCATCTCGACGTCCTCGGAGGCGAGCAGGCGCTCGGGGCTGACCAGTTCGAACTTGGTCTTTTCGGCCATCGTCGTCTATCCGATCAGGCCGCTTCGGCGGCCATCTTGCGCGCCTTGGCGCGGGCTTCCTCGATCGTGCCGACCATGTAGAAGGCGG
Source organism: Alphaproteobacteria bacterium (assembly GCA_016124335.1). GTDB lineage: Bacteria > Pseudomonadota > Alphaproteobacteria > CACIAM-22H2 > CACIAM-22H2 > Tagaea. Next base: position 129,701 of record WGNX01000010.1, read on the forward strand.
CCTCGGGCATGTCGTCGCAGTTGCCCTGCACGATTTCCTTGAAGCCCTTGATCGTGTCCTCGAGCTTCACGAGCACGCCCGGCGTGCCGGTGAAGACTTCAGCCACGTGGAAGGGCTGCGAGAGGAAGCGCTGGATCTTGCGCGCGCGGGCGACGACGAGCTTGTCCTCTTCCGAGAGTTCGTCCATGCCGAGAATGGCGATGATGTCCTGCAGCGACTTGTAGCTCTGCAGGACGCGCTGCACGTCGCGCGCGACGTTGTAGTGTTCCTCGCCGATCACGCGCGGGTCGAGCATGCGCGAGGTCGAGTCGAGCGGGTCGACGGCCGGGAAGATGCCCAGCTCCGCGATCTGGCGCGACAGCACGGTCGTGGCGTCGAGGTGCGAGAACGAGGTGGCCGGCGCCGGGTCGGTCAAGTCGTCGGCGGGCACGTAGATGGCCTGCACCGAGGTGATCGAACCCTTCTTGGTCGAGGTGATGCGCTCCTGCAGGGCGCCCATGTCGGTCGACAGCGTGGGCTGGTAGCCCACCGCCGACGGGATGCGGCCCAGGAGCGCCGACACCTCGGCGCCCGCCTGCGTGAAGCGGAAGATGTTGTCGACGAAGAACAGCACGTCCTGGCCTTCCTCGTCGCGGAAGTATTCGGCAACCGTCAGGCCCGACAGGCCGACGCGCGCGCGGGCACCCGGCGGCTCGTTCATCTGGCCGTACACGAGGGCCACCTTCGAGCCGGGGCCGTCGGTCTTGATGACACCCGATTCCATCATCTCGTGATAGAGGTCGTTGCCTTCGCGGGTACGTTCACCCACGCCCGCGAACACCGACACGCCGCCGTGCGCCTTGGCGACGTTGTTGATGAGTTCCATGATCGTCACGGTCTTGCCCACGCCCGCACCGCCGAACAGGCCGATCTTGCCGCCCTTGGCGTAGGGGGCGAGCAGGTCGATGACCTTGATGCCCGTCACGAGGATTTCGGCTTCCGTCGACTGCTCGATGAATTCCGGCGCCGAGCGGTGGATCGGCGAGGTGCGCTTGTGGCCGATGGGGCCGCGCTCGTCGATCGGCTCGCCGATGACGTTGATGATGCGGCCGAGCGTCTCGGGCCCGACGGGCATCGCGATCGCGTTGCCGGTGTCGACCGCTTCCTGGCCGCGGACGAGGCCGTCGGTCGTGTCCATCGCGATCGTGCGGACGGTCTGCTCGCCGAGATGCTGGGCGATTTCCAGCACCAGCGTCTTGCCCTGGTTCTGCACGTGCAGCGCGTTCAGGATCTTCGGCAGTTCGCCGTCGAAGCGCACGTCGACGACGGCACCCGTGATCTGGACGATGCGGCCGACCTTGTTGTTCGCCATGGTTCGCTACTCCTGCAAAATCAGACGGCTTCGGCGCCGGAGATGATCTCGATCAGTTCCTTGGTGATCGAGGCCTGGCGCGAGCGGTTATAGTTGAGCGTAAGCTTCTTGATCATGTCGCCAGCATTGCGCGTGGCGCTGTCCATCGCGGACATGCGCGCGCCCTGCTCGGACGCGGCGTTCTCGAGGAGACCGCCATAGACCTGGACGGCGAGGTTGCGCGGCAGCAGGGCCGCAAGGATCTCGCCTTCCTCGGGTTCGTATTCGTAGCTGGCGCCCTGATCGGGTGCCGCGGCGCCGGACGCGACGAACGGGACCAGCTGCAGGCGCGTGGGCACCTGCGTGATCGCCGACTTGAAGCGCGCGTAGTACAGCGCCGCCACGTCGAATTCGCCGGCATCGAACATCGCCAGCACCTTGTCCGACACGCGCTGCGCCTCGGCGAAGGTCATGCGCTTGCGGCCCACTTCCTCGACCGAGCCCACGATCAGGCTCGCGAAGTCGCGACGAAGCTGGTCGCGGCCCTTGCGGCCCACGCACAGGATCTTGACCGTCTTGCCTTCGGCCTGGAGCTTGCGGATCTCGGCGCGCGCAAGACGCACGATCGACGAGTTGAAGCCGCCGCACAGGCCGCGATCCGACGTGCACACGACGAGCAGGTGGACCTTGTCGGCCCCCGTGCCCGCGAGCAGCTTGGGCGCGCCGGCACCGGCCGTCATCGAGCCCGCGAGCGAGCCCAGCATGCGGCCCATGCGCGTGGCATAGGGGCGTGCGGCTTCGGCCTGCTCCTGCGCGCGGCGAAGCTTCGCCGCGGCAACCATCTTCATGGCGGACGTGATCTTCTGCGTCGACTTGACCGACGCGATCCGCATCCGGAGTGTTTTGAGTGTTGCCATTTTCCCGTATCCGGCGTGCCGGTTTAGGCCGCGAAGGTCTTGACGAACGCGTCGAGGACGCCGCGCAGCTTCTTGTCCGTTTCCGGCTTGATCTCGCGATCGGTGCGCACGGCCGTCAGGATGTCCTGGTGCTTGGCCTTCACCTCGGCCATGAACTGCGCCTCGAACTTGCCGACGTTCCTGGTGTCGATGCCGTCGAGATAGCCGTTCACGCCCGCGAAGATCGAGACGACCTGCTCTTCGACCGGCATCGGCGCGTACTGCGGCTGCTTCAAGAGCTCGGTCAGGCGCGCGCCGCGCGCCAGCAGCTTCTGGGTCGAGGCGTCGAGGTCGGAGGCGAACTGCGCGAAGGCCGCCATTTCGCGGTACTGCGCCAGCTCGAGCTTGATCTTGCCGGCGACCTGCTTCATCGCCTTGATCTGCGCGGCCGAGCCCACGCGCGACACCGACAGGCCCACGTTGATGGCCGGGCGGATGCCCTTATAGAACAGGTCGGTTTCGAGGAAGATCTGGCCGTCGGTGATCGAGATCACGTTCGTGGGGATGTAGGCCGAAACGTCGCCGGCCTGCGTCTCGATGACCGGAAGGGCGGTCAGCGAACCCGCCTTCATCGCATCCGACATCTTCGCCGCGCGCTCGAGCAGGCGCGAGTGCAGGTAGAACACGTCGCCCGGATAGGCTTCGCGGCCCGGCGGGCGGCGCAGCAGCAGCGACATCTGGCGGTACGAGACGGCCTGCTTGGAAAGATCGTCGTACACGATGACGGCGTGCATGCCGTTGTCGCGGAAGAATTCGCCCATCGCGCAGCCGGTGTAGGGCGCGAGGAACTGCAGCGGCGCCGGATCGGACGCCGTGGCGGCGACGACGATCGTGTAGTCGAGCGCGCCGTAGTCGGCGAGCGTCTTGACGATGCGCGCGACGGTCGAGCGCTTCTGCCCGATGCACACGTAGATGCAGTAGAGCTTCTTCGACTCGTCGCCGCCGGCGTTGATGGCCTTCTGGTTGATGAAGGTGTCGATCGCGACGGCGGTCTTGCCGGTCTGGCGGTCGCCGATGATCAGCTCGCGCTGGCCGCGGCCGATCGGCACCAGCGCGTCGATGGCCTTGAGGCCCGTCTGCATGGGCTCGTGCACCGACTTGCGCGCGATGATGCCCGGCGCCTTCACTTCCACGCGCGTCATCTTGGCGCCGGCGAGCGGGCCCTTGCCGTCGATCGGATTGCCGAGACCGTCGACCACGCGGCCGAGAAGCGCCTTGCCGACCGGCACTTCGACGATGGCGCCGGTGCGCTTGACGACGTCGCCTTCGCGGATGTCGCGGTCGTCGCCGAAGATGACGACGCCGACATTGTCGGTCTCGAGGTTGAGGGCCATGCCCTTGATGCCGCCCGGGAACTCGACCATCTCGCCGGCCTGCACGTTGTCGAGGCCGTAGACGCGGGCAATGCCGTCGCCGACGGAGATGACCTGCCCGACCTCGGCCACGTCGGCCGACGTGTCGAACTTGGCGATCTGCTCCTTCAGGATGGCGGAAATTTCGGCGGCGCGGATGGACATCGAATCGTTCTCCGAGTGAAATCAGGCCCGGCCCGAGAGGGCGAGGTGAAGACGCTTGAGTTGACCCTGCAGCGAGGCATCGACGAGGCGGGAACCCACCTTCACCTTCAGCCCGCCCAGAAGCTTGGGATCGACCTTGAGGTCGAGGGAAACCTTGCGACCGGCCGCGGCGCGCAGCTTGGCTTCAAGCTCGGCCACGCGATCGGCGGAAAGCGGTGCGGCCGACACGACTTCGGCGACCGTCTCGCCGCGCGCTTCGGCCAGGATCGCGCGATATTCCTTCGCGATCGCGACGAAATCGGCGAGGCGGCGGTTGCGCGCGAGCGTGCCCACGAAGCGGCGCACGAGATCGCCGATGCCCAGGCTCGCCATCACGGCGAGCACGGCGGCTTCCTGCGCCTTGCGCGGCAGCAGCGGGCTGTCGGCCGTGCGCTTGAGTTCGGGAACCGCGGCAAGCGCTTCTTCGAATGTCTTGAGGTCGCCCGCGACGGCGTCGAGCCATTGCGGATTCGCAAGCTCATAGAGCGCGCCCGCGTAGCGCTGGGCGATGGCGGCGGAAGAGGCGTTTTTGGAAGCCACGCGCGATTCCCTGTCCGGCGTTTTTTTCGCCTGCCGGCCCGCCCCGGACGGACTAGCCAAGCTCGCGAAAAACAACAAGAAAACGGCGCCCGAAAGGGCACTCCCAGGCGACCGCGGGCGATTAGCTAACACAGCCCTTTCGCCGATGCAATAAGGCGCGCGCAAAAGCTGCGGGTTATCCACTTTTGCCGGAAAACCGGGCGTTTTCAGGCCCCGCGCCCGGACCGGTAACGTACGGCCGGAAGCCTTTGGAAATGGCCGTCGCACGCCGGCAGACCGGCCCCTCGTCCTCTCCGGCGACAGGTCGCCCGCCGCCCTCAGTCGCCGAGGACCCGGCGCACCAGCTCGGCGGTGTTCTTGGTGCGCAGCTTGCGCATCACGTTGGCCCTGTGGAACTCGACCGTTCGCGGGCTGATCCCCAGCGTCCGCGCGGCCTCCTTGCTTGAGGCGCCACGTACGATCTGCGCCAGCGCGACGCGTTCGCGCGGCGTCAGCAGCGCATGGCCCGGGAACGGCTTGGACAGCACGCCGAGCGCGCCGCGGAGCCTTTCGATCTCCAGTCTGGCCTGCCGGAGTTCCGGCGTGGCCAGAAACTCCCAATCCCCGTTGCGTCGGGCGGTGCAGCACTGGTGCGCGCGCGCCACGTCCAGCAGGTCGACCGCGCGGCTGGCCTGAAGCGAATAGGTGCAGAGCACCACCATTCGCTGTCCGACAAGCGACCGGTCGAGTTCGCGCTCGTATTCGCAGAACGCCTGCCAGTGATTGGACTCGATCCAGAAGGCGTTGCCGCTGACCCGCATGCCGTCGAACCCGCGCGCCAGCGCTCCGTTCAGCTTTTCGTTCCAGCCGCCGGTGATCCGTTGCAGGTCGAACTGATTGCCGCGCAGATACCAGTCGGTGCCCGAAACGATCTCGATCCTTCCGGCCGCAATCTGGTCGTCGAGATCGGCGATGGCATGGCGCAACGCGGCCTTCGCATCGGCCTCGGAAATCGGATGCGAAATCGCCCAGATGCAGAACTCGTTGCTCGCAAGCCCGGCCTTGAAATACGCTGCCGCGGTATCGAGGAGATCGTCCTTGGTTTCGTAGAAAATGCAGATATGCGCGCCCCACGGCACGTCGCCCACCACGCGGATGCCGCTCGGGCGCGCCGGTTGGTCGACCGCCGCCGACGCGCCGGGCCCGGGCTTGCCCGGCATGCGGCCGCCATCGGGTCTCTTGATCGATATCTTGGGTGACATACCACCCTCCCCGCGACGGCGAATGCCGACGTGTCCGGACGCGCATCGCAACACCGAGGTCCGCAAGCGGCCCGTGCAGGTCGGGCGCTCCTCGTAGGAATACGAGTATCGGCGGTTCCCCGTAGTCTTACAAGGTTTCCCCGCCGCGCCGCCTCCCCAAGTCCCCGGACATTGGCGGAGGTCATCGATGCAGCGTTACTTCTTCCCGATCCACGGCGGCAGCGGCACGGACGAGGACGTCGAGGGCATCGACCTGTCGGGCCCCGGCACGGCCATGCTGCACGCCTTGGCGATGTGCGCCGAAATCGGAAGCCGCAACGGCTTCTGTGCGTCCTTTTCCGTCGGCGCCCGCGACACAGATGGCGTGGTGGTCGGATACGTGTCGATCGTCGCGGTCGCCCCCGCCCCGGTGCGCCGCGATGCGTAGTCCGGCACAAATGAAGATCGCCGCCACGACGTTGGCAGTGGCACTTGCCGTTGCGCTAGGCGAGCTGGCCAGCGACGACGTACTGGTGCAGATGCGGCATCCGATGGTCGCTCTGGGCGCGCTGGTGCTGGCGGTGGCATCGGCCGTGGCTCTCGGGATCGAATTCGGTCGCGGCGAGGCCGGCGAAACCGGTCCATCGGCAGCAAACGCATCGCCGTCGCGCCCGGTCGAACCGGGACCGGGTCAGGCCCGCTTCGATGCCATGTCGCGGGCCGAAACCGAATTCCTGGCCAACATGAGCCACGAACTGCGCACGCCGCTGAATGCCGTGATCGGCTTCGCCGAGCTGATCCTGGACGGGGCCCACACTCAGCCGGCCAACCCGCGCCACGTTGCCTACGCCCGCCACATTCGCGCCGGCGGCGAGCAGGTGCTGTCGATCGTCGACGCCATTCTGGATATGTCCCAGCTTGCAGCCGGACAGGTAAAACTGCGGCCGCGCCGCGTCGAGCCGCGCGCCGTGGCCGAGGAATGCGCCCGATCGGTTGCCGCACAGGCCGAGGCGGCTCGGGTCGAGCTGGAGGTGCGGCCGACGACGGCCTCTCCGTTCTCGGCGGACCCGGCCTGTCTCGCCCAGGCACTGACAAACCTGATGTCGAACGCCGTCAAGTTCACCCGACCGGGCGGCCGCGTCAGCATCTGCGCCACCGACTGCGAGCACGATGCGATCGCTTTCGAAGTGTCCGATACCGGCATCGGCATGACGCCCGGAGAGATCGCCATCGCAATGCAGCCGTTCCGCACGGTCGAAAGTTCGATGACACGCCTGCGCGGCGGTGTCGGGCTCGGGCTTACGCTGGCGGAGCGTCTCGTGCGACTGCACGGCGGCAAGCTTCGCATCGACAGTCGACCGGGGTACGGCACAACGGTCAGAGCAATCCTGCCGCGGGTACTTCCGACCGATCCGACGCGAGGTGGAGAACCATGACTATAGTTCGAACCAGCCTGAAGAAACTGGGGAGCATGCTGCTCTCCCTGACCGCCGAAGCCAAAACGCACGAAGCAACCGCGGAAGCCAAACCGTCGCGGTCGTTGGGCCAGATGCGCAGGCCGAACGCGACGACGGTGATGGCTGGAAGCATCCAGTTTCTCGGCATGACGGAGATCAAGGAGCGCCTGGGCGCGCGGTGGGATGCCGTGGCGGACATCGCCGGCAAGGTTGCGGAGCAGACCATCCGGCGACACATCTCGATCGAGGATGCCTACCAGCGTCAAGGCGCAGATGCGTTCGTGCTTTGCTTCGCCTCGCCTGACCGGGCGCACGCCGAGGCCAAAACACGGAGGATTGCGGAGGACATCGCCACGGTGCTCGCCCGGCAGGCGCCGCAAGCCGGCTTCCGGATCGACCATACCGTCGCCGAAATGAAGTGGGCCGATATCGACAACGGCGAGGCGGACCTGATCGCCGAACAGATCGCCAAGGAGCTGCGCCAGATCCGCGAGAGGGCCGAAGTCGCCGCTCGGGCCTGGCGAAACGAGCTGATACGCAATGCCGGCGTCCGCTTCGGCCCAATCTGGCACCCGCCGCGTCGTACCGTCGCGTGCTACCGCGCAATGCTGAACGAGCAAACCGGCACGCACGCCCTGCAGCGCCTGTCCGGCATCACGTCGCCGAAGGAACTGAAAAGCACGCTGCACGAGCTCAACTGCCTCGTCGTCGGCCGGGCAATCAAGGCTCTCGACGCGCTGCTGCACGCTGGCGGCATGGCGCAGATCCTCGTTCCAGTAAACTTCAACTCGCTAAACGACCGCACGGCGCGCGAGAAGTACCTCAACCTCTGCCGGGACATCCCCGAGAACTACCAGCGCCTGATCCTGTTCGAGGTGCACGGTGCGCCCCCCGGGACACCGATCTCCCGCCTCATCGAGGTCGCACTTACGCTCAAGCTTTTCGGTCACGGCGTGCTGGTGGAGTTGCCGGCGACCAGCAGCCGGCTTCAGGATCTGGCGTCGGTGGGGCTGTTCGGCCTGTCGGTCGATGCGAGGTCGCTGCCGCGCGATTGCGGACAGGCCGCGACGGTACTGACGCGCCTGGGCGCCGCAGCAGCCACTTTCAACCTGAAAGTGTTCGTGCACGGCGCCGATACGGTGGGAATGCTCGATGCGGCGCAGAACGCGCACGCCGACTATATCGACGGCCGCGCAGTCGCCATGCCCCTCACTGAGCCCAAGACCGCCTATCACTGGTCGCCGCACTAGCGCCGGCGGACCTACATGAAGCTGTAGGGATCGATGTCGATCTGCACGCGCACGGCGTCGGGGATGCGCGTCTGCGACAGCCATCCATCGAGGATCTGCTGCAAGTTGGCCTCCCGACCCGCCTTCAGCAGCAGGCGGCGGCGATGGCGGCCACGCAGGATCGCCATCGGGGCGGGGGCAGGCCCCAGCACGCGGATGCCGGGATCGTTGGGCGCCGTGGCCCCGAGGCGGCGGGAAAGCCGTTCGACCAGCCCTTCGTCCTCGCCCGCCACGATGATCGCGGCAAGCCTTCCATAAGGTGGCCAGCCGTGGCGCTGCCGGTCGGCGCGTTCGGCCGCAAGGAAGCGTGCGCGGTCGCCGCCCACAAGCGCCTTCATCACGGCATGTTCGGGCATGTGCGTTTGCAGCAGCACCCGTCCCGGCCGTTCCGCACGACCCGCACGACCCGAAACCTGATGGAGAAGCTGCCACGTGCGTTCGCCCGCGCGCAGGTCGCCACCCGACAGGCCGAGGTCCGCATCGACCACGCCCACCAGCGTCAGCAGCGGAAAATGGTGGCCCTTCGCGACGATCTGCGTGCCGACAAGGATGTCGATCTCGCGCGCGGCCATCCGGCGCACGAATTCCTCCGCCGCCGCCGGGCCCGTCACGGTGTCCGACGTCATCACGTCGATCTTCGCGTCGGGGAACAGCGCACGCGCTTCTTCCGCCACGCGCTCGACGCCCGGCCCGCAGGCGACGAACGAATCCTCGGCCGTGCAGGCCGGGCACTGGCGCGGCAGCGGCGCGGAATAGCCGCAATGATGGCATTGCAGGCGCGCGTGCAGGCGATGCTCGACCAGCCATGCCGTGCAGGACGGGCACTGGAGCCGGTGGCCGCACGCGCGGCACAGCGTCAGCGGCGCATAGCCGCGCCGGTTCAAGAACAGCATCGACTGTTCGCCCGCGGCAAGCGCCTCGCGCAGTGCCGCGCGCAGCGGCTCGCTCAGGAACGACTGGCGCGGCGGCGGAAAGCGGCGAAGGTCCACCGCCTCCACCTTCGGCAGGCTCGCCCCGCCGTGGCGCGCGGGCAGTTCGACGCACGCATAGCGCCCGCGTTCGACATTCGCGAGCGTCTCCAGCGACGGCGTGGCCGACGCGAGCACGACCGGGCAGCCTTCGAAGCGCGCGCGCACGACCGCCATGTCGCGCGCGTGGTAGATCGTGCCGTCCTCCTGCTTGAAAGCCTGCTCGTGTTCCTCGTCCACGACGACAAGGCCGAGCCGGTCGAACGGCAGGAACAGCGCCGAACGCGCGCCCACGACGACGGGTGCTTCGCCCGCGGCGACCGCGCGCCACACGCGCGCGCGTTCGCGCGTGCCCAGCTCGGAATGCCATTGCGCGGGTTCTGCGCCGAAGCGCTGTGCGAAGCGCGCGAGCCACTGCGCACCCATCGCGATTTCCGGCAGCATCACGAGCACCTGCTTGCCGGCCGCGATCGCGGCGGCCACCGCCTCGAAATAGACTTCCGTCTTGCCCGAGCCGGTCACGCCATCGAGCAGCGTGACCGAGAAGCCCTCGCCCACGCGGCCCGCCAGAATGTCGGCGGCGGCGCGCTGCGCCTCGCTCAGGTTGGCGCGGGGATGGCCCGCATCGGGCGCCTTGGGCGCGGGCGGGTCGATCTCGTGCGTCTCCAGCCAGCCTTTTTCAAGCAGGCCCTTGACCACGCCGCCCGAAACGCCGGCCGCGCGCGCAAGCTCGGCCGCCGGCCGCGCCCCGCTGCGCGCTTCCAAGAGCGCGCGCTTGCGTGCCGGGGTCAGCACGCCCGGCTCGTCGAGTTCGGGATCGGGCGCGGAGTCCGACACCGCGACGACCGACATGCGGCGCGGCTCGACGAAGGCGTCGGGCACGCTCATCGCCATGCGCAGCACGTTGCCCAGCGGCGACATCGTGTAGGCCGCGACCCACGCGATGAATTTCCGCAAGGGCGCGCGCATCGCCGGCACGGGCAGGCGCGCCGCGACGTCTTTCAGCTTCGCCTCGTCGAGCGCCGCGTCGGGTGCATCGTCCCACACCACGCCCGTGACCGCGCGCCGCCCGAGCGGTACGCCGACGAAATCGCCCGGCGCGTATTCGCGCCCCGGCGGCACCCGGTAGTCATAGGGCCCGAGGGGCAGCGGCAGGGCCACGCGCACGCGCATGCTGGATCGCGACTCGGCCATCGGCTAGACTCTGGCCGTTTCGAGTCGCGAGGCAAAGCGCTTCAGATGAAATTCTTCGTCGACACTGCCGAAATCTCGGAAATCCGCGAACTTGCCGCCACCGGCCTCGTCGATGGCGTGACGACGAACCCGTCGCTGATCGCGAAGTCCGGCCGCAAATTCCTCGATGTCGTCGCCGAGATCTGCTCGGTCGTCCCCGGCCCCGTCAGCGCCGAGGTCGTGTCGAACGATTTCGAGACGATGCTGAAGGAAGGCAAGAAGCTCGCCGCCATCGCCAAGAACATCGCGGTCAAGGTGCCGCTGACGGTCGACGGCCTCAAGACCTGCAAGGCGCTCGCCGACGCGGGCACGATGGTCAACGTCACGCTGTGCTTCAGCCCCGCGCAGGCGATCCTTGCCGCGAAGGCCGGCGCCGCGTTCGTCTCGCCCTTCGTGGGCCGGCTCGACGACGTTGGCACCGACGGCATGCAGCTCATCGCCGACATCTGCCAGATCTACGCGCAGTACCCCACTTTCCGCACCGAAGTGCTCGTCGCCTCGGTGCGCGGACCCATGCATATCGTGGAAGCCGCCAAGCTCGGCGCGCATGTCGCCACGATGCCGCCCAGCGTGCTCAAGCAGCTCTTCGGTCATCCGTTGACCGACAAGGGCCTCGCCCAGTTCAACGCGGACTGGAAGAAGACCGGCCAGTCCCTCCTCTAGCCGGAAGCAAGGGAGAACCCTTCGATCATGGCCGAGACCGACAGCGCAAACGCCCTCGCCGGCCCGCCCCCGCCTACGGGTGCGGCCGTGGCCGAGTATCTGCGCCGCCATCCCGACTTCCTGATCGAACATCCCGACCTGCTGTGGATCCTGACGCCGCCCTCGCAGCGCTCGGAAAACGGCGTGGTCGACATGCAGCGCTACATGCTCGAGCGCATGCGCACCGACCTTGCCAAGATCACCGCCGCACAGGCCGAGCTGATCGCCACCTCGCGCGCGAACCTCGCCACGCAAGGCCGCATCCATGCGGCCGTGCTGTCGGTGCTGACCGCCAAATCGCTGCCGCACTGCATCGATACGATCGCGGTCGACCTGCCCATGCATCTGGAAGTCGACGCCATCGGGCTGGGCTTCGAATCGATCGAGAGCGCCGCCCCCGGCGAGACGGCGCAGAACCTGCGCATCCTGCCGCGCGGCACGGTCGACCGCCTGATGGGCGAGCGGCGCGACATCCTGCTGCTGGCCGACGAGCCGGGCGACAGTTCGCTCTACGGCGGCGCGTCGACGCTCGTGCGCAGCCAGGCGCTGCTGCGTCTGCAGCTGAAGCGCGACATGCCGCCGGGCATCCTTGCCTTCGGCGCGCGCACGACATCGAAATTCCATCCCGGCCAGGGCACGGAACTTCTCAATTTCCTCGGCCGCACGGTCGAGGCCAGCCTGCGCGGATGGCTGTCGCGCGGCAATTGACGCCCGGTTTCGCGGCGGCGGCCGATCTGCTGCCCGCGATCGAACGCTGGCAGGCGGCATTGCGCGACGAAAAACGCGCCTCGCGCCACACGCTGTCGAACTACACGCGCGACCTTTCCGATTTCCTGTCCTTCCTTCAGGACCATCTGGGCGAGCCGCCCACGCTGGCCGCCCTCTCGGCGCTGAAGCCCGCCGACCTGCGCGGCTTCCTTGCCCGCCGCATGCAGGCGGGCCTCAAGGCGACGTCGAACGCCCGCGCCCTTTCGGCGCTACGCGGCTTCTTCCGTTTCCTCGACCGGCAGGGGCTGGCGTCGAACGCGCATGTCGGCGCGCTGCGCGGGCCGCGCCTGCCCAAGAGCGTGCCCAAGGCGCTGCATGCCGAGGATGCGGGTGCGCTTCTCGATGCCGCGGATATCGGGGCATCGGCCCCGTGGATCGAGGCGCGCGACCGCGCCGTGCTGGCCCTTCTCTACGGGGCGGGCCTGCGCATCGACGAAGCGCTGTCGCTGGACCGCGGCGTGCTGCCGCTGGGCGAGATGCTCCGCGTGATCGGCAAGGGCCGCAAGGCGCGCGACGTGCCGCTGCTGGCGCGGGTGCGCGAACTCGTCGAAACCTATGCGCGCCAATGTCCGTTCAAGGGCGGGGCGAAGGATGCGCTGTTCGTGGGCGCACGCGGCAAGCGGCTCAATGCCGGCATCGTGCAGGCCAAGGTGCGCATGCTGCGCGACACGCTGGGCCTGCCCGAAACCGCCACGCCGCATGCGCTGCGCCATTCCTTCGCCACGCACCTGCTGGGTGCCGGCGCCGATCTCCGCGCGATCCAGGAGCTGCTGGGTCACGCCTCGCTTTCCACCACGCAGCGCTATACGGATGTCGACGCCGAACGGCTGATCGACGTCTATGCCGCCGCACATCCGCGCGCGCGCAGCACATGACCGCGGAAGCCGCCGCCGTTTCGAGCCTTCTCCTCGAATTGCGCGCGCGGGGCCGCGAGCGCGTGCGCATCGCCGACCTGATCGAGGCACTCGACCACCGCGCCTTCGGTGCGGCGATGCTCCTCTTCGCCCTTCCCAACGCCGTGGGCATCGGCACGATTCCGGGCGTATCCACGCTGTTCGGCGTGCCGCAGATCGTGCTCGCCTTCCAGATGATCCTCGGCTTCGAGCGCCCGCGCCTGCCCGCCTGGCTGCTGGAACGTTCGATCGCACGCAAGGATTTCGAAACGTTCGTCGATCGGGGCGTGCCCCATCTCCAGCGCCTCGAACGCCATCTGAAACCGCGCCTGACGGCCCTTGCCGAAGGCCGCTTCGAGCGCGTCCTGGGCCTCGTCTTCCTCGTGATGGCGACGATCGTTTCGCTGCCGATCCCGTTTGGCAACCAGCCGCCCGCGGTCGCGATGGCGCTGGTTGCACTTGGCCAGGTCGCGCGCGACGGCGCGTTCGTCGCGGTCGGGCTGGTTGCCGGCATCTTCGCGCTGGCGATCGCGCTGGCGGTCGTCGCCGGGGGTGCAGCCGTGATCTGGCTCGCAATCCAGCACCTGTTCGGGGGATAGGGATGAAGATCTATGGCGGGCCGGGCACGGCGGTGATGGCGCCGGCGGCGATCCTTGAGGAAATCGGTATCGGCTATGACTGGATCTCGATGGACATGGAGGCCGGCGCCGCGCGCGACCCGGAATACCTGAAGCTCAACTCGAAGGGCCGCGTGCCGGTGCTGATCGACGACGGGTTCCTTTTGACCGAATCGGCCGCGATCTGCCTCCACCTCGCCGAGAAATTCCCGCAAGCCGGCCTTCTGCCTGCACCCGGCACGCGCGAACGCGCGCGCGCCTATGAGTGGATGCTGTTCCTTTCGAACACGCTGCAGCCCACGCTGATGGACTGGTTCCATCCCGATTGGGTCCACGCCGACCCGGCTGCACACGCGGCGATCCAGGCGCAGGCCGGCGAACGGCTCCTCCGGCATTTCGATCATATCGACGCCACGCTTGCCGGGCGCGGAAAGCCCTATTGCCTGGGGGCGGCCGTATCGGTCGCCGATTTCTACGTGCACATGCTTGCCCGCTGGTCGCGCCACCAGAAGCGCCCGGCCTACGCCTGGCCCGCGATCAAGCGCCTCACCGACGCGATGAAAACGCGCCCGTCCGTCATACGGATGATGGCGCGGCAGGGGATCGAAGAAGCCGCGATGGCCTGACGGCTTACGCGCGCGCAACGCTGCCCCGAACGGCGCGCAGTTCTTGGCCGGTGCGGATCGGCTAGGATGCCGGGAACGCGAGGAAACAGGGCCCGAACCATGAGCGACAGCAGCACCCACGACTGGGCGCATCACTATGCCGGCCGCACGCGCGGCATGCAGGCTTCCGAAATCCGCGAACTGCTGAAGGTTCTCGAAGATCCGGCGATCATCTCGTTCGCCGGCGGTATCCCCGACCCCACGCTTTTCCCGACGGCCGAAATCAGTGCCGCCTATGCGGCCGCCCTGTCGAACCCGGAAAAGAGCAGCGGCGCGCTGCAATATTCGGTCAGCGAAGGCTACGGGCCGCTGCGCGACTGGATCGTCGGCTACATGGGCACGCGCGGTATCGCCTGCACGCGCGACAACGTGATGATCGTCACGGGCTCGCAGCAGGGGCTCGATCTTCTGGGCAAGCTTTTCATCGGCGGCGGCGACACGGTGCTGGTCGAACGGCCAACCTATATGGGCGCGCTCCAGGCTTTCGGGCCGTGCGAACCCAACTACGACGACCTGCTGCCCGGTTCCAATGCGACGGCGGCTTCGCTTTCCGAACGCGCGAAATCGCGTGGCGGGCGCGTGGCGGCGGCCTATTGCGTGCCGGATTTCGCCAACCCGACCGGCGTTTCGATGACGACGGCAGGCCGCGAGAAGCTGCTCGACCTGTGCGCCGAACTCGACGTGCCGCTGTTCGAGGATGCGGCCTACGAAGCGCTGCGCTATGACGGCCCGGCCTATCCCTCGTGCCTGGAACTCGACATCCGCCGCACCGGCGGAATCGATGCCTCGCGCGTGCTCTATTGCGGCACATTCTCGAAGACGATCTCGCCCGGCCTGCGCGTGGGCTGGGTGTGCGGGGCGAAGGACCCGATCCGCAAGCTCGTGCTGGCCAAGCAGGCCGGCGACCTGCACAGCGCCACGATCAACCAGATGGTGATCCACGATGTCGTCGGGCGCTGCTACGACAGCCAAGTCGCCAAGGTGCGTGACGCCTATCGCATCAAGCGCGATGCGATGCTCGCCGCGCTTGACCGCCACATGCCCAAGGGCACGGAATGGACGAAGCCGGATGGCGGCATGTTCGTGTGGGTGACGCTTGCCGCCGGCCGCGATGCCGGTGCCTTGCTGCCGGTGGCGATCAAGCGCGAGCAGGTGGCCTATGTGCCCGGCCGCGCTTTCCACGCCACGGGCGGCGGGGAAAACACGCTACGCCTCAATTTCTCGATGCCAACGGTCGAGCGCATCGAGGCGGGCATCGCCCGTCTCGGCAAGCTGTTCGCTTAGCGGCCATTATCGCCACTACGTCGCAAATTCACGAACTCCGCCAGTTACAAAGGAAGCAACTTCTGTAAAGTTGTTCTCTGCAATGTAATCTGGTTTGATGGCTTGAGTTGCTTTGCTTAGCTCTCGTTCACGAACGACGTCCTCATCGGTCCAGTGCGTAACTCGAACGAGTTTCTCATACGCGCCAATCGCATGCCGAGTTCCATACTTAGCCCAAACCGCAGTGACGCCGACATCCTTGGCCATTTTGACATCACGGGTAATGCTATCTCCTACGTAAGCCGCTTCATGCGGCGCTACGTTGAAGTCGGCGAGAATCTCTCTAAGTACATGCGGATCCGGCTTGCGCCTGTGCCGTTTCAACTGGTGGAATTGTCTCGCCACTAAGGCGTCAAATTTCTCAGAGCTATTTTTTGAAGTCGGATGCGATTGGCCGGATGTTTCGCGGCAATAAACCATAGAAAAAAATCCGATCAAATTTAGCCTCTCCAATCGCAGCTTAGCCGCGTACGCGTTGCTTTCTGTATGACCAACAATCAGCGCTCCGCTTTCCTCAATTTTTCTCAAGCCGGCGCCAACACCCGGATATTCCTTCAGCTCCCTAATTCTAACGCTGTTAAATTTGTGAAACGCTGAATCAAGGATGGCCTTCAACTCGTCGCGATTTTTCCCGGGAAACCGGGACAAAACGGTTCTTGTTTCAAGAAGTGCAAACGGGTGTTCCGAATCGTGCCAACGCCGATGTACATTGCGCAAGTCGTCAAGCAAAATTTCTCGGTCGCAAGCAAGGATTTCCACAGCCTCATCAACCATAGCATAAAATGATGCAACAAAAAAGCTCACCCAATCATAAAGGGTGTTATCTAAATCACAAATTAGTAGTCTGTATGAACGATCCAACTGAATCATTCCCCTAATTAGGCTCGTCACGATTCCACGCCCAACATCCCAGCAATAGGCGCATGAAACATAGTTTAAGAAAAACAATCAAAGTTTAAAAGTTGCCGTGAAAATCGCTAGGGCGAGAATAATCAACACGAGCGTTGTGCCGTTATAGAATTTAGAAATCTTCTCATATGCTGTGATCTTGTCTTGGCCGGAGTATTGGCGGCAGCTAACAGCCGTTGGCGCCAATTCGCCACCGGCCAATTCGAATTCAGCATCACTATTTTGGCTAAAGTGGGAAACAGCTTGCGTCAAACCAAGCTCGACCGGCAATACATGAGTTGCGATTAATCTAGCCTCAAGTTCCCTTCCAAAGGCAACAGCGCCACGAAGCATCTTGTGGTAGACGACCAAGTCGAGTTGACGGACCATGTGGATTGCTGCGGCACTCACTAAGACAATAAGGGCGGACACATGAACCGATTGCCCGAAAACATCAAAATACATTGTGTGCTCGCTGTCGGTTCGCCCCAAGAGTACTACCGCCAAGCCAAGCGCAGTGACAACGAAGGTTAGCCCTAGCTGTCGCGCCTTGGCGGACATTTCATTGAAGTGCATTTGGGTTTCGATTGTCTTTTTCCAAACCTCTATTCGAAGTTTGGCGAGTTCGTCAGAAGAAACGGGATCGACTCCTTCAGAACCTATGTCGTTCATATTATCACCTTTTTGGTAAATATATGCGCCACAAGCCTTTCAAGTATACCTACTAATAGTTGTTGATTCTACCAAAATGGAAACGCAAATTTAGTGGATTTAATTCAGATGTGGATCGGGCGGCCGTCGACCGCGAGCGCCGCTTCGCGCACGGCCTCGGTCAATGTTGGGTGCGCGTGGCAGGTACGCGCGATGTCCTCGGACGAGGCGCCGAACTCGATCGCCAGAGCCAGTTCGGCGATCAGTTCGCCCACGGCCGGGCCCACCATGTGGACGCCGAGCACGCGGTCGGTCGCCTTGTCGGCGAGAATCTTCACGAAGCCGTCGGTCGCGTTCATCGCACGCGCACGGCCGTTCGCCGTGAAGGGGAACTTGCCCACGCGATATTCCACGCCCTCGGCCTTCAGCTGCTCCTCGGTCTTGCCGACCGACGAGCATTCCGGCCACGTGTAGACGACCGACGGGATCGCGTCGTAGTTCACATGCCCGTGCTGGCCGGCGAGGATCTCGGCCACGGCCGTGCCCTCGTCTTCCGCCTTGTGGGCAAGCATCGGGCCCGCGATGGCGTCGCCGATCGCGTAGATGCCGGGTACGTTCGTCTGGTAGTGGCCGTCAACCGCCACGCGGCCCTTCTCGTCCATCGCCACGCCGGATTCCTTGAGGCCCAGCCCGTCGGTATAGGGACGGCGGCCCACGGCCACGAGCACGATGTCGGTGTCGAGCGTTTCGGCCGCACCGCCCGCGGCAGGCTCCAGCGTCAGGCTCACGCCCTTGGGGCCGACCTTCGCGGCCGTCACCTTGGTCGACAGCTTGAAGGCCATGCCCTGCTTGGTGAGGATGCGCTGCATCTGCTTGGAAACCTCGCCGTCCATGCCGGGCATGATGCGGTCGAGGAATTCCACGACGGTGACCTTGGCGCCGAGCCGCTGCCAGACCGATCCCATCTCGAGCCCGATGACGCCGCCGCCGACCAGCACCATCGATTTCGGCACTTCGGAAAGCGCCAGCGCGCCGGTCGACGACACGATCTTCTTCTCGTCGATCTTGAGCGAGGGCAGCGAGACAACGTCCGAGCCTGTCGCGATCACGATTGCCTTGGCGGCGAGGCCTTGGGTGCCGCCCGCGTTGAGTGCCACCTCGACCTTGCCGGCACCAGCGATCCTGCCGGCACCCTTGATCCAGTCGACCTTGTTCTTCTTGAACAGGAAGGCGATGCCGTCGACGTTCGACTTCACCGTCTTGTCCTTGTGGCCCATCATCGCCTTGAGGTCGAGTTCGACCTTGCCGACCTTGACGCCGAAGGCCGCGAGGCCATGGCTGGCCTCCTCGTACTTCTCGGAAGCCTGCAGCAGTGCCTTGGACGGGATGCAGCCCACGTTGAGGCAGGTGCCACCCAGCGTTTCGCGCTTTTCCACGCACGCGACCTTGAGGCCCAGCTGGGCCGCGCGGATCGCGCAGACGTAGCCGCCGGGACCGGCACCGATGACGACGAGATCGTAGGCGGCTTCGCTCATGTTCTTTTCGCTCACATGTCCAGGATCAGGCGCGCGGGATCCTCGATGCATTCCTTGACGCGCACGAGGAACGTGACGGCCTCGCGGCCGTCGATGATGCGGTGGTCGTAGCTCAGCGCGATGTACATCATCGGACGGATCTCGATCTTGTCGCCGACGGCCACCGGGCGCGGCTGGATCTTGTGCATGCCCAAGATGCCCGACTGCGGCGGGTTCAGGATGGGCGTGGACATCAGCGAGCCGTAGATGCCGCCGTTGGTGATCGTGAAGGTGCCGCCCGACATCTCGTCGACCGTCAGCTTGCCGTCGCGCGCGCGCCGGCCGAAATCGCCGATCTTCTTCTCGATGTCGGCGAACGACAGGATGTCGCAGTCGCGCACGACCGGCACGACCAGTCCCTGCGGCGTGCCCACCGCGATGCCGATGTCGTAGTGGTTCTTGTAGACGATGTCGCCCGCGTCGATTTCGGCGTTGACGGCCGGCAGCTCCTTGAGGGCGACCACGCACGCCTTGGCGAAGATCGACATGAAGCCCAGCTTCACGCCGTGGCGCTTCTCGAACTGCTCGTTGTACTTCGAGCGCATGGCCATCGCCGCACCCATGTCGACCTCGTTGAAGGTCGTGAGCATGGCGGCGGTGTTCTGCGCCTGCTTCAGGCGCTCGGCGATGCGCGTGCGCAGGCGCGTCATCTTCACGCGTTCCTCGCGCGGGCCGATCTCGCGCGGTACCGCGGGTGCGGCTGCCGGCTTCGGCGCGGAAGCGGCACCGGCGACATCCGCCTTGGTCACGCGGCCGTCCTTGCCTGAACCGGCGAGCGCACCGGCATCGAGGCCCGCTTCGGAAAGCGCCTTGCGCGCCGCCGGGCCCGGCTGCGCCGCCGCGGCGGCGGGGGCGGCCTTGGCAGGTGCGGGTGCTGGGGCTGCCGATGCCTTCGCGGGTGCTGCGGCGGGGGCGGCGGCCTTGCCGGCTGCCCCGGCTTCGATCTCGCCGAGCTTGGCGGCCACGCCGACCGTGGCGCCCGCTTCGGCCGTGATGACGGAGAGCATGCCGGCAACGGGTGCCGGAACCTCGACCGTGACCTTGTCGGTCTCAAGCTCGCACAGCGGCTCGTCGACCTTCACGGCATCGCCGACCTTCTTGAACCACTTGGCGATGGTCGCCTCGGTGACGGATTCGCCCATCGGGGGCACTTTGATTTCGACGGCCATTGTCGGGTTCCGTTCTCTGTCTTCGTCGTTCAGTTATTCGTCAGACCGTCAGCGCCTTGTCGACGATTTCGGCCTGCTGCTTGTTGTGGCGCTTGTAAAGCCCCGTCGCCGTCGCCGCCGCTTCCGCGCGCCCGACATAGGCGGGCCGCTTCGCCGCGTTCTTGAGGTTCGAGAGCATGTTCTCGAGCCGGTGCTCGACGAACGTCCAGGCACCCATGTTCTGCGGCTCTTCCTGGCACCACACGACCTCGGCGTTCTTGTAGCGGCCGAGTTCGCGCTCGGTGGAGGCGAGCGGGAACGGATAGAGCTGTTCGATGCGCACGATCGCCACGTCGTTGATGCCCCGCTTCGCGCGTTCCTCGAACAGGTCGTAGTAGATCTTGCCCGAGCAGAGCACGACGCGCTTGATCTTCGAATCGGCCGCCAGCTTCTCGGTTTCCGGCAGGATGCGGTGGAAGCTCGTGTTCGGCCCGAACTCGGAAAGGTTCGAGACCGCCAGCTTGTGCCGCAGCAGCGATTTCGGCGTCATGATCAGCAGCGGCTTGCGGATCGTGCGGCGCACCTGCCGGCGCAGCGCATGGAAATAGTTCGCGGGCGTCGTCAGGTTGCAGACCTGCCAGTTGTCCTCGGCGCACATCTGCAGGAACCGCTCGAGGCGCGCCGAGGAATGCTCGGGCCCCTGCCCCTCGTAGCCGTGCGGCAGCAGCATGACGAGGCCCGACATGCGCAGCCACTTCACCTCGCCCGACGAGATGAACTGGTCGAACATCGTCTGCGCGCCGTTGGCGAAATCGCCGAACTGGGCTTCCCACAGCACGAGCGCGTTGGGCTCGGCCATCGAGTAGCCGTATTCGAAGCCGAGCACGCCGAATTCCGACAGCGGGCTGTCGTGGACCTCGAATGTCGCCTGGCCCTGGCGGATGTTGTTGAGCGGGACGAAACGCTTCTCGGTCTCCTGATCGACCAGCACCGAATGGCGCTGCGAGAACGTGCCGCGGCCGCAATCCTGGCCCGACAGGCGCACCGGCGTGCCCTCGACGGCGAGCGTGCCGAAGGCAAGCGCCTCGGCGGTCGCCCAGTCGATGCCGGCACCGGACTCGATCAGCTTCTTCTTGTTCTCGAGCTGGCGGCGGATCGTGCGGTGGATGTTGTGGCCTTCGGGAACGCGGCAGATCGCCTCGCCGACTTCCTTCAGCAGGTCCATCGGCACGGCCGTGTTGCCGCGATTGTCTTCCTTCTTGGCGATCTCGACGCCCGCCCACTTGCCTTCCAGCCAGTCGGCCTTGTTGGGCTTGTAGTTGTTGGAGGCCTCGAGCTGGGAATCGAGATGCGCGATGAAATCGTCGTAGATCTTCTGCGATTCCTCGGCCGAAAGCTGGTTGGTCTTGGCCAGATGCTCGGCATAGAGAGTGCGCGTCGTCGGCTGGCTGGCGATCTTGCGATACATGATCGGCTGCGTGAACGACGGCTCGTCGGCCTCGTTGTGGCCGTGGCGGCGGTAGCAGAACATGTCGATGACGACGTCGCGCTTGAAGCGCTGGCGGAACTCGGTCGCCATGCGCGCGACGTGCACCACCGCTTCGGGGTCGTCGCCGTTGACGTGGAAGACCGGGAAGCCGAGGCCCTTGGCGATATCGGTGCAGTAGACGCCGGAGCGCGAATAGTTCGGCGCGGTCGTGAAACCGATCTGGTTGTTGACGACGAAATGGATCGTGCCGCCGGTCCGGTAGCCGAGGATGTCCACGAAGCTCATCGTCTCGGGCACGATGCCCTGGCCCGCGAACGCGGCATCGCCGTGCAGCAGCAGCGGCATCACCTGCGAGCGGTCGTTGTCGCCCAGCTGCACGCTCTTGGCGCGCGCCTTGCCGAGGACGACCGGGTTCACCGCCTCGAGATGCGAGGGGTTGGCCGTGAGCGAAAGATGGACCTTGTTGCCGTCGAACTCGCGGTCGGACGACGTGCCAAGATGGTACTTCACGTCGCCCGAGCCCTGCACGTCGTCGGGCTGCGAGGAGAAGCCCTGGAATTCGGAGAAGATCGCCACGTAGGGCTTGCCCATCACGTTGGCGAGCACGTTGAGGCGGCCGCGATGCGGCATGCCGATCACGATCTCGCGCACGCCCAGCTGGCCGCCGCGCTTGATGATCTGTTCCAGCGCCGGGACCATCGATTCCGCGCCGTCGAGGCCGAAGCGCTTCGTGCCGACGAACTTCTTGTCGAGATAGCGCTCGAAGCCTTCGGCCGCCGTCAGGCGCTCGAGGATCGCGCGCTTGCCGCGATCGGTGAAGTCGGTCTGGTTGCGCGGACCTTCGACGCGCTGCTGGATCCACGATTTCTGCTCGGGATCGGTAATGTGCATGAACTCGACGCCGATCGAATCGCAGTAGGTCTTCTTCAGCGCCGTCGTGATCTCGCGCAGCGTGGCCGTGTGCATGCCCAGCACGTTGTCGATGAAGATCGGCCGGTCCATGTCGGCTTCGGTGAAGCCGTAACTCTTGGGGTCGAGTTCGGGGTGCGGCTCGCGCTTGGTGAGGCCAAGCGGATCGAGGTTGGCCTCGAGATGGCCGCGCACGCGATAGGCGCGGATCAGCATGATCGCGCGGATCGAATCGAGCGTGGACGCCCGCGCCTGCTCGAGCGTGACCGCACCTGCCGCAGCAGCCGCCGCCGGTGCGGCCGCTCCGTTGCCGCCCTTGCCCTTTGCCGGAACGGAAGCCGCAGGATCGGCGGCGCCGATCACCTTCGTCTTCTCGCGCCCCCAGCCCGGCACGAAATAGGTCGAGCCTTCCGTGCCCATCTCGCGCAGCAGCGCGTGCCAGCTGGGATCGACGCTGGCCGGGTCGGCCTTGTAGCGGTCGGCCAGTTCGGCGAGATACACGGCGTTGGCGCCGTTGAACAGCGAGTCGAGATCGGGATGGGTCGCCATTTTCAGTGCCTTCGCGCGCCGCTTGGGTTGAACGTCTTCGGCTTCCGGATCAGCCCTTCATCGCCTTGAGCATCGTCGAGCCGAGGGCGGCCGGACTGTCGGCCACCATGTAGCCGGCCGACTTCATCGCCTCGATCTTGTCGCCGGCCGTGCCCTTGCCGCCGGAGATGATCGCACCGGCATGGCCCATGCGCCGTCCCGGCGGGGCCGTGACGCCCGCGATGAAACCGACGATCGGCTTCTTCGACTTGGTCGACTTGTAGAACGCGGCCGCGTCCTCTTCGGCCGAACCGCCGATCTCGCCGATCATGATGATGCCCTGCGTCTCCGGATCGGCGACGAACAGCTCGAGCACGTCGATGAAGTTCGTCCCGTTGACCGGGTCGCCGCCGATGCCCACGCATGTCGTCTGGCCGAGGCCGGCCGCCGTCGTCTGCGCGACGGCTTCGTAGGTGAGCGTGCCCGAGCGCGACACGATGCCGATCTTGCCGCGGCTGTGGATGTGGCCGGGCATGATGCCGATCTTGCATTCGCCCGGCGTGATGAGGCCCGGGCAGTTCGGGCCGATCAGGCGCGATTTCGAACCCTGCATGGCGCGGCGCACGCGCACCATGTCGAGGACCGGGATGCCTTCGGTGATGCACACGATCAGGCGGACCTTGGCGTCGACCGCCTCGAGGATCGCGTCGGCCGCGAAGGGCGGCGGCACGTAGATGACCGATGCGTCCGCGCCCGTGGCGCGCACCGCTTCGTCCACCGTGTTGAAGACCGGCAGGTCGAGATGCTTGGTGCCGCCCTTCCCGGGCGTCACGCCGCCGACCATCTTGGTGCCGTAGGCGACCGCCTGCTCGGAGTGGAAGGTGCCCTGCGCGCCGGTGAAGCCCTGGCAGATGACCTTGGTGTTCTTGTCGACGAGAACGGCCATGTTATGCGGCCTCCTTGACGGCCTTGACGATCTTCTCGGCCGCGTCGGCGAGGTTGTCGCCGGAAACGATCTTGAGACCAGAGTTCTTGAGGATCTTCTTGCCGAGGTCGACGTTCGTGCCCTCGAGCCGGACGACGAGCGGCACGTTGAGCGCCACCTCGCGCGCCGCGGCGACCACGCCTTCGGCGATCACGTCGCAGCGCATGATGCCGCCGAAGATGTTGACGAGGATGCCTTCGACGTTCGGGTCGGAAAGGATCAGCTTGAAAGCCTGCGTCACGCGCTCGCGCGTGGCGCCGCCGCCCACGTCGAGGAAGTTCGCCGGCTCCCCGCCATAGAGCTTGATGATGTCCATCGTCGCCATCGCGAGGCCCGCACCGTTGACCATGCAGCCGATGGAGCCGTCGAGCTTGACGTAGTTGAGCTCGTGCTTGGAAGCCTCGAGCTCCATCGGGTCTTCCTCGTCCTCGTCGCGCAGGTCGGCGACGTCCTTGTGACGGAAGAGCGCGTTGTCATCGAAGTTCATCTTGGCGTCGAGCGCCAGCACTTCGCCCGCACCGGTCACGACCAGCGGGTTGATTTCGACGATCGAGGCATCGAGGCCCGTGAACGCTTCGTACATCGCGGTGATGAACTTGACGCATGCGCCGACCTGCTTGCCTTCGAGGCCGAGCCCGAAGGCGATCTTGCGCGCGTAGTAGGCCTGCAGGCCCTGTGCAGGATCGACGGCGACCTTGATGATCTTCTCGGGCGTCTTGTGGGCGACCTCCTCGATCTCCATGCCGCCTTCGGTCGAGGCCATGACGGTCACGCAGCGCGTGGCGCGGTCGACCAGCATGCCGAGATAAAGCTCGCGCTTGATGTCGCAGCCTTCCTCGACATAGATGCGCTTCACTTCCTTGCCCTTGGGGCCGGTCTGCTTGGTGATCAGCGTCTTGCCGATCATCGCGGCGGCGTTCTTCTTGACCTCGTCGATCGACTTGACGACGCGCACGCCGCCCTTGCCGTTCGGATCGTCCTTGAAGCGCCCGGCACCGCGTCCGCCCGCATGGATCTGCGACTTGACGACCCAGACGGGGCCGCCGAGCTCGCGTGCTACTTTTTCTGCCTCGTCGGGCGTGTAGGCAACGGCGCCCTTCGGCACCGCAACGCCGTAACGGGCGAGCAGGGTTTTGGCTTGATATTCGTGGATATTCATGGACGACCCGGTTGTTTGACGGTCGGAACCCGGCCGGGATCCGGCCCCCTTCGGGGCACCCTGGCGGGACGGACGGTTACGTTAGTCCGGGCGGGACGGCGAGGCAACCGCACCCCCGCCCGGTTCGCGGTATCAGATTACAGCTTGCCGTCGGCCTTGAGCAGCTTCTCGGCCACGCTGCACAGGTCCTGCACCGCCTTGACCGACTTGTCGAAGCCGGCCTGTTCGGTGGCGTCGAGCTTGATCTCGACGATCTTTTCCACGCCGTTCTTGCCGATGATGACCGGCACGCCGACATAGAGGTTCTTGACCCCGTACTGGCCGGTGAGCCAGGCCGCGCACGGCAGCACGCGGCGCTTGTCGCGCAGATAGCAGGCCGCCATCTCGATCGCCGACATCGCCGGCGCATAGAAGGCCGAACCCGTCTTGAGCAGGTTGACGATCTCGGCACCGCCGTCGCGCGTGCGCTGGACAATCTTGTCGAGGCGCTCCTGCGTGGTCCAACCCATCTTGATGAGGTCGGGCAGCGGGATGCCGGCGACGGTCGAGTAACGCACCGAGGGCACCATCGTGTCGCCGTGGCCGCCGAGCACGAAGGCGGTGACATCGTCGACCGAAACCTTGAATTCGTCGGCCAGGAAGTGGCGGAAGCGCGCGCTGTCGAGCACGCCGGCCATGCCCACGACCTTGTTCGTCGGCAGGCCCGAAAGCACCTGCAACACCCACACCATCACGTCGAGCGGGTTGGTGACGCAGATCACGAAGGCGTTGGGCGCGTGCTTCTTGAGGTTCTCGCCGACGGTGGCCATCACCTTGACGTTGATGCCGATCAGGTCGTCGCGCGTCATGCCGGGCTTGCGCGGCACGCCCGCGGTGACGATCACCACGTCGGCCCCCGCCATCGCGGCAAAATCGTTGGAACCGGTGAAAGACCCGTCGAAGCCTTCGACCGGGGCCGCTTCGGCAATGTCCAGCGCCTTGCCCTGCGGGATGCCTTCGGCGATGTCGATCAGGACGACGTCGCCGAGTTCCTTGAGACCGGCGAGCAGCGCCAGCGTGCCGCCGATCTGACCGGCGCCGACCAGCGCTATCTTGTTGCGAGCCATTGATTGTCCCCTTCCCTGAGCGGGCCCCCTCGGGGTCCGGTCGCTGCACTGCGAAATGTTTCGACGGTGGGTTTTACTCCGGCGCGTTCCGGACCATCAAGTAAAGATGGCGGAAGCGCCTGGGCCAGTCAGTGGGCGACCCCGTCTTTAAATTTATCTAATATTTCCAATGTTTTAGTCTGCGATCGCGCGAGCGCCTCGACACAGGCCGGATTTAGCTTCGAAGGGGCCATCTTTCGCAATTCATCGATCGCCTGCTCGACTGGCCAAGGTTCTTTGTATGGCCGGCGGGAGGTCAGCGCGTCAAAGACGTCGGCGACGGCGAGAATCTGCGCTTCGATCGGGATGTCGGTACCTGAAATCCCGCGCGGATAGCCGCTGCCATCCATACGTTCGTGATGGCAGGCGACGATGTTGCGCAGGATCGAAAGGCCCGGCAGGTCGCCGATATTTAGGCTGTCGACGATCTTGTCGACCATCTCCTCGCCGAGCCGGACATGCGCCTTCATCGCCTCGAACTCGGCCGGCGTCAGTTTGCCCGGCTTCAGCAGAATCGAATCGGGCACGCCGACCTTACCGATGTCGTGCATTGGCGCAAACTGGAAGAGTTTCGCCACGAAGTCGTCGCTGAGGCTGAATTCGCCGGCAAGCGCATCGGCGATGAGCGCCGAAAAATGCGACATGCGCGTCAGGTGGTCTGCCGTGTCGGTGTCGCGATAGGCGCTTATCGCCTGGGCAGACGTGATCGCGGCTGAGAATGTCTGATAGTAGGAAAGCTCCAGCGCAAGATGGAGCGCTGTCATCTGTACGAATGGCGCAACGGCCGCAACACGCGCCGTGTTGAAAAATCCGGTCTCGCGGGAATTCAGGAAGACGATGCCGATGAGCCGGCTCCCGTAATGGACCGCGCGCGCATAGCTCGACCTGAAGCCAAGCGCGAGGAGGCGGAGCGTGTGCTTGTGCCGAGACGCTTCGAATATCTTGAGATCGTCGACGACCCGAACCGCATCGACCTCGCGCGCGAATGCCAGCGACGGTATTTCCGCCAGATGCGCGGAGTAGTGCGTAAATTCAGCCGCGCCGTCGCCGCTGTCGGAAAACGTGTGCAGGGAGTCGTCTGCAGGATCGTACAGCGCCGTGGCCAGGCGCAGCGATTCGCGGGCGCCCAGCGCCTCGCATGCACGCCGCTCAAGTTCGATCAGTTTGGATGCGAACGGCGAGGTGCGTTCAAGCACAGACTTGGCAATTCGCAGCCCCATCGATCAAGACTCTTCTCTTTCCGGGATTGTTTGCTCGACCGCCCCGCGAAATCAGTTTCACACAACATTTGTGCAAAATATTGTGAATGAAGTGTTAACTAAAATCGAACTCAATCGCCCATGTGCGGCGCTGCGAGATAGTCCTCGCTCTGCATTTCATGCAGGCGGCTTGCGGTGCGCTGGAATTCGAACGCGTGGTCGCCGGCAGGATGGAGCTGCTCTGGCCCTGCCGCGGCGGCCATCACGAGCTTTGCGCGATGTTCGTAGAGCGCGTCGATCAGCGTGACGAATCGCCGCGCCTCGTTTCGATTGTCGGGCGTGAGTATCGGGACGCCGTCAAGAACCAGCGTGTGGCAGGTTCGCGCAAGGGCCAGATAGTCGGCAGCCCCCAGCGCCCGTTTGCACAGATGATCGAATGTCTCGAATGCCACGCCGCCGCCGGCCCGGCCCAGGACGAGATCCCGCCCGCCCACATCCAGCGTCAGCTCGCCGATATTGGCGCCTTCGGTGAGGGTGGCGAACGCCTTCTCCAGTTCGGCGCTGGCCGCCAGGCCCAGCGGCGAATGATAGACCGGCAGGCCGCGGATGCGGATGCGCCGGTAATCGATGCCGCCATCCAGCGCCAGCACGTCGAGCTTCTGTTTCAATAACTCGATCGCCGGCAGGAAGCGCTCGCGCTGAAGGCCGTTGGCATAAAGATCGTCGGGCTCGATGTTCGAGGTGGCGACCACGACCACACCCTTGTCGAGCAGCGCGCCGAACAGCCGGCCAAGGATCATCGCATCGGCGATGTTGGTGACCTGGAATTCGTCAAAACAAAGCAGCCACGCCTCGTCGGCCAGCGCCGTCGCCAGCGGCGGGATCGGGTCGCCATCGCCTTTTTTTGCCTCGCCGGTCTGCCGCCAGGCATGGATGCGGCTGTGCACTTCCAGCATGAAGGCGTGGAAATGGACGCGGCGCTTGTGCTCGACCGGTGCGTGGGAAAAGAACATGTCCATCAGCATCGACTTGCCGCGCCCGACGCCGCCGAAGAAATAGAGACCCGTAGGCGGCGCGCCGCGCTGCTCGGCGCCGAACTTGCGCGCAAAGCCGAGCGATGCCCGCCAGAAGCCCGGGCGCGGGTCAGGCCTATAGCTGGCAAGCGCGCGCGACAGCGTCTCGAGCTTTTCGACCGCGAAGGCCTGCGCGGGATCGGCCTTGATGGCGCCTGCCGCAAGCCGCGCGCGGTAGTCGTCAAGAAGTGCGGTCATGCCACACCCAGAATCCGGGCGACGAACACGGGCACGATCTCGCTCGCCTTGCCGTAGCGCGTCTCGTCGAACAACGAGGCGCCCGCTGACGGCTCGAGATTGAGCTCGACCGTGCGCGCTCCCGCTTCCCGCGCGATTTCGACGAGGCCGGCCGCCGGATAGACATTGCCCGACGTGCCGATCGACACGAACAGCGCGCACGCGGACACCTTGCCGTGCACTTCGTCCATCTGCATCGGCTCCTCGCCGAACCACACCACGTGCGGCCGAAGGCTGCCGCGCTCCTGGCAGACCGGGCAGCGCGAAACCGGCGTCATGTCGCCCCGGATTTCGGCAACCGCGCGACACGCCATGCAACGCGCCTTCAGGAGTTCGCCGTGGATATGGATGATGTTCTGCGAACCGGCGCGCTCGTGCAGGTCGTCGACATTCTGCGTGACAAGCGTCACCTCGCCGCCCTGCCAGTTCGATTCGAGGATCGCGAGCGCCACGTGCGCGTCGTTGGGTGCGATGGCCGGATCGAGCAGCGCCTTGCGGCGGGCGTTGTAAAAGGCGTGCACGCGCTCCTCGTCCCGCACGAAAGCCTGCGGGGTTGCCACATCCTCGATGCGGACCTGCGCCCAGATTCCGTCGGGATCGCGGAATGTGGACAATCCCGATTCTTTCGATATACCGGCACCGGTCAGGATCACGATCGAACCCGTCATGAAGCCGCACCCTAACCAAAAGCCCCGCCGTGCGAAATCTGTTCTGTTCGTCTGCACGGGAAACATCTGCCGTTCGCCGACCGCCGAGGCGGTGCTGCGCACGCACGCCGAGCGCGCCGGGCTCGAACTTGCGGTGGCGTCCCGGGGTACGCAAGGCTACCACGCGGGCGAACCGCCCGATCCGCGCGCCCAACGACATGCCAAAAAGCGCGGCTACGACCTGTCGGACCTACGATCGACGCGGATCGGCGAGGCCGATTTCGAGACCTTCGAACTGATCCTTGCGTGCGACCGCGGCCATTACGAAGCGCTGATCGCACGCGCACCCGCCCATGCCCGCGACAAAATCGTGATGTTCCGCGCGGATGGCGACGACCTGCCGGACCCCTACTACGACGGCCCGGCCGCCTTCGAAGCCGTTCTCGATGTCGTCGAGGCCGAGTGTGCGCGCCTCGTCGCGGAGCTTTCGCGCTGATCGTCGCGCGGCCGGGAAATCAGTTTTCTTCCGAACTGTCCCCTGAATCCTCGTCGTCCGTCTTTTCGCCGCTGTCGTCGTCCTTTTCGCCAGCGGGCTTGTCCGCGTTCTCGTCGGTCTGGTCGTCGGGCGGCAGCAGGTCGGAGTTGTCCGGCACCTCGTCGGGCGAAATCATCTCGATCGTGTCGCGCAGCTCATCGTCCGACGGCAGAACGGGGAGGCCCTGTTCGAGCGTCTTGCCGTCGGGATGCACCATCGGCGGGAATACGAAGACCGCCATGAGTACGACAAGCTGGGCTGCCAGAAACGGCAGAAGGCGCCGGGCAAGGCCGCTGGCCGACACGGGCTCCGGCGACAGGCTGCGCGCCAGGATCGTCGAATAGCCGAAGGGCGGAACAAGGAAGCTCGCCTGCAATGCCAAAAGCGTCAGGATCGAGACCCAGCTTGCGTCGGTCACGCGCTGCAAAAGCGGCGGCATCAGGATCGGGATGATCACGAAGATGATCTCGAACGCGTCCAGCACGAACGCGAAAGCACCGATCGTCGCGAGCCCCGCCGCGACCGGCCCGATCTCACCGCCCGGCAGGGCGGCAAACGCGCGCGCGATCAGCGTGGGCGTATCGTACATGCGGAAGACGAGTGTGAAGCCCGTCGCTGCCAGAAACAGCGCGAACAACGCGCCGGTCGTCACCATCGTCTGGCGCAGCACGGCGGCCAGCGCCGACCAGCCGAGTCGCCCGCTCGCCACGCCGCCCACGAACAGCGCGAAAGTGCCGATCGCCGCCGCCTCGACCGCATAGATGTAACCGGCGGCTATACCGGCAAGAAGACCGCCCACGCACGCGAGGGTGACGCCGGCCACCGCCAGTTCCGAGGGCCGCGCGGCGGCAATTGCCGCAGGTTTGTCGCGACGCCCCTGCCACCAGATGATCACGAAACTCATCACCATGAAGATCGCGGCCGGCAGCAGCGCGCCATGGAAGATGTCCTGCGTGTTGACGATGCGCATGCGGCGTGGAACGACATTGAGCGCTTCGGTATGCGCGCGCAGCATCGCGTCGCCCAGGAGGATCAGCACCAGCGACGGCGGGACGACGATGCCAAGCGTGCTCGCCACGCAGACGAGCGACTGGCCGGTCTCGATGCTTTCGCCCTGGGCACGCAGCTTCGGCGTCACCACGCGCGTGAGCGTCGCCGCACTTGCACCGACCGAGCCGTTCATCGGGGCAAGCAGCGCGCCCAGCGCGAAGCCGGCCAGACGGGATGCCGCCGGCGTGCGGCGCGCGATCGAGCGCGCCGCCGAAAAAAGCAGATCGGCCAACGGCAGCCTGTTGAGCAATGCCCCCATCAGGACGAAGAGCGGGATCGCCTGTAGAAGATCGTTTTCAAGAATGCCGACCACGCGGCCCGGAAGTGCCGAGAGCAGCGACGTCCCGAAGGCACCCATTGCCAGCCCTGCGGCCGCGGCCACGACGCTGATGCCGATCAGGACAAGGTAGGCCGGCAACCCGGTCGCGACGAGAAGGACCGGCACGGCAAGCAACATGGCGATGCCGGAATATTCCATCGCCGCGCGCCTACTCCCGTACCCGGAACATGCGCGCGACGTCGATCATGCCTTGCGCGAACATCGTAGCGGCGAGCAGCCATGCCGACAGCTTCACGATGAAATAGCCGGGGTTGTACGTGTCGGGGAAACCCTCGAGCTGGCGCAATGACTGCCAGGTCGCCGGGGCGCCGGCGACCAGCACGAACAGCGACCACGGGATCGTCGCGATCAGATGTCCGCATGCGGCAATTCGTGCGCGCGCGGCTGCGGAATAGCGCTGGGCAAGAAAATCCGCCGACAGGTGGCCGCCGGCGCGCGTCGCGGCAGTCAGCGCCAGGCCGACATAAAGCGCGAAGATCCACTGCGCCATGTCGTTGGCGTCGCGCGAATAGGCCTTCACGATATCGCGAAGCGGCCATTGAAGGAAAAGCAGCGTCGAAACCGGCAGCGCAAGCCAGGCCGCCCAGTCGAGAAGCCGGCCAAGGCTGCGGTCGAGCGCATCGACGACGCGGGCAAAGGGTGCGGTCATGTCACGCAGCCAACATGTACTCGGCTTCGGGCGTGTAGAGCGAACCCGACGACTGGCGGTAGCTTGAATACAGGACGAAATGGTCGACCGTGATGGGGCCCGCGCGGAAAAGCGAATTGGTGGCAAGCCATTCCTGCACCTTCGGCAGGTTCGCGTCGCGCAGCTTGGCGAGTGTCACGTGCGGGATGAAACGGCGCTGTTCGTCGGGCAGGTCGAGCTTGCGCGCCACGCTGTCGATGCGCTCGTGCAGCGCAAGCAGTTCCGGGCATTTGCGCACGCCTGCCCACAGCACGCGCACTTCCGATCCGCTGGAAAAATGGCCGACGCTTGAAAGCTCGATGTCGAAACGCTTCGTGCGCACATGCGCCAGCGCGTAGCCGATCTCCTCGGCCATGTCGCCGGGAACGTCGCCGATGAATCGCAGCGTGATATGAAAATTCTCGCTCGGAACCCAGCGTGCGCCCGGCACGCCGCCGCAAAGACCGTCCAGTCGCAGCCGGATATCTTCCGGCAAGGGCACGCCGACGAACAGGCGGTACATCAAACCCCCCGACGCGATCCGAGTCGCTTTTCGAGGGGTAGACCGATTCGCGACCGGTTACAAGCACGCGGCCGTTACGGGCACGGATTGGGAATCCGCGCGTGCACGTCGTCGAGCGCCGCCAGAACGTCGGCCGGAAGTTTCACGTCGACCGCGCCGATATTCGTGGCCAGCTGATCAAGCCCCGTGGCGCCGATGATCACGGCGCTGACATAGGGCCGCGCGAGCACGAACGCGAGGGCCATCTGTGCCGGGTCGAGACCCGCCTCGCGCGCGATACGGACATACTCGGCCGACGCCGGTTCGGCGAGCGGCGTCGCATAGCGCTGGAAGCGCGTATAGAGCGTGAGGCGCGCCTTGGGCGGGCGCGCACCGCCGAGATATTTGCCGGTGAGCATGCCCATGCCGAGCGAGGAATAGGCCAGGAGCCCCACCTCTTCGCGCAGCGCCATCTCGGAAAGGCCCACGTCGAAGCTGCGGTTCAGAAGGCTGTAGGCGTTCTGGATCGTTTGCGGCCGCGGCCCCTTGCCGGCATCGGCGAGCGCCAGCTGGCGCATCAACCCCCACGGCGTTTCGTTCGAGACGCCGAAATGACGGATCTTGCCTTCCTTGACCAGCTCGGCAAGCGCGCCGACCGTCTCCTCGAACGGCGTGCCGACATTGTCCGAAATCGGATAGTCGAGCTTGCCGAACATGTTCGTGGGCCGGTCGGGTGAATGCGTCTGGTAAAGGTCGATGCAGTCGACCTGCAGGCGCTTGAGCGAACCTTCGACCGCCGCGCGGATATTGGCGCGGTCGAGAACCGCATCGTTACGCACGTGCGGCAGGCGGTTGCTTCGCCCCGTGACCTTCGTGGCGATGACCATGTCCTTGCGCTTGGCGCGGTTCTTCGCAAGCCACGTGCCGAGGATCGCTTCGGTGTGCCCGAACGTCTCGCCCTTCGGCGGCACCGGGTACATTTCCGCGGCATCGACGAAATTGACACCCCTGCCGACAGCCGCATCGAGCTGCGCGTGGGCCTCGGCCTCGGTGTTCTGTTCGCCCCACGTCATCGTTCCAAGACAGATTGCCGAGACGGAAAGACCCGACCGCCCGAGTTTGCGGTACTGCATCGTTTCAATTTCTCCGAAGGGGACTAGACGAAAAGGGCGAGCACGCCGGTATAGCCGTAAAGGCGCTGGTCGGAAATCTCGCCGTTGCAGAACATGCCCACGATCGGGATATCGCCCAGCGCCTCGCGCAGCAGGCGCCGCTCGGCCGAGTCGGCGCCGAAAAGGTTCGGCCCGCGCGCCAGACACGAGAAATAGATGCCCGCCTTCGCGCGCGGCGCGCGGCGCTTCAGGCCTTCGAGCATCTCGGCCAGATCCTGCGTCGCGGCCGCACGGTCGCGGCGAACGAACATGATCCTGTCGCCCGGCTCGACATTCGATCCCACGGCGACAAGCCCTTCCTTCGGATCGATGCCGACGAGATTTCGCACGAGATAATCCGCCCGGTCGGAGCCCGGTACGGGAAAAGCCGCATGGATGTTGCCGGCGACCTGGCGCAGATCGCGCGCGAGCATTTCGCCGATATCTTCCTTGAACACGTCGAGTGCGGGCCGCCCGTCGATGGCGATGACGACGTTCCCGTCGGCCGCCGTCACGCGGCGCACGGGGCCGATCGGCGCGCAGCCCTGCGTGAGCCCGGTTGCGACCGCAACCTGATGGGCGAACAGCACGCCCGACACGCCGCCTTCGACGACCTTGAAGGCGATCTGGGCGGTCGCCCGCTCGCCCGACGAAATGCCCCCCACCAGGAACGCGTCGCTCGCCTCCGCAATCGTCGCGATGGCGTCGCCAAGATCGGGGCAGCGCGGATCGGCGTGCAGGATGCCGAATGCCGGGCGCTTGGCGGCGATCCACGGCCCGAACGGCTTCATCACGCCTGGATCGTCCGTCACGCTCGGCAGCACGCGGAAGGAATCGGCCGGCATGTCGAGCGCGATGGCGGCAAGCGCGGGCGTATCGAAAACCTCGTCCTCGCCGATCACGCCAAGCCCGACGGCGCCGACCCACTCCTGGATTCCGGAAACGCGTCGCACGACGGCGAGCACTTCCTCGAGCCGGTCGGCCAGCGCGTCGGTTGCGTAGAGAAAACCAAGCCGTGCAGTCGGCAGGCTGCGCGAGAGCTGTTCGCCGACTTCGACCGCGAGCCGGCCCCAGCCGGCCAGGTCGGCGGTACGGGCCTGTGCGAACGCGATTTGGGGTGCCACCTGCGACATGACCCGATCATCCTGACCGAATTGCCGTGCCGACGCCAACCCGAATATGGGGTCTGCCCCGACGACGTCCAAGCGCCCGGTCACGGACGCAAGGACGTTCGCCGTGGCTGCTATTCGATGCAGACGGCCTCGACATTGTTGCCGTCCGGATCGACGACGAAGGCCGCGTAATAGGTCGGCGAATAGTCCGCGCGCAGCCCGGGCCTGCCGTTGTCCCTGCCACCGGCATTGAGCGCCGCGACGTAGAAGGCGTCGACCGCCTTGCGGTCCTTGGCGACGAACGCGACATGCACGCCCCCGCCGGCCTTTTTGGTCTCGTGCAGCCAAAGTGCCGGCGCACCGGGCGGCCCGAAACCCGTCGCCGTTTCGTTTGCAACGAAACCCAGCGGCTTCAGCGCGGCCGCGAAGAATTTGCCGCTTGCGGCGGCGTTTTTCACACGAAGTCCGATATGGTCGTACATCCCTCTGCCTCCATGATGTGGGGAGGCGAGGAGAGCTAAACGACGGCGGAAAGCGCGACTTGGAGAATCTTGCTGTCGGCGTTGCGCCGGCGCGCGCTGCGCCGGAATTCGCGCGGGCTCATGCCCGCCGCACGGCGGAAGCTGCGCACGAAATTCGACAGGTCGGCGAAACCGCAATCGTAGGCGATGTCCGTCACGGCCTGATCGTCGGCCACGAGCGCACGTGCGGCGCGGCGCAGGCGCGCACGCACGAGATACTGGTGCGGCGTCACGCCGAGCGTGCGACGAAATACGCGAAGGAAATGAAACGCGCTGAGGCCCGCCATATCGGCCGCGGCCGCCAGATCGATCGCCTTCTCGGCATTGGCATCGATCCAGAGCGCCGTCTCGACCGCGCGACGACGATCGCGCGCGCTTGCCTCGCCCGCGTCGGGTGCCGGGGCGCCGGCAAACGACATGAAACGTGCGGCAAGTGCCGCCGCCGCTTCCTCGACGGCAACGTCGTTTGCCCCTTCGGCCGAAGCGCCGGCCAGTTCGCCCAGCATCGCGATCTCGGGCAGCGGCGGCAGTGCGCCGATGCGCCAGTTCGCGGCCTTGGCCCGCAATTCATGCTCAAGTTCAGGCGAAAGCCGGATCGACAGGCACACGTCGCCGCAGCCGTGGTGCTCGTGCGTGCAGACATATTCGTCGCTGCCGAGGCCGGAAATCACCCCGCCCGCGACCATCTCGTGCGCGCGGCCGCGATAGCGATAGCCGAAGCTCCCCCGCGTGACATAGGCGATGCCGCTTTCGCCGTGCATCTCGGCGAAAGGCCGTGCGGCCGGGCCGGCGGTGCAACGAAATTCGCGCACCGTCACGCTCTTGGTCTTCACGATTTCGCGAAGCTGCATGGCGGGATTTTATGATTTTGCGAGAAACCGCCGCAAGGCCGGCAGCAGCAGCGACACGATCTTGTCGACACCTTCGGCATTGGGATGGATGCCGTCGGCCTGATTGAGCGTCGGGATCGCCGCCACGCCTTCGAGGAAGAACGGGTAGAGCGCGGCGCCATGGCGTTGCGCCACGCGCGGATAGACCGCGGCGAATTCGGCGGCATAGTCGCTTCCCATGTTGGGCGGTGCCTTCATGCCGGCGAGCATGACCTTCGTTCCGCGCGCGACGAGCTTGGCGACGATGGCGTCGAGATTTTTCTCCATCGCACCCACGTCGAGCCCGCGCAGCCCGTCATTGGCGCCGAGCGCCACGAACGCATATTCGGGCGCCTTGGGGCCCATCGCCCAGTCAAGCCGCGCAAGCCCGCCGGCCGACGTGTCGCCCGAAACGCCCGCATTCACGACGTCGACCTTGAGGCCGGCGGTCGCAAGGGCCGCGCCAAGCTTTGCCGGAAACGCGAGATTGGCGGGCAGCCCGTAGCCTGCGGTCAGGCTGTCGCCGAGCAGCAGCAGGCGAGGCGCGGCACCCTGCGCGCGCGCGCCGTAAAATGGCCACGAAAGGGCGGTCAAAAAGGCGGCCGCGTTGAAAAGCAGGCCGCGACGCCCATATCCTGCCGAACCGTTCCCCATTGCCGAAAGCCCGCCCATGCAATCCGCTCCCGCCGCGCCGATCGTCGAGCTTGCCGGCGTGCACCTGAAGTTGGCGAGCCAGGCGGGCGAGGTCAATATCCTGCGCGGCGTCGATCTGGCGATAGTGCGCGGCGAAAGCCTTGCCGTCGTGGGGCCTTCGGGCTCGGGCAAGTCGACCATGATGATGATCGTCGCGGGCCTCGAGCGGCCCAGCGAAGGCCGCGTTGTGGTCGCCGGTCAGGATCTCGGCGCGCTCGACGAGGACGGGCTGGCACTGTTCCGCCGCCGCAATGTGGGCATCGTCTTCCAGGCGTTCCATCTCATCGCGACGATGACGGCGCTGGAGAATGTCGCGATCCCGCTCGAATTCGCGGGCGATGCCGATGCGTGGGACAAGGCGCGCGAGGCGCTCGGTGCGGTCGGGCTTTCCCACCGCACCACGCATTATCCCGGCCAGCTTTCGGGCGGCGAACAGCAGCGCGTGGCACTGGCGCGCGCATTCGTGGCACACCCGCCGCTGCTGCTGGCCGACGAACCGACGGGCAATCTCGACGCGACGACCGGCCAGTCGATCGTCGACCTGATGTTCGAACTGAAGGAACGGTGGGGAACGGCGCTGATGCTGATCACGCACGACCCCAAGCTTGCCGGCCGCTGCCAGCGCGCCGTGCGCATGCAGGACGGCCGCCTGAGCGACCTGCCGGCCGCGCGCTCGGCCGCGCAATGAACGCAAGTCCTGACAGCTTTGCGCTCGCCTGGCGGCTGGCCCGCCGCGAGATGCGCGGCGGTATCCGCGGCTTTCGCGTCTTCATGGCGTGCCTGATGCTGGGTGTGGCCGCGATCGCAGGTGTGGGCTCGCTTGCCGACGGCGTGCGCGAAGGCCTGCGGCGCGACGCGCGGACGATCCTCGGCGGCGACGTCGAACTTTCCTTCACGCACCGCTCGACTTCACCCGAGCAGGCGGCATTCATTGCGGCATCGGGCCGCGTCTCGCAGATCCTCGAGATGCGCGCGATGGCGCGCACCACCGACGAACGCGCGCTTGTCGAATTGAAGGCGGTCGATTCCGCCTATCCGCTGGTCGGCGAGGTGCGCGTCGGCGGTGCCGCCGGTCTTGCCGCCGCCTTCGCACGCGACGCGCAAGGGCGGTGGGGGGCGGCGGTCGAGCCGGCGGCCCTGACGCGCCTTGCGACGAAGATCGGCGGTACCATCCGCATCGGCGAGGCCGATTTCGTGGTGCGCGCGACGGTCGAGAGTGAGCCCGACCGCAC
The DNA here is from genome assembly GCA_016124335.1 of Alphaproteobacteria bacterium. Taxonomy (GTDB): domain Bacteria; phylum Pseudomonadota; class Alphaproteobacteria; order CACIAM-22H2; family CACIAM-22H2; genus Tagaea. The sequence goes on from WGNX01000010.1 coordinate 167,522, forward strand.
GGCGAACCTGTTCACGCTGGGTCCGCGCGTGATGATCGGGCGCGAAGCGCTTGCCGCCACCGAGCTGGTGCAGCCCGGCGCGCTGATCCGGTACATCACGCGCGTCGTGCTGGCGCCGGGGACCGATGCCGCGGGCTGGATCGAGACGCTGAAGACGCGCTTTCCCGACGCCGGCTGGCGCATCCGCGGCGAGAGCGAGGCGGCACCCGGCCTGCAGCGCTGGATCGACCGGATCGCGATGTTCCTCACGCTCGTGGGCCTGACGGCGTTGCTGGTTGGCGGCGTGGGCGTGGCGAACGCCGTGCGCAGCTATCTCGATGCGCGCACCGCGTCGATCGCGACGATCAAGTGCCTCGGCGCGCCCGGGCGGCTCGTGCTGCGCCTTTATCTTCTCCAGATCCTTTCGATGGCGGCGATCGGCATTGGCGCGGGGCTGGCGATCGGTGCAGCGGTTCCGGCGCTCGCCGGGCCGCTTCTGGCCGAACGGCTGGGCGTCGAGGCGGGAGAGGGTCTGCATCTTCCCGCCCTTGCGCTTGCGGCGGCATTCGGCATGGCGACGGCCTTTGCCTTCGCGCTGTGGCCGTTGGCCCGTGCGCGCGAGGTCCCGCCGGCCGCCTTGTTCCGCGACCTTGTGGCGCCGTTCCGGCGCTGGCCGCGCGCGGTTTACATTTGGGCAAGTGGGGCGGCACTCGTGGCGCTTGCGGGGCTGGCCATCGCCACGTCGATCGACCGCAAGCTCGGGGCCGCCTTCTGCGTGGCGGCCGTCGTCTGCTTTGCCGTTTTCCGGCTTGCGGCGTGGCTCGTCTCGCTGGCGGCGCGCCGTTTTGGCGGCGTGCGCAACCCGGCGCTGCGGCTGGCGCTGGCCAACATGCATCGCCCCGGCAGCCCGACGCCGGGCATCGTGCTGTCGCTTGGCCTGGGGCTGACCGTGCTGGTGCTCATCGCGCAGGTGCAGGGCAACTTCCAGCGCCAGCTCGACGAACAGCTGCCGCAGATGGCGCCGTCCTTCTTTTTCATCGACATCCAGCCCGACCAGATCGCCACCTTCGACCGGCTCGTCTCGAGTTTTCCCGGTGTCGGCGAGATCCGGCAGGTGCCTTCGCTGCGCGGGCGAATCGTCAAGCTGAATGGCGTGCCCGTCGAGCAGGCGGTCGTGGCGCCCGACGCGCAATGGGCGATCGGCTCGGACCGCGGCCTTACATATTCGGGCAAGATGCCGCCGGGCACGCGGCTGGTCGCCGGCGAATGGTGGCCGGAGAACTATTCCGGCCCGCCGCTCGTGTCGATGGACGGGCAGATCGCGCGCGGCATGGGGCTTGGCCTTGGCGACACGATCACGATCAACGTGCTGGGCCGCGAGATGGAAGCGCGTATAGCCAACCTGCGCGCGATCGACTGGACGAGCCTTGGCATCAACTTCACGCTGACCTTCGCGCCCGGCATGCTGGAAGGCGCACCGCAGACCTGGATCGCGACAGCCCAGGTCGATCCGGCGGGCGAAGACGGCCTTGAACGCGCCGTGACGGCGGCATTCCCGAATGTCTCGTCGATCCGGATCAAGCGCGCGTTGGCGACCGCCCGCGACACGGTCGAGGCAATCGCGCTGGCCGCGCGCGCCACCGCGGCGGTCACGCTGGCCGCAGGCACGCTGGTTCTGGCCGGCGCCATCCTCGCGACCCAGCGTCGGCGCACATATGACGCCGTGATGCTGAAGGTGCTGGGTGCCACCCGCCGCGACGTGATGCGCGCCCTGCTGCTGGAATTCGCACTGACCGGTGCGGCGGCCGCCTCGGTCGCGGCCGTGCTGGGGACACTGGCCGCTTACCTGTTGATATCCAACTACATGCGCATCGATTTCGCGCTGCTTCCGGGGACGCTGGCCACCACGATCGCCGGGGCGGCCGCAGCGGCGGCCGCCATCGGGCTTGCCGGGACATGGCGGGCGCTGGGCCAGAAGGCCGCCCCACTGCTGCGCAACGCCTGACATAAATCCGAAAAATCGAATCGATATTGTTGTCCGCGCGGGCTCATCGGCAGGCCGCAGACAGTGAGCATCGGATGTCGGCAGCGGCCCATCGTATTTCCTCGTTCGACTTCGCGCCGGACTGCGGCATCTTTGACGCGCGGACGTTCCGTGAGATCATCGATGCGTTGCCGGCGATGGTAAACGTCAAGGACCGCGAGAGTCGTTACGTGTTCATGAATGCCTATCAGGCCGGGCTCTACGGCACCACACCATCGGACGCGATTGGCAAGACCGCCATCGAACTGATGGGCGAGGCATACGGATCCTACACACAGGACATCGACAAGACGGTCATCGAATCCGGACAGGCTGCACTGGGCTACAGCGAGTCGTACACGCTGCCGGACGGAAGTCATCGGAGCTTCCGGACGACGAAGATGCCGTGGCGCCGGAACGACGGGATAGAGGGCATCATCACCATCGCCCACGACGTCAGCGACATCGAGGCGAGCGGCCGGGCCCTTGCCGACGCGCTGATGCGATCGGAACAGGCCAACCACGCAAAGACCACCTTCCTCGCGAACATGAGCCACGAGCTTCGTACGCCCCTCAACGCCGTCATCGGGTTCTCGGAGGTCCTCGCGAGCGGTCGCATTGGCGAACCCGCCCGAATCGCTGACTACGCGAATTCCGTCGTCGCGGGTGCCCGGCGCCTGCTCGACGTGATTGACGACATCCTGGAACTGGCCCGCGTCGAGTCCGGCACGACGATCATCGAAATGTCCGAATTTGCGCCGGCACAACTCGTCGCCGACGTGCTGGCGGCAAAAAGCGTGGAAGCGGCCCGCGCCGGCGTCGAACTCGTCGCCGACATTCCGGAATATCCGCTGTCACTCCGCGCGGACCGAGACGCCGTCGCGCGCGCGCTTTTAGCGCTCGTCTCCAACGCGATCAAGTTTTCGCCCAAAGGCGGACAGGCAACGGTTTCTTTGCGCCTGAACGGCGACCAATTGGACATCAGCGTCCAGGACCGCGGAATCGGCATGACGGCCGAAACGATCGCCCGGTGCCAAGAGCGTTTCTTCCAGGCTGAGTCAGGTTCCGCGCGCAGTTTCGGCGGGCTGGGCATCGGGCTGGCAGTAACCAAGGCATTGATTGAATTGCATGCTGGCAGCTTGGACCTGACCAGCTCGCCCGGAAGTGGAACGCGGGCGACGTTACGTCTTCCACAATGCTGTCGAAGTGCGTCGGCTGCCGATGGCCCGATTTTTCCGCTGCAAGCCGCTGAATTGCCATAATTATCGTCCGGAATGACGCTATCCGGGATATTGAATTCCGGCTGCTCAATCCCCATTATCTCGTAGGAAGCCGTCCGGCCCCTGCCGGCGGGGCCAACCAATCGGGAGCCAGATGTCCATGTACGAGACCGAAAGACCATATATGCCGCGCGCCGGCGTCGACGCCGCGGCGTTCGACGAGGGCCTGCGCAGCTACATGCTCGGGATCTACAACTACATGGCCTCGGCCGTGGCGCTGTCGGGCATCGTCGCCTTCCTCGTGGCCAGCTCGCCGGCCGTATCGCAGCTGCTGTTCACCACGCCGCTGAAGTGGGTCGTCGTTCTTGCACCCCTCGGCTTCGTGATGCTGATGTCGTTCAGCTTCGAGCGCCTGTCGAAGACGGCGCTGCTGGGGCTCTTCTGGGCCTTCGCGGCCCTGATGGGGGCCTCGCTCGCCTCGATCCTGCTCGTCTATACGGGCGCTTCGGTCGCGCGCGCCTTCTTCGTGACGGCCGGCATGTTCGCGGGCGTCAGCATCTATGGCTACACGACCAAGGCGGACCTGACGAAGTTCTCGACGTTCCTGATGATGGGTCTTTTCGGCCTCATCATCGCGGGCCTCGTGAACATGTTCGTCCAGTCTTCGATGATGCAGTTCGTGATCTCGGCGGCATCGGTGCTGGTGTTCTGCGGCCTGACCGCATGGGACACGCAGCGCCTGAAGGATACCTACATCGAGGCGGCGGGCACGGAGATCGAAGGCAAGCTTTCGGTGATGGGCGCGCTTTCGCTCTATCTCAACTTCGTGAACCTGTTCATCGCGCTGGTGCAGCTCTTCGGCAACCGCCGCGACTGACAAGCGCGACACGCAAGCAAATCGCAAGCCCCGGGCCGGAAACGGCCCGGGGTTTTTCTTTTTCGTCATCGAGCATACCGGTGTAGCCCTTGCGGTGATTCGTCCGCCGGGAAATTTAATGTAGGGCGTTAACTTTCCTCCGGCGATCCGCGATGATATTCGCGCGCCCGGATGTCGCATCAGATTGAAATGGAGATGAAGCGTGGTTGGCCTGTTTGGTTGTGGTGAAGCGAAGGCGACTTTGACGGCACTCGACAAATCGCTCGCGATCATCGAATTCAAGGTCGACGGCACGATCGTCTCGGCCAACGAGAACTTCCTGAAGACGATGGGCTACGCGCTCGACGATATCCGCGGCAAGCACCACTCGATGTTCGTCGAGCCTGAATACCGCGACAGCGACGAATATCGCGCGTTCTGGGACGGGCTTCGGCGGGGCCAGCACAAGCGCGCGCAGTTCAAGCGTGTGGGCAACAACGGGCGCGAGATCTGGATCGAGGCGACCTACAACCCGATCCTGGGCCGCGACGGCAAGCCGTTCAAGGTCGTGAAATTCGCGACCGACATCACCGCGCACAAGGCCGAGTACGCCGATCTTCTTGGCAAGGTGAACGCGATCGGACGCTCGCAGGCCGTGATCGAATTCAATCCCGACGGCACGATCATCGTGGCGAACGAGAATTTCCTGCGCGTTGTCGGCTATTCGCTCGACGAAATCCGCGGCAAGCATCATTCGATGTTTGTCGACCCCAAGGAGCGGGCAAGTGCCGCCTATCGCGAGTTCTGGGCCGCCCTCAACCGGGGCGAATACCGGGCCGCACAATACAGTCGTATTGCAAAAGGCGGGCGCGAAGTCTGGATCGAGGCATCTTACAATCCGATTTTCGACCTGAATGGACGCCTCGCCAAGGTCGTGAAATTCGCAACCGATCTTTCGGCGCGCAAGGACGCGAATGCGAAACTGGCTTCGGAATTCGAGAGCGGTGTCAGCACGCTCGTCGATCAGGTGGGCGATGCTGCCGGCGAACTTGAGGCAACGGCGCAGTCGCTCGCCGCCGCGGCAGACCAGACGAACCGGCAATCGGCGACGGTCGCCAGCGCCACCGAGCAGCTTTCGGCATCGGCCGGCGAAATTTCACGCCAGCTCGCCGACGCCACGAAGGTGATCGACGTCGCCGTTTCCGAATCCGACAAGTCGAACCGCATGGTCGACGAGCTTGTCGGCATCGCCGAACGGATCGGCGAGGTCACCAAGCTCATCGCGAGCATCGCCAGCCAGACGAACCTGCTCGCGCTCAACGCGACCATCGAGGCCGCGCGGGCCGGCGAAGCCGGCAAGGGCTTCGCGGTCGTGGCGAGCGAGGTCAAGAACCTCGCGAACCAGACCGCCAAGGCGACCGACGAGATTTCCGAGCAGATCGCCGGCATCCAGTCGTCGAGCAAGAGCACGGCCGACGCGATCCAGGAAATCACGCGCGTTATCACGCGCGTGCGCGAGGTGAATACGTCGATCTCGGCCGCCATCGATCAGCAGTCGACGGCGACACGCGACGTCTACGCCAATATCAGCGGCGTTCGGAAGGCGGCGGAATCGACCGGGCAATCCTCGAACGGGATGCTCGAATCCGCACGCACGCTGAAAACCCGTTCGACCGATCTGAGCGGGCGCGTCGCGAAGTTTCTGGCATCCGTCCGCGCGATGTAGGCGGCCTCGCTACCTAGCCCATCCAGAGAATCTGTCGCACAACATCGCCCGCGGCGAGCTTCTCGAATGCGGCGTTGAGGTCGCCAAGGCCAATGCGACCGCTCATCAGCCGGTCGACCGGCAGGCGGCCGCGGCGCCACAATTCGATGTAGCGCGGGATGTCGCGCAGTGGAACCGCGCCGCCGACATACGAGCCTTTCAGCGTGCGCTCCTCGGCCACGAGCGTGACCGGCGAGAGCGAAAGCATGTTCGACGGGTTCGGTAGACCGGCCGTCACCGTCGTGCCACCGCGTTTGGTGATGCGGAAGGCAAGGTCAAGCGCCTTGACCGAGCCTGCCATGTCGAAGGCGTGATCGACGCCGCCGGGAACCATCGCCTTGACGCGCTCGGCAGCATCTTCGGCCCGCGCGTCGACCGCATCGGTTGCCCCGAGCTGGCGGGCGAGATCGAGCTTTCGCGGATCGAGATCGACAGCGACGATCGCGCGCGCACCGGCGGCGGCAGCCCCCAGCAGCGCATTGAGGCCGACCCCGCCGAGCCCCACGACCGCGACCGACTCGCCCGCTTGCACGCGCGCCGTGTTGACGACTGCGCCCACGCCGGTCAGCACGCCGCAGCCGAACAGGGCCGCCACGTCGAGCGGCACGTCCTTGGGCACCTTGACGGCCGAGCGGCGTGAAACCACCGCCTGTTCGGCGAAACCCGAAACGCCCAGATGGTGGTTCAGCACCGGCGTGCCTGCACGCGAAATCCGACGGGCGCCCGACAGCAGCGTGCCCGACCCGTTCACCCTCGCGCCCGGCTCGCAAAGCGCCGGCCGCCCCTCCGCGCACGGAAGGCAGCAGCCGCAAGACGGAACGAAAACAAGAACGACGTGATCGCCGACCGCAAGATCGTCGACGCCAGCACCCAATTCCTCGACGACGCCGGCCGCCTCGTGGCCCAGCGCCATCGGCATGACACGCGGCCGGTCGCCGTTGATGACCGACAGGTCGGAATGGCACAGGCCGGCCGCGACGACGCGCACACGGATCTCGCCCGGTCCTGGCGGTGCAAGCTCGATGCGTTCGATCTTCAGCGGGCGGCTGTCGGTATACGGGCGCGGCGCGCCCATGGCTTCGAGTATCGCGGCGCGAACGTGCATTCCGTCCCCTCTTTCAGATGCAGCGCCCGCCATCGACCTCGAAGGCGACGCCGGTGATGAATTCCGCTTCGTCAGAGCAGAGATAGAGTGCCGCGTTCGCGATGTCGGCAGGCGTGGAAAGGCGGCCCATCGGGATCGAGGCGCGGAACTGCGCGCGCTTTTCCGGCGTGTCCTCGCCCATGAACGTCGCCAGCAGCGGCGTGTCGCCTGCCACGGGGCACAGACAGTTCACGCGGATCTTGTCGGGCGCCAGCTCGATCGCCATCGCCTTGGTGAGCGAGATCGCGGCCCCTTTGGATGCGTTGTACCAGACGAGGCCGGGGCGCGGCCGGATGCCGGCAGTCGACGCGGTGTTGAGGATGGCCCCGCCACCCTGCTTGCGGAAGATCGGCACGGCCTCCTGCGCGGCGAGATAGATCGATTTCACGTTGACCGCGAAGATGCGGTCGAACATCGCCTCGTCCACGCCCAGCATCGGCCCGTTGCGGTGGCTGATGCCGGCGTTGTTGACGACGATGTCAAGCCGGCCCCAGGCCTCGGTCGCCGCCGCGATCATGCGCTTCGTATCGTCGGCGCGGGCCACGTCCGCGCGCACCGCCTTGGCGGTGCCGCCCGCCTTCGTCACGGCATCGGCCACGCGGCGTGCCGCCGCCTCGTCAATGTCGGCGACGACGACACGCGCGCCCTCGGCTGCGAAACGCGTGACGATGCCTTCGCCGAACCCCGATCCGCCGCCGGTAACCACCGCGGTCTTTGCCGAAAGACGCATGCCCGTCTGCCTCCCCTGTTTTGGGGCGACTCTAGCGGCCCGCGACGGGCCTGCGCCAGTGCGGCGATCAGCCTTCCTTGATCGCGTGGCGCAGCAGGCCCACGCCCGTGATCTCGACCTCGACCGTGTCGCCGGGGAACATGAATTCCGGCGGCGTGCGCGCGGCCCCGACGCCACCGGGCGTTCCGGTGACGATCACGTCGCCGGGTTCCAGCGGCGCGAAGGTCGAGATGTACGCGATGATCTGCGGGATGTCGTGGATCAGCATGTCGATCGTCGCCTGCTGCTTCACGTGCCCGTTCACGCGGGTGGTCAGCGTCTGCTTGGTGATGTCTTTCATCTCGTCGGACGTCACCATCCACGGCCCGAAGCCGCCCGTGCCCACGAAGTTCTTGCCGGGCGTGAACTGCGAGGTGTGGCGTTGATAATCGCGCACCGAACCGTCGTTGTAGCAGGCGAAGCCCGCGACATGCGCCATCGCGTTCTCGCGCGCGATGCGCCGGCCCTTCTTGCCGATGACGACGGCAAGCTCGCCTTCCCAGTCGAGGCGCTCGCTCTCCTTGGGCTTGATCATCGGCTGCTCGTGGCCGATCTGCGTATAGGCGAAGCGCGTGAAGATCGTCGGGTGCGCCGTATCGGGGCGCCCGGTCTCCGAGCGATGTTCGCGGTAGTTCACGCCCACGCAGAAGATGCGCAGCGTGTCGGGGATGACGGGCATCCAGGCGAACTTGCCGTCCTTGATGTCGGGCTTGCGGTTCTTGGCGTAGGCCTTGAGCTTGGCGAGGCCGCCGGCGACCAGCGCCTGGCGCAGCGTCGGCCACTGCTTGCCGAACTTCTTGCCGAGATCGACGATTCCCCCGGCGACGACCGCGCCGTAGGTTTCTTTCTTGCCGACACGCACGCTCGCGAGCTTCATTGACGGACTTCCTTCCCCGGATTGTCCGGCCGATCCGGTTTCGGTCGGCCGCCATGGACGCCGTTGGATAGCCGGTCTAAACGCCAGCGGCAACCCCGACGCCTGTAACGAGATGCCCGGCCAGACACCCCCCGAATTCGATAAGTCCTTTCAGGAAAAGCTCGATTCGCTCCTTCGGTGGCGGCGCGACGTGCGCCGCTTCCGGCGCGATCCGCTACCCGACGGCACGCTTGAAGCGCTTGTGGAACGCGCATGCCTGGCGCCTTCGGTGGGCAACAGCCAGCCCTGGCGGTTCGTGCGCGTGCGCGATGGCGCAAGGCGCGCGACCGTGCGTGCGGAATTCGAACGTGCGAATGCGGATGCCCTGGCGGCACAAGCACCCGAAGACCGCACGACCTATACACGATTGAAACTCGCTGGCCTCGACCGCGCACCCGAGCAGATTGCGGTGTTCTGCGACGAATCAACGGCGGCCGGTCGCGGCCTTGGCCGGCGGACGATGCCGGAGACGTTGCGCTATTCCGCCGTCGGTGCCGTTTTCGCGCTCTGGCTGGCCGCCCGCGCGCGCGGGATCGGTGTTGGCTGGGTGTCGATCCTCGAACCGGCGCGGATGAACGCGATCCTCGATGCGCCGGCCGAGTGGACGTTCGTCGCCTATCTGTGTGTGGGCTATCCGGAGATCGAGGACGATGCACCCGAGCTTGAGCGCGCCGGCTGGCAGGCGCGCGACGAACGCGCAGCACGCATCCTCGATCGCTGAAGCGGCACTATGCCCGGTTCGCGCGGATGCGGCGGATCGTCAGCATCGATGCGAAGCTTACGCATGCGCAGAGCAGGCCCGTGGCAAGCATCGTCTGCGCCACGCCGAAAGTGCCGAATAGCGTGGGCGAAAGAAGACCGGCCAGAAGGATACCGCCGAAATTCATGAACATGCGCACGCGATGGACGGCTGCCGCCGCCGCGCGCGAGGCGCCCGAACCGCCGGCGAGCTGGATACGCATGGCGAGCGGAATATCGAAAAACGGACTGCCGAGCGCGGTGAACGCAAGGCCCGCGTACAGCGCTGGCAACAGCATGCCCGGCGGCGCCAGCAGCGCACCCAGCCCCATCGTCGCAAGCCCGGTGCCCATCCACGTACTGCCGGTCACCATTCGCAGCGCGGAAATCGACGGCGCCACCGAGACGACGATGACGTTTGAAATGATGTTGGTGACGCCATAGGCCGCAAGGCCCGTGCCGTAGGCCGCGACGCCGGAAATGCCGAGCCAGCTTTCCCCGCTTCGCTCGATCGTCAGCGGCAGCGCGTGCCCGATGACCACGACCCAGCAGGCATCCGTCACGCTCTTGAGCATCAGCAGCGAGCGCAACGCACGCTCTTCGCGCACGATGCGGATGCCCATCGTGAACCCCGCCTCCACGCGCCCTTCGCGCGGTGGCAGCGCATCGCCAACACGCATCAGCAGATAGGCCGCAAGCAGCAGGGCTGCCGCATATACGTAAAAAAGATCATGCACCGCCATGATCGCGGCCAGCGCGCCCGCGAGCATCGGGCCCGTGATGCGGGCCATGCGGCGGACACCGTCAATCAGCCCGTTGGTCGCGAATAGCAGGTCGCGCTCGCGCACCAGCAGCGGCAGGTTGCCCTGCACGGTCGGCTCGAGCTGTGCGCGCATGACCGATACGGCAATTGCCGGCACGATCAGCGCGACAAACGAAGGGTAACCGAGCGACCAGGAAACCGGCGGCACGAGAACGCAGACCGCACCCGCCACGAGAAAGAGCGACATCGCGCGACGCTGGCTGGCGCTTGCCACCAGCGTGCCGCCGATCGCCGCCCCCAGCATCATGCAGGCCGATTGCGCGGCGCTGAGATAGCCCGCCTGCCGGCCGACGATTTCGACCGCAAGCCAGACCAGCGCCACGCGATAAAGCTCGTCGCCCGTCGTGAACACGACGAGTGCCGCCCACAGCCGCGCCACGATCGGGTCGCGCAGCGGGGCGGTCGCCCTCACTTGCGGTTCGCGCGCGCGGCCCTGCGGGCGAGCGCCTGGAAGGCGCCGGCAGCGTAGAGAAGCGGCGTGCCGTTGCGGTGCGCATGTGCCGCGCGCACCTTGCCGATGAACACCGTGTGCGTTCCCGACTGGATCGCGTCGACGAGCGTACAGTCGAAAAACGCGATGGCATCGGCGAGCACGGGGGCACCGGTCTTCGCGACGGTCCATTCGCCGCGCGCGAAGCGGTCTTCGCCCTGCACGCCCGTTGCGCCGGAAAAGCGGAGCGCGAGCGCCTTGTGCCGCGTCGCGAGCACGTTGACCGAGAAGCGCCCGGCGCGCGCGATGGCCGCGTTGGGTGCGGAGTTGCGGTTGACGCACACGAGGAGCTGCGGCGGTTCGGCCGAAAGCGAGCACACGGCCGTCGCCGTCAGCCCGTTGGGCCGGCCGCGGCCGTCGGTCGCAACGATGGTCACGCCGGCGGCGAGCCGGCGCATCGCGGACTTGAATTCGGCGGCGAGGATCTCGGCCGCAGCCCGGCTGCGCTTCATCGGCAGACCCATCCGATCGGAATATCCCCGACGAAACATGCTGGAAGGTCAGGCAAAGGCGGCAGGCCGGGGCGCATGGGCAGGCGGATTCCGAAAAAAAGGCACGATTCGCGGTCGACTGTAGCGCTTCCGGCCGGTTCGCGCACACGTCGCTTGCCGCCGGGGCCCGGAACGCGCTACCTACGCGCGCGCGCAACGGGGGCCATGATGCGCACGTTCTTCAAATGCCTGTTTTTGCTGGCACTCCTGTCGCCGGGTTTAGCCGTCGCGCAAGGCAGTGCACGCCAGATCGAAACCGAGCTTGCGCAGGACTTCCTGGCGCTGGAGCTTGCCGGCTGGCGGCTGCCCGATCCGGTGACGGACTGCCTGGAAAGCCTGCGGCTCAAGCATCTGGAACCCGGGACGTTCGGCGCCATCGAAATGGCCGTCGATCCGATCCTGGTCGATGGGGCAGGGCCCTTCGCGCGGCTCGTCTCGATCGACCCGGATCCGCAGAACAGGCACCGAAGAACCGTTAGAATACAATGGCTTGTTCCGGATGGAACGGCGATCCGCACGATCGCCGACCAGTTCACGATGGCGATCAACGATCCGGGCCGGGCCGACGAAGGCGCAAGCGGTGCGGCGGCGATGCTGCGCGAACCGGACCGGCTTGTCGTGCGCCGGGAATGCTTCGGCGGCTGAGCCGTTAGGACGGACGGAAATCATGGATAGCGAACAGAACCCGGCTACCGACTGGCGCCAGCGCTTTCTCGCCCGCTACGTCTCGACCCACGCGGCCGTCTCGGACGCCGCGGGCAACCTTGACCGGCGCTGGCCGTTTCTGGCCAAGCTCATTACAGGCCACTTCCCGGTCGACCGCGATGCCAGGATCATCGATCTGGGCTGCGGGCATGGCGCGATCGTCTGGGCGGCACGGAAATCCGGCTATCGCAATATCGAAGGCGTGGACGCCAGCCCCGAGCAGGTCGCGATGGCCAGGACGCTCGGCATCGACGGGGTGCGTCAGGGCGACCTGATGGCGACACTGCGCGCAGCCCCTGCCGAAAGCTACGACGCGGTCGTGCTGTTCGACCTCTACCATTATTTCGATCCGGCCACGCAGTTGCGCCTTGCCGACGAAGTCCGCCGGGTTCTGAAGCCGGGCGGGCGCTTCATCATGCACCTGCCCAACGGCGAGGCGCTGTTTGCGGGCCGCGTCCGCTACTGGGACATCATGGCCACCGGCTCGTTCACACGGCGATCGATCGAGCAGCTGATGCTCGTGTGCGATTTCGCCAAAGTCACCTGCCACGAGGACGTGCCGGTCGCCCACGGCCTGAAAAGTGCCGGCCGCTATGTCGTCTGGAAACTGGTGCGCGGCGCGTTGCGGCTGGCGCTGGCTGCCGAAACAGGCGAAACCGGCGCCGACGCAATCTTCAGCCAGACGTTTCTGGCCGTCGCACACAAGTAAAGTTATCGTCGAAACAAGAAAATGCGCATCCTCTTCCTCGGCTTCGACATCGAAGGCTACGGCGGCATCGCGACCTACAGCCGGCATCAGGTCGCGGCGCTGAAGCACCTCGGCCACGCGGTCGATGTCGTGTCGATCGACAAGCAATCGGGCGCTCCGCTTGCTCCGGGTATTGCCGACCGCAAGGTTCCCTTCGAGAGCCGGCTGCGTGCCGTTGCCTCACTCGTGCGCGAGGCGATGGCCGCGCGCGGGCGGTACGACCTCGTGATGCTGAACCACGTGTATCTCGCGGGCCTCGGCTGGCTCGTGAAGAAGATTTCTGGCACGCCGTTCACCGTCAATGTCTACAACATCGATATTCTCGCCAAGTTGCCAGCGTTGCGCGAAGCTGCATTCGCCGCCGCCGATCTGGTGATCGCGGACTGCCAATACACGATCGACTGGATGCCGAAATACCGCAGCTTCGTGCCGCCGACGGGGCTTCTCTACGATCCGGTCGATGTAAAGTTCTTCCGCCCGGTCGCCAAGGCACAGGCGCGCGCCGAGATCGCGAAAGCCTATGGTTGGAACGATCTTGCCGACCGCTTTCTCGTGACGACCGTCGCCGCGATGCTGCTGCCGCCCAACAAGGGCCAGCGCCAGACGATCGATGCGATCGCCAGGCTCGCCGATCCACGCATCCTCTACGTCATCGTCGGATCGGGGCCGGACCGCGAGGCAATGGAAGCCTATGCCAAGGCTGCCGGGATCGCCGCGCAGGTGCGCTTCACCGGTCGCGCTCCGCAAGAACAGCTGCCGCTTCTCTACGCCGCCGCCGATGTCGCCACGCTCGTCGCGCGTGGCGGGCCGGGCTGGGGCGAAGCGGTGCCGTTGGGTCTCATCGAAGCCGCCGCATGCTCAACCGCCTTCGTGTGCGGAAATGAAGACGGATCGCCCGAGGCAATCCTGGCCGACGATCCGTGCGGATTCGCGATTGCGCCGCTCGACGTGGACGCGCTGGCCGCGACTCTTGCAAAACTGCGCGACGATCCTTCGCTGTGCGCGCGGATGGGCGAGGCTGGCGTGCGCACCGTCGACAAGGCATTCGCATTCGACCGTTATGTCGAGCAGCAGGAGCGCCTGCTGGCGCGGTTCGTTCCACGCGCGAAGAGCGCTGCGTGAGGCGGCGATGAGCAGCACCCGCTTCCGTGCCCGCATCTACGCCAACTACACCGCGGCAACCTGCGCGCCGCTGGCCCCCGACTCGCTCGACGGATTCGCCCCGCGCGCGGCACACCTCACACGCCTCATCCGCGATCATTTTCCGGCTGACCGGAACGCAAAGATCCTCGAACTGGGTTGCGGGCACGGCGCGCTGATCCATTTCGCGCGCAAGCTCGGCTACGCGAACATCGAAGGCGTGGACGGTTCCTCCGCGCAGGTCGCCGCCGCGCGCCGGCTCGGGATCGAAGGTATTCGCGAAGGTCAGTTGATGGACGCGCTGGCCGAGGCACCGGCAGAAGGCTATGACGCGGTCATCCTGTTCGACGTGCTCGAACATCTGACGCGCGACGAGGCGGTCGACGCGGTCGACGCCATCGCGCGCGTCCTGAAGAAGGGCGGCCGGCTGATCCTGCACGTGCCGAATGGCGCGTCGCCCTTCGGCACGCTGATGATCTATTCCGACTTCACGCACGAAATCGCCTTCACGCCGGAGAGCCTGACGCAGCTTTTCCTCGCTTCCGGCTGGACGCGCGTGGACTGCTTCGAGGACCGGCCGGCGGTGCATGGACTCGCCAGCCTCGTGCGTGCCGGCCTCTGGCGTGCGATCCGCGCCAGTCTGCGCTTCTATCTCGCCGTCGAAACCGGCTCGCGCCAGCACGACGTGCTGACGCAGAACCTCTACGCCGTCGCGGTGAAATAGCCATGTGCGGCATTGCCGGCGCCTTTGCCTATGCGGCCGGCGCGCCGAGGCTGCGCGAGGGCGAGCTTCGCGCGATGCGCGATGCGATGGCCGCGCGCGGGCCGGATGGAACAGGCGAATGGTTTTCGTCTGACGGCCGGATCGCTTTCGGACACCGGCGGCTCTCGATCGTCGATCTTCGCAGCATCGCCGACCAGCCCATGCGGCTTGCCGGCACCGAGATCCGCATCGTGTTCAACGGCGAGATCTTCAACTATCCAGCACTGCGCGCGGAACTTGTCGCCGCCGGCGCCAGGTTCGAGACGACTTCGGACACCGAAGTACTCCTGCATCTCTACGCGCGCGAAGGCGAAAAGATGCTCGGCCGCCTGCGCGGCATGTTCGCATTCGCGATCCACGATCCCGCGAAAGATGCCCTGTTCGTCGCGCGCGATCCGTTCGGCATCAAGCCGCTTTATCTTGCCGACGACGGGCGCACGCTGCGCTTCGCTAGCCAGGTAAAGGCCCTGCTTGCGGCCGATGCGCCCGATACCCGGCCCGATCCGGCAGGTCACGTCGGCTTTTTCCTGTGGGGCCACGTTCCCGACCCGCACACGCTCTATCGCGGAATCCGCGCCCTGCCGGCCGGAACGTCGATGTGGATCGGCGCGCGTGGCGCAAGTGTACCAAAGCCATTCTTCGACCTGTGCACGGCTCTCGGCGCGCCGGCGTCAAACCCGCCGTCCTTGCGTGATGCCGTCGTCGATACGGTTGCCCACCATATGGTCGCGGACGTGCCGGTGGGAGTGTTCCTGTCTGCCGGCATCGATTCGACGACGCTGGCCGCGATCGCGGCGGAAAAAGACGCGGCACAGCTCGATACCGTGACGCTGGGCTTCGATGCCTTCCGCGGGACGGACAACGACGAGACCGCACTTGCCGAAGCCTTCGCGAAGGCGCGCGGCACGCGCCAGCACACGCACTGGATCGGCCGCGCGGAATTCGCCGCCGAACGCGATTCACTGTTCGCAGCGATGGATCAGCCGACGGTCGACGGCATCAACACGTACTTCGTCGCGCGGGCAGCGCGGCAGACCGGCCTGAAGGTCGCGCTCTCCGGCCTCGGCGGCGACGAGATCTTCGCCGGTTACCCGGGTTTCGCGCAGATTCCAACGCTTGTGCGCCGCGCGCGGCCGTTCGCGTTCCTTGGTGGCGTGTTGCGCGCCGCCACGCAAGGCTGGATCGGCGCGTTCACTTCGCCGAAATACGCGGGCGTGCTCGAATATGGCGCGACCTTCCCCGGCGCCTATCTGCTGCGCCGCGCGCTTCACATGCCATGGGAGATCTCCGGGCTTCTGCCGCGCGCCCTGGCTGCGGAGGGCCTCGCCGCACTGGGCTATCCCGACACGCTCGATCGCGGGCTTGCCGCCGTACCGTCGGACCGGCTGAAGGTTTCGGCGCTGGAGATCGCGAACTACATGCGCGACCGGCTTTTGCGCGACAGCGATTGGGCCGGCATGGCGCATTCGATCGAGATCCGCGTGCCGTTCGTCGATCCGGTCTTCCTTGCCAACGTGCTGCCCTCGCTTGGCGCGCCCGGCAAACGCGCATTGGCCGGCACGCCGGTGCCGCCGTTGCCGGCCGAGCTGACCGACCGGCCGAAGACAGGCTTCGTCGTGCCGGTGCGCGAATGGCTCATGGGCGAAGCGCATCCCGACGCTTCGCTTCGCGGCCTGCGCGGCTGGGCACGGCAGGTCTATCGCGCCTTCGTGCCGGCATGAGGATGGCGATGGACAAGCTCCGCCTCGCCTATCTGGTCACGCACCCGATCCCCTATCAGGCGCCGCTGCTGCGCATGGTGGCCGCGCAGCCCGACATCGACTTCTCGGTCTTTTTCGGCACCGACTTCACGACGCGACCGTTCGTGGCCGGCGAGTTCGGCCAGCAGATCGTCTGGGACGTGCCGCTCGTCGAAGGTTACCGGCACCACACGCTGCCGCGCCTCGACCCGCAGCCGCCCGCAGGAATCCTGGAGCCGCTCACGCTCTGGCGGCCATTGTCGCGCGGCTTTGCGCGTGCACTCGACGAAGGCCGCTTCGATGCGCTTTGGATCCACGGCTATGCGCATTTCAGCCATTGGGCCGCGATCGCGTCGGCCAAGCGGCGCGGCGTGAAGGTGCTGATCCGAGACGAAGCCACGCCGATCTCGGCCGTGCGCTCGCCCGTGAAGCGCCTTGCGAAACGGGCCTTCTTCGAAGCACTGAAGACGGGCGTGGACGCCTATCTCGCCATCGGGTCGCTCAACCGGCAATACTGGCTCGAGCAGGGCGTGCCGGCCGCGCGGATTTTCGACGTGCCCTACGCGGTCGACAACGAACGTTTCGCCGCGCAGGCCGCTGCCGCATCATCGGGCCGCGATGCGCTCAAGCGCGCGCTTGGCATCGCACCAGGGCGGCCCGTCGTGCTGTTCTGTGCGAAGCTCATCGAGCGAAAGCGGCCACGCCTGCTGCTTGATGCGTTCGCGCGCATTCACGCCGATCCGGCAATGCGAAATCCGGTTCTCGCCTTCGTGGGTGACGGCCCGCAGCGCGGCGAACTGGAAGAAGCCGCTGCCCGACTTGGGCCCGATGCCGTGCGCTTCCTCGGATTCAAGAAGCAGAACGAGCTGCCGCCCTGCTACGACCTTTGCGACGTGTTTGTCCTGCCTTCCGGGCAGGAAGCGTGGGGCCTTGTCGTCAACGAGGTGATGTGCGCGGGAAAAGCCGTGATCTGCTCGGACAGCATCGGTGCGGCCCCCGACCTTGCCAGGCCCGGCGAGAACGGTGCCATCTTCAGGACCGACGATGTCGACGATCTTTCGCGCGCGCTGGCCGCCGTGTTGGGCGATCCCGCGCGGCTGGCCGCGATGGGCCGGCGATCGTTCGACATCATCTCGAACTGGAGCTACCGCGAAGACGTCGCGGGCCTGCGCAAGGCGCTCGCTTCCGTCTGCCCGGGGCGGATAACGCCGTGAAGGACATCTCGCTCTCCTTCCTGACGACGATCGTGATCCAGATCGTCAACATCGCGACCGGGCTTCTCGCCGCGCGGCTGCTGCTGCCCGAAGGTCGCGGCGAACTTGCCGAGATCATGCTGTGGCCGGGCCTGCTGATGGAGTTCGGCATCCTTGCGATGTCGGATGCGCTGCTCTACCGCGCGGCGACGCGTGCGGCATCGCCGAAAACGCTTTTCGCGACGGTCATGTGGATCGGGCTGGCACTGACCGTGGTCCTGACGGCCGTCGGCTATCTCGTCATCCCGCACATGACGGCAAGCGATTCGGCAACCGTGCGCGCCGTCGAGGCCTGGTACATCGCCGCTTACGTGCCGGTCTATCTGTTCTCGCTTTTCGTGGCCACGATGTTCCAGGGCCATCTCGACCTCGTTGCCTGGAACGTCGTGCGCACGCTGGTCGGGCTGGGATATCTCGGCTTCATCGCGATCTTCCACCTTGCCGGCCGGACCGACGTCGAATCCTTTGCACTTGCCTATGTCGCGGGCACGCTCGTCTCGGGCCTCGTCGGTCTCGTTTGGCTCGGGCTCAAGGGCTGGATCGGCTGGCGGCCGGATTTTGCCGCGGCGAAGGGCCTGCTTGGCTATGGCGCGCGACTGCATCTGGGCGAGATGGTCAACAGCCTTCGCCAGCGCGTCGACCAGATGGGCGTCTCGCTGTTTCTCAGCGCCGTCGACATGGGGCACTATGTCGTGGCGCTCACCGTCGCCAACGGCCCGATGATCCTCGTCAATACGGTGGCGGGGGTGGCGTTCCCCAAAATCAGCCAGGCTGGCGACCCGGCCGACAAGCTCAGGATCTTCGGCACCTATCTGCGTCTCGCCATGGCGCTGTCGATTGCCAGTGCCGTGGGTCTGTCGGCGCTTGCGCCGTGGCTTGTACCGCTCATTTTCGGCCGTGCATTCGAGGAAAGCGCAGTGCTCTGCCAGATCATGCTGCTTGGCCTGCCCTTCTTCGCCGCCAAGCTGATGTTCATCCAGGCACTCAACGCATTCGACAAGTCGCTGGCGATCGGCTGGGCGGAAGCTGCGGGACTTGCCGCGGCCATCGCTTCGCTGGCGCTGCTCATGCCGTCGATCGGCATCCGGGGTGCTGCCTGGGCGCTGGTCGTCGCGAACGTCGTGGCGCTTGCCGCGATGGCGGGCATGCTGCATCGGCGGATCGGCGCACCGGTGCTGGTGCTCTTCCGGCCGACGGCCGCAGATTTCGCCCATGCAAGGCGCGCGCTCGCGCGGGTCCTGCCGTGAACCGTTCGGCGATCCACGGCCTGGTCGGCCATCCCGGCTCGAACCATCTGGCCTATCAACTCGTCGCCGCCCTCCAGTCCGCTGGGTTCGATGTCGGATTCGAGACCGGCGTCTTCTGGACCGGGCGCGGTGTGCTGCCAAAGCTCACGGCCATGCTGCCCGGACGCATCCGTGCTTCCGCCGAGCGCGAATTGAAGCGCCGCTCGCATCCCGGCGTCGATCCTGCCCGGGTGCGACTTCAGCCTGTGCCCGAGCTCATGTACATCGCCGCGACGCGCCTTCGCCTGTCCGCCGAACGCCAGCTTGCCGCGATCGCCTGGCGCAACGACGTCTTCGACGCACAGTTCGCCCAGCGTGTGCTCGCCGAACGTCCGCGCTTCACCATCGGTCACGACAGCTCGGCGCTTGCAGCCCAGCGCGCGACGCAAAGCTACGGCGGGCTTGCGATCCTCAATCAGGTGATCGGCCATATCGAAGCCGGGCTTTCGATCTTCGCCGAGGAAGCAAGGCGCGCGCCGGAGTTTGCCGAAACGCTTCCGCTTCCGCCCGCACGCGTGATCGCCCAATGCGGCGTCGAGGCGCGCGAGGCCGATCGGGTTATCGTGCCGTCGGACTATGTGCGCGACACGATGATCGCGAACGGAACCGATCCGGCGCGCATTTTCGTCCTTCCCTATGGCGTCGACACGGGTCGCTTCCGGCCGCCTTCGGCGCCACGCGCCGGGGACGGGAAGTTCCGCGTCCTGTTCGTCGGCGGCCTGACGCAGCGCAAGGGGATCAAGTATCTGCTGGAAGCCGCGAAGCGCGCGGACATTCCGGGCCTCGAGCTTGTCTGCGTGGGCAAGATGGCGGGCGATGCCTCGGCCTTTTCACCTTATGCCCGAATTTTCCGCCACGTCCGCCACGTGCCGTTCCACGAGGTTCACCGTCTTTTCCAGACGGCCGACGTGTTCGCCTATCCCTCGCTGCACGAGGGCTCGGCCTTCGCGAGCTACGAGGCGCTGGCGTCGGGCCTGCCGGTCGTTTGCACGCCGAACACCGGGTCGGTCGTGCGCGACGGGACCGAGGGGTTTCTTGTTCCGCCCCGCGACGTCGACGCGCTCGTCGAACGGCTGCGCGTGCTGGCCCGCGACCCCGACCTGCGCGCGCGCATGGCGAAGGCCGCGCGCGCACGCGCCGAGGAATTCACGTGGATGCACTATGGCAACAGGCTCGCCGGCTGGCTCGATACGCAGCTCGGCCTGAAAAGCTGAACCCCGCGCCGGGAAGGCGCGGGGTTCATCGGACCGGCGAACCGGCCAGCGCTCAGACGTTCTGCTGCACCCACTCGTAGAGCTTGCTCTTGGGCAGCGAGCCGATCTTCGTGGCCGCGACCTCGCCACCCTTGAACAGCATCAGCGTCGGGATGCCGCGCACGCCGTACTTGGAGGGCGTCATCGGGTTTTCGTCGATGTTGATCTTGGCGACGGTCAGCTTGCCGGCCATGTCGGTCGCCAGCTCGTCGAGCGCGGGCGCGATCTGCTTGCAGGGGCCGCACCATTCCGCCCAGAAATCCACCAGCACCGGCGACTGCGACTGGAGCACGTCGGTCTGGAAGCTGGCATCGGTAACCTTGGTGGTGTTGGCGCTCATGGAAAGCCTCGCGGATGTTCTGACGAATCGAAAGCCCTTCAACGTAGGTAGCGCCCGCGCCGGGGTCAAGGCGCCCCGACCGCAATAAAACTAGCGCGCGAAATCAGTCATTTAGGAATGAATCTGTCGAGCAGTGCATCGGGGATATGCATCAGGCGCGGCGCATATGTCCATAGCAGCGCGCAGCGGATCGGCCGTCCGGCGAACAGCGGCTTGAGCGCCTCGCGGTAAGCCGCAAGCTGCCCGATATAGGCTGGCGAAACGGCCGCGACATCGGAAGGCGGCGGGCGGTTCGTCTTGAAGTCGACAATCAGGATTTCCTCAGCGCGGACCGCGAGCCGATCGATACGCCCGGCCAATGCGCGTGCGCCGATCCGCGCGACGACCGGCGCTTCGGCGATCGCCGAACCGTCGAAAGCCGGTCCGAATTGCGGATCGGCAAGGACGGCAAGCGTCTCCGCCGCCATCTCGTCGATCTGCGCCGGGTCAAGACCGTGTCCCGGACGCGCGAGAAAGCGCTTCGCCGCATCGGCGCGCGCGGCAGGCGCGAGATCCGGAAGCGTCTGCAACAGTCGGTGGATGAGACGCCCGCGCACGAAACCGAACCCGGCATCGGCACCCAACGGCGAGGCGGCCGACGGCTCGCTCTCGGGGCGCGAAGGCACGAGCGGCCGCGGCGGGCTGGGCTCGAACGGTGCAATCTTCCCGGTTGCCCAATCCGGCACCGGCTTGGGCGCCGGCAACGCAAGCGCCGCCGGTACGGGCGAATCCGGGATCGTCGTCGGCCGGTCGATACGCCAGACCGGGCCGTCCGGCGTATCGACCTCGACCGTTTCGGCATGGGACTTCAGGACCGGCTCGATTGCGGAATACCACGATCCCGGCTTCGGCGCGTCGTCGGTCGTCCAGCCGCAGACATAGAGGCGGTCGCGCGCGCGTGTCATCGCGACATAAAGAAGCCGGCGATATTCGGCCTGATCGCGCAAAGCCGCATCGGCGCGCGCGGCGGCAACGGCCTTCTGGCCGGAATTCCCTTTCGGCGGCCAGAGCGGCACGTCGGCCGCCCACGCGATCGGGTCGCGTGTACCCGGCAGCGTACAGGTATCCGGCAGGAACACGATTTCGGCCTCGAGACCCTTGGCGCCGTGCACGGTCATCACGCGCACTTCGTCACGGCCTTGTTCCATGTCGCGCTTGATGTCGGTGCCGCCGGCCTCGAACCAAGCCACGAAACCCTGAAGCGAGGCCGGCCCGACCCGCTCGTAGACGAGACAGGCGGAAAGAAACTCGTCGAGCGGATCGGCAGCGTCGGGCCCCAGCCGCGCGAGCATGCGCCGCCTTCCGTCGCGCGCATTGAGCAGATCGGCAAACAATTCATAAGGCGCCGTGAAATCCGCGCGCGCCAGGATCGCGCCAAGCTCGGCGCATGCGGCGGCCCACTTCGCGTTTTCGGTCGCGCGCGCACGCAGTGTTGCCCAGAGATGCCGCTCGCGCTTCCATGCAAGCGCGAACAGGTCATCATCATCGAACCCGTAGAGCGGCGATTTCAGAACCTCGGCAAGCGAAAGGTCGTCGGCCGGCATCAGGCAGAAGCGGGCAAGCGAGAGCATGTCCATGACCGCGATCTGGTCGCCCAGCACCATGCGGTCGGCGCCGGCCACCGGTACGCCTGCATCCTTGAAGGCACGCACGCACGCATCGAAGAACCGGTTGCGGCGGCGCACGAGCACGAGCACGTCGCCCGCCCGGACCTTGCGGCCGCGCGCGGGCAGTTCTTCCTTTCCGATCCACCCGGCGACGGTGCGCGCGATGCGTTGGGCGAGCCGCACCGAAGGGTGGTCGGCCGGCACGTAGTCGACGGGCGCATCCCAGGGCTGCGGCTCGGCATGATCGGCCGCCAATTCCGGCGCCCATAGCTCGACCCGGCCGCCCGCACCCGAACGCATCGGCCTGTGCGTCAGGTCGCGCTCGCCCGTGACCACGCCTGAGCGCGATGTAGGGTCGGCAAACACGCGATCGACGGCCTCAAGGACGGCGGGTGCGGAACGGAACGAGATTTCGAGCGGCACTTCCTTCCAGTTGCGGCCGGCCTTCGCCTGCAGGGTCGCGCGCGTTTGCGCGAAGGCCGCAAGATCGGCTCCTTGGAAACTGAAGATCGACTGCTTCTCGTCGCCCACGACGAATATGCTTCGCGACGGCATGCGCGCACGCGCACCCTCGCCTGCGAAAAATTCGCCAACGAGCGTCGCGACGGCGGCCCACTGCTCGGGTGCCGTATCCTGCGCCTCATCGACCAGGATATGATCGATGCCGCCATCGAGCTTGTAGAGCACCCAAGGCGTGGCGCCGCGCAGCAGCGCAACCGCACGCAGGACCAGATCATCGTAATCGAGAAGTGCGCGCGATGCCTTCAGCGCGTCATAGCGCGCGAAAAGGGCAGCGCCAACGCGCAGCAACGCGGCCGACGGGCCGGCGACGGCAATCGCCGATAGCCGCTCGGCGAGTTCCAGCACGCGCGTCTGCTCGGCCAGAAGCGCCGGGTTCGTCCTTGGGTACGCCGCGTCGACCGCCTTCGTCGCGAATTTCTTGCGCGGCTCGCCTTGCTTGGTGAGGAAGGCGTTCAACCACGCCGACAGCCGCGCGCCATCATCGGGTGCGTCAAGTGCCTCGCCGAGAAATCCGGCGAGCTTGGTATCGTTTGTCGACCCGGTCGCGAGCGCCGCCGCGGCTGCCTGCAGTGCGGGCCTGTCCGCGCCCGCAACGTGCGCCACGAAGGCGGCATCCGGCGTTTCGCCTTCCGTCACCTGTAGAAGCGCATAGAGTTCGCCAATCGCCGCGCCGATATCACCGCCCTTGCGGGCCAAAAGGTCGCGCAGGCGCCGCCGCCCGCCCAGCAGCGCGTCGATCGCGGCGGCAAAGCTCGTTTCGCCCGCCCGCTCGGCCATCGCGCGCAATGCGCGGGCAAGATCGCCGTTGCCCGATGCGTCGGCAATCAGCCGCTCGCGCGCCTCACCGAGAAGTTCGCGCGCCACGCCCTCGTCGGCGATCGAGAAATGCGGCGGCACGCGCGCCTCGACCGGAAACTGCTTCAGCAGCGCCTCGCAGAACGAGTGGATCGTCTGGATGCGCAGGCTGCCCGGCGCGTCAATGACGCGCGCGAAAAGCGTACGTGCATCCTTGCGCTCCTGTTCCGTCGGCGCGCGCCCGAGCCGTTCACGCAGATTGCCGTCGAGCGTTTCGTCCGCGCATGTCGCCCAGTGCGCCAGCAGGCGCGAGAGCCGATCGCGCATTTCCGCAGCCGCCGCCTTCGTGAACGTCAGGCACAAAATCGCGGACGGCCGCGCACCGGCCAGCAGCAGGCGTACGATCCGAGAAGTAAGGACGTAGGTCTTGCCAGAGCCCGCGTTGGCGACGACCCACACCGAATTGTCGGGGTCCGATGCGGCGCGCTGGTTGGCGAGCCCTTCCTTGAGTTCGGGCGCGCTCATTCGCCGCCGCCTTGCGACCATTCGCGCCAGCGCGCCAGATGATCATAATCGCCCGCGAATTCGACGAAGACCGGCCGCGGCCGCGAGAGGTAGGCGAACTTCGGATCATCGTAGCGGCGCACGAAATTGCGAAGCTCGCCGACCAGACGGTCGGCAAGCGCATCCACGTTCGCGGCCTCCTTTGACGGCACGACGATCTGCCAGGTGCCCGGCTCGCGCGGCATGCCGAATTTGACATAGGCAAGTTCGGCGACCGATGCCGCCGGCACATCCGGAAATCCGCCGGCCCGCGCGATCGCCGCGGTTAGCGGAAGCTGGCCGTTGAGGCCCGAGGCGACCTGCTTTTTCGTCGGCACCTTGCCGGTCTTGTAATCCGCGACGACGAGCTTGCCGTCAGGCCCGCGATCGATCCTGTCCGCCTTCGCATGCAGCTCGAACCCGCCGATATCGAGCCGGCCCTTCGTTTCGGTCGCGACCGGGAACAGACCGTTGGCGCGGCGCTCGCGCTCTTCGCCGATGAACCAGGCCGCGATCGCCTCGAACCCGGGCCACCAGAACGCGGAGACCACCGGGCGCGTCATCAGAGGTGCGAACAACTCGCGCCCGATGGCGACAAGGTGGGCCAGCGCATCCTCGGGCAATGCGGCCGGAAACGCCCGCGCGAACCGGTCAAGCGCTTCGTGGATGAGATTGCCGCGCACCATCGCATCCGCGTCGGCATCGATGGGATCGAGCGGGCTCAAACGCAGGCAGTATTGCGCGTAGATCGAATAGGGATCGCGAAGCAGGCGCTCGATGCGCGTGACCGAAAGGCGGCGCGGCCGCGCTTCGACGGGCGGTGTCGGACGCGGCGGCTCGAGACGCACGCCTTTCTCCGCAGCCCCGGCAAGCACGCGGTCCCACGCCGGCGCGTCGGCGCCGAGTGTCGCATGCCAGCGCGCGTCGGTACCGAGGAGCGCGTCAAGGCGCGAAAGCCAGCGCGAAGGTAGCATCGGCGTTCCGTCCACTTTTCGCGCGCGCGTGAGAACGACGTCGGCGCAGGAAAGGGCCTGCGCGAAATCGTGGGCAGAAAGACCGATCTGGCGTTCCGGCTGCGAGAGACCCACGGCCGCGCGCATCGGGCGTGACAGCCACGGATCTTCCTGCGCCTCGCCGGGCCAGCTCCCCTCATTGAGGCCACCGAGAATGAGCCTGTCGGCACTGACAAGACGGGCTTCGAGCGTGCCGCGGATGGCAAGGCGCGGATGCCCGCCATGGACCGGACGGAAGACCGCGCCCTCGAGCAGCGCTTCGAGAAAATCGGCAAACCGCTCAGGCGCCAATTCGCCGTAGATCGGTGCAGCTGCGCGAAGGCCGGAGACGGACCGCGCAAGCGCTTCACCGGCTTCGCCGCTCCACAGCGCGCAGAGACCCGATGCATCGCTGGCTAGGCGTTCAGCAGCGGCGACATGCGCGTCAAGCTGTGCCGCGAAATCCGGCCCGGCTTTCGCGATGGGTGCCAGTGCCGCATCGAGCGCATCTATAAACGGGTGCAGGGTTCCGACACCTTCGATTCCGGCAAGAGCCGCGCGCAGCCCGTCGATGCCCGGTGCGGGACGCGGACCGCGCAGGACCTTGCGATCAAGCCGCCGCACGTCGGCAAGATGAGCGGCTCGCTCGCGCCCCATCGCGACCAGCGGATGCTTGACGAGCGCCAGCAACGCCACCGGTGCAAGTGCCGCATGTGCGGCCGCCGCAACAAGCCGCAGAAAAGTCGCGGGCGGCATTCGCGAAATCGGACGGCCGGCCGTATCGTCGATTTCGATCCCCCATCGCGCGAGCTTGGCGGCCACGCGCCGCGCGAGATTGCGATCCGCGGTGACGAGCGCCGCCGTCCGCCCCGGCGTTTCCAGCGCCTCGCGCAGCAGCAGTGCCACCGTCCCCGCCTCGCCGTCGGCGTCGGCTGCCTCGTACCGTGCAAGACCGGCAAAGGCCGCATCGTCGAACTTCGGCGCGTTGCGCCAGGTGCCGGTTTGTGTCGCCGGCAGAAGTGCGGTCGCGACGAGACCTGAACGCGGCGTTTCCTGCGCTTCCGGCCAGGGTTTCACGTCGGTTCGCACAACCTCCATCCGTTGCAGCAGATGATGCAGGCCGAATTGCGGATGCGAGGGATCGCTGCCGATCGCCTCCCATGTCGCGGCATCGGCGTTCAGGTCGAGACCCGGCAGGACGACCGCCCCCTGCGGCAGGCGCGCGATCGTGGAAAGGAGATGGGCCGTTGCCGGCACCGATCCGGTCGATCCGGCCGCCCAGACCGGACCGGGCGGCGTCTTGGCCCAGTGCGCCGCCAGAGCACGCACCAGCCTCACGCGCCGCTCCTGCGGGTCCATCTCGCCGCGTTCGGCAAGGATCTTCGGCCAGGCCTCGCGCAGGATTTCGAGGAATTCGAGCGTCTTGCCCCAATGCTCGGCATAGTCGGCCGGGACAAGCGTCGCGAAGCGCTCGAATCCCGCTTCCTCGATCTGCACCGCATCGAGAAGCTCGCAGAGCGCGCCCGCAAGCTTGTAGGCGGCGGCCGGCGACGGCGCGATATCCGCGCGCGCGGCGACGAGCCGCGCCAGCAGCATGTTGCGTGCGACCGGATCGATTGCCGGCGGAAAAGCGGCATCGAGGGCCGCCTCGCTGCCCGTCAAGACCAGCTCGTCCTCGTCGACATCGCCCACGGCCGCGATGCGCGGCAGCAGCAGTGCCTTGCCGCCGCTGGCCGCAAGGAACGCCTCGCCGAGCGCACGCGTCGCGCGGCGGTTGGGCAGCAGCACCGTCGCCCGCGCGAGCACGAGCGGATCGTCGCCGAGTTCGCCGCGAATGCCCGCCGCAAGCGCCGGCAGGAACGGCACGCCGGCCGGGATCGAAAAGACCTTGGCGCCGCCGGTCAACGCCGCCCCGCTCACCGGCGCTCGCGTCGGTAGCCCAACTGGAACTCCGTCTCGATCACGCTTTCGGCCGTGCCGACATGGAACCACAACCCGTCATGCGGCATGCCGTGCAACCGCGCGTCGGTTTCGGCCAGGTCGTAGACGACGTTCAGCGAAAAGCGGCCGGGCGCCAGACCTGCAAACCGCCGCGGATGGAGGATCTGGACGCCCGCATAAACGAACGGCGCCACTTCATTGCCTTTGCGGCGGCGCGCCCGACCGACCGGATCGACGTAATAGTCGCCGCGCCCCTCATAACCGAACGCGCTTGCGGCCGACTGCATCAGCAAGAGCGCATCGGATTTCGCCGGATCCCATATCCGCGCCAGACGTTTCAACGCCGGGGTCGGCCCGTCGAACCAAAGCACGTCGGCGTTGGCGCAGAAGAACGGTTCGTCGCCGATCAGCTTCAGCGCATTGAGAACGCCGCCACCCGTCTCGAGAAGTTCGGCTTCCGGGGAAAGGACGAGTTCGACGTCGGTTCGCGCCGCCAGATGCTTTTCGAGCGTCGCACGATGATGGTGGAGATTGACGATGATGCGCCGCACGCCCGCCTCGACCAGCCGGTCCATGACCCGGTCAATCAGCGTGCGCCCGGCCACGGGAACGAGCGGCTTGGGCAGCGTATCGGTCAGCGGCCGCATGCGCTTGCCAAGGCCGGCGGCAAGAACCATCGCTGTCTCGATCGGCTTCATCGTGCTCCCTCGAGGGCCGGCGCGGCGCGCCACGCGGCGGGTACGTGTGCATCGAACCAGGCGCGAACCTCGGCCAGCGCCGGATGGGCGAGATCGCCCTCGAGCAGCCGCCAGGTCCGGGCAAGGTGCTTGAGATATTGCGGCTTGCCGTCGCGGCGCGCCAGACGAACGAATATCCCGGCAATCTTCGCGTTGCGCTGTGCCGCCAGGACGGCGATTGCCGTTTCGAATTCGGTGCGGGGGAGATCGGGAAACGCCTCGAGATAGCGCGAAACGCAAGCTCTGGCGACCGCCGGGGTGACATCGCGCCGCACGTCCTCGACGAGGCTGGCGATATCGTACGCGCGCGAGCCGATCAGCGCGTCCTGGAAATCGAGCAGGCCGCAGGCCGCTATTCCGCTGCGCCCGGGCAAGCGCAGCAGATTGTCGACATGGTAATCGCGCAGCACGAGCGTGGCGCCGCCCACGCGCGTCAGCGGATAAACGCGCCGCCAGGCGGCGAGATAGTCCCGCACGTCGCCGGCCGGAACGGCCGCGCCGCGCCAGGCGGGAAGAAACCAGTCCACGAGCAGGCTTGCTTCGCGATCGAGGACGGCGTCGTCATAGGCCGGCACGTCAACCTTGACCTGTGCGGGATGGCGGTGGAGCGCCACGAGCACGTCGATCGCCAGAAGATAAAGGGCACTTTCGTCGCCGCCGGCAGCCAGTGCACGCGTATAGGTCTCGTCGCCGAAATCCTCGATCAGCAGGAAACCCGCATGCGGATCCTTGGCAAGGATGCGCGGCGCCGAAAGGCCCAGCGCCAGCAGATGCGCGGCAATCGCCGCGAAAGGCCGGATATCCTCTTGCGGCGGCGGGGCATCCATCAACACGGCCCGGCGCTTGCCGTCGATGAGCCGGAAATAGCGCCGGAAGCTCGCATCGCCAGCCAGCGGCGCCGGCTCGAAGCCGCGCCAGCCGTTTGAATCGAGGAAAAGTCGTGCCGCCGGCCGGGGATCAAACAAAGGCTGCCTCCAGGCGATCATGCCAGCTGCCATGCCCTTCCAGCCGTGCCACGCGGGCACCATCCGCGGATCCTTGGGACAAACGCACGTCGAGCCTGTCGTCAGGCAAAAAAGGGCCAAGCCGGATCGGCCACTCGACGAGGACGATCGCTTCGGCCAACGCCTCCTCCCACCCCAACTCCCAAACGTCCTCGGGGTCGGTGAGCCGGTAGAGATCGAAATGCCAGACCGGCCCGCCGGGTAGATCGTATGTCTGGACGAGCGTGAAGGTCGGGCTTGGCACTTCGACGGCCACGCCCGCCCGCGCGGCCACGAATGCGCGCGCGAGTGTCGTCTTGCCGGCCCCCAGATCACCCCACAGCGCCAGCACGTCGCGCGGGCGGGCCGTGCGGGCAAGGTGGCCCGCAAGCGCAGCGGTGGCCGCCTCGTCGGGCAGCGCCAGTTCGCGAATCGACGGGGACGGCAGCATGCCTTCTTCTACAGGGGCCGAAATCCGTTGAAAACCCGCCCGAGGCCGCTATCAATGGCGCTGTCGAAAGCAGCCGATTTCCGGAGTTTCTTTGGCCATGCCTGACATTCATACGACCGACGTCGCGATCATCGGCGCAGGCCCCGTGGGGCTTTTCGCCGTGTTCGAATGCGGCATGCTGAAGATGCGCTGCCATGTCGTCGACGCGCTGGAGATGGCCGGCGGCCAGTGTGCGGCGCTTTATCCCGAAAAGCCGATCTACGATATCCCCGGATACCCGAAGATCGAGGCAAGCGCCCTCATCGAAAACCTGCAGGCGCAGGCCGCGCCGTTCGCGCCGACCTATCATCTGGGCCAGCGGGTGGAAAAGCTCGCGCGCGCGGACGATCTGTGGGAACTGGAAACGGCAACCGGCACGAAAATCCGCGCAAAGGCCGTCATCTTGGCCGCGGGCGTGGGCGCGTTCGGCCCGAACAAGCCGCCGCTCGCGCGCATCGACGAATTCGAGAACATGGGCGTCCACTATTTCGTCCAGCGGCGCGAGGATTTCCGCGGCCGCCGCGTGGCGATCGCCGGCGGCGGCGACTCCGCGCTCGACTGGACGCTTTCGCTGGCCGACGTGGCGGCGCGCGTCATGGTGATCCACCGGCGCGACAAGTTCCGCGGCGCACCCGATACGGTCGACAAGGTGATGGCGCTCGCCAAGGCCGGCAGGATCGATCTGGTGACGCCCTACCAGCTCGAAGCGCTGGAAGGCGAGCCGGGCGCGCTGCGCCACGTCGTGCTCAAGGACCTCGACGGCAACATCCGCAAGCTGGAGGCGGACGCCCTGCTCGCTTTCTTCGGCCTTGCGATGAATCTCGGGCCGATCGCGAAATGGGGCCTCAATCTCGTCAAAGGCAACATCGCGGTCGAACCGTCGACCTGCGAGACGTCGTCACCCGGCATCTTCGCCATCGGCGACATCGCGCAATATCCCGGCAAGCTGAAACTCATCCTGCAGGGCTTCTCCGAAGCGGCCGTCGCCGCGCACGCCTGCCACAAGCTCGTGCATCCCGGCGAAGTGCTGCACTTCGAATACTCGACGACGAAGGGCGTGCCGGGTTCCTGAGGCGTCCTAACCGCGCTGCGCCCATTTGGGTTTTCGGATGTCTCCCCACGCACTGTCGGGCACAAGTTCGACGGGCAGGCAGCCATGTGCCGGGCCGGATGCCGTGGGAAAAAAGCCAATAATGCGCCCCGGAACTTCGAGACACCAATTTACAACAGCCGGTGTCGCCCAACCGTCACCGGCCATTAAGCCGCCACGTGAGACTTTGCCCTTCCCGGCCACAAATTCTTGGTGCGATTCCCACAGAACGGGAATGGTGCGAATGCAGAGCTTTCTCGCGAGTGCCACGAACTTGTCGGAGATGCGTCGTTCGCTCGGCAGTTCACGCCGATACGACGTCAGGATGGGTGTCGAGCCCCAATGCTCGATTTTCGAAGATTCCGGCTCAGTCCGCCATGCCAGACATGACGATCTTCCGCCGAACGAAAGGTCGATCGACAGGCGCGGCGACAGATAGCGTGCCCACGTCCATCGGATTCGCGTCGATTCGGGAACGACCGGCTTGCGGATCAGTTCGGGCTTCCATCCTTCGTACGGAATGAAGGCATGGGCGTGGAACCGCCGCGACAGGTCATCCAATTCTTCGACAAACCGGACCATCGGCTTCGGTTTGAGTTCCGCTGCCTCGCAGAAGTCCTCAAAGAACAGGATTCGCGGAAATGCCTTCCGCAGCAAGACGAAGTAGCGCGATGCATCATCGCCAGTCCAATAGACCTCCTGACGACGCCCAGCGTTAGGATAGATCGTTGGCGTTGGGCCCTCGCGGTGTAGATTTTCGAGGTCCATCGACGTCACTTCCCGACCATCGCTTTCAGTCGGTTGTGCAGCTTATCAACGGCATCGCGGATCAAGGGGCGAATAATCGCGCAATATTCATCACTTGTATGGTTTTCATTCATTTTCGGTAGATCGCCCATCACGTCGTCGCCGAGTACACCCCTGAGACGTCGAAGCGCTTCACGTTCTCGATCCGTCAGCGATCCATCGGCCTTACGACTAGTCGTGTTAAAATGCATCGAGGCATTCTTGTCATCAATACCTTCTGCTCGGTGAGAAATGTCGGGTCGATTGAAGGTGCCCTCATTGTTTTTTATCGTTTCTTCCTTTTTGTAGTTTTCCCGGTCCGCTTCGTGCGTTCCACCACCGGTATGCTCAATGGTGACGGGTATTCCCGACTCTTTGATCGCCGCGCGGATCTCCTCAATTGCGATGTTATTGCCTTCGACCGTCGCCCTATTTCCTCGCTTGTCGTCGCGACGGGCTTCAAGGATATGCGGAAATAGCTCTTCGACGATTCCGTCAACCGCCTTTTCTAGTCTTTGTTCGGGCGAGGGAATCGTCTCGATCGAGTCGGACGGTTGAGGTGTTTGGATCGAGCCGCCCAAGACGTTGGGTGCCTCCGTTTGCGCCGGCGTGGCGCCGGGCAAGGCCGGCCCTCCTTTCGGATCGACGGGCGCTGGAACAGGTCCGCTTAGTATCGTCGGGCCTTGTTCCGGAACGTACGGCCCGCCGACGCACATTGCGTCGTTGGTGTCCTTTCTCGCCGCGCGCGACATAAGGTCGTTGATCATCCAGCCGGGGCCGCCAGCAACCTGCACCGAGCCCGGCGGCTGCGCCGGCTCGGTCTTCAGACCAAGACCCTCGACCGTCTCCTTCGACAGAGAGTGAGTAACCGAGCTGGCGAAGCGGCCGCCGAGGCCGGGCTGGGCCGCGTCGAGCTTCTTGGTGAGGTCGTTCACCTCTGCCAGCGCGTTGA